>NZ_CP139148.1:2522296-5044592 GCF_034058155.1 Flavobacterium sp. KACC 22761 | reverse complement strand
AGTTTCAGGTTTACAATTAACCATTAACAATTGATAATTAATTAACTCCGTTCCACCATTGTTGAAATTCCTGGTTTTCATTTTTTAATTCGACGATTTCGCCAATTTTAGGTGTAACTAATGGAATTGGGTTTTCAGATAAACTATTCAATTCAGTGACTTTTTTCAAAGGTTCGTCCCATGCGTGAAGCGCCAATGCGAATTTAGATGAATGGACCGGAAAAACTCTTTTGGCTTTCAAATCTTTCATGGCTTTTACTACATCTTCGGGCAAATTATGAATGTACTTCCATGCTGGATTATACTGGCCATTATCAATAAGCACAATGTCAAAAGGACCAAATTTTTCGCCAATTGATGCATAATGCGAATCGTAGCCACTGTCGCCTCCCAAATACATCTTAAAATCTTTGGTTTCTAAAACAAAAGATGTCCAGAGCGTGTTGCAACGTTTAATGCTTCTGCCTGAAAAATGTCTTGATGGCGTTGTATAAAGCGTTAAATTTCGATCGAGTTCTATTTTTTCATTCCAGTCTTTTTCGATAATATTTTCAGATGGAAATTTCCAAAACTCAAAATGCGAGCCCACTCCAAGAGCAGTTATTACCTTTTTGATTTTTGGCTTCAACGCCATAATTGTTGCGTAATCCAAATGATCGTAATGATCGTGCGTCATCAATAAATAATCAATTTCGGGAATATCAGCAGCGGTATAAATATCGGTTCCTTTAAATGCTTTTGTGGTGCCGTAAATAGGCGAGGCGTTGCCGCTGAAAACTGGATCAATTAAAAAACGTTTTCCTTCAAGCTGAATATAATATGATGAATGCCCAAACCAAACTAAAATGTCCTGATCTAACGGAATTTCGTGCAAATTGGTTTTTATTGACGGAATAACATCAGTCGGGGTTTTGCGATCTACTTTCTTAAAGAAAAACTCTTTCAAAACATCAAAATAACCATAACCTTCAGCAAGTTCAGGGGTGAAGCTTTCGTTTTCGAATTTTCCGTTTTTGTATTGAGGCGATTTTTGTATTACGGCCAATCTTTCGCTAGAAGGCCTTTTTCCGAATCTCGGGTGATAAGCAAAATAAATTGCAATGGCTATTAAAAGAAGAAATATAGTAAAAGTCATATTTTTAAGAAGGATATTGTTTAGTTAGATTTTCGACCGAAAGCAAAGTCATTTCTTTTAAAACATCAAGGTCAATATCGGCCAATTTTTTGACATAAATACACCCTTTTGAAGGTTTGAATTTCCCGAATTTTGCAAGCAATTTTTCTCTGTTTTCTGGAGATAAAGAAAAGTAAAGCGAAATTGCCGCTTTTCTTGGAGAAAACGCAGCGAGTGGTGCATCGCCTTCGTGACCGCTGGCGTATTTGTAGTGATAACTTCCAAAACCAATAATGCTTGGGCCCCACATTTTGGCTTCAAAACCAGTTGTTTTCTGCATTATTTTTACTAGTTCAAAGGCATCATTTCTTTTTGTTTCATCTTCAACAGCGTTGATAAAATCAATTACACTGCTTTCGGTTTCAGAGGTTTTATTCTTTGCCATTTTGATTAATTTTTAAGTAATAAATCGCTTTTTAGGAGAATATTTTTGATTTTGAATTCAGATGCGTAAAACAATTCAGAATCTGCATTCATCTGATTTTCTAAAACAACCATACTTACGCCACTTTCTGGGAAATACAAATTTACGGAAGAAAATCCATCACCTAAACCTGTGTGGCCAATATATTTGACTGCTTCTTTTTCAATAATTCGAATGCCATAACCGTAAGGTTCTTTTTCTTTTCCGAAGAAATTGTGCTGTGATAAAATGGTGTTTGCGGTCAGTAGTTTATACGATTCTGGTTTCAGTATTTTTTCTTTATGTAGATTATTGTCCCAAATTGTTAAATCTTCAACAGTTGAAATGATGCCATCTGCACCTAAATTATCATTGTTGATCATGCTTTCCTTAACCGTTGTCAGCATATTTTTATTATTGTAATGTCCAGTAGCTAAATTTTGAATTTTGTCTTTGGAATAACAAAAAGTGTTTTTCATTTTTAATTTCTTAAAAAGCGAATTTGCTACTTCAGAATAACTTTTTTTCGTGCTGAATTCGACAATTTTGCCCAATAAGCTGAAGTTCAAATTTCCGTATTTAAATTGGGTTCCGGGTTTAAATTCTAAAGGTTTCTCCAAATCGACAATTCCGTGCGAATGATTTAAAAGCTGATGAACCGTAACAGAATCTGCCCAAGGCTGAGTTAGTTCTGGCAAATATTTTTTGATTGGTGAATTCAAATCAATTTTGCCTTTTTCAACTTCCAATAAAATCAAGACAGCCGTAATTTGTTTGCTGTTTGACATTATTTCGAATTGAGTATCTAATTTCAAAGGTTTTTGGGTTTCAAAATTTGAAAAGCCTTTTGCCTTAGCATATACTGGTTTTCCGTTTTTTGAAATCAAAATTGTACCATTAAAAACAGGTGTAGTATTTTGAGTTGAACTGTCAATTTTAGCAGTAAAATCATCTTTTTTTTGTGCTGAAGAATGACAGCTTGAAAGGATAAATAACAGAAATATAAGAGAAGAAAATTTGAAGAATGAGTTCATTTATTTTGAGGATGGTTGATTGTTTGTTTTGCCGATTTTAATTCTGATGAATAATTTATAATTAACAATTCACCATTAACAATTAATTTAAAACATTCCGTTTTCGTTAATAGTTTCTGTTGGAATCGGCTGGCCTAAGTCCCAAAGCTCAATTATTTTGTCGTCCTTAAATTTTAATATATGGACTACCGCAAAACCAATATCTTTTGAATTTTGTTTCAAATGAGAATGAACAGCAACAAGATTTCCATCTTCTAAAATATGATGAATTTTAAAAATTTTATTCGGATTTGTCCTTGCAGATTCTTCCATTGCAAGCATTAAAGTATCGGCATCGCCTTTGAAATAAGCGTTGTGATGTTTGAATTTTTTGCCAACATGCAAACGAAATGCTTCATGCGAATGCCCATTTGCGGCAAGTTTTAGGAAGTCTCGAGCAATTTCTTTCTTAGTCATCATCTTCAAATATAAAAGTGAACTAAGATAAGAAATTTGGAGGGACATTTTTTCCCAAATAAGTTGTAAGTTTTATAAATTTTCCAATTTGATTTCTGAAAGATCGATGCCTAATTTCGTGAATTCTTTTTGGCCGATTTCAGTAATATAGAAATGTTTGTCGGACGGATTTTTTTTGGCAATCCATCCTTTTTCAGCAAAAGTTATGGCGAGAAGTTGGCCAAGTTTCCCTCCGATATGTTCATAGCACATTTTAGCGGGAATTTTTTTAGAGGATTCGCTACTCATTTTTTTGAATTTTTCCTTTATGACAAAGTAATTTCAACGCCAGATACGCCATCGGAATGTAAGCGAAAACCAAATCGACAATCGTATACCAAACGGGCGACGGTAGAGAACAAACGCTTACAATACCTCCAAATAAAAAGAATGCGCCAATAAGCAGCGCAAGTTTCTTTTTATGATTAAAAGCCAATAATGCAGTCGTGATTGCTCCAACGAATGTTCCGATAGCATGAGCCAAAAACGGAAAAATATAATGTTTGGCTTCAAACAAATGCATTGTTGATTTTAAGCTTTCCATTGTAGAGTTGTCGGCACCTTCTGGAAGCGGAATAACAGAACCACTTAATAAAATTATACTCATATTGACAATACTTCCAATAACGATTCCGGCAAGGACTGCCAGAGTATTTCTTACAATGGGGTTCATATAATTAGGATTTTTAGAATCACTAATTTATAAAATTATTTTGAAGATAACCTTTTTTCGTTTTCAGTTTGTGGTTTTCCCGTTGCATTTGGTTCGCCTTTTCCGGTTTCAATTAGTTTTTTAAGACTGTTTTGAATGTAATTTGTCCAAGCGCCTCTGCAAATTTCAAAGCATTCGTATTCTGAGGTTAAGCCTAAATGAGTGAATTTTAGTTCAGTTTTTCCATCTTTTTCAGTAATTTCAAAAGTGGGTTTAGTGCCAGTCCATTCTGATTTGTCTTGGGTGAATTTAAAGTAGTTTTCTTCAACAAGCCAAACGACTTTCTGATTCGGAATAACTTCAACCAATTTTACTTTGCAGTGATGAACATCTTCATAATGATAATCAAATTCATCATTCAGCTTGGCTGTATTTCCTTCTATTTCTTCAGACCACCAGCCTCGGACATTTGTAACAGCATTAAAAACTGCCGAAGGTGATTGATCTACTTTTATGGTTGTGGTAAAATCTGTAGTACTCATTTTAAATAATTTAAAGGTTTGTATTACAAATTTACATTCTAAAAATCAATTTGTTAGGGTGCTTAAGAGACAAAAGAAAGGGGAGTTTCAGACAAGTTGTGGTATGTTGGTATGTTTAATATGTTTTTATTTAGACTGGACTGAAGTCCAGCCCTACAACATGAATCGAGCCAAAGGCTCTTTTAGAGTTCCTAAGGAACAAACTATATTGTAGAGCTGGACTTCAGTCCAGTTTAATGGTTTAATGTTTAATGTATGGTTGTGTTTGATAATTTTTTAAAGATTAATTTGTTTCATTAAAATTGTTTTAATTTTGTTACAATTTCCTCTATCTCCCAAAAATGCCCTTCCATTACTTTTTCCAATTCCAATGTTCCGCCCAAAATAAGCATTTCTTTATTTTCAAAACGTTTTCCAAGTCGGTCTTCGAGCATGATTTTTTCCATGCTTTGTGCAATTCCAATTTCATTCAGAAAATCATTTGGATGTCCGGCAGTGCAAATTGTGATTCCATGCGGTATAATTTTCATTTTCGGAAAAGATTCAGTTTGTCCATAGGCATATCCAACCGAATATACGCGATCAAACCAGCCTTTTAGTTTTGCGGGACAATCGCTCCACCAAACCGGATACAGAAAAATAATGCAATCTGCCTTTTCGATTTTTTTGTGTTCAGCTAAAACATCTTCAGAAATAGGAAGATCAAGTTTTGCAAAACCTTCTCTTTCATATTCTTCCGCAGACATATCACTTTGAAAATTCATTTCGTATAAATCAGAAATTTCGAGATTCCAATTTTGTTTTAAAATAACAGATTTCAATCTTTCCAAAACCTGAAAAGTATAAGATTTTTTGCTGGGATGACTGTAAATAATTAGAATATTCATAGCAACGCTAATTTAATAAAGTGTGTCTTTAGCTTCGCGAACCCATTTGGGCGCATCATCAATATTTTGGCGCAATAATAAATTCAGCTGAGCGGTATGATGCTGTACATGACGCATATTGTAAAGCAATATTTCGATGCTATTGTAACACATGGTTTTCGATTCGTTTTCCCAATTGCTTTTATAAATTTCATCGGTCATTTCGGTCAACAGTTGACGCAATTTTTCACGTCCGAATTCCAAATAAATCAGCACTTCTTCTTTAGTATAAATTCGTTCAGGCATTCTGTCTTCAAATTCCGAAAGTGAAAAAGGCTTTGGTGGAGCAAAACCCTTCGGCTCAAGTGTTAAATAGTAATCTAAAAAGAATGCCGTGTGAAAGGCGTTGTAGCCGAATAATAAATCGGAGTTCCACAATGATTGTGGGCATAATTCAACAGCATTTTTGAGCATATCTATGCTTCCTGCAAATTGGCGCCAAAGTATTTCTTTCAGAGCATTGTCCATAGTATATTTTTGTTGGGATAAACGAAATTATAAATTAAAAACAGATCTAAAATAAGGTTGCTAAAAATCCAGTTCTGTATCTAAAATGCAATGTTTTAATTAAAAAAATAATATTTATTACGATTTTTAAATTGTTATAAAGTTAATCCTTATTTTTAACAACCTACAAATTCAATTCAATTATGAAGAAAATATTTTGCGTCGCAGCATTGTTTTTAACCGCGACTTTATCTGTTTTTGCACAATTAAAAGCACCATCGGAATTTATTCCAAACTACGGAAAACAAATAAGTTATTACCATCAGGTTGAGGATTATTTTAAATATCTGACTGAAAATTCGGCTTTAATAAAAAAACAGCAATACGGATTGACGAATGAACAGCGCGATCTGAATTTGTATTTCATTTCCGATGCTGAAAACTTGAAAAATCTGGAGCAAATCCGTTTGAATAATTTGGCTTCAATTGGGCTTTCAGATTCGAAATCGGCTACGGTGCAAGATAAAATTATCGTTTGGTTGAGTTTCAATGTTCACGGAAATGAATTTGCCGGAACCGAAAGTGCTTTGACCGTTGCCTACGAACTTTTGAATCCGATAAATGAAGAAACCAAAAAATGGCTTAAAAATACCATCGTAATTCTGGATCCTTGCATCAATCCTGATGGATATTCTCGTTATGGCAATTGGCTTAGAGAAATTTCAGGAAAGAAAAACCATCCAGGGTTGTATGACCGAGAACACATGGAAGAATGGCCAGGCGGCCGATACAATCATTATCTTTTTGATTTGAATCGCGACTGGGCATGGCAAACGCAAGCCGAATCGCAACAGCGCATAAAAGTGTACAATCAGTGGATGCCTCAAGTGCATACAGATGTGCATGAAATGAGTTATAATTCGCCATACTTTTTCCCGCCAGCTGCAGAACCTTTGCATGAATTTATCGAGCAATATCAAAAGGATTTTCATAACGTTTTAGGAAAAAACATTTCGCAGAAATTCGACAAGCAAAACTGGATGTACAACACTAGAGAACGATTTGATTTGTTTTATCCAAGTTATGGCGATACTTATCCAACTTATAATGGCGCAGTTGGTTTGACATTAGAACAAGGCGGAATAGGAGCAGGGCGCGAAGTGACAATGGAAAATGGCACAAATGTAACCATAAAAGATCGTTTGACGCACCACGCAACTGCTGTGTTGACAGTTGTAGAAAGTGCGGCTTCGCAAAAGGATGTTTTGCTAAAGGGATTTCGAGATTTTCATGCAAATGCACGTAAAAAAGCAAAAGGCGTTTACAATAGTTATGTTTTAAAAAGCAATGCAAAATTGGAACAACTGACTGAAATGCTGAAAAAAAATGACATTGAATTCAGTTATGCCGATGCTTCTGCAAACGCTTCAGGATTTCATTATCAAAACAAAAAAAGTGAAAGTTTCAAGATTGAGCCAAACGATTTAATCATAAAGGCAGATCAGCCGAGATCTGTTTTAACGCAGGTTTTATTTGAACCAAACCAAAAATTAAACGATAGTTTATCGTATGATATCACAGCTTGGGCTTTGCCTCTGGCATACGGAGTTGAGGGTTATGCTGTAAAAAATGCAATTTCTGTAAAAACAAAATCTCAAATCGAGATTGCACAAAAAAATGTCCCAGCAAGTGTTTACGCATTTTATGTGCCTTGGAACAGTAGGACTTCAGCTCAAGTGCTTTCGTTATTGCATCAAGCTAATATAAAAGTACGTTCGGCAATGAAAAAAGCAGTTTTTGGAACTTTGACAATCGAGCCGGGCGGATTGATCATAAGCCGAGCAGATAACCCAAAAATTGCCGATTTTGAAAAAACAGTCAGCGAAATCATTAAGATAAAGTCTGATTATAGTTTTATTACAACTGGATTTTCAACCAATTCAAAAGATATTGGTGGCGAAAATTTCGTTCTTTTAAAAGCGCCAAAAATCTTGATGCTTTCAGGAAAAGGAATAGTTTCAACTGAATTTGGCGCCAATTGGCATTATCTGGATGAGGTTGTAAAATATCCAGTAAGTATTGTCGAAACTTCAAATTTCAACCGAGTAAAATTGTACAATTACAATACGTTGATACTTTCTGACGGTTCTTATGATTTCTCAGAAGATCAGAAAAAACAAATCGATGAATGGATTAAAAATGGCGGAAAAGTAATTGCCATGAGCAGTGCAATTTCATTGTTTCAAGATCGAGAAGGTTATGCTTTAAGCATGTTTGCGAGCAAAGAAGACAAAGAAAAATCGGAAAAAGAAGAAAAGGAAGTCGAGCTTAAAAAACGCTTTTTAGACTTCGAAGGATCAGAACGAAGAGAAATTTCAGGAACAATTCCGGGCGCGATTATCGAGAATAAACTGGACAAAACCTACCCAATGGCATTTGGTTTAGGAAATACGTATTACAGTTTGAAAACCAATGAAAGATCATTTTCGCTTTTAAAAAATGCAATCAATGTAGCTTACATTCCTAAAAACTTTTTGAGTTATGGTTTTGTTGGAAACGACATCAAGAAAAAACTCCCTGAAACCGTAACGTTTGCAGTCGATAAAAGAGGCGACGGAAGTGTGATTTATATGATGGACAATCCTCTTTTCAGAGGTTTTTGGGAAAACGGAATCCTTTTATTCAGTAATTCATTGTTTTTAGTCAATTAATAAAAAATGCTCTTCAGGAATTATTCAGAAGAGCATTTTTTTTATTGAGAAGTATCGATTTATTGTTTAACAAAATACAAATCAGAACCATCTACATACGATTTTCCTAAAATCATTTCTCCTTTATTAGAAACTTCATAAGTCCATTTTGAGCCATCGATAATGACTAGCTGAACTTTCGATTCGCCAACAGAAGGGCCTCCAGATAAATAGTCAAGTTTGTATTCGTATTGGTGCTGTTCTGTTTTACCATCCATACTAATAATTAAGTTAGATGTGGAATCAAATGTATAAACAATATTTTTATTTGAATAATCAGTGATATTTTCCTTGTTTGGCTCATCAGGAGTGGCAAAAGCATAATTTCGTGTTTTTACTAATTTCCAGCTCCCAATTACTGGATTAGTTTCGTCATCATCATTTGAACAGCTTGTAAAAGCCAAAAGAATCAAAAGAAGCGTAAGAATTTTTTTCATTGGTTTAAATGGTAGCTTATTTAAAAATAATGTTTTTGCAAAAATGTTGCTTGACAGTGTTTTTGGTTTTTTTATTTTTGTCCTTTCAACAGCAATTTCCTTCCTTCTAAAATCATTCTGCAACCATAAGAAATGGTTGCAACTGCACAGCCCAAACTAACAATTACATTGGCGATATTCACAGTGGTGATTTTTTGAGTGATCAAATAAATACCAATAAAAGCAAACAAACAAGTCCATGTTCCCATATAAAGATCGAAAGTTCTTTTGAATATTTTGCCCAATGGAAAAAAGTGCAATCCAACAATCAAAACAAAAAAGCAGATGAATAATTCATCGTGATTGATGTTCATCAAAATGTTTTTTGCTACCAAGATTCCTAAACCTTCAAGACCAAAAATGATTAAAAACCATTTTTCATTTTTCTTTTCTTCTTCCGTTTTTTCGATTGTGCTTTCAGGAAGATTTTTTTGTGCTTTTGAAAACTTTAGATAAAAGAATAAAAAACTCATGATGATTAATCCTAGAAAAACACCAATTAATCTTAAATCTTTATTTTCTAAATAATATTCGGCAATAAAAGCCCAAATTGAGGTGTTTATAATCATGAAAAACAAACCTCCAATGGGTTTGTCGATATCTTTTTTGGTTAAGGCGCTCATTTTTAATTTAGTATTTTTTGCGATTTTAAAGTTTTAACTCAAGACAACTGCAGGAGTTGGATCATTTTCCTTGATTCTTAATCTGCATTTTTTTTCGATGTCATAAACATTGTCAATTCCGGTTAAATAAACAATATCCGGAACAAATTTATCAGGTTGGTTTTTTCTGCTTTCCATTTTTCCATTTCGCAATTCAAATTCAATTTCGCCAAAGTTGTTTTTAGCCTTAATTTTTATGCTTCCTGTAAATTGTTCCCAATCTGTGCTGGTAGTTTTTCCGTTTTGAAATTGAATTAGTCGGGTTTGAGTGCCAACAAAATAGCCACCTTTTTCAAACAGAGAATAAAGTGATTTGAATGTCACAAATAGCCCGGCAAGAGTCAATAAACTTATAATGCCTCCTGGAACTATTAATTCGCTCAAATCACCCCAATTTATCCTTTCTAATACATCTTTAGATTCAAAATGACCTTCTTCATTTTTGAATATAGGTCCAAAAAATGCATATATAAACAGGCTCATAAAAGCACACATGAGAATTCCAATAAGCAATCCGCCCAATGATTTGCTGAGTGGATATTTTCGTTCTGCTTTTAATGCAAAATCTATTTTTTCATTTTCAATTTGTTTTTTTAGGTCAATCGGTAATTCGGTTAAATTCATTTTTGGTAGGTTGTGGTTCCGGTTTTAATTTATGTTTTCGTTCAATTCAAATAAAATATAGGTTCCATGTTCTGACATTCCTTTTTCTTTTTCAACAAAACCTTTTTGTTTGTAAAAATCAACTGCTTTGCTATTTTTTTGGAGGCATTTTAATGTCAGTGGAAACGTGGTTTTTTTAACGGTTGCTTTAAGCAATTCAGTTCCAATATTTTTGCCTTGATGTTCTTGGGCGATATACAAATGATGAATAAAATTATTGGGCATCCATATTGAAATAAATCCAACCGGAATATCATCAATAAGTGCCGTTAAAATCAGTTCGCCTTGCGTCAATTTTTCGAAATCATCCAATTGGAATTCAGATGGATCCAGCCAAGAAAAAGTGTTTTTTCGTTCCTCTAAAAATAATTTTTTTAAAGGTTCGTAATCCTTTTTTCTGATTTCAGTTATCGTCATTCAATTTGTAGGTTTTATTTCAATGATTTGGCTTCATTTTCGAGCATTTTTTCAATATTGAAATATATGCCGTCAACCTTGTATTTTCCTTTTTCGAAACTAAGATAGTCGCAGTTTCCAACTAATGATTGCCCTTTCGATTCGAGTTCAAAAAGATGCAGCATTACATATTCGTGATCAACCAATAAAACATGAAATCCTGTTTCGCATTTTTTGCCATCTCCAGAAGATAGAATGGCGTTCATGATGTTGTGAAATTTGTATGAAGTTATTTTGGCCGATTCATCATCGCCCTTTAAATGATAAATATAGGCCAGATAATTTAGTTGTTGAAGATCAAAAGGAAAATCAGCCAGCGTGTGATTGGCTAGTTTGATGATTTCGTCATAATCTGCAGTTTCTAACTTCTCTTTATTGTAATATTCACGAAGCTTTTTTTCGTCTGGAGATCTCCAGAAAGCATTATATTTTGGCTGGAAAACATAACCAAAATACAAATGCCTAAATTCTTCCTGCGTCATAAGCGTATCATTTTTAGTCAATCGCTCCATTAATTTTGGATAATAAAATGCCGATTTTTTATCCTGAATTTCTTTTTCGATTTGTTTGTAGTCTGGGGCTTTAAACTCAAGTTCTTGAGCAAAAGCACTGACTCCTAAGCTGAAAAGCAAGAGTAAGAGAATTTGTTTTAGCATGGTTAGAAAGTTTTTGGTTATAGTAATAATAGTTATTTTTATTTGGCATCAATAATCCATTTTCCTTGTTCTTTTGCAATATCAATTAATTTTTGACCGTGTTCTGTCATTAAATTTTGTGCAATAAGTCTTTCTGCTCTTTCAATATTTGGCTTGCTCCATTTGCTCGTTTTCGGATTACGATGAGAAAAAGTCAGATAATAACTTTCGGCATCGCGTTTTTTGCAAAGGCTGTCAATCCATCCAAAACAAAGTGCTTCTTCTGTAGCTTCTATTAAATTGATGCTTGGCATTTTGCTTTTTTTGTGATACAAAATAAGCCATACTGATTTTTCGATTTGGCTGTTTGCATCAAGCCAATTGCGCCAATCTTGTCTGGTTGGCGCATAAACGGCTAATTTTCCATCTTTAGTTTCCATAATTTTCAATTTACTTTATAAAGATAAAATCACCTTATGACAACCGTGTGTCAGTAGTAAAAATAAGATTAAAAAACTGAAAACTAAAGTGTTATTTTTTTAAAATGCTTTTTTATAATCCCATTTGTTTTCGCAAGTCAATATTCAAGCTGTATTGTTCTTCAATAGGAATTATTTTTCTGGTGACTTTGTTGATGTCGCTTCCTTCTTGTGTCCATAAAAACGGATAAAAATTAAAAACCTGATCGCCTTTTAAACCGGCAACTTCATCCTTCCATTTGTCCCATCTGCTTCCTTCGTAATAATTTTCTAAATCGTTGTTGAAGCAGAAATCTAAAAATTGAGGATAATTAATACCGAGAGGTTCATATTCTAAATTGTCTGGAGAGAAATAATATACTTTGCCAACATCAGTTCCAAGTGCGCCCCCGTTTAAAATGTAAAACCCACCCAAAGCATCGTCTGCAATTAATAAATAACCAGGAACTTCGCCAAATTCCTTAAAAGTTTTTCCTTTATTCCAATCAGGAAGACTACGATTAAGTTTTGCACTTCCAGAACCTAGAATTCTGATCCAGCCATTATCGACTAAAATACCGCCGGTTTTGTAAATAACAGCACCCATTGTTGTCTTGGTGTTTATTTGAGTATGATACAAAGCATCATTTGCTTTTTGCGAATCAACAGGAAGAATTTCTATTTTGTTTTTTGCAGTTCCTGCCATTTCTTTGACCGATTTCCAGCCCGAATCGTTTTTGTCGATGAGTTCGTTTATTGAAAGCATTTTTGTTTGTGAAAAGCTTGTAGAAGTAATAATAATAGAGGCGATTAGGGGTAAAAATTTCATTTTGATTTGTAGTTGTTTTGGGTTGTTATTTGAGTCGTAGCAAGACTCCTTTTCGTTTGACAATATTTTTATAATCCCACTGAATTTCGATGCTTTTTTCGAGCCATCGTTTCAGGTCTTGTTTGGTTATTTGGTCGGCGCTTGTATAGCGCATTTCGGCTGCTTTAAATGAACCTTCGTTTTGTAATTTTTCTTCTTCAAAAGTCTGTCCGCTCCAGAAAAGCAATCTTACCGAATCTTTCAGCTTGCTGTAGCCCACAATCGGATTTCCGTCTAAAAACCAAACCGGATGTGCATGCCAGATTTTGTTTTCTGCTTCAGGCAGGTTCTCATCAATTATCAACGCCAATTGGTCGCAAATTTCTTTGTCTGAACTGCTTTGTGAATTGTTATAATCTTGAATGGCTGTATTCATAACGTAGATTTTATTAAACACCATTTTTCTGAATGCTAAAGCTGAAGTTAGGATTTAAAAAAATGCATCTCAGCATTTGCTAAATTAAGCTTTTTAAAGCAAAAAAATCCGATCTGTTTGCACAAATCGGATTTTATAAATTGAAAATTATATATAACTCCGTAAAGGTATTTGAGCCTTTACATTGTATATTTTACAAGTGAATTACTTCGCCGTAAGCATCAGCAACAGCTTCCATAACAGCCTCGCTCATTGTCGGGTGAGGGTGGATAGATTTAAGGATTTCGTGACCAGTAGTTTCTAGTTTACGAGCTACAACTGCCTCAGCAATCATATCTGTAACACCAGCACCAATCATGTGGCATCCTAACCATTCTCCATATTTCGCATCAAAAATTACTTTTACGAATCCGTCAGCATTTCCAGCAGCTTTAGCTTTTCCAGAAGCTGAGAATGGGAATTTACCAATTTTTAATTCGTAACCTTTTTCTTTTGCTTGTTTTTCTGTTAAACCAACAGAAGCGATTTCTGGAGTTGCATAAGTACAACCAGGAACGTTTCCGTAATCGATTGGATCTACGTGAAGACCTTTGATTTTCTCAACACAGTTGATTCCTTCAGCTGAAGCTACGTGAGCTAAAGCTTGACCTGGAGTAACGTCTCCAATTGCGTAATAACCAGGAATGTTAGTTGCGTTGTAAGCGTTAACTAAGATTTTGTCTCTGTCAACAGCGATACCAACTTCTTCTAATCCAATGTTTTCAATGTTTGTTTTGATTCCAACTGCAGAAAGCACGATGTCAGCTTCTAAAACTTCTTCTCCTTTTGCAGTTTTAACAAAAGCTTTAACTCCAGCTCCTGTAGTGTCAATACGCTCAACAGAAGAGTTAGTCATTACTTTAATTCCTGATTTTTTCAAAGAGCGCTCAAATTGTTTTGAGATATCTTCGTCTTCTACAGGAACTACGTTTGGCATAAATTCTACGATAGTAACATCTGTTCCCATTGAGTTGTAGAAGTGAGCGAACTCCACTCCAATTGCTCCAGAACCAACAATAATCATAGATTTTGGCTGAGTTGGCAAAGTCATTGCCTGACGGTAACCAATTACTTTTACACCATCTTGAGGTAAGTTTGGCAACTCGCGAGAACGAGCACCAGTTGCGATGATGATGTGGTCAGCGCTATATTCGGTAACTTTATTGTCTTTATCAGTAACGTCAAGTTTTTTTCCTGGTTTTAATTTTCCAAAACCTTCGATAACGTCAATTTTGTTTTTTTTCATCAAGAACTGAACACCTTTGCTCATTCCTTCAGCAACACCACGGCTGCGTTGAATAACTGCAGGGAAATCCTTGTCGAATTCAGAAACTTTTAATCCGTAATCAGAAGCGTGTTTAAGGTAATCAAAAACCTGAGCCGATTTCAATAATGCTTTTGTTGGGATACAACCCCAGTTCAAACATACACCTCCTAGGTTTTCTTTTTCAACTACAGCAGTTTTAAAGCCTAATTGAGAAGCTCTAATTGCTGTTACATAGCCACCAGGACCACTTCCTAAAACAATAACGTCGTATTTCATTTTTTTGGTTTTTAGTATTTATTACCGAAAATGAGGGTTATATTTCCGAAACTCATTTTTCGATTTTCTTTTTTTGTTATTTGTGATTGCGAATTTAAGGATTTATTTTAAATCAACGCCCCAAAATTTATTTTTAGCGCATGACATTTTAGTCTTTTCACAGAAACCAAGGTAATTGTGAATTGTAAATTGTGAATTATGAATTGATTTTGTGATTTAGGTGAGAAGTGATTAGTTATTAGTGACAAGCCACCTAGAAAATTAGTTAAAAAAATTAGCCACAGATTATAAAGATTAACACAGATTTTTATAATCCTTTAAATCCAAATAATCTGTGGCTAAATATAAGTTAAGCGTTATAGGTTAAAGGTTAAGTGTATTTAACTATAAACCAAAAACTATAAACTATAAACATTATTAAACCTTAACGTGTCCCCAGTTTTCACCACTTGCAATTCTGCGGATCTGCATTTCGCTTACGCCAAATTGTTTTGCGATCATTTTCAAGCGTGTTTTTTGTTCGGGTCTAGCCAATATTTTCTTGATCAGCATCACTTTTGTAGTGGTCAGTTTTCTTCCGTCTGCTTTTAGGTTGTGTTCAATCAGATTCTTTTTCGCCTGAATTACACGCGGACTTTTACGGCTGTGCGCCATCATTTCCTGTTTTGTAGCCCAACGCAAATTACTTACGTCATCATTGCTTCGGTTGTAATCCAAATGAAGAACATAAGTTTGATCTTCTGATTGTTTCGGGATAAAATATTGCGCAACTAATTTGTAGAGAAAAAGATATTTGTTGACAATTTTGTCATCTTTTTTAACTTTGAATCTAAAGGTTGGATAACCATCGCTTAAACCGCCTTTGAGGATTCTGCCGTTTGCAATTTCGTCAGTAAAACTGATTAATCGGCCTCGGTTTGAAATGGCATATTTAAGTTGCAATGAGGCGTTTATTTCTATTTCTTTGAATTGTTCTTCTGGATAAAATCTGTTTTGTGGCATTTTCTTTTACATTTGATTTCTACAATCTCAAAGGTAAATAATAAACCAAAAACGAAGTGTTAAAGCCTTAGCCGTCAGATGCAGTTTTATGATTTCTATAACGCTGATTTAACGTTTAGAAATGTTTTTTTAGCATTTTGAGCCTCAATTCGCTACCGAAAATTGCGAATCATACAAGTTTTTGTAATAACCATCGGTTTTGTTAAGCAATTCTTGGTGTGTTCCTTGCTCTACAATAAGACCTTTATCCATAACTACAATTTTGTCTGCATTTACAATTGTTGCTAATCGGTGTGCGATGATAATTGAAGTTCTTCCTTTGGTAATCGTTTCGGTTGCACGCTGAATCAATTCTTCAGAATAAGTATCGATAGATGATGTTGCTTCATCCAAAATCAAAATACTTGGATTGCTCACGTATGAACGCAAAAAGGCGATTAATTGACGCTGGCCAGATGACAGCATAACACCGCGTTCTTTTACATCAAAATCATAATTGTCTGGCAAACTCATGATGAAATCGTGTACGCCAATTTTCTTTGACGCTTCAAGCACTTTTTCGCGCGTTATTTCTGGATTATGCAAAGTGATGTTGTTGTAAATCGTGTCGGCAAACAAAAATACATCTTGCAAAACCACGGCAATTTGTTTTCTTAAAGATGCCAATGTATAGTTTTCAATATTATGTCCGTCGATATAAATAGTACCGCTATTAATTTCGTAAAAACGATTCAGTAAATTAATAATAGTCGATTTTCCTGCTCCTGTCGAACCAACAATTGCAATTGTCTGTCCCGAATCAACAGATAAATCGATTCCTTTAATAACTTCTTCTTCTGGAATATAACTAAAACGAACCTCTTTGAATTCGATACTGCCGCTAAAAACCGGAGCTTCAATTGTACCCGTATCCTGAATATGATCTTGAGTGTCAATAATATCAAAAACACGATTGGCCGCAATCATTCCTAGTTGCATTTCATTGAATTTATCAGCTATCTGGCGTAACGGATTAAAGAGCATACCAATAAACATCGTATAAGAAAATAAATCTCCAAACGTAGTAAAATGATCACCATTCAAAATTTTAAATCCACCAAAAACGACCACGAGACCTAAAGTTATTGACGAAATAATATCGGCAATTGGGAAAAATATCGAGTTGTATAAAATGGTTTTGATCCAAGCAACTCTATGTTTGTCGTTGATTTCTCTGAATTTTTCAGCCTCAATTTTTTCTCGGTTAAAAAGCTGTACAATCTTCATTCCTGTCACACGTTCCTGAACAAAAGAGTTCATGTTGGCAATCTGAGTACGAACTTCTTCAAAGGCAACCTGCATTTTACGCTGAAAAATTCGGGTAACATAAACCAGAATTGGCATTGCTACAACCACAATCCAAGTTAATTTCCAGTTCATGTAAAACATGAAAAGCAAAACCACCAGCATTTTCATCAAATCACTGATAATCATAAAAAGACCTTGGCTGAAAATACGAGCAATCGATTCAATATCTGAAACCGATCGGGTAACCAATTGCCCAACCGGAACCAAATCAAAATATTTCATTCTGAAACTCAAAATATGCTTGAAAAGTTTGGTGCGAATGTCTTTTACAATATCCTGCCCAAGCCAATTGGCCCAATACACAAAATAGAATTGTGAAAAAACTTCCATCAAAAGCACAAGCCCCATCAAGATAATATACATCAACAAGCCATATTTGTCGTGGGTTTTGATATAACCATCAACAGTCTGTTTTAGCAAATAGGGACGAAGCGCTGCAAAAATCGACAGCGAAATAGCAAAAACAATCACGCCATAATAACGCCATTTGTAAGGTTTGGTATATTTTAAAATTCGTTTGAATAAGCCGGTATCAAATGCTTTTGCTTTCATTTATTATAAGGAGCTATTTCCTGCTTTACGTTACAAGTTTTTCTCAAAAATATGTTTTTGTAATGTTTTTTATAAGAGCTTCCGTTGGTCGCTTTATAAAAAACACAAAAACAATATTTTTTCAAAAAAGCTTTTCACTTCAATCAGGGCTATTTATGTAATCGTAATTAATTTTGGTCAAATATAAACCGTGAGCCGGAACTGAAAATCCTGCTTTTTCTCTGCTCTTGCTGGCAATAATGTTCTCAAAATCAGTCAACGTAATTTTATGAAGACCAATGTTGATTAATGTGCCCACAATTGCCCGAACCATATTTCGTAAAAATCGGTTGGCCGAAATTGTGAAAATCAGTTTATTATTTTCATTTTTCCAATAGGCCTCAAAAACCGTGCAATCAAAAGTGTTTACATCTGTATTGACTTTTGAGAAGCATTGAAAATCGGTATGTTTCAGTAAAATTTGCGCCGCTTCATTCATCAAAGCTACATCTAATTTTTGACTTACATACCAGCTGAGTTCCTGCAAAAACGGATTTTTAACAGTATTGATGTGGTATTCATAAGTGCGCTTTGTTGCGTCAAATCTGCAATGCGCGTCATCATGAACCAATATAATGTCAAAAACAGCAATATCTTTTGGCAAAAATGAATTTAGTTTATGCACTAAAACAGGAACATCTAACAAATTTTCAACATCAAAATGGCCGTACATTTCTGTAGCATGAACTCCTGTGTCCGTGCGTCCGGCGCCCATAACATTTATAGGTGTATTTAATAAAACCGAAAGCGCTTTGTTTAAAGTTTCCTGAACAGAAGGTGCGTTTGGCTGAAATTGCCAGCCATTATAAGGTGTTCCGTTGTATGCAAATTGAATAAAATATCTCACTGTAGAGGTTCAAAGGTTCAGAGTGGCAAAGGTACAAAAAAAAGTGGCTAAGGTTCTAAGATGCTATCCCGATACTTCGGGACTAAGTTTTTTTCTTTTTAGGGACAAAGGGGCAAAGATCCAGAGGTACAAAGGTTTTTTATGGTTTTATTGTAGAGACGCACTGCAGTGCGTCTAACATCAGATTCTGAAAATTTTGATTAATTGTAAAAATGCATTTTTTCAAAATCAAAAAAACAAAACTTGAGTACTTTAGCTTCTAAGAACCTCAGAACCTTTGTTAAAATCGCTCAAAAACCAAAATGCGAATCATAGTTTGTCCAGCTAAAAATCGTGTCAAAAATTGACAATTCCAACGATATAATTTAAGCTAAATTTTAACATTTTTGGGCAGAAATTTCTAAATGTTAATTTTTAAAATTTTTCATTTTAACAGATCATATTTCTCCTATGTTTGTACAACTAAATATCAAAAACTATGAATGAAATTACTTCTTATTGGTGGATAATTTTAATTTTATTTGCCTTTCTTTTTTACAAATTTATTTTGCGTGTTTTCTTCGGAATGGTGATTGTTCCTGAGGATAAAATTGGTTTGGTGACCAAAAAATTCGTTTTGTTTGGTGCCGACAAATCTTTGCCAGATGGCCGTATTATTGCTACAAAAGGTGAGGCTGGTTATCAGGCACAAACACTTGCTCCAGGTTTATATTGGGGAATGTGGATCTGGCAATATTCAATAGATATGACTGGATTTACGATTATTCCAGAAGGAAAAATTGGATTGGTTTTAAGTAAAGATGGAAAAGAAATTCCGACCGGAAGAATCTTGGCCAGAAGGGTAGAAAGCGACAATTTTCAGGACGCTACAGCTTTCTTGAACAACGGTGGACAAAAAGGTCGTCAAACCGCTTTTATTACAACGGGATCGTATCGTATCAATACGTTTTTATTTGAGATTGTAATTGCTGAGCAAATCAAGATTTTCGAAAATATGATTGGTATTGTTACAGCGCTTGATGGAGAGCCAATTCCGCAAGGACAAATTGCGGGTAAGTTTGTAAACGATCATAACAACTTCCAGGATTTTGACAAGTTTTTGGAACAAGGCGGAAATCGTGGTTTGCAGCCTCAAGTGATGCTGGCGGGTTCTTATTATATTAATACATGGGGTGTTCAAATTGAGCAAAATCCAATGACTGATGTGCCTATTGGTTATGTTGGTGTTGTGATTTCGTATATTGGAGAAGATGGCCAAGATGTTACTGGAGATACTTTCAAACATGGAAACATAGTTTCAAAAGGACAAAGAGGAGTTTGGATGGAACCTTTCGGACCAGGAAAATATGCTTTGAACAAATACACAACTAAATTAGAAGCGGTCCCAACGACAAACTTGGTTTTAAACTGGGCAAATGCGCGAAGCGAATCACACGATTTAGATAAAAATCTTTCTACAATCACGGTTCGTTCAAAAGACGGTTTCCCATTTAATTTAGATGTGGCGCAAATTATTCACGTTCCAGCAGCGGAAGCGCCAAAAGTTATTGCGCGTTTTGGAAGCATGAACAACTTGGTTTCGCAGGTTTTGGAGCCAACAATTGGTAACTATTTTAGAAACTCGGCGCAAGACAGTGATGTTATTTCGTTCTTGACAACCAGAAAAGAACGTCAAGAATCGGCTAAAAATCACATTAAGTTAGTTCTTGATGAATATAACGTAAATGCGGTTGATACTTTGATTGGAGATATTGTGCCTCCAGATTCTTTGATGAAAACTTTAACGGACAGAAAATTGGCCGAGGAAGAGCAAAAAACATATCAAACGCAAAGAATGGCGCAGGAACAGCGTCAGGGTATGGAAAAAGAAACTGCTATTGCCGACATGCAAAAAGAAATTGTTCGTGCTTCACAAAGTGTTGAAATTGCGCAAAGAACGGCTGATGCAACGGTAAAAAAAGCAGAAGGAGACGCGACCAGTTTAAAACTGAATGTAAATGCCGAAGCTGAAGCTACAAAAATGCGTGCTAGTGCAGAAGCCGAAGCAACAAAAGCAAGAGCAGGAGCACAGGCAGAAGCAACAAGATTAAATGCTAGCGCTGAAGCGGAAAAAATCTCGAAAACCGGTTTGGCCGAAGCTGAGAAAATTATGGCAATTGGTAAATCAACTGCAGAGGCTTACCAACTTCAAGTTAGTGCGATGGGTGGAGACAACTTTACTCGTTACAAAGTAACTGAAGAAATTGGTAAAGGAAACATCAAAGTAATTCCAGATGTTTTAATTTCAGGGAATTCGGGTTCTGATGGATCTATAAGCGGATTGTTGGGAATGAAACTTATGGAAATGATGGATACAAAAGAGTCTAAAAACGCTAAGAAATAGTTGTAATATTCAGGTTTCCTAACAGGTCTTCAAGACCTGTTAGGTATTAAAATCTAGGAAATTAATAATAAAAAAATACCTAACAGGTTTTAAAAGCCTGTCAGGATATAAATCCGATTTGTGAAAGCAAATCGGATTTTTTATTTTCCCAAATCAGATTTGAGACACACTGTAATGTGCCTCTACAATGAATCTGTATTAAATGCATTTGAGGAAAAACTTAGGATCTTAAGGAGACGCACTGCAGTGCGTCTCTACAATAAATATGTATAAAAAAACCTTTGTCACTTTGTACCTTTGATTCTTTGTCTCTTTAAAAAAATCCTTAGTATCTTAGCAACTTAGAATCTCACCCTCTTAAAAAAATGACCAAAATCCTTCTCCTTTCAGACACTCACAGCCATATTGACGATACAATTTTAAAATATGTGGCACAAGCCGATGAAGTTTGGCACGCTGGAGATATTGGAGATTTGAATGTAACAGATACCATCAAAAAGCTAAAACCCTTGCGAGCGGTTTACGGAAATATTGACGATGCAAAAGCAAGATTAGAGTTTCCGTTAAACAACAGATTTATGTGCGAGAATGTGTCAGTCTGGATTACGCATATTGGAGGCTATCCCGGAAAATACAATCCGAATATTAGGGAAGAAATGGCTTTGAATCCGCCTAAATTATTTATTTGTGGGCATTCACATATTTTAAAAGTCATGTTTGACAAAAAGAATAATTTATTGCACATGAATCCTGGTGCGGCAGGGAAAAGCGGTTTTCATCAAATGCGAACAATGCTTCGATTTGTGATTGATGATGATAAAATAAAAGATTTAGAGATTATTGAAATTGGCAAAAAATAATGTTTCTAATGCGGCAACGGAATTTTTATTTTAATTGTGGTGCCTTGATTTGCTTTTGAAATAACTTCAAAATTTCCTTTGAATTTTTTGACTCGAGCTCTTATTCGATTTAGTCCAAAGCCTTCAGTTCCGTTTGTTTTTTTTGCATTAAAACCTATTCCGTCGTCTTTTATTTTGAGGGTGAAATTATTTTGATTTTCATTTAAAAATATTTCGGCTTTGGTGGCATTGCTGTGCTTTATAATGTTGCTGAAGAGTTCTGAAACTATGAAATAAATTTTCATTTCAAATTTTTCCGGGTATCTTTTGCTGGTTGGAATCTTGCTTGAAAAGATAAAATCAATTGTACTGTTTGAGTTTCTTTCGCATAAATCTTCCAGCGCATAAATTAAGCCAAAACGGACTAAAAGACTAGGGACAAGATCATGTGATATGTCGCGCAAAAGATCATGAGCTTCGGTCAAAATTGCTTTTGCTTTCTTGATTTCTTCAGGTTGAATTTTATTTTGTGAAGTAAACGTGTTCAAGTGCAATCCGGCAGAGGACAATAAGGAATTAATATTATCATGCAGGAATGAAGCAATTTTTTTACGTTCAATTTCTTGGCTGTCAATACTTGAATTGATAACATTAAGCAGAATTTTCTGCTTGATATCTTTTCGTCTTATTTTTTGCTTCAATTTATTGTTCTGATAAAAAAAGTAAAACAGAAAAAATAAGATGATAATTAGAACAATAGTCAAGCTTACTACTTTTTTGTTTTTTAATTGTTCAATTTCTTGTAATTCGGCAGTATCTGTGTTTGAAGGCTGTAATTGCGGAATGCTTTCTTTTGGAAATTCACTTTGTTGGCAATAAAGATTTCCATTAAAAACATTAATAAAAAAAAGCAAGATTACGATTTTTAAAAGACGCATAGTAAAAATAGTTAAAACTGATTTTTCATTCAAAGAATCACGGATTAATCAAATTGTGTTTTAAGGCATATTTAACCAGCCCAATAGTATTTTTTATCTGTAACTTTTTCATAATGTTTTTGCGATGTGTTTCGACTGTGTTTATGCTGATGAAAAGTTTTTCGCTTATTTCTTTTCCGCTGTATTCAAGTGAGATCAAAGTGATTATTTCAATCTCTCGCGCACTTAAAATCGGATTTTCGGCATGGGACTTTTTGTTTAGTTTTGGATTGTTTTGTGTAAAGCTGTTGAAGATTTTTTCTCGCACAGCATCACTAAAATACTCCTGACCTTGATGAACCGCATGAATTGCCTCGATGATATTTTCGCCTGCACATTTTTTTGTCAAATATCCTTTTGCGTTTAGTTTCATGATTTCTTTAATGATTTTTAAATCATCATAGCTAGAAAGAATTATGATTTTGCATTGGCTTTTTTGTTCCTGAAATTCTTGGAGAACTTTGATGCCGTCTTTTTCTGGCATGCTGATATCCAGAATCAAAATTTCTGCATTATTTTGAAGTACGTCATTATAAACGGTACTTCCATCTAAAGAGCTACCAACAACTTCGAAATTTTCTACGGTTTGAAGTAAATTGGTTAAGCCATCAATAAGTACTTGATGATCATCGGCAAGATGAATCCTTATTTTGGGTCTCATGATAATTTGAATTTGAAAATGCAAATTTACCTTGAAAACTTCTTTTAGGATGTACACTTTAAGTCTGATTTATAACAATATAAGGCATAAAAAAAACCCGAATAAAATTCGGGTTCTTCTTCGCACAAAAAATTAAGTTTATAGGTTTATCTCAAACGATCTACAGATTTTACAAGATCTTCGTCCTTTTTGATGGCCTTATTAGCTAAAACTAATAACACGATAGCAACAATTGGAAGAAACATCCCAATACCTTTCTCAGGAGCAGCTGTAGCTGTTCCTCCAGATAAATTTAGTGATCGATATACAAATAATCCTAATAAAATTAAATTTAATATTATGTTCAGTCTGTTCATCACAAACTGATTTTGTCTCTTTTTAAATGATATGATACTCATGATTGTGAGCATTGTGCTTAATCCTAATAATACAATGTAAACCTGATCTTGCATAAAGAAGAAAGGTTTGCCGTTTGATGACCAAAGCGGTATAAAAAACATTAAAACCCCTGTGATTACAAAGGTAAGAATTAAATATACGGTTTGAATTCGTTGTAACATAACTTGAAATTGTTTTACAAAAATATATTTTCTTTTTTTAAAATACTATTGTATGATTAAAATTTATTCGTATTATTGCATCAAAATACCGTAAGCACTTCATACTGCGGTCAATTGAAATAATTTGTCTACCTACTTTTTACAGTATTTCCTTTAAAATAATTAAATTCATAGAACATTCATGTTTGATATTTCTGCATTAAAAGAAATGAAGCTTTCTGAGCTTCAAGAAATAGCTAAGTTGGCTAAAACTATAAAGTTTAATGGTGTTAAAAAAGAAGCATTAATCACTCAGATTTTAGCGCATCAAGAAGCGACTACAGCGCCGCCAGCAACTCCTGTGGCTGAAAAGGAAACTGCAGATGAAAAACCAAAAAGAGCAAGGATAACTCCTACTAAAAAAGCAACCTCTCCCAAAAATGCTCCAGTTTTAGAATTTGATAAAGTGGAGGAAACTACAGAGACAAAAGAAACTCCTGTAGCGGCAAAACCAAAAAATCAGCCTGCTCCGAAGAATCAAACAGCAGACAAAGTTCAGGAAAGCAATGAAGAAAAACCTGTTGCAGAGAAAAAGGAGCCAAAAATTGTAAAATTTAATAAATCGGCATACGAGAAAAAGGTAGCGCTACAAAAGGAAAAAGAAGCAGTTAAAACTGCTGAAAAAGAGGTGGTTGCCGAAGAAAGTGCTGAAGTTCCTGTTGCAGCAGAAAAAACAGAAACTGCGCCTCAACCAAAAAAGATAAATCCGAATCAAAATAAAAATCAAAACCCTAACCAAAATCCGAATCAGAATCCAAACCAAAATGGAAACGGCAACGGAAATGGGAACAACGGAAATCAAAATCCAAATCATAAAAATAAAAAGAATAATAACTTCAGAGATTCTGACTTTGAGTTTGACGGAATTATTGAAAGTGAAGGTGTTCTTGAAATGATGCCAGACGGTTACGGATTTTTACGTTCATCAGATTATAATTATTTAGCTTCTCCAGATGATATTTATTTATCAACTTCACAAATCAGATTATTTGGTTTAAAAACCGGAGATACAGTAAAAGGAGTGGTTCGTCCTCCTAAAGAAGGCGAGAAGTTTTTCCCTTTAGTTCGTGTACTTAAAATTAATGGTCACGATCCGCAAGTAGTTCGTGATAGAGTTTCTTTTGAACACTTGACACCAGTTTTTCCTTCTGAAAAATTCAAATTAGCCGAAAAAGGCAGTTCTATATCAACGCGTATTATCGATTTGTTTTCTCCAATAGGAAAAGGACAACGTGGAATGATCGTTGCACAACCTAAAACGGGTAAAACAATGCTTTTGAAAGATATTGCAAACGCAATTGCGGCAAATCATCCGGAGGTTTATCTAATTGTTTTATTGATCGATGAGCGTCCTGAAGAGGTTACTGATATGCAAAGAAGTGTTCGTGGGGAAGTTATCGCTTCTACTTTTGATAGAGAGCCTCAAGAACACGTGAAAATTGCTAATATCGTTCTTGAAAAATCAAAACGTTTAGTAGAATGTGGCCATGATGTTGTGATTCTTTTAGATTCTATTACACGTTTAGCGAGAGCTTACAATACAGTGCAACCGGCTTCTGGAAAAGTATTAAGTGGTGGTGTCGATGCGAATGCATTGCAAAAGCCAAAACGTTTCTTTGGAGCGGCTAGAAATGTTGAAAATGGAGGTTCGTTAAGTATCATTGCAACGGCATTGACTGAAACAGGTTCTAAAATGGACGAGGTAATCTTCGAAGAATTTAAAGGAACGGGTAATATGGAATTACAATTAGATCGTAAGATAGCCAATAAACGTATTTTCCCTGCAATCGATCTTACATCATCAAGTACACGTCGTGACGACTTGTTATTAGACGAAAAGACATTGCAAAGAATGTGGATCATGCGCAAATACTTATCAGATATGAACCCAGTAGAATCTATGGATTTTGTAAACGATCGCTTCAAGAAAACAAGAAACAACGAAGAGTTTTTGATTTCGATGAATGATTAAATGAAGTTGCTAAGATGCTAAGGTTCTAAGTGGCTAAGTTTTTTTTCTTTGATTTGAAATTAATTGAAATAAAAAAGGGATGAGTTTTTAAACTCATCCCTTTTTCTTTATCTCAGAATCTTAGTATCTTAGAACCTTACCATCTTAGATTATTTCTTATCAACTACCGGTCTGTTTTCTCTATTTGCTAAATCCCAAGCAACTACGAAAGCCAATTGAGCTCTTTTTGCTAAAGCATCGTACTCGATTTTTTCTGGAGTATCATCTTTTCCATGGTAATCTGCGTGAACTCCGTTGAAGAAGAAAACAGATGGAATACCGTGTTTTGCAAAGTTGTAGTGGTCAGAACGCTCATAGAAATGATTCGGATCTTTAGGATCGTTGAATTTGAAATCCAAGTCCATTTTTACATATTTGTCATTTTGAGCCACAACAGTATTGTGCAATTCGCTTGATAATCTATCTGCTCCAATTACATATACATAATTGTTTGTATTTGTGTGCTCAACATCGCGACGACCAATCATATCAATGTTGATGTCTGTAATGGTATTGGCAATTGGGAATAATGGGTTTTCAGAATAGAAACGAGATCCGTGTAAACCGTGCTCTTCACCTGTTACGTGAAGGAATAAAATAGAACGTTTTGGTCCGTGTCCTTCTTTTTTAGCTTTAGCAAAAGCTTTTGCAATTTCCATAACAGCAACAGTTCCTGAGCCATCATCGTCCGCTCCGTTGTACACTTCTCCGTCTTTAATTCCTACGTGGTCATAATGAGCAGAAATAACCAAAACTTCATCTGGTTTTTCAGATCCTTCGATGTATGCCCAGATGTTTTCTGAATCTGGCAGATTTTCATTGCGTCTTGCATTTAAAAATGATGCCGGAATATGCTGGTAGTAATCCGTTGCTCCTTTCGGGAACGAGATTTTATTTTTTTTGTATTGCTCGATCATGTAAAGCCCCGCTTTCTTTTGTCCTTTCGAACCAGTTTCGCGACCTTCCATTTCATCAGAGGCAACAACATAAAGCATTTTTTTTAAGTCTTTTGCCGTGATCGCATTCATGTATTTTGTTGGGTCTGAGTTGTCTTTTGAAGCAACTGACTGTGCATTTTTACATGAAAACGCCGAAGCAATTAATAACAGAATTACAATTTTTTTCATTTTCGGTTAGTGTAAATTAATGAATATGTATAAAACATAGAATATGAGTAAAAATAGAATAAAAAGCGAATTTATAACAAAAAGAAATGCACTTTTAACAAATGAAACAAATCGGCTTTCTCCATAAAATCGGTGATGAGCTGGATAAAAATAGTAACACATCCAAACAATTCCCACAAAGTTGATGAGGTTTGCTACAGCTGAAATTGGACCATTTCCTTCAAATATTCCAGCTATTTTGTTGACAATAAATAAAATGAGGAATATCAAAAGCAAAAATGAAAAATAATGAAGCGTGAAAATTCCGTGATCAAAATAATACCATCTTTTTTTGCTATGAAAAATCCATAAGAAAAAGGCAAAAAATGGCATTATAATAAATAGTATTTTCGGAATATTATGAATGAAAGATTCTATGAATTTTTCTATAATTTCTTTCTTTGTATTGTTTTCGGTGACATGTGTCGCTTTTTCATAGACCCAATATTCAAAATCAGAAAGTTTTTCATTTTCTTTGCCAAATTTTTGAATGGAGTCGATCTCTTTCATTGTTTTCAACTGAAAATAAGACTTGTCCAATGTTTTTGACTTGATATAGGACTTTTCTTTCCAGTTTTTTTCTTTCCCATCTTTTTCTTTTTCGTCTTTTTCTTTTGTATTTGTATTTTCGAAATTGGATGTGATTTCCTTGTCACTTTTCGTAAGCTCTTCACCGACATGATTTGGAAATAATGCAATTAAAAGAAAGGTAATAAAACTGATAAAAATATAAAGACGTACTGGCGCTAAATACGACAATCTTTTTCCTGAAAGATATTCCTTAGTTAAAGTGGAAGGCTTTAAAAGTAAGTTTTTAATCGTTTTCCAAAAAGCATTTTCATAATGCGTTAAATCTTCAAAAAAATGAACGAATAGATGATGGAAAGTTTTGCGCGTATCGCTGTTTTCCTGTCCGCAGTTTGGACAAAACTTTTGCTCGACTACATGCCTGCAGTTTAGGCAGGTTTTGTCTTCTCTAATTTTGTTATGTGACATTGGTTAATGTTGTTGATTTGGTGTTTTTTGGTTCGTTAAAGATTTATTTTTTTAGGACTTCATTCAAGAAAAGAAGCAAATGATCAAAAGATCTTTTTGCGGCTACAGCATTATAGGCTGCACCTTTTGAATTGTCATTTCCTGCTTCTGGATTTGTAAATGAGTGAACAGAATTTGCATAATAAATCATTTGCCAATCGGCTTTTGAATCACGCATTTCTTGTTGAAAAGCAGTGATTTCTTCTTTTGGAACAAATGGATCATCCGCGCCATGGCAAACCAAAACTTTAGCAGTAATAGGTTCTGTAGGTCTTTTGGCATCTTTGCCTAAGCCTCCGTGAAAAGAAACAACTCCTTTTACATTCAAATGTCCGCGTGCAGCTTCAAGAACTCCTGTTCCGCCAAAACAATAACCAATTACTACAATATTATCAGCATTTGCCCCAGATTTGATTAATTCCTGCAAGGCAACGTTGATTCTTTTTTGATACGCCTCGTAATTGGTTTTATAAAAACCTGCTTGTTTTCCTGCTTCAGAAGTATTTTTAGGATAGTTGCCTTCGCCATAAATGTCTGCGATAAAAACATGATAACCTAGTTTTGATAAGTCTTCAGCATATTTTTTAGAAGCAGTATCGATTCCCAGCCATGCTGGAAGCAACAAAATACCTGGATTGTTGCTGCTTTTTTTGGCAGGTTTGATCGATAATCCGTTTAATGCTTGGCTTCCGTCAGCATATTTTACGGATTTTAATTGTGCGCTTATAGTGTTAGAAAACAGAATAGTAGCAAAGATAAAGAGAAATGGATTTTTCATTTGTTTTACAATTTTAAACAAATATCAGAAATATTCTCTTATAAAAAAACCTCAGAAGAAAGTTCTTCCAAGGTTTGTAAAAAGTGTTTTTTTAACGGAATTATTCTCCCGGATGATATGTTTTTTCGGCATTTTTAAGGACATCTTCTTTGTAAAACAGAACCTCTTTAAACTGTCCTTTTTGATACATTTCGGCTTGATCGGTGAAATGTTTTGAGTTTGCATCTCCGCTATTACCGCCGGCTAATAATGATTTTGCTTTAATTTTTGGGCCAAATTCAACTGCGCAGATAAAACTGTTTCCATTATAACCATAACGCTTTTTTGAATTGTTTTGGTAACTGCTTTTGAAAGAAGGCAAACTTCCCCAAGAGCCAGGGCCGTAACCAATAGGTAAACTAGGTTTGTTATCATCATATTTTAAATCAATATCGCCACTAGAACGCTGAAAACGGTTGATTTCGCCCCAAGCCACTTGCCAAGTTCCAAATTTTGTTTCCAATTCTTTCAAAACAGTTTGCAATTGCGGAATCATTTGGTCAGCCGTAGCATTTTTTGCAAAATTCTTCGTGTTTTCAACTTGATCTTTTTCGCCTTCGTCAACATAAGCTTTCAAAATAATTGGGTTTAATTTATATGCCCATTCAACGGCTAGTGTGGTTGCAACAGAATTTTCTTTGGCATAATAATCCCAATTTTTTAATAGTGCAATTGGTTCTTTTAAAGTTGCAAATTCTGGAGATTCTGGTTTTACATTCTTTTCAAAAACATTTACTAAACTCGGAATCAAGATTTCGAAAATGGATAATTTCGAATCATAACCATCAGCTATTACTTTGTCTAAAGTGTAATTGCTTCCTTTGCTGAAAATTCTAACGGCGTTCACGCCTCTGAAATTTTCTCCATCTGGCGCCATGTATGGAATATAATCTGATTTTTTAGGACTGTTTTCTCCAGCAACAGAAAAAGGACTGGAGTTGCAGTTTTGCAACCAGCCATTAACCGGATTGTAAACATGAACAGTTTCATCAACCTCATGCAGTCCTTTCCATTGCGTTGCAGATGTTGAGCCATCAACGACTTTTGACCAATTTAATTTTTTATCACGAATCGGAATAAAATTCCCATGCCAATAGGCAATGTTTCCTTTGTTGTCTGCATAAACCGTATTGTTTGAGGTATTGGCTTTTAAATCCATTGCTTTTTTGTAATCCTCAAAACTCTTCGATTTTGTTCGAACCCAACTCTGAATCAAACTTGGCATCGATCTATTATTCGATTTTAAGCTGATCCATTTTCCGTCACGTTTCGCCATAATCGGGCCGTTGTTAGTAAAATAGGTTTTGAATTTTTTCGGAATCAATTTTCCATTTTCTTTATAATTGATCGTGATTTCTTTCTCGATTACAGGTAAAAGCTTGTTGTCAAATTCATAAAATAATTTTCCTTTTTTGTCGACGATTTTTTCGGCATACATATCGGCTACATCCACATTTGATGACGTATGCATCCAACCACAATTTTCGTTGAAGCCTTGATAAATAAAGAATTGTCCCCAAGTTACCGCACCGTAAACATTCAAGCCTTCTTCGCTCGTCATTTGTACTTCGGGTCTAAAATAAAAAGTGGTATGTGGATTTATGTAAAGAATCGCATTTCCGTCAGCGGTTTTTGATGGAGCAAATGCAAATCCGTTTGAGCCGGTCTGAACGTATTTTTCTCTTTCTACGTAAGCCACTTTATCATTATTTCCAGAATAAAAAGCTTTTAATTCGGCTGTTGAAAGATCTGCAGTGCTAATGGCGCCTATACTTCCGTCAGTCCAAAGTAATGGAAACCATGGTTCAAAATGTGTTAAAAGTGCTGGTTTTACTTCTGGATGTTTGTACAAATAAAAGTTGATCGCATCTGCATAACTGTTCAAAAGCTTTTTGAGCCATTCTGGAGCTTTTTTATAATCGGATTTAGCTTCGTTTACATCGATTAACAGTTTAATTTCTAAATCATTATACAAAACTGATTGTCCTTTTATTTCAGAAAGTCGTCCCAGTTTTTCAATGTAATTCATCTCAATTCTCTTAAAATCATCTTCGCATTGAGCGTATAGTAATCCAAAAACAGCATCGGCATCCGTTTTTCCATAAACATGCGGAATTCCCCAATTATCCCTAATAATGGTAACTTTTTTGGCGAGATTTTCTAATCGGGCAATCTCTTTTGTATTAATTTTTTGTGCCGAAATTTGAAAACTCAGACAAATGAAAAAGAAGGATTTTAATAGTTTAGGATAATTATGCATGCTTATTTGATTTTAAATTTTTGTCCAGCCGTATAAATGCTCATTTGCAGATTTTCGATGGATATAAGATTGTTTTTCGTGGATTTTAAAATCCCTTTTGGATTACGAACAACAATGACTTCACTTTCTCCCGCAACTTCAACTTCATTATTTCGAACGATAATTGCTGTCGCTTCATCAATTCCAATTCCGGTCAAATTTGGAAATTCGACTAAAGCAGAAATTAATCTGTTGTAACGGTTTCTTTTTAAAAAATGCTGATCGATTACGGCAGTTTTCAATAAGCCTAAACCTTCAGCAGTTTCCAGATTATCGTAACGAATATTATCAAAAGTTCCGGTATATTCTTTTTCTAATTTTTGGTTTCCAGTAATCATTTTTTCAGACATAACGGCCGCTCCGGCGCTGGTTCCAGAAATTATGCTTCCGTTTTCATAAGCTTTTTGAATCGCCGTTTTTATAGGAGTATTATGAGCCACAGTCATAAAACGAGTTTGATCGCCTCCACTTATGAAAATCAGTTTTGCTTTTTGAACAGAATCTGTCAGTTTTTTATTTTGGGCAGTTTCTTTATTGAAATTCAGCATTACAATTGGGTTTTGCGTCAATTTCACCATTTGTTTTTTAAAGAAAATAAAAGAGCTGTCAGGTTCTTCACTTGACATAGGCAAAACCACGATATAATCTTTTTTTCCTAATTCGGCTACAGCCAAAACTTGTTTCATTAATTCGTCAGAGCGGTCGCCTCCACCAATGATGAATAATTTCCCTTTTGGATTTTGAGCCTGCAACAAATAAGTTGAAAATAATAAGAAAAGGATAATTATTTTCTGAATTTGAAATTTAGAAAGCAACTTGTTTTTCATGGTTTATCGTTTAATGAGGTGAGTTATCGTAAAAACTTTAGAAGCCAAAACAGAAGATTTATAGTGAAATATTTCTTTTAAAAGCACAACCTAATTCTATAATCGAATCAGTTTTAGCAATTCCGGGAATGTTGTCGATTTTCTCGTAAAGAATTTTTCGCATGTGTTCGTGGTTTTTTGCCACAATTTTTATGTAAAGCGTGAAAGAACCTGTAACATAGTAGCATTCTGTAATTTCAGGAATTTTTTTCATTTCTTCGATAATTCGGTCAGAATCAGAATCTTTATTTAATGTGATTCCGGTAAAAGATGCCCAATCAAAGCCGATATTTTTTTCTTGAATAATGGGTTTAATTCCACCAATAACCCCTTGTTCGATCATTCGGTTTACACGCTGATGCACCATTGTGTTTGAAATTTTCAAATTGGTTGCAATGGCAGAAAAAGCCATTCTTCCATCTTTTTCTAATTCTTTCAGTATTTTAATATCGAATTCGTCTAAAATATCCATTCTTTGTTTTTTATTATTTAGTCCCTATGGGACATTTTGATTATGATCTATTTTTTTTCTACCAATATTAAACCCCTATCGGGGTATTTAAAAAGAAATCAATGTTCCGCAATTCAATCTCGTAGAGATGAAATATCGGTAGAAAAATATATGAATTCACCTATTTTGTCCCGTAGGGACTTTACCATTACGAAATCAAACTGATTGATAAAAGTAACATTTTTTTTCAATAATCAGGAATAAAATTGAAATATTGATATGTGAATTTGATTTTAAAATCGTTTTTAAAAAGCAAATTTGACTTATTTTTGTGAAATATAAATTTAATTTTTACTTTTTTGTATTGTATTTGAGTTTTTTTGATATTTTTGTGTTTGAAAAAATAACATATTATGACACATACAGAAAACATACTTTCATCAAAATCTGAAGTTTTGATCGAAAAAGAGAATAAATACGGAGCTCATAATTATCATCCGCTTCCTGTGGTTTTAGAAAGAGGTGAAGGAGTATATGTATGGGATGTTGACGGAAAAAAATATTTTGATTTCCTATCGGCTTATTCTGCTGTGAATCAAGGTCACTGTCATCCAAAAATTGTAAAAGCAATGGTGGATCAGGCGCAAAAACTGACTTTGACTTCTCGCGCTTTTTACAATGATAAATTAGGAAATTACGAGGAATATATTACGAAATATTTTGGTTTTGATAAAGTTCTTCCAATGAATACTGGTGCTGAAGCTGTTGAAACCGCACTTAAAATATGCAGAAAATGGGCTTATGAAGTAAAAGGAATTCCTGAGAATCAAGCGCAAGTGATTGTGTGTGAAAACAATTTTCATGGAAGAACCACTACAATCATTTCATTTTCAAATGATGAAACGGCGCGTAAAAACTTCGGACCATTTACTGATGGATTTATAAAAATTGAATACGATAATCTTGAAGCTCTTGAAAAAGCTTTGGAATCATCCAAAAATATTGCTGGATTTTTAGTTGAACCAATTCAGGGCGAAGCTGGAGTTTATGTTCCGTCAGAAGGTTATTTGGCGAAAGCAAAATCATTGTGCGAAAAACATAATGTTTTGTTTATTGCCGATGAAGTTCAAACTGGAATTGCGCGTACAGGAAAATTATTGGCAGTTCACCACGAAAATGTACAACCTGATGTTTTGATTTTAGGAAAAGCAATTTCAGGTGGTGTTTATCCGGTTTCGGCAGTTTTGACGAATAACGAAATCATGAATGTGATTAAACCGGGTCAACACGGATCTACTTTTGGTGGAAATCCTGTTGCGGCAGCGGTGGCGATTGCGGCTCTGGAAGTTGTAAAAGAAGAAAAACTAGCTGAAAATGCAGAATATCTTGGTGCAATTTTGAGAAAAGGTTTAAATGAAATTGCCGAAAGAAATGATTTGATTAAGTTGGTTCGTGGAAAAGGACTTTTGAATGCAATTGTAATCAATAGCGATGAAGAGTCTGATTTGGCTTGGGAAATCTGCTTGAAATTTAGAGACAACGGATTATTGGCAAAACCAACCCACGGAAATAAAATTAGATTTGCGCCGCCATTGGTAATGACTGAGACTCAAATTCAGGAATGTCTTGAAATTATTGAGAAATCTTTGAATGAGTTTAAGTAAAAGATTATAAGTTGCTAAGATACTAAGTTGCTAAGACTCTTAGATTTTTATTAGAAAGGTTCAAAGATTTATAGAATAACTATAAATCTTTGAACCTTTTTTTATGTTCAAAAAAAACTCAGAACCTTAGCGTCTTAGTATCTTAGAATCTTAAAAAAATTAGCTTCCATAACCTGGATTTTGAGTAATTTTTTTGTTTGCATCCATTTCTTTAAGAGGAATAGGGAATACCAATCTATTTGCGTCATACGGAATCAAATCTGAACCATCTCCATCAGTACTGATATCAATAGATTGTTTTGTTCTGCGGATGTCGTGAATTAAAAACCCTTCCATTCCTAATTCTAATTGGCGCTCTAACAAAATATCATCAACAGTTACGGTTGTCAATTCATCAGCGTTTGCTCTTGAACGAATAATATTGATATCGTCAAGCGGTGTATTTCCAACGGCAGTTCCTGCACGTAAATTGCTTTCGGCTCGTATTAAATACATTTCAGCTAAACGAATAAGCGGCACATCTCCAAACTGATCTGTAAATTTAGAAGTCAAAAGTCTTCCGTTATCGTCATTAACATAATTGAAAACTGCTCTATCGTCAGGATCGCTGAATTTAGCTAAATAAGCGTTTCTGATAGAGAAATCTCCACCACGGCCTCCATTTCCTTCAGAAGCGTAAAAAGTCACCATATCATTCAAACCGGTTTGTTTTGTAATTTGAATGGCAAAAACATCTTCTGGTTTGTCTGTATCATGATTGAATGCATCAGCATATTTTGCAGATAATGCATGGCCACTATTTTCTATAACGTCATTTGCTGCATCTCTTGCTGCGGCGTAATTTTGCTGTTGCAGATAAACTCTTGCTAGCAAAGCCTTAGCTGAATATTTGTCGGCATAAAAACCGTTTTCTTCAGGAAGATTAGTATAAGCCAAGTTTAATCCATCAATAATTACTTTATAAACTTCATCGACAGTGCTTCTTTCTTTTGAAAGATCTGCACTAAAATCATAAATAGCATTAGGCCTGATAACAACTCCCAATTGAGAGTTAGCTTGTCCAGCTACATAAGGTTTTGCAAAAAATCGAACCAAGTCAAAATAAGCTAATGATCTTAAAAAATTTGCTTCTCCAATCATAACAGCTTGTTTGCCCGGATCTTTTACTTTGTCAATGTTTTCAATAACAGTATTTGCAGCATTGATCATTGAATAAAGTCTAGAATATGTTCCTTCAATAATTACGTTGTTAGACACCATTGTCTTAAGGTACATTTGTCTAAGCTCGCCATAAGTTCCTCTCCATCTTAAGTCGGTAGTGCTTAATGTACCTGTCACGCCAAGTAAATCAGCATAAAGCAAAACTCTTCCGCCGTAACCATTTCCGTTTGCGGCAATCGCATAAGTTCCTGTTAGTATATTTGTAATACCTTCCTCGGTACTCAATGTAACCGATGCATCTTCAGCCTGCTTAGGGTCTAAATTTAATTGATCTTCACAGCTTGTAAAAAAGACTGCGAAAATTATAAGTAAGATTAATTTATTTGCTTTCATTTTGTTCTTTTTAAAAATTAATATTTACTCCAATTGCCATAGTTCTTGCAGGCGGCGCAGAGTAAAAATCCTCTCCAATTCCTGAGTCATCTCTTCTTGCTTCTGGATCTGTTCCTTCATAATTTGTAAAAGTAAGCAAGTTTACAGCTGTAAAATAAATTCTTAAATTACTCATTCCTGCTTTTTGTACAGTTTCTTTAGGTAATGAATAACCTAGTGTAACGTTGCGTAAACGAATAAAATCGGCTTTGTCTAGATAACGAGTGGATTCCTGTGTTCCGTTTGAACCTCCAAATCTAGCTTGAGGCACATTTGTGATATCGCCTGGATTTTGCCAACGATTTAGCTGATCTGCGGTTTGGTTGTCAAAATAATCTGCAGCAGTCGACATATAAATTCCTGCCGAGTTGTAAATGCTCGCTCCCCATTCGCCTTGAAAGGTAAAGTTAAAGTCAAAATTTTTATAATTCATCGTATTGGTCAATCCAGACATTAAAGTTGGGAAAGGATTTCCGGCAACGATTCTTTTAGCTTCGCTGTAATCGTTAGTAGTGCTTTTATCAAGATTTCCGTCAGCATTTACAGTGTTTTTTACAAAAAGAGCATCTCCATTTGCAGGATCAACGCCCGCGTATTCAACTAAATAAAATGATGAAATGTTTTCCCCAACACGGTTGATGTTATAATTGCTAATCACATCAGTATTATTATTTGGAAGTGATTTTACTTTCGATTGGTTTGTTGTCAGGTTGAAACTAGTTGTCCATTTGAATTTTTCTGTTTCAACATTTTTTGTGTTCAAAGTAAATTCAAATCCGTTGCTTTTTATTTCTCCAATGTTTGTATTGATTGATGTAGCACCAGAGCTTAAAGCCAAAGGTTTTGCAAAAAGAAGACCATCAGTACGTTTATCATAATAATCTACTTCCAAATTAATTTTGTTGATGAAACCAACTTCAACTCCAACATCTGTTTGAGATGATTTTTCCCAAGTAAGATTATCATTTCCAGCTTGGCTAAAAGTCAATCCCGATTTTAAGTTGTAAGAGCTAGGTCTGTACAATTGGCGTGACGCAAAGTTACCTACTTCTGCATTTCCAACTTGACCCCAGCTAGCTTTTAATTTTAAATAACTTAAAACAGTATTGTCTTTCAAGAATTCTTCCTGCGACATAACCCAACCGGCAGAAAATGCAGGGAAAACCGCAAATCTTTCATTTTTTCCAAAACGAGATGATCCATCACGACGGATACTTGCTTTGAAAAGATACTTGTTTTTGAAGCTATAATTGAAACGCCCGAATTGAGAAACAAAGGCATAGTCTGTTTCAGAACCATGTCCTTCATTAACTTCTGCACCACCATCAACAGTATGAAAATTGTCATTTGGAAAATAAATACTGTTTACGTCTTGGTATCTTCTGTTGTATTTGTTGAATTCCATACCGGCAACAGCATTGATAGTATGGTTTTCAGCAAAAGTAAGGTCATATGTAAAGTAATTACTAAAAATATAGCTTTCAGTATTTACAGAACTTGCAAATACAGCTCCGTCAGTTGCCATAAAAGGAGCATTTTTGCCTTGCCAATAATCCTCGGTCTGAGTCAGTAAGTCATAAGCAAAATCAGAATTGAATTTCAATCCTTTTACCAGTTTTAATTCTCCGAATATTTTTCCTGTAACTCTTCTCATAATAGTTTTCCAAGAAGTATTGTCTTTTGCCAATAAATAATTGACATACTCCGTATTTGGATTTGGAGTACCATCGTCTAATCTTGCTTGCGAAATTGGAGCCTGAGCAAGAGATTGCATAGGAGTAGAGAATGAATTGTCATCTTGAACCCTATTGATAACTGATCTTGAGAAACCAATATTCATTCCGGCTGTAAAATGGTCTGTAATTTTATGAGATACGTTTGATCTCGCCGTTATTCTTTCTAAATCATTGCTGTCAACAATTCCCGTAGTATTGTTGTAAGCTCCTGCAAAGAAATATTTTGTTTTATCATCACCTCCAGATACAGAAAAATCGGCATCAGTAGTGTAACCTGTACGCAAAGCGATATCTTGCCAATTCGTATCGATTTCTCCGTTTCGCCAATCTGTTCCTTGAGATAAATAGTCCAATTCATCTTCAACAGATTCTAAATCATCAACATTTCGTCCAGCTTCTTGCAATAATTCAACATATTGCTTTGCATTCAGGAATTTTTTAGTGTGAGTGGCTTCACTGATACCTTGAGAGAAGTTTAAAGAGAAATTTCCTTTTCCTTCTTTACCTTTTTTAGTTGTAATGATGACAACTCCATTAGCTCCACGAGCTCCATAAATTGCCGCAGAAGAAGCATCTTTTAAAACGTCAATTGATTCGATTTCGTTAGGGCTTAATGTCAACAATGGATTTGTTGGTGCTCCATTGCTAGATTCGTCATCTGTAATAAGCGGAATCCCATCTAAAACATACAAAGGCTGTGTGCTAGCGCTAATACTCGCAGCTCCGCGAACTCTAATGTTCATTCCTCCTTCAACTTTACCATTTGTTTGTGTAATTTGTACTCCGGCTAGTTTACCTACTAACGCATTTTGTACGTTTGCAACAGGTACTTGTTGAATATCTTTTGCTGTTACACGAGCTATATTATCAGTTAAATTCTTTTTTGATTGTGTACCGTAACCTACCACAAGAACGGCTTCAAGTTCATTTTGCGTTTCAACCATTTTGATTGTCATAGCATTTGAGGCTTTTACCTCGACAGTAGCAAAACTAACATAACTGGCAACTAAAACATCGCCAGTATTGGCTTGAATTTTAAAATTTCCATCAAAATCAGTCTGAGTGCTGATTTTTGTTCCTTTTAATACAATATTTACTCCTGGAATAGGAACTCCCTTACTGTCTGTTACGGTTCCAGAAATTGACCCTCCTTGAGCCACAGCTATTTGCACGCTTAAAACGAGCATTAGCCACAAAAAATGCTTTAAATTAATTTTCATTTTTTATAGTGTTTGAATTAGTTCTTTCAAATATCTTAAATTAATGTTAAGCAAAAGCTTGTTTTTAACATTAAATATAACATTATTATTTATTTTTGTATTATTTATAACATTTGAAGCCTAAAAAGCTTGAATTTGTAAAAAAGGATGTAATAAATTGATTAATTTTTAAACGAAACTTTTTATTTTGTGTGATAAATGAATTGAATTAACATAAATTCAGCTAAAAAATGTGTTTTTTCTAACAAAATGTGAAATAAATCCCTGCTAGTGGAAATTTTAAAGTAAAAAAGCGACTGTTCAGGAAAACAGTCGCTTTGGATTATAATTACTCAAAATATCAAAAAAAAGTAATTATTATTGTTGAGAAGCTATTCTCAATATTTTAGAATTTAACTTTTTTAAGTTCCCATAAGGTTCTGATAAAAGTATCGACATCTTGTGTCGTATTATAAAATGCTAAAGAAGGTCGAACTGTAGTTTCAACTCCCATTCTACGCAAAATTGGTTGTGCACAATGATGTCCGGTTCGAACTGCGACACCTTCTTTGTTTAAAGCTTGACCAACTTGATCGTTTGTATAACCTTGCAAATTAAAAGATAATACACTCGCTTTTTCTTTTGCTGTGCCAATCAATCTGACACCCGGAATTTCTTTCAGCTGTCTTGTTGCATATTCAAGCAAATAATGCTCATATTGTCCAATTGCCTCAATTCCAAGTTTTGTTACGTAATCAATTGCTGCGCCAAGACCAATTGCATCGGCAATATTTCCCGTTCCAGCTTCAAAACGATTGGGTGCTTTGTGGTATTTTATTTCCTCAAAAGTTACATCCTGAATCATGTTTCCGCCAGATTGATACGGTTGCATTTCGTTCAATAAATCTTCTTTTCCGTATAACGCTCCAATTCCCGTTGGGCCAAAAAGTTTATGTCCTGAAAATACCAGCCAATCGGGATTCAAATCCTGAACATCAACTTTCATGTGTGAAACAGATTGTGCTCCGTCAATTAAAACTTTTGCACCTGTAGCATGAGCCATTTCGGTTATTTTTTTGGCGGGAGTTATTGTTCCCAAAGCATTTGAAACTTGTGTAAAAGCAACCAATCGCGTTTTTGAATTCAACAGTTTTTCATATTCGTCGAGCAAAATCTGACCATCATCGTCGACTGGAATTACGCGAAGTTTTAATCCTTTTTTATCAGCCAATCTTTTCCACGGAACAATGTTCGCATGATGTTCTAAATTGCTGACAATAATTTCGTCTCCAGAATTTAAATTTTGATCGCCCCAAGTCGAAGCGACAAGATTTATTCCTTCAGTAGCACCACGAACAAAAACAATTTCGTTTACAGATGAAGCATTCAAAAAGGTTTTTACTTTTTCGCGAGCGGCTTCATAAGCATCAGAAGCACGTGCTGCCAATTCATGCGCTGCACGATGAATGTTTGAATTTTCATGTTCATAGAAATATGCAATTCGATCAATAACCGATTTTGGTTTTTGAGTAGTTGCCGCATTATCAAACCAAACTAAAGGTTTTCCGTTTACGGTTTCATTCAGAATTGGAAAATCTTTTTTGATTAATTCGGCATTGAAATGTGAGCTTGTACTGCCACTTAATGGATTTGTTCCCAAAGAACTTCCTACAATCGCATTTGTATTTTTTGAATAAGCGAACGGATTCTGCTCTAAAAAATAATACGAATTTTCATTTCCGCTTGACGGAAAATCAGATCTTTTTCGGAAAAAAGTATCCACACTTTCTAAGGCCGCTTTTAATTCATTTTCAAAAGAAGAATTTTCACTCTGAAAAGGCAAATACTGATCGTTTAAAAGCAACGACGAAAACAAAGATTCCTCCTTAAGCTGAGGAGCGTCGCTGTTTTTTAAATTGATATCATGAAAACCTGTTTGCGGATTATTAATGTTTAAACCGTTGTCATCGTGAATGCTGTCAAAAGAATTTTCTTTTTGTGGAGAAAATCCAGCGCCAGCATTTGGATACAAAACCGAAGCGCCTGTATTTCCATAATTTGCTACAGATGGAGAAACTCCAAAACCGCTGAAAGAATGTTGTACAGGCAAAACATGTGACGGACTATAAGCAGGAAATGCATTTATTGAATTTACATTTCCGGCCTCCAGCAGTGTTTCTGCAATTTTTGTAGCCCGCGGATGTTCGTTTTTGTCTGGACTCAATGAGATTTCCTTTGGAAATTCGTTGGGCAAAGTACTGAACAGTTCGTTGGCTAATTTTTGCAGCTCGTCAATGTTTGGCAAACCGTTTATGTTAGTATTTGTATTCATGATACTTTCCTATTTCGACATCCTCTAAAACAGCGATGGCATCATCAACCAAAATGGCTAAAGAACAATAAAGTGAAACTAGGTAAGAAGCAATCGCTTTTTCATTAATTCCCATAAAACGAACAGATAATCCTGGAGATTGTTCGCCTTGTAATCCCGGCTGAATCAGTCCAATTACGCCTTGACGGCTTTCACCCGTACGTAATAAAATGATTTTTGATTTTCCTTTTACGATTGGCAATTTATCTGATGGAATAAGCGGAATTCCTCTCCACGTCAAAAATTGAGAACCAAATAATGATACAGTTGGCGGTGGAACTCCTCTGCGCGTACATTCGCGTCCAAAAGCGGCAATCGCCAACGGATGAAGCAAAAAGAAACCTGGTTCTTTCCAGACTTTTGTCAGCAATTCGTCTAAATCATCTGGAGTTGGTGCGCCTGTGCGGGTTTTTATGATTTGCGAGGGAGCAACGTTGCTCAATAATCCGTAATCTTTGTTGTTGATTAATTCACTTTCCTGACGTTCTTTAATAGTTTCTATTGCCAAACGTAGCTGTTCAGAAATTTGATTATAAGGCTTACTGTACAAGTCAGAAACTCGAGTGTGAACTTCTACAATAGTCTGAACGGCGGCAAGATTGTACTCTCTTGGATTTTCGATATAATCAACAAAAGTGTTTGGTAAAACTCTTTCGTCGCGTGCAGAACAATCGACTTCAATGTGGTTGGCATTTTTTACTTTGTTCAAACGAAAAACTCCCGATTCTACAGGTGTCCAATGCAAAAGATGCGTTAGCCAGCGTGGAGAAGTGGTTCCAATTTGGGGTACGGTACGTGTTGCAATCGCGAGTTGTCTTGCTGCAACATCGCCTAATGCGGTCTGTTGTTGTTTAGATTCTGCCATTTTTTTGGTTATTTAATAGGTTTATAATTTATTTTTTGCTTGCTTAAAGTTATTCATAATTTTAATCAAATAGCTCATCTACAGATAAATATCTTTCTCCGGTATCATAGTTAAATGTCAGAATCACCGCATTTTCTGGAATATCTTTCAGTTTTTTAGAAATTGCCGAAAGTACTGCGCCGGTTGAAATTCCTGCAAAAATGCCTTCTTCTTTGGCAATTTTTTTGGTGAAATTGTACGATTCGTTTTTGTCAACCGTCAAAATTTGATCGACATATTCTCGATTGAAAACTTCGGGAATAAATCCGGCGCCAATTCCCTGAAAAGGATGTGGAGAAGGAAGTCCGCCACTTAAAACTGGAGATAATGCTGGTTCAACAGCAAAAGTCTGCAGATTTGGAAAATGCTGTTTCAAAATTTTAGAAACTCCGGTAATATGTCCTCCAGTTCCAACTCCCGTAATTAGATAGTCAATGCCATCGGGAAAATCGGCTAAAATTTCCTGAGCAGTTGTTTTCTCATGAATTTCAACATTTGCCTTATTGGTAAATTGCGAAGGAAGAAACGAATTCTTGATTGTCGAAGCCAGTTCTTTTGCTCTTTCAACTGCTCCGGAAGTTCCTTTTTCTCTTGGAGTCAAGACATATTCGGCGCCATACGCACTTAAAATTCTTCGTCGCTCAATGCTCATTGATTCGGGCATTACCACAATTACTTTATAACCTTTTACCGCGGCGACTAATGAAAGCCCAATTCCTGTATTTCCTGAAGTTGGCTCAATAATAACAGTATCTTCATTAATAAGCCCTTTTCGTTCGGCGTCTTCAATCATTGCTAAGGCAATTCGGTCTTTAATGCTCGATCCTGGATTTGATTTTTCTAATTTGATCCACACTTCATGTGATTTAAAAAGTTTGTTTAATCGAATGTGAGGAGTGTTTCCAATTGTTTCTAAAATGTTTTGATATTTCATGTGAGTTTTGATATTTTAAATAGAATAAAAAATGGGGGCGGGAAAAGGATTATTGTCTCGAATTTTGATTTCGTTTTTATGGTACACAACAGAATTTGAAGGAACGGTATAAGTCAGCCAGACATTTCCGCCAATAATAGAATCTTTTCCTACTGTAGTTTGACCGCCAAGAATGGTGCTGTTGGCGTAAATAATAACATTGTCTTCAATCGTTGGATGTCTTTTTACGAAGGCTTCCTCTTTTTTTACACTCAAAGCACCCAGCGTAACACCTTGGTAAATTTGTACATTATCGCCAATAATTGTTGTTTCGCCAATCACGATTCCTGTTCCGTGATCGATTGCAAAATCATTTCCAATTTGTGCTCCGGGATGAATTTCGATGCTCGTTTTAATATGAGCATATTCTGAAATTGTTCTGGCCAATAATTTTAAATCCTGCTCCCAAAGCTGATGCGAAAATCGGTAAACGGCAATAGCGAAAAAACCAGGATACGAGTATAAAACTTCTTCAAGAGATTTGGCCGCAGGATCTTTTGTAAATATGGTTAAAGCATCGTTTAATGCTTTTTTGTGCAAATGCGGAATCGCTTCAAAAAAGATTTTAGTTTGCAGTTTTTGATCGCTTTTTGGCGAAAAATCCAAAACCAATTCATCAAACTGTTTTTGCAATTGATTGAATTTGTATTTGATTGTCGCCTCAGATTCTAATGATTTTGAGGTATTCGAAAATAAAATGACAAACAAATCATCTATAAACTGATGTATTAGTTTTTTCTCAGGCAGAATAATTAAGTCATGATGCTGTTTTGCTATTTCTTGATAAAATGAACTCATAGTGATTATTTTATGGTTAGAAAAAGATTTTTATTTCTTGAGAGATGCGCCACCGGGCATTACTTCTGGCTTAAGTTTGAATTTGCTGTATTCGACAACTCCAGTGCGATCTGCCCATTCAAAATAAGAAGCCGAAAGTTTATTCACAATTCCCGGATTTTGCTGTGCTACATTTGTTGTTTCGCCACGATCGGTTTCGAGATTATAAAGTTCCCATTCGTAAGAAGGATAAATGGAAACCAATTTCCATTTTCCATCACGAACAGCTCTATTTCCGGCTCTTTCCCAGAAAAGTGGTTCGCCTCGGTTTACTTCTGAAACATTATCAAATAAAACCGGCAACAAACTTTTCCCTGGAAGCGGGTTTGCAGTTACACCATTATATTCTTTTGGATATTGAATTCCAGCCAATTCATAAAAAGTAGGAGCGAGGTCAATAATATGTCCGGTTCCCTTATCAATTCTTCCGGCTTTTATTTTTGATGGAAACCAAGCAATAAACGGAGAACTGAAACCGCCTTCGTGCATATTGTTTTTATATTGCTGAAGTGGCGTATTTGATAAATAAGCCCAGTTTTGTTCCTGATAATCAAATGATCCCGAAGTTCCAATTGGACCGTCATTTCGAACCAAACCTCTTCCAAGTGGATTGTAAGTATTGAATCCGCCTTGAGCGCCATTATCTGAAATGAAAATAATCAATGTGTTTTTATCTTTTTTAAGCGCTTTTAGTTTGTCCAAAACTTTGCCTACATTTTGGTCCATGTTGTCAACCATTGCGGCGTAAACTTCCATTTTGGCTTTCCAGAATTGTTTTTCGTCGTACGATAATTTATTCCATTCTGGAACTTCAGGATCTTTTGGTGAAACGGTTTGATTGGCAGGCAAAATACCGCTAGCTTTTAGTTTCTCGATTCTTTTTTCTCTTAAAACATCCCAGCCTTCGTCAAATTTTCCTCTGTATTTCGCAATATCAACTGGTTTTGCCTGCAACGGCCAGTGTGGTGCAGTAAAAGCTAAATACAAAAAGAAAGGTTTGTTTTCTTTGTTTTGCTCGTCTAAAAAGGCCACAGCATTGTTTCCAATTTCATCTGTAAAATAATAAGAATCATCTTTTGGATGAAGTTCTTCATTATTTCGAATTAATTTTACAGGATAAGGTGTTTTTCCGAAAGGCAAAGGCTTTGTATCAAAATAATTGGATGCGCCTTTTAAGATGCCATAAAATTTATCAAAACCTCTCTGATTGGGCCATTGCGCCTGATCTTCAGAACCTACATGCCATTTTCCTGATAAAATCGTGCTATAACCACCAGAACGGAAAACTTCTCCCAAAGTCAAAGATTCCTTGTTCAAATAGCCTTGATACGCTGGTAATCCCAAATTGACATCAAAAAAACCAACTCCGGCTTTATGCTGATATTGGCCAGTTAGGAGAGAAGCTCTTGTTGGCGCACAAATCGAGTTATTATAGAATTCACGTAAACGCAAACCTTCACTCGCCAATTTATCCAAATTTGGCGTTTTGATTTCAGAACCATAATTTCCTAAATCTGAATAGCCCATATCATCGACCATAATCAGAATGATATTTGGTTTTGAAGTATTCTGAGCGTTTGCTTTTGTAAAACTTGTAGCTCCGATTATCAAGGCGGAAAATACTATTGAGGTAATTTTATTCTTCATTTTAAAATGCTTTTTGTTTGTTGTTTTTTTGTTTTGAAAGTGATAAATGTTCTTTAATTGACGGTTTTCTGTTGCCGCAGAAATTCCTTTTTTTCTTAATGATATAATAGTATGGAGCAACTTCGTTTGAAGCGAATTGCAAAATATGCTGTAAATAAAATTGAAGTAAAAGTGGGGTTTGTTCCGATTTTGAATTAGGCAAAATCATAACAAACGAATAGGAGAATTAACAACAGCTACACATATAACAAATAGTGTTATAGGCGTAATTTTTAGGAAGAATGAAAGACGTTCTGTGTGCTATTGTTTTCAAAATGCAAGTTTTAAATATTAAACTCTACTAGTTCTATAGACAAAGTTATGTTTAATATTGTAAAAACCAAATTTATCTTGATTTTTTTTTGAAAAAAGAAGTGAGAGCGAAATGATTTGCCACGAATTACACGAATTAACACGAATTAAATTTGTGGAAATTGATGAAATTTGTGGCAAAAAGATTAGGAAGAACTTTGTCAAAGTTTAGTAATGACAAACAGGGTAGTCCGCCACGAATTACACGAATTAATACGAATTAAATTTGTGAAAATTGGTGGAATTCGTGGCTAAAAGAAATTATCCAAACAAGAAAAAAGCGATAATCAGCGTAACAATAACATTAAATAATTGCGCCAATAAAAAAGCATACAACGGTTTACGACTATTGTTAGCAAATAAATCTTTAAAATTAGTTTCTAAACCAATGCTAGTAAAAGCCAAAGCAAACCAGATTCCTTGCAAATTTTTCAAACTGTCTTTTACAGAATCGCGAACTTCTGAAGTAATAAAAAATGAAAATAGGAGAGAAGCTAGAATAAAGCCAATAACAAATTTTGGAAAGCGTTCCCAAATTACTTTTAAAGTAGGTTTTGATTCTAAAGCTTCCGCCGATTTATTATGTGTGTAAGTCCAATAAACCGAAATTGCAAATGCTGCCAAACCTAATAAAACATTCTGCGAAAATTTTACAATCGTACTGATTTTTAAAGCCGTTTCGCCTACTAAAGTTCCAGAAGCCACAACAGCTCCCGAAGTGTCAATACTTCCGCCGAGCCAAGCGCCAGTAACTTCTTCAGGAAAGTTGAAATATTTTGCAATTATCGGCATGAAAATCATCATTGGAATGGCGGTTACCAAAACAATAGAAATGACATAAGACAGTTTTTTAGAATCACCTTTGATAGCGCCCGAAGTTGCAATCGCGGCAGAAACCCCGCAGATGGATACGGCGCTGGAAATCATCATCGTTAATTCGTCATCGACTTTTAATTTTCGGCAAAGCCAAAAGGCAAAATACCAGACAGACAAAACAACAACCAAAGCTTGAATTAATCCGAGCGAACCGGCTTTTAAAATATCAGAGAAAATTACACTGGTTCCCAATAAAACCAATCCGATTTTGACGAATAATTCTGTAGATAGTGCCGAGCGAAACCAGTCAGGAAGTTTGAAGAAATTCCCAATTGCTAAACCAATTATCAAACTGAAAATGACAGCTTCTAAATTGATAGATTTTATAGCCGAATTTCCCGCCAGAATTAAGGCAATCAAAGTTAAAATATACAATAATGGAAAAGTCAGCAGAAAATATTTAACTGATTTTCCAATTAAAAAAACGCCTAAAGTCCCGATTGAAATCAGATATATAAATTGAATCAGAAGAACTTTTAGGTTTTCAAAATCAAATATTTTCGTTTTCAAATCGGTACTATTTGACCAACTGAAAACGGGAACTTCGGGAAGAAAGATAAAAAGTGAAATCCCAATGATTAAAAATCCGAGAATTACTACGGTCCAGTCTTCGTGAATATTAAATTGTTTAGTTTGAGTTGACATTTATTTTTAATTTGATTATTCTAAAATTTTATTTCAATTGCCTCCAGCTTCAGCTGGAGGTAACTGATTTGCGAATAGAAAAGGCTTTAGCCAAATAAAAAGTTTGGCTAAAGCCTTTTGCACTTCAAATTTTAAACCTCCAGCTAAAGCTGGAGGCAATTAATTTTTGGATAGGTGCGCTAAACCCGACAGGTTTTTAAAACCTGTCGGGTTTGTAAAAAGTTATAATTACAAATCCACAAAGTATTTTTGTTTTCCAAAATCGAATTCATAATAAGTCAAATTAGGCCAAAGCGGTTTGATTAAACCTTTTTCCCAATTTTGAAGCGCAGTCTGCAATTCTTTTACTTTTTCTGGGTTTTTTGAAGCTAAATCTGTCGTTTCAGATTTGTCTTTTGATAAATCATAAAGCCAGGTTTCATGAGTTTTTCCGCTTACAATCAATTTCCAATTTCCGCTTCTGATTGCTTTTGCATCGCCAGAACGCCAATATAAATTTTTGTGCGCTTCTTTATTATTGTTTACTACTTCAATCAAATCAACGCCATCATAAACGCGATCTTTTGGCAAGCCAGAACCCGTAACTGAGGCAATCGTGCTAAAAATATCAAGAGAACTTACAGGAGTTTTATAAACGGTATGCGGTTTAATTTTTCCTTTCCACGAAAGTGCAAACGGAACATTGATTCCCCCTTCAAAATGCGAAAATTTACCGCCTTTTAATGGCGCATTTGTCGTTGCAAAAGTATAATCGGCGCCACCGTTGTCGCTGGCAAAAATGATTAACGTGTTTTCTTCTAAACCTTCTTTTTTAACTTTTGCTCTGATTCTTCCAATCGCATCATCAAGCGCGCTGATCATCGCATAATACACACGTTTGTTTTCGTCTTTTACATTTGGGAAACGATCGTAATATTTTTTACGAACCTGAAATGGCGTATGTGGCGCATTAAACGGAACGTAAAGCAAAAAAGGTTTGTTTTTATTTTTGTCGATAAAAGCTTCAGCTTCATCAGCAAATTTTTCGGTCAAATAGGCTTTTTCCTGAATAATAGTGGTATCGCGACGAATTTGTCCAATTCCGACACGTCCATTTCCCCAAATTGTTTTATCGGTAAAATCTTTATGATGATGATTGATGATATCCGGATTATCATCTTCGGGAACATATAATGAAAATGCCTGATAAAATCCGTAATGATAATCGAAACCTCGGTCTAAAGGGAAAAATCCTTTGTTGTGACCCAAATGCCATTTCCCGATTATCGCGGTGTTGTAACCTTGTTTTTTCGCCAAATCAGCAAAAGTGATTTCAGATTGTGGCAAACCTTGCGTGGCTATAGACGCTTCATTTGGATAGTTGATTTTCGGATTTAATCGCCAACCGTCAGTATTTATCAAATATTTGAAACCATAATATTCCAAGTTATTTTTTGGATAACGATCGCCGGGCTGATATTCATGTCCAAAACGTTCTTGATAACGTCCCGTAAGCAATCCTGCGCGCGACGGCGAACAAATAGAAGCCGAAACGTAACCATCTGTAAAAGTAACTCCAGAAGCGGCAAATGAATCAATTTGAGGCGTTGGAACTTCTTTTGCTCCGTATAATGAAATATCATATTTGCCTAAATCATCAGCAAGGAGAATAATAATATTTGGCTTTTTTTGAGAAGTTGAGGTATCTTTTTGAGCTAAAAATTCTCTTTTTCCTTCAAGAAGTTTTTCATCTGATTTTATTAAAGTTCCGTCAGTGTTTATTGGCCAGAATAGGAATAATGCCAATAGAAAAAGAACAATTAAAATGGGTATAACAATCTTGGTTATTTTTTTATAGGTTGCCATGTTTTGGTGAGTTGTTTTAGACAAAGATTTTATTGTAGAGATGCACGGCAGTGCATCTTTCTCATTTTTTGAACGTATCAATAAAGTAGGATAAATACGTTTTTGTCATCCTGAGCGAAGTCGAAGGACCGCAAGAAGCTCTACAAAGATTGGATTTTCGTTACAGAGTTACTTGCGCGGGCTTCGACTTCGCTCAGCCTGACAAACTTTGGTTTCATTTAGAAGCTAGAGCTAAGTCAACCTCATTTTTCAAATTTTCAGAACCTTCTTTTTTAAGAATGATTTTTCCATTTTGATATAAAATTAAGGTTGGAAAAACTTTAATCGTTTTCAAATCTGCAATGACTTGTGTATTGTCTTCCAAATCAATTTCAACTATTTTCAAGTTGCTTCCGTATTGAGCTTTTATGGTTTCGAGAATCGGTTTTACTTTTTTGCATGCACCGCAATAAATAGAGCCAATATCCACCAAAACCGTTTTGTTGTCAGAAATGATTTTGTTGTATTCTGCCAGAGTCAATTTGCTTTTGGAATTGGCAAAATAAGGTTTTCCGCCACCAATCCAATTTGCAATGCCACCTTCTAAACTATATGCTTCAGAGAAACCATTTTTAAGCAATTCATTTTGCAATTGAACACTTCTTCCCGCTCCAATGGAATAAATAAAAACCGGTTTTGCCTTGTCTAATTTTGCAACTTGCTTTGCATAATCTTTAGATTCCAAATTGAAATTTACCGCTCCAATAATATGATTCAAAGCAAATTCATCAGGGCCTCTAGCATCAATAATCTGCGGATTTTTTTGGCTTTGGATTTTCGAATAAAAAGAATCTAAAGTCAACGTATTTTCGCTTTTATTCTGCGAAAAAACAGCAATTGCAAGTAACAATACAATTGCTGTCAAACTATTTTTGAAAGTTGAGTTTTTCATCGTCTTTATAGATTAAACTTGCTCTAACACTGGAGCAGGAGTTTCTTCAACAACTTTTGGTTTTGATGGAAGTGATAAAACACCTTCAGCAAGAGAACTTCCTTCTTTTTTCGATTTGAAAATTGGCCATAAAAATTGTGCGTACCATTCTTCTTGTTTGTATGATTTTGTTCCGTACGATTCTGGGAATTTGCGAGTGATTAATCCAGTTCCGAAGATGACGTCCCAAATGAAAAACATATTCCCGAAGTTTCCTTTAAAGTGTCCAACGCCGTCTCCGCTTGTATCTGCATGATGTGCGTGATGCGTTGCTGGAGTAGAAATCAAACGTTCTAAAACCCATGCAATTGGATGCAAAACTTTGTATTTATAAAATGGTTTGTCCCAAGCAATGCTTGAATGCGCTCCCAAAGTGATGAAACTTTTGATCACCAAAACAAACAAAGCTGGTAATCCTAAACCTAAATAAGTCAAAGTTGCAGTCAAATAAATTTGAGAAAAGAGAACAGTGTAAATAAAGTTTTGTCTAGAAGCCATCGCCATTCCCATGTATGGTGCCGAATGGTGTGTTCTGTGAAAACGCCATAAAAACGGAACTTGGTGATGTAATCTATGGTACCAATATTGCGTCAAATCATCGGCAATGGCGATCAGGAAAAATCCTCCCCAGAATGGAACCCAAGAAAGTGAATTAGCCAAATTCGGAATCAAATATGGCAAAGCGGTCAAGCTGAAAAATGCAATTACTGGTGGCAAAAGCAATTTTGGAGCAAGAAAACAAACGATATCTATTTTGCGTTCTTCGCCAGTCCATTCGTCATCGTATAAACCTGCTGCAAATTCGATAACTCCTAAAACCAACATAAAAACCGTTAGACCCCAAGTTCTGATGTTCTCGAAAGCAGGTTTTAAGAATTCTAAAAAAGCAGGAAGCGAAATATGCGACTCGCTTACCAAATTGTTGCTTAATTTGAAATAAAGGAAAATTGCCACTACCGGCAATGAATATATAAAAAGACTTATTAGCAAATCTCTTGTCAGTTTTTCTCTTTGAACTATTGCCATGATTTCTTATTTTAAAAATTGATTAATTAATGCTAAACCTCCCGCCAGAATAAATAGCGGCACTAAAAAAACAATCGCGCCTACGATGATTTTTTTTCCGATGATTTCGTAATCTACTCGTTTCATATCTTTTTGATTTAGAGTGTTGTAGTTGTAAAAATAAAATAAATAATCCTAATTCTATGGATTTAGTAGAATTTATATTTATGATTTAATACCAGAGCCATTAATTTGCTTAACAGCTCTGATAATTTATTTAGTAAGGTTGACGATACTTAATTTGAACTTCCTCCAGGTTTTGTAGCCTGTTTGATTAAGTCTGAAAGGGTTTTGTTTTTGTCAGCTCCAGTATTGTGGATTCTTCTATTGTAAACATCTTGCCAGTCGATTAATGGGTAAACATTGTTTTCTTTGGCTTGTTCATCAAATAGTTTTTTAAGCTCCGCTAATTTTTCAGGATACTTCGCAGCAAGATTATTACGTTCGTTAAAATCTTCATTTAGATTGTAAAGTTCCCAAACATCAGCATCAAAATTGCTTTCGGCTGGTTTTTGGTTGCTTCCTAACGATTTTTTCACTGCAAAAGAATCTGGTAAATGTGCCGCTCCAGCTTTCCATCCATCTTTGTAAATCGCTCTGTTTCCAAAGATGTAGTAATATTGAACTTTATGCAATGATTCTGCTTTTGGATTATCCAAAGAAGCTTTGAATGATGATCCCTGAATAATATCTTGTTTAATTCCTTTGATGTATTCTGGAGCTTTGATTCCCACAATATCCAATGTCGTTGGAAGTAAATCGTTTACATGGCTGTATTGATTTCTGATACCACCTTTGTCTTTAATTCCGTTTGGATAAAATACAATCAACGGATTGTGAGTTCCTCCTTCAGATTGAGCGTCTTGTTTCCAGTTTTTGAACGGAACGTTTGTTGCTTGAGCCCATCCTAAAGGATAATTTGTATTTAAACCTTTTGGAGTTCCAATTTCGTCGATATTAGCTAAGTTTTTCTTCAAATTTTCCTCGTCAGATACTCCTTGAGAAAACAAACTTTGGTTGATTGTTCCTTCTGTCGTTCCTTCTTTACTAGCTCCGTTATCTCCAATGGCAACAAAAATTAAGGTATTATCTAGCTGTCCGCTTTCTTTTAGATAATTTACAACGCGTCCAACTTCATAATCAGTATAAGTCAGGAATCCTGCGTAAACTTCCATAAATCTCGCGTACACTTTTTTCTGATCTGGAGATAATTTTTTCCAGTCTGTTATCAAAGGATTGCGCTCTGGCAAAACTGCATTAGCAGGAATTACACCCAATTTTTTTTGGTTCGCAATAACTTCTTCGCGGTAAGCATCCCAGCCTTTATCAAATTTTCCTCTATAAGGATCGCTCCATTTAGTAGCAACCTGATGAGGTGCGTGCGCTGCGCCCGGTGCATAGTACAAAAAGAATGGTTTTCCTGGCGCTGCTTTTTGCTGTTTTTGAATATAGCTTATGGCTTTATCTGTAATCAATTCATTCAAATGACGTCCGTCTGGTTTTATATGAACTTGATCTTCTACCAGATCAGGATTGTATTGATCGGTTTGAGAACCTAAGAATCCGTAGAAATGATCGAAACCTTTTCCAGTTGGCCATCTGTCGAAAGGTCCAGCATCTGAAGCTTCTTCATCTGGCGTAACGCCGTATTTTCCAACTGCAAAAGTGTTATAGCCGTTGTCACGTAAAATCTCAGCGATTGTTCCTTTATCTGATGGAATTCTTCCGTCCCAACCAGGAAATCCTGCCGATAAAATAGTATGCGAAAAGCCACTTACGTGAACTCTTCCTGAGTTTCTTCCCGTTAATAAAGCGGCGCGCGTTGGAGCACAAATTGCGGTAGTGTGAAAATTGGTATAACGTAAACCATTATTGGCTAAGTTTTCAAAAGTAGGCGTATTGATTAAACCTCCAAAAGCACTAGAAGCTCCAAATCCAACATCGTCTAGTAAAATCCAAACAATATTTGGAGCACCTTTTGGAGCAGTTACGGGTTCTGGCCAATATTCTTTTGAATCGGCTAACGTTTTTCCGATTGTTCCTTTAAATTCTTGGTTATCTTGCGCTATTCCTAATTGTGCCACTAGGAAAGCTGTAATCAAAAGCCCTTTTTTAGGACTTTTGAAAGCAGTATTAAAATTAAAATTTTTCATTTTTTATAGTTTATTAGTTAAGGTTTTAATTAATATCCAGGATTTTGTGGCAAGCCAACTGGATCAATATTTCTTTCGCTCTGCGGAATCGGATACAGATTATTTTTTTCTGAAACTGTGTTTTTAGCCGTTACTTTTTTTACCTCTGTAACCAAAGTTCCCCATCTTACTAAATCATACCAGCGCTGTCCTTCCTGAACAAATTCTTTTTTGCGTTCTTCCTGAATTGCTGCTCTGAAAGTCGTTTGCGTCAATCCAACTAAATCTACGGTTGGATCTGGAGTTGTTATTGGTTTTGCAAAAGCTCTTCTTCTTACTTGATTGATTAATTCGTAAGCTTCTGCAGTTGGTCCGCCTTGTTCGTTTATGGCTTCTGCCAAAGACAATAAAATGTCGGCATAACGAATAACCGGAAAGTTTATGGCTACGTTTGCCGGAGTTGCCAAGTTTGTTAGATCTAAATACTTTTTGAAAATTGGTTTCGGAAAAGTATAAAGCGTTCCAGTTGCCGGATTTAATAATTGTTTAGCATAACTTACATCTCTTCGTGTATCTCCAGGAGCATAAATGTCATAAAATAATGCTACGTCTGAAATGATATCTGCAGGTTCAGTAGCAGTAAATCCGGTAAATGAAGTCGCTTGAAATGTGCTTCCGCTTGATCCGTTCCCGGCTTGATTTGGTTCAAACTGAACAGAAAAAATGTGCTCTTTTCCGTTCTTTTTTGTTTTAGTGAAAATATCTTGGAAATTCTCAAATAAAGCATATCCGTATCCGCCATCAATAACTTCTCTCGATTTTGCAATGGCATTTGGCCAGTCTTTTCTTGTCAAGTAAACTTTTGCCAGAATAGCTTTTGCAGCGCCAGAAGTTGCACGTCCAGCATCTGTTGCAGGATACGTTTTTGGAAGATTTTCGGCATCTTTCAAATCTGAAATAATCTGCGCATAAACGTCCTCTACAGTTCTTCTTTTTGATTTTAAGCTTTCTAGCTCAATAGAAGTTGGCTCGTGCAAAACAATTGGAACGCCTCCCCAAAGACGAACAGCCTGAAAATACAATAATGCTCTAATAAATTTGGCTTCGTTGATCAATCTTGTTTTTACTGCTTCAGTTCCAGCTACTTTTGGAATATTATCAATCGAAACATTTGCTCTGTTTATTCCAGCATAGATTTGTCTCCAAGCTACTTGAACACGATCTGAAGTCGCATCGTGTGTCAAACTGCTCAATGCTCTAACTTGAGGATTTGTTGCTGAAACTCCTGCTGCAGCATAATCTGTAGCCATATCAGTCAAGAAATATAAATTTCGCCCGAATAAGCTTTGTTCTCCCGGATCTAAACTTAAGGAAGCATATACTGCTGTTACACTTGCAGTAGCATCATCCTGCGTTTTAAAATAATTGTCTTCGGTTACAAAAGAGGTTGGTGTTACCTCTAAATCTGTGCACGACACAAAAAGTGTGGCACTAAGTAGGAATGGTATAATAATCTTTTTCATTGTATATTTTTTTACTTAGAAAGTTACATTTAAGCCCGAAATGAATGTTTTGGAGTTTGGATAAGAACCAAAATCAATTCCCGGATATAAGTTGTTTTGTTCGTATGAACTTACCTCTGGATCATAACCAGTGTATTTTGTCCATGTAATTAAGTTTTCGGCTGAAACGTAGAATTTCACGCTTTTTGTTCCCAGTTTTTTTGAAACGCTTTTTGGCAAGGTGTAACCAAGAGTGATTAATTTCAATCTCAAGAATGAAGCGTCTTCAACATAACGCTCAGAAACAATTCCTAACGGAGAACTTGACGCTCTCGGAATTTCGTTGCTTGGGTTTGTTGGCGTCCATCGGTCCACTAAAGTTTCAGCGGCATTAGTTCCAAGAGTTGAAATTTCCAATTGCTGATTCAGAGCGTTGAATACTTTTCCGCCATAAGCTCCTTGGAAAGAAAAATTCAGATCAAAGTCATTGTATGAAATTGTATTGCTGAAACTTCCAACAAATTTTGGTTGAGATGTTCCAAGATTTCCTTTATCAAGAGCTGTAATTACGCCGTCTCCGTTTGTATCCACATATTTTCTGTCTCCAACTTTTGTATTGGCCAAACTGTTGATTTTTGGTTGTGTATTGATTTCTTCCTGAGTCTGGAAAATTCCGTTTGTTCTGTATCCCCAGAAAGTTCCAAGAGGCAATCCAACTTTTACAATTACAGGTTGTTGTTGTAATAGAGATCCGTTTGGTACAACAGGGAAGAATTGATCTACACCATTTCCTATCGCTGTTACTTTATTTTTGTTGGTAGAAAAAACAATGTTAGAATTCCATGAGAAATTTTCTGTTTTGATGTTTTCAGTAATCAAACCAATTTCAAGACCTTTATTTTCAACACCTCCAATATTTTGAAGTACTGTCGCGTATCCAGAAGTCAATGGCACCGGAACGTTGATCAACAAGTCTTTTGTTTTTTTGTAATAAACATCAAAAACAAAATTGATTTTTCTGTCCAATAGTGCTAAGTCTAAACCAACATTATACTGATTTGTTTTCTCCCATCTTAAGTCCGGATTCCCTAATCGGGTAGGAGCAAGTCCTGTTGCTAAAGTTCCTCCAAAAGCATAATTCACAGAACCCATTGAAGCAAGCGAAAGGTAGTTTCCAATTTCTTGGTTTCCGGTTGTACCTGCTGTAAGTCTAAGTTTCGCTTCGGTTACACCTTTAATGTTGTTGGCAAATTCTTCATCGGTAATATTCCATGAAAATCCTGCTGATGGGAAATACCCCCAAAGTGATTCAGATCCAAATCTTGAAGAACCGTCAGCACGTCCTGAAAGCGTAAAATTGTATTTTCCTTTATAAGAATAATTTACTCTTGCCAGCCAAGATTTTAAAACACTTTCAAAAGCTTCACTATAAGGTTTTACAGGAACTCCGTCTTGCAAAGCATTATACGTATTAGCATCATTTACAAAATATTGCGCTCCTGCATTTACCACTTCACCTTCGGTATATTGAAGTGTGTATCCTGCTAAAGCAGAGAATTTATGGTTGTCGCCGAAATTAGTATTATAATTTAATGTGTTTTCATTTAAAACTGAGCTTACACGTCTGTCTCCAACAGAAGCCAGACCTTTAGTACCTGCTCCCGTTGTCGTTGTTGATGGAGCGTAATAATTTTGTTTTGTGTCGATTACATCACCGCTCACGGCAACTTTTGCTGTCAGCTCTTTATTGAATTTATATTCACCAAATAAACTTGTTAAGATTCTATTGATTTTGGTTTCATTGGTTGTATTTTCCAAATCATTAATTGGATTCGGAATAATACCATTGGTTGCCGTTGCGTATGGGTTATTAGTTAAATTGTAACTTCCGTCGTCATTTTTTATAGGTACAACTGGTGGTTGATACAACGCTACAACTAGCGGATTTGGCTGTCTTCCAGCACTTGAACCGCCGTTTGTTCCGATTCCGTTTGCTATAGAGTTTGTGTAATTTGCATTTACGCCAAATTTGAATTTCTGAGAATAATTTCTTTCATAATTTGCACGAAGTGAAATACGTTTAAAATCAGTTGCAATTACAATTCCGTCCTGATCAAAATAACCTGCCGAAATCGTATATCTAGAACGATCATCTCCGCCAGAAAAAGTCAATTGATGATTTTGAATAGGAGCTGCGGTTCTAAAAACAGCATCTTGCCAATCATAACTTCCAGAGGTTTTAAAAGCTTCAATTTGAGCAGGAGTAAAAGAAGGCGCTTGACCGATACTTGCCTGAACGTCGTTGCGAAGACTTGCCCATTGGCTGGCATCCATCAGATTTAATTTTTTTGAAACATTCTGAAATCCGAAATAGCCTTGATACGAAATATTATCTTGTCCTTTTGTTCCTTTTTTGGTTGTAATGATAACAACTCCATTTGCACCTCTCGATCCATAAATAGCAGTTGCCGATGCATCTTTCAACACTTCAATAGATTCAATATCAGCTGGATTTATTGTCGAAAGTACGTTTACTGATGCTCCCGCATAAGCCACGCCGGCAGTTCCATTATTATTGTCATTATAAATTAAAACACCGTCTAATACGTAAAGGGGCTCATTACCTGCAGTAATTGAGTTTCCTCCACGAATGCGCACACTTGATGATGCTCCCGGACGACCTGAACTTTGCGTAACTACCACACCCGGAATGGCGCCGCGAAGCAGGTTGTCTGCCGATGAGGTTACTTGCGATAAATTGGCTTTTGGAACAGATGCTACAGAACCTGTAATATCTTTTCTTTTCTGAGATCCGTATCCAACAACTACAAGCTCGTCTAATTCTTGACGCTCTTCTTTTAAGTTGATGATAACAGGATTTTTATCTACAACAACTTCGGCTTTTTTATAACCTATGTAGGATACAATCAAAGTATAAGGGAATTTTTGTCCGGTTTGAAAATAAAATTTTCCTTCGGCATCAGTCTGGACTCCGTGAGTTGTACCTTTAATAACTACAGATGCCCCTATAATAGGCTGATTTGTAATAGCATCGACAACAGTTCCGTCAAGTTTTGATTGGATCAAGGGAGTCGTATTTTGAGCATTAATTCCCGCCGTCAGGAGCAGGAGAAATAATATAGAGTATATCTTTAAATTATTTTTCATTTCTTTGTAATGGTTTAAGTAATTAACAAGGCGCCCTGAGCGTTGAATTTTCAACCCTCTAATTGTGTCCTTGATTTAGTGATAAATGTTCTTTAAGCCTCGCCATTTCTGTTGCCGCAGAAATGGCTTTTTTTTATCTACAGCAACAGCTTTGCATATTTTTCATCTTGATTTTTTTTAGTTGTTAGTCAATTTTCTTTTTAAAATATAGTTATAATCAAAAACCTTTTGTCGCTGGTCAAGCAACAATCAGATCGTTGTATTTTCAATAAAAGTAATTATGTGGTGAAGTTAGATTTCGTTCCTAGATCTTAAAAATGATGTTTGGAGACGAATAAATAATTGTTAGAAATTAACAACAGAAGCACATATAACAAAAAGTGTTATAAGTATATTTTTTAGGAAGAATGTAATACGATATGCTTTCGGTTGTTTTCAAAATATAGTTTTTTTAGTTTCAAATATAATTTTAAACTCTACTAATCCTATAGACAAAGTTAATTTTAATATAATAAAAACCAAAAATTTAAAGGATTATTTTTTAAAACTCTTTTGAATTTGATAAAAAAGGAATTTAATAATTGTTTTAAATATCTGATTTTAAGTCTGTTATATATTTATTTTACTGTTCGAAAAATGTTAATTTTTTTTTGGTGCAAACATTAAATTGTAGTATTTTACATTTAATTTTACTTGTTTTTATACTTTATAATACCGAAAAAAAGTTTTAAAAACCTCGAAAAACGTCTTAAAACTGTCTAGTTTAATTTTAATCAGAACTAAAAGACGTTCTTTAATAATTGCTTTTCAGTGTTTTATTTCGTTTTTTCTAATGTTAAAGCAATGAAGAAATTTTAGTTTGGCTAATTCTACAATAATGTTTTTATCGATTTGAGTATGACTATAGGATCTTCAAAAAGAAAACTTCGGAAAGAAATAAAATGAAATTCTTAATTTCAAAAAGCTATTTTGGTTTTTTATGAATCTATTTGCATTAATTGCACTAAATTTATATTTTTTAAAGAATAACGGTAATTAATGATTTTAACTAAGTAAAAGTACTTATATTTGTATTAAGTATTTTTTGCTTTTAAATAGATATACTAATGATTAAAGTTGAAGAAGCCATAGCGATTATTGAAGCGAATAGTACTAAAATGTCGACAAAACGTATTTCTGTCAGCAAAGCTTTAGGATATGTTTTGGCAGAAAAAGTCATTTCGCCAATCAATATGCCTCCATTTCGCCAATCGGCGATGGATGGATATGCTTTTGCACACAGCATTCGACATCAATACGATGTTGTAGGGATTTCTCAAGCTGGAGATCATTCGGATATAAAATTAAAAACAACCGAAGCGATTAGAATTTTTACAGGCGCTCATGTTCCAGATCATGCAGATACAGTTGTAATGCAGGAACACGTAATGGCAAACAAAGATTCTATTTTGATTGCTACAATGCCGGAAAAATTTTCAAATGTTCGTCCTGTTGGGGAACAAATTCGTAAAGGAGAAACGGTTTTTGAAGCCAATACTTTAATGACGCCTGCTGCAATTGGATTTTTGGCTTGTTTAGGAATTACAGAAATTGAGGTCTATAAAAAGCCAAAAGTGGCTGTTTTGGTAACAGGAAACGAATTAGTTCAACCGGGGGAAAAACTAAAAAAAGGAAAAATTTTTGAAAGTAATTCGATTATGCTTGAAGCGGGACTTCAAACAATCGGAATAAAAAAAACGAAAGTTTATCGTGTAAAAGATAATTTAAAAGCGACCAAAAGATCTTTAAAAGAGATCTTAAAAAAATACGACATTGTTTTGATTTCGGGTGGAATTTCCGTTGGAGATTATGATTTTGTAAAAGAAGCTTTGTTGCAAAATGATGTAAAAGAGCTTTTCTATAAAATCAATCAAAAACCGGGAAAACCGATGTTCTTTGGTTCAAAAAATGAAACTTTAGTTTTTGCCCTTCCGGGAAATCCCGCTTCGTCATTGACTAATTTTTATATTTATGTTGCACCTGCAGTAAAAAACAGAATGGGATTTTCGGAAATTCATAAACCAAAAATAATTCGGAAATTAAATTCGGAAATTAAAAACGACACTGGAAAAACCTTGTTTTTGAAAGCAAAGTATGACGAAACAAACGTAACAGTTTTAAACAGTCAAAGTTCTGCAATGTTGAACACATTTGCTGTAGCAAATAGTTTATTGATTGTTCCTGAAAATATTGAAAACTATAAAAAAGGCCAGTTAGTAACATTAGTGCCAATTGACTAAATTTTAGATTTTAAGAATAAAGAAAATAGAATAAAGAAAATAGAATAAAGAAAATAGATTTTTAAGAAAGATGCTGAAAACCGCTGTATAAATAAAAACATATAGCAGAAGCCGATTAAACAGTTAACCAAATAAACGATTAAGCAAAAAATGAGTCTCCTAAGTTCCGAAAATATATTATTATTCAGTTTTGCCTTAATTGTAATTGCCTTTTTATATTCTAGTGTTGGGCACGGCGGAGCGTCGGGATATTTGGCGTTGATGAGCATTTTTGCTTTTCCGGTTTTAGTGATGAAACCTTCAGCGTTGCTTCTAAATTTATTTGTTTCGAGCATTTCGTTTTTGTTTTATTATAAAAACAATTATTTCAAGCCAAATCTCTTTTATCCGTTTGCGATTGCCTCAATTCCGGCAGCGTTTATTGGAGGTTTTATAACATTGGACAATGCGATTTATAAAATTGTTTTAGGAATTGTATTGGTTTTTGCAGCGCTCAGATTGTTTGGTATATTTAATTTTAAAGAAAAAGAAGAAGTAAAAATCAACCTGCCGCTTGCTTTAACAATTGGTTTTGCCATCGGATTATTATCTGGAATGTTGGGAATTGGCGGCGGTATTATTTTAAGTCCGATTCTATTATTTTTAGGATGGGCATCGGTTAAGGAATCGGCGGCGATTTCGAGTTTGTTCATTTTTGTGAATTCATTTGCCGGAATGCTGGGATTCTTTTTAGGAGGAAAAACAATTCCGATGGAAAGTTTTTATTTAGTTCCAATTGCTGTTATAGGTGGAATGTTAGGCGGATTTTATGGAAGTGGAAAATTCTCAAACAAAACCTTAAAAATGGTTTTAGGAACTGTGATTTTAATGGCAAGTATTAAATTGATTTTTCCTTGAAAATGAAATGGAAATATGGTCTTGCCACAGATTTCACAGATTAAAAGGATTTTTTTCTGCCATAAATTACACGAATTACACAAATTTTAATTATATATTTTAGAAAGAATAATTAGTGAAAATTTGTGTAATTCGTGGCAAATAAATCAACACAAAGCATATAAGGAAATCTTTTTAATCCTTTTAATCTGTGGCAAGAATAGACAAAAGAAACCTGAAACAAAAAAACACTATGGAAACACTAACAGTATTTATTCTTTGTGGTGGAAAAAGTACCAGAATGCAGTCTGAAAAAGGATTGGTTTTGTTTCAGGATAAACCGTTTATTGAGCATGTAATTCAGGCCATTTTGCCTATTACAAATAATATAAAACTGATTACAGCATCAAAAGAATATGATTATTTGGAGTATGAAAAAATTCCAGATTTGATAATAGATAAAGGTCCGTTAGGCGGAATTTATACGGCATTATCACATTCTGAAACCGAATTTAATTTGATTTTGAGTTGTGATATTCCGTTGATTTCAACCGAATTATTGCAGGAATTAATTTCAAAACACAATACAGAAGCAGAAATTACGGTCTTTGCTTCAGAAAGCAGATTGCATCCATTAATCGGAGTTTATTCTAAAAAAATATTGCCTGTTATCAAAGGCGCAATTGATAACGACGATTTGAAAATGATGAATTTGTTTGCGAATGTTCCGCATCAAATCATCAATATTGACGAAAGTGAAAATTTTCCTCTAACTAATATTAATTCGGCTGACGAATTAAACGATCTGAATATCAATTTAAGCTAAAAGATTATGCAAAATTTTAAAACCCCAAAATTAACGATCGTAGGCGCAGGTCCAGGTGACGTTGAATTGATTACATTAAAAGCAATTAAAGCTTTAGAAAACGCCGATGTCGTTTTGTATGATGCGTTGGTTAATGAAGAATTATTAGAGTACGCATCAGATGCCGAAATTGTTTTTGTTGGAAAACGTTTAGGTTGTCACGCTTATACACAAGACCAGATTAACGATTTGATTGTTTCGATGGCAAACCGCTACGGCCATGTTGTGCGTTTAAAAGGCGGTGATTCTTTTGTTTTTGGAAGAGGAAGCGAAGAAATCGATTATGCTGTAAAATTTGGCTTGGAAACTGCTGTTGTTCCTGGAATTTCCTCGGCTTTGGGCGTTCCGGCTACTGCGGGAATTAGTTTGACACAGCGCAAAATTGCCGAAAGTTTTTGGGTAATTACAGGAACAACATCTAATCATGCATTGTCAAAAGATATTCATTTAGCATCAAAATCGGCGGCGACGGTTGTGATTTTAATGGGAATGCATAAATTGGATGAAATCATTTCGATTTATCAAGAAAATAGAAATGACGATCTTCCAATTGCCATAATTCAAAACGGAACTAAAAATTCGGAACAAAAAGTGATTGGAACTATTAGCACAATTACTAAATTGGTATCCGAAAAAAATATATCATCACCAGCTATTATCGTGATTGGTGAAGTCGTGAAAAATACATCAAAATTGACCGAGTATTTTCAAGAACATTTTGATGATGAATTCATTTTTCAAAATTTAAATTTATAAAAATGATTGAGGTTAAATATTTTGGAGCCGTTGCCGAAAAAACAAAATGCGAATTTGAAAAATTATCTTTTTCAGAAGAATTGTCATTGCAAAAATTATTGCAGGATTTGAACGAAAAATATCAGTTTGAATCCCTGACTTTCAGTGTCGCAGTAAATCAAAAAATAGTTTCAAAAGCTTCAGCTTATACTTTGCAGACAAGTGATATTGTAGCTTTGTTGCCACCATTTGCGGGAGGATAATTAAAGAATTATGAAAGTAGCACCGAGATATAACCGACAAACAATTCTTCCCGAAATAGGAGAGGAAGGCCAGCATAAATTATCAAAATCAAAAGTTTTGATAATTGGAGCCGGAGGTTTGGGTGCCGCAATTTTGCCTTATGTAGCAGGAGCAGGAATTGGTGAAATCGGGATTGTGGATGATGATGTGATCGAAGTTTCGAATCTGCATCGTCAGGTTATTTATAAAACTTCTGCAGTTGGAAAATCGAAAGCTGAAGAAGCTAAATCGATGATTTCAGAATTAAATCCGGAAATAAAAGTCAATGCTTTTTCTGAAAAATTATCTGGAAAAAATGCGATTCCATTATTTGAAAAATATGACATTATTGTTGATGCGACCGATAATATTTCAATTAAATATTTAATTAACGATGCGTGTTTGGTAATCAATAAACCAATGGTTTACGGATCGATTTTTAGATTTCAGGGACAGGTTTCAGTTTTCAACTATCAAAACGGGCCAACATACAGATGTTTGTATCCAGATGAAAATTCGAATGCTTTAAATTGTGAAGACGCGGGAGTAATTGGAGTTTCGGTTGGAATTATTGGAATGCTTCAAGCCAATGAAGTCATTAAAATGATTCTTGGAATTGGAGAAGTTTTAAGTGGTAAAATATTGGTTTATAATATTTTGAACAATGAACAGCAAAAGTATGATTTTGAGAAAAGTGATTTTCTGTCAATAAGCAGAGAATCATTCGAAGAAAAATACAATAAATCTGAAATTAAAGAAATAAGTTTTGAATTGATTTTAGAAGAAATAAACAATGATGGCATTTTATTTTTGGATGTAAGAAACGAAGATGAACTACCAAAAATGAGTTTGCAACATCAAATAAAAATTCCGTTGATGCATTTGGAAAATGAAATTGAAAAGTTAGATAAAAACCAAACGATTTATATTTTCTGCCAATCCGGAATAAGAAGTAAAATAGCAGTCGAATTGCTTCAAAAACATCAATTTAAAAATATAAAAAGTATTGCTGGAGGTGCTTTGGCAATGAAGAGTTTATTGAAAGAAGAAATAAATTTATAGCCACAGATTTTAAAATATCCATCTAGTTTGTCATTTCGACGAAGGAGAAATCTTCGTTAGTAGCTCGACAAAGATTAGCGAATTACTGTGTGGAGTTTCTTGCGAAGATTTCTCCTTCGTCGAAATGACAATATTGAGGTTAACTTCTTTGCTATAGAATTCAATTAGTGAAAATTAGAGTAATTCGTGGCAGAAGAAAAAATCCGTATAATCTGTGTAATCAGTGGCTAAAAAAAACATAAAGTAATGAGTAAAAATGTATTTGTAGAAGGACCAATTGCTCCTGAATTTATAGCCGAGTCGATTGCGAAACATCAATCGAAACATACAATTGGTGCGCATAATATTTTTTTAGGACAAGTTCGTGCCGATGTCATTCACGATAATACCGTCGTAGCAATTGATTATTCGGCGTATAAAGACATGGCGAATGAAGCGTTGTATGCAATCCGTGAAAAAGCTTTTGCGAAGTTTGACTTAACCTGCATGCATATTTATCACAGTTTAGGCGTTGTGAAAGCGGGCGAAATCTGTTTGTTTGTCTTTGTTTCGGCAACGCGACGCAAACAAGTTTATGAGGCTACAGAAGCCATTGTAAACTGGATTAAAACTGATGTGCCGATTTTTGGCAAAGAAATGTTTGAAAACGATACATTCACTTGGAAACAAAATACCTAAGAAATTAAAATGGTAGATATTACGCATAAAATAAGCACTTTGAGAGTAGCAACTGCAACGGCAATTGTAAAAGTCAGTAAACAAGAAACAATTGATGCTGTTGTCAACAATTTAGTGCCAAAAGGTAACGTGTTTGAAATGGCAAAAACGGCAGGATTATTTGCGGTAAAAAACACGCATTTATCTATTCCGGATTGTCACCCGCTTCCTATTGAATTTACTGCTGTAGAATATAATATCGAAGGTTTAGAAATCCATATTATTTTCAAAGTAAAAACGGTTTATAAAACCGGAGTTGAGGTTGAGGCGATGCATGGTGCATCAATTGTGGCATTGACCATGTACGATATGCTAAAACCGATTGATAAAGAAATCGAGATTTCGACGATCAAATTAATCAATAAAGAAGGCGGAAAATCGTCTTTCAAAAATAGATTTCCGAATGCTATAAAAGCGGCGGTTTTTGTTTGTTCTGATTCGATTTTTGCAGGAGATAAAGAGGATCGTTCGGGTAAAACAATTGTAGAAAAATTAGATTCATACGGAGTTGAAACTTCTCATTATGAAATCATTCCAGATGAATTGGATATTATTCAGGAAAAAACAAAAGCTTTCGCTAAAGAAAATCAGTTGGTGATTTTTACTGGCGGAACTGGTTTGTCTCCACGAGATGTAACGCCCGAAGCTTTAGAACCAATTTTAGAAAGCAGAATTCCTGGAATTGAAGAAGCAATCCGCAGTTATGGCCAACAGAGAATGCCATATGCAATGCTTTCGAGAAGTGTTGCTGGAACCTTGGGAAAAACCTTGGTTATGGCTTTGCCAGGTTCGACAAACGGCGTACGAGAATCAATGGATGCTGTTTTCCCACACGTAATGCACGTCTTTCATATTTTAAAAGGAAAAAACCATGACAGCCTCTAACACAATTTTGATGGATAGTTTTGGGCGCAAACATAATTATTTGCGTATTTCGTTACTGGAAAAATGCAATCTGCGTTGTACGTATTGCATGCCAGCGGATGGAATCGTATTATCTCCAAAAGCTAGTTTAATGACGGCTGATGAGATTTTTGAAATTGCCCAGACTTTCGTAAAAAATGGTGTTGACAAAATAAGATTAACAGGCGGAGAACCTTTATTAAGAAAAGATTTTCCTGAAATTGTTTCTAAATTATCAAATCTTAATGTTTCACTTTCAATTACAACAAACGGCATTTTAATTGATCGCCATATAGACGTTTTAAAGCAATTTAGTGTCAAAAAAATCAATTTGAGTTTAGATACTTTGGTTTCTTCTAAATTTCACTCTATAACACTTAGAAATCAGTTTAAGAAAGTAATTGATAATTTGCATTTGCTTTTGAATCATGATTTTGAGGTCAAAGTAAATGTGGTTTTGATTAAAGGTTTTAATGATAACGAAATTGTCGATTTTGTCAAACTGACTCAGTTTCTGCCAATTTCGGTACGTTTCATCGAATTTATGCCTTTTGCAGGAAACGAGTGGGACAGAAGGAAAATGGTTTCACAAAAAGAGATTTTATCATTGGTGGAAACACAATTTTTTTCTGAAGAAATTCACAAATTAGAAGATGAACGAAACTTCACTTCAAGAAATTATAAAATAAAAGATTTTCAAGGCGATTTTGGGATTATCAGTTCTATTACAAATCCGTTTTGTGACAGCTGCAACCGCATTCGCTTGACGGCTGACGGAAAAATTAAAAACTGCCTTTTCTCGAATTCAGAAACCGATTTGCTGACCGCTTTTAGAAATGGGGAATCAATCAATGATTTAATTTCAGAATCGATTCAGAATAAAAAGAAAGTACGCGCTGGAATGGCCACAATTCATGAAATGGATGATCCTGCACTTCATTTTGATAATCGTAGTATGATTGCGATTGGGGGATAGTCAATTGTCAATTGTTAATTGTTAATTGTGAATTGTAACTCGTTATTATAAGCCCTTCGACTTCGCTCAGGGTGACATAAAGGTTGTCTGGCTGAGCGATCCCGAGGTCTCGGGAGAAGCCTAATCCGTATAGTTTGTCATTCCGAGGAACGAGGAATCTCCGTGAGTAACTCTACAAAGATTGGCGATCTTCTTTGCAGAGTTTCTAGTGTGATTTCTCCTTCGTCGAAATGACAAAAAATGAGTAAAAAAAAGGTTCAACTTTATTAAAGTCAAACCTTCTTCAAATTATTATTTTTTCTTTTTAGCTTTTGCCTTTTTTTTAGACTTTGCTTTCTTTTTTGCTAATTTTAATGCTTTCGCTTTTTCCTTCGCTTTTTTAGCTTTCTCTTTTTTCTTAGCAGCAGCTTTTTGTTTTGCTTTTTTAGCTTTCTCTTTCTTTTTATCTTTTTTTGCTTTTTCTTTTAGCTTAGCCGCTTTCTTTTTAGCCTTGTCTTTTTCTTTGTCTTTCACCTTTTTAGCTTTTTTATCGTTAGATTTATTTTTAGCTTTTTCTTCTGTGGTGGCAACTTCTGTTGAAGTTTCTTCTTTTACTGCTGATACTGGTTCAATAGCTGCAGGTTTTACTACAGGAGTTAATACTTTTTTTGCTGGAGTTCTGCGTACAGCTGGTTTTACTGTTGCTGTAGGAGCTGCTGTTTTTGCGGCAGGTTTTGCAGGTGCTTTTGTGGCAGTAGTTCTTGTTGCGGCTGACTTAGCAGTTGTAGCCGGTTTTGCTGTTGTTGAAGCAGCTGGTTTAGCAGTTGTAGTTGTTTTTGGCGCAGCAGGTTTACGAACGGGTGCTTTTGCAGCAGTTGTATTTGCAGGCTTTTCGGCAACTGGTTTTGTGGTTTCTGTAGCTGGAGAATCGATTTTCTCTGGCGTAATTTCTTCGGGTTTGTTTTCCATATAAATGTGCTTTTGGATGAGTATTTTAGTAACAATGTAACTAAATTGTTAATTTACAGTTAAGTAAAGATAATTATAAAACAAGCGTCCTAATGTTAAGCTTTTTACTTTTTTTTAAAATTAAATTACTGACAATTAAATAGTTAGCCTTTTTAGTTGAAATTTATACTGAAATCTCTTAACAATTCTACATGAAAAAACGAAGGATATTTGAGAATGGTGAATGGTAAATAGTGCTGTCACTCTGAGCGAAGGCTAAGTGTAAAGGGCTTCGACTTCGCTCAGCCTGACAAGCTGTGAAATCTCAAATATTTCAAAGTTTTCTTTTGAAAACGAGTGCCCTAGCCCCGATGGAAGCGGCATACTTTTGTGCCGGGGTTCGGCACAAAAGATATAGCGGACAGCGGGATTAGCTCCTAATAAATATTCTGAAGTTCTGAATTAATTTTTTACAAGTTCCAAAATCCTGAAATTGCTTTTTGGTGCTTCGCAAAGAGAACAGCAATAGGTTTCGGATAGATCTGTGAATAAAATGCCTTTCGGAATTCCTTGTGATTCATCGCCGTATTCAGGATTATAAAGCGTCAAACATTCTTGGCATTGGTAAATGTCTAATTGTGGTTTTTCTTTTTTCTGCGGATTTTCAGTTGTTTCTGAAGCTGTATTTCCGAGTTCATCAAAATATTTGCGACTTAATTCAATTAAAATGGTTGGAAGTTCTAATTTATCGATATCCTGCGAATGCACAATATATTCACGTGTATTTGGGTCGAAATTCTTCGCAAACAAGACATTGTAAGTATCTCTGATTTTAATGGATTCTAAAGCTTGCGGAAGTTCATTTTTTTCGATAACGATCGAAGTAAAATAATGTCCGTCGCGATTGTATTCTGAAATTCCGAAATTCAATCCGTACGTGCTGATGTCAAATTGATCTAATGTTCTAACGAGGAAAGTTTTTAGGTTCAAAGCCCATTCCATTGCAACAGGCAAATGCCAGTTTAATTCCAATAATGAATGACGGACATTGATTCCTCTTTTTCCCAAAAATTTTTCCCATTCCAGTTTTCTATCTTTGGGAATTCCTTTTATAATGAAAGATTTCCACGGCGTGATACATATTTTTCCGATTTTGCATTCAAAACACAAATCGCACATTTCTTTTAGGAAATCTAAATCGTATAAATTATTTCGCCAATATAATCCAAGCCAATATTGATCAATTCCCATTCTATTCATTCCTTCGTAATATGGAAATGGATAAAACGGAATATTCAATGGTTTGTCGATTGTTCGGTTATTAGTGTCTAATGCTTCGCTTACTAAAGTAAAAAGCATTTCAATATCAACAGAACCTTCATCGGTTATTTTTTCGATTTCGTAGTAAATCTTCGCCAAATCCCAGCTGTAAATCAATACAGGATAAACTTCCATTTTCTCCCATTTTGGAAGACGAATGTACAAATACCAATAATCTTCATGTTCTGAAGCAATAAAATTCAAATGCCCTGTAAACAAAGGAACTAATTGCTGTTTCGGATCGGTTATGTTGACTTTAAGTTTTGGTTGTTCTTTAAACTCTTCTAAAATATATAAAAAACGATTTCCCGTAAGCCAGTTCGTATTTCTGAAAATATCAGTCGAAACATAAGAAGAAACGATATTGTTGCCACTTTTTTGATCGGGATAAACAAAATGGTGTTTTCCTAAATCTTGTTTATCGAGATCTTTAAAGCCTTTCGGGAAAATAATATCTTGTCTTGATCCAAAAGAAATTGAGTCCAAACCTTGATCCATTGCCATGTCTACAATTTCTCTAAGCTCTCCAGGCGATATGACGCCTCCTTTTACTATTAATCGTGTTAGTTCCATTTTTTCATTTTGTTTCAGGTTTTCTTTGTTTCAGGTTTCAGGTTTTGGATTGTGTTGATTTTAACGCAAAGGGCACAAAGTTCTTTCGCAAAGTTTTTTAAGGTTTATATTCTGTGTGTGAAATTTTTTTTTTTAAGTTCACAAAGCTGGACTAAAATCTATTGTCAAAGCTTTGTGAACCTTTGGCTACTTATTAAATATACTTTGCGAAACTTTGCGAAAAACCTCTGCGCTCTTTGCGTTAAAATTTATGCTCAAAGTATAGTAACTGAAAGAACCTATTTACACTTTGCAAGAATCTCTTTAACTTCAGTTTTGCAGCTTCCGCATCCTAAACCTGCGCCTGTGTTTTTGCATAATTCAGTGAAATCATTTACACCGCTTTTAATCGTTTCCTCAATATTTCCGGCTCCAACTTGACTGCAGGAGCACACTAATTTTCCTAAAACCGGTTTTGCATTTGAGCTTCCTCTTAAAAGCGTATTTCGTTTGTCTGATAATTCGATTTTACTTTCAATCATGGTTTTGAATTCGGCAAACTCATTTTTATCTCCCATCAAAATGGCACCAACCAAAAGATCGTTTTTTACGATGCATTTTTTGTAATAGCGTTTTTTTAAATCGGCAAAAACAATTTCTTCGTACGAATCGTCATTTTCTGGAATTTCGATATCGCCAATACTGCAAAGATTGATGTCTTCTAATTTTAGAATATTCATCAAAATTGAACCCTTATAATAACTGCTGATATCGCCTGCTAAAAAGTTAGCCAAAATATCGGCTTGTTCTTCGGCGGCAGATGTGATTCCGAACAATTTATTGTTGAATTCGGCGATTTCTCCAATAGCAAAAATATTTGGATTTGAAGTCTGCAAATACTGATTTACTTTTACACCACGTCCGCAGGCTAAACCGCTTTCTCGGGCGATTTCAATATTCGGAATAGTTCCAATTGTATATACGATGGCATTTGCCGTTATGATTTTGCCACTCTTTAAAGCAATCTCGATTTCATTTGGGTTATCAGTTTCAAAAACCGTACTGACTTCATTATCAAAATAAATCTGAATATCACGAAGTTGTACTTCTTCGGCCAATAATTTGCTTGAAATTCGGTCTAATTGGCGTTCCATCAAACGCGAAGCACGCTGAATAATAGTAGTTTTTACTTTTTTATGTTTTAAGGCTGCGGCTAATTCTAATCCTAATAATCCGCCACCGATAATTACGACATGTTGTTCTTCGGGTGGAAGATTGGTGCTGTCCAAATGCTTTTTCAAACGATCGGCATCTTCTTTTTTTCTAACGGTAAATCGGCCAGGAAGATGAAGTTGCGCATTTTCTGGCACAAAAGGACGGCTTCCAGTAGCCATAATCAACGAATCGAAAGTATGAATTTCGCCTTGACTATCTATAATTGTTTTTTGCTTTGGGTCTAATTTTTCAATTGCCACTCCAGCTTTCATAGTGATTTTCAACTTACTGAAAGCTTCGCCGTCTTTTACTTTTAAAAGTTGTTCCCAACTAAATTCTCCCGTCATATATTCAGGAAGCAAAACACGGTTATAAAACGGATTTACTTCATTAGAAAAAACAATAATTTCATCTGTTGAATTGAATTCGCGATAGTTTTGAATAAATCGGAAAGAAGCCGCTCCAGCGCCAACAATCGCAATTTTCTGAAATGGCTTTACATATTTTTTAATCGAAACGGTTGTAAACTTAAAATCAGGTTCTTTTGAAATTGGATCAACGACAGTATTCGTTAAATTATTGGTTCTATTTAAATCATTTTCAAGTTGTTTTCCCCAATGCATTGGCAGGAAAACGACTTTTTCTTTGATCGAATCGGTAACTTTTGCTTTTACACGAACTTCTCCGTTTTTACTCGTAACCGTAACAATATCACCGTTTTTAATGTCATTTTTAAAAGCATCAATCGGATTTATTTCCAGAACCGGACTCGGAATATGGGTTAATAATCTTGACACTTTTCCTGTTTTCGTCATTGTGTGCCATTGATCACGAATTCTTCCTGTTGTTAAAATAAACGGGAATTCGTCATTTGGCTGAACCGAAGTATTTTCGATAGAAACAGGCAAATTGAAAATCGCTTTTCCAGAAGGCGTATAGAATTTTTTATCTGTAAATAATCTAGGAGTTCCCGGATGATTATAATCAGGAACGGGCCACTGAAAAGTTCCTTCGGTCTTTAAACGGTTATAATTTAGAAACGAAATATCAATGTTAGTATTTTTAGTGAGCGCACAATGCTCTTTATAAATTTCTTCGGCACTGTTGAAATTGAAGCCGTTGAAATTCATTTTTTTCGCAAAGCGAATTAGAATTTCGATATCTGGTAAAGCTTCTCCCGGAGCATTAATTCCTTTTGGTAAATAAGAAATACGACGCTCCGAATTGGTCATTGTTCCTTCTTTTTCCAGCCAACCTGCGGCAGGCAATAATAAATCAGCAAATTTGGCTGTATCGGCATTATGCGAAATATCCTGAACTACAACGAATTTGGCATTTTGAAGTGCTTTTTCGGCTCTTCTCGAATCGGGTAAACTTACCAACGGATTGGTGCAAATAATCCAAACGGCCTTCATTTTACCAGATTCTAAGGCTTCAAACATTTCTGTTGCGGTTAAACCCGGTTTATCTGAAATCTCGTCAACACCCCAAAAGTCGGCAACTTCTTTTCGATGTATCGGGTTTGCAATGTCTTTGTGCGCAGCTAAAAGTGTTGCCATGCCGCCCACTTCGCGTCCGCCCATTGCATTTGGCTGACCTGTTAATGAAAACGGTCCAGAACCCGATTTTCCAACTTGTCCGGTTAAAAGAGATAAATTCAGCAAAGCTGTATTTTTATCAACACCAACAGCACTTTGATTGAGTCCCATTGCCCAAAGCGAAATGAATCCTTTTGCTTTTCCGATGATGTCTGCAGCAAGCTTAATATCGTTTACAGAAATGCCGCAAAGTTTCGAAGCTTTTTCAAGCGAAGTACCTAAAACTAAATCTTTGTATTGTTTGAAATTTTCAGCGTGATTTTTAACGAAATCATGATCGACATAACCTTTTTCGATAATGCGTCTGGCAATAGCATGATATAAAATAATGTCTGAACCAGGAATAATCTGCAAATGCAAATCAGCGAAAGCGGCAGTATCTGTTCGTCTTGGATCGATACAAATTATTTTAGTTTTCGGGTTTTTCTCTTTGTGTTTTTCTAATCGCCTGAATAGAATAGGGTGGCACCAAGCCGGATTTGCGCCTGTTATTAAAAAAGTATCGGCAAGTTCAATATCATCATAAGCAATTGGTACAGAATCTTCGCCAAATGTCTTTTTATAACCCACAACTGCCGAACTCATACAAAGTCTTGAATTGGTATCGATGTTGTTGGTTTTCAAAAAGCCTTTTACCAATTTATTGACTAAGTAATATTCTTCGGTTAAACATTGTCCCGAAATATAAAATCCAACGCTGTCTGGTCCATGTTTTTTTATGATAGAAGAAAAAACAGCTGCGGCGCGGTCAAGAGCGGTATCCCAACTAACGCGTTCTAACGGATAATTTTTGCTTCCGCGCATTTCCGGATATAAAATTCGGTCAGAGGTGTCATTAACTACGTAGTGCAGGTTCATTCCTTTAGAACATAACATTCCTTTATTAACAGGATGATCTTTATCACCTTCGACCATTACACCATTTTTAGCATCGTTGGTCACGATTATTCCGCAGCCAACGCCACAGTAGGAACAGGTAGTTTTGATCTTGGTACTTTGCATTACAGTTCGGTTTTAAATAAATCACTTAGTTAACTTGAAACAAAAATAAGTATTTTTTAAGTATAAATACGTATTTTTTAATTTTATTTTTATTATTTTTGAGGAAAAGAAACTAGGAGCAAAAAATACGTTTAAGGCAGAAAAATGGAACTCATGAAAGAAGAACAATCTATTTGTTATAATTGTGCCAATGAAAATTGTTTCATTAAAAAACATTTGCATTTAGAGAAAATGAAGCAATATGTATCGAAGAAACATAGTTTTGTCTGCAAAAAATCGCAGCAGTTTATTACAGAAGGCGCACCGTTGCAAGGTCTTTATTTTGTTTGTTCAGGAAAAGTAAAAACGGTTAAAACCGGAATTAACGGACGTGAACAAATTGTGCGTTTGACTACAAATGGCGACACTATTGGTTTCCGTGGATTCGGAACGAGCAAACGTTATTTGATTGGTGCTTATGCTTTGGAAGATACGGTTTTGTGCAATTTCAGCAACGAAACTATGATGGAAATTTTACAGCATGTTCCTGAATTTACTTATGCTTTAATGTTGTTTTATGCAGAAGAATTAAACAAAAGCGAAAACAATATCCGAAAGATTGCGCACATGAATGTCCGCGAACGTGTAATTGATTTACTGCTTTATATCTATCGTAAATTCGGACAGGTAAATGGTTTTATTGATATTGAGCTTTCGCGAAAGGAAATTGCAGATTTTGCCGGAACGACGGAAGAACAGGCGATTCGTATTTTGTCTAGCCTTAAAAAAGAAGCTCTGATTAAAACGGAAGGAAAACGTGTTGGGATTTTGGAAGTTTCAGAATTACGTTCTGAGATTATGGAGCATAAATATTTTTAAAAGAGTGACAAAGTTACAAAGAGACAAAGTTGTAAAGGTTATAAGATGTTTATTTATGTAAAATTCTCTCTAATACTCGAACTCTGTTTTTTAAACCTTCTTTATTTCTAATCGGATCATAGAGACTTGGATTTTTTAACATCGCAATTATAGTTAGTACTTCTTTTTCGTTTAATTCCTTAATATCTTTATTAAAATAGAATTTTGAAGCTTCTTTGACACCAAAAGTTTTGCGTGTGGAATCTGCGTATACATGTTTAAAATCAGTATTTAGAAGAAGAAATTTAAAACAATCCATCTTGGAATATTTTCTTTTAATTTTTAATTGATAAAGTGATTTTGTTGGTGAATATCCATGTCTGTAAACACTAAAAGAACCAATATAATTTGTTGCAATTTCACAAGGACATTTTGGATCTTCCATTTTCTTGTAAATTTCAGTTTGAATTTTAACAAAGGAACTTAAATCCTCACTTTGTGCTTCTTTCAATTTGTTTGAGAGGTGTACAAATCCATTATTCTGATAAATAGGATTAAAATCGCTTAGTAAATATGAGATTAAGAATCCCATAAAAACTATTATTGCAAGAAAAATTTTTAATGGTTTTTTGAACATGCAGAAATATTTTTTTGTAGAGACACACTACAGTGCGTCTCTACGTCGTGTTTTTATTTTTTTCTTCCCACAAATCGGATTACAGAACCCGTTCCGTTATGGAATAAACCTTCGTTGAGTTCGATTTCTTTTTCTTCTAATTCGATGATTTCATAATTTGGAAAATCAGCTTTGATTTCTTCGATTGAAAATAAAGATTCTATGTCTTTTGGTCCGCCAACTTTTTCATTTTTTGTTACGTATTCTAAATGCTTTTTGCTGAAAGCTTCAAAAATAATAATGCCGCCTTTTTTCAAAAGTTGGTCGAGTTGTCTATGAATTTCAGATTTTATCGTTGCCGGAAAATGGGCATAAATTAAAGCAATCGCATCAAATTGTTCGTTATGAAAATCTAAAGTTTCTAATTCTCCAACTTGATAATCAATCGAAACATCATTGTTTTTTGCTAAACGAAGTGCTTTGTTTCTTCCTTCTTCACTAATATCAAAAGCTGAAACTTCCCAGCCTAATTGTGCAGCGAAAACAGCATTTCGTCCTTCGCCTTCGGCAGGAAAAAGAATAGCGCCGGGATTTATTTTTTCGATTTGTTCTTGTAAATAATTGTTTGGTGCTGTGCCGTATGCGAAATCTTCGGTTTTGTAACGGTCGTCCCATCTTTGAGTCCAGTTGTTCATTTGGTTTATATATTGAAATTAATTATTAAAGGTTTGTGATCGCTATACATTGTCCAATCTTTATAATTTCCGACTTCGACACTTTCCAAAACTTCCATAAAATCATTTGAAGCAAAACAATAATCCATATGATAGGGTTTGTTTTCGTGTCTATAAAGATATAAAGTTGGATGCTCTTCTTTGCCTTGAATTTGATTGAAGTAGTTATGATAAGTGCTGAAGATGTTCTTTTCGGCTAATTTATTTACCACGGTTGTATGATTGCCTTCGCGACGCGGTTTGTCCCAAATTGTATTGCTGTTGAAATCACCAATTAAAATGGTTTGGGTTTCTTTGATTAAATCTTCGTAGTAATTAATCGCTTTCCAAATCTGCGTTACGTAAGCGCCATCTTTATCACTAGGATTATTTGCCCAGATGGCAAACAAAATAAAATCAATTTTTCCACCAGTAACGGCAATTGGCAAAATATTTTTGAAATCTGGGTTATGACAATCTAGAAGCCGAAATCGATAATCGCCATAAGAAAAAACGCCAATTCCTTTATTTGGATTTGTACCGAACCAAAGAGTATCTTTTGGTGTTTGTATTTTAGTTGGAAATTTTAATTTTTCAGGACTTTCACACTCAGAAATTACAGCAATATCAGGATGGTAAGCTAGAAGAAATTCTGCTTTTTTTCTGAATGCCATATTACAATTCCAAGCGATGAGTTTCATGTATAAAATAGCTTTTAAGAAAATAAGTAGCTGAAATGCTGACCAAATATAATTATTTTAGAGATTTAAAATCAGTTTCTTCAAAAACAAAAAATGCCTTTTTTCAAATTGAAAAAAGGCAAATTAAAGCTGTATTTTAATCATAATTCTACTCTTAACCAACAAGTCTTGTCGTGCCACAATTAACGTCAATTTCTGCAAAATGATGTTTTCCCATTACAATAAGTAGTTTGTTTGTGTTGTAACCAACATACCTAATTTCAGGATTTCCATTTTTTGGTTTTCCACAAACTGAAATGACATTGGTCTGCCATTTTAATTTCTTCCTTTTGTAAGCAGAAATGGTTTGCAAATCATTTTCAACATAATAAACAATGTTGTTTTTCTTAATGCCTCTTTTTTGCGTTTTTGCAAAATTAATTTCAGAGTTTTTAGAAACTAAGGCATCATCGTACTTTTCAGCGATGCCTGTTTGCGTGACAATAAATGTCAGCAAAGATAATTTTAGAAATGGTTTCATTTGGATAGAATTTGGGGTTCTTAATCGCTTCAAATATAAATAATTAATGTATATAAAACGATTTTGTAAGACAAAAAAAAATACCCTTTTTCGATTTTGAAAAAGGGTAATTTTTAGAAGTTAATTTTGAAGAAAAATTATTTTTTCCAGCTAAAAATTTTGGGATCTACAGAAATCATCAACCAAGCCCAATTGTTAGTATGATTGGCATCTCCGTTTTTAATAAATTCTAAAGTGCTAGATCCAAACATTTGAGAATAACCACCTGTAACTGTAATATTTTTTTTGAAGTTATATCCAAAAGTAGCGTCAATCTCAGTTCCTAAATACGAGTCTAATTTTTCATTTACAGGCGTAACAACATCAGCAGCAGCTAAAAACACATGTGGAATCAAAGCAAATTGCCACTTGTTTACATTGTAATTTAATTTTAGGAAAGCATCTTGCAAACCAACGCTGTTTAAGTGATTTCCAACATAAAAATAATCCATATAACCATTAAATCCGTGGTTGGTTCCAAAAATAGGATTAAACGATTTGATTACTGGACTTCCGTCATTTGTAGCTTTTCCTGATAGAAATTCGTAGCCCAAACCAGCTTTGAAAGCATCTGTAATGTTGTATCCAAAATTAGCAGCTGCATTCCAGGCACTCACTTGTTTGTCAGTACTTTTTCCGGTTTGTCCGTACAACCAAAAGTTCGTATCGATTTTGCCTTTTTTATAAGTTAAATACGGGCCAAAAGTCTGTTTGTAATCCACTAATAATTTTGATTGTGCATTTGCATATTCGTAACCTGTATTAAGCAATAAGAAACTCAATCCTAAATCAGTGTTGAATTGATTATGGTACCAAGCATATTGTAACGCTTTATAGCTAGCAACTGTGTATGGTGTTTGTACTATATTTTCGGCAGTTGAATTGTAAGCGCCTCCAAAGTCTAACTTTTGAGTTTCGTTATGAAAGGAAACTGTTAACGCATCATGACTTTGCGCCTGTTGTCCCCAGTCTTGTTCTCCTAAAATACGTTGATTGTCATAAGATAGCACTTGACGACCTAATCGTGCACTCCATTTTTCGGTGAAATTATATTGTGCCCAAGCTTCAAAAACCGCAACGCCATTTTTGTCAGCAACTGCGTTTGGAACAACATCTCCCCATGTTCGGGTATTTTGTAATGTTAATTTTAAGATTAAATCTTCTTGCTTGTAGTTGAAGTTTAAACGTGAACGTTGTGAAATTTGCGATGTACCTTCTTGACCGTAAGGCAAAAGCGTCTTGTAGCCATTGCGATATTCAAAACGAGGCCTTATCTGTAAATTTACGTCTAGTTCCTGTGCCTGAAGTAAGGCAGTAGATCCTAGAAGCAATAGAATTATGGTTTTGATTTGTTTCATGGGTTTGGTGATTTTTTCTTCGGGCGTAAATTTATAAGAAAAATAAGCCTTTGCTAGTATTGTTCAATATTTTTTTGGTTTCTTAATTCATCGCAGGAGTAAGTTGTTGCTCTTTAGTTGGTTTTTCTAATATTACTTTTTTCTCTTTTACTTTTTTGGTGATGATATAATGCATCCAAACCAAACAACCAGTTGAGAACAGCAATATAAAAATCCATGAACTTGACCAGATTCCAGTTGCGGTCAACAAATATCCGAAGATAATAGGACCAAAGAATCCTCCTAAACCGCCAATCATTCCAACCATTCCGCCTACTACGCCAACGTCTTTAGGAAAATATTCTGGAATATGTTTGTAAACCGCAGCTTTTCCGATTCCCCAAGAAATTCCAATTAGAATTACCAATACTAGAAATACCCACATATTGGCATCAAATTTAATAACAGTAACACCCTTTGCAATTAGTTCTTTTTTTGCCACGCTTTGATTGTGAGCGACCACAACATCCTGCCAGCTTGATGTGGTTGGGAAAATAGTGCTTTCATTGGTATTAGCCTTTTTTTGCGCAATTGGATATTCTTTATCACCAACTTTTATGGTTTTATCGTTGATTTCGTTTACAACGCCTTTTTTAGCAGCTAATATTCCGGGACCAGAAGTGGTGATTTCCATTTTTGGAATGGATAATAAGGCACTTAGGATTACTGAAGAGCCTAAAACCCAATACATTACTTTTCTAGCGCCGAATTTATCAGACAAATATCCTCCAAATGCTCTAATTACTCCAGAAGGCAAACTAAACATAGTTGCAAACAAACCGCCCATAACTAAACTGGTTTGATAAACGTTCATGAAGTTTGGCAACAACCATTGTGAATAGGCAACAAAACATCCGAAAACTAAGAAATAATAGGCTCCAAAACGCCAAACTCTTTCTGATTTTAAAGGAGTAAGCATTTGAGAAATCGATTTGCCACTGCTTTCTATTTTTTTATTTTGAGCAAAAATTAAAAAGGCAACACCAATTACTACTAATGAAATAGCATAGATTACAGGCAGCACTTTCCAGCCGTTTTGCGGATCATTTACAGAAAAATGGTTTAATAATGATGGTGCTAAAAAGGTCGTAATTGCTGCGCCGGCATTTCCCATTCCGAAGATTCCAAGCGCACGCCCTTGCCATTCTTTTGGATACCAGATCGAAGTGTAACCGATTCCTACTGCAAAACTGGTTCCCACCATTCCAAATAAGAAGCTTAGTAAGGCAAACATAGCAAAACTGTCAGCGTAGGGAAGGAGAAATAGCGGAATCGAGCAAAGCAGTAATAAGAGTGAAAAAACATATTTCCCGCCAAATTTATCCGTCAGAATTCCAATTGGCAGACGCATGATTGATCCCGTTAAAATTGGAATACCCAAAAGCCATCCAACTTGAATAACATCCCAATGGAAAATTCCATTATCAACTAAAAAGGTTACCAGAACCCCATTTAAAGTCCAACAGGCAAAACACACTGTAAAGGCCAATGTGTTCAAAAATAAAATTTTGTGTGATTGCGATAGTGAGTTTGTATTTTTCATAGTACTTATATTTTTATGTAAAAATAAGTACTATAACTTAGTAAAAACCTGCTAAAACGCAGTTTTTGAAAAATAATTACGTATTTATACGTATTTTTTAGATTAAGGAATACTCAGCCGCTTTATTAGAAAGTTCCATTAAGTTTTTCACTTTCAATTTTTTCATCAGATTAAAACGGTGTACTTCGGCAGTTCGTTTACTGATATCAAGCGCTTCAGCGATTTCTTTGTTTCCTTTTCCGGATAAAAGAAGAGTTAGGATTTCTTTTTCTCTTTTAGTAATCATCATTTCTTCGCCCAAAGTTTGTTTAGGTTCCAATGATGTTGATGAATTAGTCAATTGACCAATTAATATAGAAGAAATATCTCCGCTGAAATATTTCCCTCCTGCAGCGACACTGTGTAAAGCTTTTAGGAACTCTTCTTTACTTGAACCTTTTAGCAAATATCCATCAGCTCCAGCTTTTATAGATTTCAATACATATTCTTCTGATTCGTGCATCGAAAGCATGATGATTTTTACAGTGTTTTTTTCATTTCTAAGTTTTTCTACTACCTCGATGCCAGTAAAGTTTGGCATACGAATATCTACTATAAGTAAATCAGGATTTGTTGTCGCAACAACTTCAAGCGCATCTGCACCATCAATTGCTTCGCCTACAACCTCGATGTTTGCTTCGTTTTCAAGTAAAGATTTGATTCCGTCTCTAACAAAAACATGGTCATCTGCTAATACTACACGAATGATATTGCTCATAGTTTACTTAATTTTGATTCTCAATTTTTACGTATATTCATCTATAAAGAAGATGCTAATATACGTACTTTTTTTAAAAGTAAATTCCAATTTTTGAAAATCCAAATGCCAATATTAAAAAATCATTAGAGATCCTTGGGGTAAATTCGAATATTAAAACTCCAAATTCCAAATTGAATATAGGATTGTCAGGCTGAGCGAAGTCGAAGCCCGCGCTAAGAAACTTCAAAATCTAAATTACCAATCTTTGTAGAGCTACTTGCGTGTGCGTCGACTTCGCTCAGCCTGACAAACGTATGTAGATTTTTTTCAAAGTCTTAAACTCTTCTACAAAGTTTGGTTTTAAATTGCCTCCAGCTTTAGCTGGAGGTTTTTGGAGACAAAAGATAGGGCTTTAGCCAAACTTATGCATTTGGCTAAAGCCCTTCTTGGTACTTTTTTGTAACCTCCAGCTAAAGCTGGAGGCAATTGATTTGGATTGTTTTGTAAATGTAAAAATCAAAATGTTTTTTGAAAACGATTGCCCGCGAGAGGGATAGGAGCAATCCGCCGTGGCGGAGCGGATAGCCCGACAGTATTAGGGAAAGTGGGCGAATATGCGCAAAGTTTGTTTGCCCGCTTTTTCTAATGCTGTCTCGCCCTAATTAATTAGATAATGTGGCAATTAGAAAATGATTTACTTTGCGGGGGCTTCGACTTCGCTCAGCCTGACAAACGTTTAATTAGATAATTAGTCAATGCGACAATTAGATAATTTTTTAAGATGCTTTAAGTAATTATCTAATTATCAAATTGGCACATTGCCACATTATTTGAGAATCGGGATATTGAACGTAATTCTCGTTCCTTCGCCCGGGATGGAGTTCATGAAAACGCGTCCGTTGATGTATTGGATTCTTTCTTTCATAAATAAAAGTCCCATTCCGGATTCGCTATTGCGTTTTTTGTGGACTGAATTGACGTCGAAGCCTTTTCCGTTGTCATCTACAATGATGCTTAAAAGCGTTTCGCTGTGAGAAAGCTGCACAATTATATGTGACGATTCAGCGTATTTGATGGCGTTGTTGATGGCTTCTTGAGTAAGACGGTAAATGTTGATTTCGATTAAAGAATCTAGACGCTGGTTGAAATCGGTTTTGTTATAAAAAAGGATTTCTTTTCCGGTAAGTTTTGAAAGTTCTTGTGTAAGTTTTGCTAAAGAAGAAACGATTCCGTGATCACTTAATTCTGGTGGCATTAGGTTGAAGGTTGCCGTGCGAACACCTTTTATAATGTCAAGTGAAAGTTTCTTTAAATACTCGATTTTTTGTTCTGATTTTTCTCTATCATCCAGATTGATGCTTTCCAGACTAAATTTTAAACCTGTTAGCATTTGACCAATTCCGTCGTGAATTTCTTTGGCGATTCGGTTTTGTTCGTTTTCCTGATTTTCAACAATTCTGCTTGAAATAATCTTTTGTTGGTTGATTTTTTCAGTTGTGTTTTCAAGGTTTAAACGTTCAACTTCACGTTGCGCTTTTTTACGTTCGGTGATGTTGAAACAAACAATCAAAAGTTCAAGTTCGTCTTTTTTGATCATTACAGGAACCATCGATAAATCAAGCCAAATTTCTTTTTCGTCTTTGTTTACAATTTTGATTTCGCCCTGCCAGCCACTTCGCTGTTTTTCGAAAATCAAACGATCAAAATTGACCTGTTCTTTTTCATCTTCTGTCAATACTTCAGAGAATTTTTTGTTGGATGAAAACTTGGTGTAATTTAAAAGTTTAGCAAATTTTTCTCCAATATGAATAATCGAACCGTCCGGGGAAATTCGGCAATACAATAACGTATTTTCCATCGCATAATTGAGCGATTTTAATTCTTTTACCGAGTTTTCTTTGATTTCGCTAATGATTTCGGTGTCGTAGGCCAGTTTTAAAGCTTTCTTTTCAGAAGATAAAAGCTGGGCAATCAATCTTTCAATTTTCTTGTTAGTTGGTTTGAAAATGAAAAAGAATTCCAAAAGAAGAACCAAAAGTGTAAAACCAAAAATCCAATATTCAATTCGGCGTTGTTCGGTTACTTTTTCGTGAGCTTCGAGATCGTATTGGGTTACTATTTGATTCATTTTCGAAAGGAAAGTTCCTTCGTTTTCCAAAATAATCTGAACCAGTTTTTGGCTTTCAGAAGTCGTTTTTTTCTGCTGTAAATTCAGCAAAAATGAATCTGTAGTTTGTGCAATTTTATTGAAAATCGGATTGATTTCCAGATACAATTTAGAAAGTGTTTCTGATTTTTCCTTTGGAAAAGCCAGGCTGTCACTGCCGTTTTCAAGCGCGTTTTGGTTCTTTTTCCAAAGTGCTAAAACTTCTTTTAAATGCGAAGTTTTTTTGGCTGTAGCCGAATCAGAAAGGTAATGTAAAATCAAAACTTCTTTGACAATTTTCTGGCTCAGCATTCTTTGTTTGCCAGAGAAATTAATAATCTTAGAATCGCTGAGCTGCTGATTAAGATTGTATTGAACCAGAAATTGACTAACAATTATCGTTAAGGCAATAGTGAGAAGCGCAAAAAAATACAGTCGACGTAAATTTTTGAAAGTGATTTTTTCTGCAGCTTCCTGATTGCTTTTTTTCATATCTTTTTACAATCCTAAAGAAGCTTTTATTAGGTTTAAGTTCTCTTCAGAATATTTGATTTTTAAAGCTTCCTGATGTCCTTTATCTGACATTTTATCCCAGGTTTTTTTGATGATGTTTTTCAGCTTTTCTTCGTCATGTTTATGAACAAAAGGTTCTAAGTAGTAATCTAAAAACACTAAACAAATTACGTCTTCTAGTAATTGAGTTTCTGCGTCTTTTTTAAGCAGTTTTTTTTCAATTAAGAAAGAAACACGATCGATGAAAGTTTGATTGTATCCCGCTTTTTCTAATATTTCTGCGGTAGTTTTGGCATGGAATTTTTTCAATTCTTCTCTCCATTTCAAATAACCCACTCGATCCATTGGATAGGATTCACGAGCCACTTTCCAACGGCATATGTGCTGTGCTTTTGAGGCGATCTGAACTTCTTCTGAAGCATTTGGTTCAAACTGCATCAGTTTTTCATACATCCTGTTCGAATATAATAATTCTTTTGGATATTCGGTGTTTTGATCTAATTCGATGTTTGGATCCTGAGCGTTTTCAGCATCAATCCATTCACTTGCTTTTTGGAAAGGTGTAGTCATTTTGGTCGGTTAATAGATTTCAAAGATACGTAAATTAGTGGGAAAGTCGAAAGTCGAAAGTTGAAAGTTGAAAGTCGGAAGTTGAAAGTTGAAAAGTTGAAAGTTGAAAGTTGAAAGTCGAAAGTCGAAAGTCGAAAGTCGAAAGTTGAAAGTTGAAAGCAAGAAGAAAGACTATCCAAGTTTTTCAAATCTTGCTTCTTGTTTCTTGTTTCTTGCTTCTTAAAAGCCTAATCTACAAAGCCAACAAAAACTTCGTCTTCTACAATCTTGACTGGGTAAGTTGCAATGCTGTAATCTTCACCATTTAAGTTCGTGCCGTCAACAAGTGAAAAGGTTTTTTTATGCATTGGGCAAGCGATTTTCGGAATATCATCGGCAGAACCTGTCATTCCCCTTGAAAGAACCATTTCCATTTTGTGTGGACACGCATTTTGGCAAGCGTACCATGCATTACGACGCGCAAAATTAAAAATCGCGATTTGTTTGTTTTTGTATTTGATACAGCCTCCTCGGTTGGTTGGAAAATCTTCTACTTTACCAGCTTTGAACCAAATTGTTGCGTCGCTCGCATGAACTGTTTCGTATTGATTTAAGATTTCTTCCATTTTGATTGAGTTTTGATTTCCTGTTTCTTAGCCCTCTTTTTACAATCAAGAGAGATTTGATGGCGCAGTAAAAAAGAGGGTAAGAAGGACAGCAAACGTTTAATTATTTTTTTTTCTTTTTTTGGAGCTTATTTTTTTTACGTAGATTTTGCAGATTTGAGCAGATTTTATTTATAATCTTTTTAATCCTTGTAATTCTTGTAATCTGTGGCTTTAATTTTAAACACATAGAAACATAGATTTATAGTTTGAAAAAAGAAATATTTAAAAGAAACTCGTTTCTTAACACATAGCTATGTGTGTTTTAAATAAGTGAAACGCCTTTTTGTATTTTTTGGATCTATGTCTCTATGTGTTTAAAAATATATTTACGACCAGGCTTTTGGCATTTTTTGATCTCTTAGCGGAACAAAAACGGCGTTATCGTCTTTTTCGTCTGAGTTCACAAAATGATTGAAACGTTTCAATAATCTTGGTTTTTCTAGAACTTGTTTCCATTCGCATTCAAAAGTATTTACAAGAGTCTGCATTTCAGCTTCAAGCGTTTCGCAGATTCCTAAACTGTCTTCGATGATTACTTGCTTTAGATAATCTAAACCGCCGTCTAGTTTTTCCAACCAAGTTGAAGTTCTAATAAGCGGGCCAGCGGTGCGGATATAATACATTAAAAATCTGTCCATGTATTTGATAACTGTTTCTTTGTCGATTTTCTCAGCCAATAAAACTGCGTGTTTTGGATTTGCACCGCCATTTCCTGCGATGTATAAATTCCATCCGCCTTCGACAGCGATTAATCCGAAATCTTTTCCGCGGGCTTCGGCGCATTCGCGAATGCAGGCAGAAACTCCACCTTTTAGTTTATGAGGAGAACGAATTCCTTTATATCTATTTTCCAATTCTATCGCAAATCCAGCACTGTCGTCCATTCCGTAACGGCACCAAGCGTTTCCGACACAGCTTTTTACGGCACGAAGTGATTTTCCATAGGCATGACCGCTTTCAAAACCATTATCGATTAATATTTTCCAGATTTTTGGCAAATCGCTCAAATGTGCTCCGAATAAATCAACTCTTTGTGCTCCAGTGATTTTAGTGTACAAATCGAATTGTTTCGCCACTTCGCCAATTACGATTAATTTTTCGGCAGTAATTTCTCCTCCGGCAACTCTTGGAACTACAGAATACGTTCCGTTTCTTTGAATGTTTGCTAAAAATCTGTCGTTTGTATCTTGCGTTGTGACGTGTTTGTTTGCTGTATCATTGTAAATACTGGAGAAAATTGAAGCTACTACAGGTTTACAGATTTCGCATCCGTCGCCTTTTCCATGATGATCTAAAACGTCGTAGAAATTCTCGTATTTGTTGATTTTCACCAAATCAAATAATTCCTGACGCGTGTAGCTGAAATGCTCGCAGATGACTTCTTTTACTTCTTTTCCTAAAGATTTTTGAGTTGCTTTTACCAAATCAGAAACCATTGGTTTGCATCCTCCACAGCCTGAAGTTGCTTTGGTTGCTTTGACAACATCTGAAAGTGAAGAACAGCTTTCATCTAAAATTTTGCGGCATATAGCGCCTTTGGTAACATTTTCACAAGAACAGATTACGGCTGTATCTGGCAAATCCATTACGCTTCCTAAAGATGAGCCTTCTAAGCCGTCGCGAGAACCTAAGATCAAATCTTCTGGATTTTTAGGCAATGTCATTTCGTTGATGTAAATCTGGAAAAGTGAATTGTAATCGCTGGAATCTCCAACTAAAATTCCCCCTAACAATTTTTTAGAATCTTTTGTAACGTTGATTCTTTTATAAACTCCACTTAATTTATTCTCATAAATAATAGCGGTAACGTCATTGTTTTCAATAAAAGGATCACCAAAACTCGCAACTTCAACACCAATTAATTTCAATTGTGTTGACATATCGATGGTTTCTCTCATGGTTTTTTCACCATTTAAGATTTGTTCAGCGGCTACATCAGCCATTTCGTAGCCTGGCGCAACAAGTCCGTAAATGTTATGGTTGTAAAGCGCCGCTTCACCAATCGCAAAAATAGAAGGATCTGATGTTTGCATTTGATTGTTTACCACAATTCCGCCTCGTACACCAACTTCAAGACCAGAAACTCTTGCCAGTTCGTCGCGAGGTTTAATTCCGGCAGATATAACCAACATGTCTACTTTTAACAATTCGTCGTTTGCAAACATCATTCCTGTTATACTTTCTTTTCCGTCAATATATTGTGTTGCTTTGTTAAGATGAATTCCAATGTTTAATTCTTCAATTTTTGACTGAAGCATATCACTCGCGCCTTGATCCAATTGTCTCGGCATCAAACGTGGCGCAAATTCCACCACATGCGGATTCAATCCTAAATCTCGAACTGCTTTTGCAGCTTCCAATCCTAATAGACCTCCACCTAAAACAGCGGCTTCTGTAGCTCCTTTTTGCTTTATTTTTTTGGCGTAGGCCATAATTGCGTCTAAATCTTCAATGGTTCGATATACAAAAACACCTTCTTTTTCGACACCTTCAATTGGGGGAACAAAAGCTGAAGAACCTGTAGCTAAAACTAAGTAGTCGTACGTATGTGTTTTGCCTAAGTGTGTGTGAATTGTTTTTACATCACGATTTATATCTGTAATTAACTCTGATGTGTTTAGAATAATTTTGTTTTCAGCGTACCATTCAGTTGTTGACAATGATAAGTCATCTGCTGTTTTTCCTCCAAAGTACTCACTTAAATGAACGCGATCGTAGGCACGTCTTGGTTCTTCTCCAAATACAGTGATTTGATACTTTTCTTGTCCTGATTTTGCAACGAATTTTTCGCAAAATTTATAACCAACCATGCCGTTTCCAACTACTATTACTCTAATCATGATTTCTTTAATTAAGTATTACTACGCAAATATAAGTATTTATACTTATAAAATACGTAATATGTTTATTTTTTAAGTAGATAAAAGTTTTTGTTACTACGTATTTTTTAGTAATCTTTTACGCAGCGCGGGTTCTGAATGATTTTAAAGTGATTTGGTTTTTTAAAATTTGAAAGGATTCTAAATAAGCGTTTCAAAAAAATGTCGTAAATTCATAAGAATTTTACATTTGTTTTACTAAGAAGAATATTTTTAAACTAAAATCTTATGAGAAAAATACTTTCAATATTGTTGTTATCAGTTTTAATGATAGGCTGTAAAACGACTGCAAGCAAAGAATCTGGCACAACATCTTCAGTAAGCTCAACAGAGGAGGATTTAACATATTATTTTAAAGGAACAGGAAACGAACCGTTTTGGGGAATCAAAATAGGGAATGAGGAAATTGTTTTTACATCATTAATTCCTGGAAAAGAAAAAATAACTTTTCCTCCTGTGGAAGCCATTAAAGCAATGGATGCTAATGTAAAGATGTATAATGTTAGCAATGAATCTGCTTCAGCAACCATTACAATTCAACAGTTGGATTGCCAAGATTCGATGTCTGGTGCGATTTCGCCTTATAGTGTAAAAGTTGAAATCAAAAATAATTCGGAATTAGAAACGAAAAAGTTGAGTGGATGTGGAAAATATTTAACCGATTATCGACTTCATGATATTTGGGTCTTGGAAGAGCTAAACGGTTACAAAGTTTTTGCAACTGATTTCCAGAAAGAAATGCCGCGAATCGAAATTAATTCGGCTGAGAATAGGTTTTCAGGTTATGGTGGCTGTAATGCAATAAGCGGTTCTATTTTTTATGAAAAGGATTTATTGCGTTTTTCTAAAGTTCTTTCGACTCTTATGGCCTGTCCTCAAGGAAATAAAGAGGGAGAATTTACGAAAGCTTTGCAGAGCACAACTACTTATTCTATTGGAAATAATCAATTGATTTTGTTGAATCCTTCAGGTAAATTGGCTGTTTTTAAGAAGGTGGATTAGAATTTTTAAATTTAAAAATGTCTTAAAGTATTTTAAAAAAGACTTTCAGGGATTTTACCAATTTCATTTTGAACCTATTTTTACAAGCTTGATTTTGTATATATGTTTAAAATGAAAAAAAGTTTTGTATTATTAATTGTTGCATTTATAGTGTGTGGTTGTAAAACCGCAAAAAATACAAATTTGCATGCAACTTCGTTAGTAATAGATAAAAAATTGCTCCAAACTTGGGTTTTAAATGAATTAAATGGGAAGACGGTACAAAGAAGTGAATTTCAAAATAAAATTCCGAAAATTACAATTGGAAATACTTTACAAACATTTAAAGGAAATACAGGTTGTAATGAAATTAATGGGAACGTGTTTTATTATAGGAAAGATGAAATTCAATTTTTGAATATTAATGTTGAAACTAATAAATGCCCCGTTTCAAGGAAAGAAGACGAGTTCTTGAAATTGCTAAAAACAACGTCAAATTATTCAATTATAGATAATAAACTTGTTTTATCTGATCGATTTGATGCAATATTAGTTTTTACAAAAGGGTAGTTAACGCAAAAGGCTTTGATTTTATTACAAAGCCTTTATCATTTTGATTAAAATACCTATTCAAACAATTCTTCTGGATTTTCATCTCCTGATTCCCCTTCAATAAAATCCAATTCCAAAGCTTTCACACTTTGAACCGCATTTCCAGCAATACCGCGAATTGAACCGTACATTCCTAAAGTGTTATGAACTACTTTTTCGATTTGTTTTTCTCGTTGTTTCCAGATTCTTTGCATTGCTCTTTTTTCAGAATCTAAATCGCTTTGCATTTGCGTAAAACCTTCGACAATTCCTTCAATTTGTAAACGGAATTCGTTGCTGGTTAAGAAATCATATAACATCGACATTTTATCGCCTTTGTTTTCCTGTGCTTGAACCGCCTGATTAATCTGAATTAAAGATTGACGCAAAACGGCACTTAAGCCTTTAAACTCTTCATAAGTACAAATCCAGATTCCGTCGCGCATGCCCATTCTGTCCATTCCGGAAGGCATAACTTCGGTAACCAGAACTCCAATATTGGCTCTTTTGGTTCTAATATCATTTTTGAATTTCTCAATCCATGAAGGCTGAAATGCTTTTGTTCTTTTGCTTTCGTAATAAATAGAGCCGCAGTTTTGATGTTCTCTTGTATTTACAACTTGAAGACAATCAGCGCCATTGGCACCTTTTTTAATTTCGTCGATGCTGTCAAGCGGAAAGTTGTTTGCAAGCCATTCTTCGATTGCTAATTCCATTACTTCGCCTTGCAATTGCATCGAACCTTGTTCTTGCTTGCGTTTCATTTCTTCCGTCAGCTTTTTTTGTTCTTCAAGCTGTTTCTGGAGTTCTTTGAATTTCAGCTCGTTTTTATCGTCTTCCTGTTTTCTAATTTTTTCACGTTCCAAAGCCAATTGAGCGTTCAATTGTTTTTCGGCTTCGGCCTGAATGGCTTCTTTCATTTCCAGTTTTTCGCGCTGTAATTTTGCGATTTCCCCTTCCATTTTATTTAATTCTCTGATTTTTTCCGATTTTTCAGAGAGTTCTTTTTCCATTAAAAGCAAACGATCTTTATTTTCTTCTTCAAGTTTGGCTTTTAGTTTTTCAGAAATTTCTTTTTCGGCTGTTTTTTTCTCGCGTTCTAAACGTTCAGCAAAAAGTTCATTTTCTTGTTTTTTCTTCGCTTCAAATTCGGCTTTGGCTTTTTCGAATTGCTCATTTTTAAGCTCTAATTCACGGTTTTGAATATTTGCTTTTTGCTGGAATTCTTTACGGATGCTATCTTCCAGCTGATGTTTTAAAACATCATTTACATCGATAGGAGTTCCGCAGTTTGGACACTGAATTGAAGATTGCTCAGCCATTTTATATTGAAATTTTATTGTAGAATTTGAATTTGCTAAGATATTTAAAAGTTATCTTTTTATGATGTGGATTTCTGTACTAAATTGTAACGAATTTTTGTTATAGCTACGAAGACGCAAAGTTTTTTTATAATTTAATCTCGCAAAGTCGCAGAGTCGCAAAGTTTTTTAGCCACAGATTAAAAGATTAAAAGGATTTTTTTGAATTGCCTCCAGCTTTAGCTGGAGGTATAAAAGTTGATTTAGAAAAGGTTTTAGCCTAAATCCGTAGTTGTTTGGCTAAAGCCTTTTAAACTTAATTATTTGCCCATCCAGCTAAAGCTGGACGCAACTTATAAATAAAAACTTTGCGACTCTGCGACTTTGCGAGATTAATTTCACCACAAAACTTAGCGTGAACTACTTATATTCAATAAAAAATCAACGGCAGATTTTATGATTTCAGAATCATTCTCTTTAGAGGTTATAATCGAAACATTTGTATAAAGATTTACTTTTTTCAATTCAATAAAACCAAGCTCAGAATCTTGATTGTTTTTGGTAACGTTTGTGGGAACAATCGAAATTCCTAATCCGTTTTTGACTAATTGTACTATTGAATTGATGTTGTTTGCTTCGTGAATGATTTTCGGTGTAAAGCCATAAAATGCGCAAAGCTCGAGTAAAACTTCATGATAATGGGGTGCGTAATCTTTATTGAAAAATACAAACGTTTCATCTTTCAATTTTAAAATCTCGTTTTCCGATTTTATCAAAATAGATTTTTTATTGTAAACCAATGAAAATCCGTCTTTAAACCATAAATGTGATTCTATTTTAGGAGAATGAATTGGGGATCGAATAATTCCCATTTCGATTTTTCCTTGTTCTAAAGTCTCTATTTGTTTGGTTGTTGAAATCTCGAAAAGTTTGAAATTTACGTACGGAAATTGCGCTTTCAGATGTTTGATTAAATCTGAAATAACGGCAGAATAAATCGAACTGATATAAGCAATCCTAAATTCGCCCGAAACATTCTCTGCGATCTTTTTTGTTTTAACAGAAATGCGTTCCAGATTCTGAAAGAGGTCTTTTGCTTCTTTTTCGAGATATTTTCCAGCTTCGGTCAATTCGACTTTTTTATTGTTTCTGATGAAAAGCTTTGCCTGAAGTTCTTCTTCCAATTCTGCTATTTGTCGACTTAGTGGAGGCTGTGAAATAAAAAGTTTTTCTGAAGCTTTGGTAAAGTTCAGTTCTTCGGCTACCACTAGAAAATATTTTAAGTGACGTAATTCCATGATACCTTTAAAGTATTGTTTGTTGATAAAAATAGTATTTTTAAAGTATTTATAAAAGAAATAGTTTTGATAAAAAAATAATTCTCTCGCAGATTTAGCAGATTGGGCAGATTATTAATTAATTTTATTAAAATCATTCTTAATCACAAATATTCCGATCATATAATAGCAAAAAAGATCCCCTAAATCTGCTGAATCTGCGAGAGTTAAAAAAAAACTAAAGACATGAAAAAATCAACTATTCAAGAAATCAAAGAACGGTTCGACAATGATGTCGAACGATTTTCAAACTTAGAAACTGGACAAGTGGCCACAATCGACGCGACTATTTCTTTGGAATTAATAACTGAAGCTTCAAAACGTATTGTTCCAAATGCTACAAATGTATTGGATGTGGGCTGTGGAGCTGGAAATTATACTTTAAAAATGTTATCTAAAGTGCCAAATTTGAATTGTACGTTAGTCGATTTGAGTTTGCCAATGTTGGATCGTGCTTTTGAAAGAGTTTCGGCAGAAACAAATGGAAAAGTTGAAATCAAACAGGGCGATATACGAGAAATAGATTTAGAAGAAAACAGTTTTGATATTATCTTGGCTGGAGCAGTTTTGCATCATTTACGTGACGATCAAGATTGGGAAACGACTTTCACAAAATTATTCAAATTGTTGAAATCAGGCGGTTGTTTGATGATTTCTGATTTGATCACGCAAGACACGGAATTATTGAACGAATATACTTGGCAACGTTATGGAGAATATTTGGAAGGAATAGGAGGGACGGAATATCGTCAGAAAGTTTTGGATTATATCGAAAAAGAGGATTCTCCCAGATCGATGAATTACCAATTGGATTTGATGAAAGAAGTAGGTTTTTCAAAAGTCGAAATTTTACATAAAAATATGTGTTTCGGGGCTTTCGGAGGCATTAAATAAAGTTTTTTCTTCACGAATTTCACGAATTAATTTTTTAGTTTAGAAAAGAAAAATTAGTGTAATTCATGAAATTCGTGGCGGAAAAAAACTATGTGTTAACGGGTATTGGATATTTGTTTCGAAGATCGAAAACTAATTCTGATGGCCCGTTTTTTTGAAGATAATCTAGTTTTTCAACTGCTTCTTTCATAGTTGGGATTTGTCCTTTTGGAATCCACCACACCGCCGTATGGGCTTTTCCGAATTTTTGAAACCATTCTTTACGGCGTCTTAAAAAGTCACTGTGAAAAGTCTTGTACATATAATGTTCCAATGTTTCTATATTTTCCCAAACAGAAACATTGATAATAATTTGTTCGTCATTGTAAGGATTGAGATTTATAGCATTATCAGTTTCATCTTTTAAGCGCCAAACAAAACCTTCGCTTTCTTCAGCTAAGGTATTTACAAGATCTAAATTGTCTACAAATTCTTTCATGATAGGGTCGTTGATGTCGACGCCTTTCATTTTGGCAATATTAATTTCGGCAAGGTGATAATTGCTCATAAAATATACGTTTCTGAATTTTAGGCAATTTAGCTTTTTTCTGAATATTGTGTAGGATTTTTTTTCGCCACGAATTACACGAATTACACTAATTTTTATATTCTCAATTAAAAAACAATTCGTGAAAATTTGTGTAATTCGTGGCAAACTAAACTTATAAAATCTGTGCGGTTTTGTAAACTTGAATCGGACTTGAAACCAGATTTTCGGTTTTTTTGATGAAGTCTTGCAAATAAGATTGATTGTTATGCAAGTCTAATCCTGGTTGATCTTTCCATTCTTCCCAAAGAATAAAAACATTCTCGCAAGTGTGTAAGTCGTAACGAATACATGCAGCTTCTTTTCTAGTTTCGGTTACTAGATGTGTCAGCAGGTTTTGAACTTCTATAAGATTTTCTTTTTTACTTTTAATAATTGCGGTGATTGAGATCATGATTATAAAGTTTTAAAGGTTTCTTCTAAATGTTTGGTATACTGTTCTTTAAAGATAATAATATTTTCTGGTGTTGCACCTTTTTCAACATCGTGAAAATGAAATCCGTTTACTTTTTCCATTCCTGTAAATTTGTTCATTTTATGAAAACCAAACATTGGACCATCATCTACAGATGTTTCTTCAAAGAATTCCCCCGGAAGTGTAAAAGCAGTTGCAGGTGCGTTCCAACTTGTGGTAAGCATGTATTTGCGTCCGTGCAGAAGTCCGCCAGTTCCGTAGTTGATGTCTGGATTTACACGGCTTCTTCCGTCGCTTTTGTAGATTCCATTGTTGTGTCCTTGTGTGAAAACGTCGTCGATATATTTTTTGAAAAGATTTGGAATTTGAAACCACCAAACTGGCGTGTGATAGATAATTAAATCTGCCCAAACGAATTTTTCTACTTCTTCTTGTAAGTCGATTTGATCTTCGATGTGAGTTGTTTTTATTTCGTAATCGTTGCTTTTAGAAAGAAAATCAACTGTCCAATCTTGAACGGTTTTATTGAATTTTCCTCCTGAATGTGCAAATTTTTGTCCGCCGTTAATTATAAATATTTTTTTCATTTTAAATTATTTTTCCTTTTGAAAACGGATGTGTGAGGGATAGGAGTGGAAATCCTTTTATGCCGGGGTTCGGCATAAAAGATTGCAACGGATAGCCCGGCCCTTGGACACACCCAAATTCTAATTATTTAAATTTTGAGATTTTTTTGAAACACATAGAAACATAGGTTTTTTCTTTCTCAAAAAGGTAATGGAAAGAAACTGGTTTCTAACACATGGCGCTATGTTTATTGATGCAAGTGACGTTTTTGACGATAATTGAGAACTATGTTTCTATGTGTTTAAAAAGAGAATTATTTTATTTTAGCAATTGCTTGATTGATGAATTCTAATTCTGAAGATGATAAATCAAAATCCATTGTTTTGGCATTTGAAATAGCTTGTTCTGCGTTTCTTGCTCCTGCTAAAACAATTGCAATTCCTTTTTGCAAAGAGGTCCAACGTAAGACCAATTGTGATAAACTTGCCTCTTTTGCGTGTGCTAAAGAAGTTAATTCTTCCACTAAAGTTTTTACTTTTTGAAGATCGAATTGATTGAAATAACCATTTCTATGATCGTTTTCTTTTAGTTTGCTGTCTGTGAAATATTTTCCAGTCAACAAACCTCTTTCCATTGGACTGTAAGCGATGATTCCGATGTTTTCTGCAACTGTGAAAGGAATTAGTTCTTCTTCAATTTTGCGGTTCAGCATGCTGTATGCCACCTGATTTGAAGCGATTTGAACTGTTTTTTGTGCTTCCTGAATTTGTGCAATATTATAATTGCTAACCCCAAAAGCTCTGATTTTTCCTTGTTGAATTAAGGTTTCTGCGGCTTCCATTGTTTCGGAAATTGGAGTAGTGGAGTCTGGCCAGTGAATTTGCAATAAATCGATATAATCGGTTTGAAGGCGTTTTAAACTTTCTTCAACTTCTTTGATTACGTTTGCTTTTGAGGAGTATTTGGAAATCGGAACTTTTTTGCCATTATCGTCTGCGTCAAAAAAGAAATCACCTTTTCCGTTATTGCTTCCGTCCCAAACCAAACCAAATTTAGTTAGCAATTGAACTTTAGAGCGGTCCTGGCTTTTAATGGCCTCTCCAATCATTTCTTCACTTAAACCAAATCCATAAAAAGGTGCAGTGTCGATCGTAGTGACACCGTGATTGATTGATGCATGAACTGAAGCGATTGAATCTGATTTTTCATTTCCGCCCCACATGTTTCCTCCAATAGCAAAAGCACCATAAGTTATTGCTGATAATTGAAGTTCTGAATTGCCTAATTTTCTATATTCCATAATGTTGTATTTCTAAATCTTAAATTTTACTTGGCAAAATTATACCATTTTTAAGAGTGTAAAATTGTATATATTTGTCTTTTTTATGTAAATTTGCAACTTCAAATAATTTAGGAGTCATGAAAAAAGAAAATTTATACGAGCCTTTTACTGTTTCCTTTGAAACTTTAGATGAATATCCAGATGTTGGAGATCGTCATAATTTTTTCGAATTGGTTTACATTTTGGAAGGAACAGGAAGGCAATGCATTAATAAGAATGTTTTTGAATATGATCCAGGGCATTTGTTTTTATTGACTCCTGAGGATTGTCATAATTTTACTATTGAGACTAAAACAAAGTTTTTCTTTTTAAGATTTAATGATATTTATTTGAAAAATTCGAGTTTGCAGAATGAAAATATTCAGCGATTAGAATATATTCTGCAGAATGCGAATCATCAGCCGGGCTGTATTTTAAAAAATGATCCTGATAAATGTTTGGTAAAAGTGATGATTGAAGCAATTTGCCGAGAGCATCAGGACAAAGATGTTTACAATCAGGAATTGATTCAGCAATTGGTCAATACGCTGATTATTATTGTGGCGCGAAATATTGCAAAATATCTTCCTGAACAAATAACAATAAATACTGAGGCAAAAGCAATGGATATCTTGCAATATATTCAGAACAATATTTATTATCCAGAAAAAATCAAAGCGGAATCAATAAGTGATTATTTCGGAATTTCGAATACGTATTTAGGACGTTATTTTAAGAAACATGCTAGTGAAACCATGCAACAATATATCAGCAATTACAAAACAAAACTGATTGAGCATCGTTTGCAATTCAGTGATAAACGAATCAATGAAATTGCGTATGAATTTGGTTTTACCGATGAAAGCCACTTTAATAAATTCTTTAAGAAACAAAAGGGAAATAGTCCTTCTGAGTTTAGAAAGAGGATTCGGATTAATGCGTAAGTTTATTGTTTTATTCTTGAATCAAAAGCCATTTTTTTAGTGCTTACGATTTTGATTTTTGAAGCATCTTCGTGATTCGGATTGATTAAATAATTAAACTCATCGGGTATGATAGCGCTCGGAACTTTTAAAACCGCGGCATCATTGTAGTACACAAAATCGTCGCCGATTGTCTGTGTAATTAATATTGGAGGTTTAGAATTCCATTCCGAAGGCAAATCATTTACATGTACTTCCTGTATGGTGATTTCGTCTGGAATTTCAATTTCTACATAAAAACGATCCATGGGCAAGTCTTCGCTTAAATCTAAATGTACTGATACTTCAAGTGTTGCAAGTGCTCGGCTGTCGGCAGTATAAACGATTTTAGTGTTAAGGCTATTCCATCTGTAACCTTCAGTCATTGAAGCGCCAATTCCTGTTAATGTGGTATTTAAATATTTTTCTTTTTCAATTCTAAATACGATCATTACGCTAAATTTCCGAATTCTAATCTGTTTAGGCTAAATTTTACTTCGTTAATTCCAGTAATGGTATCCAGCATATTTTCAGGAATATTTCCACCAATAGACAGGTTTGGTTTTTTTAGCCATCTCTGAAATTTTTCTTCTTCATCATTAAAAACCTCTAATCCATAATCGATTAGTTCATTGATTAGAATGACCAATTCGCTGTCTCTACTATCGAGCAAAAGATGTTCGCTTTTTTTCTTGTTGTAAGTTGTCTGCGGAATACCTACAATGGCTAAAACTGATTTTACAGGATTGTTTAGTCTTCTGCTAATTTCTTCGATCGAATCGTATGGAATGCCAGATCGGATCACTCTCACACGTTCCATTTTAGTACTCCAGCTGTATTCTTTTCCACCAGAATACAAAGTCGATTTTCTAATGGATATCACTTTTCCAGAAGCATTCTCAATGCTTCTTTTTGTGTCGAATGGCTTTGTTTTTTGTGCAAGTTTTTTCATGTCGCAACTAATTTGCTGTAAATATACAACAATTTTGCTGTTTTTATTAGAAAGCTTGCTGGAAATGTGTTTTTTTTGATTTTAGAAGAAATACTAAATAATCTTCTTGATCACACGAAGTTTGTGCGTGTGCTTGTTTATTTCAGGATTGTAAATTCCAGTGTGATCTAAACGGTCAATACGAACTTTTCCACTTGCATGAATAATGTAGTTGTTTTCCATAATGATTCCAACATGAATGATGTTTCCTTCATCATTATCAAAAAAAGCTAAATCTCCCACTTCGCTTTCTTCAATAAAACTCAACGGTTCCCCTTCAAGAGCTTGTTGTGAAGCATCACGATGAATTTTGTAACCATTTAGTTTGTAAACCATTTGTGTAAAGCCAGAACAATCAATGCCAAAAGGTGTTTTTCCTCCCCATAAATAAGGTGCATTCAAATACATGAAAGCAGTATTTATTATTGCGCTTTTAGGTTTGATACCGCTCGTTTTTGTACCTTCAAAATCAAAATTTGAAGTGTTGATTTCGCTATTGTTTAAAAAAGATAATGAAGCTCCAAGCGGAATAGGAAGTAATAAATTATTTGGAGCTGTGATATAATCAATCAAGTCGGCATTTAAGATGATTGCTTCTTTGCTCAACTGATCAAATTGCTCTTTTGAAATTACCTGGTATTGTTTAGAATCGACCCAGCCAACATAATCATCATACTGAATTCGTATTTTAGCCCACTGATTATAGCGCTCTAAAATTTCGATATGTTCGCCAAATAAAAGTTGTGTGACGATTTCACTTCTGTCGCTAGCTTCGGCTCGAACGGGTACTATGGCTAGATTGCAAATTCCAAACATTTAAGGAAATTTATAAGTTGAAAAATCAGGAGCAATAAAACTCCTGATTTTTTATGATATTGTTTTACGCTCTTTCGATAACAATTGCTGATGCACCACCACCGCCGTTGCAAATTGCTGCAGCTCCGGTTTTTGCATTGTTTTGTTCTAAAACATTTAGTAAAGTTACAATAATACGCGCTCCAGAAGCTCCAAGAGGATGTCCTAAAGAAACTGCGCCACCGTTTACGTTTACTTTGTCGTTATCAAGGTTTAATATTTTTGCATTAGCTAATCCAACTACAGAAAAAGCTTCGTTGAATTCGAAGAAATCAACATCTGAAATTGAAATTCCTGCTTTATCCAAAGCTTTTGGTAATGCTTTTGCTGGACTTGTTGTAAACCATTTTGGTTCTTGTGCTGCATCTGCGTAGCCTTTTATGTAGGCAAGAGGTTTTAAGCCTAATGCATTTGCTTTTTCTTCAGACATCAAAACCAAAGCGGCAGCTCCGTCGTTGATTGTTGAAGCGTTTGCGGCTGTTACAGTTCCGTCTTTTGTGAAAACTGGACTTAAAGAAGGAATTTTGTCTAATTTGACATTAGTGTATTCTTCATCTTTTGAAAAAATGATTGGTTCACCGCGTCTTTGTGGTACTTCAACAGGAACAACTTCATTGTCGAATTTTCCAGCATCCCAAGCTTTGGCACTTTTTTCATAAGATTGAATTGCGAAAGCGTCTTGCTCTTCACGGCTTATTTTGTATTCAGATGCACATAAATCAGCGCAAACTCCCATTGCGTTGTTGTCATAAGCATCTGTCAAACCATCTTTTTGCATTCCGTCAAGCATAGTTGCTGGGCCAAATTTGTTTCCAGCGCGCATTTGCACATAATGTGGAATCAAACTCATACTTTCCATTCCGCCTGCTACTACAATTTCAGCGTCTCCGCATGCAATTGCTTGCGCGGCAAACATGACAGCTTTCATTCCAGAAGCACAAACTTTGTTTACTGTTGTAGCGGCAACTTCTTCAGACAATCCAGCAAAAAGTGCTGCTTGACGCGCTGGAGCTTGCCCAACGCCTGCCTGAATTACATTACCCATAAAAACTTCATCAACTAATTTTGGGTCTAGGTTAATTTTTTGAAGGGCGCCTTTTATAGCGGCAGCGCCTAATTTTGGTGCAGGTACGGTAGATAACCCTCCCATGAAACTTCCGATAGGTGTTCTAACGGCAGAAACGATAACAACTCTTTTGTTCATTTTCTGTGTATAATAGTTAATAAAGCAAATTTACTCTTTATTTGAATAATTTCAAATTTTGTATTGAATAGGGCTGAATTTAAATTTTAGGTCAATTTTTTGTTAATTCTATTTGTTTGATTGTGAAGTGTTTTAAAAAAAAGATTGAAAAAAAATAAAAAAAAGCAAAAAAAAGCTTGTGAGATATGGAATGTTGTTCTACATTTGCAACCGCAAAACGGGAAGCAATTCCTTGAGCTAGGAGAGGTGCCAGAGCGGTAATGGAGCAGATTGCTAATCTGTCGACGGGTAACCGTCGCCAGGGTTCGAGTCCCTGTCTCTCCGCTTAATTTTGCCTTCGGGGTGTAGCGTAGCCCGGTTATCGCGCCTGCTTTGGGAGCAGGAGGCCGCAGGTTCGAATCCTGCCACCCCGACAAAACTTTGCCATAAGTTTAAAAAGAAATGGACGCATAGCTCAGCTGGATAGAGCACCTGCCTTCTAAGCAGGCGGTCGAAGGTTCGAATCCTTCTGCGTTCACGAAAAGCCCTTCATTTTGAAGGGCTTTTTTGTTTTTCCTCTGGGTCATTGGTTTGAATCCAGTCGAGGTTATATTTGAGAATAAAGGTTGCTTATTTTTAAAATTTCAGTTTCTCTTTGCTGCCCAAAAAATAGCATTCCTAAGAAGAGTGGTGTAAGCTTCATTTTCGAATAATTCTGGAGAATGTCCCATAAAAATGTAGATATTTCGCGATGCAAAATGATCATTGGTCCAAACAACAGGATGATCGCCCATTTTTATTTTTGAATCGGGATCATAAGTCGATTCGTCAACTGAAGCCAATACATGAACATTCTGCCTTGGGCTTTTGTCATAAATGTACCATTCTTCTTTTTTGATAAGAAAATCAGCTGGAATCCCTTTGGTGACAGGATGTGATTTATCTTCAATAGTTACTTTTCCATTCGCAAAATCCGGAATGTAATTGACAAATTTTATGCCGCCCATAAAATCAGAAAACCATTTCCACATTGGATAACCGTCAAATTCTCCAAGCAAAGTAGCATGATGCAAGCCAACCCAGCCGCCTTTGCCACTATTCATGTATTTTTGAAACGCCTGCATCGATTCTTCGCCCCAAGTGTAAGGCGGGTAATCCAATTGTATAAAGACTTGATATTGTTTTAAAAGTTTCTCATTTATCGTTTTTGTGTTTTCAATATAATCAATTGTAAAACTGCTGTCAATTGCTAGTTTGTTCAGCCAAGGTTTGGCCGCTTTGGTAAAAGCCAAATGATGCCCGCCATTTTCATATAAAACTAAAGCTTTGAATTTTGCCTTTTTTGATTTTTGAGCGCTGCAATTTGTCTGAAATAAAAAATTTGTCAGGAATAAAGAGATAATTACAATTGAATTTTTCATTATTTTTTGATGTTGAGATTCTGTGCTTTTTAATTTTCAACCATAGCTGTTATAGCTTGTAAAAACCATGCTGAATGCGGAATCCATTGTTCTGTCCAGCGCCATTCGTCATTTCCTTCTACATCCATATTAAATTCAATTCCTGATCCGTCGGCATTGCCTTCTTTTCCGGTAATTCCATTCGAAATACCGCCTTTTTCAGATCCGTGGCCATAATTAGAATGCATGTATGGAACGTTTGTTTCTCCAAATTGATACAAAAAGCAAACAGAATAGGGATTGCATCCCAAAATCCAAGATAATTGCTGTGACACGAAAAGATCAAGTGATTTTTTTGTTGTATCATTTTTTTGAAGCGATGTAGCTTTTGCGCCTTCTATTGCAGCAGTTGCAAGCGAGGCCAATCGCGCATTTTCGCCTTGCCACCACCAGCCAGTTTCATTATCATGCGGAATAAAAAATCCGTCTTTAACTTGTCCGTTAAATAAAAAGCTCTGTCTTGCGTAGCCAAAAGGATTGCTGGTATTGTTTGTGACCGATAAATTGTAAGCTAATGCTTTTTCGATCACAGTTGTTGCCGCAGTTTTTTCTTTTTTGTCGTTTTCTTTTTTCAGATAACGTGTTAACGCTACAACTGGCAAACCAGCATCTGCGGCATGCCAAAAAGGTCGATTTCCATCATTGCTTCTAAACCAGCCATTGTCTGTCATTCGGTTTTCAAGATTGTGAGCCCATTTTCTGGCTTCATCTCGATAGAAATTTTCATTTGTGGCGATCCATAATTCAGTTGCGGCCATCAAAGCACAATAATCATCGATGATGTTTTCTTTTCCGTCATCATCATATTTTGTGTTGTTTGCTAAAAGATGCTTGTAGGCTCTTTTTGCTCCATCTAAGTATTGCTGTGACGTAAAATCTCCATTTTTCTTCCATTGTGAAATTCTCGCGAGCGAAGCAATTGCCATTCCAGCGCCTTCTCGAAATGCCGATTGATATTCATCTGTAGTTACACTATTAGCCTTTAATCCAACAATTCTTCGGGCCGAAGGATTTTTATCAAAATAACTAAAAACAATCATATAAAAATAATCTTCATCAGAAAGACATCGCATCATATAATCGGCTCCCCAAATGGCTTCGCTATCCAGTGAATCTTTGATTTTCCATTGTTCTAGTTTTTTCGGAATGCTTTCAGAGGTATTAATCAGCGACCAAGTTACCAATGGCGTTTGTTGTGGCGATACAAAATTGGCGTAGGCCAAATGCGAAAAATATTTGCTCACATCACCAGATGCGTCGCACCAGCCGCCGTGAACATCTACTTTTTTCTTGCTTCCAAACAATAACATGTGTTTATCGGCTTCGAGTTCTTCGGGTGTGTTGGCTCTTTGTTTGTTGTAATAATGTACAATTGCAGAAATTGTCTTTTTAGCTAATATGTTTTCTTCAATTCCAAAACGAGCCGAAGTATAGATTTGGTCGGCAATTTTGAAAGTGATTTTATAATTGCCTGGTTTTTGAAAAGATGAAAAATCGGCTTTATAGTAAAATTTGTCAAGTTTCCAATCGTCAACACTTTCTGCTTTTCCAATTTTTGCAGTAAAAACTGTTTTTCCAGATTCGGCATCTATAACATCAAAAGTAGTATTCAAAAGATTGTTATAATATTCGATAATGGCAATTTTTGGACTTTTTGGATCAAAGCCAACTTGATTTACATGGATAAAAGTTTTGCTGTAAACTGAAAAAGAAAGAAACAAAACGATTAAAGCGTATTTTAGTTTTAGCATGGTTGTTTTTTTTAGCAAAATGGAATTGGTTTTCAAATAACTTTTAAGCAAAATACAAAAAACTGAAGATTTGAAGCTCGTTTTAAAATTCTGTAAAAATTAAAGAACATAGAGTTTTAGCTTATTTCTATTGATGATTTAAATGCAAGAAGTAAAAAACTGATGTGTTTTTGTTGTGCTTTTTGCGAACAATTCGGACTTTTAGTGTACTTTTTTAAGGAATTGAGTTTTCTTACTTTTTTCAAATTGTAAAGCTTTGTTTTGGCGTATTTTAACTTTTTTTTATTAAATTTGGTATGACAATTTCAGCAAAATTTAATCCTATGGAAAAATTAAAACGCCCAGTTTACGTTAAAGCGGGCCATGATGATTTTTTTAAAAAGTTGCGTACTGAAGTAAACGAAACTGTTTTGCAAAATTCATCATTGTATCTGCTAAACATTATTAAGTCTCTTGGACTTGTATTTCTCTTTTTTTTATTTTATGCCTGTATTTTGCTGTTCGGAAACAGTACTCCGTTGTTATTCCTCTTCTATATTTTGTGCGGTTTTACCATGATCGTACTTTTTATAAATGCATTTCATGATGCCGCTCACGGAGCACTTTTTAAGAAGCAAAAATACAATGAGTATTTTATGTACGTTTTGGAGCTTTTTGGAAGCAATCACTGGCTTTGGACGCGTCGTCACATCAATCTTCATCATGCTTATCCAAATGTGCCAGATTGGGATGTTGACATTAAACAAAGTGACATCATCAGGATTTTTCCAAACAGTCCGCTGTTTAATTATCACAAATACCAGCATATTTATATGTGGTTTATTTATCCACTTTATAGTTTGAATTGGCTGTATATTCGTGATTTTAAAGACTTTTTTGGGACAAAAAATAATTATGTAAAAAAAGTTGTCGAAAAAATTCCGACACACGAAATCTATAGATTGTTTGCAGCAAAAATCATCAATTTGATTTACATGCTTTTTATTCCGATGCTTCTTTTAAACCAACCTTGGTATATCGTTTTATACGGTTGGTTGGCCATGCACTTATGCGGAAGCGCTTTAGGAGTTGTTGCGCTTGTATCGACGCACGTTGATGAAGATGCTCATTTTCCGCAAACTGATGAAGACGGAAATCTTTCTGCAACTTGGGCAATGCATCAAATGATTGTGACCAAAGATTTCAGTACAAACAGCAAGTTGGCTAATTTTTTATATGGAGGCTTTACACACCACGTAGCGCATCATTTGTTTCCTGGGGTGGGACATACGTATTATCCTTATATTACGCCGATAATTATGCGTTATGCAAAAGAATATGATCTCCCTTATACTTCGTATCCATTTTATCATGCGATACGCTCTCATTTTAGAATGTTGAGAGACAAAGGAATTCAGGAAAATATACTGTTGACAGGGGAGATTTAACTTTATAAATTGTTTTCAGTCGCAGTTTTCAGTTTTCAATAAAAACAGTTGTTAAACTTGAAACTGCGACTGAAAACTAAATTATTCTTCTTTAATATCCGTATTGCTTTTCTTGGTATTTAAGTCCTTTAAAAAAGCATCTTTGATTTCAATTTCAAAATTATCTTCTTTAAAAATCGTCATTTTCGATTTCGCAAATTTGTAAACATTGATTTTATTGTTCTTCACATCAATAAAAAGATCATAAGAGTACGAATTGCAGTCATGCTGTTTGCAACCCCAAGCATGTACTATATTTTCTTGTTTTTCAAAAGGAGTTTCGGTATTCCAATTTTTAACCATTTCATCATAATCTGCTCCCATTAAGGCTTTTAATCTTGGTGCAAGTGCGCTTTTGGTTAAAAACTGCGTTCCAATTACGCTTTTATCTACCAGAGCATATAGCGAATCAGTTGGATTCAAAACCGTGCTGTCTGTTTTTAAGGCTTCGGTTCTTATCGAAGTGGAATCAGTAGTTGGAACACTTTTAATGTTTTCTTTTTTACAGGATACAATTGCAAAACAACTCAATGCAACTATAAAAAAATGCGCTTTTCTTTTGTTCATAGTATATCTCTTTTGAATTAACTAATTGATTTGTAAACTCTTGTTTAGCTAATTTAATAAAAAACCTCGATTTTTTATTTAAAAAAGAAAGCGATTTCTCATTTGAAAGTTTTAAAATATTGTTTAATTTCATTTTTTTAAATCCCATCCTTTATGTCGCAATTTGTAAAATTCTTGTTTTTTGCTGTTTTTCTCTTTTGGAACATTTCTTCAAATGCACAAAATGAATCCTATGAAAGCGCAGTAAAACAAGAAATTCCCGATACTTCTTTTGTCAATTTAAAAGATTTCAGCAAAGATTTTGTTTACGATATGAAATACGCGACAGCTGATAATTTTCTGAAAGCAAAAGTTTATGATTGTGCCGAATGTGTTTTGAGAATGAAAACTGTCAAAGCATTAATTGCGGCAAATAATGATTTTAAAAAGAAAGGTTTCAAAATCAAACTTTATGATTGTTACAGGCCTTTGTCGATTCAAAAAAGAATGTGGGCCATTGTCTCAAACCCGCAGTATGTGGCCGATCCAAAAAAAGGCTCCATCCACAATAGAGGAGGAGCCGTTGATATTTCAATAGTTGATGTCAATGGAAAAGAAGTTGATATGGGAACTCCTTTTGATTTTTTTGGAATCGAGGCCAGCCATAATTATACCGCACTTTCAAAAGAAGTGAAGGCAAACCGAAAGTTTTTGAAAAAAATAATGATCAAAAATGGTTTCAATTCATTTGATTCAGAATGGTGGCATTATAATCTAAAAACAGGTTTGAATGACAAAGTATCTGATCAAAACTGGAAATGCGAATAATTATTCAACGCATCGAATGTTTTGAATAAAATAAGTATCAGGATTGTAAACTTTTTTATTCATTTCAGATGTTATTTCGCTTTTTACGATGTAATCTTCGGTATCAGTCAAATATTTGATTCGCATCATGGTAACAGGCGATTTTTTAAGCTCTTCATAATTGTCTTTCACAAACATAAAAATCCCCGTATTTACACGATTGTCAAATCCGCCTTCGCGAATTAGCGTACCGCAATTTTCTTGATTAATGTGCATCAATGTTACCACTTTTCCGTTTTGAAGCTGTAAAAAAACACGTGAATTTTTGTCAAAACAATTGGCTTTTATGAAGTCTTTGCTTTTTTGGATAAGCTGTAAATTAAGCGTTGGAAGTCCATCGGTTTGTGCCAATGAAAAGAAAATGTAACTTGAATTTCCTCCAAAGTTTTTTTCACTGATCAGGTATTCGTTTGTTACTTTATAAGTACCTATCGAATCACTTACATTGGTACTGTATTCACATGGTTTTTGGGCAAATGCAGTAAAAGTTAATAAAAAAAGAGTTAGTGTAATTAGTTGTTTCATTGTTTAGATTATTTTGGTGCAAATTAAAACTATTTTGTTATCTTTTACATCAGTTGTAAAAAAACAATACAAATTGCCCCCATTTTTTATTTTCCATTTTTTTCGGATGTTTTCTACTGTATCGGGAAAATTACGAGTTGTGACGTTTGCCTGCTGATTAGCAAGTTCTGTTTTCATCTCATTTTTGCTGTACGGAATCACTTTTTCTATTTTAAAAGTTCTGCCGGGAAAATCTATTAATTCTTCTGAAGTATATAAGTGAGAATGTTTATGAAGTTTGTTTATTTTGAAGAAAGTACTCACTTCATCAAAACCGCCCGATTTCATAATCGCCGAATTGGGTTCATAAACATATTTTTGAGGCAATTCATAAGAAAGTAATTCGGTTTCATTGCCTAATACAAATTCAAAAGTTTCTGTTTTTTCTTTTAGGATGTTAGCCGTTTTAATTGTAATCTCTCCCAAATAATTATTGTGAATTTCAAAAAGCAATTCCTTCACTTCATTTTCAAGTGCAATGATGTGAATGTTTTTTACGAATTTCAATTCGGATAAACCTGCTGAAATGTCTAAAAGCGGAGCCGTTTTTATTAAAATAGAATCGCTTTTTTCGAAATAAAAGTCCAAAGATTCTGGAACATTCGGCAAACAATCTTTCAGCATGAAAACCTTTCCTTTGGCATCATTTCTTCGAGAAGGATCAATATAAATCCAATCCCATTTAAAACCTGATGTTGCTTCGTTTAAAATGTTTATAGAATCATCTGCGTAGCAAAAGCAATTTTTGACTCCAAATTGTTGCAAATTATGTTTTGCGATTTCAGATAAATCTGTATTGATTTCACAATGTGCAACCACTTTGAATTTTTGTGAAAAATAATAATCATCAACGCCAAAACCTCCCGTAAGATCAATTAAGGTTTTTCCCGAAATTAACAAAGCTTTATAAGCCGCTGTCTTTTCCGAAGAAGTCTGTTCAATCGAAATTTTGCTGGGATAAATTATGTTTGAAGTCGAAAACCAAGTTGGAAGTTTTTCTTTTGCTTTAGTTCTGGCGTCAATTTGATTTAAAATTGTGATCCAATCCATTTCTGGAAAAGGATTTTTTTGAAGCGCTAATTTTGTTATATCTGCACCAGTATTTTGAATTATAAATTCTTGAATGTCTGGATGCAAAATAGGATTGTTCAAAGCTAAATTCTTTCGGTTAATACAGAGACGATTTTGTTGTCTGGAAAAAACTCTTTTAAAATCACTTTTAGCATAGTATAAACCGGAATTGCGATAATCATTCCGACAATTCCAAATGTAATACCGCTGATCAAAGTAATCAGAAATATTTCCAGCGGATGCGAATTTACGCTTTTTGACGATATTATAGGTTGGCTGATGTTATTATCAATGGCTTGAACCAATAAGAAGCCAATTACAACGTAAATTGTTGTTGGCAAAATTTCAGATTGAAAATCGTTTCCAATCAAACTAATCATAGTTAAAAGTGCTGCTAAAATGGTTCCAATAATTGGCCCAATGTATGGAATTACGTTTAAAATGGCACATAAAAACGCAATTACAAAAGCATTTTTATTTCCGAAAATGATCAATACGATGAGGTATAAAAAAAAGACAACCGTCAATTGCAAAAGCAAACCAATAAAATAGCGTGTCAGCAAATGGTTTATTTTTGCAATTGAATTTAAGATTTTGTCTTCGTTTGTATCTGGAAGAATTTTTCGGGCTTGAATTTTAAAAGCTTCCTGATCTTTAATGAAGAAAAAAGTAATAAAAAAAACCGAAACTAATCCCATTCCCATATCGGCCATAAAATTCATAATTGAATTTATAAAGCTTGTAAAATAATTAAAATCTAACACCGATGTTATTTTTGAAGCATTCAGCATTTTGTTTATATCAACATGTTCAATATTGAAATAATTTTCTAAACTTTTTTCTGTTTCAATGAATTGCGCTTGCAAATGATTTGTGTCTAATAAGGATAAATTATTGGCTTGAGAAATTATCAACGGCACAAATAAAAGGATGAAGCCAACCATTAATAATATAAAAAGTATAATTGTCGTGGTTGCGGCCAATGAATTACTGAATTTTAATTTGCTTCTTAAAAACTGCACTAATGGATTTGCTATCAAACAAAGAATTAATGAAATGCAGAGGTAAACAATCACGGTTTGAATTTCATATAAAAAGTACAAAACTGCAGCAACTGCCAGAATAGTTGCCAAGGCTCTTAAAATTCCGTTTGAAATGATTTTTGAAGTGATCATAGTTATGTTTTAGACTATAAATATAGGAAAAAAGCTTTAAAAATTCAGGAGGCATAAAAAAAGCGAGATGTAAATATCTCGCTTTAATTGTATGTTTTGTTTAGATTATTGGGCAAAGGCAGCTCTTGGTCCTCCAGAAGCAAAAATGGCTAACATTCTGCTTTTTTGTCCTGTAGAGAACATATACATTGCATTGTCATCAACATAATCCATGTAGTTCATAGTCATTTCAACTGGAGTTCCAGAGCAAGTGCTATAATGAGGATATGCAGGTACACCATAATTTGCAGTGTTGTGTGTTGGAGTGTCAGATACTAAATCGCTTCCGCAAGTTGCATCTCCCCAAATGTGGCGTAAATTCATCCAGTGTCCTACTTCGTGAGTTGCAGTTCTTCCTAAATTGAAAGGTGCATTTGCAGAACCTGATAATCCAAAATAGCGAGAATCGATTACAACTCCATCCGTTGCAGATGATCCGCCAGGAAATTGAGCATAACCTAATATTCCGCCTCCAATAGCGCAAGACCATAAGTTAAGTTTTGTACTAGGAGATGTTGGTGCAATACCACCTTGAGCAGTTTTTTTCATAGCATCATTTGTACCCCAAGAAGTTTTGGTGGTCGATTTTCGGATAACCTGATCCAGTACAAATGAAATTCCAATATTTGCTTTTACTCCAGCAAACAAAGCAGGAACGCTATTGTAATCTGAGTTTAAAGCATTAAAATCTTTGTTTAACACATCAATTTGTGATTGAATTTGTGCATCTGAAATGTTTTGTGCAGTTGTTTTGTATAAAACGTTCACAACAACCGGAATTTCGATTTTGCCATTTACTAAACGGCCAGAAAATCCTTTAAGAAGTTGTTCGTTTGTGAAAGCTTCAATCTCATTCATTCTGATTGCCTGCATGGGATCTGCTTTTAATTGTGCTTCCAATACGTCTTGCGAAGCACAAGAACGAAGTGTTGCCACTTTAGCTTCTGCTCCAGCTCCTTCAGTTTGGTCATTTTGACAAGAAAACAGCATTAAGGCTACAACTGCGGTAATAAAAATTTTTTTCATAATAGTTTGGGTTTTTGTTATAAAAAAATAAATTTGGTTATTTATAACGCAATTTTATAACAAAATAATATTATGGAAAAATATTACAAAGATTATTTTGTGAGAAATTTTACAACCCCTTACAAATACTGATTCCTACAAAAATTAAGTAAAAAATATTAATAAGTTTTTTCTTTCTTTTTTTGTTTTAAAAGTGTATTTTGTCTTGATTATCTGTTGTTTGTCGAGAAAAATGAATATATCAAATCGACAAAAAACAGGATAGGATGTTTCAAAAAAGAATTTTTTATAGTGAAGTTATTTCATAAAGTGCAATACTTGCAGCTTGCACAACATTCATGCTGGAGTTTTTTCCAAACATATTTATATGCACAATTTGATGCGAAATTTTCAAAAGTTCCTCAGAGATTCCATTTATTTCGCTTCCAATTAAAAGCGCAATTTTTTGATTTTCAGGAATAACTAGTTCTTTAAGCGGTTTGCTATTGCTGGCTATTTCCAGTGCAATAATTTCAAAATTGTTTTCTAGTAGATAAGTAGTCAAATTTGAAGTTTCTTCAATTACTTTGTGTGGCACATGCAAATGTGTATTTCTTGAAGTTTTATTGATTTTGCGAGGTGTAAGCGGAATGTCTTTTCCTAAAAAAATAATGTTTTCGACTCCAAAAGCTTCACTAATTCTAAAAAGCGAACCAATATTCTGCTGGAAATAAATATGATCGCAGACTAAGGTAATTGGAAACGTCTTTCTTTCAAACTGGTTTTCTTCGTGAGTGAGTTGCATTTTTTTTTGTGTGAAATGTGAAAAGTGAGAAGTGAAAAATCGCGGTATTGTTTTTATTTTATAAATTGCTAGTTACCAATCACTAATTACTATTCACTAATTGGTAAAGATATAATTGATGATGTTTGCGCCCATTTTTAAAGCTTTGTCGCGAACATTTGCAGGATCGTTATGCACTTCGGCGTCTTCCCATCCGTCGCCTAAATCACATTCGTAGGTATATAAAAGAACCAGCTTGTTTTCGACAAAAATGCCAAAAGCTTGTGCACGTGTACCATCATGTTCGTGAATTTTTGGCAATCCGTTTGGAAATGGAAATGGTTTTTGAAAAATAGGATGATTGGCCGGAATTTCGATCAAATCATTATTTGGGAATATTTTCTTGATTTCTTTTCGAATATATTGATCCATTCCATAATTGTCATCAATATGAAGGAAACCGCCAGAGGTCAAGTAATTTCTCAAATTAGTAATGTCCGAATCGCTGAAAACCACATTTCCGTGTCCAGTCATATGAACAAACGGATAGGAAAGAAGGTCAGGATTGCTAGGTTCTACTGTTGATGGTTTTGCTTTGATGCGCGTATTAATATTTGAATTGCAAAAACGAATCAAGTTTGGCAATGAAGTTGGATTTGCATACCAGTCACCGCCGCCACTGTATTTTAACAAAGCGATTTCTTGTGAAAAAGAAGAGATTGAAATCAATAAAAACAACAAGAATGTTTTTTTCATAATTATATGTTTTGTCATTCCGACGAAGGAGAAATCTCTACAAAGATTGGTTTTTCGTTGCGGAGTTTCTTGTGGAGATTTCTCCTTCGTCGAAATGACAATATTGGGTTGATTTATTTAAATAGCAAATTTATTTATTCATTAAAAAACACAACACTATGGCAAGCCACAACCGCTGCTGTTTCTGTTCTTAATCGTGTATTTCCTAACGTAACAGGTTTGAAATTATTTTCGATTGCCAATGCAATTTCTTTTTCAGAAAAATCACCTTCTGGGCCAATTAATAACGTTACATTTTCATTTGGTTTCAAACTTTCTTTCAATGATTTTTTATCCGTTTCCTCGCAATGTGCAATGAATTGTAAGCCCGTATTTTTTTGTTTGATAAATTCTTTAAACGAAATTGCCGGATTTAATTTTGGCAGAAATGTTTCGTTTGATTGTTTCATTGCCGAAAGAATGATTTTCTCAAAACGTTCTGGATTTATTGCTTTTCTTTCAGATCGATCGCAAAAAATAGGCGTAATTTCTTGAATGCCAATTTCGGTTGCCTTTTCTAAAAACCATTCAAAACGGTCGTTCATTTTGGTTGGTGCAACAGCCAAGTGCAAGCGAAATTTTGGTTCAGGAGATTTTTGAATCGAAAGTACATCTACAATACATTTATTGTCTGATGCCAAAGTAATTTCGGTTTCAAATAATAATCCGTTTCCATTTGTAACATGCAGAATATCTGAATCTTTTTTGCGTAAAACTTTTATGATATGACGACTTTCTTCTTTGTCAAAAGAAAAACTTTCGGTTGTTTCGTCGATATCGGGATTGAAAAATAACTGCATAATTAAAATTGAATTCGCGCTTTTGAAACAACAGAAGCGTCTTCAAAACGATTTGATAAATATTTTTGATAACCTACAATTCCAATCATTGCAGCATTGTCTGTCGTGTATTCAAATTTCGGAATAAATGTTTTCCAGCCATATTTGCCTTCAGCTTCTTTTAAGGTCGTTCTGATTCCTGAATTTGCTGAAACTCCTCCGCCAATCGCAATCTGCGTAATTCCGGTTTCTTTTACAGCTAATTTTAGTTTATCCATCAAAATTTCAATGATGGTATGTTGGATTGAAGCACAAATATCATTTAGGTTTTCTTCAATGAAATTTGGGTTTTCCTGTTTGTTTTTCTGAATGAAATACAAAACGGCAGTTTTCAATCCAGAAAAGCTAAAGTCTAATCCTGGAACTTTTGGTTTTGTAAATTGAAAAGCTTTTGGATTTCCTTCTTTTGCATATTTGTCGATCAGAGGGCCTCCAGGGTAAGGAAGTCCAAGGATTTTGGCGCTTTTGTCAAAAGCTTCTCCAACGGCATCGTCTGTGGTTTCGCCAATGATTTCCATATCAAAAAAGCTGTTAACTTTTACAATTTGAGTATGTCCACCGCTGATTGTCAAGGCAAGAAAAGGAAATTCAGGTTTGTCATAGCCTTCTTCATCAATAAAGTGCGCTAAAATATGAGCATGCATGTGATTGACTGCAATAAGGGGAATATGTAAAGCTAATGACAATGATTTGCTGAAAGAACCACCAACTAACAGTGACCCCATCAAGCCTGGACCTTGTGTGAAAGCTATGGCGCTTAGCTGTTCTTTTTGTATATTTGCTTTGCGAAGTGCTGCATCAATTACCGGAACAATGTTCTGCTGATGCGCTCTTGAAGCCAATTCTGGAACGACACCGCCATATTGATTGTGAATTAACTGATTGGCCACAACATTTGAAAGTACTTTGTCGTTATGTAGAACTGCAGCCGCAGTATCATCGCAGGAACTTTCAATGGCAAGAATAAAAACCTCTGAATTTTGCATATAAAGGCACAAATTTTGAATTATATTTGACAAATCAAATTTTTGATTTCTTTGATCGTAAAAGGAGAAGCCAAATTTAAAGAATTTTTATCAAAAACTGCCGTACTTTGTCTGTGCAAAACAAATTAAAAGAAAACTAAAATTAAAGCAGCTATCAAAAGAGTAAAGAAAATAGTATCCAGAACCTTAATTGGGTTGATTTTACTTTTGTTAGCGCTCGCTATCATACTGTCTTTGCCTGCCGTACAAACAAAAATTGCCAGATATGCGACCGACTCTCTAAGAGAGGATTTTAATGCCAATATTACGGTAGGAAGAGTTGCGATAAATATTTTTGGAGGCGTAAAACTTAAAGATGTCTTGATTTTAGATCATCATAAAAAAGTAATGATCGCTTCTGATATTATTACGACTGATATTTTGAGTTTTAAAAGATTGATGGATGGCGATTTGATTTTTGGAGATCTTCGATTGACGGGTTTGATTTTTAATTTGAAAACCTATAAAAACGAAGACGAAAATAATATAAATAAGTTTGTCAAACTGTTTGAAACTGGAAAACCTTCAAAATCAAAAAAGCATTTTTTACTCACGGCCAAAAATGCATACATTTCTAAAGGATTTTTCTCGGTTATTGACGAAAATAAAAAAACTCCCAAATTCCTTGAATTCACAAAATTAAACGCGTACATAAGTGAATTTAAATTGTACGGCCCTGATGTAAATACCAATATCCACAGATTTTCATTTCAAGATCATCGAGGTTTGTATGTTTCTAATTTTGCTGGAAAATTCAGTTATACCAAAAAACAAATCAAAGTTGAAAATCTTGCAATAAAAACAAAAAGATCAACGCTTTATGGGCAGGCAATTTTAAGATATAAGGTAGAGGATTTTCTTCATTTTACTGATAAAGTAAAGTTTGATGTTGCTATTGATTCGGCTTCGATTGCTTCAAATGATATTCGCTATTTCTATGATGGATTAGGGAGAAATCAGCGTTTTCGAATTCGAACCAAATTAAACGGACCGTTAAATAATTTGAATCTGCATAAATTAAGATTGAGTGATACTAATGGTTCTAGAATTGTCGGGAACATCAATTTTAAAAATCTTTTGGGAGACAAAATGCAGAAGTTTTCAATGGAAGGAAAATTTGACAAACTGACTTCGAGCTATGATAATCTTGTGGTTTTGTTGCCGAATGTACTTGGAAAAAGACTTCCGAAAGAACTTCAAAGAATCGGGAAATTTAATATTGTTGGTAAAACTAAAGTCTCTACAACTGATTTGGAAGCCAAATTCAAAATCGTAACCGATTTAGGAAATGGAGAGGCCGATTTGCATCTAAATAATATGGACTTTATTGATAAAGCATCTTATTCGGGGAATATTATTTTGGATAATTTTAATGTTGGAGCCTTGCTGGATCGAAAAGATATTGGCAGAACAACTTTAGATCTAGATGTTGATGGAGTAGGTTTTACAGAGAAATATTTGAATACGATTATAAAAGGTGATATTGCAAAACTGGATTACAATAATTACACCTATAATAATATAACCGTAAATGGTAATTTCAAGCTTCCTTATTATAAGGGTGAAGTTTCTGTAAACGACCCGAATTTAAGTTTGACTTTTGACGGTTTAGTAGATTTGAGCAAACGCGAAAACAGATATGATTTTCATATAAATGTAGAAAACGCCGATTTGCGCAAATTAAAATTTGTGTCTGATTCTATTTCTACTTTTACTGGCGATGCCGTTGTTCAAGTTTCTGGAAATTCGATTGAGAATCTTCAGGGTAATATTTTCATTAAAGATGCGGTCTATAAAAACCCTAAAAACACCTACGCTTTTGACGATGTGACCATTAATTCTAGCTTTGATTCCGACAGGCTTCGTACAATTGCAGTCAATTCTTCAGATGTTGTAAACGGGCAAATTGTTGGTAAATTCCGTTTTGATCAGCTAGACAAATTGGTGATGAATTCAGTAGGAAGTTTGTACACCAATTACAAACCTTATAAAGTTAGAAAAGGGCAATTTTTGCGTTTTAATTTTCATGTATACGATAAAGTTGTCGAAATGCTTTATCCAGAAATTAACATCGATTCGTCAACTGTTATGCGTGGTAAAATTGATGCCGATTTGCAGGAATTCAAATTCCGATTCAAATCGCAAAAAATCAAGTTGGACAAAAACACTTTTGACAACATCCGAATCAATATTGATAATAAAAATGCGCTTTATAATGCTTATGTGGAGTTAGATAGTATAAAAACACCATATTATAAAATACGTGATTTCAACTTGATCAACGTTACGGCAAAAGATACGTTGTATGTACGTTCTGAATTTAAAGGTGGTGAAAAAGGAGAAGACTATTTCAATCTGGATTTGTTTCATACTATCGACAAAAACAAAAACAACATTGTTGGGATCAAGAAATCTGAAATGAAGTTTAAAGACTATATATGGTATTTAAACGAAAAATCAGAAAAAGACAATCAGATTATTATTGATCAGCATTTTAAAAACTTCAATTTTGACAATATTGTTTTGTCGCACGAAAGTCAAAAAATTGATTTGAATGGACTTATCAAAGGCACCGATTACAAAGATCTTGTCCTCAATTTTGAAGATGTCGATATCAATAAAATTACGCCTTATAATTCCAAGTTTGTTTTTAATGGAAATTTGAATGGAAAGGTAAATTACAAGCAGAATAAAAATGTGTACCAACCGACGGCCTCGATTAAGATTGATCATCTTAATATGAATAAAACCGAGTTGGGGACATTGAATTTTGATATTTCGGGAGATGAAAATTTTAGAAAGTTTACGGTAAACTCATCAATTCAAAATGGCTTTACCGAATCATTTAAGGCTAACGGAACTTTTGCTATTGAAAACAAAGAGACATTTTTAGATGTTAATTTGAAAATGGAAGGATTTAATTTGGCTACTTTAGGTCCTGTGGGCGGAGAAGTAATTTCGAATGTTCGCGGATCTGTTTCTGGAAATGCCGCCGTTGTTGGGAATTTGAAAAAGCCAGAAATCAATGGAAGGCTTTATGTTGAAAAAGCAGGGATGACAATTCCGTACCTAAATACAGATTATGAGTTAAGTGACCGAACAGTAATTGATTTGACAGATGAGAAATTCTTGTTTAGAAATAATCAATTAACAGACACGAAATACAAAACAAAAGGATTGCTGAACGGAACGATTGAGCATCATAATTTCGGAAATTGGAAATTAGATCTTACCGTGACTTCAAAACGATTGTTGGCACTTGATACCAAAGACAGTGAAGATGCGGCATACTTTGGAACCGCATTTATAAACGGAACAGCGAGTATTAAAGGTCCAACCGAAGGATTATTTATCAAAGTTGATGCGAAATCTGAAAAAGGAACCGAGGTTAAAATCCCGATAAACAATGCGCAAAGTGTTGGCGAAAGCAGCTGGATACATTTTGTGACGCCAAAAGAAAAATACAATTTGGCCAATGGTATTGTCGAAAAAACAAGAAATTATAATGGTCTGGAATTAGAATTTGATTTTGATATTACGCCAGATGCCGAAGTTGAAGTAATTTTGGACAGAAACTCGGGTCATGGAATGAAAGGAAAAGGATACGGATCTTTATTGTTTAAAATCAATACGCTGGGCAAGTTTAATATGTGGGGAGATTTCCAGGCATATGAAGGAACTTATAACTTTAAATACGGAGGTTTAATTGATAAAAAATTCGCGGTTAAAAAAGGTGGCTCTATTATTTGGGAAGGAAACCCAATGAAAGCGCAGCTTAATCTGGAAGCTGTTTATAGAACATCGGCAAATCCTGCAGTATTGTTGGAGAATTCATCTTTCAATAAAAAAGTTCCTGTTGAAGTTGTTATTGGTTTAAGGGGAGATTTGACGAGTCCTGATCCTAATTTCGATATTCAGTTTCCATCGGTGAGCAGTGTTTTAAAATCGGAAATACAATATAAATTAGATGACAAAGATGTGCGTCAAACACAAGCTTTGTATTTGCTTTCAACGGGTTCGTTTATGAGTCCTGACGGATTTAATCAAAGTGATTTATCAGGAACTTTTGCAGAGACTGCAGCAAGTTTACTGGGAGGCATTATCAAATCGGATAATGATAAGGTGAATATCGATTTGAATTTTATTTCTGCAGACAAGCGAATTGGCCAAGAAGCTGACGGGCAGTTTGTAGCCAATATTTCATCTCAGATTAATGAAAAGATATCAATCAACGGAAAAGTCGGAGTTCCGGTAGGAGGGGTGAACGAATCGGCTATAGTTGGAGATATTGAAATTCTTTATCGCGTTAATGAAGATGGCTCGATGAACCTTAGATTGTTCAATAAAGAAAATGACATTAATTATATAGGACAAGGAATTGGTTATACGCAAGGTGTCGGGATTTCGTATGAGGTTGATTTTGATACCTTCAGTGAATTGGTCAATAAATTATTTAAGAACCATAAATTGGAGCGTGCCATTAAAAAAGGTTCATCTGATGATTTACAGGATTCTTACCTAAATCCGGATTACATCAATTTTACGACTAAAAAAGATACCGATAAGAATAAAAAGAAACCAGAGAAAAAGGAAGAAGAAAAGAAACCGCCACCTGTGAACAACAATCAAGGGCTGATTCCTGATAACGATGATTTCTAACACTTTGTTAAATAAAATCAAATTATAAACCATTATTCGCGTAATGGTTTTTTTTATGCTTAAATTTAGCAGTTTAAATGTTTTTACAATCAAAGCGCACTTTCGCAATTTTGTAACACTTCATTAATGTATTGTTAATTTTAAGGATTTAATTAAAATAAGTGCCTTTTATTATTTTAAATGAATTTTTTGCTACCAAAAAACTTATTAACGAAAACGTTTGAATTTAACATATTTTATTAATTTATGATAAACATAGCCTGAAAAGTGCCGAATGTTTGCTAATTTTACAACTTAATACTTAAATAATGCCAAAAACAATAAAAAAAGTTGGTGTTCTTACCTCAGGAGGAGACTCGCCAGGAATGAATGCTGCAATACGATCAGTTGTTCGAACATGCGCTTATCATAATATAGAATGCATAGGAATTTATAGAGGGTATCAAGGAATGATCGAAGGCGATTTTAAAGAAATGGGCCCTCGAAGCGTAAATAATATTGTAAATAAAGGAGGAACGATCTTAAAATCGGCTCGTTCTGTTGACTTTAGAACACCAGAAGGTAGAAAAAAAGCTCACGAAAACCTTGTGAAAGCTGGAGTTGATGCTTTAGTGGTTATTGGAGGAGATGGAAGTTTTACTGGAGGTTTGATTTTTAATTCAGAGTACAATTTTCCAGTAATTGGAATTCCAGGTACGATTGATAATGATATTTATGGAACAAGCCATACTTTGGGCTATGATACAGCTTTAAACACTGTTGTAGATTCTATAGATAAAATCAGAGATACAGCAAGCTCGCACAACCGTCTGTTTTTTGTAGAGGTTATGGGTAGAGATGCTGGGCATATTGCTCTTAATGCTGGTATTGGAGCAGGTGCCGAAGAAATCCTTATTCCTGAAGAAGATTTAGGTCTAGATAGATTGTTAGACTCTCTTCAAAAAAGTAAAGCTTCAGGGAAATCATCAAGTATAGTGGTTATTGCAGAGGGCGATAAAATTGGTAAAAATGTATTCGAATTAAAAGATTACGTTGAAGCTAACTTGCCTGAGTATGACGTAAGAGTTTCTGTTTTAGGACACATGCAGCGTGGTGGTTCTCCATCTTGTTTTGACCGTGTTTTGGCGAGCCGTTTAGGAGTAAAAGCTGTAGAATCTTTATTAGAGGGAAAATCAAACTATATGGTTGGCCTTAAAGAGGATAAAGTGGTTTTAACGCCGCTTGAACAAGCAATTAAAGGAAAATCAGAAATTGATAGAGAATTATTAAGAGTGTCAGACATTATGTCGACCTAATAAATAAAAGTTTAAAAGGAAAGAAAGTTTATTGTGAGGAAATTAGACTTTTAAATTAGTGTAATAAAAACAAAAGCAAAAAATTTAGTAAAATGTCAAAAGTAAAATTAGGAATAAACGGATTTGGACGTATTGGAAGAATCGTTTTTAGAGAGTCTTTCAATAGAGATAATGTAGAGGTTGTAGCAATCAATGATTTATTAGACGTAGATCACTTAGCTTACTTATTAAAATATGATTCAGTTCACGGTCGTTTTAACGGAACTGTTGAAGTTAAAGAAGGAAAATTATATGTAAACGGAAGAAACATCCGTATCACTGCTGAGAGAAATCCAGCTGACTTAAAATGGAACGAAGTTGATGTTGATGTAGTTGCTGAATGTACTGGTATTTTCACAACTGTTGAAACTGCAAGCGAGCACTTAAAAGGAGGAGCTAAAAAAGTTATCATTTCTGCTCCATCTGCTGATGCTCCAATGTTTGTAATGGGAGTAAACCACGAAACTGCAAAAGCTTCTGATTTAGTTGTTTCTAACGCTTCTTGTACTACAAACTGTTTAGCTCCATTAGCTAAAGTTATCAATGATAATTTCGGAATCGTTGAAGGTTTAATGACTACTGTTCACGCAACAACTTCAACTCAAATGACAGCTGACGGACCTTCTAGAAAAGACTGGAGAGGTGGACGTGCTGCTGCAATTAATATCATTCCTTCTTCAACAGGTGCTGCTAAAGCGGTTGGAAAAGTTATTCCATCTTTAAATGGAAAATTAACTGGTATGGCTTTCCGTGTTCCTACTGCTGACGTTTCTACAGTAGATTTAACTGTGAAATTGGCTAAAGAAACTTCATACGAAGAAATTATGGCAGTTTTGAAAAAAGCTTCTGAAAACGAATTGAAAGGTATTTTAGGATATACTGAAGATGCTGTTGTTTCTCAAGATTTCATCTCTGACAAAAGAACATCTATCGTTGATGCTACTGCAGGAATTGGCTTGAATTCAACTTTCTTCAAATTAGTATCTTGGTACGATAATGAGTACGGATACTCAAGCAAATTAATCGATTTATCTGTACATATTGCAGGTTTAAAATAATAATATATATTTTTGCAAAATCCCGTTATCTAAAAGTAACGGGATTTTCTTATTTTGTTACGTCTTTAATTAATGTAAAAAATACACTTTTTATTTAAATGAAGAAAAACTAACTCAAAAAACAAAAAAATAAAATGAAATTAATAGTTGACAGTGGATCTACTAAAGCAGACTGGATTGCGATAGATGATAATGGAAAAGTATTATTCACGACACAAACTTTAGGGTTGAACCCTGAAATTCTTGATGGTCCTGAAATCATCGAAAGATTAAATGACCGTTTTGATATTTTGCAAAATAAAAAGAATGCTTCACATTTGTTCTTTTACGGAGCAGGATGTGGAACAGACAGAATGAAAGAATATTTGAAACAAGTCTTTCAAGAATATTTTTCTAACGCAATTGTTGACGTTCAAGAAGATACTTATGCAGCTGTTTATGCAACTACTCCAAAAGGAGAAGAAGCTATTGTTTCGATTCTTGGAACAGGTTCTAACTGCAGTTATTTTGATGGAAAAGTATTGCATCAAAAAGTACAATCGTTAGGATATATCGTAATGGATGATTGCAGTGGAAATGTTTTCGGAAAAGAATTGATCAGAAAATATTATTTTAATAAAATGCCTAAAGAATTGGCTGTTGAACTTGAAAAAGAGTATGACGTTGATCCTGATTTTATTAAAAACAAATTGTATAAAGAGCCAAATCCAAATGCGTATTTAGCAACTTATGCAAAATTTTTAATTAAGCATAAAGACACTGAATTCTGCAGAAAAATCATTTTCAAAGGAATGAAGTCTTTCGTTAAAAACTACATCAAACAGTTTGACAACTGTAAAGAAGTTCCTGTGCATTTCGTAGGTTCTATTGCGTTTTATTTGAAAGATGAATTGCAAGAGACTTTCAATAAATATGAGCTTAAATTAGGAAATGTTTTAAGAAGACCAATCGATGGTTTAATTGCTTATCATGTCGCTAATCAATAGTTCTGGATTTATGGAAATTGCAATTATTGCTCACGATGGCAAAAAAGCAGATTTGATTGATTTTTTAATCAAAAATGAAGCAGTTTTGCACAATGAAAAAATAAGGCTGATTGGTACTGGAACTACTGGAGGAAAAGCTGAAGCTGCGGGATTCAAAACCCAAAGAATGCTTTCTGGACCTCTTGGTGGTGACGCGCAAATTGCTGGAAGAGTTGCAGAAGGAATAACTAATATGGTTTTCTTTTTCAAAGATCCTTTGTCGAGTCATCCACATGAAGCTGATATCAATATGCTGATTCGTGTATGCGATGTGCATAATGTGCCGCTGGCAACAAATGAAGCAACGGCACAATTATTATTAAATGCTATTGCACAGCAATTATAGAAATCTCAACATTTACATTTTTTGGCAAACATGCCACTTAAACCGTTTCACAACATGGAGCGGTTTTTTATTTATTGGTCTCAGATTTGGGTTAAAAACCCTGCAATTTATTGCAGTACTTTAGTAATGCGAAAAAATCTTTATCTTTAATTTATGGCTACAGAATTAAGAAAAGGTTCGCACACAGTAAGCAGATTAACATGTCATGTTGTTTGGGTTACGAAATATAGGTTTAAGGTTTTGAAAGGTGATATCCAAAAGCGCTGTCGTGAACTTTTGATACAAATATGCGAAGCGGAAGGGATAGAAATTTTGAAAGGAGTTGTGAGCGCAGATCACGTTCACATGCATATTGAGTATGCGCCAAAGCAAAATGTAAGTTCAATTTTAAAAAGTTTCAAAGGTCGTACTTCAAGGAAATTGCAAATGGAGTTTCCAGAACTTCACGCACGTTACTGGGGACAACATTTTTGGGCAAGTGGTTATGGAGTTTGGAGTACAGGAAATATAACTGATGAAATGGTAAATGAATATCTGGAGCATCATAGAAGGAAAGATAATGATGATGATTCAAATTTCATTCTTGAATGAAATAGAAAAAGGGACTTTCAGTCCCTCGTCAAACAAACCTCTGCACTTTCAGTGCAGAGTGGTTTAGTTAATAGTAAAAGAGGACATTTTCCAAATCGTAATTTTCCTCTTTTACGTTACTAAATTTCAAGAATTAGGAAGAATTAAAATTTAATTCCCGCACTCAAACCATAAGATTTGTAAATGATATCAGATGGCTTTTCTTGGTAATAATTAAATATAGGTTGTGCATCATCGAGCCTTAAAAATTGCTGTTCAGCAAACAAGTTGAGTGAAATAATAAATTCATCTCTTTTGATAATGGGTACGCCGAGGCCAATACGTGCATTGGTACCACTTTTAAATTGGTTTTTGTCAAGACTAAATTCGCCACCGAGAGAGCCGTATATATATACATTATTGGTGTCTACAAAGAAGAATTTTGCAATGCCTCCTAATTCTAGCATAGAAAAATCTGGTTCATTGTAATTTTTATATCCTCCTAAAATTCCTATGCTGAGTTTTTTTAAGAGCATATAATTGAAAGAGTAGGTCAGCCCAAATGCAGGACTTTTGATATTTAGTTCTTCATCCCCAATATAATGTTTTTGGCCATCTGCATCTATGTAATTATAGCTATATGTTGCTTTTCTATGGATAATTAGCTCTATATCTGCATTAGAATACCATTTTTTAACTTGAGCATTTCCAAATGAACAAATGAAGACACATAGTAATACTATTTTTTTTCTCATTTTTATTAAGTTAGTTTTTAATCATTCTGGAGCCACTCCAAGTACCTCCTCTACGACCTAGCGCATAAATATCTAATTCGTAATATGTATAATTTCTAAAAGTACCTCCTTTTTCTACTTTAAAGGAATAGTTAGCCTTTGGAGCGCCTGTTGGATTCTCTAATGTAGGAGCAGTATAATCACCATAACTAACTCCGACTAAAAACTCCAAAAATTGACTGTCGAATTTTCTTTCTATTTGATTGTTATTGGTTTTCTTGTATTTTTCTCCAAAATAGACTACTTCAATTTCATTAGCATTTTTCTGATACGTTACTATAAATTCATCTTTTGCACCACTGTTAAAGGTACCTTTTAAAAATTTAATTCCAAGTTTGTATAATTCTTTAATATTTGATTCGCTATTTATTTGATAATTTGGTTTTGGTAGTTGGCGAATATAAATATTTAAAGGCTTATCACTGCCAAAGCCAAAAAAGGGTAAGTTTGTTCCGGGAGATATATTAACAAGTCTAAAGTTTCCGTCATCTGCTAAAAGTTTATATTCGTAATTGTACATGTATACAGGGGGTAATGGATCTGAAGAAAATGGATTGTTTGTGTTGATTTTTGGATCAGGGTAATTAAATTTTAAATAAACTTTATTAATTCCTAAGTATAATTCATCGGCATCAGATGCCCACCAGATTCCAAGTGTTTTTACCTGAACTCTGGTTTGTACACCGATTGAACTGTAAATACCCCAACTTTGATTCCAAAATTCAGTTTTAATTCTGTGTTTGCTGTCAAAATAATTGATACAAGATTTGTTTGTTCCAAAAAGTGACTGAAACCAACTTGTGTCTCTATTGCCATCGCATATGGGCAAATTATCTATTTGATTTTGTAAAATTTGATCTTGTGATAATTGCTGTATAGCTACTATTGGCGTTTTAGGAGTGTTTGATTGTCCTGCGTTGCCACAATCCATATCTGCAGGAACAATGTATCTTGATATGCCTGGAGCTATTCTGGTGTAACCACCTTGTTGAATGCGAATATCACATGGGCTAAGTATGTTTTGTACAGGTGGCATATTTTCAAGATAGTTGTACAATAGTAGTGTGTCACTCTTTTTTACGGCAAGTACTCCTAAATCCTCTACTATTTTATAGATTGAATCTCCAACCATAATTTCATTGTTTTCATTGACAATAGCTGCAAAATAGGGGTCGGCGATTAGAGTTTCTTTTATTTCGTCAACTGGTACTGCAGGTCCCTCAGGAGTTTCAGGATCTTCTGGGGCTTCTACCACAAAAGAACTGGATTTCATCGTTTTCTTATCTTTTCTTTTAGAAAGCTGTAGAATCAATTTTTGGTTTTCTATGTTTACTATTGGCGAATTTGAGATAAAGCCGTCTGCATAAATTTTTTCAAATTTAGCTTCTAAATTAACGATACTTTCTTTTTTAAGGTCTTCAATGTTTTTTTTTAAATCGGCTCTAGAGGAGAAGTAAAATCTACCATTAATAACAGTTCCACTTTTATCATTTTTTAAAGAAGTAGAGGAATTCTGTCCACTAGGTTCTTCATGACAAGAACAAAAAAGAATGGATAATAATGCAAAGGCTGTAAGTTTTTTTAACATGGTTTTTGGTGTTTTAGGATTGTTTAATGATTATTTATTCATAGCTATTTAAGTTTTATTAAATGTCAAAAAAAATCTGTTCAGCCTCACATATCAAAAAGGGGCTGTTAATATGAAGTTATGCGACAAATAAGTCAGGGCGAATTGACTATAATTTAGTTGTTTATGGTTTAAAAACTCTAAATTAAATACATTGTAGGAAATGTATTATTCGATTATCGGGTAATTTGAAATTTATTTTTTGAAACGTTTTTATTAAAAAATAAATGTTTTTGATGAGTATATATTTGCAAAAGTGTCCTCTATTGTTTTGTTGGTAAAAACTATTTGCTTATGAATGTATTTGTGGGGGATAAACTCAAAAAATTAAGAAAAAGTAAAAACATGTCACAAGAGGAAGTGGCAGATTTTTTGAATTTGTCGCAATCAGCGTATGCTAGAATGGAAAGTGGTGAAACTCATTCGTGGGCCAGTCACATTTCAAAAATCTGTCAGCTTTTTGAAATTAATCCGAATGAACTATTGCAAAAAGATGATTTAAATGAAAATCTAGATCAAAAACAGTATTATTAAATCATATCAGATGTTGATAACATAATATGAAGAATAAATAAAAGAATCAAAACAGGTTATAGAAGAGTTGAAAAGCAATCGCATACAAATAAAAAAGACTTCACGTTAATGAAGCCTTTTTATCAGAAAGTTGAGCATAAAAAGAGTCTTAAAATCTTTTATTTTGAATTTGAAAAACAATAAATATATTTTGTCTCTTTTTAGGCGAATTAACGAAATTAAATATCTCTGATTATGGGTATTTATTTAATTGCAATTATAGAAATCTCAACATTTACATTTTTTGGCAAACATGCCACTTGAACCGTTTCACGTGCTGGAGCGGTTTTTTCGTTAAAATAAGATCCGTAAACCGTATTTATGGCGCCAAAGTTATTCATGTCCATAATGAAGATAGTTGATTTCACAACATTTTCAAATGTCATACCTGCAGCTTCTAAGATTGCTGCAATGTTCTCCATCACTTGTTTTGTTTCGTCGTTGATATTGTCAGTTACAAGTTCTCCTGAAGCTGGATTGATTGCAATTTGTCCAGAAGCATAAAGGGTGTTTCCTGATAAAACGGCTTGGTTATACGGACCGATTGGAGCTGGAGCTTTTTCTGTAAAGATGATTTTTTTCATAATGAAAGTATTTTATTAAAAGTATAAGTTTGATTTTTTGCTACAAGCTATAGGTCATAAACTTAGTGCATAATCGAGAAGGCGAACCTTGGACTTTATGACTTTCGACTTTATGACTTAAAAAAAAACTATCGATTTGAAACGCTTCGTTTGTTCCATTTGATGTCGCTCAACATACCAGATTTAATTCCGATGAAGAAGTTCCAGTTAGAATTTGTTCCTAGTGGTTGCCAGTTGAATGCCATTCTCCAGCTTAATAAATCTCTTTCAAAACGGAATTGCGTAAAGGTAATTCCTTTTTGAACAAAATCGTATCCTGTAGAAACTCCGCCTTTCCATTTTGGCGTAATATCCATGTTGGCAGAAATCATAATGGAATTTCCTGAGATTTTATTTTCGCGGTTTACGTTTGAATACGTAAGCGAATAGGCCATTGTCATATCCCAAGGGATTTTTGAATTGAAAAACTCGGTGATAACATCTTTGTCGTCATCTTTTTCATTGGCAAATTGGCTGTTTCGGCTGTCGGTCAAGTCAGTATTGGTTCCGAATAAATCATCATTTCGACCTCCGTTTCGCTGGCTTTGAGAGTTGGTTTTTTCTTTCTCGCCACCCTTGTTGGAGAACGAATAATTCAGTGTAACATTTGCGCTCGTCATTCTAAACAAACTTCCTCCATTGTCGATGTTGTATTTGTCTATTCTTGTTCCAGAATTGTCAATCGCGTAAGGATCTAATGTAGCTCCAAAGTTGACATTCATTTTATTGTCAAAAAATTGTGTTCCTCCAGAAACAAGTACGGGTTGCCATGCTAGCGTTTGTTTTCCGTCTGCATTAAAATTGTAGCTTGTGCTAAAGTTTAAGTTATTCAGCAGCATGATTTTTTTAGGCTCAGTTTTGGTGCTGTCTTTATCTCTTACTTTCGCTTCAAAAGTATTGCTCAAGGCAAAACCTACAATGTTTGAATTCTCTTTTCCTGGAGCGCCATAAACACCGCCTTCAAAACGCGTGTATGATGATGTAATTCGTCCAGAAGCATCTACTGCGTAGGTATCGTAGTATTTTTCAAAACTAGGTGTATATGCGTACGTAATCGATGGGCGCATGACGTGGCGAATAGATTGGATTCTTTTATCTTCACCAAAATTAAAAGTACCGTAAATTGTAGTTCCTAAATTCGAGCTGAAATTATAGGTTCTAAAAGCGTCAAAACCATTTACAGTTTGAGTGACAACTTTACTTTGTGTGTCGTCATAATCTTTATGAATGGTTTTGGTTACCCAAGTTTCTTGGTAATTGGTCGCCATTCCGGCACTAAAATATTTGAATAACTTAAAGTTTGTGCTTAATGGAATTGTATGTTGCATTCCAATTTGAGCATCTTTAAACATTTGCGGCTTAAAGAAAAGCGAATCGGTAGTGACAAAACTGTTTTTACCGCTTAAGTTGTATTGCAAGTTGATGTTTTTTATAAAACCTTTTTTTACTCCATCTTTTCCAACAAAAGGATAAATACGATCAATACTTGCCTGAAGCGACGGCAAAGTCATGTTGATGACCTCTGTTTGTGTGTTTTGCGAGTGTGTCGCTGTTAACGCAATTCGGGCTTGCGGAATTGTATTGAAAGTTTTGTTGTAGGATATAGATGAGCTTAAAGTATTGTTCAAATTTGAACCAATATTTGCTTGATTGATCGATTGCTTGAAATATTTACTACTACCCATATTTACCGAAGCAGAAAACGTTGAATTTGGGTTCGACTTCGTGTCTTTAGAATGTGACCACTGAATGTTGTAGATTTTTTGTTTTGAATAATCAGGATAACCTCTTTCGCTGCTGATCAAATTTTCAAAACGTACGTTTAGGTTGCCTCGGTATTTGTATCTTTCAGCATAAGCCGATTCAAAACGAAGCGCGTAACTTCCGTTGGTATAATAATCGGCTAAAGCCGTTAAGTCGTAATTGTCGCTCAAGGCAAAATAGTATCCCATATTTTGCAAAGAGAATCCTCTTGTGTTCGAATCATTGTAACTCGGTATAATAATTCCCGAAACACTTTTTTCTTGACTCATCGGAAAATAAGCGAATGGCAATGCCAGCGGAGTAGGAACGTCAGCAATTACCATGTTTGTCAAACCCGTAACTACCTTTTTTCCCGGAACAAATTTTACTTTGTTGGTTTGAAAATAATACTCTGGATTGTCAACATCTGTTGAGGTGGTAAAGCGTGCGCCTCTTAAAAAGTAAACCGAATCGTTTTCTTTTTTGGTGATTGCGGCTTTTATTTTGAATTCACCTTGTTCTGTTCTAGAATTATAAATTAAAGCTTTTTTGGTTTTGAAATTGAATCGTATTGAATCTGGCTGCACTTCATTTGAGCCCTGCTTGAAATTTGGGTATTGAACAAGCACTCCGGCAGAATCTTTTATTCTTCCGGCATAAACTTCGTCTTTGCCATAATCCAAAACAATGATTCCAGATTTTAATTCTACATCCTTATAATAGAGTTCCGCTTCATTATATAAGGTAAGCTGTTTCTTTTTTTTGTCTATTATCGCGTAGTCTTTTGATTTGTATTTTACTTTACCATCAAGAAATGTCTTTGTTGGTTTGATGCTGTCGATTTTTACAGTATCAATTTTAACAGCTGTAGATTTATCAGTTTGTTTTGCTGTATCACTTTTAGCAGTTGAAGCTTTATCTGTTTGTTTTACAGTTGGTAATGATTTTTTTTTCGGTTTTATATCTTGCGAATATACTTTACCACATCCTAAAGTTAGGAGAAATGATAATAAAACGATATTAAATAAGTTTGTGTGCAAAGGTTTAAATGCTATTTTTGTAAAAGTATGGCTTGTTTTTTGACATGTCAAAACTACATATAATTTTTGGCAAAAATAATCAATTGCGAAAATTATAACAGTTGCATATTATTAAAATTAACTTTTATATTTATGAATATATTTAACAAAACTAGGCTATTATTTAGTTTTTTTCTAACTATAATTTCGTTTTGTGCTTACAGTCAGGCAAATGTTTTTAAAGTAACACTTGATGCCGGACATGGTGATCATGACTTTGGCGCTGTTTATAGTGGCCGAATTGAAAAAAATATTGCTTTGGCAATCGTGCTTAAAGTTGGGAAAATATTAGAAGCAAGTCCAAATGTTAATGTAATCTATACGCGTAAAACAGATGTTTTTATTGATTTGGTCGAAAGAGCCAATATTGCAAACAGAGCCAATTCGAATATTTTTGTCTCAATTCACTGTAATGCAAACAAAAATACAGCAGCTGACGGAACAGAAACGTATGTAATGGGTTTAAGTAAAGTAGCATCAAATCTTGAAGCGGCAAAAAAAGAGAACTCAGTAATTACATTAGAGAAAGATTATAAGCGTAAATATGAAGGCTACGACCCAAATTCGCCAGAATCAATGATCGGAATGACATTAATGCAAGAAGAATATTTGGATAACAGTATTTCATTGGCTACAAAAATAGAAGATAATTTTGACCGACTTGGAAAGAAATTAAGACATGGTGGTGTAAAACAAGCGCCATTTATGGTACTGCATAAAGCATATATGCCTAGAGTTTTGGTTGAAACAGGTTTTGTGTCTAATCCTACAGAAGGAAATATTTTGAACTCCGAGGAAGGACAAAATGATATTGCAAAAGCAATCGCCGAGGCAATCTTAAGTTATAAGAGCGAGTATTTTGGTTCTGGAATTCCTGAAATGTCAGAGGTTAGGCCAGCAAAAGATACTTCGACGCCAAAAAAAACGAAGCCAGCAGAACCTTCAGCGGCAGCTAAAAGCGCAGTTAAAGGAACTTTTTACAAAGTACAGTTGATTGCAAGTATAAAAAAGACTCCCTTAGAACCTAAAAATTTTAAAGGCCTGAAAAATGTTACGATGCTTTATGAAAACAATATTTACAAATATTTCTATCAAGAAACATCAGATTACGAAGCAGCAAAGAAATATTTGCAAGAGGCTAAGAGTAAAGGTTATGGCGCAGCATTTTTGACTGCAACTAAAGATGGAGAAAAAATCAGTATTCAAGACGCTACTAAATAATAGTCACAAGTTCGAATATTTATATTAATTTTGTAACAAACACTTAGAATTTTGAAACTAACAAAAGAAATTAAAACGGCTATTTTAGTCATCGCGTCAATTTTATTATTTATTTGGGGCTACAGTTTTTTAAAAGGAAGAGACCTTTTTACGAATTATAAAACATTATTTGTTGAATATGATAATGTTGAGGATTTGGCACCGTCAGCACCAGTTACCATTAACGGACTTGCAATTGGTAAAGTAAATAAAATTACAATCAATGAAACAACAGGAAAATTATTAGTTGAATTGCAACTTAAAACAGATTTTCCAATTTCAAAAACAAGTACAGCAGCTTTGTATTCTCCAAGTTTGATTGGTGGAAAACAAATTAAAATTGTACCAAATCTTGCTGACAAAGATCCAGCGGAAGAAGGCCAAACATTAGCAGGAACTGTTGAATTAGGTTTGACTGAATCTTTAGGAGGAAAACTTGAACCTATTCAGGCGAAATTAGAGAAAATGCTTGTGAATATTGATAATCTGGTTACAGGATTAAACAATACTTTAGATAAAAACACACAAGAAAATTTAAAGAAAACAATTGCTGAATTAAGTCAGACGATGGAGCAGTTTCACAAAGCTTCGGGAAGTATTAACTCTATTTTAGATACCAATAAAGGTCAGATTAACGGAGTGGTGACAAATTTGAATAAAATGTCAGGCAATTTCAGCAAAATTTCAGATTCTTTAAACAAAGCTGATTTAGGAAAAACAGTACGCAATTTGAATCAGACTTTGGCTAAAGTTGATGCTTTGATGACGAATTTGAATTCTGGAAAAGGTACAGCAGGAAAAATATTAAATGATGATGCTTTGTATAATAATTTAGCGAAAACTTCAAAAGAGCTTGAATTATTGTTGCAAGACGTTCGTTTATACCCAACTCGTTACGTGAATGTTTCGCTTTTTGGAAAGAAAAACAAACCATACGTAGCACCAACTGAAGATGCTAATTCAACTACTAAAAAATAATAATAAATGAGTTATTTAGATAATATTTTATTCGCCATACTTCTTGTAGTAGGGTTTGGTTTTTTTACAGCGAGCGTAAAAAAAATCATCCGAAACATTAATTTAGGAGTTGACGTAGATAGAAAAGATAATCCTAAAGCTCGTTGGAAAAACATGGCATTGATTGCTCTTGGGCAGTCAAAAATGGTGAGACGCCCTGTTGCCGGAATACTTCATATTTTTGTATATGTTGGTTTCGTAATTATTAATATCGAATTGCTTGAAATTATTATCGATGGGCTTTTTGGTACGCATAGAATTTTTGCTCCTTATTTAGGAGTGGTTTATGATGTTTTGATTGCTTCATTTGAAATTTTGGCAATATTGGTAATCATTGCAGTTGTAACTTTTTGGATCAGAAGAAATGTGATTCGTTTAAAACGTTTTGTAAGCAAAGATTTAACTGGGTTTCCAAAGAGCGATGCAAATTACATTTTGTACTTCGAAACCGTTTTAATGATACTGTTTTTATTGATGAATGCATCAGATTTGCATTTGCAGAATGTTCCAGGCGGGTATTCTCATTTTCATAAAGCAGGAAGTTACCCAATCAGTCAATTTCTGGCGCCAATTTTTAATGGTACTTCAAATGAATTGGTTGGATTGTTGTTTGAAGTGTTTTGGTGGTTGCATATTGTTGGTATTTTAGTTTTTATGAACTATTTATACTTCTCAAAACATTTGCATATTCTTTTGGCTTTCCCAAATACGTATTTCGCAAACTTGAAACCGGAAGGTCAGTTTGATAATTTAGCTTCGGTTACAAAAGAAGTGAAGTTGATGATGGATCCAAATGCTGATCCGTTTGCAGCGGCTCCAGTTGATGAAAATGCTGCTCCGGCTAAATTTGGAGCAAGCGATGTTCAGGATTTGAACTGGGTGCAACTTTTGAATGCTTATACGTGTACAGAATGCGGAAGATGTACGTCATCTTGTCCGGCAAACCAAACTGGAAAAAAATTGTCTCCGCGTAAAATTATGATGGATACAAGAGATCGTTTGACAGAAGTTGGAAAAAATATTGATGCTAATAAAGGTGTTTTTGTTCCAGATAACAAATCACTTTTAAACGATTATATCACTCCAGAAGAATTATGGGCTTGTACATCATGTAATGCCTGCGTTGAAGAATGTCCTGTAAATATTAGTCCGCTTTCTATTATTATGGATATGCGTCGTTATTTGGTTATGGAACAAAGTGCAGCTCCAATGTCGCTAAATGCAATGATGACTAATATTGAAAACAATGGTGCGCCTTGGCAATACAGCCAACAAGACCGTTTGAATTGGAAAAACGAGAATTAAGATTTATTGTTTAAGCGGTTAATTGTTTAACCGTTTAATCGATTTTTATAAAAAAATAAAGGTTTTTTAGTAAGGTTATCATAGAGAGAGATTAACCAAATAACCGATTTAACAACAAAAGAAGATGTCAGAAAGTTTAGTAGTGCCAACAATGGCTGAAATGCTAGCCCAAGGAACACAACCAGAAGTTTTATTTTGGGTAGGTTGCGCGGGAAGTTTTGATGATAGAGCAAAAAAAATTACCAAAGCATTTGTGCGTATTTTAAATCGTACGAATGTTTCATTTGCAGTTTTAGGTACTGAAGAGAGTTGTACTGGAGATCCTGCAAAACGTGCCGGAAATGAATTTTTGTTCCAAATGCAAGCTATGATGAATATCGAGGTATTAAATGCATACGAAGCAAAAAAGATTGTAACGGCTTGTCCGCATTGTTTTAATACTTTGAAAAATGAATATCCTGAATTAGGTGGGAACTATGAAGTTATCCATCATACAGAATTTTTAAAGTCATTGATTGATGAGGGCAGATTGACTGTTGAAGGTGGTCAGTTTAAAGGAAAGAAAATTACTTTTCATGATCCTTGTTATTTAGGAAGAGCAAATAAAGTTTATGAAGCTCCAAGAGACTTGATTCAGAAATTAGATGTTGAATTAGTTGAAATGAAGCGTTCTAAAGCGAATGGATTATGCTGTGGAGCTGGTGGAGCACAAATGTTTAAAGATGCTGAACCAGGAAATAAAGAAGTGAATGTTTTGCGTACGGAAGATGCTTTAGAGACTAAACCGGATATTATTGCTGCTGGATGTCCTTTCTGCAACACAATGTTGACAGACGGAATTAAACATGCGCATAAGGAAGGTGAGGTAAAAGTAATGGATGTTGCAGAATTAATCGCGAATGCGCAAGATTTGTAAAAAGATGCTAAGGTGTTTTAAGTTGCTAAGTTTTTTATACTGAAACTTGAAACCTAATTTTTTTTCAAATCTAAAATCAACAATCTAAAATCTAAAATTAAAAAATGTATATACCTTTTGAAAATTTACCTGGTGAGTCTAGAGTTTGGATTTACCAATCGAACAGAAAATTTTCTGAGGAAGAGTTTTCTGAAATTGAAACCGATTTAAAAGCTTTTGTAGAGCAGTGGGCGGCGCATGGAACAAGTCTTGAAGCTTCGTTTTTGCTGAAATACAATCGTTTCATTATATTGGCTGTAAATCAAGATGTGCAGGCAGCAACAGGCTGTTCTATTGATAGTTCAGTTGAATTTATTCAAAGCTTAGAAAAAAAGTACAATGTTGACTTGCTTGACAAAATGAACGTTACTTTTAAACTTGGAGAACATATCGCGCACAAACCGTTAATTGATTTTAAAAAGATGGTTAAAGACAAATCGGTTTCTGAGAATACGATTGTTTTTAATAATCTTGTGAATAATATCGAGGAATTTAATGAATCTTGGGAAGTTCCTGCAGCTGATAGTTGGCACAGCAGATTTTTCTAAGAATGAGTTTATGATATATTTGAAAAGGCATGAAATTTTGATTTTGTGCCTTTTTTGGTTTTAACGTGTTCTGAATTAAACCCGGCAGGTTTTAAAAACCTGTTGGGTTTCGTTACGAAAATTTGTGAATAGAGAACTTTGTCAAAGTTTTAAACTTTGACAAAGTTGTTGTTTAGTAGCGCTTTTGAAAACAGAACCTTCTAATCTAGCCCCGATGGAAGCGGCATCTCCCGATTTAGAAAAACAAGGCTTTTTCAGCCGTAGTTTTTGTTAATTGGGAATATAGCGGACAGCGGGACAGGTGTTTCTTTTGAAAACAAATTTTTCTGCTCCTGAAAGAAATTACGCGATATTTTATTGCCCGAATCGTAAAGGTCTAATAATGTGGTGTCTCTGATATTTACAAAAATCTAACAAATGAAACGGTCGATTAAACGTGATTTTTGAGTATTTTCGTAGAATTAAATCTAATACATGAAAATAGCAATAGTTTGTTATCCAACGTTTGGCGGTAGTGGGGTAGTAGCCACTGAGTTAGGTCTTGAATTAGCCAGACGCGGACACGAAATACATTTTATAACTTATAGCCAGCCGGTTCGATTGGCACTTTTGAATCCGAATGTTCATTATCACGAAGTTAATGTTCCGGAATATCCACTTTTTCATTATCAGCCTTATGAATTGGCTTTGTCGAGCAAATTAGTCGATATGGTGAAATTGTACAAGATTGAAGTTTTGCACGTGCATTATGCTATTCCGCACGCTTATGCGGGTTATATGGCAAAACAAATGCTGAAAAATGAAGGGATTAATTTGCCAATGATTACAACGCTTCACGGAACTGATATTACTCTTGTTGGAAATCATCCGTTTTATAAGCCTGCGGTGACTTTCAGCATCAATAAATCAGATTATGTGACTTCGGTTTCGCAGAGTTTGAAAGATGATACTTTGAAATTGTTCAAAATCAAGAATAAAATCAGGGTAATTCCGAACTTTATTGAATTAGATAAAGTCGTAAAAGATCCAGATGCGCCTTGTCATCGTTATGTAATGGCGAAGGAAAATGAGCGTATTATAACACATATCAGTAACTTCAGAAAGGTAAAGCGTATTCCTGATATCATAAAGATTTTCTACAATATTCAGAAAGAAATGCCTGCTAAATTGATGATGGTGGGTGATGGTCCTGAAAAAGAAAAGGCTGAAGTTTTATGCATGGAATTGGGAATTTACGACAAAGTAATTTTCTTTGGAAATAGTAATGAAATCGATAAGATTTTATGCATGACCGATTTGTTTTTGCTTCCATCGGAAACTGAAAGTTTTGGTTTGGCGGCTTTAGAGGCAATGGCTCTTGGTGTTCCGGTTATTTCTAGTAATTCGGGAGGTTTGCCTGAGGTTAATTTTGATGGAGTTTCGGGGTATTTGAGCAATGTTGGAGATGTTGAGCAAATGGCAGAGAATGCAATTAAGATCTTGAAAGATGATGAAACGCTGAAAGAGTTTAAAAAGAATGCGTTGGAAGTTGCCAAGAAATTTGATATTAAAAATATACTTCCAAAATACGAAGCATTGTATCAAAAAGCAATTGACGATTATAAAGAGTAAAAAAGCAATCTAAATAAATTAATGGATGAAAAAGGTAATTTCAGTTTTAGCAGTTTTTGTTTTGATTTCCTGTGGTGCAAAAAAAACTTCAGGTTCAACGGCTTTATATGAAGTTTTGACTGAACAATCGGATGGAGGCGGAAACATCAAATTTTTTGAAATTTTGACGGAACCAAATGAAATCAAAATGCTTCAAAATGATCCGTTTTTGGCTGATAAAATGAAGCAGGCTGACATTGCGAATTCGAACTATATCATTTTAAATATGGGAGAAAAAAACACTGGAGGTTATACTATTGGTGTTGAAAAAGTCGAAGAAACGGATAAGAATATTATAATTACAGTAAAGGAAAATAATCCTGCTCCAGATGCAATGGTAACGCAATCTGTTACATATCCTTATACGGTTGTAAGAGTGCATTCTAAAAAAGAAATTATTGTTAAATAAAATTTACGTGGGGCTTCGACTCCGCTCAGCCTGACAATTCGACTCCGCTCAGCCTGACATTTGAAGTCTGAGTTTTTTCTCGTTGTCAGGCTGAGAGAAGTCGAAGCCTTTTTTCAATTTAAAGCATAAAAAAAAACCTGTCGCAACTAAAACGACAGGTTTTCTTTTACAATTATTTTTTATTTTTATTTAGAATTTGAATTTGATTCCTAAACCAACATCAAATCCGAAATTGTCATCGTCATAATAACCAGAACCAATTTCAGGTCTTGCATCTAATGAAAGTAAAATTGGCACTTCTTTGAATCCGTATTCAATTCCGATATCTCCTGCAGCAAAAACATACGTTCCGCTGTCATTATATTTTGTGTTTCCGTTGTAATAATCGTGATCCCAAGCGGCAAGTCCACCACCAACACCAGCGTACCAGTTAAAACCGCCGTCTATGTTCCAAACCCATTGATAAAGCGCTACACCTTTGATAGCATCAACGTCACTGCTGTTTCTCCAGCCTAAATCAAATTCTAGTCTGTTTTTTTGATTCAATCCTCTTTGATAAGATACTTCTCCTCCAAAACCGTTATTGTCGCCTAAACGCAAACCTAGCGCGTTTTTTGCAATGTCTTGTGAATGAGCCGTAAATGCTAAACCTAATAGCATAATGGCTGATAAAATGATTTTTTTCATAAAAATGATTCAATTAATTTTTTTTCAAATGTATTATTACAACTCAATAGAGAACGTATAAAATTTTTGAAAATTGTTATATAATTTACATTTTTTTGAAATAAACCTTTGTTTGAAGGTGTTGTACGGGTTATTTGGTTGAAAATTACAAGGTTGAAGATTATTTTTTTTTCATAATAGAAATCAATAATTGTGAAGTTAAATTATCTTCCATTTCGAATAGATTTTCTTCTTCAGTAAAATTGCTTTCGGCATAAGAATATAATTTCCAACGCTTTTTATGGTATTCCAAGGCTGTCAAGTTTTCGACCCAGTCACCAGAATTTAAATATAAAGTTGATCCGTGACGGTTTTCTTTGGTAATGATTTTTGGTTCGTGAATATGCCCGCAGATGACGTAATCGTATTTTTTTTCAATTGCCAAATCTGTTGCCGTAGTTTCAAAATCTGAAATAAATTTTACCGCTTTTTTAACGCTGGCTTTGATTTTTTTAGAAAAGGAATACGGCTCGCGTCCTAATTTTGATAAACACCAGTTGACAAAACGATTGGAAAGAATCAAATAATCATAACCTAATCCTCCTAATTTTGCAATCCATTTTGAATGCTGAACAGAAGCATCAAAAACATCTCCGTGAAAAATCCAAGCTTTTTTGTCGTCTAATTCGAGAACTAATTTATCGACTAATGAAAAATTTCCCATATTCATGTCGCTGAATTTTCGAAGAATTTCATCGTGATTTCCGGTAATGTAATACACTTTTGTCCCTTTAGAAGCCATTCCGATGATACGCTGAATCACTCTTAAATGGGATTTTGGAAAATAGGATTTTCGGAATTGCCAAGCATCAATTATGTCTCCGTTTAAAACAAGTGTTTTGGGTTTTATGCTTGATAAATAGTTGTTTAGTTCCTTGGCGTGGCTTCCGTAGGTTCCCAAATGAACGTCTGAAATAACAACCAGTTCAACATTTCTCTTTTTCAATTTTTCTTGATTTGAAGTTTAACAAATAAAAGAAACAAACGCTGGATTTATTTTATCAAATGGTTATCAAATAAGCTTCAATTTTAATAAATTATGATTTTTGAACTCGTTAACCTTAAATTAATAATCACAATTTTATATTTTTTAATTTAATTCATAAAACTTACATTTGCTAAAACTAAAAACATGGCAGGAAATAGCTACGGCACATTATATAGAGTTACAACATTTGGCGAGTCACACGGTGAAGCTTTAGGCGGTATTATTGATGGATGTCCATCAGGGATTCAATTGGATTTTGAAGCAATTGAAGTTGAAATGGCACGAAGAAAACCTGGACAATCAGCAATTGTAACCCAAAGAAAAGAACCAGATGCAGTTCAGTTTTTATCTGGAATTTTTGAAGGAAAAACAACAGGAACTCCAATTGGTTTTATTATTCCGAATACCAATCAAAAATCTGACGATTACTCTCATATCAAAGATAATTATAGACCAAGCCACGCTGATTATGTATACGACCAAAAATATGGTTTTCGCGATTACAGAGGTGGAGGAAGAAGTTCTGCGCGCGAAACGGCAAGCCGTGTAGTTGCTGGAGCAATCGCAAAACAGATGCTTCCTGAAATTAAAATTAATGCTTACGTTTCTTCTGTAGGTCCAATTCATTTAGATACACCATATCAAGATTTAGATTTTTCGAAAATTGAAAGCAATCCAGTTCGTTGTCCAGATGAGAAATCGGCTGCGATTATGGAAGAATATATTCGTGACATCCGCAAACAAGGCGATACGGTTGGAGGTGTTGTTTCATGTGTAATTCAAAATGTTCCTGTTGGATTAGGAGAGCCTGTTTTTGATAAATTGCACGCCGAATTAGGAAAAGCAATGCTTTCAATAAATGCCGTAAAAGGTTTTGAATACGGAAGCGGTTTTTCTGGATCAGAAATGAAAGGAAGCGAGCACAACGATTTGTATAATCCTGACGGAACTACAAAAACAAATCTTTCTGGAGGAATTCAGGGAGGAATCAGCAACGGAATGGATATCTATTTCAGAGTGGCTTTCAAGCCAGTTGCTACAATTATGCAAACTCAAGATTCATTAGATAATAAAGGAAATATTACACCAATGACTGGCAAAGGACGCCATGATCCTTGTGTTGTACCTCGTGCGGTGCCAATTGTTGAGGCAATGGCCGCAATTGTTTTGGCTGATTTTTATTTAATCAACAAAACATATTGATAAAAGTTAAGACAGTGAGGGTCTTAATATTTTAATTTAAAACAAATAATTAATGCAACAAGTTACAGAAACTAAAAAAAAATCATTTCTTTCAGGATTAACAGCTCAGATTATTGTCGCAATGGTCTTAGGGGCTACTTTGGGGATTATATTACATGGAACACTTTCTCCTGAAGGCGCACAATCTTTCAGCAGCAAAATCAAAATGCTGGCAACTATTTTTATTCGATTAGTTCAAATGATTATTTCGCCTTTGGTATTTACTACTTTAGTAGTGGGAATTGCTAAACTTGGTGATATCAAAACGGTTGGAAGAGTTGGAGGAAAGGCCCTTGGATGGTTTTTTACAGCATCATTCATATCATTGCTGATCGGTTTGTTTTATGTAAATATTCTTGAACCAGGAGTTGGTTTGAAATTAGGTCACGTTGATATGACAGCGGCGGCAGAAGTAACAGGAAAAACTAAAACACTTTCTGTTGAGAATTTTGTTGAGCATATTGTGCCAAAAAGCCTTTTTGAAGCAATGGCAACAAATGAAATCCTGCAGATTGTAATATTTTCAATCTTTTTCGGACTAGCTGCGGCGTCTATCGGAAGTCCTGTAAAACCTGTGATTAATGCATTAGACAAAGCTTCGCATATCGTTTTGAAAATGGTAAATTATGTAATGAACTTTGCTCCAATTGGAGTTTTTGGTGCCATTGCGGGAGTTTTTGCCATTAGAGATGCTGAAGAATTAGTAATTACCTATTTTAAATTCTTTGGATCATTTTTAGTTGGAATTAGTACTTTATGGGTTGTCTTGATTGGAGTGGGTTATATTTTCTTAAAAGGAAGAATGACCGAATTGCTAAGACGTATTGTTGGGCCTTTGGCGATTGCTTTTGGAACCACTAGTAGTGAAGCAGTTTTTCCTAAATTGACTGAAGAGTTAGAGGATTTTGGTGTAAAGGATAAAATTGTTTCGTTCATGTTGCCGCTTGGATATTCATTTAATTTGGATGGAAGTATGATGTACATGACTTTTGCCAGTATCTTTATTGCTCAGTTTTACGGAGTTCATTTAGATATTCCAACGCAAATGGTGATGCTTTTGGTTTTGATGCTTACTAGTAAAGGAATTGCGGGTGTGCCAAGAGCAAGTTTGGTAGTTGTTGCAGCGACATGTGGTATGTTTGATATTCCTGTTGAGGGAATTGCATTAATTTTGCCTATTGATCATTTCTGTGATATGTTCAGAAGTGCGACTAACGTACTGGGCAATGCATTAGCAACTTCTGTTGTTGGACAATGGGAAGGCAATAAAGAAATAAACGCTGGTTTAGAGGAATAAAAACCAGAATTCAGATTTATTTAACTGATTTTTATCAGATTAAAGCATAAACAAAAATTAAAGAAAGCTGTATTTTTATTTTAAATACAGCTTTTTTTTATTTTTAAGTGTATATTTGGGAAAACTAGCCATTTATGCCCCGCATGCGGATTTTTTTTCTTTTAATCTTTTTTCTGAATTGTGTTTGCAGTTCGGCATTCACGCAGTCTGAAGCTATTTCTGAGGCTAGAATAAATAAGCTTGTCAAACAAGCATGGGATGATTTTAAAGATTCAAATTTTGAAAAATCATTAATTACTTCTCGAGTTGCGCTAAATTATGCAACAACTATAAAAAACAACACCTTAATAGCAAAATCGTATAAAATAATTGCTGGCAATTACAGCGAATTGTCTGAGTTTGACAAAGCTATTTTTTTCTACAATAAAAGTTTATTTTACGCTAATAAAACAAACAATGATTCAATAAAATATAGTCTGCACAATAATTTAGGGAACATTTATTGTTTTGAAAAAAAGCAATTTGATAAAGGAATTTCATATTATAAAAAATCAATAGCTTACAGCTTGAAAATCAATGATATTGACCAAGTGTATTTTACCAATGTCAATATTGCTTGGGCTTATTTTGATATTGGGAAATTTAAAGAAGGATATCCTTATTTAAAATTTGTTGGTAATAATATCGAGAAATACGGTGATGAATCGACGGAAATTGTTGTGAATATGCTCAACGGAATGTATTCGTCTTTCAAAAATGAAAATGATACTGCAAATGCCTATTTTTTGAGCGCAATTGCAGCAGGAAAAAACGGCGATGAAAAGTCAGATTTGTCGTATGCACATTTAGAATATTCCAAGTTTTTACTCAAAATCAAAAAATATAAGGAAGCTTATGAAAATCTGACGCTTTATAATCAAATAACGGAGGAATTATACAATCAAGAAAAATTAAAAAAAGCATCTACGGCCGGTTTCAATCTCGAACTTGATGAATATAAACGACAGATTGACAAGATTGAAAACGAGAAAATTTCGCAATATCAAAGCCTTAAAAAATCCCGTATTATTGTGATTTTGTTTGTGCTGATTTCGTTGATCTTGCTCATTTTGATTATTACATTGATCAAAAACATCAGATTTAAAAAGAAACACAATTTAGAGCTTGTTAAAGCTAAAGAAATTGCAGAGGAAGCCTCTCTGCTCAAAACACAGTTTATTTCGACTATAAGCCATGAATTGCGTACGCCGCTGTATGGTGTGGTAGGCATTACGAATATGCTTTTAGAAGAGCATAAAGAGTTGTCACGAAGCCAGCATTTAAGTTCACTGAAATTCTCTGCCAGATATTTGCTTTCTCTTGTAAATGATATTTTGCAGATTAACAAGATTGAAGAAAATAAAGTCGTACTTGAAAATTTGACATTTAATATTTCTGATGAAATTATGATGATCAAAAATTCGCTTTCTTTTTTGTCTCAGAAAAACAATAATAAAATAAATATTTACATAGATCCTGACATTCCTGAATATTTGATAGGCGACAAGTTAAGGCTTGCGCAAATTTTGATGAACTTGGTCAGCAATGCTTTGAAGTTTACAAAAAATGGAGAAGTTGAAGTAAAGGTTGATCTTTTGAAAACGGAGGGAAAAAATCATTTTCTAGACTTTTTAATCAAAGACAATGGTGTTGGGATTGCAACTGTAGATCAAAGTAAAATTTTTGAAAAATTTGTTCAAGTAGGCCGTAAAGATGAAGATTATCAAGGAACCGGTTTAGGTTTGAGCATAGTAAAGCGTTTACTGGGATTGTTTGGAAGCACAATTACATTGGAAAGCGAGGTAGGGCAAGGAACTTCATTTTCATTTGTGATTCCGTTTGAGCATGATCCTGAGAAAACGAAAAAGATAATTGACGAGATTGAAGTTGATTTGACTTCAAATGAAGTTCATAAAATTTTGATTGTCGAAGATAATCGAATAAATCAGCTGGTAACGAAGAAAATTATTGAGAAAAACAATTATATCTGTATAGTGGCAGATGATGGTTTTGGGGCATTAGAGATTCTGGAAAAAGAAACTTTCGATCTTATTTTGATGGATATCAATATGCCATTGATGAACGGCTTTGAAACCAGTAAAAGAATTCGGTTACAAGATATAAAAACACCAATTGTTGCTTTAACGGCTTTTGACAAAGACGAAATAACCGATGAGGCAATTTCATCTGGAATAAATGATATTATAATCAAGCCTTTTGAGCCTGTTAAGCTCTTTAAGATTATTAGTTACTTGATTGAAGAAGCAAAAAACGCTGGTTAGTACCAGCGTTTTTTATTTTTCTTAGAAGTATTTGATTTTCTTGATTTGTGAGCGCCTCCGCTTCTGTTAGAATTTTTTGGTTTTTCTCCTGCTTCAGGGCTTCCAGAATGCCATTGATACGGATGTTCAGTAATTACTTTTACATCAACTTTTATCAGTTTTTGAATGTCTTTCCAATACGGATGTTCATCTTTTCCGCAAAAAGAAATCGCAATTCCGCCATTTCCTGCGCGTCCGGTACGACCAATTCGGTGTACGTAAGTTTCAGGAATATTAGGCAAATCAAAATTGATTACATACGGCAATTGCTCAATGTCAATTCCTCGTGCTGCAATATCGGTAGCAACTAGAACGCCAACTTCTTTGTTTTTAAAAGCATCCAAGACGCGTTGTCTTGCATTTTGCGATTTGTCTCCGTGAATGGCTTCTGCCGGAATATCTTTTTTGCGAAGCGCTTTTACAACATTATCAGCGCCATGTTTTGTTCTTGAAAAAACCAAAACATTGGATAAATTTTCTTCTTTGATCAAATGATAAAGCAAATTTCTTTTTTCGGTTTTGTCAACAAAATAAATGCGTTGTTCTACGTTTTCTGCGGTCGATGAAACAGGCGAAACTTCGACTTTTTCTGGATCTTTCAAAAACATTTCTGCCAATTCACGAATAGCAATCGGCATTGTTGCAGAGAATAATAAAGTCTGACGGTTTTTTGGCGTAAGCTTTACAATCTTTTTTACATCGTTTATGAATCCCATATCCAGCATTTGATCGGCTTCGTCTAAAACCAAAGTATGCAAATGGTCAAAATCAAGAAAGCCTTGTTTGTGCAAATCAAGCAATCTTCCTGGAGTTGCAACCAAAATATCGACTCCTTTTTTTAAGGTTTCAACTTGTGGATTTTGCGAAACGCCTCCAAAGATTGTTAATTGTGTTAAATTGGTGTATTTGCCATAAGTGTCAAAACTTTCTCCAATTTGCACTGCAAGTTCACGTGTTGGCGTAACGACAAGTGCGCGAATTTGTTTGGCTTTTTTTGATGAGCCTACAATTCGGTGTAACTGATGTATGATTGGGATTGCAAATGCAGCTGTTTTTCCTGTACCTGTTTGCGCACAACCAATCAAATCTCTTCCTGATAAAATGATCGGAATAGATTGTTCCTGAATTGGAGTGGGATTTAGGTAGCCTTCTTCAAATACGGCTTTTTGTATACTTTTTGAAAGTGATAAATCTTCGAATAACATATCTTAAGTGTTAAGAATTTAGTTTAAATAACTAAAAATTCTGTGCAAAGATAGCTTTATTCGATCAAATGTTTATTTGATTCTTGTATTATTTGGGAAATGTGTGGTTTTAAGCCAGTTGAAGTTCAGTTGGATTTTTCTTTTTCGTTGTTTGCTTTTATGAAATCGGTAATTAAATAACCAATCAATTTTCCAATCAAATTGTTGTTTGGAGAATCGGCTAAATCTGGCGCTCCTTCACAAATATGCAAATAAGTAGCATTTTTATGTTGTCCGAAGAAAGAAACAAACTGGCGCAGTTCTTCTACAGAGAAACCACTGATGGTCATGGCACTGCTGGCAATATTTGGAATCGCATCCAGATCGATTTCAATTCCAAAAGAATCATTTTTTATAAATTCTAATGCCATGATCATTTCCCTATTAAAATCTTTTTCTTTTCGGATATTTACGCTATCATACGTATTATAGCGTACACGATCTTCAAGTTTTTTGATGATATCTAAAACGCTTTTTGAAGTGTAATTTTCGTGCAATCCAAAAATGAAATATTTTTTCAGAAAACCTTCTTCATAGGCATATGAAAATCCGTTTCCGCTATGGCGTCCTTCTAGAATCCTAAAATCAGAATGAGCGTCAAAGTTTATCGCATTGATTGGTTTTCCTTTGGCAAGAGCCGAACCTTTGATATTTCCGTAAGCATTATTGTGGCCTCCGCCAATGATAATTGGAGTTTTGCCTGCTTTTATAATGGTAAAAATAATATGTGAAACCTCTTTGTCAATTTTTTCAACAAGCTGGCTTAGTTTTGAGCGATCGTCAATGTCATTAAAGTCAAGATTTTCGACATCGCGCATTTCTTGTGCAACATTAATTTGTCCTAAAACAATGATCTGGCTTCCTTTTGAAAAACGATTATGCTGAATATTGGCAATGCTTTTTATAGCATTTTCCCATGCCGATGCAGTACCTGGACGACCGTAATTTGCGCGCACGCCAATATCTTCAGGAATTCCTAAAAGTACATATTTAGCCTCACTTTCAGTCAAGAATTTTACTTTGTCAGCCTCTTTAGGAATGACAATCATTTTCTCGCCGAATTTAATTTCGCCGCTTCGGTGATTTGTGACTTTAGCTAAATCATTAACAGTAAAAGGAATTAATTTCTCCATATAAAAAAAATATTGTCCAAAAATAATATAATTGTGTCAACATACGTTATTAAGATATATTAATTCTTAAATTTGTTAATAAAGAAAATTATTAAATATGGAAAACCCAAAGAACAACAACTCAAGTCTAAAGGCGGTAATCGCAGTTTTAGCAGTCCTACTGATTGGTAGTTTAGTGTATATTTTTAAATTATCTTCTGATACAGAAGTGGTTAAAACTGAGCTTACCACTACAATGACAGAAAAAGAATCTGTTATGAAGGATTTACAAGAATTAAAAGCAACTTATGATGCTGCAATTGCTGAAAATACTTCAATGTCTGATGAATTGATTCAGGAAAGAGATAAAGTAGTAGCTCTTATGGATGATTTGAATAAATCAAAAGGAGATGTTTCTAAATACAAATCTCAAGTTCAGGCAATGCAAGCAAAAATGAAAACTTTAGTTGCTGAAAATGACGAGCTGAAAAAACAAAATGGTGTTTTAACTACTCAAAGAGATAGTACTATTGTAGTTTTGGGAGAATCTAAAAAATACAACGAAGTATTAGTTGGGCAAAACGAAGAGCTTGCTAAAACGGTTGAAAAAGGTTCTAAATTATCTATTTTGAACACAAAAACTGCAGCTTACAAATTGAAAAGCTCTGGAAAACAAATTGAAACAGATAAAGCAAGCCGTGCTGATGTGTTGAAAGTAAGTTTTACAATTGCTGAAAATTCAATTGCAAAATCTGGAGACAAAACATATTATGTTCAGGTTATTGATGCTAAAAACAATGTTTTAGGAGAAAAGAAAACAGAAAGTTTTGGCGATAACTCTTTAACGTACAGCTTCAAAACGACAGTTAAATATGAAAATAAGACTGTAAATGTAACTGAGGATCTTCCAGGTAAAGATTTTGCTAAAGGAACTTATTTTATCAATGTTTTTGATAATGACGAATTAGTTTCTAAAACTAGTTTCAGTTTGAGATAATTTGTCGTCAGGGATAATAATACCACTTTGATATTAAAGGTCTGTGAGTTTTCACAGACCTTTTTTTATGGAATTTTATTCTAAAATTTTTCCTTCTAAGAAAACACTTTCTATTAAATTGCTTCCGAAAGCGTATGGAATTTGATAGTAAGAAGAAATTGGTTTTGTCAGAATTAAATTTGCTTTTTTTCCTTTTGTGATGCTTCCGTGAGTTTCTGAAAGTCCCATTGCATAAGCACCGTTGATTGTTGCTGCGTTTATCGCTTCTTCTGGTGTCATTTTCATTTTGATGCACGCTGTTGCCACGACAAAATTCATATTTCCAGATGGAGTAGAGCCAGGATTAAAATCTGTGGCTAATGCCAATGGAAGTCCAGCTTTGATCATTTCGCGTGCTGGCGTGTACGGAATGCTTAGGAAGTAAGAACATGAAGGCAAAGCGACAGACATTGTTTCTGACCCTTTTAAAGCCTCAATATCTTCTGGATTCATTACTTCGAGATGATCTACTGAAAGTGCGTTAAATTTAACTCCAGATTGAATACCTCCAATTGAATTGAATTGATTGACATGAATTTTTGGCTTTAAGCCAAAATCAATTCCTGCTTGCATGATTTTTTCTGTTTCTTCAACCGAAAAATAACCGCTTTCACAAAATACATCTATATATTCGGCTAATTTGTCTTTGGCAATTTCAGGAAGCATTTTAGTAATGATTTCATCGATATAGCCAGCTTTGTTTTCTTTATAATGCGTTGGAAAAGCATGAGCGCCCAAAAATGTAGCTTTAATGGCAATTGGATAATTTTCGGCCAATTTTTTAATTACACGAAGCATTTTTAATTCGCCCTCAATCGTTAATCCGTAGCCTGATTTTATTTCGACAGCGCCGGTTCCTAAATACATTACTTCTTCTAAACGAACTTTTGATTGCTCATAGATTTCTTCTTCAGAAGTTTCATTCAGTTTTTTGGCCGAATTTAAAATCCCACCGCCACGATTAGCAATTTCTTCATATGTAAGTCCGTTAATGCGATCTACAAATTCCTGTTCGCGGTTTCCCGCATAAACAATATGAGTGTGGCTATCGCACCAAGTTGGCAGAACCACTTTTCCTGTTGCGTCTATAATTTTATCGACATTTATTGTTGGAAGATTTTCCATTGAACCAAAATCTTCAATCAAATTATCTTTTATAATTAAAAAAGCATTTTTTATTGTGGGAAGCATTGCCATTTCAGCTCCTGAAACTTTAGGAATTGAAATTTCGCGTACTTGAAGCAATTCTTGTATGTTTGTGATTAATGTTGTCATTATTGATATTGTTATAAAACACAAATTTCACAAATTATCACGAAGTAATCCGTGAAATCTGTGAAATTTGTGTTTTGAGTTTTATTTTGATTTATTCTGAAACAGTGATTTCAAACATTTTGCTCCAGTTTTTACCAGTTACAAAAATGGTTTTAGTTTTAGGATTATAAGCAATTCCGTTTAAAACATCATCTTTAGTAATGTCGCTCATGAACTTACGTAAGCCAGACATATCTAAAATTCCTTCAACGGCTCCAGAAGTTGGATTTACAACTGCAATTGCATCTTTTAGCCAAACGTTTGTATAGATTTTTCCGTCAATCCATTCCAATTCATTGATTGCTTTTATTTTAGATTCACCAGAATAAACATTGATGTAATCAATCATTTTTTGTGTAGCTGGATCCATTTTCCAAATTTTTTCTGTTTTATCTGTTTGATAAATGTATTTTCCATCATTTGTCATTCCCCAACCTTCAATATCTTTGTCGTAAGCAAAAGTTTTTTCAAGTTTTAAAGTGTTGGCATTATAAATAAAGCCTGTTTTTTCCTGCCATGTCAACTGGAATAATTTTCCATTAATGAAAGTGATTCCTTCTCCGAAATACTTCGAATCAAGATCGATCTGTTTGAAGACTTTTCCTGTTTTATAGTCATATTTTCTTAAATATGAAGTTCCGTTTTGTCCTGTACTTTCATATAAAGTGTCTTTGTAAAACTCTAAACCTTCTGTAAAAGATTTTTTGTCGTGCGGATACGTATTTACGACTTTGTATTTTAATAATTTTGGCTGAATATCCGAAACTAGTTCAATTCTTTTAGTGGCATCCGAAGAATCTCCTTCAAAATAAACAGTTGCTTTCAAGTATTGATAGCCCAGTTTTTGATCTTTTAACTCAAATTTGAATTTTTCTGCGCCTTTTGTACTTCCCACTCTTTTGTCATTAATAAAGTAGGCAATACTGTCGATTTCTTTCGATTTTGGGTTCAAAACTCCAATCGAAACCGCTTCTTTTTGGGTAAAATGGGCCGGAAAAGCGGAATCATCAATATTAAATAAAGAATTTTCACCTTTATTTTTTTCGCCACATCCAACAAATGTGATTCCTAATAAAATGACAGCTAGGAAGTTATATTTTTTCATAGTTTAAAATTTGAATAAGCCAATATACAACGATATTTTTATAGCAACAAAGCTCTTGCAAAAATATAAAAAGATTGTATATTTGCACCGGCAAGTCCTACACGACCAGCTCCTGCAGACTCCCCCAGGATGGGAACATAGCAAGGGTACGTGGTTGAGCGGTGCGATGTAGGTCGCTTGCCATTTTTTTTTTTTTTTTTTTTTCGTTATAAAAATTCTTTTTTAGAATTCATATAAATCTAATCTTCCTTCGGGGAGATTTTTTTATTTTTGGGCATTTGAAAAACTAATATGAGTGTAAAACTTTCAAAATTATTTTTAATTGTTCTGGTTGTAGGTTTAGGATATCTTTTTTTTACAGGTTCAAATTATAGAAAAGAGATTGCAATTAATAAGGGGCAGACAATTTGTAAATATACATTTTGTAAGCAATTTCCAAAATCCACTGAGGCATTTGTGAAGTATTATGTTGATGGTAAATCTTATAGAAATAGTTGCGGAAGTTGCCCAGAAAACAGTGAATTTACATTGAATAAATATTATTTAGTAGAATATTCTACTATTGATCCTAATAAGATTATTGTTGATTTTTCAAAAGAAATTACAGATTCGACAATGATAAAAGAATTAGAATCCAAACTTAAATTTGAATATTGGTTAGACCATTAAATTAAACCTATAACTAAAAAAAAATGAATAAAGTTGTTTTGATTACCGGAGGATCGTCAGGGATTGGAAAATCAATTGGTGAATTTTTGCATAAAAAAGGTTTTGTCGTTTATGGAACAAGCCGGAATCCAGAAAAAGTGCTGAATTCTATTTTTCCGCTTGTAGCTTTAGATGTTAGAAATTCGGATTCAATAAAAAGTGCTGTGGCTAAAATTTTGGAAATTTCTGGAAGATTGGATATTGTGATCAATAATGCTGGAGTTGGAATTACAGGACCTTTGGAAGAAATTCCGATGGAAGAAATCAAAAATAATTTTGAAACGAACTTTTTTGGCCCAATCGAGGTTATGAAAGCTGTTTTACCACAAATGCGCGAACAAAAATCAGGACTGATTATAAATATTACTTCTATTGCCGCTTATATGGGATTGCCTTACAGAAGTGTTTATTCGGCTTCAAAAGGAGCTTTGGAATTGATTACCGAAGGATTGAGGATGGAAGTAAAGCAATTTGGAGTTGAAATTACAAATGTTGCTCCAGGCGATTTTGCTACCAACATTGCCGCAGGGCGTTTTCATGCGCCAGTAATAAAAGGTTCTGCTTACGAAAAAGTGTATGGTGATACTTTAGCAACAATGAACGAGCATGTTGATGCAGGAAGCAATCCAAATGAAATGGCCGAAGCTATTTATAAAATCATTCAGACTAAAAAGCCAAATGTGCATTATAAAGTGGGGGTTTTTATGCAAAAGTTTTCGATTGTTTTGAAACGTGTACTTCCGGATAAAGTATATGAAAAAATGCTAATGAATCATTATAAACTGTAAATGTTATGGAAAGAATTAATGAGTTTTTACCCGCTATTGTTGGAGTTTCAATTTTAACGCTTATTTGGTTCGTCATTCGTAAATTACTTGGTTCTGTAAGCGACAAGATAAATAATGCTGAAGCTTATAAAGAAGACACTTTGAGGGTTCTTGAAGAAATTAGAGATGAACTGAAAGAATTGAATAAAAATAGTTCTTCAAGATAATTCAAAATTGAAAATTATCGCTTTTTGTGATTATTTTGTGAATTTTGATATAATTTACAAATTGCTTTAAATTTTAAAACTGTTATTGGCATTGATTTCGTAATTTTGCACGGAATTTTTCAACACACAATTATAAATATATAGATTATGAAATTTTTTATTGATACAGCTAACTTAGCTCAAATTAAAGAAGCGCAGGCTTTAGGTGTTTTAGATGGTGTAACCACTAATCCATCATTGATGGCAAAAGAAGGAATTACCGGAAAAAACAACATTTTGAAGCATTATGTTGATATCTGTAATCTTGTTGAAGGTGATGTAAGTGCAGAGGTAAATGCACTTGATTATGATGGAATGATCAAAGAAGGTGAAGAATTAGCTGAATTGCACGATCAAATCGTTGTAAAATTGCCTATGACCAAAGAAGGTGTTATGGCTGCAAAATATTTTTCTGATAAAGGAATCAAAACAAACGTAACTCTTGTATTCTCTGCGGGTCAAGCTTTATTGGCAGCTAAAGCGGGAGCAACTTATGTTTCTCCTTTTATTGGACGTTTAGATGATGTTTCTACTGATGGTTTGAATTTGATTCAAGAAATTAGAGAAATCTACGACAACTACGGTTACGAAACTCAAATTTTGGCTGCTTCTGTGCGCCACACTATGCATATCGTAAATTGTGCAAAAATTGGTGCTGATGTTATGACTGGACCATTATCTGCAATTGCTGGATTATTGAAGCATCCTTTGACTGATATAGGATTGGCACAGTTTGTTGCTGACTTTGAAAAGGGAAATAAGTAATAATCAGCTTTTTATAAATATAAAATCGTCTTTTTCTGTTGAAAAAGACGATTTTTTTTTATTTTTATGTAAACAAATTTAAATAAAAGCTTATGAAAATTATTCTGGTTCTGGTTTCGTTTTTTGCTGCTAGTTTGTCAATAAATGCTCAAGTAGCTAAAGTTTTAACGAGTGTTAATGAGGCTGGCGACGTAGCTACTTACGAGCTTGATTGCACGGTAAAATTTCCGGTTATGGCAAAAGGCCTGCGTTACAATATTACACGCCACGAATTTAAGGGGCCTGAAATGAAAAACTCCTACAGATTAATGTTGGTTATGGATGGATTTTATTCTTCAACGCCTAATAATGCCATGACAATTTCTGCTGTGCTGAGTGACGGAACCGTTATTGAGGCGCGAAAAATTATTGAAGATGATGGTTTTTTTGATGGAGCTTGCACCTTAAAAATAAAAGATCCTAAAAAGCTTTTAGAGGCCAATATCCAAAAGGTTATTGTTCATGCCGATAAAGATGTAGTTTACACTATTTCAGAGCAAAATAGAGCTATTTTTAAGAAGAATTTGAATAATGTTATTAATGCGAAATAAGATTCTTAAGGGCTGAGATGCTGAGGTTTTAAGTTTTCTTTTGAATAAAAAAAATCCAAATTCCGGTTTAATTGGAATTTGGATTTTTTTTATTGGTATTTTTTAAATCTTAGTGTCCTCCACCGCCACCTTCAACGTGGTTGATACCTTGTTTTTTCAAGATTTTAGGGCAATAGAAACCATAAAATGCTAGATATGCAAAGCCTAGAAGTGGCACTACGTACGAGAAGTGTGTATATGAAATTCCGAAAATTCCGCCTGGGTTTGTAATATCTAAATCACAAATACTACCTTGGATTAATGGAATAACTCCTCCTCCAAGAATCATCATAATCAAGAAAGATGAAGCTTTTCCGGTGTTTTTTCCTAAACCTGCAATTGCTAAATCGAAGATCGATGGCCACATGATAGAAAGGAATAAACCTCCAGAAATAAAGAAGAATTTAGCAATTGATGGATCTGGCCAAACTAATCCAGCAATCATCATTGTGATTCCTGATAATCCAAAAAGCATCAAAGTTTTTCCTGCATTTTTTCCTCCTACAAAACTTACTGCAATAAACAATAAGATCCAGATTGGGTAAATATAGAAAGTGGAAACATCGTGAGCTGCAAAAATGTTAGCTCCAATGATTACTCCAAATGCCAAAGCAGGAACAATGAATTTTAAGGCTGTATTTACTAGGTTAGAGGTGTTGAAAACGTTTACACCACCATTCCAGCGCCCGATCATTAAACTTCCCCAGTATAAGGCGATAAATGGCGCAATAGCATCTTCTAAAATATTTCCAAATTCTTTTGTGTGCAATAAAGCTGGCAAATTACTAATGATAGTTACCTCGGTACCTACATAAATGAAAATTCCAAGCATTCCAAGATATAATTGTGGATAATCAAGAATGTTGAATTTAGCGTGTTTGTGTTCGATTATTGCTTCTTCCTCGTCAATTTTTGCAGGATCTTCAATTTTAGAAAAATACATGAAAACTGCCACTACGATGAAAGCAAGGCCTAAAATGATAAAAGGCAATTTGATGTCTTCTAAAGAAAGGTTTGTTTTTTTGTTGTCACCCATTCCGAAAAGTGCAATTCCTAATAAAATTGCTCCAATTGTTGTCCCGAAAGAGTTGATACCTCCAGCTAAAGTTAAACGGTGCGCTCCAGTTTCTGGGCTTCCCATTTTAATAGCAAGCGGATTTGCAACAATTTGTTGAATAGAAAATCCTAAACCTACCGTAAACAGTGCTGTTAAGAAGAAAGGGAAGCTTTGCATTGTTGCAGCAGGAACGAATAAGAATGAACCAACAGCAGAAAGGATTAATCCTGCAGCTAAGGTTTTTTTGTATCCGAATTGCTGTAAAACATCTCTTTTTAATGACACTAAAAAGAAGATAATTGATCCAACAAAGTAAGCGGCGTAGAAAGCCCAGGCTACTAATTGCGACTGTACTTGTGATAAAGTAAATACTTTTTTGAAAACTGGTATCAGGATGTCATTGGCAGAACCAACAAAACCCCAAAAGAAGAAGACGATTATCAATGAGATAAATTGCCCCCACTTGGTCTGTACATTTTCTGAACTCATAATTGTAATAAGGTTAATTTTTTATTATAGTGTTTTTTGAAGACCGTAAATATATTTGTTACGAATAGCAAAAAAAAATAAAAAGGCACAAATAATGTTAAATTTAAACAAACAACATCATTTTTTCAACAATGTGTTAGTTTTAACTTAGTTAGAAAATGGAAAAATGCAATGAAATTTATTCCAGGATTTTGTTTTTTACATCCTTACTGTAGTTTCTGCCGATAGGAATGGTGTAAGATTGTATTTGAATACGGTTTCCTTCGATCGATTTTACCTTGTTTAGCGCTATTACGTAAGATTTATGGATGCGTAAAAAGCGATCAGCTGGCAGTTCTTCAGATAAAGAAGTTAAGGATTTGTGTGTGATGTAGGTCTTGTCTGGAGTAACTACTTTGATATATTCTTTCATTCCTTCGACAAAAAGGATTTCTTCAATATTAATTTTCATCATCTTTTTATCGACTTTGATAAAAATATGTGAATCGCCCTTAGTGGCTTCAACTTTAATATTGTTTTTAAGATTATATTCGGTCGTGATTTTATTAATACATTTTATAAATCTTGGCAACGGAATTGGTTTTACCAAATAGTCCAAAACATCGAGATCGTAACTCTCAGCGGCAAATTCCCTAAAAGCGGTTGTGATAATAACTTTGGTTTTGTTCTCGATAAGGCTTATCAATTCAAATCCAGTCATCATTGGCATATTGATATCTAAAAAAACAGCATCAACAGGCGTGCTGTTTAAAAAATCAAGTGCCTCCAATGAATTATTGAATGTAGCAACAACTTCAAAATCTGGAAAATTAGTAAAGTAATTTTGCAGAACTTTGATAGCTAATGGTTCATCGTCGATCAAAACGCATTTAATCTTCATTACGAATAGGTATTTGCAAACGGATTATATAGTAATTCAGTTTTGTGGCCTGTTTTAAGCTAAAATTATTCTTGTAAATTAACTTCAATCTCTTTTTTGTATTGATTAATCCAATTCCTCCTTTTAGATTAAGATTTTGTGAAATTACAAAATTATTTAGGATTTCAAAATCTAACAATTTATTGTCGATAACTTTACAATTGATTTTGATTTTAAGGTTTGGATTGTTTAGACCGCCATGTTTAAAAGCGTTTTCTACCAATGATATGAAAATTAGCGGAGGTACCACAACATCTTCAATATTAGATTCTAGATTTATAGTGACTTCAACATTTTCAAATCGGAGTTTTTCGATTTCGATGTAATTCTGGATGTAATCAATTTCTTTAATTAATGGAACAAACTTGGTTCCTTTTACATCATATAAAACATATTCCATCAAATTGGATAATTTTAGTATAACATCTGGAACCTTATCTGAAGATTCTAGAGATAATGCATATAGATTATTCAAGGTATTGAAGAAAAAATGCGGTTGTATTTGATTTTCAAGGTATTTTAATTTGATCTTGAATTGATTTTCTCTTAAGGATCTGTTTCGTTCACGTTCACGGAGCCAGGTTAAAGTCAGATATACAGATGATGCCATTGCCAGAACGTATAATTCTCCAATACAAACTGCTACAATGTGGTTGAGTTCAAACGGATGATATTCTCGATTGGCTTCGGGCCATATATTTTCGGATATTATATAATAGGTAAGGGCAGTTTTGCACAAATACATTACAAATAAACTGAGCAGAAGCAAAAGCGTATATAGGATGTATTTTTGTTTTAATACAAATCGGGGTACCAAAACAAACAGATTGAAATATACTAATGGAATAACTAATGCAAACTCAATCGAATTTGATTTGAAAGCATAAGGGTAATCATTAAAGTACGCTCCCCATCTTAAAAAATTTAAAGTAAAATAAATGCTCCAAAACCAGATGTGATTTTGAATCTTGATATTGAACTTTAATTTTTGAATTTCTTTCAATTTATTTTCTATTGTTTAATATTTATTTAAATATTGTGCAACTTTAAACAATTACTGGGTAAAACGCAATTCTTTTGATAAAAAAAAGCACAAAAAAGTAAAATGGTGCATATTTTATTCTAAAGAACGATTTCGTAAAGCATAAATTGTAAATAGTGCAGGCTTTGCTTGGTAATTTTTTTTTGTTAATACTCGGATTATAAGTTACTTGTGATTATTTAAGTTTCTTAGTTAAATGGTTTTTTTGTTGTTAAATACGTTACGTTTTAATGAAAATGATGATTTTAATTTATATGAAAACGTTTTCGGAAAACGCATTATTGATTGTTTTATGTCGTTCGTTTAAAAAAGGATGTTGTTTGTATAATTTATTTTTTTTAACAATACCTTAAGAATAATTTTACGTCATAACTAACAAAATAAATAAACATGAAAAAAATTTTCTTAATCTTTATGATTGTTTTTACGGCGCAAGTTTCGCTTGCTCAGGTAAAAAATGTTAAAGGTGTGATTACAGGTTCTGACGGAATGCCGTTGCCAGGGGCTTCTGTTTTAATACAAGGAAGTCAAAAGGGAGCTACTACCGATTTTGATGGATTGTACACAATCGAAGCACAAAAAGGACAAACATTAGTTTTTAGCTATGTAGGTCTTGAAACACAAAGTATAGTAGTTGGTGATGCTACTACTATTAACGTAAAAATGGTTAGTGGAGCTTCAAATGCTTTAAGTGAAGTTGTGGTAACTTCTTTAGGTATTAAGAAAACTAGAAAATCATTGACTTATGCGGCTCAGGAACTTAAAGGAGATGAGTTAGTACGTGTAAAAGATGCTAACGTTATCAATACAATTGCTGGTAAAATTGCCGGTGTTGCTGTAACAAAAAGTTCAGGAGGTACTGGAGGTTCTACAAAAGTTCTTATTCGTGGTAACTCATCTGTTTCAAACAGCCAGCCTTTATACGTTATTGATGGTATCCCAATGTTAAATTCAGGTTCAGGTCAGCCAAACGATACTTTTGGTAGTTTATCTGGAGGTAACCGTGATGGAGGAGATGTTGTATCTCTTGTAAATCCAGATGATTACGAAGGAATGACGGTTCTTAAAGGTGCTGCTGCATCTGTATTGTATGGTTCTCAAGGTGCAAATGGTGTTATTTTGCTTTCTTCTAAAAAAGCTAAAGAAGGTAAAGCTAACATTTCAGCTTCATCTGTAACTACTTTCGAAACTGCAGCTTATTTGCCTAAATTTCAAAGTGATTATATTGCTGCAGCAGGTGCTGATGAATCATGGGGAGCTAAACAAAAATCAAGCGACTATGTAAAAGATTTCTTTAGTACAGGAACAACTCAAATTACTTCAGTTGGTTATTCTATTGGATCTGAGCGTTCTTCAACAGGGTTTTCTTATGCAAATACATCTGCAACAGGTGTTATTCCTGGAAACAGTTTAAAGAAAAACAACTTTGGTATTCGCCAAACTGCTAAATTCTTAAACGACAAATTAACTTTTGCAGCAAATGCAAATTATACTTCGCAAACTATTGCTAACAAACCTGTAAATGGTTTTTACTTCAACCCGCTTACTGGTGTTTATTTAATGCCAAGAGGAAATGACTTTAATGAATATAAAGAAAACTACGAAGTTTTTGATCCAACAAGAAATTTAATGGCGCAAAATTGGATGACAAATAGAGATATTATGCAAAATCCATATTGGGCAATCAACAGAAATAAATCTGAAGACAAAAATGATTATTTCAATGGAGCATTATCTTTATCATACAAAGCAAATAACTGGTTGACAATAGCATCTCGTTATAGCTATAACAGAATTACAAGTTTATACGATAAAAAAATATTTGCTACAACACAAGGTACGCTGTCAAATATTAATGGTAGATACATCAGTGAGAATTCATTAAGTACACAACGTTATGCTGACTTAATCGCTACAATTAATACAAAAATCGGTTCTGATTTCAGTTTCAATGCAAACATTGGTACAAGTGTTACAAATACATTGACAAACCAGAAAACAATTTTAGATTCAGGAATTAGTTCAGGATTAACTTATGCTAACTGGTTCACATTAGCTAATTTTGTTAACAATGCTAATAATTACCAAACAATCGATTCTAGAAGAGAAGTACAATCAGTTTTTGCTGCTACAACTTTTGGATATAAAGATATGTTATTCTTAGATCTTGCAGGAAGAAACGACTGGTCATCTACATTAGCAAATACAGGAACATCAAGCTATTTTTATCCATCTGTGGGTGTAACTGCACTTATCAGTGAAATGGCTACAATGCCAGAGTGGATTAATTTTGGTAAAGTTCGTGGTACTTATGCACAAGTTGGTAATGATATTTATCCTTTCATTTCAACTCCTACATATTACTACAGACCAGGTTTTACAGATCCAAAACCTAGCGCAGGACCAAAAAATGGAACGACTTTGAAACCTGAGTTAAAATCAGAATTTGAGTTTGGTACTGAATGGAGAATGTTTAATAACAGATTAGGTTTTGAGGTTTCATATTATAACTCAGAAACAAAAAACCAATACTTACAAGTTGTTGCGCCAGTTGGAAATCAAGAAGGAGTTGACTTTTACGGATTTAATGCAGGAAGTATACAAAATAAAGGTTTAGAGCTTGTTTTGAATGCTGGAATCATCAGAGGAGATAAATTTTCTTGGGATACATCTATTAACTATTCTCACAATAAAAACGTAGTTAAAGAGCTTCCTGATAACATTGGAAACAGAGTTAACTTGACTGAGGCTGGAGTAAACAGCTATAGATATGCTTTAATCGAAGGAAGACCTTATGGAGTTATTGAAGGTATTAACTTCAAGAAAGATGCACAAGGAAGAATTTTATTAAATGATGATGGAACTTTCCAAAAAACTGATTTTGAAGAAGTAGGAAATTCAAACCCTGATTTCATGTTAGGTTTCTCTAACTCATTCAAATATGGTCCTTTCTTCGCAAATGTGTTAATCGACGGACGTTTTGGTGGAGATGTAATGAGTTTGACAGAAGCTCAAAATGATTCATTTGGAGTTTCTAAAGCTTCTGGAGATGCTAGAAATGCAGGTGGAGTTAAAATTAATGCAGTTAAACCTGATGGAACAGCAGTTACATCAATGGATGCTAAATCTTACTATACACAAGTTGGTGGTAGAGCAGGTATTACAGGTGAATATGTTTATTCAGCAACAAACGTAAGTGTTAGAGAGGTTTCTATCGGATATAACTTTAACCCTAAAACATTACCTTTTATCAATACTGCAAGTATTTCATTAATTGCTAGAAACTTATTCTTTATCTACAAAGATGCTCCTTTTGATCCAAATATTGCATTAAGTACTGGTCAAGGTCTTCAAGGAGTTGATATTTATGGCTTGCCATCTACGAGAAGTATCGGTCTTAATTTAAATGTAACTTTCTAAATTTAAAAAAAATGAAACTAAATAAAATAGCAAAAGCAGCTATCTGTATCTCATTACTTACCGCAGTGGGTTGTACAGGTGATTTTGAAGAGATAAATACTAATCCTAATGGTTTTACACCAAAGGAGTTAGAGCAAGATTTTAATAACATTAAAGGAGGCTTCGCTCCAATGTTCAACAATATACAAGTATTGACTCCAGAATGGGTTTATCAATTACAGCAAGGATTAAGTTGTGATATCTGGTCTGGATATATGGCAACCCCAACAGGATTTGCCGGAGGTATTAACAATACTACTTATTCATTAGTGGATGGTTGGAATGTTTTCAACTGGGATTATGCTTATAAATATGTAATGTTTAATGCATATGATATCGCTAATAAATCAAAAGGTAAATACGATCAATTTTATGCACTTTCATTGATTTTGAAAGTTGAAGGAATGCACAGAGTTACGGATACTTGGGGACCAATTATCTATTCTAAATTTGGTTCGCCTGAAACTACAATTCCTTACGATTCTCAAGAAGAGGTGTACAATCAAATGTTTAGCGAATTAGATTTTGCTGTTACTGAATTAACAAAAAGAGTAGATGCTGGTGAGGCTTCAACTTTTACATCAACAGATTTATCTGCTTATGGTGGAGATTATAAAGCTTGGGTGAAATTTGCAAACACTTTGCGTTTAAGACTTGCAATGCGTATTGTTAAAGTTAATCCAGCTTTGGCTAAAACTCAAGCTGAAAAAGCAGTAGCTCAAAAATTCGGAGTATTTACAACAAATGCAGATTTATTTAAAATTGTATCTCCAGTTTACACAAATCCAATTGCTACAATTAGTGGTTCTTGGTTAGATATTCGTATGTCAGCTGATATGGAATCTATTTTAGGTGGTTACCAAGATCCTAGAACTGCAACTTACTTTGATACTTCAACTCAATTTCCTGGTCAATACAAAGGTGTTCGTACAGGTATTGCAATCAATGGTAAAGGAGATCACCAAGATTTTTCTGGAATAGGTGCTGTTGTTAGATCTAAAGAAATTGTTTTAATGACTACAGCTGAAGCTTATTTCTTAAGAGCAGAAGGAGCATTGAGAGGTTGGAATATGAATGGAACGGCTCAAGCTTTATATGAAGCAGGAATCAAAGCTTCATTTGATCAAAGAGGAGCTTCAGGAGCAGCGGCTTATACTGCAGATAATACAAAAACTGCTATTGCTTACGTAGATCCTAATTTCCCAGAAAATAATTCAGCTGCTGTAAATAATGTTACAGTTGCTTGGGATGCTGCAGCAACAAATGAAGTTAAGCTACAAAAAATCATTACTCAAAAATGGATTGCTGGTTTCCCAGAAGGACAAGAAGCTTGGTCTGATTACAGAAGAACAGGTTATCCTAAACTTTTCCCAGTACTTAAAAATTACAGTGGAGGAACAATTACTACTCAATTTGGTGTTCGAAGAATTAATTATGTTACATCTGAGAAAGCAGCTAACGCTGGCGGTGTTGCTTCAGGAGTTGCAAAATTAGGAGGACCAGATAATGGAGGAACAAGAGTTTGGTGGGATACTACAGGTCCTAATTTCTAAGAAAATTTTAAGGTTAAAAGAATTTAAGTTTGGTTAGTAATGAAAAGTGGTATAAGTAATGAGAGTTACTTATACCACTTTAAAAAGCCAAAATTGTACATACCAAAAAAAGAAAAAAAATGAAAAGTGCTTTAGAAATAAAACCTGATATCAGTTATAAAAGCGCCGGTAAATTTGAAGAAACTAGATTTGAGAAAATTCACAACGAAATCTTCAAAAGCTCTGCCGAAGCATCAGTAATTGTAGCGCAGGAAATCGCTCAGTTAATCAGATCTAAGCAAGAAAAAAATAAATCTTGTGTACTTGGTCTGGCAACAGGTTCTTCTCCTATAAAAGTATATGAGGAACTAGTGAGAATGCACAGAGAAGAAGGATTAAGCTTTAACAATGTGATCACTTTTAACTTGGATGAGTATTATCCAATGTCAAAAGAAAACAATCAGAGCTACCATTATTTCATGCATCAGCATCTTTTTAATCATATTGATATTAAACCTGAAAATGTTAATATTCCCGATGGTACAGTTGCAATTGATGAATTGAATCAATACTGTATTGATTATGAAATGAATATTAAACAGGCAGGAGGTCTTGATTTTCAATTATTGGGAATTGGACGAACTGGCCACGTTGGTTTTAACGAACCAGGTTCACACGTTAATTCTGGGACAAGAATTATTACTTTGGACCATATTACAAGAGTCGATGCATCGTCAGATTTTAATGGTATAGACAACGTTCCAAAACGTGCAATAACGATGGGAGTTTCAACTATTATGAGATCAAAACGTATTGTATTGATGGCGTGGGGACAAAACAAGGCTGATATTATTAAAAGAACTGTTCAAGGTGATATTAGTTCAGAAGTTCCTGCTACATTTTTGCAGAATCATCCAAACGCGACCTTTGTCTTAGATCAGTCAGCAGCATCAGAATTGACTCGTTTTAAAACGCCTTGGCTTGTTGGTGAATGTATTTGGACACAAGAGTTAAAAAGTAAAGCGATTGTTTGGTTGTGCCAAAAAACAAAACAGTCGATATTGAAATTGACAGACCGTGATTACAATAACAACGGAATGTCTGATCTTTTGGCACAAGAAGGTTCTGCTTACGATTTGAATATCAATATGTTCAATGTATTGCAGCACACCATTACAGGATGGCCTGGAGGAAAACCAAATACAGATGATTCACATCGTCCGGAAAGAGCAAATCCAGCCAAAAAAAGAGTTATTCTTTTCAGTCCGCATCCAGATGATGATGTGATTTCAATGGGCGGAACTTTTTCAAAATTGATAAAACAAGGTCACGATGTTCATGTTGTTTATCAAACTTCTGGAAATATAGCTGTTACAGATGATGAAGCGTTAAAATTTGCTGAAGTTGCTAGTGATTTTGTTGGAGAAGGCAAATCAGATATCAATTTCAAAGCAGTAATTGATTTTCTAAACAATAAATCGGAAAACCAAATAGACTCTCTTGAAGTTCGAAAATTAAAAGGACTTATTAGAAGAAGAGAATCTTATGGAGCAACGAGATATATTGGTTTAAAAGATGAAAATACGCATTTCTTAGATCTTCCTTTTTATGAAACTGGGCAGGTTAAAAAAAATCCGCTTGGTCAAGTAGATATTGATATTGTAAAAAATATTATTGCCAAAATAAAACCGCACCAAGTATTTGCAGCTGGAGATCTTGCTGATCCGCATGGAACACATGAGGTTTGCTTGAATGCAATTTTTGCAGCAATGGCCGCATTAAAGTCTGAAAAATATATGGATGATTGTTGGTTGTGGCTTTACAGAGGAGCTTGGCACGAATGGGATATTCATGAAATTGACATGGCAGTTCCGTTGAGTCCTTCTGAAGTATTGTTAAAACGTCATGCGATTTTATACCACCAGTCTCAAAAAGACCGAGTTATGTTTCAAGGAAATGATTCTCGCGAATTCTGGGTTAGAGCAGAAGACCGAAATAAAAATACAGCAATCCTATATGATGAACTAGGTTTGGCAGAATATGAAGCAATCGAGGCTTTTAAACGCTTTGATTATTAGATTCGAAAACCAAATCAATTACAGAATTCAGAATGATTTTATAGCGATTTGTGAGGTTCAATAGAAATCACTCTGAGTTTTGTTTTTTTTTATCAATTTATGGTTATCCTAGCGATAACATTTTTCAAAAAAAACAAAATGAAATATTTATTAGTCTTACTATTTGCGGGCTTAACGTCTAGTGCTCAAATTCAAAAAGAGCAACTTAATTTAATGCCTTGGCCTCAAAGTGTTGTTTTAAATGATGGCAATTTTGCTTTAAATAAAAACTTTAAAGTGAATATTACTGGAAACCCGAATCCAAGAATTTTTGGAGGAGTTACTCGTTTTTTGCGTCGTTTAGATGGACGGACTGGTATGTTTTTCTCTCAAGGTTTTATTACAAAATTAAATGAGGTTCCGTCAGCAGAGCTACAGATCAATTGTGCTAAAAGCGGAAAAATTGGTTTGTATGAAGACGAAAGCTATCATTTAGATATCAAACAAAACAAGATCACAATAAACGCAACAAGTGATTTAGGAGCTTTACACGGGCTTGAAACCTTATTGCAAATGTTGCAGAATAACAATACATCATTTTATTTTCCGAATTCACAGATTTCTGATTTTCCTCGTTTTACTTGGAGAGGATTAATGATTGATGCTTCAAGACATTTTCAGCCAATTGATGTCATCAAAAGAAATATTGATGGACTTGCAGCAATGAAAATGAATGTTTTCCACTGGCATTTGGTCGATGATCAAGGATGGAGAATTGAAATGAAAAAACATCCAAAACTGATCGAAAAAGCATCAGATGGATTGTATTATACACAAGAGGAAATTAGAAATATCGTAAAATATGCTGATGAGCGCGGTATTTTAATTGTTCCAGAAATAGATGTTCCGGGTCATGGTTCGTCAATACTTACTGCTTATCCAGAAATTGGAAGCAAAGTAATTACGGTGACCGGTGGAACTTCCGAAAAAAATATTCAAGGTACAGCAATTTCTACCTATGGAATTGAAAGAAATGCGGGTATTTTTTCGCCAACATTAGATCCTTCAAATCCAAAAACATATCAATTGTTAAGTGAAATTTTTGATGAGGTTTGCCCATTATTCCCAGGCGCTTATTTTCATATTGGGGGAGATGAGAATGAAGGAAAAGACTGGGATGCAAACCCAAAAATTCAAGAGTTTAAAAAGAAACATAATTTAAAAACAAACCACGAATTGCAGACGTATTTTACCATGCAATTGGCTCCAATGCTTAAAAAACATGGAAAACAATTAATGGGTTGGGAAGAAATTATGACAAAAGATCTTTCAAAAGATGCAATTGTGCATTCTTGGAGAGGTGCAAACGAAGGAATGGCTGCTGGACAATCTTTAATTGATGCAGTTAAAAAAGGATATAAAACAGTATTGTCAAACGGATATTATATCGACTTGATGTATCCTGTTGAAAGTCATTATTTGAATGATCCAATGCCAAAAGGAGCTAATTTAACAACGGAAGAAAAAGCAAAAATCTTAGGAGGTGAAGCGACCATGTGGACAGAACTTGTAACTCCTGAAACAATTGACTCAAGAGTTTGGCCAAGAACTGCCGCAATTGCAGAAAGACTTTGGTCTGCAGAAGATATTACCGATGTATCAAATATGCGCAAACGTCTTGATGTCGTTTCGTTCAGATTGGAGGAAATTGGATTGACGCACATTCGTAATAAAGGAGTAATCTTAAGAAATATTGCAAACAATCAAGATGTCAGTATTTTGAATGAATTCTCAAATGTTTGCGAGCCTTTAAAAGGATATACAAGAAACAAGGGCGGGACAGAATATCAAATGTATTCTCCATTGACACTTTTTGCAGATGCATGTACCGCCGACGCTAAAGATGCAATTAGTTTTAATGAAGTGGCAACACAATATGCAGCAAATAAAACCCCAGAAAACAAAGCAAAAGTGACCGCATTTTTGACCAAGTGGATTGCTTTAAACAAAGGGTTAAATGAACTAAGTGCAAATGCGCCATTAGTTCAACCAATTCTTCCTTTGGCAAAAAGATTGAGCGACGCGTCAGAGCAAGTTTTATTAGCTCTTGACAATAAATCGGCTTTAAAAGCAGAAGATTTGAAAAAATTAATTGAGGATTGTAATACAAAAGATTTTGCCGATGTTGAGTTGGCGGTTTACGCTGGATTGAAGAAATTAATATGAAAATTTGGTTTGAATTAGTAGTGTTTGTTTAGTGCTTATTTATTTATCTCTGCCAGCGGTTTTCTGGCAGAGATAATTATGACAAATTAATGTGCTGATTCAGTCAATAAAATATAGAAATAAAATATTGGGACGGTTAAAATTGAGTTTGGTTATTTATTTTTTAATCTAAAATTTTATTTCAAATAATGATCAAATTTGAGTGATTTGTTATTTGGTTTTCACTTAAATGCGAGCATTATAAAACCTGGCAAATCTCTATTGCCAGGTTTTTTTTATGGTTTAAAAGCAAGAATTTTAGTTTTAAGCGCTGTTCACTCCGCGAGTCTGCTATTGTTCATGTAGCAAGAAATGGAGACATTATTTTTACTACTTTTGAAATTAAATATAATTGTTTTAGAATCCATGAAGAAATTCATCAGTTTACTTGCCCTGTTTTTTGTTTTTGCAATAAGTTCAGCTCAGAATAAATTTGGAAATTCAGAAATAGATCCCATTCAAATTCAAAAAAACTTTACTGACTGGTCAGCTTATCAAAGCAAAAAAATAATGCTTTCAAGAGATTTTACGGCTCTTGATGCTGAATCAAAAGAAATTTCAAAAGAAGCTTTTTTAGATCAATTAGCAAACAGAAATTTCATCCCAATTCGATTAAAATCTGAAGGTAATGAGTATGTATATAAACTTTTCAAAATTCAGCCAAAAACAGATACAAGCATAAAAGCAACAATCAATCAAATAGGTTTTGATGCTTATAAAAACTATAAAATGGAAGGAACAGCTTTCCCAAAATTTTCATTTAAAGATTTAAACGGAAATCTGGTAACTAACGAATCCATGAAAGGAAAAATCATTGTAATAAAATGCTGGTACATTCACTGTACGCCATGCATCAGAGAATTTCCGCAAGTCAACAAATTAGTTGAAGAATACAAAGACAGAAAAGATATTGTTTTTATGAGTTTAGCCGAAGATTCAGCAGAACAATTAAAAACATTCTTAGCCAGAAAACCATTATCTTATTCTGTAATTCCAGACATGAAAGTCTACATGAATGAATCTCTGCAATTGAATTCTTTTCCAACACATTTTATCATTAACAAAGAAGGAATGATTGCAAAAGTGCTTCCTAATTTTGAAAGTTTGGAAGTGGCGCTTGCTAAAGAAAGTAAGTTATAAGTTTTAATTAATCTCGCAATCCCGATAGCTATCGGGAGCGAAGTCGCAAAGTTTTTTTAATGATAATTAAAGATATAGTTTGTCATTTCGACGAAGGAGAAATCTCCACAAGTAGCTCGACAAAGATTGGCGATTATAGAAGCGGAGTTTCTCGCGAAGATTTGCTTCGCCAATTCGCTATCGCTCGGGTCTCGTTCCTCGAAATGACAAGATTGCGTAGTAATTAGATTGGTAAAACAAAACTCCGCGGCTTTGCGCCTCTGCGAGAACTCATCATCAGCATAAAAACCTTAGCACCTTAGCATCTTTGCAACTTAGAACCTTTTTCACTACTTTTGCACCAAATTAATTAAAAAGACATTCATGTTAACAGTCAATAATTTATCAGTTCAATTTGGCAAACGAATTTTGTTTGACGAAGTAAATACCACATTCACTCACGGAAATATTTACGGCGTTATTGGAGCCAATGGTGCTGGAAAATCTACATTTCTAAAAATTATTTCAGGCGATATGGACCCAACTTCTGGGCACATTCATTTAGAACCGGGAAAACGTATGTCGGTTTTAAACCAGAACCACAACATGTTCGACGAACACACTGTTTTGGAAACCGTTTTAATGGGAAATAAAGTTCTGTATGCTGTTAAAAAAGAAATGGATGAACTTTATTTAGATTATAATGATGCTAATGCAGACAGAATAGGGGAGTTACAAGTTCAGTTTGAAGAAATGAACGGATGGAACGCCGATTCTGATGCTGCAGCCATGTTGTCTAACTTAGGAATCACAGAAGCAGATCATTATACTTTAATGGCTGATATGGAGGGAAAAATGAAAGTACGTGTCCTTTTGGCACAGGCACTTTTTGGAAATCCTGACTTGCTGATTATGGATGAGCCTACCAACGATTTGGATTTCGAGACAATCGCTTGGTTAGAGAACTTCTTAGCAAACTACGAAAATACTGTAATCGTTGTATCTCACGACCGTCACTTTTTAGATGCGGTTTGTACACATATTTCTGATATTGATTTCGGAAAAATCAACCACTACTCAGGAAACTATACGTTCTGGTACGAGTCTAGCCAATTAGCGGCAAAACAACGTGCACAGCAAAACAAAAAAGCAGAAGAGAAGAAACAAGAGTTGGAAGAATTTATTCGTCGTTTTAGTGCAAACGTGGCGAAATCGAAACAAGCTACTTCTCGTAAAAAAATGATTTCGAAATTAAATATTGCCGAAATCAAACCATCTAGCCGTCGTTACCCTGCGATTATCTTCGATCAGGATCGTGAAGCTGGAGATCAGATCTTGAATGTAGAAGGTTTAGCAGCTTCTGTAGATGGAGAAGTTTTATTCAAAGACATTAACCTGAATATGGCAAAAGGCGATAAAATCGTTCTTTTCTCTAAAGATTCACGTGCAACGACTGCTTTCTACGAAATCTTAAACGGTGAACAAAAAGCAGATTCTGGAACTTTCGACTGGGGAATTACAACCAACCAAGCGTATTTGCCAGCTGAAAACCACAAATATTTCGAAAATGACTTAACTTTAGTTGACTGGTTACGTCAGTACGCTAAAACAGAAGAAGAGCGTGATGAGGTATTTATTAGAGGTTTCTTAGGGAAAATGATTTTCTCAGGAGAAGAAGCTTTAAAAACATCTAGAGTGTTATCAGGAGGAGAAAAAGTTCGTTGTATGTTGTCTAGAATGATGATGGAACGTGCAAACGTTTTAATGCTTGATGAGCCAACAAACCACTTAGATTTGGAGTCTATTACAGCTTTCAACAACTCATTGAAAAACTTTAAAGGTTCTGTAATTTTTACAACACATGACCACGAGTTCGCGCAAACTGTTGGTAACAGAATCGTAGAATTGACACCAAACGGAGTAATCGACCGTTACATGACATTTGATGAATATCTTGATGATGAGAAAATTCAAGAACAAAGAAAGAAGATGTACAATCTTTAATCTTTAAATTCCAATATATTAAAATCCCAAATTCCAAATAAAACTTGGAGTTTGGGATTTTTTGTATTTAAAAATATAGCCACTAATTACACGAATTTCCACGAATTAAATTTGTGCTAATTTGTGTAATTTGTGGCAAAAAAACAATCCCGCTATAAAAATTGGAATTTGGGATTTTTTATTTGTTTATTTTACTACTATTTGCTTCCGAACATTTTTGCGAAAATCCAGATAATAATCGCAATGATAAAGATTACGATAAAGATCCCGAATCCCATTCCGGCTTTAAAAATGTCTCCAATAACTTCGCAGCTTGTAAATGAAAACAGTATTACAAATACCATTAACAATCTTAGTATTTTATTTTGCATGACTTCTGATGTTTTAAATTGATACTTAAAATTACTTCAGGAATAGGCAAAATGTGTTATAGAATTTTTTGGAAATGTTTTAGGATTTGGATTTCAGCTTAATTATTAAATTCACTTTTATTCTCCTATTGTTCCTGTTTTAACTTCTCCCGCTTTTTTGTAATTAACAGCAATTACCCCTTTTGGTGTAACTGTGCTTTCTGTTAAAGTAAATCCCGAAGGAGTTGCATTATCTTTAAATAGTTTTTTTCCATTGCCAAGAATAATTGGATAAATGAGAAGAGAAAGGTCATCAACTAAATCATGTTCAAGCAAAAGCTGAACGAGTGTTGCGCTTCCCCAAACTTTAATATCTCCTCCTTCTGTATTTTTGAGTTTTTTGATATCGTCTACAGATGAATGGAATTCCGAGTTTTCCCAATCAGAATGTTTTCTTGTGGAAGACAAAACGTATTTAGTAACTTCATTAATTCCCGGCCAGCCTTCAGCATGTTTCGGCCAATATTCTTCGAAAATATCAAATGTTTTTCTGCCTAAAAGAATATCGGCGGGTTTCATTTGCTCCTGCATAACATTGCCATATTCTTCATCTCCAAACGGCGCTACCCAACCTCCATATTCAAAACCACCAGAAGTGTCTTCTTCAGGGCCACCTGGTGCCTGCATTACGCCATCGATGGTAATCATGGTTATGACGATTAACTTTCTCATAATTTTGAGTTTTTAAATTTGATTTAAAGTTACTTGAAAATCATAGAACTGGGTTGTAAAATTTTTATGGAAATGTTTTAGGATTTGGAGGATTTAACTTGAATATTAACAGTTGCTTTGGAAAGTTAATTATTTGCAATTTTTTTTATAGCAGATTCAATTAGGTCTAAATTTGAATAATTAGGAAAAGATTGACTTAATTCTTTATCTGACGAAGGTAAAATTTTAGTTCCCCGATCGATTAGATCTGCAGTTGTTGTAAGAGATAGTTTTAATCTTTCAATAACTTCAGGAGAGTTATTGTTGAAATTTTTATTTGCAATTTCTTCAGCTTCAGCTTGTAGTATGTTTTTGTATTGTTGCTTTTGAGCTTCAATTATTTGTGCTAATCCATCATTTTTCAATTCTAAAGTACGAGCATGTTCTTCAAAAATTTTTGCTTCAGCTTTTTTCTTTCTAAGGACAGCAGCCGCCCAGCAGATTCCTCCAATTAAGTTGACAGCAGAAATAGTTCCAACTGATATGAGAAGCCAGATAGAACCTGATTCTGCGGATTGAATTTGTACATAACCTCCATCTTGTTGATCATTGATTGGGATCTCAATAGATTTTTTTAAATCGTTTGCGACTTTGGAAAGATCTTCGAAATTTATAACTTCTGGTAGTTTTATATAAAGTCCATGATCTGGTTTTGTAATTTGAATTTTATATCTCAATAAAAACTCTAATCCAATTCGTATTGCCTCGACGTTTTTATCAATAATCATATTTTCTTTTGAAGTGAACATTTCTTCATCATTGTAGCTAGAAAACAATGAGGTAGATTTTATTAAATTTAGTTCATTATCAATTATTTCTACACCCTCAAATTCTTTTAATGCTTGTCTTAGTTCAATTAAATTTGTTCCAACATATGATTTGTCACTAGCACTTGATACATATGAGGATTTGTATATCAATTTATAATAATTGTTTTTAATTCTGTCTTCTAGTTCAGTTAAATTCATTTTTTTTAGTTTAAATTTTGGTTGATATTGTCTATTTAATGTTGTTTTTGTTATGATGTTATTTGTAATAAAATTGAATCTTGAATATTAGCTAAAATATGATTTGTGAGTAAATTTATTTATAAAGAAGTTGTTTTTTTACTAATTACAAACAAACAAAATATCTTTTAATTTTACTTTAAAATATTTCAATCATTAACACCCCAACAAATAAAATCAGATTCCGTATATTTGCGCAACCAAACATTACAATCACTTATGAGTCAAAAAGTATTACTTAATTCGAAAGAAGTTACTATCATACTGCATCGTTTGGCTTGTCAGTTAATCGAAAAACATCTTGATTTCTCTGAAACAATTTTAGTTGGAATTCAGCCAAGAGGCGTTTTTTTAGCTGAACGTTTAAAACAAATATTAGAAAACGAATACAAGGTTCCTGAAATTTCTTTAGGATATCTGGATATCACTTTTTTTAGAGATGATTTCCGTCGTACTGATAAACCGCTTGAAGCCAATAAAACCCAAATCAATTTTATAGTCGAAGACAAAAAAGTCATTTTTATCGATGACGTTTTGTTTACAGGAAGAAGCATTCGTTCGGCCTTAACTGCCATTCAATCTTTTGGACGACCTTCAGAAATTGAATTATTGGTTTTAATTGACAGACGTTTCAGCCGTCATTTGCCAATTCAGCCCGATTACCGTGGTCGTCAGGTAGATGCTATAAATGGTGAAAAAGTAATTGTAAGCTGGAAAGAAAATGATGGTGAAGATGTTGTTCACCTAGTGACGAATTAAGTTTAATCGGTTAACCGGTTAATTGTTTAATCGGAAAAGCCAATGATTGAACGATTAATGAAATTAAAGAAGTTGAACCGTTAAATCGGTTAACTGTTTAATCGCAAAACAAACGATTAAACGATTAAACAAATAAACAGTTAAACATTAAACATGAAAGAATTAAGCGTAGATCATTTATTAGGAATCAAATATATCAACGAGAATGATATTAACCTGATTTTTGAAACGGCAGATCATTTTAAAGAAGTCATTAATAGACCAATTAAAAAAGTTCCTTCATTACGAGATATTACCATTGCCAATATTTTCTTTGAAAACAGTACAAGAACCAAACTTTCTTTTGAATTAGCGCAGAAACGTTTATCTGCTGATGTGATCAGTTTTTCTGCAGCTCAATCTTCGGTTAAAAAAGGAGAGACCTTGATTGATACTGTAAACAATATCCTTTCGATGAAAGTAGATATGGTTGTAATGCGCCACTCTAATCCCGGAGCGGCTTATTTTTTATCTAAAAATGTTAAAGCCAGTATTGTAAACGCCGGAGACGGAGCGCACGAACATCCAACTCAGGCTTTATTGGACAGTTATTCTATCAGAGAAAAATTGGGCGATGTTGCTGGAAAAAAAGTAGTTATTGTAGGCGATATTCTGCATTCGAGAGTTGCCTTATCTAACATATATGCTTTGCAGATGCAAGGCGCTGAAGTAAAAGTTTGCGGACCAAAAACATTGATTCCGAGATATATCGAATCACTTGGTGTTACGGTTGAGCCGAATTTAAGAAAAGCTTTAGAATGGTGTGATGTAGCCAATATGCTTCGCGTTCAAAACGAACGTATGGATGTGAATTTCTTTCCATCGACACGCGAATACGCGCAACAATACGGAGTTGACAAACAGCTTTTGGATTCTCTTAGCAAAGAAATCGTAATCATGCACCCAGGACCAATCAATAGAGGAGTAGAGATTACTTCTGAAGTAGCCGATTCAGATCATTCGGTGATTTTAAATCAGGTGGAGAATGGTGTTGCGATTAGAATGGCGGTTATTTATTTATTGGCTTCTAAGATTCAGCAATAATTTAGTTGTCAGTCACAGTCGCAGTTTTCAGCATTTAACAACTTTGACATTTGTCAGGCTGAGCGAAGTCGAAGCCACGTTTGCAAAGCACGTTTCATTTTTAAAAAGCACTTCGACTTCGCTCAGTGTGACACTTGTTTAAAAACTGAAAACTGCGACTGCGACTGAAAACTCTATAAAAAAACTTCGTATCTTAGCACGCAGAAAAATCAATTTTTATATAAGCCCCACAAATTATAAAATGAAAGTAGATCAAAAAGGACATACCGTTACCATTAAGGATACGCAAGGAGATGTAAATTCTTTCTTGGAAAAAGTGACGCAACAAATCAAGACTTTTGAAAAACATAATATTATAATCGATCTTTCATCTGATTCGGCTTTGACTGAAAATGATTTGACGCTTTTTTTACCGCTTTCAAAACAACAGAAAAAAGCTAAAAAGTCATTTGTAATTGTAGCTACAGATCTTGATTTTAATGCTATTTCAGATAAATTGGTTGTGGTTCCTTCTCTTTTGGAAGCACACGATATTATCGAAATGGAGGAAATAGAAAGAGACTTAGGATTTTAAAAATAAGGTTTAATTGTTTATTCGTTTAACTGTTTAATCGTTTTGATTTGATTTTAGCCGATTAAACGATTTACCGATTAAACAAATAAACAAATTGAAACTAACGATACTTGGCTGTTATGCCGCAACTCCTAGAACGATTACTAATCCAACTGCGCAGGTTTTAGAAATCAAAAATCGATTGTTTTTGATTGACTGCGGAGAAGGAACTCAGGTTCAGCTTCGAAAAAATAAGATTAAATTCTCAAAGATCAATCACATTTTTATTTCGCATCTTCACGGCGATCATCTTTATGGTTTGATCGGAACAATTTCAACTTTTTCGCTTTTAGGAAGAACTACAGATTTGCATATTTATGGTCCAAAAGGGATTAAAGAATTAATTCTTCTTCAATTAAAATTGACCGAATCATGGACAACTTATGATTTGTTTTTCCACGAATTAGAATCAAAAGAGAGCGAAGTTGTTTTTGAAGACAAGAAAGTTATAGTAAAGACAATTCCGCTGAAACATCGAGTTTATACAAATGGTTATCTTTTTCAGGAGAAGCCAGATGAAAGAAAACTTAATATTGAAGCTGTTCAGAAATATGATATTCACGTTGCTTATTACCAAAAGATAAAAAATGGAGGTGATATCAAATTGGATGATGGTACCGTAATTGAAAACGAAAAATTGACTTTTGATCCGGCTCCGCCAAAAAGTTACGCCTTTTGCTCTGATACTGTTTATCATGAAGCTGTACTGCCAATTATTGAAAATGTCGATGTTTTGTATCACGAATCGACTTTTTTAGAATCGGAAGCTTCATTGGCACAAAAAACATTACATTCAACAGCAAAAGAAGCGGCACGAATTGCCTTAAAAGCAAATGCAAAACAATTGATTTTAGGTCATTATTCGACGCGATATGATGGTTTAGAACGTTTTAAGCAAGAAGCCGAAGAAGTTTTTCCCAATGTACTTTTAGCAGATGACGGCCTGAGTTTTGAGTTTTAATCTAAGATGCTAAGATACTAAGGTGCTAAGGTTCTAAGTTTTGAAGCGTGACTATATGATGTCACCCTGAGCGAAGTCGAAGGGCTTTTGTAATAGAGAGGGCTTCGACTACGCTCAGCCTGACAAACCTGAAACTTGAAACCTGAAACAAAAAATCTAAAATCAACAATCTAAAATAATAAATCATGAACGATTTAAGTAATTATAGAAGATCCTACGAAAAGAGCGAATTACTGGAAACGAATATTCCAGAAGATCCAATTAACTTATTTAACCGATGGTTTCATGAAGTGGAAGATTTTGGCGGCAGCGGAGAAGTGAACGCTATGACGGTTTCGACAATTGGATTGGATGGTTTCCCGAAATCGCGCGTGGTTTTGTTGAAGAAATTCTCTGAAGAAGGATTTATATTTTACACCAATTATAATTCGGAAAAAGGGAAAGCGATTGAAAATAATCCAAATGTTTGTTTGTCTTTCTTTTGGCAGGAAATGGAACGCCAAGTTATTATAAAGGGAATTGCGCAAAAAACTTCTGAAAATATTTCAGACGGTTATTTTGATTCTCGTCCAAATGGAAGCAAGCTTGGTGCAATAGTTTCCAATCAAAGTGAGGTTATTCCATCGAGAGCTTTCTTGGAAGAAAACTTGAAAAATCTTGAGGCGCAATTTGAAGGAAAAGAAATTCCGAGACCTGAAAATTGGGGTGGATATTTAGTAACTCCTTTACAGGTAGAATTTTGGCAAGGAAGACCTAACCGACTTCATGACCGAATTCGATATACAAGCCAATCTGATTTTTCATGGAAGATTGAGCGATTATCATCTTAGTTGTAAGAAAATTATTTTATAAATAAAAAAATAGATGCATTTCATCGATTAATTTTGTAGTTTACCGACAATTTGAATACGTTTGACGTAAGAAAAGTGAAACAATTTATTTAAATTATAAAAATTTAAAGGATTTGCCCCAACATTTACCTTTAGGCATTAAACTACTGTATGATTATGAAGAAGATAATGCGCATCATGACGTTCATTGCAATACTAATTGCAGTGAACGCATGTTCTGCTGATACTGCAGAGGGAACTGAAAACAGTACTTCAACTGAAATTCTGATTACGAACTACGCGTACAATGATTCAGAATTAGAAACCATGAAATTGATTAACGATTACCGAGTTGGTATTGGTCTAAATGCTTTAGAACCAATCAATCATATTTCGGCTAAATGCGAAGAACACAACAAATATATGATTGAAAAAAATGTTGTTGATCATAATGATTTTGTAGCACGTTCTGAAAACCTTGAAAAAGTGCTGGGTGCAAAAAAAGTTGGAGAAAATGTAGCTTATAACTACAAGACTTCAGAAGCTGCGTTAAAAGCGTGGTTAGAAAGTCCAGGACATAAAGAAAATATTGAAGGTAATTTTACTCATTTTGGTCTAGCAGTTACTATTGATGCTAAAACTGGTAAAAAATATTATACTAACATTTTTGTTAGGATTTAAGGATAAACTTAAGACTGGTTGGTTTTTAGTGATCGTTGCAGGTTTTATATCTGTGACGATTTTTTTTTTTGCATAAAAAAAGCTGTCTGAAATAGACAGCTTCTTTTTTCCAAATTATGATAATCTTAACTAGTAACTAAAGTGCCGTAATAATAAATTCGCTTCGTCTGTTCAGTTGATGTTCTTCTTCAGTACAAGGAACACCATCAGAACATTTGTTTACAAGCTGTGTTTCTCCATATCCTTTTCCGGTTAAGCGATCGGCTTTGATACCGTTTTTGATCAACCATTGAATAGTAGATTTTGCTCTTCGGTCAGACAAACCTTCATTGTATTGATGTGATGCACGGCTGTCTGTATGTGAGCGAATATCAAGTTTCATTGCCGGATAATCGTTTAATACAGCCAATATTTTTTCTAAATCTAATGCAGCTTCAGGTCTGATGTTTGATTTGTCCAAGTCGAAGTAAATCATTTTGATACCAAAACATTTTCCTAAATCATCACCAACAGTAACACGACACATGCGTTTAGTTAAAGCAATTGGCAAGTCGGTTTTTCCGCTTACTTTATCAATTGTTACGCTAACTTCTCTAGTTTCATAATCTTGGTTTTCAGCACGAACATTATAGGTTTTTTTGCAATCAACTGGAAATTTATATAATCCTGTCGCATCGGCCGTTGTCGTGTTTTTGACCACTTGATTTTCGTATAAAGTAACTTTAGCTCCAGGCAAAATTTCATTTGTTGCAATATCGGTTATAAGACCGCTTAATTCCTGAATGCATTTTAGCCTTCGGGTTTCTAAGAATTTATAGATATCATCTGAACCTAGCCCGCCATCTTTATTGGAACTGAAATAACCAAGTCTACTTTTAGAATCTATAAAATAGGCAAAATCATCTTTTGGGGAATTCACATCGGCGCCGAGATTTTGAATATTGCTGATACTGCCATCGCTGTCAATATCTCCCACAAAAACATCTAGACCTCCCAATCCTGGATGACCGTCTGAGGCAAAGTAAATTTCATTGTCATCTGTTACAAACGGAAAAGTTTCTTTTCCTTCTGTATTTATTGGTTTTCCTAAATTTTCTGGATTGCCAAAGCTTCCATCTTCATTGATGCTCACTTTATAAATATCTGATTGTCCAATTGTGCCTGGCATATCAGAGGCAAAATATAGTGTTTTTCCGTCTGGACTAAGTGCGGGATGTGCCGTACTGTAATTGTCACTTGTAAAAGATAATGGCGTTATATTGGTCCATTGCCCTTTACTGTCGAGATTGGCTTTGTATAATTTTACTAAAGTAATTTTATTAGCATCTTTTCCTTTTTTACCATCTACAAAATTGTTTCTAGTGAAGTATGCAGTTTTCCCATCTTTTGAAAAAACGGGAGTTGCTTCGTTGAATTTACTGTTTAAAGCATTTTTGAATTTGTTTACTTTAGAAGCAGTATAGGTCGAAGGATCGACATCGGCATCATAAATATTGGTAAAGTATTCGCCTGTCCATTTGTGTTTTCTTTGCGAAAAATTTCCAGTATCTCTTGCAGATGCGAAGTATAATTTGTTGTTGTAAACAAATGATCCGTAATCTGAATATTTGCTGTTTATTCCAGCATTTTCAATATTATATCGGCCTGAGTTGGCTTTGATTTGGTCCAGATAATTTACATCTTCTTTATACAGTTTTGCTCTATTGTCGTTTTTGTTTTTGGCATCAAATTCGTCTAGAATTTTATTTGCTTTTTTTGTATCACCTATCGATTTTAGCGATTGAGCATATCTGTAGTAGTATTCAGGTTCTATGTTCGAATTCATTGCAAACAACTCACCATACCATTTAGCAGCGCCTTCAAAATCTGAATTGAAATAATAAGAATTTCCAAGCTTCTTGAACATTTCTTCAGATTTATATCCTTTATCTGCTACTTTTTCATACGTTTTTATTGCGTCAACATAAGCGTAATTATTGTATTTTTTATCACCAGAGTTTACTTTTGACTGCTGTGAATAACTGTCCAATGAAAAAACGCTTACAAATGTTAGGCAAAGGAAAATATAATTTTTCATAGTACTTATTTTTAGAAGAAACGAGGAGTTGTGATTTTACCATTTTTAGTAAAGAATTCATAACGCAGGAATATTTCATGAGATCCTGAATTATAGTTATTCAGGTTTGTGGTTTCATGATCGTAACCATAACCTAAATAAAGACCGTCTGTGATTTGGAACCCAACCATGGCGCTTAATGAAGCGCTCCATCTGTAGCCAACGCCCGCAACAAATTTGTCAAAGAACATAAAGTTCGCTGAAAGATCTACTTGAAGCGGTGCACCTTCAACCATTTTTGTAAGTACAGCTGGTTTGAATTTGATGTATTGGTATTTATCCAAATCAAATACATAACCTGCCATTAAATAATAATTAATTTTGTCTTTGAAAATGGCAATATCATTATCGTCGTAACGATTTGTTTCAATAAAATTTGGAATAGAAAAACCAATATAAGCTTTGTCTGAATGCCAATAAACTCCGGCTCCTACATTTGGACTAAATTTGTTATTCAAATCTTGGAATTGTGGATCTCCAGAAATTTCTGGATTCAGTTTATTGACATCTAAATTGAATATATTGGCAGTTCCTTTAATACCAAACGACAGTTTGAAATTGGCAGATGTTTGGACTGTATATGAAACATCAACAGAAATGTTGTTTTCATTTGTAGGACCAATTTTATCATTAACAAGTGAGCCTCCAATTCCCAGATTACTATTGTTAATAGGAGTATTTACAGAGAAAGTGCTTGTTTCTGGTGCGCCATCAAGACCAACCCATTGTGTACGATATAGTCCAAAAATGCTTAAGGCTCCACGAGAACCTGCATAAGCAGGATTTATGTTTATTGTGTTGTACATGTATTGCGTATATTGAGCATCTTGCTGTGCGTGACTTGCAATAGTTACAAACAGAATGACGAAGTAAAATAATTTTGTTCTCATAGTAGATGTTTATTATTTCAATTTTACTATTGAATTATTAATGAAATCCTCTAAAAAAATCCACGATATTATTCTTTCAATTCCCGGATTTTTAATACTACCTGCTGTATTAGGCTGATATAAATATTATATCAGCCTTTCAGCAGTCTGGGTTTATTTTGAAAGATAGAGGTATCCGTCTTTTTTGTTATATTGAATTACATTATTACCGTCTAAAGATTTGTAAGTCACAATGTAGAAGTACGTTCCTGTTGGCAAACCTTCAGATTTGTTAACAGTAGTTCTTCCTCGTGAAGTTCCATCAAACGCATTCGTTGTATTGTTATAGTCAGTAGTTTCAAAGACTAATATTCCCCAACGATTATAGATCTCGACTGTGTTTCCTGGATAACAGGTCAAGTCGCCAATACCATCAATTACAAATACATCATTTATACCGTCTCCGTTTGGAGAGAAAGCATTATGTACCACTATGTTTTCACATGGTAATACTTTACAGTCATCATTGACTTCCATATTAAGTACTACACTACGAGGGCAGTTTTGATCAGTAATTCTGTATTCAAATGCATAGTTTCCAATGGCTAACCCAAGTGCATTTAAGACACCGTCTCTCAATGCATTAGTGTTGTTTGTATCAACCCAAGTTCCATTTCTTGGCGTATCTGTTGGAAGAAGAGAAAGCAAGTCGATTAAAGTTGAATCATCATTACAAGCTGAACTGCTTAGTGTTGTTACACCATTTGGAATAACTGTTATGGTAATTGTACCGGTATCACAATTGTCTGGATTTAATTTTTCACAAATTTGATACGTCAATGTGTAAGTTCCAGGCGCTGTTAAGCTTGTTACATTTAGATTACCAGAAGCATCTACCGTAATATTTGGATCAGTTTTTACATCATTGGTTTGCGGTAATACACTAAAGTTTACTAATTGTAGTGCCACTGGAGCCTGATTCAATACGTCATTGCTTAATACATTTCCAACGATTCCAAATCGGTTACAACCAATGTTTGTAAAGCTATCGTCGTTTGCCACAATTGCTGTTTTACCAACAGTTACTGTTACTATTGCTGTATCACAGTTTCCAAAGTCAGCGTTTTCACAAATTTGATAAGTCAATGTGTAAGTTCCCGCTGGTGTGTTTGGCGCCACAGTAATTGATCCATCAGGGTTTAATGTCAGAACTCCTTTAGGATCTGGCGTTACCGTTGTCAAAGTAACATCACTTGGATTTATTGGTGAGCCGTTTAAAGTATCATTAGTATAAACATTGATTATATTTGTTCCTCCGGTTACTCCGTTTATTGGTCCTGCTGTATCGTCATTGGCAACAATTGCAAATGTTGGTCTAGAAGTACAATAAGGATCAGCTGGCGGATAACTTACGACGATCGTTTCGCTTGGATTAACAGAGATTGTAACGGTAGCTGTTGGACGAAGATTTTCAAATCCGTCTGGAGCCTGAATCCATTTGTTATCTTGGAAAACCCATCCTGGCCAGTCAATGCCATTTCCGTTCTGATCTACTACAGCTCCTGGCCACAATACTCTTCCGGTAAGCGGTAGGTTGGTCATTGTAGTGACTACATTATTATTGCTGTCAGCCCATGTAATTGTTACGCCGTTTTTAGGTGTAAAGTTAACTGGCGTTGCAGAATAGTCAAGATAAGGAATATCGTTCACACAAATTGATGTTGCAGTAACCGTCATAACTGGAGCTTCAATTGTAATAGTCACAGTTGCTATGTCACAATTTGAAGTTTGATCAGCTTCGCAAATTTGGTATACCATTGTTAATGTACCTGCTGGTGCATTTGGCAAAATATCTACAGAACCATCAGGATTCAATTGCAAGAATTCGTTTGGAGTTACAGTTGTTATTATAACTTCTGAAGCAGTTACTGGTTGACCTTCAAGTGTATCATTTGTTAATACATTTAATACATTTGGTGTTGTGGTATTAACTCCTGGGAAAGGTCCGCCATTGTCATCATTGGCAACAAGGTCTTGGAACTCTTTGCAATTAACTCCAAAGTCAATATCTAAATGAACTAAATCTTCTGGTGTTACATTTACAATGTATCCATCTGCACTTGTAGTTGTACATACGGTATGCATTTGTATTTTGCCAGTTTTAGATGTTGCTTTTTTAGCTGTACTTGCTGATGGAAGAACTTTCACTAATCCAGTTGCTCCTAAAGTGGCCGCAACGGCATCTAAGTTCGCATCTCTAACAAGTTTAACTTTGTACTCTCCATAAGGATTTTCGCTTTCTGGTCTGTTTCTCCAGAAACCTTGAATTCCAACGATTACTTCATCGTGATATCCATTTGGACCATCTACAATGACATTGGCACTCTTAGCATTTCCAAATCCGCCAGCATTTAATTCGCCAGCATTTTGTGGACCGGTATAGCTTCCATCACCGTTTAAGTCAAGCCATTCCCATTGGCTGTAGTCAATAGCGCCGTTGCTGTCAGGAATGTTTTTGGTAACAACACCATCATTGTTGGCATCATACCATTCATTTTGAATTCCGTCACTGTTAACGTCATACCAAACATAATCTCCTAAAACTGGAAGTTTTGATTTTCCATACAAGAAGTCATGTACTTGGAATTTACATTCTTCAAGAGTTGTAAAGAACAAGCTTGAATTTACTGGATATAATTGATATGCACTATTTAAATTAGCATCTTGAACCTGAACCAAATAACTTCCTGCAACCATACCAGTGAATGAATATTCTCCATTAGCATTAGTAATGCGAATTAAAATTGGACCAGGTGTAGTGCCTTGAGGGATCAAGGTTACAGGTACATTCGCAATCGGAGTGTTAGTGTCCACATTAATTACCTGTCCAGAAACTTTCACTTTGTAATTTGGTTGTGTAATAGTTACCGTCGCCGCTGCTGTACAAACTTGGCCTTCACCATTTACAGGTGCAGTTGCAGTAAGTGTATAAGTTCCAGCTGGCAAATTAGTATTTCCAACAACTTGATTACTAGCATTTGTAATTACAACAGTTGCACCTGGACTACTAGTTACTGCAATTGAACCGTCAGTTCCGTCAAGACAGCTTACATTTGTCGGAACTCCAGAAACAGATACTTTGTTGTCAACAGTAAATGTTTGAACTAATTCTGTTTTATTTCCTGCGCAATCTGTCAAAGTATAGGTTCTAGTCAATACATAAGCATTTCCGTCGCAACCATTAGCTCCATTATTAGAATCGCTTACAGTAACGATTACATTTCCTCCGCAATTATCAGCTTCATCAGTAATGTCAGCTGGATTTCCGGTTGGAATTTCAGTAGTGCTTTGTAAGCCCGCAACATTCGCAGGAGCAGTTCCTGTTGGCGGAGTTGTGTCTCTAACTGTAATGATTTGAGTAAATGAAGCTGTGTTTCCACTGCAGTCACTTGTTGTCCATTTACGTGTTAGGGTGTATTCAGTTCCACATTCATTTTTGATATCGCTTTTAGTTTCAGATAATACAATTGGTAAATCTCCACCACCACAATTGTCTGTAGCCTGAACATTTGCAGGTTCTGGAACCGCATCACATGAAACTGTTATATCAGATGGAAGTTCACCGTTAAATACTGGTTTCGTAGTATCTTGAATTGTGATCACTTGCGTGAAAGTTTCAGAAGTATTGCCACAATCATCTTTCACTGTCCATGTATTAGTATAAGTTCCGGCATTTGAACAACCTTCAGAAGCAACAAACTGGCCGCTTACTTTTGTGATGTTAGAAACATCTGTATCGCATAAATCAGAAGCTGTTGGGAATTGAGCTTGAGCAGTTGCAAGTCCTTCTGTATCACTGCATTCTAAAGTTACATTTAGAGTGCCGGCAACAGTATTCCAAGTTGGAGCAGTTTTATCTTCAATTGTGATCACTTGCGTGAAAGTTTCAGAAGTATTGCCACAATCGTCTTTCACAGTCCAAGTATTGGTATAAGTTCCAGAATTTCCGCATCCTTCAGAAGCTACAAATTGGCCGCTTACTTTTACAATGTTTGAAACATTCGTGTCGCATAAATCTGAAGCTACAGGGAATAAGGCTTGCGCCGATGCCAAAGCTTCTGTATTACTGCATTCAATTGTTTTGTTTAGAGAACCGATTTCAGTTGTCCAAGTTGGAGCAGTAGTATCTTCAATTGTAATTACTTGCGTGAAAGTTTCAGAGGTATTGCCACAATCATCTTTCACAGTCCAAGTATTGGTATAAGTTCCAGCATTTCCGCATCCTTCAGAAGCTACAAATTGGCCACTTACTTTTACAATGTTTGAAACATTCGTGTCGCATAAATCTGAAGCTACAGGGAATAAGGCTTGCGCCGATGCCAAAGCTTCTGTATTACTGCATTCAATTGTTTTGTTTAGAGAACCGATTTCAGTTGTCCAAGTTGGAGCAGTAGTATCTTCAATTGTAATTACTTGCGTGAAAGTTTCAGAGGTATTGCCACAATCATCTTTCACAGTCCAAGTATTGGTATAAGTTCCAGCATTTCCGCATCCTTCAGAAGCTACAAATTGGCCACTTACTTTTACAATGTTTGAAACATTCGCATCGCATAAATCTGAAGCTACAGGGAATAAGGCTTGCGCCGATGCCAAAGCTTCTGTATTACTACATTCAATTGTTTTGTTTAGAGAACCGATTTCAGTTGTCCAAGTTGGAGCAGTAGTATCCTGAATTGTGATCACTTGTGTGAAAGTTTCAGAAGTATTACCACAATCATCTTTTACTGTCCATGTATTGGTATAAGTTCCAGCATTTGAACATCCTTCAGAAGCTACAAACTGACCGCTTACTTTGGTTATGTTGGTGACATCGGCATCACATAAGTCAGAAGCAGTTGGGAAAAGTGCTTGAGCATTAGCAAGTCCAGAGGTATCGCTACATTCCAAAGTCACATTCAAAGCTTGTGAAGCAGTTGTCCAAGTCGGTGCAGTTGTATCTTCGATTGTGATTACTTGATAGAAACTGTCGGTAACGTTTCCACAATCATCTTTTGCAATCCAGCTGTTAGTATATGTTCCAGCATTCGCACAACCTTCAGAAGCTACGAATTGCCCGCTTGTTTTGGTATAAGTTACAATTGTGCAATTTGCAGTAGCTTGAGGAGCCTGAGCCTGAGCTACGACTAATCCTGCTGTATCGCTACATTGTAAAGTTACGTTCAATGTTCCAGCTACTGTAATCCATTTTGGAGATGCACTATCTTGGATTGTAATTACTTGAGTGAATGTAGTTGAGGTGTTGTTGCAAAGATCTTTCGCAACCCAAGTATTGGTGTAAGTTCCAGTACTTCCACAGCTTCCTCTTTGTAATTCTCCGCTTGTTTTCACATAAGTTATGTTTCCATTGCAGTTATCAGTTGCAACTGGAGCTTGTGCTTGTGCAGCATTTAATCCTTCTGTATCGCTACATTGTAATGTAACGTTAAGAGCTTCTGCTGTAGTTGTCCAAGCTGGAGCAGTCGTGTCTTGGATAGTGATCACCTGAGTGAAAACTGTTGAAGTATTATTGCAGATATCCTTAGCGGTCCAAGTATTGGTATAAGTTCCAGAGTTTGCACAAGTTCCAGCTGCGAAAGTTCCGCTCACTTTTGTATAGGTTACGGTTCCGCCGCAATTGTCTGTGGCAACCGGAGCCTGACTTTGTGCTGCTGCCAATCCTGCCGCATTGCTGCATTCCAAAGTCACATTCAGAGAACCCGCCTGTGTTGTCCAAGCTGGGGCTGTGGTGTCTTGGATAGTGATCACCTGAGTGAAAACTGTTGAAGTATTGTTGCAGATATCCTTAGCGGTCCAAGTATTGGTGTAGGTTCCAGAGTTTGCACAAGTTCCAGCTGCGAAAGTTCCGCTCACTTTTGTATAGGTTACGGTTCCGCCGCAATTGTCTGTGGCAACCGGAGCCTGACTTTGTGCTGCTGCCAATCCTGCCGTATTGCTGCATTCCAAAGTCACATTCAGAGAACCAGCCTGTGTTGTCCAAGCTGGGGCTGTCGTGTCTTGGATAGTGATTACCTGAGTGAAAACTGTTGAAGTATTGTTGCAGATATCCTTAGCGGTCCAAGTGTTGGTGTAGGTTCCAGAGTTTGCACAAGTTCCAGCGGCGAAAGTTCCGCTCACTTTTGTATAGGTTACGGTTCCGCCGCAATTGTCTGTGGCAACCGGAGCCTGACTTTGTGCTGCTGCCAATCCTGCCGTATTGCTGCATTCCAAAGTCACATTCAGAGAACCAGCCTGTGTTGTCCAAGCTGGGGCTGTCGTGTCTTGGATAGTGATCACCTGAGTGAAAACTGTTGAAGTATTGTTGCAGATATCCTTAGCAGTCCAAGTGTTGGTGTAGGTTCCAGAGTTTGCACAAGTTCCAGCTGCGAAAGTTCCGCTCACTTTTGTATAGGTTACGGTTCCGCCGCAATTGTCTGTGGCAACCGGAGCCTGACTTTGTGCTGCTGCCAATCCTGCCGTATTGCTGCATTCCAAAGTCACATTCAGAGAACCCGCCTGTGTTGTCCAAGCTGGGGCTGTCGTGTCTTGGATAGTGATTACCTGAGTGAAAACTGTTGAAGTATTGTTGCAGGCATCTTTAGCGGTCCAAGTGTTGGTGTAAGTTCCAGAGTTTGCACAAGTTCCAGCGGCGAAAGTTCCGCTCACTTTTGTATAGGTTACGGTTCCACCGCAATTGTCTGTGGCAACCGGAGCCTGACTTTGTGCTGCTGTCAATCCTGCCGTATCGCTGCATTCCAAAGTAGCATTTAATGAACCTGCTGTAGTTGTCCAAGCAGGGACTGTGGTGTCTTGGATAGTGATCACCTGAGTGAAAACTGTCGAAGTATTATTGCAGATATCCTTAGCGGTCCAAGTATTGGTGTAGGTTCCAGAGTTTGCACAAGTTCCAGCTGCGAAAGTTCCGCTCACTTTTGTATAGGTTACGGTTCCGCCGCAATTGTCTGTGGCAACAGGAGCCTGACTTTGTGCTGCTGTCAATCCTGCCGTATTGCTGCATTCCAAAGTCACATTCAAAGAACCCGCCTGTGTTGTCCAAGTCGGAGCAGTCGTGTCTTGGATAGTGATCACCTGAGTGAAAACTGTTGAAGTATTGTTGCAGATATCCTTAGCGGTCCAAGTATTGGTATAAGTTCCAGAGTTTGCACAAGTTCCAGCTGCGAAAGTTCCGCTCACTTTTGTATAGGTTACGGTTCCGCCGCAATTGTCTGTGGCAACCGGAGCCTGACTTTGTGCTGCTGTCAATCCTGCCGTATTGCTGCATTCCAAAGTCACATTCAAAGAACCCGCCTGTGTTGTCCAAGCTGGAGCAGTCGTGTCTTGGATAGTGATCACCTGAGTGAAAACTGTTGAAGTATTATTGCAGGCATCTTTAGCGGTCCAAGTGTTGGTGTAAGTTCCAGAGTTTGCACAAGTTCCAGCGGCGAAAGTTCCGCTCACTTTTGTATAGGTTACGGTTCCGCCGCAATTGTCTGTGGCAACCGGAGCCTGACTTTGTGCTGCTGTCAATCCTGCCGTATCGCTACATTGTAATGTCACGTTAAGAGCTTCTGCAGCAGTTGTCCAAGTCGGAGCAGTCGTGTCTTGGATAGTGATCACCTGAGTGAAAACTGTTGAAGTATTGTTGCAGATATCCTTAGCAGTCCAAGTGTTGGTGTAGGTTCCAGAGTTTGCACAAGTTCCAGCTGCGAAAGTTCCGCTCACTTTTGTATAGGTTACGGTTCCGCCGCAATTGTCTGTGGCAACCGGAGCCTGACTTTGTGCTGCTGTCAATCCTGCCGTATTGCTGCATTCCAAAGTCACATTCAGAGAACCCGCCTGTGTTGTCCAAATCGGAGCAGTCGTGTCTTGGATAGTGATCACCTGAGTGAAAACTGTCGAAGTATTGTTGCAGATATCCTTAGCAGTCCAAGTGTTGGTGTAGGTTCCAGAGTTTGCACAAGTTCCAGCGGCGAAAGTTCCGCTCACTTTTGTATAGGTTACGGTTCCGCCGCAATTGTCTGTGGCAACCGGAGCCTGACTTTGTGCTGCTGCCAATCCTTCTGTATCGCTACATTGTAATGTCACGTTAAGAGCTTCTGCAGCAGTTGTCCAAGTCGGAGCAGTGGTATCTTGGATAGTGATCACCTGAGTGAAAACTGTTGAAGTATTATTGCAGGCATCTTTAGCGGTCCAAGTGTTGGTGTAAGTTCCGGAGTTTGCACAAGTTCCAGCTGCGAAAGTTCCGCTCACTTTTGTATAGGTTACGGTTCCGCCGCAATTGTCTGTGGCAACAGGAGCCTGACTTTGTGCTGCTGTCAATCCTGCCGTATCGCTGCATTCCAAAGTAGCATTTAATGAACCTGCTGTAGTTGTCCAAGCTGGAGCAGTCGTGTCTTGGATAGTGATCACCTGAGTAAAAACTGTTGAAGTATTATTGCAGGCATCTTTAGCGGTCCAAGTGTTGGTGTAAGTTCCAGAGTTTGCACAAGTTCCAGCGGCGAAAGTTCCGCTCACTTTTGTATAGGTTACGGTTCCACCGCAATTGTCTGTGGCAACCGGAGCCTGACTTTGTGCTGTTGCCACTCCTGCTGTATTACTGCATTCCAAAGTAGCATTTAATGAACCTGCTGTAGTTGTCCAAGTCGGAGCTGTGGTGTCGTTAACAGTTACTATTTTTTCACAAGTAGAACTACATCCGTTTAAAGTAGTAGTTAATAATAATTTAAACGTTGTATTACACGTAGAACCAGCTTGAACAGTAACGTTTTGTGAATTTGTAGCTGATGTGATTGTAGCCCCATTTGCAGTTGCAGGAGGTAAAGACCAGGAATAGGTCGTCATATTGGCCGGAGCAGAATAAACGTTAGAAGAAGATAAACATACAGGGCCCGCAGTACCAGTAATAGAACAAGCAGTTGGAGTATTTACCGTTATGGTTGCTTCACTTGTCGCAATATTGCTTCCTGAGCATAAACCTGAATTAGAAAATATTGCTCTGAATTTTGTGGTTTCTGTTAAATTACCTGTATTGTAAGCTGTTAAACCTACAGTATTAGCGATATCTACCCACACTGAAAATGGTGCAACAGATGATTGCCATTTGATTACATTAGAATTAGCATTGAGACCTGTTATTGTTAAAGCAGCACTAGCTCCTGAACATATAGTTGAGTTTGGCCCAACTGTTCCTTTTAGTGGAATTCCAAAAGTAAGTGGAGTATTAGTGCATAGACTTGAATTAGGTGAGTTACCACTAACAGAAGCTAATTTTGTAACGTTAATTACGCCAGGATTATTGGGATCACAAATATTAATTCCCAAGCTTCCAAAAGGAACATTAAACTCTAAAAATGTAGCTCCGGAATTACAATTGGCATTACCTGCCTGAGCCGCAAGACCTGCAGGAATAACATTGGTTTGAGTTTTAACACTACCATTTCCGGTATATAAAGTAAAACCATTTCCGTTAGAATTAATTTCTAAGATATACTCAGCACCAGCTACACTAATGGTTCCTCCAAATGAATCTGAGGTTAATCCTGTTGAGGGATTATTATCGGTATCTAAGTACAATCTAAAAAGTGCCGAACCACCATTACCAATGTCCATACCTAATCGTAAAACTTGATTTTGGGTATCAACTTTAGCGTGAATCGTTCCAATGTTGCATGTTGAAGAAGGGTTAGCTAACAATACCGTGCTATAAACCGTTCCAGTCGCATATTCATCACCTACTGCACCTGGGCCAGGGCAGTAATTGCCATCATATGTGTTTTGAGAATAGCCACTTGTAATAAATATTAAAAGCAACGCAACATAAACGTATTTAATATTCATATTCATTAAAGTAATGTTTTTCATAATCTCTAATTTTTAAACTTTAGTAATCATATTTTGAGATTTTTTAATTAATAATCAGCTTTTTAACTGATTATTAATTTGTCAAGGCTTTGTTTTTTCAATAAAAAATTAGTCGGCTTGTAAAAAAGTGTGTCTGTTTTTAATAGGTTTTAGATTAATGTTTAATAAAATCCTCAAGAAGATGTAAAAACGGTTCTATTTATTTTTTTTAAATGGGACAAATAGGTTTTTAATCACATCGTACATTTCTAACCAAAAAAAATAACTTACAATTTTGACGCTTTTGAAATCTTTGAAGTGTCATTTTTTTATTCTTGCTAATTACTTCTCTGTTTTGTGATATATTTAATATTTTAACAGAATCAAAGTTATATTAGAGTTTTTCTAATATGTTTTTTTTATCTGTAACTAACCAAAAAACTCGTTAAAGTGTTGTTTTTTTATCAAAAATTGAGTAAAAAATATTTTTTTTAACTGTAAAAAGTAAAATTTTTCTGTCCCTTTTTTTTTGCTTTATTAGCGATAATGAGTTCTTTGTAAAGATTTAAGTAATTAATAATCAAGTATTTGGTTAAAATTTTGAATAAAAATAAAATATCGACTAAAAACTTATTTTATAGATGAAGTACATAAAATGCAAAAAATCACAATTCTATTTTCTTCTAGTTTTGACATTTCTAGAATTGTAAATTCTTGTTAAAATTTTGTTAGAATGTTAACAGGAATAAAAAAAGGAAGAGGATTAAAATTTCTTTTGTAAATTAGAACTTAGAAAGTAGTTTTCTCGTTATGTATTTATTTTTTAAATATTGTCTTTTATGAAAAACTTAATTTTAATACGACACGCCAAATCAAGTTGGGAAGCGCCTCTTAAGGATTTTGACAGACCTTTAATGAAAAGAGGAATTTTAGATGCACATGAAGTGTCTTCAAATATTTCAAAATACCTACCGAAAACTTACATTATATGGAGTAGCACTGCGGCACGGGCTTCAGAAACGGCTCTTATTTTTGCTCAAAATATTTCATATCCCTTAGAAAGCATCATTTTCAAAGATGAATTATACACATTTGATGAACGACAACTCGAAAAAGTTATCAAATCGTGTGATAATAGTTTAGAAAGCGTTATTCTTTTTGGACATAACGAGGCTATTACAAATTTTGTTAATAAATTTGGGGATGTTTTTATAGATAATGTCCCAACTTCAGGTTTTGTTTCCCTGCAATTTGATACGGAAAGCTGGGATACTCTCAATAAAGGCAAGACACATAAAACCATTTTCCCCAAAGATTTAAAATAAAAAAAGTGTACGAACAGAAATATATCGATAGAGAAAAAAGTTGGTTAGCGTTTAATGCAAGAGTGCTTCAAGAAGCTGCAGACAACACGGTTCCACTTTTAGACAGACTGCGTTTTGTTGGAATTTTTTCAAACAATTTAGATGAGTTTTTCAGAGTTCGGTATGCTGCGATTCGAAGATTAAGTCTTTCGGGTATTTCTGGCGAAAAATATTTAGGAGGAATTTCTGCCCATCAATTAATTAAGGATATTACCGAAATCGTAATTCAGCAACAGTCTGAAAGTTTACGTATTCTAGGAAATATTGAAGCCGAACTAGAAGCTGAAAATATCTTTATTATCAATGAAACTCAAATTACCAAAAAACAGGAGTGTTTTCTAAAGGACTTTTTTACACAAAAATTAAGTCCAGAATTGGTAACCATCATTCTTAATGACTTGGCGGTTTTTCCGGTTTTAAAAGATACTTTGGGATATTTGGCTGTTCGCTTAGAATTGGCAACAGATGAAGTTCGTTATGCTTTAATCGAAATTCCAAAAAACATCAATCGTTTTGTTGTCCTTCCTTCTGAAGATGAAAAACAATATGTGATCTTGATCGACGATGTTATTCGTTATAAACTAAAGAACATCTTCAATATTTTTGATTATAAAAGTGTTTCGGCGCATATGATTAAAATCACGCGTGATGCTCAGTTAGATATTGACAGTGACTTAAGTAAAAGTATGCTGGAAAAAATTTCGAGCTCTGTAAAAGACCGCCGAATTGGAGAACCTGTTCGTTTTATTTATGATAATTTAATTGAAGAAGATACGCTACAATTCTTTTTGGAAAAAATGAAAATTGTAGAAACCGATAGTATAATTCCCGGTGGAAGGTATCACAACCGCCGAGATTATATGGATTTTCCAAATTTAGGACGCTACGATTTGTTGTATAAACCAAATGAGCCTTTGCCTGTTCCAGGTTTGAGTTTGGATGGAAGTATTTTAGAAAAAATCAGTAAAAAAGATTATTTGGTGCATGCGCCATATCAATCATTTTCATATTTGACCAAATTTTTACGTGAAGCGGCTTTAGACCCGAAAGTAACGAGCATAAAAATTACTTTATATCGTTTAGCCAAAAATTCACAGATTATCAGTTCATTGATCAATGCTGCTAAAAACGGAAAGAAAGTAGTAGTTCAAATTGAACTTCAAGCACGTTTTGATGAAGCATCGAATATTTCGTATGCAGAACAAATGCAAACGGAAGGAATAGAGCTTATTTTCGGAATTAAAGGCTTGAAAGTTCACAGTAAAATTTGTGTGATTGAAAGAATTGAAGAAGGAAAAACACGTCGTTACGGATTTATTTCAACGGGAAATTTCAATGAATCGACAGCAAAAATTTATACCGATGTTACGCTTTTTACCTGTCACCAAGGAATTTTAAAAGATACATCGAAAATATTTGAATTTTTCGATATTAATTATCGAGTGCACAGATACAAACATTTAATTGTATCGCCACACTACACAAGAACAAAATTCATTAAGTTAATTGACCGTGAAATTTTGCATGCGCTTGCTGGCAGAAAAACACATATCAAATTAAAAATGAATAGTTTGTCTGATTTTAAAATGATCGATAAATTATATGAAGCAAGCAACGCAGGCGTGAAAATCCAGCTTCAAGTTAGAGGGATTTGTTCTTTGATTCCAGGTATTCCCGGAATGAGCGAAAATATTGAAGCAATAAGTATTGTAGATAATTATTTAGAGCATTCAAGAGTTTATATTTTTGGAAATGCTGGTCTAACGGAAGTTTACATTTCGTCTGCCGATTTTATGACTAGAAATCTTGATGGAAGAGTCGAAGTTACCTGCCCGATCTATGATTTAGAAATCAAAAAAGAACTGATTGATAATTTTAATATTGCATGGAAAGGGAATGTTAAAGTGAGATATCATTCCTATAAATTAGATAACAAATACAAGCCTCGAAATCATCATGCCCCATTTAGAGCGCAATTTGAAACCTATAAATATTACCAAAACAAAATTGAGGTGGCCGAAGCAGTTCCTCAAAAAATAAATTAATTAAAACCAATTTTTCAAATCATAAGTGAGCATGATTAATATTAGAAAATTTGCAGCAATAGATATCGGTTCAAATGCCATGAGGCTTCTGATATCGAATGTTGTAGAACAAGAAGGCAAAGAACCGCAGTTTAATAAAAGTTCGCTTGTCCGTGTGCCAATTCGTTTGGGACAAGATGCCTTTACCGTTGGAGAAATATCACAAGAAAATACAGATCGAATGGTTGATGCCATGAAAGCATTCAACCTTTTGATGAAAGTACATAAAGTAGAGCGTTATATGGCGTTTGCTACTTCGGCAATGCGCGAAGCGTATAATGCCAAAGAAGTTGTGGCTTTGATTAAAAAGAAAGCCGACATTAAAATCGAAATTATTGACGGAAAAAAAGAAGCAGCAATTATCGCTTCTACAGATTTGCATCATTTATTAAAAACAGACGAAACTTATCTTTTCGTGGATGTTGGTGGTGGAAGCACCGAGTTTACTCTTTTTTCAGACGGGAAAATGATCAATTCAAGATCATTCAAAGCGGGAACCGTTCGTTTGCTAAATAATATGGTTTGTGACGTAGTTTGGGATGAAATCGAAAAATGGATTAAAACCAATACTGCTGATTATGATGAAGTAACGTTGATTGGGTCTGGAGGAAACATCAATAAATTGTTTAAAATGTCTGGAAAACAGCAGGAAAAACCGCTTTCATACATTTATATCAATTCGCAATATGCCTTCTTGAATTCATTGACTTATGAACAAAGAATTGCCGAATTAGGTTTGAACTCTGACCGCGCCGACGTTATCATCCACGCGACTCGCATCTATCTAAATGCAATGAAATGGAGTGGAGCACGCCAGATTTATGTGCCAAAAATTGGACTTTCTGACGGAATCGTAAAAGCAATGTACTACGGTAAAATTTAATTTTTTTGCCACGAATTACACGAATTAACACGAATTATTTTTAAAGTTTTTAAGAATAAAATTAGTGTTAATTGGTGTAATTCGTGGCAAACTTACACTTATAATAAATGAATAAAACTAGACTTGAAGCCTTTAGTGATGGTGTTTTGGCGATTATTATTACCATTATGATTTTGGAGATAAAAGTTCCAGAAGGTCATGAATTCGCCGATTTAAAACCGCTCATTCCTAAATTTCTAAGTTACATTTTGAGTTTTATTTATGTGGGGATTTATTGGAACAATCACCATTATTTGCTTCATGGTTTGTCTAAAGTAAACGGAAAAGTGCTTTGGAGCAATCTGCATTTATTGTTTTGGCTTTCATTGATTCCGGTTTCAACAGGCTGGATGGGTGAACATAATTTTGAAAAAGCATCAATGGCATTTTATGGAATTATTTTGCTTCTGTGCGCAATTGCTTACGTGATCTTGCAGTATGTAATTATGTGCAACGAGGGTGATGATTCTCCTTTAAGAAAAGCACTTGGTAAAGATTTAAAAGGTAAAGTTTCGGCGGTTTTATATATTATCGGAATTATTTCTTCTTTTTATAACACATGGATTTCTGGTGCGGCCTATTTTATAGTAGCACTGTTGTGGCTTATTCCAGACAAAAGAATTGAACGTGTTTTTGATACAAACGATTAATTTATGAAAACCGTTTTTCAGTCAATTCAGGATTTTTCTTCGGATGAATTAGATCTTTTAGATAGTCTGATTACATTTCGAACGCTTAAAAAAGGCGAACTTTTATTGACTGAAAATCAAGTTTGCAATGAAGTTGTTTTCATCAAAAAAGGTATTTTGAGATCGTTTTTTGTAAATCATAAAGGAGACGAAATAACCAATTGTTTTGCTTTTGAAAATGAATTTATGGCTTCTTTTGCTAGTTTTATTACGCAAGAAAAAGCAGAAGAAAGTATTCAGGCTCTTGCCGAAACCGAATTGCAGATTTTGAACAGAAAGGCTTTAGAAAAATTGTATCAATCAGGTTTTAACTGGCAGGAAACTGGCAGAAAATTAACCGAATTAGAATTTGTCAATTTACATAAAAGAATGGTTTCTTTTCAGAAATTATCTGGTGCTCAGCGGTACGAAGAATTGTATCAGAATCATCAAAAATACATACAGCTAATTCCGCTTCAATATTTAGCTTCTTATTTAGGAATTACACCAAGACATTTAAGCCGAATCAGAAAAGCAGTTTTGAGTATTTGATTTTAAAGATAAAGTTCTCTCGCAGATGTGGCAGATTGAGCAGATTTATTTTGTTTGTATTCTGATTTAAAAATCTGCAAAATAATTCTATGATTTTCAAAATCTACTTAATCTGCCAAATCTGCTAGAGAATAAATAACCGATTTTCAGGACATTTGTCTATTAAAAGAAAATCTGTAAAAAGTATTTTTGAGAAAACATTTGATATGAAAAAAATACTGATAATAAACGGACATCCAAACGCAGCAAGTTTTAATTTCGGAATTGCAGAATCGTATAAAAATGGCGCAATTGATTCTGGCGCTCAGGTAGAAACCATTACAATTGCTGATTTGAAATTTAATCCAAATCTGCAGTTTGGTTACCAAAAACGTACAGAATTAGAACCCGATTTACTTGATTCTTGGGAAAAAATCAAAAGAGCCGATCACTTGGTTTGGGTTCATCCTGTTTGGTGGGGTGGACTTCCTGCAATTACTAAAGGATTTATAGATCGATTGTTTTTGCCTGGAATGGCTTTTCAGTACAGAGAAAATTCGGTTTGGTGGGATAAACTGTTGAAAGGCAAAACAGCTCATATTATCACAACTTTAGATCAGCCAGGTTGGTTCTATCGCTTGTCTTTTGGAAGGCCGAGCGTAAATCAGTTGAAAAAATCAACCTTGCAGTTCTGTGGAATAAAACCGGTAAAAGTAAGCTACATCGGAATTATTAAAGGTTCTGATGATAACAAAAGAAAAAAATGGCTTGAAAAAGTTTATAATTTCGGACTCGCTAATCGATAGTTTTCTTTATCGATTCAAGCAATAGCGAGCTACTGAAGTAATTAATTTTGTGGTTGTAAAAAATTAATCTTTTAAATCCAATCCAAATGTTGTGCGTAAAAGTTCAATATTTGGATTGATTTCCACAAAACGATTGTATCGGTCTTGATTGTTGTAAGTTCGTTTAGTTTGTGCCTCTTCATTCACAATTACTTCAATGGTGATGTCATGATTGTGCAAATGACCTTTTAAATGTCCTAATAAGGCATTCATCTGGCTCTCAAATTCCAACTTTGAACCTTCGTTTGGCAATTCATAAGTGATTCTCGTTCCTTCTAAAACTGGATCATTAATCAACAAAATAGATTCCATAATCTTCAAGCCTTTTTGACCTAAACGCTCCGCATATTTGTTCCAATGCAAACGCATATCGGTTTCGTTAAACTCTTCCGTAGGCAATACAGAAGTTGGCTTAACGTATGATTTGCTGCTTTGTTCCATTTCCTTTTTCTTGCGGATGCTGGCAAGAGAAAAAGCAGAAACTTTTGGAGGACCGCTCAGGTCAGCTCGTGGTGTTTCTGGAGTTTGAACTTTTTGAGGTTCAGGAGAAACTTGAGTTGTATTTGGAGTATTTACAGGTACAGCATTGCCATTGTCATTTTGATTGACATTGACTTTTTCATCCGTTTTTAAAGTTTCAGTTGGACTTTGGACTGTGGACTTTGGGCTTTGGACTTCAACTATAGAAAAACTTCCGTTTTTATAATAAGTTGGCGGAATTATGAATTGCTCAACTTTTTTTTTTCTCCATCAAAGTTGATAGAGGCCAATTGCATCAAGCATAATTCAACTAAAAGTCGCTGATTTTGACTCAATTTGTATTTTAAATCGCAGTCGTTTGCAATGTCAATTCCTTTTAATAAAAATTCCTGCGAACATTTTTGCGATTGAACGCCATACATTTGTTGGGCTTGTTCTCCAACTTCAAGCAATGCAATCGTAGAAGGTGTTTTGCTGACCAATAAATCTCTAAAGTGAGAAGCTAAACCTGCAATAAAATGATGTCCGTCAAAACCTTTTGCAAGAATGTCGTTATATGCAATTAATAGTTCTGGGATTTTATTTTCCAGAATCAAATCAGTTACGGTAATATAGGTTTCGTAATCTAAGACGTTTAGATTTTCAGTTACGGCTTGACGCGTCAAGTTTGTTCCGCAGTATGAAACTACACGGTCAAAAATTGATAAGGCGTCACGCATCGCACCATCGGCTTTTTGAGCAATAATGTGCAGTGCATCATCTTCAAAAACGATTCCTTGGCTTTCAGCAACATCTGCCAAGTGTTCTTTAGCATCTTTTACTGTAATTCTTTTGAAATCAAAAATTTGGCAACGCGATAAAATCGTTGGAAGAATTTTGTGTTTTTCTGTTGTTGCTAAAATAAAAATAGCGTGTTTTGGCGGTTCTTCTAATGTTTTCAAAAAAGCATTAAAAGCGGCCGAAGACAACATGTGGACCTCGTCAATGATATATACTTTGTATTGTCCGGTTTGCGGCGGAATACGAACTTGATCAATCAAGTTACGAATATCATCAACCGAGTTGTTTGAAGCAGCATCTAGCTCAAAAACGTTAAATGCAAAATCTTCAGTAGGATCATCATATCCAGGCTGATTTATCTTTCGAGCCAAGATACGAGCGCAAGTGGTTTTTCCAACGCCACGAGGCCCTGTGAATAAAAGGGCAGAAGCCAAGTGATTGGTTTCAATAGCATTCAACAATGTGTTGGTAATGGCTTTTTGCCCCACAACATCCTTAAAGGTCTGCGGGCGATATTTACGTGCCGATACTACAAATTGTTCCATATTCTTTTTTATTCGATAGCAAATATAGAGTATAATTTAGTGATTTAAAAATTTAAAAATTGAAAGATTTTTAAATGGCTGAATTGGAGAAATCAAGAGCTAGTTTTCATGTGATTTTCTTTTGCTATAATTTTGAGAATAAAATTTTTGTAATAAAAAATGTGTTATTTTTAGCAGAATTATTTTTCTTTTTAATTGATATAAGCAATAATCTGTTTTGAATTATGGACAAGTTTGGGTATTATAATAATCTTAAAAATTTGTATGAGATTTTAGATGAAATGAATGTAGGAAAATTTCTTCGTGAGGAATCTTTGGGAAACGAATCTTTAGTTAGTTATAAAGATATGTTAGAACAATTTAATCGCACTTTGAAATTTATTAATGAAAATCTAAATTCTTTCAGTTATGAAACTTTGAAAGAAATAGATAGTTTTTATACAGAACTATGGGGATTTTATTCAGAAGTAAGACAAATGGATAATGTTAAGTTTATTAATGATAAGCAAAGAATCATTGAAAGATTTCTTTTTTTTTCTGATAAGTTTAATTCTTTTTACGAAAAGATAAGCGGAATTTTAAATGTGAAAGTAAACAGTAAAAATCTAGATGATTATATAGAAACTGTAAATTCGGTTCGTAGTGATATTGAAAAGCAGAGTGAAGAAATTACTTCTAAAAGTGAGGATTTAAAAAATAAATTAATTGAAATTGATAACATAAAAAATAGTGTTCAATCTCAATTGAATGAATTTAGGGAGCGATATACACCAGATAATGTTAATCTCGAATTAATAAATCAGCAAAAACTCTACGGAGAAGAATCACAATCAAATAGAAAAGAATCGATAATCTGGATTATTGCAATCTTTATTTCAACTGGAACATTAGTAGCTCTAATTTTCTATTTCATAAATAGTTTTGATGATCATTTAAACGAAATTTGTGTTTGTACTTTTAAAAATTTCAATTTAATATGTCCTTCTTGTGGGCAAGAAGTTTTATGGTTTTATTTAATTAAACATACTTTGTTAAGAGCTTTGTTGCTTTCAATTAATATTTATGTTTTGAAATTTTGTATAAAAAATTATAACGCTTGTAAACATAATCAAACTATAAATAAGCAACGCCAAAATTCATATGGAGCAGCTCTTCATTTTTATAATACGATTGTTTCTGATAAAAAAGATGAGATTTTAATTATGGCAGCAAATAGTATTTTTACTCATCAAAAAACTGGTTATATAGAAAAAGGTAGTGAGCCCAATAATCCTGTTTTAGATCGAGTTGTTGAGAAAGTGCAAGAAATAACAAAAGCTCCAAAAAGTGGGAATTAATTTCTTTTATTTTTCGGATTAAAAGCTCTCTTTTTTAAACATTGAATTATTAAAATAAGTGAAACATATTTTGGTTGTAAATAATAAACTCTTTTAATATGAAAAAATATTTAGTACTCTTTTCAATCATATTTTGTTCTTTTAAAATCCATTCCCAAACGAAACAAGATACATTAGATATTAAGCGAGTTGCTTTAGCTTATATTGAAGCACAACACAATCCGAATCCTAAATTGATGGAAAGTGCTTTACATCCGAGAATGGTAAAAAGATCTGTTTTTAGAAATAAGACTGCGCAGAAAGATTATATCTCAGAATTCTTTGCTGAAAACATGGTTATTCTGGCTGAAACTTATAATGTAAAAGGAGATAAATTCCCGAAAAACCCGAGGAAGGAAGTCAAATTGTTAGATGTTTCTGCTAAAACGGCATCAGTAAAATTGCTCGCCGATGCATGGATTGATTATATGCATATTGTAAAGGAAAATGGCGAATGGAAAATTATAAATGTGCTTTGGCAATATAATGATGTGACACAGCATGAATAGATAGTTTTTATCTTTTATAAAAAAAGGAAAAAGAGAAAATTAATAAAAAATGAAATGAAAAATCCAATCATAACCGTAGATGAAACGCAAGGCCACAAACTGAATATTGCCGGTGGAAATTATCGCATTGTGATTTCGGGAAAAGAAACTAATGGCGAATATGCAGTAATCGAAATGACTGTTCCGCCCGGCGCTGGGCCAAATCCGCATGCACATGCTGATTTTGCGGAGACTTTTTTTGTCTTGGAAGGCGAGGTTACATTTAAATCGGAATTAGGGATTTATGTGGCGAAGAAAAATTCTTTTGTGAATATCCCGAAAGGCGGAATTGTTCATGGATTTAAAAATCTAAGTAACGAGCCTGCCAAATTATTGTGTACTGTAACTCCAGCTGGTCTTGATGATTTGTTTGAAGAAATTGCAGCTTATATGGAAAGCAACTCTGACTCAGAAATCGAAAAGAAAGAAAAAATAAACTCCATTTTTATAAAATACGGACAGGAAATGTTTCCGCCAGATTATTTGGATTAATCTTTCGGTTTAACTTCAAATGCCGGTTTTCAGCGTAAATGTTCTTTTTAAGCTTTTATTTTGTTTAAAAAAATACTGGAAAACATATAAATTCATTCCCTATATCTTATAATCTTTTTGTTTGTAATCTGTTTAATTTTAGGTGGTTAATTATTAAAAAAGACTATTATGAAATTTAATTCAGTTTTACTTGGGATAAGTCTTTGTGTGGCTTTGGCATCATGCAAACCAAGCGATGGAGATATTGAAAAAGCAATCGCAGAAAAACTTAATGATACTCCAAATATACATGTTGCTGTTCATGAGGGCGTAGCCACGATTACAGGAACCTGCGATGACGAAATTTTCAAAAAAAATATTGAAAAAAGTGTAAAAGCAACTAAAGGAGTAAAATCAGTTATCAATACGTGTGAGATTGCAAGCGCTAATGAAGAACCAGCAGCGGTGACTGTTATCATTAATTCAGATACCGATTTGGATAAATCGGTAAGCAAAGTAGTTGATGCTTATGACGGCGTGAGCGCAACGGTTGTTGGAGGCGTTGTTACACTATCGGGAGAAATTGAAAAAAACAAATTACAGCCTTTAATGCAAAGCATTCAAGAATTAAAGCCAAAAAAGGTAGATAACAAATTGATCATTAAATAAGCTAAAAAGAATTGCAAAATTTAGTACGTTGAAATCAATTAATACGTTCAGTGCTGATATAAAAAACAAAATATTAATAAATAGGTTTTTGCACATTGATTTTTTTGTAGGATTTTACGTAATATTTTTGTTTGATTTACGTTTTGAAATTATATTAATAAAAAAAAAATATACTTATGAAAACTAAATCTATTTTATTAGCAATGTGTGTTGCACTATCAGTGATAGCTTGTAAACCGAATGATGAGAATATTAAAAAAGAAATTACTGCAAAAATGGGTAATATGCCCGGAATGCAGGTTTCTGTTGTAAAAGGTGTAGCAACAATCTCTGGAGTTTGCAAAGATGAAGCATGTAAAGAAAGTTGTGACAGTATTGCCAAAAGTGTGAAAGGTGTAAAGTCGGTAGTGAATAACTGTGAAATTGTTGCTCCTATAACTGATCAAGAAGCTGCTGAAGTAAAAGTTAATCCTGATTCGGTTTTAAATACAGCTGTTGGTGAAGTTGTAAAAACATACAGTGGTGTGAGTGCCTCAGTTTCTGATGGAGTGGTGACTTTGACAGGAAATATTAAAAAAAGCCAATTGCCAACTTTGAACATGCCCCAAAAAGTTAGACACTATTCGGGGCATTTTTTATGGAAAGAAAAGCAAAGTATGACTATGCATTTAGATTAGAATGTGTAGAATTGGTTTTAAAGAAAAAATATTCAGCTGGATATGTTTCAAAATTGAAGCAGACTGCAAGATGGAATATTCGTAAGTGGGTCAGTTTTTATAAGACATATGGTGAAATTGGTTTATTGCCACGAATCAACCAAAGCTATTCAGCCGAATTTAAGCTGAAAGTACTCAAACGCATAGAAAAGGAATCTCTTTCCCTGATGCAGGCTGGCATAAGATTCAATATTCCCAATGTTTCCATGATTTTAAAATGGAAAAAAGATTTTGCTAACTTTGGACTGACAGGATTAAAAGCAAAACAAAGAGGCAGACCCATATCGATGAGTGATAATAAAGGCAAAAACCGCAAATCAGACAGGCCCTTGACAAGAGAGCAAGAACTGCTAAAAGAGAACGAAAGACTTCGTTGTGAGAATGAATTGCTAAAAAAGCTTCAAGCCTTAATTCAAGCCAGGAAAAATCCAAAGCCATAAACGAATTAAGGCATAAATTTGGTTTGGAATTACTTCTCAACCTAGCAAATATGGCACGCAGCAGTTTTTATTATCATCAAAAACAAAGCAAGTCACCTGATAAATACAAAGAAGCCAAAGAGCTGATTAAAGTCATTTATCAAAAGCATAAAGGGCGTTATGGCTATAGAAGGATAACCGATGAACTGCAAAACAGGGGATTGATTATCAATCATAAAACAGTTCTCAGGTTAATGAATCTATTGGGGCTGAAGAGTATTATTAGAGTAAAAAAGTATAAATCTTATAGAGGTGAAAATGGCAAAATAGCCCCAAATATACTAGAGAGAAATTTTAAAGCACAGGCCCCAAATCAAAAATGGGCAACTGATATAACAGAGTTCAATGTAGCTGGAAACAAGTTGTATTTGTCACCGATAATCGACTTGTTTAACGGGGAAATAATCAGCTATGAACTCACAGAGAGGCCAGTGTTCAATCAAGTAGTTATGATGCTGAAAAAAGCCTTTAGGAAAATACCAAACAATACAAATTTGATACTTCATTCTGACCAAGGCTGGCAATACCAAATGAAACATTACCAACATCTATTAGAACAAAAAGGAATCAAACAAAGCATGTCAAGAAAAGGAAACTGCTTGGATAATGCAATTATTGAAAACTTCTTTGGAATATTAAAATCCGAAATGTTTTATACCCAAAAATTCAAATCAATAGAACAATTAAAAAAAGAAATCAATAGATATATAATCTATTATAATAACCAAAGAATTAAATCAAATTTAAACAAAATGAGCCCGATAAAATATCGAGCTCATCATTATCAAACTTAATTATAAATTTGTCTAAAATTTTGGGTGCAGTCTACTTTGATTAAAAGTGTTCAAGAATTAAAACCTAAAAAAGTTAATAACAAATTAATTATAAAATAAAGTTGTTATGAGTTTACAAGATAAATATAAAGAATTGACAAATCTGGCTTCTCAGTTAGGGGTAGCTAATTTGCAGGTAAGGGAGCAGGATAATGTTTTGTATATTGATGGAGAAGCAAAATCTGCGTCAGACAAAGAAAAACTTTGGAATGCTTACGGAGAAATAGATCCTGATTACAGATCTGCAGATGTAGTAATGAATATTGAAGTTGCTGTAGGAACGACAATAGATTATACCGTAAAAAGTGGAGATTCTCTTTCTAAAATTGGAAAAGAATTCGGAGTTTCTTGGCAAACTATTTTTGAAGCCAATAAAGATGTTATCTCGAATCCAGATTTAATTCAGCCTGGCTGGAAATTAAAAATACCAACGGTTTAAAATTTTAAAAAAAAATCTTATAAAAAATTCCAAATTCCAATTTTATAGCTTTGGAATTTGGAATTTTTATTTTAAAGTTTCAGGATTGGATTTTTAAATTTACCTTCCCCTAATACTTAAATCAAATAAAAACTTTGCGGTTTCCTGATCTGAATCGGCTGAAAAGCCAGCAACATAAACTCCTTTTTTTCCAGAAGTTGACTTAATTCCGTAAACAACTGCCTCATCGCCCGGGTCTGATTCCCCCTCGTATCGATACACATGAACAATTTCAAATTTCTCAGGATTTTTTTTAATCACATCAGCATTTCGATTAAAGTCGCACGTAAATCCTTTCTCATTCAATTGATCTAAAGCCTTTGAAACAGTTGCGTAATGATACATTCTTTTCATGATAACTGAATTTAAAAAATTATGGAATTTTAAAGATAACTATTTTAAAATTAAAAAGTTATGATAAAAATCATAAAATGAAAAATTTAAAATTTTTATTCTTCATTCATAAATCGCTACTTTTGCAGCGCAGACCGCCTTATCGTCGTCCGCCACGGCGGAGGGAGGAAAGTCCGGACACCATAGAGAAGCATAGCGGGTAACACCCGTCGGTCTTAGAAATAGGGCAAGGACAAGTGCAACAGAAAGTATGTACAGGTAATGCTGTAGTGAAACCAGGTAAACTCTATGCGGTGAAATACCAAGTATATCAGCATTTAAGGGCTTCTCGTCCGTTGTTGAAGGGTAGGTAGCTTGAGTTTCGAAGTAATTCGGAATCTAGATAAATGATAAGGTATTGCCTCGTTGCAAAACGAGACAAGAACAGAATCCGGCTTATAGGTCTGCTTTTTTTATATATTTGTGAAACTATCTAACTGAATTTCATGAATGTTTCTGCTCCCAATCCCACGCCTAAAATCAAAAAAAGTCTTTTTCAAACGGTAATCACAAACTTAACTTTCTGGGTTTTGATTGCTATTATTGCTGGAATTTTACTCGGACATTTTTCGCCTGAAAATGGCATCAAAATGGAAAAAATAGGAAAAGGTTTTATTGATCTCATTAAACTTTTTATTGGACCGATTATTTTCCTGACGATTGTTTTGGGAATTTCTGGAATGGGAAATCTAAAGAAAGTTGGCCGAATTGGAATTAAAGCCTTAGGATATTTTGAAGTTGTTTCTACGGTTGCTTTGGCAATTGGTGTTGCAGTGGCTTATTTATTTCAACCAGGAAAAATTGATAAATCTGGCCTTGCAATTGGAGATGCGAGTCAATATACAAATAGTTCGGCTGAACATTTTTCATGGTTGCAGTTTTTCTTTTCGAATTTTACTTTGCAGGTTTTGGTTGCGGCAATTGTCTGTGGTATTGCTTTGAATTTTTATCAAAAGAGAGAACAAACGATTTTAGTTTTAGAACGATTTTCAAAAGTTGTTTTTACAGGTTTGAAATATGTGATGTATTTGGCTCCAATTGGCGCTTTTGGTGGAATGGCATTTACGATTGGGAAATTTGGACTAGCCACTTTGATTCCGTTAGGAAAATTGATGCTTTGTGTTTATTTGACAATGGCTTTGTTTGTATTTCTGGTTTTAGGAAGCATTCTCAAATATTACAAAATCAGCATTCTTTCTATTTTAAAATATATAAAAGAAGAACTTTTGCTGGTTCTGGGAACTTCATCTTCAGAGGCTGCTTTGCCAAGTATTATGGTAAAATTGGAAAAAATGGGTTGCAGTAAATCGGTTGTGGGATTGGTGATTCCTACAGGTTATTCTTTTAACCTTGACGGAACTTCGATTTATCTCTCGATGTCGGTTATATTTTTGGCGCAATTGTATGATGTGCATTTGAGTTTCTTTGAAATTCTATCCGTAATCGGAATTTTGATGATCACGTCCAAAGGCGCGGCAGGCGTGACAGGAAGCGGTTTTATTGTTTTGGCTTCGACATTGACTGCACTTCATAAAATTCCAGTTGAAGGTTTAGCCTTTTTATTGGGCGTTGACAAATTTATGAGCGAAGCTAGAGCGATTACCAACCTGATTGGAAACACGGTTGCCACAATCATAATTTCAAAAACAGAAAGAGATTTTACTGAATTGAATTTGAGTGCTATCCAAGAAGAATAAAATGCCACAAAGGCACAAAGACACTAATTTTTTATTACATAAAGCATTAAAAAACTTTGCGCCTTAGCGTCTTCGTGGCAAAATCAAATTAAGATTCGTCTTTAGTAGTTCTAACCAAACTGATTCCTGATGTAAAAAAAACGATTCCTAAAATTCCGTAAATAATTAACGATTTAATATCTCTGGTTCCTCCACTTGTATCTGCAAAAATCATTGCTGTATAAATAAGTCCTATTATTCCAAGGACTGTTAATAATCCTCCGAAAAATCTTTTTAGGTTCATGATGATTAGTTTTAAAGTTATATAACAAATTTATTCTTGTAATTGCTAAATGTTGTTATACAATTACTTATGGAAATTATATGATTTAAAGGGTTTGTTTTGTAAGAAAAAGTTTTGTTCGCGTGTCTTTCGTATTGATTAAATACTATTTTTACGCGAACTAATCGATAAACCATTATATGAAGAAAATTTACTTTTTGATGTTGCTTTTTGCAGGATCTTATGTTCATGCGCAAGATGAAGCTGCGGTTTCAGTTGTAAAAAATCAATTTAAAATCAACGTACTATTTCCGGGCTTTGTTTATGAACACGGTTTTTCAGAAAAAAACACTTTGTATTCTGAAGCAACTGTAGGTTTGGGTACTAGTCATAGTGATTATTACGACGAATCAGATACTTATGTCGCTATCGGAATTACAGAGCAGTTTCGCCATTATTATAACTTGCAAAAAAGAGCCAATAAAGGCAAAAGAACGGAACGCAACTCTGGAAATTATTTAGCTTTCAATGCTACTTATTATTCTAAACCGATTGCAGGGGATAAAGCATATTTTAATTATGTTCCTTCAACTGTAATTGCAGTGCTTTGGGGATTACAGCGAACTTATAAAGGCAAATTCAATTTGGAATTCAGTGTTGGTCCCGGAATTCAATTTGATAAGTATGAAACTCAATTTTTTCCTGCTGGAAACTTTACTTTAGGCTGGGTAATTGGAAAATAGTTCTCATTTTAAAATAGAAAAACCGTGATTCATCAAGGTTTTTCTATTTTAAATTCTAATCCAATATTTCGGACACTTTCAATCTTGATTTTTGGATCTGAATTGAAATATTTTCTCAATCTGCTGATAAAAACATCCATACTTCTTCCTGAGAAATAATCGTCTTTCTTCCAAACCGACATCAAAATTTGATCTCGCTTTAACAATTGATTGTGGTTGAGGTATAAATATTCAATAAGTGCAGCTTCTTTTTCTGTAAGTTGTTGCACATGATTTTTGTTATTGAGCGTTAAGCGTTCGTTATCAAAAATATACGAACCAATTTCAATACTATTATTTCCTTCGAGACTTCTTTTTTGCTCGATTCTTTTTAAGATATTCTGTAAGCGCAAAACGAGTTCATCGACTTCAAAAGGTTTGACAATGTAGTCGTCAGCACCAAGTTTTAAGCCTATGATTTTGTCTTCTTTTAATTTTCTTGCCGTTAAAAAAATAAAGGGAATTTCGGGATTGATGGTAATTATTTTTTCTGCCAATGAAAATCCGTCCAATTTGGGCATCATGACATCAAAAACACAAATATCGAAAGTTTGTTTTTTAAAATAATCCAAAGCCATTTCGCCGTTTTCTGCCCAAATAACTTCAAATTGATGTAATTCTAAATATTGCTTCAAAATCGCCGCAAAATCAAAATCGTCTTCGGCTAAAAGTAATCTTTTCAAAATAAGGGAATTAAACTTTTAATAAAATAGTAAACTGAGTTCCTTTTCCTAAATCGCTAATAACGTTTACAGAACCTTGGTGCGCTTTTACAATTTGATCGACATAATACAATCCTAAACCTAAACCTTTTGTATTGTGTAAATTTCCTTGCTCTACGCGATAAAATTTTTCAAATAGAAAGGCTTGTTTGTTCTTGGCGATGCCAATTCCGTCATCTTCAAAACTTATAGAAAATTGTTTTTCGACTATTCTTGTTTTGACCGTAATGGTATTTGACCCATATTTTACAGCATTTTCTAAAACGTTCAAAAACGCTGTAGTCAAATGAAATTTATCTAAAGTCAAAATGGTTTTTTGCGTTTGGAAATCGATTTTTAAATTGATTTTTGGAAATGCAATTTTAAAATCGTTTACAATGGAAAGCAGAAAATCCTCTGTTTCAATTTTTTCCTTTTGAAGTTCGATTTCATTTTCTGCCAAGGAATTTGCCATAACCTGATCGATCAAACTTTGAAGACGATTATTCTGGCGTGAAATCGTGCTCAAAATCGAGTTGAAATTTTCATCGTTTTCACGAATGTTTTTCTGCTCTAAAATCTTAGTCGAAATACCTAAAGTTGCTAATGGTGTTTTGAGTTCGTGCGTAATATTATTGATGAAATCGGTTTTTACATCGCTTACTTTTTTCTGTTTTATCAAGGCTTTAATTGCAATGACAAACAACGTAATCAGTGTCAGAATTGAAAATAAAGACAGAACTAAAATAAAAGTCATTCGCCTTAAAATAATCATTTCCCAATCGATTACCGAAACGTACATTGAATCTTCGGTCAGCAATTGATATTCCTGATTTTCAAATGTTCCGTTTGTTGTTCCGACATAATTCCGAACCAAGAAAGCATGATTTAATGAAGACAGATTTCCGTATAATTTATTTTCAATAAATGGTTTTTCAGAGAAAATAGTATCAGCTTTTTGCGTGTTTTTGTATACGATGAATTTATTGAGGACAATGGCAAAATCAATTTTGAAATTCGGAAGATCTCGTTCGAATTTTCTCTGAATTTGACTGGTTAAAGCACTTTGATATTGTTTTTCTAAAACCGCATTTTTCACCTCTAAACGGCTGTTTTTTCCTTTGATGTAATTTTCAGATAATTGTTTGTAAAGCGCTTCTTTTTTAGCAACCAAAACCGAATCGATGTCGCTGTAATTGTTGGTAATTTGAGCGATTTCATTTTTTATCTGCGTATGAAACTCGGCTACTTTATAGTCATAAGCCGTTTTTACCAAATAGCATTGCACAGTCGTCAAAACAATTAAAGCTATGACTGAAAAAGCGATTAATAAATTGATTTTTTGTTTCATATTGCCCGCGGATTTTACGGATTAAACGGATGTACACAGATTGTTTTTAAACTAAATTTTAAAAAATAAACGGCGAAAATCCGTTTAATCCGTAAAATCTGTGACCTATTTTTCAACCCAAAAATAATGCTTTTATGAAACAAAAAAGGCATTAACGCCGCATTAACCTTCGATTAACTTTCAGAACTGGTTTTTCAAAGCACTTTTGTTGCATTGTTAAACCATTTTAAATATTATTTACATGCCGTTGAAACTAATTCTCGCTCTTTTGCTTTTTCTTTTTTCGTTTTTTGTTAAAGCTCAAAATGAAACACAAAAAGATTCTATTTCTCAAAAGTTGAGTGAAGTTGTTGTAAATCAAGACAAAAAGACTTTTACGAATTCAAACGGAAATATTAAAGTTGATGTTGCGAATTCAATTTACAACACGATTCCAAATCCGGTTGATTTGCTTTCAAAATTGCCGACCGTTCAAGTCAGTGCCGATCGTGAAACTATTTCGATTGTAGGCAAAGGAAATCCTTTAATTTATATCGATAATCAAAAAGTTGGAATGAATGAATTGAATGCTTTGGCTGTCGCCGATATTAAAACAATCGAAATCATTCAGAATCCATCTTCAAAATATGAAGCCGAAGGTCGCACTATAATTTTGATTACTCGAAAATTTAGCAAAAAAGACAGTTTTCGAACTGAAATTTCAGAAGTTGCATCTTTTAAAAAACATTTTAATAATTACCTCGGATTCAATTCGAGTTTCAAAAAAGGCAAATTGGAATGGAAAGCTAATTTTAATTTTAATCGGCGAAATCCTTGGGAAAATCATAATACTGCTTATGAAATTCCGCAAGCTTCAATTGTTTCAAATTATGATGTGACGGCAAATTCGCATGTGAAAGAATATGTTTTTGGCGATGGTTTGCTTTATAAAATAAATGACGAAGATTATTTTTCGGTGAATGTAAACGGCAAACTGAGAGATGATAATTTCGGCATCAATACTTTTACTTTTAATAAAAAACAGAATGTCGAAAACAACGTTTTGACGTGGAGTGATAATTCGAGCGACAAGAATTTTGTGAACGCATTTATGAATTATTCAAAAAAGATAAAATTTATCGATACACAACTTTTTGCTGGTTTTCAATATTCCAATTTCAATCAGCATTTATGGAGTTTGGTGCAGAATAACTTTAATGAAACCGAATTTGAATTCTCGCAAAACAGAGATCAGAAATTTAATGTCGATGTTTTTTCGGGAAGAATTGATTTAGAAAAAAAGTTTAAAAATGAAATGAATTTAGAATATGGAGGTTTGTATTTAAAAGCAAAATCGTATTCGGATTCAGACATTTTTGATTTTGAGAAAAATAAAAATGAGACTTTAAATTATGATTTTAAAGAAGAAAATTTGGCAGCATATATTCAGTTTTCTGGAAAACTGAAAAAGATTGATTTTTCTGTTGGATTACGAGCTGAAAACACAAATGTTTATGCAAAATACAAGGCAGATTTGTCGCCTTCAATTGATAGAAATTATACCAATTTGTTTCCTAAAGCACAATTTTCATTTGCGATCGATAGCACAAAAAGCGTCAATTTAAATTATGCGAAAAATATAGTGAGGCCAAAATATTCCTCATTAAGCCAAATTGCAACGTATATAAATCCATATTTTTTATATGGAAGCAGTATTAAATTAGGACCAGCATTTACAGACGAAATTACGGGTACTTTTCAATATTTGGACAAATCGGTTAAAATGAGTTTTTACCAAACTAAAAACACTGTAAATTCTACTTTTTTATTTAATGAAGAAACCAATATATTGACGATCACGGATGTTAATTTTAAACGAGAAACTGGTTTTACAATTGATTTTACGCTTCCGTTTACGTACAAATTCTGGACAACAACAAATTCCTTAATTTTTATAAAAAGCAAAGTTGAAGACAACTCGGCACAAATGCATTCATCAAAACCGTATTTGTATTATTACTCAAATAATTCCTTTAAGTTGCCAAAGAACTTTAATTATGTTTTTTCTTTTTGGGGAACAACGGCGCAAAATGACGGCGTTTTTGAAAGAAAAGCCAATTTTGTTTTAGATATGTCGTTGGCCAAAACATTTGGCAAAAATTGGAATTGCGCTTTAAATTTCAACGATGTTTTTAAGCAAACAATTTACACTGAAAGTTTTGCTATTAATAATATAAGTTCAAAATCGAGATATTTGGTTGATGCACATGAGATTTCGATTGCTGTTCGTTATTCTTTCGGAAAAATAAAAGATTCGAAATACAAAGAAAAAACGGTTGATGAAAATGAAAACAGAATTAGATAGAAATTCCAAAATTAAAATCCCAAATTCCAAACTTTAAATTGGAATTTGGGATTTCTAAAATTTTAAATATTGAAATAGACTATCCTTCGTCTTCCTCAGTTATTTTTATTGGAGAATCTCCAGGAAGCTCTTCATCATCATCAGTTGAATTTAATTCGAAGAAACTGAAGTATGAACCTCCGTAGCTTTTTTGAAAAGAAAAATTACTCAAATGATCCAGTTTTGTATATTTTGAATGTTCAATTATCATCATTCCATCTTCATGAAGCAAATCTCTTTCAAAAACCGTCATTACAATTTTTTCAAAAGTTGCTTGATCTAAACCATAAGGAGGATCGGCAAAAACAATATCGTATGACGTTTTGCAGTTTTCCAAAAATTTGAAAACATCGCTTTTTGTAGCCGCAATATCAAAATCATATTCTGATGAAACCTGTTTGATGAATTTTACGCATCCAAAATCACCGTCAACAGAAGTTATGGGCGCACTGCCGCGCGACGCAAATTCATAACTGATGTTTCCGGTTCCTGAAAATAGATCCAAAACCTTTAAGCTGTCAAAACTAAAATGATTGTTCAAGACATTAAATAATGCCTCTTTGCTCATATCAGTTGTGGGTCTTACAGGAAGGTTTTTTGGGGGAGAAATTCGACGTCCTTTGTGTTTTCCTGAAATGATTCTCATGATTGGAATAAAATATAATGTTTTTGATTTTCTGTTAAAGAGAAGCTGTTTTTTTGCTGTAAAGTGCTTACATCCATAAAGGATATATTACGAATGTATTTATACGCAATGGCATAAAACGGATCGTTTTTGTCTATCGTGCCCAATAATTCGAGCGGAAAAATTTCCGGATTTAAGTTCGATTGTTCGGCAGTAAATAGTAGGTAATATATGAAATCTTCAGGGGTTTGGTATTCAAATGAATTGAAAAACAGAAGCTTTTGGTTTTGAACCACAATTACTTCAAAATGGCCAGGATTAAAGTTGACCACCATTTTCTTTTCGTCGTTGTTTCTTGAATTGTCTAAAATTTTTTCGACCAAAATACTATTTGCATGTTTGTAGTCAAAAGAACCAACATTATCAATCAAAAAGTTGTTGATATTCACATACGGAATGTAAACCGAATTCATGTGATAATTTGAAATTTCGTCAAATGTAAAAAAGTCGGTTTCAAAAACTTTTGTTGTGTATTGTAGATAACTTCCTAGATAATCTTCATCAAATAAAGCCGTTGGGACAAAAGTCGAAAGGTTGTTGTTGTGAATCACCATTACTTCATCATAAGTGTCCTTCAATTCCAAATTATTTTTGAAAGCTTCAGTAAAAAGATCTTCAATTTTTGTGCTTTTGTTTGAAGTATCAAACTTGATTTCTTTAAACGATGTAATGACATTATTTAAAGTATCGAAACAGCAATAGGAAAACCCAGTCAGAGAAACCTGAATAGAAAGTTTTTTATAATTTTTAGAAGTAATGTTAGTGTTTTGTAATGACATATCTGATTTACAATTCGTTACCTGTTTTTGAATCAAGAAAGAATTTAGGCGACCACAAACTTACAAATTAAAAAGCAACAATTATAATTGCAATTTCAAAAAACAATTTTAAAGAAAAGTTAGGTAGACGTTATGGTAGTATTATTTTTTTTAAATGAACTTATATCACTTATATGGTTTAAAACATTTAAAGTTGAAATTGCCATTAAAAAAGCCGAACTTTGTATGACAAATTTACCTTATGAATTCAACATTGTTTTACAGCGTTTTACAAAAAAGATTCCCTTTTGCGCCTACATACAAACAAGATATTTTTTTTCAGAAAATCGCGATTTTCCTAACCGAACCTAAAAATGACACCATTTTTGTGCTGAAAGGATATGCCGGAACTGGAAAAACAACGGTGATTTCAACGATTGTAAATAATCTGGGAGAAATCAATAAAAAATTTGTTTTGCTGGCACCAACAGGTCGCGCAGCAAAAGTGATTTCGAATTACTCAAATAAATCGGCTTTTACAATTCATAAAAAAATATATTTCCCGAAAAAATCATCGGGTGGAGGAGTTGCTTTTACTAAACAAGTCAATAAACATAAAAACACCGTTTTTATCGTCGATGAAGCTTCGATGATTTCAGATAGTACGCTCGATAGCGGATCGCTTCTGGATGATTTGATCAATTATGTTTATTCAGGAAACAATTGCAAAATGATTCTTTTAGGAGATACAGCACAGTTGCCACCGGTAAATTTAGATATTTCTCCAGCGCTAGACATTCAGACTTTGGGTGTTCATTATGATAAAGAAATTGAACATATCGAGTTGGACGAAGTTATGCGTCAAGAAGAAAATTCAGGAATTTTATTCAACGCAACCGAATTGCGAGAATTACTGAAAGAAAGTTTTATAACCGAATTCAGATTCAACGTAAAAAAGTTTAAAGATATCGTTCGTTTGACAGATGGTTATGACATTCAGGACGCGATAAATACAGCTTACAGCAATTATAGTATTGAAGATACGGCTTTTATTGTGCGATCAAATAAAAGAGCAAATCAGTATAATGAGCAAATCAGAAGCCGAATTTTATTTAAAGAAAGCGAACTTTCTGTTGGTGATTTTTTGATGGTTGTAAAAAACAATTATTTCTGGTTGAAAGAAACCGACGAAGCTGGTTTTATTGCCAATGGTGATATTATTGAAGTTTTGGAAATGTTCGGAATCAAAGAATTATATGGATTTACTTTTGCGAAAGTCAAAATCAGAATGGTCGATTATCCGAACCAAATTCCTTTTGAGACGGTTTTGATTTTGGATACTATAAAAAGCGAATCGCCATCATTAACTTATGAAGAATCGAATCGTTTGTATGAAGAAGTAATGAAAGATTATGAAGATGAGCCAACGAAATACAAGAGATTTCAAAAAGTTAAGGAAAATGAATATTTCAACGGATTGCAAGTGAAGTTCTCCTACGCAATCACCTGTCACAAATCGCAAGGTGGGCAATGGAATACTGTTTTTATCGAACAGCCTTATTTACCAGACGGAATCGATCGCGATTATATCAGATGGCTTTATACCGCTATGACGCGTGCCAAAAATAAGCTATATTTGATAGGATTTAAAGACGAGAGTTTTGAGGAGTAATTAGTTTGTCACTCCCGATAGCTATTGGGATCTCGAATTCACATGAATTTTTATTTAATTGCAGATGAGAAAACTAGGTTTGTTATTTTTATTGCTCATTTTTAGTTGTTCAAAAAAACAAGAGGTTACTAAGGTTAAATCAGAAGATAAGCCAGTTGATTTTTTTGATCCGATTACTTTAGGAAGTACAGGAGTTGATTCTAATTTAAAGATTAATGCTTTTTTTAGTGAATGTGGAGAATGGGGAGGGCATTATGAAGAGTTAAAAATATTTGCTAAAGAAAGCAACTATAAAGATTATTTCTTGAATTATACTAAGACAAGTATTGATTGTGATAAGCGTGATTCAAAAGGAAGAAACTTAGAAACTATAGTGGCTAAGAAAACAATTAAACTTACTGATTCAGATAAAAAAACTATAATTTCATATATTAAAAGAATGGTTGAATCTAAAGTTGCGGAAAGGTTCCCAGGAAATGCAGGTAATTCATTTTCGATAATAAATGCCGATTCAACTTTAGTAATTAAGGTTTATGATTATAATTCTAAAAATTTGAAAAGTTATAATCAATTATTAGATGAATTAAAACTTTTACAAAAATAATTAGTGTTAATTCGTGATCCCGATAGCTATCGGGAGTGGCAAAAGAAAAAAAATCTAAGCAATGACAACACTAAGCGACTTACATTCGATTTCATCTACGTTTTCGAATACAGATAAAATGCCAGTTCTGTTTTTAGGACACGGAAGTCCAATGAATGCAATTGAAGAAAATCAGTTTGTGACTGGTTTTCGTAATCTGGCAAAAACATTGCCACAGCCAAATGCTATTTTATGTGTTTCGGCACATTGGTTTACCAAAGGAACAAAAGTAACTTCAATGGAAATGCCAAGAACGATTCATGATTTTGGAGGTTTTCCGCAGGCGCTTTTTGATGTGCAATATCCAGCAAAAGGAAGTCCGGAATTAGCGGTTGAAACTAAGAAAATATTAGATCCGGTTCAGGTTGAATTAGATGAACATTGGGGTTTAGATCATGGCGCATGGAGCGTAATAAAGCATTTATATCCAAGTGCGGATGTTCCTGTGATTCAATTAAGTATTGATTATACAAAATCAGGGCAATATCATTTTGAATTGGCGCAGAAACTGCAACAACTTCGTTATAAAGGTGTTTTAATCATCGGAAGCGGGAATATTGTCCACAACCTTCGAATGGTTGATTTCAGAAATTTTGATAAAGACAACTACGGTTATGACTGGGCTATTGAAGCTCGTGAAATCGTAAATAATTATTTGTTAGATGGGAATTTTCAGCCTTTGATTGACTTCGAAAAAATGAATAAGGCCGTTCAATTGGCGATTCCTACTCCAGATCATTATTTGCCTTTGCTTTATACTTTAGGCTTAAAAGGCAAAACTGATGAACTGGAACTTTTCAATGATAAACTTTTGGCAGGTTCGTTGAGTATGACTTCGGTTAAAATTATGTAATCAGCATTATGAAATTAATTTTTATAATTAAGTAAATCAGTATTTTGACAAGAATGTCGCTAAAATGTCGCAAACAAACCGTTATCAAAATAAACTTTTCAAAAGTAGTTTTGTCGAAATAATAAATCGAAATCGATCATGAACGAAATTGGAAAAAAAATAAAAGAAATAAGAAAGAAAAAAGGTCTTTCTCAAGAAGAATTAGCCGAGTCTTCAAAAGTAAATTTAAGAACGATTCAGCGTATTGAAAATGACGAAAATGAACCACGCGGAAAAACCTTGAATCTGATTTGTGAAGTTTTAGATATAAATACTGAAGATATTTTAGATTACGGAAAGTATGAAGACAAAAGCTATTTAATTGTTTTTCATCTTTCAGTATTAGTTTTTCTAGTAATTCCTGTCGGAAATATTATTTTGCCTCTTATTTTATGGATTGCGAAAAAAGATAAAATTATCGGACTGAAAGAAATCGGAGCAAATCTGCTCAACTATCAAATAGTTTGGTCGATTTTTACTTTCATTTCACTGGCAGTATTTTTTGTTTTAAAAATTATGCATTACGGTCAATATTTGGTACCGTTTTATGTTTTTATTTCATTTTATATTTTAAATGTAGTTTTACCCGTTTTTTTTGCGATTAAAATAAGCAGAGAAACAACAAGCAGGGCATATCCGAATTTTATAAGAATAGTGAAATAAGTATGATAATTAAAGGTTCGAGAAAGGAAATTATTTTTCCTTTCTCGAATTATAAGCATATAAGTAACCATCTGCGCTTCCAAAATAAATGGTATTGTTGTTTATGAATGGCGATGAAACAATTGGGCCAATTTTATAGAATTCATCCATAACTTTTAAGTTTTCCGCATAAACGGATAAATCAGCTTGTTGGGAAGCATATCCAAAATCAAGATGATTGTTATTGAGAATTTCAGGAGCATATTTTTTTCTGTTTTCCGTACTCACAAAATCAGATTCTTTTCCGTTGGAAAGCAAGTTTAAAGCGAAAAAATTACCGCTAAAATCACCAAAATAAGCCGTGTTTCCTGAAATAGCTGGCGAAGAATAAATATATCCATTTCCTTTAAATCGGTACTTTTCCTGACCTGTTTTCGCGTCAAGCGCCAATAATGCATAAGTATCAGAAGTTCCAACGTAAAGTATATTGTCTTGAACAACAGCCGAACTCAAAATCCATGAATTTTCGGCATTATATTTCCAAACTAATTTTCCGGTTTCTACGTCAAGTGCAAACAAAAAAGGATCTCTGGCGCCAAAATAAACCAATCCATTTGCAACAATAGCAGAAGCCTGAATACCTTTAAATCCAGTTTTGACTTCAGTTGAAAAATGCCATTTCTCTTTTCCGGTTTTACAGTCTAAGGCGTAGAAATTTCCATCCCATCCTCCAAAATACAAATTCTCTTTTTCGATAACAGGAGTACTGTGGATAGGATCATTTGTTTTGAATGTCCATTTTAAAGTGCCGTTTTTTGGGTCGACAGCGTACATATTTCCATCACTGCTTCCGAAAATTACTAAAGCATTATTTTTGTCTTTATAAACAACCGGAGATGATAAATAAAAATCCCATAAATCGTTCATCAGCATGTCGTTTGGCTTCATTCCCCACATTCCAATTTCTTGGTACCAATGTTCGCCTTTAGTTTGAAATTTCCATATTTCTTTTCCTGATGTTGCATTTACGGCATAATAATACCCGTCGAAACTTCCAAAATAAACAATATTATTATAGATGCTAGCCGAACTGTGAACTGCGCCATTGGTTTTGAATTTCCAGTTGAGGTTTCCTGATTTTTCATTGATGCAGTATAAAAAAACATCTTCACTTCCTATATAAATTGCTCCGTTTTTAACAATTGGCGAGGAAAAGATTTTTCCATCTGTTTTAAATTTCCATTTTAAATCTGCCAATGGCCGATAACCTTTTCCATTAAAAATTCGATTTGTAAATGCATTGACGGTTTTATTCTGAGAAAAAGCATTGGAAGTAAAAATTAAAAAGAAATAGAGCAGGATAGAAGTAAAAGTTCTTTTCATGTTTTTTATATAAAAATAAAAATATTCTAAGAAATTAAATAGCAATGCTTTAATGAAAATGTTATAAAAATATTTTAGAAAGATCTTTGTCAATAGTATTTTGTTTTTATATGGAAATACCGAAAGAACTCATCAAACTTTTCCAATTAGGTGATAATGATCTGAAAGTTGTAATTCACAGAATTTGTTTTAAAAAATAAATTTTGTGAGATAATAAAATGTTTCATCAAAATTTGTTTATTTTTGCGTAAGTAATTGTTTGTCAGTTGATTATTTGTTTTATATCTTCTTTTTTAAGTAGTTTTTTAAATGCCTTTTGTGATTAACTGGTGATGATTTAAAAAAGGATAGAGGATGTTTACAAATTAAGTAAAAGTGCGGCATCAGCACTATAATCACTGATAAAACTAAGATGAATCCAAACAAAGCATTATGGGAAAAAGGCGATTTCACACGCGTTGCAGAATCTATGAGAGAAAGTGGTGCGGAATTGGTTGCCAAAATTGGAATTAAAGAAAATAGTAACGTTTTAGATCTCGGTTGTGGAGATGGTACTACCGCAATACCTTCGGCAAAATTAGGAGCCAATGTTTTAGGTGTTGATATAGCAAGAAATTTAGTTGAAGCTGGCAATCTTCGGGCAAAAAAGGAAGGATTGGCTAATATTGTATTCCAAGAAGGTGACGCAACTAATTTGAATGAATTGAAAGATCAATCTTATGATGTTACAATGAGCATTTTTGGAGCAATGTTTGCTCCAAAACCTTTTGATGTTGCTAAAGAAATGGTTCGTGTCACAAAACCTGGCGGTAAAGTTATTATGGGTAATTGGATACCGGGAGATCCAACGTTGATTGCGCAAATCTTGAAAATTAGTGCGGAATTTACGCCACCACCACCTGAGGGTTTTGTAAGCCCAATGCTTTGGGGGATTGAGGATAATGTAATTGAAAGATTCACAGATGCTGGCGTTCCTAAAGAAAATATTTCTTTTGAGAGAGATACCTTTACATTTAAAGCAGCATTCCCACCTTCGGAGTGGTTAAATCGATTAAAAACTTACTATGGCCCAACTATGAATGCTTTTGAAGCTGCTGAACAAAATGGCAAAACTTCGGATTTGTATGCTAAACTTGAAGGGTTAGTTAATAGCCAAAACCAAAGTAATGACGCAAATTCTACATTAATTCCCGCAACTTACCTTCGCGTTACGGTTTCGGTTTAATTTTTTGTTTTGGTAAATAAGAAAGTTGTTAGTAATAATCAATGTATTGTTTGTTGATAGACGGAAAATTCTTGAATGTGACTTTCATCCTTTACAGCAATAGAAAAACAGAAAATTTAAAAGTAATTTTTGCATATTTGTAATCACTTAAAAACAGGTGAAAAATAAATTACTAAATTTTGAGTTGTTTAAACTCAGTAAAATAAAAGAATGAAAATAATAGCGGTAATTCCAGCCAGATATGCTTCAACACGCTTTCCTGCAAAATTGATGCAGGATTTAGGTGGAAAAACAGTAATTCTAAGAACCTACGAAGCGGCAGTTTCTACAAAATTATTTGATGATGTTTTTGTAGTAACCGACTCAAATTTGATTTTTGACGAAATAGTTTCCAATGGCGGAAAAGCAATTATGAGCATCAAAGAGCACGAATCAGGAAGCGATCGAATTGCTGAAGCCGTTGCGAATCTTGATGTAGATATTGTGGTAAATGTGCAAGGCGATGAACCTTTTACTGAAGCAGAGCCTCTGGCTCAAGTGTTATCTGTTTTTAAAAATGATCCCGACAGAAAAATTGATTTGGCTTCATTAATGCGTGAAATTACAGAGGAAGAAGAAATCAATAACCCGAACAATGTAAAAGTTGTGGTAGATCAATCGCAGTTTGCGCTGTATTTTTCAAGATCAGTAATTCCGTATCCGAGAGAGAAAAATGTTGGAGTACGCTATTTTCAACACATCGGAATTTATGCTTTTAGAAAACAGGCTTTACTGGATTTTTACAGTCTTCCGATGAAATCTTTAGAAGCTTCTGAAAAACTAGAACAATTACGTTATTTGGAATTCGGAAAACGTATTAAAATGGTTGAAACAACGCATGTGGGAATTGGAATTGATACGGCAGAGGATTTAGAGAAGGCGAGAATGATGTTAAAGGATATTTAATTAGTTGATAGTTTGTAATTGAAATTAATAATTGTTTAATTCTTTCGATCTTTATCGACAATCTTGTCATCCCGAGGAACGAGGGATCTCCACGAGTAGCTCGACAAAGATTGGCGATTAACTGTACGGAGTTTTTTGCGGAGATTCCTCGTTCGTCGGAATGACAAGCTTTGTGGGTAATTACATAAAAACATAAAAAAAGCTCCAAAATTTTGGAGCTTTTCTTTTATCTAAAACATTCTAAACTCTTAGTACAAACTAGGAAATTTAGAAGGATTAACTTCATTCATCATGTTGTATACTTTCTCGAAAATATCTTCTGCAGACGGTTTAGAGAAGTAATCGCCATCAGTTCCGTATGCCGGTCTGTGTGCTTTTGCAGCAAGCGTTTGTGGTTTGCTGTCAAGATATTTATAAGCATCTTGCTCTTCTAGAATTTGCTGTAAAATAAATGCTGAAGCTCCACCAGGAACATCTTCATCAATCACTAACAAACGATTTGTTTTTGCAATACTTTTTACAATATCCTTATTCACATCAAATGGAAGCAATGATTGAATATCGATCACTTCACAATCAATTCCTAAATCTAATAATTCTGTTGCAGCTTGCTGAACCAGTCTTAAAGTTGATCCATAAGAAACTAAAGTAATGTCTGAACCTTCTTTCATGGTTTCAACCACACCAATTGGCGTTTTGAATTCACCAAAGTTCAATGGCGCTTTTTCTTTTAGTCTATATCCATTCAAGCATTCAATTACTAATGCAGGCTCGTCACATTCTAAAAGCGTGTTGTAAAATCCTGCCGCCTGCGTCATGTCTCTTGGAACCAAAACATGAATACCGCGAATTGCATTAATAATCATTCCCATTGGAGAACCAGAATGCCAGATACCTTCTAAACGGTGCCCGCGAGTTCTGATGATTAATGGTGCTTTTTGTTTTCCAACCGTTCTATATTGTAATGTAGCCAAATCATCACTCATGATTTGGATGGCATATAATAAATAATCTAAATATTGAATTTCAGCAATTGGGCGGAGTCCTCTTAAAGCCATTCCAATTCCTTGCCCGATAATTGTAGCTTCACGAATTCCTACATCTGCAACACGAAGTTCTCCGTATTTTTCCTGCATGCCTTCTAAACCTTGATTTACGTCGCCAATGTTTCCAACATCTTCTCCAAAAATTAGAGTTTCTGGATATTTGGCAAATAAAGCATCAAAGTTATCACGCAAAAGCATTCTTCCGTCAATATCTGCTTTAGCATTTTCTGCATATTTAGGAAGCACTTTTTCAACTGAAAAAACATTCTTATCTGAATCAGAATATAAATTGCTGCTGAATTTTTCCTGAGTTTCATTCAAAAATCGAGTAATCCAGTTTGATAAAAGCACTTTGCTATTTGGAACTTCAATAAAACGAAGAATTTTTCTAGCATAAACTAAAAGTTCTTTTTTCAAAGGTGCTTTAATAGCACGTAACTCCGAAATATATTTTTTGATTCTGTCTTTATGGTTAACGCTTGCTTCAGCAATTTGTTCCAACAAAGCCAAAAGATTGTTTTGTTCTTCAATAATCGGATTGATGAAGGAGTTCCAAGCCTCTTTTTTAGCTTCAAGAACTTCTTTTTTCAATTGGAAATCAATTTCAGAAAGTTCTTCAGGCGATGCAATATTAATGGCAATCATCCATAAACGCATTTGACGAATACAGTCAAAATCTCTTTCCCAAGCCAGTCTTTCTCCGCTTTTGTAACGTTCGTGTGAACCAGAAGTAGAGTGTCCTTGAGGTTGCGTCAACTCATTTACGTGGATCAAAACTGGAATATGTTCTTCACGAGCAATCTTGCCAGCTCTTTCGTATGTTGAAACTAATTCAGCATAATCCCAGCCTTTAACTCTAAAAATATCATAACCTTTAGAATCTTCGTCGCGTTGATATCCTTTTAGAATTTCAGAAATGTTTTCTTTTGTAGTTTGATGTTTGGCGTGAACCGAAATTCCGTATTCATCATCCCAAACACTCATTACCATTGGAACTTGTAAAACTCCAGCAGCATTTATGGTTTCAAAAAACAAACCTTCAGATGTGCTTGCGTTTCCAATAGTTCCCCAAGCTACTTCGTTTCCATTTACAGTAAATTTGTCTTTGATGGTGATTCCGTCAACATTTCTGTAAATTTTAGAAGCTTGAGCTAAACCTAGCAATCTCGGCATTTGCCCAGCGGTAGGCGATATATCTGAACTTGAGTTTTTTTGTTTTGTTAAGTCTTTCCAAGATCCGTCTTCGTTTAAACTGTGCGTTACAAAGTGCCCGCCCATTTGCCTTCCGGCAGACATTGGATCAAAATCTAAATCGGTGTGACCGTATAAACCGGCAAAGAATTGTTTAGGAGTCAATTCGCCAATTGCCATCATAAAAGTTTGATCGCGGTAGTATCCAGAACGAAAATCACCATTTTTGAAGGCTTTTGCCATCGCAAGCTGTGGTACTTCTTTTCCGTCTCCAAATATCCCAAATTTGGCTTTTCCAGTTAATACTTCTTTACGACCTAAAAGACTACATTCACGGCTAGTTACTGCAATTTTGTAGTCGTTCAATACCTCAGTTTTGAAATCTTCAAATGTCAATGTAGTATTGTTCATTTCTTTTATCATAATCTTTAATGGTCATGTTGAGACTGCGAAATTACTTAAAAACAATCAATAATCATAATTCTTTAAAATAAATATAATTTAATTATTTGTATTTAAAATCAAAAAACTACGTATTTTATTTATGTAATTTTTAGTAAAAAATCAATTTATTTAAAAATAACACAACATTTTGTTTAAAATTTATTTGATTAGAACCATTTTCTAGTGAAAAGATTGACTAATGTTTTTGGAGAAAAAGTTATCACAAATCGTATTTTTTCGTTGTATTTACTTTGAGAAATTTCCCATCCATTATTCGAATAGACTGGAAAATAGAGTTCAAAATAATCTGGAACCAAGTTTAAACGGATACCGCTATCGTATGCAAAGAACTCTTTTTCATGCTTATTCTTCAAAAATCCAATATCTCCATACACTTCAACCCAGTTCCAAATGGCATAACTTGCATTTAAAGTTGTCATCCATTGATTGGCGTAAGAAGGTTCTAATTGCGATTTAAATCCACCTTCAGCAATTACATATTGCTGACTAAAAAATCCTGTTGATTCTGATCTTCCAAACAAATTATAATCAAATAAATAATCTGTCGGCCTGTCTAAACCAAAACTGAAATAATCTGAATTTGTTGTGTTATACAAAAATGTTCCAGCATACAATCGCAAATTTAATTTATGATTATTTTCAAATAAACGTCTGTATTCTACTTCTCCAGACAGTTTTCCAAAATCTCCCGAAAATTGAATGTCATTCATATAACTGAAATGATTGACAAGTTCTGTTTTAGTATTTGAATATCGAGCATTAAAAATCGAGTAATTTGGTTTTGAATTATCGGTAATGTATTCACTTGCTTCACGGTTTACGATAACTTGTCGAAACATAATAAGTTGCTTTCTATTATCTCTAAAATTTTCTTCGCGTATGCGAAATTGCACCATAGGATTTAATCGCAAATACGTTGCATCTGGGGCATAATGAAAATAATTCTGACTGATAGAATAGCGTACATTATACAGAGTGCTGTTTCGGTAATATTGATTCCAAGAAAATGCCGAAGAACCTGATATGGTTTGTGCTTTGATGGAATAAGCCGGATTAATATCAAACAAGAACGGCTTGTCTAAAATGGTTTTGTTATGAAAGCGAATTCCCGGCGTTATACCGTCATAATAATTGTAAGTTAAAGTGGGGATATATAAAATCTGATTATAGTACGGATCTTCTAAATCTTTTGCAAAATTGAATTTGATCGGACGATTTGTTATCGCAATTGTTTTTAATGATTTCCAATTATTTCGCTGATTGTATTCAGGAACTTCATTATCGTAATTCAAGACAATTTTATCAGCATTTTTTCGGCTGAAATGATAAATCGAATCATTGTTTTTGGGTTCAATCCATTCTTTAAAAACAACTTCATTTTTTTTGATTCCGTAAACCGGAATAGGAGCAAAAACTCCCGTTTTATTTTTTACTGAAAATTGAACGCTGTCTTTTGTTCGTGAAACATCAGTAAATTTATAATCGATAATATCGCGCGATTCGATAATAGTTCTAAAAAACCAGTCGATTTTTTTTGGACTATTTTCGGTCAGAATTTTTTCAAAATCATATCGGTTTGTTTGTTGGGTTTTATTCAAAGCATAAAATTTTTGTACACTCTCTGGCACAATATTATGATTCAAATAATCGTCTAAATAGCTTAAACTTAAACCAGCGCGGTATTTGCTGGCAATCTGTTCGTTGAATTTTATCAGTGTATTTTTTGGATCTCCAAGTGGCTGATCTAGATTTTTTCGAGCCATCAGCATATAATAATAACTGTATTGCTCGTTAAATGTCAGATTGGTAATATTGTAGCTGTCAAAAAGTTTCATATCCGAAAGTCTTCCAAGCATTTTTTGATCTAAATGATGCTCTTCCATGTATTTCATCATAGCATAAATTTGGATTCCGTCATAAATCCAATTGTCTTTTCTTGGATCTAGTTTTAAGGAATTTTTCAAATAATTGCTCAAATAGGTTTTCAGAAAAGTAATTTCGAAGATAAATTCATCTGAAAACGGACTGATAAAGGAAGGCAACTGATTTAGTCCGTAAAACGGATTTCGGTCATAATCTGCCTGCGAAACTGCAATTTTTGAATGCGGATATTTCCCAATAAATTCATTTGCAAAATGTGCAACTCGGTTGATGATAATCGCTCTTTGAATTTCGTTCAATTTCTTTGTTTTTAAATCGGAAACGATTTCTAAATCGCCATTGGTATAGCTTCTGAAACTGTTTTGTTTTTCAATAAAAACATTGAAATCAGTTCTGTTTTTTCCAGAAAAAATATAATTTGTAAAAGATGGATTGGAGTCGTCTTTTGAAACCGAATCCAAATCAGTACTGATAAAATAATTTGCTGGAAGTTTTATTTCAAGCTGATAATCAACTGTAGCATTTGCAATATCATCAAGATTGAAATTATTGTTTTTCACAAAATAATGATTTTCAAATCGGGCAGGGCTTAAAAACCAGTTTTTCAAAATCATCCCACCATTTTGCTCAAAACCATAATGCGTGAATTTTGCACTCGGAATTTTTGAAATGTAAATAAGATGCAAATCAATTTTCTCTCCTGGGTACAGTTTTTTGTTTAGTTTGACAACAATAAAATCTGGGTTTTTGTCTGTTCTTTGCCATTCAAGTGCCAAATCATCAGAATCGGTAAGATTCAAAATAGTTGTATTTCCTCTTTCTTCAGGTTTAGCAACGTGAAAACCTCTATAAAATTCATCCGAAAAACGTCGTGCCAAAGGCGTGTTTTTATCCGAAAAAGCGTTGTTCCAGTCGTTCAGTACAATTGTATCCAAAGAATCGTTTGAAGTATTGTAGTAGGTGAGGTCTTGCTTGACATTAAGTGTTTTAAGGTCAAGATTAACCGCCACTTCCATCTTAGATTGATGTTGTGCATATTGTTTTACTGAGCTCAATAAAACAAAAATGAGGATAAAAATTTTATATAATGATTTCAAGTAGTGGCGCAAAAATATTATGAATATGTCTTAAGTTACGTATATCAAGATTTTTCGGATTTTTGTAAAAATAGCATAAAAAAAGCTGTTTTAAAAAACAGCTCTTAAAATTTAATCATATTATAAGCAAAATAAGTTGGCATTAAAGCGATTACTCAAATTGCTTTCTGATTTATATGGTAAAAAAAATATTTTAGAAATTTGGACTCAAATCGTATTTCTTATAGAATTTATCCAAAACGTCAACGACTTCATCTTCAGTGTCAACAATCTTAAACAAGTTCAAATCTTCAGGACTAACGGTATGCATTTTTTCTACCAAAACGGTTTTTACCCAGTCAATCAATCCGGACCAGAATTCAACACCAACTAATATAATTGGGAATTTTCCAATTTTTTTTGTTTGAATTAGCGTAATCGCTTCAAACATTTCGTCCAAAGTTCCAAAACCTCCCGGCATAACCACAAAACCTTGTGAATACTTAACGAACATAACTTTTCTCACAAAGAAATAATCGAAATTCAGGTTTTTATCGTGATCGATATAAGGATTAAAATGCTGTTCAAAAGGCAATTCGATGTTCAAGCCTACCGAAGTTCCGCCTCCTAAATGTGCTCCTTTGTTTCCAGCTTCCATAATTCCCGGGCCTCCTCCCGTAATTACGCCGTAGCCAGCTTTACTGATTTTGAAGGCAATTTTTTCAGCCAATTGATAATATTTATCATCTGGTTTCGTTCTTGCCGATCCAAAAATAGAAACACACGGACCAATACGTCCCATGCTTTCATAACCATTCACAAACTCCGACATAATTTTAAAAATTGCCCAGCTGTCATTGGTTCTAATTTCATTCCAAGTCTTTTGTTTTAAACTATCTTGGATTACTTTATCTTCATCGTTATCAAAATCTTCTAATCTCATTTTAGGTATTTTAATTTATTTTGTTATTCAATTTACGTTTTTGGAATAGTCGAAGGAAGGAGCTTAATCCTGCTGTCCGCTATATCTTTTGTGGCGAACCCCGCCACAAAATGATGCCGCTTCCATCAGGGCTAGGGCAATCGGTTTCAATTCAATAATTGGTTTATTTGAAACATTCTCGTTCAAAGCTCAAAATTTTGAAAAAAGGCGGATGCTAAATTAACACTTTTTATTAGAATTGTTACAAAAAGGAGGGGTTATAATCTAAAAGTAATCCAGAGATAATGTTGAGTTATTACTTAAGATTTCATTTTTAGGCAATTATCAAAAAAATGACGGATTGAAATCCGTCAGACCTTTCGATATGAATAGAGTTTGGTCCATTCATTTTTCAAGAAATAGTCTTTAGGCTAATTCTTTCTTCAAAAATTTAGCTGTATAACTTTTTTTATTCTGGGCCACTTCTTCGGGAGTTCCTTTGGCAACCAATTGTCCACCGCCTTTTCCGCCTTCTGGGCCGATATCAATAATATAATCGGCTAGTTTAATAACATCCATATTATGTTCGATCACTAGAATGGTGTTTCCTTTGTCAACCAATTTATTGATTACTTCCATCAAAACGCGAATGTCTTCAAAGTGCAAACCAGTAGTTGGTTCATCTAGAATATAAAATGTATTTCCAGTATCTTTTTTAGACAATTCTCCTGCTAGTTTAATGCGTTGCGCTTCACCACCAGAAAGCGTTGTGCTTTGTTGTCCAAGTGTAATATAACCTAAACCAACATCCTGAATGGTTTTGATTTTTCTGTGAATCTTCGGAATATTTTCAAAAAACGGAACCGCTTCATCAACCGTCATATCTAAAACATCGGAAATTGATTTTCCTTTATATCTAATTTCTAAAGTCTCTCTGTTGAAACGTTTTCCTTGACAAGCTTCGCATTCTACATAAACGTCTGGTAAAAAGTTCATTTCGATTGTTCTAACACCTGAACCTTCACAGGTTTCGCAACGTCCGCCTTTTACGTTAAAACTAAAACGTCCCGCTTTGTAACCGCGAATCATACTTTCAGAAGTCATGGTAAACAGATTTCGGATTTCTGTAAAAACTTCGGTATAAGTCGCCGGATTTGAACGTGGTGTTCTTCCAATCGGACTTTGGTCAATATCAATTACTTTGTCAATATGTTCTAAACCTTCAATCTTTTTATACGGTTGTGGTTTTTTTACGCCATTAAAATAATACGCATTTAAAATCGGATAAAGCGTTTCATTAATCAAAGTTGATTTACCGCTTCCAGAAACTCCCGTAACACAAGTTAATTGTCCTAAAGGAATTTCAATCGAAACATTTTTAAGATTATTTCCTGTTGCACCTGTAAGTTTCAAGAATTTACCGTTTCCTTTTCTTCTTTTCTTCGGAATATCAAATTTCATTTTACCATTCAAATATTGAGCGGTAATAGTGTCCGAAGCTAAAGTTTCTTTTGGAGTTCCTATACTAATAATTTCTCCTCCGTATTTTCCAGCTTTCGGACCAATATCAATAACATAATCAGCAGTTTCAATCATGTCTTTGTCGTGTTCAACAACAATAACTGAGTTTCCGATATCGCGTAACTGTTCCAAAGAATGAATCAGTTTTTCGTTATCTCTTTGATGTAAACCAATACTTGGCTCATCTAAAATATAAAGAACTCCAACCAACTGGGAACCAATTTGGGTTGCTAATCTGATACGTTGTGCTTCTCCACCAGAAAGTGATTTTGAACTTCGGCTTAAAGCCAAATAATTCAAACCAACATTCATCAGGAAGTTCAAACGGTCTTTGATTTCTTTCACCACTTCAGAAGCGATTAAAAGCTGTTTGTCAGTTAAATGATTTTCTAAGTCTTTAAACCATGCCGTCAAATCTGAAATATCCATATCACACAACTCGGTGATATTTTTTTCATTTACCCTAAAAAATAATGCTTCTTTTTTAAGACGTGAGCCATCGCAAACAGGACAATTGATTTCGTCCATGAAGTCTTTTGCCCAACGTTTTATGCTGGTTGTGGCGCTTTCATCGTATTGGTTTTTGATGAAATTAGAAATCCCTTCAAAATCGATTTTATATTCTCTTGTTACGCCAAGATCTTTTGAGTTGATAGAAAATTTATCTTTTCCGCCATACAAAATCATTTGCATCGCTTCTTCTGGAATTTTCTCAATTGGATCGGTTATTTTAAATCCGAATTTTTCTCCAATGGTTTCCAATTGTTTGAAAATCCATGAAGATTTGTATTCGCCTAGAGGAGCAAAACCGCCAGCTTTTATAGATAATTTCGGATTCGGAATAATCTTTTTAACGTTGATTTCATGAACGGTTCCCAATCCGTTACAATGTGGACAAGCTCCTTTTGGAGAATTGAACGAAAATAAATTCGGTTCTGGATTTTGATACGATATTCCTGTTGTAGGACACATTAAGTTTCTACTGAAATAACGAACTTCATTAGAATCCTGATCTAAAATCATCAAGACATCCTCACCGTGATGCATTGCCGTATTGATGCTTTCTGATAATCTCTTTTGCGTGTCCGGATTATCTTCGATTACCATTCTATCCACAACAATTTCGATATCGTGTGTTTTGTAACGATCCAGTTTCATTCCAGCAACCAGATCTTGAACGTCGCCATTTACACGAACTTTCAAGAATCCTTGTTTGGTAATTTGTTGGAATAATTCGGCATAATGACCTTTTCTGGCTTTAATTACCGGCGCTAGAATATTGATTCGTTTTCCGTTATAATCCTGAATAATCAGATCTTTAATTTGTTCATCAGAATACGAAACCATTTTTTCCCCTGTGTTATAACTATAGGCATCTGCGCCACGTGCGTACAAAAGCCTTAGGAAATCGTAAATTTCAGTAATAGTTCCAACTGTAGAACGCGGACTTTTACTGGTTGTTTTTTGTTCAATCGCAATTACAGGAGAAAGTCCGTCGATTTTATCAACATCCGGACGTTCCAATCCGCCAAGGAATTGTCTGGCGTAAGCTGAAAAAGTTTCAACATAACGACGCTGACCTTCAGCATAAATAGTATCAAATGCCAAAGAAGATTTTCCCGAACCTGATAAACCAGTAATGACAACCAGTTTTTCACGGGGAATAGATATATCGATATTTTTTAGATTATGAACCCTTGCACCAAGAACTTCAATAGTATTGTCTTTGTCTAACATAATTTTGAGCAAAACGCAAAGTTACCACTTTGATTTGTTCTTTTAGTGCTCGATAGCAAAAGTTTATGTTACAAATAGTAACAAAAAACGCTGATTATAAATCAGCGTTTTCTTTTTCGGGTTGCCATATAGTTTTCGATGGCTTCTTTGGTGGTGTACCAGTTTCTGCCTTCTTTGTAAGCATCTATTTTTCCTGTTCTAGCCAGCAAACTGACATATTCTTGGCCGTAAGGTGTATCGGGCTCGCTAACAATATTTTGAATAGATTGATAGTCATACGTACTTCCTGGCATCGCACCTAGATAAATATTGAGTGTTCTTTCGAGCGCTTGACACATTAAAAGTGTCAATTTTTGATAATTACCGTTATTAGCTTGATTAAGCGCTTCGTAATATTTTTTTCTGTCGTTTTTAAGAACAATGGCTGGTGGAAAACCACATCGCATCAATAATAAATTCATGCTTAAACGAACGGTGCGACCATTTCCATCAAAAAAAGGATGAATCCAGACTAGTTTATGATGATAAATTGTGGCAAGTTCAATATCGTTTAATCCTAACGGATTTGTATTAATAAAATCGATTAACTCGTCTAAATAATCTGAAACTTTATTGGCGTTTGGAGGCATAAAATTAGCTCCAGAAATGCGAACACCTCCATTGCGAATTCTTCCTGCAAAATCTTCTTCAATAGAGCGCATGACCAAACCATGAATAGAGAGAATGTCAATACTTCTTAGTTTGTAATTTTCATCTACAATGGAGTAAAGATAATCAATGGCTTTATCATGATTATGAGTTTCAAAATGTTCTCGCAGTGATTTTCCTTTAATGGTAATTCCTTCTTGAATAACCATTTGGGTTTCTCTCAAACTAAGTGTATTTCCTTCGATGCTATTGGAATTATAAGTCCATTCTAAAGAAAGACTTTCTCGGATTTTGTTCAAGGCGATATTAGGCAATGGTCTGCTGTTTTGCAGTTCCTGCCTTTTTTGGTACAATCGATCAAAGGTTGATTGAAATTCTTCTCTGTATGTCAGCTCAAGATTAAACATAATCCTACAAAGATACTTCTTAATATCGGATAATAAAAATTTTTAACGTATCCGATATTAAGGGTTATTCAATTGTCATAGAACGCAATTTCATTCGGTAAGCTTCAAGTGCGATTGATTTAGAAATGATTCCGTAGTATTTTTCATTTCGAAGCACTGGCAAAAATGCGGATTTTGAGTTTTCAAATTTTGTCATTACAATTTCCATGCTGTCATAAGATGAAATTGTTGCAACTGGAATTTTCATTACATCTTTAATCTGAGTGTATTTTACGCGATAAGCGTTGAAAATAATCTCACGAATATCATTAAAATGTACAATTCCGACTAAATCTTTTTCATTATTCACAACAGGGAAAACAACTTGATTTGAATGCGAAATTAGATCAACCAGTTTGCTTAAATTTTCATCTGGATGAACCGTAAGATAATCGCATTGAATAATGCTATCAATATCTAAAGTGGATAAAATATTAGAATCTTTATTGCTGGTGAAGGCATGACCTTTTTTGGCAAGATTTTTTACGTCAAGCGAATATTTTTCAAATCGTTTTGATATCGCAAAACTGATGGATGAAACGATCATAAGCGGAATCATAAGTCCGTAACCTCCAGTGATTTCGGCAATAAGGAATATCGCGGTCAATGGCGCATGAAATAATCCGCTCAAAATTCCAGCCATTCCAACCATAGTAAAGTTGCTGATTGGCAAATGTGATATACCGGTAAGGCTAACTAATTTGGAGAAAAAATATCCCAAATAAGACCCTAAAAATAGGGAAGGAGCAAAATTACCTCCATTTCCGCCACTTCCAAGTGTAAGTCCTGATGCGAAGACTTTTACCATCATCGTACATCCAACAAACAAAAGCAAAACCCATTGATTGTTTCTAAAATCGGCAAATAAAGTGTTGTCTAATAATTTTCCAGGATCACTTTCAGATAACGTTTTGATGCTTTCATATCCTTCACCAAATAAAGTCGGGAAAACGAAAATCAGCAGAGCCAAAAGTGATGAACCAATTAAAGCTTTTTTGTATGGACCGATTTCCATTTTAGCAAAATAATGTTCAACGCGCTGAAAATTTCGAGCATAGTAAACTGCCGCAAAACCCGTCAAAACGCCTAAAACGACATAAAGAGGAATATTGTGGTAATTGAATGCTTCCTGTTTTTTAAAAGACAAAAGGATTGTTTCATCTAAAACAATGGCCGAAACCAATGCACCTGTAGCGGCAGAAATCATGATTGGTGTAAAAGCAGAAATGCTTACATCAACCAATAAAACTTCAATCGCAAAAAGGACTCCGGCAATAGGAGCGTTAAAAGCAGCTGCAATTCCGGCGGCAACACCGCAACCAATAAGCAAAGTTCGATCTTTATAGGCTAATTTATAGTTTTGAGCATAGTTGGATCCAAATGCCGCTCCTGTAATTACAATTGGACTTTCTAATCCGGCAGAACCTCCCAAACCCACAGTCAAAGAGCTTGTCACAATCTGCGCATACATTTGTTTTTTCGGAATGATGCTTGCTTTCTTGGCAACAGCATATAAAATCTGCGAAGTCCCTTTTTGAATCGTTCCGTTTAAAACTTTTTTGATAACAAAAACAGTCAATAAGATACCAATTATCGGCAAGATACTGTTGATGAAACTCAATTTTAAAACTCCATTGATGTAAGTTGCAAAAGAAAAAACGCTGTGTGCAAAAGTTTTTAAAACAATTACAGCAAATGCACATGAAATACCGACTAATACGCTAGATAAAAATATAAACTGCTTTGGCGTCAGTAAAGATTGAGCTAAGGCAATAATGCTTTCTAATTTTCGAAAAAGTCGTTTTATCATAGTTTTTTTACAAAGTTACTGGGGAATACAAATTTAGTTCTAAACATTCAATTTTGTACAATTTTTTGATGTAAATCTTTTTGATTTAAAATCCTGCAGCTTTGTCATCACCCCTAAAATCGGCACCTCCTTCAAGAGTATTATCAGGAAGAACCAAGATCGCGTCTACTTTTCCAATTACTGGCGTTGTGTTTTCGTTAATCAAATATCCTTTTGCTTTTAAACTTGATAATGTTTTGTCACTAAAAGCTTTAGGCTCAAAAGTAATCAAATCAGGCAACCATTGATGATGAAAACGAGGTGCATTTACCGCTTCCTGCATGCTCAAATTGTATTCGTAAACATTTAAAATTGTCTGCAATACAGATGTGATAATTGTAGAGCCACCCGGCGAGCCAACAACCATGTAAAGTTTTCCATTTTTTTCGACAATCGTTGGCGTCATAGAGCTAAGCATTCTTTTTTGTGGCGCAATGCTGTTGGCTTCGTTTCCAACCAATCCAAACATATTTGGAGATCCTGGTTTTGCACTAAAATCGTCCATTTCATTGTTTAAGAAAAAGCCCAATTCATCACAGTAATATTTTGACCCAAATCCGTCGTTGATTGTTGTTGTGGCCGCAACAGCATTGCCTTGTGCATCAACAATCGAGTAATGGGTGGTTTCGGTACTTTCGCTATAAGTCACTTTTCCTTCTTTTATATCAGATGATAAAGTCGCTTTCTCTGAATCAAAATTTGACATTCTTTCTTTTAAATAGCTATCAGACAAAAGACCAGCAATCGGAATTTTAACAAAATCAGGATCGCCTAAAAACTGACTTCTATCAGCATAAGCTCTTCTTTCGGCTTCGACAATAACTTGGATGGATTGTTCGGAATTATGTCCCATTTTTGAAAGATAAAATGGCGCAACCATTTTCATGATTTGTGCCAGACAGATTCCGCCACTGCTTGGAGGCGCCATTGAAGTTATTTTTAAATCTTTATAATCAAATTGAAGCGGTTTTCTCCATTTTGCTTCATAAAGCGCCAAATCTTTTAAGGTTACAATACCGCCTTTTTTCTTTAAATAATCCACTAAAATTTGAGCAGTTTTGCCTTTGTAAAATTCATCTCTTCCATTTTTCAAAATTCTTTTCAAAGTATTGGCTAGAGCAGGATATTTAATAGTGTCATTTTCTTTGAATTCTTTGGCCATAAGTGTATTTGGACCATTTGCTTTTACAATTGCATCATGATAATTTTCCAGTTGTTTTTGCTGTTTTTTGGTTACAATAACACCTCTTTCAGCAAGTGCAATTACAGGTTTTAAAATTTCAGACATTGGCAATGATCCTAATTTTTTATGAACTGCAAAAACTCCGGCAATAGTTCCCGGAACACCAATTGCCAAAGCCGTTTCTGTGCTTTTTCCTTTTATGACATTTCCATCTTTGTCCAAAAACATATTTTTTGAAGCGGCCAAAGGTGCTTTTTCTCGATAATCCAAACTTCCTACTTCGCCATTTGCTTTTCTGTAAACCATAAATCCGCCACCGCCAAGATTTCCCGCGTATGGATACGCAACTGCTAATGCAAGTTCTGTAGCGACCATTGCGTCAAATGCGTTTCCACCTTTTTTCATAATTTCGGCACCAATTTTTGAAGCTTCCTCTCGAGCCGAAACTACCATCGCTTTTGAGGCTATAAAACCGGTTGGATGAACTGCTTGCTGACTAAAGCCGCAAATGGATATAAAAAAGAATAAAAGCGAAATTTTTTTCATGGTTGGAGAATATTAAATCGGTTTGGTTTATAATGAGATTAATTTTTTTTGTGCATTTAGTCGAAGATCTTCAAAAAACAAAGTGAATTCGTCTTCAAATTCGTTGTAAAATTCTATTAGTTCTTCGCTTGCATATTGCATTTTAGAAACATTTTTAGATCGTCGGTCCATTTGTGTCAGGATTTGATGAATTCCTTCAACTGTTCTATAGCTTAAGAGCCAATTTCGTTCGATCATATAAGGCATTAAGCCTTGTATTTTTTCAGTCAAAATAGAATAATTATCTCCTAAAGATTTATAAAATCGATCAATGAAACTTTCCAGATTTTCATCGGAATATTTTGTCCAGTTTTTGGCTAAAAAATGATCGTAAACAATATCGACAATTACACCAGCATAATGATGGTATTTTTCGTGTAAACGCTTGGTGCTTTGCCTGAAAATGTCGTGAGAATCTGTATAAGTGTCTATAAATCGGTGCAAAAGAATTCCTTTTTGAACATCTTGTGGGAAATTTTCAAATTGCTTTCCACGGATTCCGTCGGCCATAAAATTGCCAATTTTGATTAAATCGTTATCACCTGAAAGATATATGTGGGCAAGGAAATTCATTTTTTATTTTGAGTTGCTAAGTTACTAAGTTACTAAGAAACTAAGTTGTTTTAGTAAAAGTATGAAAAGATTTTCATTTCGTTTTGCTCAATGATATTTAGCTTCTAAATTTAGTATTTAAATCTTAGAACCTTAGCATCTTAGTAACTTAGCAACTTTTTTAAAAAATCTTACTGTCTTAGCAACTTAGAACCTTAGGAACTTTTCTATATTTGTAATAAAAATAACCTTAACTCGTAAAAATGACTTTAATAAAATCGATATCCGGAATTCGCGGAACAATAGGAGGCAAAGTTGGGGATAACCTAACTCCTGTTGATGCCGTAAAATTTGCATCGGCATACGGAACGTTTCTGAAAAATAATACTTCAAAAGAAAAATTAACCGTTGTAATTGGCCGTGATGCTCGAATTTCTGGGCCAATGATTCATAATTTGGTAGTGAATACTTTAATAGGTCTAGGAATTGATGTAATTGATCTTGGGCTTTCAACTACGCCAACTGTAGAAGTTGCCGTTCCTCTTGAAAAGGCTGATGGTGGCATAATTTTGACGGCTTCTCACAATCCAAAACAATGGAATGCTTTAAAATTATTGAATGAAAAAGGCGAATTTTTGAGCGGTGCCGATGGTGCAAAAATTCTTGAAATTGCCGAAGCTGAAGCTTTTGATTTTTCTGATGTAGATAGTTTAGGCGAAATTATTTCGAATGACGCTTACATGGATATACATATTGATGAGGTTTTAAACTTGCCTTTAGTTGATGCTGAAGCGGTTAAAGAAGCCAAATTCAAAGTAGTTGTTGACGGAGTAAATTCTTCAGGGGGAATTATTATTCCGAAACTTCTAAAATTAATGGGAGTTGAAGTTGTAGAATTGTATTGTGAACCAAACGGGCATTTTCCTCACAATCCAGAACCATTAAAAGAGCATTTGACTGATATTTCTGAATTAGTTGTTAAAGAAAAAGCGGATTTCGGAATCGTGGTTGATCCAGATGTAGATCGTTTGGCTTTCATCAGTGAAGACGGCGAAATGTTTGGTGAAGAATATACTTTGGTTGCTTGCGCAGATTATGTTTTAAGCAAAACTCCTGGAAACACTGTTTCGAATATGTCATCTTCTCGTGCGTTAAGAGATGTTACAAAAGCCAACGGCGGTAGTTATGAGGCGAGCGCTGTAGGAGAAGTGAATGTAGTTGAATTAATGAAGAAAAACAATGCGGTTATTGGTGGAGAAGGAAACGGAGGAATCATCTATCCAGAATTGCACTATGGAAGAGATAGTTTGGTAGGAGTTGCATTATTCTTGACGCATTTGGCAAATAAAAAAATGTCGGTTTCTGCTTTGAGAGCTTCTTATCCAGAATATTATATGAGCAAAAACAAAATTGAATTGACACCTCAAATTGATGTTGATGCAATTTTAACTCAAATGACAGAGAAATATAAAAACGAAGATATTTCTACAATTGATGGTGTTAAGATTGATTTTGCATCAGAATGGGTTCATTTAAGAAAATCTAATACAGAGCCAATTATTCGTATTTATACAGAATCATCTTCGCAAGAAGCAGCTGATAAATTAGCATTGAGAATTATTGATGAAATAAAAGTAATTGCAGGATTATAATTCTTTGATTTTAGTATAAAAAAAGCCTCTTTTGAAATTTGAACATGCCCCAAAAAGTTAGACACTATTCGGGGCATTTTTTATGGAAAGAAAAGCAAAGTATGACTATGCATTTAGATTAGAATGTGTAGAATTGGTTTTAAAGAAAAAATATTCAGCTGGATATGTTTCAAAATTGAAGCAGACTGCAAGATGGAATATTCGTAAGTGGGTCAGTTTTTATAAGACATATGGTGAAATTGGTTTATTGCCACGAATCAACCAAAGCTATTCAGCCGAATTTAAGCTGAAAGTACTCAAACGCATAGAAAAGGAATCTCTTTCCCTGATGCAGGCTGGCATAAGATTCAATATTCCCAATGTTTCCATGATTTTAAAATGGAAAAAAGATTTTGCTAACTTTGGACTGACAGGATTAAAACCAAAACAAAGAGGCAGACCCATATCGATGAGTGATAATAAAGGCAAAAACCGCAAATCAGACAGGCCCTTGACAAGAGAGCAAGAACTGCTAAAAGAGAACGAAAGACTTCGTTGTGAGAATGAATTGCTAAAAAAGCTTCAAGCCTTAATTCAAGCCAGGAAAAATCCAAAGCCATAAACGAATTAAGGCATAAATTTGGTTTGGAATTACTTCTCAACCTAGCAAATATGGCACGCAGCAGTTTTTATTATCATCAAAAACAAAGCAAGTCACCTGATAAATACAAAGAAGCCAAAGAGCTGATTAAAGTCATTTATCAAAAGCATAAAGGGCGTTATGGCTATAGAAGGATAACCGATGAACTGCAAAACAGGGGATTGATTATCAATCATAAAACAGTTCTCAGGTTAATGAATCTATTGGGGCTGAAGAGTATTATTAGAGTAAAAAAGTATAAATCTTATAGAGGTGAAAATGGCAAAATAGCCCCAAATATACTAGAGAGAAATTTTAAAGCACAAGCCCCAAATCAAAAATGGGCAACTGATATAACAGAGTTCAATGTAGCTGGAAACAAGTTGTATTTGTCACCGATAATCGACTTGTTTAACGGGGAAATAATCAGCTATGAACTCACAGAGAGGCCAGTGTTCAATCAAGTAGTTATGATGCTGAAAAAAGCCTTTAGGAAAATACCAAACAATACAAATTTGATACTTCATTCTGACCAAGGCTGGCAATACCAAATGAAACATTACCAACATCTATTAGAACAAAAAGGAATCAAACAAAGCATGTCAAGAAAAGGAAACTGCTTGGATAATGCAATTATTGAAAACTTCTTTGGAATATTAAAATCCGAAATGTTTTATACCCAAAAATTCAAATCAATAGAACAATTAAAAAAAGAAATCAATAGATATATAATCTATTATAATAACCAAAGAATTAAATCAAATTTAAACAAAATGAGCCCGATAAAATATCGAGCTCATCATTATCAAACTTAATTATAAATTTGTCTAAAATTTTGGGTGCAGTCTAATTTTCAAAAGAGGCTTTTTTGGTGTTATGAGGTTCTAATATTTAATGATTTTAATTGATTTTCGAATTTTTCCATAAGAGGCTTTTACAATATAAACTCCAGATGCAAGTCTGTCGCCAATTTTAATGTCTTCGTTTGTGAAATGATCTTTTGATTGGTAACAAACAATTCCTTTCATGTCAATAATTTGTATCAATAAAGGCTCAATATTGACTGATTTTACATGAAGCGTGGATTGATTCTTGACCGGATTTGGGTAAATCGTAAATGAATCTTTTTCAGCAATAGGATCGTTTACGCTAAGATTGGCCAACGAAAAATTCATATAATTAAAATTCATCCCATCAGATTTGAATTTGATTTTCATATACACTTCTCCTTTTGGCAAATAAACTCCGTTTACATCTTTATTGGTAAAGGTTTGCCAATCGCCAGTTGCAGGGAAAGTTTCGTCGGTTTTAACCACAACTTCGTTTACAAGAATATCAAATTTCCCATTATTTACAGGTGCCGCAACTCTAAAAGTAATGTTGTAATTTCCAGCATCAGCAACATTTAATAGAAATTCGTTCCAATCACCAACTTGAATAGAGGATACGTGCTCGCCACCGCCAACATCGCCTGAAGCTTGTAGCCCTGTTCCTTTTCTGCGGTAATGTTTATTTGCAGGCACTTTTCCGGGAACGTCCATTTTTTTTGCAGTATAACTTTCGTTGATGTATGCAGTGCCAATTGGTTTCAAAACGCCGCTTGTTGGGCTTAATAATTGTCCTTCTTGCATATCAGTCCAATCTGCAGGAACACGGCCTGTAAACCAAGAATATCTGTAAATATCGGGATCGTTTTCAAAACTGCTCACCACATTTTTCATAAAATTGATTTTGTCGGCTTCACTTTGAATAACTCGGTTTGCAAACTCGGTAACCCAAATTGGGCGATTAAAAGTTTTCAAATTTCCTGTAACACCAACAACAGAACTTGCAGTAGCATCATAAGTATGAAAAGCGATGTAATCAACTTTGCAGTTAGGACATAAAAGAAAAAACTGATTGTGCCATGCAACAGGATCGCTGTAGCCACCATAATTATTTGGACCATTGTACGCTGGAGATGCACTAACAATTTCTAGGTTTTTTGCGGCAGCGACTTTTTCAACATTTGCCCAAGCATTTACCGCTTCTTGTGGCGTTAAGCGTGCTCCGTCATTAAAGTTTGGTTCGTTAAACGCAAGCAAGTATTTCGCACCTGGTTTTATATTGTTAATAAAAGTCTGTACTTCACTGTCGTTCAATTTGCCCCAAGCCATTGGCACATATTCAACACCAATAGATGCGTAATTGTCATTTGTATCGTTTTCAGGAATTCTTCCCCAATTGTACCACCATGAAATTCCCGGTTTTAAAGCCATTAAGTCAGCGGTACTATTTTGTCCGTAAGCAATTCCTCGTTTTGGGCTTTTTTGTGCGATAACGGGTTTTGAAATGCAGATTATTAAAAAAGTAAAAAGTAATTTTTTGATCATGGATATTAATTTTGTAATGGTTTTTTTGGATAGTTTAGCAAGCTTCAAATGTAAATTGTTTGTCTAAAAATGCATTTGTTTTAAGTCAAGAAAAATCATTACAAAAACACATCAAAATTCTGTTTTAAGGTCTTAAAACGTAGTTTTTGAATTTTTGAAACTTACATCAAATAAAATAGCCCAAAAAGTTTTTCTCTTTTTGGGCTATGATTTTTTTTGCAAGATTTAAGACTGAACTCTATGTTTCCATCTTTTGTGCGTCCATAAATAGTATTCTGGTTTTTCGAGAATTTGTTTTTCAACTTCTCTTAAATACATTTCTGTGATTTCAAAATCTGGAAAATCTTTTGGATTATCAGCAATCGGGATAAAGGTAGCTTCATAAAATCCTCTTCCTGTTTTTTTAACTTCTGCAAATATGACGCTCAGATTGTATTTTTTTGCCAACATTTCGGCTCCGGTATGTGCGGGAACTTCAACTCCCATAAACTTCATTGAGTGAAAAATACGATCTAATTTTGGAGATTGATCGCTTGCCAAACCATACATGCTTAAAATTCCATCACGCTGATTTTGTGCCATAGTTGGAATTGCTTTTCTGGTTTCGATCATTTCGGTTTTGTATTTTGAACGAATTTTTCGAACTAATTTGTCAAAATAAGGATTTGCCAACTTTTTGTAAACTGCAACACCTTGAAAACCAATTTTTGGATTGATTGTCATCAACCATTCATAACTTGCATAATGAGAAGCGACAAGAATCACACTTTTTCCTTTTTTTGCATAATCCAAAACCAAATCAAGATTAGTCACTTTGAATCGTCTTTCCATCTCTTCAGGAGAAATGCTCATGGTTTTGATCATTTCCAAAAACATATCACACATATGGCTGTAGAATTTTTTCTCAATGACTTTTCTTTCAGAATCATTCAAATGAGGCAAAGCCAATGCTAGGTTTTCGCGAACTACTTTTCGGCGATAGCCAATAACATGATAGACCAGAAAATAGACGAAATCTGAAAACCAGTAAAATAAGCGAAATGGAAGTATAGAGATAAGCCAAAGCAAAGGATAGGCTAAAATATAGACAAGAAATTGCATGTAATTTTTTTTACAAATATACAGGAAAAATGATTAGATGGCGATATTTTGCTTTGGGGCGGAGTTGTGTTTGGGAATGATTATATTTACACTTCAAATTAAATAATTTTTATGGGTACCTTCAATACTGTTTTGGTTGGAATTATAGTGGCTAATGTTCTTTTTAGTTATAAAGGTTTTAATGATTATGCTTTTTTTAGAAAATATGAATTTCATATTGGAAGCATTCGTTCGGGAGAACAAATAAGAATGCTTTCTTCGGGTTTTTTGCATGTTGATATAATGCATTTAGTACTTAATATGTATACACTTTGGATTTTTGCTCCAGTGGTGATCGATACGCTTGGAACCATTTCTTTTGCGATGATTTATTTTGGAAGCTTGATTTTTGGAAACCTGCTTACCATGTTTTTTCATAAAAACGATTATAGTTATCGTGCAGTTGGCGCTTCGGGTGCAGTGACCGGAATTTTGTATTCGGCAATCTTATTATATCCTGACATGACATTAGGAATTTTCTTTGTGCTTCCGATGCCGGCCTATCTTTTTGGAATCTTATATTTATTGTATTCGATTTATGGAATGAAAGCCAAAAATGATAACATTGGGCATACAGCACACTTTGGAGGTGCTATAGGCGGTTATTTGATCACTTTGATAAAAATGCCATCACTTTTTGCAGATCATACTCTAATGACGATTCTGTTAGCAATCCCAATTATTATACTTTTTGGAATGGCAAAATTGGGAAAATTGTAAGGTTGGCATAACTTTTGGAATGCCCTTATCAATAATTTAAAATATAACAAAAATGAAAAAACTAGTATTATTTTTAACAATTATGTTTATGACTATGTCTTACGGCCAAGAAATCAAACAAATACCTCTTATAAATGTTAATGGCGAAGGTAAAGTAAAAGTAGCGCCTGATCAAGTTTGTATTTCAGCTACGGTTGAAACAAAAGGGAATAATGCTAAGGACGTCAAAAAACAAAACGACGAAAAAATGGATGCTGTTTTAAAATTCATTAAAAAGATGAACATCCCAACAGCAGATTTTAAAACAAAACAAGTTGCCTTGAATCCTCAATATGATTATGAGAAAAAGAAAACGAGTTACAATGCTACTCAAACTGTAGAAATCGTCGTAAAAGATTTATCTAAATATGATGAACTGATGGAAGGTTTGGTGCAACAAGGAATAAACAGAATTGACCGTGTTTCTTTTGAATCATCTAAAGAAGCACAACTACAAGCCGAAGCAAGAAAATTAGCGATGAAAGATGCTAAAGCAAAAGCAGAAGATTATGTATCAGTTTTAGGTCAAAAAATCGGAAAAGCTTTTACAATTTCTGATAATTCACAAGTTTATCATCCGCAACCAGTCTATGCTGCAATGAGAATGAAAGAATCTGCAGATTCAATGGGGGCTTCAAATGAAACTTTAGCAATCGGAGAAATCGAAATTACAGCTAATGTAAGCGTGAGTTTTGTTCTAGACTAAATTTTTAAATTCCAATCCCGAAGCTTCGGGACAAAATCCAAATTCCAATTCAAATTGGGATTTGGATTTTTTTTTGTTTTATGATTTACGAAAATCACGATTGGTGATTTTAGAAACCTGAAACCTGAAACCTTGAAATTGTCAAAGTAATAATTATAGGTTATTTAATTTTTGTGTTAGTTTTTTGAAATAATGTCATTTTTTGGTTACAAAACACGGGTAAAATATAGACACAAGACTATAGTATACCCAAAATCGGATTTTATTGCTCCCTGTGAAAACCATTAATTAGTCAAATTTGCCTCTGTAAAATCATTCTTGCGATTCGAGTATCGCTGCAATGATTTTTTCAAACTAACTAATTAATTAACCAACAAATTACTAACCAAAAATGACAAATTTTATTAGGATTAAAAAAAGTCCTAATGGTGTATCTGGATTTAATTTGAAAAAGAAAATGTTGATACTTTGTGTATTGTTTTCTTTATCTCAAGTTCAAGGTTACGCTGTTAGTTCTAAAAGTACAACAGAGTCTTATGATGCAGTTCCACAAAAAAGCATCAAAGGACTTGTTATCGATGAAAGCGGTATGCCGATGCCGGGAGTTTCAGTTTTAGAAAAAGGAAGTAAAAACGGTACTTCAACAGATTTTGACGGAAAATTTACTTTAAAGGTAGATAGCGATAATGCAGTGATCGTTGTGTCTTATTTAGGTTATGTGACTGCAGAAGTTGCTGTAAAAGGTGAAGCTTCAATTACTGTAAAAATGAAAAAAGCAACTACTTCATTAGAAGAGGTTGTTGTAGTAGGTTATGGTAAAATGAAGAAAAAGGATTTAACGGGAGCAGTTGTTCAGGTAACGCCTGAGAGGCTTGCAAATCAAAATCCGCAGACAGTTCAAGATGTATTAAGAGGTACGCCTGGTGTAAGAGTTGGATATGACCCTTCAGCAAAAGGAGGGGGAAGTATTCAGATTCGTGGGCAGACTTCAGTTTATACGGGAGGAAGTCATAATTCACCGCTTATTATTTTAGACGGGATGCAGTTTTATGGTGAATTATCAGAAATAAATCCAGATGATATTCAGCAGCTTGATATTTTAAAAGATGCTTCGGCAGCATCTGTATATGGATCGAGAGCGGCTGCAGGGGTTATTTTGATTTCAACTAAAAAAGGAAAAACAGGTAAGCCTATTGTTAGCTTTACTACAAACACAACAATTAGCAATAAGAGCGCTTATCGTGGTGTGTATTCTCCAGAAGGATACTTAAAATATCGTGAAGATTGGGAAACTGCCCAAACTTATGGTGTCAATCCAACAACTAAACAGTACGAAGCATGGATAGCAGGAACCGTGGCTAATGGCAAACCTGGATATTTTTCAAATCCAAATGATTTAGCGAAATGGGGTATTACTGAAGCGCAATGGTTAGCATATCAGCCAGCTACTCAAACAGCAGGAAAAAGCAGTAAAGAAGTATGGGGAACACGTTTAGGATTGAATTTTGATCCTTCGTTAATGGCTAATTTCTTAGCAGATAAAACGCATGATTGGAGCGACAGTTCTTTTAGAACCGGAATTAATCATGACAATAATTTAAGCATTTCTGGAGCAGGAGATAAAGTTAACTATTATATGTCTTTTGGTTATCTAACTTCAGAAGGAGCTATTGTTGGAAATGATTATAAATCAGCTCGTTCTAATATGAAAGTTGATGCTAAAATTACAGATTGGCTTGACTTTGGTGCAAACGTTAATTTCCAAGATCGTACAGATGGAGATGTTACTCCTTCTTTAGGTACCAATGCTGGTGATAACAACATGATGAGAACCAGTCCATTTGGAACTTTTATAGATGCAAATGGAAACTATGAAAGACAGCCAATGGGAAAAAATGTTTCTGGGCAGAATTATAATTACTACTACGAGCGTCAATTTATTGAAAAAGAGACAGGATATACAACGTTAAATGCTATTTTCAATACAAAGGTAACATTGCCTTTGGGAATTACATATTCATTTAACATTGCTCCTCGTTATCAATTTTTCCACGATCGTTATTTCAGATCAACACAGAATCCAAACTGGCCTGCCGCTACTACAGGAGCAAATAGAAATAGTGCTATAAGATTTGATTACAACTTGAATAATACATTAGCGTGGGATTATACAATTGCAGAAAAACATCATATCGTGGCAACTTTTGTTCAAGAAGCTGAAGAACGTCGTTATTGGTCAGATGGAATGGATGCTTATAACATTCAGCCTTCAGATGCTTTAGGTTTCCATCTTGTGAACACAGCAACAATGGCAAACAGTGCAATTAGATCTTATGACTCGCATGAAACTGCAGATGCATTAATGGGAAGACTTTTCTACTCGTATGATAACCGCTATATGTTGACAGCAACTGTACGTCGTGATGGATATTCAGCTTTTGGAGCTTCAAACCCTTATGCAGTTTTCCCTTCCTTTGGAGTGGCTTGGACCTTTAAAAATGAAAATTGGTTTACATGGGATGCTATGAGTACTGGTAAATTGCGTTTGTCTTGGGGTAAAAACGGAAACAGATCGCTTGCTGATCCGTACATTTCTTTAGCAAACTTAGTAAATACTGGAACTATGGGGTATTTAGATCCGTCAGGAAAAGCACTTGAGCTTAAGTATTTAGCGCTTGATCGTATGGCAAATCCTAATTTGGAATGGGAAAAAACGACATCAAATAATATTGGTCTTGACTTAGGTTTCTTGCATGATCGTATCACTGCTACTTTAGATTTTTACAAAGCATCTACTCATGATATGATTATGAGTCAATCATTACCTGGTTTCACCGGATTTTCATCAATTGCAACCAACCTTGGAGAGGTGCAAAATAAAGGTTTTGAATTGAGCATTAGCACACTGAATATTAAAAAACCAAACTTTGAATGGCGTACTTCATTAGGAGTGTCTTATAACGAAAATAAAATCATTTCATTATATGGCAATATGGTAGACATTAAAGATGCCAATGGTAATGTAATTGGGAAAAAAGAAGGTGATGATTCAGCAAATGGATGGTTTATCGGAAGACCGATTTCTCAAATTTGGGATTATAAAGTAACAGGAATTTGGCAAAAAGATGAGTGGAAAGAAGCTCAAAGATATGGACAACGTCCTGGAGATCCAAAAGTTCAAAACAGTTATACAGCAGATGATGTAGATGCAGTAGATGCAGATGGTGTTGCGTATAAAAAAGCGGTTTATAATGAAAAAGATAAGCAGTTTTTAGGAAATTCAAATCCTCCAGTTCAATGGTCGATGCGTAATGATTTTAAAATTTATAAAAATTGGGATTTAGGTATCAGTATGTATTCTTATGCAGGAGGAAAATCACTTAGTTCAATTTATATGAACACTTTCAACGATGCCAGTTTGTATAAATTCAACTTCAATCCATATGTAAATCCGTATTGGACACTTGACAACCCAACAAATGAGTGGGCGCGTCTTGATGCTAAAGGGCCAGCAGGAACTCCAGTTGCACCAGGAAGATTATATGACCGTAGTTTTGTTCGTTTAGACAACATTTCTATAGCTTATACGCTTCCAAGAGATCTTTTAGATCGTGCGCACATTAAGAATATAAAGATTTATGCTTCAGTACAAAATGCTGCAACATGGTCTGCTTCTAAAGAATGGAAATATTTTGGAGATCCAGAGACAGGAGGATTGGCTACAAGACAGTTTAATTTAGGTTTTAATTTCCAACTTTAAAATTATTCAACAATGAAAAAATATATAAAAAATAAAATTACAAGACTGGTACCTATTGCTGTATTAGCGGTTTTAGCTAGTTCTTGTTCGAAAGATTTTCTAGAATCTGATCCACTTTCGTTTTATGAGCCAGAAACGACATTTTCTACAGAAGCTGGTTTGCAAGCAACTTTAGCATTATGTGATAAACAGTTGCGTAATAACTATATTCACTACGGCTTTTCAGGTGTAAGCGTGCCTATCGGGACAGAATATCTTTTCTCAGATATGGCACAATATGGGAAAACAGATACAGGAAGCAATATTGCTGACTATGCTGCTACTATCGTTCCTACTGGGGATTTTAGAAGAGATCCAAGTGGTGAATCGCTTTATCTTGGATTCCTTTGGACAGAAGCTTATACAGGTATCAAGAATGCAAATACGGTATTAACGTATATTGGTAGTGTAAAAAGTTTGTCTGAGGAAGTTAAAAACAAATATATCGGTCAAGCTTATTTCCATAGAGCATATCGTTATCTTAACCTAGTATATGAATTTGGTGATATACCGTTGATTACTAAGATTCTGGAGGTTCCAAAGCAGAGTTACTATTCTACTAAAAAAGAAGCTATTATACAAATGATTACAGCAGATATGGAGAAAGCTGTACAATGGGTTCCGGAACAGTCAAAAATTGGTTATGTTGGGATGGTTAGCAAAGGTGCTTGTCGTCAATTATTGATAAAATGTTATTTAGCATCTGGTAGATTTGCTGATGCTGAGGCACAAGCCAATCTCTTAATTAATGGATCAGGTTACTCTTTGGTACAAGGTAATTTAGGAATTTTTGATCCAGGAGGAAATCCGACTGCATGGCCAATTACAAGAAATGTTATCTGGGATTTACACAGACCAGAAAACAAAGTAATCACGGCTAATACTGAAGCGATTTTAGTTGCACCAAACGGAGGAGCACAATCATTTTTAGCGTTTGCTTCAATGAGAATTTTTGGTCCTAACTGGAATGACGCCAACTTAATTACTCCTGATGGTAAAACTGCTGCACCGCGTTTTCCATTAACTGACAAAACAAATTATAATGCAAAATATGATTACCAAAGAGCAATAGGACGTGGTATTGGTACAATCAGTGGTTCATATTATTCACAACATCCTATGTGGGTTGTAAATGGTGTTGAAGACAAACAAGATCTTAGACATAACAGTACTGTAGGTAACTGGGTGAATATGGAAGATCTTAAATATGCTCCTGGCGCAGGCGGAAGTGCTACATGGGCGGGACAAAACTTTAGAATGAAAGATGCGGCAGGAAAACTGTTGGCACAAGATTCTATTCGTGATTGGTTTGATTTCCCTCATTATAAAATCTTTTATCATGATGTGGTAGCTGAAGCTAATCCGGCAGCAAATGATTTTCAAGGAGCTACTGCAGGTGCAAGTGCGCATATGTACATTTATCGTTTAGCTGAAACGTATCTTTTACGTGCGGAAGCTCGTTTTTATCAAGGTAATGTTACTGGAGCTGCGCAGGATGTGAATGTTGTTAGAGCAAGAGCAAAAGCGACACAAATGTACACTACTGTAACAATTGGTGATATTTGCGCAGAAAGAGGAAGAGAGCTTTATATGGAAGAATGGAGAAATGTAGAATTAAAACGTATTTCGCACTGTTTGGCTATGAGTGGAAAACCAGATGAATGGGGTAATACTTATAGTGTCGCAAATTGGGACAAACAATCTGGGAAAGATGCAACTGGAGGAAGTTACTGGTGGCAGCGTATTGTACATTACACGCTTTACAATAAATATCCAAATGGTATTTCGATTAAGCCGGGTGTGAAATTTTATACTATGGACAAACGTAATAATTACTGGCCAATTCCATATAGACTTGCTATCGAACCAAACATTAAAGGACAGTTAAGTCAGAACTATGGTTATGATGGTTATGATGCGGGTGTCAAAATGTGGGATAAATGGGAAGATGCTGTTGCAGATGAAAGCAAAATTTAATTTTTTTCTCAAAGTAAAATTTGAGATATAAAATGAAAAAGTAGCTTGATGCCCCAAAGAAAGCTAAACCAAGAAACGAGTTAATTTATATAGTTAACTCGTTTTTTGCTTTATTTTAGAATGTCTTGTTTCTGAGCATTAACTCAAAGAACGATTTTAATTTTTATAATTATGAAAAAAAATGCGATTATTATTTTAATGATATGTTTTTGTCTCACGTTGAGTGCACAACATAAATTTTCGATTTCAGGAACTATTCCTTCTCAATATAAAGGGGTTGATATTATACTTTCGTCACAAAATAATGCTTTTACTTCTATAAGTGCAAAAGAGAAAAATGGCAAATTCTATTTGTCGGGCGAAATTACGGACAGTTATGAACCTGCTTATTTAGATGTTCAGAAAGACAATAAACATCTTGGAGGGAGTTTTTTATTTATTGGCCCAAAAGATATGAAGATTCAAATCGTAAAGCTTAATGAAAAAGATAATTTAAACGATTTTAAATTTTCCAATGTTCCTTTTGTAAAAGAAAAAAAGGAATACGAGCGTTTGACAAAACCAAGTGTTGACAGTGCCAAAGCAGCTTTTAATATTTATTATGATGCGAAAAGCAAACATTTGCCATTAAGCAAGCAAGATTCCTTATGGACAATTGTTTCTGGTTTGAGAGAAAAAGTATTAATCAAAAGAATAAAGTTTGTTGAATCATATCCTGATGCCTATATCTCATTGTATCTTTTTAATAAAGATGTAATAAAAGGTAATCATCCAATTTCTCCTGAAAGGCTTAATAGTATTTACAATAAATTAAGCAATAATCTGAAAGAAACCTATTTAGGAAAATCAGTTGATAAATACATTCAGAAACAGCTGTCACTCACAGTAGGTCATATATTGCCTAATTTCTCTTTTTCAACAGACAAAGGTCAACATTTTGAAGTTCCATTATCTTTTAAAAATAAAAAACTTATACTTCTTTGTTTTTGGTCAAAAGGTTGCGCGCCATGCATAAGGAAGATCCCAACGTTGAAAATTCTTAATGAAAAATATGAATCAAAAGGGTTGCAGCTAATCTCTATTTCAACGGATCCTACAGCTGATATTTGGTTGAATTCTTTAAATAAATATCAAATGCCTTGGTTGCAAACATGTGATCTTCCTGCTTATGTTCAGGGAGATAAAATACAGAATATCTTAGATGTAACTAGTTTTCCACAGTATTTTTTAATTGATGGAACAGGCAAGCTTGTTTATCAAAACACAGAATTAAATGACGACGAAGACCTGACTATGTTACAAAAGCTTTTAGAAAGTCAGTTGCAATAGAAGTTCTCCTCTAAAATAAAACTACTAAAAAAATAAAGCCCTACTATCTAAACAGTAAGGCTTTTTGTAATCAACATAAATTTAATAAAAAAAAGTTAGTAGCCTCCACCACCTCCGCCACCAGCAGGGCTTCCAGCGGGATTAGAAGTAATGAGTTGCCCTCTTATTTCGCCTCCTGAAAAAGCTTCAGAATGTAAGTTTATATAATAATTATTAGCCATAAGATCTGTTTCTTGAGCAGCAGTTAGTGCTGCACTAGTATAGCTAATAGGAGATGCCAAACTAGAGAATGGAAAAATTACAGGACCATTTGTGCCTGCGGCACCCATATGTATATGTCCCATAGTTGGTGTTAAACCGGAATACGTTACAGTAACGGTAAAGATTTTTGTAGTTTTATTATAACTCAAAGTTGCTGTTCCTGTTGCTGTTGAAGCATTTGCAGGAACTTCATTTGCGCCATTCATGGTAGCGTTGAACGTTACTATTATAGGAGCGGGAGGGCTAGAATTGTCATCATTACTGGAACAAGAAACTCCAATAAATAACAATAGTAAGGGTACCGAGAAATTGAATAGAGATTTCATAATTTGATAATTTTAGGATTAAAAAAAGATTATTTTTCATCAAGTGTAAGGTCCAGAGCAATGTTCACATTTTCTGAAACTTTACTTTTTACAAGACTTGGTATTTTTATATTAAAGTCTTGTGCTTTAACAGTAAAATTGTTGGAGAGATATACTTTTCCTTCCTTCAAGACCACACTGATTTTGGTTTTAATCTTTTTTGTAACACCATGTATGGTCAGATCGCCTTCGACATCATATTTTTTGGAGATACTTAATTTTGTAGCATCAAAATTTATGATTTTACCTTTAAAAGTTGCTTTTGGATATACGGATGATTCCATATAATTTTCATTAAAATGTTCTTCCATCAACGGAATTTCAAATTTGAATGCTTTTATCAATGCCAAAACTGCAAATTCACCATTTGATTTGTCAAAAATTGCTGAAACCGAATTATTTGTGGCCGCAACAGGCTCAAACGAAGGCACTGAAGCTTCAAATTTTACTTGTCCGGTTCGGGTCATAACTTTTTGCGAGAAAACAAAGTTTCCCACAAAAAGAAATACTGCAAAAAATGCTATTTTTTTCATTGTATTAACTTATTCTTTTATAAATCCGTTTGTTGCCCAAAGTTTTATCATATCAATATCGCTTTGAGGCAAACTTCCTCCTAAAGGCATTCTTTGTCCGCAAGATTCAGATTCTATCCTGCAGATTAAATTAGCATTGGTACATGCATTTTTTACTCCTTCGTAGGTTTCTAAATTAGGATATTGAGAAGCTGTTCCAGAATGACAACTAAGGCAATTGTGTTCCATAATATGTTCGATGTTTGCTACATAAGTTGGGTTTCCGGCCGGCGGACTTATTTCGCTGTAAGTATTGGATTCACAAGAAGTAATGAACACGCTAGAGATTGCTATCAGACAAATTTTTATTTTTTTCATAGAATTTCGTATTAATTTTAAAAAACTCTGTAGAGATTAAATCCGAAGTAAATACTGCCACCGTTCCATTTTCCAGTTGCATTTGAGAATACATAAACATCATTCATAGTTTGGCAGTTTGAGAACACCATTTGAAAAATATGTCCTCCAGTATCGATATCCAATCCTAATGAAACCAAGTTGTGATAGACCTCATTTTCTGGAGCATTTATTCGAGGCGCATACTCAAGATTCATGCTCAATCGTTTTGTGAATTTATATCGTCCACCAAGTCCAACCACAAATTGATCTTTTTGCTCAGTGGTTTCGTCATAAAGATTTTTATGAATGTAAATCGGGTTTACTTCAAGTGAAATCTTATCAGAAAACTGTCTTGACACTAATAATTGTGTAGTAAAAGCCAATCGATTATTGAATTTTAAGTACGGATATTGATCCGTACTTAAATTGGTATTGATATCCATGGTGTTATAACCTACGATGGTCACAGGAAAGCCGTCAACTTCTTGTGTTTTTAATCTGTATTTTAAGGTCAATTCATAAATTTTATTATTGGTCTGTCTTGACGCTCCAACTGAAAGCCAATCTGTAACACCGTAAATTCCTCCCAGTTTAGTGTAAGCATCATCTAAACCAAAGAAATTCTCAAAACCTTGCGTCAAATCGCCAAAACGATGAGAAATCAAAACATACCATTCGCCTTTTGCTGTCAATTTTGTGGATTGCATATTGCAGATTTGCAGTCCTTTAAAAGCTAAAGTTTCGGTCTGTTTTTCCTTTGGTTTTATTGTATCCAATTCTTTCAGCAAATCATCTTGCGCCGATATTTGGCCAATGACTGAAAGAAAAAATGCCAGGGATAAAAATAATTTTACGTTCATTTAATTAATTTTTGATTATAAAACATTGATCTAGTTTTACTTCGCCCATCAAATCATCATATCCAATAATTCTTCCTTTTACAGTAGCGATTTGCCCTTCTTTAATGGATAAATCTTGATTTTTAAAATTGCAGATAATGGTACCGTCTAGAATCACCTCTTTTGAATTCACCGCTGTAATTTTTCCTTTTATTGCTACCGCGTTTTCAAGGTATTTTTTATTGGCGGCTTCTAAATCTGACATAAATTCGGCTGTAATGGATGCTGAGGTCGTGGTGAAATCTGTTTTTTCATTTGCCAAATTCCGAGGACCGCCATGCATAACATAGTTATAACCGAAGAAAGCAATTAGCCCAATTGCTAAAACTATCGAGATGATTATTTTGATTTTTCTTTTCATTTCTCGTTTCGATGATTTATATCGCAAGCGGTATGTCTTTTACTGGAACAGGCCAAATTCCTGGACTCGGAAAACTAATTCCCTTGTTAGCGCCTCTCACGCCGGCATCTTGTCCAAAATAATACAGAGGCCATCCATTATAAGTCAGTTGCACTTTTCCAAAAACAGTAATCGAGCTGAATTTTGATTTATCAAGAATAGAAGGAACAACCACTTTATCGGTTTCATAAATTGGCCACACTGCATTATTTGAAAAATCTTGTTTTGTGAAATTATTTTTCTTGAAATTGTCGTTTTTGAAAGTATATAGAGTTAATCCTTTGGCATCTGTAAAATAAGTTGTTGCGCCATCGCCTAAAGTATAATCTGATTTGTAATTTTTTCCGTCATGCCCAACAAGCTGGCTTCTCACAATCATGATAGAATAATCGGGTTTTGCGATAAACCAAGTGCCATCAACTCCATCACCAGATGTTTTTCCTGGATCTTCTGGTGTGTTTGTACCAGCACCGCCATATGCGCCACTAGATGACATTGGTGCATAATAGTACAATGGCCATCCTTTGTATGTTAATTGTTTTTTGCCTGAAGGAGTAGTTATCGTTGCAAAATCAGCTACTGTTAATCCAGCTCCTAATTTTTCAGTGGTTAAATTATCCACAAAAAAAACAGGCCAAAAAGCTTCGCATCCACCTGTGCATGAAGATTGCCCGTTTGCATCAGTTGCGAAAAAATATAATGATCGTCCACTTTTGTCTGAAAGGTATGATCCGAGTGAAGTGCTTGTAGAAAGATTGATTTCTGTTTTTGTTTCGGGAATAGGCGTTGGAGTAGGCGTAGTGGTATCATTGCCATTATCACTGCTGCAGCTTAAAAAAAATGTAGAGATTGCCAGGACAGTTGTCGCGAGTTTAATTGATTTTAATTTCATTGCTGTTTTGATTTAAGTTATGTTAAAATGGAAATTTTAGACTTTACAAAACCGTAAAGTCTTTTTGGTTTAAATTTTCAACATCAAGGTTTGGGCTTGATTTTAAGGGACATTTTGTTCAATGGTTTGGAGTTATGAACTGTCGCAAAAAAAATAGCCGAGCGGATATAATTTCAAGTTTTTTAAAGGGCTCATATTTTACTATTTTGATAAGATTCAATAGTAAAACAGCATCGAGGTAATTTACCCTACCTTAAAAATTGATATTTTTTGAAAAAAAAAGTAAAAAAATACATGGTTTCCAGACGAAACAAGTAGGAAGAAGATTAAAATGAAACTCTAAAGCTCACATTTGGAGTTCTTTGAAGTGAAAAAGTTTCTACTTCTTCAATAGAATTTGTCAGCGAACTTATTCTATAATATTCGCTGATTTCGTTTTTTCTATTTAAGATATTTAAAATGGAGATTCCTAATTTGTACTGAATTCCTGCATCGGTTTCCCATTTATACGTTGAGGAAAAATTGACCTGCGCAAAAGTGTGCAAATTGGTATTATTAGGTCTGTTGTAAATCAATACAGGATTAGTATTGTCAATTTGAGAATCGTCTGGAGAAGTTTTTGGTCGGCCCGAAGTCCATTTTGTGCCTAATGCGATTTTAAAATTGTTTTTTTCATAAATCCCTGCCCAAGTTGTCGTATGCATGACTTCAAAATTGTTCGGAAAAACAGGATATTCATAAGAAATAAAATGATAATTATTATGATTATAGGTATAACTCAACCAAGTCAAAAAATGATTCATTTTTTTCTGAACAAGCATTTCTGCGCCCCAAATTTCATAATCGCCGGTGATTTTTACAAACTCCAATTGATTCTGAAAACCTTGGCTGGAAGTTGTAATTCCTGATACTCTTTTATAAAAATTTTCAATATCAAACAGCCAGCCTTTTTTTTCGTAAGATAAGTTTAAAGAAAGTTGTTTGCTTTTTTGAATAGGAATTGTCGAGTCATTAGAAATAATCCAACGTCTTTTTTCAATTCCAAAATAATCTTTCTGTAAGTCAATGATTTGTTGCGAATTTTGACTTTTCAATTCACCAAGCAATTCTAAATTTAGATCTTTTGTAATGCCATATCCAAACTGAATTCGAGGTTCAGCAATAAATTTCTTGAATTTTTCGATATAATTAAGTCGGGTTCCTGCTTTAAAATAGACTCTTGAAAGTGTATCGTTGTATTTTCCTTCCAAAATTAAGGCGTGAGTTCTCAAAACATCTTTAACTTTTCGATAGAAATCAGGATTGGTAACATCTTCCAGATTTGTAACTCCAATTTCATTAAACTGATAGCCATCATTTAAAATGAATTTGGAATTGATAATATGATTGTTCTCTAAATTGATTCCGTTATTATTTACCTTGTTTTCCTGAATGACAATTTGATTTCCAAAAGTTGTTTTTTGATCCGCCAAAAGTTCGTAAGCCGAATTATAGACATTAATTTTAGTCGTATTAAAGCGATTCCAATTTCGTTTCCAAGCCAGATTTCCTCCATAATTTTGCTGGCGTAAAGTGTTGTTTTCTGATCTAAAAATATCATACACTGTGGCATTTTGAAAAACTTCCAAATTATCTTTAATCGTAATTAAATCCAGAATGATTTGATCTTTTTCGCCTATTTTTTGAGCGTATTTTAGCGTTGCATCATAAAAACCAAATTTCTTGTCGCTCCGATAATCGACGTTTTGTTTATCTGAAAAATCAGTAATGGTAGTGTTTTGAAATACTTTGTTGAAGTACTCTTTATAAGTTGGCGTTTCTACAAAATCAGTAATAGATTTGCGTGCTGAAATTTCGATGTAGCTTTTTTTAGAAAGATTGTATTTGGCATAAATATCAGCATTAATCATATTGATTCCGGCGCTAAAAGAGTTTTTCTCAGCAGTTTCTGGAGTTGATGAAATGGCAACAACGCTTGAAACGCTTTCGCCATAAAAAGCAGAACTTCCGTTTTTATAAATCGAAATGGTATGCGCCAAATTTGGATTAAAAACCGATATTAATCCAAAAAAATGCCCCGTTTGATACATCCGGATTCCATTCCATAAAAACAAATTTTGATCATGCGTTCCGCCACGCACATTGATGCTCGAAACACTTTCATCAATACTGTTTACACCCGGAATTTGTTGCATGGTTTGCAAAGCATCTGGTTCGATAAGCCCAGGAAGAATTCCGAATTTTTTGGGCTTTATTTCAAATGAGCCATCAATATTTTTCGAAATTCCTGAAGCCAAAATAGCGTTGGTTTTAATTTCGTGAAGTTCAGTGATTTCAGGCTCTAAAAATATTTGAGGACAATTTTTGGAATTACTATTAGGCACTATAATTTTTTTGGTTCCAAAACCAATATGAGAAATTAAAAAAGTGTTTTCTTGCCCTTTTTTAAATTCAAAATAACCGTTTGAATCTGTTCGCGTTTGCGTTTTATTTGGCAAATTTATATTGGCATTTTCAATAGGCTTTTTGTCAACACTAGAAAAAACGTAGCCACAAATGATTTGTGGTTCTTCATTTTTCTTGTAAATATTAATGAATTTGTTTCCAATATTTTCAAAAGAAAGATTGGTGTTTTTAGAAAGATATTCCAGTTTTTGCTCCAGCGAAAGTGATTTTTTGGGCGGAATTAATTCTAACCCAGAAATATTGTCTTCGGTATAATTAAAGCTTACTTGATGTTGCTGCTCAATTTCGAATATGATTTTTTTAATGGGCATAACTTTTCCTTGGTCCTGCGCAAAAAGAGTGAGGACCAGAAAAAAGTGGAAAAACAAAAAACGAAATTGTTTGGGGAGCAACATTTACTTTTCGTCAAATATTATTTTATTAGTTGATACTTTTTTAGCCTCTAAATGATATGTCGTACTAATAATTTGCAAAGCTACATTTAAGTCTTTTGCTGGTAATTTTCCTGTAAATAATGATGTTGTGTCTTTTGTGTTTAATTCTATCGTGATGTTGTATTGTCTTTCAACTTCGTCTACCAAGCTTCGAATATTCTCTTTATAAAAAGCCATTTGATTGTCAATCCATTCCGGTTTCAAAGTATTTACGTTGATGTTGGTTTGTTTTTGATCTTCAAAACTAACACTTTGGCCATGCGTCAATACGATTTGAGAATTTGCGTAATTTACCTTTACGCGCCCTTCATAACAAACTACATCAAATCTGTTTTTTCTGACTTTGACATTAAATTGCGTTCCTAAAACAGTAACTTTTCCCAAACGTGTGTGCACTTCAAAACGTCTTCCTTTAGAAACTCTAAAATAGGCTTCCCCGCTTAGGTCGAGACTTCGGTGATTCTCCCAGTTCCATTTTTTATAATTTATTTCTGAACCTGAATTTAATACTACTTCAGAATTGTCGGGTAATGAAAAAGAAGTTTTCTCTCCAAAGCCAGCTGTGTGTGTTTCAGGCATGAAAAAATTAAATGCAAATGTAACTCCCAAGGCTAAGACAAATATTGCAGCCACTCGAAAAGCCCATTTTTTATGCAATGGAGCTACTTTTGGAGTTGCTTTTTTCTGTTTCAGAATGTTAGAAAGCATAGCATTTTCATCCAAATCATCCATTGTCAAATGATCTGTGTAATTTTTAATCTTTTGATATTTTTCAAAATCGGGACTTGCTTCAAATGCCGCTAATTCGTCCTGAGACAAATCATTGTTAAGCCATTTTGCTAATAAGCGATTTTTTTTCATTTTCTTGTATTGTATAATTAAAACAATTGGAACTCCGTTTACCCTACTTTTATAAATCAATTTCTTTACGCAAGCTTAATAAAGCTAAATGAATGCGCTTTTCGACCGCTTTTACGCTAATGTTTAATTCCTCAGCAATTTCACTGTATTTTTTCCCATCAATTCGATGCATCAAAAAAGCGACGCGCTGTTTTTCATTCAAATTTTCAATAGCTTTCAAAAGTTTGGATTGAAATTGTTTTTCTTCTAAAAGATATTCTGGGCTCTCATTGGTTTTATCCAAACCCGTGAAATTTTTTTCATATTTCAAAACAACTTTTTGATGCGCAATTTGGTTGAGGCTGCTATTATTGGCAATGGTATAAATGTATGATTTTGCTTTTTCGAGTGGCACTTGTGAGCAGTTTTGCCAAAGTTTTACAAATGCTTCCTGCGCTACATCATCTGCTTGATCGAGATTGCCAAATTTGTAAAAAAGAAAATTTCTAAGCGCTTTAATATGGCTTTTAAAGAAAGACGAGAAAATAAACTCATCGCAAGTGTTTGATTCGTTTTTAGTTGGCATTTAGAATTTCAATTTGGTATCGTACAAAAGTATTTGTTTTTACATTAAGTAGGGTAAAAGTGAAGCCGATTGTTCTATAGATATCTAAAATGTTATTTTCGAGCAATATTTGAGCTTTATAAAAGAAAAATGAAAAATCGTAATGCCGAATTTATTGAAAAACAGTTTCTTAAATTTTATTACATTTGTAAAAATATGAGTATGTTCCCGTTTAAAAAATATTTATCAATAGTTGTTGTTGTGTTCTTGTTGTCATGTCAGAATGAAATGGACGAACAGACTAGTAATACGCAGGGAACAATTACAAATTCGTCTCCACTAACATCATATTTGCAAAGAGTTGCCATGGTGCCAACCGTTCAGGATAATGTAATCGACGGCTCAACATATTGTACCATAAAACCTCCGTACACAGTTACAGTGAACAACACGCAAATTGCTATAAACAGCTCCGCAGATTATCAAAAAGTAATTGATAATATCAACGCAAGCAATTCTGACGCTGATGTTGTAAAGATAAATTTTCCGGTAACTATGGTGTATTATAATTACATCGAGAAAAATATTCCAAATGAAGCCGATTTTAATTCGCTAATCGATTATTGGAATCAATATCCTGATCTTTTATCTAAAATTAATGGCTTAAATATCAATTATCCAATCACCATTAATATTTACAATACTTCAAACCAAATAGCAAGTTCGGCAACAATTATAAGCGATCAGACTTTTTTTAATTTCATAAAAAACCTGAATGCGAGTCAGTATATTTCTTTGAAATATCCAATTTCTATAGTCGATTATAATAATCAGACCAAAACAATTTCGAATAATTTAGATTTCGAAAATGCCATAAAATATGCGATTGATTATTGTCCTGAAAATAATATCGTAACCCTTGATTTTGTTGCAGCAATAACTAAAGGAACTTGGAAAATACCGTACTTTTTTAGCGATTCAGATAAAACTTCATTGTACACTGATTATTCATTTGTTTTTAAAAGTGATCAAACTGTAGTTGCCACCAAAGGCTCAATTTCAGAAACTGGTCAATGGGAAACTAGTTTGCAGAATAATGTTAGGGAATTAAAAGTGAATTTTAGTTCTGACCCGCTTAAAAAACTAAATAATAATTGGAAGTTGTTTGAATTTAATAATTCACAAGTTCGATTGCGTGATGGCAATGGCTCCAATTATCTTTATTTTGAAAAAAAATAAATTCTACTGTAAACATTCCTATTTTTAAGTCTTTTAATTGCTATTTTCCAAAAAAGCAAAATAAAAATTGACAGTATTACACTACATATTGATTGATTTCTTAGCTTTGTAATAAGTACCACAAAACTAGTTATTATGCCAATAATTGAGCAATCAGAATACAATTCACCTTCTGTAATTCATCGCAATAGGCATGTTTCGACTATTTATGCCGCTTTGTTTAAAAAATTTGAGGTTCCTGAATATACCAGAGAAAAACTAGAATTAAATGATGGCGATTTTATCAATGTTGATTTCATTATAAACGATTCTAAAAAAGCAGTCATTTTATGTCATGGTTTAGAAGGCGATTCCCGCAGAACCTACAATAATAGTTGTGCAGCTTACTTCCAAAACAAAGGTTTTTCAATTTTTGCATGGAACAATCGAACTTGTGGTGGCGAAATGAACCGATTGCCAAGGTTGTATCATCACGGTGCTGTTGACGATCTTGATGAGGTTGTACAGTTTGCTTTAAAAAAAGGATTTAAAGAAGTTTATTTGATTGGATATTCAATGGGTGGCGTTCAGCTTTTGAATTATTTAGGATGGACAAAAATCGACGAACGCATAAAAGCTGGGGTTTCGATTTCAGTGCCAACACACATTGCAACAAGTGCAGAAGTTCTGAAGCAAGGTTTCAACCGCGTTTATTTAAAGAATTTTACCATTGATATTAAAAGAAAACTGAAACACAAAGCGGCTCAATTTCCTGATTTTGTAAACCGAGATCAAATCGACAAAATTTCTTCTTTTGATGAAGTTGATCAATATTTTACAGCGCCACTTCATGGTTTTGCAAGTCGGGAAGATTATTATGAGCGCGTTTCTCCCGAATTTTCACTTCCAAATATTACGACTCCGGTTTTAATTATCAATTCGCTTGACGATCCTTTTTTGGGCGAAAGATGTTATCCGAGAACTATTGCAAAGAACAGTGCATTTGTGTATCTGGAAACACCAAAATATGGTGGACATTGCGCTTTTCCGCTTCGTGACTCCATGTATTCGTATGCTGAGAAAAGAGCCTATGATTTTTTTGAATCTTTGTAAAATCTTTAAAATGCGATGAGAATAAAAGTGCATTTCATGAATTTTATAGACTCTCAAAAATTTGCTCTTCCACAGTCTTTTGTATAATTTTACATGATATGTATGAAATATTCCAAAAGTATCTAGAAGAAAAAGCTGAACTGACACAAGCAGAATCAGAACGAATACAATCATTTGCCATTATAAAAAAACTTCGCAAAAGGCAATATCTGCTTCAAGAAGGAGATATTTGGAAATACGATGCTTTTATCACTCAGGGCTGTGTTAGAACTTACACAGTCGATGAAAAAGGAAGCGAACATGTAAATAGCTTCAGCATCGAAAATTGGTGGACAGGAGATCGTGAAAGCTTAATGATGCAACAGCCGTCGCGTTTTAATATTGATGCTATTGAAGACACAGAGCTTGTGCTTTTTACTCATGAAAATTTTGAATTGCTCTGTAGAGAAATTCCAGCGTTTAATACTATGGTCAATACTATTTTGCAAAGAAGTTTTATAGCTGCTCAAAACAGAATTCAGGCTTCACTGACTTTGACTGCCGAAGAAAAGTATTTGAACTTCATAAACAAATATCCGGGTTTTGCTTCCAGAATTCCTCAAACTATGATTGCCTCATATCTCGGCATGACACCAGAAACATTAAGCCGTATTCGAAAACAAACGGCAAAAAAATAAACTATTAAGGAGCTTTTAGAGCTCCTTTTTTTATGCCCTCTTCAAAACTCTTGATCTAGATCAAGTTTTTACTTATTTCTAATCAATGTTCAGGTCTTGTGTTCGTCGCAACTTTGTAATGTTCAAAAGAAACAAACATTATAAACATTTAAATATTAGAAATCATGTCAAAAACAATTTTTATTACAGGAACAAGTACAGGCTTTGGAAAATTAACAGCTATTACATTAGCAAATGCGGGTCACTCAGTAATTGCAGGAATGCGCAACACAAATGATAAAAATGCCGCTGCCGCGAAAGAATTACAAGCAATCGAAAATATTGAAGTAGTAAATATCGATGTTACAGATGATGCATCGGTTAATAAAGCAATTGAAAAAGTATTGATTAAATACGGAAAAATTGATGTCCTAATTAATAATGCAGCTGTAAGCGGTTTTGGTTTGCTTGAAGGTTACTCTATTGATCAGGTTCGCAAAATGTTCGATGTAAACGTGTACAGCGTACTCCGTATGTATCAAGCGGTTCTTCCTTCTATGAGAAAAGAAAAAAACGGACTTGTGATTAACATTACGACCGGAGCAAGCGGACACACACTTCCTTTTATGGTTCCGTATATCGCATCAAAATTAGTGGTAGAAAGTTTTACTGAAGGATTGCAAGATGAACTTGCAGATTACGGAATCGAAAACGTTAGTATTCAGCCAGGAGTTTATCCAACAGAAATGAATAACGGTTCTAAAGCTGGTATTCACGCCGATAAAACGGCAATTATTGAAGAATACGGCGATGTTGCAACAGAAAAATTCAACGCATTAGGAACTGCCTTATTTGGAAAAATGGCTCAGTTTGATATGAACCCGCAAACTATTGCTGATGGTATTCTAAAATTGGTAAATATGAAAAAAGGGGAGAGACCCCTTCGTTTCCCGCTTGATGCCATTGCTCAAGGAACTGATAAAGAATTTATAGAAGCTCGTGCTACTATTAAGGCAAAATGGGTAGCAGCTTATACGAATTAATTTGTTAAAACATTAAATAATAAAAACATAGAAATAGTCATGAAAACGGTTCTGTCGCATCTAAAGCTAAGTTTTATCTTTGCCTTTTTAAATTCTTAAACTCTTAAACTCATGAATACTAAAGGTCATTGCTATCCGAAGTCTATTATACTGCAGGCAGTATATTTTAAGCTTAGGTTTACATTAAGCTATCGGGATGTTGAAGAGATCATGAAAATGCGAGGAGTTTCTGTTGATCATGCTACTATTGAGCGCTGGTTTTATAAGTTTGCACCTTTGCTTGAGTCAGAGATGAAGAAGAGAAAAGTCAGAGTAGGGGCGAGTTGGAGATTGGATGAAACCTATATCAAAGTAAAAGGTATTTGGTGTTATTTATATCAAGCGGTAGATAAATTAGGCAATACAGTAGACTTTCTTTTGACCAGAAAAAGACAGAGAATGAGTGCTCAGTCATTACTAATTAAAGCAATTAGTAATAACTACAAGCCAAGAGTAATAAATATTGATAAAAGTGGATTTAATACTGCCGCTATCAAAGTCTATAACAAGCGTTCATTCTCAAAGGTTAAAATTCGGCAGTGTAAATATCTCAACAATATTGTAGAACAGGACCATCGATTTATAAAATGGAGGATACAAAATGGGTTAGGCTTTAAAAGCTTTGAATCGGCAAGACGAACATTGAGCGGAATTGAAGTTGTGCATATGCTGAGAAAGAATCAGATGATTGGACATGGTACAACTATGTTTAAATCATTCTGTAAATTGGCGGGCTAACTTTTAAATTACTTCAATTCTTATATTTGATTCTTGCATATGCGACAGAACTTTTACTTTCTATTTTGGGTCTTTTTAAAAAGAATCCCAAACCAAAACTGCTTTCCAACATAATCCTACTTTTTAAATTAATAAATGTAGAATAATATTACTGCCAAATCAAGTCGTTAATCTCGTTAACCCCTATGATATAAGGGATTTTTACTGTTTCTGGTGCACTTTTCAGCGCGCCGGAAAGTGCACCTATTCTGCACCTTTAATTTTGTGAGGATTTATAAATATTGAAAACAGGCCTAAAATAAAAAAAACCTGCAAATCGTTGAATTTGCAGGTCTTCAGATATTTTTGTGGCTTTTTGAAAAGATTGAAAACTTTAAGTTTTCCGCCTTTTTGGCCTTTCCGTGGGGAGAGCAGGATTCGAACCTGCGAAGTTTACACAGCAGATTTACAGTCTGCCCTCGTTGGCCGCTTGAGTATCTCCCCGATCTCAGCATTGTTGCGCTTTGTTGTTATAAGCGGTTGCAAAGATAGGAACGTTTTCTACATTTCCAAATAAAAAAAGCACTTAATTTTAAGTTATTTTAAAGTTGTTTTTTAATCGGTTGGAATTGAATAAAATAAAAATATACTTCTGTTGTATTTTTTTTATTTATTTTAAAAAACAAGATTATTCTTTCGTTTGGTTTGTCGGTTTTAGTACTACTTTGCCATTTGTGAAAGTGGGCAACTATTGCTTTTATTGATAAAAAAATGAAATAATAACATCCACTTTTTTGACGCAAAATTGATTTGCTTTCAAATTTCGGTACTGAACAAAAAAAAATCTCCACTAGGGAGATTTTTTATTCTATTATTATTGAAATTATTTAGCCAAAAGCTCTAAAATTTTTGCTCTCAATTCTGGACCTCTTAAATCCTGAGCTACTACTTTTCCTGATGCATCAAGAATAAATGTTGCTGGAATTGATTCAACTTGATATTGTTTTGCTATTGGTTCATCCCAAAATTTTAGATTTGAAACATGTGTCCAAGTTAAACCATCTTTTGCGATAGCTTCAGTCCACTTGCTTTTTTCTTTGTCTAAAGAAACACCAATTATATTTAATCCTTTTGAATGTAATTCTTTGTAAATTGCTACTACATTCGGGTTTTCTTTGCGGCATGGTCCACACCATGAAGCCCAGAAATCAACGATGGTTACTTTGCCTAAACTTTCTTTAAGCGAAACCATTTTCCCTTCTGGATTAGGAGCTGAAAAATCTGCTCTTCATTTAGCGCTACCTACTGGAGCTGCTGATGCACCTACAGTTGGCAATTTTGCTTGACCAATTTTTGTTTTAGCTTCTTTTCCAGGAGTAGTGTTTTTTACTGACTCATCTAGAGAGTTGTAAATGCTTTCCACTTTTTTAGCGTCAGCAGTTGGATCTTCAGACATTCCTTTTACGATTAAAGCAGAAATGAATGATTTTGGGTGAGATTCAGCATAAGTAATGTATTTCTTTTTAGTATCTGCTTGAACCTCTGTTTGAATTTCCATATATTGCTTCATCAAACCGTTGATAGTTGCTGTATCTTGAGCTTGTTGAGCTTGTTGCATTTTAGCAGTATTGTTTTTTTGGAAATCCATTAACCTTTTAGAAGTTTTGTTAAGTTCGTCTTGAAATTTCACAAACTCTTCGTTGTTGTAAGTTCCAGTAATTTTAGATTTGTGGATGCTATCTTTATCAATTGCAATTGCAATTTCTCCTGTTTCTAAGATAAATGGAATTGGAGCATTAGCGTCTTGAAGAATCAAAGTATGAAAAGCTGGTTCAGTTACTTTTCCTTTTATTTCAAATTTTCCGTTTTCAACTTTTACTGTATCAAGGGCAACTGTCATATGTGTTACTGGATCTTGACCTTGAAGAATGATTGTTTTTCCATTTGCAATTCCAGTTGCAGTTCCTGTAATTAGATACTCTCCGTCTTTAACTTTGCTGCATGAAATAATTGCTACAGAAGCTGTAAGTAAAAAAAATATTTTTTTCATTTATAAAAATTAATTAGTTAATTGATTTGTGCAACAAAAGTATTTAAAAATATAGAACATCAAGAATTTTGTAACCTAAAATTTTGTTATAGTTTTTTAAGTGATAAAGTGTTTAAAATCAAGTATTTTGGTGATTTTATGTAATCGAGAACTATTAATTGTTTCGTTATTTTGAATGAAAATAAACAATTTAGCATTTTTTGGGCATAAAAAAAGCACTCTGTTATAGGAGTGCTTCTAGGTATATTTTTGGTGTAAAAACTATTCTTGGTTTGTTTTCTTTCTCCAAGTAAAAGCGTTCAAGATATGTCTTTTTGCAAATCTTGCAGGAGAATCTGCATTTACCATTTTCACGTAAGTTGCTTTTGGTACGCTGATGTATTCGTAAACACTTCCGTTAGAAAAATCAATAATCAAACGTCCTTCAACAAATTTAAAATCTGTGATAGAGCAAGTTGAAATTGTTTCTGTGTACTCAGGTAAATTAAGTTTGATTGTATCAGGGTGAATACTTACTAAAAAGTGGTAAGCTTCAATGATTGTTTTACTTTTTTCTTCTGCCTCTTTTAAACCTGCCTCGTTTCCAACAAATTTATCTGGATGAGATTCTTTCATCGCATTACGATAAATTGTTTTTAAATCTTTTAGCTCTGCAGTTTTTTCTACGTTTAGTAACTTGCGGTATTCAACTATTTTTTTCATAAATAAAAGGTAACTACTTGTCTATTAGTTTGAAATCGATATTAATTAGTTCAAATCGACAAATTTTTTGCAAAGGTACACTTTTTTTTAACTTTTTACTTTTGATGGAAAAAATATTGAAAAAACTTAACTGTAAGTTTATTTAACCGTAAAGTTCACAAAGGTATACGCAAAGAGCACAAAGTTTTTTTTTTCTAACACAAAGCTCGCAAAGGTTTACGCAAAGAGCACAAAAGATTTTTTAAGCAAAATGTTTATAAAACATAAAGTTCGCAAAGCTTTTTGTAGATAAAGCTTTGCGAACTTATTATTCTCAATGTATTGCGTCTAATTAAATAACCTTAGCGTTCTTTGCGTTAAAAATTACACGTTCCAACAAAACCTGAAACCTGAAATAAAAACTTTATTCACGCTTCAAGTTTTATTAAATCGTTAACTGATGTTTTTTAACGCAAAGTACGTGAAGGTTTACGCAAAGAGTACAAAGTTTTTTTTCTAACACAAAGCTCGTAAAGGTTTACGCAAAGAGCACAAAGATTTTTTAAGCAAAATGTTTATAAAACATAAAGTTCGCAAAGCTTTTTGTAGATAAAGCTTTGCGAACTTATTATTCTCAATGTATTGCGTCCAATTAAATAACCTTCGCGTTCATTGCGTTAAAAATTACACGTTCCAACAAAACCTGAAACCTGAAACAAAAACTTTATTCAGGCTTCAGGTTTTATTAAAACGTTAAAAAACACTCATTCCAACAAGACTTACTCCGGCTTATGATTCGCCTTATCGAAATTTCTAGATTTTTTTGGATATTGTTTGAAGCTAATGTCGCTTGGATTTTCAATTACCGATTTAATCGTAACCCAGTCACCAACTTTAAAATTACTCTGAACCATTTTATAGTCTAAAAGATATTCTCCGCAGAAATAATTATTGTTTTCATCTTTTTCTATTATACCGGTAAAAACTCCTTTTTGCGGCATTTTTTGTTCTGAATCTTTAGACATGATCTTTTATTTAAAATTAAAAAGCAAAGGTAAGCAATTTAGGTTTGTTTTAGGGAGTTCGCTGTAATCTGAGTATATTTGCACATGCAGAAAAATTTTAAGCCACATCCAAATTCATTTAAAAATACATTTTGTGCTTTTCATGAAGTGCTTCCGGATAAAATTGAAGGTTTGAAAAAACAATTTGAAAGCAAAGCTGGAAGTGCTTACTATTATACTGAAGAAGGAATGTACCGTGTTTCGAACCATTGGGGAAGATTAGCAAACAGCAAATGGCGCTTGATTGCACTTGATCCTGAAACCGAATCGAAAACGAAAATTGGTTTTGCAAAATGGAGCGAGTTTTATCCTGATAATGCCGAAGAAAAACTCTATTATATTAGTGCTGATTTTGATAAAAATCTTGCTAATTATCAGCATAAAAATAATCCCGAATATGATGGAAAAGCGATTTTAAGAACAAGTTTTGAAACTACAAAAAGATTGAAACAAGTTCGTAATCTGCAGCAACTGACATCTTGGGCAAAACATTTTGATTACGAGGATATTGATGATTTAAGAAAGCAAATCATAACCGAATTGATTTTTACAGAGAAAAGTTTAGAAGAAATTAAAAGAGAAATTTATGGGACGCAATAACGAACGAAATATCAAAAAGCACAACGATAAATTGCACAAAGCCCAAGCCAAAGCAAAACAGGCCGAGATTTCACGCAAAGAAAAGCTCAAAGAAATAATGAAAAAGTTCAACGAAAGTAAAGAGTAAATATAAGTTGCCACGAATTTCAAGAATTAGCACGAATTCTAATTTACAATGGAGATTAAAAATTTGCGAAAATTTGTGCAATTTGTGGCGAAAAAATAAAATAGATGAATAGTAAATTTGAAACCTTAAAAGCAAACGTTCAAGAAATCATTGATTTGATTGCTGCAAAAAACGACAGAGAAGCAAATAACAAACTGCTTGAAGTTAGCGAAACATTAGACGAAATGATTGATTTTGCTGAAGAAGATGAAGAAGTGAGAGAAATTAGCAGATATCAAGTTTTGCTCAATCAGCTTCATGTAAAAATTAATGGCGAAGAAGCAGTCGATGACGAGTCGTAAATGTTTTTGCGACACTGGATTGCTTTTTGAAAATTGTTGCGGATTATATCTTCAGCAAAATCAAAAAGCGCCATCAGCTTTAGCTTTGATGCGCTCTCGATATTCGGCATATGCAACACACAACGCTGATTATCTTTTGGGAACCACTTATATTTCTGAAAGAAAATTTTATTCAAAAGCTGAAATCCTGAGATGGGCGACAGCAAATAAATGGCAAAAATTAGAAATTTTGAGTTTTACTGAAAACACAGTCGAATTCAAAGCTTATTTTTTAGATGCCAATCAAAAACCACAGACGCACTATGAATTTTCGACTTTTAAATTTGAAAATGATGCATGGTATTATGTTGACGGAAAGTTTGAATAATTAGTATATCTAACACTGTTAGTCGCTGATTTTGGTTGGATATTTTAACTAAAAATTAATAAACGATTCGTTTTTCGTAATTCTAAAAAACCGTAATTTTAAAATTATGAAAAACGAATTTAAAAAAGGTTTTTATTTTAAGTCGTACGAAGCCCCATTTCAGTCTCCGTTTGAGAAACTATTTGGCATTTTTAAAGAGCTGATCACCCATACTTCGGGGGATTTTGATGAAGCAATAAACTGGCTTCGTGAGTTGGACAAAGAATATAAACTGACCGACGAAAACTACACGATCGATGATTTTATCGAAGATTTAAAAAAGAAAGGTTACATAAAAGACGAGGTAAAAGAGGACGGCTCGAACGGTTTTGGCATCACAGCAAAAACAGAACGTGCTATTCGCCAGCAGGCTTTAGACCAGATTTTTGGAAATTTAAAACGTTCCGGAAACGGAAATCACAAGACAAAACATGCCGGAAATGGCGATGAACATACGGGCGAATTCCGTGAGTTTAATTTTGGCGATGGATTAGAGCGAATTTCCTTAACAGAAAGCCTTCGTAACGCTCAAATCAATAACGGCGTAGAAAGTTTTATGCTGACCGAAAATGATTTGGTAGTAGAAGAAACCCAATACAAAGCTCAAATGAGTACCGTTTTGATGATTGATATCAGCCACAGCATGATTTTATACGGCGAAGACCGAATTACTCCCGCCAAAAAAGTAGCAATGGCGTTGGCCGAATTAATTACAACTCGCTATCCAAAAGATACACTAGATATTCTGGTTTTTGGAAATGATGCCTGGACAATTCCTATTAAAGATTTGCCTTATCTTCAAGTTGGACCTTATCACACCAATACGGTTGCTGGACTTCAATTGGCAATGGATATTTTGCGAAGAAAGCGGAATACCAATAAGCAAATTTTCATGATTACCGACGGAAAGCCGAGTTGCGTTCGCGAGCGCGATGGTTCCTATTATATGAACAGCAACGGGCTCGATGAATATATAGTTGACAAATGTTATACTCAGGCGCAACAAGCCAGAAAACTGCATATTCCGATTACGACTTTTATGATTGCAAATGATCCTTATTTACAGCGTTTTGTCAACCATTTTACAGAAGCTAATCAAGGAAAAGCATTTTATACAGGAATAAAAGGCCTCGGCGAAATGATTTTTGAAGATTATGAAACGAATAGGAAAAAACGCGTACGCTAGTTTTTAGGTTCAAAGTTGCAAAGATTCAAAGTGAAAAAGGCTTTCTGCAAATTTTAAATTATATACATAACGCATATCGTAGAGGCGCACAGCAGTGCGTCTCCGCAAAGGAATTCCGTAATAAATTCCGTTAAAAAAAATAAAATAAAAACAAATTGAATTTTTAAATTATTTAATCTTTCAATTTTTAAATCATCAATATGGAAATAAAAAACATAAAAACATTAGGCGAATTAAAATCCGCTGGATATAAAAGTATAAGCATTAAGGACGAATTGCGAAATAATCTGCGTGAAAAAATCAAATCGGGAAAACCTGTTTTTGAAGGCGTTCACGGTTTTGAGAATACTGTAATTCCCGAATTAGAACGTGCTATTCTTTCTCGTCATAACATCAATTTACTAGGGCTTCGCGGACAAGCAAAAACACGTTTGGCGCGTAAAATGGTCGAATTGCTCGATGAATATATTCCGTTTGTAGCGGGTTCAGAAATCAATGACGATCCGCTAAATCCAATCTCGCGTTTTGCAAAAGATTTAATTGAGGAAAAAGGAGATGAAACTCCAATTTCTTGGTTGCACAGAAATGAGCGTTTCTTCGAAAAATTAGCAACACCAGATGTTACCGTTGCGGATTTAATTGGAGATGTTGACCCAATAAAAGCGGCAAATTTAAAATTATCTTATGCTGATGATCGCGTTATTCATTTTGGAATGATTCCGAGAGCAAATCGTTCTATTTTTGTAATCAACGAATTACCCGATTTGCAAGCCAGAATTCAAGTTGCATTGTTTAATATTCTGCAAGAAGGCGATATTCAAATTCGCGGATTCAAATTAAGAATGCCACTTGATATGCAGTTTGTTTTTACTGCAAATCCAGAAGATTATACAAATAGAGGGAGTATTGTAACGCCTTTGAAAGATAGAATTGGTTCGCAAATTTTGACGCATTATCCAGAAACTGTTGAAATTGCCAGAACAATTACAGAACAAGAAGCAAAATTGGACGAAAGCCAAAATGAAGTGGTTTATGTACCAAGTTTAGCCAGAGATATTTTGGAACAAATTAGTTTTGAAGCTCGTGAAAGTGAATATATTGACAATAAAAGCGGTGTGAGTGCCAGAATGAGTATTACTGCTTTTGAAAATTTAATTAGTACAGCAGAACGCCGCGCTTTAAAATCAGGATCAGATAAAACGGTTTTGCGATTGTCTGATTTTATGGGAATTATTCCGGCTATTACAGGAAAAGTAGAATTGGTTTATGAAGGCGAGCAGGAGGGAGCGGCAGTTGTGGCACAATATTTAATTGGTTCTGCAATCCGAACTTTATTTCCGACCTATTTTCCAAAAATAGAAAAATTAGAAAAACCTGGAGAAAAAACGCCTTATTCTGATTTGATTGAATGGTTTTTTGCCGAAAGCGGTTTTGAATTATTGGATGATGCTTCAGACAAGGAATATCAACAAATTTTAGATGAAGTAACTCCATTAGATGTTTTAATAAAGAAATATCAGCCCCAGTTGGATAAAAAAGATCAATATTTTGTAAAAGAGTTCGTTTTATGGGCTTTAGTAGAATATAAAAAACTGAGCAAAGACCGTTTTGCAACTGGACATCAGTTTAAAGATATGTACGGAAGTTATATTAGTAAATTGTAAATTTTGAATTGATTTCTCATTGTTATTAAATCCGACAGTTTTAAAAAGACTGTTGGGTTTTGTTGTAATTGGTTATTTGGTTTTAATTTCTAACATTAGTTTTTTAGTTTCATTTTTAACATCAATAATAGCCTGTGAATGAACTTTTATTGGCATATTTAATATAGAGTTTCCCCAATATTGTGCTTTTTTATATTGTTTGGTTTCATAGTAAAACTTAAATAATGAAGCTCTATTGATAAATAATTTAGGGTTCATAAAAATGGCTTCTTTATAATTTTTCTCAGCTTCTGAAAACATTCTTTTTGCTTCAAGTAGATTTCCCATCAATAAAGCGCTTTTGTCATTATTTAGATAATATGATGATTGATGTAGAACAATCAATGCAGAATCTATTTTATTGACTTTGGATAATTCATCTGCGTAGTTGTATAGAACATCGCTATCTTCAATGGAGTTATTCGATATTTTGTGATAGGTTTGAATTGCTTTTTTCCTAAATCCCAAATTTGAATATTTGATTGCTTCATTTAATTTTATATAGAATTTAAACGATTCTAATCCAAAAAATAAAAGGGAAAAAGTACTTGATAGTAATGCAGTTCCTGCAATAATTAAGTTAGATTTTTGTGCTAAAATAGTACGTTTAAACGTTTTTTCTAAAGGGTTTGAATGAACAATGATAGCAATGCAAAACAAAAAATGGAGTAAAATGCCCGTGATTTGAAAAGGATAAGAAAATAAGGAACTAATGACAATACAAACAACACTTAAATAAGCACCGTTTAAAATTGGTCTTTCTTCAAGGGAATTATAATTTCGTTTTAATAGAATTATAAGTTTAATAATTAGAAAGCATAGAATAATGAGACCTATTAACCCAATTTCAATTATAAGCTGCAACGAGTCGTTAAACATATATGTTGTATTACTTGCCAATAAAGCCTCACTACTATCAATTGATTTGTCTGAAAAATATTTTGCCTGTAGTAGATTATATTTCACTTTAAATTTACTATAGCCTATTCCTGTAATAATTTCATTTGGTTCTAATTGAGTTGCAATAACTTTGTAGATTAATATACGACCGCTCGAGGAATTGCTTTTATAATTGAACAATACCAGTAATAAACATAAGACAATAATTATTCCTTTCCAGTAACCAATTTTTGATTTCAAGTAGCCATAGTTTAAAGCAATATTGGCGATGGTAAAACCTAATATACCGGCTCTTCCTTTTGTGTAAAATAGGAGAGTATAGCATAAAAGAAAATAACAAATTATTAATGTATTTTGAAGTTTTTTAGTTTTTGCAAAACGCTCGCTATATCTTTTTAAGTGTGGAAAAATAAAAAGTAAATGCGTTGCTAGTAGAATAGAAAAAATGCTTTCATTTGGATAAAACTTTAAAAAAGTAATTTTTTCTGAAAACATAAAAAGTCCTATTTCTATTGAAATTAATAGTATATAGATCCTAATTATCGAAATAGTTTTATGTGAACTTTTGTTGGAAGATAAAAAAAATACTGCTATTTTATAAAATAGGAATAATGCCAAAAGGTATACATAAGGAATTATTTGAATTTCCCAATTAAAATAAAACTTTGAAAAAGCGAATAAAATAAGCAACTGAATTACTAAACTTGTCCAAATATTTGGAAATAACAATTTCGCTTTATTAAAAAAAAGAATAGCAGTAAGGCTAACCGTAATGAGAAAAATTGGTTTTATGTACATTCTGCCTGCACCCCAGAAATGCAATAAAGGAAGAAAAAGCAAAAAATAAAAAAGTAAGTTATGGAGGTTTATAGGAAATAGTTTTTTTATCATCAAGATCGATCATTTAGGATGCTGAGTAAGTTTGGAACAAAAAAATCAAAGAAATTGCTGGATTTGAGCAACTTCTTTGATTATTTATTTAGTACCATAATTTTTTATTTCTTGTTATGAATTCTTTTTTAAGAATTTGAACAATAAATACAAAACGTATAAAACAAACATGTGATATCCTATTACTATAAATTGCCAAATCAATGTAACAAAATAGAATAGGTCGAATGAGTTTTCCATAATTTTGCTTTTTAAGAATTAGACATTTTAGGCTTATCTCTTTTTTGTTTTTTTTATCTATAAATTATTCTTTTAATTTTCTTTTTAAAAATTTTATAGCTAGAAATAATAAATATAGGGTTGCTATCTGAAACACAATAAAAATAATTTGCCAAATAAGTAATCCAATCTCTAAATTATCGAAATATTTTTCCATTTTCTTTTATTTTTAAGCTTATCTATTTTTTCTTTTTTCATCTATAAATCGTTTGTATTTTTCAAGATTAGCAATCGTATCTTCTTTTAGTTCACGATTGAATTCATAAGCTGGATATTTTTTTGGATAATCACCAATGAATTGCGGATTAAAAAGAACCCTCGTTTTTTGCACCTTAATTTTTTTGACAGAGTCCAATATATTAGATAATGTAAAATCCACATGCTTTAGTTTATTTGTATAGTAAACAATTAATGTATCAGGATATGTAAAATCTTTTTTCACTTTGCACTTGTATTTTTCTATTAATTCATATTCCCCTTTATTTTTTTGAGAATTGATTAATACCATCTTTGCAGGTAAGTAGAGACTTTGCCCATAACCTGCTCTTTTGCGTAATAATGAATCTACTCTAATTCTTTTGCCTTCTTGAGCGTCTATTGAATCATAATAATATCCGTATATTTCTTTTTTGTATTGTAATAAATAGCGATTTTCAATGGTTTTTTTTTCAAGTATAGTATCAGTAAAAAAGTTTTTAACTTCTTCGAATTCATATAATGTGTAATTTTTATAATAAATTACTGCAACTGTGTCTTGGTATGTTAAGACGCTGCCATCCGTTTTAACAATTGGCATTAAAGTACATATGTATGTTTTTGTTATTTCTTTAAGGCAATTCATTTTAATAAATGACCATGAAGCTTAATAGATAAGAAGCTATAGCGCATATCTCGCATCTTTGACGCATAGTGGCTGCTTGGGTTGGAAATTTTTAATTATTTTAATCTGTGACATTGAACCCATGAACTGCTTTAACATTTTTTTCGCTCGAAAAGAATAATTCACATACTGTGCTGTTAAATTTGACATTAAAATTTACCTCTGCTGAAGAAGTATATTTTCCTATTGTGGATTGTGCATAATTGGTACTTAATGATATATTCATATCCTTACGTAATCCAGTTTTGTATATTATTGGTTGGGAGGGTTGTGAGAGTAAGAGTTAAATTTGTTTAGATGGTTGGGGGTGATATCCTACATATACGATATAGAGCTCTCGCTAGTAGAGAGTGAGAGTGAGAGAGAGTATAGTTGTGTATTGGTGCGCGTGTGTGAGGTATATTTTAATTTATTATATTAGGGAGGGATGGTATCTATATCTATCTCTATCTATGGGGGTAGGTAGTGAAGTGTGAGGTTATATCTATTGGGATTTTTTGATGAGAGAGATATGGGGTGAAGGATGTTGTAGTTTTGGGGTGGTTATTGTTTTGTTGTAATGATGAAGAATTAGTCGGTTTGTGTGTGAGTGAGTTGGGTTGTGTGGAAGTGTGTGGTGTGTAGATTTGTTTTAGTTGGGGTGTGAGTCTATTGATAGAGTGTGAGTGTGGTTATTAGATGCAGAGATATTGTAGGAGAATGATAGATTGAATAAGGGGAGGTATTTTGGTTATATATATATATACAGGGGGGTTGTGGGTTGTGAGTGGTAATATTTAGGAGTGTGGGGTGTGGGTTGGGTTGGTGTTTGGTTGATGGATTGTGGGTGGTTGATTGGGTGGTGTGGTGGTGTGTTTGGGTGTTGTGGGTTGGTTATTTATTTTGTGGTGTTGTGGGGGGGGTTTAGTTTTGTTTTGGTGGGTGGTTTGGGTGTTGTGTGGTTGTGGGGTGTGTTTGGGGTTGTGTTTGGGTTGGTGTTGGTGTTAGAGTTTTGTGGGGTGTTAGGGTTGGTTGGGGGGATTGTTGGTTTGTGGGGGGTTTTGAGTGGTGTGTAGTGGGTTGAGGTGGTTGTGTTGAGTTTTTGGGTGTGTGGGTTGATGTGTGTTGGTGGATTTTTGTGGTGGTGGTGTGGTTGGGGTGTGGGGGAGGGTGGTGGGTGGGGTGTGTAGTTTGTGGGGGTTGGTGGTTGGTGTTTGAGGTTGATGGTGGGTGTTTGGTTGTGGGGGTGTGGTGTGTTGGTGGGTGGTGTGGGGGTTGGTGGGTTTGTGTGGTTTTGGTGGGTTGTGGGGTGGGTTGGTTGTGTTGGGGTGGGGTGTTGGTGGGTGTTGTGTGGGGGGGTTTGGTGGGGGTGTGTTGTGTGTGGGTTTTTTGTGGTGTTGTTTGGTGGGTTGTGGGTTGTTGTTGGTGTTGGTTGGGGGGTGGGGTTTGGGGGGTGGTTGGTTGGGTGTGGTTGGTGGTGTTGTTGGTGTTGGGGTGTTGGTTGTGGGGGTTGGTGGGTGGTTGTTTTGGGGTGGTTGTTGGTGTTTGGGTGGTTGTGTTGGTTGTGTGGTGAGTGGTGGTTGGGGGTGGTTTGGTGGGTGTGTTGGTGTTTGGTGTTTGTTTGGGGGGGTTGGTGGTGGTGTTGTTTGTGGGGGGTGGGGTGGGTTTGTGGGTGGTGGAGGTGGTGGTTGTTTGGGGGTGGTTGTGGTTGGGTTTTTGTGGGGGGGTGGTGGGTGGGTTTGTGGGGTTGGGGTGTGGTTGTGTGGTTTGTGGTGGGGGGGTGTGTGGTGTGGTGGGTTGTTGGGTGGGTGTTTGGGTGTTGTGGGTTGGTGGTGGGGGTTGTTGGGTGGTGTGGTTGGGGGTTGGGTGTGGGTTGTGGGTGGGGGTTGTGTGGTGTTTGGGGGTGTTGGGTGTGGGTGGGGGTTGTTGTGTGGTGTGTTGGTGGGTGGTTTGTGGTTGTGGGGGTGGGGGTGTTGGGGTGGTTGTGGGGGGTGGTGTGGTTTGTGGTGTTGTGGTTGGTGGGTGGGTGTTGGTGGGGTGGTTGTGGGTTTGGTGGGGGGGGTTGTGTGGTGGTTTGGGGGTTGGTGTGGGGTGGGGTTGTTTGGTGGTGGGTGTGGTTGGGGTGGGTTGTTGGTGTGGGGTGGGTGGTGTTGGGGGTGGTGGGGTGGGGTTGTGGTGTTGGTGTGGGGGTGTGGGGTGTTGGTTGTGGTGTTGTGGGGTGGTGGTGTGGGGTGGTGGGGGGTTGTGTGGGGGGTGGTTGGGTGGGGTGGGGGGTGGTGTGGGGTGGGGTGTTGGGGGGTTGTGGTGGGTTGTGGGTTGTGGGGGGTTGTGGTGGGGGGTTGTGGTGTGGGGTGGGTGGGGGTGGTTGGGTGGGTTGTGGTGGGGTTTGGGTGTGGGTGTGGTGGGTGGTGTTTGTGGTTGGGGTGGGTGTTGGTGGGGGTGTGGGGTGGGTGGGGTGTGGGTGGGGGTGTGTGGGTTGTGGTGTGGTGGGGTGGTGGTGGGGTGGGTGTGGGTTGTGGTGGTGGGGGTGGGTTTGTGGGTGTGTTGTGGGGGTGGGTGTTGGTGTTTGGGGTTGTGTGGTTGGTGGGGGTTGTGTGGGTTGTGGGTGGGGTGTGGGGGTGTTTGGTTGGGTGGTGTGGTTGGGTGGTGTGGGGGTTGGTGGTGTTGGTTGTGGGGTGGTGGGTTGGTGTGGTTGGGTGGGGGGGTGGTTGGTATTGTTTGTGGTTGGGATTTTGGAGTGAGGTGTGGGGGTGGGGGGGGGGAGTGGTAGGGATGTAGGTTGGTTTTTGAGTTGGTGGGGGGATGGGGGTGTTTGTGTTGTGGGGGTGGGTATTGGGGTGGAGTTGGTGGATTTGGTTGGTGTGGGGGGGGTTGTTGGGTGGGTGGGGGGGGGGGGGTTTGGTGTTGGATTTGGGTGGGATTGTTGGTTTGGTTGTGGGGTGGTGGGAGTTAGTTTGTGATGATGGGGTGTAGTTTGGTTTTTTGATGTTTGTTGTGATGTTGTGGAGTGTTTTGGAGTTGGGGTGATGGATTTTTGTTTTAGAGTGGGGTTGGAGGGGTGTTGATGGGGATGGGTAAGTAGTGAGGATTTTGATAAAGTTTATGTTGGATTGGATTGGATTTGTTGGTAAGGATTGGTGGTTATAAGTTGTGAAGTGTGGTAGGGTGTAGTGTGGTGTTGGATGAAGTTGTACGGTGGTTATTGTGGGGGCCGGGTTCTTTGGAACATTTATGTTGTGGTTGGGATTTTATTGCCAATTGTTTTTCTGTTTTTGTTTTCTTCTATAAAATATATGGGAATCGTTAAAACAGATGCAGCGCAACGTTTATCACTATTTATTCCAATAATTGCCGCTTGGCTTATTTTTAAAGAAGATTTTAATTTATATAAAGTTATTGGATTGATAATTGGCTTTTTGGCACTTTTGTTTATCTTAAAAAAACAAACGGCAAACGATGGAAACAAATGGATTTATCCGTTGGTCGTTTTTTTCGGATTTGGAATTATTGATATCCTTTTTAAGCAAATTGCGCTTTATACCGTTTTGCCTTACACAACTTCTTTGTTTGTAGTTTTTGATATTTCTTTAGCTGTTTCTTTGCTGATTGTACTTTATAATGTGGTTCTGAGAAAGGAAAAATTTCAGTCAAAAAACATTCTTTTTGGCGCCTTGGTCGGAATTTTTAACTTCGGAAATATATTATTTTATTTGAAAGCGCATAAAGCATTCGCTGAAAATCCATCTACGGTTTTTGCCGGAATGAATATGGGCGTAATTGTTTTAGGAAGTCTTGTTGGCCTACTTTTTTTCAAGGAAAAATTATCAAAAATCAACTTTATAGGCATTGCTTTGGCTTTAATTGCGATTGTTTTTATTGTTTTCTCGCAATTAAGCTGATATTTTTTTAATCTGTAAATCCCTAATTTACAAGTGTTTTTAAAATAATTTCAAAAGTTTTTAAAATTAACTCTACTAATTCGATAGAATTTATAAAATATATTTATAAATTTGCTTCAACAATGAAAAACTATAGTCTAAATATCATCCCGTTTATATGCAGCTTGACGATGTGCTGCATGTCAAACCACGCGATGAAATGGCGTTAATAGAGAAAGTACTTGTTAGTTATTTTTTTTTTTAGCCTTTCATGCACCAATGAAAGGCTTTTTTTAGAACTATTAATAACCATAAATATGAGATCAAATCGAAACACTAATATTATGATGCCTTGTTGCTTGATGAAAATTCCGTGTTGTACCTGCAGTTATTGCCGATTTTATTTCACGAGAATTTAATTTGATGTCCCAAATCAAAAACTAACATTTTAAAACTTAAAAAGATGAGTTCAGAAATTATAAAACAGAATCCGTTTCAATCGATGATTGATCGTTTTAATATAGCAGCCGATATTCTAAATTTAGAAGAATCAATAAGGCTGAAACTGCAGCGTCCTGAAAAACAAATTGTGGTGAATTTTTCGATTACATTAGATAATGGAAAAGAACAGAATTTTGAAGGATACCGCGTAATTCACAATACGGCACTTGGTCCTTCAAAAGGAGGAATTCGATATGATACCGCCGTAAATCTTGACGAAGTGAAAGCTTTGGCGGCGTGGATGACTTGGAAATCGGCCGTAACGGGAATTCCTTTCGGAGGAGCAAAAGGCGGTATTATTTGCGACCCAAAAACGCTTTCTAAAACCGAATTGGAAAGAATTACAAGAGCTTATACTAAAGCATTGTCCGATATTTTTGGACCAGAGAAAGATGTTCCGGCGCCGGATATGGGAACTGGGCCAGATGAAATGGGCTGGTTGATGGATGAATTTTCAATCGTTCATGGCAAAACAATTCATGCTGTAGTTACTGGCAAACATTTGCATTCTGGAGGATCTTTGGGCAGAGTAGAAGCAACGGGAAGAGGCGTTAGTATTATCACTTTATTGGCGCTTCAAAAGTTAAGATTAAGACCTGCTAGATCTACAGTTGCCATTCAAGGTTTTGGAAATGTTGGATTGCATTCGGCTTTATTTTTATTTGAAAAAGGATTGAAAATTGTGGCTGTTAGTGACGTAAATGAAGCTTTTTATAATCCGGACGGAATCAATATTCCGGAGCTTATTTTGTACTATAATTTGAACAACAAAAGCATAAAAGGATATCCAAATTCGGTTGCAATTAAGCATGAGGAATTATTATTGTTGGATGTTGATGTTTTGATTCCGGCTGCAAAAGAAGATGTAATTACTCAAAATAATGCTGCTGCTATTCGTGCGAAAATTATTGTGGAAGGTGCAAATGGTCCAGTTTCATCTGATGCGGATAAAATTCTGCACGAAAACAATGTTTTGGTTGTTCCAGATATTTTAGCAAATGCTGGAGGTGTGACGGTTTCGTATTTTGAATGGCTTCAGAATTCGCTTTTAGAATCTTGGAGAATTCATCAAATCAATACACGTTTGGAAGATATTTTGGAAAAAGGTTTTGAAACCGTTTTCAGAACAGCGTTGAAACATAATGTTACGCCAAGAATTGCCGCTTACATTCTCGCTTTGCAAAAAGTTGCTGACACACAGTCTGTAAAAGAAGTAGCGCTAGAAGCTCCAAAATTTAAACAAAATTAAAGGTTTGGTTGTAAAGATAAAGGTCGTTTTCAATTAGTTGATATCATTTTAAAAATGAATCAATACATGAAAACGTCTTTATCTTTAGTTTTATAACGAATTGTATTTTAGTTTTTTAAGAATAAAAAGAAATTTCAAACAATGGAACACATTAATTTTCTTGCTTTTGCAATGCCAGCTTTTTTTCTGTTTTTGTTTTTAGAATATAAACTCGCACAACATAAAAAAAAGCCGGAAATTTTCAATTATGAAAGTTCGGTTTCTAATATCAGTATTGGTATTGCAGAGCGTTTAATTAATTTATTTATTGCAGCAAGTTTTTATCAGCTCTATTATTTCATTTATAATAATTACAAGCTTTTTGATATTCCAAGCAATTTTTTGGTTTGGCTGGGACTCATTCTCGCTACAGATTTTGTCTGGTATTGGTACCATCGATTAGGGCACGAAGTCAACTTTTTTTGGGCGGCACATATTGTGCACCATCATAGTGAGGAATTTAATTTTACGGCAGCAGCCAGAATTACCACTTTTCAAGCGATAATTAGAACTGGTTTTTGGTGTGTACTTCCTTTTATAGGCTTTCATCCAGCAATGGTAATCACGATGCTGATTGTTCACGGAGCGTATTCGTTTTTTACGCATACACAAGTAATTGGCAGAATAAAATGGCTGGAATATGTTTTTGTAACGCCTTCTGTTCACGGCGTGCATCATGCTTCTGATGAAAAATATTTGGACAAAAATTATGGTGATATGTTCACGTTTTGGGATCGTCTTTTTGGGACTTTTCAAGAAGAAGAAGAAAAGCCGAAATATGGTTTGACACATCCATTAAAAAGCTATAGTTTTCTATGGCAGCATTTTCATTATTATTTTGAGATTTATGAATTATGGAAACGCTCAAAAGGATTTAAAGCGCGGTGGAAAGCCGTTTTTGGAAGTCCGGCAAATATGGACCAAGACATTCGCCCAATATTAGAAAAGCGTTTTCTTCAGGATAAAAGCAATCCGAATCAAAGGCTTCGTTTTCGAAATTATCTTTATATACAACTCGGGATCTGTACTTTGATTTTGACTGCTTTTACCTATTATTTTGATTTGTTGCATACGCTCGATAAAGTTTTTGTTTTGTTGGTTATCATAATCACATTGATAAATTGTGGTGCTTTGCTAGAACAGCGCAAATGGATTTATTATCTCGAATATGCCCGAATTCTCATGATTACAACTTTCTTTTTGTATGAAGAAAATTTGACGATATTTTTCTTTATTCCGCTCGCGGTTATAATTTTTGTGGAGCAGTTGTTTTCGCTCAGCAAATATTATCAAAATATGATTTTGCAGTTAGAAACTGTTGAATAAAAAAAGTTTGCCACTAATTACACGAATTTTCACGAATTACTTAGAAATAAAAATTTGTGAAAATTCGTGTAATTAGTGGCAAAAAAATTAGAACCTTAGCATCTCAGAACCTTAAATAGTCTTAATCGCCATGATCTTCTCTTCAAAAGTATCTTTAAAATCTGATTTGCTTTTAATTCTGGTTTTGTAGGTGTAAATGGTAGCTACAGAAAGTTCCAGGAATTCTGCCATTTGATTGCTGTCCTGAATTCCCAATCGGTAGAGGGCAAAAATCCTTAATTCGGTATTTAAAAGTTCGCCTTTTTTGACAATGCATTTATGATCATTTGGAAACAAATTATTAAAATCGGTCACGAAAGTCGGGAACAGTTTCAAGAAAATCTCGTCAAATTGATGAAACAAGTTTTCGCGTTCTTCTTTCACATTATAGCGTTTTAAACTCGCAATAACTTCATCCGTTTTTTTGGTAATGATTTTATGAAGCGTACTTTTTTGAATATGATCAATTTTGTTGATGAAAGCAGAAGTTGCTTTAATAAAATACGTAATATATTCCTCTTTAATAGCATTTGCCTCGCTTAAGCTAATGTTCATTTCCTGAAGTTGCGCATACGACGAAGCCATTATTTTACGGGCTTTATTTCTTTCTTTTAATTGTTTGAAAATAATAATGGAGAACAATACAATTATAAAAGTCAATATGGTCAGCAGAATAATGATTCTTTCTAGTTTGTCATTTTTCTCCTTTACATTATTCAGTTGCGCTTTTTCAATAATCGGCAAAATCGACGAAATTTCGATTTTTCGATGCCTTGCATTGTAGAAAGTCGCATCGTCCATTGCAATATTGATATATTCATTGGCTTTGTCCAAATAGCCCATTTTAAAGAGTTCATTGGCTAGATTTCGGAGCGCGACAGTTTCTTTTGTTGCATTTTTTACGTCGGCAATTGCGGCCAAAGCGAGATATTCAATTGCTTTTTTCGTATAACCTCTTTCGGAATAAATATAGCCAAGACTTGAAGTTGCAATTCCGTAATAATCTGGCGGAAGATTGTAATTGTTAATCCAATAGCTGAACGCAAATTCGGCGCCACGCCAATCTTGTTGTTTTAATCTTTTCAAGCTTTCGGCGGCCCAATATTCATTGCTGTTGGTTCCAATTAATTCTAAAGCTTTTTTCAAAAAATGATTCCCTTGTTGCACATAATGAATGTTAAATCGCTGATCTTTATTATAATCGGCTAAATCGTAGTATGCGCGGGCTTTGATGTTATAATATTCAAATTTGTTTTTTATATCCAATTTTTGATCATCAATGACATTTAAAGTGTCAATGGCTTCTTTAAATAATCCAGAGGAAAGAAGCACAAAACCTTCTTTGATTCGGCTTTTCGCCAAAAATTTTGGGTCTTTTAAAACAATGGCCTTGATTTTTGCTTCTTCCAAATAATAATAAGCAGAGTCATATTTAAACGATTTATATTCATCAAATAATGACATATAAGTGTTATAAAGGCCTTCGCTGTTTTGGCTCACCGTATATTTTGAAACGTTTCGTTTTAAAGCTTCAATCTTTCGATATTTCTGCTTTAAATAAACGTCTTTTTTGAGAAGCGTTTTATCTAATTCTTCTAAAACAGGGTTTGTCTCTTTCGCAGCGAGAGAAAAACCTGCAATAAGAAAACATAGAATTAAGATTCTTTGCATGGTTTTTTGTTGGTTTAGGGTAAAAAAACTTTTTTTAGTTTGTTCGAGTTAATTCGTTTTTTAATTCGGGATAAGCTTGAGCGGGCTTATGAAACAACTTTTTAGATCTTGAAAACTTCGTTAAAACAAAGCTATAAATTTAGGTTGAGCATCCAAAAATAAGATATAAATGTTAAAAGCTGTCAAATTATTTGCAATTATACAATAAAAACCAATTATATATATGCATAGTGAAAAAAATATCCTGTTTAATTTTCATATTGTCATATTTGCCATCATTTAGAGGCTCATTTTAGTCTAAACAACATCTTGATTTTTTGAATTTTTAAAAATAGTTAAAATATTGATTATTAGTGGTTTGTACTTAAAAATCTTTCAATTACATCTTGATTTTTCTCAGACATTTTTTTTTAGATTTATTTAACATCTAGTTTCGTCATGTCTTTAATGAGACAGAAAAACTAACAAACAAACCACAAATTTATGAGATGTAAAAGTATTTATTGGTTAGCTGTTGTTTTGGGTTTAATGGCCACTGGCTGTGATAATACAGACGACGGAAGCTACGTTGATCCGATTACCCTTTATGAAAAAGTAAATGGAAATTGGGGATTGACAAACTTGAAAATGGTTGATGAAGTTGCGAAAGCAAACAAGATCGATCCAAGCGAAGAAAACTTGAGCACGTATTTTAACTACGAAGATTTTAAAATTAAATTCAACGTAGATGAAAAGAACCAGCCAACAAGTTACGAGGTAACAGGAAATGTGCCTCCATTATTTGCGCCAAAAGGATATTGGGCTTTAAGCTCAGATTTCCAGCCTACAAATCTTGGCGTAACAAAAATCTATTTGTTTAGTGATGCGCAAAAAACGCAAAAAACAGACGAACTAAAATTATCGTCAGTACCAGGAAACAACGAGGAAATGGAATTTCAATTGATTCGTTCATCAGGAGGTTCTCCGTTTGTGTCTTATGTGTTTAAATTAAATGCTATTAAATAAAAAGCAATATGAAAAAATTTATATATACAATTTTACTTGCCCTATTGATGGCTCCTAATTTTACGCAGGCGCAAGAAGCCGCTGGAGCTGTAGGCACTATGTCATCATTTCCTGTAGTGTACAAATATGATGAAAAAGTAACGTGGTACTTTGATCTTTCAGGAACCACTTTTGCGGAGACTGAGGATGTTTATATCTGGATTTGGTCGCCATCTGAACCAGATGCTGGTCATTGGGAAAACTCATCAGATTTTGCAAAACTTAAATATGAAGGAAATAAAGTGTGGAGTTTTACTTTGACACCAACATTATATTTCTCTAAAACTCCTGAGGAAATTGCGGCAAGTGCTGGATTTTGGTTTCGTTTGAAAAACAAAAACGGATCTAAACAAACTGATGTTGCCAATATGCCGTACACTGATTTTTCATCATTTTATACTGCAAATGAGCTAATCAGATCTTATCCGTCTAAACCTTTGATTGATAAGCCAGTTAGTATTTTATTCAATTCTAATTTAAAAGATGGCTTTGCAGGTGTTCCGAGTGTCCACTTTCATAGCGGTTTGAACAATTGGGCCGTTTTGCAAGAATATCAAGCTTGGATTCCAGAAGTATCTGAAAAAACAAAATTGAAAGATTTAGGTAATGGCTTCTATAGAATGGATTTGATTCCGCAAGAATACTATAATCCACCAGCTGGTTTTGTAATGGAAAACATTACTTTCTTGATGGTTGCAAAAGATTGGACTACTAATTCTGGTGACCAAATTATTTATGCAGGCGAATTTATTCCGCCACCACCGCCAAGTTTTAGCTACTTTCCATCGGCAATCAGCCAAAAGGATTTTCTTGGAATGTCTAGAAAAAATAATGAGCCGGGTGTAAACAAATTAATCTACACCATTACAGCGGGAAGCAAAGTGATTTCTGGTGAGTTTGCTGGAAATACGGCTGAGATAAAAGGATTTGTCAATTTAGTTTCAGAGCTTAACGGTATTACAGGTTTGAACGAGATTCATGTTTTGGTAAAAGATAATAAAGACAAAACAATCTCTGATGCTAAAATACCTCTTAAAACTTTAGACAAATAATTCAGTATCAAATTAAAACATCAATTCTAATGAAATGAGCATAACCTAAAAATTGGTCATTAAATCAATTATGGATATGCGAATTACATATGACCGATAAAAAACTATAAATAACGACATATGAATAGTAAAAATAAAAAAATAGTCCTGCATCAAATGTGGACTACTAAAACTGCAGTATTCATGATTTTCATGCTTTTTCTTTCGGCAGGAATGTTTGCTCAGGAAAAAAAGCAGATTTCAGGAACTGTGTATGACAATACAGGCACTGTATTGCCAGGAGCTTCGGTAATAGAGGTGGGAACTAAAAACGCCACTACAACAGATTTTGACGGGAAATTTACTTTGACGGTAGCCGTAGGAGGTTCGATCGAAGTTTCTTTTATTGGATCAACAAATCAGAAAATCCAAATCACATCGGCAACAAAAAATCTTGATGTTCGCTTGCAAAACGACGGTTATCAATTGGCCGAAGTTCAAGTTGTAGCTGTTGGTTACGGAACACAAAAGAAATCAGATTTGACAGGCGCGATTTCGACTGTAAAAGCTGATGATTTACTAAAAGGAACTATTTCTTCAACAGAGCAGGTTTTGCAAGGAAAAGTTGCGGGATTAAGCATTATTCGTCCTTCGGGTGATCCTGCTGCGGGTTCTACATTGCGTTTGCGTGGAGGAACTTCTTTAACGGCTAGCAACAATCCTTTAATTGTTGTTGACGGAATCGCGGGTGTTGATATCAACATTGTTCAGCCTTCAGATATTAAAAGCGTTGACGTTTTAAAAGATGCTTCGGCAACGGCAATTTATGGTTCAAGAGGAGCAAATGGAGTTATCATTATTACTACAAAATCGGGAACAAAAGGTGTTTCGGTTACGTATAGCGGTTTATCAAGCATTGGTTATGTAAATGACAATTTAGATCTTTTGTCAGCAAATCAATGGAGAAATTATGTTCGTACTACAGGAAATAATGATGCAGTTGATTACGGTGCAAATACAAACTGGCAAAAAGCAATTGAGCAAACAGCGATTTCTCAGTCACATACTTTAACAATCAATTCTGGTAAAGCAGATAGTGGCTTTAGAACGTCACTTTCATATTTAAATAATGAAGGAGTTATTAAAAATTCTGGTTTAGAAAGACTTAGCGGAAACGTTACGGCATATCAATATCTTGGTGACAACAAAGATGTAAAATTTGATATGGGATTGTTTGCAAATATTGACAAATGGCATCCAATTGATTACAGAATCTTTGAAAATGCCTATAACTTAAATCCAACAATTCCGGTTTATACACCAACAGGCGAATTTTCATCTGTAGCAGGTAATCTTTATTACAATCCAGTTGAAATTTTAACTAATAGAACGGTTGATAATGAAAGACACAGACTTTTGGGTTATTTTAAAACAGAGGTTAAATTTTTGAATGATTTCTTGGCTGTAGCCAATATTTCTTTGGAACACAATGCAGTTAAAGGGGGTACTTACAAACCAAGTTATGCAGTTTTAGAAGGAACTACAGAAGGTGGTTACGCACAAAGAACATACGCAGAATATACAAATGCGCAAGGCGAACTTTATGTGAATTATAATAAAGTAATCGACAAACATACTATTAGCGCACTTGGCGGATATTCTTATTTAGAAAATATTTACGAAGGTTTCGGAGCACAAAGAAGCGGTTTCGTAACAGATGCTTTTAGCTATAATAACTTAGGTGCAGGTTACAAATATCGTTTGGGAGATGTTTATTCGTATAAAGGAAAATCAAACTTGGTTTCGTTTTATGCTCGTGCAAATTATTCTTATGACGGAAAATATTTGTTGACAGCAACGGTAAGAAGAGACGGTTCAAGCCGTTTTGGAGAAAACAATAAATGGGGAACTTTCCCATCGGCTTCTGTGGCTTGGAAAATTTCAAACGAGGATTTCATGAGTTCTACAAAAGGCTGGCTTGACAATTTGAAATTGAGAGTAGGTTATGGTGTAACGGGGAATCAGGACGGAATTGGTGAATACAAATCGCTTTCTATTTTAGGAGTTGGAAACGACAGTTACTACGATCCGGTTACAGGAACTTGGAGTTTGGCTTATTCGCCACAACAAAATCCAAATCCGGATTTGAAATGGGAATCTACTGAGCAATTAAACGTAGGTTTTGATTTTACGCTTTTCAACAGAATCTCAGGTTCATTTGAGTGGTATTCTAAACAAACAAAAGATTTATTGTACACTTATGAAGTGCCTCAACCACCATATTTAGTTGGAACAATGTTGGCAAACGTTGGTGAAATGTCAAACAAAGGAGTTGAGCTTACTTTGAATGCAAACATCATGAAATCATCAAAATTTTCTTGGGATGCTAATTTGACACTTGGGCACAACGTTCAAAAAATCGAAAAACTTTCTAATCCAACCTATAAAACTGATGTGATTTACAGCGGTTCATTGCACGGTTTAGCAGGTATGTCTGGACAATATTCACAAATTATTGCTGAAGGTTACCCAGTTGGAACTTTCTGGGGTTTTAGAAATGCAGGACTTGACGAAAATGGAAAAATCCAATATTATAATGCAGCAGGAACTGTAGTGCCAGAAAGCGCTTTAGTTGATGCAGACAAAACAGATTTAGGAAATATTCAGCCCGATTTGACTTTGGGAATTGGGATGAATTTTACTTACGGAAATTTTGACCTTGGATTTTCAGGTTATGGAATGTTTGGACAAAAAGCTTTGAACGCTACAAACATGATGCTTAACGATCCAAACAGGTTGCCATCTTATAATGTACCAGATTCTTTCTTAGGAAGTGGCATTACATCTGCTCCGAAGTATTCTGATTACTGGATTGAAGATGCATCTTTCTTTAGACTTCAAACGCTTTCTTTTGGTTACACTTTGCCAATCGGTTTAAAAAGTTCGAAACTTAGAATGTATCTAATGGGAGAAAATCTTTTTGTAATAACTGGCTACAAAGGTGTTGATCCAGAAATTGGCTTAAATGCGCAAAACGGAATTAATGGAAACGGTGTTATGGATCAAACAGGTTTAGCAGCTCCGGGAATTGACAGATACAACAACTATCCTAGACCAACAACAATTTCTGTTGGATTAAATTTTACGTTTAACAACTAAGCGAATTAACTCAAAAATAGAACAAATGAAAATCAAAATAACAGCAGCAATATTAATAAGCATGCTTTTTACGATATCATGTACAGATTTAAGTGAAGATTTGTATGATAAAGTAGAAGATGGAAATTTTGGAAATACTTCCAAAGAAGTTGATGCACTGGTAGGAGGGGCTTATTCTTCTCTACGAGGATTCGCTGATGGAATATCAAACAATTACCCAACTTGCGAATATGTATTCTTTTTAAATGAAACCGTTTCTGATGAAGCTACAATTCCTACCAGAGGAACAAACTGGTACGATGGAGGGCAATATCAAGATGCGCAAAAACATACTTGGAAAGCAGATAACCGTATGATTCTTTCGGCTTGGCGTTATAATTATACTGGAATTGCTAAAATCAACTCTATTATTTATCAAATCGACAAATCGTCTTTGAGTGATACTTCAAAAGCTCCAATTTATGCCGAATTAAAAGCATTAAGAGCTTACTATTACTATAATCTTTTAGATGCTTTTGGAAATGTGCCGATTGTAACCAATTTTGAAGATACTTCATTGCCTTCAAATTCAACAAGAAAGCAGGTTTATGATTTCGTTGAAAAAGAATTGACAGATGCAATTCCACATTTGAATTCAAACATTGTGTATTCTAAAATGACAAAAAATGTGGCCTATTCCTTATTAGCAAGATTATATCTTAACTCTGAAGCTTTTATCGGAAAAGCACGTTGGCAAGATTGCATCAATATGTGCCAAAAAGTTTCCGGTTATTCATTGACACCAGATTTCTTTGCCAATTTCGCTACAGAAAATCAAAAGTCGCCAGAAATCATTTTCGCAATTCCTTATGATTCAAAAGCAGGAACTGTTGGGAATTATATGAACTCAATGTCTTGCCACTATTTGCATAAATTGACAGTTTCTGCAACAGGAGATTATCCTTGGAGCGCAAACGGAATGTGTGCACAGCCCGGAGTTTATTCTGCTTTTGCTGATACCGACAAAAGAAAAAAATGTATGGTTGCCGGCGATCAGATCAACTTAGCTACAGGACAAGTTATCATTATGGACAATGGTGAAAAATTGACTTATACTGAAGAAGTAAATAGTGTTTCGGATGCAAAAGACAATCAAGGAGTTCGTTTGGGCAAATACGAAATGAAAGAAGGTGAACAGTGGGAGCGTGATCACGATTTAGTGGTTATTCGTTATGCCGAAATCTTGATGATGCAAGCTGAATGTTATGTTCGTTTAGGATCTCCTGATTTGGCAAAACCATTTTTACAGCAAGTTACCGCACGTGCTGGCGAAGAAATGCCTGCAACAATCGATCTTCATTTTATTGATCAAGAATTGCTTAAGGAATTTACTTTTGAAGGAAGAAGAAGAACTGATAACATTCGTTTTGGAACATTCTTCTTGCCTTGGTGGGAAAAAGGTACAACTGAAAAATACAGAGCAATTTTCCCAATTCCAAGTACCGTTTTGACTACAAATAAAAACCTGGTACAAAATCCTGGTTATTAGGTTGTTGAATGTCAGTCTTCCATGTTGGTTAGTCGTGGAAGGCTGACATATTTTTAAAATCATGACCTGTTGGCTTTTTTAGCAACGGATTATGAGATTTTCACAGATTACAATTAAAGAAAAAAGAAATCCTTTTTAATCCTTTAATCTGTGGCAAAAAAAACGTAACAAATATTACATTAATATGAAAAGATCTATCACCTTATTGTTTTTTGGGATCGTGAATATTTTGATCGCCGCCGGGTGCAGCAGCAGTGATGACAAAGGTTCAGAAAAACCAACAGAGCCAGAAACACTCGCTCCTGTTGCGATTGAAAAAACAAACAGCACCAAAATTTACGTTCATTATATGCCTTGGTTTGAAACCAATGAAAGCAGTGCCGATAAAAAATGGGGATATCACTGGACAATGGCAAACAAAAATCCAAATAATATAGGAGCAAACAACCGCAGAGAAATTGCATCTTATTATTATCCGCTAATCGGGCCATATCATTCGGGCGACAAAAATGTGATTGAAAATCATTTATTATTGATGAAATATTCAGGAATTGATGGTGTTTTGATCGATTGGTACGGAACGTATGACGTAAACGATTACCGAATGGTTAAAGAAAATACCGAACAATTGATTGCCATGTTGAGCAAAGTTGGCCTTGAATATGCGATTGTTTATGAAGACCGAGTGACGACAAATGTTGTAAATGCAGGAAAAGCAATTTCAGTAACCAGCGCAGCAAAAACCGATTTAAGTTATTTGCAAACGAATTGCTTTAGCAATGCCAACTACATCAAAATAAATGGGAAACCTTTATTGATGAATTTTGGACCAATTGTACTGCAAACGCCTGCAGAATGGACAAATGTTTTTAGCTCACTGACAACAAAACCTACTTTCCTGACACTTTGGGATCAATCTGTAGAAGCTGGAGATAATGCTTCTGGAGAATATGCATGGGTTTATAAAAACAGCACACATTTGACTAATTTTTATACCAATACAAAACCAAAACTTTCAGTAGCAATGGGAAGTGCTTATCCTGGTTTTAAAGATTTTTATGCCGAAGGCGGTGGTGGAGCAGCAATTGGCTGGACCATTGAACACAATAATGGAGCAACACTTGACGAAACACTTAATTTGGCCAAAAATGCAAACCTAAGCTACTTGCAATTGATTACTTGGAATGACTTTGGTGAAGGAACCATGTTTGAGCCAACAGTAGAATTTGGATACAATTACATCGAGAAAGTAAAAACTTTCGCTGGCGTAAAAAACACCGAATCCTATTTTGCAGATATCAGCAAGCTTTATAATCTGAGAATTGAAAAGAAAGGAAATGCTGATGCGCAGAAAAAACTGGATCAGGCTTTTAATTATTTTGTTTCCATGCAACCTGCAAAAGCAAAACAGTTACTAAGTGAAATTAAATAAGGAGCTGTAATTAATACAATTAAATAATGAAAAACATAAAATATAGATACTGCCTGATGGCGCTGGCCTCAATGTTGCTCTTTGCCTGCGGTACTAAAAAAACGACTTATAAAATCAGTTCTCCTGGAAAAAATACCGAATTAGTTTTTGAATTAACAGCTTCTGGCCAGCCTCAATATAGTTTTACTTCTGGAGGAAAATCAGTGATTGAGCCTTCGTTGTTAGGTTTTGAATTTCAAGGAATCCCAAAAATGACAGATGGTTTTGAAGTGGTTTCCACCGAAGAAAAAACCGCTGATGAAACTTGGGAACAGCCTTGGGGCGAATTCAAAAAAGTGCGTGATCATCACAATGAATTGATTGTTCATTTGAAGGAAGCAAAAGGCGAGGAGCGTTTGGTGGATATTATTTTTAGAGTTTTTGATGATGGTGTCGGATTTCGTTATTCGTTCCCAAAACAGCCTCATTTAGGCAAAGTGAAGATTTCGAATGAAATTACGCAATTCACTTTTAAATCAAATAATGATGTTTGGTGGATTCCGGTGCACCGCGAAAATAGTTACTATGAAAGTGAATACCGTAAAACACCAATTAGTCAAACCGATACTATCAACACTCCGGCTACTTTTGAAACCAAAGAGAAATTGTATGTGGCAATTCACGAAGCAAATTTGACAGATTTTGCCTCAATGACGCTTTTAAAAACAAGTGACAAACAATACAAAAGTGATTTAGTGCCTTGGGCCGATGGCGTAAAAGTGTATGCGGAAGCTCCTTTTGTAACTCCTTGGAGAACCGTTGTTGTTGGTAAAACGCCTGGTGAAGTTGCAACTTCAACCATTATGCTGAATTTAAATGAGCCTTCAAAAATTGAAGATCTTTCTTGGATTACGCCATCAAAATATATTGGAATTTGGTGGGGAATGCATTTGGAAAAATTCACTTGGGGACAAGGGCTAAAACATGGTGCAACAACAAAAAACACTAAAGAATACATTGATTTTGCTGCGAAAAACAATTTTGATGGCGTTCTGGTAGAAGGCTGGAACGAAGGCTGGGATGGCGACTGGACTGCTGATGGATCAGCGTTTAGTTTTGTGAAGGCATATCCTGATTTTAATTTAGAAGAAATCACAAAATATGCTGCCATTAAAAACGTGCGTTTGATTGGCCATCATGAAACAGCAGGTGCTTCTAAACATTATGAAAGCCAGCTCGAAGATGCTTTTAAATTGTACCAAAAAATGGGTGTGAACTCTGTTAAAACGGGTTACGTAAACAAGTATTTGGATAAAAAAGAATGGCACGACAGCCAATACGGAGCGCGTCATTACAGAAAAGTAATCGAAACGGCAGCTAAATACCACATTATGATTGATAATCATGAGCCAATGAAAGGAACTGGAATTCAGCGCACCTATCCAAACTTTATGTCGCAAGAAGGCGGAAGAGGGCAGGAATACAATGCGTGGTCTGTTGACGGAGGAAATACGCCACAGCATTTAACGACTTTGCCGTTTACAAGAATGCTTTCTGGACCTTTTGACTATACTCCGGGGAATTTTAATTTTGATTACAAAACGCCTTCTGGCGCGCGAGTTCAGACCACTTTGGCAAATCAATTGGCTTTGTATGTGATTATTTTTAGTCCGTTGCAAATGGCTTCAGATTTGCCTGAAAATTATGTTGGAAAACCAGAGTTTCAATTCATAAAAGATGTTCCGTGTACGTGGTCATACACTAAAGTTTTAGATTCTAAAATTGGCGAATATACCACTATTGTCCGCAAGGATTGGGATGAAAAAAATTGGTATTTAGGATCTATTACAAATAAAGATGCAAGAGATCTAAAAGTTGATTTGTCATTTTTAGATGCTGGAAAAGAATACGAAGCTACAGTTTATGCTGACGGACCTGGAGCAGATTACAAAACAAATCCATATCCAGTAACGATTTCAAAACAAAAAGTAAATAGTAAAAGTGCAATAAATATAAAATTGGCAGCTGGTGGAGGGACAGCTATAAAATTCACTCTGTTAAATTAATTGAATTAGTTTTCGTTTATTTTAGTTAAGTTAAGTTTGAGCAGATGAGCCCGATTTCTTTTTAAAGATTTCGGGCTTGTTTTTGTTTTTTTGTTTCAAGTTTCAGGTTTCAGGTTTCAAGTTTAATGTTGACAATTTAACCGCAAAGAACGCAAGGTTTTGTTTTATGCTTAACTTAATATAAACGCAAAGTTCGCAAAGCTTTGTGTAAAAAACTTTGCGAACTTTGCGTAATCCTTTGTGTGCTTTGCGGTAAAAAAAACTTAGTAGCTTTATTTTTTAAGATTCGAAACATGTTTTCCAAAAGTGTAAACAGCTGTAATCGTTGGTCCGTTATAGCCCCATTTTAGAAAACCGTTTAAACGTTCTTGAACCGTATCTACTCTAAAGTTTAAACCGGTATAACCTGCAGTAAGACTAAAGTTATTAGCAACATTATATAAAACCGACAAATTGTAGCTTATAATTCGGCCATCTGTGTCGTTAATTTTTACGGCAAGATAATTTACGTTAGCATATAAACCCCAACGTCTTCCCAAAACAAATTCTCCCCATATTCCAATATCAGGCAACGGAGCAGTAAAGTCAAAGCTATCATGTTTTTCGATACTCTGTGTGTCTCCTTCTAATCTTAAGCCCAAATCTGCAAAAAGGACATGCGCTCCAACTAATAAACCGGCTTGGTATTTAGGTTTGGATAAAATAGCATAACCATAGGCAATTCGCATGATTTGTACATTAAAGGTTCCTTGTACTCTTCCGTTTACTTCATAAGTATTGTCTCCAAAGTTAATGTCTTTTTGCAGTGTTTTGGTTGCAGTCCTGTCCAATACAAAATACTCAAAACCTAATCGTGATCTTCGAGAGATTCGCCAGTCAAATGTTCCTAAGAAAGATGCTGTTGATTTAGAAAATCCTAAGTCATTTTCAAGATCAATTTCGGTTCCTATATTTCCGTTATTGCCTTCAACTTTAACCACAGTATTGTTTACAGGGAAAAAACCACCAGCAGTAAATTTGAATTTTCTATTATGCCAAGGTAAATCTTCGGGGTCATAACTTTGACCTTCATCGGCATTATTGTGTACGGCGGGTAAAGTGTCGAGAGGAATTTCGGCGGTTGTTTGTGCTGTGGCCGAAAAAGCAGAAAGGCAAACTATCACAAAACAAATTAATTTTTTCATCAGATTTAATTTTAGAGTTTTTGATAAATTTTTAACACTTAAAGTTAACAAAAAAAATCATTCATTTAATTTTTTGTCGCTTAATGTTTAGATAATTCTGTTGATTATCAGTTTGATAGTGAGTCGAAGCACGAAAACTCAAAAAATATCTTTTGAAAACGCATTGCGTGAGGGATAGGAATAAGCTACCGAAGTAGCATGGATAGCCCGACAGCATCTCGATAAAAGGGCGTATAACCGCAAAAGTGAGTTGCCCTTTTATCGAGATGGTGGCACGCCCGGATCTTAATTATTAATTATTAATTATGAATTGTGAATTGCATTGTGTGCCTTCGACTACGCTCACGTGACACATGTAGAGAAATTCATAATTAACAATTCATAATTAATAATTAAATCTAGACTCTATTATAATCACCTTTCCAATGAATAATTGCTTTTTTGATGGCGTCGCCTGTGAGATTGTTTTTTAAAGCATCTTCGAGCAGTGGTAAAAACTCATTGTCTGGCGCAAATCGAAGTGCAAAAATCTGATCATCTGTAAGTTTGTACTCAAATTCTTCTAATCTTTTTCCGGTCAGGGTAAAATAACGATAACGTATTTCTAATCGAATGATTCGGTTTTGCAATAGCAACGCATAATGCTGGCGAAGCATGAAAGCCAAGCAAAAAAGAAATATAAAACCAACGCTGATAAACGACCAAATTAAGGCGTCATTTGTGGTGCAGGCAAAATAAATGCTGCAGATTAGAAAAATTAGTAGAACAGGATAGTATATAAAATGATGCGGGGTGTAAAAACGGATATGATTGTAATAAGTTTGAACTTTCATAATTATTCTTTTAAGTATTTATAAAAAAACAAAGCTACTCTAAAAATTAGAATAGCTTTATTTCTCAAAATAAACTAACATAACCAATGTTTCCTTTATACTCTTAAACTTTGCAGTTTTGTAATTCTTATTTATTGAAAAAAGCCTTCATTTTTTACTTATTTTCTTTTCTATTGTGGCTTTAATTTCTTGATGGTAAAGTTACTGTGCGAGGGAATCTTTTTGTTATATTTTAAATTTAATTTGTTATATGATTTCAACTCTTGTCTTTTAATGCCGCAATAATTTTCCATTCGGATAATTTTGAATCGAATGTTTTTCCTGCGTTTGCAGGACTTGTGGACGGAAGTGTGACGAGCTGATATGTTTTTTCTAACTGAATGTATTTTTTGAAAAAAGCATGTGCTTTTTGTCCGTTAAAAAGAATGGTTTTAATATTTGAATGTTGTTTTAAAAAGGTTTCAAAATCATTTGCTATTTCGTTTTTGATCGCGCTGTCCAAACTTCCTACTCGATCGCAATATTGAAGCACATCCCAAAGTGCAATTTTATTTTTTTGCAATAATACTTTTCGGACTTCATAATCGTTTGAAAAATCTTCCCCCAAAATTACAAACATAAATTTCCAGAAATTGTTTTGATTGTGTCCATAATATTGATTGAGTTCTAATGATTTTGTGCCTGGCATAGTGCCGAGAATCAAAATCTCAGAATCAGTTGTTGAAATTGGAGCGAATGAAAAGCTTTTCATTTTTTTTTTGAATTAAGAAATTTTTTGTTTGAGTTAAAATTTTCATTCCGAAGTAATTATAAAACAAAACAGAAAAATTATATAACATTTTTCGGGATGGCTTGACCGAACTTTGGAATATGGATTTTAAAACAGTAATGAATAGGTTTTAGGATCAATATCTGAAATGAAATACCAAATCTAAATATAAGCAAAATGAAAATAGTTACAATACATACAGAACAAATTCAAACCGTTTTTGAGGAATTGAATGCTAATCTTGACGGAAAAATAACGTTTGATTTTGATGAATATAAATTGGATATCAATAATAGTTTTGCCCGCGGCACAATTACGGGAGCTTCTTTCAATGATAATATTTCTTATGTCCAATTTGATATGACGTTTTCAACTCCCGTTCGAATGGATTTTTTGAACGTGATGTCAACGCCTGTTTATTTTGCGTATTGTTCAAAAGGAAGTTTGAGGCATAGCTTTGGGATTGATGGCGAAGAACGAAAATTTAAGACTTTCCAGACGGCGATTTTGGCATCTGACCAAAATAAGGATAATATTTTATTTTTTGAAAAGGACATTAGCACAAGACTGACTTTGATTATTGTTGGAACTCAAACCCAACAGGCTTATTTAATGCCTTCTTTGAACCAGAAAGTGAAAGAAACATTTTTTGAAAGTAATGCGATGCAGAATTTCTTTTATATGGGATCCTACAATTTAAAAATTGCAAATAAAATTGAACAGCTCAACGCCGTAACTCAAACCGGAATTGTGAGGAATTTATTGAAAGAAGGGATTTTGAAGATTATTTTGGCGATGGAAATCCAGCAACATAGCGACGACTTAAATGCTTTTTTAAAAGATTCAAATTGCCTGACTTTAAAAGAAATGGAAGAAATCAAAGACCTTTCGGAATTTATAAAATCAAGTCCAGAAGAACCATTTACGATAAAATCGCTAAGCAAAAAATCAGGCTTGTCCCCAAACAAATTGCAAGAAGGATTTAAAATGATTCACGACAGAACCGTAAATGATTACATCACGCACATGAGAGTTTTAAAAGCCGAAATTTTAATGCGCACCTCTGACCTGAATATTTCTGAAATTGTATACTGCATAGGATTTACCAGTAGAAGTTATTTCTCGAAAATCTTCAAACAAAAATTTAATTGTAGCCCGAAAGAGTATAAGTTTAATTTGAATGCATTGTCTATTACTGCGTAAAAAGCAAACAAATAGACAAAAGTCTGCAAGAAGAAAAACTAAACGACAATGTGGTAATATTAAAAAAATAAGTTTCTGTGCTGGGAATTTTACACGAACTCAAAATATGAGATTTAGATAATTGATTTAGTCAAAATAGTTATAAGGTGTTTATTCAATTACAGTTTTCTAAATACAAGCATGGGTGTTTTAGTGTCAAAACCTTTTTCTGAAGTTGTGGCAATCTGAAACAGTTTTTCAAACCAATTTTTCTTTTTTTTGACAAACATTGTTATTATAGACGGCTTCATTTTTAAAATGGCTGTTTGCAAGTGAATCAATAAAGGTTTTGTAGGATTTAGTTCCTTTAAATGGAATTCGATGTTGTCGTATTTATATTTGTTGGCTATTTTGTTCCATTTTTCAATGATTTCCTTTTCCTGAGCAAAATAATCGTAATGGTATATTTTGAGGTTAGCACCAAATTCGTTGGCGAACTTTTTGATTAAGGGAAGCTCGGTGTTTATGTTTTCTAAGTCTGAAGGATATAAAACAGAAGATAAAAACTTCATTCTGTAATATTTTGGTACAACAAAAACCGGAATAGGAGAATCTTGCAAAACTTTTGAAGTGCTACTGCCTAACAGTTTATTCATTAAACCTTCCCCTCTTGTGCTCATACAAATATAATCGGCCTTGATTCTTTTCGCACAACTTAATATAGCTTCATTTATATCTATTTTGTTTTCTACTATAAAATTAATATTGCGAGACTTTTTTTTGGTTTGTCTATACAAAGTTTCTATAAATTTTATGAGTTGCTGTACTTGCTTGGCATGATTAGATGCTGGAACATCTGTAAAACTCGCCTCCGAATATGGATCAATAACAAGTGCTGTGCTTACATTTAAAAATGTGAGTTCATATTCTGCCTGTGTAGCAAGCTGTATAGCAAAGCGTACAGCGACTTTGGAGTTGTCTGATAAGTCTGTTGTTACAAGTATCTTTTTCATGGTTTTTAAATTTATGTTTGCAGCTTCATGATTTCAAATAATTTTATTGGTATTGGTTTTGAAGTTTATATCAGAATAAAATTGAGGAGCAGTTTTTAGGTGCGATATACTATTTATTCAGAATCGGAGTGGTTAAAAAATCATCTCAAATTTTTCCAATTACTTTTTTTTAAAATTTTACTAAAATTACCTTATTAAGAAGAGAATTAAAATGATAATAGTCATGGTTTGTATTAAATTTAATTCTTATAATGTGATGAATATCATATTGTTTTGTCATAGATTTAACTAATTTGGGTGGATTAAATACTGAATATGTCTAATAGGATTTCAATAAAAAATTTTTGAATAGTGAGAAGAAAAGAATAGTTTTTGAAAACTTTACATAAGTAAATTCTTATTTTTGTTTAATGGATTTACAATGAAAAACATTTTGACAAAATTCACTCTAGTATCAATTTCATTTTAAAAAAGATTCTATGGAAAAAGATGGAAAAGAATTAAAAGGTCTAAATAGTGATGAAGTAATTTTGTCGAGGAAAAAATTTGGCATCAATACTTATAGTCTTAAAACAGAGAACAGGATATTAGCCTTCATCAAAAGTATTTTTGCTGAACCAATGGTTCTTTTGTTATTAGTAGCTTCTGCAATTTACTTTATTAACAGACAATATAGCGATGCCATATTTCTTGCAGTCTCGATCTTATTGATTATTGCAATATCACTTTATCAGGAAAAAAGAAGCCGTAATGCTTTGTTAAAACTGCAGGAGTTTACTAAACCTTTATGCAAAGTTATTCGTGAAGGAATAGAGAAAAGCATTAAAACGCAGGATATTGTTGTGGGAGATTTGGTTATTATTGAAGAAGGCGCTTTGGTTCCGGCTGATGGCATTCTTGTTCGCTCAAATGATTTTTCGATAAATGAATCTGTACTTACCGGCGAGTCTATGCCCGTTTTTAAAAACGAGAATCTCGAGGATAATACCGTTTTTTCAGGAACGACTGTTGCTACTGGAGTGGCTATTTTTGAGGCAACTAAAATTGGAAATCAAACACAATTAGGCAAAATTGGCCACAGTTTAGAGTCTATTGCAGAAGAAAAAACACCATTGGAAATTCAAATAGCCGATTTTATAAAAAAAATGGTTTTTGCAGGCGGATTGGTATTCATTTTAATTTGGATACTTAATTATTATAAAGTAGGTGTTTTTTTAGAAAGCCTTTTGATATCCCTTACGTTGGCTATGAGTATTTTACCCGAAGAAATCCCTGTTGCTTTTACAACATTTATGGCTCTAGGAGCGCGAAGGCTTATGAACATGGGTATCGTAGTGAAACAAATGAAAACCGTTGAAACGCTGGGAAGCGCTACAGTTATTTGCACAGATAAGACAGGAACCATTACGCAGAATAAAATGGAATTGGCAGGCCTTTACTTGCCTTCTGGGTTAGAAGTTGGAGTAAATACGTTTACCGAATTAAAAGAATCGGAAGAACTTATAACCACTGCAATGTGGGCAAGCGAACCAATAGCTTTTGACCCAATGGAAATTGCTATTCATAGCATTTATAAACAAAAATCTTCTCAAGATCTTAGGACTTTTTTTAAAATGATTCATGAATATCCCTTATCTGGCAAGCCTCCTATGATGACTCATGTTTTTGAAGATAAGGTTGGCAATCGGATTATTGCGGCAAAGGGAGCTCCCGAAGCTATTTTTGAAGTTTGTAATCTTTTAGGAGAAGAAAGAGAAAAAGCAATAGAAGGGATGAATAAGCTTGCACGCAATGGTTATAGGATATTAGGAGTTGCACTTGGAAATTGGGAAGGCACCGATTACCCTAAAATGCAGCAGGAAATTCCTTTTGTTTTTAAAGGTTTGGTCGCATTTTATGATCCGCCTAAGGATAATATTACGCAGGTATTGCAGTCTTTTTACAAAGCGGGAATAGCCGTTAAAATTATTACCGGCGACAATGCCATTACTACAAATGCAATAGCAAGAGAAATTGGTTTTGAAGGTTTTGATAAAGCTATCACAGGAGAAGAACTCATGCAGATGAGCGATTCAGAATTGCAGGACAAGGTCATGGATGTTAATATTTTTAGCCGAATGTTTCCTGATGCCAAACTTAGGATAGTAAATGCCTTGAAAGCTTCTGGACAAATTGTCGCCATGACTGGAGATGGTGTAAATGATGGACCTTCGCTCAAGGCAGCTCATATCGGTATTGCTATGGGAAAAAAAGGTACGGTAATTGCTAAAGATGCCGCATCGCTTATTTTGGCGGAAGATGATCTTTCAAAAATGGTCGATGCTGTAGCGATGGGCAGGAAAATTTATACTAATTTTAAAAAGGCTGTTCAGTATATTATATCCATACATATCCCAATAATCCTGATTGTTTTTCTTCCACTTGTTTTAGGATGGATTTATCCTAATATATTCAGTCCTCTTCATGTTATTTTGCTAGAGCTTATTATGGGACCAACCTGCTCAATAATATATGAGAACGAACCTGCAGAAGCATATATAATGAAAAGAGGGCCAAGAACCTTAACTTCGACATTTTTTAATGTAAAAGAACTTACAATAAGTATTTTTCAGGGAATTGCCATAACATTGGGATTGCTGTTTGTTTATCAGTATTCGGTACATAATCAATGGAATGAGGATTTAACCCGTACGATGGTTTTTCTCACTTTGATTACGGCTAACGTCGTCTTGACACTCGTAAACCGATCTTTTTATTATTCCTTATCAACAACATTACAATATAAAAATAATCTGATTCCAATTATAATTAGTATTACAGTACTTGTGGTGGCAATGTTATTGACAATCCCTTTTATGCGATCTCTTTTTAATTTTGAACGCATCACGCTTTTTCATTTTATTTTATGCATTTTGATAGGTTCAGTTTCAGTGTTGTGGTTTGAAGTAGTAAAATATTTTAGAAGACAAAAATCTTAGATTTCTATTTCAGTTCCCATCAGTGAAACTCTACATGTATAGCCATATCGTTCCTGGATTTTAAATCTTAGTTCGTCGGCGGCCTGATTTTCACCATGAACTAAATAAATACATTTTGGAGCATTTTTTAAAATAGAAAGCCAATTTAACAAATCTTGCTGGTCACCATGGGCAGAGAGTCCTTCTATTTGAACAATTTTTGCTTTTACATCATAATAGTTTCCGTATATTTTGATTTCTTGAGCTCCCTCTATAAGTTTTCTTCCACGTGTACCCTCAGCCTGATATCCTACAATTATGACGGTTGTTGTTGTAAGCCCTATATAATTTTCAAAATAAGATAACACTCTTCCTCCTGTAACCATTCCGCTAGCAGCGATAATTACTTTAGGTTGCGGATCTTCTATAATGCCCAAAGTATCTTCAAATTCAGAAATTATTCGGAACATTTTGAACATTTCATAACAATCAGTGAGCGAGAGTTTGTGCCATTGTTTATTTTCTAGAAAAACGTTCAATACATTAGCACCCATTGGTGTGTCGAGAATATAGGGCACATTTGGTATTCTTCTTTCGGTTTTAAGTTGCCATAAAAGATACATTATGGATTGTGCCCTTTCAACAGCAAATCCTGGAATAATAACAGTTCCATTTTGCTGTATGGTTGTATTAATATAGTTTTCCAGCTCTTTTTTTACATCGAGATCAGGATGCAGGCGATTTCCATAAGTACTTTCTAAAAAAAGATAATCGCCCAGTACTGGTTTTGTTGGAGGAAACATCAATACATCATTATCACGTCCTATGTCTCCAGAGAATACCAAAGTTTTGTCCTCGATGTTTAATGTAATGCTACTGGCACCTATAATATGTCCCGAGGTTGAAAAAACAGCTTCGATATCATTATCTAGAATTATGGGAGCATTTTGTTGTACAATCTTAAACAAAGGAAAAACTTCTTTCGCCTGCTCCACGGTATATAACGGCTCCGCTTTTTCATGTTTAGAATAGTGTTTCTTGTTGGCAGAATAGGCTTCTTCTTCCTGAATTTTAGCACTATCCAAAAGTACAAGCTCTGTTACTGATTTAGTTGGATTGGTACAATATATTTTACCCTTAAAACCCTGTGCAACTAACCTTGGCAACCAACCACAATGATCTAGATGACCATGAGTTAGTAGAACATAATCGATAGTGGATGGTAAAATTGGTAAAGGTTGCCAATTGAGTTCTCGCAATGTTTTAAGACCTTGAAACAATCCGCAATCAATTAGTATTCTTATACCACCGCTTTCTATTAGTGTTTTCGAGCCAGTAACGGTTCCGGATCCACCTATAAATTTTATTTTCATTTTAAATAAGTTTACAAATTTGAGAGGCTTCCTTTAGTACATTTTTAATTCGTTTTTCCTTAAGACCTATTTTATAAAGACTTTCTGAGTTAGTAATTAGATCCTTTGTAAGTATTATATTTAGGATAAGTAATTGCTCCTTTTCGAACATTGATAACGTTGTAAGGCAGGTGATAGGGTAGAGCGCCGCTTCATCAATTTTATTTTTGATGTTGTTGTTTTTGGGATAATCCCAGCTTAAAAGCTCTATTTTACTGCAATTGGCAAAAGTTTCAGCATCTTTAGTAAAACGATTATTAGTAACAATAATACACGAATTTATGGTTTCGTTGTTTGAAAAAAGAGTGTGCTGTTTGGTTTGAAGATCATTAAAACGAGAAAGAATGTACATTGGAACTTTTACATCTGATGACTTTTCTCGACTATTGTGAAATTTACATTCAATCATCGAGATTCGGTTCTCTTTTTTGAGCACTATGTCTACTTCATGTGAGACACATTTTCCTTGTAGGATTAAATTTGTTTTAGTTTTATAACCTTCCTCTGCATATAAAAGCGAAATAAATTTTTCAAAGAAAAAACCGTCTGGACCCAACATTTGTAAAGCAGATCGGAGGTTGTAACGCGCTGCATCTCCGCTCGCAGCTTTTTTTAAAATAGCAAAGGCCAATTTATAAATCTGTTTGGTTGTAATCCCATCATAGATTTGGTCTTGTATTTGGTTTAGGCATTTTTCAATAAGATTGGGTGAAGCGCCTGATTTTTGAAGTGAATTTTTTAGTTTTTCAATATCAAAAGGCACAATGCGACCTGAATGCTTGATTACTTTCATGATAGTATGAATTTAAATGAAACATTTCCCGAATTATTTAAAACAAAAATAGATCACATTATTGAAACAGAGTATGACAAAAGTCATAAAAGAGAAATTTAGGTTTTTAGATTACGAAATTTTTCTAGATTAAGTATATGAATAATTGCGTTTTTTTTGCTTATCGTCCGAAACGGTAATACTCTAAATCCATATTGGCTTTGTTATTGATTGAATCCAAAATCGAATTCATCCCGATGATGCTGAAAGTAATTCCGTTGCCACCAAAACCTAAGACGTAATGTTCATTTTTTTTTGGATCTGGTTTTCCAAAATAGGGAAGGCCATCTTTGGTTTCACCAAAGGTTCCCGCCCAAGAATAATCTAATTTGAAATTGATATTTGGAAATTTTCGTTTGAAAGAACGCAGTAAATATTGTTCTTTTTTGGGCATTAATTTATCACGTTTTTTAGCATCAATAAATTCTTCATCGCCACCACCAACAATTAATCGGTTGTCTGAAGTTCCTCTAAAATATAAGTACGGATTTGAAGTGTCCCATAAAATATAGTTTTTGAAAACTGCAGGCAAATCAGGCAGACTTTCAGAAGCAATCACATAAGTGCTTTTTAAATCAACTACTTTTTCTTTTAAGGTTTCTGTGCTTTCATAGCCAGAACAATGGATCACATGATTCGCCGTAATAAGATTGCCACTTTCAGTTTGGGCAATAAATTTAGTTCCCTGATTTTTTATGGATTGAATGTTGGTACGATCAAAAATCTCAATTCCTTTATTTTTGCAATAAATAAGTAAATCTTGCGCCAAACGATAGGGATCAACAACAGCAGCAGTTTTAGATTCTATTCCTGCAATTGCTTTTAATCCCATCGTTTCTAATTCAGCTTTTCCGAGCCAGTTGACATCAAATCCGTGTTGTTTTCTGACTTTGAATTCATTTTTTAAATAGGAAATATCCTTTTTCAACGTGCAGAAATAAATGCTTTTTTTGAATTCGAATCCGCAGTCGCTTTCTATTGTATCGATAATAGTGCGAAGATCAAAAATGGCTTTTTTCCCGTTTTTGTAACTGTTTATCGCACAATCTGCTCCGCGGAGTTTCATAAGTTCATGCAAAGAAACATCAATTTCGTATTGAAGTAAAGCCGTACTTGCAGCGGTGCTTCCGTTGCAAATATCACGCCGGTCAACTAGAACAACTTTCCTTCCGTCATTAATTAATTTGTAGGCAATCAATGCACCTGTAATGCCTCCGCCAATAATTAAAATTGGTGTTTCGAGATCACGATCTAATGACGGATAACTTGCTTTTAGTTCGTTTTTTAATGGCCAGAAAGTTTCGGTTGAGCGTAGTTTCATTTTTTCGCGGTTTTTGAGGTAGTGGTTGAATTTGGTTTTTTGACTGCTTTATTTTTGGGTCTAGTCTCAATGCTATTCTTCGTCCTGTTTTGTGTTCTACTTTTGTCTTTTCTTGCATGCTGCTCATGTGCTTCTGCAATAGAATGCGATGTTCGAATGGTTTCATCTTTTTTGGCAAGTTCGCTCAGTCTGCGATAATATTTTTGAACGATTTCCATTTCTTCTTCGGTCATACTTTCAATATCAACCAGGCTATTGCTAGAAAATTCGCTTGACGCGACTAATTCATTTAATTTTAGCTGAATTGCCAATGAATCTTTATTTTGTGCTTTCTGAATCAAGAAAACCATCAAAAACGTAATGATTGTTGTTCCTGTATTGATAACCAACTGCCAAGTTTCAGAATAATCGAAAAACGGCCCAGAAACCGCCCAGACTGCAACAATTAAGAAAGCAATAATAAATGCCGGGGTACTTCCGGTCGCTTTAGAAACAGTGCTTGAAAATTTTTCGAAAGCGCTGTTTTTATTTTGAGTTTTTGTTTTCATTTGAATTTGATTTTTTGGGTTTGCTGACTTTTTCTTCCCGAATTACTTTGTTGTGTTTTTCATCATAAATGGCTTCGTCGATTTGTTGTCCTGTTTTGCTGAAGATTTTTATTTTAGGAGCTTCGTGAGTTCCGGTGATGACAATCGGAAATCCAATGATTCCAAAAGGCGGAAGGCCGAGACGCATTCTTAAATCCAATAATCCATCAAAGCTGGTTGTGCCTTTAATTGTGGGTCTGAAACTGGCAACCGAGAAGGTAAAAGGCTCAACGCGAATTAAATTATTGTCAATTGTAGAATTGATTTCGATTCCTTTCATATCGGGATTGTCAAGGCCTTTTTGCCCCGTTTTAGAGCTGATTCCGTCAAATAGTTTTAGGCCTTTGACTTGAACATCACGCAAATCGATTGTGCCACCTCCTTCGAGTGATTCATAAATCGGACTCATGTTTCCATCGACATCACCTTTGACTTTATAATCAACAGAAATAATTCCCTGTGCTTTTTCGGCTACTGTTGCCATATCATGAAACATCGGAATTTCTTTGTAAGCTCTTTGAACGCTAAAATCTTTGGCTGTAAAATGAGCATCAAAATGAGCAGAAGTCGGCGATTCATCTTTATATGTTGCATCAATTCCAAGAATGCAATCAATAATATTGAAAGTGGCTTTTTCCAAATAAAAACCTTCTTTTTTAATTCCAACTTTTCCTGAAAGTTTGTTTAAGATTAATCCGTTGTATTCAACTTTATCTGCATTTGCGGTTAAGGACACATTTAAGTTTTTTGGAACAATAACAACACCGCTCATTTTTGGGTGATCTTCTTTGGCATATTCAACGGCAATATTTCGATCTTTATTTTCACCTTTTTTGAGCGCCATAAATTCATCTACATTAATCAGTTTCGATTTCATGTTGAAGTTTCCGCTTAAAGTTCCGTGCGATTCCAGGAAATAATTAATGGTATTTAAAAGATATCCGTTAATGTCAAAATCCGATTTTCCATAAGAAGCATTGAATTTTTCAAACCACATTTTTTCGTTCTGAAAACGGAAATTTCCTTGTTTGATAAAGAATGCTTTTGGAAAAAGCTCTGAAGTTGCTTTAATGTTTTTCAGCAGAATGGTTCCTCGGTTATCCAGTTTGTCATATTGTCCAGTTGTGGCATAACTTTGTTTTCCTTTAAGCGAAAGATCAGCTTTTGCGTAACCTGTTATGTCGACTCCTTTTTGAGAGAAAACCTGATAAATACGACCAACATTAAGTTCGCCTTTGATTTTTGCATTATAAGCCAAATCACTAAAATCAGAAAGTGTTGCATTTATATACATAGGATTTCCTTCGAAAACAAATGAAGCGGGCGCAACAGCCACAATTAAATCTTTATAAGTTCCGGCTTTATTGAGCACGTTGGCGACAAAAGTAATGTTAGTAATTGGGTTAGGATAGGAGTCGGTTTTGAGCCAACCGTTATGCAATGCAATTCCGCCAATAGTTTTTGGGAACAGTTTTTTTGAAGTGCTGAAAATTCCTTTCGCCTGAATGTTAGTTTTTAAAATCCCTTTTAATTCTAGAGAATTCAATCCCAAAGCAGCATCGACAACGGCAAGATCCAGAGCGCCTTTTACGCTGGCATCAATGGTCATTTCATTAAAACCTTTGCTGTGCAAATACGCGTTGAAATAATCTTTTTCGCCAACCTTGAATTTAAAAGTGCGAAGATTTACGAGCAATTTTTCCATATCCAAATCGGGCAGAATTGCATTTAAATCCATTTGAAAATCGGTCAGCGGGACGGGAGCATTTTTATAATTTACCGCGCCATTATTGATTTTTAAATTGAAGGCTAGATTCGGTTTTTGTTTTTTGGCGACATTATAATTTCCTTTAAAAGTAAAAAGCAAATCACTTCGGCCTGAAATTTCGGTTTTTTCTAGCCAAGTCAAATATTCTGGAGGCATTACAGAAAGCAAATCTTTTACAGTTGTATTTTCTGAAGCGGCTTTGATATTGATTTTGTATCCATCTTTTAAAATCGTAAAAAGCCCTGTAAATTTTAAGGGCAGTTTATTGATATGAAGCTCATTTTTTTGGAGAATAAAAGACAGCGAGTGTGTATTGATCCGGGTTATTAAATCGGCGCTTACATTTTTGCGTCTTAAATATCCCGTCCGATCGTAGAAAAAATCAAGATTGTCAATTTGTGCATTGGTACTCAAATCAAAAATTTCTTCGCTCAAATTTCCTTTTCCAATATAATTGAAACCTTTCGCATCAACTAAAACTTTTGCTGAGCGATCATTGTATTTGACACGGCAATTTTCAAGATCAATTCGTTCTAGCCGAATTGCCGTTCCTTCTTCGGGTGCGTTTGGATCATTTTTTTCTTTATTTCGATCTTCTGGCGCAACATAAATATTGTAATTAGCTTGTCCTTTTTCGTTTACCATCACATTTATCAAAGCATCAGAAACGTATAATTTATTGATTTTAACTTCGTTGTCAAAAATTAGTCTTTTCAAATTTATCCCAAATGCAACCTGATCTGCTTTTAGCAAAGTATCGTTTCGAAAAGGAGCTGAACCCGTCATTGATAAGTCGTCAAGCGAAACCGTCAGCGAAGGAAAATGGGTAAAAAATGAAAGTTTGGATTTCGAAAAATCCAATTTGGTATCCAAACGTTCATTGGCAATTTTTTTAACTTCAGACGCAACTTTCCCAGGGAATAAAAGTGGAATCAGAAAAAGTAATAATAAGATTCCTGCGATTGATATTCCGGTCCATTTTAAAATTTTAAGGCTTATATTTTTATACGAAGTTTTCATGGCGTAGAATTTTTACTGGTTTTTTTCAGGCTCTTTTTTAGCGTCTTCCGCTTTTTGTTTGTCCTGTTTTTCTTTTTCTTGCTTTTCTTTTTCTTCTTTAGCTTTGGCTTCTTTTTCTTTAGCAGCCTCTTCTTTTTTCTCTTTTTGTTCTTCCTGCTTTTTTTCTTTTTCTTTCTCTTTTTTCTTGAAGTAGCCTCTAAAAAGGAAATTGCTTTTTGCGGCTTCCATATTTTCGCTAAAACCTTTTGTACCACTTTCTAAGTTTGAAAGTGTATTTGTAACACTGTTTGCCATTTTATCATCCCTTACCAATCTTGCCAAAGCGCCATTTCCGTTGTTCATGCTGTGGCTGAAAATGGCTAATTCCTCAGAAATCACACCTACATTATCCACACTTTTTTTGACGCTTTTCATGATGTCGTTCATTTCGATTCCGTCAATAGATGTAATTGTGCCATTGTCTTCAATGATTTTTGTTGATTTTGGCCCTGGAGAAATTGTCAGTACTTTGTCGCCCATTAATCCGTCTGAGCCAATGCTGGCACGGGCATCGGTTTTTATAAACTTGCGTATTTCGTCTTTGATCACCATTGAAACAATTACCGAAGAGTCGTTTATAATTCTGATTTCTTCGACAGTTCCAATGTTGATTCCAGAAAAACGAACGTTATTCCCGACCTCTAAACCACTTACGGTTTTAAATTTTGACGAAAGGTGAAAAGTCTGGCCAAATAAGTTTTTTTGTTTTCCAATAAAATAAATGGCCATAATGAAAAGCAACAGTCCAACTGATACAAACATTCCTAATTTCCAAGTATATCCAGATTCCTTTTCCATGATTTCTACAATTTATTTTGCTTTATTCAAAAAATGAACGTACCCATTCATCTTCATCTTTTTCTAATTCTTCATAGGTTCCTTCGGCATGAATAACACCATCTTTCAAAACCATAATTCGGTCGGCAGTCATTTTGGCGCAAGCCATATCGTGCGTAATGATTATTGATGAGGTTTTTTGTTTGTGCTTTATATCCAAAATCAATTCGCTGATTTCTCTTGAAGTGATTGTATCCAAACCTGTTGTGGGTTCGTCATACAAAATGATTTCGGGTTTTAAAATCAGCGTTCTTGCTAAACCAATTCTTTTTCGCATTCCTCCAGATAATTCTGCTGGCATTTTATCAATGGCATCACTCAAGCCTACATTTTCAAGTGCTTCCATGACTTCATCTTCGACTTCCTCGGCGCTCAAATCTCTTTTGTGTGCTCTAAGTGTAAAAGCGAGATTTTCTCTCACAGACATTGAATCATATAAAGCGGCACTTTGGAATAAAAAACCAATTTTGACTCTCATTTTGTTGAGATCAGTTTTGCTGAGATTCAAAACATTTTCATCAAAAACTTTTATTTCGCCCTGATCAGGTTCGATCAACCCAACGATGCATTTTATGGTAACTGATTTCCCTGAACCAGAACGCCCTAAAATGACTAAATCTTCGCCTTTATTGACTGAGAGATTTACACCTTTTAAAACGGCATTTTCACCGCCAAAAGTTTTGTGCAAATTTTTGATTTCAATAATTGGAATTTGTTTTTTGTCTTTTGTCTTTGAGTCGATATTTTTCTTTTCCTTGAGCATCTTAAAAAAATAAATCGGTTATCTGTACTGCGACCATGTCAATAATAAATATGCTTAATGAAGCTGTAACTACGGCCGAGTTTGCGGCGCGTCCCACACTTTCAGTTCCGTTTGCGGCATTAAAACCTTTAAAACAGCCAATCATTCCGATGAAGAAACCGAAGAAAAAAGTTTTGATTGTCGCTGGTATCACATCTAAAAATTCTAAGGATTGCACAATCTGGGTTAAATAGCGGCGAAAAGTCACGTCACCATGAATATTGATTCCTGCATAACCTCCTAAAATTCCTATTGCATCGGCAAAAAAGACCAATATGGGAACCATTAACGTACAGGCCAAAATTCGTGTTACAACTAAATAATTATAAGGATTAATGGCCGAAACTTCCATGGCATCAATTTGTTCTGTAACTTTCATTGAGCCCAATTCGGCACCAATTCCAGATGAAATTTTTCCGGCGCAAATTAATGCTGTAATGACAGGCGCAATTTCTCGAATCAACGAAAGTGCAACCATTCCCGGAAGCCAGCTCTCGGCACCAAAAGTTACTAAAGTTGGTCGCGATTGAATGGTTAAAACCAAACCCATAATAAAACCGGTTATAGCAACTAAAGGAAAAGATTTATAACCAATGACATAACATTGTCTCAAAAACTCTTTTGCCTCGTATGGAGGAATTAAAAGTTCCTTAAAAAATCGTGAGGCAAATAGAGTTGCGCTTCCAATTTGTGAGAATGTATTTTTTAAGCTGAGAATCAAAATAATATCTTTTAAAGTTGTAAAATTCCTTGCAAATCAGTTTTTTAACAGTTTTATATTCGTTTTTTAAATTATAGATTAAAATTACCTTAATACTTGTTAAAATCTTTTACAGAACTTTTTTAGAAGCTTATATAATTCTCATTCAAATACAATAAATCGAGTGTTGTGACGTTTCGGAATTTCTTAAAAACAAAAAATCCCTTTCATTGAGAAAGGGATTTCAAGGGTTGAATTGAATTTTGGTCAGCTGTGCTGTAAATTTAAGAATTTATTGCGATACCACGGCGGGTTTTCATTAGCGGAATCACTTTGGTTTCTGAATGAACAAAATTCTCCATTAACAAACGCGCTGTTAAAAAGCAAATTGTAGATTCGGCGCCTTGGTTGAGATTTACATTTTCTTTTTCTAGTCCGTCGTAACCACCGCCGCTGATTGGATTATACATGATTTGGCCCAAATGATTTTTTCCCAAAAACCAATTAAAAGCGGACTTCATTTTATGTTTATATTCCGGAATTTGAAATGCATTGTAAAAAGCATTCAAAGTCTGAATAGTATAAGAAACATCAATAGGCTGTTCTCCATATTGTCTCGGAACTGAATTTTTTTGAAGCCATCCTTGATTCGAAATTACTTTAAACTCTTTGTTGACAAACATTTTTGACAACAAAAAATTTAATGAATCCATAGCAACTTTTTTGTACACGGGTTTATTAGTAATTAGATAAGCGTAAAGCATTGATTCGGGTAAAATTCCGTTTGCGTAGGTCAAATAGTTTTCAAACCATTGCCAATTTTCTGAAGCGTGATCTTCATAGTTGGCAAGCAGTTTTGTGTTCAATTTATTGATAATAGCCGCTACATATAAATTAGGAACAGCATTATGATAGTGATACAATCCTTTTGTTGCAAAACCTATTGAACGAGGTGACTGAATGTTTTCGGCCCATTTTAAGGAATTCAACAAACATTTTTCTGCTTTTTTAGAAATGTTTTCAGGAAGAATATTGGCATTTGAAATCACAATTCCTAACGCCCAAATTGCTCTTGCATTTGAATCTTCTAGATTTACTTCGGCATTTTGTTCGATATGTTCGCGATATTCTTGATCGACATAATTGATGAAACTGCCGTTTGGTTTTTGACATCTTTCGATGAAATCCAGATAAATTAATATGTATGGCAAATCTGCTTTGTCTTGTGTTAATTGATAATGCATGCAAAAAGTGATCAAAGCACGCGCATTATCGTCTAAAGTATAACCTGATTCTAGATCTGGAATTGAAATTTTGCTGAATTGGATAATGCCTAAATCTGTGGTCAATTTTTTAATGTGTTTCAATTGAATATCAGGATAGCTGAATTTAATTTCGGCAGCATTTTTAAACAGTTTTTTATAGGTGTTCATGTGTGTAATAGCGCAATTTTCCCATGAAAAAGCTCGAGTTTTTGAAAATGCCTGAATTCCCATTTCATGTCTTAAATCTTCGTTAGAAATTAATTTTAGAGTTGCTTCTGCAAATTGATCTACATCTCCAATATCGACTAAAATTCCCAATTCAGGAGTTAATACTTCTAGCGTATGCGGAATTTTTGATGCCACCAGCGGGCAAGCGCAACTCATTGCATAAGAAAAAGTGCCACTCACGGCTTGATTAGGATCTTTTGAGGTAAATAAATAAATATCAGTTGCTTTTAAATAATCTAAAAGTTCATTAGTATCGAGATATTCATTTATAAATCGGACATTGTTTTCTAATTTCAATTCTTTGACAATTGATTCTAGTTTATCGCGATAAGCGTCAACACCATCAACGATTAAATTTGGATGTGTTCTTCCGATAATCAGATAAAGAACATTTGGTTCTTTTTCAATGATTTTTGCTAATGCATGCAAACCAGTTTCAATATTTTTTCCTTCTCCTAACAGTCCGAAAGTAGATAATACCAATCGATCCTGAATATTGAATTTTGCTTTTGCTTGATGAGGAGTTTCATAAACTACAATATGCGTTCCGTGGTGCATTGTCGTAATTATTGCTTCTGGAATATCATAGTCGTTCATCAAAATTTCTCTTGACTTATTTGTCATTACAAAAACCGAATTGCTGTAGCTCAAAAGCAATTTTACGAATGTTTTTAATTCATTATTAGGGTTTGGAATAACACTGTGAAAAGTAAAGGTCAAAGGTTTTTTAATTGCGTTTAAGAAATCAAGAAGATGATCTCCATAATTACCGCCAAATAAACCAAATTCATGTTGAATATGAACCAATTTTACATCTTGATCTTTGTTGATTTCCTCCGCTACTTGAGCATATTCTTCTCGGTTTTTAGTGTTCAAAGTATAAGCTTGGGTAGGATTTTCTTTTGGTTTGTCGACCAATTCGCAAATTTCACAAGTTATTGATTTGCCAAAAACATTGGTAATTCCTTTAATAGTATCTTGTGTATAAGTTGCTATTCCGCATTGTGTTGGAGGGAACGTGGAAAGAAAAACTATTTTCGATTTATTTGATATCGTCTTCATGGGGATTCTGTTTTAATTCAGTTAATAAGTCGTTCAAGTTCAATGAGGCCACCGCAATTTTGTCATCGGCGGCACCGTAATAAATATAGAGCTGGTTATCAAAAATGGCTGTCCCGGTTGGAAAAACCACATAATTTACATAACCGTGTCGTTCATAATATTCTGATGGCGTGATAATAGGTTTTGCTAATCTAGCCAGTACTTTTGCAGGATTATCAAGATCCAACAAAGCGACACAGGCATGATATACTAAACCTTTTTCACGTTTTTCGGCGGCATGGTAAATCAAGAGCCATCCATCTTTGGTTTCAATTTGCGGGGCACCTGGACCAATATGACTGGTTTCATGGTCAAATTTGGGTTCCAGAATAATATGGTCTGGTAAGTTTTTGATGTAGTCTTTCCAGAATTCAATTGTTAGTTCGCTTTTCTTTTCAAAAGAAAAAAGTTGAATTGAAGGAAATAATCTATGTAAAGCTATGAATTTTCCGTCAATTTTTTTAGGAAAAAGAACCACATTTTTATCCCAAACGAATAAATTTTCCTTAATGGTTTCCGTCAAAGGATAATTTCTTTCGGTGTTGAAAGCCAATATTTTTGCAATGCTTGGATTTTGTAAGTGCTTTCTAATCAAGTTTGTAAATTCGTTTAAAATAAATTTTGGAGTAATGATTCCTTTCTTTTTAAAAGAAATTAAATCTTTTGATGTTGCCAATGCACCACAAGCGTTTATTCCGTCGTATGTAACATACGTCATATAAAATGTGTCATCAATTTTGGTAATTCGTGGATCTTCGACACCATGAATTTCATAAATATATTCTGGAACAAAAATAGGTTCAGTACGTCGTTCGACTAATGTTTCTGGTCCTTCAAATCTGCAATATCCTATAGTTGAAAAATTTCCTCTTTTTGCCGCTCTGTAAAACATGTGAATGGTATTTCCGTCTTGATAAATTGCCGGGTTTAAAACACCTAATTCTTCAAAGGTGCGCTCTGTCTTTTCTAAAATAATTCCATGTTTTGTGGCTGTTATACCCTGAGCTGACGCTATTTCCATAATGCTAAAAATTTTATCTAAAATTACTTTAGGAATAAAGCGACGATTAATCCAATCGATCAAAAAATTAACTCAATTGCATCGGCATGGGAATTTTGTAAGAGTAAAAAAGAATTCTAAAATTAGTGTAGTAACTTCATTTATAGCTTATTGTATTATAAAAATAATTTTTAGAGATAATTAATTTTAGACTAGAAAACGAAATTTGAGCAAGATTAAAAATCCGTTAAAATATTAACAATAAAAAATGCATTATGACACATTGGACTATTACTTTTATTGTTCTAGCAGTTATAGCTGGAATTTTAGGTTTTGGAGAAATTGGAAATGATCCCTCTTTTATTGGGCAGGCTTTTTTCGTTGTATTTTTGATTTTAACTTTTATAACAATAATAATTGGAAAGTTAAAAGTGACTCGTTAAGAGTGTTCTTCAAAACAAAAAAAGCGAAACCAAAATTGATTTGGTTTCGCTTTTTTAATTTCATATTTGTTATGAAGCTATTGTCGCAACGATAGATATTTTTTATGAAGAAAGGCTATCGGAGTTCCGATACAGCAAATCAAAATTATCATAGACAAGAATAACGGAAAATCTAAATGTTTTTCTGGCAAAACAGGAAATACAACCGGAAGAACTACAAGATTCATTATAATCCAAACAAAAACACCGTAAATAATTCCAGATACTAGGGTGTTTTTTTTCAAAAATGAAAAATAAGGATAAATCATAAAATAAAACCAAGTAAAAGTAAAAGCTATAAAATAATGCAATAATAGTCCGTATAATGCCATTTGCGAACCTCCCGAGTAAGCTTCTTTTTTAAAGATGCCACTTGCAATAGATTGTAAAATTTTAACTCCTGTGGTTTTGTCGAGAATTCCAGCATAAATGGTAATTGCAGCAACAACGTCAAGAGTTCCGGCAATTAATCCTGTAATAAAAATGGCTCCGCTTTTTGATTTCATATAGATCTGTTTTTGGTTGATTTGAAGCTTAAAATTATATTTTGGTCAGCATTTTGTAAATCGAGTTTAATTGATGTGTATGCCTTTGCGTATGAACGAGAGCAAAATTGATCCACTCAAAAATGGTGAATTTATCAAAACCTGGAACTTGAAAATCCTCACAGGTTACGGTAAGGTCATAATTTTCAGTTGCCGTAAGTAAATCCGATTCGATATTCTGAAATGCTAAAGTTAGCGATTTTTTGTTATACTCCTTATTTTCAGGTTTTAGGAAATCTGGAGCATTCATTTTTGTAGTAAAATTTAAAAAAATGCTTTCCAGTTGCGGTACAAATTCCTGATATTTTCGAATTGTTTTTTCGGTTTTTCCTGCAAATAATTCGGGATAGCCTGAACAGGCCAAAATAATGTGTTGAGCAGTTTGTCCCGCTGTCCAACTGTCTTTATATGGAACTGTATTTAATTCTTCTTCCGAAAAAGAAGCAAGGGTTTCATTTAATTTTTTGAATGTTTCAACAATATTTTTTTGTACTTCGGTTTTCATAGTATTGATTTTAAAAGTTGATCAATCTACTGATGTGATCCACCATACATTTCCAAAAGGATCAGTTATGCCACAAGTTCGGCCATAATCTTGATCGCTTAATTCCATTAGAGAACTGGCGCCATTTTCTAATGCTTTTTGATAGGTTTCATCAGCATTTGGAACATAAACAAATAAGTTTGCGGTTTGTTTAGCCCAATCTGTTATTTCATCGGTAATCATTATGGTGCTTCCGTTCAAAGTAATTTCGGCATGCATAATGGTTCCATCTCCGCGTAGTGATTTTGTATTTGTTTCAGTTGCTCCAAAGACTTTTTTTGTAAAATCGTTGAATTTTGAAGCGCCTTGTAAAATCAGATACGGCATTATCGTTTGATGTTCTGCTGGAATATTCATTTTTATGCGATTTAAAATTCAGTATTTTAAATTTACAAATTTATTTGTTAATAATTTGTAAATCAATAAATTGTGAATTTATAAAAGCACTTCGCAGTGATAGCCACATGAATTTACAAGTTCAATCACGCTAGTATTGCAAATTGAAGAGGCATGAATACGGAGAATTTTATCGCAGTCTTCGAGATCAAAATTGATAATGCTGTTTGGGAAATGTTCAAGAAGTTTCCCAACAACCAAATTAGATTGTTCGACTTCTTGAACATTTGTTTTGAAAACCTCGATCATCACTTCAAAAAGTTATAAGGCTATATTTTTATAGCGTTCGATTTTGTGATAATAGATATATGAAGTTGCTAAAATCAGTAGAATAATCAACGGGAAAAAACTTTGAAAATTCATTCCGTCAACTGCAAAATGACTAATGGAAGCAAATATAAAATCAAATCCGAATCCGGCGTAAGCCCATTCTTTTACATTTTTAGGAACTTGCGGAATTACTAATGCTAATACGCCCAATACTTTGAAAACGACTAAGGCATTCCCAAAATATTCAGGATAACCTAAATGTCTGATTCCTTCTTTAGCCATTTCTGTTTGAGATGTCAATGCCGGCATAACGCCTTCAAATAAGAAAATTAGAATTGTCGTTGTCCAAAAAATAATTTTTGCTTTTTTCATGAGGTTTTGTTTTTAAATAGTTATCAGTTAATGTATTACAAATGTAATATTCTTACTTTTTTATTTAAATACGTATTTCCGACTATTTTAGGGGCATTTGAGACAATTCAAAGGCTCAAAGTGACAAAGTGACAAAGCTTCGAGGCTTTTTTATTGTTGTGTTGGAATTACCATGTTTAGTTTTGTCTTCCTGAGCGAAGTCGAAGGATCACATAGAGATTCCACAAAGATTGTCGATTTTGAATGCGGGGCTTCGACTTCGCTCAGCCTGACATAAAATGCTAAAAATTGGAACTTAAAAAGTAATTCGTAATGATAAACAAATCCTTAAAACCTAATCTGCTATAAATGTTTTTTCCTAAAGCTGACGCTTGTAACTGTGCATATTCGCAATCAGCATCAATCGCTTCATTGATTGCAAATTTCATGATTTCTTCGGCAAAACCTCTTTTGCGCATTTCGGGAATTACGCCTACACCATGAATTCCCATGATATTTTCCGTTTGAAAAAGAGTAAGCGTTCCGATTGGTTTTTCTTCAAAATGAACCAAATAAAACTTTACATTGTCATAATTATGTACCAATGTTTCTTTACTGATTATATAATTAAACGATAACGGATAAATATCTGACCAAGTTTTCGAATCTTTTTCATTTAAAACTCTTTTAAAAGTAAGATTATTTTCAAGTTGAAATTTTTCATCCAATTTTAAAGCCATCGCTACAAGTTGGTTTCGAATTTCAAATCCGTTTTTTTCAAAAATCTCATTTGAATTACTTCCGAAAATATCCCAATACGGAATCACCAAACCTGAATGGTCTTTAATAATTTCAAAAATTTGCGGAAGATTTTCTTCAGTGATATCTTCGCGAAACCATAATCGGTTTGGCCAGCCAGAGTTTTTTATCTGACTGAATTGAAACGGATCGTTTTTATGATAAGAAAGGAGAGGAGTGGCAACAGTTTTCCAAAGCGTGGTAAGATTGTCAATATTATCTTTTATGAGTTTTATATTGTTCATTTTAATGTCAAATTTTAATTATAAAACAAAGATAAATGGGCAATGTGAGGAAAGCCTTTACATATGTTGATTTACAAAACTTTTTCAAGATTTTTTCTGATTCGGCTTAATTGTGTTGGCGTAATGCCTAAATGCGAGGCAATATGCAATAACGGAATTCGATCTGCAACAGTCGGATGTTTCTCTAAGAAACTCAAATATCTTTCAGTTGCATTTTGCATAACCAGAGCAATCTCTCGCTGTTCTTTTTCAATAATCCAGTTTTTTTCCAAATAGGCAATATAGAAAGTTTTAAGATCATCATTTTCGTTAATCAACTGCGTATATTTTTTGTAATCGAGAGTGATTAAAATGCAATCTTCTAAAGCTTCGATTGTAAAGCTCGAAGGAGTTTGCAGTATTGATGAGACTTTAGAACAGGCAAGTTTGTTTTCGAAAAAAAGGTTTTTGTTATAGAAATTTCCTTGTTCGTCTGTAATAAAAGTTCGTAGAATTCCTTTTGCAATAAAATAAAGATTTTTACAGATTTCCCCATTTTCGAGTAATATTTCTCCTTTTTTGATGGTCTGGAAATAGGTCAGGTTTTCAATCAATTTCCATGACCTTTCAGAGATCGGAGCGTAACTTTCGAAATATAATTTTAGATTGTTGAGGTAATTCTGTTGGTCAGATGTCATTTATTTCTGTTTTTGCGAAAGATTAAAATTAGATAAGTTTTTTGTTAGATGCAAGGTAGATTAATAGCTCTCGCAAAGTCGCAAAGACGCGAAGATTTATTTTTCACGCAGATTTAAAAAAGATTTAAGCGAATTTGAGCAGATAATTTTTTTATATCTTTAAAAATTAATCTGCTTAAATCTGCAGAATCTGCGTGAAATAAATACTTAATAACTTTGCGACTTCGCGACTTTGCGAGAAATTCCAAAAAGCTTTTGTGTCTTTTGCGTATCCCGATAGTTATCGGGATTGCGCCCTTTGCGGTTAAATAAAAAAACGCCATGAAACTAAAAAGTCTCACAGCGTTTTCATCTCAAAAAATAAATAATTAACGGGTATAGGTATTATTTCCAGCCTCCGCCGAGTGCGCGATACAATTCAGTATTGGCTGTTAATTGTTGTCTTTTTATGTCTGCTAATTCTAATTCGCTTTGTAATAGATTAGCTTGTGCAGTTAAAACTTCAAGATATTCTGCCATACCGTTTTTGAAAAGCAAATTGGCATTTTTAATCGCTTGTTGCAACGTTTTTACTTTTTGTTGAAGAAAAGTTTCTTGTTGTTGTAATTTCTCGGTTACAATTAAAGCATCAGCAACTTCGCTCACAGCAATCAAAACCGATTGTCTGAAATTGATAACTGCTTTTTCTCTTTCTGCGACAGCAATATTATATTGCGTTTTTAGTCTTTTATTGTTCAATAAAGGTTGTGTCAAACCTCCTGCTACAGTTCCAAAAAGCGAAGCTGGAATATTGAACCAAGTGCTGGTTTCAAAAGAATTTACACCGCCTTGAGCTGTAATTCTCAATGTCGGATATAAATCGGCTTTTGTGATTCCAACATTAGCATTGGCGATTTTTAAAGCCAATTCAGCACTTTTTACATCTGGTCTTCTGCTTACTAATGAAGCTGGAATTCCAACAGCATTATTGTTTTGAATTGCAACTGAATTTAGTAAAGCTGTTCTTTGTTTTGAAGAAGGAAAAGAACCCGTCAAAACACTCAAAGCATTTTCCTGAATGGCAATATTTTGTTCCAATAACGGAATTAGTTGCTCCGAATTTAATTTCTGTGCTTCCGATTGTTGAATTGCTAATGAAGTGGTTTGACCTGCATCATATTTTAATTTGATGATATTGGTTGTGCTGTCATTCAATTTCACATTTTGTCTTGCAATATCAAGCTGAGCGTCCAACATCAAAAGATTGTAATATCCTCTTGAAACATTGGCAACAATATTAGTCTGCAATGCTTTTTTCACTTCTTCAGATTGAAGATATGCAGCAAAAGCGCCTTTTTTCTGGTTTTTGATTTTTCCCCAAATATCAGCTTCCCAAGAAAGTGTTGCTCCTGCAGAGAAATCGTCAATATGTTTTGCACCTAAAGCTTGATTCAAATTCATTCCAGTAAAACTATTGTCTGAAGGATTGCTTGAACTTGCATTTATACCCAAGTTAACTTGAGGCACATTTCCCCATTTTGACTGTGTGAATCGGTATTGTGCAATTTCAATATTTTTAGCAGCAATCTGCAAATCGTTGTTTCGGGCAATTGCGCTGTCAATTAGCTGTACAATATCTTTTTCGGTATAGAAATTTTTCCATTCCAAATCACCGATGCTAGCCGTATCTTTTAAAACAGCTGCATTCCTGAAATTCTCAGGAAATGCATCTTTTGGTGTTTCAATATCCTTTGATACCTTACAGGATATTAAGGTCGTGATCAGAATGGCGAAGACCACGATTTTGGTTATATGATTTTTCATTTTCTTTTTATTAAAATTCCTTTAACCCGTTTGGGTGTAATTTTTTTAAACACATAGAGACATAGTTTTTTGGGATTTGAAAAAGGCGTTTCACTTATTTTAAATTCAGATAGTTTTCTATGTGTTGAAACAAGTTTCTTCTAATCTCTTTTTAGACATATTATTCGATGTCTCTATGTGTTAAAATATTTTTTTTAACCTCATTAACAGATTAAATTTCTGTACAAATATCTTTTTTCGTTTCAAGATCTTTTGAGATTCTGTACGATATATATGCGATGCCAATTATTATGGTCACCAAGATTGTCGTTATATAGTTTTCCATTTATTGTTTTTCTTCGTTATGAATTACAGCTACTGGTTTTCCAGTAACTTTTTCTTGTAAATGTTGGAATACGATGAATAAAACCGGAATAATAAATAATCCGAGAATTACTCCAGAAAGCATTCCGCCCGCTGCTCCAATACTAATCGAATGATTTCCTTGAGCCGATGGTCCTTTGGCACTCATCATTGGTACTAAACCAACCACAAAGGCTAGGGAAGTCATGATAATTGGTCGCAAACGTAATTTTGCTGCGTCGATTGAAGCTCGTACTAAAGCTTGTCCTGATTTTCGTTTCTGTACCGCAAATTCCACAATCAAAATGGCATTTTTCGCGAGAAGTCCGATAAGCATTACAAGTGCAACTTGAACGTAAATGTTGTTTTCGATTCCGGTCAAGCCGATTGCCACAAATACTCCAAAAATACCTGCAGGGATTGATAAGATTACAGCCAATGGCAGAATGTAACTTTCATACTGTGCGGCAAGTAAGAAATAGACGAATATCAAACACAGTAAGAAAATTGTCGCCGACTGTCCTCCAGAAGAAATCTCTTCGCGAGTTTGTCCTGAAAATTCATAACCATAACCTGCAGGAAGCTGTTGTGCTGCTACTTCTTCAATTGCTTTAATGGCGTCTCCAGAACTAAATCCAGGTTTTGGAATTGCATTAATCGAAATTGAGTTGAACAAGTTGTAACGTGAAGCAGTTTCAGAACCATAAACACGAGTCAGTTTTACTAAAGTGTTTATCGGAACCATTTCGCCTGTTTTATTTTTTACAAAAACTCGGTCAATTGATGATGGATCAGCTCTGTCAGCAATATCAGCCTGAACTACAACTCGGTAATATTTCCCGAAGCGGTTGAAATCAGAAGCCTGAGCACTACCAAAATAAGTCTGCATGGTCTGTAAAATGTCTTTTACATTCACGCCCAATTGATTTGCTTTTTCATCATTAATATCCAATTGCAATTGCGGATAATCGGCTTTGAAACTCGTAAATGCTACAGCAATTTCTGGGCGTTTCATCAATTCTCCAATGAAATTCTGAGAAATGCCACTGAATTTATCCAGTTTTCCTCCGGTTTTATCCTGAAGTACCAAATCTAAAGCTTCAACATTGCTAAATCCAGGAACAGTTGGGAAACTGAAAACGAAGAAACTTCCGCCAGAAATACTGCCCAATTTGCCACGAACTTGGTTCATGATATCTTCGATATTTTTCACTTCGCCACGATCTTCATTTGGTTTAAGCAATACGAAAACTACTGCTGAAGAAGGACTCGTAGAATTGGTCAATAAGTTGAAACCTGAAATTGCAGTCACAAATCGAGATGCATCTAATCCTCTTAAAGTATTTTCAGCTTCTGTCATTACTTTTTGAGTTCCGTCAAGAGATGTTCCAGATGGCGTGTTTACTGCAATAGCAATAAATCCTTGATCTTCTGTTGGAATAAATCCTGCAGGAGTTGTTTTTACTAATAAAACAGTTGCGATAGTAATTGCCGCTAATCCGCCTAAACTCAACCATTTTTTTCTGATTAAGAATTTAATTCCACCAACGTAACGATTCGTAAGCGATTCAAAACTGCTGTTGAAAGCGGTAAAGAATTTTTCTTTAAATCCTTTTTTCGCATAAGGCGCATTTGCATCGTGAGCACCGTGATTATCTTTCAAAAATAATGCAGCAAGTGCAGGAGACAATGTTAAGGCATTAACAGCCGAAATTACAATTGCAATTGCCATAGTAAAAGCAAACTGACGATAGAAAACTCCTGTAGAGCCTTCCATAAAACCAACCGGCAGGAATACAGCAGCCATTACCAGCGTAATCGAGATAATAGCACCCGTTATTTCGTGCATTGCTTCATGTGTGGCTACTTTTGGAGACAAATGTTTATGCTCCATTTTCGCATGCACGGCTTCTACGACCACAATCGCGTCATCCACCACAATACCAATCGCCAGAATTAATGCGAAAAGCGTTAGCAGGTTGATCGAGAATCCGAATAACTGCATGAAGAAGAACGTTCCTAAAATTGCTACAGGTACAGCAATAGCCGGGATTAATGTTGATCTAAAATCCTGAAGGAAAATAAATACTACAATAAATACCAGTATAAAAGCTTCTAATAAAGTGTGTTCAACCTGTTCAATGGATTGATCCAGCGATACTTTTGTACTATAGAAAATATTATGTTTTATTCCTTTTGGGAAATCTTTAGAGGCTTTTTCCATCATTTTATTGATGGCAATCTGAATATCATTTGAGTTGGAACCCGCTAACTGAATAACCCCAATTACAACTCCTTTTTTACCATTTAAACGCGTTAAACTGTTATAAGAATATGCACCTAATTCAACTCTTGCAACATCTTTTAAGTGAAGAACAGAACCGTCAGGATTAGAGCGAATTGCGATATTTTCATAATCTTCAGGTTTGGTTAGCTTTCCTTTGTATTTGATTACATATTCAAAAACTTCTTTGCTTCGTTCACCAAATTTACCTGGAGCGGCTTCTAAACTTTTGTCTTGAATAGCGCTCATGATTTCGTTTGGCGTGATTTTGTAAGTTGACATCTGCGTTGGATTCAACCAAACACGCATAGAATAGTCTTTTACACCACCAAAGATACTAGCAGAACCGACACCGGGAATACGTTTTAATTCCGGAATGATATTGATTTGTGCGTAGTTGGCAACAAAAGTCTGATCGTATTTTGATTCATCTTCGGTGTACATACCAATAGCCATGATGAAACTGTTTTGCTGTTTCGCCGTGATTACACCTTGTTGTACAACCTCTGCAGGAAGCTGGCTCGTTGCTTGTGCAACTCTGTTTTGAACGTTAACCGCAGCTTGGTCGGCATCTGTTCCTAATTTAAAGAACACCGTGATAGCCAAACTACCGTCATTACTCGCTGTAGAACTCATGTAAGTCATGTTTTCTACACCATTTATAGATTCTTCTAAAGAAGGAGCAACCGAACGCAAAACCGTTTCTGCGTTTGCTCCCGGATATACCGCCGTTACCAAAACCGATGGTGGCGCAATATCAGGAAATTGCTGTAAAGGCAATTTAGTCAAGCCAAGTACTCCCAGAATCACCAATAAAATGGAAATAACGGTCGCCAGTACAGGCCTTTGTATAAATATTTTGAACATTGTCGTTTTTATTATTTTTGATTAATTACTTGGGCAACTTTTGTTGATTTTTCAGGTTGAATAACCTGTCCTTCTTGAAGTTTGTCAATACCGCTTAATACGATTTGGTCACCCGATTTTACGCCATCTTTAATTAGATAGTTAACACCGCTTTTACCAGCAATCGTGATTGGCATTTTGCTTACTTTGTTGTCTTTGCCTACAGTGAAGACAAATACTTTATCCTGCATTTCAACCGTAGCTGATTGCGGCACTAAAATCGCATCGTCGTGCTGAACACCTAAACGGATTCTTCCTGTATTTCCAGAACGTAAAATTCCGTTTGCATTTGGAAAAGTTGCTCTTACCGTAATCGCTCCAGTAGTTTTGTCGAATTGACCATCGACCATGTCAATTTTTCCGGTTTGAGGATATGCATTGTTATCTGCCAACACTAAAGTTACAGGAGGCAATTTTCTGATTTTATCGCCAATTGTGCTTCCAGCATATTGTGCTTTGAAATTGATAAAATCAGTTTCGCCAAGAGAGAAATAAGCAAAAACTTCGTGAACATCTGAAAGATTTGTCAAAGGCTCAACATCTGTAGCCGAAACTAAACTTCCTTGTTTTTTTGGTAATCTTCCAATATAACCGCTAACTGGAGCTGTTACAGTAGTATATCCTAAATTGATTTTAGCCGAGCCAACCATTGCTTTTGCTTGTTCGATATTTGCAGCAGCAATTTTTTGTGAAGCTTTAGCTGTTTTTAATTGATAATCTGAAACTACTTTATTTTGAACTAATGGGGTCAATTTATCAACTTCTAAATTCGCGTTGATTAAAGCTGCTTCAGCCGCATGTAAATTCGCTAAAGCGTTGTTCAATTGTTCGCGGAAAGGACGTTCGTTTATTTTGAATAAAGTTTGACCTTTTGTTACATAAGCACCTTCGTCAACATAAACTCTTTCAAGATTCCCGCTTACTTGCGGACGAATTTCAACGTCAACAGTACCTTGTATAGAAGCAGGATATTCAGCGTCCGTAGTTGTGTTAGCGCTTGTAATTGCTGCCACAGGTAAAACCGGTGGAGGCGGAGCAGCAGGCGTCTGATTTTTATCAGCACAGCTGCTTAGTACTAATGCCAGAATAAAGCTGGTTATAATTACATTTTTCATTTTCATATTGGTTTTAATTTGTTGGACATTTCTTTTTAAAAATTGTGGTATTCTAACATTTTCGGGATTCATATTTAATAATATTAAATTTTCTAACGTTGTTAAGTTTAAATGCGCAAATTTTCTGTTTTAATCTGTTTTTTGATGTTGCTTTAAATAGGTATTAAATCATTTATCACTGTTAAGTAAAAGAGTAAAAAAACTCAAAATTACTTTAATTAAATTTTCTAACAGTGTTAAGTGAAATTTCTAAAAAAAAGGATTTTAAATTGTCCTTAAATTATTTTACACTGTTAAGTGAAATTGAAAATTTTTTTATTGTATTGATTTGATAATACCGCCAATAGCGTCTTTCAAAATTTGATTGTTGATACTTTCTAATGCTCCGTTTTGGTTTATAATGTTGATCGCAATCAAACCATGAATAATAGAAAAGAAAGTAAAATACTTTTGTTTAATAATCTCCGGATCCGGATTGCTGTTTTTCATGACTTCAGCAATAACTGCCGTGAACATCATATAAGGCGAATCTGAAAGGGAACATTGTTGCGAACAACAATTCATCTGAACACCAAACATTACCTGATACATTTCGGTATCTGTAAAGGCAAAATCCCAATAGGCCATCCACATGGCTTCTAATTGTTCTTCCGGTTTTTCAAATTTTGCTTTCGCTTTTTCTAATTCTTTTGCCAGTTTAATAAATCCTTGACCGGTTAATTCGGTCAAAATAGCATCTTTATTAGAAAAGTATTCATAAATAATTGGGGCAGTATATTCAATTCTGTCAGCAATTTTGCGCATACTCAAACCATTCCAGCCGTCTTCCTTTACGATGTCATAAGCAGCTCCAAGAATGTTACTTCTTGTTTCTTCTTTTTGTCTTAAAATTCGATCTTTACTAGCCATTTTGATTAAGTATTAAATTGTTTAACACTGTTAGGCAAATGTATGGCGGTTTTTCGAATTACAAAATATTTTTATCATAATATTTTCTTATCGTGCGATAAGTGATTTTTAAAATGGTTGTGAGATATTGATTTTATTAGGGTTTTAGATTTTAAAATCTTTTTTAGAAGCAGAATTTTTTCGTTTTTAAGACCTTTTGTCCCGCTCTACATTATATCTTTTATGTCGAACACCGCCATAAAAGGATATCATTGCGATCGGGGCTAGAAGAGAAATTATTGTTTTCATAATTTTCTATGAAAACGAAAATAAAAATCCCATTCTAAACTGGACTGAAGTCCAGCTCTACAATATGGGTAGAGCCGCTGTCTCTTTTTTTGTCGATGACAAGAAAAATTCTGAATGAATATTTCATATTATAAGGCTGGACTGAAGTCCAGCTTTATAATATTGGTAGAGCCACAGCCTCTTTTTTTTGCTAATAGCAAGAAAAATTCCGAAGGAATGTCCCATATTGTAGGGCTGGACTTTAGTTCAGTCTATTTTGATTATTTCATTCCTCGAACATTCATTTCTAATGTATAAACACTTTTACTGGCAGTAATAAATAATGTCTTAAATTTTTTTCCTCCAAAACAAACATTCGCTGTCCATGGTTCAGAAACATCAATATGGGCAATTTTTTCGCCTTGCGGATTGAAGACGGTAACTCCATTTCCGGTCAAGTAAATGTTCCCGAATTCATCTATTGTCATTCCGTCTGAACCTGATTCCGTAAACAGCATTTTTTTGCCCAAAGAACCGTTGCTTTCAATGGTATAGGAGTACGTTTTATTTGCTCCTATATCTGCTACGTATAAGGTTTTTCCATCCGAAGTTCCAATAATGCCGTTAGGTTTTATAAGGTCATTCGCAACATTGATAATTTTGGTTTTATCCGGAGATAAATAGTAAACAGATTCTTTCTCAATTTCTTTGGAGGTATGTGTCCAGTAATCCCTTTTGTAAAAAGGATCTGTAAAATAGATACCGCCTTTTGGATCAACCCAAAGATCATTGGGGCCATTCAATCTTTTTCCTTCGAAGTTGTTTAGTATTACAGTATAATTTTTGTTCTGGTCTATTTTCCAAAGCTCATTTTTTTCATCGGCGCAAGCCAAAAGGTTGCCTGCGCGATCAAAATACAAACCATTAGCTCTTCCTGCATTTTCCATAAAAACAGAAAGTTTGCCATTAACCGACCATTTCATGATTCTATTATTAGGCTGATCCGTAAAATAAATATTTCCTTTTTTATCCGAAGCTGGCCCTTCTGTAAAACTGAATTGATCGGATAGTTTTGTGAGAATTGCGCCTTTTGCTATTAATGCAAGGCTTTTTTCTTTTGACGTTTGAGCGGATATAAAATTTAAAGTAATAAAAAATAAAAAGAGTGATTTTATTTTGAGTTGGCGTTGATTCATAATAAAAAAAAGTTGCTTTTGAAGCATTTTAAAAAGTAGTTTTTATTTCTGATATTCTACAAAGTCGACTTAAAATTTGCTTGTAGTTGAAGAATTTCTTTTGTAGAATATGATTTTTAAAGACAAAATAAAGCTAATAATAGTATATAGACAAGATTTAGAATTTTATTTTAATTTCAATTTATCAAAAAGCAATTTTTCGTATTATTACAAAAAAAGAAAATGAAACTAGCATCAACCCTCATTATTATACTTCTTGCAATGTTCTCGCAAGAATCTATACAAGCGCAGGAGGTAAAAAAAGAAAAAACGCCATCAGAACCTCAATACACAATCGAAAACTGTATCAATCATTTCGATCTAAACAAAGCCACGAAAACCAAAGTTGGGTATCAATATTGGTTTGCCGATAAAAATTTCACTCAGGAAAACACACTCAAAATGAGTATTGTTGAGCCCGGAAAATCTACGCACGCGCCACATCATCATCCCGAAGAAGAATTCTTTTATATTCTCGAAGGTTCGGCTTCTTTTTTCTTGGATGGAAAAACAGTTGTAGTAGGCCCAAATACAAGTTTGTATTGCCCGCCAAATGCCGAACACGGAATAAGCAATGCTGGAACTACAGATTTGAAATATCTGGTAATAAAAAAGGATTTGAGATAATTTATTTTTTGTATTTATTAATCCCTTTACTGCATTACCTTTCATTTCTTGAATAGTGGTTTATTTTAGATTTTTAATAACGCTAATACGTTGGTCAATCTAATCTGGACCAAAAGCATGCACTTCATTAATGTTCAAAAAAAAGCTCTTAAAATAATTTAAGAGCTTTAAAAAAACAAAAAAGTACAGCTTACCGCTACTGTGCTTTTAAGCAAATTTTGATTTGCATTTTAGAATCAGGATAAATTTTAAAATGCCGTATTAAAATGAACTGGTTAGATAATCACTAAATTAAAAGTGAAACGTTGGTTAATCGTTGTCAAGCTTTTTTCTTTAGTTTTTTTAAATCTGAAATTATAATGGTTTTGGTTAGTTAACTGAGAATTGGGGATAAATTTTATTTTGTCCTTTAAATTTTTCTAAAATCAAATCGTATTTCGTGCTTTTTTGATTTGCATTATTGCTAAAAAAACGACCTTTATCTGCGACTTTAATTCCATTATAAGGGTTTGTAAATCGCCCAAAATAAGAGTTTGCCATTGCTAAAATTGCCTCCTTAGAGGTGAACGAGTATCTGACTCCATCTTTTTGAACGTATTCTTCACCAAGTTTTGGATGGTATTTTTTTTTATTATGGGAAAAAGATCGTGGAACTGTTGACCAGAAATTATTGTTCGCATCTTTAAAAAGGAACAATGAATTATAGGACGCAGAAAACAAAGTGCCATTATTTGTATCTAAAAGATACGTGTATTTTGCCCCATCCTGATTGACTGCAATATTGCGACTGTATTTTTTTGATAGTAGTTCAATAACTTTTCTTATGGTGTTCATAATGACTGTTTTAAATACTAATACAATTGGGTCTTGTAAAAATAAATTTTAAACTTTTGGAGAACTGTCCTTATAAGTCAGAAAAACAACATTAAAAGACAAATTTTTAGTTTTTCTAAACAAAAAAAGACAGCATATTACTTGCTGTCCTTGAATTAAAGGCTAATCTTGAAATAGAATCTAACTTAAAATTACTTCAAAATCACTACTTCCTCCGGCACTATAAACAAAAGTGTGCAACCATTTTTAGAAAAAACAGAATGTGTACTTTCAGGAGGCATATACAAATAATCGCCCGCTTTTAGTTCGTCTTTTGAGGAGCGCACTTCGCCTTCGAGAACAAAGATTTCTTCTCCGCCTGGGTGAAGGTGATTTGGGTACGAAGCTCCAGCTTCAAATTTTAATAAAAAAGTTTTGGGTCTGTTGGCGGTTTCGTCAAAATGTAGCACTTTATAAAAAATGCCGTCTGTATTTACGCCTTCTTCAATAAGAGGTTTCCAGTTTAATTCGCTTGTTTTTGCAATTTGTTTTTCCATTTTAACTGATTTTAAATTGTTTATTTTTTTGAAAGAAATTCATCTAAACTCCAGTTGTATTTTTCGAATGTCGCTAAAAGAAAAGCGCTCATCGAAAACACAAATACAGAATAATCCAGCGGTTCTTTTACACCAAAAGAATACGTCATGGCCAGCGCAAACAAAAAGGTTAAAATGGATGCGCCGATAGATGCAAATTTGGTTTTGTAGCCAAAGAAAAGGAGCAGAGCTAAAAGTGATTCTGCAATTGTAGCTGCAACTGTGATTGCGGGAATACAGCTTTTTGGAGCAAAAGAATTTACTTTTTCGGCGTAAGCCAGAAAATTCTCCCAACCTGAAGATCGACTTCCCCAAAATCCCAACCGGCTAAAAACGGTCGATGCAAATCCAGTGGCTAAGGCAATTCGCAAAAGAAAAACCGCATAATCTTGATATCTTTTCATGTACTAATTTGTTAGTAATTAATCTGATACAAAGATCGGGCGGTGGTTCTCTTTAAAGAATAGAGAATCTTGGAAAAAGCATGTAATTATGCTTTTTTGTATTATTTGGTTGGAATAAAAAACAAAGTTTTTTTTTGATTTACTTTATTTTTTAATCTCGCAAAGTCGCAGAGTCGCAAAGTATTTTTTAAACTTTATTATTAAAACTTTGCGACTCTGCGACTTTGCGAGCAATTTTCGCAACGAAAGAAAAAGTACTTATAATGGAAAAACTTTCTCCTTATAAGATTTAGGAGAAATGTTAGTATGCTTTTTAAAGAAGTTCGAAAAGTAAAAAGGATCATTAAAACCGAGAGCATAAGCAGTTTCTTTAACCGATAATTTCTCATAAGTAAACAAACGTTTTGCCTCAGAAATAATTAATCCGAAGATGATGTTTTGAGCGGTTTTATTGCAATGCAGTTTTGAGAGTTCGTTGAGTTTGGCTTCGGTAGTTCCAATTAAATTGGCGATTTCAGCAACAGAGAGATTTTTGTCAAAATTGCCTCGAATCGCTTCTAGAAAATGCAGAAACAAAGCATCAGGTTTGTAGATTTCTTCTCCGAGTTTTATTTTAGAGCGATTGATTTCGATTAAAATCAATTGGATTCTGGAATGAATAGAGATGAGGTATTGATACGGTTTTTCGATAATTTCCTGCTGAATAAGTTGTAGTGAATCAACAACTAGTTTGTCATCATCAACTTTGATAATTTCATTCATTGCAAAATGACAGAACAAGCTATTGTGAAAAATGAGTTCGATATCATTATCATTTTTGCAGAAAAAATCATAAGTAAATTCGAGAACAAATCCGGTTGCTTTGTTGCTGTTTTTAATAAAATGAATTTGACCAGAAGTTATAGTAATGACTGAATTTTTGGTAAGTGTATATTCATTTTCATCTACAGATAGCGTCATTTCACCCGATGTACAAAACAGAAGTACATATTTTAATATACGTCTCGGATCTTGTAATTCTGCTGCTTGATCAAATGTTTTAATCTCAATCATTTGCTTTTGTTTTGATCAAAAGTAAGTATATTTTTTTTGTTTAGGATTTGAAACAGATTTTATGCTCTGTAAGGATTGAAGGTTTGAATTAAGTGATTAAAAGGCTAAGCGGTATCATGCTTATGCTTTTTCGAAATATTCTATAGCCATTTCCACAATTGCTTCTCTAGAGGTAAAACTGTATAATGTTTCACTGTCAGCTCTATATGATTCGCCAAGTTTAGGATTATGGTCTTTTTCATTTGCATGAAAAGAATCTACAGGAGTTATCCAATAATTGCGATTTTGATCTATAAAAGAGTAGAGATCAGCGTCTGATATAAGGAAAATGGTTCCATTTTCATTGTCCAGAATAGAAGTGTGTAGCTGGTATTTGCATAAGTGCCTAAAATAGTAATATTTGAATTGTATTTTTTAGACAGCAATTCTGTGATTTTTTTGTTAGTGGCATAATAGTGGATTTTTTGTCTTGGTATAGTAAAGTTAAAATTACGGTTTTTTATTGTGTTACCACTAAAAGTTTTATTTGTATTAAAATAAGGTTTTTTGTTGGGTGAAAATAAATGGGTTTGAAGCTGTAAAATTGTGTTATTAAGGTTTTAAGAATAAAACATAAAAAAGGACAGCGACTGACTAAAAGCTGTCCTTTTTAAACAAATTGTAATTTTTGCATTTTAAAAACCCAATCAAAATTTCAAAATGCGGCATTAAAAAAAAACGTACAGATTAGTAATTACTAAAAAAGCAAACGCAGGTTATTTCGTTTCAACTGCTTTTTTTAGTTTCGTTGCGGGCAAAACTTGCCAGTTTATTTTTAATTGAAAGAAAGGTAAGTGTCGACTTTGCTAAACATTCGTGCTTTAAACTTTTGAAGGTTTAAAGCAAGGAATTTTGTTTTATCAAGACTTTCATAAATAATGAATTTTTCATTTGCGATTTTGATTCCATAACACGGATCAATAAATTTTTCGAAATAAGCAACAGCTCTTTTCAAAACAGCTTCTTTGTTGGTGAAAGTATATTTTGCGCCGTTTTTACTGGTGTATTCCTGGCCTTCCGTTGGATAATGCTTCTGGTTGTTGTAGATAAATGACTTTGGTGTAGTCGACCAGAAATTGTTTTTGGAATCTTTGAAGACAAAGAGCGATTCGCACGAAACAGAAAACATAGTGCCGTTGTTGGTATCCAGTATCGAACAGAATTTGTTTTCTAAAGTATTAGAGAGAACAGAAATACGAAATTTGTATTTCTTTGATAGTAGGTCAATAACTTTTTGTGCAGTTTCCATAATAATTATTTTAAATACTATATCATTTACAAGTATTGTAAATTTATATTTTAAAATACTGATATATTGGCTATTAAAAGTTATAAAAATGGTATAATAAGCTTAAATTTAGGAAATTGAAAAGACACAAAGTTGCAAAGGGACAAAGGTTGTCTTTGAGGTTTTAAGAACATGAAAAAAGGCAAAGTCAGGAGACTTTGTAGAGTGGGTGATTTTTGTTTTCGGATTTTTGCGTTTAGTTTGTCATCCCGGAACGAGAAATCTTCGCAAGTGACTCGACAAAGATTATCCGAGTGGGACGCATTTATCTAAAAGATCGATAGCGCGGATTTGCAATCCGTGCCCGTAACAGTTTAAGGCAATGTAAGTCATTAAAATAACGTGCCAGATAATCTTTGCGGGCACGGATTGCAAATCCGCGCTATCGGGCACGGTAATTTTTGTTTCAAGTTTCAGGTTTTAGCGCGTGGGAACATTTTCTAATTCTTTATAAAATCAGTCTGACAATTTTGATTTTATAGTTTTTATTGCAGATTATAAAAAAAAACTACATTTGTTTTTTGTACGTAAAACTTAAACTATAATTACTATATGAGAAATTTTTGTTATTTTCTATTTGTCTTTCTTTTTCATTAAAAGCAATCTGTCAAACTGTAGAAATTAAACTTGTTACAAAGAATAATGACACTATAAAAGATTATAAGATAAAAGGCAATTATTCATTCGAGAATAATATGATTCTTGACTTGGAGAATGAATTAACAGTTTATGATGGAGCAGGTAAAAAAAAGAAATTTTTTCCTACTGAACTTAAATCGTTTAGTTTTATGAATAATGAAAAACTTGTTGAATTTTTTAATATTGAAGATAAAGTTTTCGGATTATTATTATACACAAACAAACTTAGATTACTGAAAGTAATAAAACCAGGATATACTAAAGTAAATTTTTATGTGGTGGAAAGACCAAATAACGGAAAAGTATCGTTTATGGAAGCAATGGGATTAAGCAGACTTATTTCCCAGAAAGTCATTAAGCGTGAAATTACGGACTGCCCGGTAATATTAGAAAAGGTTGATAATAAAACTTTAAAAATTAATGGCGAAGAAGGAGTAATTGAATTGGTAAAAAGCTACGAATCAGATTGTTTCTGAATTTAATCGAATTTTATTTTAAAATGAAAGCCTGTAGAAAATATTAATTTTTACAGGCTTTTTATATTTCGTCTTATTTAAAATCTTTGAAGAGCTATTTGCGAAGATTCACTTGCTGGCGCGAGCGTCTCGCTCGTGTATATTGGTAAATAAAATACTTTTTAGTGAATTTTTATTTTTACAAATTTTAATTTTCAAGTTAGTTGTAGCTACTCTTTGCGTTCACGAGCGAGACGCTCGCGCTAGCGGGGGGGAAAAGTCAGGAGACTTTGAGTTTGTTTAGAATTTCTAAGAACTGATAAAAAAATGCGCAAAGTCGGGGTAAGGGTTTTATAACTAAGTCTTTATTTTAATAGAGACTTAGTTAGATTTATTTATCAATTGACGCTGAGAGAATTTCAAAATAAATTATACTTATCCAATTTAAAAGTTCTTCATTAATTAATTGAAAGAAAATATCACTTTCAATGATTTCGGTAGATCTTATATTTCTTTGTCCTCCCATTGCAAAATGAAAGTATCTATTTCTCAAATCTATGGAAAGTTTTAAAAGATGTTGATATGTTGTAGTTATAGATACATTTGCAACTTCAGAATCAATATTTTCAGATGTTAGAATAGCTTTAATGATTTTAAAATGATTGCGATTGACTTCTTGTGACAATGTATTAAAATTAAAAATTAGAGGAGTTTCTAATAAACTGCTGTCTAAAAGCTTTTTCGTAAACTCATCAAAAAATAAAAGCTCATTTTTCGAGCTATCAAAAAAATTCTTCATTTTCATAAAAGAACCATGATATTCTCTAGAAATTGACGCGTAGATTAACGGGAAACTGTATGAAATATATTCAAGTGATCTATATAAATGCAGAAAGCAAATAGTATGAGATGTTTTCGTCTTTTTATAAAAATAAGAAGATATTTCTTCTAACAAATGCAAAAAGAAGTCTTTGTTTAAATATTTTGTTTTATCTAAATAATCGCAAATTTCTTGAATTTTATGATTCGTTAAGCAAGTTGTAATAGCTTTTGATGAAACTGGTGAATTTTGAGGTTTACCTAAAATTGAATAGTTATTTAGTTGATCAAAAGAATCAGTACTATAAACGTTTGTAATTCTTAGCGTTCCAACTAAAAGTCTTATTAGCAGAGCTTCATTTGTTAGTGAATTTGTAAATGAAAATTGTGCTTTTAAATGTCTGACATATTGCGGTTCAATACGTTCACTATAAGTAAAAGTAGCCATTACAGAACTTCTTCATTTAATTTGTCTAATAAATCCATCTCATTCAACTCTCCAATTTCAGCGTAATTTTCAATGAAATATTGTGAAAGATTTCTTCTCTCTTTACTAAGTTTAATTGTAGAAAGATTTAAAGCTTTAAAAGCTTTTTCAAACTCTTTTAAATTTTCTTCTATTTTTTTTATTTCAATATTATTTAATTTTTCAAATGATTTTCTAATTCCCACACAAAAACCAATCATATTATTAGTATTATCGAACCATTTTTTTAAATAATCAGATTCTGCAAAACGATTTATTAATGCTATAACGGAACTAAACTCAACTGTATCCTCAGTTATTTTTGAATCTATAATTTTCTTAGCAACCAACTCATCCATTTTACTTTCAATAATTTTTTTGTTATCTATTGCAGTACTTTTCGATAAGAATGCTAAATAACCTTTTATTATATTTGATTTTTCAAATGAATGTTGATATTTACCTTTTTTTCCTTTTTCCTTTTCAGTTTGGATAACAATGTCTAAATCTTTGAATTTGTACATGTTGCCTAATAATATTTCTATCTGATGATTTGCAGACATTGCTTTTTGCCCATTATTCAATGTAATCATCCGGTACAGTAAATTGTCCATTTTTTTACAAATAAGGATATTTAGAAAAAGCGGTCTTTCAACATCAATTTGTTGATCAAGTTCAGGATTGGTGTAAGTTCTATGAAGGGCACTTAATCTTTGTATACCATCTAAAATAAAAGCATTTTTTATGTTTTCATTTATATATTTTTCAGCATCTTGAATCTTTGCGGGAAGATTTCCTTTGTCGGAAATTATGGCAAGAGTTATAGGAGGCATTACGCATCCTTTGATTAAGTCTAAACGTAATCGACTGTAAAAAGATGGATTTTGTAGATTTCTTTGGATTTCTAAACGATCAACAAGTGGATAAAGTTCTTTTAGGGCAAAATCATAATTAGTTTTGCCAGTTATAAATTTGCTATCAATAACTAAGTCATCTTCGATCGAATGGATAATAATTTTCATTTTATACGTTTTGTGCTAAATTAGTTAAAAAAGCATTTCAATTATTATCAAAAATATTAATTTATGCGATTAGCTAACCACGTACTTTTACCTATTTTATTAAACAAAAAAAGGACAGTTCTCACAAATCAAGAGAACCGCCCTTTTAGGCAAATTTTTAAATTTGCATTCCTAAGAATGCGTACAGTTTTTGGGTAATCTACTAAAAAGAAGACTAAACGCAGGTTATCAATGCCGATATAGTATGAAAACAGTCTAATTTTTATTAGACTGTATTGAATACATAATCGGTATCATTCGTTTATGATATCGCCTTCCTTAGTTTCTTCGCTGGCAATTTTTACCAGTATATCGTTTGGAGCCAAATCGCCGAAAATTTCAATTTTATCGTCGATTTCTCTTCCTTTTTTGATGTCAACTCTTGTGGCTTTGTGGTTTACCACTTTTACCACATATATTCCTTCTGCTGAACTTACTACCGCTGATTTCGGAACTACAAATGTGCTGTCTTTCGCGTTAAGCGGCAATAAAACTTCGGCCACCATTCCAGGTAATAAATCTCCTTTGGTGTTTTGCACATCCATTTCAACTCTTTCAGAACGTAATTTTAAATCTAATGCTCCAGACATTCTGGTGATTTTTGCTGTAAAAGTATCTGGCAATGATTTTACATTAAAACTCATATTATCGCCTTGGTGCAAATAGCCGGTGTACAATTCTGGTACAGAAACTGCCAAACGCAATTTTGATTGCTCTTGAATGGTCAATAAAGGCAAATCTGAACCTTTTCCTTGCGGGCCGACGAATGTTCCTAAATTCACATTTCTTGCCGCGACAACGCCGTCAAATGGAGCACGAATTTCAAGATAGCCTCTCATAATCGAGATTTCTTTGTGTGCAGCAACGGCGGCTTGGTATTGTGCGTAATCAGAGTTTTTCTTTCCGTTCGCCATTTCTAAATCATTTTTAGAAATCGTTCCTTCCACTTTGCTTGTTTCGTACAAACGGTTGTAGGTGCTTTTGCTTGTTGCGTAAATGGCTTCCATCGATTTTAGTCTTGATTCGGCTGCGGCAACTTGTGAGCTGATTTCAGGCGCTTCTAAAACAATCAAAAGCTGTCCTTTTTTTACTTTGGAACCAATATCGACTTTTAATGTTTTTACGAAACTGCTCACTTTTGCATACAAATCAACTTGTTGGAAACCTGTTAATTCGGCAGGCAAACGCAATTCTGTAGTCAATTTTTCTTTCGATAAAAGGAAAGTTTCAACTTTAGGCTCAATTTCTGGCGTCGCAGTTTCTTCTTTTTTCTTTTCACAGCTGCTTAGTGCTACTAAAGCTGTAAATAGTATCGCTGTAGATTTTATAATGTTACTTTTCATAAATGTTGAATTTATTTTGCATTGGTCATTTATGTTATCACCTTTTAATTTATCGGTATTTGTTTTGAACAAATTAATTTTTCTTGGCGATTTCATTTTTTGGTTTTATATAAATATATTTTATTAAGTATAAGGAAAGTATAAAGGTTTATTGACGTGTTTTCGCGACGATTGTAACTTTAGACTTTATGACTTTAGACTTTATGACTTTCGACTTTATGACTTTCGACTTTATGACTTTCGACTTTATGACTTTCCAAATTTCGACTTAGTTATTGATGAGATATAATGGATGCTTTCTTCGTCTTCTGGATCTAAAGAAACAGATTGTGTTGATGTTTTTTCTTGTGTCCAAGCAAATATCTGCGGAAGGATCAATAACACAGCAAAAGTAGAAAATAATAATCCACCGATAACCGCTCTTCCTAACGGAGAAACTTGATCGCCTCCTTCGCCGTGTCCGATTGCCATTGGCAACATACCCATAATCATCGCAACAGAAGTCATGATAATTGGGCGAAGACGCAACGCAGCAGCTTCACGAGCAGATTCTAAGGCATTGCCATTTATTTTTCGCAATTGCTCGGCATTGGTGACTAAAAGTACGGCGTTGGCAATAGAAACCCCAACCGACATGATGATTCCCATGTAGGATTGCAAGTTTAGCGTTGAACCAGTAAGCGTCAGCATTAGCAATGATCCTAAAACTACCGCAGGAACTGTTGTCAAGATTACCAGCGAAACTTTGAACGATTGGAAATTAGCGGCCAACATTAAGAAGATTACGAAAACGGCAACCAATAATCCTGTTTGTAAACTGCTTAATGTTTCGGTCAATACAGTACTTAGTCCAATTGGCGTGATAAACAAACCACGTGGCAATTCGCCAAGAGAACTAATTGTTTTGCTCACATCTTTAGAAGCCGTCCCCAAATCGGTTTTATAGATGTTTGCTGTAACGGTAATGTATGGCATGGCCCCTAAATTATCATTTTCACCACTCACATAGCCTGGTGTAATTTTAGCAACGTCACTTAAAACAGGACGAAGCGAGTTTTTCAATACTGGAATTTCTCCAATATCGGTTTTGCTTTTCATTTTATTCAAAGGCACTTGAACCTGAACAGAATAGGATAATCCTGCTTTTTCGTCAACCCAGTTGTTCTTTTCGGTATAACGTGAAGATGAAGTCGAAGCGACAAGTGAACGCGAAATATCATTCATATCAACTCCTAATTCGGCTGCACGTGTTCTGTCAATATTAATATTCATTGCTGGATAATGAATCGGCTGTCCAATTTGTACGTCTCTGAAATATGAAATTGCTTTTAGTTTATCTACAATCTGTGTAGCGTACAATTCATTTTTCTTTTTGTCTTTTCCGGCAACTCGAATTTCAATTGGAGTAGGAGAACCTTGGCTTAAAACTTTGTCGGTCAATTCGATTGGCTCAAAAGAAAGCTTTGTATTTGGCAAAACTTTTTTAAGTCTTGCTCTAAACTCATCTTTAAAGTCGTCCATATCTGCTTCATAATCTTTCAAACTCACTTGGAAAACCGCTTCGTGAGAACCTGCCATGAACAAATAAATCGGGTTGATCGAGAATAGAGAAGGGTGCTGCCCGACATATACAGATGAAATTCCGATATGATCTTTTCCAACCATTTTTTCCAATTCTTTTAAAACAATTCGAGCTTGTTCTTCAGTTCTTTCTAAACGCGTTCCATCAACAGCACGCATTCTCAATTGAAACTGACTTGAATTGGTTCTTGGGAAAACATCTTTTCCAATAAAACTAATAAAAACAATTGCTAGAACGGTTGCAGAAACCAGATACACAATACTTGTCGCTTTTTTATGAACAAACAAACGATCTAAAGTTCGCATGAAACGATTTCTGAATTTTTCGAAACCACTCACTTTTCCATCATTGTTGAAATCTTCTCTTTCAACCATATCTTTCTTCTGACCAATTAAATTTTGCTCAGATTCAGGCGTTAGTCCGCAGGCGTTAAATTCTGCTTCGTCATCTGTAATTTCAGGTGCATGTTCATGTTTGTCATGTCCTTTCATCATCCAGTTTGCCATTACAGGCACAAAAGTTTGAGATAATAGGAACGAAATTACCATCGAGAAACCAATTGCTAAAGCCAAAGGCAAGAACAAAGCTCCCGGAATACCAACCATGGTAAACGCTGGTGCAAATACGGCAAGAATGCACAATAAGATTAATAATTTAGGCAAAGCAATTTCCTGACAGGCATCCCAAATGGCGAGTGCTTTTGGTTTTCCCATGTCGAGATGCTGGTGAATATTTTCGATGGTCACGGTACTTTCGTCCACCAAAATACCAATTGCTAAAGCCAATCCTGACAATGACATTAAGTTGATCGTTTGTCCGAATAATTTCAGGAATAAAACTCCAGAAATAATCGAAATCGGAATCGTCATAATTACGATCAAAGCCGCACGACGGTCGCCTAAGAATAATAAAACCATTAATCCCGTCAAAACCGCACCAATGATTCCCTCAGTAATCAAACTTTTAACCGAGTTGATTACATAAACTGATTGGTCAAATTCATACGATAATTTTACGTCTTCAGGAAGTGTGCTTTGAATTTTAGGCAATTCGGCTTTTAATTTCTGAACCACATCCCAAGTTGAAGCATCTCCCGCTTTTGCAATACTGATATAAACCGAACGTTTTCCGTTTACCAAAGCATAACCTGCTGTGATATCGGCACCGTCTTTTACAGATGCAACATCGCCTAATTTTAAGTTTTGAACACCGCCTTTGAATAACGGAATCTGCTCAAAATCTTTAACTTCTTTAATAGTATTGTTCGTTGGCGTAATATAGTTTTTGTCGCCCATACGAACATTTCCAGATGGAGCCGTTTGGTTGTTCAAACGAATCGCTTCTACAATTTGGTCTGGCGTCATATTGTGAGAACGCAACAAATCTGGATCAACGTTTACCTCAATTGTTCTTGGGCTTCCGCCAAATGGAGCTGGAGATAATAAACCAGGAATCGAAGTAAACGAAGCACGAACATAAACGTTGGCCAAATCCTGCAATTCATTGTTTGAACGTATTTTACTGCTCAAAACCAATTGTCCGATTGGAAGAGAAGAAGCATCAAAACGAATGATAAACGGTGGCTGAGTTCCCGGAGGGAAAACCGCTTGGATTCTGTTTGAAAGAGCACTCAACTCGGCTGCAGCCTGAGCCATGTTGGTTCCTTCATAATAGGTTAATTTCATGATCATTAACCCTTGAATATTTTTAGTTTCTACCGATTTGATACCATTCGAAAAAGGCAAAACGTTTACGTAGTTTTTGGCAAAATAAGCTTCCATTTGGTCTGGCGTATAACCTCCAAAGGGATGCGCAATATAAATTACCGGCAAGTTCATTTTTGGCAAAATATCTACCTTAATGTCTTTGATGGCACCAATTCCGAAGAAGAATAGACCCGCAACCAATACTAATATGGAAATGGGTTTGCGGAGTGCAAAGCGTATTAAATTCATTTGGCTTTATAATTAAAATTCATTCATAAATAGGTCAAAATCTCCTGTTGCTGCCACTTTTAGCAAAAACGACTGCCATACATTGTTGTTAACAATATCGCGATCAATTTCGGCGCGATTTAGTGTAAACATCGTTTGAGTCAAATCGGTCAAATCGGTTAAACCGTTTTTATATAAGGTCGATTTTTGAATATAAGCGCGTTGTGCAGCATTGACTTGAATTGGCGCTTCGGCATAATTTTCTAAAGTGATTTTGATTTTATCTTCAGCAAAAGTCAACTGCGATTGCAATTCTCTGCTCGCCTGATTGTATTCTTCTTGTAAAGCCTGAGAAACAAATTTTTGAGAAGTAACCTGTTTGTTTGCTCTAAAAGGCGTTGTCAAATTCCAAGTGATTCCAACTCCAACTAAATAATTAGAACGATCCGGATTTACGCCATCCCAATAATTTCTGCTGAAATTGGATTGATCTACTGCATAACCCGTTTCAAAACCCGAGGCCCTCGTTTGCAAAACGCCAAAAGCACTCATTGTTGGGTAATAAAAACGTTTGTATAATTTAACCTGTTGATTGCTGTAATCAATCTTTGTTTTGTAATACTGCAATAAAGGATGCAGACTGTCTGTTGAAACCGTTGATTTTAATACCTCTTTCGGAATTTGGTTGACAAACAAAGTATCAGCAATGAAATCCTGAGGCGCAACGCCCATTAAATCGACTAATTTGTTGTTTTGTTCTTTGACAAAATTTCGAGCTAGATTCAATGCGATTTTCGCTTTTGAAACTTCAGCGGTCGCCAAGGTTGAATCTACTCCAGCCAATAATCCGTTTTTAACTCGGGCAACAGCTGTCTTTTTGAAAACTTCTGCACGGCTTAAATTCTTTTGCTGTGAAATCAGTAACCTTTGGCTTGCCAATAAATTCAAATAAGCAGCCGAAATTTTAATTTTCTGTTGGAATTCTTCTTGTTGTAAATCTTTTTCTTTTGCCTGAACATCAACTTTTGCCAAATTGATTTTTTCCTGTGTTTTTCCAAAAGTGAAAAAATCCCAGTTCATGTTTACCAAATACAAAGCTCCAAAAGCAGAGTTCCAGTTTTGTTCTGGTAATACTGGCCCGGAAGAAGCAGTTCCTAAACCATTAAATCCGTAAAGTGCACCGTTTTGCCCGTTGATCGTTCCGTAATCCTGCTGTGCAGATAAATTTAAGTTCGGAAGATAATCACGACGAGATTGTTTTAATGTCTCTTTTGAGGCGCTGGCGTAATTGTTTTTTGCTTTGATAGAACCATAGTTTTCAAGACCTGTTTTTATCGCTTCTTTTAAAGACAAGGTTTGTGAATAACCAATTGAGGTAATAATCAAGAAAAATAATAAGGTAATTTTTTTGAAATACATAAAACTCAAAATGTGAAATTATGGCACAAATTTATTTCTCTTATGCTGATAAAAGTCAGGTTAAGTGATGTACTGCACTGATAAATGACCAATTGAATTTGTCATTTTTTGGAAAAAAGAATTAAATATTTGTGCGAACTTTGTGGACTATTTAAGTTTAAAGAATGAATAAAAAGTTTGATAATATATTGGATAACAAGTGGTGGCAGGAAATTGCTGTTGTCCTTTTTTCATTTACAATTTATACGTTGAAAAATGACTGGATGCTTTTCAGTTCGGTCACTTCCATTTTGATGGGGATTTTTTTCTATTGCATTTTGTACATGCACGCCCAGTTTAATCGCTTTTTCCTTCTTCCTATATTATTCAAAACACAGCGTCCGCTAACTTATATTTTTCTGACTCTTTTCGGAGTTTTTGTGTTCTCTATTATTTTATATGAAATCACAATGCTGGATATGTTCAGCAATTGCCGTTTGTATCAAAATTCGCATCAGCGAAGTTATGTGTACCAATTGGCCAGTGTTTTGGGCACTTTGGTTTGTATTTTAAGTCCGATCATTGTTTTTAAATTTTATAGAATTCACAGAAAACAGACCGATGAAGCGCTTTTGTTTAATCAAATGCAATTGAATTCTTTGAAAGGACAATTGAATCCGCATTTTTTATTTAATACCTTTAATACGCTTTACGGAATTAGTTTGGAATTTCCAGAACGAACTCCAGACCTGATTATGAAAGTTTCACAATTAATGCGTTATCAGCTCGAAAGCAATAACAAACAGTGCGTATCTTTAGAAGATGAATTGGAGTTTATAAACAGTTACGTACAGCTTGAAAAAGAAAGAGTAGGATACCGTTGCGATATTACTTTTGATTCTAAAATTGACAACGAAAATGCCTATAAAATTTCGCCAATGCTTTTGATTGCATTTATCGAAAATGCTTTTAAGCATGGAACTTGTGCGATTGAAAAATGTTTTGTCCGAATTTTTATTACAGTAGAAAAAGGAAATCTTCATTTGCATGTTGTCAATTCAATTCCGACGAAAAAAACAGATGTAGTTTCAACTAAAATTGGTTTGAAAAACACAATTGAGCGTCTGAATTTGATTTATGGAAAAGATTATAAGTTGGATATTCAGGATGAAAAAAATACTTATATAATTGATTTAAAATTGCAATTGAAAAAGTTTGTATAATGAAAGAGCCAAAAAAATGTATAATTGTTGATGATGAGCCGGCGGCACATTATGTTTTGGCGAATTATATCAAACAAAATCCGCAATTAGAACTTGTTTTTCAAGGGTATAACGGTATTGAAGCAATGGATTATTTGCGTGAAAATCATGTTGATTTGATGTTTTTAGATATCAATATGCCCGAAATTTCTGGAATGGAATTATTAAAAATTATTCCGAATCATCCCAAAACAATTTTGACGACAGCATATTCTGAATTTGCATTAGAAAGTTACGATTATGGCGTAATTGATTATTTACTGAAACCGATTTATTTTCCAAGATTTTTAAAAGCGGTTGATCGTTTTTTCTCTACAGAATCTGTAAAAATCAAAGAAGAAGAGGAAACGGTCATAAATTCAATAAGCGTTAAGATTGACGGTTATTTTATTGATATTGAATTAGATCAACTTTTGTATGCGCAGAGTTTTGGAAATTATGTGAAACTTCATACCACAAAACGAACGTATTTAGCATCAATAACGACAACAGAATTGGAAAAATGTCTTCCGGAGAAGAATTTTATGCGAATTCATAAATCGTACATCGTCGCTTTAGACAAAATTGAAGATACAGAAAAAGATTTTGTAATTATTAAAAATGAAAAATTGCCAATAGGAATCACATACAAAAGAGAATTATCAGACCGATTAAAAAAATAAGAAATTGTTGATAATATTTTAACGCGTCTTCATCTGTACTTCATTTAAAAGTAGTAATTTTAATACGATAATTAATTCGTAAATGAGTAGTTATGAAAAAGCTTTTACTTATTATTTTGTTTTCATGCAATGGTTTTTTGATTGCTCAAGAAGGTACAAATATGAAAAAAGTAATAACGCCTCCAGAAAAAGTGAAAATTACTTTTGAGAAGGAATATCCAGGAAAAACTGCAGTTTGGTCTGAAGAATATGTGGGAGACGATGATGACGAAGTTCGTTATGAAGCGAAATTCGATAAAGATAAAAATACTAAAGCGGTAGCGATTTATAACAATTCAGGAGTTTTGAAAGCATTTGAATTGCAAATTCCGCTAAGCAAGTTGCCAATAAATGCACAAGCTTATTTGAAAAAGAATTATTCACCAAAAGAGATTAAAGAAATTGCAGTTGTGGTGGATGATAAAAAGAAAACGACATATGAAGTTGGCGTTAAAAAAGACTCCAAATTTTATGATGTTGTTTTTGATAAAGATGGCGACTTTGATGTCTCTATCGAGAAAAATTGAAATATACTTGCTTACTAATTCAATATATTTAAAAAGGCAAACCCGATAATTTTAGGATTATCGGGTTTTGTTTTTATGTTTTTTTAGTTTCAGGTTTCAAGTTTCAGGGTAATATTCCTTGTGTTTTTAACCGCAAAGTGCGCAAGTTTTTTAAAGCTATATATGCAAAGTTCGCAAAGCTTTATGTAAAAAACTTTGCTCCCGATAGCTATCGGGATTGCGTAAACCTTAGCGTTCTTTGCGGTTAAACCTGAAACCTGAAACTCCATTACAACATCATTCCACCAGAAGCTTCAATTCTTTGTGCGTTTACCCAGCGTGCATCTTCGGTACATAAAAAAGCAACAACGCCACCAATATCGTCTGGCAAACCAACCCTTCCTAGCGCAGTCGCAGATGCAATTTGCTGATTCATTTGTTCATTATCGCGAACAACTCCTCCGCCAAAATCGGTTTCAATGGCGCCTGGAGCGACAACATTTGCTCTAATTTTTCGTGCTCCTAATTCTTTTGCTTGATATTTTGTCAAAGTTTCTATAGCGCCTTTCATTGAAGCATAAGCAGCATAACCAGGGAAAGAAAACCGTGCCAAACCAGTCGAAATGTTTACGATTCCGCCGCCGTCATTCATGACATTCAATGCTTTTTGAGTCAAGAAAAAAGGTCCTTTGAACTGAATATTAGTCAGTAAATCGAATTCTTCTTCGGTAGTTCCTTCAAATGAATTGTGAATTCCAATTCCTGCATTGTTTACTATGAAATCGAATCTATCTGTCTTGAAAGTGTTTTTTAGAACTTCTGAGATATTTTCAAAGAAACTATCAAATGTTGCTGAATCGGCTACATTTAATTGAAGTGTTGCTGCTTTTTGTCCTAAATTTTCAATTTCTTTTACAACTGCATCTGCTTCTTCTTTTTTGCTGTTGTAAGTTATAATTACGTCGATTCCTTTTTTTGCAATTGCAATTGCCATATTTTTCCCTAAACCTCTGCTTCCGCCTGTAACGAGAGCTATTTTTGTATTTACAGCCATTTTATGTAGTGTTTTGTTGTTTGTTGTTTGTTGTCAGTCTGAGCGTAGTCGAAGACCTTTATAGTACGAATGTCCTTCGACTACGCTCAGGAAGACAAATTAATATGTGTTTAAGTTAAGATTATAGGTTAGAATGCATTGCATTAAAATGATTTCTTAATTCTTCTGCGCTTGCGTTTAGCCGTGTTTCGCTGGTTCCGAAAGTGAGTTCTTGTTTGCCTTCTTTTATTTGCTCAAAAATAGACTCGATAAAACTGCTTACGCTTGGATGTGCGTCATGAAGGCCAATTCCGCCTAAATCGGTGTTTAATGCGGGTGGAATAATTTCGATTACTTCGATATTTTTTGCTTTTAGCAAATGACGAAGCGAAAGCGTAAACGAACGGAAAAATGCTTTTGTGGCCGAATAAACCGGAACTTTTGCAAAAGGTGAAAATGCCAATCCAGAAGTTACATTCATTATGGTGGTCAAAGATTTTAACTGAATAAAAAGTGATGTCAAATGCAAAGGAGCTTCAATATTTGTATTGATTTCGGCTTTCATGCTTTCGTAGAAATCAGCATCCGTAACTGAAATCCATTTTTGGATTCCTGCGTTGTTGATCAAAACGTTTAAATCTGGATGATTTTCAGTAATCCATTCATAAAGTGCGATTCGTTCTTTTTCGATAGACAAGTCACACACTTTTGTGATTACAGAAGGAAATTTTGCTTTTACTTCATTTAAAACAGATTCTCTTCGTCCGCAAATAATAACGGTATTGTTTTCTTGAATAAATCTTTCAGTAAGTCCAAGCCCAATGCCACTTGCACCGCCTGTTATTAAAATTTTGTTGTTTGATAAATTCATCTTTTCGATCTTTTAAATTGATAAGACAAAGGTAGGAGCAAGGTAGTTTTTGGGTATTGTAAATATCAAACCGATGTTTGCGAAATTCAAATCAGGCGAAAAATAAATTCCAAAACTTTATTCTCATTTTATGTCATCCTGAGCGAAGTCGAAGGACACGCGTCGTAAAGACACATACTGTATTGATTTTGCATGCGGTCCTTCGACTTCGCTCAGGATGACAAACTTTAGGTAACTTTTTTTTAACTGAAACAAAAAACTAGCTCCTAAAAGCAATCGGCGTAAATGAGGTTTGTTTTTTGAAGAAGTTTGAAAAATGCGCCAACTCTTCAAAACCTAATGAATAGGCGATTTCAGAAATGTTCCAGTCGGTTTGTTTTAAAAGGATTTTAGCTTCGTTTGTTAGTCTTGTGCTAATCAATTCTGTTGTTGTTTTTCCCGTGCTTTCTTTTAAAACCTTATTTAAATGATTGACGTGAACCGATAATCGTTCAGCAAAATCCTTTGCTGTTCTTAATTGTAATTTTTGATTTGGAGATTCTATTGGGAATTGTCTTTCTAATAATTCGGCAAATAAAGAGGAAACTCGAGCTGCCGAATTATGTTTGGAGTATAGTGCCGTAATAGGTTGTAATTTTTGTCCAAAATGAATTAATTCAGCAACATAATTTCGAATTAAATCATATTTGTAAATATAATCAGAATTGATTTCTTTTTGTATTTTATTGAAAATCAATTCAACTTCTGAAACTTCTTCATTTGATAACTGAAAAATTGGATAGCCGTCTGAAGCGAAAATGGGAAGATCATCCAAATCAATTCCACTTTTGTTTTTTGATAAAAATTCGCTCGTAAAAACGCAAAATTGGCCACCTTGATTGGTGTCTTGCGGTAAATAATTGTACGGAATTTTTGGAGTGGCAAACAATAATCCTTGTTTTTTGATTTCAATTACTTTATCGGCATATTCGGCTTTGTTGTGGCCTTTTATCAAGCTTATTTTGTAATAAGCCCTTCTGTCATAAGGCATTCCGGGTTTTCCTTTCATGCGTTCCAAAAGCTCTTTGATGTCAAAAACATTAAAATGGCCAATTTCTTTTTGAATGTCATTGGGTAATAATGAGGTTGGTTCAATAGTTGAGCCTTCTGTAATTTCTTTGTAAAATGAATCTAGAGATTTCATGTCTGAATTGTAAAATTCAAATATACGAAAAAATTAAAAAGTTTGTTTTGTTTGTTTCAGGTTTAGAGTTTCAGGTTGTTTTGTGTTGCGATTAAAAAAGACTTCCTTGAACAAATTCTGGTTCTGGATTATTGCCAAATGGAATTGTATCGATTACAAAAAACTGCTTTACTTTTGGATCAAATTCTCTCAAAACAATGGAATTACATAAAAATTGCATGTCAATTGTAGTGAAAAGTTGTGAGGCGATTTTGAGATTTTCTGGAGTCAATCTTCGACCTATAGAAATGTGAGGGTCGTCGCTTTTTTTTAGTTTTAAAGGTTTTAAGGTTTCATGAATTTTTTTCATGATGGGTTTTAAATTGTTTTTGGAAACATCATTTGGACTTATAAAAAACGCACCGCTATTTTCATAAGCTCCAAAATCATCTAGAAAAACGGTACTTGAAGAAAAAACATCACAGATCTTAGCAAGTTTTTGTTTGAAAATTTCAAGTTGTGATTCATCAATCGTAAATTCACAAATGGTAATATGTGCCACAGAATTGCAACTGTTGTACCATTTGATTTTACTTCTTAAAAAATCCTTCATTGCTTTTATAGCAGCAATAACTTCTGCCGAAGGATGAAATACAACTGAATAGGTTTTTTGCATTATAAAAAATTGAATTATACAAATTTAAGAATAAAGGCTATTCTAGTGTTAAGTAAAATTTGAAATGTATTTACCGGGTGATAACTTAAAAGCTGATTAATAGTAAATAATATCACTTTTAACTTTCGACTTTTGACTTTCGACTAAACTAAAGTTTTCCTTTTAAATATAATCGATGCATAATTTCTGATTTCAATAAACCGCTTCCACCTCCAAAATGCTCAATTACTTCAACGCCAGGTTGTTGTTTCAGGCAAAAAGAGGTGAATTCTTTTTCGACATGATCTTCAATTCCAGAACTCAAAAGCACAATATCGATTTTGCTTTTTTGAAAATATTCTTGCGCTTCTTTTTCGTTATTAAAAGCAACAGCATTCCAATTTTCATCTGCATTTACCAAGCGAAGCAAGATTGCCAAAATGGCTTCATTTTTTCCGAGTAATAAGAATTCGAGAGTTTTCATAATATGTCAGTTTTCAAAACAAAATTAGAAGTAAATACTTGTTTAGAACTTAATCTAGGACAAGAAATAATGTAAAGAAAAAGTTAATTTTTATTTTTTTGAATTTTTACAGCTGAAATTTAAAGTTTGTATTGTTTTGATATACAGTTGTTTATTTTGCTTTTGTGTTTTGTGATTAAAAAAAGAAGAAATTTTTTTTTCAGAATGTGGAAAACCGTAATGTAATCTTTAATGAGCGCGATACATTTGTCCCATAGAAATAGAGATTTAAGATGTTTTTGCCTTTTTTAATCATCTTTAAAGATTTCTATTGATTGTTACTAGTTTTTGGAGAAACACAGTAAGTTGAAATTTGACATATTCATTTGATCGTGGGTACTTGTATAAATTTGCAAGATAAATACAAGAAGTCAAAATTTTTATCGGGTTTTTAGATTTGGTTACACGTTAACCAATCTAAAAACCCTTTTTTTTTTTAATAATATCCATGATTTTTTAGCCATTCTTCGCAATCTTTTGTCCAGTTTTTGCTGGTATCTTTCACTCCTAAACCAAAACCATGTCCGCCATTTTCATACAAATGTAACTCTGATGTAACGCCAGCTTTTTTGAGTGCCAAATAGTAATTAATGCTGTTTTCTGGAATAACAGCGGTGTCATCTGTGGCATGGACTATAAATGTTGGTGGTGTTTGCGTTGTTACCTTTTTTTCATTTGAAAAAGAATCAATTAATTCCTGTGATGGATTATTTCCTAGTAAGCTGGTTTGAGAACCCTTATGTGTAATATTGTTTTCCATTGAAACAACAGGATAAATCAAGATCGAAAAATCTGGACGAGGACTTATTTTAGATATGGTTTCATATGTTTTTTCGTCAAAATGCGTTGCTAGTGTTGAAGCTAAATGACCACCAGCAGAAAATCCTAGTGTGCCAATTTTAGTGTTGTCAATATTCCATTTTGTGGCATTTTCGCGCACATAGCGCACGGCTTCTTGTGCATCCTGCAATGGGCCGACTGTTTTATTTTTCATAATCAAATCGCTGGGTAATCGGTATTTAAGGACAAAAGCAGTTATGCCTAAACTATTGAGCCAATTTGCAACTTTGGTTCCTTCCTTGTCAATTGCTAAATGCGAATAACCTCCGCCTGGAAAAATTATGATTGCAGTTTGATTTGGTTTTACATTTTTGGGAATGAAAATGCTTAAAGTGGGAACAGAAACAAAACTAGTGCTCTGAATTACGCCGTCTTTTATGATTTCTTTTTCCTTATAATCGGCTGAAACAATTTCATCTGGGATTTTGTTCCATAACGGAATTATTTGATTTTGTGATTGCAAGTTATTGATAATTAATAGGTGTAGTACTGAGTAAATAAATAATTTTGGAGAAAGGATGAGTTTCATTTTTTATAAAATTGTTTTGTGATGAATTTAATAGGAGTAAAATAGGCTAGAAAAAGCAAAGCTTGCAAAACATTTTGCGTAGGGATTTTGTACAATTTTAGCCCTAGTAACGGATAAATTTGCTCCGTCGCTATTTAACAAATATATTGTTTAATATGTAATATTGTATTATTTTTTTTATGCGATATGTTTATTTTCTTTAATAAAATAATTTTTTATATAATTTATTTGGAATATGAAGATTAAAAACTATATTTGTGCAATCGATTACATTATTTCGTTTTATTTGTATTAAATCATTGTTTTTTAGTGCTTTTTAATTCGGATTTCGTAATAAAATAAAAGAACCAAAAAACATCAATTTTACAATAAAACAATCATGACCCAAGAAGATTCAGCTACTAGCGACCAAAGCATCAAATCAGCAGGAAAATATCGTTGGAGCATTTGTGCTTTGCTTTTTTTTGCAACTACTATCAATTATTTAGATCGTCAAGTTCTTTCCTTAACATGGAAAGATTTTATTGCGCCAGAATTTCATTGGACAAATAGTGATTATGGAGATATTACAGCATTGTTTTCGATATTTTATGCCGTTTCATTGCTTTTTGCTGGTCGATTTGTTGATTGGTTGGACACCAAAAAAGGATTTCTTTGGGCAATCGGAATTTGGTCTATAGGTGCTTGTCTTCATGCTTTTTGTGGTATTGCAACTTCTGGAATAATTACCGGAGATTGGTTGGTGGGTTTTCATGGCTCAAAAGCAATAATCAGCACGGTTCAAGATACTGCTTTAGTGATTAATGTAAGTGTAGCGTTGTTCATTTTTGCTCGTTTTGTCCTAGCTGTGGGTGAAGCAGGAAACTTTCCTGCCGCTATTAAAACTACCGCCGAGTACTTCCCTAAAAAAGACAGAGCATTTGCAACTAGTATTTTCAATGCGGGAGCGACTGTTGGGGCTTTAGCTGCACCGGTTTCAATTCCGTTTATTGCTAAATCTTTTGGTTGGGAAATGTCTTTTATTATCATTGGAGCATTAGGATTTATTTGGATGGGATTCTGGATGTTTATGTATGACAAACCAGAAAGACATGCAAAAGTAACTCCTGAAGAATTGGCTTATATTCAGCAAGATGATATTGCAGATAGTAAATTAGGTTATGTTTCAGAGGCTGGTTCAAAAGTATCCTTGAAAGATTGTTTTAAATACAAACAAACATGGGCTTTCGCTTTTGGAAAATTCATGACTGATGGCGTGTGGTGGTTCTTTTTATTTTGGACGCCGGCTTATTTGAGTTCGGTTTATGGAATGGATTCTACGCAAGCAGCTTTGCCATTGTTTGTTCTTTATATGATTACGTTATTGTCAATTATTGGAGGATGGCTACCGACTTACTTTGTAGAGAAAAAAGGGATGAATCCGTATGAAGGGAGAATGAAATCGATGCTTATTTTTGCTTTTTTCCCTTTGTTAGCTTTAGCTGCTCAGCCTTTGGGTTATATTAGTTATTGGGTACCCGTTATCATTATCGGAATCGCAGGCGCAGCGCACCAGTCTTGGTCAGCAAATATTTTTACTACTGTTGGGGATATGTTTCCAAAAAAAGCAATCGCAACGATTACAGGTATTGGAGGATTAGCTGGAGGAATTGGTTCTACAATTATAAACAAAGGTTCAGGCGTATTATTTGATTTTACGCAAAGAAATTGGAGTACTATAAATGGCCAGCCATTATTGGAAAAATACCCACAATTTAAAAATGCAGTAACAGAAAAGGCTTTTTTGGCTGAAAGAGGAGTAGGGAATTTGGAGGAGTTCTTAAAGTCGCTTACAACTGCTGGTGAAAATGTTGTAAACGGAATAAATACTGGATATATGATTATTTTTTCAATCTGTGCTGTTTCTTATTTGGTAGGCTGGATTGTAATGAAAACTTTGGTCCCGAAATATCGCCCAATTACAGATCTCTAACCAAGATTTGAAACTAACTAACCAACTTAAACCAACCAACTAAATTATGAACCAAACCAACGCAGCAATTGGGAAATACCGCTGGACAATTTGCAGTTTAGTTTTTTTTGCAACAACTGTAAATTATTTAGACAGAAATGTAATAAGTTACCTTCGTCCTTTTTTAGCAGAAGCTTTTCATTGGACTCCTGAACAAGAAGTTATTGACTATTCGAATATTGAAATTGCATTTAAAATTGCATATGCGTTAGGAATGCTAGTGGCGGGCGGAATTATAGATAAGCTTGGAACTAAATTAGGTTACGCTATTTCTACAGGGTTATGGAGTTTGGCAGCAATTGGCCATGCGCTTGCAACAGGTACGGGAGGATTTATAATTGCCCGCATATTTTTAGGAGTAACTGAAGCAGGAAACTTTCCAGCCGCAATAAAAGCAACAGCTGAATGGTTTCCGCAAAAGGAAAGGGCTTTAGCAACTGGAATATTTAATTCCGGGAGTAACATTGGGGCGATTATAGTGCCGTTGACCGTTCCTCATATTGCTGAAAATTATGGTTGGCAATGGGCTTTTATTTTGACTGGTATTGTTGGGTTTATATGGCTTTTGTTGTGGTTTTTGTTGTATGAAGTGCCACAAAAGCAAAAACGTTTGTCTCAAGCTGAATTGGAATATATTACTTCAGATCAAGTTGAAGTTGTCGAGGAAGATTCAAAAGAAAAAGTTTCTTGGATAAAGCTATTATCATTTCGCCAAACATGGGCTTTTGCAATTGGAAAATTGCTTACAGATCCGGTGTGGTGGTTTTATTTGTTCTGGCTTCCGGACTTCTTGATGAAGCAATATAAATTGACTGCAACTGAGATTATTTGGCCTTGTGCATTGGTTTATATGATTGGAAGTGTTGGAAGTATTGGTGGAGGCTGGCTTCCGTTGAAATTAATCAATAACAATTGGCCGGCTTATAAAGCTCGTAAAAGAAGTATGTTGCTCTATGCGTTTGCAGTTTTGCCGGTTTTGTTCTCTCAATATTTAGGAACGATTAATATGTGGTGGGCAATATTAGTGATTGGTCTGGCAGTTTCAGCACATCAAGCTTGGAGTGCTAATATTTTCACTACTGTTTCAGATATGTTTCCTAAAAAAGCGACAGCTTCTGTTACAGGATTAGGCGGAATGTTTGGAGCGCTTGGAGGAATTCTGTTGACTTTGGTCGTTCAGAAAAACATGTTTGTCTATTATACGAAATTGGGCAAAATTGAAACAGGTTATTTCATCATGTTTTGCATTTGCGGAGCATCATATTTATTGGCTTGGCTAATTATGCATATTCTGGTTCCGAAAATGAAAAAAGTAGAATTGTAAAAGAAAAAATGGTTTTGATGAAATATTTTTTTGCTTTCAATTATGGTATTTCAATATAAAAAATTAAATTTGTGCAATCGATTACATTAATTTAGAAATTATGACAAAATATAGTTCAAGATACGCATCAAGCCCGGAAGCTGTAAAAAAATATGACACACAACAATTAAGAGAAGAATTCTTGATTGATGACTTAATGCAGGAAGATGAAATCGTTTTGGTTTACTCTCATTACGACAGGTATATTGCTGGATCGGCAGTGCCGGTAAAAGGTGATTTGGCTTTAGAAACAATTGATCCGTTGAAAGCGCCTTATTTTTTAGAAAGAAGAGAATTAGGGATTATCAATGTTGGAGGAAGCGGTTCTGTTGTTGTTGAAGGAACTACTTATGAGTTAGGTTTTAAAGATGCTTTGTATATCGGAAGTGGTAATAAAGAAGTAATTTTTAAAAGTAATGATGCTAATAATCCAGCTAAATTCTACATCAATTCTGCTCCGGCTCATACTTCTTATCCAACGGTAAAAGTTAGTTTGGCGGAAGCAAATAAATTGAATTTAGGTGCAATGGAAACAGCAAATCACCGTACCGTAAACCAAATGATTATTGGAAGTGTCGTAACAACGTGCCAATTACAAATGGGAATGACGGAATTAAATCCAGGAAGTGTGTGGAACACCATGCCAGCGCACGTTCACGATCGCAGAATGGAGGTTTACTTTTATCTAGATATTCCAGAAAATCAGGCTGTTTGTCACTTTATGGGACAGCCACAAGAAACAAGACATATCTGGATGAACAATCATCAAGCGGTAATTTCACCGCCTTGGTCAATTCACTCTGGTTCTGGAACTAGTAATTATACTTTTATCTGGGGAATGGCTGGTGAAAATTTAGATTACGGAGATATGGATGTTTGCAAAATCACAGATTTAAGATAAGAATTATGACAAACTTATTTGATATAAAAGGAAAAATTGCCCTTATCACAGGAAGTACACACGGACTGGGAATGGCAATGGCAAAAGGATTAGGACAAGCGGGAGCGACAATTGTTGTGAACGGAAATTCTTCTCAAGAAAAAATTGACAACGCCGTTAATGAATTAAAAAGTGAGGGAATAAATGCTGTCGGATATAAATTTAATGTAACCGAAGAAAAAGAAGTTGCAGAAGCAGTTCAAAAAATTGAAAAGGAAGTTGGTCCAATTGCTATTTTAATTAACAATGCCGGAATTATTAAAAGAATTCCGCTTCTAGAAATGGAAGTTGCTGATTTTAGAGAAGTGATTGATATTGATTTAGTAAGTCCGTTTATCGTTTCCAAACATGTTGCAAAAGGCATGATTGAAAGAAGACAAGGAAAAATAATCAACATTTGCTCAATGATGAGTGAATTAGGAAGAAATACAGTTTCTGCCTACGCTGCTGCAAAAGGAGGCTTGAAAATGCTGACTAAAAATATGGCGACAGAATGGGCAAAATACAATGTTCAAATCAACGGAATTGGACCCGGATATTTTGCAACTGAACAAACCAAACCGATCAGAGTTGATGGACATCCGTTTAATGATTTTATCATCAGCAGAACTCCGGCAGCAAAATGGGGTGATCCAAGTGACTTGGCTGGAGCGGCAATATTTTTGTCTTCAAAAGCAAGTGATTTTGTAAACGGTCACATTTTATATGTTGATGGCGGTATTTTGGCGACAATTGGAAAACCATCAAACGAAGAATAATTCTCAATTTATTTAAAAATACATGAGCGCGAATACATTCATAAACGATAATTTTTTATTAGAAAATAAATTTGCTGAAGAATTATACCATAATTATTCTAAAAACCAGCCAATTATTGATTACCACAATCACTTAAATCCGCAGTTTATTGCAGAAGATAAAATCTTTGAAAATATTACTCAAGTTTGGATCAATGGTGACCATTACAAATGGCGTGCAATGCGTACATTAGGAATCAACGAGCAATTTGTAACAGGAAATGGTTCAGATAAAGATAAATTCTTAAACTGGGCAAAAACAGTTCCGTACACAATGCGTAATCCTTTGTATCACTGGACGCATCTAGAATTGGCTCGTTATTTTGATATTTATGATCTTTTGAATGAAAAATCGGCTGAGAAAATTTACATCGAAACTTCGGAAAAAATAAATTCTCAAGCGTATAGCACGCAAAATCTTCTTAAAAAAGTAAACGCTGAATTGGTTTGTACTACTGAAGATCCGATTGACAGTTTAGAGTTTCATCAAAAACTGGCTCAAAATCCAATTGGAACTAAAATGAGTACGGCTTTCAGACCTGATAAAGCGATTTTGATTTCTAATGATGGATATAATGCATATGTTGACACTTTGGGAGAAGTATCGGGTGTTGCAATTAATACTTATGCAGATTTACAATCGGCATTAAGAAAAAGAATCGAATTCTTTAATGCAAACGGCTGTAAATTAAGTGATCACGGACTTGATCAAATTTATTTTGAAAATTTCACTGAAAATGAAGTAAGTGCTATTTTCAAAAAGAAAAGAGAAAATGGAGTATTGTCTCCAGAAGAAGCATTAAAATTCCAAAGTGCTATTTTATTGTTCTTGTCTGAAACCTATCATGAATTTGGTTGGGTACAGCAATTTCACTTAGGCGCTTTAAGAAACAACAATGCGCGTATGCACAGAATTTTAGGACCAGATACAGGTTGGGATTCTATTGGAGATTATCCGCAGGCGCAAAAATTATCAAACTTTTTAAATGCTTTAGACAGTAAAGATAAATTGTCGAAAACTATTATTTATAATTTGAATCCAGCTGATAACGAAGTTATGGCGACAATGATTGGAAATTTCAACGACGGAAGCGTTCGAGGAAAAGTTCAATTTGGTTCAGGATGGTGGTTTTTAGATCAGAAAGACGGAATGACAAAACAATTAAATGCACTTTCAAACATGGGCTTAATTAGCTGTTTTGTTGGAATGTTGACAGATTCAAGAAGTTTCTTGTCTTTCCCTAGACATGAATATTTCAGACGTATTTTGTGTAATCTTCTTGGAGATGAAATCAAACGTGGTGAGCTTCCAAATGATATGGAATGGATTGGGAAATTAGTTTCTGATATTTCATACAACAACGCAAAAGAGTATTTCAAATTTTAATTTTTTTAACCATTAAGGCATTAAGAAAATTAAGTTTCCGGTTTAATAAATAGTTGCTTAAATAATTAAAGATAATTAAGTAGGCTTAATAAACTTAACCTTTAATAGCAAAGAGAACATAAAGCAAAGCTTATTTTTCTTAATGGCTTAATGGTAAAATATAAAAAAGATAGTATGAGTAAAGTAGTTGCATTTGGAGAAATTATGTTGCGTCTTTCGACGGAGAGACATTTGCGTTTTTCGCAATCTACAGCATTTGGCGCTACTTATGGTGGCGGTGAATTTAATGTTTGTGTTTCTTTAGCAAATTATGGCGTAAACGCTGAGTTTGTAACAAGATTGCCTGAAAATGAAATTGGTGGATCTGCATTGAAAGAAATGCGAAAAATGAACGTAGAAACTAAAAGTATTGTTTTTGGCGGTGAGCGTTTAGGAATCTATTTTCTGGAAACAGGGGCAGGAACTCGCGGAAGCAATGTAGTTTACGATCGTGCACACAGTTCGATGGCAACGATTCAAAAAGGAAGCATTGATTGGGATAAAGTTTTGGAAGGTGTAGAGTGGTTTCATTGGAGCGGTATAACTCCTGCGATTTCTGAAAGTGCGGCCGAGGCTTGTCTGGAAGCAATCAAGGTCGCTTACAAAAAAGGAATCACAATTTCTTGCGATTTGAATTATCGTTCGAAATTATGGCAATACGGAAAGACGCCAAGCGAAGTTATGCCTGAAATGTTGAAATACAGCAATGTGATTTTAGGCGATATTGATACAGCCTATTTTATGCTGGGAATTCCAAAAGTGAATCCGAATTATCAAGATGAAAAATCATTACCAGTTTTATATACAAAACTGTTTGAATTGATTCCGAATTTAAAAACGGTTGCGACAACATTACGTTATTCTGTAAGTGCTTCACATCAAAGAATTGGAGGAATTTTATTTGATGGAAAAGCAATTTATCAGGCAGCGGTTAAAGAAGTTACACCAGTAGTTGACCGAGTAGGAAGTGGAGACGCTTTTATGGGCGGTTTGATTTATGGTTTGCTTCAGTATAAAAATAATAATCAAAGAGCCTTAGACTTTGCAGTTGCAGCTTGTTGTTTAAAGCATACGATTGCGGGTGACTATAATTTGGTGACTTTGAAAGAAGTAGAAAATATGATTGATGGCGACGGTTCGGCATTAGTATCAAGATAAAAAATAAAAATGGCAAAGTATTCAAGAATTGAAGTGGCACAGCAAATGAAGGAGGACGGAATGGTTCCGTTGTTTTTTCATTCTGATATAGAATTAAGTAAAAAAGTGCTTAAAGCATGTTATGATGGTGGTTCGCGTTTGATGGAATTTACAAGCAGAGGTGATTTTGCTCATGAGGTTTTTGGTGCATTAAACAAATATGCTTTGGCAGAATTGCCGGGAATGATGCTTGGAGTCGGTTCAGTTACAGATGCAGCTTCAGCTTCGCTTTATATGAGTTTGGGTGCAAATTTCATTGTAACTCCTGTTTTCAGGGAAGATATTGCAATTGCTTGTAACCGCAGAAAAGTTTTATGGTCGCCAGGCTGTGGTACACTTTCTGAAATCGCAAGAGCAGAAGAATTAGGATGCGAAATCGTAAAATTATTTCCAGCTGATATTTACGGACCGGAATTCATTAAAGCCATAAAAGGGCCGTGTCCGTGGACGAATATTATGCCTACAGGCGGTGTTTACCCAACAGTTGAAAGTTTGAGTTCTTGGCTGAATGCTGGAGCAACTTGCGTTGGTTTAGGCTCGCAATTAATTTCAAAAGATATATTGGATAAAAAAGACTATGACGGTTTGCAGGCTAAAGTAAGTCAGGTTTTGGATATCATCAAAAATATTAAAAATAAATAGGGAACAATCATACCAGTTCCTTATTTGGCATGCGGTTTTTTTTAGAGTTTTAGATGTTGTAATTGAACATTACGCTTGCAAAATAAATCTTGTCACTCCTCACAGCAGGATTTGTTTTACTCTTTCAGGTGTAATGTTTCTTTTACAATATAAATCCCCACAAAAAAATAAGGTAATGAATATGGTTGTTAGTTGTAACAGTTAATGGAAATTTAGAATAATGGAAAAAATAAACAGATCAAATACGGAGTTTTCACATAGGCTTCCTATAAAAATTGTACAATTTGGAGAAGGTAACTTTTTAAGAGCCTTTGTAGAATATGCGATTCAGGAATTGAATAAAAAAGCAGATTTCAATGCCGGTATTGCAGTTGTACAGCCTATTGACAGAGGATTGGTGAATATGATTAATGATCAGGATGGTCTGTATACTTTATTCATGAAAGGTGTTAAAAAAGGTGAGGAAATTCAGGAAAAAGAATTGATTACGAATATCGTAAAAGCGGTAGATCCTTATGCTTCTTTTCAAGAATTTTTGGCTTTGGCTAAAGAAGAAGAATTAGAATTCATCATTTCAAATACAACAGAAGCCGGAATTGAATATATCGCTTCTGATAGTCCTTCAATGATGCCTCCAGTTTCTTTTCCTGCAAAATTAACTGTACTTTTGCATGAAAGATTTAAGCATTTTAATGGCGATAAATCAAAGGCTTTGACAATTATTCCTTGTGAATTAATTAATTATAATTCAGATACTTTAAAGGAAATTGTGTTGAAATATTGCAATGATTGGAGTCTTGGAGAAGATTTCAAATCATGGTTAACAAACGATTGTTCTTTCCATAATACTTTGGTGGACCGTATTGTTCCCGGATATCCGAAAGATCAAATCGAAGAATACAACAGCCAGCTTCTTTACAAAGATGACTTGATTGTAAGTGCTGAAAGTTTCTTTTTATGGGTGATTGAAGGTGATGACAAGTTAAAAGCAAAACTTCCTTTTGAAAAAACTGATTTAGATGTAAAAATCGTTGCTGATATGCAACCATATCGTACGCGTAAAGTGAGAATCCTAAACGGAGCACACACTGCAATGGTGCCTTTTTCATTGCTTTACGGAAATGAAACTGTAAAAGAAACTGTTGATAATACATTCACAGGAGAATTTGTAAATAAAGCGGTTTTTGACGAGATTAATGAAACTTTAAATATGGATAGAGCAGAACTGACAAGTTTTGCAGAAGAAATTCTAGACCGATTCAGAAACCCGTTTATCAAACATTTATTGTCTTCTATTGCTTTGAATTCGATTTCTAAATTCAAAGTTCGTGTATTGCCGAGTTTGACAGGTTATGTTGATGTTCATAAAAAACTTCCAGTGCATTTGACTTTTGCATTTGCGTGTTTGATTCGTTTTTACAAAGGAACTTGGAAAGGTGAAAATCTTCCAGTTCAAGATAGTGAAGATATTGTTACGTTTTTTAACGGACTTTGGACGTCAGATGATTATCATAAAATAGCGAGATTGACTTTGCAAAATAAAAATTTCTGGGATGAGGATTTAACTGAAATTCCTTCATTAACAGATTCAATTGCAAAAGCTTTAGAAGAAATTGATGCAAACGGTGTAGAGCAAGGCTTCATCAATTTTCAAAAACACTTAAATTAAGAATTACATACAATAGTTATGGCAACTCAAAAAAAATTAATAAAAGTCAACCCAGTAGATAACGTCATTGTCGCTTTGACCGATTTGGTACAAAACGAACAAATTATGTTTGAAGGAACCACTGTCTCACCAACAACTGATGTTAAAGCAAAACATAAAATCACAGAGAAAGATTTTTCAATTGGTGATGATATTATAATGTATGGTGTTTTGGTTGGAAAAGCTGCTAAACCTATAAAAAAAGGAGAAGTTATTACCACCGAAAATGTAAAACATCAAAGTGAAAAAGTTTTTGGTAAAAACGGAAATTTAGGTTGGACTCCACCAAATGTAGATCGTTGGAAAGACAAAACTTTCAACGGATACCACCGTACTGATGGACAAGTTGGAACCAAAAACGTTTGGTTGTTTTTTCCATTGGTTTTTTGCGAAAACAAAAATATCGAAAAACTGAAAGATATTTTTGAAAACGAATTAATGCCCAAAAAAGAAGTTTCTTATAAAAATTTATTGCGTTCTTTAATTGAAGAAAAAAGCGTCGAAGAAGTTTCTGCTAAAAATTTAAATGAAAATCTTTTAGATAATGTCGAAGTAAAATTTATCAATCATCAAGGTGGTTGTGGAGGGATTCGACAAGATTCAGAATTGTTGGCAAAACTGCTTGCAGGATATGTGAACAACCCAAATGTTGCAGGTGCAACTGTTTTAAGTTTAGGTTGCCAAAATTTGCAAGTTGATATTTTTAAAAAGGCATTGAAAGAAATGAGTCCGAATAGTGATAAAGAAATTTTGATCTATGAGCAACAACAAATTGGAACTACTGATCAAATGTTTCAAATGGTGATTAAAGATTCTTATGAAGCCATTAAAAGAGCCAACAAAATTGAACGCAAACCTGCTCCTCTTTCAAAGTTAAGTATTGGTTTAGAATGTGGAGGGTCTGACGGATTCTCAGGAATTTCTGCAAATCCAGCATTAGGAGTTGTTTCAGATATTTTTGCAGCTTTGGGAGGGAAAACAATTTTGGCAGAGTTTCCAGAATTATGTGGCGTAGAGCAAGAATTGATGAATAGATGTGTGGACGAAGAAAAAGCAGATAAGTTTTTAGCTTTAATGAAAGCTTTTGAAAAATCAGTTGTAGATGCAGGTTCAGGGTTTGATATGAATCCATCTCCGGGAAATATCAAAGACGGATTAATTACAGATGCAATGAAATCTGCTGGCGCAGCTAAAAAAGGTGGAACTTCACCTGTTGTAGATGTTTTAGATTACGGAGAATATATTTCAAAACCAGGATTAAGTCTTTTAAATACGCCAGGAAATGACGCAGAATGTACCACAGGATTGGTTGGATCGGGCGCAACAGTTGTTTTATTTACCACAGGTTTAGGAAATCCGATGGGAAATCCGATTGCACCAGTTGTAAAAATTTCTTCGAACACGGCATTAATTAATAGAATGTCTGATATTATCGATGTAAATGCCGGAACGGTAATTACTGGTGAAAAAACCATTACCGAGGTTGGAGCAGAAATAGTAGATTACATTATAGAATTGGCGAGCGGAAACGTGGAAACAAAAGCAGACCAGTTGAAGCAAGATGTATTTATTCCTTGGAAAAGAGGAGTTTCTTTATAGTTTTTTAGGCTCAAAGTTACAAATATACAAAGTGACAAAGTTTTATATGTAGAGACGCACAACAGTGCGTCTTTTTTTGTGAAAGCTCCAGAGGAGCAAAATATTTATAGAATTACAATAAGATAAACAAAAAAAAGCTCTGGAGGAGCGACATATATTTAGTTTGCAGAAAAATATATCGCTCCTGCGGAGCTTTATGTGGTAACAACTTATCTTTTGCTATAAATATTTCGCTTCGTTGAAGCTTATAAAAAAGGCTATCCGTTTGAAATAGCCTGTTATATAATTTATAAGGTAAAAAAAAAATTAAAAATTAGTTCTTGAAGATGATTTACGGATATGCAATTCTGGTGCAAGAACCACTTTTTTCTCAATTTTGATTGTATCTGTTTTGTCGACTTGTTCTAAGAAAACTCGAGCAGACATTTTTCCCATTTCAAGTGGAGATTGATCTACTGAGGTAATTGATAATTCCATAAATTTTGTAAAAGGCTCATTACTGAAACCTGCAACGCAAAATTCTTCTGGAATACGGATGTTTTTTTCTTTTAACTCTTGAATAGCTCCTAAAGCGGCAAAATCACTGGCCGAAAATAGGGCGTCAGGCGGCGTTTCTAAAGCTAAAAGAACATTAATTGCCTCTTTTCCGGCTTCAACACTACTTTTGGTGCGAATTACATAATCTTCGTTAAAAGTCAGTCCGTTGTCTAGTAGAGCTTGTTTATAGCCTAAAAACCTGTTTTTGAAAATTTCTAGAGATTGATCTCCTGAAAAATGTGCGATTGCACGGCAACCTTCATTTATAAGATGCTTTGTTGCTACATAGCCACCTTTAAAATCATTGATAGTTACAGAACTTACTCCGTCAATATGCTTGCTTCGGTCAAAAAAGATTAATGGAACGTTTTTTTCTAGAACATAATTGAAAGCGCCAATATTTTCATCAGCGACGTCGGTAACCGACATCATAATTCCGTCAACCTGAGCATCTATTAATGTATATAGATTTTCATTCTCTCTTTTTGCGCTTTCGTGTGTTTGGCAAATAATTACCTGATAACCATGAGGATGAAGTTCTTCTTCTATACCTCTAATGACCGACGCAAAAAAGTTGCTGTCAATACGAGGAACAATAACACCAATATTATTGCTTCGTCCGCTTTTTAATGCTAAAGCAAGTTTGTTTTGCTTATAGTTCATTGATGCAGCGGTTTTGATGACCAGTTCTCTAGTGCTTTCTTTTATTTTCGGGTTGTTGTTTAAAGCTCTGGAAACAGTGGCAGCAGTGATATTCAATTTCTTGGCAATATCATAAATGGTTATTTTTTCGCTCATTAAAAAAGGTTTTCAGATTTAATTTGAAACAAAAATACATTTTTTTTACATATGACAATATTTTTTGTTATCGATTACATAATTAATAACTCAAACGTTTTCAACTCTACAATGATAAAAAATTATGTGTTTTTTTATGTTAACTGTAAATATAATTGCAAATAAAAATTAAATATATAAATTATTTCTAAATAAATTTGTTCTGTACAAACAAATTTCATACTTTCGTGTAATCGATTACATAATTACAGTCAAATTATTGGCTTGAACCATATAAAACGGTCTAAATGATTACAAATAAGTCTTTAGCATTAAAATCAATCCTTTTTTCAAGTATTCTTTCTGTGATGGTTTTGTCTTGCGGAAAACAAGTTTCTAGCGTTTCTGAAGCAGATCCTTGGAAAAAGATGGAGCTAATTGTAAAAAGTATTCCTGAAACACATTTTACAAATAAGACTTATAATATTAATGATTTTGGTGCTGTTGCTGACGGCAAGACAATGAATACGCTTGCTTTTGAAAAAGCAATTAAGGAATGTGCGGCAAATGGTGGAGGAAAAGTTTTGGTGCCAAATGGAAAATATTTGACAGGTCCAATTCATTTAGAAAGCAATGTCAATCTGCATTTAGAGGATCAGGCTGAAATTCTTTTCAGTACAAATTCAAAAGATTATCCATTGGTTCACACTTCTTGGGAAGGAACGGAATTGATGAATCATTCGCCGTTGATTTCTGCAAAAGGAAAAACAAATGTTGCGATAACTGGAAAAGGAACTTTGAACGGGCAGGCTAATAATACAAATTGGTGGCCTTGGTGTGGCAGCAAAAGATATGGTTGGGACAAAGGACAGCCATCGCAACATGATCCACTTAATCGTGATAATTTAGTAGAAATGGCAGAAAAAGGTGTTCCAGTTGCCGAACGTGTTTTTGGCGAAGGCCATTATTTGCGCCCTAATTTTATTGAATTTTTTGAATGCAATACGGTTTTGGTAAAAGATATTACAGTTGTGAATGCGCCATTTTGGATTTTACATCCTCTAAAATCTAACAATGTCATTGTTGATGGTGTAACGGTAAATAGTCACGGACCAAATAATGATGGTTGTGACCCAGAATATTCACAAAATGTGGTCATTAGAAATTGCACTTTCAATACAGGTGACGATTGTATTGCAATTAAATCGGGAAGAGATGCTGATGGAAGAAGAGTTGGGATTCCGAGCAAAAATATTATCGTTCAAAACTGCAAGATGATTGATGGCCATGGCGGTGTTGTAATGGGAAGTGAAATTACAGCTGGTGTTAATAATGTGTATGTTGAAAATTGCGTGATGGACAGTCCAGAATTGGATCGTGCCATCAGAATTAAAACAAATTCAAAGCGTGGAGGGACTACTGAAGATATTTATGTACGAAATATTGAAGTTGGAACAGTTAAAGAATGCGTTTTGAGAGTGACGATGTTTTATGATATTTATGGAAGCCAAGTTGGAAATTTTATTCCGGCAATCAGAAATATAAGCCTTGAAAATGTTAAGGTGAAAAATGGAGGGAAATTCGGGATTTTGGCAGATGGCTACAAAGAATCCCCAATTGAAAACATTACATTTAAAAATGTTACAATAGCAAAAGTTGATTCTGTTTATTCATTGAAAAATGTGAAAGGTGTAAATTTCATAAACACATACATCAACGGAAAGAAAATGGAATCCATTAAAAATTAAACCACTTAATTTACTTTATAACCAAACCAATTGTGAACTTTCAACTAATTATCAAAAAGAAATAAAAATCGATTTTGTGTTTTTATTTTTCAAAAATCTTGGTTAGTAATAATTTGATGATTTTTTAAGAAAGTTGTTTTTTGAAGTTGTTAAAAAAGGAGTTTGATCGAGAATCGAACTCCTTTCTTAACTAAAAATTAGAAGCGCTGAAATGAAAAGAAATGTTCTGTTTTTATTGTTGCTTTTAACTGCTGTAAAGGCACAAAGCCAATACAGTGTTGATACTTCATACACGGTTAAGAGTACTTACAATAAACTCATCAAAAAATATCCTTTTATAACGATCGTAAAAGAAAAAAAGAGTTTGGATGTAAATAAAAGTAATGATTTGGTTTATAATAGTATAGGAAATAGAAAGTTGTATCTCGATGCTTATTTTCATAATAAGAAAAAAGCAAATCCGGCGGTAATTATGATTCATGGCGGTGGCTGGAGATCCGGAAACAAAAGCCAGATGCAGATTCTGGCAAAAGAAATAGCTTCAAAAGGGTATTCTTGTTTTCCTGTAGAATATAGATTGTCATTAGAAGCAAAATATCCAAATGCAGTTTATGATGTTAAAAATGCAATCAAATTCATAAAAGATAACGCTAAAAAATTCAATGTAGATCCAAATAAAATTGCAGTTTTAGGATGTTCTTCGGGAGGTCAAATGGCGGCGCTTATTGGTACAACTAATGGAAATTCGGCTTTTGAAGATTCAAGTTTTAAAAGCAATTCTTCCTCAAAAGTGCATGCAATTATTGATGTAGATGGAATTTTGGCATTCAAGCATCCAGAATCCCAAGAAGCAGAAATGGCATCGTTTTGGCTAAAAGGTTCTTATGAAGAGAATCCTCAAAACTGGAAAAATGCCTCAGCTTTAAGCCATACAGATAAAAATACGCCTCCAATTCTTTTTATAAACAGCAGTTTTGACCGATTTCATGCCGGAAGAGATGATATGATTGCGATTTTGAATCAGCATAAAATTTATAATGAAGTAAAAACAATCAAGGATTCTCCGCATTCATTTTGGTTTTTTGAACCTTGGTTTACTGAAATGGAAGGTTATATCACACAATTTTTAGATAAAATTTTTAAATAATTACGAAACGAAAAGCAAAACTTAAAATATATTTTAAAATGAAAAATAAAAGAAAACTTGGATATTTCGCATCGGCTGCAATAACTTGTTTAATTGCTTTTATGAGCTCTAAAGCAATTGCTCAAGAAAAAGATATTGTTATCTCAAAGAACTCAAAATGGTCAGATAAAATGGCTTTGACTTTAATGAAACGCCATCCAGAAGCTTATATGATTGATGATTCAAAAGCGCCAAAATGGGATTATGTTCATGGATTGGTTTTGCATGGTTTTGAAGAATTATACAAAAAAAATCCAGATCCAAGATATCCGGTTTATGTAAAAGGTTATGTTGATGCTTTGGTTCAGAATGACGGAACAATTAAGTCTTATGAATTGGAGAAATACAATATTGATATGATTGTTTCTGGTCGTTTGCTTTTTGATATTTATGCAAAAACAAAAGAAGAAAAATACTTAAAAGCAATGCAATTGTTGCGCAAACAATTATCAGAACAACCAAGAACACCAGAAGGCGGATTTTGGCATAAAAACATTTATCCAAATCAAATGTGGCTAGATGGTTTGTATATGGGTGAGCCATTTTATGCGCAATATACCGTTACTTTTGAAAATGGGAAATTTTTAGATGATGTAGCAAAACAATTCGAAGAAATTCAGCTACATGCTACAGATCCAAAAACGGGTTTGTTGTATCATGGTTGGGATTCCAGCAAGCAAATGCCGTGGGCAAATAAAGAGACAGGAAATTCGCCAAACTTTTGGTCAAGAGCTTTAGGATGGTATGTTATGGCGCTTGTTGATGTTTTGGATTACATGCCAAAAGAACATCCAAAACAAAAAGAATTAGTAAAATATTTAAACAATGCATGTGAGGCTTTGGCTAAATATCAAGATAAATCTGGATTGTGGTACCAAGTAACGGACAAAGGAGGTAAAGAAGGAAATTATTTAGAAGCTTCAGGATCTTCAATGTTTGCTTATGCTTTTGCAAAAGGAGCAAATAAAGGATATTTGCCTGCGAAATATAAAAAATTAGCGAACAAAGCATTTGATGGTTTGACTACAAAATTAATGAAAGTAGATGCTGATGGTACTATAACATTGACTCAAGCATGTCAAGTTGCAGGTCTGGGTGGCACTCCATACAGAGATGGTTCTTACGAATATTACGTAAAAGAGAAAAAGAAAGACAACGATCCTAAGGCAACGGGACCTTTTATTTTAGCTGCTTTGGAGTTAAATAGATAAGTTAATTCATAAACAAACCCGACAGGTTTTTAAAACCTGTCGGGTTTAATTTGAAAAGTTAATTTTTTAAAATGAAAAATATAAAATTCCTTTTTCTTGTTTTGTCGGTACTGTTTGCACAGAAAAATTTTTCACAAGTTTGGGTGCCTGACAATGGAGACGGAACTTATACAAACCCAATCATCCATGCCGATTATTCAGATCCAGATGTTGTTCGCGTAGGCGATGATTTTTATATGACAGCATCGTCTTTTAATTGTATTCCTGGACTTCCGATTTTGCATTCTAAAGATTTGGTGAATTGGAAAATTATTGGGCATGCACTTATAAAACAGAAGCCAACTGAAACTTTCGATAAAGTACAGCATGGAAACGGAGTTTGGGCGCCTAGCATCAATTTTCATAACAATGAATTTTATATTTATTACCCAGATCCAGATTTCGGAATTTATATGATAAAAGCCCAAAAAGCAGAAGGGCCTTGGTCAGAGCCTGTTTTGGTAAAAGCTGGATCCGGACTTATAGATCCAAGTCTGTTATGGGATGATGATGGAAAAGTATATTTGGTTCATGCTTTTGCAGGAAGTCGTGCAAAGATCAAAAGTTTGCTAGTCGTTTGCAGTATGAATCCAGAAGGAACCGCTACAAACAATGATGAAGTTATGGTAATTGACGGTCATGACGGAGAAGGAACTATTGAAGGGCCAAAGTTCTATAAAAGAAATGGTTATTATTACATTTTTGCCCCTGCGGGTGGAGTTTCGACAGGTTGGCAAACTGTTTTGAGATCAAAAAATGTTTTTGGTCCTTATGAGAAGAAAAAAGTTTTAGAACAAGGAAAAACGACAATCAATGGTCCACACCAAGGTGCATGGGTGCAAACACAAACGGGTGAAGACTGGTTTATCCATTTTCAGGATAAAGGCGCTTACGGAAGAATTGTTCATTTACAACCAATGAAATGGGAAAATGATTGGCCAGTAATGGGCCAGGATTTTGATAAAAACGGAATAGGTGAGCCAGTAACCACTTTCAAAAAGCCAAACGTAGGCAAGAAATATCCAATTGAAACACCAGCAGAATCAGATGAGTTTAATTTGCCGAAATTAGGATTGCAGTGGCAATGGCAGGCAAATGCTCAAAACAATTGGGGTTTTCCAACAAGTATGGGTTATTTGAATTTGTATTGTTTACCAACAATTCAAGACAGTAAAAAAATCTTTGAGGCACCAAACTTGCTTCTTCAAAAATTTCCAGCAGAAGAATTCACTGCAACAACTAAATTGACTTTTAATGCTAGATTGAATGGAGAAAGTACAGGATTAATCATCATGGGATTAAATTACAGTTATTTGAGTCTTAAAAATGATAACGGAAAATTATATCTAAATCAGAAAACTGGAACTTTTGATAAAAAGATTGAAGAAACTGAAACCAATCCAGTTTTGATTCCATACAATACAATTTATTTGCGTGTGAAAATTAAAAAAGGCGGAATATGCAGTTTCTATTATAGTTTAGATGATAAAAAATATCAAGAAATAGGAAATGAATTTGTTTCGAAAGAAGGAAAATGGATCGGTGCCAAAGTTGGTCTTTTTGCCTTAAGCGAAAAAAAAACAAATGATTCTGGAAATGTTGCAGTCGATTGGTTTAGAATAACGAAGTAAAAAATACCAAAAAATGTATTTTTTCACATTTTCAAAAATAACGACTCACATAAATTAGTTTTAAGAAAGAAATTTGAAAAAACAATACTCGAATACATTTTGTAAGAAAAAGTTTCTTTTTAATGGGTTTAAAATGATTTTTCAGATTTTTTTATTTTCAAAAATCAAGATTTTGCTGTTTCGAAATAAATAATTAGGAGTTAAAACAGATGACAATGATTTACTTAAAAAAAATAGTTTTGTATTTTACTGTGGCTTTCAGCATTGGGTTGAATGCACAAAGTAATTACAAAAGCTGGCCAGATGTGATTCGCAAGCATGATGCTTCTTGGTTTGGAACAGAAGAAGCTAAAAAAGTAGCAGAAAATGTTCTACTTTATCAAAGAGATATTGGTGGATGGCCAAAAAACATTGCTATGCAGGACGAGTTAACTTCGCAGCAAAAAAAAGATTTAATTGCGCTCAAAAGAACAGCTGTCGAAACAACAACTGATAACGGTGCAACTTGTCAGGAAATGCTTTTTATGTCCAAAATGTATGCGCAAGTAAAAGATGAAAGATACAAAGAATCATTTTTGAAAGGATTAAATTATTTGCTAGAAGCACAGTATGCAAACGGAGGATGGCCACAGTTTTATCCACTTAAAAAAGGATATTATACGCATATTACCTACAATGATGATTCGATGGTGAATATTATGAATGTTATGAAACAGATTTCAGAAGAAACTGATTTTTATAGCATTAAGCCGTCAAAAGAAGTTGTTGAAAAGTGTAAAAAAGCTTTTGATAAAGGAATCGACTGTATTTTAAAAACGCAATACAAACAAAATGGTGTTTTGACTGCGTGGTGCGCGCAACATGATGAATTTACGCTTGCTCCCGCAAATGCACGAGCTTTTGAATTGGCATCATTAAGCGGTTATGAATCAACAAAAATTGTATTGCTTTTAATGTCGATTGATAAACCTTCTCGAGAAATTGTTAATGCAGTAAAAAGTGCTGTAGCTTGGTTTGACAAAACAAAAATTACCAATTTAGAAGAAAAAAGGGTTTTGAATGATGAAGGCAAAATCATTGATAAAAAAATGATTCCGGCAACAAATGCAGGTCCAATTTGGGCAAGATTTATGGATTTGGAAACCAATGAACCTTTCTTTTGTGACCGTGATGGAATCAAGAAAAAATCATTGGACCAAATAGGTGCTGAACGAAGAAATGGTTATTCTTGGTACTCTGATGCACCAAAAGAAGTCTTGAAAAAATTCCCAGAATGGGCAGTCAAAAACGGAACAAAAGTTTCAATTTCAGATAAAAAAAATGTAACATTACTGACTGTCGCTCAAGATGGTTCGGGTGATTTTACAAAAATTCAGGATGCTATTTATGCATGTCCAGCATTTCCATACGAAAAAGTCACTGTGGTCATAAAAAACGGAATTTATAATGAAAAAGTCAGAATTCCGGAATGGAATACAAATGTAGTTTTACAAGGCGAAAGTAAAGAAAAAACCATAATTACATTTGACGATAATTTTTCGAAAATTAATTTAGGCCGAAACAGTACTTTTTATACGTATACAATTTTGGTTGAAGGCGATGATTTTTCAGCATCTAACTTGACAATCAAAAATGCTTCTGGAGATAATGGACAAGGAATTGCACTGTCTATAGTTGCAAATCGTGCAAAAATTTCAAACTGCAATATTCTTGGAAATCAAGATACTTTGTATTTGTCGGGTAAAGAAGTAAAACAGTATTTTATAAACTGCTACATTGAAGGCACAACTGATTTTATTTTTGGAAGTGCTACCACTTTATTTGAAAACTGCGAAATTCACAGTATTAAAAATTCCTATATAACCGCTGCTTCAACACCAGAAGGCACTCCTTTCGGATTTGTTTTTAAGAATTGCAAATTAACGGCCGAACCTTCTGCGAATGATGTTTATTTAGGAAGGCCTTGGCGTATTTACGCTAAAACAGTTTTTTTAAATTGTGAAATGGGGCAACACATTAAACCAGAAGGTTGGGAAAACTGGTCGAAACCTGAAGCTGAAAAAAAAGCTTTTTATGCAGAATATAACTGTACAGGTGAAGGATTTCAGCCAACAAAGAGAGTTTCATGGTCTTATCAGCTCAAAAAATCAGAGGCTGAAAAATACAAGATAGAGAATATTTTGAAAGATAATATGCCAAACTGGTATTCAAAATGATTTACATTTTAAAGATATTATTATGAATTTCAAGCATGCATTATTTTTATTGATTTCGACTATTTCTTTTGCCCAAAAGGGTGAATTCCCAACTTCTAAAGTTGATTCAATTGTAAAGAAAATCCAGCTTCCTGTTTTTCCTTTATATCAAGTAAATATCTTAAAATTAGGTGCCAAAGGAGATTCTCTCAGCAACAATAAAGTAGTTTTTGATAAGGCAATGGCTTTATGCAAAAAAAATAATGGCGGAACTATTGTTGTGCCAAAAGGGATTTATAAAGTAAATGGCCCAATTCATTTTGTGAGCAATGTCAATCTTAAAATAGAAAAAGGTGCAAAAATAAAATTTGGAGATAATCCGAAGGATTATCCATTGGTTTTGACAAGTTGGGAGGGCACAATGCTTTACAACTACAGTCCCCTTGTTTATGCTTATAATTGTACTAATATTGCAATAACCGGTGAAGGAACAATTGATGGAGAAGGAGGAAATATATGGAAAGGCTTTAAAAAGCAAGAAGAGAAAGGTAAAATGTTAAGTCGGGAAATGAATCATAATAGTGTTCCTTTAAAAGACAGAAAATTTGGCGAAGGCTATTTTCTTCGTCCGCAAATGATTCAATTTTTTAATTGCAAAAATATTTTGGTTGAAAATGTCAGAATTGAGAATTCACCTTTTTGGTGTCTTCATTTATTAAAATCCCAAAATATTACAGTGCGCGGAATCACTTATAAATCTTTAAATTACAATAACGACGGGATCGATCCAGAATATTCCAAAGATGTTTTAATTGAAAATGTAACCTTTAATAATGGTGATGATAATGTTGCTATAAAAGCCGGAAGAGATCATGAAGGCAGGGCAAATAGAGAAACTCCGAGTGAAAATATTGTAATTCGAAATTGCAATTTTAAAGGGCTTCACGGTGTCGTAATCGGAAGTGAAATGTCTGCTGGAGTTCAGAATGTTTTTGTTGAGTATTGTAAAACAACGGGGTATCTAAAAAGAGGAATTTATTTAAAAACGAATGCTGATCGCGGCGGTTATATAAAAAATATTTTTGTTAAAAATATCAATTTAGATGAAGTCGAAGATTGCTTATACATCACGGCAAATTATCATGGGGAAGGAAAAGGATATCAATCTGAAATTTCTAATGTTTTTTTTGAAAATATTACTTGCAATAAAGCGACCGAATCTGGAATAGTAATTCAAGGATTTCCAGATAAAAAAATCAAAAATATTTCATTGAAGAACATTGAGATAAGAGAAGCAAAAAATGCACTCTCAAACGAGAATGCTGAAAATGTTTTAATGACCGATGTTTTTATAGGCAAGAAAGCAACAGTGCCTACAGCTGCAAAATAATTTTTTTTCTGAGGAATAAAGGACTAATATTCAAATTTTTGTGTAGAGATACACTGCAATGCATTTAAAACAAAAGTCTTGTCATTTGTTATGGACAACAACTAAAACTAATAAAATGAAAAAATATCTTCTTATAGCATTCTTAATTACATCAATATCTTTCGCACAAAAAACTACATTGTATTGTATTGGCGATTCGACTATGGCAAATAAAAAAGATCCTGATCGTAATCCAGAACATGGCTGGGCTCAGGTTTTGCAATCTTTTTTTAAAGAGGATTTAGTTGTAGCAAATAAAGCTGTTAATGGCCGAAGCACAAAAAGTTTTATTAATGAAAACCGCTGGGATTCAATTTATAAAAAACTAAAAAAAGGTGATTATGTTTTTATAGAATTTGGACATAATGACGAAAAAATCGAAGATTCAACACGTTTTACAAATCCGCATACTGCGTACAGATACAATTTAATCAAGTTCGTAAAAGAAACCAGAGCAAAAGGTGCCATTCCTGTTTTGTTGACTTCTATCGCGAGACGCAACTTTAATGAAAAAGGTGTTTTAGTGCCAACTCACGGTGATTATCCCCTAGAAACACGTTTAGTTGCGCAAGAATATAAAGTTCCTTTTATCGATTTGGAATATTATACAGAATTGTTGGAACAGTCTTACGGACCAGAGAAATCAAAATTGCTTCATCTACATTTTAAGGCAGGAGAAATACCTTATTATAAGGATGAAAAGAAAGATGATACGCATTTATCATTAAAAGGAGCTACAGAAGTAGCACAAATAGTAGTTTCACAACTTAAACAATTTCAAGAACCATCTCTTGATAAATTGAAAAAGGCTATTAAAAACTAGTAAAAAAAAGTATAAGTATAAAGAGGGAAGCATTTGCTTCCCTTTTTGCATTTCTGGCTATTAATTATGCTTGATTTATTCATTTCTATTTTTCTCTACTAACCATATATTATTTAATAATAGTAATCTTAAAAAACACCAAATATGTCTTAATCTATAATTTTAAAAACTTTTACTAGCATTTTTCCCTGACACTTAGAAGCAACTTTGCACTTTCAAAATCGATGTTTTTTAAAGATAAATTTTAAACATTAAAAATGCAGTAATTATGGACTATCATATCTAAATAAGAAAAATTAGATGTACAGTCGTTAAATACAGGAATGTTTGTTAAGGTTTAAAATGCTGATTTTTTAGCGGTTTAAGTAAAAATAGTGAATAATTATTAACATATTAAATAAATTAATAAAATGAAAAATAAATTACTTCCTTTAATTTTTGTTTTAGGTTGCTATTCTGCCTACTCGCAGGTAGGTATTGGTAAAATTGATCCAAGTCCTTCTGCTCAATTAGAAGTTTTTGCCAGTGATAAAGGGATGTTAATTCCAAGAGTAAAACTTACTGGAACTACAGATGCTACTACCATAACAAAAGGTAATGTAGAAAGCTTATTGGTTTTCAATACAGAAACTATTTCTGATGTTATTCCGGGTTACTACTATTGGTTTAATGGTAAATGGAATAAATTTATTATTTCTGGTGAGTCTAATGGTATTGTTGGTGGAGATGGAGCACCTGGAAATAGAGGGGAGGCAGGATATCCTGGTGAAAATGTTACGCTTTATACTGATAAAACGACTGGAACTGTTTATGTTCAGAATGAAGATGGCACTTGGACTGCCATTAATGGTAAAAACGGTCTGGACGGTAAAAATGGTATAATGGGAGGCAACGGAGTTCCGGGAGCTGCTGGCACGCCGGGAATTGACGGCACAATCCAGATGTATGTCGACTACAATACAGGAATTGTTTATGTAAGAGATCCTGAAGATAATACCAAATGGGTTCCATTGAACGGCAAAAACGGACTTGACGGCAAAAATGGTATAATGGGAGGAAACGGAGTTCCAGGAGCTGCTGGCACGCCGGGAATTGACGGCACAATCCAGATGTATGTTGACTACAATACAGGAATTGTTTATGTAAGGGATCCTGAAGATAATACCAAATGGGTTCCATTGAACGGCAAAAACGGACTTGACGGCAAAAATGGTATAATGGGAGGAAACGGAGTTCCGGGAGCTGCTGGCACGCCGGGAATTGACGGCACAATCCAAATGTATGTTGACTACAATACAGGAATTGTTTATGTAAGGGATCCTGAAGATAATACCAAATGGGTTCCATTGAACGGCAAAAACGGACTTGACGGCAAAAATGGTATAATGGGAGGAAACGGAGTTCCAGGAGCTGCTGGCACGCCGGGAATTGACGGCACAATCCAGATGTATGTTGACTACAATACAGGAATTGTCTATGTAAGGGATCCTGAAGATAATACCAAATGGGTTCCATTGAACGGCAAAAACGGACTTGACGGTAAAAATGGTATAATGGGAGGAAACGGAGTTCCAGGAGCTGCTGGCACGCCAGGAATTGACGGCACAATCCAAATGTACGTTGACTACAATACAGGAATTGTTTATGTAAGGGATCCTGAAGATAATACCAAATGGGTTCCATTGAACGGCAAAAACGGACTTGACGGCAAAAACGGTATCGCTGGAGGCAATGGTGCTCCAGGAGCTGCAGGCTCTCCAGGCATCGACGATACAGTTCAAATGTATATTGATTACACTACTGGAACTGTATATGTAAGAGATCCAAACGATCCAACTAAATGGGTAGCAGCTAATAAGGAAACGCCAACAACATTAAAATATAATCAGACAAGTGCGGTTTTAACTTATACAGGCGAGAAAGAAACAGAAATAATTCCTTTAAAAGATATTTCTACAGAAACCCCTGATACTGTTCTAAAAGTGACAGGTGGTACAGCGGCAACATTTGCAGCAACTACGGTAGATATAGTTCCTTCTGAAGTAAAAGGAGATGTTCTGACAACAGCAGAGGATGGAAAAGTAGCATGGAAAGCGCCAGCTAAATCCAATGTAATGGCTATAAAAGTGATCAAAGAAGATTATACTTTAACCGATGATGATTACACTATTATAGCAGAAGGTGCGACAGGCGATATTACTATTAATCTTCCAGATCCTTCTGCTAACACAGGTAGAATGTTGGTGATAAATCAGTTTGATGTAACCAAAAAGGTGAATTTTAATTATAATCTTCATTATGCAACAGCAATAGATCTTCCATACTTGACAGCAAGTATGTTTGCAGGGGTGACCTCAGGAAGTTTAAAGGTTACACTGCAGGCAGTAGAAGGAAAATGGTATGTTATAACTTACACAATGTAATGTATAGATTGTTCTTCATTTTTTATAATTTCAAAGAATCGTTAAAATTCTGATTTTTTGAAACAAACTAAATTTACTTTTAAAAAGGGGAGCTTATTTTAAGTCTCCCTTTTTTTTATGAAAAAAATATTGGATTTTACAATCTCTTAATTCACTTCGTATGTTTCGTTTCTAATTTTTTTAAGAAATGTCTTAAAGTATAAGTTTAAAAACTTTTGGTGGTAAAGTTAAAAGCTATTTACCTAGAACTTTGTTCCTTGAAACTGTGCAAATTATTGTCAGTTTTCTTTAACTAAAGTGATAAAATGAAATGATTTTTGTTTTACCGCTTTTGTGAGCAATTAAATAATTTAATAACCATTAATGATTAAATCACATGAAGAATAAATTACTTCCTTTACTTTTTGTTTTGGGTGGTTATTCAGCCTATTCACAGGTTGTAATAGGTAAACAGGATATTACAAGTCCTTCCGCACAATTAGAAGTCTTCTCAAAAGACGGTAATCAAGGACTTTTAATTCCCAATGTAAAATTAAAAAGTACTACAGATACTAGTACCATGAAAAGTGGTAATGTGTCTAGTTTGTTAGTATTTAATACAGAAACTGTTTCTGATGTTGTTCCAGGTTACTACTATTGGTATGCAGGCAGATGGAATAGATTTGCTATTTCTGGAGAAGCCGCAGGAATTATTTCTGGAAATGGTATACCAGGGAAGAAGGGCGAGCCTGGATATCCTGGTGAAAATGTTACCCTTTATACAGATAAATCAACAGGGACAGTATATGTTCAAAATGAAGATGGAACTTGGGCATCAATAAACGGTAAAAACGGACTTGACGGCAAAAACGGAATTGCAGGAGGAAACGGAGTTCCGGGAGCTGCTGGCACGCCAGGTATAGACGGCACAATACAGATGTATGTTGATTATAATACTGGAATCATTTATGTAAGAGATCCTGCTGATAAAACTAAATGGGTTTCTATAAACGGTAAAAATGGATTAGATGGTAAAAATGGAATTGCTGGAGGCAACGGAGTTCCGGGAGCTGCTGGCACGCCGGGAATTGACGGCACAATCCAAATGTATGTTGATTACAATACCGGAATTGTTTATGTGCGAGATCCTCAAGACAATTCGAAATGGGTTCCATTGAACGGCAAAAACGGACTTGACGGCAAAAACGGAATTGCAGGAGGAAACGGAGTTCCGGGAGCTGCTGGTACGCCGGGAATTGACGGCACAATCCAAATGTACGTTGATTACAATACCGGAATTGTTTATGTGCGAGATCCTCAAGACAATTCGAAATGGGTTCCATTGAACGGCAAAAATGGACTTGACGGCAAAAACGGAATTGCTGGAGGAAACGGAGTTCCGGGAGCTGCTGGCACGCCGGGAATTGACGGCACAATCCAGATGTACGTTGATTACAATACCGGAATAGTATATGTAAGAGATCCTGAAGATAATACCAAATGGGTTCCATTGAACGGCAAAAACGGACTTGACGGCAAAAATGGAATTGCTGGAGGAAACGGAGTTCCGGGAGCTGCTGGCACGCCAGGAATTGACGGCACAATCCAGATGTATGTTGACTACAATACCGGAATTGTTTATGTAAGAGATCCTGAAGATAATACCAAATGGGTTCCATTGAACGGCAAAAACGGACTTGACGGCAAAAACGGAATTGCAGGAGGAAACGGAGTTCCGGGAGCTGCTGGCACGCCAGGAATTGACGGCACAATCCAGATGTATGTTGACTACAATACCGGAATTGTTTATGTAAGAGATCCTGAAGATAATACCAAATGGGTTCCATTGAACGGCAAAAACGGACTTGACGGCAAAAACGGAATTGCAGGAGGCAACGGAGTTCCGGGAGCTGCTGGCACGCCGGGAATTGACGGCACAATCCAGATGTATGTTGACTACAATACCGGAATCATTTATGTAAGAGATCCTGAAGATAATACTAAATGGGTATCAATCAATGGCAAAAATGGACTTGACGGCAAAAACGGAATTGCTGGAGGAAACGGAGTTCCGGGAGCTGCTGGCACGCCGGGAATTGACGGCACAATCCAGATGTACGTTGACTACAATACAGGAATAGTATATGTAAGAGATCCTGAAGATAATACCAAATGGGTTCCATTGAACGGCAAAAACGGACTTGACGGTAAAAACGGAATTGCTGGAGGCAACGGAGTTCCGGGAGCTGCTGGCACGCCGGGAATTGATGGCACAATCCAGATGTACGTTGACTACAATACAGGAATTGTTTATGTAAGGGATCCTGAAGATAATACCAAATGGGTTCCATTGAACGGCAAAAACGGACTTGACGGCAAAAACGGAATTGCTGGAGGCAACGGAGTTCCGGGAGCTGCTGGCACGCCGGGAATTGACGGCACAATCCAGATGTATGTTGACTACAATACAGGAATTGTTTATGTAAGGGATCCTGAAGATAATACCAAATGGGTTCCATTGAACGGCAAAAACGGACTTGACGGCAAAAATGGTATAATGGGAGGAAACGGAGTTCCAGGAGCTGCTGGCACGCCGGGAATTGACGGCACAATCCAGATGTATGTTGACTACAATACAGGAATTGTCTATGTAAGGGATCCTGAAGATAATACCAAATGGGTTCCATTGAACGGCAAAAACGGACTTGACGGCAAAAATGGTATAATGGGAGGAAACGGAGTTCCAGGAGCTGCTGGCACGCCGGGAATTGACGGCACAATCCAGATGTATGTTGACTACAATACAGGAATTGTCTATGTAAGGGATCCTGAAGATAATACCAAATGGGTTCCATTGAACGGCAAAAACGGACTTGACGGTAAAAACGGAATTGCTGGAGGCAACGGAGTTCCGGGAGCTGCTGGCACGCCGGGAATTGACGGCACAATCCAGATGTATGTTGACTACAATACAGGAATTGTTTATGTAAGAGACCCTGAAGATAATACCAAATGGGTTCCATTGAACGGCAAAAACGGACTTGACGGCAAAAACGGTATCGCTGGAGGCAATGGTGCTCCAGGAGCTGCAGGCTCTCCAGGCATCGACGATACAGTTCAAATGTATATTGATTACACTACTGGAACTGTATATGTAAGAGATCCAAACGATCCAACTAAATGGGTAGCAGCTAATAAGGAAACGCCAACAACATTAAAATATAATCAGACAAGTGCGGTTTTAACTTATACAGGTGAGAAAGAAACAGAAATAATTCCTTTAAAAGATATTTCTACAGAAACCCCTGATACTGTTCTAAAAGTGACAGGTGGTACAGCGGCAACATTTGCAGCAACTACGGTAGATATAGTTCCTTCTGAAGTAAAAGGAGATGTTCTGACAACAGCAGAGGATGGAAAAGTAGCATGGAAAGCGCCTGCAAAAGCCAATTTCTTAGGAATTAAAGTTATTGGTGATGATTATACAGTAACTGATGATGATTACACTATTATTGCTGCAAAACTGAAAGGTAATATAACGATTAATCTTCCTGATGCCACAGTAAATAAAGGAAGAATGCTAGTAATTAATCAAATGGTTGTTGCTAAAGCTGATGGTACACCAACAACTGCAGCAACTCCTATAGTTGTAAATTTCAATACAAATGTAATTTATTCCGATTCTGCAGAATATCCTTACATAACAGCAAGTGTTTTTGGTGGGGTAAGCAAAGGAAGCATCAAAATTACTTTACAGTCTGATGGCGCAAACTGGTATGTAATAACCTACACGATGTAATATTCTAAATTATGAGCCGGTCATTTTATGGCCGGCAAGTAATAGCATTATATGATAAAATAACAATAAAAAACATAAAAATGAAGAAAATAATATTTACTTTAATAACTGTTTTTACCTTAATGCAGTCTTTTGCGCAAGGAGGTAAAACAGTAGTAGTAGGAGGTAATCAAACAGGAGATAGTAATGCCACTTTTGAAATATTTTCACAAAATGGCACCAAAGGTTTTATGCCACCTAGATTTACAGAAAATCAAATGAAAACCTTACAACCAACTTTGGGTGCTGCAAATAAAGGATTAACAGTTTTTAATACTGATGAAAGCTGTTTACAGACTTGGAAGGGAACAGAATGGTCAGAATGTGATGCGATTTCTTTAGCAAAATTTACTTATGATTGCTCTGCTAGCGGTGTAAAAGGAAGCTATTATGAAGGTGTGCCGGTAGGTATTAATAATTATATTGAAATTACTGCAACAGTGGTTAAAGCTGGAACTTATACGTTTTATACAGAAACTGTAAATGGAGTACGATTTTCATATACTGGTATCGTAGCAACAGTTCCTACAGGACCTATAAAAATTCAAATTCCAGCAATTGGTACACCTACAAGTGTAAATGCTGCAGTTGGGTACAGAGTTTATGATCAGTCTGGTAAAGAGATTTGTAATGTTTCAAATTTCACAATACCAGTAACCGAGAATAACGCAGATTTTACAATTTCTTGTGATGAAACACAGCCAGTTGGAACATTTACAGAGGGGCAGCCAGTTAATCCTGTTACTAACGGCGTGAGTTTACAATTAGATGTAGCTGACTCGGGTTATTATTCGTTGCATACTAATGTTGTAGGAGCTAATGGTGCTGATACAGGAATGTGGTTTGAAGGAACTGGTTACGTATCTACGGCATCAGCAGCACGTATCATTTTATCAGCTAAAGGAACTCCACAATGGGGAACAGATGGAAAACTTACCTTTACCCTATACGATAAAAATAATGTAGCAGTGGGATGTAATTTTACAATCACGTTGCAAAGTACAAAAGCAGGTTATACTTTAGATTGTTCTTCTTCAGGTGCAGTTGTAAATGGTGTTTTTGTTGAGACAAAAGGTGCATCATCTGCTAATTATTTGGCGCTTACACTTAATGTTACAAAAACAGGACCATGGAAAATGACTACAGATGTAGTAAAAGGCGTATATTTTAGTGGAGTTGGATCTTTTGACACAACTGGGTCAACTACTGTTAATTTGTATGGCAACGGTCAAGCTGAAGCTGGAAGTGCAGGGTTGTATAATTTTAAAATATTAGATGCAGCAAATAAAAATGCAGAATTATGTACTCCTGCATCAAAAATTGATATTCAGCCAAATCAAGCGACTATGGTTTGTAATTCTCCATATCCTATAGTTATTAGTACAATGAAGGTCAATACTACGATTTCTGGAGGTGCTGCAACAATCTCTATGCCAGTAGATTTTTCTTCAACAGGACCATATAATATTAGTGCAACTTCAGCAGGTGTTACAATTAAAGCTCAGGGAACTGTAACACAAATAGCAACGCCAACTACTATTACATTTACAGCATTTGGAAAGCCAACTCAAGCAAACAATGATGAAGGTATTGCTTTTACTTTAACTGATGCTTCAGGAGAGACTTGTGTTAGATACATTACAATTGTGGCTACTAAAGGAAGTACTAAAACATATCCAGCCAATAGCTGTAAAGATGCAATGGCGGATAATGGAGGAGCAGGTGTAGCTCCAAATGGAGAATATTGGATTAAACCTGTTGCAACAGAGCCAGTCATGAAAACACTGTGTGATATGAGCAACGGTCAGACATTAGTGTGGTCTTATTCTGAACAAACTGCTAAAAATGTTTATAATATGACAACAGCATCAACTAATTCTAATACTTATAGCTTAGCTAGTGATATGCCAGTTAATAATACTAATTTTGATAATGGAATCAAATACGATAACTTTAGAATGTCTTTATTGGCAATGCGATCTATTCTTGTTGCTAATGGTTCAATCTCTAGTTTAACTAGTGCTAGCACAACGGCTAATAATAAATGGAGATTTAGAGTTGTTTCCACTTTAGCAAATGCTTCAAAAATTGATGATGCAAATGCCCAGAATAACTATATTGAATTTAATCCAAATAGTGGTTATGGGTTTACCGCTACTACTACAAACGGATGGCATAATTTTACAGGAAAATTAAAAGGAGTGTCGATTAGTAGTACATCAGGTGTTACTAAATATAATGGAGTTAATACGGGTAATAATAGTGGATTTGTTGGAACTCCTCAACGCCAAATGCTTTGGGGTTCAATAATGCCTGTAAATGTTAACTCAGCAAACTATTTTGGTGGTTTTAATACTAACGCCGAAGTTAGCGGTCACTTTATGGATTGCAACAATGGTCAAGTAACATGCAGTGGTGCAAACTTAGTGCCAAGTTCTGCAAATAAAGTGATACAAGTATTTGTATTTTAGTGTTTTATATTGTGATAAATGTGAAAAATAAATTATAATTAATTAAATTTACTGTCCTTGAGTTTTCTTGAGGACAGTTTTTTTTTAAGCTATCTAAATATGAAAAAACTTTACAAAAGTGTTTTACTAATTTTATCTTGTTTGTTGGTACAAAATATAGTAGCGCAACGTAGTATAACATTTCAAACTGCAGGGCTTAATGTAGGAGATACCTGTTTGTTATATTTCTATAAAAATGGTATGCCTGTACTTTTAGATAAAGCCATTGTTGATAAACCTGAAATTATTATTCTCAAAGACACCATGAACGTTGTCGAAGGGCTATATATGGTTATGTTGCCTAAGGTAATTTCACCAAATCCTATTTCAGTTTTATATTCAAAAAAAGAAAAAAAGAATATTGATGTACAGTATTTTGAAAATAATGAAAATGTTATTTTTAAAGATAGCGAACAAAATAATGCATACGCAGCATATATAAAGCAAGCAGAAAAATTTTATAGTAATCAGCATCAATTAGAAGAAGATTTTTTGAATGAAAATGACAGTATTGAACGAAAAAAAATAAGAAACAAAGCAATTTCGGAACAACAACTTTTATACGATTATGGAAAACGTATTGCCAGTGCTTTTGAAGGAACAATTGTAGAAAAATTAATTGACTGTACGAATACATTGCCAATTCCAGATATGGCCTGGAGTGGCGAACATCTTTTATATGATATTGATGATGTAAAATATCAGAAATCAGTTGATTTCATTAAGTTGCACTATTGGGAAGGAGTTGATTTTAAAAGTAATGTATTAACAAATACTCCTTATTTAGGAGGCAAGACGACCAATTATATCAGTTCTTTCAATTTAAAAGATAAAAAAAATATCCTTTTAGCTATTGAGGACCTATTGCAGAAGGCATCAGTCAATCCAGATATGTATAGAGTAATAGAAGAAGCTCTCCTGAACTTATATTTAATTAAAAGTAGCCCTTTTTTTAATGAAGAGATTGGTGTTTATATTCTTAAAAATGAACAAAAGACATCTTTTACACCCGATTGGCGAAAAGAGCTGATAAATGCAAAAATTTCATTTATAGAAAAGAATAAACAAGGCAGTATTGCAGCAGAGCTTCCTTTACAAGATCCTAAAGGAATTAAAAAATCAATTCTTAAAAGTAAAGCTAAATATACAATATTGTATTTTTTTAATCCTGAATGTTCCCATTGTATGGAAGTTACTCCAATTTTAAAAGAGTGGCTGGAAAAGAAAGCACCAAAAGAATTGCAATTATTTGCAATTTACATTGAGAACGATGAAAAAGTATGGCACGAATTCGTAAGCAAAAATACATTTCAGAATAATTGGCTCAATGTATGGGGCAATAAGGAATTCGTACAAATTCGTACAGAATATTGGATAGATAATATTCCTTCAATCTATCTTCTAGATGAAAGTAAAAAAGTGATTTTAAAGGATGTTAATTACAAACAATTAATTGATTATTTCTAAACCAATTAATTCTAAAATAAATATCAAAACACTTTTTTAAAACATTAAATTTAGGGCAATAAAATGCTGAAAAGTGTTATTCTGCTATCACTAAAAATCATTCTTATTTATGATAACGAAAAACTGTACTTATAGAAAAGTACGGTTTTTTTGTATTAAATTAATTACAAGGTTACTAAAATTGATTTAGTTATATTGATTTTTTCTTACAAATTAAACTGTTGTTTTCAAAATAAAGAGTTCCAACAAAAAACACTTCATAATTTATCTTATTCTGATATATCAATAACTTTTAAGGGATATCAGACTTTTATTACTGCTTTAGTTTTGTCTCTCAATTAACGTGCAATTTGTATAAAATTAAAATAGTTATTTATGAAAAATAATTACTTACATAAAATAGAAAAACAACCATTTTCTATTTTGTTAAATAGTAAGCATCAAAGTGGCATGATTGGTCTAATGTTAGGCCTTTTTACTTGTCATAACGTGCAGGCACAGCTTGTTAATGAGACTGATGTCAAGTTGAATAATGATGCAGTCATGGCCGTTCATATGGATTACGAAAATGCTCCATTAGGGAATTTTATAAATGATGGGCAGTTGTATATCTTTCAAAATTGGAAAAATGATGGTATTGTTACTTACTCAGATAGTAAAAATGGAACCACTTTTTTTATTGGCTCAGAAGATCAGTTTATAGAAGCAAACCAGCTTTCTAATTTTAAAAACATCATTTTTAAGAATGTTTCTTCTTTAGTTCCTTTTCATTTAGGAGGAAAAATTGCTATTGGAGGTAATTCTGCATTTGATAAAGGAGTAATCCAAGCTGGTGATTATGGTGGTTTGGTAATTTTCAAAGATAAGGGGACTCATACACTTACAAGTGATTTAAGTTTTGTAGATGGTCAGGTTCAAAAAATAGGTGGTGGTTCATTCGAATTTCCAATTGGAGCAGGGAAGTACTTTAGACCTGCTTACCAAGATGCAGGTAACAATGCTGGTGATATTTATACGACTCAATATTTTAATAAAAATTCAAATGCTATTTATTCTCATGAAAAAAGAGATGAAAAGCTTGAAATTATGGATCAGAGTGAATATTGGGAAGTGAAACAGGATAAAGGCGCTGATAAAATTGTGTTGAGTTTAACACTGGATAATCGAACAACACCCGCAGAATTTTTTAATTCACAAGAAGAGTATGAGGTAGTTATAGCTCGTTGGGATCCAACCGCAGACAAGTGGGTGAATGAAGGAGGGGAAGTAAGTGATCCTTTGGCGGGTAAACCTTATGAAAAATTATTGACTTCAGTAGTAAGTGGTTATGGAATTTTTACCGCAGCCTTGGTCAAAAAAGCACCACCTATACCGGAAGAAGTTGTGGTATATAATGCAATCTCTCCAAATGATGATGGTTTAAATGATAGTTTCTTGATCGAAGGTATTAGTAATTTTCCAGATAACCATATTGAAATCTATAATAGATGGGGTGTTAGAGTGTATGATGCAGACTCTTATAATGAAAGCGACAAAATGTTTAGAGGATATTCAGATGGACGCTCTACGGTTAAAAGAGGAGATAAACTTCCAACAGGAACTTACTTTTATATACTAAAATATAATACCGGAAAACGAACAATAGAGAGAAAAGGTTATTTGTATATCAATAACCAATAATTAAAAGGTACTAGAACAAATGAAAAAGATTTCATATTTACTAATATTGCTGTTTATCGGAATTTTAGAAGCGTCGGCACAGCAACAGTCACAGTATACACAGTATATGTATAATACGATGACAATAAATCCGGGATATACAGGTACACGAGGCGTACCAAGTGTTTTTGGATTATACAGAACGCAATGGATAGGACTTGATGGTGCTCCTAGAACTGCAAATTTTTCTATAGAATCTCCTATTGCACGAAATGGACAAGGGTTGGGACTATCTGTAATAAATGATCAGATTGGACCTTCTTCAGAAACAACTTTGTCTGTAAATTATTCTTACCCTATTCAACTTTCAGCTGACGTATTCTTGTCTTTGGGAGTTAGCGCGTCTGGAAATTTTATGCAGGTGGACTATAATAAGGTTACTAGAAAAGACGAGAATGATCAGTATCTTACTGGTATTCTGACTAAGAATTCCCCAAATGTAGGAGCTGGAATTTATTTCCACTCTCAAAAATGGTACGCTGGTGTATCTGTACCAATGATTTTGGAAACAAAATTCTATGATGACGTAAAAGTTTCTGTTGCATCTCAAAAAATGCATTTCTATGCAATGGCGGGCTATGTGTTTGATCTTAATGATAATTTAAAGTTTAAGCCGGCTGTTATGGCAAAAATGATTGAGGGAGCTCCTTTGGCAGTTGATTTGTCTGCAAACTTTTTGTTTAATGAAAAATTTACTTTAGGTGCTGCTTACAGATGGGATGCAGCCGTAAGTGCAATGGCAGGTTTTCAGGTATCACCAGGCTTAAATATTGGGTATGCTTATGATTATGACACGCAGAAAATTGGAAATTATAATTCAGGTTCTCATGAAATTTTCCTTCGTTTTGACTTGTTTTCTTCAAGCAAATACAGACTGGTTACCCCAAGATTCTTTTAATAACCATAAACTAGGATGAAAAATGATATCTAAAACGATAAGAAAAGCAATAGTTGTGCTTTGTATTTGCTTGGTGCAGATAGGAGGTATTAACGCGCAAGATAGAAAAGTTGCAAAAGCTGATGAAGTCTACAAAAAGTATGCTTTTGTGGAAGCTGCTAAACTTTACCAAAATCTTGTAGATAAAGGTAACTCTTCATTGGAAGTGGCATATAAATTAGGAAATTGTTACTATTTTAATGGTTTGTATTCAGAAGCTTCTGAGGCATATGCTAAAGTTTTTAATTCTGGGCAACAGATAGAACCTGAGTTTTATTTTAGATATGCTCAGGCTTTGAATAACAGTAATAGGTATGACGAAGCGTATGCTGTAATAAAAAAATACTATGCAATAACAGGTAAAAAAGATTTAAGCGAGAATTGGAAAGAATCTAAATTGTTAGCAGATATTAAAAAACAGTCAGGACGTTATGAATTTAAACCTGTTGATATAAATTCACCTTCTTCAGATTTTGGTAGTTCATTTCTTGGAAAAGATAAAGTTGTTTATGCTTCTGCTAAAGATACTGGAATTGTAATTAAGCGCAAACATAGTTGGAATGAGAAGTCATTTTTGAAAATGTACGTAGCTGATATTACGGTTGATGGCGGATTACAGAATCCAGTCCTTATAAAAGGTGATATTAATACAAAATACCATCAAAGTTCTCCGGCAATTACGAAAAATGGAAAGTTTATGTATTTTACTAGAACTAATTTTATAAATGGTAAACTAGGAACTGATAAAGCTGGAACCACTTTTCTAAAAATTTATGTTGCAGAGAATGTCAAAGGGGAATGGAAAAATATCAAAGAGCTTGGATTTCCTGTAAATGGTGATGGATTTTCATCGGCCCATCCAGCATTGAATGCAGATGAAACTGAACTTTATTTTGTTTCCGATAGAGGTAATAGATTTGGAGATTCTGATATATATGTAGTTAGCCTTAATAAGGGAGGTTTTGTTGGCAATGATGTTAAAAAACTTGGTGACGAGATTAATACATTGGGAAGAGAAACTTATCCTTTTGTCGATGGTGGTGGAATTTTGTATTTTTCATCAGATGGGCATCCAGGACTTGGTGGATTAGATGTTTTTGCAGCTGTTAAAGATGAAAATGGAGTGTATCATGTAGTAAATGCAGGTGATGGTGTTAATACGAATGCTGATGATTTTGCGTATGGAATTCAGAACGACAGTAAAAAAGGATATTTTTCTTCAAACAGAAGCGGTAACGATGATATCTATGGTTTTACAGAAACTCGACCTGTAGCTTTTGATTTAGATATCAGACCAATCGTATATGGAGTTATAAAAGACTCTGAAGGAAAACCAGTTGAAGGAGTATCTGTAGAGGTATACAATGCAACAGGTGAAAAAACGGGAACTTTTTTAAGTGATGCAGATGGAAAATACAATGCGTCTATTGATTCTTTTCAAGAATATAAGTTAATGTATAAAAAACCTGGTTTAATTGAAAAGACAGAGGAAATTACTCCTATGAAACCATTAGAAAAGCGTGAGCTAAATGTGGAGTTAATCAACGAAAGACAAATTGTAATAGATGGTGTAACTAAAGATGTTGAAGGCAACCTTACAGATTTATTAGATTTAAAACCGATCTATTTTGATTATAATGGGTATAAAATTAGAGAATCATCAAAAGCAGAATTGAATAAAGTTGTGGAAGTGATGAGAGCTCGTCCAAATCTGCTAATAAAAGTGAATTCACATACTGATAGTCGTGGAAAAGACGATTACAATATGACTTTGTCTAAAAATAGAGCTAAAGCAACTGTTGATTATATTGTAAATGCTGGAATTCCTGCTGACAGGTTGACTGGTGAAGGTTTTGGTGAAACAATGTTGATTAATAGATGTTCAAACGGAGTTAAATGTTCAGAACAAGAGCATGAGTTAAACAGACGTTCGGAGTTTATGGTTTCATGGAAAGATGATATCAAATAAGATGCTGGCTTAAAAATAGGAAGCATTGATCTTAATAGTGACTAAATTATTTAGTAATGCTTTCGAACCTGATTTTAAAATGAATTGTTAAGTTAAATCCCAATTGTGACTTGTTTACAATTGGGATTTTTATTTATTTAAAAATGGTTATCGGCGTAATTTATATCGATAATAAAAAAAAGTCTAAGTAATTGCAGATATTATTACAAGAGAGAAATTAATTAAGGAAGTAAAAGAGATTTTAAATGAATAAAAAAACATTTTTCAACGCTTTTTTTTGACAAAGTCTTTTATAGGTTTACATTTGAACAATTCAAAATATTTGGTTGAAAAATAGCTTAATTTGCTGTAATTGAGTTCGTACATGACCTCAGTCATATTATTATATTCTCCACTTCTGAGAAGTTTTCTGGCAAGATTCATTTTTTCTTGAATAAAGAAAGCATTTGGTGTTGTGGAGAGACTTTTTTTAAAAGCTGTTTTATATTTTGATTCTGACATTCCTGCCATTGCAGCTAAGAAAATTAATGAAGGAAATGGTCCGTATAAGTTAGAAAGTAGATAAGCACGAGTTTTAAGGATTGCTTCATTTTCAGAATTAGTCAAGGCATATTTATCGTCTCCAAGTTCATATAGCTTACCGAAGAAGTTGCCTAGTAGCTTCAAAGAAATGCCTTTTAAATAGGAATCAAAAGATAAGTCATATATACTCTTTGTTTTTAACGATTTAAGCAATAACGTACTATTGCTGTCGATATGGCCGTAGTGGTAAAAAGATTCATCTGTTTTTGTATTGGCTTCCCCTTTGTATTTTATATGAGGATACATAGATATAAAATCATGTAAGAGCTTTTTGTGGACCAAGATACGTAAGGCAAATGTTCTCTCTTTGAGAGCAGGTTTAAAGGAACTCTCAATTTGGTTGTCAATAATACCAAGGTCTAATTTGTGATAAGAGCCTATTTCATAATCTACATTATTAATTTTGATAAAATTTACATGTTCACTTAGATCATAATGAAAAATAAATATTTCATTATCAGAACTTACTCTGCATAATTTTATAGGATTTTCAAGTAATAGATCAATAAAACAGACAGAAATGGCTGGAGTAATTTGAGTGAAATAAGAATGACCTGTGCCAATATTTTTTGGGAAGAGTATTATATTATCGTTTAATATATTTGATCCCGTTTGTATGGCAAACTGTTGTTGCCACTCTGGGGTTAAACTATAGTAATGATATATTTTTTTCATATCACAAATACTTTTAGATTATTTAGCAAAAACAGTTTATAATTCTTTCAAATAAATTTTTGGCGACATACCAAAATGGTCTTTAAATTTTGACGCAAAATAAGAGTTATTGGTAAAATGCAGTTGATCTGAAACCTGCGAAATTGACAATTGTTTTGTTTCAATAAGATCTTTAGCTAATAGTAATTTATTTTCCAGAAAAAATGTATTTGGCGTTTCTCCAGTGATTTTATGAAATAGGTTTTTGAATTTAGATTCAGACATATTTGCTTTTTCAGCTAGTGTTTTAATGTGTGGAAAGGGATTTTCAATATTTTCAATCAAAAACATTTGTGAGGCAATTATTGACGCTAAATCTTGCTGATTTACGGTTTGCATAATGATACGTTTTTGAACAATTTTTTTTAGATAATTTGAAATAAGCAAATGCACAGTTCCAATAAGGTATAAATCAAATATTGGTCCGCCAACCTTTAATTTTCGTAAATCGTCTAACAAATGAAAACTTTCATTGCTCATTCGATCAAAGCGTATAAAAGTATTTTTTGAAGAATCAACTAATTGATTAATATTTGGAATTGTGATGCCGTGCTCTAAAATATAAGATTTTAAAAGATCTCTTTTAATAAAAATCACCAATGCAAAAGTCTTGCTTCCTTTTTTTACATTATAATCTGAGTTTAAGCTAGAATCAATTACTGATAAATTATATTGCCATTTGCCTACATTATACATGAAATTATGAGTAGAGACTAAAGCTTCTCCATCTGTGAGGTTGTAGTAAAAACCCACAAAGTTTTGGTTTAAGTTTTTTTGAATTAAACGTAGGTTACGTTTATACTCTACATCTATATAATAAGCAACAATGCCCTCTTGGCATTTAAGAAAATAACGAGTGCCAGTTTGTATGTCTTCAGGAACTTTGATAAAATTTCCATCGACTTTTCCTCCAAATTGCTTGGCTAAGTTTTCTACCCAGCTTAAATCTGCACCGTAAAAATGTTCAATTGTTTTCAAAAGTAGATTTTTTTTCATTCTAAAGTTAATGTATTTTTTTGTTAAAACATTGATAATTAGATTTATTTGTTGCTTTTTACGCTACTTATTAGCTTAATTTAATGGTGAATTACCAGTGTTTTTTGTGTTTATATATCCTTCTTTTTTAAGCTTTTAAAACTTATTTTATCATTTATTTGACTTTTGGTAGGCAAAGAATATACCTAAATGTATATATATTTGTATTAATATTTGATTGTCAATTGGTTGTATTTTTTTAATGCGATCAAATTCTTTTTGTTAGGTAGGAATTTATCCCTAATGAGGAATAAATTCCTCATTTTTTACGAGTGATTCTTTTGTTGTTTTCTAGAGAATAAAAAGTGAGCTTGAAAATCTTTTTTAAATACGGATTTTAATAACTATTCACTAATTTTTTGATTGAGTGTTTTTCTATCAATTTTTAAAATTTTAGCGGCTTTTGATTTATTATTTTCAACAGAATTTAATACTTTTAAAATATGTTCTTTCTCAAACTCTTTTAGTGGTTTTAATAAATCGGTTTGTAATGGAATGTGATATTTAAGATGATCTGGAACGTGTTGAAGTGTAATTATTCCGTCGCACATAATAATCATTCGTTGTATTACGTTTTCAAGCTCTCTAATATTGCCAGGCCAATGGTAACGCAATAACAAACTATAAACTTTATCATCTACCATGATATCTGGTTTATTGAATTCGATGCTATATTTATTTATAAAACTTTTGGCAAGCAATATTATGTCTTCGGGTTTTTCGCGTAGAGGCGTTGTTTTAATATTTACAACATTGATACGATAATATAAATCTTCTCGAAACGTACCTTTTAAGATTGCATCTTGTAGGTTATTATTAGTAGCGCAAATAATTCTAACATTTATTTTTTCACTACTGGTAGCGCCTATACGCATAATTTCTTTTTCTTGTATGACTCTTAATAGTCTAGTTTGAAAAGTCATTGATGCATTTCCAATTTCGTCCAGAAAAATAGTTCCTCCAGAAGCCGCTTGAAATAAACCGATTTTTGATTCAGTGGCACCGGTAAATGAACCTTTAATATATCCAAATAATTCCGATTCTAATAGATTTTCTGGAAGCCCGCCACAGTTTATCGCAATAAATGGCATTTTAGCCATTGCTCCTTCATAGTGAATTGCTTTTGCTACAAGTTCTTTTCCTGTACCGCTTTCACCTTCTATCAAAACATTTACATTATTATTTTGAACACGCGTTATAATATCTATTAGATTTTTAAATTGTGCCGATTGGCCAATTATTCCTGCATAGTTTTTTTGTTCTGTCGGCACAGATTTATTAGCTTTTGTGGCGCTTTTTTTTAAAGAATTTTGAATAACATTAGAAAGTTCTTCAGCTGTAAAAGGTTTTATAAGATAATCTAGTGCACCAGATTTTAGCGAATTAACAGCATTATCAATAGATGGCATTCCGGTTATTACTAATTTAGAGACATCAGGAAAATGCTCTTCACTATATTTTAATAATTCGATACCATTTACCTCTGGCATATTTAAATCGGTAATTAAGAGATCGATGCTATGGTTTTTTAACACATCGATTGCTTCATTAACAGATGAAGCTTTATATGTATGATAATGCAACGTTTTTATAGTGCGTTGCGTGAGATTTAGCATCTCATAATTATCATCTACAATAAGTATGTTTTCTTTCTTTAAGCTCATTTTGTTATTGATTAATAGGTAAACTGATTATAAAAATTGAACCACTTGGATAATTATTTATAACAGTTATTTCTCCGTTATGATTTTTTATAATTCCATGTACAACACTTAATCCAAGACCAGCACCGTTTTTTATTTTTTTTGTTGTGAAAAAAGGCTCAAATATTTGTTGCTTTATTTCTTCAGGTATTCCGTGACCTTGATCTTCAATTTTTATAATAATATTTTTCTCATCATTTTCGATGATTGTTTTTATGGTGCTTTTTTGGGGAGATGCCTGAATAGCATTTTTTAATATATTGAAAACCAACTGTGTTAATTGTACAGAATCAATTATCGCAGTTGAAATTTTGTTGTTAAAATGCACTTCGCTTTTTATTTCTTTTTTGTGAAAATTTTGTTTTAAAATGGAGAGGGCAAAAGTGATAATGGGATTAATGTCTTGTAATTTTGGTTGATAAGGCATTTCACATGAAAAGAACATCAGCTTTTTTACAATTTCACGGGTATAGATTACTGTATCTATAATTGTTGTTATATCTGAATCAATTTCAGAATTAGTGTTTGTAATTTTGATCAATTCAGCATAACCCAAAATATTGGCTAAAGGATTATTAAGCTCATGAGCAATTCCGGCAATCGTTTCGCTTAGAATTGCCAATCGGTCCATATGCTCGAGTGTTCTTCTTAAAGAAGCTTTTCGTTCCAGAATCTGAAATTTTTCTATATAATGACTAATTTCAAGCGCTACCATATCAAGCAGCTTTTGTTCATCTAATAGAAAATCACTTGGATTAAAATTTTCAGATGGATAATGTACTCTGATATAACCAGGTTCTGTATAAGGTAGATTAATGACGGAATTTTGGAAAAGACTCTGGCTTGGTAGCGGAGCAGTCGTAAAATAATAATTTCCTGCACGCAATTCAACGATGGCATCATTATTAAACTGCCAAGCTTTTTTTGTGTATTGGATTATCTTTTTTAGAACTTTTTCTTCAAAGAAATGTGACTTAGAAATTGTTTTCGAAATTTCATATAAACATGTCAGTTCTTTGATTCTTTCTTTAAGTTTTTTTTCGACCGTTTGGGATTTCATTTTATAGGAAATTATCTGCAAAATTATTTTTATGGTCGCCAAAAGTAATTAAAAATAGATGAATAATATTTAAAATTTTGTTATAGTTAAGTATTTGATTATTAAATAATTGTGTTTGAAATTTGTTGTCTTATTATGTTGTTTTTTTGACTTATTGAGGCTTTTTTTTGTTTTTTAATTGATATAAAATTTCTTGGTTTTTAATTAAAAATAGGATTATTAATTAGCCATAATTTTTAGTCTTTTTAAAAAGTCTTATAGTGATATTTTCATGGCTTAAAATGGATATGCATTTTTAATCATCAAAGTAATTTTGTCTCCTTTGAAAACAAAAATTAACCACATTCCTTGATGTTAAATTTCTAGTACTATGAATGATTCTAAATTGTCTTTTGAATTTGCATTAAATATTGGAGAAATACACAAACTCAATAAAATGTATTTTAAAAATTTATGGGAAACAAGGGTTCGCTTCTTTTTAAGTATGCTTTTAATTGTAGCTGTTTTTTTTAGTTTTTTTAATTTGAATAAAAGTTCTGATTACATAGTTTGGATCATTAGAAATCTAGCTTTGATAATCATTTTTTTATTGTTTCAATACTTATTAGTAAAAACTGCAAGCAATTTAATTTTTCAATTAATCAAAAGGCTTTTAAAGTTTGAAAATTTTATAGCGCAATACAAACTCAATTTTACAAATTCATTAATATATGTTCATTCGCCACTCGGGGAGATTACCCATAAATGGAGCCAAATTGATAAAGTAATTCTAACTAAAGATTTTTTTCTTTTATATATAAAAGAAAAAAACGGATATATAATTTCAATTTCTAATAAGTGCAATGAAAATAGAAATATAGAGGAATTAATAGCTTTTGTAGAAAGAAAAGTAACCCACATTACAAAAGTATATTGAAATATATTTTCAGGTTTAAATAGGAAAATTATTTCTCTAGTTGTTTTTTAAAACCTTTCAAGTTGTTCAAAATCATTTTGTTATTTGTTTCAAATTGATACTCTTCAATAAATTATACTTTTTTTTTTGACGACTAAGTGCTTTTAATGTCAAACAACATTAAACAATACCTTACCTCTAATCATACAAGTTTTATAATAAAAATGAGCGACAATTTTTTCAGTACAAAAAGTTATCATATTTATAAGAAAAATAGAAGCTCCTGCATTTTTAAACAATTTCGAATATATAATGATAAACATGAATGTATTGGTTTTACGATTTGCAAAAACTCAATATTTCTTAGAATTACTGGTCTTAATATTTTTCCGTTTTTATTTGAAATTAGAAATGCCAATGGTGTTTTAGAAGCATCTTTATGCCGTGGTTGCCTTTTTTTTAATCCGCTAATCATTATAAAAAACTCGAAAGGGGAAAAAATCGGATTTATAAAACAGAAGTTTACTTTTTTTGATCAAAATCTTAAAATCATGAATACTTCAAATGAAGTAATTGCCGAAATACGAGGTTATAAAAAAGATTGGCATTTTGTTATTAATGATACGATGGAAAATAAAATTGGGATAATCAATAAAAAAGGTAGAAAGAAAAGAAAAGTTTTGTTTAGATCACACCATGATTACAATATAATTATGGATGAAATCTGCACCAATATTCATAATAAAATGGTGATTGTGTCTAGTGCTATGGCAATTCACGCAATGCAAATTAATACATTGTAGTAAGAGATAAGTACGATATAAAAGTCTTATAATGTCTATTTTATGTCTTATTGTGCAAATTCAGTTCATTTTCTCTAATTACTTTTGTATTGTTAAGTGGTTGAAAAATAAAGATATATAAGAATTGTCGAAAAATAATATCAGTAGGATTATGGAAAAGGAAAAAGTGTTAGTACGTGATAATAAGGGCATTTTTTTAAAAATGTTTAAAAGGAGATTTAAAGATGAATTTGATTTTTCGGAAGAATTATTTTTGATTGAAAATAAAAATGAATCTAAAAAATTCGATCGTTCAATATTTGTCGTATATGATAAAACAGAATTGCTGGATTATTTTAAATTCGACAAAGAAGGAGCCAACGTTTTGGTTTGTTTATTCAACAAACAGCTTTTAAGTAGTTTATCTTTTCTAGAGGAAATTAAAAATCTGATTGTATTGGATGATACCAAAACAAGGCCAGAAATAATAAAAGAGCTAAAATTGTATTTTGAAAATAATTTAAAATTTAGCAGTCGCAATAAACAAGAATTATTTTCAAATACTTCTATTTTTCAAACCCAATTTCAAGATTATTACAAAGCATTGTTTTTTTTAATGTAATAAAAAAGGCAATAAATATTTAGGTTAAAATAAAAATTGTATTAATTCATTTGTGGAAAGCAGGATATAGGTTGCTCAATATCCTGCTTTTTTATTTCCTTACTGCTTAATATTTATTCTTTTTTTAAAGTATTAATTACATCAGCAGTGACTTTTATTACTGTACCATGACGAGTTCCTGTTGGGAAACTAACTTGCTCAGAAATATCTTCCCAACCTTTAGAAGTTTGTTTTACAGCACCATATTTTTTTTGAGTGTATTTGTCAAAATAAACCACCCAATTGCCGTTTATTTTTGTCGCTGTAGGACCTTCTGCCCAATAATTTCCGGTTATGGCATCGCTTGCTTTGCTGTAAGGACCTATAAGATTTTTGCTCCATGCAATTTTAATGTTTTTTTGAACGGGATTACGAGTTTCATCTTTTAAATACATCACATATTGCTGTTCTTCTTTTACAATCGAAGCGTCTATCACATTGAATCCAGGTTCATATAATAATTTTGTTATGGCAAACTTTTTAAAATCTTTTGTTGTAGTGTAATAAATACGATGATTATATCCTTTTTCTTCATCTGATTTTGTTTCCAGAAACTTGTCTTCAATTGTAGAAGCCCAATAAATCATATAGGTTTTTGATTTTTCGTCATAGGTAATTTCAGGTGCCCAAGTATTTCTGGCCTTTTCTTCGTGTGCCATTACTGGAATAAATTCTTGTTTTGACCAATGAATCAAATCTTTTGAAGAGGCATATCCAATTCCCTTATCTGTCCAGCTCACTGTCCAAACCATATGATATAATCCATCTCCACCTTTGATAACACAAGGATCACGCATTAATTTGTCTTTTCCAACTTCGGGAGTTAAAAATGATGTGTCTTTTTTTAAAGCGATCCATTTATAACCATCTTCGCTGTAAGCTAAATGAAGCCCGTCTTCGCCATTTCCTTTGAAATAAGTGAACACATATCCATCTGGTTTTAAAGTATAATTATTTGCTATAAGCCATTTTTCGCAATCTTTTGGCCAGTTTGCATTTGTTCCTTTTACACCTAATCCAAAACCGTGGCCGCCGTTTTCGTATAAATGCATTTCTGCTAAAACTTTTTCTTTTTTCAAAGCTAAATAATAATTGATGCTATTTTCCACAGGAACGGCTTTGTCATCTGTGGCATGAATTAAGAATGTTTTTGGAGTTTCCGCAGTTATTTGTTTTTCATTTGAATATTTGTCAACTAATTCAGCTGTTGTATTTTTTCCCAATAAATTATCTTTTGAACCTTGATGCGTAATTCCTTCCTGCATCGAGATTACAGGATAAATCAAAATTGAAAAATTTGGCTTAGCGCTTGTTGTGTCAGAAGGGGTGTAAACTTTGTCATTGTAATGCGTCGATAGCGTTGATGCCAAATGTCCTCCAGCCGAAAAACCCATTATCCCAATTTTATTGGAATTCAATTTCCATTTTACAGCGTTTCTTCTAACAAGTCTAACAGCTTCCTGCGCATCTTGAAGAGGTGCAACGGTTTTATTTTTCATGATTAGATCACTCGGTAATCTGTATTTCAAGACAAAAGCATTTATTCCTAAACTATTCAACCATTCAGCAACTTTGTAGCCTTCTTTATTAATTGCCAGCATTCCATAACCGCCTCCGGGACAAATGATAACTGATGTTCCGTTTGATTTTTCTGGATCTGCTAAATAAACAGTTAATGTTGGAAAAGTTACTTTTCGAACTCCTTCAGAAAGTTCATTTTTGTGATCTACTTCTTCAAAATATTCTTTAGATACTATTTCGTCTGGAACTTTATCCCACAACGGAATTTCTTTTTTCTGCGAAAGCGCCGGAATTGTTAGCGATAAAGAAACAAAAAGTAATGTCGCTTTGAGACGATTTAAATTATTTGATTTTTTCATAAAATTCTATTTCAACAATACGTAATTGACCGGTTGCATCGACCGATGTTTTATCTTTATATAAATCTAATTCTTTTGTTGGATCTACTTCAATAATTTTTGAAAATCCATCTTTTTCTGTATTGGCACTAATCAATTCAATTGTAATTTTTTCTGCCAAAATAGGCTCAAGCGGAATAGTGATATAACCTAAACTTTGTGTTGTATTTCCTTTAAAAACTTCTTTTCCGTCAGCTAAAATTCTGATTGGATAAATTTTAGTTCGCCAGCCAGTAAATTTTATAACAGCTTCATTAACAATTGATGGTTTTGAAAGTGTGTAAGCTATCGATCCTGTAGCAATGTTTCCATCATTTCTCCATTCGGTTAATTCGTTGTCGTCGTAACTTTTGTAAGTTTCATTATTGTTTGAAGGCGAAACAGCATTTAAGATATTTACTGGAATTCGTTTCTGTGTATATGAAGGCGATTTTGGAGTTGATCCGCGTTCTAAATTGGAAGGCAGATTTTTTCCAGGCAATTCTTTTGAAAGACCATTTTCAGTAGTTACAGCTGTAGTTTCAAAAGATAATTCGGCAGGTTTTAATCCTTTAGATTGAGCTGAAATTGTTATTTTTCCGACTTTCGCCAAAGATTGAATCATAACTCTATTAACACCATTTTCAACCGGAATCTCTTTTGAAAGAATATAATTCTTAGGACCTTGAGCAATTCCACCCAACCAAGTTGCAGGACCATTTAAAGCAAACGAAATAATATTATTGCTCACTGGGCAACGATTTCCATCTTTATCGATTACTTCAACTTCAATTAAAGCTGTATCAGCACCATCAGCATGTAGTCCTTTTGGCTGTGTGATTAATTTTAACTTGATTTGAGATGGTTCTCCCGCAGTTGTTTTTTCGTCTTGACTTAAAACAGTTCCGTTTTCATTGTAACCAATTGCTTTTATTGTACCAGATTTCCATGTAATATTCTCAAAAGTGAATAAAAATTCACTACTTCGTTTTCCAAAACCTTGCGAAATTCCGTTGACAAAAAGTTCGACTTTTGAAGTTGTAGAAACGACATAAATATTCTTGACAACATTATTGGCATAATTCCAATGTCCCATAATATGTGTGCGGTGTTTTTCAACATCAACCCAGCCGTCCCACATTACTTGATGTGCCCAATAACCGTCTTTCGGAATTCGCATTGCATCGACTTCGCCACTTGTTCTATAATTTGATTCACCTCGATGATGTGTATTCGAATCGGAAAAAATAATATTTACACCACCAGAATTTACTCGTTTTCCTGTTCCGGGTCTTTCCCTGTAATAATCGTACCAACGGACTACATTTTCAATTGCATGTCGATCTTGGTTATGATTATAATCTGAAGCTGGATTTCCGCGATACAAAGGACCGTCGCCTTCTTTATGAAATGGAGGTGAAAACTCATCCCAATATTTTCGCATTCCTTCATCTCTTGAATATTCGGTTGCCCATAATGGTTTTCGGGCACTTTTGTTTATGTAGAGCATTTCGCCACCATATTCGGCTTCTTGACTTTCCAGCATTTCACGGGAACCAATTGCGCGTCCGCCAAAAGGATCGTAAGTATCTCTCAGGCTTTTCATTTCGTGCATGTGCGCTTCGCTGATTGATTCGTTGCCGCTTTCATAAAAAATAATACTCGGATTGTTTCTGTTGTAAATAATAGCATCACGCATCAGGTTTACACGTTGTTTCCAAGTATCGCCTTGCGCATCTTTTTCGGCGTCACCGGCTGGCATGGCTTGTAATAAACCAACTCGATCGCAAGATTCAATATCTTGTTTCCAAGGCGTGACATGCATCCAACGAACCAAATTTCCATTGCCTTCAACAATTAATCTATTGCTGAAATCACTAAGCCAGGCTGGAACTGACATTCCGATCGCTGGCCATTCATTGCTGGTTCTTTGTGCATAACCTTTTACTTGCAAAACTCTGTCATTCAGCCAAAATTGCCCTTCGGCGAAAGCTGTTTTTCTAAAACCAGTTTTGGTTGAAACGTCGTCAATAATTTTTCCATCAACTTTTAGAATGGTTTTTACAGTATATAAGTAACCGTATCCCCAACTCCAAAAATGAAGATTTTTTAGTAGAGAATTTGCTTTTAAGTTTTTAGTTTCATTCGGAGCAATTGTTGTTTTCTCGCCAGAAAAAGAAGCAATTTTTTTGCCATCCAAATCTTCTACAATTACATCATATTCAACTGTTTTTGTAGAATCAAATTCATTTCGAATTTCGGTTTCAGCATTAATTACAGCGCTTTCTTCTTGAATATTAATTTTAGAAGGATAAATGTAAACTCCTGTTGTTTTTAGATTGGAATAGAGTGGAAGTGTCTGATATAATTTGCTGGTTATATGAAGAAAAACATTTTTTGGGATACCTCCATAATTTGCATTAAAATTAATGTTATTCCATTGATACGGAGCGCCAGTTAACTGTTCTTTGTATTTCCAGTCGTTGTCAATTCGTAGTGCGATAATATTTTCCTGTGGAAAAGGTTTAATTAAATTTGAAATATCAAAACCAAAAGCCATTACGCCGTTTTCATGTATTCCAACTTTTTGACCGTTGACATAAATTATTCCAGCTTGTCGGATTCCTTCAAATTCTAGGAAGATTTTTTGGTCTTTAATTCCTTTCGGAAGTTTAAACTTTTTTCGATACCAGACAATTCCGGTTGTAAGGTGTTCAATATCTTTTTCAAATGCTTCTTCTTGATTGTAAGCGTGCGGAAGTGTGACTTTTTTCCACGAATTATCATTAAAACCAAGAGACTCTGCATTTTTAGAGTCTCCTGTTTTTAGTTTCCAGTCTGAATTGAAGTTGTATTTTTCTCTCTTAAATTCCTGAGAAAATATCGTGGTTTTAAATAGAATTAAAACAAGAAATAAGAGCGTTTTTTTCATTATTTCATTTTATAGATTTCTGAACCTGCTAATAAAAAGCAACCTAAACCATAATCTTCAAAATCAGGAAATTTATCGTATGAAAGTGGTTGGCCATCTTTTGGTTCTTTTCCTGTTGATTGTAAAAAGCCTAATGCACCATTAGTATGCAAACTTTCTTTGATGATTGCATCCCAAGCTTTTTGAACAACTGGCAAATAGGTTTCTTTTTTCAAAATACCGCTGTTGATTCCGTATGCTATTCCATAAATAAATAAAGCTGTTCCAGAAGTTTCTTTTTCACCAAAATTCGTTGGATCATGCAAACTCACATTCCAGAATCCGTCAGCTCTCTGTATTGGAACTAAAGCTGCAGCCATAGCTTTTAAATCTTTTACGTATTGCTCTCTGTGTGGTGCGTTTTCCGGAATAATCGTAAGTACTTTTGCTAAAGCTCCAATAACCCAACCATTTCCACGGCTCCAGTAGCAATTTTTTCCATTTGGTTCTTTGTAAGGCGGATCGAAATCAGCATCACGCCACCACAAACCTTCTTTTGCGTTGAAAAGTCCGTTATCGCCGTGTTTATTTCTTGAGTACATGTACATTTCATACATTTTTTCGAAATAGCGATTGTCTTTTTCCAAAACTCCCATTTTTGCAAAAACAGGCATTCCCATTTGAATAGCATCAATCCAAGACCAATCGTCTAATTGAGGCGTATTCAAAAGCATATTGATATTTGCTTTTGTGTTTTTTAGTTTTTTTGCATCGGGCTCTAAATTGTATAAATCAATATAAGTTTGAGCAGCGCAGTAATTATCGGCATTGCGCGTGGTATTGCCTCCGTTGAATCCCCATTTGTGAAATTCCGACCATGAATAGGCATAATCATAATAAGCCTCTTTTGGAAAAATTTCGTGTAATGCCATTAATCCTTCATAATAAACACCTCTTGTCCAAATGTTGCTCGGACGTTCTTTATTTGTGATAATTGTTTTTCCTGTTTCTGGCCATTTTTGCATGAAATAATCATTGGCCAAAATCATTTGTTTCAAGACTAATTTTTTATCAAATGGCTGTTGCGCGCTTATTGTACAGGTGTACAAAAAGCATATTGAGAAGAATAGAGATAATTTTTTCATTTTTTGTATTCTTAGTTAATAGTTAGTTTTGCTGTTTTAATGGTGTAATAGTAATTGGCCCTAAAAGTCCTGACGGCATTGGAGCCCATTTTGTAGCGTCAAATTTTTTATAATCTTTATCAACCATGTTGATTTCATAAAAAATCTTCCATTCTTCGCCTTTTAATTCTTTGTTTCGGATTCGGTTTGCTGAAAGATTAGTAACCTGAATTTTTAAGATATTTTTTCCGGATTTTAATTTTCCGATATTTAATTGATAGGGGACAGACCATACTGTACCGATAAATTTATCATTTAGCCAAACTTTTGCGCTTTCGCGGACATCTCCCAAGTCTAAACTCCAATTTTCAATTTTAGCATTCGGATTGTCAAATTGCAAAGTATAAGTTGCTGATCCCGAAAATGCTTCGGCTTCTGGACTTAATTTTGTCCAAGACTCTAACGTTGAAATTATTGCACTCGGAGGCAATTGCGGTCCCCCTTTGTCAAAATTAATTTTCCAGTTTCCTTTTAGCGGAATTACTTCAGCAGTTGGCTCGTAATAATTCCATTTTTTTTGTGAAGCTGTATTTTCTGTTTTTAGAAAATAAGATTCTCCCGGAGCAATTTTAATTTTGACCAATGTTCTATTGGCTTCTTTTTTTACAATTGCATTTCCAAATTCTTTAGTCAATGGATTTAAAATCACAACTTCTTTATTTCCAATTTCTATCGGAATAAATTCATCAATTGTTTTAGGAGTATGATTTACGAGATAATATATTTTTTCTCCATCAATATTTCTTCGGATGAATTTTAAACCTGAATTTACCAGTGTTTCAGGATAAATTTGAGTATTTTCTAAAGTTTTGAAAATATCCGAAGTCGGTTTAACCAAATCAGCATTGGCAGTTAAAATATTTTGCAGTTCTCGCTCTTGCTTTTCGTAATCGTTAAAGCCAGGAATAGATTCTGGAAGACTTTCGAAAATTATATTTGCACCTGCTTTTTTCAACTCAATCAGCTTTTGTAAAGTCGCAAGTGGCATTTTTTTCACTGGTGGAATTACTAATGCTTTGAAAGTTGTTCCGTTAAGATTGATTTTTCCATCTACAACTTTGGCTTCAGCAATAAAATTGTCTGAAATGAAATCCACACCATAACCTTTATTCATTAAGTTTTTAGTTGAGCTGTAAAAAGTTGTTGGATGAAGCCATTCTTGAAGCGAGTGTATTTTGAATTCAAAAAACAAAGTTCCTTTTTGGTATTTATCCCAAGTATCAAAAATTGGCCAATAAAGCAAAAGTTCATTGTCAGGTTTTCCCTGTTGCAATAGTGACTGACAGTTTGAAATATAAGAGAATAGAGAAGGAGCATCTTCCCAAATACTATTATTGGCGTTAAAATTTACTGAAGCATAAAATTGCCAACCCGGCCAAGACGCTCTGTCTGGCGAATAAGTAGAACCATGAAGAAAAATATGATTGATACCGCTCAGCATCAAATCTTCAGCTTCTGGTTTGCATTGTGATAAAGCTGCTTTGAAATGTTCTCTAAGCCAAGTAAAAGTTTCAGACGAAACCAGATTTTTCCCAGAAATATGTGCCGCTGATGATGAAAATTTTAACATTACCGGATCGGCATCGCCTTCGCGAATATCTTCTTTTTCTCTTCTGAATCCTGGAATATCAAATGGCATAGAACCAAAAGTTTCGCATTCAGGAATATCTGCAGCAGCATATAAATCAATTAAATTTCCTGGTGATCCATGCGCTTGAAGTTTTGTTTTAAAACTTTTTGAATGTGCCCATTCGGTCCAAGGTTTGTCGAATTTATTCAATAATAAATCACCAATTGTCTGGCGATAATCACTTCTGATGCGGTTTCCAATTTCACCATCAGTTTCATTTAATAGTATTGGCAATTGTTTTTTTAAGTCGTAACCTCTTAATTTCTGGAATTCTTCGAAAAATTTAGGCGTAAAATCAGTTCCGTAAACTTCGTAACTATCATTAAAAATGGCTCTAATTTTTCCTTCACGGCCTTTAAATGCATTGTTAAATGGAACAACATAAGCATTAAAAGCATCTTGGGAATAGTGATCTAAGGTAAAACCGCTTCCGCCCGGCGCAGCTCGTTTTACTTGTTGTCCAGTTTTTCCACTAAATACAGCATATAGCATATAATCTGTTTTTTTTGCTTTCCATTTTAATTTGTTTGGCTCGGTTTGATTCGGAATTGCGACAGAAGTTCCATCGATGCCTTTATCGTTTGCTTTAGTCTGATTCTTTTGAAGCTGATCTGTCAAATTGATGTATGAGCCGTCTTTTCCATAAGCGACTACATATAATAGTTCGGCTGGATTTTTTTCTTTTTTGTTTTCAAGCGAAATATTTCGGTCAAATGTTTCGTCTTTTTTCAGTGGATATTTTTCAATAATTAGTTTTGTTGCCGCATTAGCCACTGTAACATGTGATCCGCCGTAAGGCCAACCTGTCCCTAAAACCATATCGACCTGCATGTGAAGACTGTCTGCTACATGAATGGTATAATCCAACATTTGCATCCATTTTGGAGAAAGATAATCGATTAAATTAGCTTCTTCACCTTTTACACCATATATAGGAGTAATTTCTACACCACCAATTCCCACATTATGAAAATCGATTAGGCTTCTCTTTAAGTTGGGTTTGTCAACCGCGCTTCCCATCCACCACCAGCGTGCCCAAGGCTGATTTGTATTAGTTGATTTTGGCCAAGGTGAATTTTTTTCCTGAGCTGTAGTAGTAATAATCCAACAAACGGATAATATAATAAGGAAATTTGATTTGGTTATTTTCATTGATTAAGGTTCAATAGTTTTATGTAGCGGTTACTAATTTACTTACTTCATATAAGTATAGAATCATGCAATAGTAATTTTTTTAATAGTTGCAATAAGGTAAAAGTATATTTAGAAACTCAATTTGCTATCCTGTAGCGTCCTGTTTTATGTCTTTTTATTAAAAATCAAATGAGTAATAATTTGTGGTATTTTTTTCTCAATTCGCATTTTTGTATTCGAATTACTATGAATTACAAAAAAATATTTCAATAAAATTTTTGATATAATATTTGTGGATTCCACACTTATTCGCCCTTGTAAATCAAGGAGTTGAAACTTTTTAAAGTTAAATAAATTTTAAAAAATGTTATAAAAACCTGAAAGTTAACAGGATACTACAGGATGCTGTGCCATACCGTTCTGGATAAATTTGGATAAACTAATTAATTAACCAAATTTAACTTTTATGAAAAATAGACTTAGTCTTTTGCTTATTTTGGCCTTGCTTGCATTACTGCAGACAACAGGTTATGCGCAAAACAAAGTGGTTAAAGGTACAATCACTGATGCGGCCGGACTGCCTATTCCAGGAGCAAATGTACTTATTAAAGGAACAAAGCAGGGAACTAGCACTGATTTTGACGGAAAATATTCTATTAGCGCTAATACTGGGCAAGTATTGGTTTTCTCGTCAACTGGTTCTAAAACTGTTGAAAGAACTGTAAGTACTTCTTCAGAAATTAATGTAAAACTTGTTGAAGAAGTGTCTCAGCTTAATGAGATTGTAGTTGTTGGTTATGGAACTGCAAAAAAATCTGATGTAACGGGATCAGTTTCTACTATATCTGCTGAGAAATTAATGAATAGACCTGTTGCAAGTGCGACTGAAGCTTTACAAGGTAAAATTGCCGGAGTTGATGTAACAACAAACGAGCGTCCGGGAAGTGTTGGTACCGTACGTATTCGTGGTAATCGATCTTTGACTGCAAGTAATGATCCTTTGTATGTTGTTGATGGAGTGCCATTAATGTCTGCATCTGCAATTGAAACTTTAAATCCAAGAGATATTGAATCTATGGATATTCTTAAAGATGCTTCAGCAACAGCTATTTATGGATCTCGTGGTGCAAATGGGGTTATTATCGTAACAACTAAACAAGGAAAATCTGGTAGATTTACTTTGAATTATACTGGTACAGTAACTACTTCTGAAATTGTTGATAGATCACCATCAATGAGTGCTGAAGATTTTATTACTTACAGACGTTGGGCTGCATACAATCTTGATCCAACTAAATATGCTAATCCAGCAACACCTACGCTTGCAAATGATAAATTAATTTTTGACAGTGCATTAGACGGCCAAACATCAAGAGATAATGTATTGAAAGGATGGGCAAGCGGTACATGGGATGCTTCTAAAGTAACGAACACAGATTGGACTAAATATGTAACTCAAGGTGGAGTTAGTACAGAACATGTTATTAGTGCAAGTGGAGGTTCTGAAAAAGTGAATACATATGGTTCTGTTGGATATTTAGATAATCAAGGTACTCAAAAAGGACAATGGTATAAGCGATATACTGCAAAATTGACTTCAAATATTACTCCAGTTGATTGGTTTAAAATGACTGCTTCTTTTAATGTTTCGTGGAGTGAGCAAGATTATGGAATGTCGACTTTAAGTGCAAGAAGTGGTACAGCACCAGATGCAATTTATGGGGCTGCTAAACAAATTTACAACATTGCTGTTCCTTATGATGCAAATGGCAATTTGATTATTAATCCAGGTGGTGAATCAGGTGTTTACACGATCATGGATGAATGGAATAAAAGTACACAACAATCTCAAACAATGCGTGTCTTAGGTAATTTTTCTGCTAATTTAGATTTTGGTAAAATGACAAAATCATTAGAAGGACTTACTTATAAATTAAACTTTGGACCAGATTTCCGTAGCTGGAGAGAAGGTGTTTACATAGATGGAACATCATCTTTGAAAGTGAATTCAAATGGTAGTGCTGGTACAAATTTTGCCCGCCTTTCAAACCGTCGTGATTTTTCATGGACTGTAGATAACATCATTAACTACGATCGCACATTTGCCGCTAAGCATAAAGTTGGTATGACTTTATTACAGACAGCATCATCTTGGAATATAGAAAACTCTCAAATGAGTGCTAATAATATTCCTAAGCCTTCATTCTTATGGAATGCAATGGGTTCAGTAGATGCTACAAATGCGGCTAATAATGCACGTATGAGTTCAGGTCTTACAGAACGTGCTATTAGTTCTTATATGGCTCGTGCAAATTATGGTTATGACAATCGTTATTTATTGACAGTATCAGGACGTTGGGATGGAGTTACGCAATTATCTGAGGGACACAAATGGGACTTTTTCCCTTCTGCGGCCTTAGCTTGGCGTATCAACAACGAGGAATTCTTGAAAAATGTTGATTGGATTAAAAACTTAAAACTTCGTTTAGGTTTTGGTACTTCTGGTAACTCTTCTGTTGATCCTTATGGAACTTTAGGGAATATTAGCCAAATTTTCCTTCCTTTTAATGGTCAAAGCAATGCTATAGGTTTTACTACTAATGAACCTTATTATACAGCTAATCAAACTGGAATGCCAAATAAAAACTTAGGTTGGGAAAAAACTACTCAATACAATCTTGGTCTTGATTTTAGTTTCTTGAATAACAGAATTAGCGGTGTAATTGATGCATATAAATCTGATACTAAAGATTTATTATTAAGAGTAGATATACCACCAGTATCTGGATATCCATACATTGTTTCGAACATTGGTGAAACAAAAAATCATGGGGTTGAAGTAACGCTTAATCTTATTCCAATTCAAACTGGTACAGGATTTACTTGGGAGACTAATTTGAATGCTGCATTCCAAAAAGATGAAATCGTTTCGTTGGCAAATGGTGCACAAGACATGGTAAGCAACTCTTGGTTTATTGGACAATCGATCGCTGTTCGTTACGGTTACGATAATGATGGTCTTTGGCAAAACACACCAGAAGATCTTGCTGAGATGGCTAAATGGAATGCTAATGGTTACAAATTTACACCAGGTAACGTAAGACCTAAAGATCAAAATGGCGATTACAAAATGGATGCTACTGATCGTGTAGTTGTTGGTAACAGCAATCCTCGTTGGACAGGAGGATGGAATAACAGTTTCACTTATAAAGGTTTTGATTTAGGAATCAATATCATCGGACGTACAGGTTACACGGCGTCTTTAGGAGGAGAAGCTTTGACAGCACATGCTAACCAACGTGAAACGGATTACTGGACTCCAGATAATCCAGATGCTGAATTCCAAAAACCAATTTTAGGTCAGGCAACTTCAGGTTCAGCAGATCCTTTTTCTGGACTACTTGGTTTCCAAAAAGCATCATTCGTGAAAATTCGTAATATTTCTTTGGGTTATAATTTATCTAAAGATGTTGCAAATAAAATTGGATTGGCAAACATGAAATTTTATGTTCAAGCTGTAAATCCAGGAAGTATCTACCAATCTTTAAAATGGTATGATTTTGATACTGAAAGAACATATTTCAATCGCAGCTATGTAATGGGCATTGAAGTTGGTTTCTAATAAATTATTGGCGAATTGAATTATAACATTTAAAAGTAACAAAATGAATAATATAAAAAATATCGGAATCGGTCTTTTGATAATGGCAGGGGTAACCTTCTCATCATGTTCAAAAGATTTCTTGGACGAAGAACAAACAAATGCATATTCGACAGCATATTTTGATACTCCTGAAGGTCTTGAGGCATTAACAGTATCGCTTTATGGTAATATTCGTTGGCATTTTGGTTTTGAATGGTCTTATGGAACTACTTTGTATGGTACAGATGAGTTTACCAATGCAAATGACCTTACAAATGAAATGTGGAATACCTATGATAATCGTTTTGGTCCAGTAGGTGCCTCAACTGCAACAGGAGCAGCAAATGGAAATGCAACTAACCCGAATGCGGTTTGGGATGAAATGTACTATGGAATTGCATCTGCTAATACGATAATTGCTAAAGCTGAAAAAGTAATTCCAGATCTAAAAACTAGAAATCGTATTTTGGCTCATGCTTACTTTTTAAGAGGATTTAATTATTATAAACTTGTTGCGCAATACGGAGGTGTTGTTCTTCAAACTAAACCTATTGAAGGAGTTGTTCGTAACTATGAGCGTGCTACAGAAGAAAAATGTTGGGAACAAGTAATAGCTGATTTCCGTGAGGCTTACAAGCTTTTTGAAGGTGAAGTTTTTACTTATGGAAAAGGAGTTACTTGGACAAAAGCAACTGCTGCTCACTTTTTAGCAAAAGCTTTATTGTTCCGTTCATCTGAGCGTAATGATTCTTGGAATGCTTCTTATAAAGATGCAGATCTTAAGGAAGCAATCGATGCTTGTTCTTATGCAATTACAGCTCGTGGTCCTTTGACTGCTAATTACAGTGATTTATATGCAAACTGGACAGGAATTGATTGTCCAAATGAGCAGTTGAGTGAAATTTTGATGGCTGCAGGTCACAATGGTGATGCATCTACTGTAGGTCGTTTTGGAAACCGTACATACAATTATTTTGCTCCTCAGTTTTCAAGCTTCTCAGGAGGATGGGTAAAGCGTGGAGTTTGGATCGGTAGTATGGATTTCCAACGTTGTCGTCCAACAGAATATACATATGCTGTGTTTGATCACGTAAACGATGCTCGTATGTGGAAAACTTTTAGAACAGTTTATGGAACTAATACTGTAGTAACTGCAAATGCTGGAGTAGCTATTGGTGATCCTGCGATTGTTATGATTTTGAATACTAAAAATGACAATACATACAATGGTGCTAAATTTGGTGCAAGTGTTCAGGCTCCAACTTGGACAGATGCTGCAGGGCGTTTGCCAGAATGGGCTACTGGAAAGAGACAAACGGCAACAAGCGGAACTTTGACTGCTAAAAAAGGACAATTTGTTCCTAACTCTTTAGTATTGTATCAAAATGGGAATTATGTTGCGCCAACATTCAAAAATCAACCAATTTGTAACTTCTTTGCTGGTATCAATAAAACAGATGACGGTTCTCGTACTGCTGAAAGAGGTGATGCACACCGTGATGTAATTATGGCTCGTCTTGCTGAAACTTATTTAATTCGTGCAGAATGTTATGTTCGTCTTAGCCAATATGGAAATGCAATGCAGGACATTAACGTGGTAAGAGCAAGAGCGCAATGGAAAGCTGGAGAAAACAGATCTTACTATAATGACGGTTCTCAAGCGTTTAAAGTGAATCCTTTAAATACAGGAAGTTCTGCTACAAACTTTACAGCTTCTAACTTAGATATGAATACATATTACTTATCTAACCCTACAGTTGCGGTTACAACAGCAGCTTCAGATTTAAGATTGACTTCTTTCCCTAACAATTTACCTGCGGAAGACGAAGCAATTATGTCTAAAATTGGAGCTTCATCTGATAAAGAACGTGCTATCAACTTTATTCTTAACGAGTCAACTCGTGAGCTTTTAGGAGAATGGCAACGTTGGGAAACACTTTCTCGTACAGGAATGCTTATCAAGCGTGCTAAAGCATTTAATGCTGAAGCAGCAACTAATATCACAGCGAATAAACACGAACTTCGTCCAATTCCTCAAACATTCATTGATGGATTGTTGAATGATGATGGTTCTAATTTATCTCCAGCGCAAAAAGCAGCTTGGCAGAATCCAGGTTACTAAACTTTTTTATTTTTGTTTTTGAAAGCCGTCTCATTCGTGAGGCGGTTTTTTTTTGTTTTAAGTGCATAAATAAGTTCAATAAATGATGCTAAAATTGAGGTGTAAAACAATTTTCTCAAAATAAAAATGCAATCGATTACATTTTTTTGTTCGAATTGTCATAATTTTCAGATATTAATATTATATTCGATAAAAATTTTGAATAAAAATATGGTATCTGAAAAAAAAATATTGTTTGATTCGGATATTCGCATTTAGGAGTTTTTTTCTTCAATTGCCTTTGAAAATCAAGGCTTTGAAGGATTTTATGGTTAAAAAAAACTTAAAAGTAATTTGTAAAACTCTGTAAATTAGAATGCTACTAAATTGCTTTGCAGGACACTACAGGATAGTGCCGAATTAACTTCTAAATAAATTTGAGTAACTAATTAATTAACCAAATTTAACTTTTATGAAAAACAAATTGAATGTGCTGCTGCTCATAGCCATTTTTGCATTATTGCATGCATCTGGCTACGCGCAGAACAAAGTAGTCAAAGGTACCATTAAAGACGCTACAGGATTGCCAATTCCAGGTGTCAACGTACTTGTCAAAGGAAGCCAGAATGGTGTAAGTACAGATCTGGATGGAAGTTACTCTATTAATGTCGCTACTGGAAATGTTCTTGTTTACAGTTTTATCGGCTTTAAAAAACAAGAAGTTACCGTTGGAGCTGCTACTGTTTACAATGTAGTGCTCAAAGAAGAAGACAATTCTCTTGAGGAGGTAGTCGTAGTAGGTTACGGTACAAAAAAGAAAAAGGATCTTACCGGATCAATCGTAAGTGTAAATGCTGATGAAATTGCATCAAGACCTGTTGTCAATGCAGTACAAGCCATGCAAGGAAAAGCTGCCGGTGTGGATGTTGCTTCAAGTGAGCGACCTGGAACTGTAGGAGCTATTACTATTCGTGGTGCTCGTTCTATTTCTGCGTCAAATGCACCTCTTTATGTAGTTGATGGTATTCCTTTAAATACAAGATTGGTGACCGACCCATCAACAGGAAAAATCAGTGTTGATGCCAATTCTGGTGGAATCGATTTCTTGAATCCGACAGATATTGAAACAATCGACGTTTTAAAAGATGCTTCGGCTACTGCGATTTATGGTTCACGTGGTGCAAATGGAGTTGTTATCGTAACGACGAAAAAAGGTAAAAACGGAAAATTCACTTTGAATTATGATACGTCATTGATGACAGAAACTATTCATGAAAATGCGCCAATGATGACGGCAGGAGAATATATCGAATTTCGTCGTTGGGGGAGATATTACTCTAATCCATCTGCTTTTCCAAAAGGAGATGCGCCTACCATTGAAAATGACAAATTGATTTTCTTGGCTTCTGCAGATCCTTCTGCGTGGGCAAATATTGAAAAAGGTTGGAGAGATGCTAACGGAAATCTTACTACAACTTGGGATGGCTCAAAAGTAGCAACGACAGATTGGACAAAATTTGTATCACGTACAGGAATCACGCAACAGCATACAATTGGTGTAAGCGGTGGAACTGAAAAAATGAAAGGTTACGGTTCATTCGGTTATTTAGATAACACAGGAACTTTATTCGGACAAAGTTATGTACGTTATAGCGGTACAGCAAACGTTGATATTACGCCAACAAAATGGTTTTCTATGGGTGTTAGCCTTAATACGAGTTATGGTATTAATGAATACGGACAGTCAAACGTAGGTAGAACTGCGGTTACAAGTTCAACAGGAATTTATGCAACTGCCCGCACCAACCTTCCTTATGCTGTTCCTTATGACAGCAACGGAAACAGAATTGATAGCCCAGGTGGAGATTCAACAATCAGAACTCCTGTTGATGAATATAAATTGTCTCAAGATCAGCGTATAACTTTGCGTGCTTTTGGTAGTTTATATGCACAGTTTGATTTGGGTGGAATTTCTTCCAAATTAGACGGATTAAAATACCGTATCAATTTTGGTCCAGATCTTACTTCATATCGTGATGGTGTATATTTAGATGGAAAATCGGCTATTCGTTCTGGAACTAGTTTTGCCTCTCTAGCTAAAGAGCAAACAATTTCATATACATTGGATAACTTGCTTTTATATAATAAAACATTTGGAAATCATACTTTTGGAGGAACATTGTTAATGAGCCAGACAGAATATCACAATGAGAATAGTTCAATGTCTGCTAATGATATTAAAAATCCTGAAAACAAATGGAATGCGCTAACTCCTGCAAATGTTACACTAGCTGGCTATTCTTCTGGTTTGACTGATACAGGTTTGCTTTCTTATATGGGACGCGTAAATTATTCATATGCTGACAAATATTTGTTTACTGCTTCTGGACGTTATGATGGAGCTTCGCAATTAGCGTCAGAAAACAGATGGGCATTTTTCCCAAGTGCTTCTGCAGCCTGGGTTATCAATAGAGAGAAATTCTTGGAAAATGTAACTTGGATCAACCAATTAAAAATGAGAATTGGTTATGGTGAAACTGGAAATGCTGCAGTTCCAGCATACGCGACACAACCGCCATTGGTAGGTATTGTATATCCAAATGGATCTGGAGTTGTAAACAATACTTCTTTGGGAAATGTTGATTTAGGTTGGGAAAGAACCGCTCAATTTAACTATGGTATTGACTTCGCATTGTTCACTAATCGAGTATCTGGTGCTTTGGATTATTTCACTAGTAAAACAACAGATTTATTGTTGAAAAGTAGCGTACCAACAGTTATTGGAGTAAAAGATACTTACCAAAACGTTGGAGAAACAGAAGGACATGGAGTTGAGCTTACATTGAATACAGTAAACGTTACTTCTAAAGATTTTGAATGGACAACTAATATCAGTGCTTCTTATCAGCAAAGCAAAATTGTTTCGCTTCAAAATGGAAAATTTGACGACATTAATAACAACTTGTTCATTGGAAATTCTCAAAACGTAATTTATGGTTTTGAATCTAATGGAATTTGGAAACCTGAAGATGCTGCAGAAATGGCGAAATTCAATGCCGCTGCAGGTTCAAATATTTTTTCTTTTGGTAATGCAAGACCGGTAGATCAAAATGGAGATTATAAAATCGATGCAAATAATGACCGTGTGATCATTGGTTCAAAAGATCCAAAATATATTTTTGGTATGACCAATAATTTCAATTACAAAAATTTTGAATTAACATTCTTTGTTTACGGAAAAATGGGCTATTTATATGATACAGGTGGTGAGAATGAAGGGGCAAAAGGAAGCCAGCGATCTATAAATTATTATAATGATAACAACATTAATTCAGAATATCAAAAACCAATTTATTCTGCCGGTACAGGAGATCCTTATTATCCAATTTTAGGATACCGTAATGGTTCGTTCCTGAAAATGAGAAATATTTCTCTTGGATATCATTTTGATAAAGATTTAGTACAGAATCTTGGACTTTCAAAATTGAGAATATATTGCCAAGTGAATAATCCAGGTATGGTTTTCACAAAAGTAAAATGGACTGATTTGGATACGCAAACAACAGCGTCAAACAGAGGTATAACTTTAGGGTTAAATGTAGGATTCTAAATTAATTAAAAAACATCATTATGAAAAATTATAAAAAACTATATATCAATTTAATGCTTGTTGCGGCGCTTACTGTAGGCAGCTCATGCAACAAAGATTTTCTTGACGAAGAGTTGACAACTGCCTATAGCCAAGACTATTATAAAACTGAGGCAGGAATTCAGGCATTGGCTGTCGGAACATATTATCAAGTATTTGCAGCAGAATTCCAAGGAGAAGTGCCACTTTGTGCAACAGAATCTGGAACTGATGAGTTTCATGCTGGAGGCGACCCTTCAAACTGGATTTGGAATTCTTATTCTTCTGGTTTTAAAGCTTTCGTAACGGTTTCGAATGCGAATACTGTTGCAGCAAATACACATTGGGATAATTTATATATTGGAATTGGTAATGCAAATACATTAATTGAATCGGCAACAAATATTGTTTCATCAAATGATGCCATCAAAAAAACGGCTTTAGGTGAAGGGTACTTTTTAAGAGCTTTCAGTTATCTGCAATTGGTAAGTCAATATGGCGCTGTTCCTTTAAAATTGAAAACAAGTTCTACCGTTGAGTTAGAATTCACAAGAGCTTCCCCGCAAGAAGTTTTAAATCAAGTAATTGCTGATTTTACTCAGGCTTATAATTTATTAGGAAATGCTGGTGCTCCTGCAAAAATTACGAAAGATGCTGCAGCTCATTATTTGGCGAAAGCTTATTTGACACGTGCCAGTGAAATCAACGACAGCTGGAACGGAACAACAAAAACTGCCGATTTGCAGCAGGTTGTTACTTTGTCAGACGAGGTAATTTCACACCACCCATTAGCGGCGAATTATGATAATTTATGGTCATACACAACTGCTGATGGTGCAAATGAAAAACTTCCAGAATTAATTTTGTCTGCTCAGTTTAATGCTAGCACATTGACAACTGGAGGAAATCAGCAGCATTTGTATTTCCTTTCAACTTACGACCAATTGCCCCAAATGAAGCGTAACCTTGCCGGCGGAAGACCTTTTAGCCGTTTGGCCCCAACTTATTTTGTGTATGATGCTTTTGATCATGTAAATGATTCTCGTTTCTGGAAAAGTTTTCAAACAAAAAGTATTGTCAATAATGCATCAGGTGCTGTTTACAAAAATGGCGATTTAGGAATTATGTATGTTGTGAATACAGCTTCAGACACACGTTTTGCAAAAACTAAAAATACTGATGTCATCATTTATCCAAAAACAGGAAAAACAATTCCGAGTGTTTATGTAGCGTACGCAGCTGATAAAGTTGGATTAATGGCTGATGTAAGATTCCCGTCTTTAAGCAAATATATGGATGGAAACAGAATCGATTTGAGTAACATAAAAGGTTCGCGTGACGTTACATTGGCGCGTTCTGCAGAAACGTATTTAATGGCTGCTGAAGCAAAAATTCGCTTGGCAAAAGCCGGAGGCGCTACCTATGCAGATGCATTGCCGTATATTAATGCAGTTCGTGCTCGTGCGGCTTACAAGGCTGGTGAAAATCGTGCCGCTTACGCCGATGGTTCAGCAGCTTATACAACAACAGGTCAAGCAGGAATTCCAATTTCTTACATTCCTGAAAACTCTTATTATGAGTCAAATAATATTGCGGTTGCAACGACTGCAACGAATTTGACAATAAGCAACATTACTGCATTACCTGCAGAAGACATGGCTGTTATTTCGAAACTTGGTTACGGAACAGATTATGACAGAATGTTGTGTTTAGTACTTAATGAACGCACAAGAGAATTGTGTGGGGAATTCCATCGTTGGGAAGATTTAAGCAGAACTAAAACATTAGTTGCTAGAGCAAAAGCTTATAATATCGAAGCTGCTCCAAATATTCAAGAGTATCATAATCTGCGCCCAATTCCGCAGACATTCCTTGATGGAGTTTACGCAAGCGGAAAACCTTTGACTGCAGAACAAAAAGCGGCAATGCAGAATCCAGGGTATTAATAAACAACTTATTTTTTGGTTTTTTCACGTTAGAAACCGTCTCATTTTTTGAGACGGTTTTTTTATAATCGAGCAGGTTACAACAGGATAGTTTTCAGTTATTTAATAAATATATTTGACTAATCATTTTAAGGATATTGGTTTTCGTTAATATGGTAAAGGTAAAATTAAGTGGTTTTGATTTTACGAAGGCAGTAACACTCGTTGCTGCCTTTTTTGTTTTTTGATATTTCTGTTGTAAAACAGGGAAGCACAGGATACCGATATCGTTTTAGTACTTTATCTTTAAAGTTTTAGTATTAAAATTGGATTTCGAATGATTTATTTAAAGAAACTGTTGTTATTATTCATTGTTTTAGGATTAAAACTAGCAGTCTATGCCCAAGTAAAACTTCCTGCTTTGGTTGGAAATAATATGGTTTTGCAGCAAAATTCAAAAGTGAATTTGTGGGGATGGGCTTCTCCAAATGAGAAAATAAAACTGCAATTGGGTTGGCAAAATATTCCTGTAGAAATTACAGCAAATACTGATGGAACTTGGAAAACAGCTGTAAACACACCAGCAGGAAGCGAGAAACAATATGATATTTCAATTGAAGCATCAAATAAAATTGTTCTTAAAAATATTTTAATTGGCGAAGTTTGGATTTGCTCTGGACAATCGAATATGTATTTTCCTGTTGGAAAAGAAGAAGGAACTTGGAAAACGGGAGTAAAAAATTATGAAGAAGAAATCCAAAATGCAAATTTTCCATCAATCAGATTGTTTACGGTTCAAACAAAAGCTTCGCAAAAACCATTAGAAGATGTTACAGGAAATTGGGCTGAATGTTCGCCATCGACTATTAAGACTTTTTCGGCAGTTGCTTATTTCTTTGGAAGAGATTTGTACCAAAATTTAAAAGTTCCAATTGGATTGATTTCGACTTCTTGGGGCGGAACAAAAGCCGAATCTTGGACTGCGCAATCTGTTTTAGAACAAAACACAGATTTCCTTCCAATTTTAGAACAAGATGCAAAAAATGAGAAATTGTTCCAAGAAAAATTAGAAAATTATTACGCAGATTTAGCAAAAGAACGTTTTGCAAATAATGGAGATGTTTCTAAAAGTCAGCCAAAAAAGCCTAAAAAAGAAGAAAATAAAACTTCCTATGTACTGTATAATGCGATGTTGCATCCTGTAACAAATTATACAATGAAAGGCGTTATTTGGTACCAAGGCGAAAGCAATGCTGAGAAAGCCTTTTTATACAGAAGCCTTTTTCCAGCAATGGTAAAAAGTTGGAGAAGCGAATGGAATCAAGGCGATTTTCCGTTTTATTTTGTTCAGATCGCCCCACATAAAGGACAAAATCCAGATATTCGAGAAGCGCAATTGTTGTCTTCAAAAGTAATCCCAAACAGTGGAATGGTCGTTACAACCGATGTTGGAAATGCTGAAAATATTCATCCAATTGACAAGCAAACTGTGGGTTATCGTTTGGCATTAATTGCAAAAGCAAAAACGTATGGAGAAAGTAAATTAGTATTTTCTGGGCCAACTTACAATCACATGGAAATCAAAAAACAGCGAATCAAATTGTTTTTTGATGATGTCCAAAACGGATTCAAAAAGAGTAATGAAGAGTTGAAAGAATTTGAAATTGCGGGAAACGACAAAGTGTTTTATCCGGCAATAGCAAAAATTGAAGGCAAAACAATTGTAGTTTCTTCTGAAAAAGTAAAAGAGCCAATTGCAGTTCGTTTTGCATGGAAAGCAGTTCCAGAACCGAATTTTTTCAACGCTGAGAATTTGCCCGCATCACCTTTTAGAACAGATGATTGGGTAAATGATAATGAGAAGAAAAATAATTGAGAAATAGTTTTACACGCATAGTTTGTCATTTCGACGAAAGAGAGAAATAAAAAATAAAGAATCTGCAAAATCTGCAGAATCTGCGAGAGTAATACTTTCAGCATATTAGAACAAAACAACAATAAAATCAAAATGAACATTAAACCAAAATATCTTTTTCCAATCCTAATAACTTCATTGTTCAGCTTAACAATGACGGCACAAAAAGACATTCGAAAAGATAAAAAACATATTGCTTCAAAACCATTATTCCGCGACCCAATTTATGATGGAGCCGCTGACCCAACCATTATTTGGAACCAAAAGGAGAAAAAATGGTTCATGTTTTACACCAATCGAAGAGCAAAAGATTCGACAGCAAAAGGAATTACTTGGGTTCATGGAACAAAAATTGGTGTTGCAACTTCTGAAGATGGTACAAAATGGACCTATAAAGATACTTGCAATATCAATTACAAATTAAAAGATGTGACCTATTGGGCACCAGATGTCATAAAATACAAAAACAAATATCATATGTATTTGACCATCGTTCCCGGAATTTTCAAGGATTGGTATCATCCGCGTTCGATTATTCATTTGACGAGCACAAATTTAATGGATTGGAATTTTGAATCTGAATTGAAATTGGCCTCAGAAAGATGTATTGACGCTTCGGTTTTTCAGTTGCCAAACGGTACTTGGAGAATGTTTTATAATAATGAAAATGATGGAAAATCAATTTATTATGCTGATAGTAAAGATTTGTACAATTGGACGGACAGCGGAACGAAAATCATAAAAGACAGAGGCGAAGGACCAAAAGTTTTTACTTGGAAAGGAAAAAACTGGATGGTAACAGATTCTTGGCGAGGTTTGAACATTTATTCTTCTGAAGATTTTTTAAATTGGAAACGTCAAGAAAAAAATATTCTTCAAACTCCCGGAACTGGTGAAGATGATAAAGTGATTGGAGGCCATCCAGATGTAATAGTTGAAGGAGATAAAGCCTATATTTTTTATTTTACACATCCGGGAAGAACTCCCGAAAATAAAGGAGTAGATAGTTACGAAACAAAAAGAAGTTCGATACAAGTTGCAGAACTTGAATACATAAATGGTGAAATTGTTTGCAATAGAGACAAGCAAGTTCAAATAAATTTAAAACACTAAAAAAAATGGCAAATAAAAACACAATTCGAAACGCTTTCAAAATGCAGTTAAAACATGGTTTTGAAGTTGAATACAAAAAAAGACACGACGAAATCTGGCCAGAATTAGCGGCTTTGCTTTCAGAAACTGGAATACAGGATTATAGTATTTTTTTAGATGAAGAAACTTTGACGCTTTTTGCCGTGCAGAAAATTAGTCCCGATTTTGATTTTGATTATTTGCCAAATCATCCAATTGTAAAAAAATGGTGGGCGTACATGGGAGATATCATGGAAACAAATCCTGATAATTCGCCGGTTGCGATTTCATTAAAAGAAGTTTTTCACTTGGATTAAGCATTAATTTTTAACCTGAAACCTGAAACCTGAAACTTGAAACCTGAAACAAAACAAAATGAAAACAAAATATTATTTGTCAATTGCTTTTGTAACCGTAATTCTAGCGAATTGCGCCGCACAGCAAAAGTCATCAGGAACAAAAATTACACTAACAAATACTGCTGATATTGCTGTTCCGCAAAAAGCAATCAGCATCAAAAGAAGTCAAATTGGAGCAAAATATGTGGCAAACAGTTTTCCAATTTTGATCAGCAAAAACGATACAATTCCAGCACAGTTGAACGATTTGAACGGCGATGGAAAATGGGACGAACTTTTCTTGGTAACTGATTTTACACCAAACGAAAAGAAAACAGCAACATTAAGCTGGTCATTGAAAGATCCAAAATTTCCAATAAAAACCAGTGTTAGATTTGGAAAAAGAGAAGCCAAAGATTTGCCAGTTCAGCCTGCAAGTGAAGAAATTTTAATGGCGAATCAAGTGCATAAAAAATTAGGTTTTCAAAAATATCAAACTGATGGTCCAACTTGGGAAAATGACAAAGTAGGCTTCAGACATTATTTGGATGGAAGAAATTCTAAAGACGTTTTCGGGAAAAAAATCCCTGCCATTACGCCTGAAAATGTCGGAATTAATGACAAAGGAGCTGTTGAAGACAATTATCATGTGATGTACGATTGGGGAAGAGATATTTTTCCGGTTGGAAATTCTGCTGGTTTGGGTGGTTACGCTTTATTGATTAATGACAAAATCAACCGACTTGGAATTTTAACAAATGATACATTAAATAATGTGGAAAAAACAACTTTCAAAATTGTAAGCGAAGGTCCAGTAAATTCGGTTTTGAGTTATAAATACCAAAATTGGAAAGCATCTGGAAATAATTATCAAGTTCAGGAAACGACTTCAATATGGCCTGGAATGTATGGCTACGAAAACACAGTTTCAATGACCGGATTAAAAGGTGGTGAAACATTTTTGGCAGCAATTTCAAATATCAATAGTAAAAATCCACTTCAAGTTGTTGAAGCTGGTGATTGGGTTTGTTTTATTCAGCATGATAATTTAACCTACAACCGCGAATGGATTTTGGGAACTGCAATTTTAGTTCCGAAAAAAATATACAAAGGTTATATCGAAGCACCAAAAACAGGTCAGTTAACCGATTCGTATTTGGCAAAGCTGACAATCGAAAACAATAAAAAAATCACTTATTATGCCATTGCAGGCTGGGAGCTAAGCGCCGATAAAAACTTTAAAGATGCCACTTATTTTAGCAATTATGTTACCACTTTAGCAAAACAACTTTCAGCCAAAATAACGGTTGAAGTGAGCAAATAATTTAATTTTCTACTAACTAAAAATACTAACCATGAACTACAAATTAACCACAATAACGTTATTCGCTTTTGGAGTATTTGGTACTGCAAACGCTCAAAAAACAGATGCAACAGCTCCATTACATTTAATGCAACCAGACTATCCAACGCCTTATGTTATTCCACAAAAAGAAAACATAAAAGAGGTATTGGACAGAGTATATAATTTTTTAGATAAAAATTCGGCTTCAAAAATTGTTGATGCAAATACAAAAGCTGAAATAACGAATTACAAAAAAGGAAATCAGGATATTATTTTTGAACCCGGCGCTTTTAGATTGACAAGTTATGAGTGGGGAGTGACTTATGCCGGAATGCTTTTGGCTTCAAAAGCAACAGGCGAAAAATATTTTGCAGATTACTCGAACAAAAGAATTCAGTTAATTGCTGATATCGCCGAGAATTATAACGAAAAAAACATCAAAGATAAAGATATGCTCAAAACGCTTCATCCTGAAGCGCTAGATTTTGCTGGAGCTCTTTGTGCGGCATTTATCAAAGCTAAAAAAGATGGATTGAAAGCTAATATTGATCCGTTGGTAAATAATTACATCGACTTTATAAGCAACAAACAATTCCGATTAAAGGATGGAACTCTGGCAAGAAACAGACCGCAGGATAACACGCTTTGGCTGGATGATATGTTTATGAGTGTTCCTGCTTTGGCACAAATGGGAAGTTATACCGGAAATGCAAAATATTACGATGATGCAGTAAAACAGGTAAATCAGTTTTCTGAAAGAATGTTTAACAGCCAAAAAGGAATTTACATGCATGGGTGGGTGGAGTCAATGCAAGTTCATCCGCAGTTTCATTGGGCGAGAGCAAATGGTTGGGCTGTTATGACAATGGTTGAATTATTAGAAGTTTTACCAAAAAATCATCCAGGATATAATCAAGTTTTAACTCAGTTGCAAAAACACATTGCAGGATTGGTTCAATATCAAGACGGAACTGGTTTTTGGCACCAATTATTAGATCGAAATGATTCATATTTAGAAACTTCTGCGACAGCAATTTATGCGTATTCGATCGCAAGAGCAATCAATCGAGGTTACGTTGATAAAATGACCTACGCACCAGCAGTTTTATTGGCATGGAATGCCGTAGCGACAAAAGTAAATGATAAAGGACAAGTCGAAGGAACCTGCGTTGGAACCGGAATGGGATTTGATCCTGCATTTTATTATTATCGTCCTGTAAATGTTTTTGCAGCTCACGGTTATGGACCAGTTTTATTGGCCGGAGCTGAGGTGATTTTACTTTTGAAAGACAGTCAATTTCAAATAAACGATAGTTCTATTCAATTGAAAATCGAAGGAAAAGATAATCTGCATAAATAAGTTATGAATTATGAGTTATGAGTTTCCTAATTTGTTTGTAAAATAAATTAAGCAAAGTCAATTCTCGCAAAGTCGCGGAGGCGCAAAGTTTTAAAGTTTAATTTTAATTGCCTCCAGTTTTAACTGGAGGTAAAATATAAGTTATAACTATCGGCTTTAGCCAAATTCTATGTTAAAAACAAAAAAAAACGCTGCGACGTAGCGCCTTTGCGAGATTCATCCACAAAGCAATTCAAAAAAACCTTGTGTCTTAGTGCCTTCGTGGCAAAACACCCAACAGCATATGAAATCAACAATCAACATACTTTTTTTATTACTCGGCACAATCGCTTTTGCCCAAATAGGAAAACGTTTTCCATCAGAAAAAAAGATTATCAAGGATCCTGTAACTGGAATTGATTTAATCTTTTTAACAACCAAATCAGCTGGAGATTCAAAAACATATCCAACGCATCCACAATGGACTGCAGATGGCGAATGGCTCATTTTTAGAACCAAAAGAGCCAACGGAGAAGCAATGGCAGTAAACGAAAAGTCAGGAATAATGGTTCAAGTTACTGAAGGCGGTTATACCGGGACTTTATGCATGGCGCAAAAATCAATGAAATTGTATTTTATGCGAAAAGGCGAAGCTGATAAAATGCAAATCATGGAAGTCAATCTTGAAGCGGTTTTTGCAGATAGCGAAAAAGGAAAAATGAAACCTGTCTCGGCTTACGAACGTGTTTGCGGCACAACAAACCCAGAAATGGGTGCTTCAGGAGATATGGCTTTAGATGCTGATGAAGACAAAGTTTATTTCAGAATTGGAAAAGAAGAAGCGGCAAGACATTTAGATCCGAATATTAAAATTGAAAAAAGTTTCGGCCCGAGAAATATGGGAGCGGGTCCTGGCGGAATAAGCAGTATGAATATCAAAACAGGCGAAATTAAGCATGTTGTTTCCGTGCCATTTCAAGTGGGACATATCCAATCGAATATCTGGAATCCGGGTGAGCTGGTTTTTTGCTGGGAAACGGGTGGAAAATCACCACAACGTACTTGGACTGTAATGTCAGACGGATCTGGTTTGAGACCTTTGTATCCAGAATCGGATTATGAATGGGTTACGCACGAAGTTGTAATTTCAAAAGATGAAGTAGCGATGGCGATCATGGGACATCGAAAAATTGATATTCAAAAAGATGCTCCAGTTGAAGTGACTTCTAGTACAGAAGTTCGAAATCCACAAAATCCGGGTCAGGAAAGCAATTGGGGAAATTCTGGAACAAGAGAAAAACCTACTGGTTTGGCAATTGTAAATTTAAGAACACGGGAAATGATTATTGCCGGACAAACCAAAAGCGGAAGCGGTTTGTGGCATGTTCACGGTTCTTCTGACGGAAGATGGGCTGTTGGTGATGACTTTTCAAGAAGTTTATATTTAATAGACAGAAAGACCAATGAAATGATGATGCTGACAACCGGACATAAAGAAACGGCAGCAGATCACGTTCATCCAACTTTCAACAGAGACGGAACAAAGATTGAAATTCAGTCGGCTATGCTTTCTGAGGATAATAGAACGCTGAATATTTGTATTGTGAATGTTCCTGAGGAATGGCTGAAACGTAAATAGTAGAATCAAAAAAGAAAAAATAAGTCATAATGAAAAAATTACTCTTAGTTTTATGTGTTTTGGGAATATCGCAAAGCACATTTTCACAAAAATACAGCAATGACAAATTTCCTGACGGAACCGAAATTCCAGTTTGGTTTAAGACTTACACGAAACTTGAATTAAAAGATTTAGGAAAAAAATACACAATCACTGATTTTGGCGTAAGCAAAGACAGTACAAAACTGCAGACAGTTGCGATTCAAAAAGTGATTGATAAAGCGGCTGCAAATGGAGGTGGAGTAATTGTAATTCCGAAAGGAGTTTACTTGAGTGGAGCTTTGTTTTTTAAACCAAAAACAGCTTTGTATATCAGCGAAGGTGGCGTTTTAAAAGGTTCTGATGATATTGCCAATTATCCAATTTTGCCATCAAGAATGGAAGGTCAAAATCTAGATTATTTCCCAGCTTTGGTAAATGCTTATGGCGTTGATAATTTTTCGATTTCAGGAAAAGGAACCATCAACGGAAACGGAAGAAAATATTGGGATGCTTTCTGGGCGCGCCGAAAAGAAAATCCGAAATGTACCAATCTTGAAGTTTCGAGACCAAGATTAGTTTTTGTATGGAATTCGAACAACGTACAACTTCAAGATATAAAATTCATTAATTCAGGTTTCTGGACGAATCATTTTTACAAATGCAATAACATAAAAATACTGGATGCCTATATCTATTCTCCGCATCAAAAAGGCGATGCTCCAAGCACAGATGCAATTGATCTTGATATTTGCAACAATGTACTCATAAAAGGATCTACTATGTCTGTAAATGATGATGCCATTGCACTAAAAGGAGGAAAAGGACCTTACGCAGATCAAGATAAAAACAATGGGCCAAACACCAATATAATTATTGAAGACTGTAAATTCGGATATTGTCATTCTGCATTGACCAACGGAAGTGAGGCGATTCATAACCGAAACATCATCATGCGCAATTGCGAAGTGGATGGTCCATCAATATTGCTGCATCTTAAAATGAGACCTGATACACCACAACTTTACGAATACATCAGATTGGAAGATATTAAGGGACAAACTAAAAATGGTCTGGCGATTTTAGCTTGGAAACAGTTTTTTGATTTGAAAGGTCGTCCAGATGTTCCATTATCGTACGGAGATAACGTTACTTTAAAAAATATTGATCTTAAATGCGAAATGTTTTATAAAGTAGAAAACGACCCAAATGTACGCTTGTCAAATTTCACTTTCGAAAACTTAAATGTTGAATCTGTTAAGGCTGATATTGATAAAAGTTTGATTAAGAATGTGACTTTTAAAAATGTTATTGTGAATAAGAAGGTGGTTGAGTAAAAAAGGTTCTAAGATTCTAAGTTTTTTGAGAGCCGGAGGCTCGGGGCATATTGTAGAGATGGATTTTAATCCATCATACGCAATCAGAACAGAATCTTGTCATTCCGAGGAACGAGGAATCTCCGCAAGAAACTCCACAATCTAAAGCGCCAATCTGTGTAGAACTACTCGTGGAGATTTCTCCTTCGTCGAAATGACAAAAATGAGAATAAAACTTTATGCCTTAGCGACTTCGCGGCAAAACAAAAAAAAATGAAAAAAATACTGCTATTAATTTTCTCGATTTTATCCATAAATGTTTTCTGCCAAAAGAAAAACACAACCGAATTCTTAATTGCAGATTCAAACAATGCAGTAAACATTTTCATTGATAAAAACACAGATCCATTAATTATCTGGGCAGTAAATGAATTAGCTGATGATATCAAAGAATTAACCGGAAAACGACCAGAAATACTTCAAGCAAATTCATTTTCTAAAAACGGAATTTACATTGGAGAAACTTCAGATGATTTGTTTAAAAGTAGAAAAGATCAAAAAGAACTTTCGAATCAATGGGAAAAATTTTCGATCAAAAAAGAAAACAATAATCTTGTAATTGTTGGCTCAGATGTACGCGGGACCGTTTATGCAATTTTCGAAATATCAGAACGTCTCGGAATTTCGCCTTGGAAATGGTGGGCAGATGTTCATCCAATCAAACAAGAAAAGCTTTCTTTAAAACTTCCGCAACAAAAAATAATTTCTTCGCCTTCGGTACAATATCGAGGCATTTTTTTGAATGATGAAGATTGGGCACTACAACCTTGGGCTGCCAAAACATTTGAGCCAGAAACAGGAGATATCGGCCCGAAAACCTATGAAAAAATTTTCCAATTATTATTAAGGTTAAAAGCCAATACCATTTGGCCAGCCATGCATCCATCAACAAAAGGATTTTTTACGATTGCTGGAAATAAAGAAATGGCTCAGAAATATCATATCGTAATTGGTTCTTCGCATGCAGAGCCCATGCTGCGAAATAATGTTGACGAATGGAAACCAAAAATTTACGGTGATTACAATTATTTTACGAATAAAACTCAGGTTGATAAATATTGGCAAGAGCGTTTGGACGAACTAAAATCGGCGCAAAATGAAACGATTATGACTTTGGGGATGCGTGGCGTTCACGACAGCAAAATGGAAGGAGCAAAGGATTTGAACGAATCAATTTCTATGGTGGAGAAAATCATTCAAAATCAACGAGAAATGCTTTCAAATACGTTTAAAAAGCCTTTAGCAGAAATTCCTCAAGCTTTTGTTCCGTACAAAGAAGTTTTGGAATTATACGATAACGGACTTAAAGTTCCGAGTGATATTACGTTAGTTTGGCCAGATGATAATTACGGCTACATTCGACGTTTGAGCAATGAAGATGAGCAAAAAAGAGCAGGAGGGAGCGGTGTTTATTATCATATTAGTTATTGGGGAAGACCGCACGATTATCTTTGGCTGAGCACAATGCAACCGGGGTTGATTTGGTATGAAATGAACAAAGCTTATGAAAACGGAGCAAAAAAAATGTGGATTGTAAATGTAGGCGACATAAAACCTGCGGAATATGACACAGAATTGTTTTTGGACATAGCTTGGAATATCAACAGCATCAAATCTGACGGGCTTAATCAATATTTGAAAGATTGGTCGGCGAGAGAATTTTCTCCGAAAATAAGTGCTGAAGTAAGTGCGGTTTTTGAGGAATATTATCGTTTGGCTTTTCTAAGAAAACCAGAATATATGGGCTGGAGCCAAACAGAACCAACAACGCAAGTAAAGATTTCTGATTTTTCAGAAAAGGAAATTTGGAGCAGAATAAAAGCATATAATATTTTAATAGAAAAAGTGGATAGTCTTTCTGCTTTTATTCCGCAGGAGCGCAAAGATGCTTGGTTTCAATTAGTAGTTTATCCTGTAAAAGGAGCAGCTTATATGAATCATAAGTTTTTATATTGGAATTTGGCGGCGATTACTTCGGATGAAAAAGAAAAGGAAAAATATGAAGCTAGGGCTTCTGAATCGTATAAAAAGATTGAAGAACTTACAGCTTTTTACAATACCAAATTAAGCGACGGAAAATGGAATAAAATGATGTCGATGCATCCAAGGAATCTTCCTGTTTTTGATTCGGTTAAAAGGTCTGAATTCGTTAAAAAGGAACAAAAATCAACTGAGAACAGAATCGCAATTCAAGCCAAAGAATTTGTTTCTCAAAAAGGGTTTAAAAATTACCAATGGAAAGCGATCAATGGTTTAGGGTACAGTAACAATGGGATAACTTTGTTTCCGTTGAAACAGCAATATTTCAAAACAGAAAAGCCTTTTGTGGCTTATGAATTTGAAATTAAGACTTCGGGCGAATATGAAATCGAGGTCCGTTTGCTTCCAACGCACGCGAATAATTTTGATCATGAAATTAGTGTTCAATTGGATAAAAATGTCTTACAAAATTTTAAAACAAATACGAGAGACAGAGATAAAACTTGGAAAGAAAATGTTTTAAGAAACAGCGCCATTGTAAAACTTCCGGCATCGAATTTAGAGAAAGGAAAACACACAATCAAAGTTGAGGTAAACCAGACAGGCATTGTGCTGGATCAGTTGGCAGTATATCCATCAAGCGAAGGAAGTTCTTACGAAATACCTTTAAAATAGCTTTTAAATCATGATTATGAAGGAGTAAGAATAGCAAAAAGGAAAAAAATATTCAAAAAAGATAAATTTTTAATTTTTGTAATCCATTGATTTAGAGATTTAAACAACTCGAGTTAAATTAATATTAACTCAAACGTCAAAAACAGTTATAATTTTAACACTAAACGTGCGTTATAGTTCGAGCAAACTTTTATTTTTGCGCCTTAATTTAACAAGTATAAGCATGAAAGATCTATTAGTAAAAATCAACGCCGAAATTGACACATTTAAAGCTGAAGCAGAATCTTTAACTGAAAAAGGTATCAAAGCTGCAGGACCAAGAGCTAGAAAAGCTACTTTGGAAATTGAAAAACTTTTGAAAGAATTCAGAAAAGTTTCTATCGAAGAATCAAAAAAATAATACTTAGGTATTCAAAAACAAAAACCTCGTTAATTGACGAGGTTTTTTTATTTATGAGTTTTGAGTTATGAATTATGAATTATGAGTTGCTTGTTTAACTCATAATTCATAACTCAAAACTCATAATTTATTTCACGTTTTCAATATAATCTTTCAAATTGCAATCTTTCAATTTTTTAAGACTTTCGGCAACTGACAGCGCATTAAATGTTGCACCTTCAGCTCCTGTATGCGTATGATCTTTTGGGAAAAATGGTTTTACTTTTTCTTTTCCTAAAGCCTCATATTTTGTAGCAACAATATCATTTAGGTCAATAAAAGGAACATTTTCTTTTTCTGCAGCAATTTTAGACCAATTTACATAAGTGTCAGTTCTACGTTCCGCTTTGTCATTTGGCCATTCGTTTCTTGGCGTCAAGCTTATCACAATCGGAATGGCACCTTTTTCTTTGGCTTCTCTGATGAATTTCACCATATACCACCCAAAAGTATGTACGATTTCTTTTGAGCTGTCTGGACGCGTTACTTCTTGTGTTTCATCGCCATTTCCTTTTAATGAGCCTCTGAATTTCTCTTTGTCGATATCACCCGCATCATTATGCCCAAACTGGATAATCACAAAATTTCCAGGTTGCAATTGATTTTTTACTTCATCCCAAAGACCTTCATAAACAAAAGTTCTTGTGCTTCGGCCACCACGCGCTTTATTGATAACTTCAATTCTGGTTGTATCGCAATATTGCGGAAAAGGAACGCCCCAGCCAACTGCATCTGGATTATTGTTGTTATTCGCCATCGTAGAATCGCCTATTAAAAACAATTTTTTCTTTGGAGGAAGCACAATTTTTGGGTTTGGCAAAATGTAGTTTTTTAAAGAATTTTTGCTCGCCTTCAATTCATTAATAATGACAGAAGCCGAAAGCACAGCACCTTTTGCAGATGTATGTGTATGATCTTTTTTGTAGAAATAAGTTCCGGTTACATTTGCTTCGCCGAGTTTCTCCATTTCTACGGACATTTTTTCATTCAGATTAATGAAAGTAACTTTTTCCTTTTCAGCAATTTGTTTTGCCCATAAACCGTATGATTTATCGTTTCTCGGAACTTTTCCTTCCTTCCAATCGTTTCTCGGAATTGGCGAACAAATAATCGGGATTGCACCTTTTGATTTGGCTTCGCGAACTACTTTCTGAATGTACCAGCCGTAACTGTGAACGGTTTCGTGTTTTTTAGTAATCAAATTATCGATTTCCTGACTTTCGTTTCCAATTCCTTTAAAAGTTCCTCTCGCTCGAATAGTATCGTTAATTGGTCCGTCGTCATTATGTCCAAACTGAATCAAGACATAATCGCCTTTTTTCAATTTATTCAAAACTTCAATCCATAAACCTTTGTCCTGAAAAGTTCTACTGCTGGTGCCACCCAAAGCATGATTTTCGATATTGACTTTTGTAGTATCTAAAAATTGCCCGATATAATCTCCCCAACCCCAAAGTCCGCCGGCGCCGTCGCCTTTGCCATTTTTTACGGTTGAATCGCCAACCATATAAACGGTGGGTTTATTGTTTTTGGTGGATGTAAAATTGAAAAATAATACTGCTAAAAATAAGGCAGAAAGTATTTTGAATGATTTCATAATTTGTGAAATGTAAAATGTGAAATGTAAAGCGAGGCTTTTCCTAAAGCTTTTTTTTCGTCTAGTTTGTCATTTCGACGGAGGAGAAATCTCCACGAGTAACTCCGCAAAGAGAATCCAATCTTTGTAGAGCTTCTTGCGAAGATTTCTCCTCCGTCGAAATGACAAGATTGTGGGCAAACCTGAAACTTAAAACAAAAAAAACAAAAATTTAATCTCTAAAATCAAACCACAAATTCATCTTAATTCCGTCGTCACCGCTTTTGATTCTGATGTTTGTTGGCTGACTTTGTGGTCCTTGTTGTTCTAATGGTTTGAAATCTCTCATCGCCGGAATTTCATACATAAACGAAATATCTCCTTCTGGAAATGCCGGTTGTGGATTACTTCCTGGGAAACCATTTTTAGGCAAATCTGGTGTAAATAATCTCAAGAACAAATTATCAGATTCACTAAAAACTTTAAACGAAGAAACGCCCGCTTTTAAATTTGCTCCCAATAAATTCGCATGATAACCTTTGAATTCTGGATAAATCAAATTTTCAAAGCTTTCTCCAGTAATGGTATTATTATAGTCTTTCTCCCAAATGCCGTAAGTAGTTCCTTTAATTCTGTTTTTCCAAACATGATATGGACCTCTTCCAAACCATTTGATTCCAGTAACTTCTTTTTCAGGGAAACTAAAAGTGATTCCGAATGAATTGATTTTATCCTCAAAAAAAGCACCGTCGAATCCGTCTGCACCGTTTGCTCTTTCATTTTTTAAAACTATCATTTCCATTTTAAATCTTCCATCAGGTTCCATAGTCCATTTGATCGAATAAATTCCACCAATGTATGAAACCAAACAAACCGCTTTGTCGCCTTCTTGAGAAACCTGAATATCTTTTAATTTGGCTTTCATCCCGATAGGACGCGGGCCGTTTGTCAACGGAATAGTTGAAGTTGCATTTTTAACCGATGTAATTTCTCCGTTTGCCGAATTTAAAATTACCGTAACATCGCCACCTTTTAAAGTTACTTCAGTTCCAGTTTTTACAGCCGAAGCTTTCGCTTTTGTATTTTGAACTGCTAAAAATTTATTAGCATAAAATAAAGCTTTGTGAATAGGCCAAGTCCAAGTGTAAATTTCTTTTGCAAACTGATCAAAAGCCGAAATCGATAAAACATCACCTTCTGCAAAATTGCTCGGAACAGGAAATTTAATTTTATGCGTTTCACCAGGATCAATGCTCGGAATTTCGATTTTCCCAGATGCTATTTCTTTAGCAGTTCCATTCGTATAAAGTACATTTTTATCCAATTGCAATACTTTGAATTCTATTTTGCAAGTATTCAAATTGCTGAAAAGATAATCGTTTGTAATCAGGAAAGATCCGTCAAAATCTGGCGTAACTTGTTTTGGCTGAAACTGAATTGGCGCCCAAACTTCTTTCACTGTGTAATAACTGCCTTCTCTTTCACGATGCGGCCCTAAAATTCCGTCTGCAGCCAATGAACCTTTTGAATCAAATTTGGCACCTCCTTTCCAATCAGAGCGAAAAACAGCTTCGTCTAGCATCGCCCACATAAATCCTCCTGCAAAAAGCGGACTTTCCTTGTAACGGTTCCAGAAATCTTCCAGCGCCGCGCCGTGTCCATTATCATAGGTTCCGTGCATGAATTCGGTTGGGAAAAATACATTTTCTCCAGCGTTAAAACGATGCATTCCTGTCAAGTAAGTTGGGTAATGGTGCGTGTCCCAGCCGTTAAAATCGGCCCAAGGGTGAATTACAATTCTTTTTTGCGGATCAAGATCTGCAAAGACTTTATCAGTATCATAATTCCATCCGCCTTCATTTCCGTTATCCCAAATAATTACTGACGGATGGTTCACATCTCGCGTAATCATTTCGGTTGCTAATTTCTTTCCGGTTTCCGTATCATAAGAGTTTTGCCAGCCAGCCAATTCATTTAGAACAAAAAGGCCAAGCGAATCACAAACTTCTAAAAAGTGTGTGTCTGGCGGATAATGCCCGCGAACGGCATTCATATTCATGTCTTTAATCAATTTGGCGTCTAGCAAACTAATGCGTTTGCTAGTACTTCTTCCTCCTTCTGGCCAGAACGAGTGACGGTTAATTCCTTTCATGACGATTTTTGTTCCGTTCATGTAAATTCCATCTTGTTTTTTAAACTCTAAAGTTCTGAAACCAATTCGTTTATCGTATTGATGAAGTATAGTTCCGTTTTGTTTTAAAACTAATTGTAAGTTGTATAAATTTGGATTTTCAGGATTCCAAGGTTTTATGTTTTTCCATTGTGCCGCAATACTTTCTTTGGTACTTTTTGCTTTTACAGGAAAAGTAAAAGTTTGGAAATTTTCTCCATTCAAACCTTTTAAAGTGGCTTCTAAAGTGGCATTTTTTGGAACATTTTTCAAATTTAGATCTATTGTAATTGAACCATCCATTTTTGGATTTACGGCAATATTCTCAATATGCGTTTTAGGAGAAACTTCCAGCCAAACCGGACGATAAATTCCTCCAAAAAGCCACCAATCCGCTCTTCTTTCTGCCGCATTAACCGATTTGTTTGCCGAATGTTTCCAAACATGTACTTCTAAAATATTTTTTGCTCCATATTTTAAAAGAGATGAAATATCATATTTGAACTCATAAAAACCACCTTGGTGAATTGCTCCGGCCAGTTTTCCGTTTACTTTAACTTCAGTATCCGTCATGGCGCCTCCAAAAGCAATTAAAACATCTTTGCCTTTATAATCAGCAGGAACTTCAAATTCGTATTTGTATAAACCTTCTTCTTTACTTGGTTCTTTTTGGTTCAATTCTTTGTACCAACGTCCATAGGTATATTCGCCAAAACCTTCTAATTCCCATTGCGATGGAACGTTTATTTTTGACCAAGTTTTGCTGTTGTTTCCATCGGTACAATAAAAATCCCATTGCACAGGATGTTCAAAATCTTCTCCCGAAAGATAGACTTTATCAGTTTGTTGAGCGTGACTATTTTGGGTCAGAAAAAGTGCAAACGCTGCAAGTGAGAGATTTTGGATAGTGTTTTTTAGTAGCATAGTAAAGTGATTCTTTGATGGTTATACCAATTGTAAATGTTGTTTTGTCCAATTGGTATTAATTGCCATCTGGTTTAACAATTTCAAATCTAGCGCTCATTGGAAGCGTCCAGCTTGAAATGAAATTTGGTTTCTTTGGATTATAATCTGGTGTTTCTTTTTTTATGTGTTTTTTTAATGGAATATCTAGTTCACGAATTCCCTTTAAGACACATAGGGCAATTTCATTGGCTCCAAAACTATTAAAATGCGTATTGTCGTCCAGCGCTTTTTCTTGTCCCGGAAAAGTATTGGCAGGATATTGCACAAACGCTTTTCTAGAAGGTTCATCGCCCCAAGTTTCATACAATTCGGTTGTCATTTTGGTAACATCGATTAAAGCGATATTATTCTTTTGGGCAACGGCACGCATCGCGGCAGGAAAATCGCCATGTGTTTCTTTTAAAGTGCCATTTTCATTGAAAAAACGGCGTTGTGTTGGCGTAACCAAAACCGGAATTGCACCTTTTTCTTTAGCCGAATTTACAAACTCAGTTAATAATGTCGAATAAGATCCAAAAGCTCCATTGCCTTCGCCTTTTATTTTTTCGTCGTTATGCCCAAATTCAACGAATAAATAATCTCCTTTTTTGATTTCTGAAAGTATTTTTTTCAGACGATTTGCACCTTTGAATGAACTTAAAGAAGAACCTGAATAAGCATAATTTGCAACTACAATATTTGAATCAAAATAATTGGTAATAAATTGTCCCCAAGAAGCCCAAGGTTCAACATCCTGATCCGTAACGGTCGAATCTCCAGCGAGATAAACAACAGTTAAATTGTCTTTTTTAGTTATTTTTATGCTTTGAATCGAAACTTCGCCTAAAAATTCGAGAGTTAATTTATTGTCCCAATTCAAAATATCTTTTTCGCGGTCTTTTAAACTGATATTCGTTTGATCGTCAATTTTAATATTTCGAACATTTACATTAAAAGTCTGCGTTATTTTTTGTCCTTTTGGCACAACAAATTCATTCAGCATTAATCGTCTTGATTCGGCTTTTATGGTCACTTTTGAATCTTTTTCAGCACTTCCCATAACTACTTCCACTTGATAATTTCCTTCCGGAACTGCAACTGAAAAGTATGCTGGTTTTGTAACCGAAAAAGAATTGGAGTTGATTTTTACATTCGAAGCCGAATTAAAATCAAATCCATAACCTTTTGCTTCTGAATAAACTATTGCGCTATTTATTTGAGCATTTTTTTTGTCTTTTGCCGAATTTCCAAAAACAAAAAGTTGTGATTCATTTTTATTGTCGGAAGATGAACAAACTATATTATTTAAAGCGGTATTTTGAGGCATAGCAAAGAATTGACTCGGCATTGCCAAACAAATAACCATCGATAAGAGAGTACTGATTTTTACCAATTTTTTGAGATTTTATTTTTTTTTTATTTTCAAACTTAACGGTTCATTTTTGATATAGTATCCTGTACTATGATGTTATATCAAGCGATTATTGTTTAATTCAAAATGCTGAAAATTAATATGCTTTATATATTTCGTAAATCAGGAAGGTACAGGATAGTATACCACAAAAAAACAAAGAAATTGCATCAGAATTATTGAATTGATAAAAAAAAGCGATTTTAATTTTATTTAATTCTTATTTAGATTTTGCCATTTTACTGCTTTATGAAAACAAAAAAATATTCTTTTACAACGCTTTTCAGTTTGCTTTTTTTATTTCCAATTTTAAGTTTTGGACAAAATAAAGAAGTGCGCAAACTGCATTATGCGCCAGAGGAAAATGCTTTTGTCTTAAAAAATGGAATCCGAAAATTCAATCGCGCGCTCTATGGCTCGAATACAGGATTTAGAGTTGAAACGGGCGATTTGCCTGAATTTGCCATGTATATGCCGGGAATGGGAGGGAATTTTAAACTCGGAATCTTAAACGGAAAAGAAAGTAAATGGATTACCGAAGCTTCTAAAATTGATACCAGATATGTTTTGGGCACAATGCATTACACAATTGAAGATGCGATTTTAGGAAAAGGAAAATTGTTTGTCGATGTTGTCGCTTTAAAAGAAAAAGAAGGTTTTATCGTAAAAATATATGGAAAGGACATTTCTAAAAATGTCAATGTGATTTGGGTTTTTGGTGGTGCAACCGGAAAGAAATTCAGTCGTGACGGCGATATTGGTGCTGATCCGGAATCGGTATTTTATTTACAGCCAGAATATTGTCTTGGTAATAAATACACTTTACAAAAGCAGTCTTTTTTATTGGAATATGGTTCTGAAAGTAACAAGCAAAAAACAGGAAATAATAAAAGTTTAAATGGATTTTTTCCTGAATCGAAAGTGCTTTTGGCTAATGCAAAAAATCAAAATTCGCCTTTGGAATTGTATAATTCGAAAGCAGAGGAATTGCCCATTATTTCAGGAAAAATAAAAAGCATTTCAGAAAAAGCTATTTATTGGTTATTTTCTCCAGAAGATTTGAAAACAGCTATTTCGCAAAAAGAAATCGCACAGCTTTATGAAAAATCAGTTCAGGAAACGCAAGTTTTAGCGAATCGTGTAAAAGTAAAAACGCCAGATCCTTATATCAATAATTTAGGTTTCGCGCTTTCAATTGCTTCTGACGGAATTTGGGAAAATCCAGCGTATTTACACGGTGCAATTGCTTGGAGAATGTATTTGAATGCGTGGCGTGGCGCTTATACGGCAGATCCGTTAGGTTGGCACGACAGAGCAAAAACACATTTTACAAGTTACAGCAATTCGCAAGTAACTTCGCCTGAAAGTGGTCCGATTGTCCTGGATGAAGAACGAAACTTGGCGCGTCAAAAAGAAGAAATGGGAACATCCATGTTCAGCAGTGGTTACATTTCCCGAAATCCAAATAAAAATACCGTTGCACATCATTACGATATGAATTTGGTTTTTTTCGACCAGATGTTACGTCATTTTAAATGGACGGGTGATCTCGCTTTTTTGAAAGAAATGTGGCCTACAATTGAACGACATTTAAACTGGGAAAAACGAAATTTCGATCCTGATAATGACGGACTTTACGATGCTTACGCGACAATTTGGGCGAGTGATGCTTTGCAATATAGCGGTGGAGCTGTAATTCATTCTTCAGCGTATAATCTTTATGCGAATAAAACGGTTGCTGAATTAGCTAAGAAAATTGGAAAAGATGCAACACCTTATGAAAAAGAAGCGGAGAAAATTTTAAAAGCTTCAAACGAACAACTTTGGCTTTCTAAAAAAGGAATTTTTGCCGAATACAAAGACGCTTTAGGAAACCGATTATTGCACGATTCTCCCGGAGTTTGGAGCATATATCATACAATAGATTCTGAATTGTCAAATCCGTTTGAGAGTTATCAAATGCTGAATTATGTTGATAAACAGATTCCTCATATTCCAATTTCGGCAGAAGGTTTGGATAAAAAAGATCTTTATGTAATCAGTACCACAAATTGGCAACCTTATACTTGGTCGATTAATAATGTGGCTTTGGCTGAGCAATTACATACTTCGTTGGCTTTTTGGCAAGGCGGACAATCAGAAAAAGCGTTCAAAATGTGGGAAAGTGTTTTGATCGAAAGTCTTTATTTGAGCGCTTCTCCGGGTGGTTTTGAACAACTTTTATATCAAGATAAAATGCGTGGTGAATTGTACCGCGATTTTGCGGATCCAATCGGAATGGCATCAAGAACTTTAGTGGAAGGGCTTTTCGGAATTCAACCAGACGCCATTGCGGAAGTTTTGACGATTCAGCCGGGTTTTCCTAAAGAATGGGAAGAAGCGTCTTTAGAAATTCCAGATGTTTCGATTGCTTTCAATAGAAAAAATAAGCACGACACTTATCATATAGAAAATCATTTTACATCAAAAATGAATTTAAAATTGATTCTGAATGCCTATTTTGACGCTATAGAAAGTATTAAAATAAACGGAAAAAATGTGTCGTGGAAAGCAATTCCGGAAAGCATTGGAAATCCAAAGATTAGCATTGAATTGCCGTATAGCGCAGTTTATGATGTTGTTGTGAATTGGAAAGGGGGAACTTTGGAAACAATGGCTATTAAGCCTTCGTACAATTCAGGAGAAGCTATAAATGTTAAGATTGATAAGGGAGAAATTGTTTCGGTTTATGATCCGCAAACAGTTTTGGATAAAATCGAAAAAACGGAAAAAACTTTCAATTCAACCCTAAATGGCGAAGGAAATAAAATAGTCTTTATCCAATTAAAACAAGGCGATTTTTCTTGGTGGAAACCATTTGAATTGAATTTAAAAAGTAAAAAAGAACCTGAAAAAGTTACTAATTGGGATCTTCCCTTGGATAAATCGCAACGAGCTGAAACCATTTCGCTTTCTAATTATTTCAATGCAAAAGTTACAGATATTTTCACAAACGAATATTTATCACCAAGACCACAAACAGTAACGTTACAGCTTCCAAAACAAGGAATTGGAAATTGGTGTTATCCTAATATTTCAGTGAAAATTGATGATAAAGGTTTGCGCGAAAAAGCAAAACAAACTGGAGAAATTAAAACACCAAATGGGATTCCGTTCAAAACGCCTTCGGAGGAAAATCAGAAGAATATCATCTTTACTTCGATGTGGGATAATTATCCAAAAAGCGTTGATATTCCGTTAAACGGAAAAGCTTCACATGTTTATTTCATGCTTGCCGGATCAACCAACCCAATGCAAAGTCGAATCACAAATGGAGAAATAACTATGAATTATACAGATGGAACTTCTGAAATTTTGCCTTTGAAAAATCCAGAAAATTGGTGGCCAATCGAACAAGACTATTTTATTGACGGATTAGCTTTTACAACCGATGCACCAAAACCGCCAAGAGTTTATCTGAAAACCGGAGAAATTTCAAGAGATTTTAAAGATTTTACAGTTGTAAAAGGATTCACAAATTATGGCGTTGATGGCGGTGCAGGAACGATTTTGGATTTGCTTTTGGATAAAAATAAAACATTAAAAAGTATGACTTTGAGAACTATTGCGAATGATGTGGTGATTGGTTTGATGAGTGTTACTTTAATTAGAGAATGAGATAATTAGAGAATGTGTCAATTTGATAATTTGATAATTGTAAAATGTGAGATGTTAAATGGAAAACGAGCCTTCTCCCGAAGCTTCGGGACGCTCAGGGTGACAATCGTTTTCATAATAAACAATTTTTATGTCAGGCTGAGCGAAGTCGAAGCCTTTTGAACCTGAAACCTGAAACCAAAAAACAACCAAATGAAAAAATATCAATTAATTACTTTATTTCTGTTTGCGATTTCGTTGTCAGCGCAACAGAAAATCGATCGAAAAGCTCTTGTGAATCGCCATAACGTTCAAATTACGGCTATTGACACTTTGGCTTCTTTGACTGTTGGAAACGGTGCTTTTGCCTTTACTGTCGATGCAACGGGATTGCAAACTTTTCCAAAAACTTATCAAAACGGAATTCCGTTAGGAACGGAGTCGGAGTGGGGTTGGGACAGTTATAAAAACACAGAGAATTTTAAGTTTTCTGAAACCTTAAAAGACTATCAGCAGTATGGCAGAAATGTTTCGTATACGGTTCAGATAAAAGAACCAAAAAGAAAAGTTGACGCCATAAATTGGTTCAGACAAAATCCGCATTTAGTGCAATTGGGGAATTTAGGCTTTGAAATTTTGAAGAAAGATGGAAGTTTGGCTAAGTCAACGGACATTAAATCGATTTCTCAAAAACTGAATTTATGGACAGGCGAAATCGAAAGTTATTTTGAAGTTGAAGGAACTCCGGTTACAGTTTTGACCGCTTCACATCAAGAAAAAGACGCAATTGGCGTAAAAGTAAAATCAGATTTATTGCAACAGAAACGCTTAAAAATTAGTTTAAAAATCCCTTTTCCAACTGGTGATTGGGCCGATTTTGGAACCAAATATGAAGGAACGCAAAATTATACAAGCACACTAAAACAAAAATCAAAAACAGAAGCAGTTGTAACACATGTAATGGACAGCATTTCATACAACGTTGATTTAATGTGGAAAGGAAATGCGCAAATTAAAAAAGCATCAGATCATTATTTTGTAATTGAAGCTTCAAATACCAATACATTAGAATTGAGCTGTCTTTTTGCTTTGGTAGCTAATAAAACTCAAAATTCTTCTTTTGAAACTATTCAAAATAGCAGTATAAAAGGCTGGGAAAATTTCTGGAAAAGTGGCGCTGCAGTTGATTTTTCAGGAAGTACAGATCCGCGAGCCAAAGAGTTAGAACGAAGAGTAATTCTTTCGCAATATTTGACAAAACTGCAATGTACTGGAAAAGTACCGCCTCAGGAAACAGGTTTGACTTATAACAGTTGGTACGGAAAACCGCATTTAGAAATGCATTGGTGGCATGGTGTCCATTTTGTACTTTGGAATAGGCCAGAATTATTAGAAAAAAGCCTTCCGTGGTATCAAAAAGTTTTTGATAAAGCAAAAAATATTGCCAAAAGACAAGGTTTTGAAGGTGCAAGATGGCAAAAAATGACAGATCCTGAAGGGAATGAAAGTCCGTCATCAGTAGGTTCATTTTTGATTTGGCAACAGCCGCATTTCATTACTTATGCTGATTTGATGTATCGTGCAAAACCAACAGCAGAAACGTTAAAGCTGTATAGTGAACGCGTTTTTGAAACAGCAAATTTCATGGCTTCGTTTGCGAATTATGATGCTAAAACAGATCGTTATGTTTTAGGTCCGGGTGTTATTCCAGCGCAAGAACGCTTTAAGGCTATGGAAACTTTTAATCCAACTTATGAATTAGCATATTGGAATTGGGCTTTGAAAACAGCTATTGAATGGAAGAAAAAATTAAACCAAAAAGTACCTGAAAAATGGGAAACTGTTTTGGCAAAATTATCAAAACTTCCTGTTTCGGGTGATGTTTATTTGGCGACAGAAAGTGCAACAGATTCTTATACTAATCCAGAATTCAAAACCGATCATCCATCTGTTTTGGGAACTTTCGGAATGCTTCCTGAAACTTCTCTTTTGGATAAAAAAATCATGAAAAATACTTTTGATTTGGTTTGGAAAACTTGGTCTTGGGACAAAACTTGGGGTTGGGATTTCCCGATGACGGCAATGTCTGCCACAAGATTAAATATGCCAGAAAAAGCAATTGATGCCTTGTTTATGAATGTGACGACAAATACGTATTTAAAAAACGGACATAATTATCAGGCAGAAAGACTGACACTTTACCTTCCAGGAAATGGAGGATTATTAACTGCCGTTGCCATGATGTGCGCTGGCTGGGACGGAACCACAGAACAAAACCCAGGTTTCCCAAAAGACGGAACTTGGAAAGTAAAAAGTGAAGGATTTAAGAAGTTTTTTTAAAGATTCTAAGTTATTGAGATTCTTAGACTCTAAGTTTTTTTTAGTTGAAAAAAGTAGATAATCTCGCAAAGTCGCAAAGACGCAAAGTTTAGCTTTTAATTTTCCATGCGTCTTTGCGAGATTAAAAAAGAACATATTCACATTTTAAAATACAATATGAAAAATAATAAAAACTTTGTAGTAATACTGCTTTTCTTAAGCCTAAATATATTCAGTCAAAGGCAAATGGAAAATCTCGATCGAGGCGTTATTGCTGTAAAAAGCAACAATCAGTTTTTTATTGGATGGCGTGTCCTAGGAACCGATCCTGATAATCTTGCTTTTAATTTGTATCGAAAAAGCGGTACTAAAAAAGCAATTAAATTAAATGACAAACCCATTTCCGGAGCGACAAATTTTGTGGATGCAAAAGCAGATGTTCAGGAAGATAATACTTGGTTTGTAAAAACAGTTTTAAAAGGAAAAGAAAGTGATGCAAAAGGAAGTTTTACCATTCCGGCTTCAAGTGCTGATAAAGATTATTTGTCGATTCAATTAAAACAAATTGAAGGTTATACAGCAAATGATATTTCGGTTGGAGATTTGGATGGAGATGGCAGATACGATTTGATTGTTCACATGACTGGAAAAGGACATGACAATTCGCATACCGGAATTACAGATCCGCCTATTTTTCAGGCTTATACTTTGGAAGGAAAATTTTTGTGGCAAATTAATTTAGGCAAAAACATTCGTGAAGGCGCACATTATACACAATTCATGGTTTATGATTTGGATGGCGACGGAATTGCAGAATTGGTTTGCAAAACGGCCGACGGAACAACAGATAGCCAAAATAATGTTGTTGGAGATGCTTCAAAAGATTGGGTTGACCGTGATCCAAATTCGGGAACTTATGGAAAAATTTTAAAAGGTCAAGAGTATCTTTCTGTTTTTGACGGAAAAACGGGAAAACTCATTACAACTGTTGATTATATTGCCGAAAGGGGCGATCTTGCTGGCTGGGGTGGACATGGTGGAAGTGGCGGAAATGACACAAAAGGAAATCGTATGGATCGTTTCTTGGCTTGTGTTGCTTATCTGGACGGAGTTCATCCGAGTGTTGTAATGTGTCGCGGTTATTACGGAAGAACGGTTTTAGCAGCATGGGATTTTAAAAATGGCAAACTGACTTCGAGATGGGTTTTTGATAGCAAAGATTCTGAAAATCCGTATTCGGGAATGGGAAATCATAATCTAACCGTTACTGATGTGGATAATGACGGCAAAGACGAAATCATTTACGGATCGATGTGCGTTGATGACAACGGGCAAGGCTTATATACAACAGGTTTCAGACATGGTGATGCGATTCATGTTTCTGATTTAGATCCGGATCTTCCAGGTCTTGAAGTTTTTGGGATTCACGAAATTGAGAATGGTACGACGGGTCCGGGTGCAACTATTTTTGCTGCAAAAGATGGAAAAGTGTTGTTTACTGGTTCTATAAATGAAGATGTGGGCAGAGGCGTTGCAGATAACATTGATCCTGAATTAAGAGGAGCGCAGTTTTGGTATTCTGGTTCGCCCGATTTGTATGATATGAAAGGAAAGGTTGTTGGAAAAGCACCAAACTCCATTAATTTTTTAATTTATTGGGATGATGATACTTCACGAGAATTGCTAGATTCTAATCATATTGATAAATACAACAAAGGAAGATTGTTTACCGCAACAGGCGCAGTTTCGAATAACGGTACAAAATCGACTCCGGCACTTTCTGCTGATATTTTGGGCGACTGGCGTGAAGAACTAATTTTAAGATCAGAAGATAATAAAGAACTTCGTATTTATTCAACAATAATTTCGACCAATGTAAGACAATATACTTTAATGCACGATCCGCAATATAGATTGAGCATTGCTTGGCAGAATGTTGGTTATAATCAGCCTCCGCATACGAGTTTTTATATGGGAAAAGATATGAAACCGGCACCAAAATCGAATATAATTTTGGTTAAAGTTTCAAAGTAACAAAGTGACAAAGGTTCAAAGTTTTTTAGATTATATCTTTTAATCTCGCAAAGACGCCAAGTCGTAAAGTTTTAGTTTAAAATATAAATTGCCTCTAGCTTTAGCTGGAGGTTTCGTAAAAGTCAATTTTGAATGGCTTTAGCCAAAAATGCGTTTTTTGGCTAAAGCCTTTTTACATTCTGATAAATTCATCCAGCTAAAGCTGGACGCAATTCATTAAAAAACTTGGCGACTTGGCGTCTTTGCGAGATTACAAAATTTAAAAACCTTTGAACCTTTGTCACTCTGCCACTTTGAACCTTTTTTTAAATCGAATTCCGATCAATAAAATTAAAAGGCACTTTAAATTCTCCTTTTTCCTTATTCAAAATCATTCGAGCAGCGGTTTCCCCCATTACATTGAAGTCGGTTGACATTACGGTGATTCCTAATAATTCTTTTAGAGGTGTGTCATTATAAGAGATTACGCCGATTTCTTTTCCTAAAATAAATTCCTCATCGCGAATCTGTTTCATTAAATTCACCAAGTCTGATTCTTCGATAGTGATAAACAAATCGCCTTTTTTCAGAATCATATCATCGTAAACTTCGCTTAGAATCTCAAAATTGATTTCGTGTTCGACACAAAACTTTCTAAATCCGTGCAAGATTCTTCTCGGATAAGGATAAACCGCCTTTTCAGGATAAACCAAAATAAGTCTTTTGTATTTGGTAATTTTCGAAAGACCTTCTTTTAAAGCATTATAAATATCATTTTCAAAATCCTGATAAATTTTGATGATTTCGCCTTCTAGTCCGAGTTTGATATTGTCCATAATGACTAATTTCTCTTTTGGAATGCGTTCGATAGCTTTAACAACATCATCAGTAAAACTCAAATGCTTTAATTCATCTGTTTTAAAATGCGTTGTGATGACATAATAATCGTAAGCGCCTTCGAATTTGTCTAGTAAATTCAAAAATAAAGTTTCGTCACAATGATAAATATGAAGATCCGTATGTGCATTTGCACCAACAGTATTGATAAACGAGCTATAAGTTTTCATTTTATATGCGCTCAATTTATTGAATAAAAAGAGCACATTTACCTTCGACTCGAGTTTAGTTCGGGTAATATAATAGCCTTTTCCTCGAATAGAAGAAATGATTTTTCGCTCTTTTAAGATGTTATATGCCTTTTCAACTGTATCACGAGACATATAAAACTCCTCGCTGAAGCTGTTTATCGAAGGAATTTTTTGATTTATTTTTAGGTTTCCGTTCGCAATATTCTGTAAAATTGAATCTACAATTTGCTTGTATTTTGGAACCCTTGAATCTTCGTCTATTTTGATAAGTTTAATCATTTTGTGGTTTTGTTGATTATGGCGATTACTTAATAGGATTAATTTTGAATTATAAATTGTGTAGAATATTTTGGGTTTAAAGCTTACAAATTGGCTTAATTGTTACTTTTCTCACAAAGACTCAAAATTAAATAAGGCTTATTTTATATTTTTCGAGATTTCATTATTTATCAATGTTTGAGGATATAATAATTACGAAATCGATTGCTAAAATAGAAATTTTAAATTTATTTTTCTACTTAAAAACCCTTCTTATTTACAATATTCACGGGTTTTAACATAATTAGTAAAATCATAAAGGATAGTACAGGACAGTTTTCTTTTTTACATTCTCTTATTTTACAAAACCAGATTAACTATCAATAACCACAAACTAAAATTATTAAATGGAATCATTACTCGGTATTATTTTTCACTCCATTGGAGGTTTTTCTTCGGGCAGTTTTTATATGCCATTCAAGAAAGTAAAAAATTGGGCTTGGGAAAGCTACTGGCTTATAGGAGGTTTTTTCTCTTGGCTTATTGTGCCGCCAATTGCCGCTTATTTAACGATTCCAAATTTTACTGAAATCATCGCAACAGCTGCACCACAAGTTAAGGCATTAGCATTTATAATGGGATTGATTTGGGGTGTAGGCGGACTTACTTATGGTCTTGGTGTTCGTTATTTAGGAATGTCGTTAGGAAACTCAATTACGCTAGGATTCTGTTCTGCTTTTGGAGCTTTGATTCCACCAATTTACTATCATTTTAATGCAGTAGAAGGAAAAGAGTCGATTAGTGATATGTTTGCGAATTCAGGTGGACAAATGGTTTTGGCCGGAGTTTTAATATGTATTCTTGGTATTGCTATTTTAGGAAAAGCAGGAATGCTGAAAGAAAAGGATTTTGCAACAGGTCATGAAGATAAAGACAAAGATTTCAATTTGGTAAAAGGATTGATCATTGCTATAGTTTCAGGTATTTTGAGCTCATTTTTCAATTTCGGAATTGAAGCGGCAAAGCCAATGGCGGAAGTGGCAAATGAAGCTTGGAAATTAGCAAATCCGAATCAAGGTGAATTTTTGTTCCAAAACAATGTGAGTTATATCGTGATACTTTGGGGCGGACTAACAACTAACTTTATATGGTGTATTTATCTGAATTTCAAAAACAAAACTTTTTCAGATTATACCAATATAAATACTCCAATTGCTAAAAACGTACTGTTTTCTGCAATTGCAGGAACAATGTGGTTTTTGCAGTTCTTCTTTTATGGCATGGGAGAGAGCAAATTAGGCAATGGTGCAAGTTCATGGATTCTGCATATGTCAACCATTATTTTGACGGCTAATTTCTGGGGATTCTATCTGAAAGAATGGACAGGAGTTTCTAAAAAAACAATGCAAACTTTTGTGTGGGGAATTGGATTAATCATGCTTTCGATTGTCGTAGTCGGAATTGGTAATTCATTATAAAAATCAACTAAAATCAAAACAACCAAATGTCGAATATAAATACAAATAATATGAATTTTAAGCACGTAAGCTATCTTTGGGATGACGCTAAAGCAAAAGAATTAGCTGGTGATGAAGTAGCGCTTTTTATTTATCGCTCTAATCTTTTAGGAGCCGATTTAAGATTGACAAACTACGGAGGTGGAAACACTTCTGTAAAAATTACAGATAAAGATCCATTAACGGGAGCAAGCTCTGAGGTTATGTGGATTAAAGGTTCTGGAGGAGATATCGGAACTTTGACAAAATCAGGCTGTGCGGCACTTTATTTAGACAGATTGCGCAATCTTGAAAATGTGTACAGAGGAATTGAGTTTGAAGATGAAATGGTAGAATTGTTCAATCACTGTATTTTTGATTTGGCTTCAAAAGCACCTTCTATCGATACGCCTTTGCACGGTTTCTTGCCTTTCAAACATATCGATCACCTGCATCCAGATGCGGCAATTGCAATTGCGGCTGCAAAAGATGGAAAGCAAATTACCGAAGAATTATTTGATGGCGAAATTGGCTGGGTTGGCTGGCAACGTCCTGGTTTTGACCTTGGACTTCAATTAAGAAGCTGTTTGGAAGAAGCTGAGAAAAAAGGAAAAAAACTTCGCGGTATTATGTTAGGTTCTCATGGTTTATTCACTTGGGGTGACACTGCATACGAAAGTTATATTAATACACTGGAAGTAATCGAGAAATGCGCTGAATATTTAGAAAGCAACTACGGAAAAAAACGTCCAGTTTTTGGAGGCAAAAAAATCGACAGTCTTCCTGAAGCAGATCGTAAATTGAAAGCGGCAAAAATAGCTCCAATTTTAAGAGGATTCTGTTCGTCTGAGCGTCACATGATTGGACATTATACAGATGATGCAAGAGTTTTGGAATTCATTAATTCTAATGATTTGGCAAAATTAGCACCGCTTGGAACTTCTTGTCCGGATCACTTTTTAAGAACTAAAATCAGTCCGTTAGTTTTGGAATTAGATCCAAACGAAGATTTGTCTGATGTTGCAGCAATTAAAGCAAAATTAACGCCCGCATTTGAAGCGTATCGTGCAATGTATAAAGACTACTACAATGCATGCAAAAAATCAAATTCACCAGCAATGCGTGACCCAAACCCGGTTGTGATTTTATATCCTGGAGTGGGAATGTTCACTTTTGCAAAAGATAAAACAATGGCGCGTTTGGCGTCAGAATATTATATCAATGCGGTAAACGTAATGAAAGGTGCTGAAGCAGTTTCAGAATATACTTCATTGCCTCACCAAGAAGCATTTGATATCGAATATTGGTTGTTGGAAGAAGCTAAATTACAGCGTATGCCAAAACCAAAAGCATTGTCAGGAAGAATCGCTGTAATTACAGGTTCTGCCGGCGGAATTGGTAAAGCTATCGCTAAGAAATTTGCTCAAGAAGGTGCTTGTGTAGTAATCAATGATATTAATGAAGAGCGTTTAGAATCGGCTACAGCTGAGTTTGTGAAATTGTTTGGTAAAGATGCAGTTTCAAGCACTTTATTGAATGTTACTGATTCTGACAGTACCGAAAAAGCATTTGACCAGGCTTCTCTAGCTTTTGGTGGTGCCGATATTATTGTAAACAATGCCGGAATCAGTATTTCTAAATCAATTGCTGAACACACTTTAGAAGAGTGGGACAGATTGTATGATATTTTGGTAAAAGGACAATTTATTGTTTCTAAAGCTGGAATTGAAGTAATGCGCAAACAAGGTTTTGGCGGAGACATCGTAAATATTGTTTCTAAAAATGCAGTAGTTGCAGGTCCAAATAATCCTGGATACGGTTCTGCAAAAGCGGCTCAAGCACACTTGACACGTTTAATGGCTGCTGAATTAGGAGCTGATAAAATTCGCGTAAATACAGTAAATCCAGACGCTGTAATTTCAGATTCAAATATCTGGTCGGGCGGATGGGCAGAAGGACGTGCAAAAGCATACGGAATCACAGTTGAAGAATTGCCGGCTTACTACGCAAAACGTACCTTATTAAATGAAATTATATTGCCAGATGATATCGCAAATGCGTGTTTTGCTTTCGTTGGTGGTTTATTAGATAAATCTACAGGAAACGCTCTAAACGTTGATGGCGGTGTCGGAATGGGCTTTTACAGATAAATTGTTAGTTTTTTTTAAGTTTAAAACAAAGGTGGTTTTTTGTAATCTAACGTTCGGAAGTTTTCGGACGTTAGATTTTTTAAAATTAAAGAACTAAAAAAATGCAAAAAAATATTTAAGATTAACCGAGAGCGCAATCGATATAATGTGGTACATTGTGCGCTATTAAAATAAAATGCTATGTTAATTGAATCAAACAATATTGCATCTCATAATGAGGGATTGCTGAAAAAACATCAAAATAAATTTGCTTTTACAGCATCAGAAATAGAAAATGCAGAATCGATTATTCAAAAATTAATTGATTTTCAAATCGCGATTCCATCTTGGGCTTTAGGAACTGGAGGAACTAGATTTGGACGTTTTGCAGGTGGAGGAGAGCCTCGTTCATTAGAAGAAAAAATTGAAGATGTAGGTTTGCTTCATAAATTAAACAATGCTTCTGGAGCGATTTCGCTTCATATTCCGTGGGATATCCCGACTGATTATAAAGCAATCAAAACGTTAGCAGCACAGCACGGATTAAAGTTTGATGCCATGAACTCGAATACGTTTCAGGATCAGGCAAATGCAGAACATACGTATAGATATGGTTCGTTGCAAAACGTAAATAAAGCAGTTCGTAAACAAGCAATTGCTCATAATATTGAAGTGATCAAACACGGAATCGAATTAGGTTCTAATTCATTAACCGTTTGGTTAGCGGATGGATCTAACTTTCCGGGGCAATTAAACTTCAGAAAAGCTTATCAAAATACATTAGAAAGTTTAGAAGAAATCTACGATGCATTACCTTCAAACTGGAAATTATTCTTAGAATACAAATGTGCTGAACCAAACTTTTACTCAACAACTGTTGCAGATTGGGGACAATCGTATTCATATGTTCAAAAGTTAGGAGACAAAGCAAAAACGCTTGTTGATTTAGGACACCATTTACCAAATGCAAACATTGAGCAAATTGTTTCTATTTTGTTGATGGACAATAAATTAGGAGGTTTCCATTTTAACGATTCAAAATACGGAGATGATGATTTAACTGCCGGAGCATTAAAACCTTACCAATTATTCTTGATTTTCAATGAATTAGTTGAAGGAATGGACGCAAGAGGAATGAATCACGCCAAAGATTTAGGCTGGATGATTGATGCTTCTCACAATATCAAAGATCCTTTAGAAGATTTATTGCAATCTGTTGAAGCGATTATGATTGCTTATGCACAGGCACTTTCTGTGGACAGAAAAGCTTTAGAGCAAGCTCAAGAAGAAAATGACGTGGTAAAAGCGCAGGAAATTCTTCAAAATGCTTTCCGCACAGATGTTCGCGCATTAGTTGCTGAAGCTCGTTTGCGCTCTGGAGCTGCTTTGAATCCAGTTGAATTGTATCGTTCTCTCGCTGTTAGAAGCAATTTAATTGGAGAAAGAGGGTTAAAAACAATGGCAACAGGATTGTAATAATTATGAGTTATGAATTATGAGTTTAAAAAACAAAAAGACTTAGTCTAATAATTCATAATTCATAACTCAAAACTCATAACTAAAAAAATGAATGTAGTTGCAATTTTTGATATTGGTAAAACAAACAAAAAGGTTTTTTTATTTGACGAAAATTATAAGATTGTTTGGGAAAAATCAGTAAATCTTGATGAAACCACAGATGAAGATGGTTTTCCTTGTGAAGATATCGATGTCCTGAAAAACTGGATATTAGATCGATTATCCGAAATAAAAGAACTGTCTAACTATGTTTTAAAAGCAATCAATTTTAGTACATACGGCGCTAGTTTTGTGTACATTGATGAAAACGGAAAAGTTTTGACTCCTCTGTATAATTACTTAAAAGATTATCCAGAGGAATTAAAAACAGCGTTTTACAACAAATATAAAGGCGAGGAGAAATTTGCAGTCAAAACGGCTTCTCCAGTTTTAGGAAGCCTGAATTCTGGAATGCAGATTTATAGGCTTAAAGAAGAAAAACCAGAGCTTTTTGAAAAAGTGCAATATTGTCTTCATTTGCCACAATATTTGAGTTTTCTGCTGACAAATGAGGCTTTCGCCGATATTACAAGCATTGGCTGTCATACTAATTTGTGGAATTTCAAAAAAATGAAATATCACAAATGGCTAGAAAATGAAGGCATTTCAGAGAAAATTCCGCCTTTGCATTACGGAAAAGATGTTTTGAAAAAAGAAGGTGATTTGGCCATTGGTGTTGGACTTCATGACAGTTCATCGGCAATTATTCCATATACAATTAATTTCACGGAGCCTTTTGTTTTATTATCAACAGGAACTTGGAGCATTTCACTGAATCCGTTCAATAATAAGCCTCTGACTTTTGATGAACTTCAAAAAGATTGTTTGTGTTATATGCAGTATACTGAAAAACCGGTAAAAGCAGCAAGATTGTTTTCGGGCAACGAACATGAAGTACAAGCCAAAAGATTAGCGGCTCATTTTGATGTTCCGTTTGATACTTTCAAAGATGTTTATTTTGATAAAAATATTGTAGCAAATTTAAGAGCGCTTCATTTTCAGATCATCTATCCTAAAAAATATGATTTTGATATTTTGAAAGAATGCCCATTTCAAAAAAGAGATCTTTCGACTTTTAAAAGTTACGAAACCGCTTATCATCAATTGATGTTGGATTTAGTCGAACAACAAGTTTTTTCGACTAATTTAGTGATACACAATAGCCCTGTTAAGAAAATTTTTGTTGATGGAGGGTTTAGTAAAAATTCGATTTTTATGAATTTGCTGGCAGAAGCTTATCCTGATATTGAAGTTTATGCAGCATCGATGGCGCAAGCAAGTGCATTGGGAGCAGCGTTGGCGATTCACGACAACTGGAATCCAAAGCCAATTCAAAATGATTTAATCGATTTGAAATTTTATAAGCATTAAGTAATTGATAATTTACAATTAATAATTTACAATTGATAATTATTAATTAAAAATTAATAAACTGTATTTTGCAATGCAAGTTTTTCAGTTCGAGTCCCCCTTCGGTCGAAATGACAAAAAAATGAGAATAAATCCGCTTGATCTGCTAAATCTGCGGGCAAAAAATAAAAGAATAAAGAATGAAAATCGGACTTTTTATACCGTGTTATGTCGATCAGTTTTACCCAAAAGTAGGAATCGCAACTTATGAGCTTTTACAAAAATTAGGCTGTGATGTTCATTTTCCTATGGGTCAAACCTGTTGCGGACAGCCAATGGCAAACAGCGGTTACGAGCATTTAACGAAAGGCTGCAACGCAAATTTTATTTCTAATTTTGCAGGATTTGATTATATCGTTTGTCCGTCAGGAAGCTGCGTTTTGCACGTAAAAGAGCATTTGCATGATGACAAACTCGAAGTTGTCGCGTCAGAAATGCGTAAAAAAGTATTCGAGTTAACCGAGTTTATTATTGATATTCTGGATATTCATCAAATAAACGGTAATTTTCCATATAGAGTCGGAATGCACCAAAGTTGCCACGGTCAGCGTGGTTTAAAGCTTTCGCAGATGACCGAATTGAACGCACCATTTTTTTCAAAACCACAGCAATTGCTTTATAAAATCAAAGGTTTGGATTTGGTTTCATTATCCAGAAAAGACGAATGTTGCGGTTTTGGAGGAACATTCTGCGTTACAGAAGAAGCTGTTTCAGTAAAAATGGGACAAGACCGAATCAAAGATCATGAAAATCAAAATGTAGATTATATAACAGGTGGAGACATGTCGTGTTTGATGCATTTGGAAGGTATTTTAAGAAGACAAAACAGTCGAGTAAAAACCATTCATATTGCCGAAATATTGAATACAATGACGTAAAAAATTGGGACACAGATCTTATTGATTGAACTGGTTTTCGCTGGTTTAAATTTAAAAAATCTGCGCCAATCTGTTTAATCCGTAAAATCCGTGAGCCATTTTTCAAAAATATAATCATGAAAAAAATATCAATTTGTTTTGCCCTTTTACTTTCATTGCTGTTTTTGTCGTTTCAGATAGATCCAACTTTTGTAACGCAAAAAGAAGTGGTAGTAAAAGCGCCTTTTGAAATGCCTGCAATCAAAATTCCTGATTTCAGCAAGTGCAAGAAATTTTCGATTGTTGATTTTGGAGCAGTAAAAGGAGATAAAGAAAAAACTTCTGAAGCAATTTCTAAAGCCATTTCAAAAGCCAATAAATCGGGTGGAGGAATTGTAATAATTCCGGAAGGCGAATGGCTGACTAAGAAAATTCATTTTAAAAGTAATGTAAATCTGCATTTAGAAAAAGGTGCGGTTTTGCTTTTTTCTGAAGATCCAAAAGATTATCTGCCTGCTGTTCGTTCCACTTGGGAAGGTTATGAATGCTACAATTATTCGCCGCTGGTTTATGCCTATCAGTGTAAAAATATTGCCATTACAGGCGAAGGCGAATTGAAGGCAAAAATGGATGTTTGGACCAAATGGTTCGCACGCCCAAAAGCGCATATGGAAAGTCTGAAGAGATTGTATTATTTGGCTTCTTACCAAAAACCTGTCGAAGAAAGACAAATGGTTAATGATACAGCAAATTTGCGTCCGCATTTTATTCAGTTCAATCGTTGCCAGAATATTTTAATGGATGGCGTTAAGATTACCAACAGTCCGTTTTGGACGATTCATCCGTTTTTGTCAAAAGATGTCGTGATAAGAAATCTTCAGGTTTATGCACACGGACATAATAATGACGGTGTTGATCCGGAAATGTCTCAAAATGTATTGATCGAAAATTGTGTTTTTGACCAGGGAGACGATGCAATCGCAATTAAATCGGGTTGTGGAATAGATGCCTGGACCCTAAGTACGCCTTCTAAAAATATTGTAATGCGAAATTGTACTGTAAAAAACGGACATCAATTAGTAGCGATTGGAAGTGAACTTTCAGGTGGCATCGAAAATGTTTTTATTGATAATTGCACTGTCGTGGATGGCGCAAAACTAAATCATCTTTTATACATTAAAACCAATGAAAGAAGAGGCGGTTTTGTAAATAATATTCACATGACAAATATTAAATCAGGAAAAATTGACGCAGGAATTCTCGGAATAGAAACCGATGTTTTGTATCAATGGCGTGATTTGGTTCCAACAATTGAACGACGTTTGACACCAATAAAAAATGTGCATTTTGAAAATATAAAAGCAACCAATGTGAAGTTTATTTCGAGAATTCAAGCTCAGAAAGAACTTCCGGTAGAGAATATTTTCTTGACAAATGTAACTGCTGAAAATGTTCAGGGTGAGAAATCGATTCATGAAAATGTAGTGAATTTTGTCAGTAAAAATTAATTAAGCGTTTTAAACTCTAAAAAATGTCTTCAAAAAAAACAATAGAACATAGCGAAGCGGCGGCACGTTTTAATAAAGATGTTGCCCGCGTAAACTGGCATGACGAGACGCTTTGGTTTGTTAGGGAAAAGCGTGATAAATCAGCACATGAGATTCCGGATTGGGAATTACTGCGTGAAACAGCTTCTAAAATCAAGAATAATGTACTTTCAAATATTCACGATTATTTAGTTGAATTTGAAGCAAACGCTCAGAAAAACGGCATAAAAGTACACTGGGCAGCGGATGCGAAAGAACATAATGAAATCGTGCATTCTATCTTAGTAAAACACGATGTTAAGCAAATGGTGAAATCAAAATCGATGCTTACAGAAGAATGCCATTTGAATGAATATTTAGCTGAAAATGGTGTAGAAGTTATTGACTCGGATTTAGGAGAATACATTGTACAGCTTCGCAAAGAACCACCGAGCCATATTGTTTTGCCCGCAATTCATCTTAAAAAAGAAGATGTAAGCGAAACTTTTCACGAACATTTAGGTACAGAAAAAGGAAATTTTGATCCGCAATATTTAACCGAATCGGCGCGACAACAGCTTCGCGATACGTTTTTAACCCGAAAAGCTGCTCTAACCGGAGTTAATTTTGCCATAGCAGAAACCGGCGAATTTGTGGTTTGTACCAATGAAGGAAATGCTGATATGGGCGCGCATTTAGCCGATGTGCATATTGCCTGTATGGGGTTTGAAAAGCTGATTCCGAAAAGAGAACATTTAGGTGTTTTCTTGAGATTGTTGGCTAGAAGTGCAACCGGACAACCAATCACGACTTTTTCAAGTCATTTTAAAAAGCCAAGGGACGGAAAAGAAATTCATATTGTAATTGTCGATAACGGCCGAAGCACTCAATTAGGAAGAGAAGATTTTAGAAATTCACTGAAATGTATTCGTTGTGGAGCCTGCATGAACACTTGTCCAGTTTACAGAAGAAGCGGTGGACACAGTTATCATAATGCAGTTGCAGGACCAATTGGCTCTATTTTGGCACCAAACTTAGACATGAGCAAAAATGCCGATTTGCCATTTGCAAGTACACTTTGTGGTTCGTGTACCAATGTTTGTCCGGTAAAAATCGATATTCACGATCAGTTGTATAAATGGCGTCAGGTTTTGGTTAAAGAAGGGCATACGCCAACTTCTAAAACTATAGCAATGAAAACGATGGCAACAGTTTTGGCAAATCCGACGGTTTTTAATATCGCAGGAAAATCAGGCCGATTTGTAATGAAAAATGCTCCAGGTTTGGTCAACAATAAAATGAACAAATGGTACGATCAACGCGAAATGCCTGCCGTTCCAGAAGAATCATTTAGAGAGTGGTACAAGAAGAATTCAAGAGAAGCAAAAGATAAAAACAATGAGTAGTAAAGCCGATATATTACGTAAAATAAAACAGAATCAACCTGATTCTGTAACTGCTTTGCCAGACTTAAAAGTTTTAGGATCTGAACAATTCGATGTTTTAGAAACTTATAAAACCGTACTGAAAAACATTGGAGGAAACACTGTAGAAGTTTCAAATTATGCGGAAGTGATTTCGTATATCAAAGAGCATTATAACATTGAAAAACGCATTGTTACAACACTTTCTGGACTTTCTGAAATTGCAAGTTTAGATTGGACAAATGACGATCCGCATTCGCTTAAAAACGTGGAATTAACAGTTGTAAAAGCGCATTTTGGTGTTGCCGAAAACAGCGCGCTTTGGGTAACAGATGATATTTTAGGACAGCGTGTTTCTCCATTTATCGCGCAATATTTGGCTATTATAGTAAACAAAGAAAAGATATATCCAACAATGCATCAGGCATATGAAAAAATAGGAAATCAAGAATATGGTTTCGGAACTTTCATCGCCGGACCTTCAAAAACCGCTGATATTGAACAGTCTTTGGTTTTAGGTGCGCATGGCGCGAGGGGATTGGTTGTCTTTATTTTAGGGTAGAATTTTAGTTTCAAAATATACTAAACTGTGTAAAGGTCTTAATTGATTTTTATGCAGTTTTTTGTTGAATTCATTTGATGTTTTTTTAAATACTTTATAGAGTTTTACTATATATTTGTCTGGAATGTTGCCTGTGAGTCCTTACAAAGCTCGCGCATTAGATTTATAAATTAAATTAAAAATGATTGACATTTTACATATACATGATGGAACTAAAATAAAATTAATTATACTTGTCTTTGTATTATTTTTTTGCTCATTTTATTTTTTAAAAAAATATAAAAGTCCCGATTGGCAAGCAAAAATTTTGCTGATAATTGGAATAACAGGCCCGATTTGGTTAATTTATTATGAGATAAAAAGAGATTTTGACGTTCAATTATTGAGTAAAGATTTTGCATTAACGACGGGTAAAATTGATAAATACTTTATACCTAATATAAAAGGATCAATTCCCTCAATAGGTAAAAGTGCTGACCATAATTATATTGAATATAGCTATGTTGTAAATAATATAGTCGAAACAAATTCTTATGATGAGAACTATTTTATAAAAATTCCAAATGAAAAACCGAACCTAAATATTTCATATCTGGTTCTATATGAAAGGAATAATCCTAAAAATAGTTTTATTTTAATTAATTATCCAATCAATAATCTTAATGATTTAAATATGTATAAAAAAAAGTTTGAGCACGGTATTCCAGATGATGCTTTTGAGTTGAAATAAAGAGGTTGATTATTAGAAAAGACGTTAGTGAAGATTGTGATCTGTGGAATTAAAAGGAAATCTGAAATCATTTTAAAGAAACATGAAAAATATAGAAGAATGAAAAATAAAGAGTTTTTAAAAACATTACTTTTTTCAATATTATTAGCTGTTGTAGTAAGATGTATTTCGATCTATATTTTATGGGAGAGGATGGAAATTACCCAAAGTAACTTTCATAAAAATCTAATTGACATTGATACCTATCAGCAAAAAACAGTTGAAAATCTTTATCTTAATATATTTACAACATTTGTTTTGCCATATATTGCTGCAATATTATTTTATTTTTTAGCCAAAATAAATCTGCGACCAAAAAATAACTTTTTAACGTTTCTATTGACATTTACAATATTGTTTTTTCTATCGTATATTTCAATGAGTTACGGTTTGAGAATCTTGAAATAAATCAGTTAAGAATCGTTACGATAGGTGAATAAAAAAAAGCAAAATAGGCATTCCATTTTGCTTTTTTATTTCAGTATTTTAATAAAGCATTTGTGCCAATGCTGATGCCGAAGAAGCTGATTTTGGCAATAAAGAAGTTAATGCTGAAAATTGTGTGGGAGTGATGTTTTTTTTCATTTTAGCTAAAAAAGACTCTCTGTTGGCTGTCATTTTTGAGGTGTAACCTGCTTTGTCAGTCGCCATTGTTGGCAAAATATTTTTCTTTTTATTGAGAGTTTCATTTACCAATGAATTTACAATAGGTTTTTGTGCATCGGTTAATTTCAACTTCGGATTCAGTAATCCCATAACCTGATTAGAAATACTGGCAACATCAAACGAAGGAACTGCTGTCTGAGATGCTTTGCTTGCCGCTTTCGTAAGATCTCCTACACTTTGGGCATTTGCAAGCGTAATGGTTCCTAGCAAAACCATTACAAGTAATACTCTTCTTTTCATAATATTATTTTTAAGTTGTTGGAATGTATTAAAGGTAAAAAAAATATTGATTCAAAAAAGAGTTTTTGTTTGTAAGTGTTTAATAATGTGTTGTTTGTGTGGTTTTTTGGAAAAATTCGATTAATGTTGAAGAATTAAAATAAATTTTATCTTAGCTTCAAATCTGCGCTAAGGTTTGAGAATAGATCTGCGCGATCGGATAAACACAAAATAAAAGAATAATGAAACAAAAGTTTAATAAAGAATTTTATACAACGATTGGATTTGCAGTGTCTATATTTGTATTGACATTTTTCTTTTTTAAAGAATATGCTCTCCAGTCTTCTTCAATTTTAGGAAGTCTTTTTTCTAGTATTATAGCTGTACTTTTAAGTTTTGCTCTTACATGGTTCTTAAAAAATAAAAACCTCTTTCAAAAGGGAATTGTTCTCCTGATTTATGTTGCTTTTATTGCGGTTTTTGCCTATTCAAAAAAAAATAATTTAATTACGGATAGTCCTGTTGGTAAAACAAATATAAATTCTGTTTGTGGTAACTGGGTTACAAAGGAAAATGATTTAATACTTAAACTGGATATTAGTGGTAACATAATGAAAATGAATTTTTATCCTAATAATAAGCAATTGGTTTTTGAGTATGAAATAAAAGATCATGTAATAGATTTTTTTAATGATGATGATGTGTCTAATTTTCAGTGGAAAATTTTAAAGTTAACAAGTGATTCATTAGTTGTACTTGAAAAAAAACAGATTTTAAAATTTAAAAAGGAAAAATGAGGATAATTTATCAGAGGTGCTGATGGTAATCTCGCTCCCCGCTAACGATTGTGGAGAGAAGATATGCGCGATCGGAATGACAATATTGTGTCAAAAAGAATGTTTCACTACTTAAAAAAAAATATAAGCAAACCTTTACTAAAAACAAAAACGTAAGATTTAGCCTTACACAGCAGCCCGAAAATCAAAATTTTATGAATTGATTTTTGCAAAATTGCCATAAATAGGCTTATAATTGTGGTTTCTACACAAATTCCAAAAAAAGCATACTATTTTGAAGCATTTTGTTCTGCATTTTATACTGTTATTTGGTTTCACTTCGCTGAGTTTTGCGCAGGATAATCCCGTGAAATTTCTTGATATTTCTGATGGTTTGTCAAACAATTCGGTGACGACGATTTTTCAGGATAGCGACGGTTATATCTGGTTCGGGACTTATGACGGACTCAACCGTTATGACGGTTACAATTTTAAAGTTTTTAGAAACCGAATCAACGACAAAAAATCACTTTCATTTAATGCTGTTTATAATATCGAAGGCGATTCCGGAAAAAATATTTGGGTTGGAGGCGCAAACGGAATCAGCATTTACAATAAAGCAACGGCCACATTTCAGCCGGCAGAATATCTTTTATCGGATAAAAAGAAAATCCTAAATGGCATTATTCATCAAATGCGTTCTGTTTCCGAGAACCTGTTTTTGATTGCTTCGCAGAGTTTAGGTTTAGTTAGTTTTGAGAATGGGGCATTCGTTGGAAAACAAATTCCGCTTACCGTTTTGGGCAATAAAATCAGCATCAATAATTATGATGCGATTGCCATTCAAGAAGATAAAAAAAACAATCATTCCTGGGTGTATGTTCGTAATGTCGGAATTTGCAGTTACAGTTATTCGGCTAAAACTTTAAAAGCTATTTTTTCGCTTTCGAAAGAAGTAAAAGCAATGAAATTAGCTTCTGACGGAAATCTTTGGCTTGGAACAGATGAAGGACTTTTTCTTTTCAATACCAAAACAGGCATTATTTCAGCTAATTATTTTTCGAATAAATGCAGTGTCACCGATCTTTTGGTTGACAAGAAAAAAGAACTCTGGATCACGACTGATGGCTGTGGCATTTACAAAGTAATCGGAACAAATAAAAAAGCCATTTCGTTTAATACTGTCAACGAAAATCAGTTGGCGAAAAGCAACTCAGTTTGGAGCTTGTACGAAGATAAAGATGGCAACAAATGGTTTGGCTCATTGCGTGGTGGCATCAGTATGTTGAGCAATACGCCAAAATATTTTAAAAACATTCGCTATAATGCCAAAGATCCCGCCGAAAACTTCATTTTGTCTTTTTGTGAAGATGAAAAAAAGAATCTTTGGGTAGGAACAGATGGCGCAGGTTTAAAATATTGGAACCGGAAAAACAATACTTATATAAATTACGGAAACAAACTTTCGAGTCCGTTTATTACCGGAATTATTAGGGATAATAACAACGAAATCTGGCTTTCGACTTGGGCTGGCGGCGTCAATAAAATCAATCCGAAGAATAATTCGGTTACGCAATATTCGTGTTTTAATCCTTTTACGAAACAAGTTGAAAAAAATATTTGGTTTGTTTACAAAGATTCAAAAGCAAATATTTGGGTAAGTGCGACAAATGAAGGTTCGTTATATTTATTTGACCGAACAAAAAACAGTTTTGTGCTTTTTGACAAATCGGTTACAAATTTGCAATGTTTGACGGAAACGAGCGATGGAAAACTTTGGGGCGGAAATTATACCAATTTGTTTTCTATCGAGAAGAATACACGAAAAATAACCAAAGTTTCTATAGGAAATGCAGTCCGTTGTATTCATGAGGATAAAGACAAAAATCTTTGGCTCGGGACTCAGGAAGGTGGACTTTTGTTATTTGACCGAAAAGCAAGCACTTTTAAACGATTTACCTCAGACAATGGCTTGCCGTCAAATACGATTTTGAGACTTCTGGAAGACAAAGAAGGCAATTTGTGGATGAGTACGTACAACGGCGTGTGCAGATTTGATAAAAAGCGACAAACTTTCCGCAATTTCTCTGTGAATGACGGTTTACAAAGCAATCAGTTTAGTTTTAATGCCGGACTCGAATTATCGACTGGAGAATTTCTTTTTGGCGGAATTAACGGTTTCAACATTTTTTTTCCAGAAAAGATTAAAGGTTTCAATCAGAAGAATAATTTATTGCTGAGCGATTTCTCAGTAAACAATCAGTCAATTGAAGAAAGCAAGGTAGAAGTTTCAGATGCTGATTCAGGCAAAATGAAAGAAGTACGTTTGGATTATGATCAAACGGCTTTGTCATTAGAATTTGTGGCAATAGATTATAATAATGCCGACAAAATAAATTATGCGTATTTTTTGGAAGGCTGGGATGAACAGTGGAATTATGTGGGTCAAGCCCGAAAAGCAAATTACTCGAGATTGCCAGAAGGAAAATATACTTTCAAGGTTAAAACAACCAATTTTAAAGGCGGTTGGAATAAAGAAGTCAGTTTGGTTTCTATTCAAGTTTTACCGCCTTGGTACAGAACCTGGTGGGCCTACACTTTATATTTACTTGCAATTGCAGGCGCACTTTTTCTGTATTTAGATTACCAAAAAAACAAAGAAAAACTTAAATATAAAGTCAAAATTGCCGAATTAGAAAGCAAGAAAGAAAAAGAAATTGCTGAGAAACAATCGTCGATGTTCACTTATATTTCGCATGAATTTAGAACGCCGCTTTCGCTGATTATCAATCCGCTGAAAAAAGCCGTTCAGAAGGAACGTGTTGAAAACGGATCTTCAGGAAGTGATTTGGCCATTGCGCACCGAAATGCCAGACGTCTTTTGAGTTTGGTCGATCAACTTTTGCTTTTCAGAAAAGCCGAAAATGATGCCGATTCGCTTCGATTATCGCCTATAAATGTCAATAAGCTTTGCAATGAAGTGTATCAATGTTTTGTGAATCAGGCGAAAGATAAAAACATCAATTATGGTTTTGAGATTCCTGAAAACGAAATTGAGATAATTGGGGATTATGAAAAAATCGAAATTTCACTGTTCAATTTAATGTCCAATGCTTTTAAATACACGCCAATTGGAGGTGAAATTAATTTGAAATTGACAGAAACGAATTCTGATGTTGAAATGGAAATTTCAGACAGCGGAGAAGGAATCGACAAAGGAGATATCGAAGTAATATTCGAAAAATTCAAACAAATCAATTCTAAAGTTTCCATTGGAACCGGTTTTGGAATCGGGCTTTTTATCGTGAAATATTTTGTCGATAAACACAAAGGAAAAGTGAGCTGTAGTAGTGAAATTGGAAAAGGAAGTATATTTAAACTAACATTTCTGAAAGGAAGCAGTCATTTTGAAAATGCTGTGATCACAAATGATGTTCAAGTAAGAAGCCAGCTTTTTGATGAATTGAATATTGACGATACTGAGGAGAATAATGCGGTAAATACTCAAGTTTCTGAAAGTGATTTCCAGACTGTAATGCTTACCGAAAAACGAACCATTTTAATTATTGACGATAATGATGATATCAGAAATTATCTAATTAAAATGTTTTCGGAAAATTATATGGTTTACAGCGCTGAAAATGGAGAAGAAGGCTTAAAACTGACGAAAAAACACATGCCAGATTTAGTAATCAGCGATATTACTATGGAACAAATGGACGGCTTGGAATTGTGCCGAAAAATAAAAGAAAGCAATGATTTGTCGCATATTCCGGTTATTTTATTGACGGCTTCCAAAAATCCAGAAACGCATTTGCAAGGAATCAACGATGGTGCCGATGATTATATCATGAAACCTTTTGATGACGATATTCTTGTTGCGCGAGTGGAATCGTTATTGCGAAACAGAAGCAATCTTAGAACTTATTTCTTGGATAGTATTACTTTAAAAGAAAACACCCAGAAAGTTCCGGCAGAATATCAGTTCATCTTGAAAAAATGTATTGATATTGTTGAGGCTAATATTCATAAAAAAGATTTTACGATAAAAACCTTTGCTCAAGAAATGGGAATGAGCCACAGAACGCTTTATACCAAAATCAAGATTATTTCGGGACAGACTTTAAATGCTTTTATTCGATCACTCCGTATTCGCAGAGCGGCGATGTTGATGCTTACAGAAGACATGAATATTGCACAGGCAAGTGCCGAAGTTGGTTTTGAAGATCCGAAATATTTTAGACAACAGTTTGTGAAACTTTTTGGAATGACGCCTTCGGAGTATATTAAAAAATATAAGAGCTCTTTCAACTCTGATTTGAATATTATCAGTTAAAATCCATTTTCAGACTTTATGTTTTCTTAACGACTCAATTGCATTTTGTAAATGAGAGTGATTTTTTTTGAAAAATTTCAAACGTTTTAGTCTGAAAACAAAGAATATTTTAAATATTGCAGATTATGTAAAAATATTCGGTTATTTTTTAATACTCTGTAAATTTTAATCCAAAATAATAATTAATTGCAATTTTGACCTCCTTTTTTTTCCATTTTACCCCTCCTTAGAAGTGTGATTTAGACATTTCTTTGCATCGATAGTAATAGATTAAGTTGTATTACTGTGTAAAATTATAAGTGTTATTTTTTTGATAAGTTTTTAATCAGTTTAAAGAATTGAGCCTTCTTTAAAATAAGATTGTAAGAGTTGGTTTTACGTATTACTTATCTGGCCCGTGGCAAAAATCGCGGGCCAAAAAATAAAAGCTTAACTGTTTAGAAAAACAAAAAAAAGGAAATATTAATCAAACTTTACTAACATGACAAAAACCCAACCACCGATTTTTTATTGTCATTTTCTTTCTCCAAAAAGGAAAAGACAATCTAGATCTTCAAAAATGAGTCTGACTCATTTATTTCAACAATCACTTTACGCATAAAACAAAACAAACTAACCTAACCTTAAAATTTAAGAAATGAAAAAGAATAAATTTTTATTTTTTCTTGCCGTTTTTGCCATCTTGTTTGCAGGATGTCAAAGCAACGATTCAGATTTCGCTCCATCTGATGATCCTACAGTAGTTGTTGCTACAAAGGAAATTTATGGTGCGCCAAACCGAAAATTCGAAATCAAAGCGGCTCTTGCTGACGATTTGGGATTAAAAAGTGTCGAAATCCAAATTCCAGAATTATCACTTGATAAAGTAATTTCGTTTGCAACAGACCCTTTACTTAAAAAGTATGATCTAAGTTATTTTTTTGAAGTTCCTGCAAACAGAGGAACTTCGGAAGCGTTTAAAATCAAATTGACAATTACAGACGTTTCTGGAAATGCAGTTAATGAAGAAATCAATCTTCGTTTAGATGGAGAATTTGCTGCGCCGTCAATAACTATGGTTACTCCAAAAGAAGGAGCGGTAATTTTATTGTCAACAAGCAACCAAATGCCAGTAAATTTTGTAGTAAATGACGATTCAGGTATTGATTACGTCCAAGTTCAATGTGCTGCTTTAGGAATCAACGAAATGATTCAATTAACAGGATCGCCTCAATCTTATACTTTCAATAAAACGTATACATTGCCAGTAACTGCAGCCGATTATGTTTTGACAATTACAGCTAAAGATAAATTCGCAATTCCAAATACAGGATCATTGAATGTAAATATTGTGGCTACAAACGAATATCCGGCAATCTTTTTATGTGATCAGCCGAAAGGGACAAACTTAACAACTGATGCAGTTGGAGTTCCAATGTATTTCCACGCGAAAAACGGACAGGATTTCGAATTCAAATATTATGCAGATAAAGACAATAAGGAAGTTTATTTCTTAGGTCAGGAATCAGATTTTGCCCCACATTGTTTTGGTTTGAATACTGCAGGAGAATTAGTTGATGATGTTGCTTCAACGCCAATTATTTTGCCAACAAAAGGATATTACAAAATCAAAGTGAATCCAAATACTTTAAAATATACAGTTGAAAAATACACGCCAACAAGCAAAGTATGGGCTGATATTGCAAACGGATTATGGCATGATGATGCTGCGCAAAGAAGACCTTTCGTAAGTGTTTGTGGTGGCGGAATTAAGGATGCAAACTGGGATACTTGGAATGCATGGGTAATGACAGGACTTCACTTGAGCAATAATTCGACAAATCCTTATCAATTAGTTGGAGAATACACTTTAACAGGAACGATGGAAGCAACTTTTACAGGCCAATGGTGGGATCCTTCTTGGAGATTAATCAAAAACGGAATCTGTACCATGTCGCCAGGAGAGAACGGAAATGCTAAATATCCAGCTGCGGCGGGAGTTTATAAAGTAGTTCTTGACACTGAGTTAGAAAGAGTTTTCATCACTAAAAAATAAGTTGTTATGACCTTGTTGTAACATTTAATTATAAAACAGCTTAATATGAAATTAAAATATATAGGATTTTTTATTGCCCTGATGTGTACTGCGGTATCATTTGGACAAATAAAAATTACAGGTACAGTTAAGGATAAAGCTGCTGTGCCAATTCCAGGAGTTAATGTAGTTGTAAAAGGAGCTTCAACTAACACGTCAACAGATTTTGACGGAAAGTTTACAATCAGTGTTCCAAATAAAAATGCGCAAATTGAATTCTCTTTTGTTGGTTTTACCAATAAAACGGTTCCAGTTGGCGATAAAACTAATTTTGATATTGTTTTGGAAGAAGCCAGCCAAGCATTAGATGAAATTGTGGTTGTGGGTTATGCTGCAGTAAAAAAGAGCGATGTTACGAGTTCGATTTCTTCTGTAAAAGGAAAAGAATTGCAAACAATGACAGTTGGTAACGTTGCAGAATCACTTCAAGGAAAAGTTTCAGGGGTACAAGTAACGGGACAAGGTGGTCCTGGTGCACAACCAAGAGTATTGATTCGTGGTATTTCTACAGTAAACTTAAGTACAGATCCTCTTTATGTTGTTGACGGAATCCCGATGGGAACAAGCATAAACTTTTTAAGCAACAACGAAATTGAGTCGATGGAGGTTTTGAAAGATGCTTCTGCGAGTGCTATTTATGGTTCTCGTGCTTCAAATGGAGTTATCTTGATTACTACTAAAAAAGGAAAAGCAGGAAAAACAAGATTCAACTTTGATACAAGTTCAGGTATGCAGATTATGAATAATCCGTATCATATGGCAGATGCAGAAGGTTATGCAACGATCATGAACACGGCTTATAATAACTCTGGCTATTCAGATTATTTGCCAAACCCTTCTCAATACAGAGGTAAAACTACAGATTGGTGGAATGCAGGAATTAAAAAAGGAACTCCTGTTGTGAATGCTTCTCTTGGGGTTACTGGAGGTTCAGATAAACACACTTTTGCTGTAAGTTTAAATTATTACAATTCAGAATCTATTTATGATGTAGGTGGATGGGAACGTATCACAATGAGAATTGCAAATGATTTTAAATTCTCTGATAAATTCTCCGCAGGAATTACTTTAAATCCTCGTTATGAAGCGTACGGTTCGCCAGGAAACTGGGCCGATTTTGACAAAATTGATCCAATTACGCCAATCTACAAACCAGCAGATCAATTAAACGGAACAGAAAACGAATACAGCATTTACGCACGTTCTCCTTCGTATATCTGGAATCCTGTTGCTGCTGTAAAACGTTATGATGATTTTACAGATCAATACAACTTAAACACAAATGGTTATTTGCAGTATACGCCAATCAAAGGATTGATGATTCGTTCACAAGCTTCTATTGAAGTTGGAGATAAAGTTAGAAATAAATTCAGCCCTGATTTTGTAATCGATGCGGCGCATGAAAAAGCAGAAATCAATAGTGTTGAAAAATGGAATACAACAAATGTTGATTGGACTTGGCAAAACACAATTACATATACCAAAACATTTGCCGAAAAACACAACGCTTCTTTAATGGTGGGTAACACTATGGAGGAATATAACGGAAATGATCTTTGGGGTTATGGCGAAGGAGTTCCTAACAACTCTGATTCTATGAGAGAATTAAATGCAGCAACTAAAAACCGTAACAGTGGAGGAAACAGCTGGTCAAGTTCTTTGATGTCTTATATTTCTCGTTTTTCTTACAACTATGATGGAAAGTATTATTTTACAGGTACTTTCAGACGTGATGGTTCTTCAAAATTCATGGAAAACAACAAATGGGCAAATTTCCCTTCTGCATCGGTTTCATGGAGAATTTTGAACGAAGATTTTATGGAATCAACAAAAGATGTGTTGAGCGATTTAAGATTTAGAGCGGGTTGGGGTAAAGTAGGAAACCAAAACTTGCCAAGCGCGGTTTATCAATCTAATATCGGAACAGGATTTTATCCTATTGGAGATAATATTGCTGATACTTCTTATCCTTCTACAATGGCTAATAAGGACATTAAATGGGAAACTGTTGAAGATATTTCTTTTGGACTTGATTTTGGATTATGGAAAAATAAGCTTTCTGGATCTTTGGAATATTATCAAAAGAAAACGCATGATATGCTTTTCTTAAAACAATTCCCAACATACAGCGGTTTCCCTGGGTATTCAACAATGTGGACCAATGTTGGATCAATGCAGTCAAGCGGTATCGATTTATTGGTTTCGTATAAAGACAAAAAGGGAGATTTCTCTTGGGGTGCAGATGTGACTTTTACAACTGTAAATGTTAAAATGCTGAATTTATCTGCTGATGGTGAAAAATTATACGGCGCAAGCAACAGAACTTTGACGGTTGAAGGAAATGAGCCTGGATATTTCTATGGATATGTTGCTGATGGTTTGTTCCAAAACCAAACAGAATTGAATTCTCATACTGATGAGCACGGAACAAAATTACAGCCTTACGCACAAGTTGGAGATGTTCGTTTTAAAGATATCAATGGCGATGGAAAAATAGATGATAAAGACAGAACTAAAATTGGTTCTCCTTGGGCTGATTACAATGTCGGATTGAATTTGAATTTTGCTTACAAAAATTTTGATTTGATTGCGAATTTCTACTCAAGCATTGGAAATGATTTGGTGAACCAAAATATTTCAGATTTATACAACGGTGCAAGTTTGACAAACAAAGTAAGCAACTTATCAGAAATGGCTTGGCATGGAGAAGGAACTTCAAACTCTATTCCTCGTTTGTCTAAAGATGATAACAACGAAAATTTCACAAAATTCTCTTCTTTATATGTTGAGGATGGATCTTATGTACGTTTGAAAAACCTTCAAGTAGGTTACTCATTCTACAATAAATTCGGATTAGATAAACTAAGAATCTCTTTATCAGGTCAAAATATTTGGACTTGGACAAACTATACAGGAGTTGATCCTGAAGTAGGAGGAGGAGTTTTAGGTTCAGGTTTTGGTGGATGGAATTATCCAGTTCAACCAACAATCTTGATGGGTCTTAATGTAGCATTTTAATAAAAACGATCATGAAAAAAATAATAGTATCAATAATCACTTTTTCTCTATTAGCAGTTTCTTGCAGCGATTTTATTGAAAAAGAAGAAAGAGGAACACAAACCTTAGAAAATTATTTTCAAACAGCACAAGAGTGCGAAAATTATACCAATGAATTAACACGCAGATTGTTGATTCCGAATGATTGGTGGACTTTAGTTGCGCCAAGAGTTACCAACGAAATGTCTACAGATGATGCTTGGATGGGTAACACAGGACAGGACAGCGGCGCGCACAGACCTTGTTCGCAATACATCATCACACCAGATAATATGGGTGATATGAACAGTATTTATACAGCACATTATTATACAATTCAGTCGGCAAATATTGGTTTGGAAAAAATGGCTTTATCTCCACTTACGGAGTCACAGAAAAATCAATATATGGGGGAATCTCTTTTTGTGAGAGCGTATTGCTATTATGAATTGGTGAACCTTTTTGGAGATGTTCCTTTGTACACCACTTCTTTAGGAACTGGCGATTTGAAATTGAAGCGTAGCCCAAAAGCAGATGTTTATGCTCAAATTGAAAAAGATTTGAAAGATTCAGCAGCAAAACTAGAAACGATTCCAGTAAACAGAGAAGGAAGAATCAACAAATGGGCTGCTTATGCATTATTGGCGCGTGTAACATTGTTCCAAGAAAAATGGGCAGATGCTAAAACATATTCAAACAAAGTTATTACAGAAGGTCCTTATACACTTGAAGCTGATTTCTTGAATATTTGGAATGTAAACAACCACAACGGTGTAGAGTCAATTCTTGAAGCACAATCTTCATCTGTTCAGGATAAAAGCTTAGGTTCAGCTTTGCCAACTTTATCTGGAGCAAGAGGCGAAGACAAAAAGAATTTCCCAAGCAACGACGCCGCTGACGTTCTTGACGGTTGGGGATGGTGCATGCCAACAAGTGATTTAGAAAATGCTTATTTATCTGAAAACGATGTTATCCGTCGCAGAAGCACAATCACAAAGTGGGGTGAAGCGGCTTACGGAGATGAGGTTTTGAATCCAACACATAAATTCAGCTTAAATGATAATAAATCTGGACGTATTTGCCGTAAATATTATATTCCAATTGCAACGCGTCGTGCATTAGATAAAAAAGATGGACACTTGCCATTAAACATTCCGTTGATTCGTTTAGCTGAAATGTATTTGACAAGAGCAGAAGCCAGTTATCACACTGGCGGAGATGCTTTGGCAGATATCAATATCATCAGAGCGCGTGTAAAACTAGATCCTAAAACAGGACTTTCTGGACCAACTTTATTGAGACAAATCTACAAAGAGCGTCGTTTAGAATTGGCTTTTGAAGGAATGCGTTTGTACGATATCCGTCGTGAAAAAGATCCAACAACGGGAAGACCAGTTATCGAATCTTTAATGGGACCAAACGGAACTTTTGTAAAATATAATTTGAGTTCAACAGATCCTTATGAAACGACAAACTTGAGAGAACCTCAGGATAAAGGAATCAATTTTAATCCTGCGAAAAACTTATTATGGCCAATTCCTCAATTGGAAATTGACTTAAGTGGCGGTTTAATCACTCAAAATCCTGGTTATTAATATGAAATTTGTTAATCAAAACAAAGTAGGCCTGCTATGTGCAGGCTTGCTTTTCGCTAGTTCGCTTTTTGTGGCATGCGATTCTGAAAAATCGGAGAATTCAGGTTCAGAAAATTCGGTTGCCGAATTGAATGTGAATTTAGATATGAATCTTCAGACAATGGAAAGCTTTGGAGCTTCAGATGCTTGGCAAGCTAATTTTATTGGAAAAAATTGGCCTTCTGATAAAAGAAACAAAATAGCCGATTTATTGTTCAGTAAAGAACTTGATGCTGATGGAAATCCAAAAGGAATTGGACTTTCATTGTGGCGTTTTAACCTTGGCGCTGGAAGTACAGAGCAAGGCGACGCAAGTGATATTACCGATGAATGGAGACGTACAGAATGTTTTACGACGGATGGTGTAAGCTATAACATGAATAAACAAGCTGGTCAAGTTTGGTTTATGAAAGCGGCAAGACAGCGTGGTGTTGAAAAATTGTTGGCTTTCGCCAATAGTGCACCGGTTTATTTGACGCAAAACGGAAAAGCGCACGCAAGCATCAAAGAATTTTATAATTTGAAAGATGGGAAAATGCCAGATTTGGCTGATTTCTGGGTAAATTCTTTAGATAAATTAAAAACAGAGCACGGCTTGACAATCGATTATGTGAGTCCGTTTAACGAACCACAATACGAGTGGGACGGTTCTGGTCAAGAAGGTTCGCCAGCTACAAATGCAAATATTTACAGTTTTGTAAATGTTTTATCGCCAAAATTACAATCAAAAGGACTTGCCGCTCAAATCGTAGTTGGTGAAGCTGGAGCTTACGAACCATTATATAAAACAGTTTCTGGAAAAGAAAGCAGATCAAATCAGATTGATTATTTCTTCGCAGCTAATTCGTCTAAGAAAATTACAGGATTAAGCAATGTTAAGAAAACCATCTCTGGACACAGTTACTGGCAAGCTTGGCCATTGAGCGAAATGGTTTCATCAAGACAGCAAGCAGCTTCAAGAATTCAGTCGGTTGGCGGTGTTAGTCTTTGGTCATCAGAATATAGTGTTTTAGAAAGTCCGGGAACATCTGAATTGCCAGGCGGAGCAGGACCAGGAAGAGATTTAGGAATGCCTCTTGCACTTTGGACAGCTCGAATTATCAGTACCGATATTGCTCTTGGAGGCGTAACTTCTTGGCAATGGTGGACAGCAATCAGCCGTGGCGATTACAAAGATGGTTTGGTTCATGTTGACGATGGTGCAAGCAACGGTGCTGGAAATGCTGATTACTGCAAAAATGACGGTTACATCAGAGATTCAAAAACATTATGGGCTTTAGGAAACTTTTCATTTTTCGTAAAACCGGGAATGGTAAGAGTTCAAATTCCAAGTGTTGACAATGCAACTGCTTTGAACGATGTAATGGTAACTGCTTATAAAGATGCAGCTACTAAAAAACTGGTAATCGTTGCCGTAAACATCAGCAAATCGGCGAAAGCCTATAAATTGAATCTTGCAGGTGGAGCTTTGACAGATAATAAATTAACTCCATATACGACTTCTGAAACTTTAAGCTTGAAGAAAGGAACTGCTGTTGATGCGGGGAGTTTAGAAATTCCGGCTAGGTCGATTGTGACTTTTGTTGGAACTTATAAGTAAAGGTTCAAAGGGACAAAGTTACAAAGGGAAATAGGTTTTACCACAATCTTGTCATCCCGAGGAACGAGGGATCTCCGCGAGTAGCTCTACAAAGTAATTCATCAATCTTTGTCGAGCTTCTTACGAAGATTTCTCCTCCGTCGAAATGACAAACTAAATGTTTTAGGTTGTGCATAATTGAAAATAAAAGAATTAAATGAAAAAAGTATACATCTCACTTTTTCTGGTAATGAGTTCGCTGTCATTTGCACAACGAACTGCCCTTATCAGTACGGACAAAGTCGTTCAAACAATGGACGGTTTTGGAGGTTCTGATGCATGGAGAACCCAGTTTGTGGGAAAAAATTGGCCAGAACAAAAAAAGAATGCGATTGCCGATTTGCTTTTCAGCAAAGAGTTTGATGCGCAAGGAAATCCAAAAGGAATTGGGCTTTCAATTTGGAGATTCAATTTGGGAGCTGGAAGTGCTGAACAAGGTGAAAACAGCAAAGTTTCAGACGAGTGGAGAAGAAGCGAATGTTTCTTGAACGCTGACGGAACTTATGATTTTTCAAAACAAGAAGGTCAAAGATGGTTTTTACAAGCCGCTAAAAAACGCAGTGTTGAGAAATTTTTGATTTTTACAAATAGTCCGCCGGTTTTTATGACTAATAACGGACTTTCGTTCGCTTCTCAAAAGAATAAACTGAATCTAAAAGATGGTGCAATTCCAAAATTTGCCGATTTCTTAGTTCAAAGTATTCAAGGATTGGAGAAAAAAGAAGGAATCAAATTCGATTACGTCAGCCCAATAAACGAACCACAATGGGAATGGATGCCAAAACATGGCGACACAAACAGTCAGGAAGGAACTCCGGCAACGAATCAGGAAATTTATGATTTGACCAAATCACTTTCAGAAAAACTGAAAGCTAATAAAATGAACACTGAAATTGTTATAGCCGAGGCCGCTCAAATCGATTATTTATATGAAAATGTAAACAAGGAAAACCGCGATAATCAGATTGAGTATTTCTTTGGAAAAACAAACACTAATGTTTCAAAACTCTCTAACGTAAAAAATGTTATTTTAGGTCACAGTTATTTTACAACTTGGCCGGTTGAAAGACAGGTTTTAAGCAGAAAATTAATTGCAGCAGAAATAAAAAGAAATCCGGGTTTGAAATATTGGCAATCGGAATATTGCATTTTAGAAAATCCAGGAGAAAATGAAATTCCGGGCGGTTCAGGTGGCGGAAGAGATTTAGGAATGCAAACGGCTTTATTTGTGGCACGTTTGATTCATAATGACATTGCTGTTGCAAATGCTGCTTCTTGGCAATGGTGGACATCTATAACTCGTGTTGATTACAAAGATGGCCTGATTTATTTGGATGACGGAAAAAGTAATGGCGGAACAGAGCCAAATTATGTGAGAAACGACGGAGAATTTCACGATTCAAAATTGCTTTGGGCTTTAGGAAATTATTCGCTTTTTGTACGTCCCGGAATGCAAAGAGTTGATGTTCCAAATCAAAATGAATTGGATGCAGCAAATGATGTTATGCTGACAGCATACAAAGATGTTCAAAACAAAAAATTGATTGTAGTTGCGGTAAATTGCGGAAAATCAGCTCAAAAATACAAGTTCGATTTATCAAAAGGAACTTTAAAAAACAATGAGTTTACACCATACATCACTTCTGAAACTTCAAATTTAAAAAGAGCAGAAATTCAGAAAATTGACAATCTAGAAATCCCAGCAAAATCAGTAGTGACGTTTGTGGGGGAATTGCTTTAGTGTTCAGTCACAGTCTCAGTGAACAGTTTATTAGACTGAAAACTGCGACTGCGACTGAGAACTAAGAAAAATGAAACAAAAAAAAATTAACTAAAAATAAAATCATAGTGTTATCTAAAAAGACCTTACTCCCCGTATTACTCTTTTCGTGTTTGTCTGCGAGCAGTCAAGTATCGTTTGGAGATTCAAAAAAAATCAATGACAGCTGGAAGTTCAATCTTCAGGAAACTCCAGATGCAAAAAATACCACTTTTGACGACAGCAAGTGGCAAACCGTAAATGTGCCTCACGATTGGAGCGTAAAAGGACAATTGAGTCCAACTTTGGCAAGTTGTCAAGGTTATTTGCCGGGCGGGATTGCTTGGTACAGAAAATCGATTAATATTCCGCAAAGCAAATCGGGTGAGAAAGTGTATTTGTATTTTGAAGGAGTTTACAACAGAAGCGAGGTTTTCATCAACGGACATTCGTTAGGAAAACGTCCAAACGGTTATATTTCGTTTGCTTATGATGCAACAGAATTTGTAAAATTCGGCGGAGAAAATACTATTTCGGTTCGTGTTGACCACAGTCAAAGTGCCGATTCAAGATGGTACACCGGTTCAGGGATTTACAGAAATGTTTGGGTAGTGTATGCAAATCCGGTTCATATTGCGCAATGGGGCGTTTATGCGTATCCAGAAGTAAAAAAAGGAGCTGGAACTTTGAATGTTGAGGTTGATGTAGAGAATGGCTCTGCTACAAAATCATCTTTGACAGTTGTAAACGAATTGTTTTCAAAAGACGGAAAATCAGTTGCAAAAGCTTCTTCAAAAATTGATGTTGCGGCAAAGCAAAGCGGAAAGATTTCGGCAAAAATAAATGTCAAAAATCCGCAATTATGGGATTTAGAAAATCCGAATTTATATGAGCTTAAAACCACAGTTTTAAAAGACGGAAAAGAAATTGACAAAACAGTAACGAAAACTGGTTTTAGAAACTTCACATTCGATCCAAATAATGGTTTTGCGCTTAACGGAAAATGGATGAAAATGAAAGGTGTTTGTTTGCACCATGACGCAGGAGTTTTAGGATCAGCAGTTCCTAGAGAAGTTTGGAAAACGAGATTGAAAACCTTGAAAGAAATTGGCGTAAATGCTATCCGTACAAGTCATAATCCGCAAGCACCAGATTTCTATGAACTATGCGATGAGTTAGGTTTATTGGTTTTAAACGAAGCTTATGACGAATGGGAATTCCCAAAACGTAAATGGTTAGAAGGATGGAATTACGGAACTCCAGGTTTTGAAGGTTCATTTGACATTTTTGCTGATTATGCAGAAAAAGACCTTGAAGATTTTGTGCGTCGAGATAGAAATCATCTTTCCGTTTTCGCATGGAGTATAGGAAATGAGGTTGATTACCCGAATGATCCCTATTCACACCCAGTTTTAGATAAAGGAAAAGACGGTTTTGGACAAGCGGCTTATGGAGGTTATAAGCCAGATGCACCAGATGCAATGCGTCTTGGAGTGATTGCAAAACGTTTGGTTGCAGCAGTGAAAAAATATGACAAATCGCGTCCTACAACAGCTGGTTTAGCAGGAGTTGCAATGTCGAATGAAACAGAATATCCGGGAGCTTTGGATATTACAGGTTACAATTATACAGAAAGCAAATATTTAACCGATCATAAAAAATACCCAAACCGAGTAATCTACGGAAGTGAAAATGTTCACGACATGGATCCTTGGTTGGCGGTTAAAAACAACAAACATATTTTCGGACAGTTCTTGTGGACAGGAATTGATTATCTAGGAGAATCTGGAAGATGGCCTTCAAGAGGATTTTATTCTGGTTTAGTTGATTTTGCTGGAGTTATCAAACCAAGAGGTTATTTCCGTCAGTCATTATGGTCAGATAAACCGATGGCTTATTTAGGAACTTATCCGTTAGTAAATGATAAAGACGTTTCTAAAGATGCTTGGGCAATTTGGAATTATGAAGCTGGACAAAAAATCCGTGTAGTTTGCTATACAAATGCTGCAAAAGCACGTTTAGAATTAAACGGAAAAGTCGTTGGTGAAACTAAAGCATACGACGAAAAAACAGGAATTATTTATTGGGATATTCCATTTGCTTCAGGAAAGTTAGAAGCAATTGGTTTAGATGCAAATGATAAAGAAGTGAGCCGTTATGCAATCAATTCAACACAACAGCCAGTAGAATTGACAATTGCTGAAAAAGATATTACAATCAGCAAGGATAAAGGTGTCGCTAAAATAATGGTTCAGGTTAAAGATCAAAACGGACTTCCGGTGATGCTTTCAGATAATGAAGTGACGTGCAAAATCAGCGGACCGGGAACTTTATTAGGACTTGAAGCTGGAAACAACAGCGACATGACAGATTATACAGACAATGTTCAAAGAGTTTTTCACGGTCACATTGCGGCTTATGTTCAGGCAACTGGAGAAGCACAGCCAATCAAAGTTACTTTTACAAGTCAATGGTTAAAGCCTGTTGAAGTGACAATTAACGTGAAATAAAGCATTTTCTAAGTTAGAAAATATTAATTAGTTATTTTAAATTTTCAATTAACCTGTCTGTATTTTTGGTTTACAGGCAGGTTAATTGCTTTTTGCGAATAAAGTTTATTATATTTGAAGTGTAAATTTTACATTTATTAACATCTAACCATATTATAATGAAAATTAAGAATAAAATTGCTCTGGTTTTAGGAGTTGTTTTTGTATCAATTTGTGCCAATGCTCAAAATAAAACATTTACTAAAGAAGAGTTCAAGCAATGGGCGCAAACTCCGCCAATGGGCTGGAACAGCTGGGATTGTTACGGACCAACTGTTGAAGAACACGAAGTAAAAGCAAATGCCGATTATATGGCAAAAGAACTTAAAAAATATGGATGGGAATATGTAGTGGTTGATATCAGATGGTTTGTTGAAAATGACAAAGCAGGAGGCTACAACCAGACAGATCCACGTTATGTGATGGATAAATTTGGAAGATATTTGCCAGCAGTCAACAGATTTCCTTCTGCAAAAGATGGTCAAGGTTTTAAGCCTTTGGCCGATTATATTCACAAAAAAGGATTGAAATTCGGAATTCATATTATGCGTGGTGTTCCTAAAAAAGCGGTTGAAGAAAAAATGCCAATTAGAGGGACAAATGGAATTACAGCTGATCAAATCTATTCAACAGCTTTGCAATGCGAATGGTTGAGAGACAATTATACTGTCGTGGCCGATAAACCGGGAGCGCAAGAATATTACAATTCTATTTTCGAATTGTATGCTCAATGGGGCGTTGATTTTATCAAAATTGACGATTTGTCAAGACCTTATCACGAAGGCGAAATCAACTTGATCAGAAATGCCATCGATAAATGCGGACGTAAAATTGTCTTAAGTACTTCTCCGGGAGAAACACCAATTGCTGCAGCGCCGCACGTAAGCTCACATGCAAATATGTGGAGGATGGTGGACGACGTTTGGGATACTTGGCCACACATTACACATTTGATGGATGTGGCTCAAAAATGGTATCCGTACATTGCGCCGGGAACTTGGCCAGATTGCGATATGATTCCGCTAGGACGTATTTCAGTGCGTGGTGAACGTGGCGAAGATCGTATGACGCGTTTGACAAAAGACGAACAATATACTTTAATTACGTTTTTCAATATTTTTAAATCGCCATTATTTTTTGGAGGAGATTTGCCAAGCAATGACGCTTTCACATTATCATTATTAACCAATAAAGATGTAGTGAAAATGCATAACGAAAGCACGGCAGTAAAACAGCTTTTCCAAAAAGACGGAAAAATTGCTGTAACTTCAAAAAATGCAAAAGATGGTAGTGTTTATTTGGCTTTGTTTAATGTTTCAGATAAAAATTCAGAGAAAATTTCAGTAAATCTTGCTGATCTTGGGCTTTCTGGTTCAGTTGAAGTTATAAATATGTGGACAGGTGAAAAATCTAAATTATCTTCGAAAGAAATCAGTGCCGTTTTAAAAGCGCACGCTTCTGTTTTGTATCAATTAAAAGGTAAAAAATAATGATGCGATTTTTAAAAAATAGTCTTTTAGCACTTGCACTGCTTTTTTCAATCCTTTTTATATTGTCGGGATTTGGTGTAAAACCAATGGACGAAAAGCCAGATAAAGTCTATTTATTTGCCTATTCAACTTTAAAAAACAACGGCAAAAACGGACTTCATTTTGCTTGGAGCACTGATCAGAAAAACTGGTTTTCAATTGGTCCAGAATATAGTTTTCTAAAATCAGATTTTGGAAGCTGGGGACCAACTGGAAAAAGCATGTCAGAGCCTTTTCTAGTTCGAGACAATGCAGGGATTTTTCACTGTTTTTGGAGTGTGAAAGACAATGTTTTTGCACATTCAGAGAGCAAAGATTTAGTGAATTGGAGAAGACAAAATTACATTCAGGGAATGAAGAATTTTGTCGGAAAAGGCGAAGATAAATCGGTTATTCTGAATGTTCAAGTTGAACAAAAAGACGGTCAATATTTGGTTCACTTTAGCGAAAGCGGAAAAAATTATGTCAGTGCCACAAAAGATTTTAAAAATTACAGTCCATCAGTAATTGACGCGAATTCTTCTTTAAAATTAAGAAATGAAATTACAATTCAAGGCGAAGCCATTCAAGGAAGCTTATTTTATGTCGATTGGAGTTTGGTTGACAATATGATTCGAAATATGGAATCGGCTAAATTCAGAGACAAACAAGATAGTTCTACTCCAAAGAGCGACAGTTTGCTTTTTACGGGTTTAAAGTCTGTAAAAGCTCAGATTTCAATAAATGGTCAGCAATCAAAAAAAATCAGCAATATGCTGACGGGTGTTTTCTTTGAAGATATTAATTATGCTGCTGATGGAGGTTTGTACGGCGAACTGATCCAGAATCGCGATTTTGAATATGCACTTCACGACAAAAAAGAAAGAGACGAAAAATGGAATGCAACAATGGCTTGGAGTGGCGATTTTAAAATTGCTAAAGAAAATCCAATTCATCCAAACAATCCAAATTATGCTGTGATTTCAAAAGGAATTATCAGTAATTCTGGTTTTGACGGGATCGCTTTGAAAGCGAATGAAAAATATGATTTCAGTGTTTTTGCAAAAGGCTCAAAAGCGATTGTTCGTTTGAAATCGGCAAGTGGAGAAACTTTGGCGGAAGCTGCATTTGCTCCATCAAATTCTTGGAAGAAATTAAATGCAGTTTTAAAATCATCTAAAACGGTTAAAGATGCGCATTTAGAAATCAGTACAAATGGAGAAACTGCCATTGATATGGTTTCTCTTTTTCCACAAAAAACATTCAAAAACCGCAAAAACGGACTTCGTTTGGATCTTGCCGAAGCGATTGCAGATATGCATCCAAAATTCATGAGATTTCCAGGTGGGTGCGTAGCACACGGAGACGGGCTACACAATATTTACAAATGGAAAAATACAATCGGTCCACTTGAAAGTCGAATTCCGATGCGAAACATTTGGGGCTATCATCAATCGATGGGATTGGGTTATTTTGAATATTTTCAGTTTTGCGAAGATTTAGGAGCAGAGGCTGTTCCGGTTTTGGCGGCTGGCGTTCCGTGTCAAAATTCATCTGACGGTGGTTCAGGACAGCAATTCGGAATTCCGATGGAAGATATGGATGAATACGTTCAGGATGTTTTAGATTTAATCGAATATGCCAATGGAAGTGTGAATACCGTTTGGGGTAAAAAACGTGCTGAAGCAGGTCATTCAAAACCTTTCAACTTAAAATATATCGGTATTGGAAATGAAGATTTGATAAGCGATGTTTTTGAAGAACGTTATCGAATGATTGTTAAAGCGGTTCAGCAAAAATATCCTGAGATTATGATTATAGGTACAGTTGGACCATTTTTTGAAGGAACAGATTACAGGGAAGGTTGGAAAATTGCTGATGATTTGAAATTGCCTCTTGTAGACGAACATTATTATCAATCTCCAGGCTGGTTTATTAACAATCAAAATTTTTATGATAGTTACGATCGTTCAAAATCTAAAGTATATCTTGGCGAATATGCATCATGGGGAAATAAGTTTTATAATGCTCTAGCCGAGGCATTGTATCTTACAGGCGTTGAAAGAAATGGAGATGTCGTTTCAATGGCTTCTTATGCTCCCTTATTGGCAAAAGAAAAGCATACACAATGGAATCCAGATTTGATTTATTTCAACAATGATGAAGTAAAACCAACAGTAAACTATTTTGTACAAAAGCTTTACGGACAAAATCCAGGAAACCAATATATTGAAAGTACTACGAAATTGTCAGATGCAAATCCTGAAGTAAACAAACGTATTGGCGTTTCTGTTGTAAAAGACAATGCCTCTGGAGATTTGATTATCAAATTAGTCAATGTGCTTCCAGTTGCGGTAACGCCATCAATTGAAGTCTCAAATTTTTCTCTGCTAGAAAATGCTGATTATGCTTTATTATCTGGCGCTCCAGAAAATACTTCGGCAAGACCGGTTTCACAGAAAATCACGATTAAAGAAGCTTTTTCAAAAGAATTGCCTCCCTATTCATTTGTAGTTATACGCGCCAAAACAAAATAAACCGAAAAAAAAAATGAAAAAATTAAAATTTAGCCTTGTTGCACTAACCTTATTTTTTAGTGTTTTACAAGCTCAGAATAATCAAAAAGGAACACCGCCAGTTATTGCTGAAAAGGATTTAACAGCTTATTTATTCGTTTATTTCACAGGAAATAAAGTCGAAGAAGAAGCAGTTCGTTACGCCGTAAGTGCTGACGGTTATCATTATTATCATTTAAACGACAACAAACCTGTTTTAGACAGTAAAATAATCAGTTCAACCGGAGGAGTCCGTGATCCGCATATCTTGCGTGGTGACGACGGAAAGACTTTTTATATGGTTTTGACGGATATGACTTCCTCAAAAGGCTGGGATAGCAACCGTGCCATGATTTTATTAAAAAGCACCGATTTGGTAAACTGGAAAAGCAGTGTTGTCAATATTCAGACAACTTTCCCTGGAAATGAGAATCTAAAACGCGTTTGGGCGCCTCAAACAATTTTTGATGCAAAAGCTGGAAAATATCTAATTTATTTCAGTCTTCAATATGCAGGAGGCCCGGATAAAATTTATTACGCTTATGCGAATAAGGATTTTACAGCCTTAGAAAGCGAACCAAAATTATTGTTTGTTCCAAAATCAGAAAGAGCTTGCATCGATGGTGATATTATTGAAAAAGATGGCGTTTACCATCTTTTTTATAAAACCGAAGGCGGAAAAGCAGGAATAAAGGTTGCTACAACTATCGATTTAACTTCTGGAAAATGGATAGAAAATGATAATTATCTGCAACAAACAAACGACGGAGTTGAAGGCTCAAGTGTTTTCAAACTAAATAATTCGGATGATTATATTTTGATGTATGATGTTTATACAAAAGGAAGATATCAGTTTACAAAAAGCAAAGATTTAGAAAACTTCACGGTTATTGATAATGACATTTCAATGGATTTTAATCCGCGCCACGGAACCATTTTGCCAATTACGCATTCTGAATTGAAACGTTTGAATGCAAAATGGGGAACGCCAGAAAAATTTCCAAAAGTAAATAATAATCCAGTTTTAGAAGGTTATTATGCCGATCCAGAAATACTGTATTCAAACAAAACCAAAAAGTATTACATCTACCCAACAAGTGATGGATTTGACGGTTGGTCAGGATATTATTTCAAAACTTTTTCATCTGATAATTTGACGGATTGGAAAGATGAAGGAGTTATCATCGATCTTAAAAAAGATGTGACTTGGGCTAACAGAAATGCTTGGGCGCCTTGTATTGTAGAGAAAAAAATAAAAGGAAAATACAAGTATTTCTATTATTTCACGGCGGCTCAGAAAATTGGAGTTGCTTCATCAGATAATCCAACTGGTCCATTTACAGACAGTGGAAAAGCACTAGTGAGTTCAAAACCTGAAGGTATAAAGGGAGGTCAAGAAATTGATCCAGATGTTTTCACCGATCCAAAATCAGGAAAAAGTTATTTGTACTGGGGCAACGGTTATATGGCTGTAGCCGAATTGAATGATGATATGATTTCGCTTAAAGAAGGAAGTACAAAAGTGATTAAAGTAGATAAAACTTTCCGTGAAGGAACGTATATATTTTACAGAAAAGGAACTTATTACTTTTTATGGAGTGAAGATGATACCAGAAGTCCAAATTATAAAGTAAGATACGGAACTTCAAAATCGCCACTTGGACCAATTGAGATTCCGCAAAACAATATTGTAATTCAAGGAATTCCAGATCAGGGAATTTATGCAACAGGACATAATTCGGTTTTGCAAATTCCAAATAAAGATGAATGGTATATTACGTATCATAGATTCTCTTATCCAACCGGAATTAAAATGGGCGACGCTGGAGGTTTTCACCGCGAAGTTTGCATGGATAAATTAGAATTTAATGCAGATGGAAGCATCAAACAAGTTGTTCCAACGCATAGTGGAGTAAATGCTTTGAAAAAATAATATTTTATTAGTGTATTTTAAATAAAAAAGCTGTTTCTAAATTTTATAGAAACAGCTTTTTTCATAATATAAAATTAGCCTTACGCCGTCTGATCATCAGTCTCAGCGTCTGGAGCATTTTTCTTTACAGATTCGATTCCGTTTTCTCTCGAAGCAACGCTTTCATACATTTCGCTTGTTCCAATGATTTGCCCGTTGCTTGCTTTTAGGTTGAAATACGGTTTTCCGTTGCTTGATTCTTTTCTGTCAAAACGACCATCGTCTTGCGAGTTTGTTTTTACAGACTCAATTCCGTTTGTGCAGGCCGCTTTAGTTGTATACCCTTCACTCGCTAAAATAGTCTGGCCATTTCCAGCTTTTAAATTAAATTGAAACTCTCCGTTGGTTCTTTTAATAATTACAAATTTTCCCATGTAGCTTTTTATTAAGGTTAGGTAATATTTTTTTGCTAATTATAAAAATACAAAACTTACTTAAACAAATGATGTTGTAAGAAAAAATAATTGTTTCCAGATTGTTAAGCAAATACCGAATATTTTAAACTTAAGCAATTTTACTGCTCGTAAGTTTATATTATTTTTTAATTTTAGACTTTAAAAAAATCATCAGTGGTTTGTTTTGCTGTTGAAAAATATTTTATGAAGGAAATCAGCGAAATTTTAAAAGCGTATTCAGAAGCAAAATCAGGAGAGAAAAAAACAGCTTTGGCAACGGTTGTCAAAGTAGAAGGTTCATCATACCGTCAACCGGGTGCGCGTATGCTTGTTACCGAAGACGGCATATTGACCGGAGCTATCAGCGGAGGTTGTCTGGAAGGTGATGCACTCCGAAAAGCACTTCTTTCCATCAATCAAAAGCAAAACAAATTAGTTACTTATAATACCAGCAATGAAGACGATGCCGAGATTGGACTTCAATTGGGATGCAATGGAATCGTGCATATTTTGTTTGAGTATATTGATTATGAATTGGAAAATAACCCAATTCAGCTTTTGAGCCAATTAAAGGCAGAAAGAAAAGAAGCGGTAATTATTACGATTTTTTCGTTAAACAAAAGAGCAAACCAAATAGGAACGAGTTTGTTTTTTAGAAAAGACAGTCCCGTTTTGCATCACCATAATAATGCATTAAATTTAATTTCAGAAGCAAAAGAAGTGCTTTTGACCAAAATGACTTCGGTAAAAAAAATACAAGAAAATAGTGAGGACGAAGCTTTGATTGAATACATAAAACCACCAGTTTCGTTAGTAATTGCGGGAGCAGGAAATGATGTACAGCCATTGGTAAAAATGACGACTTTGTTAGGTTGGGAAGTTACCATTGGCGATGGACGAAATGCCCATGCTTCAAAAAAACGTTTTCCATCAGCAAATAAGGTTTCGGTTGTAAAATCGGAAGATTTTTTAGAAAATATAAACATAGACGATCAGACTTATTTTGTTTTGATGACGCACAATTATAAATACGATTTAGCAGTTTTAAGATTACTATTAAATACAGACTGTCGTTATATTGGAATCCTCGGGCCAAAATCAAAACTGAATCGAATGCTCGATGATCTTCAAATGGAAGGAATTTCAGTTACTGAAGAACAGTTGCAGAGAATTCATAGTCCGGTTGGACTCGATATTGGAGCCGAAACTTCAGAAGAAATTGCATTGTCGATTGTTGCCGAAATCAAGGCTTTTGCATCAGGAAAAACAGGAACTTCTTTAAAATATAAGTTGGGAAAAATTCACGACGAAATTCATTATGGAGCATAAAGCGCAATATAAAACTGGCATTATAATTTTGGCTGCTGGAAATTCTTCAAGATTGGGCCAGCCAAAACAGCTTTTAGGCTATAAAGATTCAACGCTTTTAAAAAATACGATTGCAGAGGCTTCTTTAGTTTCAGACGTAAAAATTATTGTTGTTACAGGCGCTAACAATCAATTGATTGAAGAAGAACTCGATCCGTCAAGAATAAAAATAAGTTTTAATCCAGATTGGGAGTCCGGAATGTCATCATCGATTATAAACGGACTTAAGAAATTATTGACTTTATATCCTGATTATGAAAATTGCATTTTTGCAGTGTGCGATCAGCCTTATGTTTCGAGTTTGATTTTTGAACATTTAATTGAAGAACATCATAAAACCGGAAAAGGAATAGTAGCTTCAGCCTATTCAGAAACATTGGGAACTCCAGTTCTTTTCAAGAAAAAGTATTTCAATGAATTATTGGAATTAAAAGGACAAGAAGGCGCAAAAAAAATAATCAGTAAATTTTCAGATGATGTGGTTTCAGTGTCATTTGAAAAAGGAAATATTGATATCGATACAGAAGACGATTACAATAAATTGATGTCTGAGTTTTGATTTTTTTCTCGCAGATTAGCAGATTATTTATAATAAATAACAAAGAAAATCTCCTAAATCTGCAGAATCTGCGGGAGACAAAAAAATAAAATAAATTATTGTCTTAAGTGAAGCGCCAAAGCATTTACTCGTTCAATAGTTTCATCAATTTCTTCAGAAGTTGTGAATCTTCCCAAACTGAAACGAATCGAGCTCAAAGCATTTTCATCCGATAATCTCAAAGCTTTCAAAACATGAGAAGGTTCTGAGGTTACTGCCGAACAAGAAGAACCATTTGAAACCGAAATATTTCCCAAAGCCAAAATCAGCTGTTCTGAATTTACGCCCGGAAAACAGATGTTTGTAGTGTTGTAAATTCTTTCAGTAATAGTACCATTTACAAAAGAACCTTCAAATTGCAATAAACCTTTTTCTAGTTTGTCTCTCAGTTTTTCAACACGTTCCTGATCGCTTTTCATTTCGTTCAAAGCAATTTCAGCAGCTTTGCCTAAACCTATAATTCCGGGAACATTTAGAGTTCCGCTTCTTAATCTTCGTTGGTGATCACCTCCATGTAATTGTGGAGTCAGTTTAATTTTGGCTTTCGCCGAAATATAAAGCGCGCCAATGCCTTTTGGTCCATAAAATTTATGTGCTGAAAAAGGCAAAAGATCAATTCCAAGAGTTTGAACATCAATCTGGATTTTTCCAACTGCCTGCGTTGCATCACACATAAAAAGAGCATTTTTTGAGTGTACAAGTTTGGCAATTTCTCTACTATTTTGAAAAACGCCAGTTTCATTATTAACCATCATAACACAGACTAACAATGTTTTATCTGTAATATTTTGATTTAAAATTTCAAGATCTAAAATACCATTGGAAGCAACAGATAAATAAGTGACTTCAAAACCGATGGATTCCATAAACTCACAAGTTTTTAAAATGACTTTATGTTCTGTTGAAACTGTGACGATATGTTTTCGATCTTGATTGATCAAACCTTTTATCGCTAAATTTATTGATTCTGTTGCTCCGGAAGTAAATATGATTTCGTCTTCGTTTGCACCAATTAAGTTTGCAGTTTGCCATGTTGCATTTTCAACAGCTTCATTTACCGTTAATCCCGCAATATGACTGCTTGAAGCATTGGCATATAAATCAGAAAAATAGGGAAGCATTGCATCTAAAACGCGTTTATCAACACGAGTTGTTGCGTTATTGTCGAGATAGATGTTTTGTTGCTGAGGCATAATTTTGATTTAATGAAGTAAAAATACAATTTTCAAAGTGAAAATATAAATCTGCTTTTTTTTTGTAACGCAAAGTGCGCTAAGATTTTTTCCTCATCTTGCGCAACAACAAACACAAAGTTCGCAAAGTTGGAATTGGTAAAGCTTTGCGAACTTTGCGGTTATGTAGATAACTAACTTTAAAAAAAATCTTTGCGCACTTTGCGTTATAAAAAAAAGAAGTTGTAATTATTCTAAATAAAGCTAATGTTTGAATTTTATAATTTTTTATGCTTTAAGATTGTTAAATTTGTTAGAATAACCAAGGTGTTTTTGCTAATTTAAAAATAGACTGAATGGCTTCTAAAAAAACAAATCAGGATAAAGCAACAGAGGAAAATGCAAGTTCTCGTCGTGACTTTATAAAAAAATCGGGACTGCTTACGGCCCTCGCTTTGACACCGCCGTCTTTAGTGATGGCGTCTGAGAATAAATGGGATGAAAAAATAGCCGAATATTTAGAAACAGTGCCACTTTCTATTGAAATAAATGGCAAAAAACACAATCTGAATATCGAACCGAGAACTACTTTGCTTGACTTGTTAAGAGAGCAATTACAGCTTACAGGAACCAAAAAAGGTTGCGATCACGGGCAATGTGGCGCATGTACAGTTCACGTAAACGGAACTAGAGTTTTGTCTTGCTTGACATTGGCAACAATGCAGCAAAATGCCCAAGTAACCACAATAGAAGGGCTTTCTAAAGGAAAGAAATTGCACCCAATGCAGGAAGCTTTCATCAAACATGATGGTTTTCAGTGTGGCTATTGCACGCCTGGACAAATCATGTCGGGAATTGCTTGTATTAAAGAAGGTCACGCCAATAGCAGAGAAGAAATTAGAGAATATATGAGTGGTAATATCTGCAGATGTGGTGCTTATCATAATATAGTTGATGCAATTACAGAAGTTAAGGAAGGAGGGATGTTGTCATGAAAAATTTTCAAGTAATCAGAGCATTATCTTCAGGTTCAGCGGTTTCAAGTATTAACAAAGAGGCTTCTGCTAAATTTATTGCTGGAGGAACAAATCTTGTTGATTTGATGAAAAAAAATATCACAGCTCCTGACAAGCTAATTGATATTACAGGTTTGGACTTAAAAATGATAGAATTTTTAAGTGGAAAAGTATCGATAGGCGCATTGGCAAAAAATAGTCAGGTTGCCGAGGATAAAGAAATAAAAGAAAAACATCCGTTATTAGCTTTAGCTTTAGCGGCCGGTGCATCGCAGCAAATTAGAAACATGGCGACGGTAGGCGGAAATATGTTGCAACGCACCCGTTGTTCCTACTTTTATAATCCGGATATGCCTTGCAATAAAAGAGACCCAAAAAGCGGTTGTGGTGCCATTGGCGGTTCAAATAGAATGGCCGCAATTTTTGGTGCTTCGGAAAGCTGTATTGCTGTTCATCCAAGTGATATGTGCGTGGCTTTGGCAGCGCTTGATGCCATAGTTTTAGTAGAAGGACCAAAAGGTAAAAGACAAATTAAATTCAGTGATTTTCATCGTTTGCCGGGAAATACACCAGAAAAAGACAATACGCTTTTAGACAAAGAATTGATCACTTCGGTTGAAATTCCGGATCATAATTTCAATAAAAATGTCCATTATTTAAAAGTTCGAGACAGATCGAGCTATGCTTTTGCATTAGTTTCTGTTGCAGCGGCTTTGGACATTCAAAACAATAAAATTAACAGCGCACGTTTAGCAATGGGCGGTGTCGCACACAAACCTTGGAGATTAACCGAAGCAGAGGAATTTTTGAAAGGAAAAGCCGTTTCGGAAGATACTTTTAGACAAGCGGCAAATTTGGCAATGAAAGGCGCGAAAAGTTACGGAGACAACGATTTTAAATTGACTCTTGGACCAAATGCCATTGTAGAAGCATTAACTATAGCATCATCTAAATAAATTAAATTATGAGCAAGACAAGTAATATAAATAGAGTAGATGGATTTGCTAAAGTAACAGGAGCAGCGACGTATTCGGCAGAATATAAAACAGATGGTGTTGTTTATGGCTGCTTGGTTGGAAGTACAATTGCAAAAGGAAAAATTAAAACCATTGATACTAAAAAAGCAGAATGGGCTCCGGGCGTTTTGGCGGTAATTACACATTTAAATGTTGATAAACCTTCTGGATATCAAAAAGCAAAGGATAAGCATAATTTTGGTCAGCCATTGCAGATTTTCAAAGATGATTCAATATTGTATTACGATCAGCCGATTGCACTTGTGATTGCGGATTCTTTTGAGCGTATGCAATATGCGGCAAGTTTGATCAAAGCGGATTATTTGAAAGAAGAGCATTCGACTGAATTAAAAAAAGCTGCTGATCAAGAAAAGAAAGTAGAAACGGATAAAGGAAATGATTATCATCGTGGGGAACATGACGGCTATAAAAATGCTGAGGTTGTTTTAGAAACTGAATATACGATTCCAACTGAAGTTCATAATCCGATGGAATTGGCGAATATAATTGCAAAATGGGAGGGAAATAAACCGACTGTTTATACGAAAAGTCAAGGTGTCGAAGGAACAAGAAGAAGTATTGGAGAGGTTTTCGGAATTCCTGCAGAAGATGTTTCGGTGCATTCAGAATACATTGGAGGTGCATTCGGAATGGGATTGCATACTTGGCCTTATGAAATTGCGGCTTTGATTGGGGCAAAAAAATTGAATCGTCCCGTTAAATTGGTTTTGCATCGCGAACAAATGTTTACAAATGTTGGTTTCAGACCTTACACTATCCAAAAAATGGGTTTAGGTGCGACCAAAGATGGTAAATTGACAGGATTGACACATGAGGCCGTTGCAATGACTTCAAGTTATGAAGATTTTATGGAAGGAACGGTAAACATGTCCCGTTTTATTTATGATTGTGCCAATGTTTCAACGCGTTATCGCATTGTGCCTTTGGATACGTGTACGCCAATCTGGATGCGCGGTCCGGGTGAGGCGACAGGTTCTTTTGCACTTGAATGTGCAATGGATGAAATGGCTTATAAATTAGATTTAGATCCAATTGAGTTTCGCAAACGCAATTATGCGGAGAAAGATTTGGAACAAAATAAACCATGGAGCAGCAAATATCTTTTAGAATGCTACGAAGGCGGAATGGAACGTATTGGTTGGAAAAACCGTAAAAACAAACCGGGATCAGTTCGTGAAGGTGAGTGGCTAGTAGGATACGGAATGGGAACAGGAACTTTTGGTTGCTACAGAAGTCCTACTACCGTAAAAGCAAAGTTCTTGACCGATGGGAATTTGGTATTGCAATGTAGTGTGAACGACATGGGACCAGGGACTGCAACTATGATGACAGCTATTGGTGCAGAAATAATGGGAATGCCGTCTGAAAATGTGATTGTTGAAATGGGAAAAAGCGGTTTGCCAAAAGGACCGACACAAGGTGGCTCGGCAACGACTTCATCTGTAGGTTCAGCGGTGCATGATTCTTGTAATTTATTGGTGAGCAAAATTCTTGGTTTGGCAAGCGAAACACCTACTTTTAAAGGAACTGCAATTACTGATCTAACATTTGCAAATGGGGTAATTTCTTCAAAAACGAATTCGAAAACAGTTTCTTTAGCTTCTTTATTGGCATCAAATAAATTGGAAGATTTTGCGGTTGAAAATATGTCAAAAGGAACAGAAGAAGCAAGAAAATATTCGATTTATTCGTTTTCTGTTCATTTTGTGAAAGTTTTGGTGAATCCGAATATTGGAAAAATAAGATTGGCGCATGTGGTTTCTTGTGCAGATATTGGAACTGTAATCAGCCAAAAAACTTCAGCTGGACAAATGTTTGGTGGAGCAGTTGGCGGAATCGGAATGGGGCTGATGGAAGCTTTAGAAATCGATCATCGTTTTGGACGCCCAATTAACAATAATTTTGCGGATTATCATGTTCCAGTAAATGCTGATATTGAAAAACAAGAAGTATTTTTCGTTAATAAAAAGGACCCAGTCAGTAACCCAATGGGAACAAAAGGTTTGGGAGAAACAGCTTTGGTTGGAATGGCACCTGCAATCGCAAATGCTGTTTTTAATGCAACAGGAAAACGCGTTCGAGATTTGCCAATTACATTGGATAAAATTATAGAAACTGTGAAAGTTTAAGAACAAAAAGAGATATTTAAAAAAGAGATATTTAAAAATGTCTCTTTTTTTGACTTCTATGTTCAAATATAGCCCGCGGTTTCAACCGCGGGGACGCAATCGAAAAACAATCCATATCCCCGTGGTTGAAACCACGGGCTATGCCTTATAAAATTCCATAAGTCTTAGAGAGACACAATATTCATAGAAAGATATTCGTGTATGTAAAAAAAGTCCAGCAGGGTGACATATTTCGCTCCGCTGGAGCTTTCCTTCAAATCTTATTTTGGTTCTATAAATATTTCGCTCCGCTGGAGCTTTGAATTAAAAACAAAAAAAAAGAGACATTGTAAAATGTCTCTTTTTTTATCTGTAAAACGATTTAAATTATTTAATCGTAATAGGCAATTCAACAGTAGTTTTATCCCAGCCAATAACTAAATTAGCTACATTTCCTTGCGTTGTAAAAGCAATAGATAAAGCTTCGATCACATCAGAAACTGGTTTAACAGGAACTGAAACTCTAACAACATCTTTGCTTTCGTCGTAAGCATAACCTCCCCATAAATCCAATTCTTTATTGATGATAATAGTCCATTTGTCTTTTTCAGGAATAGCAAATAAACTGTAATATCCAGCAGGGATTTTTTTACCGCCGATTGTTACATCTTTGTAGAATTTAACCTCTGTATTTTCGTTAGCACCAACTCTCCATACTTCACCAAATTTTACAACATCACCAAAAATAGTTCTTCCTTTTACAGAAGGTCTTGAATAAAGAACTTTGACAACTGGATTTGGAGTATCTGTTTTTTTGAATTTAACAGACTTGTTTGGGAAATAAGAAATATCAACCGGACTAGCATCAAGCGGAGCAAATTTCACCACATCTTGCGCCTGAACTGTAAAAGCAGCAAACAATGTAACTGCTAATAAATAAATTTTTTTCATAAGGTTACAATTTTTAGAATAACTACAAAGTAAGTTAATAATTAAGAAAAATCATGAAATTACGATTTGTTTTTTGTTAATGAATTGATAACGGTTTTTAGTTTTACACAGATTGAACAAATTAATTTTGAATACAATTTGTCACCCTGAGTGAAGTCGGAGGGTGGCATAAAGCTCCACAATCAAAATCGCCAATCTTTGTAGAGTCTCTTGCTCCCCTTCGACTTCGCTCAGGGTGACACGCTACATAAAAATAAATAAAACCTTAATTCACTGGAATCTTTAAATATTCTCCTTTAAAACTTTGGTTAAGTGCCGTCATTTCAATTGGGGTATTTGAACCGTCTGGAATTACTTCGATTGAAGCTTTTCCATTGGCCATTTTAATAGATTCACTACCTGTTGGAGTTCCTTGATTTCTTAAAGTTTTTCCGCCTTTGATGCATTGGAAATAAACACTTTCTTCATAATCCAAACAACGTAAATTATTGTTGTCTATCGCTATTGCAGTTACCAAATAATTACCATTTTTTAATTTCTCCGAAGACAGTTGAAGCGATGTTGCAGCTTCATTTTTCTTAAAACGATAATTTACTTTTAGCGTATCAGAAACTGTTTTTCCTTCTTTTGTTTTTCCAACAGCAACCAAAGTATTTTCTCCTTTTGCAAAATTAACATCCCAAGTCAAGCCATTTGCAGGATAAAGCGCGAGATTACGTTGTTTTTCGCCTAATGATTTTCCGTTATGGAAAAATGTCACTTTTTCGCAATTACTGAAAACGCTGATTGTTCTTGGCGTGTTTTCGGGACCTTGGCGTTCTGTCCAAGTATGCGATTCGATGTATGCAAAAGGTTCTTTTGCCCAATAACTTTTGAAAACATAATAGGCATCTTTCGGAATTCCTTTTCGGTCTGTCAATCCTTTTTGATTCATATACGGAATATCATCTTCCGGGCGCAAAGGCGTTGCAAAATCCTTAAATGCCCATTGAATGTTACCCACAAAAGTTGGGTCATTCTCGGATATATGCAAATGCCAGTCAAACAAATCAACGATGTAATTTTCGCTCCAGTCGCCAATTTGTGCAATATTGGCTACTTTAGTTTGTACTATTGCTTCTTCCCAACCTTCGGCTTTTATTACATTTTCGCCTGTAATTGGATTTTCGCTATGACGGCCTACGTGGCTGTCTCCACCGTATTCGGCGTGAATAAAATGGCTGTATTCTTTTTTATAAACATCAATTGCTTTCTGATAACTTTTGTAGCTTCCAGAATACCAGCCCGACCAGATAGAAGGCGAGAAGACATCAACAATATGTGAACCTTCATAATATTTTCTGATTGCGGTTTTTCTGGTAGGGTCAAGCTTGTGTGCAATGTCATTTAATTCGGTTAAAAATGCATTTGTTTTTTCTGCATTATCTCCGTCAGGAAAATCTGGGAGCCAGTTTATTTCATTTCCTAAAGACCAAATTATAATACTCGGATGGTTGTAATTTTGATTGATGATTTCTGTGAGCATATTTTTGGCGTTGGTTTTCCAAACCTCGTTTCCAATACCGCCACGACACCAAGGCAATTCATCCCAAACCAATAATCCTAATTCGTCGCAAGCTTTATAAATTTCTGGGTCTTGCGGATAATGTGCCAAACGAACAAAATTTGCACCCATTTCTTTGATCGATTTCATATCGGTCCAATGTTGCGCATTTGTCATTGCAGCGCCAACACCAGCTTGTTCTTCGTGACGATGCGTGCCACGAATAAGCAGTCGTTTTCCATTCAAATAAAAAGGTCCGTGATCTTTAAATTCAAACCATCTGAAGCCTACTTTTTCAGCAATGCTATCTTTTATTTGATTTTTTTCAAATAAAGAAACTGTAAGCTTATATAGGTTTGGATTATCGGTATCCCAAAGTTCAGGATTTTTTATGTTTTCAAAAGCAATTGTAGCAGTTTTGTCTGAAACAGGAATTGTTTTGCTTGCGACTTTTTTTCCTTTCGGAGTTTTTAAAGTTACAGTTAATGACAACTCTTTTGAATTCTCAGGGTTTGCAATTGATGAAACAATTTGTACTGAAGCTTTTTTAGCCGAAACTTCTGGAGTCGTAATTTTTAAATTTTCGATGTGGCTTTTGTATTTCGAAACGAACCAAACATCGCGAGTAATTCCGCCATAAATAAAGAAATCACTTTTTTGAGACGGAATAATTTCGATATCATAACTGTTGTCAACGCGAACAAAAATATCATTATTTCCCTCTTTAATAAGGTTTGTAATGTCAATTGTAAAACCAATATAACCACCAATATGCGATCCAGCTTCTTTACCGTTTACATATACTTTTGTTGTGATGTTTGAGCCTTCAAAATATAAAGAATAGATTTTATTTTTATCGATTTGAGAAATAGTGAGTTTCTTTTGATACCAGCTGGCGTCGCGTCTGTAGCCAGGATATAAGTCGGTTGCATCTTCAGCATTCCAAGTGTGGGGCAAGTTCAAAGCAACCCAATTTTGATTTTTTTGAGCTTCGCTGAGGTTCGAAGTATGATTCTCTAAATAAAGCCAATTGTCATTAATATTCAGCTTCGTCTGAGCAAAACTGCTGCTCAGACAAATCTGAAAAAAAACAAAAAGCGTAAAAAGTAAAAGTGTATTGTGGTGTTTTGGTTGATAGTTCATAGATTGTAAAGCTTTTTTTAGGTTCAAAGTGACAGAGTTACAAAGCGGCAAAGGTTTTTAGCCTTTGTTTCTATGTCAATTTGCTACTTTGTTACTTTGTTACTTTCTTCTTAATAATGCTTCCAGAAAATAATAATCGGCATAAATTATTGGTTCGTCAATTTCATCGTGTTTTGGCCAATTTCCTGTGCTGTGATCAAGAATAAAAGGCGCTTTGATATTGGCATTCAGAATATATTTTTCAGTTTGTACCGACGTCATTATCTTATCGGCGAAAGCCAAATATTTTTCATTTTTTGTATAACTGTACAATTCATATAGTCCAGATGCCATCACCATTGCAGCTGAAACATCTCGGGCCACATTTGGAATACTTGGATCATTGAAATCCCAATACGGAATTCCGTCTTCTGGCAGGTTTTTATTGGTCATAAAAAAATTGGCTGTAGCTTCAGCTTGTTTTAAATAAGCAGGATCTTTTGTATAGCGGTACGACATTGTAAATCCGTAAACTGCCCAACCTTGACCGCGCGCCCAAACTGAATCGTCACTATAACCTTGAAGTGTGGTTTTCTTTCTGACAGCACCAGTTTTTGGATCATAATCGATAACATGATAGCAGGAATTATTTTCTCTGAATTGATTTTTCAAAGTCGTATTTGCATGTTGTATTGCGACTTCACTATATTTTGAATTTCCTGATATTTTTGAAGCTTCAAAAAGCAATTCCAGATTCATCATATTATCAATGATAACGGGATAATCCCATATTTCCTTGTTGAAATCCCAAGAACGAATCGCGCCCACTTTTGGATCAAATCTCGTGCATAAGGTCTCAGCACCTTTAACAATTGCGGCTTCATACTCTTTATTGTGTTCGACTTTTAATGCTTCTCCAATACTGCAATAAACTTTGAATCCTACATCATGCGAGTTGCGGTTGAGACTTTCTTTTTTGCTGAAAGGCGTCCATTTTCCAGCTTGTTCTTTGAATTTTGAATCGTTTGTAAGTCGGTACAATTGCCAAAGGTTTCCTGCAAAAAAACCGCTTGTCCAATCTCTCGAAGGCACTTTTCGCACTTCATTGGTTTTGATTGTCATGCTTCGTGGCATCGACATCGAATCGACTGGATATTCGAGCAACATTTTGTAACGGGTTTCCAGTAATTTTTCGGTTGCTGGCGAGACCGTAATTTTTTGAGAGTTAATTCCGGATTTGCATGCTGTTGCCAGCGATGCAAACCCTAGAATTAAAGAAATGAAACTAACTTTATTCATACTAATTAATCTAATTTTTTAAAATACCAAAATTGCTTGGTTTTAAATTGGGGTTTGGAATCATTTCTATTTTTTTATTAAATGTAATTAAACTATCTAAGTTCTTGCTTGTCTATGTGTCAAAAATACACATATCAAAAACACATCATTTAAAGGATTTTATTGTTTTGGTTGATGAACATTTGCTTTTTGGTTTTAAGGTTAGTGTAAGATAAAATAGAAAAGCAATAAACTCATTGCGATTATAATTGCGGCAAATACAAGTTGTAGCAATAAATAATTTGTTTTCTTGATTTTCATATCGCAAATGTAGAAGCCGAAAACGATATAGAAATACAAAAAAGGGTATCTAAAAATACAGATACCCTTTTTTAAACCCTTAAAACACTAGGGTTGTTAAATTACGACCGAAGATTTATAAAATTTATCGGCATATTGTGACGGCGTTTCGCCATACTTTTTCTGGAAGCATTTGCTGAAATATTTTGGGTTGTTGAAGCCCACTTTATAACTAATTTCAGAGATCGTTAACTTATCTTGTTCCAATAATTGTGCGGCACGTTTTAAGCGTATTTCATGAATAAATTCATTAGGTGTACAATTTGTCCAGGCTTTTATTTTTAAAAACAACATGGTTCTGCTGACACCCAATTCAGAACAGAAGAACGGAATATCAAATTGTTCGTTCGAAATGTTTTCTTCTACGATTTTGAACGCTTTTTTCAAAAGTTCTTCGTCCAATGAAGAAACTGTGATTTCTGATGGAATAAAACTGTCTTCACTTGAGAACTTGATTTTTAAACGTTCAGTCGTATTCAGAAGGTTTTTTACGCGCAATTTGAACTCCATTAAATTGAAAGGCTTGCTGATGTAATCATCTGCACCGCTTTCCAATCCTTCAAATTTATAAACCAACGAAGATCTTGAAGTCAGCAAAATGACTGGAATATGGCTGGTTTTAATATTTTCTTTAATCTTAGCACACAATTCAGTTCCTACCATTTCAGGCATAATAACATCGCTGATAATCAAATTCGGAACAAATTTTAACGCTTTTTCTAGAGCGATTTTTCCATTTTCTGCCTCAATAATGTTGTAATCCTTTTTGAGAAGATTTTTCATAAATTTTCTCAAGACCTTGTGATCTTCAACAAGCAAAATGGTTTGTTTTTCTTCATTTACGATTAAATCCTCAAGATCTTCATTTTCGGTAACTTCCGAAGATATAAGTTGAGCATTGTATTGTTCAATATCGTCACTGATTCTAAAATCAGAAATAATTTCGTTGTCTGAAAGATGTTCGCGACCAAGAGGCAAAGTCACTTTAAAAATAACACCACCAGAGGGTTTGTTCGTAACGTCGATTTTCCCTTTGTGAAGTTCAACAATGTTTTTTACAATCGAAAGTCCAATTCCTGTTCCTTTATTGTAATTTTTTTGAACTTGATTATGTGTTGGGACTTCAAAAAACAAATCAAAAATTTTGTCAATATGTTCTTCAGAAATTCCAACACCAGAATCTTCAACAGCAATAAAAAGATTTTGCTGGTCTTGATTGATTTTAACATTGATAGAACCGCCTTTTGGTGTGTATCTGAAGGCATTCGAAATCAAATTGTAGAAAACACGTTCTAATTTGTATCGATCAAAATAAATGAGAATTTCTTCGTTTTCAGTTTCAAAAGTGTAATGGTAACCTCCATCTTTGGCATATTCAATAAAGGATAAAAAGATTTCTTTGGTGAATTTGACAATATTCCCATTTGCCGATTCCAATGCCACTTGATGATTTTCCAATTTTCTGAAATCCATTAAACGATTAATCAAACTCAATAAGTGATTGGCGCTTCCTTCAATTACTAAAAGCTTTTTATACATTTCGTTTGTACCATTATAATCGGCTAGGATTTGTTGTAATGGTCCTAAAATCAAAGTTAAAGGCGTTCTGAATTCATGCGAAATATTGGTAAAGAAATCCAGTTTTAATTTATTATTTTCTTCAATTCGTTGCGTTTCCAGATATTCTAGTTCTAATTTTTGTTTCAATCTGGCTTTCGATTTCATAATCCAGATCAGACCGTATAAACCTAAGCCAATTACGATTCCATAGAGCAAAAATGCCCAAATACTGCGCCACGGTGCAGGATTTACAACGACAGTCAAAGTTGTTGGGGTTTTGTTCCAAACACCATCATTATTGGCGCCTCGAACTTCAAAAGTATAGGTTCCAGGATTTTGAATGGCAAAATTTGCTTCGCTGTTTTTGGTTGTTGTCCAGTTGTTTTCCAAACCATTCAAACGGTAGCTGTATAGATTGTTTTTTGATCGAATGTAATTTGGAATCGCAAAATTAATTGTGAAATTCGCCTTGTCGTAATCTAAAGTAATTGTTTTGGTATAGCCAATGCTTTGCTCTAAAATTCCATCTTTATCATGCGCATGGATGGTTTCATTTTTAATTTTCAGATCGGTAATTAAAACCTGGGGAGCATGTTGATTTAGGGAGATTTTTGTAGCATCAAAAAATGTTGCTCCAGATGGGCTTCCAAAATAAAATTGATGCGAACCCAATTTCAACGCCGAATTATCATTGAATTCATTACTTGCCAAACCATCTTTTTGATCGTAAATTGCAATTGTTTTTTTAGTTTGATTGTATTTTATTATTCCTTGATTGGTGCTGATCCAAAGGTTTTTATCGTCATCTTCTAAAATTGAATGAATTGAAGTAACTATTGTATTTCCAATTCTTAAATTAATTCTGTTGAATTTTTTTCCATCAAAATAATGAAGTCCTTTTGCTTTTGTACCAACCCAGATTTTCTTTTCGCTGTCTTGAAACAAAGTTAAAATATCATCGCCCGACAAAGTAGAGTTATCATAGAAAAAATGCTGTATTTTGTATTTCTCCGAATCAAAGTTTCGAAGCGGAATGCGATTTAAACCATTTTGAGTTCCGACCCAAAGCGAATTTTGTTTATCCACCAAAATAGAACGAACAATATTATTGGTCAAAAAAACAGGTTTTGTATTGTCATTTCCTATTGTTTGGAAAGTTTTGTTTGTGGTGTCGTAACGAATCAATCCTTTTCCGAAAGTTCCAATCCATAAAATTGAACCTTCGGTTTTGAGTGAATAAACGCCATTTTCTTTTAATGAAAGGGCTAAGTCTGGAGCAATTCTGTTGTCTTCAATTCTTTTTGTAACGGTATTGTAAGCCGATAATCCTTTAGAAAAAGTTCCAATCCATAAAATATGATCGTCGGCGAGACACATTGCTTTAATGTCATTTTTGTTGGTTTGCCCGGTTTTGCTGTTGATGTAGCTTACGGCTTCGGTATTTTTATTGAAGATTGTAATACCGCCACCTTCAGTTCCAAAATAAATATTCTGGTTTTTATCTGCAATAATTGAACTCACCACATCAAAACTCATTGGGATTTTTTTCGAATTCTGATTGTAATTCGAAAAATTGACATTTGAAATGTCCCAAAGATTTACGCCTTTATAATAACAACCAATCCAAATCGAACCTTTATTGTCCTTAAAAACCGATTTTACTTTGTCGATTCCACTGCTATTATTGCTGTTATTGATTTCTTGTAAACTTTTATTTTTTCCTAAAATGTAAATTCCGTCATACGCGCCAATCCACAAAGAGCCGTCATTGTCATAAGTCAAAGATCGAATATCAGTATTGATTGTACGAAATTTGTCTTCGGCTAAAAAGGAAACGTAAGCTTTTTGTTTTAGGTCAAATTTTAAAAGCCCTTTGTTTTTTGTTCCAACCCATAAATTACCATCTTTAGCTTCAATTACTGACTGAACTGTCAATAAATCGATTGAATTTAAAGGATAATTTTTGAATGCGAATTTGCCATTTTTTCTACTAATCAATTGGCATAAACCTTTTGTAGTTCCAATCCAGATTTCTCCTTTTTTGGTTTCCAAAATACTCAAGATATTATTGGCCGGAAGCGTAGAAAGATCATTATCTGAATGAACAATAGAAGAAAATAATCGGGATTTTTTACTGTAAATCGTTAATCCTTTTGAAGTTCCAAACCATATTTCGCCACCAATTTCCTTAATAGTCCAAACAGCATTGTTGCTTGCAATATGGTTGGTTTCGGTGTGAAGATATCTTGTAAAACGGTTTGAAACAGGATCATAACAGTTTAGACCATTATAAGTTCCTACCCAGATTTTTCCTGTATTGTCTTCCTCAATGGCTAAAATATCATTATTGCTGATCGAAAATTTATCATTTGGATCATTCCTGAAAACCGTAAACCGGCTTCCATCATATTTATTCAGACCATCGCGGGTTCCAAACCACATTTGCCCAAATTTATCTTGATGAATTGCAATGACAGAGCTTTGCGAAAGCCCATCAGTAGTAGAGAAATTTTTAAGGCGAAATTTATTTTGGGAAAAAAGATTTCCTGAAATAAAAAGTAAAACTAGAAAGACGCTCGTGTATTTCATAGCATTTATTTTTTTGGTTAGAGTTAGAAAGGTTCAAAGTGACAAAATGACAAAGGCTGAGAGGTTCAAAGTTCAAGCAAAGAAACCTTTGTCACTTTGTAACTCTGTGCTTTTGTACCTATTTTAGGCGTTTTTTTAATTGGTAATCATACAACGAAGGTGTTTTTTCAATTGGCGTGTTCAAAAATTCTATATAAGGATCGACATCGTATTTGATTTCAAATTTTGTGTTTCCGTGAACGCCAATAATTCTGGCTAAAGCGCCATCTTTCATTCCGTACAATAAAACAGGTTTTGCTGGATCCGGATTTTCAACGACAACATTTAGATTCCAAAATGTACTGAAAGGCGCATGCGATGGCTTCCAATAATCGGCGCCGCCACCCCCGAATAGCGCGTAACTATTGTTTTTATCAGCCTTTAAATGAACTGTAATGTTGTCAAATAAATTTTGATGATTCGCTCCAGAATGCTGATCTAAAACCGGATCTGTAAAAATTTCACAGTTTTGATAAACGTTTTTAGTAGCAAAAGTGTTGAAACTTAAGGGATGAACAGCCGAATTATAAATTTTCAGATTCTTCACCATGATATTATGAACACCGCCCAAAGTCACGGTGTAATGTGCTAAATGTGTTCCATCTGTCGTGATATCCTGAATTGTAGTATTTGCGACTTCTTCAGCCAAAATGCCACTATCGGCGTTGGTTATTTTGACATCTTTAACCCAACTATTGAAAAGACGCGTCAAAAAAATACCGTTATTTCCTGTTTCAACATGATGTGCAACTCGTGGAATATCTGGAAAAGTAAAGCGAAGATGCTCAATTCCAACTTCATTTAAATGTTTCCATTCCACCAATTGCGCTTGATAACTTGGTTTGATTGAAATAGTCAAAGGCGTTTTTAAAGTAATTTTTGAACCAGAAATTTTAGTGATTTCAACTTGTTGCCTCACAATTGGGAGTTTTGGGTATTTCCAATGGTGTGAACCCGGTTTTACGTTAGCTCCTTGATACAAATCTTTAATGATTTCGCCGTTTTCGCCATCTTTATTAAACAATTGCAATTCAACAACATCGCCAACTTTTAATCCTTTTAAATCGGATACAATAATCGTATGTTCACCCATTTTTCCCGAACTGACTTTCGCCAACGGATTAGATTCAGGTTCATATTTATCCAAATACGATTTCACACGCTCGCCCGGTATTTGTGTCCAGATAAATCCTCCAGACCATGCATATTGTGAAAAAGGCAAATCAATATTGTTTTCTGGCTCGCGCTGTCTTTTATCTAAAGTCGTAAGATATTCACGAAGTTCTGCCAAAGCTTCAGAATCTTTAAGATACATCATCGGTCTCGGACAATAGATTTCAGTTCCGTTTTCAGCAGAACCAGCACCGCGAAGCACAAAATTGCTTCTTTCGATATAAAGAATTTCGCTAAGAATAATTCGTCCAGCTGACAATTGCAAAATTACATTTCCTTCAACAGCATTAGCGGCTTTAAAAGCTTTTAAAAGTGCTTTCGAATCATCTAAATTGTCATTTGCTTTTACGCCAAAATCAACTGCATTGATTACTTTTCCGTTGACTTCAGGAATTTGATTTTCGCCGAAATGATACCCAGCGTAACTAAAATCGGGAAGATAATTTGTTTTTGGAGAAGTAATAATGTTCGGTAATTCCTGCGCCAATATCGTGTTCATAAAGAGCCCACAGGATATAATAATGGCTTGGCGAATCATGGTTTTTTGTGGTTTTGGTTAGTTAGTTTTTTTTGTGATTTTGCCGCTAAGGCGCTAAGACACAAAGATTATTTGTTTTTTGTTTCATGCAGATTCGGCAGATTTTTTTTAAAATATATCTGCTAGTATCAGCTAAAATCTGCCGAATCTGCGTGAAATTTTTAAGCTTTTTTGATTAAAAAACTTCGAGTCTTAGCGCCTTCGTGGCAAAACCAATTATAAAGATCGTTTGATCCCCAATTCAAGTCCGCGCAACTCTGCAAGACCTCTCAAACGGCCAATTGCAGAATAACCCGGATTTGTTTTTTTCTTCAAATCGTCCAGCATTTGATGTCCATGATCTGGTCGCATTGGCAATTTGCTGTTGTTTCTTTTTTCCACTTCAAGAATTGCTTTTACGACTTCGTACATATCAACATCGCCTTCAAGATGATTCGCTTCGTAAAAACTTCCTTCTTCGTCGCGTTGTGTGCTCCTCAGGTGAATAAAGTTCATTTTGTCGCCATGACGTCTTACGATCCCCGGCAAATCATTATCAGCACGAACACCATATGAACCAGTGCACATTGTAAATCCGTTTGATTTTGATGGCGCAGCATTCATCAATTCTATTAAATCTTCTTCGGTGCTAACTACTCTTGGCAAACCTAAAATCGGGTAGGGAGGATCATCTGGATGAATCGCCATTAAAACGCCTTTGCTTTCGGCAACCGGAATAATTTCTTTTAGAAAATGAAAAAGATTATTCTTTAAAGCTTGTCTGTCAATATGATTGTAAGCGCTTAATGTGACCAAGAAATCTTCGACCGAATAAGCTTCTTCAGCGCCCGGAAGTCCAGCCAGAATATTTTGCTGTAATTTGATTTTGTCTTCTGCAGTCATGGCTTCAAAATAGCTTTTAGCTTTCTGAATTTGTTTTGCATCATATTCGTTTTCTGCGCCCGGTCTTTTCAAAATGAATAATTCAAAAGCAGCAAAAGCATTAATGTCAAAACGTAACGCTTTTGAACCATCTTGAACTGTGTATGACAAATCGGTTCTTGACCAGTCTAAAACAGGCATAAAGTTGTAACACACGCATTTGATGCCGCATAAAGCCAAATTGCGAATACTTTCTTTATAATTTTCAATATATTCCAGATATTTTCCAGTTTGTTTTTTAATGTCTTCGTGAACTGGAATACTTTCAACAACCGACCAAATCAAACCAGAAGCACCTTTTTTAGGATCTCCATCTTCGTGTTCAATTTCAACTTTTCGTTTAATGATTTCTTCAATGCTCCAAACTTGCCCGTTTGGAATATGGTGCAATGCAGTTACAATTCCCGTTGCTCCGGTTTGTTTAATATCTTGTAAAGAAACAGGATCATTTGGTCCGAACCATCTTAATGTTTGTTCCATTTTTTTGTTTTTAAAAAATTAAATACTCGTTGCAGCAAAACCGCCATCAACTTTTAATACTGTTCCGGTAACGAATTTTGACATATCGCTGCATAAGTATAAAAGCGCGCCATCAATATCTTCGGGAGTTCCAAATCGTCCCATTGGAGTTTGGCCAATGATTTTTTCACCTCTAGGCGTTAAATTTCCTTCTGGAGTCAACAATAAAGCACGATTTTGTTCGCCAATGAAGAAACCTGGCGAAATAGCATTTACACGAATGCCTTCGCCATATTTTGTAGCCAATTCAACCGCCATCCATTGCGTGAAATTATCAATAGCCGCTTTTGAAGCCGAATATCCAACTACTCTGGTCAAAGGTCTTTGAGCCGATGCCGATGAAATGTTGATAATGTTTCCTGATTTCTGTTTAGCAAAAAGCTCTGAAAAAACCTGTGAAGGCAAGATTGTTCCAATGATATTCAAATCGATTACCTGTTGTAAATCTTCAGTTTTCATGTCATAAACCGACTGATCTGGCTGAATTGTTGCACCCGGCATATTTCCGCCGGCAGCGTTGATTAAAATATCGAGACGGCCGTATTTTTCAACAATAAAATCTTTTATTTTTTCAATTTCTTCTTTAATCAAAACATTGGCTTGAACAGCAAAAGCTTGACCACCGTTTTCTTCGATTGTTTTTACTGTATTTTCTGCTTTTTGAAGCGATTGAGAAACGATCCCTACAATTACGCCTTGTTTTGCCAAAACGTTTGCAAAGTTGCTTCCTAATACGCCGGCACCACCTGTTATAAGTGCAATTTTTCCTTTTAAGTTAAATATTGAATCCATGTAGTTATGATTGTTTTCTGATTGTCTGAATAGTATCTAAGACATTTTTGGTTTCTTTTTCGATTGTTGCATAATCGGCTTCGTTCATGCGCTTTTTTGTAATCAGTTTGCTTCCTAATCCAACTGCGGTAACACCAGAAGAAAACCAGCTTTGAATGCTAGAATAAGTAGTGTCAACACCTCCAGTCACCATAAAAGTCAAATTAGGAAAAACATCTTTGATGCTGCTCATAAAGTCTGGGCCAAGGATATTTCCGGGAAAAAGCTTTATGAATGAAACGCCAGCATTTTCTGCAGCAATAATTTCTGTTGGAGTCATGCATCCTGGCGAGTATAACGTTTTGTTGCTTTTTAAAAAAGTGGCAACTTCAGGAACAAAACCCGGACTTATAAAAAAATCTGCACCAGCATCGTGAAAATCTTTGGCTTGTGATTCATTTTTAATGGTTCCAATTCCTAAAAGCATTTCGGGCATTTCAGCATTTCTTGCTTCAACCATTTTTTTGAAATTAGCTAAAGCTTCTGAACCACGGTTTGTATATTCTACCGCTCTGATTCCTGCATTGTATAACGCACGAAGCACTTCGATGCTGACCATTTCATCGGCATTAAAATACAGAGGAAGGATGCCCTGGTTTGCAATAATTTCTATTGTATTTTGAACAGATTTCATAATTAAATTTTTACTTTAAAAACAAGTTTCTTCAATTGACCGTCGCCAATCATAGCGGCGTGAACATCTTCTGGGAATAAAATCGTAAACTGTTTTTCTTGCAACTGAAAAAACATGTCTGGTTGGTCATGAAAAAAGCGAACGTCTTTTTCGTCGCTATAATTTCCATTTGGATTTATACATTTTTCTCTTGGTTTCCATGCGTAAGTTTCAGGGCCTTTTACTACAATTTGTATATCAATGTTTTTGTCATGACATTCAAAACCTTTTATGCTTTCTTCTTTGGTTGTTCCTTGACCAGCAATTACGATTACTTTTAATCCTTCTACAATTTCAATAACGCCTTCTTCCAAATTGTTGATGTCGGTTTGATTTACAAAATCAAAAGCTTTTTTAAAATTTGGATGCAAACCGTAATATTTTGTCGCGTTGTTTAATGAATCTATTATCATTCGTATTTGGTTTTATATTTTGTTCTGATCTGAATAATTTTTTCTTTTTGAAAAACATCAACACAGTCTTATTGTGATGAATTTGATGGTGCTAAAAATATTTTAATTTTTAGTTTAGATTTTTGTTGTTAAAGAACTGGTTATTAATGTTTTATTTGTTATTCTTGTTTGTTTTATGTCAGGTTTTGTCTTTTGTCATGTTTTATGACGGAAATCGCCAGTTTATATTTTTATTTTAGTTGTAATTTTACTTTAAGTAATATTTGTAAAATAATTGATTATCAATATTTTTGATTTTTTTTTGTCATAAAATAAATTATGATTTATTTAAACAATTACCTAGAAAAAAAATAAACAAATTGCATTGTTGTTTTTATGGTTTGTGTATTTTTGCGTGTACGCACACGGTATTTTGCAAATGTATATAAAAAGACATGTAAAACAACTTATATTTGATAAAAAAAATAATAATTTTACGTGGGTATTCTATTTTTTTAACCTAAATATCAGAAATATCATAACAATTAAAAAAATTGCAGAACTTGCAAATGTGTCACCAGGAACAGTTGACAGGATTATTCATAATCGAGGGCAGGTTGCACAGGAAAATGTAGATAAAGTCAATGCCATAATTGAAGAATACGGATATAAGCGCAATATTCTGGCGAGTAATCTTGCTTTGAATAAGAAGTTTCATTTTGCTGTTTTTTTGCCCAAATATGAAGATCTAGAATATTGGAAAAGTCAGATTTTAGGTGTGGAAAAAGCGGCAGAAGAGTTTGGGAAATTTGGCGTGGTACTGGATTATTTTTTCTATGATTTTAATAAGGAATCTTTTCAAAAGCAAATTCAGAAAGTAATTGATTTTGAATGTGACGGATTGCTTTTTGCACCAATTTTTTATGAGGATTCTGTTCGGTTTTTGAATGAATATCAAAAAAAACAGATTCCGATTGTGATGATCGATTCCAATATTTCTGAAGAAAATGAATATGCTTATGTTGGTCAGAATGCTTTTCAGAGCGGATATCTAGCCGGAAGACTGATTAGTTTTGCTGTAAAAAATGAAAGAAAGGTTTTGGTTTTCAAAATTGCAAGAGAAATTGAAAGTACATCGGTTTATCTGCAGCGAATTGATGGATTTTATTCTTATTTTAAAGATCATGATGAACTGACCAATTTCAGTTTTTCTGAAATTACGATTAAAGATTCAGGAACTGATCAATTGTGTATGGAAATGTTTAAAGACATTCACAGTGTTTTTGTACCCAATTCAAGAGCTTATATTGTAGCACGATTTTTAGAAAAGAATAATATAAAAGGTGTCCGAATAATTGGCTTCGATTTGTTAAATGAAAATATCGAATATTTGAATAAAGGTGTGATTGATTTCCTGATCAATCAACGCCCAGAAGAGCAAGGATATATGGGAATTAATTATTTGTACAAAAAATTAGTACTTCAGGAAGAAGTCGAACAAATCCAATACATTCCGTTGGAAATTATTTTAAAAGAAAATTATTTTCCTGTGAAGAAATAAGATTTTAACTAAATAAATGTATTTCAACATAGCCCACGGTTTCAACCGTGGGAGAGCTAATGCATAATATCAACTCGTTTCCCGCGGTTGAAACCGGGGGCTATGTTTGAAATTAAAAAACAAAAAATTTTGTGACTTTGTGTTTTCGTGGCAAAATCATTTCTTCACCTTAAAAACAAGCGGATTATTTATTTTCTCAGCAAATGAAGTCAAATACATTTCCCATTCTTGTTTGTTTTGAAACGGACTTCCTTTTTTCCATCCAAAGCCAGTATAATAAATGGCTTTGTTGTTTTTAAGCGGAATATTTCCGTACAAATTGCTTAAATCAGTTTCGTTGGTAACGTGATTATCAAAGCTTGCCAAAGTGTTTTTTGGAGCCACTAAACCTAAACCAATTTCAGAATCATCGATTGGTTCCCAATAGCTCAACCAGCCATTTTTTAAATTTGTGCCAATAGTACCTTTTTTCTCATGAAGCGTCAATCCAACAGAAATGCTTTTTGCTCCCGTAATAGTAGTTTCAAAACGAGAAAGATAACTTCCATAATCCAGACTGATTAATTTTGATTCGGTTATTTTATTTCCTTTAGCATCCCAATCGGCGTAAGTCAAAATAAAACTGGTTCTAATTGGTCCGGTCGTAATGGTTTTCCAGCTAATGAAATTCTTCGAAAAATAATATTTTCCATCCACATTTACGGCAATTCCGCCAATTCCACGGCTGTCGCCAACATGAAAATTATCCAAACCTTCACCAGTATCCTTATGATAAGTTCCTTTTCCTGAAGTCATTTTTTCGTACCATTTGTTGATAATCGGGTAATCGACTCTTTTTAGCCAAGCATCCATTCCGCTGGTCAAAGTGCCGCCGGGAACTTTGTCTTCAACCATTTTTTGTGCCACAGGACCATAAGTTCTAAAAGCTACTTTGTTGTTTTCCCAAGCATAATCGTCTGTACGCTCTGGAACAAAACGAGAATAACAACTAATTACTTTTGATGCAGAAGGATTTGTTCCAACAAAAACTTCAAAATCTTGTTTTGAAGAAGCTTTGATTTTTGGCTGAAATAAAAGAACGTCCATAGTTCCGTCGTCGTCATTGTCAACTGTTTGGGTTTCTAGAAATGAATTGGTGCTTTTATCCTTTATGGCATAATTTTCAAGTTTGGCATCTGCAGACAATCCAAGTGATTTTTTAGTCAATTCGATTGTTTCAAATTCGCGGTCAATTTTTAGGGAATTGCTTACTGTGATTGTTTTATTTTGAGAATGTATGGCAAATGTGCCAGTCAAAAGAGTGATCAGAAAAAGTTGTTTTTTCACAATTTGTAGTTTTTATTTTTAATAGGTTCGATAGGATTATAAAATTACAAATCAAATGCCACATATAAATACAGAAGTGGAGTAATTTTGTACAGAAGCATTGAATATCTGGTAGGGTTTATTTTGCAATGAATTTGATATAAAATATTTTCCGTAAATTTCAATACTTGTGTTTTGTGCAATTATGAATTCTAATTAAATGAAAATCAATAAAATGGTTAAATGTGTTATTTTCGATTGCGATGGAGTTTTAGTCGATACGGAAAAAATTGGGAACGGAATCTTGCTTGAAATGGCGGCTGAACATGGTTTTGAAATGCATATCGAAGATGCGTATCGAAATTTCAACGGCCGAAATTTAAAAGATTGTTTCCGCCATATTGAAGAAGCGATCGATCAAAAACTCCCTGATTCTTTTGAAACGGAATATCGCCAAAAAAGCTTTGAAGCGTTTAAAACACAGGTAAAACCAATGAAAGGCGTTATTGAATTTATCAGAAATATTGAAAAACTACAAATTCCGTATTGTGTCGCATCGAGCGGGCCTGTAGAGAAAATCCGTTTGAATTTAGAAGTTGTGGGGTTATTGGATAAATTCGAAAACAAAATATTCAGTTCATACCAAATCAACAGTTGGAAACCAGAACCAGGAATATTTTTGCATGCTGCCAAGGAAATGGGGTTTGACGTAAAACACTGCATTGTTCTGGAAGACAGCAAAGCAGGAGTAAAAGCTGGAATTCAGGGCGGATTTAAAGTCTATGGTTTTGCAAATGGTTATAATAATTCTGATTTAGAAGAAGAAGGCGCAGTGCTTTTTAATGATTATGAAGAGCTGTGTTCTTTGCTTCAGATTTAGATTTTCCTTAACCTCAAAGTTCTCAAAGGTTTACGCAAAGCATGCAAAGATTAAAAAATAATGCCACAGATTAAAAAGATTTACACAGATTTTAAAAATCATTTTTAATCCTTTCAATCTGTGGCAAAAAAACTTGCGAACCTTGCGTAAACCTTTGCGAACCTTGCGTAAACCTTTGCGAACTTAGCGGTTAAATCAGCAAACAGGCAATAAAAATTATTATTCCGTAACACTACGGTAAAGAAACTTTAGGTTTTAATACCTAAAATTGCGGAGTTATTTTAAATGCTCCAAAATCTGAATTTCATTATGAATTTTAAAACTTTTCCCCACTATAAAAGCTGGCTCGCAGTTCTGTTTTTTATTTTCTTTAATTATACCATTTCAGCCCAAAAAACAAAGAATTTACAAGGTGTTCAGGTTGCTTTTTTGTCCGATGTTCATCTGCAGGATTTATTTGGAACATTCTCAGATAACGATTTTAAAGGTGTTTTGAATACCAAAACCAAAAAATACGCGTTAATAAGAACGATGGCCTCGCAATTGCATTCGACGAGAATTTTCAATGAAAATTATTTTGCCTTCATCGCCGCTCTTGAAGATATTGCAAAACGAAAAATAAAATACGTTGCACTTCCAGGCGATTACACCGATGACGGACAGCCAATACACGTGCGAGGATTACAAAAGATTTTAGACCAATATCAAAAAAAATATGGTATTGAGTTTTTTATAACTACTGGAAATCATGATCCGGTTGGACCATTTGCTCAGGAATCGGGTAAAGAAGATTTTTTAGGAGAAGAAGGAAAAAGCCAACCCATTTTTAGCAAAGACGGCATGTATAAGCCAAACATGAATATCGAACAGCCAGTTGTCATAACAGCCGATATTGCTAAAATGGGTTATTTAGGCATAACAAATGATCTAAAGAATTTCGGTTTTTATCCGAATAAAAAATACAAATTTTGGGCAACTCCTTTTTCGTCTTACAATAGCCAAAACTATAATTATACAAAAGCGCTTGAATCTTCGGCTTTAAAAAATAGAGTTTATGAAGTTGCTTCTGGCTATGAAGTTCCAGATGTAAGTTATGTCGTTGAACCAATCGACGGCCTTTGGTTGATGGCGATTGACGGAAATGTTTATATCCCAAAGAAAAACGGAGAAGATCCGAAAGATTCCAAAAGTTATTCTGAGGCTAGCACAGGTTATAATAATGTGCTTTCCAATAAAAAACATCTTATAAAGTGGGTTCAGGATATTTCGGCGGAAGCCAAACTTCGAGGGAAAACTTTAATTGCTTTCAGTCATTTTCCGATGATTGATTTTAATGATGACGCTTCCGCGGAAATTAAAGAATTATTAGGTCCGAATAAATGGCAGTTGAACCGAGTTCCTATTGAAGAAGTAGCGCAAGTTTTTGCTGATGCCGGATTGAAAATTCATTTTGGCGGACACATGCACATTAACGATACCGGAACTCGAACAACGCAAAATGGCAATACTTTAGTAAATATTCAAACGCCGTCGCTTGCGGCTTATATTCCAGCTTATAAATTATTGACAATTCAGAAAGATAATCTTGTTGATATTCAGACGATCACAATTGATAATGTTCCGAGGTTTGATGAACTTTTTGATTTGTACAAAATGGAATATCAGTTTTTGCAAAGCCAAAATGCGAAGGATATTTGGAATAAAGCTATTTTAGAAACCAAAACGTACCACGAATTCACTGATTTTCATTTGAAAGAATTGGTTCGCCTTCGTTTTCTGAAAGACGATTGGCCTGCAGATTTTGCATCTTTTATTCTGAATGTTTCGGCTCAGGATTTATTGGTTTTAGCGAATATTCAATCTGAGAAAGATTTTGATTTTATTCTGAAAAACAAAGCACAATTTCAAAAAGAATGGAACGAAGCCGAATTGAAATCGGAACAAATTTTAAAAGAAAATAATCTTAAAACAGCAGATTTCAATTGGACGGGAAATGATCTTTTAATTGACTTTTATCGTTTTAGAAGTGCCGATGAATTGGCTCTAGCCGATGTTGGTTTGGAAAGAGCAAAACAATACAAAGTGTTGTCGAAATTGTTTCTAGAAAATGCAGCTAATTCAAATGATACGCCTCTTCAAAAACAAATGAAATTGTTCCTGATTATCTTCAATAAATTCATGCATGAAGTTCCCGCAGATCATTTTACGGTTGATTTGAAAAGTGGTGAAATTAACCGCAAAGAACGCTAAGGTTTACGCAAAGCACGCAAAAGTTTTTTTTAATCTCGCAAAGACGCAGAGTCACAAAGATTATAAAAACTTTGTGACTCTGCGTCTTTGCGAGCAAATTTAAGCAACAAAGTTCGCAAAGCTTTTACATTTAGCTTTGCGAACTTTGCGTTTATGTAAGCAATATTTGGTAAAAAACCTTGCGTGCTTTGCGGTTAAAAAAATTAAGGCACATTTACAGGATTCGTTCTCACATAAGTTCCATCATCATATTTAATTTGGTAAGGGGAATCGAAGAAAGTACTTGGCAAATAATAATCGGTTGAAATGATTTGTGCTCCTGATTTTTTTGCGGCTTCAAAATGTGAATAATCATTTTTTCGTGCTTCTTTAGTGTCAGAATCTGCGCGGGTTCTTATTAAGTAGCCTTTTTTTACCAAATCAGTAATTGAAGGATCTTCAGAATTATTTCTAAACATCCAAGCTGCTTCTGGTTTTCCTGGTTCAGCATTAATAAAAACGGCGCGTCCCTTAAGGGACGGATGATTCAATGCGTACAAATCTCTTTTTGCGCCGTTATTATCTAATAAGAGTATAAATTTTCCTTTTGCTTTTTTCAATGTTGGCCAATTGTTGTTCAAAACGGCTTCTTCAAGAGTTTTGTATTTGCCACGAACCATGTCTGGTGTGATAATTTTATTTCCTAAACCTTTGCGAAGTTCTTTGTCTAAAGCATCAAAAAGTTCAGCTGTAAATTTTTCTGCTTTTGTGCCCAAGTAACTATCGTCGTCTTTTGGTTCTAAAGTGATAAAAACCGGAACATGATCAGGATTTGCATTCGACCATTTTTTTAGTTCTGCAAGACAACTTTGAAGCGTGTAGCAAGAAGTTCTAAAATCGATATCGATCATATGAAAAATTTTAAAACCCGGTTTTTTCATTTCTCCATTCGGATCGTAAGCCTCTTGTGATTTTGCAATATCAAGACCTTTTGGATGTGCAAATTTTCCACCTTTCGGATCAGCTTGAATATCAATTTCTAAGTTACGCAAACCTCTATTTAATTGTTCTGTGATACTGATGTGCGTGTATTGTAAGCCTTTTAAAGAACGCGAAGTGTCCTTTGCCTGAATGGTATTGTATAAATCAGTTTCGATGGTGTGGCGATAACTGTTGTGCGAGCCAATAACTTGAATTTGGTTGATTTTTAAATTGTCATTTTGCGCCTGACTAAATTGAAAAGTTCCTGCAAATAGTATTGCAAACAGAATTTGTTTCATGATTTTGATGAAATTAAGATTTGGAATTAAGAGGACGCAGCAACAGAGAATTGCTTTTTTTAGAGATTACTAAAATAGGATTGCAATTTATTTTTTGTGTTAGCTAAACGAAAAGAAATTTCAAACCAAATATCATTTTTGCCCGAAAATAGTAGTATTAATAAAGCAAATGCATTCGTAATTTAATTTAAAGATAACTTTGAGGAAAAAAATATTGGTGCCGTATTTCCTTATTTTACATCTCCAAATACTACCAAAAGGCGCCATGAAGAATCCTGAAATTTTTGAAAAAACGTATACGCAATACTGGAAAAAGCTTAATGCTTTCTCTTATACGATGACTCAGGACAAAGATTTGGCACAGAATATTGTACAGGATGTTTTTATTGATTTATGGGAAAGAAAAGACGACCTTAATATTAATGCGATCGAACCTTATTTATTTCGTGCCGTAAAAAATCAGGTTTTCAAACATTATCAAAATAATCGTTTTGACAAGACAATTTTAGAAGATCAGTTTGAGGATTACATCATAGACAATTTTGCGTCGATTGATCCTGAATTGATGGATCTGCTTTATGCAGCATTAGATAAACTTCCAGAGAAAAGAAAAGAAGTTTTATTGATGTACAAGTTTCAAGATATGTCAATCGACCAGATTGCAGACGAACTCGGAATTTCGAAACAAACCGTGAAAAACCAAATTTCATCGGCATTAAAACAATTGCGCGAAGGCTTGAAAGACTTGGCTTGGCTTGCTCCTTTGTTTATTTTTCATAAAAACTTTTAAGATAACTTTCTGTTGATGTTTTCATAATATTTCCGGATAGTACGATTTAAAGATTCTGGTACTTACTTGTAATAACAAACCTTTTTAATTGAATTGGTTTTTTTAAACACATAGAAACATAGTATTTCTTTTTGAGAAAGGAGATTGAGAAAAACTAGTTTTTACACATAGCGAAACGCAAAATGCTATGATTATTAATGCAAAGTGAAACGCCTTTAATAAGTAAGTAAAACTATGTTTCTATTTGTTGAAAAAATTACACAAAGTAGTATGATAAAAAGAATCAAACATAGTTTAGAACATCTTATCGATAAAAGTTCAAGAAATAAAACTTCAATTGCAGAAGAAAATCTGTTGAACGATTTTGCTTTCAATCAATATCAAAAATCGAAATGGGATGAGCTTTCGATGGGAAATTCTGATGAAGTTTCTCAAAATATATATGACAATATTCAACTTCGAATAGGAAAAAAGAAAACCTTTTATCCGTATTTAAAATATATGGCCGCTGCCAGTATTCTTTTTCTTGCCGGTTTAGGCTTTTGGCTTAAACCAAAAATTGCTGTCGAAAAGCAATTATCGTTTAAAACGTCATCGTTTCCCAAATCTATCCAATTAAGTGACGGCTCGAAAATTTATCTGGCAGCAAACTCATTATTCCAATATCCTGAAAAATTTGAAGGAGAAGAAAGAAAAGTAACCCTTTTAAAAGGAAATGCATTTTTTGAAATCGCCAAAGACAAAAAACATCCTTTTATCATTACTTCCCGCGAAATTAAAACTAGAGTGGTTGGAACATCATTTCATATTCAGCTTTCAAAATCTAAATGCGAAGTGATTGTGGTAACTGGAAAAGTAAACGTGAGTTCAAAAGGGCAAAGCGTTGATTTGGTCCCAAATGAAGAAGCTTTATTCGAATCGAACAAACTGAGCAAACAATTGGCAGATAAATCATTTTTAGTGAATTGGTACTCTACTGATGTCACATTGAATGAAACCACACTTAAACAAGTCATTACCATTTTACAATATAAATATGGCGTTTCATTTCAGTATGATAATGAACGCGTATTAGCAACGCCGTTAACGGTATTCATAAAGAAAGACGCAACATTGGAGAATGTTTTAGAGCAAATAAATTATATCACAAACCTAAAATTCAGAGTTTATGGCGAAATAGTAAAAGTGGATTAAAAAAAAAGCAGTTGCTGAGAACAACTGCCTTTGAATAAATTAAGTATCGTAAAAAACCAATAACTTAAATCATGTATTTTAAAACTTCTTATTTAAATCTAAAGAGTTTTTTCTTTTTAGTTCTGGCTTTACTGACCTTGCAGACAGGTTTTAGTAAAACAGTTTTAGTAAAAAAATCAAAAATAGAAAATAAAATAGAAAAAGCAACTCTTGTTTCTATATTTTCAAAATTAAGCCAACAAACAGATTATAAATTCAGCTACGGACAAGCTGTAATTGCTGACAACACAACTTATACAGTAAATTTTGCTGGGGAAACAATCTCAACTATTTTGAATGATCTTTCAAAAAAGGCAAATTTCAATTATAATATCAACGGAAAATTAGTTTTGATTCAGAAAACTGCTGCACCAAAAACTACAACTGCAAAAACCGCAGACAGAGTTAAAGTAAAAGGAAAAGTAGTTGATGAAAACAATGTACCAATTCCAGGTGCGACGATTATGGAAACAAGTTCTTCAAACAGTGCCGTTTCTAATTTTGATGGTGAATTTGAAATCACGGTTGGAGACGGAAAAACTATCGAAGTTTCGTATTTAGGGTATAAAACTAAAGTTGTTACTGTACAAAAAACTTTCATGACCATTCAGTTAGAACCAAATACTTCTGAATTGAGCGAAGTTTTAGTTGTAGGTTACGGAAAACAATCTAAAAAAGATGTGACAGGTGCAGTTACACAGCTTGAAGCGGCAAATTTCAAGCAAGGTGTAAATATTTCTGTAGACAATTTGATGCAGGGAAAAGTTGCGGGAGTTCGTGTAGTGAATACCAGCGGAGAGCCGGGAGCGGGAGTAAACGTAACAATTAGAGGTGTTGGATCTATCAGAAGCGGAAGTACACCTTTGTTCGTTGTTGATGGAGTGCCCTTGTCAAATGATGATGTGAGTCCGTCAGGAAGCAATGTTGGTTTCGGAAATTCATCGGCTAAAAATCCATTGAACTTTTTGAATACAAGTGATATCGAATCGATTACAGTTTTGAAAGATGCTTCGGCGGCGGCGATTTATGGTGCGAGAGGATCTAACGGAGTAGTTTTGGTTACGACTAAAAAAGGTTCGAAAGGTGAAGGAACGTTGACTTTTGATTCTTATACAGGAATTTCGAATGTGGCTCATAAACTTGATGTTTTAAGCGCTGACCAATATAGAAAAGCGATTAAAGATCCAGCTTTTGATCACGGAGGAAATACAGATTGGCAAGATGTAATTTTTAGAACTGCTATTACAACAAATAATTCATTGGCATTTTCAAAACAAACGGAAACTGGAAATTACTATGCTTCGATTGCGCAAATGAATCAGGAAGGAATTATCAATAAGAGTAATTTCAAACGTATGTCGGGAAGAATTAATGCGGCAGAATCGTTTTTGGATAACAAACGCTTGAAAGTGAAAATGAATCTTACAGCGAGTGAAACGAAAGATAACGGAGTTCCTACAAGTGACGACGGAGGTTCAAACGGACAGTTGATCGTTCATACTTTAATGGCAAACCCTACAAGATCGGTTTTTGATTCAAAAGGAAATTACACCAACTTCAACATGAACGCGCATTATAACCCAGCTTATTTGTTAAGCATTTATGATGACGTAACGCGCACATTGAGAGTTTTAGGAAATTTAGAAGCGTCGTTACGAATTGTTGATGGATTAGAGTACAAATTAAACATTGGTTTTGACCGTTCGGCTTCAGAAAGAAATACTACGATTTTTCCAAACTTGACCGATTTGAATCCGAAAGGGAAATATGTTCAGAATAATTTAGATTCTAGAAACTCTTTGATTGAGCATTATTTGACTTACAATCTGAATTTAGATAAACATAAAATCGAAGCTTTAGGCGGATTTTCATACCAAAAATTCGAAAGATCAGGAACAAGTTTCAGTGTTGACGGAATTTCAAATCAAGGAGTTGGTGTGCCGCCGGCAATTAATCCTGGTTTTGCAGGAACACAATCAGGAGTTTCAGGATATGCGCAGGAAAATGAGCTTCAGTCTTATTTTGGAAGAGTAAACTATACGTTCAACAATAAATATCTTTTGACAGCTTCGATGAGAGCGGACGGTTCGACTCGTTTTGGAAAAAACAACAAATACGGTTATTTTCCATCAGCAGCTTTAGGATGGAATATTTCTAAAGAAAAATTCTTAGAAGATGTAACAGCAGTAAGCAACTTGAAATTAAGAGCAAGCTGGGGAGAAACAGGAAATCAAGAAGTTGAAAACAAAATTACGCAAGCAAGTTATTCACTTTCAGGTGCTGACGGATATTATTTATACAGCGATTTGAATTTAGTAAACGGAGTTTCGGTAAACAGAACACCAAATCCTGATTTGAAATGGGAGGTTGTTACACAATACAATTTAGGTTTGGATTTCAGTTTTTGGAACGACAAATTGTACGGAACTTTTGATTACTTCAATAAAACTACTACAGATGCAATTTTGAATGTCCCGTCGCAAGCTTTAAGTCCAACAACGACAATCTGGACAAATATCGACGGAAAAATTATCAACAAAGGTTTTGAATTTATGTTAGGTTCAAAATTGATTGACAAAAAAGATTTTTCTTGGAACATCGACATGAACGGTGCGACTTTGAATAATAAAATTCAAGATTTGCCAGTTTCAGAAATTTTGACAGGAACTATTTCAGGACCAGGACAATCTGGAGTAAATGCTAATATTTACAAAAGTGGTTATGCGGCTGGATCTTTCTATTTATTGCAACACATTGGTTTTGATGCCAACGGAGCAAATATTTTTAAAGATCAGAACGGAGACGGAAAAATCGACAACAGCGACAGAATTATTATTGAAGGTGCTTTGCCAACATTTTACTACGGTTTCAATAGTGATATGAGATACAAAAACTTTACGTTTTCTTTCTCAATCATTGGTCAAACAGGAGGTTATTTGTTGAATAATACAGGTTTAAATGCTTTAAATATTAACAACTTAGCTTCTGACAGAAATGTGGCAACAGGTTATTATGAATCAGGTGCGAATCCAACAAACTCACCAATTTTATCGACGCTTTTCTTAGAAAAATCTGATTTTATCAGATTAAACACAGCTCGCATTGGTTACAATTTTGATTTGAAAGGAATCAACTGGATCAATGGCTTAACACTTTATGTTACAGGACAAAACTTAGTTACAATTACAAATTATACAGGTTTTGACCCATTAATCAACAGTCCAAAATCAAATGGAGGAAATCAGTCAATTGGTATTGATTATGCGGCTTACCCAACTTCTAGAACGTTCAGTTTTGGAGCAACTTTAAAACTATAATTTATTATGAAGACAAATACATTTTTTAACATCAAATCAATTGCCTTGTTCTCATTTATATGGCTGTTTGCCAGCTGTACAAATCTTGACGAAGTGGTTTTGGACGAGGTTTTAGGCGATAATGCTTCAAATCCTGCCGGAGCACTTGCGGCTGCTTATGACCGATTGGGAGATGGAACTTTTGTAGATCACGGTGGTGTTTTCTCTTTGCAAGAATATACGACTGACGAAGCGATTTTGCCAACACGCGGAAGCGACTGGGGAGACGGCGGAAAATGGAGAGACATGCACGAGTTTACATGGAAATCAGACAACGCGATTGTAGGGGACAACTGGAATAAATTGACTAACGGAATTACACGTTCGTTGACTGCAATTCAATCGGTTGAAGAAAGCTCAATTCCAGAAAAGAAATTGTTTTTGGCAGAAGCCAAAGGACTTTTAGCGTATTATTTATACACTACTTTGGATTTGTACGGACAAGCGCCTTATAGAGATCCAATGAACCCAAATGCACCTTTACAAATTTTAAAAGCAGATACTCAAATCGATAAATTGATTACTGATGTTGAAGCTTTGATTCCAGATTTGGCTAGCATGGGCGAACAACAAACACACCACGGACGTTTTACAAAAGAAGCTGCTTACGGATTTTTGGCAACAATGTATTTGAATCGTGCCGTTTTTAAAGATCGTTTCAATGCGACTTCAAGCTTTAATTTCAGCGAGGCATCAGTTTCAGGTGGGGGAACCGATATGGATCGCGTAATTTATTATACATCATTATTGATCAATTCTGGAAAATATTCTTTAGAAAGTGATTATTTCAAAAACTTCGCAAGAGACAATGATAAAGGAAAAGAATTGATTTTTGCAATTTCTCAAAAGATTGACTACATCAGAAATGGTTCAAACAGTTTTGCTTATGTGTGTATGGAGCGTAACCAAAGAACTTCTGCAGCAAACAGAGGAACAAATGCGGCTTGTACAACGCCTGAATTCTTCGCAACATGGGATGGAAATCACGATGATCCAAGATTTCAGCAAAAATACCAATATTCAGATGGAACTTGGTTCAAAAATGACGGAACAGATGTAAGTGTTCCTGCAACAGATATTGTTCCAAAAAGCGCTAATTTGCCTTGGTTCCACTTTAACAGAGGAATTGAATATGGACCACAATACGGACCAATATTATTATCATCTGGTTCTTTAGAAATGATCAACGGACGTATTAAAGTTTCTCCATTATATATGGAAAAAAGTACTACGACAAGAATGGATTTTACGCCATCATTGACTTTCAAAAATCCTGCTCAAGCTGTTTTTGCTCAAAATGAAATTAATCAGGGAGCGCGTGTATTTAAATACGAATTTGATCCTGAAGGAGGAAACGGAAACAGTAATGTTGACATTCCGTTATTCCGTTTGGGTGGAATTTATACGATGAGAGCCGAAGCTTATTTCAGAAAAGGAAATACAGGATTAGCAATGGATGATTTAAACAAATTGCGTACAAGCAGAAAAAGAGAAGCTTTGTTTGGAAGTGTTCCAGGAAAAGCGCTTACATCGCTTGATGCGACGCAATTATATAATGAAATTGGTTTCGAATTGTATTGGGAATTATACAGAAGACCACAAATGATTCGTTTCGGGAAATTTGATTTACCTGGAACGGCTAAAGCGGCTTCACAACCGTTTAGAAGAGTGTTTCCAATTCCGCAGTCAACTATTGATGTAACGAAACAATTTACACAGAATCAAGGTTATAACTAAGTTGTGTTAGTTAGTTTATTTTTTATTTATTGGTCTCAGATTTGGGTTAAAAACCCTGCAATTTATTGCAGTACTTTAGTAATGCGAAAAAATCTTTATCTTTAATTTATGGCTACAGAATTAAGAAAAGGTTCGCACACAGTAAGCAGATTAACATGTCATGTTGTTTGGGTTACGAAATATAGGTTTAAGGTTTTGAAAGGTGATATCCAAAAGCGCTGTCGTGAACTTTTGATACAAATATGCGAAGCGGAAGGGATAGAAATTTTGAAAGGAGTTGTGAGCGCAGATCACGTTCACATGCATATTGAGTATGCGCCAAAGCAAAATGTAAGTTCAATTTTAAAAAGTTTCAAAGGTCGTACTTCAAGGAAATTGCAAATGGAGTTTCCAGAACTTCACGCACGTTACTGGGGACAACATTTTTGGGCAAGTGGTTATGGAGTTTGGAGTACAGGAAATATAACTGATGAAATGGTAAATGAATATCTGGAGCATCATAGAAGGAAAGATAATGATGATGATTCAAATTTCATTCTTGAATGAAATAGAAAAAGGGACTTTCAGTCCCTCGTCAAACAAACCTCTGCACTTTCAGTGCAGAGTGGTTTAGTTTTTAGAAAAGCCTGTCTTGAGAAAGACAGGCTTCTATTTTTTTAAGTTTCAAGTTTCAGGTTTCAGGTTTCAAACCCGACAGGTTTTTAAAACCTGTCGGGTTTATTCCGCTTTTAGTGTTTTTTTAACGCAAAGTTCGCTAAGATTTACGTAAAGAGTGTAAAGCTTTTAGTAAGTTTCATAGAATGAAAAAGTTCGCAAAGCTTTATCAATAAAGCTTTGCGAACTTTGCGGTTATAGCAGTAAACTGAGAAAAAAAAACCTTGCGAACTTTGCGTTAAAAAAATCAACCCAAAACGAGTCTCATTTCAACTTGAAACCTGAAACCTGAAACAAAATTTTAAACATTAAAAAAACTCTGTTCGTATAAATCCCATACACTTCCGCCACTTACGGCTTCTTTCATTTGTGCCATGATGATATTATCGCCATCGCAACGCATGTTGATCATTCCATATTTTATTCTGGTGCTTCCTTCAGCAGTAGAACGCGCTAATTCTGTTGAAAAAACTAAAGGTCTTTTTGATTTTGTATATTTTCCGGCACAGCCAATCGCATCTGCGCGCGGGTGTGAATAGGTTTCATTATCTCCCGAAGAAATTACGGTAGCATACGGATTCACTTTTGCCATAAAATCAGTTGTAAATTCAGATGCTCCATGATGACACGATTTTGCCACATCAACCTCAAACGGATTCGAAGCGCCATAATGCTCCAATAAATGATCTTCAGCAGGAATATTCAAATCGCCTCCGTATAAAAAGGAACGGTTTCCGTAGGTTATTTTCAAAACAATGCTGTGACCGTTTATAGTATGTGCTTCGTCATCAAAATATTTGTAAACTAGTTTGTTGTCAATTTTTGAAGTTACAGGACCTAAAACTTCTATAGAGAAAATTTTATTATTAATCGTTTTGGAGGGAATTGTACTCGTATGATCCAAACGGACAAAATCACCAAGACGACCTTGGCTGGTAGCCGTATTGATAGCATTCAGAAATTTTTCTTGTAAATCAAGCATGCCACCTTTGGCTTTTAAAGCATTAAATTCAGCTAGAGTACTAAATGAAGTTTCAAGATAGAATTCAGTTCCATGTTTCGATTTTTTCCCTAATTCGGTATTGTATTCTTGTTTAGGGAAATTCGTTTTTGAGTTATTGAATTTGGCAATTCCGTTATGATAAATTGCTCCAATGGTATAATGATCGTCGTTAATAATATCAATCAAACCTTGATAATGATCTTTATCAAAATGGCTGATGAAAATATAATCAAGATGCACTTTTTTGTTTTTGTCAAAATAATATTTGTACTGCCATTTGCTCAAATAATGGCTTAAGTTGTCATTTGGCCCTCCGTCAATAATTATTTTGAGTCCGTTTTCATCATTTCCCACTTCAAGAAGTGCGCCGTCGCCTTGACCAACATCGACATAAAAACATTTTAATGCAGCCGAAAGCCCGAGGCAGGTTTTATCGATCCAGCCTTCTTTTCCAAAAGCCAGAATTTTTTGCCAGTTATTATTTTCTTCTGGCAAAAGCTTGACAAACGATCCCATAAGAATGGTATTATTCTTTCCTTTTGGCTTTCCATCAGCCCCAATATTTTTGTAAACATCAGCATAAAGGCTGATAACTACTTTGTAAATGTCTGCCATAATAAATTCAAATTAAATTTTACTCATTTTACTTTATTAAATAATAGCTTACTAATTTTTTAAATAAAAAATATTGTAAATATATGAAAATCAATAAAGTAAATATTTTTTGTTAAGAAAAAACTGTTGGCTTTTTTGGGGTTTTGGCTATTTTATTGGTTTCAAATTATAATTTGAAACCAATATGAGCTCTTAATTAACAGGAACCAGTCATCAATTTGGATAATTTTGATATCAATCAAAAAAATAATAATTCTATGCTTATGGTAAATTTAGAAAAGTGAATGGCTGAAGAAAAAAGCAATTCAATTTTTGTATTTATTGTAAGAAATTAGAAAGAAACCGAATTAACAAACTAATTTAAAAAATCAAAGTCATGAAAAAGTATCATTTATTATTGGTTGTTTTTTTATTTACGCTGACGATGTCGGCGCAAGGTCAAGGATCATTTTTGCTTAATTTGTACGGAGGTTATACCTTTTCAGACAAAGTTGAATTTGATTCTTCATACGCTCGTGTGGAAGATGGATTTGAGTATGGTGCAGGTTTTGAATATTTTATAATGGATAACGCTTCTATCGAATTAAAATATAACAGACTTGACACACACATGCCTTTATACACAAAAGTTCCAATACCTGGTTATGGTATTCCTGCTGGAGGTCAAGTTAATGCCGGAGATGATAAAGGAGCTATGAATTACATATTGGCAGATTATACCTATTACTTTGGTTCAAGTTCTCAAAAGGCGCTTCCATATCTTGGAGCAGGTGCGGGTGTTGCAATTCTTGAATCACCAAAAAGTGGCAGTGGAACTTATTTTGCATGGGAAATTAAAGCTGGTGTAAAAGTCAAAACAGATTCAGCATTTTCAGTTAATTTCAATGCATATTTGCAATCCATGTCGGCTGCTGTTGGATATGATTACTATTGGGATTACTACTGGGGACCAGTGGCAGTTACTGATTATGCTTCAACATTTCAGTTTGGTTTAGGAGCTGTTTTAAGTTATGATTTTAAAAAATAAATCGCGCTAAAACATCTTTAATCTTAAAATTTTAATCATGAAAAAAGTACTTTTATTAGCGCTTCTTGTTTTCTCTGCAAATTCATTTGCTCAATCAACTTTAAAAGAAGATGTTGAAGTGATACAATCTATTTATGGAAAGTCTAAAGCTGATTTGGTGAGACAATATATGAATTTGTCTGAACCGCAAGCTTCGGCATTCCAAAAAATCTATGATGAATATGAAGTTTCCCGAAAAGCTTTAGGACAGCAAAAAGTTCAAATCATTAATGATTACGGAAATAATTATACGACACTTGATGACGCAAAAGCCGCACAACTTACAGAGGCAAGTTTGAAAAACGTTGGCGATTATGACAAATTGCTATCTAAAACTTATGGAAAGCTTAAAAAAGCAGTTGGCGGACTTAACGCTGCAAAATTTGTTCAAATTGAGCAATATCTTCAAGTAACAATAAGAGCTGCAATCCAAGATCAGATTCCTTTTATTGACGAAATTGATAAAACAAAAATCAGTAAAGCATAAATTAGAAAGCGATAATAATTCTTATTATCGCTTTTTGCTTTTAGGAAGAGCTTATTTGTAAAATGCAGATTCAAAGCAGTATAACATCGTTATTTTATAAAATTCCAAAGAGATGTTATAATACTTAAAAGTGGTTCAAGAAGTATTTTTGATTGGAGTTTTATGCATGCATTTTATTGGTATAATCTCAACATTAAATAACATTAAAATTTAATACCATCATGATACATCAAATTGATACTACAGATAATATTGTTGCCTTCAGAGCATTAGCCGAAGTAACAAAAGATGATTTTTTAAGCGTGGTTGTGCCAGCGGTCGAACATTTGGTAAAACAAACTAATGAAATTAATTTTTTACTCGTTCTAGATACTGATATCGAAAATTTCACCGCAGGAGCTTGGCTTCAAGATGCGTTGCTGGGATTAAAGCATTTAGGGAAATGGAATAGAGCTGCAATTATTTCTGACTCAGAGGATATTATTTCATTTACAAACGGATTCAGTTTTGTTGTTCCAGGGGAATTCCACGGATTCAAAAAGGAGAATTTCAACAAAGCTTTAAATTGGGTTGAAGGAAATATTAATCTTTCTTAATTATGAGTTATGAGTTATAAATTATTCGGCAAAGATTGAATAAAAAAAACAGCTTAAATTTTATTAAAATTTAAGCTGTTTTTTTATGACAAAATCTAAAATCTAAAATCTAAAATCTAAAATCTAAAATCTAAAATCTAAAATCTAAAATCTAAAATCTAAAATCTAAAATCTAAAATCTAAAATCTTAGTGATTATATTCAATTCCACTGCTATCTGTAAGTTCTTTTTTTGCTTTGTATGATTTTGAAATTTGTTTGTAGCATGCGGTTGTCAAAAGTGGCAATGCTAAACTTCCTACCACTGCAGCGGTTTTGTTATGCCCTGTTTTTTTCAGTACGGCACCCACTAAAAGTGCTCCAAGTCCAGCGCAAACTAAGTTTTTTGTTGATAATTTTGAAGCTGGAGCAGGCGTTATTCCGTGCAATAAAGGATCTATAAAATTCAAATTTTCCATGAGTATAATTATATTTAGTTAAACTTTATTTCTATTTAATTTGACAGCTTTTCATTTTCTGTCTCGTTCTCAATTTTTTCAATTTCTACTTTTTCTTTTTTTATAGCTTGTCTTAATAAAGCAAAAAGGCTCATATAGATATTTGCCATAAAAACCAGCGAGAACCCTGCCAAAATGTAGCCCCGCCAGTCATTTAACAAAAGTTTATAATCACAAAGCACTAAAAATGCAATTGTGACATAGTGGCTGAAGCAATATTCACAAGTGAAAAGGTAGAATGCTTTTCGTGACCAAATTGTCTTGTCATTTTTTGAATGTCTGACACACCATTCTCGTGGCTCTTTAAAGATTTCTTCATGCGTCACCGTCCAACTGATGCAAGCAATTGGAACAGCTAAAACAAAAAGCCAGATAATTTGGGTGGTTAGCTCCATGATCAATTCAGTTATTCTCTCGGATGATTTTCAGGAAAATGTTCGGCCTCAAAATCATCTATGTCTTTTGTATTGTCGTCATCTAAATCGTCATCTTTTTCCAAATCTAAATCGGGATCATAATCTTCATCAAAATCATTTTTTCGATCATCATTTGTAATGGCATCATCTTCATTTACAATTCGTTCTTGATTCGGAATATTTTCAGATCGAATATTGGTGTTGCTTTCAAAATCAGTTGCTGGATGTTGAGGATCGCCAATAAATTCTTCTTGATATTGATACGGATCTTCATCACGTGCGTAATTATCATTGTCAACTAAAGTGTTTTGATCGATATAATCAGGATCACTTTCGCCAAATTCACGATTATTATGTTCTTTTAGATCTTGTTTAAATTCATCTTCATTAAAAGAACCATTTACGATAATATTTTGTTCGATAAAATCAGGATCATGCTGATTGTAATCGGAGTTGCGATACTTTTCCATAACGTAGTTTTTTAGATTACTATTATTTTTTTGTCGGAAACGAATCCTTCATATCTTTTGCAGAAGGTTTTGCTTCATTTTGATCGTCTGTTTTTTTTCAGATTTTAAAGTGGCCTCATTTTTTGAGCTTGCGATTCCTTTTTTGGCTTTTGCATTTTCCTTATGTTCAGTTGTAGGTTTCATGTTTGTTGCTTTTTAAAGTTTGCATTTTACAAATTTACCAAGCAATTAAGGGAATGCTTTATACGAATCTAAATTATAGCTGCATAATTAACAGTTGTTTAGAATGTAAAAAATACAATAAATAGTGTAATTTTTGAGACAATGAAAGATTATAATTTTGAATTTAATAATCTGAAAAAAACAATTTCCATGACTTCTTCTAAAGTGATCAATTGCTGCGAAGCTTTAATCGAAAAAAATCTAACTATTACATTTGTTGAAAGTGCTTCTGCTGGAAAAATGTGTTATGAATTTTCGACTGTTTTTAATTCAGGCCGAATTTTAATAGGCGGTATGGTTTGCTACCATAGTTCAATGAAAGAAGATTTGTTGCAAATTCCGTGGGGAACCATAGAGAAATATAGTGCAGAATCGGCTGAGGTTACCAAAATGATGGCGCAACGTTTTTCTCGCTATATCAATTCAGATATCTGTGTAGCTCTAACCGGACTTACAACCCCGGGAGGAAGCGAAAGTGAAGAAAAGCCTGTTGGAACCATATTTTTGCATATTGTTTTTCCAAGTAAAGAAATTGCAGCACAATTTCATTTTGAGGGAGATGCAGAAGAAATCATTGATCAAGCCATTGACGCAGTTTCTGAATTGATTTTAAAGGAAATCGAAAGCTAATTTTCCTAGTTTTATCTTTTTAAACGAAACTCCCATAATTTTAATTTGAACTCAAAAAAAACTATAAAGTCTTATAAATTTGGTATTTGTAAGAAATTTAAAAATCTAATTAGCACTTCAAAAGAATTAAAATGGCTCTGCTATTGAGAATTTCTAAACTTGTTGTTTTTTCAAAAGTTCCAATTCGGAGATGATTAATCCTTTCATTGTGGTGTTAACGTAATCTTTCGCTTCGGCATAAGAAACGCCATATTTTCTTGGAATATCTTGAAAATGAATAGGGAAGATGTTTAATATTTTGTCATAATATAAATCCAATTGCGTGTCGCTCGGCATCTCGAATTTTAATTTTATTTGAAATCTTCGCAACAAAGCAGTGTCAATACTATTGTAAAAATTAGTTGCACAAATTAATAAGCAATTCGTTGGAAAATAATCAATTAGTTGAATGATTGTATTCACTAGACGTTTCATTTCAGCAACATCTTTATCATCGTTTTCACGACTTTTGGCAATTTGGTCAAATTCGTCCAAAAACAAGACCGCATTTTCGCGAGTTGCTTTGTCAAATAATGCTTTAACGTTTTTAGAAGTTTCGCCAATCTTAGCATTAATAATTGTGCTCAGATTGATTATAATGATTTCTTTATTTAATGCGGTTGCAATTGCTTTTGCAGTTGTTGTTTTGCCGCATCCAGTATGACCGTGAAGTAAAATTTTATTATCAACTTTTAAATTGTATTTTTTTAATTCCTCTATATACAAATGTTCTTTAATGGTTTGCTCTAAAATTGCCTTGTTTTCGTCACTGAAAAATAAGTCTTGAATGGTAATTTTTTCGGTATCGTTGACCGTAAGTTCGTATAGATTCATTTTGAATTTTTATTTGGTGCAAAATTAGATTTTATTCTGCAATATTTTCGTTCCAAATTTCCTTGCCTAAAAATCGGTTCCCAAAAATGGAAGTCCCAATTCTTACTAAGTTTGAACCTTCGGCTATTGCCAATTCTAAATCTTGTGACATTCCCATTGAAAGTTTTAAACTGTCCAGGCCTTCAATTTTTTCGGCATAAATTTGATCCCGAATTTCTCTTAACAATCGAAGTGATGGTCTCATTTTTTCCTTTTCAACATCAAGCAAGCCAATTGTCATTAAACCTTTGATTTTTAAGGTATCAAATCGTTTTGTTTCTTTAATAAAATGAATCACTTCAGCTGGTGCAACTCCAAATTTGCTTTCTTCAAAAGAGGTGTTTACTTGGATATAAACATCAATATTTCGATCTTCTTTTTGTAATTGACGATGTAATTCATGCGCAAGACTAAGCCGGTCCAATGATTGAATGCAAGTGACATATTTCAGTACATCTTTTATTTTGTTGGTTTGTAAATGACCAATAAAATGGCGTTGGACATTCAGATTTCTTAAATCGGAATCTTTGTCGCGAAGCTCCTGCATTTTGTTTTCTCCAATCAGCTTTTCTCCTCCTTCAATAGCGATACGAATTTTCTCGGCAGAAACGGTTTTGGTGGCTAATAAAAGTTGAACATCTGATGCGTTTCTGCCCGAAAGCAAGCACGCTTTTTCAATGCGATCATGGACTTGGCTTAAATTATATAGAATAGCATTTTTCATAACACAAAATTACGTTTGAATGAAAAATTAGAAAGAGCCAGTTTTTGTTATTATGAATAGTCCAGATTTTGATACAAGACCCACTGGACCAGTAACAAGTAAAAATTCAAAAAACTGGATGAGCTCCAAAATTGGAATCTGGAATAAATTTGTAATGTAAAAAAAAACAAAATTGAATTGTATTTTAAAAACATAAACTTATGAAAGTAGCAGTGTGGGATACCTACGTAACCCGAAAAGACGGTAAAATTATGCATTTTGATATTTTAGTAGATGAAAATACTGATGATGCAAATCAAGTTTTTGAATTTGGACGAATTTATCTAAAATCAGTAGCGCAGGAAGGACAGCCTTTAACGTCAAAAGAATGCAATTTTTGCCATATTGACAAAGCACCTATTGAAATTGAAAATCAAATTAGTGAAAATGGTTTTTCTATAATCGAAATGGAAAACTGCAATTAATTGATTTTTTTAAAGTATAAAGGCTGTAAATGTGGGGATTTCAGTCTTTATGCTCTAAACTTGCTTATTTACAATAACTTTGAAAGAGCAATAATGCCTTCTTCCATTTGTTTTTCGGTTAAGGAAGCATAACCTAATCGCAATCCAGAAATTGGAGTTTTAAAACTAAATTTTTCTGGACTCATTATCTGAATTCCTTTTTGAAGTAATTTTTCACAAATTGGCTGAAGGTCAATATTTGATTTAGGAACAATCCAAAAAGCAAGACCGCCTTCAGGTTTTGTGTATATGATTTTGTCTTTTAGATGCTCTTGGCAAAGCCTGTCAAAATAATCTCTTTTTGATTTATAAATAAGATTTGCTTTTTTTAGATGACGTTTTATTTGCCCTTCGTTAATAAGATTTAAAACAGCCTCTTCCATGATATTATCGCCTTGAACATCAATTATTTTGCGATGTTTTCCTATTTTCTCTATATTTTCGACAGAACTAGCGATGAAGCCAATGCGAAGCGCAGGAGCAACAATTTTACTCAAGGTGCCAATGTAAACAGAGTTTTGAGCATTGCTATAGCTTGAAATTGGCAAGATTGGGCGCAGACCAAAATGAAATTCATTGTCATAATCATCTTCAATAATAGAAAAACCATATTGATTTGATAATTCGATCAATCGTAATCTTTTTTTCAAACTCATTGTTACGGTTGTTGGAAATTGATGATGAGGCGTTACGTAAATCGCTTTTATGGAATTGTATTTTTTGAGGTAATTTTCGACTTCATCTATTGCAATTCCATCATTTTCAATAGTTACAGGAAGGAGGGCTGCACCGGCATTTTCAAAAGCTTCCCACGCCGGTTTATAACCCGGATTTTCGATCATCACAAAATCGCCTTTCGATAAAAGACAATGTGAGGCGAGGTACATTGCCATTTGACTGCCTCTTGTAATACAAATTTGATTTGGTGCAATGTTCATTCCACGCTTAAAATTAAGCATTTGGGCAATGGCTTTTCTGAATTCAATATTTCCTAATTCATTGCTGTAGCCCATAATTTGCCAGCGGGATTTTCTGCTGAATATTTCTCGGTAGGAACGCGCCAAATCGTTCATGGGCGCTAGTCGGCTGTCGGGAAGTCCGTCATCAAAAATAAGACTGGGTTTTATTTCATCTTCATTGTATGGAAAATGTTTTTGTATTTTTGAAGAAGAAATGGAGGCAGTTGACAATTCAGCAATAAAAGTTCCTTTTCGATCAATAGAAATCACCCAGCCTTCAGCAATTAAAACATCCAAAGCCTCAACGACAGTATTTCGGTTTACATGAAGCAATTCGGCAAGTTTTCTGCTTCCCGGCAAAGCATTCCCTACGGCTAAATTTCCAGATTTTATGGCATTGATAATCGCATCGGCGATTTGCAGATAAAGCGCTTTGTCTGATTTTTTATCTAAGTGAATTTCGAATTGCCACGGTCGTAACATCTGGACTAGCTGTTAGATTAAAATGAATTAAAAAACATAGTCCAAATTTACATTATTTTTTAGAGATGAAATAAATTTAATAGGATGTCGTTTTTTATTTCGCTTTAAGTTTCAATTTAAAAAAATCAATAGTTCTTGTCCATGATAAAGTTGCTGCAGCTTCATCATATCTAGGTGTTGTATTGTTATGAAAACCATGATTGACTCCGTTATAAAAATAAGCCGTATGTTCGACTTTATTTTTGTTGAGAATTTGTTCAAATGCGGGCCAACCTTCATTTACTCGTGTATCAAGACCAGCGTAATGCAATAGTAATGGCGTTTTTATTTTTTCGGCTTCTTCGGCAGTGGGCTGTCCGCCATAATAAGGAACTGCAGCTTTCAAATCTGGCAGTTTTACCGCCATCATATTGGCAATCCACCCGCCAAAGCAAAATCCAACTACACCAATATGGCCGTTGCAATCTTTATGTGATTTTAAATATTCAAAAGCGGCGATGAAATCTTCCAACATTTCTTCACGCGTACGTTTCTTTTGCAATTCTCTTCCTGCATCATCATTGCCGGGATAACCGCCCAAAGGTGATAATGCATCAGGCGCAAGTGTGATGAAACCTTCGAGAGCGGCTCTTCGTGCAACATCTTCAATATAAGGATTAAGTCCGCGATTTTCATGAACTACGATAATTCCGGGCAGTTTCTTTTTGGTTTCTGCTGGCTGCGATAAAAGCCCTTTAATGCTTCCGCCACCTTTTGGAGAATCATAATTGATATAGCCAGTTTTTAATCTTGGGTCTGTTGGCTGAACCAAAATGCTATCGACATAATTGGGTGTCATAAAACTTAAAAGCGAAGGAAGTGTCAATGTCCCAACCGCAAAAATGGATAATTTCTCAATAAATATTCGGCGATCGATTTTATTGTGAGCATAATCATCGTATAAGTCAAATACTTCTTGACTTATATCTTCTTTGGTTAGTTTGGTCATAGCTTTTAATTTTAAAACTAATTTAGAAAATTAATTGATTACTTTTAAAATAGATCTTGAATTCATGAAATAGAAAGCAGATTTTCAACGTTATAAGGTGTAATTCTATAATTTTTGAATAAAATTATGTAAACTAAATCTGATTTTATTTAAGAAATTAGGATAATTCTACCCAAAACTATTTTTAATTTTAAATAATCAAATAAGATGAAAAAGATAACCTGCTTATTAGCGCTCTTCACAATATTTTCTATTTCTTTAAGCTGTAACAGTTGTTCCAATGATAAAGATACTCCATCAGATCCCGGCACGGTGACTGATCCAGTAGAAACAAATGCACCAAACAGTGCCTATAAACCGGCATTTGAAGGACAAACCCGAATTAACGGAATTAAAACAAATACCAGTTTTGAAGGTAAAGTTATCACAAGTACTTTAGCAAACCCGTGGGGCGTAAAAATGCTTCCAGACGGCCGACTTTTAATTACTGAAAAAGCGGGGCAAATGCGAATTGTAACTACAGCCGGCGTAGTCAGTAGTCCAATTACTGGACTTCCAGCAGTTAATCCTTCTGGTCAGGGCGGATTATTAGGTTTGTGCCTAGATCCTGATTTTGCATCAAACAAAATGATTTATTGGGTGTTTTCAGAAGCAACAACTGGCGGCAATAATACGGCTGTGGCCAAAGGGAAACTTTCGGCCGATGAAAAAACAATCGAAGGAGCAACCGTAATTTATCGTGCAAAACCTGCAAATCCTAGTAATCTTCATTATGGAGGACGAATTCTTTTTGATAAAACTGGAAATCTTGTGATTAGTACAGGAGAACGTTCCGTTATAGAAACCAGACCTTTAGCACAATCTGTAGCGTCTGGTCTAGGAAAAGTAATCCGATTGACAAAAGAGGGACAGCCAGCATCAGGAAATCCTGTTTTTACGGGAACTGGAGTATTGCCAGAGTTATATAGTATAGGACATAGAAATCCGCAAGGTTTGGCGCTTCATCCTGTTACGAGTGAAATTTGGGAAAGTGAACATGGTCCACGTGGCGGTGACGAAATAAATCGATTAAAAGCTGGAGCTAATTTTGGTTGGCCAACAATTACTTACGGAATTGAATACAGTGGCGAGAAGGTGGGAGCGGGAATTCAGCAACAAAGCGGTATGGAACAGCCTGTTTATTATTGGGATCCGGTGGTTTCTCCAAGCGGTATGACGTTCTACACAGGAAATCGCGTGCCAGAATGGGAAAACAATCTTTTTATTGGCGCTTTGAGCGGCATGCATATTGTGAGGCTTGCTATTGAAAATAATAAAGTAGTAGGAGAGGAAAGACTTTTGGCTTCCGAAAATCAGCGATTCAGAGATATTACACAGGGCAGTGATGGCGCTCTTTACGCTATTACAGATCAAGGCCGACTTTATAAAATCGACAAAAAATAAAATCTTCTAAACGCTATTGAAAAAGTAATTCAGTAGCGTTTTTTGTTTAGAATTGTTTCTCAAAAAAAGTTATTCGTCACCCGAATTTTCAGTCGTTGAAGGCGCTTTTTTTCGAATGCTGGTATTCAGATAAAAAAATAATCTGATGGTGTGATTCATATCATATTGATAACCCGAATATTTTTGCTGATAAACATTCATATATCCAAAATCATAACTCCATTTTGGATTGATGTTTTTTTTGATTCCGATGAAAAAACGGTTTTGGTCAAAAGTATTATAAACGACTTCTTCCCCAAAATGAAGCAAAATTTCATCAGAAAGCACCATTGAGGGCCAAGATTTATTATCAGAAATTCTAAAAGTGAAACTTGCCAAATAGCGTATTCTATTTGTAAAACGCCAGTCTCCGCTAGGTTTGTCATCAACTATTTTTTCCTGCCATCGTTGCTCATTTCGCACGCGTTGCAAAATACTCACATTTCCCATTTTTGTATTCAATTGTGCCTGTTGATAAATCCTGTTTTCATCTGCAAATGTACTCCAATCCGGATTTGAAGGCGCGAGCCACATATGTGCATACCCTACATTTACTGAAACATTTGAATTTGGAATGTAGCTTAAACCGCCTCTAATGAAATAAAAACTCGGATCGGAAACAAAGTCGTTTCGTCTGATGTGAAAATCGCCAACAATGCCCCAATGATCGGCAAATTTAGTAACGCTGTTAATAGAAACCCAAGTTTGAAGCTGTTGGTTGATTTCTTTCTTTTGAGCCGATTGTCCAAAAGCTGCAATGGAAAACAAAAGAAGAAAAATCCAAGTAAAATTGTTTTTCATATCAATGACGATCGAAATTAGTTAAAGCAATAAATTTCTTTTGAATCGGTAAAAAAGGGAATTATGAAACAATATTAGCGTAAAGATATTCTTTTTTAGTGAGAATTTGTAGTGCGAAATTCGATTTCTAATTGATTTCTTAATAGTGGTTATGAGTTTTTTTAAGCTAAAAAAATTTGTTTGTAAGATGGGTTAATCAAAATATTTAATCATTTGATTAGAAAAAATGATTAACACATTTCAAAATGTTTTATATTTGCACCTAAATGATTTAAAATGAAAGTTTCAGCATCTGATAAAAAAGATACCACTACAGAAGAAAAGATAAAAACAGCAGCTAAAACTGTTTTTTATAAAAAAGGTTTTACAGCAACTAGAACAAGAGATATTGCAGAAGAAGCAGGTTTGAATCTTGCGCTGCTCAATTATTATTTTAGAAGCAAAGCAAAACTTTTTGAAATCATAATGGCTGAAACTTTTGCTGGTTTTGTTGGCAGTATGAAAGTGATTTTGAATGATGAAAAAACTTCTTTGGAGCAAAAAGTAGTCATAATTGTTGAACGATACATTGATTTTATCAGCGCTGAACCAGAAATACCAACATTCATTCTTACTGAAATTCGAAATAATCCTGAAGGGCTTTTAAAAAAAATGCCAATCAGAGAAATTGTAAACGAATCGGTTTTTATAAAGCAGTTTCAGGAAGCGCTGAAGAATAAAGAAATTTCGGAACCAAATCCGCTTCATTTTTTGATGAATATTTTGGGATTGGTCGTTTTTCCATTTATCGCCAAACCTATTATTATGGGAAGCCGAAATTTGGAAACAGCCGATTTCAGTAACTTGATGCAAGAGCGCAAAAAAAAAATCCCGATTTGGATAAAAGCTATGTTTTCAGCTGTTTAATTGATTTATTAAAGCTAGTTTATTTATGTAATATGAGGAAATTAGACGTACTTAAATATATAGGATTGCTGTCCTTTATGAATATTGTTTCAGCACAGACCTTGACAATTGATCAAAGCTACAAGCTTGCAGTTGAAAATTATCCTTTAATCAAGCAATACGAATTGATTGAAAAAAGCAAAGAATATACGTTGAGCAATGCCAATAAAGCGTATCTGCCTCAAATAAGTGTGACCGCAATTGAAGGATATGTTTTTGGCGATTTTCCAAGTATGGGAAATTCTGGAAATGACAGTAAATTTAAATTTATCGGACTTGGTCAAGTAAATCAGGTAATTTGGGATGGCGGTGCAACTAAAACCCAAAAAAAGATTGTAGAAGCTTCTTCAAATGTTGATAAAGCTTCAGTCGAAGTATCGCTTTATGATTTGCGCTCGCGAGTGAATCAGCTTTATTTTGGTGTATTGCTAATTGAGGAACAGCTGAAACAATTAGAAATACAAAATACCATTTTGGCCAACAATATTGACAAAGTCAAAAAACTTCATGAAAATGGCCTCGCTTACAAAACGGATGTTGACGAAATGAAAGCCGAGCAATTAATTCTCAGCAGACAAAAAAAAGATTTTGAATATACCAAAAATGGCTATCAAACCATGTTTTCGTATTTGATTGGGAAAAACATAAATCAGACAAAATTTGAAAAACCTATAAATGCTGTCGGTTTAGATACGTTGATTAAACGTCCAGAACAATTGCGTTTTTCGAATCAACGAAACTTAATAAGTGCACAATCGGATATGCAAAAGGTAAGTTTAATGCCAAAAGTGGGCTTGATTGGTGCTGGAGTTGTATTTGCGCCTGGAATTAATTTCGGAACAAGTAAAATTTCAACCGTTGGTGTTGCAGGATTAAGCGTCAACTGGGATATAAAAGGTTTGTATAAAAATTCTAACGAAAAGGAATTGACAAAACAGCAATTAAAGCAAATCGATCTTCAGGAAGAAACTTTTTTGTTCAATACCAGATTTCAAATGAATCAAAAAACGGCTGATATTGAAAGGCAAACTTCAATTTTGAAAGATGACGATGCCATTGTTAAGCTTCGACAAACCATTCGCGAAGGATATCAATTAAAATATGACACTGGCGCCGGTCCGTTAATCGATTTGTTGAATGCAACAGAAAAAGAAGGAAATGCACGAGCAGAGAAAGCTTTGCATGAAATTCAGCTTTTGATGAGCGCCTACGAATACCAAACAATCAAAGGAAATTAATACCAATATATTATGAAAAAGATAAAGCTCTTATGTTTTTTAGTAGCAACATTTTGCTTGTTTTCCTGCGCTAAAAATGAAAATGAATTTGATGCATCGGGATCTTTTGAAGCTGTAGAAACGATTTTATCCGCGGAAGCGAATGGACAAATATTAAAATTCAATGTGGAAGAAGGACAGCAATTAGAAGTTGGACAAAAAGTAGGTTTTATTGATAGCACTCAATTATCGATCAGCAAAATGCAGTTGCGACAAAATAAAAAAGCAATTTTAAGCGGAAGACCTCAAGAACAAATTCAGACTGAAAGTTTAAAAAAACAACTTGCAAATGCTCTTTTAGATCGCAACAGAACTGAAAAGTTGGTAAAAGGTGGCGTGGCTTCACAGAAACAATTGGATGATGCTAATGCAAAAGTGGCGACTTTGCAATCTCAAATTGCGGCGCAGAAAAATTCTTTGGAAATTACGAACGAAAATCTGACGGAACAAGGAAATACAGTTGGCGTTCAGTTAAAAGGAATTGACGATCAATTGAATAAAAGTATCATTGTAAATCCGATTAAAGGAACCGTTTTGGCAAAATATGCGGAACAATATGAAATGGCAGTTGTAGGCAAACCGCTTTATAAAATTGCCAATCTTGAAACGCTTGATCTTCGAGCGTATATTACTGGAACACAGTTGCCACAAATTAAAATTGGACAGCAAGTTAAAGTCAGAATTGATGAAGGCGAGAAAAAATGTAAGGAATATCAAGGCACAATAAATTGGATTTCAGATAAATCAGAGTTTTCGCCCAAAACAATTCCGACGAAAGATGAAAGGGCAAATTTGGTTTATGCCATAAAAGTGCGTGTCAAAAATGATGGGTTTTTGAAAATTGGTATGTACGGCGAAGTCCTTTGGTCAAAATAAAACAGTTTTATGCCTGCAGTTGTTCTAAATAATATTACTAAAAAATACGGCGATTTTGTTGCCGTAGATAATGTGTCTTTTGAGGTTCAGAAAGGCGAGCTTTTTGGATTGATAGGTCCAGATGGAGCTGGAAAAACGTCAATTTTTAGAATTTTGACCACATTATTATTGGCAGAAAATGGAACAGCAACTGTTGAAGACCATGATGTTGTAAAAGATTTTCAGGAAATCAGAAATAAAGTGGGCTACATGCCGGGGAAATTTTCGCTGTATCAAGATTTGACCGTGAAGGAAAATCTGAACTTTTTTGCTACTATTTTCGGAACTACGATTGAGGAAAACTACGAATTGATAAAAGACATTTACGACCAAATAAAGCCGTTTAATAATCGGCGCGCAGGAAAACTTTCTGGTGGAATGAAACAAAAACTGGCTTTATGTTGCGCATTGATTCATAAGCCTGAAGTTTTGTTTTTAGATGAACCAACAACGGGCGTGGACGTCGTTTCCAGAAGTGAATTTTGGGAAATGCTCGACAAACTGAAAAAACAGCAAATCACAATAGTCGTTTCGACTCCTTATATGGATGAAGCAAAATTATGTGATCGCATCGCTTTGATCCAGAATGGAAAAATAATGAAAGTTGATGCGCCGCAGCAAATTATAAATGATTTTCCAAAACCGCTTTTTGCTGCTAAAGCGAAAAACATCTACAAACTTTTGAAGGATTTTCGAACCGATAAAGAAATCGAAAGTTGCGACGCCTTTGGAGAATTTGTTCATCTTACTTTGACATCGGAAACTGCGAACGAGGAAACTATAAAAACAATTGCAGAAAAGTACAATCCGGAGAATTTTGAAGTCAAAAAGATAGAACCAACGATTGAAGACAGTTTTATTCGTTTTATGAGAGAACAAAACAATTCAGAAGAATCTAAAGAAGTCTTAAATGGAAAATAAAGCAATTGTTTGTAAGGATTTAACGAAACAGTTTGGTGATTTCAAAGCGGTAGATAAAATCAGCTTTGAAGTCAGTGAAGGTGAAATATTTGGTTTTCTCGGTGCCAACGGCGCGGGAAAAACAACAGCAATGCGAATTCTCTGCGGACTTTCGTTTCCTACTTCTGGAGAAGCCAGTGTTGCAGGATTTGATGTTTACAAACAACAGGAAAAAATCAAAAAGAATATTGGTTATATGAGCCAAAAGTTTTCTTTATATGACAATTTAACCATTCTGGAAAATATTGAGTTTTATGGTGGCGTTTACGGGGTTTCTCGGCCAGAAATAAAGGAAAGAAGCCAAGATTTGGTCAAAACTTTAGGCTTGGAAAAAGAAGCTAAAAAATTGGTTGGCGGATTGCCTTTGGGCTGGAAACAAAAACTGGCTTTTTCTGTAGCCGTTTTTCATCGGCCAAAGATTGTTTTTTTGGATGAACCAACTGGCGGTGTCGATCCAATTACAAGAAGACAGTTTTGGGATATGATTTATGAAGCTTCCGCTAATGGAATTACGGTTTTCGTTACGACGCATTATATGGACGAAGCCGAATATTGCAACAGAATAAGCATTATGGTTGACGGCAGAGTGGAGGCAATAGATTCGCCAGCGGGATTAAAAAATCGTTTCAATACGACTTCTATGGATGAAGTTTTTTATGAATTGGCACGAAACGCTAAAAGAGCAGCAGATTAATATGAAAAGATTATTAGCTTTTATTCGGAAAGAATTTTATCATGTATTCAGGGACAAAAGAACTTTGTTGATTCTTTTTGGGCTTCCTGTTGCACAGATTATTCTCTTTGGATTTGCGTTGAGCAGTGAAGTCAAAAATATCGGAATTGCGATTCAGGATAATGCGCATGATATTCATTCTGAAAAAATTATTAGAAAAATACAATCAAGCGATTACTTTCATGTCGAAAATCCAATTTTGGATTATAAAGACGTTGAAAATAGATTTAAAGACGGAAGTATAAAATGTGCTATCATTTTTCCGTCAAATTTTGGTTCTGAAATACAGCGTCTTGGTGGCGCAAAAATTCAAGTAATTGCCGATGCTTCAGATCCAAATACGGCAACTATAGTAACGAATTATTTGGCCGCAATTGTTGGAGATTACCAACGAGAATTAAACCCAACAGCTCAATTAAATTATCAAATTGTTCCCGAATTAAGGCATCTTTACAACGAACAACAAAATGGCTCGCTGAATTTTATTCCGGGTGTTATTGCCTTGATTTTTATGATTGTAAGCACGGCGCTGACATCGGTTTCCGTGGTTCGCGAGAAAGAGCTTGGTACTATGGAAATTCTGCTTGTATCTCCTTTCAAACCCATAATGGTTTTGATTGCAAAAGCAATTCCGTATTTGGCGCTTTCACTGATTAATTTTATGCTGATCTTGTTTTTATCGGTATATCTTCTGCATGTTGAAATAAAAGGTAGTTTTTTATTGCTTTTTGCCGAAAGTATTTTGTTCATCATTACTTGCCTTTCTTTGGGTTTACTGATTTCAAATGTGACAGATTCGCAACAAACGGCAATGTTGATTTCGATGATGGGAATGATGTTGCCCACATTGATACTTACAGGTTTTATGTTTCCGCTGGAAAATATGCCTTGGATTTTTCAGGTTGTTTCGCATATTGTGCCTTCTCGATATTATTATACTATTGTAAAAGCTGTAATGCTCAAAGGTTTGGGATTTGAGTTTGTTTGGAAAGAAACTTTGATATTGGCAGGAATGGCGGCATTTTTATTGACTATTGCATTGAAAAAATTTAAGATTCGGTTATCATGAAAGTGCTTCGTTTTATATTGCAGAAAGAATTTCGTCAGATATTCAGAGACAAAACAATCTTGGCGATGATGTTTATCGTGCCTACAATACAACTTATTATTTTGCCTTTGGCAGCAAACTTCGAAGTAAAAAATGTAAACATCGCTTATGTCGATCACGATCATAGCTCGTATTCACAAAAATTGGCAAATAAAATTGGCTCGTCTGGATATTTTCATATTGCGGGCGCTCCAGCTTCCTATTTAGAAGGATTAGAATTGATTGAAACAGGAGAAGCCGATTTGATTTTAGAAATTCCATCCGGATTTGAACGAAATTTGGTCAGAGAGGGAAGCCAGAAAGTAAATATTGCTGCAGACGCCATTAACGGAACAAAATCAAATATTGGATCTGCATATCTAAATGTAGTTTTAGCCGATTTTAGCCAAGATCTTGATATCCGGTTTAAACTGCCAAAACAATCGGCTTCAATGGCTCCGTCGTTAATTACTTTGACAAGCACCAATTGGTACAATCCAAGAGCCGAATATAAATATTATATGGTTCCCGGAATTTTGGTTTTGCTGCTCACATTAATTGGTGGATTTATCACTGCACTCAATATTGTAAAAGAAAAAGAGATAGGAACGATCGAGCAAATCAATGTAACGCCTATTCAGAAATGGCAATTCATTTTAGGAAAATTAATCCCTTTTTGGATCGTCGGAATGATCGTATTTACGGTTGGACTCACGGTAATGTATTTGATTTATGGCATATTTCCAAAGGGAAGTCTCGCAGTGCTTTATCTTTTTGCAGCCGTATATTTAATAGCTTTATTAGGTCTCGGGCTTTTGATTTCTACATTTGCAGATACGCAACTGCAAGCCATGTTTATTGCCTTTTTCTTCATGATGATTTTCATGCTTATGAGCGGTTTTTTCACGAGTACCGATAGTATGCCAAATTGGGCTAGGACAATGTCAGAGTTTACTCCGGTAACACATTTTATTAAAGTGGTCCGTTTGATTGTTTTAAAAGGAAGTGGCTTAAAAGAAGTTGGACGAGAACTTTTGTATTTGGGCGTTTTTGCTGTTGTTTTAAATGCACTGGCAATTTACAATTACAGGAAGACGAGTTAAATTAATTCTTTTTCGCCAAAAACTTAAGTTTATCCGTTTTAAAATTAACTTCAGAAATAATAGTTGCAGAAAAAATAAGAGTGCCGCCCAAAAGAAGTCTCCAACCAAGATTTTCACCCAAAATAAAAAATGCTCCAATAGCGCCAAAAACAGGTTCAAACAAATAAATGACAGCGACTCTTTCGGCAGATAAATAACGTTGCGAAATATTAGAAACCGTGTACATATAAGCGGTTGAAAACAAGGCACAGTACACTACGCCAAGCCAAAAAGTATTATTTTTTGGTAACCAATCGGCATTGTGATCTGTAAGCGCAATACAAAAGGTGAAAAGCGCACAAAACGCAAACATTGGAACAATCGAATACAAAAGATTTTTTAAAGCCGAATGCTTTTCAACCGTAATCAAGTAAACAGCAAAGGCAAAAGCTCCCGCAATGGTGTATAAATCGCCAATGTTTATTTCGAATTTATCTTTGATGGCAATAATAAACAAACCCATTAAAGCGGTCAAAGCCGCGATCCAAATTTTTAATGAAGTATTGGTTTTGTAAATCGCTAATTTTAATAACGGAATAATGATAACGGTTAATCCGGCAATGAAAGAACATTGTGAAGCATTCGTATGTTTAAGTCCAATGGTCTGCAAATGAATGCCTAAAAACATCGGAATTGCTAGGATGGCTCCGGTTTTAATGGCTTCAAGATTGATTGCTCGGACGTATTTCCAAAAAATAAGGGTCAAAACAAGGACAGCCAATAAAAATCGGTAAAACAAAAAGGTCGCCGGAGAATAATCGCCAATCGCCATTTTGGTAATTGAATATGAAATTCCCCAAAAAGCAGTGCCAATAATCAGCAAAATCAATAAAAGTTTTTGTTTTTTCATTTTGAAATTTAGGTTTTAGGCTAAGATTTTTTTCATCATCAAATCGGTTTGTTCATCGTCGCCCAATCTAAAAATATGAGTGTCAAATTGCTCAAAACCATTTTTAGTATAAAAACTAACAGCTCTAAAATTCTTTTCCCATACGCCAAGCCACATATAGGAAGCATTTAGTGCTGTTGCAGTTTTTAAAGCTTGAGCATACAATTCTTGCCCAATATTTTTGCCATGAAAATCTTTTGCAACATAAATGCGTTCAATTTCAAGAGCGTTTTTATCTTGTTTTTCGGTTTGCGCTTCTCCTGTGTTTAATTTTAAATAACCGATTATTTTTTCATCGATTGCTGCCAAATAAAAATAAGAAGATTCATTTTGAAGTTCCGAAGTCAATTTTTCCGTAGCAAAACTTTCTTCCAGATATTTTGCCATATTTTCTTCTGAATTTACTGTTGCAAAAGTTTCAGAAAAAGTTATTCTGCCAATATCTTGAAGTTTTGCAATATCATTTAGCGTTGCTTTTGTAATTTTTAGCGTACTCATTTTATTTTATTTTTAATGCATTAAAAGCTGTTTTTGTCTTTAATAAATGCGTAATTTGCATCAATGGACTTACAGCAAATCAAATATTTTTTGGCTCTTGCCAAAGAGCTTCATTTCTGGAACACTGCCGGAAAGATGAATATTACACAATCGGCACTCAGCAGACAAATTCAGTCTTTGGAAAACCAATTGGGAGTTCAACTTTTTGAGCGAAACAAACGTAATGTCAAACTTACTGCAGCGGGTCAATTTCTAAAAGAAAAATGGGAAGTCGAGCTCAGCAAACTTGAATTCATTCATCAGTCGGCGCGCCAGATTCAGTTGGGCGAAAGCGGTACCATCACTATTGCACATCCAGATTCTATTTCGGCTTCAATCATGCCCGATATTTTATCCCGAATTTCAGGTACTTTTCCAAAACTCAAAATCAAATTGGTTCAAGTTCTTTATGAAGATCAGCAGGATTTTCTTCGAAACTATAAAATCGATTTGGCGATTACCAGAGATATAAATAATGCCAAAGATATTGCTTCAGAAAAATTCTATACCGATAATTTAGCCATCGTTGTTCCCGAAAATCATCCATACAAAACGCCCGAAGATTTGACAAAAGAAACACTCGCTTTTCAAAAATTTATTCTTCCAACAAATGATGAAGGCAGCAGTTACAGCGATTTGATTCAGCGATTATTCAATTCTTTGGAAAATGCGCCAGAAGTCTATCTTCATTCTGAATTCGGATCAGCGATTATTGCTTTGGTGCGAAAAGGACTCGGAATTGCAATTTTGCCTGATTCTTATCTTTTTCATGAAATTCCTGGCATCCGATTTATAAAAATGCCACTTGAAACCGATTTGTATCTGAATTGGCGAACTGAAGATCATAATCCTGTGTTGTCCAATGTCTTAAAACTAATTATTCCGTAATTTTTAAATTCGCAACATTTCGATATGCGGAATTCCGTCTTCGTCATACGGTTCGCCTTGTTCCACAAATCCACGAGACTGATAAAAGTTGGATAAATGATATTGCGCACTAATCCGAATTGGGCCTTCGCCAAATTTTTCCTCACAACCCGTAATCGAAGCTTCCATAATTTTTTTTCCTAAACCTAATCCGCGATAAGCGGGAGTAATTACAACTCTTCCAATAGAAACTTCATCATAAGACAAACCTGTTGGAAGTAATCGCGTGCAACCAACCAATTCATCATTTACATAATATAAAAGATGAAAACTTTTTTGGTCCTTATTATCTAAATCAAGATAGACGCAATTTTGCTCAACCACAAAAACTTCACTTCTTAAACGGAGCATTTGATAAAGTTCCAAATTGGTGAATTCTCCAAATGATTTAATAGTATAAGTGTAATTCATTAAATACCGCTTTATTTTTTGTCAAAGATAAAATCCTGAGTAATGATATAAAATGCTATTTTTTTATCATGTGATGCTAGAAACGCATTAAAAGAGGGGGTAAAATTGTACAGAATGTGTATAAATACCAAAATACCCCTTTTACTATATTGGATTGCCCCTCATGTCTTTTAAGTGAATATCTAAATTTGTGATTCGTGAATTTGTCATTCCAAATTGATTTAAGGCGTACGTTTTTAAGATTTGGTTAGTGTTAGGGCCGTTGCTTTTTTATAAGTTTTTTATAAAGAAATGCTTTAAATCAATTTGGAATGACATTTTTTCTGTTTTGAAAAACAAAACCTTAGACAATCAAAAATAGTTAGATGAAGAAAATTTTTTTAGCAGCGTCGCTGTTTTTAAGTGCACAGATTAATTTTGCACAAACTAATGAATGGGAAAATCCGCAAGTATTAGATCGAGGAAAAGAATCAGGAAGAAGTTCGTTTCTTTTGTACAGCAATGCAGAGGAATTAAAGGAAAACAATCCTAAAAAATCGGCATTGTATCAAAGTTTGAATGGACTTTGGAAATTCGATATTGTTAAAACTCCAGCACAAAGATCAACGAATTTTTTCGAACCAAATCTTGATGTGAGCAAATGGTCAGAAATTCAAGTGCCTTCAAACTGGGAATTGCAAGGATATGACATTCCAATTTATACTAATATTACGTATCCGTTTCCTAAAAATCCTCCATTTATAGCAGGAGATTATAATCCAGTTGCAAGTTATAGACGCAATTTTACGGTTTCAGATTCTTGGAATGATAAAGAAATTATACTTCATTTTGGTTCAATTTCGGGTTATGCACGGGTATTTTTAAACGGAAAAGAAGTTGGTATGACCAAAGCTTCTAAAACTCCGGCCGAATTCAATATCACTTCTTTTTTGAAGAAAGGAGAAAATTTAATTGCGGTTCAGGTTTTTCGTTGGCACGACGGAAGTTATCTAGAAGATCAAGATTTCTGGAGATTAAGTGGGATTGAGCGTGATGTTTATTTGCAGGCAATGCCAAAAACTACGGTTTGGGATTATTTTGTAAAAAGCGATTTAGACAATCAATACAAAAACGGACTTTTTACTATTGATGTTGCTTTAAAATATTTCGAAAATAATAAGATCAAAAATCCTTCTATAAAAGTAGAATTGTTTGACAAAGAAGGAAAAACGGTTTATTCTGAAAGCAAAAAAGTAAATGCAAAAGATTCAAATGTAAGCTTTTCGGCAACTGTTGAAAATGTAAAACAATGGAATGCCGAAACGCCAAACTTGTATAAATATACCATTACATTATTAGAAAGTAAAGGAAATATTTTGGAAGCCGTTTCTAAAAAAACAGGTTTCAGAAAAGTGGAAATCAAAAACGCACAGCTTTTGGTTAACGGAAAAGCGGTGATGGTAAAAGGGGTGAATATCCACGAACATGATGACGTAAACGGACACGTTCCAAATGAAGAATTAATGCTGAAAGATCTTCAGTTAATGAAGGAATTTAACATTAATGCCATCAGAATGAGCCATTATCCTCATGACACAAAATTTTATGATTTATGTGATGAATATGGATTTTATGTTGTAGATGAAGCAAATATCGAATCACATGCAATGGGTGCAGAGTGGCAAAATTGGTTTGATCAGAAAAAACATCCGGCGTATTTGCCAGAATGGGCGCCGGCGCATTTAGACCGTATCAAAAGAATGTTTGCTTTTGATAAAAATCATCCTTCCATTATTATTTGGTCTCTAGGAAATGAGTGCGGAAATGGCCCCGTTTTTTACGATGCTTACGATTGGTTGAAAAAAATGGATTCTACTCGTCCGGTCCAGTTTGAACAAGCTGGAGAAAACAGAAATACAGATATTGTCTGCCCGATGTACCCTGGAATCAAAAGCATGAAAGCGTATGCATCTGCTGATAAAAATCGTCCGTATATTATGTGTGAATACGCACATGCAATGGGAAATAGCGGTGGAAATTTTCAGGAATATTGGGATATCATCAACAGCTGCAAACACATGCAAGGCGGATTTATTTGGGATTGGGTTGACCAAGGAATAAAAACGAAAGATGCAAAAGGAAAAACATTTTGGGCTTACGGTGGTGATTTGGGCGCTTCAAAATTGCAGAATGATGAAAATGGTTGTGCCGATGGTGTGATATTTTCTAACAGAACGCCAAAACCAGCTTTAAGTGAAATCAAAAAAGTATATCAAAATATTCATTTTCAGCTTGATAATGAATCTGATTTAACGGTGACAAACCTTCATAATTTTACCAATCTTTCTGATTTTAATTTCAAATGGGAATTGGTTAAAAACGGTGTTGTTACAAAATCTGGAGAATTTAGCATGGAAGCCGCACCAGCAGAAAGTAAAAAAATCACTTTAAATACAGGTACAATCGATGCAACTTCAGAATATTATGTAAATGTTTTTGCTTATTCAAAAGCTAATGCGCCTTTGGTTGCAAAAGGGCATGAATTTGCTAGAGAGCAATTTGCAATAGGAAAAGGCTCTTATTTCAAAAATAATGAAAGCGCAAAAACTGCTTCAAAACTAAGGTACACAGTTAAAAATGATCTAGTTTCTTTTGAAACTGAAAATGTTGCTGGAGAATTTGATCTTAAAAAAGGAGAGATTTTAAAATACAACTTAAAAAATGAATCAAATGCAATTTTCAGCAATTTCCCAACTCCATATTTCTGGCGTGCTCCAACCGATAATGATTTTGGAAGCAATATGGAAAATAAATTAGTGATTTGGAAAGAAGCTTCAAAAAATGCTACAGTTGTAAGTGTCGTTTTAGACAAAAAAGCAACTGATGGATTATTGATAAAAGCAGTTTACAAATTAGCGACAGTTGATGTTCCGTACACAGTTGATTATTTGATTCAGAATAATGGAGCAATAAAAGTTACAGCTTCTATTGATTTAGCTGGAAAAGAATTGCCAGAAATGCCTCGTTTTGGAATGCGTGCCAAACTAAATGGAGCATTTGATAATTTGACGTATTACGGAAGAGGTCCGTGGGAGAATTATTCAGATAGAAATTCGGCGGCATTTGTTGGCGAATACTCAGATAAGGTTATAAATCAGTACACTAAAAGTTACATTCGCCCGCAAGAAGGCGGTTACAAAACCGATGTTCGTTGGTTGTCTTTAAAAAATGATAAGGGCCAAGGCGTAAGATTTGAAGGTTTACAGACATTAGGTTTTAGCGCTTTAAATATCTCAACAGAAATGTTGGATCCCGGAAAAACAAAAGCACAGCGCCATCCTTGTGATTTGGATTTAGATTCTAAAGAAGCCGTTTATCTTCATTTGGATTATAGACAAAGAGGAGTGGGAGGAGATGACAGCTGGGGGCGTTTGCCACATGATCAATACCGTTTAACAGATAAAAAATATACTTACTCTTATATAATTTCATTGGTTAATTGATAAGAATTGTATGTGTTTTTTATATGAAAAACCTATGATTTATTTTCATAGGTTTTTTTTAAGATTGATTTTATAATTGTATTTTTCACACGAATAATTTTTAATTCTGATTTTTTGAAGGAAATCAGATTAGAAAAAAAATAAACTTAATCTCAAAATCGAAATTTTGAAAACCAAAATTCTATTCTTTTTAGCACTTTTAGTTCATTTGTCAGCTCAACCGCAGACTTCAGGGAGTTCTATTCCAAAATTTGGACAAAAAAAATATGATATTGGTTATCTCGGAATTAAAAATGGTCTTGCAAACAATGCTGTAACATCAGTTTACAAAGACAAAAGAGGTTTAATGTGGTTTGGAACCTACGATGGAATCAGTCGCTATGATGGTTATAATTTTCTGAGTTTTAGAAACGAACCAAACGATTCTAATTCATTAGTAAACAACAGAGTAGTGAGTATTTGCGGAACCCAAAATGAAATTTGGATTGGAACAAAAGGCGGCATCAGCGTTTACGATTATCTTGGAAATAAATTTATTTCGAAGAACTACATAAATGCCAAAACTTCGAAAAGTGAAAAGATTGATTTTGTAGTCAATCAAATTCGTGATTTTAAGGCAAAAATGTATATCGCAACTGCAGGAAAAGGCTTGTTGTATGCTGCAGGAGAAAATGAAGATATTATTCAGATTCCGCTTTTGGTAAAAGGAAAACTAAAATGGGATTTTCACGTACAAGAAATGGATTTTGATGCTTCGGGCAAATTGTGGTGCTCAGTTGCGGGTGTGGGTTTAGTAGCGATGGAATCTGGAGCCAAAAGACTTTCTGTTGTTTTTGAGAGTTCTGTCGGAAGTGGCTGTATTTTATTCGACAAATATTCAAATATTTGGATGGCAGCTGAGGAAGGACTTTTGAAATACAACACAAAAAATAAAACGAATCATCTTTATGTCAATCAGGAAATTCAATATCCGATTTCAGATTTAATGTTTAAGGCTTCCACCAATGAACTTTGGATCGCTACAAACGGAAATGGAGTCGTAAAATACAATTACAACAAAGATTCTTTTTTTCTTTTGAATGCTTGTCTTGATGAAGAAAAACTCAATAGCAATGCTATATCATCGCTTTATTTAGATAATGAAAGCCGCGTTTGGATTGGGACTTTGAGAGGCGGTGTCAATACGATTGAAGAAACGAAAAGCCCTTTTGTGACCATTTCTAAAAACGAGCTGACAAAAAATACTTTGCCAAGTGATTTTATTCTTTCATTATGCGAACAAGATTCAGAAAATCTTTGGATTGGAACAGATGGAGCAGGCGCAAGTCTTTGGAACAGAAAAACAAATACGTTTACCAATTATGCTTACAATGCAAGTAATCCAAATTCACTGAGCAACAATTTTGTTTCTGTAATTCTAAAAGATAGTAAAGGAACTTGGTTTGGAACGTATGGCGGAGGCGTGTGTTTGTTTAATTCTCAATCGCGCAATTTTAAAAAGTACAATCTATTTAATCCAAAACTTAATACAATTCAAAAGAACATTTGGGTACTATTCAAATGCAACAAAAATATATTATGGACGGCTTCGCCAGATGAAGAAGGTTTGTACAGATATAATGAAAAAACAGATCAGTTTGATTTTGTCGATGCCAAAATTCGAGGTATTATTTCGATGACTCAGGATCAGAATCATCTTTGGATTGGAAATTTTTCAAAGTTATTTCGTTTCGACCCAAAAACGATGCAACGAAGAGAAATTGATGTCAAATATCCCGTTCGATCCATAATTTCACATTCGGATACCAAAATGCTTGTTGGTACTGAGGGTGGCGGTTTGATGATTTTTAATCCGAAAACTTTTGAAAAGAAATTTTTGACGCAACGAAACGGACTTCCAAATAATTCGATTTTAAATATCGTTCGAGACAAACAAGGTGCTTATTGGTGCAGTACCTATAACGGAATATTTGTTTATAATGTTGACTCAGGAAAAATTACAAGCTATCATGATGCAGACGGACTTCAGAGCAATCAATTTAATTACAATGCAGCGTTAAGACTTTCTACAGGCGAAATTGTATTTGGTGGGATTAAGGGGTTTAATATCATTGATACCCGAATTAATAGTCAAGTTCATGCTTTCCCAAAACTGATTATCACTTCGATTAAAGTAAACAATAAAGTTTTTGATCAAGATGGTTTAGGTGCGTTTGGAGTCGAAAAGTTAAAACTTCCGTATGATGAATCGATGCTGAACATTGATTTTGCCGCTTTAGAATATAGTTTGCCGGAAAAAATTTCATACGCTTATTTTCTAGAAGGATGGGATTCGCAATGGCATTATGTGGATAATATCAGAAGTGCCAATTATTCCAGAATTACAGAAGGTGATTATGTTTTGAAAATCAAATCGACGAATGCTGAAGGAATTTGGAATTCTAAATCTATTTCTTTGCCCATTACTATTTTGCCACCTTGGTACAGAAGCTGGTGGGCTTACGGGTTTTATTTTATTGTTTTGGGATTCATTATTTATGTGGTTGACAAATACCAACGAGAGCAAGCACAATTGAAGTATGAAGTAAGACTTTCGCAGGATTTAGCGAAACAGGAAAAAGAGTTGAATGAGAAAAAATTAACTTTTTTCACGAATATTTCGCATGAATTCAGGTCGCCTTTAACAATGATTATCAATCCGTTGAAAGATATTATTTATGGCACTGAACAGCAAATTGATCCTGCGGCAATTGAAATGGTTTATAGTAATTCCCGAAGATTGTTGAGTTTGGTTGATCAATTGCTTCTTTTTAGAAAAACTGAAACCGAAACCGGAAAACTTAAAATTGGTCAAATTGACATTGTAGAGTTATGCAAAGAGGTTTTTAGCTGTTTTGTGCAACATGCAAAATCAAAAAAAATTGACTACAGTTTTAGTATTTCTGAAGAAAAACTGTTGGTTTATGTTGATCGGGAAAAAATAGAAATGGCTTTGTTTAATTTGATTTCCAATGCTTTAAAGTTTACCGAAAAAGAAAATGGAAAAGTTGCAGTGAATTTGAGATGTACTGAAACAGAAGTTATCATAAATGTCACCGATAATGGCGAAGGAGTTGAGGATGCTGACAAAGACAAAATTTTCAATTTGTTTTATCAATCGGGGAAAAATGTCAAAAACAATCGCAAAGGATTTGGTATCGGATTGTATTTGGTAAAGCAATTTATAACGCAACATCACGGAAAAGTGAGTTGTCGTGATAATGAAAACGGCGGATCTATTTTTGAAATAAGACTGCTTTTAGGCAAAGAGCATTTTGGAGATATTGAAATTCGTGAAGATCTCAGCGACAGAACTTTGTTTTTAGATGAAGCTTTAGAAGATACAGTAATTCGTGAGAATGTTTTACAGACAATAGAAGAAGAGCCTGAAAATGTAAAAGATGTAATTAAGGATGCCAAAAGTATCTTAGTTGTTGATGACAATGTTCAGATTCGGAATTACTTAAAACGAATTTTAGCCTCAAAATATCATATCGCAACAGCTGAAAATGCTGAAAATGCATTGCAAATTGTCAAAAATGTACAACCAGATTTGATCATTTCGGATGTTGTAATGGGAGAAATGAATGGTGTGGCTTTTTGCAAACACATAAAATCAGATCCTGATTTGAAACATATTCCTGTAATTCTGCTTACCGGCGGAACTTCTGAAGAAGTAAAATTAAAAGGCGCCGAAGTGGGTGCCGATGACTATATCACAAAACCATTTGATAATGAATATTTGTTAGCGCGAATTAACGGAATCTTAACGCGTCGTGATAGTGAACAAAACTATTTGCTTAATTCGGTTACAAAAAATGTTGCAGGTCCAAAATTGTCTGACGAGGATAAAAAACTGCTAGATAAAATCATTGAAATCATTGATTCAAATTTAGATGTTGACGATTTTAATATTAAAGATTTAGCAAGTGAATTGGGAATGAGCCATTCTTTGGTTTATAAAAAAATCAAAAAAATTACAGGAAAATCGGTTTTGGAATTTACTCGAAACGTTCGTCTTCGAAAAGTGGCTACATTACTAATTACAACCGATTTGCAAATAAGTCAAGCCGCTTCAATTGCTGGATTTGGAGATATTAAATATTTCAGAAAACATTTTCAGCTGTTTTATAATTTAAATCCTTCAGAGTTTAAAAAGAAATATCAGAATGTAAAGGACAACAAATACATTCTGAACGAAAGCTTTTGGAAATCTACGTAGTATTAAGTATTTAGAATTAAGTACTATGAAAGAAAATATAAAAAGATAAAAAAAAATATATGAGTCATCGTTTTAAAAATGCTGTTTTAGCAGTATTTATTTGTCTTCTAGTTCTGAATGTTCACGGACAATCTAAGAAACCTGAAAAAGATTCTCCAGAAAAAGTGCGTGCCTTTTTTGTAAATTCTTTGATTAAAATTGGAGATCCGGTTTTGACGGCTTTAAGTAATAATCAGCTGAAAGCATTAATGCCTGTTGAAAAATCGCCTGGAGCTTGGGACGACCGAAAACATGTGACCTATTTGGAAGCTTTTGGAAGAACGCTTTCAGGAATGGCGCCTTGGCTGGAATTAGGCGCGGATGATACTTCGGAAGGAAAATTAAGAGCAAAGTATATCGCTTTGGCACAAAAATCAATTCACAATGCGACTGATCCAAATGCCACAGATTTCATGAATTTTGTAAAAGACAAACAGCCCTTGGTTGATGCTGCTTTTTTTGCGCAGGCTTTGCTTCGTGCACCAAATCAGCTTTGGGAACCGCTTGATGAAGTTACAAAAGCAAATGTTATTACGGCACTAAAATCAACTCGGGTAATTGAACCGTATCAAAGCAATTGGCTTCTTTTTGCCGGAATGGTCGAAGCAGCGATTATTAAATTTGATAAAGAAGAAGATCCAAATCGGTTGAATTTTGCTTTGCTTAAGCATAAAGAATGGTATTTAGGCGATGGAATTTATGGTGACGGACCCGATTTTCATTGGGATTATTACAACAGTTTTGTAATTCACCCGATGCAGTTGGATATTTTAAATGTATTGAAAGATAAAAATGACGATTATAAAAAAGACTTTGAAACCGAATTAAATAGAGCGAGACGTTATGCGACAATTCAGGAAAGATTGATTTCGCCTGATGGAACTTATCCGCCAATTGGACGATCATTGGCGTATCGTTTTGGAGCATTTCAATTGCTGTCACAAATTGCACTTTGGAAAGAATTGCCAAAAGAAATTGATCCAGCACAAGTTCGTTCAGCATTATATTTTATGATCAATAATCAAATAAATGCCAAGGAAACTTTTGATAAAAACGGCTGGCTTCAAATTGGGCTGTATGGGCGTCAGCCTAATATTGGCGAAGGATATATCTCAACGGGAAGTTTGTATTTGTGTTCGGAAGCTTTTTTGGTTTTGGGTCTTCCAGCAACTGATTCTTTTTGGAGTGATCCTTATCAACCTTGGACACAAAAGAAAATTTGGTCGGGTCAGGAAATTCCAATTGATCATGCTTCAAAATAATTAAACGCTTAATATTATTATAATTATGTATTTTAAAAAATCAATTTTTATTGCGATTTCAGTACTGGCAGTAGGCTGTAAAAGTACTTCTACAAGCAAAGCAACTGCAATAAAACAATCTAAAAAAGAGGTTGTCGCGATTATTGATCAAGTGAATGATCGTTGGCAAACGACGCATCCGGATTTTGGAAATTCATTTTGGCATGTTTCGGCTTATCATACAGGAAATATGGAAGCTTATAAAGTGACTAAAAACAAAAAGTATTTGGATTACTCAATGGCTTGGGCAGACAAAAATCAATGGATGGGCGCCAAATCAAATGATAAATCGGAATGGAAATACAATTATGGCGAAACGGACAAACACGTATTATTTGGCGATTGGCAGATTTGTTTTCAGACTTATATTGATTTATACAATTTTACAGGAAAAAAAGATCCTAAAAAAATTGCTCGTGCAAAGGAAGTCATGGAGTATGAAATGAGTACTTCTGCAAATGATTATTGGTGGTGGGTTGACGGTTTGTATATGGTAATGCCCGTAATGACAAAGCTGTACAACGTTACTGGAAATGAAATGTATCTAGAAAAACTGCATACCTATCTACAATATGCGGATAGTATTATGTATGATTCAGAGGCGAAATTGTATTTCCGAGATGCGAAATATGTCTATCCAAAGCATACAAGTGCAAACGGCAAAAAAGATTTTTGGGCGAGAGGCGACGGCTGGATTTTTGCTGGTTATGCCAAAATTATTCAGGATTTGCCAAAAAAGGCTAAACATAGAGCAGAATATATCCAGCGTTTTAAGGAAATGGCTCAAGCATTGGCGTCAGCACAACAAAAAGAAGGCTATTGGACAAGAAGTATTTTAGATCCAGAACATGCTCCGGGACCTGAAACCAGCGGAACGGCGTTTTTTACCTACGGGTTTTTATGGGGAATAAATAATGGAATTTTAGATAAAAAGACCTATTTGCCAGTAGTTGAAAAATCATGGAATTACTTGACCACTTTTGCGCTTCAGCCAGACGGAACTGTTGGATATGTACAACCTATTGGTGAAAAAGCGATTCCGGGACAAGTCGTTGATAAAAATTCCACAGCAGATTTTGGTGTAGGCGCTTTTTTGTTGGCGGCGTCAGAAATGTATCGTTTTGTGAAGTAGTTTTTTGTAGATAATTTTTATTAGATCGACTTGATTTCTGAATTGAAATTAAGTCGATTTTCTTTTGTTCTAGAAAAATTGATTTCACTAAAAAATGATTTTCAAAAAATGAAATCGTTTATTCTTTATGCAAAATACTGCAATTCCTGCAAAGATTCTCTTTGTTAAAAACAGAATATATATTTATTGATTTTTGATTTCTGATGTGCTTTTTTTTAGAAATTTATTAAAATCCTAGTGTTTTTGCGGTCTTGTACTAATTTGCCCCTTCTTTATTATCAGAAATCCCCCCCTCATAACAGCACTGTTCTGCTAGATTTGTAGCTCAAATCGAATGTTGAAATGCAAATAAATGATTTTATAGAATCTTCCCCAAAAGAATTATAGATGATTTTTTTGCTTCGGCAGTGATTTAAACCAAACTAATTATTTAACCAAAATTACAACCAAGAAAATGAAAAACTTTATTAGGAAGATGAAGACTCCTGATTATGTATCTGGATTTGATTTTAAAAAGAAATTGGCCATTTTTTGTGTGCTGGTTTCATTATCTCAAGTACAGGCATACGCAGGAGAACCTTCGGGAACAAATGCGCTGGAAAAAATAGAACAGCAAAATGGAATAAGCGGACAAGTTAAAGACCAAAATGGAGTGCCGCTTCCAGGAGCTACAGTTTCGATCAAAGGAACTAAAATTAGTACTATTACAGATTTTGATGGGAAATTTGAATTAAAAGGAGAGCAAAACGCAATATTAGTTGTGTCATATATAGGTTATGTGACTCAGGAAATTCAAGTAAAAAATACAACAAATATTACCGTTAAGCTTTTAGAAAATGCGGCTTCATTAAATGAGGTTGTAGTCGTTGGATACGGGAAAATGAAAAAAAGTGATTTGACTGGAGCAATTGTTCAGGTGAAGCCAGAATCATTAGCCAATCAAAATCCGCAAACTGTTCAGGATTTATTGAGAGGAGTTCCGGGGTTAAAAGTTGGTTATGATCCTGCGGCAAAAGGAGGAGGGTCTTTGCAAATTCGTGGACAGACTTCGGTTTACAATCCGGATGGTGCAGGTCATAATTCACCGCTTATTATTTTAGACGGAATGCAGTTTTATGGTGAGCTTTCAGAGATTAATCCAGATGATGTAGGGCAGATAGATGTTTTAAAAGACGCATCTGCAACAGCAGTTTACGGTTCAAAAGCTGCGGCGGGTGTTATTGTGATTTCAACAAAAAAAGGAAAAACAGGCAAACCTATCATTAACCTTACCACAAACATGACGATTGTTAATGAAAGTGCTTATCGTGATGTATATACTCCAGAAGGATATGTAAAATATCGTGAAGATTGGGAAACTGCCAAAACGTATGGTACAAACACCACCACAGGAAATTATGAAGCATGGGTGACGGGAACTGCGGCAGGAAAACCGGGTTATTATACAAATCCTAACCAATTAAGTCAGTATGGAATAACTCAAGCACAATGGTTAGCTTATCAGCCAGCGGCACAAATACAAGGAAAAAGCTTGAATGAAGTTTGGGGATTGCGTTTAGGTATTACAGACGCTACGCTTTTGAAAAATTTTACTGATGGAAAAACACACGATTGGTACGATAGCACTTTTAGAACTGGAATAAATCGCGACAATAATTTAAGTGTTTCTGGAGCTAGTGATAAAGTAAATTATTATATGTCTTTAGGATATTTAAGTTCAGAAGGAGCAATTCAAGGGAATGATTATACAGCAGTTCGTTCTAATATGAAAGTGGATGCTAAAATTACAGATTGGCTTGAATTTGGAGCAAACGTTAATTTCCAAGATCGTTCAGACGGGGATATTTCTGTTGGAACAGGCACAAATTATTGGGATGCAAATATGTTAAGAAACAGCCCATTTGCAAACTTTAAAGAAGCAAATGGTGATTATGCAAGACAACCAATGGGACCAACAATTGGTGGATATAATTATTACTATGATCGCCAATATATGGACCTTGACAGAGGATACACGGTATTGAATACTATTTTTAATACCAAAGTAATTTTGCCTTTTGATATTACATATTCATTTAATGCCTCGCCACGTTATGAATTCTTTTATAATCGTTATTTCCAATCTGCAGGAAATAAAAACTGGAGCCCTGCTAACATAGGAGTAGACAGAGAAAATGGTAAGAAATTCACTTGGAACATCAACAACACAATTGCATGGGATCATACATTTAATGAGAAACACCATATTATTGCCACTTTTGTTCAGGAAGCCGAAGACTTAAAAACATGGTCAGATCGTATTGATGCAAATAATATCCAACCTTCAGATGCTTTAGGATATCACAATATTGCGAATGCGACACTTGCTAATAGTACGTTTACATCTACGGATACACATCAAACAGCAGATGCATTAATGGCAAGAGTTTTCTATTCGTTTGACAATCGTTATATGATTACAGGGACGGTACGTCGTGATGGATATTCAGCATTTGGAGCTTCTTATCCCTATGCCACTTTTCCTTCTGTAGCATTAGGATGGAGTTTTAATAAAGAAAGTTGGTTTCATTGGGAGCCTTTAAGTACGGGTAAACTACGTTTATCATGGGGTAAAAACGGAAACAGATCACTTGCTGATCCTTATTTAGCTTTAGCAAACTTAAGTTCTGGAACAGGTGCAACAATGGGTTACTTAGATGCTTCAGGAAATATTGTTGATATGAAATATCTAGGGATTGATCGTATGGCAAATCCTAATTTACAATGGGAAAAAACAACAGCAACCAATATAGGTCTTGATCTTGGATTCTTAAAAGACAGAATTACAGGTACAATCGATGTATATAGATCTTTAACAAATGATATGATCATGAGTCAGCGTTTACCAGAGTTTACGGGCTTCTCTTCGATTGCAACCAATCTTGGAGAGGTTGAAAATAAAGGTATTGAAATAAGTTTGAATACTTTAAATATTAAAAAGCCAAACTTCGAGTGGACAACTATGGTTGCTTTTTCATACAACAAGAACACCATTAAGGCATTATATGGCAACATGGAAGACGTTAAAGATGCAAATGGAAATGTTATTGGAACTAAAGAAGCTGATGATAAAACAAATGGATGGTTTATTGGCAAACCTATTTCTCAAATTTGGGATTATAAAATAATCGGAATTTGGCAAAAGGACGAAGTTGTAGAAGCCGCAAAATATGGACAACGCCCTGGTGATCCAAAAGTTGAAAACAGTTATACCGCAGACGACGTTAACGGAAAACCAACTTATAATGAAAAAGACAAACAGTTTTTAGGACAAACTGCACCGCCAATCAACTGGTCGCTTCGCAATGAATTTAAATTCTACAAAAATTGGAATTTGGCAATCAATATGTATTCATACATGGGACATAAGTCAATGGATAGCCGTTATATGAATAATTATAATGATGGAAGTTTGTATACAAACAATTACAATCCATTTGTAAATCCGTATTGGACAATTGATAATCCAACAAATGACTGGGCTCGTCTCGATGCTAGAGGACCAGCAGGAGCTGGAGTTGCAAGATTGTATGATCGTAGTTTTATTCGTTTAGACAATATTTCGTTGGCCTATTCACTTCCTAAAGACCTTATTGACCGCTTGCATGTGCGAAACTTCAAGATTTATGCTTCGGTTCAAAATGCGGCAACATGGTCAGCTTCAAAAGAATGGAAATATTATGGTGATCCAGAAACAGGAGGGCTTGCTACGCGAATGTTTAATTTAGGATTCAACGTTTCACTTTAAAATTTATTCAATAATGAAAAAATATATAAAAAATAAAATTTTAATGCTTGCGCCTTTGGCAGTAGCTTCTGCTCTTATGGTTTCTTGTTCAGAGGATTTTCTGGAACCAGATCCGCTTTCGTTTTATGAGCCAGAAACTACATTTAGTACAGAATCTGGACTGCAGGCAGTTTTGGCAAGTGCTGACAAACAATTGCGTAACAACTATATTCATTACAATAGCGCTAGCAATAGCGTGCCTATTGGTACAGAATATGTTTTCTCTGATATGGCAAAATATGGAAAAACAGACAACAGCAGTACTATCGCTGATTTTGCCAATACTATGGTACCTACTATGAGCTACAAAACGGCAACAAATGATGATTTTTATTTCGGATTTTACTGGACAGAAGCTTATACCGGAATTAAGCACGCAAATACAGTGTTGACATATATTGATAAGGTAACAAGTTTAACAGAAGATGTAAAACGCAAATACATTGGTCAGGCTTATTTTCATAGAGCATATCGTTATCTTAATTTAGTATATCAATTTGGAGATATTCCGTTGATCACAAAGATTTTGGAAGTTCCAAAGCAAAGTTATTATTCTACTAAAAAAGAAGCCATCATCGAAATGATTACAGCCGATATGGAAAAGGCAGTAGAATGGGTGCCAGACCAAGCAAAGTTACCTTATTTAGGAGTAGTAAATAAAGGTGCATGTCGTCAGTTATTGATTAAATGTTACTTGGCTTCTGGAAGATTTAAGGATGCTGAAAATCAAGCAGATTTGCTAATTAATTCATCAGGTTATTCTTTGATGCAGGGTTCCTTTGGGACTTTTGATCCAGGAGGAAATCCAACAACATGGACTATCAACAGAAATGTAATCTGGGATCTTCACAGACCTGAAAATAAGATTATTGCAGGAAACAGAGAAGCCATAATGGTATTGCCAAACGGTGGAGTTCAGTCATTTTTGCCATTTGCCTCAATGCGAATTTTTGGACCTAACTGGAATTCTGCAACTGTCACAACTCCAGACGGTAAACAAGCAGCAAATCGTTTTGCCTCAAACAACACTGCTAACTACCAAGCTAATTATGATTATGCAAGAGCGCTAGGGCGTGGTATAGCTACAATAAGTGCTTCTTATTATTCACAACACCCAATGTGGGTTGTAAATGGTATTGAAGATAAAAAAGATCTTAGACATAATAGCACTGTTGGAAACTGGGTAAATATGGAAGATCTTAAATATAGCGATAGAACTTCTGCTTATTACGGACAAAATTTCAGATTAAAAAATGGTACAACTTTATTATCAAAAGATACGCTGCGTGAGTGGTTTGATTTTCCGTTGTACAAAATCTATTTGCATGATGTTGTAAATGAAACAAATCCAAATGCTACTGATTTCCAAGGAGCAAGTACTGGAAGTAAAGCACATTGGTACTTATATCGTTTAGCCGAAACGTATTTATTAAGAGCCGAAGCACGTTTTTATCAAGGAAATATTGGTGGAGCTACTCAGGACGTAAACGCAGTTAGAACTAGAGCAGGCGCTTCACAATTGTATAACACCGTTACTATTGGTGATATTTGTGCAGAAAGAGGTAGAGAACTTTATTTAGAAGAATGGAGAAATGTCGAATTAAAACGTATTTCACATTGTCTCGCGCTCAGCGGAAAACCAGATGAATGGGGACAAACCTACAATAAAACCAATTGGGACAAACAATCAGGAACTGATAATGCCGGAGGAAGTTATTGGTATCAACGAATTGTACATTATACATTGTACAACAAATATCCGAGCGGAATTGTTGTTCCAAATGGAACTAAATTTTATACCATGGACAAACGTAATAACTATTGGCCAATTCCTAGTAGTGCTATAACTGCAAATATTAAAGGAAAATTAAGTCAGAATTACGGTTATGACGGTTATGATCCTAATATCAAGGTCTGGGACAAATGGCAAGATGCTGTCGCAGATGAAAGTCAGTTGTAATAAAATACCTTTTACCTAGTTACATTAGGTTTTCATGTTTTGGACTTAAATAATATCTCTGCTGTAAATGCAGTAGAGGTATTATTTATAATGATTTCCAAAACATATTTTAATAATCAGCATTTTGCTTTTTTAAGTCATTTTATCATTGCTGATATTCACAAACAAAAATAATATTGATTTACAACACATTATTTCATTTGTTGAGATAATGTACTAGGTTTTTATTGAAAAAAATTAATCGAAATTGAATTACGATTTTCAATTTTAAAAAATAAGAAATGAAATTTTACCGAATAAGGTTTTTACTTGTAATTACTGTACTGACAGTGATTTATGGATTTGTCTCAAATGCTCAAAAAGCGTTTAAGGATAAAGAATACAAATTAGTTTGGAGTGATGAGTTTACAAAAAACGGAATTCCGAATGAAAATAATTGGAACTACGAAATTGGTTTTGTACGAAATGAAGAAAATCAATGGTATCAAAAAGAAAATGCATACTGTAAAGACGGTTTTTTGATTATTGAAGCCAAAAATGAAAATAAATCAAATCCGAATTTTATTTCTAAAAATCACCACGATTGGAAAAAACAAAGAGATTCTATAAAAGTCACTTCTTCATGCTTAATCACGCAGGGAAAACATTCCTGGCAATATGGCCGATTCGAAATGCGGGCTAAAATTCCGGTTGGAAACGGAATGTGGCCGGCCTTTTGGACTTTGGGCATAGATGGAAATTGGCCTGCAAACGGAGAGATTGATATAATGGAATATTACACAGGAAAAATATTGGCTAATGCGGCTTGGAAATCAGACAAATCAAATGTCACTTGGAATAGCAAAACTTTTAAGCTAAGTGATTTTACAGATGCTTCATGGGAAGATAAATTTCACATTTGGAGAATGGATTGGGATGCAAATTGGATTAGATTGTATGTTGACAATCAGCTACTGAATGAAATTAATGTGAAAGAGGCTAAATATATAGATCAAAAAACACTTCCGTTTCAACAGCCACATTATTTATTGGTCAATTTGGCTGTTGGCGGCATAAATGGCGGGGAACTAACTGAAAACAGTTTCCCGTCAAAATACATCATAGATTATATCAGAGTTTATCAAAAGAAATTAAAATGAGATTTAAATATTCGATAATTATAAGTTTTATATACGCCATAATGCTAGGCCAAAACACTGAATTCGCCCCGGGAAAACAATGGAAAGACACAAACGGAATTCATATAAATGCTCATGGTGGTGGCATTCTGTTTGATAAAGGAACATATTACTGGTACGGAGAATTTAAAACAGAAGGAAAATCAGGAAATACTTCTTTGATAGGTTTCAGCTGTTATTCTTCAAAAGATTTGTACAATTGGAAAAATGAGGGAATTGTTCTAAAAGCTGAAGAAAATCCGAATTCAGAAATTACCAAAGGTTGCATAATGGAACGCCCGAAAGTGATTTTCAATAAAAAAACAGGCAAGTATGTAATGTGGTTTCATTTAGAATTGAAAGGGCAGGGATATAATGCAGCAAGAGCAGCGATTGCGATAAGTGATAGTCCCAGAGGGCCTTTTAAATATCTTAAATCCTATAATCCAAATAAAGGAGTTTGGCCAATAGATTATAAAGATGAAAACAAAATTGCTTCTGCAAATGAAAGCCAATTGAAATCGTGGAGTTCGGAGTGGTTTACAGCAATCAACAATGGAATGCTTGTTCGAAGAGATTTTAATAAAGGACAAATGTCCAGAGATATGACTGTTTTTGTTGATGATAATGACAAGGCGTATTTAATTCATTCTTCGGAAGAAAATTTGACGCTTCATATTTCAGAATTGACCGAGGATTATTTAGATTTTACTGAAAAATGGGCCCGAATGGCGCCTGCTGGCCATAATGAAGCTCCAGCTGTTTTTAAGAAAGATGGAATGTATTATATGATAACGTCAGGTTGTACGGGCTGGGATCCAAATGCAGCGCGATCTTTTAAGTCGAAATCAATTTTTGGTCCTTGGGAAATTTTAGGAAATCCGTGTATTGGTAATGATGCAGAACTTACTTTTCATTCGCAAAGCACTTATATTCTTCCTGTTGAAGGAAAAAAAAATCAATTCATTTTTATGGCTGATCGTTGGAATCCTAAAAATCCAATTGATGGTACTTATATTTGGCTTCCAATAAAATTTGACAACGGAAAACCAATTTTAAAGTGGTTTGATAAATGGAATTTAAGCGCTTTGGCAAAAAATAATTAAAAATAAAACAGTTGCAATTGTTGGTAAATTAATAAATTACAACTTACTAACTAATCCTTTTTTAAATCACGAAAATGAAAACACAGCAAAACTCTATTAAACAGAAATCACACCTTATTTTTTCTGTGTTCCTATTTCTTTTATGTTTCTCAACAGCAAATGCGCAGAAAAAAAGGTCAATAAAAGAGGCTGTTCCTTTAGATTCAATCAGACTCAGTGATCCAGCTATTTTGGCCGATAAAAAAACGAATATGTATTACATGACCGGTACAGGTGGTTTGCTTTGGAAAAGCAAAGATTTAAAATTGTGGAGTGGTCCCTACGATATTGCTAAAACAGATTCGAATTCTTGGATGGGGCCAAACCCGATGATTTGGGCCGCAGAATTGCATTTGTATAAAAATAAATATTACGATTTTGCTACTTTTACGAATAGAGATATAAAAATAGATACCGTTGGAGAAAATGTTATTGAACGCCGTGCAAGTCATATTTTGGTTAGCGATAAAGCAGAAGGACCTTATACTCCAATGAAAGATGCTATTTATTTGCCAGCTAATAAACCAACATTAGATGGCACATTTTGGATTGACAAAGATGGAAAGCCTTACATGATTTATTGTTATGAATGGCTTCAAAATGGTAACGGAACTATTGAGAAAATAGAACTTAAACCAGATTTAAGCGGTTCAATTGGTGAAGGAAAATTGCTTTTTAAAGCAAGTGATTCGCCTTGGAGCAGAGAAAAAGATAATAAAGGAAATGACAAACCCAATAAAGTTACTGATGGACCTTACTTATTTAAAACAGGCTCGGGGCGTTTAGGAATGATTTGGACAAGCTGGATTTATGATGTTTATACACAAGGAGTTGCTTATTCTAAAAGTGGAACTTTAGACGGTCCGTGGATTCAGGAAAAAGAGCCTATTACGCCTCCAAATTTTGGTCATGGCATGTTGTTTAAAACATTTGATGGCAAATGGTTGATGTCGGTTCACAGCCATAAAAAAGTAGATGGCAAAACTGTCAGAATTCCGAAACTCTTTGAGGTTGATTTGTCTGGAGACAAACTAGTGTTGCTTAAACCTTATTTGCCATAAATGCAATCCGAAGTATTTTCAATAGGCGACAAACCACGTTTCTGTCAATTAAAAAATAGCAATTTTTAAAATGAATAAATTTAATGCGTTCTTGTTTTTAAGCATTATTTGCTGCTCGAATTTGTTTTCGCAACAAAAAGCAGCTAAAGATGCTGTATTTCAAATAAAAAATCCTGATTTTAATACAAGTCCATATACAGGAATAACGAAACAGCATTGGCGCGATGCCGCAATGTATTTGTTAGAAGGAGCTTTTAGTTATGTTCATTCTATAGATGATCCGATGAAATTTCCCAAACAGGAAGGCAAAAGTTATCCGGTAAACGAAAGTCAAGTTCCAACAGAAAAATTAGAAGGACTTTGTAGAACCTTATTTATTGCTTCTCCTTTACTAAAAGAAAATCCAAATTTAGTAATTAACAATATTAAAGTTGTAAATTATTATCGCTATCAAATCGCAAAATTAATCGACCCAAAAAGTCCGTCTTATATTGAACCTCGTGCTAAAAATGGTGGACCAAGCCAAAAATTAGTAGAATTTGGAGCTTTGGCGCTTTCGATGATGACAAATCCAGATATTTTATGGAAACCGCTTCCTCAAACACAAAAAGATGATTTGGCTAAAATAATGCTGAGTTACGGCGACGGTCCAACTGTCGATTCAAATTGGAAATTTTTCAACATTTTTGTTTTGAGTTTCTTTAAAGAACAAGGTTACAGCGTAAATGAAAAACTCCTGGTTGAATATTTAGAAAAATCTTTAAAACATTATAGAGGAAATGGCTGGTATAATGATGCACCGGCTTTTGACTATTACAGCATGTGGGCATTTCAAATGTATGGAACAATTTGGTCAGAGTTCTTCGGAAAAAAACATTATCCTGATTACGCTGCAAAGTTTGCATCCAACTTTAAAGATTTAAAAGACAATTACCCTTATTTATTCAGCAAAGATGGTGAAATGATTATGTGGGGAAGAAGTATAAGTTACAGAACTGGAGCTGTTGTTCCGTTTCCTTTAATGGGATTCTATAATGATCCAAATACAAATTATGGATGGATGCGCAGAATTTCTTCGGGAGTCATAAAGCAATTTTTGACGCATCCTGATTTCATGAAAGACAATGTGCCTACACTAGGTTTTTATGGAGCTTTTGAGCCTGCTGTTCAAAATTACAGTTGTCGCGGAAGTGTATTTTGGATGGGGAAAATCTTTTTAGGTTTATTGGTTCCTGATAATAATCCGTTTTGGACAAACAAGGAAAATAATGGAGATTGGGAAGCTAAGTTTAAAAAAGACGAAGTTTACAATAAATATCAAGGAGAATCTCAAATTTTGATAACAGATTATCCAAACATTGGTGCTTCGGAAGTGAGGGCTTGGTGTCATGAAAAAGTGAGCAGTGACTGGCAAAAGTTTAGATCAACAGAAAATTACAACAGATTGTCATATAATAGTGCTTTTCCTTGGCAAGCAGATGGCGAAAACGGGGAAGTAGCAATGAATTATGTGATTAAAAATAAAAACAATCTGTGGGAAGCTTTTAGATTATATACTTTCAAAAAATTTGAAAATGATATTTATTACAGAAATGTTGTTTTGGAAACTGATGAAAACATTAAATTTAATCTAGCCGACATTCCGCTGCCTAACGGAATTTTGAGAGTGGATAAAAATAATAGTGACAAACCAATTTCAATGCGATTGGGGCATTACGCACTTCCAAAATTGGAAAAAGAAATTATTACAACCAAAAAGAAAGTTGAAGGACATGAAGTAACAATTATCGATAATGGAAAATACCAATTGGCTATGATTCCGCTTTTAGGTTGGGATAAAACTGAAATTATAAGTGCAAAAGGATTGCATCCAGAGAGTAACGAAAGCTCAGTAATTAACTTAATAGCCAATTCAGAGTCCAATAAATCAGTTGTTTATGTAACTTTGATGCTTTGGAAAAAATCTGGTCAAAAGTGGCAGAAAAATGATTTGATTCCTATAAAAAGCCTTAAACAGGATAATGGTACAGTTATAATTCAATTTAAAAACGGTACAAAGAAAATAGTTGAATTCAGTACAAACTAAAATTTTTTAAGAATACAGACTATTCAATTTGATACACAATTTAATGAAGTGGCAACAAAAGAACTTGCTTCGGTAAGAATACCATTTGAGCGTCCTGACGATTTATTTTTTATCCGAAAATGGCTTTTTGTGCTGAATGGAAAAGAGTATGCAACTAAAAATAAATTCAGATATTTTTTTCTTGACTGGGCGAAAATCTGGTTTCCAGCATGGCAAGAATTGATGGACATTGATTTGACTAAGACTTTAACAGTAGTCAAATGTCCGGTCTGTTTTTTTGTTGGAAAAGATGATATTCAAACTTCTACACAAATAACGACTACTTATTTTAATGAAATTAAAGCCCCTGAAAAAGAGTTGTATTTATTTGAATTTTCAAAGCATGAAATTCAGGAAACAGAACCTGAAAAATATCAGAATATTATAATTGAAGATATATTAGCGAAGAATAAGAGTGAATAAAAAGAGGGTATAAATAACTAATGAATTAGCTATGAAGAAAATAATTCTAATTATTAACATTTCTTTTTTAATAATAGCAATTGCTAAAGGACAATCCAAAGATGACAAGCAATTAATTAAAAATCTTGATGAGCTTCTTTCTGAAAAATTCATTACTGCATCGCCAGGCTGTGTTGTTTTGGTGGCAAAAAAAGGAGAGGTTGTTTATAGAAAAGCATTTGGAAGTGCAAATCTTGAATTAAATGTGCCAATGAAGCCTGAGATGGTTTTTAAACTTGGGTCAATAACAAAACAATTTACAGCTGTAGCGATTTTACAATTGGTAGAACAAGGTAAAATTTCGTTACAAGATAGCTTGCAGAAATTCGTCCCTGATTTTCCGTCAAAGTCTAAAAAGATAACTGTTGAAAACCTGTTAACGCATACATCTGGAATAAGAGATTATATGCAGATCGACTACCAAGAGCCTAATTTGGAGAGAAGAGATTTTGATCCAAAGGAACTTATAGATCATTTTAAAAACTTTCCATTAGAATTTGAGCCAGGTACAAAATATAAATACAGTAATTCGGGCTATTTTTTGTTGGGCTATATTATTGAAAAAGTATCGGGAAAAAGTTATAAAACCTATCTGCAGGAAAATATCTTAAAACCATTGAATTTAAATCAGATCTATTTTGATACTTCAAATGCTATTATTCCCAACAGAGTCAGCGGTTATCGTAAAGAGGGTTCAGAATTTAAAAATGCTGACTATTGGAGTATGACGATTGCTTATGCCGCAGGTGAACTGATTTCAAATGCTGATGATTTGTTAAAGTGGAACATAGGATTGTATTCATGCAAAATCCTTAAAAAAGAAACATTAGATAAAGCATTTGTACCTTTTAAATTGAAAGATGGAAGCATGACTGAGTATGGTTATGGTTGGATATTAAAAAATATAAATGGTATCAAATCAATAGAACATGGCGGAGCAATAACAGGATTTCTAAGTAATGAAATTTATTTCCCCGAAGAAGATGTGTTTGTTGCCACATTGTTTAATTGCGAATGTGCGCCGAAGGATGAATTGTCTGTGGATATTGCCAGTATCGCATTAGGAAAAACATTCCAAAATGAAGTAAAAATAGATGATGCTTTGCTAAATGAATATTTAGGTACTTATACATTGTCAAAAGACACTAAAAGAACGATAGTAATTATAAAGGAAAATGGACATTTGCTTGCTAAGATTTCAGGACAAGGAACAGTTCCTTTAATTTTTCAATCGAATACAAAATTCCAGTTTAAGAATATTTTGGACGCAGAATGCGAGTTTATAAAGGAAAATGGAAAGGTTACAAAATTCAATGTAAGTCAAAATGGTAATTTTGAATGGAAAAAAAAGCAATAAGTGTATTAGTTGAGCGCTTCAGTGCTTTCCATTCTTAAGCAATATTCTGTTCCAAGATAAAGTGGGTCGCCATGTTTTTCAGACCAGAATCCGTCAAGAACATCTTTTGTGATGCATCTGTAAACTGCAACTCCTTTATAAGTCTTTAAGTCGTCACCTTTATAATTAAAGTTAAGGACAAGTATATTGTCTTTAAAAAAGCCTTTTCCTTTTTGTTCTTGTGAATTGTTGATTAGCCAATGCGCAATGATTCGGTTATTTTCATCCAAAGACAAAGTCAAAACACCTTTATAAGTGATTTGATTGCTTTCATCTTGATTGCTCCCTGAAATTGAATATTTGCCAATTAAATCTTGTATAATCATCTTTATAAGTAAAAGCGAATAATATTTAGGATGTGTTTTCGCTTGAGGCAAATATAAAGGATATCTAGGTAATATAAATTTTACACTATATATATGTAGAGGTTTACTCTATTATATATGTGTAAAAGGATTGCTATATAATAGTAGATCTCACACACGCAACCCGCCAGTTTCCCAAAAGCTGTCGGTTTTTTTTTTTTTTTTTAGCCTACATATATATAGTATGTACAAAACCAAAAGAGCCCCAATTCACCGCAGAGGCGCACTGCAGTGCGCCTTATGCGCAAGATGGGTAAAATCAAAAATCGATCCAAGCCATCAGAATTGGGATTTGGATTTTTTTTATTGGGATTTTCAGGAGCTTAATCCCGCTATCCGCTGCAATCTTTTGCTTTTTAAAGAAAAAAGCAAAAGGATTTCCGCTCCTATCGGGGCTATGGCCTCGGTTTTCAGGAGAAGATTTCCGAAGCAGAAGACATTTTCAGAAGAAAAAAAGAAAAAACTCAGCGCCTTTGCGCCTTTGCGAGATTAAAAAAGGCAGAAAACAAGGCTTTGCGGCTTGGCGCCTTCGCGGCAGAACAGCGCAAAGAACAGCCAAACGAGGAAAAACCCCACAATTGCTGAAAAAACTTCGGAATGTAAAGAATCCGTTATCAGCGAGTTATGAAATAAATGAAAAAAAGAATTAAAAAAGATTTGAAAAAGCCTTGCATAACTGGAAAAAGGTGCTACTTTTGCACCCGCAACAGCGAAAACGTTCACGGAAATACTGGCAGGCAATACGGATCAAGCGGGAAGATATTCTCGAAAAAAAAGTTCAAAAAAAGCTTGCAGGTTTTGAAAAAGCGTTCTACATTTGCACCCCGCAAAACACGGAAAGTTCATTGAGGTATTGGAAGGAAAACGAGAAGGGATGAGGCGAAAAAAAAGCTTCAAAGATTTTTCAAGTTTTTCTTGCGAGAAACAAAAAGAAGTTTTAGTTTTGCACCCGCTTTGAGAAACAAGCGCAAAGACAAAAAAAGACACGTTCGTAGACATATTGAATTGACAGCCGTTCCGATGCAAATCGGAACAAAAAAAAGAATAAGAGTAATGGAATCGAGAGATTCGAAAAGAACCGACTGGAATTCATCGAATGATAATATTAAAATATACGATGAAGAGTTTGATCCTGGCTCAGGATGAACGCTAGCGGCAGGCTTAACACATGCAAGTCGAGGGGTATAAGTCTTCGGATTTAGAGACCGGCGCACGGGTGCGTAACGCGTATGCAATCTGCCTTCCACAGAGGGATAGCCCAGAGAAATTTGGATTAATACCTCATAGCATTGCAAGGGGGCATCCCTTTGCAATTAAAGTCACAACGGTGGAAGATGAGCATGCGTCCCATTAGCTAGTTGGCAAGGTAACGGCTTACCAAGGCTACGATGGGTAGGGGTCCTGAGAGGGAGATCCCCCACACTGGTACTGAGACACGGACCAGACTCCTACGGGAGGCAGCAGTGAGGAATATTGGTCAATGGGCGCAAGCCTGAACCAGCCATGCCGCGTGCAGGATGACGGTCCTATGGATTGTAAACTGCTTTTGTACGGGAAGAAACACTCCTACGTGTAGGAGCTTGACGGTACCGTAAGAATAAGGATCGGCTAACTCCGTGCCAGCAGCCGCGGTAATACGGAGGATCCAAGCGTTATCCGGAATCATTGGGTTTAAAGGGTCCGTAGGCGGTCCTGTAAGTCAGTGGTGAAAGCCCATCGCTCAACGATGGAACGGCCATTGATACTGCAGGACTTGAATTACCAGGAAGTAACTAGAATATGTAGTGTAGCGGTGAAATGCTTAGAGATTACATGGAATACCAATTGCGAAGGCAGGTTACTACTGGTGGATTGACGCTGATGGACGAAAGCGTGGGTAGCGAACAGGATTAGATACCCTGGTAGTCCACGCCGTAAACGATGGATACTAGCTGTTGGGGGCGACCTCAGTGGCTAAGCGAAAGTGATAAGTATCCCACCTGGGGAGTACGAACGCAAGTTTGAAACTCAAAGGAATTGACGGGGGCCCGCACAAGCGGTGGAGCATGTGGTTTAATTCGATGATACGCGAGGAACCTTACCAAGGCTTAAATGCAGACTGACCGTTTTGGAAACAGAACTTTCGCAAGACAGTCTACAAGGTGCTGCATGGTTGTCGTCAGCTCGTGCCGTGAGGTGTCAGGTTAAGTCCTATAACGAGCGCAACCCCTGTTGTTAGTTGCCAGCGAGTCATGTCGGGAACTCTAGCAAGACTGCCAGTGCAAACTGTGAGGAAGGTGGGGATGACGTCAAATCATCACGGCCCTTACGCCTTGGGCTACACACGTGCTACAATGGCCGGTACAGAGAGCAGCCACTGGGCGACCAGGAGCGAATCTACAAAGCCGGTCACAGTTCGGATCGGAGTCTGCAACTCGACTCCGTGAAGCTGGAATCGCTAGTAATCGGATATCAGCCATGATCCGGTGAATACGTTCCCGGGCCTTGTACACACCGCCCGTCAAGCCATGGAAGCTGGGGGTGCCTGAAGTCGGTGACCGCAAGGAGCTGCCTAGGGTAAAACTGGTAACTAGGGCTAAGTCGTAACAAGGTAGCCGTACCGGAAGGTGCGGCTGGAACACCTCCTTTCTAGAGCCTCGATTGTTTGCCGCAAGGCACGGCGAGGAAACAAGATGGATATCCTGAAGGTCTTGGGCCTCGGAATTCGATTACTCTTGCTGTCGATTTAAAAAATGATAAACAATTAAGAAAAAACAGAGTCTCGTAGCTCAGCTGGTTAGAGTACTACACTGATAATGTAGGGGTCGGCAGTTCGAGTCTGCCCGGGACTACTATTTTGACTTGAGAAAAAGGAAATTCTAGGGTTGAGTTCTTATGAATGATTATTCATAATTCATAATTCACAATTCATAATTAGATTGGGGGATTAGCTCAGCTGGCTAGAGCGCCTGCCTTGCACGCAGGAGGTCAACGGTTCGACTCCGTTATTCTCCACAAAAAAGTACAAAGGTGATAGTACAGGGTATCAAGACGGTAGTCTTGATGCTTCATGCAAAAATCTTGATACTTATTAAAGTTCATTGACATATTGAGATAAGAAAATACAAGAAAGTAGAAAGCGTTTTCTGCAGTTTTGCTGCAGGAGACAAAAAAAACGGTCATAATAGATATTATGATTGGTACAATAAGCAAAACAAGGGCGCATGGGGAATGCCTAGGCTCTCAGAGGCGATGAAGGACGTGATAAGCTGCGAAAAGCTGCGGGGACGGGCACACACCGATCGATCCGCAGGTATCCGAATGGGGCAACCCGCTATATTGAAGATATAGCACACCGATAGGTGGGCAAACCCGCTGAACTGAAACATCTAAGTAGGCGGAGGAGAAGAAAACAAAAGTGATTCCGTAAGTAGTGGCGAGCGAACGCGGATTAGCCCAAACCAGTTATGTTGCGGCATAGCTGGGGTTGTAGGACCGCGATATTTCATGCACAAGGAACCGGAAGCTTCTGGAAAGGAGCGCCACAGAGGGTGACAGCCCCGTATGGGCAACGAGTGTAATGGATAGCGGTATCCTGAGTAGGGCGGGGCACGTGAAACCCTGTCTGAATTCGGCGGGACCATCCGCTAAGGCTAAATACTCCTGAGAGACCGATAGTGAACCAGTACCGTGAGGGAAAGGTGAAAAGAACCGTGAATAACGGAGTGAAATAGATCCTGAAACCATGCGCCTACAAGCGGTCGGAGCCCTTTAGTGGGGTGACGGCGTGCCTTTTGCATAATGAGCCTACGAGTTAACGTTGCCGGCAAGGATAAGTGGTTAAGCCATGGATCCGCAGCGAAAGCGAGTCTGAATAGGGCGCTTTAGTCGGCAGTGTTAGACGCGAAACCGTGTGATCTACCCATGGGCAGGTTGAAGCTGTGGTAACACACAGTGGAGGACCGAACCGGTTGACGTTGAAAAGTCTTCGGATGACCTGTGGGTAGGGGTGAAAGGCCAATCAAACTCGGAAATAGCTCGTACTCCCCGAAATGCATTTAGGTGCAGCGCTGAGGATAGTTATATAGAGGTAGAGCTACTGATTGGATGCGGGGGCTTCACCGCCTACCAATTCCTGACAAACTCCGAATGCTATATAATGTTTCCCAGCAGTGAGGGCTTGGGTGCTAAGGTCCAAGTCCGAGAGGGAAAGAACCCAGACCATCAGCTAAGGTCCCCAAATATATGCTAAGTTGAAAGAACGAGGTTTGTCTGCCCAGACAGCTAGGATGTTGGCTTGGAAGCAGCCATTCATTTAAAGAGTGCGTAACAGCTCACTAGTCGAGCGGACGAGCATGGATAATAATCGGGCATAAGCATATTACCGAAGCTATGGATTTGCATGTATGTGCAAGTGGTAGGGGAGCATTCTGACAGGGCTGAAGGTGTGCCGTAAGGCATGCTGGACCGGTCAGAAAAGAAAATGTAGGCATAAGTAACGATAATGCGGGCGAGAAACCCGCACACCGAAAAACTAAGGTTTCCACAGCTATGCTAATCAGCTGTGGGTTAGTCTGGTCCTAAGGCGAACCCGAAAGGGACAGTCGATGGCCGACGGGTTAATATTCCCGTACTACTTATTGCTGTGATGGGGTGACGGAGTGATGAAAGCGCCGCGGACTGACGGAATAGTTCGTTGAAGTACCTAGCTATAGGCTCTCTAGGCAAATCCGGAGAGCTTGGTGAAATACGATAGTACTCGGAGTCTTCGGACAAAGAGATAGCGCGCCTAAGGGCTTCCAAGAAAAACCTCTAAACTTCAGGCAATAAGTACCAGTACCGCAAACCGACACAGGTAGTTGAGGAGAGAATCCTAAGGTGCTCGAGAGATTCATGGCTAAGGAATTAGGCAAAATAGACCTGTAACTTCGGGAGAAAGGTCGCCCCGAGCAATCGGGGCCGCAGTGAAGAGGTCCAGGCGACTGTTTATCAAAAACACAGGGCTCTGCAAAATCGCAAGATGACGTATAGGGCCTGACACCTGCCCGGTGCTGGAAGGTTAAGAGGAGATGTTATCTTCGGAGAAGCATTGAATTGAAGCCCCAGTAAACGGCGGCCGTAACTATAACGGTCCTAAGGTAGCGAAATTCCTTGTCGGGTAAGTTCCGACCTGCACGAATGGTGTAACGATCTGGACACTGTCTCAGCCATGAGCTCGGTGAAATTGTAGTAACGGTGAAGATGCCGTTTACCCGCAGTGGGACGAAAAGACCCTGTGCACCTTTACTATAGCTTAGTATTGACCTTGGATAAATGATGTGTAGGATAGGTTGGAGACTATGAAGCGGCGTCGCCAGGCGTTGTGGAGTCATTGTTGAAATACAACCCTTTGTTTATCTGAGGCCTAACCCCGCGTTGCGGGGGACATTGCTTGGTGGGTAGTTTGACTGGGGTGGTCGCCTCCAAAAGAGTAACGGAGGCTTCTAAAGGTTCCCTCAGCACGCTTGGTAACCGTGCGCAGAGTGCAATGGCATAAGGGAGCTTGACTGAGAGACATACAGGTCGATCAGGTACGAAAGTAGAGCATAGTGATCCGGTGGTTCCGCATGGAAGGGCCATCGCTCAAAGGATAAAAGGTACGCCGGGGATAACAGGCTGATCTCCCCCAAGAGCTCATATCGACGGGGGGGTTTGGCACCTCGATGTCGGCTCGTCACATCCTGGGGCTGGAGAAGGTCCCAAGGGTTGGGCTGTTCGCCCATTAAAGTGGCACGCGAGCTGGGTTCAGAACGTCGTGAGACAGTTCGGTCTCTATCTACTGCGGGCGTTAGAAATTTGAGTGGATCTGATTCTAGTACGAGAGGACCGAATTGGACCAACCTCTAGTGTATCTGTTGTCCCGCCAGGGGCACCGCAGAGTAGCTACGTTGGGAAGGGATAAGCGCTGAAAGCATATAAGCGCGAAACCCACCACAAGATGAGATTTCTTTTAAGGATCGTGGAAGATGACCACGTTGATAGGCTACAGATGTAAAGGCAGCAATGTCACAGTCGAGTAGTACTAATAATCCGTAAGCTTATGTACACACTTTTCCCGATCCGCCCAGGCGGATCGGGAGGAAACTTTCTATAACAGAGCTTGTCTGTTTCTTTATCTCAGTATGTTAAAATATTTGCCCGTCGCGGGCAGTGAATAGTAAAGAGCAAGTAGTGATTAGCTTAAAAACTAATTACTAATCGCTAAGGACTAGTCACTAAAAACCTTAAGGTGGTTATTGCGGCGGGGCTCACCTCTTCCCATCCCGAACAGAGAAGTTAAGCCCGCCTGCGCAGATGGTACTGCATCATTGTGGGAGAGTATGTCGTCGCCTTTCTTTTGAAAACCCTGTCCGAAACGGACGGGGTTTTCTGTTTTATGGACTTTTTTTGTCTCTTTTAAAGGTAAAGACAGCTATGCGCCCTGGAGTACGCCAGGGATGGGAGCAGCATCTTTTTTCGGGAACATGCACGGCTCTTTTATCCTGAAGTTTCTCCCGCAAAAGATACTCAGTTGACGTGGTTTTGATTATTTCTCGAAATTGAAACCGAATGTTGTCTAAAAATTTTACCCCATAATTTTTGTGATTTCATATATTTATGATGGCCTAGACTTAATAATTAGGAGTTCTTTTTAGGTGAGCTATAATTTTAATTTATTTGGCGATTAGGCTTATGACTTCTTTTATTTTCTATAAAAAAAGATTTTGTTCATTATCTTTTTTTAAAATAAGAATTTTACTGCTTAATTCGGTATGGACAAATTCCATTCTATATTTCTGACTCTTTTTTGCATGAATTTTTCGTTAATTTGACTGTGAGCGCATTGGAAGATTTTTAAAATAGAATCTTTTAAATGTTCCAATTTCTACTCCAAATGTTTGTAAAAACCATGGTAAAAAAGCTACAGGAAATTTAACTGCTGGGAGTTATTTTGTGATTTCTATAAGCTGATGCATAAGTATATGAGAAGAAAAAAAAACAAAGATGCAATGCTTTAGGAATCAATGGTTTTGGCATAAAAATTAACTAAAAATGTAATAAATAATAGAGAAATTGTGGTTTTAGTTGCAACAGCGATTAGATATATAACTATTGAAAGTATTTAAACGGACAAAACAGCTGAAATTTATTAAGATAAAATGAATGAAAATTACTTTAATTTCTTTTATACCGCATAATTTACAATTTTTATAGAGTGTATTGAGAAAATTTTAAGCATACAATTGAAAAGTTGTAAGAAGAAATTTTAAGAGATACTGTGTTGAATAAGAGTGTTTTGATGTTGGGGTTTTGGATTATTTTAGAATTAGAAGAATACATATAAAAGGAAATCAACAGTTTTAAGTGAAGAATGCTTTTATAAGAAAATTTAAAACTATGCATTGTACACATGAACGCGATGATGATTACTTTGAATCTAAAATACATAGATAAAAAACAGCGCAGAAACGAATTTAATTTGTCTGTGTTTTGGGTGGTGATGGAGGAAAAAGATTCTTTCGGATTTTAGTAAATAATGTCGAAATTGCGAAAGAAATTTTATATGCTAAGAACCAAATTCGTTTTATTATAAAATATATTACGGATCGGAAGGCTTTATTAAAAAAACGAAAACCAAATTACAATTCAACTTGTAGCAGATTCTGGGAATACAACCGAAGGATTTTTGACTGCAGATTGGCAAAACCACAAAATTAAAACCATGATTAAAAAAAAGATTTTACTGCTTGTAACTGCATTTTGCTTCGCGACTAGTTTCAGTCAGGAAAAAATGAAACAATCTATCAATTCTAACTGGCAGTTTTACAAAGGAAAATTAAATCAAGGAGATTTAGAAAATGTAAGAAATAATGTTTGGGAAGATGTCAACTTGCCTCACAGCTGGAACAAATTTGACGTTATGGACGATCAATGGGGATATTACAGAGGTGAAGGCTGGTACAAAAAAACGCTTTTTGTAAATCCGGATTGGAAAAACAAATCCGTTTATCTTTATTTTGAAGGTGCAAATCAAACTACAGAAATTTTTATTAACGGAAAAAAAGTAGGTTCGCATATTGGCGGTTATTCCGCTTTTAGTTTTCCGATTAACGAATTTCTTCAATTTGAAAATCCTGAAAAAGGAAACCAAATTGAGATAAAAGTAGATAATAGTTATAATGATGATATTCCGCCACTTGATGCTGATTTTACTTTTTACGGAGGAATTTATCGTGACGTTTATTTGATTGCTTCAAATGAAGTACATTTTGATATGACAAACCGCGCATCTGACGGTGTTTTTGTGACAACTCCGGAGGTTTCGGCTTCAGCAGCAAAAATCCAAATTAAAGGAAATATCGAGAACAATTCGAAACTTTTAAAAGATGTAATTGTCACAACTAAATTATTGGATAAAAATAATACTGAAATTGCTGTTTTCAGTTCTGTAGTAAAATTGAAACCAAACTCAAAAACCGAATTTTTGCAGCTTTCAAAAGTAATTCAAAATCCGAAATTATGGTCGCCAGATGAACCTTACTTGTATAAAGCGGTTTCGGTTATTTTAGATAAAAAAACAAAAGAGCAATTGGATTTATTTTCAGCTCCAATTGGTTTTAGATGGTTTTCATTTACCGCTGACAAAGGTTTTTACTTAAACGGAAAATCAACCAAATTAATAGGTGCAAATCGTCATCAAGATTTTAAAGATTTGGCGAATGCTTTGCCAGATGCTTTGGCTGATAAAGACATGCAGTTGATAAAAGATATGGGGGGAAATTTTGTTCGCGTTGCACATTATCCCCAAGATCCTTCAGTTTTAGAAGCTTGTGATAGAATAGGGCTTTTAGCAATGGTTGAAACTCCGGAAGTAAATCGAATTACAGAAACGAAAGCTTTTGAAGAAAACAGCATCGAAATGCAACGCGAAATGATTCGTCAGAATTTCAATCACCCAAGTGTCATTGTTTGGGCTTATATGAATGAAATTTTGCTTCGTCCAAGATATGAGGATAAATCGGCAGAAAGACAAAACTATTATAAAAGTGTTGCTTCATTGGCACAAAAACTTGAAAATGCAACACGTGAAGAAGATCCAACACGTTACACGATGTTGCCAAATCACGGTGCTTTTGATTTGTACAATTCGGTTGGATTGACAAAAATTCCGATGATTGTGGGATGGAATTTATACCACGGCTGGTACAGTGGTGAATTTAGCGGTTTAGAAAAGTTTCTTGAAAATCATCATAAAGTATTACCAGACAAACCAATGGTAATCACAGAATTTGGTGCCGATGCCGACAGAAGAATGCGATCAGATAATCCGAAAAAGTTTGATAAAACCATGGAATATGCCATGTTGTATCACAAACATTATTTGAATGCCATTGAAAATCTAGATTATGTAGCCGGAGGAACGATTTGGAATTTAGTTGAATTCAATTCAGAAGGAAGAGCAGAAAGCTGGCCACACATGAACAATAAAGGAATTATGTCTTGGGACAGAATTCCGAAAGATGCTTATTATTTCTATCAAGCAAGATTGCTTAAAAAGCCAGTTGTGAGTATTGGATCGAAAAGTTGGAATAATCGTTCTGGAGTTTTGAGTTCAGAAAACGAATCGGTTTTTTATCAGGATTTGGAAGTTTTTTCAAATGAAAATGAAATCACTTTAAAAGTAAACGGACAAAGTTTAGGAAGCCAGAAAACAAGAGAAGGATCGACTATTTTTAAAATTCCGTTCAAAAATGGCAATAATATCGTAGAAGCTTTTTCGACTTCAAATGAAAGCGTAAAAGATTTTGCTTCAATTCATTTTACACTTTATGCTCCGAATTTAAACAGTGAAAAATATCCTTTTGATAATATCAGAATCAGTTTAGGTGATCAAAGGCAATTTACTGAAGAATTGACACAACAGAATTGGCTTCCGGAACAGGCTTATACAAAAGGAAACTGGGGTTATGTTGGTGGACAAGCCTATAAAATGCCAGGAAATCCTCAAATTCCGTATGGAACAAATAAATTGATAAAAGGAACTGAAAATGATCCGATTTATCAAACACAAAGAGAAGGAATTGACGCTTTCAATTTTGATGTTCCTGACGGAAAATATGAGTTGACACTATATTTTGCTGAGTTTCTCTCGGGAAATACAAGAGAGGCACTGGCATATAATTTAGCAGAGAAAAGTCAGAAGGAAGAAAAAGCCTTTAGAGTTTTTGATGTTTTTATAAACGGACAATTATTTCTGGAAAACTTCGGAAATAATAATTACTTGGAACCTGAAAAAACCGTTGATATGAAAACGACGATTTACGTTAAAAACGGCAAAGGAATTCAGGTTGATTTCAAACAAAAAGCCGGTAAAACGATCCTAAACGGAATTGAACTGAAAAGAATTTTCTAAAAAACATAAGATGAAAAATTTACTCCTTGCCTCCATGCTTTTTGCATGGAGGCTTGCTTATTGCGCTCAATAAAGAGCTAGAATATTTTGAATCAAAAATATTTAACAGATAAGTTTTGTGATAAAGTCTTAATCTTAATATTTTTGTAGTATGCGAAAAATCATACTTTACATACTGATTCTTCTAATCAACTTTAATAATTGCTTTTTGGGGCAATTATCCAAAGTTCCTGTGCTGATACAGCACTATATGGAGCATCAGGAAAGACCAAACGGACAAGGACTTTCCTTCACTCATTTTCTCGCGATGCATTACTTAGGTCAAGATATAAACGATAATGATGATGAGCGTGATATGCAACTTCCTTTTAAGAAGGTTGATCCGCATTCGCAACATATTTTATTTATTCCAAGCAGAGTTTATACTTCTACTTTACACATAATTCCTCTTGATTCTCATTTTGTAAATAATTACAAAGCAAATTTTCACACAAATCCTTATTTGGGAAGTCTGTTCAGACCTCCAATTGCCTAATTCTTTTTATCGGAAGTTAACCAATGCTATACAGTTTAAACAGTATATGCATTGCATTTTAGTATTCCTAAAAAAGAAATTATGCTTAATAAAATCATTCAGTTTTCAGTTCATAATAAACTGGCGATTGGTATTTTTACATTGCTGTGGATTATCTACGGCGTGTTCGAAGTAACCCGTTTGCCAATTGATGCCGTACCTGACATCACTAATAATCAGGTACAAATTATAACTACGGCTCCATCATTGGGAGCTGAAGATGTGGAACGTTTGATTACATTCCCTATTGAACAAGCAGTAAGCAATATTCCGCAATTAAAAGAAAGCCGAAGTATTTCGAGATTCGGTTTGTCTGTTGTTTCAATTGTTTTTGAAGACGATACCGATGTGTATTGGGCGCGTCAGCAGGTAACGGAACGATTACAGAAAGTCGAAATTGATGAAAATGCCAATATGCCTGAAATGGCGCCCGTCACGACAGGACTTGGTGAAATTTATCAATATGTTTTAAAACCACAACCCGGTTACGAAAGCAAATATTCACTAGCCGATTTACGAACTATTCAAGATTGGACAGTACGAAGACAATTGCTAGGAACTCCCGGAATTGCTGATGTTTCTACCTTTGGAGGAAAGCTCAAACAATATGAAGTTGCTGTAAATCCAGCCCGATTAAAAGCACAGAATTTAACAATCAGCGATGTTTTTAATGCTTTAAGCCGAAGCAATCAAAATACTGGCGGGGCTTATATTGAAAAAGGTCCGACAGTATCTTATATCCGAAGTGTTGGTCTTGCCAAAAAGATTGAAGACATTGAAAATATTGTTATTAAAACGACCCAAGCGGGAACTCCGCTATTGGTTAAAAATGTAGCAGAAGTAAAATTATCTTCGGCAATACGTTACGGTGCTTTAACCACAGATGATATCGGCGAATCGGTTGGGGGAATTGTGATGATGCTTAAAGGCGAGAACGCTAGCAATGTCATTGAAAATGTAAAAAGCAAAGTAGCCGAAATCGAAAAAATTCTTCCTGAGGGACTTAAAATAGAGCCTTTTTTAGATCGTACCAAAATGGTCGACAACGCCATAGGAACCGTTGAGCACAACTTAATGGAAGGAGCATTGATCGTGGTTCTGGTTTTGGTATTGTTTCTCGGAAATTTACGTGCTGGACTTATTGTTGCTTCAGTTATTCCGTTAGCGATGCTTTTTGCTATTATTATGATGAATACTTTTGGCGTAAGTGGCAATTTAATGAGTTTAGGAGCGCTCGACTTCGGACTTATTGTAGATGGCGCCGTTATTATCGTCGAAGCGATTTTGCATCATATTCATACATCAAAAAAATACCAATCGATAGATAACATTTCTCAGGAAGAAATGGACAAGGAAGTTTCTGGTTCAGCTTCGCGAATGATGAACGCTGCGGTTTTTGGACAGATCATAATTCTGATTGTATATCTGCCAATTTTATCACTCCAAGGAATTGAAGGAAAAATGTTCAAACCAATGGCTCAGACTGTTGCGTTTGCCATTTTAGGTGCTTTTATATTATCGTTGACATATGTGCCAATGGTGAGTTCGCTTTTTATCAGCAAAAAAATAAGTCATAAACTTAACTTCTCCGATCGTGTAATGTTAAGATTAGAAAGTTGGTATGAAAAAGCGCTTACAAAAGCATTAGCTATTAAAAAGAGTATTGTCGTGACAGCAGTTGTACTATTTGGTTTCGCCGTATTCGTATTCGGATTGATGGGAGGCGAATTTATTCCGCAATTAGAAGAAGGAGATTTTGCAGTAGAAACCCGCATGCTTTTGGGAACAAATCTTTCGACTACAACGGAAACGATTGTAAAAATTTCGGCCGAATTGAAAAAACAATATCCTGAGGTCAAAAAAATAGTTTCTCGAATTGGAAGCGCCGAAATTCCGACCGATCCGATGCCAATTGAAGGTGGCGACATGATTATTGTTCTAAAAGATAAATCAGAATGGACAAGTGCTTCCTCTTTCTCTGAATTAGCCGAAAAAATGGCAAAAACAGTTCAAGAAGTTGCACCAGGTGTAACAACAGGTTTTCAGTTTCCAGTTCAGATGCGTTTTAATGAATTAATGACAGGAGCAAAGCAAGATGTTGTTTGTAAAATATTTGGAGAAGATCTCGATAAACTTGATGAATATTCAGAAAAACTAGGTGCAATTAGCAAAACCGTAAAAGGGACAGCCGATCTCTATGTTGAAAAAGTTACCGGTATGCCCCAAATCGTAATTGATTACAATTGGGCGGAAATGGCAAAATATGGGCTGTATGTTCAAGACATTAACCGAACAGTAAATGCTGCTTTTGCCGGAGCTGTAGCTGGAAATATATACGAAGGTGAAAAGCGTTTTGATTTAGTGGTGCGCGTTGAAAACAGCGGACGACAAGGCATTGAAAATGTTAGAAATCTTTTAGTCGCGACACCTTCCGGAACACAGATTCCATTGTATCAAGTGGCTTCTATTCAGGAAATAGAAGGGCCAAACCAGATTCAGCGTGAAGATGCCAGACGCCGGATTATTGTTGGATTCAACGTTCGCGGGCGTGACGTACAAAGCATCGTAAACGAATTACAGCAAAAAGTCAATGCGCAGATCAAAATGGATCCGGGATATTATATTACTTACGGAGGTTCTTTTGAAAATTTACAGCAAGCCAAAAGCCGACTAGGAGTTGCCGTTCCAGCAGCACTTTTAATGATTTTTGCACTGTTGTATTTTGCTTTTAAATCATTTAAAGAAGGAATTATCATTTTTACTGCTATTCCATTATCTGCCATCGGAGGCGTTTTTGCTTTATGGATGCGCGATATGCCGTTTAGTATTTCGGCAGGAGTTGGATTTATTGCTCTTTTTGGAGTAGCAGTATTAAACGGAATTGTATTGATATCAGAGTTTAACCGAATCCAAAAACACGGCGAAATCACAGATCCTTTAGATATTATTATAACAGGAACCAAAAACCGACTTCGTCCTGTATTGATGACTGCAGCCGTGGCATCTCTAGGTTTTTTGCCAATGGCGCTCAGTAATGGAGCAGGAGCAGAAGTACAGCGCCCGCTTGCAACTGTTGTAATTGGCGGGCTAGTGACAGCTACATTGTTGACTCTTTTTGTGCTTCCAGCCATTTATTTGATGACCTATAATATGAAATCTTTTAGAAAGAAAAAGAAAATGAAAAACATCACAACAATTATTGTTGTGCTATTTCTATTAAATGGTTTTAATGGACTTTATGCACAACAGACAGAAAAAATTTCGTTGCAAAGGTCGATTGAAATTGCTCTTAAAAATAACAGCAGAATCAAAGCCGCAAAATTCAATGAAGCCTCTAAAGCATTTTTGAATAAATCGGCTTATGATCTTCCAAAAACACAAATCGATGCCGATTATGGGCAATTTAACAGTCGATTAAATGATACACGTTTTGGAATCAGTCAGACTATTAATTTCCCAACAGTGTATTCTAGACAAAAAAAAGCGTTAACGGCGGGAGCTGAAGTTGCAAAAGCGCAAAATCAGTTGACACAGCAGGAGGTAAAATCATCTGTTCGCAAATTATATTACGAATTGGTTTGGCTGAATAATAAACGCGGCCTTTTGCATTATGCAGATAGCATTTACCGATTGATGGAAGAAAAGTCACAACTGCGATTTAAAGCTGGAGAAACGAATGTTTTAGAAAAAAGCGCTTCGCAATCGGCAAGGCAGTTTTATACGAATCAGCTAAATATGTTGGAACTTGATGTTGATATCGCGCTTCGTTCATTTAACGCTTTGTTGCAAGATGACAAACAATATTCGCCAGATAAATCAAACTTGAAAATGGATTCAAACCAACTTTTGGAAGTTGTAAATACAGATGAATTGCCTATGACAAAAGTTTGGAAACAAGAAGCAGAAGCTGCAAAATGGCGTTGGAAAACCGAGAAAGCTCGTTTGATGCCAGATTTAAATTTTGGATATAATAATTTGAGTATTACGGGTTTTCAAACTAATGCTACAGGACAGGAAGTATATTATGATTCGTCAGATCGATTCAGTTATGTCACTGCAGGACTAAGTGTTCCGCTGTTTTTTGGGAGTCAATCTGCGAAAAGCAAAGCAGCAAAAGCTGAATTTCAAAATTTGGAAGCACAATCAGAAGCTGTAAAAATTGAAGTTTCCGCACAAATACAAAATGCTTCTAAAGAAGTTCAGAAATACAAAGAAAGTCTTCAATATTACGAAAACGACGGTTTGACTAATGCACAAACTATTATTGATGCGGCCAATAGTCAATTACAAAATGGAGATATTGATTACTTACAGTGGGTTTTAGTCGTGAATCAAGCGATTACGATCAAAAATGAATATCTGGATACGGTAAATAATTATAATAAGGCTTTGATAACCTTGCAAACAATAACAAATTTATAATGCAATGAAAAAGAAAATCATTTTTGCGTTTACAATTGCCTTACTGATGCTGATATCATGCGGTAAAAAGGAAGAAAATAAACAGGTTGAAGCAGGAAAAACAGATTCTAATTTAATAACCTTATCAGCAGAACAGGCTAAAAATGCCGGAATCGTAATAGGAAATCCTGTAGAAAAAGAACTCAGCGCTATTGTGCAACTTCAGGGAGAAGTTACAGTACCGCCAAACAGTTTGGTAAATGTAACTTTTCCGTTAGGCGGTTATATTAAAAGGACAAATATTGTTGTGGGAATGCATGTGCGAAAAGGACAAGTTTTGGCCGTAATTGAAGATATGCAATACATTCAACTGCAACAGGATTATTTGACTGCAAAAGAACAGTTCAAAGCAGCGAATTTAGAATTTAGCCGTCAGAAAGAATTGAATGCAAAAAAAGCAAGCAGCGACAAGGTTTTTGAACAAGTTACAGCTGAACGCGAAACACAGCGAATTGCAATGGCATCATTGGCACAAAAACTAGAATTGTTAGGACTTAATGTAAACCGATTGAATGCTTCAAACATTACAAAAGCAATCAATGTAGTTTCTCCTGTAAATGGGTTGGTTTCAAAGGTAAACATCAATAACGGTAAATATGTTTCGCCAACTGAAATGCTTTTTGAATTAACGAATATCCAAGATGTAATGCTGACTTTTACTGTTTTTGAAAAAGATGTTCAATCGCTTAAGGAAGGACAAAAATTAGAAGTTTATAGTAATTCTAATCCTGAAAAGAAATTCAGTGCAAAAATTCAATATATCAACCATAGTCTGAATCAGGATCGTGCCACTGAGGTTATCGCACGATTAGATCGTTACGATTCACTTTTTTTACCGGGACTTTTTGTAAATGCAGATATTCATATCATGAATATAAAACAGTTGACATTGCCTGAAAATGCCATTGTGGATTGGAAAGGTAAAAGTTATGTTTTTGAAGACAACGGAAACAACAGTTATAAAATCGTAGCTGTAAAAGCAGGAATTGCTCAAAATGGTTTTAAGCAATTTTCTTCAGAAGTTATTACTTCTTCATCAAAATTGGTGGTAGAAAATGCTTATACACTTTTGATGAAAGCTATGAATGAAAGTGCGCAATAGGTATAAAATCCAAAAAATAAAATTTCAAATTCCAAAATTGTTGAAATTAAAAAGAACAATTTAGTTCAAAGAAAGAGGCAGTGGTAATTATTATCACTGTCTTTTTTATTTTTAATAAAAATAAAAAAATAATTTCTTTTGATTTTATGACTTTGTTTTTTTCTTGCTGAAAGATTTCTTTTTTCTTCTATATTTCTTATTTTTAGAAGATTAAACAGCTAAAATAGATTTACATGATTTTAGATACAAAACGCTTCCTGTGTAATTTATCGCTATTATTGCTATTGTTAGTTATGCCAAATTCGGTGTCTTCTCAATTATTGGGTACTGCCAAAACAGTTACAGAAGAGCCTGAAAAAACACCAGAAGATTCGCTCGGAAGGCGTACACCTCAGGGAACAGTAAACGGATTCATAAAGGCAATTGGCGAGCAAAATTATTTGCGTGCCAGCCAGTATTTTGTGTTGAGCAAACGCTCGTATCGCAAAACTGCAGAAAGAATAAAAATAGCAAAGACTTTCCAATTGCTATTGGATCAAGGTGGCAACTTATCTCCTTCATCAATTATCAGCAATAAAGAAACTGGACGTACAGATGATGATCAAGCAATTGGTGTAGATCTAGTTGGAAACATATCTACCAATAAAACAGTAATTCAGTTGTATGTAGAAAACCAGTCAGATGACAGTCAGCCTGCTTTATGGCTTTTTTCGGCAGAAACTATAGAATCGATTGTTTCAGCTGATGTTGCAAATGAAAAGACTTTTTTAGACCGGATATTGCCTGATTTTTTATTAGAAAAGAAATTAGGAAATGTTCCTTTGGGGCATTGGGCAGTTGTCGTAATTATGATGGTAGTGTCATACTTGCTTTCTAAAATGTTGCTTTTTGCTTTGGTCTTTATGATTCAAAAAATCTGGAAAAGAGCCGAAAGCGATAAAGGCAGGGCTATAATTGAAGCTTTTGAATTGCCTATTCAAATGTTTCTTGCTGTAATTTTATTTGTTGTATTTACGCAACGAATGGGGATTTCTATTGTAGTTCGTCAGCGTTATAGTATCATCATCATCACTATTGGAATAATTGCTTTTTTAATATTGCTTTGGAGAATAACCGATTTTGTAAGTACGTTCACTCGTAAGAGAATGAGTTTAAGCGGCCGGGTCTCAGCAGTTTCTACTATTTTATTCTTAAATCGTACAACTAAAGCGGCCATTATTGTCATTGGAGTTATTGCTATACTTGGTATTATTGGTGTAGATGTTACAGCTGGACTTGCGGCATTGGGAATTGGGGGGATTGCTTTGGCGCTTGGAGCACAAAAAACGATAGAAAATTTTGTTGGAAGTGTTAGTCTTATTGCTGATCAGCCAATTCGAGTAGGTGACTATTGCAGAGTCGATGATATCAAAGGAACGGTAGAATCAATAGGAATGCGCTCAACAACCTTGCGAACGCAAGCGCGAACGATTGTGACTATTCCTAACGGACAATTATCGGCAAGCAAAATAGAAAATTTTGCGCATCGTGATCGTTTTATATTTAATCCGATATTAGGTTTTAGAATGGAAACCACTCCCGATCAAATGCGTTATTTATTGGTAGAAATTAGGTCTTTGCTTTATGCGCATCCTGCAATTTTAGATTCTCCACCAATTGTTCGTTTTACAGGAATTACGGCAGATGCCTTGAAAGTAGAAGTTACAGCGTATATCGAAGCCATTAGTTTAGAGAAATCACAAGAAGTGCAGGAAGATGTTTTATTGCGAATGATGGATATCATTGAAAAAAGCGGTACTTCGCTGGCTTATCCATCTCAAACTATTTATATGGCTCGTGATACTGTTTCTTCTAACGAAAAATCTGATGCAGTTTCTAAAATCGTTAAAAAATGGAAAGAAAACAACGAACTGCAATTGCCATATTTTGACCCAAAACGCATTGAAGAATTAAAAGACAGCATCAAATACCCAGACGACGGAAGCTTTAAAATGAAAGAAGAAGAGTAAAATATTACTCTTCAATTGTAGTTCTGTCGTTATTTGTTGTTGGTTGTGAAATCACGAGAAATTCAAGCTGTTCTGAAGTTTCATTTGCAATATAATGTTTGGTTTTTGGCTGAACCAATATTCCTTTTTGCTCGGTAACAATTGTTTTATTTTTTGCCAAATAAAAAGTTGCTGTGCCTTTCAAAATGAAGAAAAATTGTTGCGCTTCAGTATGAAAATGCAATTTTTCTCTAGTTGAAGGTGGCATGCTTTCCTGTTTTATTGAAAGTCCAGCAGTATCCGCTAAGACCCAGCTATCGCAATTTTCGCCCCACACATAATGTTCGGTGGTTTGTTTGTCAATTATTTGATTACTCATTTTGTGTTTAATGTTTTTGATTTAGGTGTATTTTATTGAAAAACAAGTGTTTAGTTTTGATTTTTTATAACTTTGTTAGCAACTTTCTTTGTTTAGGAATTGTTTCACTGATGTAATAAATTAAATAGTTTTTATGATGAAACATTATTATTTGCTATTTGCTGTTTTATTTCTTTTTGCTTGTAATAAAAACAAAAATACGGAATCAAAACCAACAAAAATTACTGCTACCCAAGGATGTTTTTCGCCAAAGACTACAGATAAAGATTGGTATTTGTTAAATAAAAAAGCACCAAAATTTAAAGGCCTGAAAGGAATAGATTTTAAAATTTCTACTAAAAATCAAGAAGTACAGCAGTATTTCAATCAAGGAATGATGCTGGCATATGGTTTTAATCATGCCGAAGCCGCAAGATCATTTTATGAAGCTTCGCGTTTAGATCCTAATTGTGCGATGGCATATTGGGGTTTTGCGTATGTTTTAGGTCCAAATTATAATGCTGGAATGGAAGAAGATAATTTTCAGCGGGCTTATGATGCCATTCAAAAAGCCAAAAAGTTTTCGGAAAAATGTTCGCCAAAAGAAATCGCGCTAATAGACGCAATGGCTGTAAGATATGTCAAAAATCCACCCGCTGACAGAAAACCATTGGATATTGCCTATGCCGAAGCCATGAAAAAAGTATATACTAAATTTTCAACAGATCCTGATATTGGAGCACTTTACGCTGAATCGTTAATGAATTTGCATCCTTGGGATTTGTATGATAAAAATACCGGAGCAATAAAAAAATGGACTCCCGAAATAGTAGAAATTCTGCAGGAATTGATGGTAAGAAATCCAAAACATCCTGGCGCACATCATTTTTATATACATGCTTTAGAAGCTTCTTCCACACCTGAAAAGGCTTTAAAAAGTGCTAAGTTATTAGAAACTTTGGTTCCAGAATCTGGCCATTTGGTTCATATGCCGTCACATATTTACATTCGTACAGGAGATTATCACCAAGGATCGCTTTCAAATATTCAAGCTATAAAAATTGACAGCCTTTATACTACCGTTTGTCACGCGCAAGGAGCATATCCGCTAGCTTATTATCCGCATAATTATCATTTTTTGACCGCAACAGCAGCTTTAGAAGGAAATTCTAAATTGGCTTGGAATAACGCTAAAAAACTTCAAAAGCATATTTCAGTTGAGATTATGCGACAGCCAGGATGGGGAACTTTGCAGCATTATTATACGATTCCATATTATATTGCTGTAAAATTTGCCATGTGGGATACCATTATTGCACTTCCTAAACCAGATAAGGATCTTGTTTATCCGCAAGCTATTTGGCATTATGCAAGAGGAATGGCTTATCTAGGAAAAAATAATTTGATAAATGCCGAAAAAGAATTTTCAGCTCTTGATCAGCTATCAAAAAATACGAAACTGAAGGACCTTACAATTTGGAATATTAATACTACTTCAGATCTTGCTCGTATTGCTTCAAAAGTTCTTGAAGCAGGAATTGCTTCAAAGAAAAAGGATTTAAATAAATCTATATTGTTGTTAAACGAAGCAATAGAAATTGAAGACAATCTCAATTATAACGAGCCTCCTGATTGGTTTTTCTCGGTGCGGCATTATTTAGGTGCAGTTCTGCTTAAAGCTGAAAAATACAACGAAGCAGAAAAAATCTATCGCAAGGATTTAGAGATTTGGCGCAAAAACGGCTGGGCATTAATCGGATTGTATAATTCGTTAGTAAAACAGAAAAAAGATAGCGAAGCATTAAAAATCAAAACTGCTTTTGATGAGTCATGGCGATATGCCGATTTTAAGATTTCATCTTCTGCATCTGCTGTAATGGAATAGAAAGTTTTTGATTTTAATTTCATAAAAAAAAAGGAGCTATTTATTAAAAATAGCTCCTTTTGTATAAAAAGAAATGTGGACAGTCAAATGATTATTTGTCGATTAGGACAAGGGAAACTCGACGATTCAAAGGCTTGTTTTCGGCTGGAGTATTTGGAACGAGCGGATCGTTTTCTCCTTTTGAGAACAGGTGAATTCTGCTGTTTTGGATTCCCTTGTTTTTAAGATAGTCCGCTACAGCTTGTGCACGAAGTTGTCCGATTTCCAAATTGCGTTTCTCAGTCCCGATGTCGCAGGTATATCCTGTTACATTCAGTTCGACGTCATTATTCTCGTTAAGGATTTTGGCGATTCCATCAAGTCTTTCGGCTAATTCGGGAGTAACCGAAGTATTTCCAATTTCATTGAAAGCCAAAGGTTTTTCGATATAGGCGCGTTGTTCTGCCGTAATCTCTTTTGGCTTAGTTGCCGGTTCGGGAACTTTTTGTGGAGCAGGTGCTGGCTCTGCTTTTGGTGCGACACTCTCAGTTACGTTTTGAGGTTGTGCCATTTCTGCCGGCTGAGATTTTGACTTATTCAGCGAAAAACCTAGTTTAAGCTGAATTCCCGCAGAAAAGTAACGGGTTTCTTGTACAACTTTGTTGTTGCCGATAACGCCCTCAGCCTGTAAATTGTTGATACCGCTAGGACTATAAGTTACAATGTTTGCATTAGGATTGTCATTGGTCAAGTTTGTTAATCCGTAGTCTGCGTATACTCCTGTGTAAAGCTTCATGTTTTCCTTAAGTTTAAAGGTCAACCCAGTTTCTACGCTTATAAGAAAGGTTGGGTCAAGGCTTACAGAAGCCTCGTCTTTCCAATTGGTGACTTTCCCGAATCCGTGAGAAGGCAGGTCGTCGATCAGGATATTCAGGTCGGGATAATAACCACTTAATTGTATTTCATCTGCCGAAGCCTTTATCTTCTGTTTTCCTGGAAATAATATTTTTCCGCCGAAACCTAAATACCATTCCGTTTGGCTTGCGAATGATGTTCTGTACTGCAAAAGCACCGGAACGGCAAATGACATGAAATGTTGGTCTTCTTTGTAGTTCTTTGGTGAAACCTGATATTCGAATGCCGATCCTTGGTCATCGATCTTGTATGAACTGATGGTATTGCCATCATTAAGTTTGAAGCTGTTTTGATTGTACATAAAATCTAAACCGGAATTGATTCCCCAATGGTTGCTGAAAAAATAGGTGTAACCAATTCCTAATCCTCCTCCGATTTTTAGTTGACCGTCGCCAATTGAACTGTCATAAAGAATTCCTGAGGGGCCTCCGTTTAGTTTGACTGTAATTTCCTGAGCGCTTGCATGGAGGCCGTATAATAAAAATAGTGCTGTTGCTATCTTGATCTTCATTTTCATCTTTTTTAAATTAAATCTCAATTGTTAGATTACCAGTAAATTAATTGTTTTCTGTTCACCATTGGATAGTGTCAGAAGTACAATGTAGATACCTGATTGTGAAGGTGCTGTAACCTGATTCTTAGCTTTCACATTAGAAACAGTCTGAATTTGTGTTCCAGTCACGTTAAAGATCGCTAGAGTTGCACCACTAAGCTGAGATTCACTGAAATTACATTCGACTGTAAATTCATTCAAGGCTCTTACTGGGTTTGGATAAATTTTCAGAGTTTTAGAAAAAGGAGCTCCAGTTAGTACCAAAGGACAAGATTTTATTGAATTTCCGTTTTTATCAGTTGCAATAACATAATAAGTTCCATTCAAGGCTTGGTTTTCACTATAATATTGACGTGTTGCGCCAGAGACCAACGCCCCATTTTTATACCATTGCCAAGCAACATAGTTTTTATTTTTATTGTCAGCTAACAAGACATCAGCCCATTGTTGTATGATAAGGCCAGACTGGCTCACAACTACTGGTCTTGTAACCGATGTAGCAGGGTTGTAATTCTGATCGCCATTTTGACTGGCTGTAATCGTTGTATTTCCTGAATTTTTGATGTTTAGGGTTGTTCCAACGATTTCGCCGATAGCTGTATTTGCTATGACATAGGAGATCGGAAGTCCGCTACTAGACGTAGCAGTAAGCTGTGCTGTATTTCCTGTATCACATCCCAGATCCAAGCTTTGTGTCCATGTTATCGTTTGGTTTGCTTTGATGATCTCAAAAGTGGCACCGGCAAAAACAATGATATAGTTTGCTCCTGCATTGATAGTTCCAGCTTTGATGCTATAGGTTCCTACATTCTCGCCTGTATCTCTTGAAAGCTTTCCGGTTAGTATTGCATTAGTATCTCCATTTGCAAATCCATTTGCAGTAAAGCTAAATATAGGGTCTGTCGTACCATAGACTTTTGAAAGCCCTGCCGTGGCTGTTATGAACAACTTGTATTTTTCTGTGGTAAAGCTGATTTCATTTCCGTAGTTCACATAACCGTTGCTGTTGATTGCATAAGTTTTAACATAATATGTCGTATTGCCTTTCAATCCTGTTATAGATGAAGTGATTGCTCCAAGAGAACTTCCTTTATTGATTTTTATATCTGCAACAGTTGGGTTGGCGTGTGTTGCATAAACAAAACCTACTTCAGACAGACAGCTACCATTGTCTCTATTGATTCCGTCAGAATTCACTGTTCCGGAAAGATTAGCATCGCTTACGGTTACGTTTGCAGCATTAAGAGTCGTGAGACTTACGGGGTTTGCTGGAGCTGTAATGACAAAAGTTTGCGTTATAGAGCAAGAGTTTGCATCTGTAATTGTTACATTATATGTTCCAGGACTAAGTCCGTTGGCTGTATTTGCTGTACCTCCAGATGGGCTCCATAAGTAAGTATAAGAACCTGTTCCTCCAGCCACATTTACTGAAGCAGAGCCGTTTGCGCCATTATAGCAGGACACATTAGTCTGTGATGGTGTTGCCACCAATAGAGTAGGTTCTGTAATTGTGAAGCTTTTGGTTATAGAGCACGAATTTTCATCAGTTGCAGTAACGGTGTAGTTTCCGGGGCTCAATCCTGAGGCAGTATTCAATATTCCACCTGCTGGTGACCACAAGTAAGTGTAAGAACCCGTTCCTCCAGTTACGATTATGGATGCAGTACCGTTGTTCAAACCATTGCAGGAAACATTTGTTTGAGCGGTTGTTGCTAAAAGAGCAGAAGGTTGAGAGATTGTAAAATTTTGAGTCAAAGTACAACCATTGGCATCTGTAACAAGTACGCTGTAGTTTCCTGGGCTTAATCCCGTTGCAGTATTCGAGGTTCCGCCGGAAGGAGACCATGAATAAATGTATGCTCCAGTTCCTCCAGAAACTGAAACGCTTGCAGTTCCATTGTTCGCTCCATTACAGGTGATATTGCTTTGAGAAGGAGTTGCTGCAAGAACTTCCGGTTGCTCAATAGTGATTGTTTTAGTTGCTGTGCAACCATTGGCATCTGTTACAGTCACGGTATAGTTATTCGGACTTAATCCTGTTGCAGTATTCGAAGTTCCTCCAGATGGCGCCCATGAATAAGTGTAGGCACCAGTTCCTCCAGAAACTGAAACGCTTGCAGTTCCATTGTTAGCGCCATTGCAGGAAACATCTGTTTTTGATGGAGCCAATACTAATGCATCCGGCTCTGAAATGGTGAAATTTTGTGTCAAGGCACATCCGTTGGCATCAGTGATCAATACACTGTAGTTTCCTGCAGATAATCCTGTTGCAGTATTTGAGTTTCCTCCCGATGGAGACCATGTATAACTGTAAGTTCCGGTTCCTCCAGTAACGTTTACTGAGGCAACTCCATTGGTTCCGCCATTGCATGAAGCATTGCTTTGTGAAACTGTTGCTGAAAGCGCAGAAGGCTGGTTGATAGTGAAATTTTGCGTCAGTGTGCAGCCATTGGCATCAGTAATCACTACGCTATAATTTCCTGGGCTTAATCCAGTTGCAGTCGCTGCAGAAGCTCCAGAAGACCATAAATAAGTATAGGTTCCTGTTCCACCCGTTACACTTACAGAAGCCGTTCCGTTATTGGCTCCATTACAGGAAATATTGGTTTGGGATGATGTAGCGCTCAGTACGGCAGGCTCGCTGATAGTGAACGTTTCCGTTATCTGACATAAATTGGCATCTTTTATTGTCACGGTATAGGTTCCTGCAGTTAGTCCACTTGCAGTGGCTGAAGTTCCTCCCGATGGCATCCATAAGTAAGAATAAGCTCCTGTTCCTCCAGTAGGACTTACGGTTGCTGATCCGTTGGCTCCTCCGTTGCACGAAACATTAGTTTGTGATTTAGTTGCTGTAATTGCAGCTGGTTCAGTAATAGTAAAACTCTGCGTCTTCTGACATAAATTAGCATCTTTTATTGTCACTGTGTATGTTCCGGCAGATAATCCTAGTGCCGTAGCTCCATTTCCGCCAGAAGGCGCCCATGAATAAGTATATCCGCCAGTTCCACCAGTTACAGAAACGCTTGCAGATCCGTTAGAACCGCCATTGCAAGACACACCAGTTTGAGATGGAGTAACTGTCATGGCGTTTGGCTGGCTAATTGTGAAGTTTTTAATTATAGAGCATCCGTTTGAAGAGGTAATAGTCACAGAATAATTTCCTGCGGTCAAGTTAGTTGCTGTATCGGCACTTCCTCCAGATGGTGACCAGACATATGTATAAGGCCCTGGAGCACCAGAAGGGATCACACCTGCCGATCCGGTATTGTTGCCATTGCACAGTACATTTGTTTGGAATGTGCTGGCAACTAATGTATTTGTCGTGGATATAATAAAATTTTTGGTAATAGTGCACCCGTTCGCATCGGTAATGATACAGCTATGGTTTCCTGTTGCCAGACCACTGACAACCTGGGTTGTAGCCCCTCCCGGTGACCATAAATAGGTATAACCCCCAGCACCTCCAGATGGCGTTACGACAGCTTGCCCACCTGCAGAACAGGTGGCGTTGATTTGGGATGTAGTAGCGGTTAATACAGAAGGCTGGTTGATAGTGAAATTTTTAGTGATGAAACATCCATTGCTGTCCGTTATGGTACAGCTGTAATTACCGACAACCAAACCTGTAGCTGTTGCAGCAGTTCCTCCCGAAGGTGACCATACATACGTATATGAACCAGTGCCGCCTGTGGCAGTTACCGTTGCTGTTCCTGTAGCACCGCCATTGCACAATACATCAGTTTTTGATGTTGTTGCGGTCAGTGGACTTGGCTGGGTGATGGTAAAACTCTGCGTTTTCATGCAATTGTTCGCATCAGTTACTGTGACTGTATAAGTTCCTGCTAATAGACCGCTAGCTGTTGCGGTATTTCCTCCGGATGGCGCCCAGGAATAAGTATATGCTCCGGTTCCTCCACTTACGTTTACAGTAGCACTTCCATTAGAACCTCCATTGCAGGAAACATTGGTTTGAGAAGGAGTGATATTGATTGCAGTTGGTTCGGTGATCGTGTAGTTTTGTGTTGCGGTGCATCCGTACGCATCTGTTACTGTGACAGCATATGTTCCTGCTGATAGTCCTGCAGCTGTTGCTCCAGTTCCTCCCGAAGGCGCCCATGCATAGCTGTAAGAAGGAACTCCTCCTGTTACGCTTGCTGTAGCACTTCCATTTGCACCTCCATTACAAGATACGTTACTCTGCGAAGGAGAGATAACCATTGCAGATGGTTGAGTAATAGTGAAGTTTTTAGTTGCCGTACACGAATTTGCATCTGTTACGGTCACGGTGTATGTTCCTGCGGTCAGTCCATTTGCAGTTGGCCCGTTTCCTCCGGACGGTGCCCATGAATAAGTGTATGTTCCAGTTCCTCCTGTGGCACTAATTGTTGCTGATCCTGTATTGCCACCATTACAAGCGACATTGGTCTGGGCTACAGGTGTAGCTATTAGTATCGGGGGCTGTGTAATTGTGAAGCTTTGTGTCGTGGTACAGTTATTGGCATCTTTAACCGTAACCGTGTAGATGCCCGCTACAAGTCCTGTAGCTGTTGCGGCAGTTCCTCCAGTAGGTGCCCATGAGTAGGTGTACGAAGGAGTTCCTCCGCTTACATTAACTGTAGCTGTTCCAGTACTACCGCCATTACAAAGAATATCGGTTTGAGATCCAAATGAAGCCACAAGTGCTGATGGCTGTGTTATGATATATGCTTGAGAATCCTGGCAACCATTAGCATCTGTTACGGTTACGGTATATGTTCCAGCAGACAGTCCTGTTGCAGTTGCGGCAGTTCCTCCAGTAGGTGCCCATGAATAAGTGTATGGTGCAGTTCCTCCAGATACGTTTACTTTGGCCGTGCCATTTGTGCCTCCATTACAAGTAACATTGGTTACAGCTCCTGCAGTAGCATCTAGTACAGCAGGCTCATTAAATGTAAAGTTTCTTGTAATTTGACAGTTATTATTATCTTTTATAGTTACTGTATACGTTCCCGCCGCTAGATTGCTAGCAGTTGCAGCAGTTCCGCCAGACGGGGCCCATGAGTATGTGTATGGGCCAGTCCCTCCGCTAGGAGTAACAGTTGCACTACCATTTGCAGCGCCATTACAAGTGATATTAGTCTGCGATGACAGTGCAGTTAACAAAGAAGGCTCTGTTATCGTAAAATTTCTTGTAATTGATGTTGATTCATTATCTGTAATGGTAACAGTATAGTTTCCCGCTAAAAGATTACTTGCAGTTGCACCAGTTCCTCCAGTAGGAGCCCATGCATAAGAATACGGAGCAGAGCCGCCAGACGCAACAACGGTTGCAGATCCATTATTTCCACCATTGCAAAGTATATTAACTTGCGATGTAGAGGAAGTGCCTAAGGCTGTACCTGTTGTAAAAGTTAAATCGTTTCCATAGCTAGTTCCTGAGCTATTTTTGGCGTAAGCTCTAAAATGAATCAAAGTTCCAGCGGGAAGTCCTGTAATAATGGCGCTGAAAGTTCCTGTTCCAGTTCCTATTTGGACTTTAGTATTTGAGGTGGTTGGACTTGCAGTTGTAGCCCATACAATTCCTCTTTCTACTGATGCATCGCCGCCATCTGCTGTTACTTGACCACCTAAAGTTGCAGAAACAGATCTGACATTTGTAGCGGCAGAAGTGGCTACTGTTGCTAAAACGGTTGTGGTAACCGCTGGTGTTGGATAGCTTGCCGGTGTAATAGTATAATTAGTAGAAGCGTCATGTATCCAAGTGGTGTAATCATTTATTTTAGCTAATAGTTCGGCTACTGTACCTGTTAACGTACCATCATATTTATTGTTTGCAATTTCAGCTTGATTTGCGGGGAATAAAGCAACACAATTTACACCATTTGTGAGTCCTAGTGGCAAAGCACTTGAAGGTCCTCCGGAGGTCGTGGAAAGGTTCCAATGCGTTACAGGGTCAAAATCAGCAGAATTATAATCACCATTCACACCAGCAAGAAAAGTTGGTTGATTTGGTGAAACCGGTTTTGCTCCTGAGACCGATGTATAAGCCAAAATCTGATCACCAGCAGCAAGGTTAAAACCAGTATATCCAGCGACCAAACCTATACCCGAAGTTCCAGTTACCGTAAAGGTATCAGCTGTAGCATTTTCTGTTACAGAAACTATTGTGCCAGCGGGAGTAAAGGCTGGAACTATCCATTGCAAGTGCGATTCTGTGCTTCCTGCAACCCAGGTTCCGGCTCCCCAACCTTGTTCTGTAAAATAGATTACAGTAGCTGCAGGAATGTCTTTTAATGTAATAAACGAAAAGCCATCTGATGGAGCACCAGTATTATATCCTATAAATGCAATATCACCAGGGCCCAGCGCCTGAGCATTTGCTTTCGGCAGGGCAAATAATGTAAATAAGAATATAAAATGTAAAAGTAATTTTTGTTTCATGATATACGATTTAAGTTAATGACATAAGTAAGCGTTTTGCCAACCCGTAATTTGGACAGGTTCTTTATAAGAAGTAATTGCTTTGACAAAAGATCCTTCGTTTACTAATGTTTCTATCTTCTCAAAGCCTATATTACTTAAGGGGTCTGAATTTAATTTATATATATGGTTGTTAAATATCGTTCTGTTGGTATCCTGATCGAATTGAATTGTTCCTCGAGGGCCTTCAATATTTACTTTATTGACATAATTTATTAAGTTGGATGTATTGGTATTGAAATTGGATTCAATAAGAATGTTTTTCAAGATTAGTCCGTTTTCATAACCTAAAACCGAAAAAACAGTGGGAATTGCCGCATATGTTTTTTCGTATTCTGTTTCAAAATCTGAATCTTGGCTACTATTTTGCATCCATGAGCCTACTACATAGAGTTCATGAGGGTTGTTTTGGTACTGTTCTAAGATTTTGTTGTTGATAAAAAATGGAGTTACGTAAAAAGGATATTTTTGAGTAATCTTATTTTGATTAATGAAGTCGGCATTTTCTTCAGCGTATAAGCCGCTGTAAAATGCAAAAACAGCATCAGGTTCCTGAGCTGTAATATGTTGATTCATATGTATCGCTTCGTCTTCTCTTGGAATAAAGGGAGTTATATAATGTCCCGAAAAATTAGTACTTTCAGTAAAAGCATGTTCTATGGCTGATAACATGCCATAACCTGAATCATAATAAGAAGTTGCACTTGCAATTTTTGTATATTTTTTTGTTGTCAGATACTTGCCTAACTGGTAGCAAGATTCGGTCAAGCCTAATGAATTCAAATAAACGCCTTTATAAGCCGATGTTCCATATGGCATTGTAGCGCCAAGATCTGCGGCAATTAAAAGAATGTCATTGTTTGAAGTATATTCAAAAACCTGCGTCATATTATAATGTCCAAAAAAACCAACTATAATATTTATATCTTCCTGAAGATTTAATTTTTGGATTTTCTCTATTATTATTTTTTCATTGGCACCTATTCCAATACTTTCCACATAAAATTTTACGTCGAGATTGTTAAGTTTTAATCCTCTCATAAAATCTCGATCTAGTGTTGGGTATTGTTGTGATTTTGGAATAAGAAGACCAATTTTAATATCTTTATTCATAATAAGTACTATTTAAAAAACAGAGGTGTTTTTGCCTCTGTTTTTATAATTTATTATTAATCTCTTGGTGGAAAAATTCCTGATACACAAATACTCATGTTAACACCCAAATATGGGTTTCTGATGCCAATAGGATTGCTGTTTCCGGCAAGACCAGTAGCACCATTAATAGTAGTTGTTATACCGCCAACGGCACTTGGAGTTCCTCCTGGTTCACTGTACATATTTGCCGTTGCACCACCGCTAGCAAAAGAGTTTGAACCATTGTCGCAATCGTTAGTAATGGTACCTCCGTTTAATGCATTAATAGTTGTTGCAACTGCAACTTGCCCTGAGCCACTGCCAGATACTAAAGCGTGATTATGAGCTGGTAAGTTATTTATAGTTAAAGTTACGTTTTCAACTCCACCAACTTCACCTAAAGAAATTGGTGATAATCCTGGTCCTTGACCTGGATGAACGATAGAACGTCCTCTTAAATCTGGCAATGCAAATGTTGTTTGTCCGTTGCCACCATAATAAGTTCCAATTAAGGAAAATAATGCCGTATTTTGAGCTATTGATACAATTTGGCCTTGACATAATTGCCATCCTCTTGGTGGAAAATTGAATGCAAATGCTTTTATGGTTCCTAAATATTCGTCCATGATATTTTTATTTAATTGGTTAATTATTTTTTTTGAGAATAAAAGTTATTTGTTGATTTGCTATTGCACTAGTCTCTGGATGGGTAAACTCCACTTAATAAGATGCAATGATTAATCGCTAAATATGGGTTTCTGATTTGAACTGGAACATTATTTCCAGCAAAGGAAGTTGCGCCACTAACTGAGTTTGTTACTCCACCAACTTTGGTATAATTTACATTCGGTTCAGAGTAAATGTTTGCAGTTGCACCTCCGCTTGCAAAAGAGTTCGAGCCACTATCACAATCGTTAGTTATGGTGCCTCCCGATAAAGCGTTAATAGAACAAGAAACAACTGCAGCAGGTGCAGTGATAGGGTGCATGTGGCCTGGCATGCTTGCAGTAGTGATAGTTGAGGTTTCCGTTCCGGCCACTTGACCCCAAGCAATTGGTGATAAGCCAGGACCAGTGCCAAGTCCAACAATAGATCTTCCTTGCAGATTTGGTAGTGCAAAAGTCTGTATACCATCACCTCCAAAAGTAGTTCCTAGTAAGGAAAACAAAGCACTATTTTGCGCGATTGACATAATTTGACCATTGCAGAGTGCCCAATCTTTTGGAGCAAAAGGAAAGGCGAAAACTTTAATGGTTCCCATGTATTCATCCATAATAAATTTGTTTTAAAGTTTTTGATTAAGCAAAGTACTTCATTTTCAATGTTATATGAATGCGTATAAATACGTGATTTTATAGTAAATGTATTACGTCAATGTTAATTTTTAACTGTAAATCAGTGGTTTGTAATTATTTTGTAACAAACTGTCTTTTATGTGTATTTAAGCGGATTATTTTTTGTTTTTTGGCTAAGCCGATAAATAAAAAAGGCTTTTGTCAAGAAAATTTTTGACAAAAGCCTAGTTGCTTTTTTTAGTTGAATATAATATTTAGAGTGCTTCGTACCAATTAAGAATATAATCGGCTACAGATTCCCATCCGGGTTCTCCACAAATAAAATGACTTTTGCCATCAAATATTTTAATATCAACGCGACCAGCTTGTTCATTATATTTATTGGCAATAGTTTCTGTAAGATTAGGAGGGAAGATATGATCACTGCCACCTCCAACAAATAAGATAGGCTCATGCGATTTTTTGAAATTGATATTCGAAAAAGAATTTAAAACCAATTCTCGACTCACTTTATAGCTTTCTGGAACGGCAAATTTCTCAAACGCTTTTCTTTTCTCTGCTTCCGGAATCGTATTGAAAAAAGCATAATCATACCATTTTTTGCTTCCCATAAAATATTTGTTTGATGAAAAGAAACCAAATGCAGGTATTACTGTTTTTAAAGTTTGAAATGGAGGAAAAACATTTTTTGGTGGCGCGCCATTAATGCTTACCCCTGCAGCAGCTTTTCCTAATTCTACTAATTTCAAAGTAGCCATTCCCGCCATTGAGTGACCTATTACTAAAGGTTTTTCGTGTAGAGAATCGATTAATTTGCTGATATTGTTAACTATATCTATAAATCCAGTTTGAATTAGATTTGGATGAACTTTTGCTCTCAATTCTGCAGGATCACCGTCGTGTCCAGGATTTGCTGGTGTATAAACCGTATATCCTTTTTGTTCATAATACTTTTTCCAATCGGTCCAAGTTTTATCATTGACAAAATTTCCGTGAATAAGTACAATCGTTTTTGATTTTGACATGATTATTTTTATTTGATTAATGTTAGAATTTCTGCTATTCTAAAGAAAGAAACCAATTTATATGCCACGGCTTAAGTAGTAGCAAACAGTGGTTTTGTACGATTTTGTTATCATTTAAAAGCGCTATATTTCGCTAAACAAATTTAGATTAGTGAGATTTCGCTATCAAATTATCTTCTTTTATGATTAATTGGAAATTCTTTTGAAAACTCAATTTTAAGTATGGTTCCGTTTTTGTTTTCCATTGAGAAATCAGCATCTAAATCGTCGCTTAAGCCTTTTATCAAACTCAATCCGAATGAATTAATTTTTTTGGCGCTGATATTTGCGTCAAAACCAATTCCGTTGTCGGCAATTGTCAGCAGGTATTTGTTTTCAGAAGTGGGCACCAAAGTCACGTAAATCATACCGCTTTTATCATCTGGAAAAGCATATTTAATTGAATTTGTAATCGACTCATTTAAAATTAATCCAAGAGGAACTGCCTGCGCGACATCTAATTCCAATGGATCGATTTTCAAATCAAAGCGAATTCGTTGTCCAAGTGAAAAAGATTCACGTAAATATTCGACCAATTCTTTGATGTAATTAGGCATATTGATGGTCGAAATATTCTCTGAATTATACAATTTCTGATGAATCAACGACATCGAATGAATACGATGCTGGCTGTTTTTGATTGCCGAAAGCGCCATATCATTCTCTAAATATGCCGATTGTGAATTGAGCAGACTTATAACGGTTTGAAGATTATTCTTAACACGATGATGAATTTCTTTCAAAAGCCATTCTTTCTCGTCGAGCAAATGTCTAAGATTGATGTTTTTCTGATTAATTTCTTTTTCCTTTAATTCCAATTCGGCATTATTTTTTTGCTTCAAACGGTATCTATTGTATAATAATGCAATTAATAATACCAATAAAACCAAACTGGATATGGAAACGATGTTCAGTAATTTTGATTTCTTTAAGGCCGTTTCCTGCAAATCGGTTTCTTTATCTAATTGTTTGATTTTTTGTTCTTTATTTTCAGTTTCGTAAGCAATTTTAAGTTCTTCTATTTCTTTGTTTTTCTTGCTTCTAAACATAGAATCACTTACAATTTTAAAGTTTTGAAAGTGTTTCAAGGCTCCTTTATAGTTTCCATCAAGAGAATCCAAACGGAATAATAATACCTGAAAACCTTCAGAATTGTAATCTTTTCTATAAGTCTTGCGAAGTTCCATAACCTTATCAGCATAAAATCGGGCTTCTTTTAACTTGTTTTGGTTCGCATAAAATAAACTCATAAAAATATACTGATGAATAATTTCTCTTGCGGTTTCGCTGCCTTTCAATTGTTTAGCATAAAAATCCATTTCCTTGAAATATTTCTCAGCTTTTGTATAATCTTTTAACTTTTCATAACAATTCGCTTTAATATAGGCAATACACATTTTGTCAAAGGTATTATTAGGAGGATATTTTGCAGTCATGGTATTGACATGATCAATGGCTTCCTTATTTTTTCCTTTTTCGGATAATGCCGCGATAGCACCAAAAAAACTTTTGTACCAAGATCCACTGTTTAAAGTATTTTGACCAATTTCGATACTTTTATCGTACATTTCCAATGCTTCTTCAGTGTGGCCGAGTATATTATAAACATCACCAAGTCGCATGTAGTAAACATCACCAAGTGTGAAATCTTTTTCTGCTTCCATTCTTTTTACGCTTTTTAAAGCATAATAAAGGGCAACTTTAAGATCGCTCTGATTTATGCCAATAAAGGCAATTGTGGTCTCCGTAAATTGTTGGTGGGTAAAATTAATTTTTCGCAGATCTACGAGATTTTGATAAAGCCTTTTTTTTGCCTCATTTATTTTTCCGCCCCAAAAATAAATGGTTGTGATTTTTGCGTAGTTCTCGATTCTTTTTTCCTCCATTTTTAATGAAGCGTAAATTGAAATTGCTTCTTGCAATATTTTTTCTTTCTGAGGATCTAAATTGAATAAAACTGTCCCATACGCATCTAAGGCCCGAGCAAGACCTAATTGATTATTTTGTTTTCTGCATTCCTCAATGACTTTCAAAAAGCATTTATTTCCTTCGGTTTGATTATTTGCCTGATAATAGAATTTTCCAAGCAATAACAAACTTTCATGTTGCCATTTTTTGATTTTTAGATTATTTGCTGCAACAACAGATTGATCTATAAAGTTTTTGGCATTTTGAAGGTCGTCTGGTTTTGAACCGGGTTTAAAAAGATAATAATTAGAAAGCTGATATAAGAGTTTGATATGATCTTCATTTTTTGTTTTCGCCAAAAGTCTTTTAGCCGAATCAATATTACCTTTATTAATTAAATCACTTCCAATACCATTTTCGCCATTATTAAAACCTTCGTCATAGGCAAGTGAAAGTGGAAGTTTATAAGCTTTGCAAGCCAATACAACAGAACTATCAGCGTCAATTGTGCCTTGATTGGCATTATATAAATACATGGAGCAGAACTGAATCAACAGTCTTTTTTTCTTCAAATCATAACCTAAAACAGATGGAGATTGTGCCGAAGAGAGGAAAATATTCAATAAAATCAAATAGAAAGTAAAGCGAAGTTTCATAAAGGATTTATTTTTAGGTTTTTGGTGAAACAAATATAAAAATAAACGCAACTGATTGCTTGAAAAAATATCAAGAAAATTCACATTAAAAGTTATTTTTATGATTTTTATTTGGTAAAAAAGTTAATTTAGTTCGATTAATTAAGTAATTTTATCTCAATGTTTTAGATTTGTAATAACACTAAAAATACCACAAAAATGAAAATGGCTTCTGGTTATGCTGAAAATTCGCCCGAATCTAATTTTAAAAAAAAAATTTTAATTGTAGAAGATCAATTTATTGAGGCACATGATTTACAGTTAATTCTCGAAAAGGCAAACTATGAAGTGACAGGAATTGCGCGTTCGGTTGATCAGGCCTTGGAGCAAATTGAGAGCGAAAAACCCGATTTGGTTTTTTTAGATATCATGTTAAAAGGAAGCAAATCTGGCATTGAACTGGCGCATTATCTCAAAGAAAAATATATTGGGTTTATATTCATTTCGGCCAATTCCAGCAAAAGCATTCTGGATCAGGCTAAAATGACACAACCCTACGGATTTATTGTAAAACCTTTTCGCGATCAAGATGTTCTCACAACTCTGGAAATTGCGTTTTATCGTCAGCAATATAGTTTGGAAACCCAGTTGATGCAACAATTCCAGCTTCAAAAGGAAATTACAGAAATTATAAATTCGGATTTAAAAAAAGAAGAAGCATTGCTGGCTTTTGGAAAAATAATTCAAACCTATATTCCTTTTGATTATTTAGAAACAGGATTTGTAACAGCTACAAATTATGACAATCTTGGGATTATTCGGAAAAATATAGATTTGTACCAAATTATTGACTCAAAAAAGCTTTCGCAAATTGCGGCAGTTTCTGAAAAAGAATTAAACGAAACCTACAACAAATCGAAGAAAGATACGGAGCCGATTATTTACAGTGAAGAATCGTTAATCAATAATCTTCAGGAAGCGCCTATCAAAGCACTTATTGCTCACAGTTTTAGAATCAAATCGTATTTGGTTTTTCCTATTATGGTTGCATCAATTCAGCGTTATCATTTTACTTTTTACAGCAGGAATTTAAATGTGTATTCTCAAGAAAACTTAAAACTCTTGTGTTCTCTTGAGCATACTTTTTCTCAGTTTATCAATAAAATTTATTCGAAACAAGATTTTAATTCAGTTGCTCAAAAAACTGAAATTAAACAGACAAAAAACATAAAAACAACAGAAGGTTTTGAAGGAATTATAGGCAACAGCTCGCAAATGATTTCTGTTTTCAATTACATACGCAAAGTAGCTCCATCTGATACTTCAGTTTTAGTTTTAGGTGAAAGCGGAACGGGAAAAGAAAAAATTGCCCAAAGCATTCACGCTTTATCTCCAAGAAAAGACAAACCATTCGTTATCATTAATTGTGGCGCTATTCCTGAAAATCTTGCCGAATCGTTGCTTTTCGGGCACGAAAAAGGCGCTTTTACGGGTGCGCTTGATCGCAGAATTGGCAAATTTGAACTTGCTGATGGCGGTACTGTTTTTTTGGATGAAATAGGCGAAATGTCGTTAGAACTTCAAGTAAAATTGTTGCGTGTTTTGCAGGAAAGAGAAATTGAGCGTGTTGGTGGATCTTCATCTTTAAAAATCGATGTTCGAATTATTGCCGCAACAAATAAAAATCTTGAAGAAGAAGTTGCGGCGGGAAGATTTAGAATGGATTTGTATTATCGCTTGCACGTTTTCCCGATTCTTGTTCCTTCTCTAAAAAAACGAAAAGAAGATATTCCAGATTTGGCCAATTATTTCATAAAAGTTTATAGTGAAAAACTGGGCCGCAAAGCTCCAATTATTTCTGATTTTGCGTTGCAGCAAATCATGAATTACAATTGGCCAGGAAACATTAGAGAACTAGAACACGTAATGCAGCGTGCCATTTTGCTGACAGAAGGAAATACAATCAAAGAAATTGAACTTTCGATGTCTGCAAAAATGCATCCGGAACAAACTGCTGAACCATTTTCTATCAAAACTATTCTAGAAAATGAGCGCGATTATATTCTTTATATTCTAAAAAAATGCAACGGAAAAATTTCTGGTGCTGGTGGCGCAGCAGAGATTTTAGATATTCATCCGTCAACGTTGAATTCGAAAATAAAGAAATTGGAAATTAAGAGAGAAATCAGCTAAGCAATTTTCTCGAGCCAGTTCGCAATAAATTCCGCAACAGTTTTCCAATTTTCCTGTTTCAAAACCAGATGATTGCTTTCTGGAAATTCTTTGTAGCAACTTATCGAATGTATATTGTTGTACTTTTTAAAATTTGAATGCTGAATTGAAGCTTTGATAAAATGATCTTTGGAACCAGACACGAATAATAAAGGACAATGTTTTTTTGCGAAATCTATTTTTGAAGCCGAAGATAAAACAGCTCTTAAAACTAATTTAGACTCTGGAATGGCTAATTTTTCGTATGTTTCTTTTTGTGCTTCAAATGACATTTCATTGGTAAAATAAAATTGCCATTTTTTGAAAGGCATCATATACGCTTTATTTGCCGAATCAAAAAAAGAAACAGTGCTCCAAATTGTTTTATAAAAGGAAAAGCTGAAATAAACAACTTCGGCTGGAGGAATAGTGTGCATGCAAACTCCAACAGAAACTAGTTCTTTTTGAATCAATAATTGTGTTAAAAGTCCGCCATAGGAATGACCAATCAAAATAGGTTTTTCAGGCAGTTTTTCAATAATTTCAGCATAATACTCTACCAAATCGTCAAGCCGAAGAGTGGCAATTTTAGAGTTGGAATTTGTTTGTCTTAAAGTTTCTGATGTTTCATTTTTATAAGGCCAAGGCGGCGCAACCGTTTTGTATCCTTTGCTTTTAAAAAAAACGATCCATTCTTCCCAACAAGAATGACTAACAAACGCCCCCGTAATAAACATAATCGTTTTTTTGCTAGATAAATACATAAGCTTACCTCGTTAAGATTGTTTTTAAAAAAGCAATATTAATTTGGTTTGCAAAAACAAAAGGAATGCCTTTTTTTCAAAGTATTGATTATAAAAGCATTCTTGTTAAAGGACATTTTGAAATTATTATATATCGTTAAAAAGAAGTTTTAATTATTGAAATATCATAATTTGAAATAAGATAAAGGTTTCTTAATGCCTTGTTTTAAAGTGTTTTGTATTTTGGTTTAATCTTTGCCCGCCTTAGTTCAAAAAAATGATAGCAATTTTTAAATTATAATTATGAAAAAAATTTATGATGCAGAAACACGTTTTGCCGATGCCGGCGATCGTAAAATTGCTTACCGTTCGTACGGAAAAGGGAAAGCGATATTTTTTGTAAACCGTTTTAGAGGAACTCTCGATACTTGGGATCCATTATTTGTGGCATTGATGGCAGAAAAGTTCAATGTTATTGTATTTGATTATTCCGGAATTGGTTCTTCAACAGGCAGTTTAGCACCCGATTTGACGATTGTTGCCAAAGATGTTAAAGACCTTGCCGATTTTTTGAAATTGGATACAATTGCAGTTTTAGGATGGTCTTACGGCGGATTGGTGGCTCAAGCGGCGACTTTATTATATCCTAATCTTGTGACGCATGCGGTTTTGGTTGGTACAAATCCGCCGGGAACAAATTTGGTTCCAATTGAGCAGGCTTTTTATGATGCAGCCCTAAAACCTTTAAATGATTTTGACGACGAAATTGTTTTGTTTTTTGAACCAAAATCAGAGTCAAGCCGATTGGCAGCAAAAGCGTCGCACGACAGGATTCATAAAAGAATTGAGGTTGAAAAAATTCCTTCGACCATGGATGTTTTTCAATTGTATTTTGGCGGAGGCGACAGTTTTAGAGAAGATGTTTTGAATTTTAGAGAACAAATCAAAAAGACTAAAACACCAATTTTGATCATTTGCGGCGATCACGATATTAGTTTTGCAGTAGAAAATTGGTATTCATTTTTCAATCAAATGTCCAATGCTCAGCTGGTTGTTCATTCTGGAACGGGGCATGCGCCACACCATCAATATCCAGAACTGACTTCAAAACAGATCATTAATTTTGTAAAATACACATAATAAATTTAGAATTTCAGTCACGCATAGGATTGAAATTCTATAAAAAATAGTATGTGTTAAAAGGAATAGTTTCTGCGACTATTCCTTTTTTTATGATTATTTTTTATGAACAAATTTTTTCAGCAAAAAGGATAAATGATATTTCGCTAAAAAGCCTTTTTTAGCGTAATATAACAGAGAAAAATGCTCTAAATTAAATATCGATTGAAGTATTTATTTTAGGCAAATAAAGCTGAAGATTTGCATTTTTGAAAGCATCCAGCGCTTTTTGATGGTCCATAATTATGAAGCCAAAAGTGTCGTAATGAACCCCCAAAACTTTAGTCACGCCCACAAGTTTTGAAGCTTCAATAGCTTCTTCAATTCCCATTGTAAGCCCGTCGCCAATTGGGAAAACGGCAAAATCAAGTTTAGTAAATTTTGGAATAATTTGCATGTCTAAAGTAAGCGCAGTATCGCCACTGTAATAGAAGTTTCCGTCAGAAGTTGTAAGCACAAATCCGCATGCGATACCGCCATAAGAGCCGTCCATAAAACTGCTTGGATGTTGCGCAATAACACATTTTACAGTTCCGAAATCAAAATCAAATTTTCCGCCTGGATTTATAGGATGTGCATTTTCGATTCCGTTTTTTAAAAGCCAGTTATAGATTTCAAAATTTCCAAGCACTTTTGCTCCAGTATTTTTTGCAATTCGTTCAACATCTAAAATATGATCGTAATGCGCATGCGAAATGAAAATATAATCTGCTTTTATGGCGTCAACATCAACATCTTTTGCTAATTCATTTGGTGTAATAAAAGGATCAAAAAGAATATGTTTTCCATTGGCATAAACCGAAAAACACGAATGTCCGTAATAGGTAATTTTCATAATTAAAGATTTAATTAGTTAATAATCAATCTTATTTTCAAGAAATATGCCAGCGGATTTTAATAAAAAAAGCGGCACAGATTTGTGACAGCTTTTTCAATTATTTTATGTGTTTGATATAAAATCAAATGAGTTTTTTACTTTTCTGAAACTTCTTTTAATTTATCCATTGCCTTTGGATACATGCTATTGAAATAATCCAAATAGTCATCAATAACATCCATTTCTACGGTTACGGTTGTAATGCCATTATTTTCCTGAAAACTATAATTTTCATGTCCGCCAGCCCATTTTTCGACTTGCTCGCCTGTGGTTACTTCAGTGTCTCCATCTATAAAGCCGTAATGCCGAATGGAAACAAAATCGGCAGGTTTGTGTGCTGCAATTTCCGACACCATTCCGCCTCTTTTACCGTTTTCATCTGTTCCAACAAAAAGGATTTTGCTTCCTTTGTCCCAACTGCCTTCGTAAGTAGAAGTAGGGTTGAAGGTTGCTGTCCAATATTCATAAGTGGCTTTGTCTTTTAAGCCGAGCATCGTTTCATATACTTTTTGAGCAGATGCATTTATTTCTTTTTTAAATTGTAATTTTTGCATGGCTTCTTTGTTTTAAAAGTTTATAAATCAGTTCGTTATTTAGTAACTTATTTTTTTTGGAATCTCGCTATTGCTGGTTGTTTTTATTCATCTTTCGCTCTGGTTGAATGCAGCATTTGCAATTTCCATCCGTTTTTAGTTAAAATTGCGGTTGCACTTTCCAGCCAATATACTTTTTTACTTGTTTTATCTTCAAATGAAAATACTGCGTGGTTTTTGTATGCAACCCAAGCCATTCCGTTTAAAATTTTTACTTCAATAATTTCAATTGAATTCACTCGTTTCGGAATCGGTTTATCAAGTAGAGCCTTGTCTAAATAATTTGCAATAGTATTATTGTTCCATATTTCTCCATTTTCTAAAAGAATAAAATCTTTTGTGTAGTATTTATCAATGTTTTTAGAATCTAATTTAGACCAAATTTCATCAAAAGATTCAATGATTAATCGTTCAATTTTTGATTTGTCGGTTTTGGTTGTGTTTTGTCCAAATGATAGTGTTGTAAAACATATCACGAAAATTAGGGTATGGAGTTTTTTCATTTTTTGTTTTTTTGATTAATAATGATTACACAAAGGCATAGACATTTACGTAGCGTTTTTTAAGAAGCACTTCTTGGAGCGCGTTATAGATATAGTGGTATACCTTTAAACTTTCGTTTTAATCTATTTTTAATTTGACTGCTAAGCTTGTTGTTTTTAAAATGAATATCGCCTAAAGATTTCATAGTAAAGAATGATTCGGGTAAGGTTGTAAGATTGTTGTTGTCCATTACAAAGCCATATAAATTAGGTAGTTTTCCAAAATTATCGGGCAGTTCTTCTATTTTATTGCTATCAAGACCAAAGTAGGCCAAACTTGTTAAATCAACAATGCTTGCGGGTAATTTAGAAATCAAATTTTTATCAAAATAGAGCCAAGTCAATTTTTTTAAATTTCCAATTGACGTTGGCAATTCTGAAATTTTATTGTAAGAAAAGCGTAAATATACCAAGTTAGAACAATTTCCTATTGTAACGGGTAGTGAAGTAAGTTCGTTACTGGAGATTTCCAAACGATATAAGTTTTTTAGGTCGCCAATAGTACTCGGAAGTTCTTTTATTTTGTTATTTGCACACTCAAAAACTATTAGGTTATTAAGTTTACCTATATTTTGAGGAAGCTCCGTAAGTTTGTTCATTTCTAAATACAGATGAGTAAGATTTGTCATTTTTACAATGGACGAAGGAATTGAGGGCACTTCATTAAACATCACGTTTAATTCTATTAAACTATCGAATGTTGAAATCCACTCAGGTATCTCGGTAATGTCATTAAATGCTAGATTTAGTGATTTAAGGTTAGTAAAAAGTTTGACTTCCTCAGGTATTTTTGTCAAAGATTGAGAAGACAAATCTAAAATTTGAACTTCTGTTGGAGATTTCATCGCCTCTGAAATGGTTTTGTAAACTTTCAGTCCTCGAAGATTTTCAGGAGGAACAGACATTGTTACAGCGCTGTTGGAATGTGAAAACACTTCATTATCACCTGCAATTGTTAGCTCTACAGGTTCAGACTCAGGTAAATCATTTTTTTTGGTTTTCAATTGCTCTTTATGCGATTGACAAGATGTAACAAGCATTAAAATGATTACTAGGTATTTCATTGTTTTTTATTTAGGATTTTTAATCACTTAATCCGATCGCGCGGATTTGCAATCCGTGCCCGCAACAGTAAGACACAAAGCAAATTATAAAAACAAAATTTACGTTTTTTTATTTACCGTTCGTTAGCGCAGATTTGTAATCTGTGCCCGCAACAGTAAGACACAAAACAAATCACTAAAGCAAAAGTTACACAATAAATGTACTTTTTTATAATTACAAATAATACTCTCCAATCTTTGCGGGCACGGATTACAAATCCGCGCTATAGTTGCGGTGATAGATCTGCGCGATCGGGGTATGTAGTGCTATTGAGTTTAAAACTTTTTTACTTTTAGATCTTTTCGCATTTCTGCAATTATTTTCTTTTCAATATCTTCAAAAGGTTTATTGATTTTTAATTTATTTGAGGCTTCGAAGAATTCATTTAAGTTATCAGAATTTTTAACTGATATATGTTTATAAAATTTTTCAAAAACTTCTTGAAATTCAGCGCGAATTTTATCTAAATCTGATATCATATCATCTGACAAAAAAGGTTGATTTATAGTATAGAATTCAATGTATTCATTTATTTTCAGCATCAGTTCTTTTCCTTCTTCTACGCTGCCTAAATATTGAAATCTATACAACTCTTTTTTTATTGTATAAGTTTTTTTTAGTAAATCTCTATAGATGTCAACTTTTTCTTTAAAAAGACCTCCATAGGCAATTTTACTTTTTTCAATAGATTTACTTGTCCAAAGATAAAAGATTATATTTCCAATTATAGTTATAATAATTGGTAGATATTTTTCGATAAAAGTAGGTTCTATATTGCACATTTGTTAAAGCATTACACATAACTTATATATAAGTCTGACGAAACTAGACTAATCAGACTTAGTTTGGTTAGCTTTGTCTAATAAGTATCTTTTTTATTATCCAAATATAAAAGAATTTACAAACACATAATAAAAATCCGATTAAATTTGCTAAAAACTAAAAAAAGCCGCCCCAATCAGGACAGCTTTTTCAAAAAAATAGTTGTGATATTCGGGTTAAACCCAGTTTAGTAAGCGAATTAATTTATTTTAACCAAATGAGCTTCAATCGCTTCTCTTTGAGGCTCGTATTGTGCTGGAAGTTTTAAGTTTTTGCCTAATTCTTCTAAGCTTTCATCTACAGTAAATCCAGGATTATCGGTAGCGATTTCGAACAAAACGCCGCCTGGTTCTCTGAAATATAGAGAGTGGAAATATTGTCTGTCGATTTGTGGTGTAATCTGTAATCCGTAATCTTCGATTTTTTCTCTGAATTTCATCAAAATTTCATCATTCTGAACGCGGAAAGCTACGTGATGAACAGTTCCGTTGGCATTCAAACCGCGTTTTTCATCAGCTAATTCTACTAGATCTACAATTGCAGCGTTTTCAACAGCATCAGTCGCATAACGGTAACGGTTTACATCTTGGTCAATCAATTTATAACCAAATATTTCTGTTAAAACTGCTGCAGTTGGTTTGATATCGTTCAAAGTCAACGTAATGTTGTGGAAACCTTTTGTTGCCACATCTGCTTTTACTTCGTCGGTTTCCCAAGCTTTTCTGTTGTCTTCGGTTTTAGATTCGATTAACTCTAGCTTCAATCCATCTGGATCTAAGAAAGTCAAATATTTTTCTCCGAATTTTTCAGCCGGTTTATTGTAAATTACGTTATATTTTTCAAAACGTTTTTGCCAGAAATCCAAGCTTCCTTTTGGAACAGAATAACCAATTTCAGTTGCCATTCCAGAACCTTTTCTTCCTTGCTGAATTCCTTCGCCCCAAGGGAAAAAAGTCAAAATTGTTCCGGCGCTTCCTACTTCGTCACCAAAGTAAAAATGGTAAGTTCCTGGATCGTCAAAATTCACTGTTTTTTTGATGAATCTTAATCCTAAAATGTTTGAATAAAAGTTAAAGTTGCGTTTAGCGTCACCTGCGATTGCAGTAATATGGTGTAAGCCTAAAATTTTATTTTCCATGGTATTTTTATATTAAATTGTTGTTTGATTTTCTTATACAAATTTACGTTGGTTATGCTTCTGCATTGATTAACCTAGATTAAGAAATGAAATAGAAGCATTTTTGAAACTTTTAAACGATAACCAAATAACATTCCACTCGAATTAATGTCTTAGTATTCAAGGATTTTTAGATAAAGTTCGTTTTGAGATTACACGATATATCGTGATTTTACGGAATGTGAACTGTATATTTAGAAAATAGATGGTTATTTAATTAACACTATTTCTTAAATTTACTTTTTTACCGCCAAGAAATACCACTGAAATACCATTATGGAAAAGCCGATAGATCAAACTGCAATCCTAATAAACCGAATGCAGGAAAGAGAAAAAGAACAAAAACTCATTTTAGCTATCTGCGCATCACTTTCTCAAGTTTCGAATAAAATAGAATTTAATGCTATTGTTGAAAATGTTTTAAAAGACAATTTTCAGTTTGATGATTTTATTTTGGCTTCTTCAAATGAAGCAGAAACCGAATATCAACTCTTTTATCAATCTTCGAATACAACTTCCGAAACAAAAAAATATGTTTTGAATGACGGATTTTTTGATCGTTGTTTGAATTCTGCCGAAATGGTTGTTTTCAATTTAAGCGAAAATCAAAATCATCCGGATTATATTCAGACTGTTTGTAAAAAAGGTTTTAAAGATGGAATCGGAATTTGTCTTCCTCATATTAAAGGAAACCGAAATGTGCTTTTTCTTTTCTTCAAAAAAGCCAAAACTTTCAGCAAAGAATCTGGTAGGATTTTAAGAGGAATTGCGATGCAACTGTCTATTACGATTCGAAATATTAGTTTGACAGAAGAATGCGAAAGAAGTCGACAAGAATTGGCAGTATTAAAAAGTAAGACTTCTAAAGAATTGGAATTAAATATTGAGGAACAAAATGAAGGATTTCATGGAATTATTGGAAATAGCGATGCCATGCAAAACGTTCACAACATGATTTCGCAAGTGGCATTTTCTTCTTCGACTGTTTTGATTTTTGGTGAAACGGGGACAGGAAAAGAATTGGTTGCAAAGGCAATTCATGATTTGTCGCCAAGTTCTAAAAACAAAATGATTAAGGTTAATTGTGCATCAATTCCAGAAAATTTAATAGAAAGTGAATTATTTGGACATGAAAAAGGCGCTTTTACCGGAGCTACGGAACAACGAATAGGAAAGTTTGAACAAGCCGAAAACAGTACAATTTTTTTAGATGAAATAGGAGAGTTGCCTTTAGAATTGCAAGGAAAACTTTTGCGAGTTTTGCAAGAAAAGGAGATTGAACGTGTTGGTGGCAACAAAAGTATAAAAGTGAATGCCAGAGTGATTGCAGCAACCAACAGATCACTTGAAAAAGAAGTTGCCGAGCAAAGGTTTAGAAGTGATTTGTATTATCGTTTGAATGTTTATCCAATTTTTTTGCCGGCCTTGCGCGAGCGCAAAGAGGATATTGAGGTTTTAGCGAATTTTTTCTTAAAAAAACATTCAGAAAGAATCGGTAAAAAAATAAAAGGTTTTTCGAAAAAAGTGCTCCAAAATATGAAAGCAAATCCTTGGCAAGGAAATGTACGAGAATTGGAAAATATGATCGAAAGAAATATTTTGTTTGCCAAAGAAGAGGTTATAAAAGAAATGACTTTTCCTGAAATTTTTAAATCAGATCTAAGTTTTTCTGAAACGACATTAGATACTAAAACATTGCAGGAAGTAGAGAAGGAGCATATTTTAAAAGTGATTAAAAAATGCAACGGAAGAATTTCGGGGCCACAAGGCGCTGCCAAATTGCTAGGACTTCCGCCAACAACTCTTGCTTCCAGAATGCAAAAAATAGGAATTAAAAGAGAACACTTTTTAGACTGAGTATAGCATTATAATTTTATAAAAATAGACTTTCTCAGTTTGGGTTCAATATTTTTGGTTTTGTGACCTTTTCCTGTAGTGTCTTCTACCAATAATATTGAACCGGTTGGGAATGTTCTCTTTTCACCTAATGACGTTTCAATTTCCACACCGCCATCCAATAAAACTATATATTGACGGTCTGGAGCATTGTGAAAATCGTAATCATAAGATGGATTCACTTCTCTAAAAACGATCGATTTAACAGGTTCATCATCAGATAAAAAGCCAATGTCGCCATTGTTCTTCAACGGAACTTCAAAATCTTCAAAATGACTTTCACCGTTGGAATCACTATAAACGCGAGTAATCGTAATCATTATTTTTTGTTGAAAATTAATGCGTTCGCACAATCGACTTCGTCTTGACTGATGGTATGTCCCATATTAGGATAGATTTTTTTTGTAACATCTGCTCCCATTTTTGCCATCAAAGCTTCAGTCTCATTTACTCTTTCTACAGGAACATGAAAATCGGGATCACTTGTTCCTATAAAAACAGGAGTGTTTTCGAAGTTTCCAGCATAATGGTTTTCATAAACTTGATCACCAATCAGTCCGCCAGTAAATGCTACGATGCCTCCATATTTTGCAGCATTTCTAGTGGTGAATTCTAAAGCAAGACAAGCTCCTTGCGAAAAACCTAAAAAGTAGATATTTTCCTTTTCAATTCCGTTTTGCTGAATGGCTACAACAACTTGATGAATGGCTTCTAATGATTTTGAAAATGAAGGCTCATTTTGATCAAGAGGCGCTAAAAAAGAATAGGGATACCAAGTTCTATTTTCGGCCTGAGGAGCAACCAAAGCAAAATCATCCACTTTAAGATGTTTTGCAATGGACAGGATATCATGAGCTCCTGCGCCACGTCCGTGAATCATGATCAAAGCTTTTTTAGCTTCGTTTAAAGGTACGCCGTCTGTTAATATTTCTGTATTCATAAGGGATTTTTTTGAATGTTGTCTAAAATTATTTTCTCCCACAGATTTTACTCAATCTTGTCATTTCGACGAAGGAGAAATCTTCGTAAGTAACTCCGTAGCTAAAATCCAATCTTTGTCGAGCTTCTCGTGAAGATTTCTCCTTCGTCGAAATGACAAACTTTGGCTAAATTCTTTAATCCGGAAAATTATTTTTTCCAAATATCTTCATACTCGTCTGGATGTCTTTTGAATTGCGCGTGTACATAAGGACAAAGTGGCAAAACCTTTAAATTGTTGGCACGAACATACGATACCATTTCTTCTAAAAGTTTTTTTGCATATCCTTTTCCTTCACCTTCGGGTTCGACTCCAGTATGATAAACCGTCAATAAATCGGGTTTGATGCTAACCGTCATTTCACCTAATTTTTTTCCGTCAACATAAAGATTAAAAGCACCGTGCTTTTTTTCGTCTAATTCTAGTTTTATTGTTTCCATATTTTTAATTGTATCCTTGTTTTATACCTAATTTTTTCATTTTTGAAAATAAAGTCTGCGATTGCATTTTTAGCAATTCGGCCGCACCTCCAGCGCCAGAAACTTTTCCTTCACACAAAAAAAGAGCATTCATAATATGTTCTTTTTCCATTTCTTCCATTGATTTTATTGTTCCTGCAACTTGGTTGACAGCAACTGAAGTTTTTATTGGAAGATCAAATTTTTCGATTTCAGTTGTTTTGGCCAGCAACACATTTCTTTCGATTAAATGCTCTAATTCGCGAATATTTCCCGGCCAATCGTAATGGTTTAATTCTTCTAAAGCATTCGGACTTATACTTTTTACATTCTTTCTTGCTAGTCCTGCATATTTTTTTAGAAAATGATATGCAAGTGCTTCAATATCTTCCTTTCGATCTTTCAGCGTTGGCAATTGTATCGGAAAAACATTCAAACGATAATACAAATCAAGTCTAAAACGTCCTTCGGCAACTTCTTTTTCTAAAATTCTATTGGTTGCCGCTACAACACGAACATTGATTTTGATGGTTTTATTGCTTCCAAGTCGTTGAATTTCTTTTTCTTGCAATACGCGCAATAATTTTACTTGAGAATCTAAAGGCAATTCTCCTATTTCATCGAGAAAAATGGTGCTGTTTGCTGCTTGTTCAAATTTACCAATTCGCAAAGTATTGGCTCCAGTAAAAGCCCCTTTTTCATGCCCAAAAAGCTCAGATTCGATCAATGATGGTGTTAAAGTGGCGCAATTTACAATTACAATGGAATTTGATTTGTGCGATGACAGATTGTGTATCGAATGTGCCACTCTTTCTTTTCCTGTGCCGCTTTCGCCCAAAATCAATACAGAAGTCTCGGCTGGTGCTACAAGTTTTATTTTTTCGATAACATCTTGCAAAAGCGGACTTTTGCCGATAATTTCTGAAATTTCGTTGTTTTCATTTTCGTTGTGAATTGGAGCTAAGGTTCCAATTTCTTCATTATATTTATATTTTGCAATGTCCAGCATTACAACTAAATCTTTTTCGCGAAATGGCTTTACCAGAAAACCATAGGGATTTGTTGTTTTTACAGCTTCTAGCGTAGTTTGATTGGTATTTGCAGAAATGTAAACGAAAGGCAAATTTATTTTGCGAAGTTCCCAAGCTAAATCTATTCCTGTCAAGGAACCTTTGAGCATAATGTCAAGCAATACCCAATCTGGTTGTTTTTCTTCTATAAGCTTTTTGGCCTGAGCAACAGAAGAAGCAATTCCGACAACTTGATAGCCTGCCTTTTGCAACATGATTTTTAAATCATTTGCAACAATGAATTCATCTTCAACAATTAAAATTTTTTCTTTCATTGCGTTATTAAGGTAATTTCAGAATCTTCAATAATAGTTTCAAATTCATTATTTCTTGTAAATGTGACTTTGATTTCTAATCCATTTTCATTTTTCATCTCAAAAATCCCGTCAATTTGTGCGCTCAAACCAGTCATTAAACTCATACCAAGAGAATCTGTTTCATCAAAGTCAAAATTTTCTGGAAGACCAACACCATTATCTGAAATAATTAGCTGATAATCATTTTGTTGTGTGTTTTTTAATGAAATAAGAATGCGGCCTTTTCTGTCTAAGGGAAAAGCATATTTGATCGCATTACTGATTGCTTCATTTATAATTAGCCCCAAAGGAACAGCTTGCGCAACATCAAGACAGGTATTTTTTATTTCTAAAACAAAATTGATTTTTCCGTCTGTATCATAACATTCTTTCATGTAATTGATTAATTCATAAATATACCAAGACATATCAATATTTGAAAGATTATCCGACTGATATAATTTTTGATGAATCAATGACATTGCATGCATTCTGTGCTGGCTGTTTTGAATGGCTATTAATGCATCTTCATTTTCCAGATAGGCAGATTGTGTATTTAATAAGCTAATGACGATCTGAAGATTATTTTTTACACGATGATGAATTTCTTTCAGAAGCCATTCTTTTTCAATCAGCATTTTTTTATTTAGCTCATTCTGTTCGTTGATTTGCTGACGTTGCATTTCAAGTTCTTCGTTCTTTTTCTTTTTAACTCTGAAACTATTGTATAAAAGTCCTAGAATGAGAATTAAGACTAAAACACTTCCAATAAAGACATATTTTACTACGTTGTCTTTCTGAATTTGAATTTGCTGTATTTTGGCTTGTTGCGTTAGTAATTTAATATTTTTATCCTTTTTATTGCTTTCATATTGTACTTGAAGATTGTTGATCTGTCTGTTCGTCTCACCTTTATAAATAGTATCTAAAATGTTTTTATAAAGCTGATAATGTTTTATGGCATCCAGGTATTTTCCTCTTGAAGAATCTGCTTTAAACCAGATAAGATAATTATCCGATAGCATTATCGTATTTTTTGCTGTTGTTGCGAGCGAATCTAAGCGATGAAGTAGTGGGTATAACTCATTATAGTTTTTTAACTGATAATGATAACGGACAAAACTTCTCAGAATCGGCAATCTGTTTTCGGCATTTTTTTCGGCATTTTTGCCATAATAAGCTACCAGTTTATTATAGTATACTGTGGCTTTTTCATTATTATTTAGCACTCGGTAAATACCAAGAAAAAGGTAATTTTCTTTTATCAGCCTCTCCACATCATAAGAGGGATAATTTGCCTGCATTTCTTTTAAAAGTTTAAGCGCATCATTTCCTTTTTTTTGCAAAATAAATGTCGAACAGAGATTATCGCCAATTGTCCTGACGTAATCTGTATCTTTATGCTTTTTGGCTATTTCCAGACCCTTATAAAAATATTCCGCTGCATTATTTTTCTTTTGAAGATTGAGATAAGCCATTCCAACATGATTGTAAATCGCACTTAGCTGTAGTGAACTATCACGTACCGCTAAGGCTGTTTTTTCTGCTAAAAGTGAATACTTCAAAGCCTCGGCAAAATTTCCTGTATGGGTATAACCGTCAGAAAGTAGATTATAGACACCTTGTAAATGAGGAAATTTTATCGTTTGATACAAAAGAAGCGATTCTTTTAAAAGTGCCAAACCTTTTTCCTCATTTTCATTCATAAGGTATAATTCACCGGTTTCTTTTAAAACGCCCGCCTGCTTAGTTTTTGCGCCTAATTTTATCAATAGCGGAATCGCCATTTCTTTGTATTTAATTCTCTCATCTAGAGATTCACCATACATAGAAAGTTCTAAGTAAACATCTGCCTGAAGTTCAGTTAAATTGTTTTGTTTGGAATATTGCAGCGCTTCTTTTGCTTTTTTTAAGCCTTTTTCAGAATCTCCTTTTTCTCTATTAATCTGAGCGTTAAGGAGAATTGATTTTCCAATTCCAGATTTATAGTTTAATTGAGCACTTAATCGTTTGGCCTGTAGGTTTACACTATCGGCTTGATCGAGATCTGCCTTATATTCGTGGTCTTTGTTTAGATAATAAGCACTTAAAAGCAATAGTAAATCAACTTTTTGGCGATCATTATCTGCTTCGGCAATTCTTACTTTTAGTTCTTTAGGATTCTTTTTTAATTGCGTCTGAGCGTTTGATTGTACTAAAAAAAATAAAAAAAATGCACATAAAAGTTTTATGTGGTTTTTGGCAATAATTTGAGGGATAAAATTCATTTTTTAAAGATACTATATTATCAGAAATCTGCAATTCAAAATGGAGTGTTTATCTAGCTTTCGCGATGATACCAGTAGCAAATCACCATTGCAGTTCCAGGAAGAATTAAGGTCCCCAATCCGAAAAACTTACCTGCAACTGCTCCCATAAAACATCCAATCAAAAATCCAATTATCGTGACCAATTGCTTTTTGAAACTTAATAAAACCTCAACATCTTTGAGTCCATTTTTCAGCAAATTTCCTAAATCTAGCGAAGCCTGCGTTACATTTCCGGTCATCATGGTTGTCGGTCCGTGAGTTTCTTTGGCATAAAGCTTTCCAAAAGCATTCTGAAGTCCCATTGCAAATACAGTTGCCATTGCTACAGCGTAAATTGCCCATTCAGAAGTATTGTTTAAATAGCCAAAAAGACATGCTGTAATGCCACTTAAAATTAATATTACGCCTTCCCAAAACAAAATAGTATAACGATTGGTTGCTTTTAAAGCGATTCTCCCACCCGCAATGACAGCAATTATGAACACAGGAAATGTCAATAACTTTACCCATGCATGAATGTCGTATCCTTTGATGATTTGGTAAGCAAAAACAATAAAGTTTCCTGTAACGTGGGCAGAAAAAATCGAATCTGCGGCGACAAAAGTCACGGTATCGCAATACCCTGCAACCATGGTGAGAAGCAGGGTTACGTACCAAATGTTTTTTTGTTGTAGTTCCATAGTTTTTAGTTCAAATGTGCACGAAGCATCCAAGCCATTTTTTCGTGATTTTCTACAAGACCTGTTATAAAATCGCTTGTTCCAGCATCTTGAAGCTCATTGGCAATACTGTTGATGTTTTCACGCAAGAAAATGATAATGCTTTCATGGTCTAGAAGCAATTCTTTAATAAAACCATTGGCATCATTTTTCTCTTGTAATTCTTCTGTAAGATGTGTCAGTGCTAAGAAATCCTTTAGCGTTGCGGGTGTATAATGTCCTAAAGATCGAATTCTTTCGGCAACTGTATCGACAATTTCGTCAATGGCATCATATTGCTGTTCAAAGAAAAGATGTTTGTTATAAAAATCTGGACCTTCAACATTCCAGTGTGCTCTTTTTGTTTTGGTATAAAGAACAAATTCGTCTGCAAGAATTTTAATTAATACCTCAACAACTGCTGAGATGCTTTCTTGTTTAATTCCGATGTTTGCTTTCATTTTTAAATAGGGTTTTATTAAGTTATGAATTATGAATTATGAGTTTTGAGTTAAAAAGGAATCTAAATGAATAAACGCATAGAAACATAGATTTTCTTTGATTTGGAAAAGAATAAAGAAAGAAACTAGTTTCTCACATATAGATCTTTTTGTTGAAAAAGGGCAGATGAAAAAAATATAAATCTGCTCAATCTGCGAGAGAATAAAATATGCTATGTGTATTAATGCAAAGTAAAACGCCTCTGTACGCATTAAAAAGCTATGTTTCTATGTGTTAAAAATATTTATTTGTTTAAATTAATTGTTTAAGAACGTCAATAAATAATAATCAAGTGAATAAGTTCCTGCACCAAGTGCAAGAAGTAATAATAGTGATAAAGTGTACATATACGGAACGTCGCGCACTTCGAGCGAATCATTTTTGTGAACCACAAAATAGCCAATTGCCGTTACGCCAATTGTGGGTAAAACAGCCAACCTTGTTCCGAGTCCGAGCATGATGAAAAATGGAATTATGGTATCTGAAAATGTTGCGACTAATCCATTTAGATTTTCAGGCAAATGCAACGGATTTGGAACATGTTCTTTTTGACCGTTTTCGACTCTAAATTTCTTCATTCCGTGTACTCTGAAAAGTTCAACAGCAAGCAAAATTCTAAAAATCAAAAGTGCTCCATTGTTGAAGGATGATCCTAAATCTGAATACAGAATTTGTTTAATAATTTCAATCATTTTATTAGAATTTAAAAAGCAAAACAGGAGCAACCTAATGCACCCCAAAATGCGTGATAATTATTAACCGGAACATTGCTCATTCGGGCAGCATCGTGATTGTGTGCGTGAACACCGCAACTTCCGCTGCAACTGTGAATTTGTGACGTCAGTTTTGGTTTTGCATCTGCTTTTGTATTTTTTTCAATTGCGCTTTGCAAATTGCTTCTCACAGGATAGCCGTTGTAAATATTTGTTGGCGACCAATCTGGCAAAATCGGAATATGAGGAGGCGAGAAGGACGAAAAATCACCATTGGCATAGACAATTTTTCCATCTACAATCGTCAAATCAGATTCGATTTTTTTGATTTCTTCATCTTCAATGGTAAAATAGTCGCGATCTAAAACGGTTAAATCGGCAAACATTCCCACTTTGATATCTCCTTTTTTGGTTTGTTCTTGCGAAAACCAAGCACTTCCTCTTGTATATAATTCTAAAGCCGTTTGCCTATTCAATCTTGTTTCGTTGTATAATTGCAAACCTCCAACAGTTTTTCCAGCCGTCATCCAATACATTGAAACCCATGGATTATAACTGCTCACACGTGTTGCATCTGAACCCGCGCCTACAGGAACTTCCATTTCAAGCATTTTTTTGATTGGAGGCGTATTTTCAGCGGCTTTTGCTCCGTAACGATCTGTAAAATATTCGCCTTGATAAGCCATTCTGCTTTGTACAGCAATACCACCTCCTAAAGCTTTTACACGTTCGATGTTTCTTTCGTCAATGGTTTCTGCATGATCAAAAATCCAAGGAAGTCCGTTGAAAGGAATCTCTCTGTTGATCTTTTCAAAAACATTTAAAAATCGTGTAATGCTTTCGTTATAGGTAGCATGAAGTCTGAACGGCCAACGATTTTCTACTAAAAGACGAACGACCTTTTCTAATTCAGCTTCCATATTTTCAGGAAGATCTGGCCTTGGTTGCAGAAAATCCTCAAAATCGGCAGCAGAAAAAACCAACATTTCTCCAGCTCCGTTGTGGCGGTACATATCATTTCCTTGATATAATTTCACCGTATCAATCCAATCTGAGAAATCTTCAAATTCATGTTTCGGTTTTTGAGTAAAAAGATTGTAAGCAATTCTTACCGTCAACTGATTCTTTTCATTCAGCTCATTAACCACTTTATAATCGTCTGGAAAATTCTGAAATCCGCCACCGGCATCAATAACACTAGTGATTCCGAAACGATTCAATTCTTTCATATAATGACGAGTCGAATTGATTTGGTGTTCATAAGAAAGCGTTGGGCCTTTTGCCAAAGTCGAGTACAAAATCATTGCATTTGGCGTCGCAATTATAAGTCCAGTGGGTTCGCCGTTTGAGTCGCGTTCTATATGCCCGCCCGTCGGAGCTGGCGTGTTTTTGTTGTAGCCAACTGCTCTTAGAGCCGCTCTATTCATAAAGGCTCGATCATATAAATGCAGAATAAAAACCGGAGTATCGGGCGCAATTGCATTAATTTCTTCCAAAGTTGGCATTCTGCGTTCAGCAAATTGAAATTCAGACCAACCGCCAACCACACGAACCCATTGTGGATTCGGAGTACGATCGACTTGTTCTTTCAACATTCGAAGTGCGTCGGCTAGAGAAGGAACACCATCCCAGCGCAATTCTAAATTATAATTCAAGCCACCACGAATAAGGTGAATATGTGAATCGTTGATTCCGGGAACAGCTCTCTTATTCTGAAGGTCGATTATTTTAGTTTCTTCAGAAGCAAAACTCATTATTTCGCTGTCATTTCCAACGGCAATAAATTTTCCGTCTTTAATAGCAACGGCTGTCACATTTGGAGTTTCGGGATTGAAACTATGAATTTTTCCGTTGAATAAAATTAAATCTGCTTTCATAAAGTAATAGATTATAGTTGAGCTTTATAGGTTCTAATATTGTAAATGCGTTACTAGATTAGTGTTTCAGCATTGTGTGTGCATATTGAATTCCTATGCCGTACGAGCCACCATATTTTTTCATTAAAGAAGTTACCGGACCGTAAGTTTCTTGACGAGCCCAATCTCTTTGAAGTTCTAATAAATATTGGATAGCGGTTATCGGAATTGCGCCAGCTTGTACCATTCTTTCTACAGCACGCTCGTGAGCTTCTTTGCTTACATCACCACAAGCATCTGTAATTATATATACTTGGTAACCTTCTTCAATTGCTGATAAAACCGGACCAACGATGCAAACACTTGTCCATAATCCAGCAAGAACTAATTTTTGTTTTTTCTTTGCTACAATAGCTTTATAAGCATTTTCATCTTCCCAAGTATTCATCGTTGTACGATCGATATATCCCGAAGTTGCAATTGGATAAAACTCTTCGACTTCAGGAAATACAGGTCCCGAAAAACTTTCTTCTGCAACAGTTGTTACAATTGTACTTACATTAAAAATTTTTGATGCTCCTGCAACAATTGCAACATTAGTACGTAATTCGTGTACAGGAAGATTGCTTGTAGCAAAAGCCATTTGTCCTTCAAAATCGATTAATACTAAAGCGTGATTGTCTGGGGTCAATAAGTTAACAGATGGTTTCATATGGTTTATTTTTTTAAGATTTATAATTAGTTAAGCCAATGAAAGGCGAAACGTTTAATTGTTTGTTAAAGAATTTGTCTTTTGAGAAGACATTTTTTTATTGATGTATTGAAAGTTTTTTAATCATTTCAGTTGAAACACTGTCGGCATAAGTTCCGAAAGCACTTGTTAGCACACCTTTCAAATTATGGATTTCAGATGTAATGCCGTACACAATATCTTCATCTGCAGGATTACTGTCGCCTTCAAAACGAAATAAATATTCAATTTTGAATTCTTCGGGTGACAAGCTTTGTTTCGTAGTATTGCATCGAAGACAATCTGAATCAATATTGAAATCGGCTGTAAAACCTTCAGAATTCAGCCATTGTAAAGCTTCAGTGACTGTATCGAAAGAGGGTTGTTGGAAAAAACTCATAATGTAATAAGATTAAAACTGCCTGTAAAAACAGACCTTTTGCAGGCAGTTTTGATTGATTTATTTGATGAAAGCCAAAATATCCTTGTTGATTGTTTCTGCCTCAGTTGTAGGCATTCCGTGAGGAAACCCTGGATACGAAATCAATTTTCCGTTTTTCAGCAATGCAGCTGATTTTGGTGCTTGATGATAAGGAACGATCTGATCATCTTCTCCGTGCAATACAAGAACTGGTATATCTAAACTTTTAAGATCTTCTCTAAAATCTGTTTCAGAGAAAGCTTTGATTCCTTCATAATGCGCTAAAACAGATCCCATCATTCCTTGACGCCACCAGTTTTGTTTGATTCCTTCTTGAACAGTTTGTCCTTCACGATTCCATCCGTAAAAAGGAATAGGAAAATCATAAAAATACTGTGATCTAGTAAAAGCTGTTCCGTTTCTGATTTCGTCAAAAATTGACAAAGGCACACCTTCAGGGTTTGATTCGCTTTGAACCATAATTGGTGGTACTGCACTAATGATTACTGCTTTTGCAATACGTCCTTTTCCGTATTTTGCTGCATAACGAATTACTTCACCGCCTCCAGTTGAATGCCCAACGTGAATTGCATCTTTTAAATCTAAAGCTTCAACTAATTGAGCAATGTCAGATGCATAAGTTTCCATGTTATTTCCTTCAGAAGTTTGGCTTGAGCGTCCGTGTCCGCGGCGATCGTGTGCAATAACTCTGTAGCCTTTTTTTACGAAAAACATCATTTGCGCGTCCCAATCATCACTTGATAATGGCCAGCCGTGATGAAAAACAATTGGTTGTCCCGTTCCCCAATCTTTATAATAAATTTCTGCTCCGTCTTTTACTTTAAATGTGCTCATGGTTTTTGATTTTAAGATTAATAATTTTTTGTTATTTTATTTATATAGATTATTTATTTTAGTTTTTTAACATTAATACTGTGTAATCATTAGAATAATAATGTTTCTGATGCAAATGTATTATGGTCTTACAGCTGTATCGATTAATCTAGATTAAGAAGTAAAAAATACTGCTCATTTTAGTATTAGATTTCGCTTACAAGACCATATTTGACCGTCTTCATCTGCGTCATTTTATAATTTGTGCCAGAATGCCAAAGAATAGCCAATTAGTGTGCCTTAATTCTTAAAACCTTTACTGGCAAGGGTTTTTATGTTTTCTGCTATTATTTTAGTAGCGATATATCGTTAATTTATGCAACGAAATAATTTTATGGCGTTTTTTGAAGCTTGGTTATTTTTATCGGGGGTCTTTTCTGTTTTTTTCGTTTCTTTGTCCCATTAAATCTTATGTCAAGATTTAAAAAGTTTATTTCCTTTAGAAAGTTCGAGTAAGAATTAGAATCAATGTCAAATAATAAAAAATCCATTTATACACTTCAGTTTATGCTGCTTTGTATGAGCTCGCTTTTATTTTCCTCCAGTTTCAATATGATTATACCAGAACTTCCGAATTACCTTAGTAGTTTGGGAGGAGCTGAATATAAAGGACTTATTATCTCGCTATTTACGCTTACAGCGGGATTATCCCGACCTTTTAGTGGAAAACTGACAGACAAATGGGGGCGTGTTCCCGTTATGGCGGTTGGATCTGTGGTTTGTTTGATTTGTGGTTTTTTGTATCCCATATTAAGTTCGGTCTCTGGTTTTCTTTTCTTGCGTTTGGTTCATGGTTTTTCAACTGGATTTAAGCCAACGGCGACATCTGCTTATGTTTCGGATATTATTCCACAAGAACGTTGGGGAGAAGGATTGGGCATGCATGGTTTGTGCTTTAGTATCGGAGGCGCGCTGGGTCCTGCGTTGGGCGGAATGGTGGCCAATGCCTACGGAATTGATGCGATGTTTTACAGTTCTTCATTTCTTGCTTTTTTATCGATTGTGATTGTGATCAACATGAAGGAAACTTTAGAGACTAAAGAAAAACTTCATAAATCGATGTTTTTTCTCAGTCGTACCGATATTATTGATGTTGGCGCACTTCCCGCGGGCATCATTACATTTTTTTCTTATTCGGCATACGGATTAATTCTGACTTTGATTCCCGATTGGAGCGAACATCTTGGAACACAAAATAAAGGCGTGTTTTTTACTGCTTTTACCGTTGCATCTGTTCTGGTGCGTTTTGGTGCAGGAAAAGTTTCAGACCGATATGGAAGAACAAATGTTTTACTCGTTGGATTAATTATTACGTCTTTGGCAATTTATACTATCAGCGAAGGTACAGATGTAACAATGTTGCTAATAGGCGCCGGAATTTACGGAATGGGGACAGGCATTTTATCACCAGCCATAAATGCATGGACAATTGATTTGAGCAAGCCACAACAGAAGGGGAAAGCGATTGCGACGATGTACATTTCAATGGAATTGGGTATTGGCTTGGGCGCACTCGTGGGAGGAAGTTATTACCAAGATCAGATTATGAGAATACCACAGATATTGAAAATTGATATTTTAATGTTAGTGATGGCGATTCTGTATTTAGTGTATTGGAAAAGAAAGAAAAATACTCGAGTGGCTAAATCGCTTAGATAATCTAGATTTTTAAAACCTGCAAAAATTCCTTGCAGGTTTTTTGTTTCCACCATTTTTGTTCAAAAGGAATTTATTCTCTAATTGATGTTTTATCCTGAAGCGTCATTTTGGCAATTTCGTCTTTTCTTTTAAAAGTTACGCCATTGTGTTTTTTCATATAATCCAGCAAGTCCGAAACTGTTTTTACCATTTGTGGTGTTCCGCCAATTCGGTCGTGAAAACTGATAGACATTTGTCTGCGCTTGAATTCACTTTCTGCATAGAGTTGGTCAAATTCTGCTTTAACTTGATTAAAGAATTGATCGGTAGAAAAATTTTTGCCTTCAACTAGAACAATATCATTACAGCGAATGGTATAAGGAACCACAACAAAATCTTTTTTATTTGCCTGAATGATAAAAGGCTCGTCTCGGCTCAAATCGTCGATATGATATATAAAACCTAATTCCTGCAGGATTTTGATTGTATTTTCTCCACGTCTAAGCCAATTGGCATTGTAGCCAACAGCAGTAAAACCCGTAACATTTTTTATGGCATCAACACCGTCTTTGATAAACTTTTTTTCTTCTTCGTAAGACATTGCATATTCAGAACTCCAGTTCATTCCATGTGCAGCCGCTTCATGTCCACGTTGTACAATTTCTTTGGCAAGCGCTGGATTTTTTAAGACTGCAGAGCCTACCATGTGCGAGGTAACTTTTATGCCGTGTTTGTCCCAGTTGTCTAACATTCTCGGAATTCCTTCTTTATAGCCATATTGATACCAAGTTTCAGCTGGCAAATCGCGATATCCTTTTTGCATATTTTGAGGAAACGGGCTTTCAGCGTTTTCAGGTTGCCCGCCTGCTTCAAACTGCATCGAAACTGAAACGACTAATCTCGATCCGTCTAACCATTTATTTTGTATTTCAGAATCCATTTTTTCTTGTTTTGTAGGGTTTGAAAATGTGTCCACAGGATTTGCCATTACTGCAGCACCGGTCAAACCTGCCATTTTTATAAAGTTTCTTCGTGTTGTCATCTTTTTTACTTTTTGAATTTATAAAAGCTTTTTATTCTGAATGTTTTAATCTCGCAAAGACGCAAAGACGCAAAGTTTTATTAAAAGGCTTAGAAAAAAGACTTTGCGTCTTTGCGACTTTGCGAGCAACTCTCAGCCAAAAAAAACTTAAAATTTAAGTTGCATGGTAACGCCTGTAAAAAACATATTTTTTCCAGTTCCAGCGGCTTTTAAGAAATCACCGGCTTTAAACCAAGTTGCCTCAACGCGGAAATATAAATATTGGTTTGGCGTGTAGATAATTTCACTTTCCAATTGTTTTCCAATTTCTTTAGCATCTGTCGCGTCGCCAGGATAAATCATGATGGTGTTTGGCCCATAAATTCCATCTTCGCTGCTGTATCTCCAAAACATGTCATAATCAATAACCCAATCGATATTTTTTGCCAATTCTAAGCTAATTGATGGATGAAAATCAACAAGATTCGATGGACCAATTACAGATGCTAATCCGAAATAAGCACCTCTTGGAAACAACGGATTAAAGGTGTTTAATTTAGTGTCTCCATTTGTTTTATCTCCACTGATCAATTCGACTTTAATTCCGAATTCAGGTTTTAAAACGACAGTAGGAAGTCGATATCCCGTATTCAAAGAAACCGTCCATGCTTTAATGTCTTTAGAAGCAACATCTCCAAATTGATAAACCGCTTCGGCATCATAACGCCATTCACTGTATTTCCCCCAAATACGTGTTCCCACAGAATGACGTAATTCTTTTCCGCTGGCATCATCAAAATTGGCATTTGCTCTTTCATAACCTAAATAATAAAGATCAATGTTTTTGATGGCCGGAATTTTATTGATGACAAAATAACTTCCCCAGAATTGTCTTTTTTTATTCGAATAATCATCAAAAATACCGTCTTGAGCTACTACATAATGGCTGTAAAATAAATCGGCTCGATAATTATTTATTCCCAAAATTGCTTTTGCAGCATCAAATGACTGACGATTATTTGGCCCATCTCGAACGGCCACCAAACGTTGTGATCCATAACTTAATTCTTGTCTTCCGGTTCTAAAAATCAATAGTTTGTTTCGTTCCGAAAGCACATTAATATCGATAAATCCTTGATGCACTTCAAGCGGATTGTTGTCAACCGGACTCGGATCTATTCTGCCATTCGCATTGCTGCTTTGAAGCTGGATAAAAGCTCGGAAATATTTGCTTGAATGAAAATCGGCGTGAAGCAAAAATCGGTTTAAAATGTATCCATCAGGATCTTGCGGATCATCTCCCCATTTTTCATTTTTTGCATAGAAATATTGGTACCTGACTTCTCCTCCAAAACTCAAATAAGTTTGTCCCGAAGAGGAGAGTGGCATATATTTCATGGTTTTGTACCAATTTTTTTTGACGGTATCTTTTTGTAAAACCTCATAGTTTTCGTCAAATCGCAGCGGTTTGAAGTCTGGATATGACTGAGCATGAAGATTAATACAAATAAGTAATAATAGAATGATTTTTTTCATGGCTTTATTTGCCTAAACTGTTTTTCTTAATATCGTTGTAAGCGTTTGGAATATTGAAATTGTAATGCAACCAGTTAAAAAGTACATACCCTTTATCAAATTCTTTCATCGTGACAGATGCTTTTACTTGCTCTAAAGTTTCCCCTTTTTTAACGGCCGCTTCTACATTTGTCTTCAAAGCGTTTACATAATCAATGGTGTATTTAATTCCTTTTTTGTTGGTAATTCGGCCGTGACCGGGAACGACAACATCATTATCTCCAATCATATTGTAAATTTTTTGAAGATTGCGAACAGGCTCTAAAAAATAACCGTCAAACAACCAAGGAATCGTTGGACTTTCAGCAATAAACGGATTTCCTGCCCACAATACATTTTTGTCTGAATCTTTCAAAAATACAAACAAATCTGCTGGTGATTGCGCTGTTCCTACATTAATAATTTCTACAATTTTATTGCCTCCCAAATCCAGTTTAATACTTTGATTTACTGCAATTGTAAGATCAGCGGGACGGTAAACGCTTTGTTCTATCCCGCGATCTTTTCCAAAAAGCATGATCATAAATTGTTTTATGTTTTCGTAATTCTTAGAAAGATTTTCTTTGCAGAATTCATTTTGTATCAAAATAGTTTCTTTTGGAAGCAAATAATTCCCAAAACAGTGATCGCCGTGATCGCTTGTATTTATTGCGTAAACGATTGGTTTTGGAGTAACAGAACGAATCAGCTTGTACAATTGATCGTATAATCGTTTGTTTAGCATCGTTTCGATCAACAAAACGCCTTTTTCGCCCACAATAAATCCGGCAGAAGTAGCTTGCGGAATTCCCTTTGTAGTTTCTGTTTCGGTCGTAGAAGGTGAAACCGCATACACATTATCCGAGATTTTATGCAATTGCAAATTCACTTTATTGGCATCCCAAATTGGAACTTCGGGAGGCATTGGAAATTGCGCATACGTTTTTTGTGCCGATAAAAAAACGACGACAAAAAGTATTGCAATTAGAATAGATTTATAATTTTTCATGGTTTAATATTTATATTTATATAAAAGTTAGCTCACGGATGATACGGGTTTAAACGGGTTTTCGCAGATGAGGTATAAAAAAATCAGTGTCAATCCGCTTAAATCAGTGTCATCTGCGTGCCATTCTCATTTTTGGTAACCGCCAAAATATTTCACAGGAGACCAATCCGGAATTACCGCAGGAATTTCTGGATTCAAAGCTTTATATTCCGCGGAAGCGTAAACAATTTTGCCATTTACAATCGTCAAAACCGATTCGATTTTTCGAATGTCGTCTGGTTTAAGCGAAAAATAATCGTCTGATAAAATTGCCATATCAGCATACATCCCCTTGATTAATTTTCCTTTGTCTTTTTCTTCGCCAGAAAACCAAGCACTTCCAGAAGTATATAATTGCAAGGCTGTGAATTTGTCCAAAACCTGATCTTTCGGCCAAAACTGCATGCCGCCAATTGTTTTTCCGGTTAAAAGCCAATGCAATGACATCCAAGGATTGTAAGTTGAAATTCGTGTCGCATCTGTTCCCATTCCCACCGGAATTCCTAATTCTAGCATTTTCTTGATTGGAGGCAATTGTGTTTTTGGAGCGCCATATAATTTGTTATACAATTCACCTTGATAATACATTCTGAATTGAATTGCGATACCGCCACCTAATTTTTTAACACGTTGTAATTCTGATGGCGTAATGGTTTCGGCATGATCAAAAAACCAGCGCAAACCGTTAAACGGAATTTCTTTGTTCACTTTTTCGAAAACATTCAGCATTCTGTCAATCGATTCGCCGTAAGTCGCGTGAAGTCTAAAAGGCCATCTGTTTTTCACCAAAAGCCGAATAATGGGCTCCAAATCTGTTTCCATTTCATCAGATAAAACAATTCTTGGTTCAAGGAAATTTTCAAAATCAGCTGCCGAAGCTACAATGTTTTCTCCGGCGCCTTCTTCAACATAACCATTGGCCACAATCAGATTGTCATTTTTATTGATTTTGGTTTCGGCAACCCATTTTTCATAATCTTGTAATTCTTTGCCTTTTTGCTGTGCAAACAAATAGTATGAAATTCGGAGGCTCAGCTTGTTTTGTTTGGCCAAATCCAAAGAAGTTACATAATCCGCAGGAAAATTTTGACTTCCGCCCGCAGCATCAATAACACTGGTCAACCCGAAGCGATTCAATTCATGATTAAATTGAATGGAACTGTTGATTCTTTCTTCGGGAGTTAATTTTGTTGTCAATCCCATTGTCATGTAAATGGCTTTTGGAGTTTCTTTGGCGTACATCAAACCCGTTAAATTTCCGTTGGAATCTTGTTCTAAAAGACTTCCTTCGTATTTTGTGTCTTTTGTATATTTTAAAACTTCAATTCCTTTTTTGTTTAGAAAAGCTTTTCCATATAAATAGGTTATAAAAACAGGTTTATCAGGAACTGCAGCGTTGATTTCCTCAATTGTGGGTTGTCTTTTTTCTTCAAACTGAAATTCATTCCAGCCTCCTATAACTTTGATCCAAACACCATCGGGAGTTCTTGCTGCTTGTTCTTTCAGCATTTCCATAGCACGTTTTAAGGTTTTAACACCATCCCAGCGCAATTCTGAATTATAGTTCAAACCTTCACGAATAACGTGCATGTGGCTGTCATTTAATCCCGGAACTACGGTTTTTCCCTTGGCATCAATCAATTTTGTTTCCGATGATTTATAAGAAGAAAGAATGTTTTTCTCGGTTCCAACGTCCAGAATTATTCCGTCTTTCATTGCAATTGCCTGAGCAAATTCGTTTTGTTTCTGCATTGTTGCAATTTTTCCGTTGTAAATAATCAGATCAGCTTTTTGCTGGGCTTGAGATGACAAGCCCGCAGAAAGCAATAGAATTAATAATAATTTTTTCATGATATTTATTATTTAGCCAAAAAGAAGGCTAGTAAATCTTTTTGAACTTGAGCCGTATTTTCTTGAACTAACCAATGCCCAGAACCAGCAATTTTAGATTCGCTAACATTTTCAGCAACTAATTTTGAATGGTCTTTAAGGAAAGCTGCCGCAAAATATTCTCCTCCCATTGCTAATAATGGCATTTTCAGTTTTTTCTTTGCGAAAATAACATTGTCTTTTCCGTCTTGATCAAATGCGCCAAACCATTTGAATGCGGCAGTTGTGCCTCCTTCTGTAGCATAAGCTCTAATAAATTCAGCTGATTCTTCTGCAGTAAATGGATCTTTTACATGCCCTACAATTGGCCAGAAATTAGTTAAGAATTCTTTTTCTTTTCCTTTTACAATCTCTCCAGAAGCTGGCCATCCGAAGAAACCAAACCACCATGCAGATCCTTTTACATTTGACCAAACTGGCTCAATTCCAGGCAAAAGTGCGTCCATCAAGGCTAGTTTATTGACGCTGTCGCCATATTGTGCGGCATAAGCATAAGCCACCATAAGTCCGATGTCATGTCCCGCCAAATTGATTTTTTTATACCCAAGCTGATTTACCAATTCGTGAATGTCAGATGCCATCGTTTTTTTATCATAACCGCTTTCTGGTTTATCCGATTCGCCAACGCCTCTTAAATCTGGAGCAATTACAGTGAAATGTTTAGATAGTTCTGGCAATAAGCGATTCCACATGTACCAGTTTTGCCCAAAACCGTGAACTAAAACTAGTGGATCACCATGTCCGCCAATAACGTAATGAATTTTGATTCCGTTTACAGTTGCTGTCGCATGTTTAAAATTTGCCGGCGGATTTGCTGGCGCAACTTCTGCTGTTTCGGTTGTCTCTGCCGGTTTTGCTTCTGGTGTAGATGTTTCTTCGGTTTTTTTATTACAAGAAATTAAAGTCAATATTAAAATAGCAGAAGCGAGAAACTGTGCTGCTTTTGTTTTTAAATTGAAAAATGGAATGTTTAATGAATTTGTTTTCATGATTAAAATATTTAGAAGTGGTTAATGATTAATTGATTATTATGAATTTTGTGGAGGCAGTTTGGCAATCCATTCTTGAATGTAAACCGCTATTTCTTGCCATCCGGGCTGATTTAGTACAAAGTGATTTCGATTTGGGAAAACCTTAAAATCGGTGATTGAATTTTTGTCTGAGTATTTTTTATAATTCGAAAAATTCAAAGATTCGGGAATAGTATGATCGATTGATCCTGCAATTAGCAATAGTGGCTTATGTGGTGCCTTAAAATCTACTTTTGCAACAGAAGTTATCGTATCACGAACAATTAATTTAGATTCAGGAATTGCCGATTCGCAATAGGCTTTGTCTTGCCATTCCTCAGGCATGCCGTTTGTAAAGGCATATTGCCATTGCGGAAAACTCATTAAGAACGTTTTCTTGGTAGAAGTGAAGAAACCCAACGGTCCCCAGCCTGCTTTTAGGAAAGAAAATTTAAATGTCATTATTCCTTGAGGAGGAACCGAATGTATGGCAATTGCAGACGATGCTAGATTGCGCTGCAAGAGTATTTGCGCAATAAGTCCGCCGATAGAATGCCCGATGATAATAGGTTTCTGAGGAAGATTTTTTGCAATATTCTCAAAATATTCAATTAATTGAGACAATCGCAAACTTGCAATCTGCGGATCAGGATGACGATCGCGCAAAACATTTGCTGGCGCATCTTTGTACGGCCACGCGGGAGCAAGGGTTTTAAAGCCTTTGTTCTCAAAAAATAGTTTCCATTCATCCCAACATTTATTACTGACAAAAGCTCCCGTAATAAAAAGAATCGTAGTAGAGTTTTCGGTTAGCATAATATACATTTTTAATGTTATGCCAAACTCTAAACTAAAACCGAACCTAATTTGTAACTATTTGATTATTAGATAATTGAATATTCGGGAGCTAATTATGCCAAACTATATATCGTTAAAAAACGAAAAAACTGCAACTTAATATCGTCTTTTTTAATTATGAGTTATGAATTATGTGTTATGAATTATGAATTTTTGAATTTGAAATAAAAACTAGGTAATTAACAATTCATAATTTACCATTCACAATTAAAAATGACTTCTCTTAATTCCTAATTTTTGCATTCTTGACGCTAATGTAGTAGGAGGAAGCCCCAATATTTCCGAAGCGCCACCGGCACCTCTGATTCTTCCGTTGCATTTTTCCAAAACATTGATAATATGTTCTCTTTCATTTTCTTGAATGGTTTTGAAGTACCATTCGTTTGATTTGTTGTTTACTTTGATTTCATCAAAAGCGGGAAGCGGAATATGTTCGATTGTATCTGTTTTGGCCAAAAGAATACTTCTTTCAATAAGATTTTCAAGTTCGCGAATGTTTCCCGGCCAGTGATAAGCTAAAAGACTTTTTAAGGCGGTTTCTGATATTTCCCGTACATTTTTCCCCGTTTTGGCGCTATATACTGCAATAAAATGGCGGGCAAGAAGTCCTATATCTTCTTTTCGTTCTCGTAATGGTGGCATTTGGATTGGAAATACATTTAAACGATAGTACAAATCAAGTCGGAAACGCCCTTCTGCCACTTCTTTTTCAAGATTGCAATTTGTTGCTGCAATTATTCGAACATTTACTTTTATGGGAAGATTTCCACCAACGCGTTCAATTTCCTTTTCCTGAATCGCGCGAAGCAATTTTGCTTGCATTTCTAAAGGCATATCACCAATTTCATCTAAAAACAAAGTGCCATTGTTGGCTTGCTCAAATTTGCCAATTCGTTTTTCGGTTGCGCCTGTAAAAGATCCTTTTTCATGGCCAAATAATTCTGATTCAATTAGGCTTGGCGGTAACGCAGAACAATTGATTTTTATGAATGGACCATTTTTTTTGCCAGATAATTGCTGAATACTATTGGCAATACTTTCTTTTCCTGTACCACTTTCGCCAGTAATCAAAACAGTTGTGTCTGCTGGCGCAACTTGTATGATATGATCGAATAATTTTAAAAGCATTGGACTCTTGCCAACGATGGATTCGAATCCGGATATTTTTGTGTTTTTTCCAGTATTGTGATTTACAGCTGAAGTATTTTTTTGATCTAATTTTTTATCAGCATGAATTAAATTTTCAATTGCATAAATTAAAGGTTCTTGAAGCCTGTCGCACAACTTCAAATGATTTTTATTATAATTGGTAGATTGCCTGCTAAAAAAAGACAAATACAGTCCGCCATTTTCATTAAGCGACAACGGAACAGGAAGCATCAAATTGGACTTCATATTCATTGAATTGGCAATCATTTTTTTGATCGGCGTTTTTTCGCATATTTTAACGAAATCATCATCGTTATAGAATGTTGCATCAGTTTCGACTTTGCTTTTGTTTCTTAATTCATTGATTTCAGATTCTTTTAAAGCTGTGATATTTTGCAATTCCTCAATTCCGATTTTTTGATATTCGTGCAAACCGGTTCTGGCATATCCTAAAACGCGATTGGATAATTTGCCATCAATATAAAAAACAGCCATTACAAGATCAAAAGATATAAGAGATTGTAAAGAAGTGACAATATTCAAAACACGATCATCCCAAGTGCCACTTTTTTTGACTATTGATTTTAATTGTTTCTGAAATAAAAGCTCTTTTCTGATCGATGATTCGATTCCGTGTTCTTGATGATATTCAGCGATTTCAATCGTAATCAACAAATCTTTTTCGCGAAAGGGTTTTACCAAAAATCCATAAGGATGCGTCAGTTTCGCCTTATTGAGAACTTCTTCATTAGAATTGGCAGAAAGGTAAATAAAAGGAATATTATTTTCCCTGAGTATTTCGGCAAGATCAATGCCCGTTTCTTTCCCCAAAAGGAAAATGTCTAGAAGAACCAATTCGGGTTTTTCCTGAGCAATATAATATTTGGCATCTGAAACTGATCGCGCCATTCCTGTAATCGAATGTCCTGCCTTTTTCAGCATCAAACGCAAATGATTTGCTTCTACAAACTGATCTTCAACAATAAGTATTTTTAGTGGTTTTGCCATTTTATAGAATTAAATTAATTAAGATTATTTTCATTAACAGTAAATTCCAAAGTTATTTTGGTACCGTCTGCATTTGTTATTAAAAACTTTCCTTCGATATCCGCGGCTAAACCATGCATCAGTTTTATGCCTAAGGAAGGATTGTTATAAGGATCAAAATCGGGTGGAAGCCCAATACCATTGTCACGAATAATTAGGATGTAATTGTGATCGTCATTTTTTTTAAGGGAAATGTTGATGATGCCTTTTTCTTGATTTGGAAAGGCATATTTTATGGCATTTGTCACGGCTTCATTAAAAATAAGTCCGATGGGAATAGAATGTGAGAGAGGAAGATTAAAATTGTCAACATCTAATATAAACCGAATGTTGTTTTGTATTTCAAAAGAATCTTTTAAATATTCTGTCAATTCAAAAATATAAGATGACATTTCTATCAACGATAAATTCTCCGATTGATATAATTTTTGATGAATTAAGGACATCGTCTGAATTCTGTTCTGACTGTCATTAATAGCCTGAACGGCTTCTGGAGTTTTTAAGAATTCAACTTGGCTTGCTAATAAGCCAACAACCATATGCAGATTATTTTTTACTCGGTGATGAATTTCGCGCAAGAGCCATTCTTTTTCAACTAACAGATTTTGCAGTGTAGTATTTTTTTTATTGATCTCGTTTTGTTGCGTTTCAAGTACTTTATTGGTTTTTTTCTTAAACATAAAACTTTTATAAAGCAATCCAAGAATGATGAGCAAGAGCACCAGAAAAGTTATCATTGAGTTGCGTAAAATCGCCTCATTATTAAGTTTGCTTTGTTGCAAATGATTTTTGTTTCTTAGTTTGATAATGTCTCTATTTCTTTTTTCGGCTTCATAAATAATATTAAGTCTTGTTGAAATCGGATAAATAGCTTCTTCTTTAAGATGTGCGGCTCTATAATAAAATATTGCTTTTTTGAGATAATTTAGAGAGTTGTTGAAATCAGAAGAAGAAAAATACAATTCGCTAATTTCTCTATAGCAGTCACCAGTTCTTTTATTATTTCCAGCTTTTTCAAATATAGCGACAGCTTTGAAAATGGGATCTAGTCTTAGCGTTATAGGGGCATTAGTTCGCATTTTTGAAGACCAAACTTTAACCCATGATTCGGCCAAATCATCTAAGTCATTTGTTTTGCTTAGTGCTTCAATTGCTTTTCTCGCGAAGACTTCAATCATTTTATTGTTGTTTCGCAACTCGCTCACCATAGAAAGTTGCAAATAGCATTTGCCAATATAAATATTGGAATGAAGCGACAAGCTTATTTTAAGCGCCTGTTCTCCATATTCAAATGCTTTTTCTAATGTTTTTGGGTTGTTATAAGAAGCTTCATACCAGTCGCTTACTTTCAGTAGAATTTTGATTTTATCGATGTTTTCTGGTAAGAGTGGTAATTCTCTTTCCGCTTTTTTTACTTGCTGTTCGTTATATGGAGTTTCTTTTTCTTTGTGGTATTGGTTTGTTGGAAGGCTTTTTTCTGCTGTTTCAATTTGTTTTTCATTTTTTAAAAGAGTCAATGCATGTAAGTCTCCAATTGTAATTAAAACAAGGAGAAACAAAACAGCTTTTGTTTGGTTAGAAAACATCTTTCGTAGAATTAAACTTGCTATACGAAGGTATTGATAATTATGTACCTACGCTTAAATTATCACAAAATTGATTGCCGACGAAATATCGTCGGCAATCAGATAAATTTAGCTTTTAAATCGAATATTAGAAAAGATGCAAATTAGGATTGCGGAATATAAATGTCGAAAGTGGCGCCTTGCATAGGCTGTGAACTTGCAATTATTATCCCGTTATGATTTTCAACTATTTTTTTGACAATGGCCAGACCAATTCCGGTTCCATCATAAATATCTCGGCTATGCAATCTTTGAAAAACGCCAAATATCTTTTCGCTGTGCTCGGGTTCAAAACCTATTCCATTATCCCGAAAACTGATGTGGCAGTAATTTTCAAGCGGAACCAATTTATCATTATGCAAATCTTTTCCGGTTGCAATACGGCTTTTGATTTCAATTTCCAGCGGAATTTCCTTTTGGGAAAATTTCAGCGAATTGTTGATCAAATTCTCAAGAAGCTGAATAAACAAAAACGGAATGATATTGATTCTTCCGTGCAAATTAGTGATGATTTGCGCATTTTTTTCTTTGATGTTTTCTTTTAAAGCTTCTTTTACATTATCGACAATCGATTCAAGATCAGTGTTTTCATAAATCCGATCAATGACATTTGTTCTTGAAAAAGCCAAAAGGTCATTAATCAATTCACGCATTCGATTGGTTGAATACAAAATCCGATCAAATTTTAATCGTCCGTCAGGGCTTAAATTTTCGTACTCTTTTGCTAGAATAATATTTGAAAAAGTTTGGATTTTTCGCAATGGTTCTTGAAGATCATGACTTGAAATGTGCGTAAAAGCATCTAATTCGCTATTTTTTCTTTTTAATTCGTTTGCATATTTTTCAATGGCAAGATATTGTGCCGCCAAATCGTCATTGGCTTTTGTAATTTTCGCATTCAGCGCACTTGTTTCTTCTTCTTTAAGCTGTAATTCGCGAGTTTTTTTATACAATTCAGTAAAAACCATCACTTTTGCCTGAAGTATTTCGGCAGATAATGGTTTTATCATATAATCCACTGCGCCTGATTGGTATCCTTTAAAAATATAATCGGACGTATTCATATTGGCAGTCAGGAAAATAATGGGCACGTGTTTGAGTTTGTCGCTTTGCCTGATAAGTTCGGCAGTTTCAAATCCGTCCATCAAAGGCATTTGTACATCCATTAGAATAATCGCAAAATCTTGGCTTTTCAAAAGAATCCGCAGAGCATCTTTTCCTGATGTGGCCTCAACAAATTGATAGCTACGATCAGCAAGAATGACTTGTAAAGAAAGCAGATTTTCCTTTTTGTCATCAACTAATAATATTTTAACAGAAGATTTTTCCATGATGTTTTTCATTTAAAATATTATTTGAGCCAAACCCTCATTAATGAAGACAATTGTTCGACATTAACCGGTTTGGTAATATAATCAGAAGCTCCAGACTCAATACATCTTTGTCGGTCTCCTTTCATGGCTTTTGCAGTAACGGCAATAATGGTCAAATCTTTGTGTTTTGCATTTTTTCGAATGATTTTCATCGTCTCATATCCATCTAATTCGGGCATCATGATATCCATTAAAACAATATCCATTTTGGTATTCTGGTTCAAAATTTCGATGGCTTCATGACCACTTTCAGCACTGATTACATCAAGTCCAAAGCGCTCTAAGGCCGTAGTCAAAGCAAATAAATTTCGGACATCGTCATCAACCAGAAGTACTTTTTTGTTGATTAAAACGTCTTCTTTTAAATAATAGGTTTCAATTTGTTCCCTCATTTGTTCCGGCAAATCTTTATGCACACGATGCAAGAATAGGGCAGTCTGATCTACTAATTCGTCGATCGAAACAGCGCTTTTAGCTATAATGCTGTGTGCAAATCGGCTTAATTTGCTTTTTTGCTTTTTGTTGACATCGCCGGCAGAATGAATAATGATAGCGGTTTCTTGTCCATTAATGTTGTTTTCTAAATCATTGATTAAATCCAATCCATCTGCATCTGGAAGAACCAAATCGAGAATAATACAATCAAATGACTTTTCTTTGATCAATTCGACGGCATCTTTTGCTGTAAGCGCTGTCGAAATTGAAATGTCATCTCCTTTCACTGCTTCAACAATTCGTTTTAAATCCATTGGATTATCATCAACAATAAGAAGATTTTTTTCTTTTTTGTTTTTGAAATCGTGAATATCATTAAACATTGCAGTCAACAAATCATTTTTTACCGGTTTTACTAGAAAGTTTCTTGCGCCACGTTTCAAGCCTTTATTTCTTTCATCTTCTCCGGAAATAATATATACCGGAATGTGTCGAAGCGTAAAATCGGTTTTCAGGCGATCCAGAATTTTCCATCCACTTGTATCAGGCATGTTTAGGTCCATAGTTATGGCGTGAGGTTGAAATTGATTAATATAATCAACTACATCATTTCCTTTTGTCGTGACAACAGCTTTAATATCATACTGATGGGCTCTTTCTAATAAAATTTTGGCAAAAGTTATATTGTCTTCAGCAATCAATAGGATTTTGTCATCTGGCTTAATATTGGCGCGGTCGTCGCCAACTTCATCAACAAAATACAAATCAACATCTGATTTATTAAAACTTGAAGAAGGAAGCGATTTTAAACGACTTTTTCCAGCATGAAGGACATTAGGTTCTTCAGTTACATTTATATCTTCAATTTCGGGTACGTGAACAAATTTTAAAGGTAAAAACAAAGTGAATTTGCTTCCAATATTGGTATCACTTTCCAATTCAATACTTCCGCCTAATAAATCAGAAAGCCCACGGCTGATAGATAAGCCTAAACCGGTTCCTCCATATTTACGGCTTGTTGATCCTTCGGCTTGTTGGAAAGCTTCAAAAATGATGTTTTGTTTTTCTTTCGAAATTCCGATTCCAGTATCCGAAATTTCAAAAGCCACAACGGCTTCAGCATTTTCCAGATTTATATTTTTTGTTTTCCAATTATTATCAGCCTTGTAAATATTTAATCGAACTTGGCCTTTTTCAGTGAATTTGAATGAATTGGATAACAGATTTTTCAAAATTTGATTTAATCGCTGTGAATCGGTTTCCATTAATTCCGGAAGATTGTCATCCATCAAGATTTCAAAATCAAGATGTTTTGCTTGCGAAATAGGGTTGAAGGTAGATTCCACAAATCGGCTAATTTCGGCAAAACTAATCGGATTGTAATCGACAGAAATATAACCGGATTCAATTTTGGAAAGATCCAAAATATCGTTAATTAACTGAATTAAATCGTCTCCGCAAGAATTGATAGTTTTAGCAAACTGAATTTGTTTTTCAGATAAATTTCCGTCGCGATTGGCAATTAATTCGTTAGCCAAAATTTGCAAACTATTTAGCGGCGTTCTTAATTCGTGAGACATATTTGCCAAGAATTCCGATTTGTATTTGGATGTCAAAGTAAGCTGATCTGCTTTTTCTTCCAATGCTTTTCTAGCAACCTCGACTTCCTGATTTTTGAGCTCCACTTCTTCTTTTTGATTGGCCAATAAAATGGCTTTTTCTTCTAGTTCCTCATTGGTATTTTTTAATACTTCTTGTTGACTTTTCAGCTCGTTTGCCAATGATTGTGACTGAACTAACAATTCCTCTGTTCTTGAATTCGATTCAATCGTATTCAATACAATTCCGATACTTTCTGTCAATCCTTCAAGAAAATCTAAGTGCGTCTGGCTAAAGGTATCAAGGGAAGCCAATTCAATAACAGCTTTAAGTCGGCCTTCGAATAAAACCGGAAGAATAATGACGTCTTTTGGCTTCGCATCACCAAGTCCGGAATTGATTCGGATATAATCTTTTGGGACATTGCTCAAAATGATTCGCTCTTTTTCAATGGCAACTTGACCAATAAGTCCTTCGCCCATTGCGTATTGCGTGATGGAATCTTTTCTTTTAATGTAAGCATAAGAAGCAATTAAATTCAGTTTTGAATCCATAAAATCTTCACCTTCTTCTAAAATATAGAAAAGTCCATGTTGCGCTGTAACGACTGCCGCAAGCTCAGAAAGGATTTTTTTGGTAACCGCATTCAGCTCTTTTTGCCCTTGAAGCATTTGTGTAAACTTAGCTAAATTCGATTTCAGCCAATCCTGTTCCTGATTACGTAAAGTAGTAGCTTTAAGATTTGAAATCATTTGATTAATAGTATCTTTAAGTGCTTCAACTTCACCTTTTGCTTCAACACCAATTGTTCGTGTTAAATCCCCTTGTGTTACCGCCGAAGCAACCTCAGAAATAGCACGCACTTGAGTGGTAAGATTCGCTGCTAATTGATTTACGTTTTCCGTCAAGTTTTTCCATGTTCCTGATGCTCCAGGAACGTTTGCCTGACCGCCCAGTTTTCCTTCGGCACCAACTTCACGGGCAACGGTTGTAACCTGATCGGAGAAAGTTGCCAGCGTGTCAATCATTTCATTAATAGTGTCGGTAAGTTGTGCTACTTCACCTTTTGCATCAATAGATAATTTTTGTTTCAGATTTCCTTTCGCTACCGATGTTACAACCTTTGCAATTCCACGAACTTGACCTGTTAGATTCGAAGCCATAACGTTAACCGAATCCGTCAAATCTTTCCAAGTTCCTGCAACACCTTTTACTTCCGATTGCCCTCCGAGTTTTCCTTCGGTTCCAACCTCACGCGCTACACGGGTAACTTCCGAAGAAAAGGAATTCAACTGTTCCACCATCGTGTTGAAAGTGTTTTTCAAATCCAGAATTTCTCCTTTTACGTCAACGGTAATTTGTTTGGAGAGGTCGCCATTTGCCACGGCTTTTGTTACATCAGCAATATTACGTACTTGTCCTGTTAAGTTCGATGCCATTTGGTTCACCGAATCGGTCAAATCTTTCCATGTTCCGGCAACTCCGGGAACGAAAGCTTGTCCACCCAGTTTTCCATCGGTACCAACCTCACGCGCCACACGAGTTACCTCAGAAGCAAAAGCACGAAGCTGATCTACCATTGTATTTACGGTTTCTTTTAATTGCAGAATCTCGCCACGAACGTCTGCCGTGATTTTTTTGGACATATCTCCATTCGCAACGGCAATCGTAACTTCGGCAATATTACGAACCTGAGTGGTTAAGTTACCTGCCATTTGATTCACCGAATCGGTCAAATCTTTCCATGTTCCGGCAACACCGGGTACGTTTGCTTGTCCGCCCAACTTTCCTTCGGTACCCACTTCACGCGCCACACGAGTTACCTCAGAAGCAAACTCACGAAGCTGATCCACCATCGTATTTAAGGTTTCTTTTAATTGAAGAATCTCTCCGCGAACGTCTACCGTAATTTTTCGAGACATATCTCCGTTGGCAACGGCAATCGCTACATCGGCGATATTACGTACCTGCGCGGTAAGGTTTCCTGCCATTTGGTTCACTGAATCGGTCAAATCTTTCCAAGTTCCTGCAACTCCCGGTACGTTGGCTTGACCACCGAGTTTTCCTTCAGTTCCTACTTCTCGCGAAACCCTCGTAACTTCCGAAGCAAAACCTCGAAGCTGATCCACCATTGTGTTGATGGTGTTTTTTAACTCTAAGATTTCTCCTTTTACATCAACCGTAATTTGGAGTGATAAATCTCCTTTTGCTACGGCAGTCGTAACTTCGGCAATATTACGAACTTGTCCGGTTAAGTTGGATGCCATTTGATTCACCGAATCCGTCAAATCTTTCCACGTTCCGCCGACACCTTCAACTTGCGCTTGTCCGCCCAGTTTTCCCTCTGTTCCAACCTCACGCGCCACACGGGTTACCTCAGATGCAAAAGAGTTTAGCTGACCTACCATCGTGTTAATCGTGTTTTTCAGCTCTAAGATTTCTCCTTTGGTATCTACCGTAATTTGGCGTGATAAATCGCCTTTTGCTACGGCAGTTGTTACCTCGGCAATATTTCTAACTTGTCCAGTTAGGTTGGATGCCATTTGATTCACTGAATCCGTTAAATCTTTCCAAGTTCCTCCGACACCTTTTACTTTTGCCTGGCCTCCCAATTTCCCTTCGGTACCTACCTCAAGCGCCACACGTGTTACTTCAGAAGAGAAGGAGTTCAGCTGATCCACCATGGTATTGATGGTTTTTTTCAATTCCAAAATTTCTCCCTCGGCGACGGCTGTAATTTTTTTCGATAAATCGCCATTTGCTACGGCCGTGGTAACTTCGGCGATATTACGTACTTGTCCGGTTAAGTTGGATGCCATCTGGTTAACGGAATCTGTTAAATCTTTCCAAGTTCCACCAACACCTTTTACTTTTGCCTGACCGCCGAGTTTTCCTTCAGAACCCACTTCACGCGCCACACGAGTTACCTCGGCCCCAAAAGAGTTCAGCTGATCCACCATGGTATTGATGGTATTTTTTAATTCGAGGATTTCGCCTTCAACGTTTACAGTAATCTTTTTAGATAAATCGCCTTTTGCGACGGCGGTAGTTACTTCGGCGATATTTCTTACTTGACCAGTTAAATTCGATGCCATTTGGTTTACTGAATCCGTTAAATCTTTCCAAACACCACCAACACCACGAACACGTGCTTGACCGCCCAATTTTCCTTCAGAACCAACCTCACGTGCCACACGCGTTACCTCAGAAGAAAAGGAATTCAGCTGATCCACCATGGTATTAATGGTGTCTTTTAGTTCCAGGATTTCTCCTTTTACGTCAACGGTAATTTTTTTCGAAAGATCCCCTTTAGCCACCGCGGTTGTTACATCGGCAATATTTCGAACTTGTCCAGTAAGGTTAGAAGCCATTTGATTTACTGAATCGGTCAAATCTTTCCATGTTCCACCAACACCTTTAACCTGCGCTTGTCCACCAAGTTTTCCTTCAGTACCAACCTCACGTGCCACACGCGTTACCTCAGAAGAAAACGAATTCAGCTGATCCACCATGGTATTGATGGTGTTTTTTAATTCCTGAATTTCTCCTTTTACGTCAACAGTAATTTTTTTTGATAAATCGCCTTTTGCTACTGCTGTTGTTACATCGGCAATGTTACGAACCTGTCCAGTTAAATTGGACGCCATTTTGTTTACAGAATCGGTCAAATCTTTCCAAACGCCGCCAACACCTCGGACTTTTGCCTGACCACCCAATTTTCCTTCGGTACCAACCTCACGCGCCACACGTGTAACTTCCATCGAGAAAAGGTTCAGCTGTTTTACCATGGCATTTACCTCTTTTGCGATTCGAAGGAATTCCCCTTGCAACGGATTTCCTTCAATAGACAAAGGCATTTCTTGAGAAAGGTTTCCTTTTGCAACCGAAGTAATTACGTGCGCAATTTCTATTGTTGGGTGAACCAAATCTGAAATTAAAGTATTTACCGAATCCACACAAGAACTCCACGAACCGCGCGCACCGTCAAGAACAACGCGATTGGTTAATTTTCCTTGTTTTCCAATGCTTTTCCCGACCTTTTGAAACTCAAAAACCATTCTTTGGTTCAAGTCGATAATTTCATTCAAGGTGTCGCAAATAGCGCGTTTGGTGCCATCTTGATCCGTTGGAAAACGTTGTGAAAAATTACCGTTTTTTACCTTGAGCAGAATTTTTAGAAATTCAGCGTCACTAAGAATTGATTCTTCTGTTTTGCTTTTTTTGGTTTTACGATTGGATATTTTTTCATCTGTAATGACAGGCAAGGCGATCATTACTTCATTTTTGGGGATCTTATCTGTTGGTTTATTTTTTTTCATAATTGGTGACTCTTTTGCTGAAGGTTGTGTTTTTGGTGATTTTGGGTTATGGGTTATGAGTTATGAGTTATGAGTTATGGGTTATGGGTTATGGGTTATGGGATGAGTTTATTAGTTTTTAACTCATAATTCATAACTCATAATTATTATGCGTTTTCATTCAATAAAATCTTTCGCAGATGAAATTGTACAAAAGCTTCCATTGAATCAGGTCGTTTTGTGTTGTCGGTATAATTGAGCGGTTTTATTATGTATCCTGAGATTCCTAATTTTTCGGCAGTCATACGATCACTTCCTTCGGAAGAAGTTGTCATAATGAAAACCTTCAAATCTTTCAAATCTTCGTCTTTTCTAAGAATTTTTAAAAATTCTATTCCGTTCATTTTTGGCATATTGATATCGAGCAGAATAACATCTGGGACAAGCGGATCCTCTGCTTTTCTCAACATTTGAAGCGCTTCAAGACCATTGTATGCAGTATGTAAAACATATTGGATTTCCAATTTTTTTAAAGATCGTTCTACTGAAATCGTATCAAGTTCGTCATCTTCTACCAGTAAAATATTAGGCTTTCTCATATTTTTTATTATTTCTCCAGGTAAAAGTAAACTTGGTTCCTTCGCCTAGTTTTGATTCTACATGTATTTCTTCACCTTGATCATCAATGATTTTTTTGACAATTGCCAATCCAACTCCAGTACTTTCCATTTCATTTTTTTCTCTCAGCGTCTGGAAGATTTCAAATATTTTTTGATGATATTCCGGATCAATGCCAATACCGTTATCAGCAACCGAAAATTCATAAAAAGTGCCTACTTTTTGGCACCTTATTTCAATACTTGGATTTTCAGGTTTTGAGTATTTGACAGCATTACTTATTAAATTCGAAAAAACCTGTTCCAGTTTTAAACGTTCTGTAACAAGTTCTGGCAGATTGATAATTTGAAGCGTGAATTCCCTCGGAACAATTGATTGTGCGATTTCATGAACAAGAATATTGGTGTCAACAAATTCAGGAGTTGTCTTTCGATTTAATCGTGCATACTCTAAAAGTCCATTAATAAGGGCTTCCATACGCTGTGTCCTTTTTGGGATGATGCTCAGATAGTTTTTTAAAGCAGGGGAGAGTTCGCTAGATAAATCTTCTTCAATCCAGCTGATTACATTGTAAATGCCTCGCAACGGCGCTTTTAAATCGTGTGAAACTACATAGGCAAATTTGTTGAGTTCTTCATTTTTGTTTTCCAATTCCTGAATATTCTTTTCCAGTCGGCGCGACATGATGTTTAAAGATGCAGCAAGTGCGCTTAATTCATCATTTTTATAATCTTGAACAATAGTAAAGCGTCCTTTTGAGATTGTATCGGCTACACGAACCATTGAATTTATTCGTTTTGTAATCATAATTACGATGTATGCCGTACTGCATATTCCAACAAAAACCGTGAGGGTTAAAAATACCAACGAATATGTTCTTGTTTTTGTTAAGCTATGAAGCAACATTTCACTGTGATGTGCTCTGGTTTTGTATTCTATTCGTTCAAAATTTTTAAATTTTTTTGTGATTGAATCATTAATGTTTTTGCTAATATGTTTTTTAAGTTTAGTGTCTAAGAGGTTTATGTATGTGCTAGGATTTTCTTTTCTGGCTCGAATCAATTCAGATGTATAGGAAAGCCATTCGGCATGAAGAATGCTTATAGAATCCAAGATAGAAGCCTGAATAGTATTGCTGTCAATAAGCGTATGCTGTTCTACAATAAATCCTGGGACTTTTTCAATTCCGCTGTAATAAGGAGCCAAATAGGTACTATCATTGGTGAGTAAGTAACCTCTAACAGCACTTTGCATTTGTAAAATAGCTCGGTGTGTTTTGTTTGAATTTCGTATCACTTCTTCAGATTTTGATAGAAACTCGGAATTTTGATTGACTTTAAGCGATAATCTGTAATTGCTGTACGAATCTGCAGCAGAAAGCAAAATGATGAGCGTAAAGGCCAAAATTATTTGAGTTGATAATTTCATTGTCTTTCTGTTTAAAGAAACCCGTTAAGAATAAATAATTCTAAAATTGCATAAATGCTTCTTTGTGATTGGGAGCAGAATTTTTGCAGTTATAGTTCACAGAAGGACTATAATTGGAAATTGAAATTAAAAATAGCGCAAAGACTATCGAAAAGTATAGGTGTTTCATTGAAGTCAAAAGATTAGTGTTAAGGCTACAATGAAAATAAGAAATAAGACTTCCCTTTCTTTTATATAATTTTTCTAAAAATTTATATAATTAACATCAACATGTTTGATGATGAAGGAACTAGAGTTTTTTTGTGAATTGATAGACTAGATTTTTTTACAGAAAAAAAAATTTTTGATTTAAAGTAGATACCCAAAGTAAGCGGGGCCTTAAAAGAATGCAAAGCGTTTTTTGGAGGCGTTTTATAAATTCATGTCGAAAGTTTGTACTTTTGCCTTTATGAATGACAACTTTGTAAATGAATATTTTGGCATAGGAATACAAAATGGTAAAACACCCGAAAATTTAGGCGTTTTGTGGCGATCAGCTCAAAATATGGGCGCTACTTTTATATTTATCATAGGTAATCGATATGCAAAACAAGCATGTGACACACACGATGCCGTAAAATCAATTCCTTATTTTCATTATGAAACTTTTGAAGCTTTCTTTGAAAATTTGCCTAAAGGAGCACGATTAGTTGGTGTAGAATTAGCCGAAAGAGCATCTGACCTAGAAACTTTCGAACATCCAAGAAGATGTGTCTATTTATTAGGAGCGGAAGATCATGGCTTATCCAAAAAAGCAATGGATAAATGCCATCACTTAGTAAAATTTAAATCGGAAAAAAGTTTAAATGTGGCCGTGGCGGGAACGATTGTTATGTACGACAGAAACTTGTCGAAGCCACGTTCTTAAAACAATCATTTTAGATCCTTATTTTTTTTTGCCAGATACAACTCATCATTTGCCAAGAAATGGTTTTGAATTTTGTATCTGGCAAAATAATTTAGATTTAATTGGTTTGTTCTAAAATCAATTGTTGTCCGGTTGTAATTAATCCCGGAACATAAAATGTTATTGTAGCATTAAAAAATGAATTTGCTGGAATGCTCCAATTGGCCAAATTTTGCGCTGGCTGTGTTGGTGTTGTATAAATATTTTTCAGAGCTCCGTTTAAATAAAGCGGTCCGTTGAAAGTAAATGAAGGCGAATTTGTTCCCGATGTAAAGTTAGAAGCAAAAGTAAGCGACACATTTTTTGCCGTACTGTTTGGGTTATTCAGCTTTAAGGTCAGGGTGTATTTATGGCCGTAATTTCCGTAAGTATTTTGTGAAGCTCCATTTAATTTATAGGAGTAAGGCGCATTTTGATTTTGAAGATAAACTCCGCCAACCGCAAATTTCGAACTCGTATTTAAGCACAATCCCATATATGATGGTCCAGAAGGCAAATCGATATCTGTAGTTCCAGACCAGCCCGATTGCGTGTAGATTCCAGCTTCTCTGCCGTAAGCGTTTGTGCTTTCGGTATAAATATCGCCTGCTGCAGCAGTTTGAGTGGCGGTTACAGCATCATTTATATTTCCAGTTGAGGTTACGACGGTGTAAACATAAACACCTTGTGAAGCCGTAATTTCATATGACCCATCAACCATATTGTTATTGGCCAATGTTGCTTTGTACACTTCATAAACTTTAGAAGGATTAATAGTCACATTGCTGAAAGTTGTACGAGGCGTATTTTGTAGCCAGTCTTTCGAAACAAAATAACTTTGTCCTGTCGCGCTCCCGTTTAATGGCTTTTCAGCATTGGTATAAGTTGATCCTTTTCCGCTAATGGTTAGGGCGGTAGTTTGTGGATTGGAGACTAAAACATGCAGGTATTTTGTAGCGCCTGATTGGTTGATGTGGAATAAATAAACCCCAAAAGTGCCAGAAAGCGGATTTGAAGAACCGCCTCGGCTAGAATCAACTCTAGCATTTTGCATCAGCCATCCATTTCCTTTTATAATTTCGGGATTGTTGCTTTTCCAAATTTGCTTGTCAGATAAATTTCCACTTAAAAATTTCAAATTTTGAGGCGGAACAATCGAAGTTGACAATGTCCCTGAAGTCCAGTCTGAAGAAACAAGCGAATTGACAGCTAATGCTGTTTTTGCACTTGATTTTGTTGTGCTTTGAATGGCGGTTTTTTCAGCAGAATCATCGCTTGAGCAAGCATACGTAAGAATTGCTGTAATAACAAAACATAATAGTTTTTTTGTTTTCATAATTGGTTAGATTTAATTGATTTGACAATCAGTTAGTTGATGGCTAAAATAACAAAAAATTAATATCTTTAATATAATTATTAAAAATATTTAATATTAAATTCGTATTTAATTTATATTTTTTTTAAATCTTTGAGTAAAATAAAAAAACTTGTAATTTTAAGATGTTTTTTCTTATTATGTTTTTTGGGTTTATATTTTTTACGGACTACAGCGCCAGAAGTGTTGCTTTTGAGGTGTAAGATTGCCTTTTGATTTTTGTAATAAAAAAAGCAACGGTTAAGTTAAAAATGAATTATGTTTGTAATAGAATTTGTTAAAATCGACGATAAATGAATTTAAAAGATTTACTTGATATTAGTAAAGACAATAGTCTTTCGGGGCAAAAGTGGCACATGCTCAGGCAGTCAATTGTAAAACGATTACTTTCTGCAGGTAATGCAACAATTGCAGAAATAAGTTCTGAATTGCAATCCAGCGTTCCTACAGTTACTAAGGCGGTCAATGAGCTCTTGCAGGAAGGCACCGTAGTGGATATGGGAAAAATAACCAACAGCGGCGGACGAAGACCTTCTTTATATAGTATCAACCCAACTTGTGCTTTTTTCTTGGGTGTTGAGGTCGGACGAACTCATATGTCGATTGGATTGCAGAATATAAAGAATGAGTTTATAAGCCTTGATTTGCGCGTTCCATTTGCATTAAAAAATTCGCAAGAATCTTTGTTGGAGTTTTGTGCGCTTATCAATAATTATATTGAAGAAAGCTCCGTAGAGAAAAAATTAATTGTCGGGATTTGTATCAACTTTTCTGGCCGAATCAATTCGATGGAAGGTTTCAGTTATAATTATTTCTTTAGTGAAAACAGGCCTTTGACGGAAATTATATCTGAACAATTGGGTCTTCCGGTTCATCTTGAAAATGACACACGTGCGATGGCTTTTGGTGAATATTGCGAAGGTGTTGTTGACGATGAGCAAAATATAATTTTCTTGAATTACAGTTGGGGAGTAGCTATCGGGATTATGACCGACGGAAAGCTTTATTATGGAAAATCCGGTTATTCTGGCGAGTTTGGACATAGTACTCTTTTTGAAAATGAAATCATTTGTCAATGCGGTAAATTAGGTTGTCTTGAAACTGAAATTTCGGGCTGGTCTTTAGTGCGACAATTTAAAGAAGCGTTAAAAGAAGGAAAGCATTCAAAAATTGAACTCAATGAAAATGAAGATCTGCAGCATTTAGATATTATTTCTGGAGCCATTAACCTGGAAGACAGTTTGTGTATCGAATTAGTTACAAGACAAAGCGAAAAAATGGGACGTTATTTGTCTATTTTGCTGAATATTTTTAATCCTGATCTTCTTGTTATTGGTGGAGATTTTTCACAGTTGGGAGATTTTGCGCTTTTGCCAATTCAGTCGGCACTTAAAAAGCATTCGCTGGGCTTGGTAAATAGAGATATGAAATTAAAAAAATCAACACTCGGGCATCGTGTAGGCGTAATTGGCGCTTGCTGTATTGTAAAAGAAAAGATGCTTTCTCCCTTTTTTAAATAAGTAATTCTTCATAAGATTTTAAAAACTCTATAATTTGTTTTATAGAGTTTTTTTTGTTTTGTAACTCTCGATTCACTTTTTGTAAAAGTTCTTTTAGTCTTGGGTTTTGTTTTTAAATTTTTTTTCAAAATCTATTTGCTTCTCATTGCTTTTGAGCAAATTAGAAATAAATTATACAGCCTATTTTATTGCTAAACATTCAATATTCCATCTGCTTCTTGGGTGGGAACAAAGTTTTTTTGTGCGAATAATTTTCTTTTCAAAAAAAAATATCCATAAAAAAGTAAAAATATTTCAAATATGCTTTTCGCGTCTTATTGGCTGTATTTGCTGAGGATTTGTAGAATATTACTAAAACTTTCTGAAAATAAGCTAAATGTTAATTAATAAATTTTTTTAATAACTAAGTTGTGGTTAGTAAAATTTTATATATTTGCTCAAACCAAAAAACAAAACCAATGCAGAATATCTTAAAAATTACCTTATTACCTATTTTATTGTTTTCGCTTTTTTGCTGTGCGAGCAATGTGGCATCAATCAATGGCAAATCTCCAATTGCTCCTGTAAAAGGAGTTTGGGTTACTAATGTTGCTTCAAAAGCTTTAGATTCAAAAGAAAACATTATTGAGGCTGTTGCGCTTTGTAAAAAATCGGGTATTACAGATATTTATGTGGTCGTTTGGAATAGAGGAACTACTTTGTATCCAAGTAAGATAATGAAAGATTTGTTTGGAAAGCCAATTATGGAACGTTTTGGAGATCGTGATCCATTACAAGAAATGATTGATGCAGGACACAAGGCAAATATAAAAGTGCATGCGTGGTTTGAATTTGGATTTGCTTCTTCTTATGGTGAAAATGGCGGTGCAATCCTGAAAAAATTCCCAAACTGGAAAGCCATTGATAATAAAGGAAACTTGGTAACAAAAAATGGTTTTGAATGGATGAACGCTATGGATCCAGAAGTTCAGAATTTTGTAAAATCATTGATTATAGAAGTTGTAAAAAAATATAATGTTGACGGAATTCAAGGTGACGACCGTTTGCCGGCAATGCCATCACTTGGCGGTTACGACACTTATACGGTAGCTTTATATAAAAAAGAACACAACGGGAATCTTCCTCCTGATGATTATAAAAATGCAGACTGGCTAACTTGGCGCGCAGATAAACTGACTGTTTTTCTTGGCCAACTTTATAAAGAATTAAAAGCAATCAAACCTAAATTGATTGTAAGTATGGCGCCAAGCATCCATCCGTGGGCAAAAGAAGAATATCTGCAAGATTGGCCAACTTGGCTGGATAAAGGATATTGCGATTATGTAATTCCGCAGGTTTATAGAAAAACAATTGAGAGTTACACTACAACATTAGAGGAGCAAGTGAAATTTCTTAAAAAAGATCAAAAAGATAAATTCTTCTCTGGAGTTTTGCTTCAAGTAAATGGTGTAAATCCGCAACCTGATTTTTTAAATCAGATGATTGATGTCAATAGAAAATTAGGAGTAAAAGGAGAATCTTTCTTTTTCTACGAAGGTTTGAAAGCTTTTCCAGAATATTTTTCTACAGAATATACTAAAAAGTAGATTGACAAAGGATGTCAAAGAAGTAAATCGCTGTAAAGCGACAGCCATAATATTGTCTCAAAAATAATTGATTTTTAAAATCTGGATATGAAAACAAGAGCTTTGTCTATAGATGCCTTAAGAGGATTTGCGATTATCGCAATGATACTTTCTGGACAAATGATCCTTACGTATTTGCCCGCTTGGATGGCGCATGCTCAAGTGCCTCCCAACTCATCATTTAATCCGAATATTTATGGAATTACCTGGGTAGATTTAGTTTTTCCTTTCTTTTTATTTTCAATGGGCGCGGCATTTCCTTTTTCATTAGGAAGCAAATTAGAAAGTGGCGCTAATAAATGGGTGCTCTGTCGAGATTCCTTTTTTAGAGGGCTGCAATTGGTCTTTTTCGCCATATTTTTTGAGCATATGAGACCATTTGTAATAAGTAATCCTGCTACTATTGTTTCAAGCATAATTTCGCTTGGCAGTTTTATTCTGATGTTTTTTATGTTTTCAACAGAAACACTGCCATTTATAAAAGCTTCAAAAAATCCCGAATTAAATAGTTCCATTATAAAATTGGCTGCTTTTGCAATTGGATTCGCCTTGCTATTGGCGATAAATTTTCAAGGAAAAGAAAATCATGATTTTGATCTTTATTACAGCGATATTATTCTGATTGTACTTGCAAATATGGCTTTTTTGGCAAGTGTGATTTATATTTTTACCTTTAAAAAGCCAGTTTATCGCTTATTGGTTTTGCCATTTATTATGGCCGTTTTTTTAGCCAGCACAAACGATGGCTGGGTAAAGCAATTGTATGATTTTACGCCGTTTGCATGGGCTTATAAATTTTATTACTTAAAATATTTCTTTATCGTAATTCCAGGAACTCTTGCCGGAGAATATATAAAAGAATGGACTGTTGCGCCACAAAATGAAGTGCGAGAAAATGATAACAAGGCAATAGTGATCAGTCTGGTTTCTTTATCAATTATTATAAGCAACGTTTATTTTTTATTTGTACGTGAATTGGAAATGAATCTTGTAGTTGCTTTAGGTTTATTGATTTTGAATTATTTTATTCTAAAATCAAATACTTCAGAGTTTGGTGTTTTTTGGAAAAAACTTTTTTCGGCAGGAGCTTACTGTTTAGTATTAGGATTGTTTCTAGAAGCTTATGAAGGCGGAATAAGAAAGGATACTTCAACGTACAGTTATTATTTCGTTACTTCAGGTTTGGCATTTTTTGCGATACTTTTTTTCTCAGTGGTTTGCGATTATTTCAAATGCATTAGAGCTACTAAATTTTTGGTTTTGACAGGACAAAATCCAATGATCGCCTATGTCGCGACGTCTATGGTTGTGATGCCAATTCTCACCATTTTAACCATTACAAATTATTTTGACGTATTCAATGAAAATGCTTTTACAGGATTTTTGAGAGGTTTTATACTTACTGTATTAGCTGTTTTGATAACAACTTTTTTCTCTAGAAAAAAAATATTTTGGAGAACCTAAAGAATTCACTCTTGCTATTAAAATATTATATATTATGAAAATTCAAATAATCGCATTTTTTTTATTTTGTTATGGATATTCTCAGAATATCACCAAAAAAACGGTTGACGTTTTAGTAATTGGAGGCTCTACCAGTGGAACATCTGCTGGTATTGCATCTTCCAGATTGGGAGCTAATACATTGATTGTTGAAGAATCACCATGGATAGGAGGTATGTTTACTTTGCAAGGAGTTGGTGCCTGCGATGGTAATCATAATTTAGATTCTGGAATCTGGAATGAATTCAGAGGTGCGCTTAGAGATTATTACGGCGGAGCTGCAGCTCTTGAAACAGGCTGGGTTAGCAATACTCTTTTTGAGCCTTCTGTTGGGAATAAGATTTTCAATCAAATTGCTGCAAAAGAGAAAAATCTTGCAATTATTCATGGCTACTACGTAACAAGTATTTTGAAAGTAGGAAATTCAGTTAAAGGCGCTACTTTCAAAAATGATAAAAATGAGACTCTTGAAGTTCATGCAAAAATCACAATTGACGCTACAGACATCGGTGAAACGCTGAAAATGGCTGGAGCAGCTTATCGCTTAGGAATGGATTCTCAAAAAGAAACCAAAGAAGCCAACGCACCATTAAAAGCCAATAACATTGTTCAGGATTTAACTTGGGTAGCCATCTTAAAAGATTATGGCAAAGGAACGGACAAAACTATCGCAAAACCAAGCAATTATTCAGCCTCAAATTTTACTGGTTCTTGCATGGAAACAGTTGACCACAAAGATATTGATTGCGATAAAATGTTATCGTACGGTAAAATGCCGAATAATAAGTACATGATCAACTGGCCTAAAAAAGGCAACGATGTATATCTTGATGTGGTTGAATTATCAAGAGAAGATCGAAATAAAGAATTATTAAAAGCAAGAAATTACACTTTACAGTTTGTTTATTATATACAAAATGAACTTGGATATAAGAATCTTGGCTTAGCTGACGACGAATTTAATACTTCAGATTTGTTGGCTTACGCGCCATATTACCGTGAAGGACGACGCGTGAAAGGAGTTTCGTTTTTGACTTACAATCACGTTGCCGACCCATACAATCAAAAAGAAGCTTTGTATAAAACAGGAATTTCTGTTGGAGATTATCCTGTAGATCATCATCACAAACAAAACCCAAATGCCCCTGATCTTGGATTTCCAGCGGTACCTTCTTATAATGTGCCGCTAGGATCTCTAATTCCTGAAAAAGTTGATGGATTTATAGTCTCAGATAAAGCGATTTCAGCTTCAAATTTAATTAATGGTGCAACACGTCTACAACCTGTAGTTTTATTGACAGGACAGGCAGCAGGAACTTTGGCAGGAGTTGCAATTAAAAATAATATAGAGCCACGTAAGGTTTCAGTAAGAGAAGTGCAACAATCACTTTTAAATCAAAAAGCATACATCATGCCTTTGTATGATGTAAAACCTACAGATCCTGCTTTTGAAGCTATTCAAAAAATTACTGCAACAGGAATTTTAAAAACAAAAGGCGAAAGCTACAAATGGGCAAACAGAACTTGGTTTTATCCAGAACAAAATATTACAGTTCAGGAATTTACAGAAGGCTTGAATCAGTTTAATAAGAAAAATAAAATTGTTAAAAGTGCGGCAATTCTAACAGAGCAGGAAGCAGTTAATCTTTTAACTAAAGCGGGGGCTAAATTCTCAAAAGAAAATCTTTCGGCAAATCCAATAAGCAAAAGAAACTTGGCAATATTAATTGAAGAAAGCCTGCATGCATTTGAAAAAGAAATTGATTTTTCTGGAAATATTAAAGCCAAAAAATAGTAAAATGTTCAAAAGTATTTGTGTTTTCTTTTCCACTCTTTTTATGGGGCTTTTAGCTCAAGAAAACAAGCAGGTTTTTCATAATTATTTCTATGATCAAAGACGTTCGTTTTTTGAAGCGATGCCTGCAGGCAAAAACGAAATTATTTTGCTAGGCGATAGTATAACGAATTGTGCTAATTGGGATGAAATTTTTTCGGGAGGGAAAGTAAAAAACAGAGGAATTTCTGGTGATATCACTTTAGGAGTTTTGGACCGTATGGATGAAATCGTAAAACGTAAACCTAAAAAGGTCTTTATTCTCATCGGGATTAATGATATCGCTCAAAAAATCAGTACCGAAACAATTTTAAAAAACTATCAAAACATAATATCAAAATTAAAAAATGATAGTCCTAGAACGGTAATTTATATTCAAAGCATTTTACCCACAAATGATGAGTTTGATACATTCAAAAATCATCAAGGAAAAATGGAAACAATAAAAGAAATGAATATAGAATTAGAAAAATTGGCTAAAGAAAATAAAGCTGAATTTATAAATCTTTTTCCGCATTTCTTGGATCAAAACGGAAAGCTAAGCAAATCCTATACAAATGACGGACTGCATCTTTTAGGTCCTGGTTATCTGTTATGGGCATCCATTATAAAAAAATACATTGAGTAGAAATAATAAACTTTTAAAAATATAGTGTAAATGTTAGAGACTAATAATGATATCAAATTTGACCAGATTCAGCATACAGATTTGGGTCAATACGCGGGCTTATACAAAGATGAGTTATTAAAAGAAGTGATTCCGTTTTGGGAGAAATATTCTATTGATAATCAGTACGGCGGATATTTTACTTGTTTGGACAGGCAAGGTAACGTTTACGATACTGATAAATTCATCTGGTTGCAAGGTAGACAAGTATGGACTTTTTCGATGCTTTATAATAAAGTAGAGAAAAAACAAGAATGGCTTGATATTGCACTTCATGGAGCAAAATTTTTATTGGAAAACGGAAGAGATGCAGAAGGGAACTGGTATTTTTCTTTAAACCAAAAAGGAGAGCCTTTAGTAGTTCCGTATAATATCTTTTCAGATTGTTTTGCTGCAATGGCTTTTGGAGAATTGTACAAAGCCACAAACGACTCTTTGCATAAGGAAGTTGCCGTAAATACCTATAATAATATTATCGCAAGACAAAATAATCCGAAAGGGAAATGGAGTAAAGCTTACAACGGTACAAGAGAGTTGAAAAACTTTTCTCTTCCGATGATTTTATGCAATCTGTCTCTTCTTCTCGAAGAAGCAATTGGTAAAGAAGTGGTAGATCGAATGATTCCGCCTCTTATTGAAGATATCATGACTAATTTCTTAAACAAAGAACATGGCATCATCATGGAAAATGTGGGAGCAAATGGTGCTTTTAGTGACAGTTTTGAAGGAAGAATCATCAATCCGGGTCACGGAAATGAATCAATGTGGTTCTTGATGGATATCGCGGCTCGATACAATAAACCAGAGCTTGTTAAGCAATGCGAAGAAATTTTAATCAAAACAACAGAATTTGGCTGGGATAAAGAGTTTGGAGGAATCTATTATTTCTTAGATATCAAAGGCCACCCAACACAAGAATTGCAATGGAATCAAAAGTTATGGTGGGTTCACATTGAAACCATGATTTCTTTTGCGAAAGCTTATAAACTAACAGGTAACGAAAAAAGCAAGGAATGGTTTGTAAAACTTCACGATTATACCTGGAACCACTTTAGAGATGAAAAATACAAAGGAGAATGGTTTGGCTATCTGACCAGAGAAGGAAAACCGCTTTTGGAAGCAAAAGGAGGAAAATGGAAAGGATGTTTTCATGTTCCTAGAGGATTGTACGAATTATGGACGACTTTAAAATAAACTAATTAATCAAAAACCAAAATTATTATTAACTATGAAAAAAGGAATATTATTCTTGATGTTTTGTTTGGTCTCGCTGTTTGCTGAGGCACAGACAAGACAGTTAAAAGGGGTGATTACAGATTCTGACGGCATGCCGCTGGTGGGAGCTAATGTTTTGATCCAAGGTTCAAAAACAGGAGCTTCGACAGATTTTAACGGAAGTTTTCAATTAGATGTACCCAACCAAAAAACAACGCTGCTTGTAAGTTACATCGGATTTAAAGACATGACGGTAGATGCTACGGGAAAAACTTCTATAAAAATACAAATGCAGTCTGTAACAAACCAAATGCAAGAGGTGGTTGTTGTTGGATATGGAACGCAAAAGAAAGCAACTTTGACAGGAGCTATCGGAATTGTAAAAGGTGCTGATTTGAACAAAAGAGCAGTTGCTTCATTATCAACTGGATTGCAAGGAACTATTGCAGGGGTTACTGTACAACAAACTTCTGGAGAGCCGGGAAGTGATGGTTCTAATATCAGAATTAGAGGTATTGGTTCTGTAAATTCAAGCACATTTCCATTAGTATTGGTAGATGGTATTGAGATGGATATCAATCAAGTAGATATGAATACGGTTGAAAATGTTTCAGTTCTTAAAGACGCGGCTTCAGCTTCTATCTACGGATCAAGAGCTTCAAATGGGGTAATCTTGATTACAACAAAAAGAGGAAAAGATGGAAAAATGAAAGTAAGTCTTGATGCTTATACTTCAATCCAATCGCCTACAAACATGCCTGTAGTTTTAAAAGCAGCTGATTATCTTCAAGCTGAATTGAATTCTTTGGATAACGCTGGAGTTACGATTCCTGCAGATCAGAGAGCGGCAAGAGAGCAAATGATTGCAGATCAAAGAAATTACAAACCAGACAACTGGAACAGATATGATACAGATTGGAAAGATGCTACGATCAAAAAGAGCGCAATCATGACCAATAACAACATTTCATTGTCTGGAGGAGGAAAAGACATTAAATATTTTGGAGCTTTAACTTCTCTTAAGCAAGATGGTTTAATTGAAAATAATAATTTCAAAAGAATCAATGTCAGATTAAATACTGATGCAAAAATTAATGAGTGGTTAAAATTAAACAATGAAATTTCATATAGAACTTCTACTCAGTTAACACCTGGAATTTCAACTCCAAAAGGAATCATAAACAAAGCATTGTATATGTTGCCAACGCTTTCTGCAGTTAAAGAAATTGATGGTAATTGGGGATATGGCAAAAATGGAGACAATCCTGTGGCAAATGCAGAAGCTTCAGGAAGCCAGACAATTGAAAGACCAGAGATTTTGTTAAACGCTACCTTGATTGCTACTCCAGCAAGCGGGTTGGAATTATTAGCACAGTATAGCTACAGAAAAACTGAAAACAGAGGTACGTTTATCACAACTCCATATATGACTTCATTAAAAGGTGTGGTACAAGGTTTTTACCCAGCTAGAGATGGTGTTACGGAGGCTTATAGTGCCAATGTTCGCAACTATTTTAGAGCACAAGCTTCATATGCTAAAACTTTCGGAGAGCATGATTTTAAAATAATGGCAGGAACGCAAAGCGAGAATAACATTCTTAAAGATATAAGCGCTAGCAAAAATGGTTTTGACTTAGAAAGATATTATTTAGTAAACGGCGACGGAGCTACAGCATCAGCAACAGGTGGAGCAACAGAATGGGCTATGTCTTCTTTTTATGGAAGATTTAATTATGATTTTGGTGGAAAATATCTGTTTGAAGTAACTGGCCGTTACGATGGTTCTTCTAGATTTAGTGAAGGACAACGTTGGGGATTCTTCCCATCTTTCTCTGCTGGATGGATGGTGAGCAAAGAGAAATTTATGGAGCCAATCTTGGATTATGTAAGTGATTTCAAGCTAAGAGCTTCTGTAGGAACTTTAGGAAATCAAGATATCGGAAACTATCCTTATGCATCAACAATTCAGCCGGGATATAGCTATTGGCTTGACAAACAATTAGCTCAAGGTGTAGCGCAAACTACATTATCGAATCCTAATATTACATGGGAAAAATCAAAACAGACTGATTTTGGGCTTGATGCTACTTTCTTCAACAGAAAACTTTCTGCTACGTTTGATTATTACATAAAAGACGTTTACGATATGCTTTTGGTTTATCCAGTGACTTATTATACAGGACTTAACGCAACTTATACTAATGCTGGAGATATGCAGAATAAAGGTTGGGAAGTTAGTCTTACGTACAAAAATCACATTGGAGATTTTAACTACAGCGTAACAGGAAACTTGAGCAATAATGAAAATGAGATTACAAAATTATACGGACCAAACTCAGACAGATCTGTTACTGTAGGATATCCTAACGGCGGAATTTGGGGTTATAAAACAGATGGATATTATGTAGATGCTGCCGATGTAGCAAATTCTCCAAAATTATCTAATGCAACAAAACCAGGTTATGTGAAGTATGTAAAAATGGATCCAACTGGAGCAAATCCTACTCTTATTACAGAAAATGACAAAGTGTATTTAGGAGATCCATTTCCTCATTATGAGTACGGATTGAATTTGACAGCAAGTTATAAAAACTTTGATTTGACTTGCTTTTTCCAAGGAGTTGGAGAACGCAAAGTATTGATGAGCGGTATTGGAGTAAGACCATTCTTCAACGGATCAAACTTATTTGCACATCAAGTAGATTCTTGGACACCTGATCATCAAGATGCCGAGTATCCAATTTTAGTTCCTGAAGCGAACTCTGCTGATAACTTTGTTGCATCAGACAAATGGGTTAAAAACGGAGCTTACTTAAGATTGAAAAATATTGTTTTAGGATACAGTCTTCCAAAAACATTTTTAGAAAAAGCTCATATTGATGGTCTTCGTCTTTATGTAAGCGGACAAAACTTGTGGACTTTGAGTCATTTCTTCCCAGGTTATGATCCAGAAGTAAGCTATGGAGGAAATTTAGGAGGAGAGTTTTATCCAATCATGCAGACGGTAACAGTAGGTGCTAATTTAAAATTTTAACAAGATGAATTTAATTAAGAAAACAGTTATAGGATTAAGCCTTATCGTTGGGTTAGGATCTTGTGATGACTATATAGACAAAGAGCCTTTGAGTGATTATTTATCCTCAAACTTTTACAACAACGAAGCAGCAATTAAGCAAGGTACGAACGGTTCTTATCAAGGTTTATACATGGAAAGCAGCCAATTGCCGTTTTTCACGCTTTATGACATGTACACTCCAATGGGAATTGAAAGAGCCGATAACAGCTCGATTGGAGTAAACAACGTAAACTTGGAAAACAACTTTATTGTAGAAGCACAATGGGCTAACTTTTATAAAGGAGTTGCCAGAGCAAATACGGTTATTGAAGGTTCTGCACCATATATTGATGGTTTAAGCGATAAAGCAAAACAATATGTAGCAGAAAATAAAGTAATCAGAGCGACTCACTATCATTACTTGATTTCTTTATATGGAGATGTGCCTTTCTTTACAAAGTCGGTTACACCAGAAGAGCAAAAAAACGCAACAAGAAAACCTTGGATGGAAATTGTTGATTATTTATTAAACGATCTTGAAGAAGCTAGTACTCAATTGCCTTGGCAAGCTACAGAACTAGGGCGTGCCGATAAATCGTACGCTTTGGGTCTAAAAGCTAGAATTGCTTTGTACGCTGGATCTTGGTGCAAAGAAGGTTTTGGCCAAAAGGGAACGAAAAATGCGGCAAAAGCGGCATATTATTTTGACATTGCAGCCCAAACTTCAAGAAGAATTATTCAAGAATCTGGAAGAGGTTTAGCACCAAATTTTGATGATTTATTTACAAGAGCAGGACAACTTACTGGACCAGCAAAAAGAGAAAATATTTTTGCACTTGCTTATTCTGATCAAGCATCAAAAAAGACACATTACCAGTCATTTGGTGAAATGGCAAGAACAGTAGGAGGACAATCAGGAAGATTCCCTACTCAATTGTTAGTGGATACTTTTGAAATGGCAAACGGAAAAAGAATTGACGAACCAGGTTCTGGCTATGATCCTAAAAATCCATTTGCAAATAGAGATCCTCGTTTAAAAATGTCGATTTATACACATAAATCTAACATCATTGCGAACAATGGAGGTGTAAAATTGAACATTATTATGGAGCTGTACAAACCGACAACTTTGTCATTTGATGCCGCAAACAACTCGACTTCAATTTCAAATCTTGATTATACAGGTTCTGTGGCGCAATATGGTTACATTCAGAGCGGTGTTGGATATTTATGGAGAAAATACAATTATTTTAATGACGAAATTGTTTCTGAGCCTTCATACAATATTTTGATGATGCGTTACGCTGAGATTTTGTTGATGTATGCTGAAGCGAAAATCGAATTGAATCAAATTGATGGCACAGTAACAGGTGCTATCAATGAGGTAAGAGCGAGAGTTAACATGCCTGCAACAACACTTACAGATCAAGCAAAATTAAGACAATTGGTTCGTAGAGAACGTAAAGTAGAACTTATCAGAGAAGCAGGTTTACATTTCTTCGATATGAGAAGATGGAGAACTGGAGCTTTAGAAAATGCTGAAAAAACATACGGTTTCCCAATTGCAACTGGAGTAAATGCGGCTACAAATACGTATCCTGATGGTTACACGCAAGTTACCGCAGATATGGTTCCAACTTATGGAGCAGCAGGTTCTGATAGAGATTTGAATGATTTGGCTCTTTACGGTGCATATGGTAGCAAATTACGTCAAAGAGATGCAGACAGACCTAACAACTGGAATGACAAATTCTATTTATGGCCAATTCCTCAAGTAGAAAGAAACAAAGCCCCACAGCTTACGCAAAATGATGGCTACGGTCAATAATTGTTAATTAAAAAGATAAAGATAGAAAATGAAAAAAATATTTTGTTTCCTTATGAGTCTTGTGCTGTTGTCCTCGTGCGACGATAGCTTTAAAGACGAGCGCAGCTATCAATCGGCCAAGATTGTAGCGGTTAAATTGAATAATGTTTTATACAACATTGCAGAAAATGACGCGAACGAGGCAAAGGTTGTTTTGCCTGCAGGTACTAATCTTAAGGATGTTAAAACAGAAATTTTAGTTGCTAATGGTACTGTTGTAAGCCCAGAAAACAATGTTAATCGTGATTTGACAAAACCAATAGATGTTTCTATTTCGGGTCAAGACGGTGAAAATAGTGTTTGGAAACTTATAGTACAATCACCTCCAAAATTGACTAATTTAAGCGTTGTAGGACTTCCAATTGCAAAAGATAAAATCTTCTTTGGAAAAACATCTATAATTGTTCAAGTTCCGGTTGGAACAGATATTACTAATTTGGCTGTTACTTATGACTTCTCAAATGGAACATTGAAAAATTATGTAAACGGAACTGCGAAAGATTATAGTTTTAATCTGCCAAGCAAAGCTCCTTTTAGTTTAGAAGTTTTAGGAGTTGACGGCGTAACAGTTTACAAATACGACGTTGTATTTACATCTGAACAGGTAGGTCCAGCAAAAATTAATAGCATGGTAATCAATGGAGATGTAACTTCTGAAGTTATCATCGTTGATGCGGCTAAAAATATTGTACAGCCTGTTGTTCCTTATTTGACTAATTTCTCAGATGCAACAGTTGTAATTAATGCTTCTTTTGGAAATACAATTGATCCTGCTTTCAAAGGAACAAATGTGAATACATTAGCAGGATTTAAAGTTAAAATAACGGGAACTGACGGAATTGAGCGTGAATTCACAGTCAAAAATCCTTTGATTAAATCAAACCCAATTTTGGAAAAATCTCATGCTGATTTTGGTTTTGCAGCAAATGCAGGTTCATCTGCAGGATTCAGCGGAAACAATATCGTAATTGCAACAAATGCAATGAATGCAGGGCAAACTGCCGTATTAGGTATTAATGCTTATGACTTGTCAGGAAACTACTTAAACGGACTTGCTAAAACAGGTACAAACTTTGACGGTGGAGCAGTTACAGGTATTAGAAAACTGGCTACAGATGACAACGGAAAAATCCTTGGTGTACAGCTTGGAGCAGGTGCAGGAGCGGCAACGACTTTATCAATCATCAAATGGAATTCTATTTCAGATGCAGCGCCAACGAACTATATTACATTTTCTCAAAACAGTTTAGGTCTAACATTTGCACCTCGTACTGCGGGTATTAGCATATCAGGATCTTTAGACGGAAATGCTACAATTACAGTTCCTTTGGCACAAAAAACAAATGTATTAATCTGGAAAGTTGTTAATGGAGTTTTAAATCCAACACCAACACAGCAGTCATTCCCTTACTCAGGAACTGGTTTCTATTACAGTGTGCAGCCTGATGATACCGGATTTGTTGGAGCTTCAACAGGAACAGCATATAGCGGCATCAATTTGATGAGTGGTTCTTTCTCTGAAACTTTTAAAACAACTTCTGGTTCTGTAACAACAGATTGTAAAACAATTGTTTACAAAGGAAGAAAATACATTGCTTATGTTGCATTTGTAGGTGGTAAGCACGTTTTCAGATTAGTAGATTACACTACAGCAAGTACAGCTGCTCTTGAAAGCCCAATTTTAGAAGTTACAGGAGCTGCAGTTTCAAATGCTAATAATACTGTAGATGCTGACTTTGCAGTAATAAATGGCAAATTGCACGTATTGTATTATGGAACAAACGATAAACTAGCAGTTTACAAATTAGAACAATAAAAACTTTAGGAGATTTTCTTTGAAAGAGAAAATCTCCTTTAAAAACATAAAAAATGAAAAAGTTATTAATTTTATCGCTTGCCGTATTATTTTTTGCGTGCAATAGTGAAGAACCGCCGAGAGTTTATCCAAACAATCCAGTTCAAACAGGAAAAGCCATGAAAGGTGTTTGGGTTACCAATGTAGCTTCAACGGCTTTAGGTTCGTTAAATGCCATTAAAGAAACGGTACAGACCTGCAAAAAATCAAACATTACAGATATTTATGTGGTGGTTTGGAACAAAGGAAGAACGCTTTATCCAAGTGAAATCATGAATAAAGAATTCGGTATTTCAATCATGGAAGGCTATGAAGGAAGAGATCCATTGTTGGAAATGATTACCGAAGCACATAAAGAAAAAATAAAAGTCCATGCTTGGTTTGAATATGGTTTTGCGGCTTCAAATGGACAGCAAGGTGGCGTGATTTTAAAAAAATATCCGCAATGGGCTGCTAAAGACGTAAATAAAAATTTATTGGTTTCGTCAAATGGTTTTGAATGGATGAATGGAATCAATCCGGATGTTCAGAATTTTATGAAATCATTGATTTTGGAAGTAGTTAAAAAATACGATGTTGACGGTATTCAAGGTGATGATAGACTTCCTGCAATGCCAATTGCTGGAGGATATGACGATTATACAGTACAGCTTTATAAAACCGAAAAAGGTGTTAATCCTCCAACAAATGAAAAAGATGCTGCATGGCAAGATTGGAGAGCTAGTAAATTGACAGAATTTTTAGGCGATTTATACAAAGCTGTTAAAGCAGCAAAACCTACTGTAATTGTTTCAATGGCACCAAGTGTACATCCTTGGGCAAAGGATAATTATTTGCAGGATTGGCCAACTTGGTTGGATAAAAAATATTGCGATTATGTAATTCCGCAGATTTATCGCTATGATTTTGCAGCTTATTCACAAACATTAAAATCACAGGTTTCTTATGTGAAGAATAGTGCGGATCGTTCAAAATTGTTTGCTGGAGTTCTGATTCAATCTGGAACGTACAACGCTACTAATCAGTTTGTAGAGCAAATGGTGAACGAGAATAGAAACAATTATGTAAACGGAGAAATTTTCTTCTTTTTTGAAGGATTAAAATACAACTCTGAGTATTTTACTACCAAATACGCTACCAAATAATTTAAAAAATGCTACTGCCAAAATCCATTTTCGGCAGTAGTATTTACATAAAAATCAAGCAGAGAAAAATTTCGATATGCGCCAGAAAAAAAATACCATATTATTTTTTACACTCATTTTCTTAATGAGCTTGACTGGTTTTGCCCAAGATCAATCTTTTGCTTTTGCTAAAAAAGAATCTAGAGAAAAGCTGCTTATAAAACTGAAGGATTCCATAATCAATCAGGAAGCGACGGCTTATTTGAATTTCAATAAAAGCATAAACTGGAACAGCTATGCGTGGGCAACTGCTTTCGTGATAGATAATTCAGAACAGAATTTTAAAGTCCTAAAAAAGGCATTGTCAGACTATAAACAACTATCAAAACGTGATTTAAAGAAAGTTTTTGAATCGGTATTTGCTTGTTTTCCAAATCAATTTGTTTCAGAAATGACTGATATTGCAGAAAATGAAACTGAAAATGCTTCAATTTTTGCAACATCACTACATTATTTGGCACAAAATAAAATAGAGGTAAAAAAGCTTTTACAAACTAAGTTTGTTAATGATAGTAGTGCTGTAATGCAGGCTTTACGAAACGAATTGAAATCAGATTACAAACCAATTTCAATCGCTGATTTGATTGAGTTGATAAAATTTAATGCTGCTAAAAAAGAGAAAATTTTATATTCCATTCAGCATGCAAACAGAGATTTGCCTGGAAAAGCTTTTGTTCAGAATGAAAATGGTTTCTTAGAAAAAGAAAACGGAAAAGTTGTTTTTGTGGATCAATTGGCCAGAAGCGCCACTAATTTGCCAATGTATATTACAAATGGCAATACGCCGATAGGTTTGTTTAAAATTGAAAGTCTCGCCAAATCTGAAAATGTTTTTATCGGACCGACTTTGAGTTTTGTTACGTTTTTGCCTTTTGAATGTGAAGCATCTGTTTTTTATAATAATGATAAAAAGGATTTTTTTTTGGAAGATTATTTGAAATTTTTCCCAAAGAAACTGTATTCAAATTTAAGTATTCAGCAAACTTTTTGGGCAGGAAAAGCAGGAAGAGGCGAAATTCATTTTCATGGAACAACGATAGATCAAGAGTTATACAAAAATCAGATTTTCTACGGGCAAACGCCTTCTATGGGATGTTTGTGTACCAAGGAAATTTGGAACGAAAAAGGCAATTTAACCCAAAGCGATCAGCAAAAATTAGTTGATATTTGGCAAAAATCCAATACTGAAAAAGGTTACGCCTATGTCTTGGAGCTACAAGAATCAGATTGGATAAAGTTCGAAAAAAGCATAAATACAAAATTATAATGAAAAAATTAATCCCAGCTTTAATCTTAGCCTGTTTTTTTATTTCGTCAGGGAAAACGGACAAAATAAATGATATTACCCAATATGTAAATCCGTTTATTGGTACCGGCGGGCATGGCCACACTTTTCCGGGAGCTGTAGTTCCTTTCGGAATGGTACAATTGAGTCCCGATACAAGAACGCAAGGCTGGGATGCTTGCAGCGGTTATTATACGGAGGATACCAGTATTTTAGGCTTTTCGCATAGACATTTAAGCGGTACCGGGATGACCGATTTTGCCGATGTACTTTTCACGCCTTTCTCGGGTAAACTGCAATTAGAAAATGGGAATCTGAAAGAATATTATCCGTTGAATTTTTCGCATAAAAATGAAAAAGCTTCGGCAGGTTTTTATACCGTTAATTTTGATAATGGAATAAAAGCTTCTATGACAGCATCGACAAGAGCAGGATTTCACGAATATAAATTTCCTTCAGAAGAAGCAGGAATTATTATTGATTTGCATCATAATCTGAACAATCAAAAGGTTTTGGAATCTTCGATAGAAATTATCAGCGATACCGAAATTAGAGGAATGAGATTGACTGAAGGCTGGTCAAAAAGAGATTATGTTTATTTTCATGCAAAATTCAACAAACCTTTTAAAGTTGAATTGTACAAAGACAATAAAATTGTTTCCGGAAAACAGTTAAAAGCAGCTCATATCAAAGCGGTTTTATATTTTGAAAATCCGAAAGAAGTGAAAGCAAAGGTTGGAATTTCTCCAGTTGATGAAAGAGGCGCTTTGCAAAATCTAGATGCTGAAATTCCGCACTGGGATTTTGATAAAACCCAAAAGCAAGCAACAGCATTATGGAAAAACCAGCTTGAAAAAATTAAAATTGAAGGAGGAACCCAAGAACAGAAAACGATTTTCTATACAGGATTGTATCACGCTTTTATTCATCCGTCAACGTATTCAGACACTGATAAAAGATACCGCGGACAAGATCTAAAAATTCACACACTTGATTCTGGAACCTATTATACAGTATTTTCGCTTTGGGATACCTACAGAGCGCAAATGCCTTTAATTGATTTGATTGCTCCTTCTAAAACAAATGAGTTTATCAATTCACTTTTGATAAAATACCAACAAGGCGGTTTGTTGCCAATGTGGGATTTGGCGGCCAATTATACTGGAACAATGATCGGGGCACATTCAACATCTTTAATTGCAGATGCTTACACCAAAAATATCCGAGGTTACGATACAGAATTGGCCTATAAAGCCATGATGCGTTCGATTCCTTATGACACAACGGGAGTAAAAGTAAATCATCCTGCTATTTGGGAATGGCTCATGACAAAAGGGAAAAAATACAACGAGGAAATGGGATTTATTCCTGCGGATAAAGATGTGATTTTCGCTACTTCAAGAGGTTTAGAATATGCTTACAATGACTGGGCATTGGCTCAAGTAGCAAAAGATATGGGAAAAACGGAAGACTATAAATGGCTTTCCGAACGTGGGATGCGTTACAAAAAATACTACGACAAAGCAACTGGTTTCATGCGCGCTTTAGACAGCAACGGAAAATTTATCGGACCATTTAATCCTTCGTTTTCAGACCATATGAACAGTCCGTATTGTGAAGGAAATGCTTGGCAGTGGACATGGTTTGTACCACAAGATGTAAACGGACTAATTGATTTGATGGGAGGAAAAGTTTCTTTTGAAGAAAAACTAGATGCTTTGTTTAATACAACTGCGAAATTGGAAGGAGCAGATGCATCTGCCGATATTTCGGGATTAATTGGACAATATGCTCACGGAAATGAGCCAAGCCATCACATTATTTACTTTTATAATTATATCAACAAGCCTTTCAAAACTCAAGAATTGGCCGATAAAATCATGAAAGAGCAATACAGAAATGCTCCAGATGGCTTGAGCGGCAATGAAGATTGCGGACAAATGTCGTCATGGTATATTTTGAATGCAATTGGCTTTTATCAAGTTGCGCCGGGAGATCCTACTTACACGATTTCTAGACCATTGTTTGATAAAGTAACTATCGATTTGGAAAGAGGGAAAAAATTGATTGTGAAGACTATCAATAATGCTCCAGAAAATAAATATGTAGAATCTGTGACTTTGAACGGAAAGATTTTGAACTCGTTATTTTTTAAACACGACCAAATTGCATCGGGTGGCGAATTGGTTTTTAAAATGACGAGTAAGATTGTTAAAAAATAAATAAAAATATATTTAATCAGCCAAATTTGCGGGCTAAAAATTTCTCTCGCAGACTTGGCAGATTGGCAGATAAAATATTGCCACAGATTAACAGGATTAAAAGGATTAGAAAAAAATCTGCTTAATCAGCAAAATCTGCGGGAGAAAAAATCCTTTTCAATCTTTTCATCCCGATAGCTATCGGGAGTGAAAAAAGGAAGCAGTATGTTTTAATTTATAAAAATATATTTAAACATGAAAAAGTATATTATTTGTATAATTCTTCTTTTTGGAATTTTCTCGCTTTCAGCGCAGGAAAATCAGTATGAGATTTACAGGACAATTCCTTTGGCGCAATCTATAAAAGAAGTTGAAGGAAAGCCTTTCATTCTTAATTCGGATTCAAAAATATTTTATCCGAAAAAGAATGACAATTTAAAGCAGATTGCTGTTTTTTTATCAGAATACATTCAGATTGCAAATGGATTAAAAATTGAAATTTCAACAGAAAATCCGAAGGTTAATGGAATTGTTTTACATGATAATTTCAAAAATGATAATAAGGAAGCATACAATTTCGCAGTTAATCAGAACCAGATTTTGATTAATGGAGCAACAAGTGCCGGAACTTTTTATGGTGTACAACTTTTACGAAAAGTGTTGTTGGAAAACGAAACGAAATCGGTTATTGAACTTCCAAGTGTGCAAATTACAGATTATCCAAGATTTGCTTATCGTGGAATGCATTTAGATGTTGCGCGTCATTTTGCATCTGTGGAATTCGTGAAAAAGTATATCGATTTATTGGCTTTTCACAATATCAATACATTTCACTGGCATCTAACCGACGATCAAGGATGGCGTGTCGAAATTAAAAAGTATCCAAAATTAACTGAAATAGGCTCTTTAAGATCTGAAACACAAATAGGAAAACAAGTTGGCGTTTATGACGGAAAACCACACGGAGGATTTTATACGCAGGAACAGATAAAAGAAATTGTGGCGTATGCACAAAAACGTTTCATTACAATTATTCCCGAAATTGATTTACCAGGTCACATGGTTGCTGCACTTGCATCTTATCCAGAATTGGGTTGTATTGGCAAAGGCTACGAAGTGTATAAAAAATGGGGAGTTTCGGACGATGTTCTTTGTCTTGGAAATGAAAAGACTTTTACTTTTTTAGAAGGAGTTTTTACAGAATTGATTCCGCTTTTTCCTTCCAAATATTTCCATATCGGAGGTGACGAATGCCCCAAAAAGAGATGGGAAAAATGTCCTAAATGTCAAGCAAAAATCGCCGAATTAGGCCTGCAAAAAGACAGCAAACATTCGGCTGAAGAAAAATTGCAGAGTTATTGCATGTCTAGAATCGAAAAATTCTTAAATGCAAAAGGAAAACAAGTTATAGGCTGGGACGAAATACTCGAGGGAGGAATTGCTCCAAATGCTACCATAATGTCTTGGAGAAGTGCTCAGGCTGGAGTAGAAGCAGTGAAACAAGGGCATAAAGCGATTATGACACCGAGTTCGCATGTTTATTTTGATTATTATCAAAGTACAGACGCCGCCTCTGAACCTTTGGCAATTGGCGGTTTTACAAATTTAGAGCGCGTGTATTCCTTCGAACCAATTCCAGATGGATTGACTGAGAACGAAAGAAAACTTGTTATTGGTGCGCAAGCAAATCTCTGGAGAGAATATATTGATAGCGATGCGCAGACAGAATACATGGTTTTGCCAAGACTTGCCGCTTTAAGCGAAGTGATTTGGACAAATGCCGATAAAAAGAATTATGGAGATTTCTTGAAGCGATTATCTGATTTCTTAAAAATCTATGATAAACTGAACTACAATTATGCAAAACATATTTTAGAGGTTTCACCAGAATACAAAGTTGATACAGAAAATGGTCAATTAATTTTAAATCTAAAAACATCAAGCAAATCACCTATTTATTATACTTTGGATGGTTCAGAACCAACTTTGCAAAGCAAAAAATATAGCGAAAACATAATCGTCAATAGCGCTGTAACCGTAAAAGCGGCAGTTCTTTCAGAAAATTATAAAAGCAAAGTTTTCACCAAAAAGTTTGAATTTAACAAAGCGACGGCAAAACCCATTGTTTTAAAAAACGAGCCCGTTGACCGTTATCGTTTTAATGGTGGAAAAACTCTGGTTGACGGAAGAACAGGAACAACGGCTTTTAGCACAGGAGATTGGATTGCACTTTATAAAGATGATTTTGAGGCAACTATAGATTTAAAATCAGTTCAACAAATTTCAGAAGTTACTATGAATAGTTTTACCTCTCCTAATGATTGGATTTTTGGACCTAAACAATTTCAGGTTTTAATCTCAACCGACGGAATAAATTTTAAAGAAGTTCATACTCAAGATTTAAAAATCGCTCAAAAAGAGGATGGGCCAAAGATTACAAATTTAAAAGCTGTTTTTGCCAAACAAGACGCAAGATTTATTAAAATAAAGGCGCCAATTTTTGAAAAAATTCCAGAATGGCATTATTCTGCCGGACAGCCTACATTTTTATTTGTTGACGAAATTACGATTAACTAACACAATTTAAATAACCATGAAAAAAAGTTCTTTATTTCCATTATACACACTTTCAGCCTTATTTTTTTTAGCTGGTTGTTCTGAAAGCAATTCACAGTCAAAACCAACTGTAAAAACAAGCATTGAAGAACAAATTAAAACCAAATTTGAAAAAGAAATTTCACCTGCCCCGTCAAGCCCTTGTTTTGCAGGAGCTTATTATCGAAAAGCTTATTCCAGTAAAGATTATTGGCTAGGAATTGGAGGAACGGTTACGCTTCCTGTTTTAACGTACGACCCTTCAAGAACAAATCCGAATAAACCTGGTGCATATTTGGACAATGCCTCGATTTATTTAGGTGGAAATTCTGATGAGCAGGAAACTGATATCGGATTGACTTGGGAAGTAATCCGCGAAGCAGATGGCACAGTAAGTAAAGAGCATAAAGCATTTCGTCCGTTTTTGCGACGTACAGGCTATAAATCAAGACAAACAGCACTTTACATGAATGCGCCTGCAGAACCTGCTTATTATTGGTATCCAGGAGAAACGGTTACCATCAGTATTCAATTGGTAGAATCAAAAAAGCTAAAATTTATTGTGGAAGGTGCTGGAAAAAAATATGAGCAAATATTTGATGTTGATGGCTACGATCCAACATTTATGGCGCAGTACAAACGTGTAAACGCCATTGACCAAGTATCAAATGAAGGAAAACCAGCGCAACCCACTACAGCAAAAGTAACGGGCGCAAAATGGACTGAAACTTTCCTGTTTCGTTCTGTAAATGGAAGTGTCGTAAAAGCTCCAATGCATACGAAACGCTTTACAGATATGCAATGTCCGGCAAAAAGTTACTTTAATTTAGCTCCATTTGGTGAAAGTGGCGAATCAATTGATATTTTTGGTTCCAGATAAAATTCAAAAAAAAAATAACTACTAAGCTATAAAAACATAAAAAATGAAAACCAGAAGAGATTTTTTAAACCAATTAGGATTAGGTGCGGCATCTGCAATGAGTATTCCTTTATTGAGTTCTTTTGAAAGTGCTTCAGCTATAAAAACTGAAGAAAGACCTGAATTAATTACACAAGATCGTCCAGAATTATTGGTTCCAAAAGGAAATGCATTACGAATTACAGGAACTTTCTTAGACGAGATTTCACATGATATTCCGCATCAAAATTGGGGCGAAAAAGAATGGGATCAAGATTTTGCCCACATGAAGGCAATTGGCATTGATACTGTTATTATGATTCGTTCAGGTTATAGAAAATTCATTACTTATAATTCTGATTATTTGATTAATAAAAGAGGCTGTTATAAACCAGGCGTTGATCTTTTGGATATGTATTTACGTTTGGCCGACAAACATAAAATGAAGTTTTATTTCGGATTATATGATTCTGGTGTTTATTGGGATACTGGAGATATGACAACTGAAATAGAAGCAAATAAATTTGTGATCGAAGAAGTTTGGAAAAAATACGGACACTACAAAAGTTTTGCGGGCTGGTATTTAAGTGGAGAAATCAGCCGCAAAACTAAAGGAGCAATCGAATCATTTAGAACTTTAGGACAATTATGTAAAGATGTTTCTGGAGGGTTGCCAACCTTTATGTCACCTTGGATTGATGGTAAAAAAGCAGTAATGGCGGCTTCAGGAAAACTTTCTAGAGAAGATGCGATTTCTGTACAAGAACACGAAAAGGAGTGGGGTGAAATCTTCGACGGAATCAAAGGTGCTGTTGATGCTTGTGCATTTCAAGATGGCCACATTGATTATGATGAATTGGATGCTTTTTTCTCTGTAAATAAAAAACTTGGAGATAAATATGGATTGGAATGCTGGACAAATGCTGAGACTTTTGACAGAGATATGCCAATCAAATTTTTCCCAATCAAATTTGAAAAATTGAGATTAAAATTAGAAGCTGCACAAAGAGCAGGATACCAAAAAGGAATCACTTTTGAATTTTCGCACTTTATGAGTCCGCAGTCAGCTTATTTGCAGGCAGGTCATTTGTACGACAGATACAAAGAGTATTTTGGTATCAAATAATAAAGTCTTAAAATTTTAATCACAAATAAAAAATGAATCAAAAAGAGAATATTAAGTATATAATTTTCCTGTCGGTTATTGGCGCTATAGGGGGATTTCTTTTCGGATATGATGTAGCTGTTATTTCTGGAACTATAGAGCAAGTAACCAAACAATTTTCGCTTGACAATGTATCAGTTGGCTGGTATGTGGGTTGCGCTTTGATAGGTTCTATTATCGGAGTCGCTTTTGCGGGTAAAATCGCCGATCTTTTAGGTCGTAAATGGACGATGCTTTTGGCAGCAACTCTATTTACAATTTCTGCAGCGGGCTGTATGTTTGTAAATAGTTTTGAAGCTCTTATCTGGGCTAGAATCCTTGGAGGAATGGGTATTGGGGTAGCTTCTGTTGTATCTCCATTGTATATTTCAGAGGTTTCTCCGGCGCGTTTTAGAGGAACTTTGGTAACACTTTATCAATTAGCAATCACTGTCGGTATCGTTGCTTCGTATTTTGCAAATGCTAAAGTTTTGGCATGGGCAACTTCAGGTCATTTTGATGCACAATTGGCAACAGTTATTTTCCAGACAGAATATTGGAGAGGAATGTTAGGTTTATGCGGAGTGCCTTCTTTCCTGTTTTTTTTGATTATCTTTTTTATTCCAGAAAGTCCGAGATGGCAGATTTCTAAGAATAATTTGGTCGCAGCCGAAAAAACATTAACGCAATTATTTGGTGCGGAAGAAGCCAAAGAACAAATTGAAAACAACCAAAAATCACTTTTAAATAAAGAAAAAACAGACTGGAGGATTTTGTTTCAGCCTGGCTACAGAACGGCTTTATTCATTGGAATGAGTTTGGCTATTTTAGGACAATTCATGGGAGTAAATGTTATTTTCTATTACGGACCAATTATTTTTAAAGAAGCTGGAATGGCTTCTCAAGGCTCATTGGATTTTCAAATCGTAATTGGAGTGGTGAATGTGCTTTCGACCATTTTAGGAATGTACTTAGTAGATAAAATTGGAAGAAAAAAACTAGTATATATTGGCGTAACAGGAATGTTTGTAATGCTTATTGCTATTGGGGCTTATTTCTATTTAGGTTTCAACAATCCAAATATTTTGTTGTATCTAATTATTGGATATATTTTCTTTTGTGCAATTTCTATCTGTGTGGTTATTTGGGTTTTAATATCAGAAATGTATCCAGTAAAAGTACGCGGATTGGCAATGTCAATGGCAGGTTTTTCTCTTTGGATAGGTTCTTATCTTATTGGGCAATTGACACCGGTATTATTAGAATCATTAAGCCCAGCAATTTCGTTTTGGATTTTTGCAGTAATGTGTATTCCATATCTATTGATAACACGTTTTTATGTTCCTGAAACCACAGGAAAATCCCTTGAAGAAATTGAAGATATCTGGATTGCGCATTAATTTCTATATTTACTATTCCGTTGGATGTAATTAAAAAAGAAATATTCTAACACATAGAAACATAGATTTTTTCTTCTCCATTTTTAAGGTAATGGAAAAAGCCAGTTTTCACACATAGATAACTATGTTTTTTAATGCAAAGTGGAACGCCTTTTCTATAGAAAGTTAAACTATGATTCTATGTGTTGAATAAATTATACACAACGGTTATTACTACTAAACACTATCAAACCAAAACCAATTATGAAATTCTTTTCAAAGCTTCAAGCCAAAGAACCAAAGTCAATTTTAAATGCTGCTGTTATTGTAGCTGCTTTAGGTTATTTTGTAGATATATATGATCTTTTATTATTCGGAATTGTCCGAACGGACAGTCTAAAAGACTTAGGAATTACCGGCGATGCCATTCGAAATCAAGGTGAATATCTCATCAGTATGCAGATGTTCGGAATGTTGTTTGGAGGAATTCTGTGGGGAATTCTTGGAGATAAAAAAGGAAGAATTTCAGTTTTGTTTGGTTCGATTCTGATTTATTCTGTTGCGAATATTGCTAACGGAATGGTTCATACAATTGATGCATACGCTTTTTGGAGACTGATTGCCGGAATTGGTCTTGCAGGAGAATTAGGCGCCGGAATTACGCTTGTAGCAGAATCTTTGCCAAAGGAAAAACGCGGTTACGGAACTATGATTGTAGCTTCGGTTGGAGTTTCGGGAGCAGTTGCGGCTTATATAATTTATGAAGTTTTCCAAGACTGGCGTTTGTGTTATTATGCAGGAGGCGTTTTAGGAATCTTATTATTATTTTTGAGGATCAGCATTACAGAATCAGGAATTTTTAAAAGAGTTCAGGAAGAGAATGAAAAGACTGGTGATTTTTTGTCCTTGTTTACCAATAGAAAGCGATTTTTTAAGTACCTAAACTGTATTTTGATTGGAATGCCTTTATGGTTTTTGGTTGGCGTCTTGATTACCTTTTCACCAGAATTTGCAAAAGCATTAAATATACAGCAAGCCGAAACTATTGAAGCCGGGAAAGCTATTGCATTTTGTTACGCAGGATTGGTTTTTGGAGATATCGCCAGCGGACTTTTGAGTCAGTGGCTGAAAAGCAGAAAAAAAGTGATGTACTGGTTTTTGGCTTTCAACCTGTTAATGGTGTTTGTTTATTTGAATGTTTCGGCAATTTCTACAAATGTGTTTTATTTTCTTTGTCTTTTAATGGGAGTTTCTGTTGGGTATTGGGTACTTTTTGTAACCATCGCGGCAGAACAATTTGGAACCAATATTAGAGCAACTGTTACCACAACGGCACCAAATTTTGTGAGAGGTTCGCTTCCGCTGATCATTTTGATTTATTCGTATTTCAGAGATTCGATTTTTGAAGGCGATATTATCAAATCAGGAATGGTCGTGGGATCTTTATTATCTGTAATTTCATTGTTGGCATTGTCACAATTGAAAGAAACTTTCTCTGTCGATTTAGATTATTCTGAAAAAGCATAATAAAAAATTCAATGTTAAATTATTTCATTTACCTAAGTTGAGTGCTTAATGGTTTGGTTATCAATTGCACCAGTTGAATTCAATAAAATGTTTATTTTTTAGTAAATTTAATTTTACTTGTAGATTATTGATGAAGATTGTTTTTGTAAATAATTTAATGGAAAAGGAAGGTAGAAATGCCTTCCTTTTTAAATAGTAAGCCAATTGAATATGAACCGAACTGCTAAAATAAATTTTATGAATAAATTCCTTTTTTTATTTGGTCTTCTATGTTTTTTTTCAGGTTGCAAATCAGCAAAAAATAGTCCAATCACTCAAATTCTGAAAAGTGATAATGTTGCCATTAAAAAAGTGGCAGATCAGCCGGAACATTACGAATTGCAGATTATTTATACTTCGGTAAAAAGAAAAAACGATGGAAAAGTTATTTTAAAAGATTACAAATACAACGTTGATGCTTCAAATTATTTTTATCCCGCAAGCACTGTAAAACTTCCGATTGCGGTCTTGGCTTTGGAAAAATTGAACAAGATGAAAGATGTTGATGTAAATACCACCTTTGTTGTAAACGGTGCTGCCGAAAAATCGACATTTTCAGACAATTTGCGTAAAATTTTTGCAGTGAGTTCAAACGAGGCAAACAATGATTTTTATGAATTTATGGGGCGCGATTATATCAATAAAACATTAAAAGATAAAGGATTAAAACAAGTTCGGATAAATCATCGTTTATCAACTCCAAATTCAGGAGCATCAGAAACAAAGAAAATAACGTTTTACAAAAATGATGGCGAGGAAATAATCATTCCAAGTGTTAACGATAGCAAAATTATTCCGTTGAAATTAAATAAAATTTTAAAAGGGAAGGGCTATCTAGAAGACGATAAACTGGTTAATTCTCCAATGGATTTTAGCAAAAAAAATTACCTTCCGTTAGAAACATTGCACGGAGTTATGAAAAGAATTGTTTTCCCCGATAATTTTTCAAGCAAAGAACGTTTTGATTTGTCAAAAGAGAACAGAGAACTTCTTTTGTTTGATATGCAGAATTTGCCTAGAAATGCGGGATATGATCCAAAGGAATATTACGACGGATATTGCAAGTTTTTTATGTTTGGCGATACAAAAGAACCAATTCCTAGCAACATAAAAATATACAATAAAGTTGGAGATGCTTATGGCACATTAGTCGATTGCGCCTACATTGTAGATGAAGTTCATAATGTTGAATTCATTATCAGTGCTACTTTATTGGTCAACGAAGACCAAATTTTCAATGATGGGATTTATGAATACGAGAAAATAGGATTGCCTTTTCTAGCACAACTCGGACGAGCTTTTTATGATTTTAATTTAAAGAAAAGCAAAAAAGATGGGTTGTAATCAAATTTTAGATTTTTAAGATTGTAATTGATTTTATTTCAAAAAAATAGAGGCAATTGTCTTATATTTAAATTATTAAAATATTTTAAAAACAAATTAATTAATGGTAAAATATTTTATATATTTGTTTCTAAAAAATAAATTTTGAAAATATTATAAATCATAATTTCTCATATAAAGATTCAAAACTCTACGATGTCTTGCGCTAAAATATTTAACTGATTTGAATGAAAAGTAAAACCGTTTCTATAAAAAATATTGCCGACGAATTGAAGATTTCAATTACGACGGTTTCTTTTGTATTGAACGGTAAAGCGGTCGAAAAGCATATTTCAAAAGAAGTGACGCAGAAAGTGCTGGATTATGCAAAACGAATAAATTATAGACCAAATTTAATTGCACAAAGTCTGAGAACAGGAAAATCAAAGATTCTGGTTTTTATGGTTGAAGATATTTCGAATAGCTTTTTCTCGAAATTGGCAAGAATTTTTGAAGACATGATTTATGAAAAAGGCTATAAAGTTATATTTTGCAGTAATGAAAATAATGATGAGAGATCAAAAGAACTCATAGAATTGTTTCATTTCCGCCAAGCAGATGGATTTATAATTGTTCCTTCCCCAGGAATAAAAGATACAATTGAAGGTCTGATAAATAGTAATATTCCAGTTGTTTTGATGGACCGATTTTTTGATGATCTACATTGCAACTATGTCGGAATTGATAATGAGAGAGCTTCAAATGAAGCTGTCACGCATTTAATTGATAATCAGTTTAAGAATATTGGTTTTATCACCACAACATCGAATCAATCTCAATTAAGAGATCGTTTGCAGGGGTATGAAAAAACAATTGAAAAACACGGATTGCAACCTGTAATCCTGCGAATTCCTGAAAACAAATTGACAGAAGGGAAAGAATACATCAAAGATTTTTTTAATAAAAATACCAATCTAGATTCTGTTTTTTTCTCCACCAATTATTTGGCTCAACAAGGATTAGAGATTTTTAAGGATAATGATTATAATTTATTAAAAAAACTTGGAGTGATTTCTTTTGATGATCATGATATGTTTCGTTTATGCCCAACCTCAATTACCTGCGTATCGCAACCTCTTACTGAAATTTCTGCAAAACTTATCGAAAGGATGATATTGCTACTAGACAGTAAAGAGGAAAACAAATCATTTAAAAAAGATGTACTAAAAGCAGAGCTAATTGTACGTGAATCATCATTAGCGAAAAAATGTATTGAAAATCAGATTGTATAGAACAAAATGTTTTTTTGTCTTAATTTGTTTGAATGTTTTATTCTGATATGATTTTCTAGGTTGGCTTAATAAACCGCTCACATCCCAAACATTTGCCATACGAGCTTTTCCTGAAGGCCCTTTGATATGAGGTAGTTTGTTGAGAAACAAATATCCTATAGCGTCCTGCTTTCTAAAATACATAAATGGTGTTTTTTACATACTCATAAAAAAAGCGATTGAATTTTTCAACCGCTTTTTAATTTCAAATGTGTTTTAAAGATTATTTCCCAGAAATCAATTCCATGATTTTATCATAAATAGCCGTATTTTGATAAACGCCTTTAAAATTATCAGCTCCAGGGCCATAAGCAAAAACTGGAACCGGAACTGCTGTATGATCATTTGTGCTGAAACTTCCATGAACATAACCTTTTTCAATACTTCCGTCGATTAAAGATAAACCGCCAGTTTCATGATCTGCTGTTATGATTACTAAAGTTTCAGGATTTTTGTCTGCAAATTCCATTGCCTGTCCTACTAATTTATCAAAATCCAACATTTCTCGTACAACATATTCTACATTATTCTGATGTCCGCCATAATCAATTTGCGCGCCTTCGGCCATGATGAAAAACGGATTCTTTGTTTTTGAAAAAGTAGCAGTTGCTTTCGCTAAAGATTTAGTTAGAAAATCTCCTCTTCCGTTTTTGATTGAAACTACTGCCTGATCTTCTAAAACAACAAACCGGCTGTTTTTGATTGTATCTAAACTTGCGAATTTATCTGAAAAAGTATATCCTTTTTCAACCAAAATTTTAGACAAATCTTTGCCGTCTTTTCTAGATTTAAATTCATTTTGTCCGCCTCCAATTAAAATATCCGAAGGGTTTGCTAAAAAATCATTTGCTATAGGTTCGCTGTAACTTCTTTCTGGCTGATGTGCATAAAATGACGCAGGTGTAGCATCTGTAATATTTCCTGCAGAAATAATAGCCGTTTTATAGTTTTTCTTAGCCAATTGTTGTGTGATTAATTCAAGTGTTTTTCCTAGCTCGTCAACACTGATAAATCTATTATTGGTTTTGTGTCCTGTCGCCATTGCCGTTGCGCCCGCAGCAGAATCGGTAATGTAACTGTCTGAAGATTTTGTGATAGAAAGTCCTTGAGTTGGAATATTAAAAAGGCTTAATTGCCCTTTATTGGCCGTATAACCTGCATAAATTTGAGTTAGTCCCATTCCGTCGCCAATCAGCAAAATAACATTTTTTGGCCGTTTGCTTTTGAATGCATTTTTTGGGATATAAGCTTGGTGAAAATCTGTATTTTGGTAAAATGTAGTTTTGATGCTGTTGATGAATTGAGTCAATTCTGCTACTTTGTCAGTTCCAATAAAATCGACTTTTAAATTCATCAAAGTCATGTAAGTGTTGACGTTGTCTTGTGTTGCCCAAAATCGCACTTTTTTATTTTGACTGTGGACTTTCTTTATAATTGTCTGAATTTTTTCAGAATCAGCCTGAGTCAAAACTCCTTTTCCATTCCAAACGGTGATTTCTTTTAAATCTTCACTGATCATTTCAACACGCGCTAATTGATCTGGCGTGTATTCTTCGTTTATCCTTCCATCAAAATAAATAAAATCAGGAAAATCTTTCCAAAGAGAGGGCAGAGGTCTATTTCCTGAAATGACAACTTTTATGTTTTTATTCGAAATAATATCTGGAAAAGTTTTTAACTGCTGCACAATTGCTTTCAAGGTAGCATCAGCATCAGACTTAATATCGATCATTAAAATTAAAGGTTTGTTGCTTGGATAGGCTTTTCCTTCTAATGTTTTTAATTTGGACGAAAGTGGTTCCAGATATAAACTTTTAAGCGTGTTGTAAGTTTTGATTTCTTTTGAAGTATGAGCCACAAAAAGTTCATTATTTACTAAAAAAACATCCGCTTCGATAACGCCAGTTTCATTTGAATAAGCGCCATAAAAGGGCAATTTGCTTTCATAATCGTTATGAGAATGAATATTGGAAGAACTGTATTCCTGCGCTTGCGCAAAAAAGAAAAACTGAAGGCAAAAAAGGGTGATTATTTTTTTCATCGAAAATTGATTTGATTCCATAAAGCGGTAGGTCACTTTATAGAAAATTGAATTATAGCTTGAATTGGCATTTTAAGAAGAAACCAGTCTTTTTTTGAAGACTGGCTTATTATTTATATTGATAATTGTTTTTTGTTTTTACCGCAACAGACTTTATTCAAGCCTGTGCAGTAAAAAAAACTAACAACAAAAATGAAACTACTTTTTTACCAACCTTGGTTTTGAGTCAATGATCCTTTGCTTACCGCAATTTCATCTGGTGGAATAGGCCAAACGTGGTGAATCGCTGGATTGAAATTACGCGCCGGATAAATTACGGTTCCGTTATAATGGTGTAATGGTTTTGCATAAGTTTCCTTGGCATCGCCCCAGCGCACTAAATCGAAATGACGATCAGTCCATTCTCCAGCAAGTTCACATCTTCTTTCTCTTTTCAAATCGGTCATTGTTGCTCCAGAAAGATCGCTAAGTCCCGCACGACGACGAATCATATTGATTTCGGTATCGGCATTTTGACCTTTCATTAATTTGGCTTCAGCCAACATCAAAATCACGTCAGCATAACGTAAAAGAGGTACATTTAAAGTTGTTGAAGGTTTATCTCCGTTTGCATTTACGTAGCGAATATCTACAGCGCCAGATCCCGTTTTTGGATAACTGAAAGGCTCCATGTATTTTTTGAACTGATATCCTGTTCTGTTGCTTGAACTTACAGTATATTTTCCTTCATTAAAAGTCACTTCCTCGCCAAAATAAACAAATTTGTCTCCTTTTTGCAAAATGGTAGCGCTACGTCTTTTATCATTTGGAGCATAAGCATCAAACAATTCTTTTGTTGGGTAAAAATTTCCCCATCCGTTATAAGCTCCCCATCCTTTATCTTCTAGACATACTCCTGGGAAAATAGAACCTAAAGAAGTATTATCAGCACTTGATGTTACAGACCAGATATATTCTGTTGACCAGTTGTTTTTGATTTTGAAAACATCTTCAAAATTATCCAGCAACTTATGCTTGCCACTGTTTACAATCAAATTGGCGTATTTAATCGCGTTATCCCAATCTTTTGCATACAAATACGTACGAACCAAATATCCCCAAGCTGCAGTTTTATGAGCACGTCCGTAATTGTCAGATGATAATTCATTGAAGTATGGAAGCAAATCGGCGGCTCTGATCAAATCGGCAGCAATATAAGCGTAATTTTCAGCTACGTTTTTTGCACGTGGCACATAAACGTTTGATGGATTTGCACGGTCCTGAATTGGAATTCCTGCGCGGTCATCACCATAACGGTAGGCTAATTCCAAATGCATTACAGCATGATTAAAATATGCTTCTCCCAACATTCCGTTTTTTGTTTTTTCATCCAATGGAATATTCGGAATATTGCGAATTACATCATTACAGCGTTTCATGACTTCGTAGTGCAGTCTCCAAATATCTTTAGTATCTGATTCTGCTCCGTCAACAATAAAGTTTTTGATACGTTCTGCATTTTGTCTTGGTTTTGTTCCAATGTCATCGCTGGCATTGTTTAGCCAAAAGAAACCACGTCCGTACATATTATCATCAGAATACAAGGCATATATCGCATTTACTCCTGCTTTTGCATCTGCTGGAGTTTTCCAGAAATTCCCGCTTGAAGGAGCTCCTTGCGGAATTACATCAAGTTCGCTTTCGCAAGCTGAAGTGCTTACCAACAGCACAAAACTCAATACTAAAAGACTTAAATTTTTCATTTTGTTAGTTTTATATATTTAAAATGTTGCGTTTACACCCGTCATATAAATGCGAGAAAGTGGATATTTACCTAAGTCAAGGCCAAAATTGGTAAGTCCAACTTCTGGATCCATTCCTGAATATTTTGTAATTGTAAATAGGTTTTGTCCTGAAAGGAAAAATCTCAGTTTTGCTTTTCCGTTTAACCAGCTATCTTTAATGGTATAACCAATAGAAACGTTTCTTAATCTTAAGAAAGAAGCATCTTCGATATAAAAATTCGAGATTCTTCCGAAGTTATTGTTATTGTCAGTTGCTGAAAGTACTGGAATATCAGTATTTGTATTTGTTGGAGACCATGCATTTTTTGATTCTGCCAATAGATTATATCCAGGGAACGAACCATTTAAGCCGGTATATTTTATTGCATTGAAAACACTGTTTCCGGCTGCTCCGCTAAAAAAGATATTCATGTCAAATCCTTTGTATTTAAAGTTGGCATTTAAACTGAATGTCGTTTTTGGAAACGGACTTCCTAATACATGTCTGTCGCTATTATTGATTACACCATCACCATTAAGGTCTTTAAATTTGATATCTCCTGCAACAGCATTTGGTTGATACACTTCGCCTTTTGCATTTATATAAGCTTTTGCTTCGGCAGTACTTTGAAACAATCCGTCAGTTTGATATCCGTAGAAAGCACCAACCGGGCTTCCCACCTGATAGATATTCGCCAATGGCAAACTTCTAACTCGGCTTAAATTCAAAGGCTCAAGTGAAGTCAAATCATCTTTAATTGAAACAATTCTATTGCTTAAGAATCCAGCATTTGCTGTTACATCAAATTTAAATTCGCCACGCGTTTTTTGGTAGGTCAAACTTACCTCGATACCTTTATTTTCAACATCTCCAGAGTTCACGATTCTTCCTTGCGGTGTTCCAGAAACACCTGGCAATTGGTCGCGGACAAGCATATCTTTGTTTGTTTTTACGTAAGCATCAACAGAACCTAAAAATGTGTTGTTGAACATAGTGAAATCCAAACCAATGTTTGTTTGTTCTGAACTTTCCCATTTTAAATTCGGATTTGAAAGTTCTCTCTCAGAATAACCATAGTTGATAACAGGTGTAGCTCCAATTAAAGCTGTAGTTTGAGTTAAAGGAACACTAAACTGATATGGTCCAAGATTTCCTAAGTTTCCTATTTCTCCCCAGCTTGCACGTAGTTTTAAACTGCTTACTATTGGATTGATGCTTTTCATGAAATTTTCTTCGGAAATCAACCAACCTGCAGAAACAGAAGGATAAACTTTCCAACGGTTTTCTGATAAAAGTTTTGATGTTCCGTCACGACGTACAATTCCTGATAATAAATATTTTTGATTGAAGTCGTAATTGATTCTTCCAACATAAGATGAAATAATCTCATCTGACATTCCTGCACCAGTCTGCTGAATTAATTTTGCATTCAATAAATAACGTTGCGATGGATCTTCATTGTCAAATCCGGTTCCTTCAACGGTATAAAAGTCTTTTTTAGTTTCTTGGTACGTGTATCCAGCTAAAGCCTTCAGATTATGTTTTCCGAATGATTTCTCATAAGAAATAGTCTGTTCGCTCAGTAAATCGCTGATTGTCAAAGATTTTTTAGTCAGACGATTGAAATCGAATATTTTTCCAGGTTCTGTGATTTTAACCGTAAAATCTGTTGCATTATCTTGTATTCTGGTATATCCCCAGTTTGATTTTACTTTTAAGCCTTCGATAATTTCCCATTCTGCATACGGATTGATCAAAATTGTAGAAACGGGATTTCTATTGTCCAATCTTTTTAAATACGCTACTGGATTGATCACATCTCCATAAGATCCAATATATTTTGTAGGAACACCGCCAAATTGCCCTGAACCATCTTCTTTATAAATAGTAGCGTTTGGCGGATAAAAAATAGCACCCAAAATAGCTCCAGTATAAGCACTTGACGTATTAGCACTCTGGCCATTTGTCAAGGAGTACGATAAATTTTCTCCTAGCGTAAAATTTGGAGCCAATTTAAAAGAAGAGTTTGCTCTAACAGTATAACGCTCTGAGAATGTATTTAGCAAAATCCCTTCATTTTTTCTATAACTTCCAGAAAGAAAGAAGTTTGATTTTTCTGTTTTTCCATTTACAGAAAGAGATAAATCCTGAATTTCTCCGGTATGGAAAATTTCATCCATCCAGTTGGTTTTAGTTGTTCTTGCTGTTGGTTCGAAAGCCGTATTGAAAGCAGGAATTCTAGGTAATCCGGCATTATCTGTAGCTGTATTCATGGCGTCAGCATATTCTGCAGCATTTAAAACATCTAATTTTTTTGCGACATTTTGAAAACCTCCTTGATAATTTACATTGACATTAATACGATCAGAAATTCCTTTTTTGGATGTAATTAAAATCACACCACCCGAAGCTCTTGCTCCATAAATTGCTGCAGAAGCCGCATCTTTCAAAACACTGATCGAGCCAATATCATTTGGATTTATGGTATTTAAAGAGCCGCTGTAGATAATTCCGTCCAAAACAATCAATGGTGTTTCGGCATTCAAAGAACCAATTCCACGAATATTAATTGTTGGAGAAGCAGTTGGGTCACCTCCGTCGCTTATTACAGTTACACCGGCTACAGTTCCTTGCAATAATTCGGCGGCGTTATTATAAGTTCTGCTTGAGCTTTCTTTCATAGAAACGCTACCAACGGCTCCAAGAACTTCACTTTTTTTCACACTTCCATATCCCATTACAATTACTTCTTGAAGCTGCTTAACATCAGCCGTTAGTTTTACGTTAATGTTTTGTGTGCCGTTGACTTTTACTTCCTGAGTTATATAACCCACGTATGAAAAAATAAGGGTTGCTTCTGACGCATTGATTTCCATTTTGAATGTTCCGTCAAAGTCTGTAGTTGCAGCGGCATCAGAACTTTTATCTTTAATTCCTACACCAGGCAACGGCATATTGTCATCTCCTCCAAAGACAGTTCCTGAAACCGTAATTTTATTCTGATCTGAACTTGCAACTTTCTGATTTTTCTTGATCACGATGTTGTTGCTTAAAATCTCGTATCGAAGCGCGACACCGCAAATTTTATCTAGTGCTTGCTCAAGTGTTACATTATTTAATCGTAAGCTTAATTTCTGATTGGTGTTCACTTGACTGCTTTCATACATGAAATGAACATCAGTTTGATTTTCAATTTTATGGAAAATATTTTTTATGCTTTCATTTTCAACTTTTAACGTCACTCTTTTGTTAATGTCAACATTCCCGGCGCTTACTGTTAATGATTCAAAAAATAAAGCAATAAACAGAAATAACTTGATTCCTAGTGTCCTTATGCTTTGACATTTTACGGTGTACCGCATTTGTTTTTCATTCATAATTTTTAGTTTTAATTGTTTTGTTTGTGGGTTTTCTACGTAGTTTTATTTTTGATGGGTTTATTCTATTTTATAGACTCCTGAATCTATTTTATAATTGGCATTGATGATATTGCAGACCAATCCAATTACTTGATCAGCTGATAATTCTTTGAAGTAGGCGCTGATCTTTAATTCGTTTAAATTTTTATTTTTGATTTCAATTGCCACATTATAATTGCGGTTTATGGTGGCAACAACTTCTGCTAAAGGCGTTTCTTCAAATACCATGATGTTTTTTCGCCATAACGAAATGGTGTTTACAGGAATATCTTTAAAAGCTTGCAGTTTATTATTTTGAGATCTAAAGACTGCTTTTTGGCCTGGAGTTACATATACATTCTCTTCTGTAACGGTAGATTTTACATTCACTCTTCCTGTCAAAACTGAAACTTCCTGAGTTCTTTGGTCTGGATAAGCCTGAACATTAAAACTGGTTCCAAGAACTTTGGTATCCATTTTATTAGTATGTATGATAAAAGGATGCTTTTTATCTTTGGCTACATCAAAAAATGCTTCACCGCTCAAGTAAACTTCTCTGGTATCTCCTTTAAATTCTTTAGGATATTTTAAAACACTTCCGGCATTTAGCCAGATTTGAGTTCCGTCGCTTAATTTTATTTTGGCATGTTCACCAAGTTTTACGGCAAATTGTTTGTTCTCAACCGATGTGGATGATTGATAGAAGAACACCGATAAACCAATTAAAAAGGTTAAAGATGCAGCAACTGCCCAGTTTTTATATGGAAGAGAAATTACATCGTTTGGTTTCTTGATTGCTCTTAGTTCTTTTTTAAGTTTCGAACGATTCGATTGAATCATTTCCATGTTTTCAAAAAAATCGTCGGTACGATCGTACCATTTATTCCACATTTCTTGTCCTTTAGGAGAATATTTTCCGTCTAAAAAATGTTTTATTTCTTGTCTTAATTTATCAGGCATTATAATTTCTTTATGTCTTTAATAGTATGTCTTTGGAATTGTAATTTCAGGTAGGCGCAGAAGGTTACGCTTCTGTTAAGAAAAAACAGGTTTCTTAATCTGAATTTTACTTTTTAATTGAACTCACCTAAATAAGTGCGCATGAATTTCAGCGAATAGGTGATGTGATATTTTACCGTTTCGATTGAAACATTGAGTTCGTCTGCTATTTCTTTATTTGAGTAATGTTTTATGCGGCTTAGAATAAAAACTTCTTTTGATTTTTTAGGAAGAAGCATGGTCGCTTTATCAACGGCTTTTTGCAATTCTTCGTAGTAAATGAAATCTTCAGTTGCATTATGGCTAGAATATGAAACTGTGTTTTTATCTAAAACTTCCTGTATGTACTGATCACTAACACTGTGTGATTTGAAATAATCTAAAGTCATGTAACGTACGGAGGTATAGATGTATGCAGCAAAACTTTTTTGGATTACAATTGTCTTTCGGCGCTCCCAAATACTGGTAAAAACTTCCTGAACAATTTCTTCAGAGATTGCTATTGATTTCATTCTGAGGTAAACAAATCGGACAAGGATATCGCGGTATCTAAAATAAAGTTCATCAAAAGCTTTATCCTTGCCAGATTTTAATAATTCGACAAGTTCTTCGTCTGTAAACTTCTTATACATGATACATTATTTTGGTGTGGATGATCAAATGAATCGTGCAAGATGAATCACTTCTTTTGATTTCGTTTGAATAATGTTCGTGCGCTTTTAAAAATAACATATATAAAGTTTTGGGTTCTTTGTTATATGTCTTCAAAAGTAAAGATGAGGGTAGGTGCGAAAGGTTACGTTTACATTAATAAAATCACTTTGAAACGAAACATATTATTAACATTTGGAAGTAATGTTAGCTAAATATTTGATCATAAAAGTTCGCAAAAGAAATAAATGTCTCTTAAAAGTGATTTTTGGTGTTGTTTTTTAAACCATTATACGGGTGAAGAAAAATATTTTTAAATCGTAATTCTTTGTTTTTCAAGTGTTTTATGTAGGAAAAAGATATTAAAAAATAAAAAATAACACCATTAGATGGTAAAAATATTAATATGTAATTTATTTATTATCAGTTAATTAGGCGTTTAAAGACAGTTTTTTGAATTTTTAAGAAAATAACCACTTTATGGTTATAAAAAAATAAATCATAATAAATTGATATACAGTGTTTTGTATTTTGACAACCCCAAAAATAAGCACCAGATAAAAAAAAATAAAAAAAAAGTAAGAAATTAAATTAAAAAGAAAACGACGCCAACCGTTTTGAAAAATATCTTTGTAATGTCAAACTGCAGTTGAAGACAAAAAAGATGAAAAAATATAAAAAACTAAAAACTAAAATTATGTCAGACTTTTTAAATCAATTCGGAGAGGATCTAGAAAAAAATTGCCCAGGTTTTATTGCAGTTTCAATTGCAGAAATTCAAAGTGGGATGTCGTATTTTTCACTTTCAGCTAAACCAGATTTTGATCCTGAATTAGCTTCTGCGTTCAACCTTGAAGTTGTTAAAGCAAAACTTAATGCAATCAGCGCGTTAGGATTAAAAAATCAAATTGTTTCAGATATCATGATTACCTTAACATCTCAAATTCATATTATTGACATTTCTGATAATAATTTGTACATGATTTATCTTGCGGTTGACTCTACTAAAGCTAATATGGGAATGACTAAAGCAATTCTTAACAAATACAAAAAAGAGATTGCTTCCAAATTATAATGGATTTTGAATGTGGGAAGGCTGACTTTTTATGGTTGGCCTTTTTTTTAAAATAAATTAAAAAGAAGAAGTTATGAAAAAGAAAATATTCCTACTTGTATTTTTTACTTTCACATTATTGGGTAACGCCCAAAACATCAAAGGTATCAGTGGCGATACGAATTGGTTAAATATGTGGACAAACTTCAACCCCAAGACCACCAGTTATAATGAGGCTTCTCAAATTATAACTGGTGTAATTACTTCAAACATGACATTAAAAAAAGAAAATGTTTATGTTTTGGTAGGGGCGGTTTATGTTGCCCCAAATGTTACTTTGACTATTGAACCCGGCACGTTGATAAGGTGCGATACTAAAGCTATGAGCATATTAGTCGTCACAAAAGGCGCCAAAATTATTGCCGAAGGGACTGAAACAGATCCAATTGTGTTTACTTCCGACAAGAACTCAGGAGATAGAAATCCGGGTGATTGGGGAGGTATTATTCTTTTAGGAGATGCACCAATTAATAAAACGGGAGGAATTGGAATTTTAGAATTCGAGCTTGATCCGCAAAAAGCAATGTATGGCGGAGATAATAAGGATAGTGATTCTGGCATTTTAAAATATGTTAGAATTGAATTTTCAGGAAAAAAAACAACTGCTAATAAACCTTTAAACGGATTATCATTAGCAGGGGTGGGCAAAAAGACAAAATTAGAATACATACAGGTTACCTTTTGTGATGACGATTCGTTCCAGTTTTACGGAGGATATGTAGATACGAGCCATTTGATTTCTTTGCGATCAGCTGATGATGATTTTGATTTTACACAAGGTGTCCAATGTAATATCTCAAATAGTATTGCTATTAGAAGTCCGTTTTTATCTGATAAATACGGATCTCGTTGTTTTGAAATGGAAACGGTTGATACCAGAAAAGGTGAAGTTTTAGACAGTCGAAAAGAAATGACAAGAGTTAATGCTTCAAATTTTACAATGATGCATACGGAAGATATTGGGCCTGAAATCCAAGGTCTTAAATATGAAGCAATATTGATTCGTGAAAATACCTTTTTGACCTTAACGAATTCGGTGATATCTGGATTTAGCCAACTCATCGTATTTGCAGATACAATTCCAATTACAAATGAATATTTGGACAAAATAATCTTAAAATATCTGCTTGTAAATGATACCAAGACCCTTGGAATAACTCAAAACAAAGACTACAATTTCCTTATCAGTAATTGGTATCAGGACAAACAATACGGAATTGAGTTTATAAAACTTAAAAACAGTGAATTGTTTGCAAGCGCATCCATGAAGAAAAAACCTGATTTTAGAATTAAAAACTAAGTTATCCTTAATAATAGGATTTGCGAAAGCATACTTGATTTTAAAAAATAAAGCGTTTTTTTATTAACTTATCTACCTAACTAAAAAAAATCAATAAAAAACCAGTAATCAATTCGGTTACTGGTTTTTTATTGATTTTTGCTTTTAAGGCTATTTAGATACTTGTTATTGCTTTCTAAATTGCTAAATACAAGTAAAACCTTTGTAGGTGTTTTTTTAAGATATTGCTCAGGAAATGCTGATTTTAACGGATATCTTTTGCTCGTTTTGCAGAATCTGCAATATATGAAAGAAGCCAAGCCATTTGTCCTTGTTTGGTAAAATAAATGTTTTTTGACTTGATATCAGGCATCTTTTCTAAAAGCGTCAACAATAACGAATTTGCTGCAATTAAGTATTTTTGAGAATAGGTTTTTAATACTTTTTCAATATCCTTGTTTTGCGAGGCCAAAGCTTCAAATTTTGCATAATCTGTTTTTATCATTTTATTGTAAGCTTCAACATCTTTAACGTCAAACGGATTAAAATTTTGTTCCGCATTGTTTCCTTTATATAAAGTATAAAATGCCCAAACTGCGCCACCTGACATGTAAATGTTGTCCTTTTTAAAAATTTTTGAGTTTTGCTGATACAAAGTATTGGTCTGATCTGTTAATTCTGGCAATGACGCAGACAATAGCTCATTAAATTCATCAATTGAATTGGTTTTTGCTTTTTTGTTTATTTTTTCGGTAAAAGTTACGGTTCCTAAATCTAATGTTACAGGATAAAATATCAAAATATCGTCCTCATTGAATTCTTCAACGTAGCCTCCTTTAGTATTTCCTCCGCCAATATCAAGAATTAAGGAATCTGAATACTCTTTTGGTGGAATGCATCCTTTAAGCAATAGCTTTGCTTCTGTTTCTGAAGTAATTATTGCAACATCAATATTGGTAAACACATGTAGTCTTTGTCGTAAAACATCAATGTTTTTTGCCATTGCAACTCCCGAGGACACCACTATAAAGATGTTTTTCTCTTTAATTTTGTATTCCTTAATTAATTTGGTGTAATTTTTTACTACCACATTAAAAGCAGTTTCAATGTCATTTTCTGCTAAATTTCCGTCTATGGATATTCCTTTCGCAATACCCACATTTTCCGTCCAAAAATCAACTACATCATATTTTCCTTTCTTAATGTTTTGAACATTTATTACCGACATTTTTACTCCCTTGCTTCCTATTTCAATTCCGCCATAAAGTTCCTGTGAAATTATACGCGAAGGGATAAAAAAAATAAAAACAATTATGACTTTTAGTGCAATATATTTTTTCATATTGAATGGGTATTTTTTAATACTAGAAGGAGGTCCCTTTTTATTCAAACATTGAAAAGAATTAATAATTCATTTTCATATCACAGAAAACTAAGGTCTCTTCTTCTTGTCAACAAAGATGGATTGCACTATTTTTATTTTGGTTTCTATTGTTTCTTTTTCAACCATTTTCACCAAGAAATAACAAAGCGTAATTGCCAATATTCCAATTAGGCTCATAAATATAAAATCGGCTCTGTAGCTAGCATAAGCGACAATTTCCATTCCCGTTTTGGCACTTAATATATGTGCAAGGCTAAAACTCATTGTAAAAACCGACATATACCTTCCTTCTTGATTATTGTGTGATCTAGTCATGGCAAATGAATTTGAAAAAGGAAAAGTCAGCATTACGCCAAGTGTCATGAAAAACATCATTACATACAATATTCCATACCATTTGTCATTCAATAACAGAAGAATATAACTAAGAACCATAAATGACAAACCAACCATAATGACATTCAGCTTGTTCATTCTGTTTTTTTCGACATAATTAACAATCGGTAATTCAAAGAGTAGAGTCAATATTCCACTAAAACTTAACAGCAAACCACTATTTACTTCTGATAGATTAAATTGTTCTTTGTGATAAAGTGTCAATGTCGTAAATACTTGAAAATACATAATCCCTGTAATTAGAGAAATGAACATATGAGTTAAAAAAGTTCGATCTTTTAAAATTGCATATTTGTCAACTCCGTAATTATGTGATTTGAGTTTGAAAGGTAATTTTCTTTCTTTCACTAATAAGACAAAAACTAAAACTGCTAGAATACACGTAGCTGAATCTACATAAAAAAGGTATTTGTAGCCAACTAATATGATTATTAGACCGCCTAAAGGAGGCCCAAATAGGAATCCCAAACTTGTAGCTGATCGTACCAAAGCCAATGCTCTGGTTTTGTTTTCTTTGCGAGTATAAGTATTTAAAGATACCAACATGGCAGGTCTGAACATATCTGCAATAGTTGTTAAGAGCAGAATTGACAAACAAAATCCTTCAAATGACGTAATAAACTGGAGCATAAAGAAGATTAATCCGCTGCCAAAAAGGCTGCCAATCATTACTTTATAAAATCCAATTCTGTCAGATAAAACACCGCTTAACCAGGTACCTATAAAAGAACCAACTCCAAAGCAAACCATAACCCATCCAATCTGATTATATTCAAAATGCAGGTTTTCTTTCATATATTTTGACAGAAACGGAATGACCATTGTTCCTGTTCTGTTTATAAAGGTTATTAATGTCAAAATCCAAATTTCTTTTGGAAAACCACTATAATTTTCTACGTATTTTTTTCTTAAGTCGCTTATCATTTTCTTTTTTTTTGGGGTGAAATTTTTTCTTTTTGATCCAATTTTAATAAATCAAAAATGATTTAAATTATTCTCGTTTTAATTTAAATATACAGTAGTACTATAGTAATAATTTCTGCCAATGAGCAAAAATCATTTTTACTATGAATAATTTTAAAAAATAATTTGATTTACTCTTTTTACTTTTAAGAGGATGAGTCTTTGTTGAAAATAATAGTATTTACCACAACCTCTTTCATCCATTTAATAGTTTCGATTACACCTGTTTCTTTACAAATCATGTTGCAATTTTGGTGTCCCCAAGCTAAATTATAGGGGGCGTGATTGAATTCACCAGTTTTCAGCTGATTAATATAAAAAAGGTTAATAGGACTGATTTCTTTACTTATGTCTAATTTCTCGCTCGATTCAAAGAAGTTTAGCAGAAAAGCATCGGCACTTAATTTTTTTAAACAAAGTGGGCAAATCGTGTTTTTAGAATTATCGATAATCCGAGTTTTGTAAAGGCGGTCAGTATTGGCTAACTTTTGATTGTGACAGGCTGTACTTATAGCGGCTATCCGATTTTCAATTTCGCTCTCTGTCATTCCGGCTCCAAGTGCAATTTCTTTAGAATTATAGCAAAGCCAGAATAAATATTCTAATTGCAAATGAGAAGACTTTATTGTTGATAAAGGGGCATATTCTGCTACTCTAATTCCAGCGCCTTTACAGCTACTGGTATTAAAACCAAGAATAATCTTTTCTTCTTTCGGACTGGAGGAGGGTATGCGAGCAACAAAATGGCCATCTATAGGAGATGTTCTTTTTTCGGCAACGCTAAGTTTGTTTTTGTAAGGATTAAACTCATTCCATTGCGCTCTTGTCTCGTAAAGCAAGATCGCATTAACACCAAGTTTTAATTTTCGAGCCTTCATTAAAACTGGCGTGTCGGGATTTGAGTAATATTCTTCAGGACTAAGTACAACGATAAATCCGCTTTCAAATCTGTTAGAAGTGAAGTCTGAAATATCAAATAAATTGATTGATTCAAAAGGGATCAAAACAGTACCGTTTCTATTGGCTCTATTTTGATAAATTACATCATCATTCGCGCTTCTGGTTTGTCCGGTCTTGTAAATTTTGCTTTGCAGCAAAGGAGGTAGTTTGGGTAGTCTTTTTGCCATAGGTTAGTGTTAAGTTGGTTGTGTGTTTGGTTGATTATGGGACCGACAGATATGGAAAATTTTGAAATTTCTATAAAATGAATTATCCATAATCTGAAAAGGGTTGAGCAATTAACTAACTTTCGTACGTTCAGTTTACATCATAGGCATGTTAATTTGTTAAAGTTTGTAAAAGCAAATTAAAAATCAAGGAAATATTCATGAACACTTTCTGATCTTTCTTTGCGCAATATTAAATATATATTTTTTAATTTGTTTAACTTTTTTAGTTAAATTTCTTTGTATTTTTAGTTGTTTTTTTGTGTTTTCTAAAAAAAAATAAACTCAATATTTTATCTAGATCTTTAAAATGAGCACTATATTGGCTATTTGTTCATTTTTTTAGGGACCAAAAAAAACAAAAAAGACATGTTTTTGTTGAAATTTAACAAATTGAACGTTTGTTAAATAAAAATAATAAAATTTAATCACTTTTTTCTTCTTTTTAGAATACTTTTTTAGGAGAGTGAAGTAATAAAAAATGAAAGTAAGAGAAGCGGAGTGTTAATTCAGATATTGCATTTCATTTACTATTTCGTCAGCTATCCTAGAGTGTATTGCGATTTTTGAGAAAAAAAAATAATGGCTTATAAATGTCTTGCTTTTTGATGTAGTTAAATTATTTAAATTTTGGATAATATCGATAAGTATAAATACGGTTTTTTTATGTGATGCAGAATTTTAGAATAAGTATAAACAATCAAAAATAGATTTTGTCTTTTTTCTTTTTTTCAAAAATGAGACGTAAGTTTTGAATTCCTACTATTATTATACCTCTATTATTCTTCAATAATCCTTTGACGAAATTCTTTTCTAATTCAATTTAATTTCGCCTAATTCACTAATTATTCAAATTTGACTTTTAATTATCGGATAATTAGGTTTTTAGTTTCTTACACCTTATTTATAAATAGATATTTACGCGTAGTATTTTTCCTTAAAATTAAAAAAATCTCAAACTTTTTAAAATATTTTATTAACAATTGTTAATTATTTCCTACTAAAAGGTTTCTTTTGTTTATAAGGTTTTATGCGTTATTTAAGAATGTATTTGCGGTTTTTTGCATGTTTTAAAACGAATCCTCATTATTAAATAAGTGTTTTTGCATGTTTTTTATGATATATTTACTATTATTTTAACTAAAAACAACCAAATCTATGAAGCAAAAACTACTTAATCTATTCTTTTTGATAATTGCCAATGGTCTGATGTTTGGCCAAGGAACCAATATCCCATTGGGATGTTCGAATAGTGGCCCTGAAATTAGTTCAAGTCCTAAAGCAGATTTGAGAGGTACTTATTTGACATCTGTTTACAACTTAGATTGGCCAAGCAATAGAACTGCAACTCCTGCAGTTCAACAAGCGGAGTTAATTTCCATTTTAGATAAATTGGTTCTTACAGGAATTAATACGGTGTATTTTCAGGTTCGGCCAGAATGCGACGCTCTTTATAATTCATCAATTGAACCTTGGTCTTACTGGTTGACAGGAACGCAGGGCGTGGCGCCAAATCCGATGTGGGATCCATTGAGTTTTGCGATTACTGAATGTAGAAAACGAGGATTGGATTTACACGCTTGGTTAAATCCGTATCGTGCAAGCGTTGGCGGTTATACTTTGGCAAATAATCACGTTTCTAAATTGAATCCTTCTTGGGTTTTTACAGCTTCAAATAATGCAAATCTTAAAATTTTGAATCCGGGTTTGCCTGCGGTGAGAAATTATATTATCAGCATTGTACAAGATATTGCTTCGCGTTATGACATCGACGGAATTGTTTTTGACGATTATTTTTACCCAGATCAAGGAATGGCAAACAATCAAGATGCCACGACTTACGCCAATAATAATCCCACAGGAATAAGCAATATTGATGATTGGCGTCGTGATAATGTCAACAAAATGATTGCGGGCGTTTATGATGCTTTGCAGGTTATCAATGCCAATAATAATAAGAATATTGTTTTTGGCGTTGCCCCGTTCGGAATTTGGAAAAGCGGAGTTCCGACAGGAATTGTTGGAAATCCTTCTTATAGTGCTTTATATTGTGACCCAATAAATTGGTTGCAAAATGGAAAAGTAGATTTCATTTCTCCTCAATTGTATTGGAAAATTGGAGGATCTCAAGATTATATCAAACTTTCGCAATGGTGGAATGACCAAGTAGCAACTTATGGCAGACATTTATATGTTAGCCAGGGTTATGATCGTTTGCCGAGCACTTCTTCTCAGAATTGGCCAGCTTCGGAAATTCAGAATCAAATCGATCAAAACCGAATTCCTGGAATGACAAATACTTTCGGGCAAACTTCTTACTCTACTCAGTACATAATGAGTAATGAAAAAGGCATCGCAACAACTTTGCAGAATAATCAATACAAGTATAAATCCTTTCCGCCATCGATGCCATGGAAAGATAATGTGTGTCCGTTGGAGCCGACAAATATTAGGTTTGAAGGAAATACTCTTAAATGGGATGCTCCAGTTGCTGCGACTGATGGCGATTTGGCGATAAAATATGTGGTCTATGCATTTGCCACACAGGCCGATATTCCAAATTTTAAACAAGATGGAACGAAAGTTTTGGATATTGTAAATGCTACCCAACTTACATTAACAACGACACAATTAACAGCTCCAAATAATTATTTCCTAGTAACGGCATTAGATAAAAACAATAATGAAAGTGCTAACATTACGGGTGTTCCCTATAGTAGTTTACCAGCCGCTCCAGTAGCTTTGAGTCCGACGGAGGGAGAATTATATGTGAGTTCTCCGGTAGATTTTTCTTGGAATTCTAGTGTTACTAATGGAGATTACCGAATTCAGGTTTCGAAATCTAATTCTGGGTGGACAGAAACAAACGGATTCACAAGTGGTACAACGCCAAATGCTACAGTTGTTGTAAATGCCGTGGTGAATACAACAATGAGTTATGTTTGGGATCAGCCTAATACTGCTGTTTATGAAGCTCCAATAGGAGGAACGACATATTATTATACCATAAGAAGTTATAGTGCGACAACTGGAACTTCAAGATATTCTGCTCCAGTAAGTTTTACTCCAACAAGTGCGAATTGTACTGTACCAGGAACAACTGTCATTACTATAGATAATGTTGATGCAACTCTAGTAGGATCGTGGACAGCAACATCGGCAACAGCAGGTTATGTTGGGTCAAATTATATTCATGATGGAGATACTGCAAAAGGTACAAAAACAGCAACTTTTACTCCAACAATTACCCAAAGAGGCAAGTACGAAGTTTTTATCAATCATACTGCTGGAACCAATCGTGCGAATAATGTTCCTGTGGATATCATTCACGAAAGTGGAATAACAACTGTTCCTGTAAATCAACAAATTAATAATGGAACTTGGGTTTCGTTGGGAACTTACAATTTCAGTGCAGGGACTAGTAATAAAGTTGTAATTCGTACTACCGGCACGTCAGGAGTTGTAATTGCCGATGCCGTTCGATTTTATTTCATAGACTGTTTGCCAGATGCTACACCGCCAGTAGCTGATTTTACGCCAGCTTCGGCTACAATTTGTGCAGGACAAACAGTTACATATACAAATGCTTCTACCAATGCAACTTCTTATAGTTGGTCATTTCCGGGAGGAACTCCGAGTACAAGTACCGCAGCAAGTCCGGTTGTAACGTATAATACTGCTGGAACATATAATGTTGCTCTTACGGCGACAAATGGGGCAGGTTCGAATACGAAAACATTGACTAATGTAATTACTGTAAATCCTTCAGGAACGGTCGTAGCTGGGTTCACCGCTCCTTATTCAGAAGTGGCGACTGGCGAAAATATGACATTGACTAATACTTCTACAGGCGCTACAACGTATGCATGGACTTTTCCAAATGGTTCTCCAGCAACGAGTACTGCCGCAAACCCAACAGTGAATTTTACGACAACAGGAACCAAAACGATTACTTTGGTGGCTTCAAATGCCTGCGGAAGCAACACTTATACGATGACAATCTGTGTTGGAACAAATACCAAAACTACGTTGGAAACTTTTGAAGCTTCATCAGGAAGATTTACAAGTGGTCCTACAACATCAGGCTCTACAGTTGGAATAGCAACCACATCAACATTGGCGAGAGCAACAGACAGTTTCAAAAATGGAACGGCGAGTTTAAAGGCTGTTTTAAATGATAATACTACTGTAACCACAAACTGGTTAGTACGTTTGCTTTCTGGCGGAGGAACTCCTGCAAACAATCAAGCTTTTGTAGGGAATCAAGGATCTTTTGGATTTTGGTTGAAAACAAGTACTGCAAATGCGGGAGCAACAGTAACGGCTTGGATTGATGATACTGATGGTTTAGAAGAATTGCCTCCGCAAACGATCATCAATAATGGAGCTTGGAATTACTACGAATGGTTTCTGCCAACTTCAGTAGGAACAACTATCACAACAGGAAACGGAATTGTTGACGGTGCTTCGGTAACATTAGATGCTATTGTAATCAAACAAAATAATACTGCAAATACAATGACAGTTTGGATTGATGATATTCAGCACAATTATATTTCGGCTTGTTCTGGAACTAGAAAAATGTCGAAAGAAGAAGATGTTGCAGCGCTTGAAGAGTCTGAAAATATTAAAGTTTCTGATGAATTGATTGTATATCCAAATCCAACCAACGGAATTTTGAATTTGAAACTGGACAGCAATGTAAAATCAGATGTTCGATTGTTTAATATCACTGGACAACAATTGATAAATACCACTTTTGAAGGTACAGAACAACAACTTGATCTGAACAATTTTGGAAATGGAATTTATCTTCTCCAGGTTACAACCGATGGAAAAATCACTACTAAAAAGATCGTTTTAAATAAATAATTTTTGGTTTTTTAGGTTAAAAGGGCCGCCAATTTACTGGCGGTTCTTTTATGCTTAAATAAATATTTTTTCATGTGATTTCTTACTATTAACCACACTATCGTAAGCTATTTATTAACAAAAAACAAAAAGTATGAAGAAAAACAAACCTATTAACCTACGAAACCAAATTGCTACAATTATGGTTTTGTTTAGTATTGTATCCGGTTTGGCGCAAACGACGCCAGACTCCAAAAAGCCAAGTGATGCGCAACTCTATTCTTTGGCCGACAAATATTTGAAATCTTCGATTAAAAAAGAAATTAAACCTGATGGTGAAGTATTTCTGCAAAGAGATATGAATGATTATTTGGCATTAACAAATAAAAAAAATGCCGTAACCAGCAAGCCGGGTGTAACTGAAAAACATGAGGATTTAGAATGCGAACATAATGGAGAACTTTTGAAAGAATATCTAAACAGACCCCATCCTTCTGTACTGACAATGACGAAATATTTTGCTGAAGCAAGCAAAGAATTTGGTGTTCCTGTCGAAATTTTGATGGCAGTAGGACAAGTGCAGAGTAACTGGGCACAAGTGTCATCCTCTTTCTACGGATCTTGGGGCGTAATGGGATTGATTGAAAGCAATTACAACAACCAGATTGCTGAAGGTGCAAAATTAATCAAATCTACTCCAGAAGCGATTAAGACTGATGCTAAAACTAATATTCGAGCGGCGGCGGCTTTGCTTAAAAGTTATCAGAAAAATGCAAATCCAAAAAGTTTGGAAGATTGGTTCGATGCAACCCGAGAATTAACTGGTTTGAAAGATGAAGCGATGAAAACTTCATTGGCAGAACGTATTTTTAAAGTAATTAAAGACGGTTCAAAAACCGTTACACTTTGGAAAGAAATTATTGACATCAAAGGAAATACAGTAACAATTCCCTCATCTAAAACTTCAAAAAGTTCAACTGCTAAAACAAGTGCAGCTGAAGCAGTTATGGCGGTTGATTATCCAGGAGCTTTATCAAGAATTACAGCTTGTAATTATGGGGTAGGGCGTAATGGCTATGGTATTGATTATTATTTCGTACACTATATGGCAACAGGTACTTATGAAGGCGCTATTTCATATTTTAATGATTGTAGCAGAACAACCCCAACTTCTGCACACTATTGCATTCGTAATTCTGATGGTCAGATTTCGCAGGTTGTTCGTGAAGCTGATCGTGCTTATTCGCAAGGAGTTTCAGGATATCCACAGTGGAATGGAGCTGGAGTGAGTACAGAGCATGAAGTTTTGGCAACAAATTTATCAATGTGGGATAGCCAGCCAATGTTGAATGCGGCGGCGGCTTTAGCAATTGATGTTTGTGATAGAGCTGGTGTTCCAAAAACAAGACGAGTAACAAATGGAAACCGTGGAATTTACGGTCATAATGACGTAAATACAGGTACAGATTGCCCTAATCTTACAACGGCTCGTTGGAATGTTTTGTTAGCTAAAATTGCTGCTGGAAGTACAACAAATGTTCCTGTACCTACTGCGCCTACAGCAGGCCAAATTTATGTGAGTACTCCGGTAAACTTTGCTTGGGATTCTACAGTTTCAGGAGCAGATTACCGTATTCAGGTTTCAAAATCAAATTCGGGATGGAATTCTACAGACGGATTTACATCGGCAACTACGCCAAATAGTACTGTAGTGGTTAATGATGTTGTCAATACGGTAAAAACATATTCTTGGAATGCAACAAATGCAGCAGTTTCAGAATCTCCAATTGGCGGAACTGTCTATTATTATACAATCAGAAGTTACAGTGCTGCAACCGGAACTTCAAATTATTCAACTCCAGTAAGTTTTACGCCAAAAAGCGCTGGCTGTACTGTGCCAGGAACAACCTCAATTACGGTTGATAATTTAGCGGCAACTTTGGTGGGAGCATGGACTTCGACTTCTGCGACAGCAGGATACATTGGTACAGATTATATTCATGATGGCGATACAGGAAAAGGAACTAAATCGGCGACTTTTACTCCATCAATTGCTCAAAGAGGGAAGTATGAAGTATTCATCAACTTTACGGCAGGAACAAACCGGCCGACAAATGTTCCTGTGGATATTATTGATGAAAACGGAACAACTACAGTTACCGTAAATCAGCAGATCAATAATGCGACTTGGGTTTCATTAGGAAGATACAATTTCAGTGCAGGTTCTACAGGCAAAGTGGTGATCCGTACAACAGGCACAACAGGAGTTGTTATTGCAGATGCTTTTAAATTTACTTTTGTTGATTGTTTGCCAGAGAATGTAGCGCCAGTAGCTAATTTTACGCCAGCAAGCGCGACAGTTTGCGAAGGACAAACGGTGACTTATACTAGTACTTCTACAAACGCAACTTCTTACAGCTGGTCATTCCCAGGAGGAACGCCAAGTACGAGTACGGCCGCTAATCCGGTGGTTACTTATAGTACTTCAGGAACTTATGATGCAAGCTTAACAGCAACAAATTCAGTAGGTTCTGATACAAAAACAGTAACAGGATTGGTAACAGTAAATCCTGCAGCAACTGTTGTGGCAGGTTTTACAGCTCCTTTGGCAGAATTAGCAGTAGGAGAGAGCATAACCTTGACAAATACTTCTACAGGAGCGACTACTTACGCGTGGACTTTTCCTAATGGATCTCCTGCAACAAGTACAGCAGCAAATCCATCGGTAAGTTTTACAACTGCGGGTTCAAAGACTGTTACATTAGTAGCTTCAAATGCTTGCGGAAGCAATACCTATACAATGACATTTTGTGTGGGCTCAGATACTACGACAACTTTAGAAACTTTTGAAGCTTCTGCTGGAAGATTCACTCAAGTTCCAACTACTTCGGGTTCGACGGTGGGTATTGCAACGACTTCCACTTTGGCAAGAGCGACAGATGGTTTTAAAAATGGAACAGCAAGTTTAAAAGCAGTTTTATATGACAATACATCAGTTAGTACAGATTGGTTGGTGCGTTTGCTTTCTGGCGGAGGAACTCCTGCAAATAATCAGGCTTTTGTTGGCAATCAAGGATCTTTCGGTTTTTGGCTGAAAACAAGCACTGCAAATGCAGGAGCGACTGTAACGGCTTGGATTGATGATGCTGACGGACTTGAAGAATTGCCTCCGCAAGCCATTATAAACAATGGAGCTTGGAATTACTACGAATGGTTTTTGCCAACTGCAGTAGGAACAACAATTACTACAGGAAACGGAATCGTTAATGGAGCTTCTGTAACTCTGGATGCAATTGTGATCAAACAAAGTAATACGGCCAATACGATGACCGTTTGGATTGATGATATTCAGCACAATTATATTTCTGGATGTTCTGGAACTAGAAAAATGCTGGATGTTGCCGATGTTGAAGAAGTAAAAATTACAGAAGGCTTGGTAGTATATCCAAACCCGACAAACGGAATTTTGAATTTGAGTTTGGAAAACAACACAAAATCGGATGTTTATCTGTATAATATTTTGGGTCAGCAATTGTTGAATACCACTTTTGAAGGAAATGAAAAACAACTTGATCTGAATAATTTTGATCAAGGAATTTATTTGCTTCAAGTCATAACCGATGGCAAAACATCAACTAAAAAGATTATTTTGAATAAGTAATCTTTTTAAACTACCCAGACGTTACTTACAATGTTTGGGTAGTTTTATTACAATCGGTTTGCTTATAGTTTAGTTTTTTAAAAAATCATTGAAAATGTTATGCTATGAAAAAACACTACACTTTATTATTGTTATGCAGCATAATGCTTGTAAAGGCGCAAACATTTCAGCAAAAATTGCAAACTGCTGTTACAAACTCATGGTCAGGAAGCGGACTTCCGGGAGTTTCCGTGGCGGTATCTACTCCAAATTTAGGAATGGTATATGCCTCAGCAGGTATCGGAAATGTATACACGCAATCGCCAATTTTGCAGAATACTCAATATAGAATTGCAAGTGCAACCAAAAACTTTACGGCAACATTAATTATGCGATTGCAAGAAGCGGGTTATTTTAATATCAATGATAAATTATCGCAACACTTAGTAATTCCCGGTTTACCAAATGGAAGTACAATTACGATTAAACAATTATTACAACATACTGCTGGCGTAGGTGACTATTTAAACGGAAGCTCGGATTTTATAAATGCCGCCGTTCCTGACAAAATCTTTACAGATGCCGAAATAGTGGGTTACATTAATAATATGGGAGCAGCATTTACTCCCGGAAGTTCTTATGAATATTCTAATGGAGGTTTTTATTTGCTTGGAATGTTAATCGAAAAGAAATTAGGAAAAACATTAGATGTAGCGATTCAGGAATGGGTTGCTTCGCCACTTGAATTAACTAATACTTTTATGGATTTTACAAGTACAACGACCAACAAAATTCCAAATTTAGCCGAAGGAACAAGAGCTTACAATTATTCGCCAACATCGGTAAAAGGGGCAGGAGCCATTGTAGCAAATCCGGGCGATTTAGCAAAATACTGTAAAGCAGTTTTTGGAGGAAATTATTTGACACAAAGTTCCATAAATGCAATGATTTCGCCTTCTGCGCTTAATTCTGCATATGGTTTAGGAACGCGACTTTATACTTCTTCAAACAATGTAAAATATCACGGCCATACAGGAACAATCCTTGGATATAATTCTTTTATGTATTTTATTCCATCACTAAATGTTTCTGTCGCAATTACTACCAATGCTTATGCGAGTCCTTCTTCATTATGGGATAATATTAAAACAGCAGTTTATAATGTTGTAGAGCAAGAATATCTAAGTTATTGTGCGACAAATAATTGTTTTAGTGCCAATATTCCTGTACCTACAGCACCTACAGCAGGCCAGGTTTATGTGAATACTCCAGTAAACTTTGCTTGGGATTCTACGGTTTCAGGAGCAGATTACCGTATTCAGGTTTCAAAATCAAATTCGGGATGGAATGATACAGACGGATTTACATCGGCAACTACACCAAATAGCACAGTTGTCGTAAATGATGTTGTAAATACTGCAAAAACGTATTCTTGGAATGCAACAAATGCAGCAGTTTCAGAATCTCCAATTGGCGGAACTGTTTATTACTACACAATCAGAAGTTACAGCGCCGCAACCGGAACTTCAAAATATTCCGCTCCGGTAAGTTTTACGCCAAAAAGTGCCGGCTGTACTTTGCCGGGAACAACCTCAATTACAGTAGATAATTTGGATGCGGCTTTGGTTGGGGCTTGGACATCTACTTCTGCAACTGCAGGATATATCGGTACAAATTATATTCATGATGGCGATACCGGAAAAGGAACTAAATCGGCAACTTTTACTCCTTTAATTGCACAAAGAGGAAAATATGAAGTATTCATCAACTTTACAGCAGGAACAAATCGTCCAACAAATGTTCCAGTAGATATTATTGACGAAAACGGAACAACTACCGTTACAGTAAACCAACAAACTAATAATGCGACTTGGGTTTCATTAGGTAGATACAATTTCAGTGCAGGCTCTAGAGGCAAAGTTGTAATCCGTACAACGGGTACAACAGGAGTTGTTATTGCTGATGCTTTTAAATTTACTTTTGTGGATTGTTTGCCAGAGAATGTAGCGCCAGTAGCTAATTTTACGCCAGCAAGCGCGACAGTTTGCGAAGGACAAACGGTGACTTATACTAGTACTTCTACAAACGCAACTTCTTACAGCTGGTCATTCCCAGGAGGAACGCCAAGTACGAGTACGGCCGCTAATCCGGTGGTTACTTATAGTACTTCAGGAACTTATGATGCAAGCTTAACAGCAACAAATTCAGTAGGTTCTGATACAAAAACAATAACAGGATTGGTAACAGTAAATCCTGCAGCAACTGTTGTGGCTGGTTTTACAGCTCCTTTGGCAGAATTAGCAGTAGGAGAAAGTATGACTCTAACGAATACTTCAACAGGAGCAACGACTTACGCTTGGACTTTCCCTAACGGATCTCCTGCAACAAGTACAGCTGCAAATCCATCGGTAAGTTTTACGACAACAGGTACAAAAACGATTACTTTGGTTGCTTCAAATGCTTGCGGAAGCAATACCTATACATTGACAATTTGCGTTGGAACAAATACCAAAACTACACTGGAAACTTTTGAAGCTTCTGCAGGAAGATTTACTAGCGTACCAACGACATCTGGTTCTACTGTTGGTATTGCAACTACTTCTACTTTGGCAAGAGCTACAGATAGTTATAAAAATGGTACTGCAAGTTTAAAGGCAGTTTTGTATGACAATACTTCGGTAACAACAAACTGGCTGGTGCGTTTGCTTTCTGGCGGAGGAACTCCAGCAAACAATCAGGCGTTTGTTGGCAATCAGGGCTCTTTTGGTTTCTGGCTGAAAACAAGCACTGCAAATGCTGGAGCGACTGTTACGGCTTGGATTGATGATGCCGATGGACTTGAAGAATTGCCTCCAATAGCAATCATCAACAACGGAGCGTGGAATTACTACGAGTGGTTCTTGCCAACTGCAGTAGGAACAACAATTACGACAGGAAACGGAATTGTGGGCGGTGCTTCTGTAACTTTGGATGCAATTGTCATCAAACAAAACAATACTGCTAATACAATGACAGTTTGGATTGATGATATTCAGCACAATTATATTTCTGGATGTTCTGGAACTAGAAAAATGCTGGATGTTGCCGATGTTGAAGAAGTAAAAATTACAGAAGGCTTGGTAGTGTATCCAAATCCGACAAACGGAATTTTGAATTTGAGTTTCGAAAACAACACTAAATCAGATGTTTATCTGTATAATATTTTGGGTCAGCAATTGTTGAATACTACTTTTGAAGGGAATGAAAAAGAACTTGATTTGAATAATTTTGATCAAGGAATTTATCTACTTCAAGTCATAACCGATGGTAAAACATCAACTAAGAAGATTATTTTGAATAAGTAAGTTTCTAATTATTTAGAAGAAAAAAGGCTGTCTCAATTTTGAGACAGCCTTTAATTTTTACTATTTTCTATTTGAAAAAATAAAAAAGGAAAAGAAATTAGAAATTAAACCAGCAACAACCCAAGAACGCATCCAAAAAAAGAGAAAATTCGATCGATCTGTACAGTTTAAGCAGGCAAGAATCAAGGTTATGAATAAAGTTGTGATACAATTTCTAAAAGCTAATCTCCAAGATTTTTTAATCGAGAATATTCCAGTCTTCACTTTAATTTAAATTGATTAACTGAGGGCCAAATTCTTCATAGAAAATATTCTCTGTTTTAATATTTAAATTAATAAGAGATTCATATTGGGATTTAATAAATAATTCTGGACCACAGATATAAAATTTAGCTTCATCCAATAAAATAGACTCTTTGCATTTATGAAGATCCACACGTCCTTGTAAAATTTGATCTGATGAATTTTCTAGATTTTCGACCGTATCATAAAATGTGAATGTTTCAAGCCATTTTACTTCTTGCTTTAAACTTGAAATCTGATTTTTAAACGCATGAACCGATTCATTTCTGCATCCATGAACCCAAACGGTTTTTTTATTTTGAAGCTCGTTTATATTAGTTTCAAGCATGCTGAGCATAGGTGTAAAACCAACTCCACCGCTTATTAATACTAATGGATTTTGAGAATCTTTTTCTAAATGAAATAGTCCTGCGGGCGATGAAATTGAAATAATTTCTCCTTCTGATTTAGAATGTAGCGTATTGGAAACCATTCCAGACGGATTTGAAGCGAATCCATTTTCTCTTTTTACAGAAATTCTATAATATTCAGGATTGAATGCACTTGACAAACTGTATTGCCTCGGTTGTAACAGATTTAATTCTTCTATAAAAACCTGCACACTGATAAATTGGCCCGGATGAAAATCAGCAATTGCTTTGCCATCTTCAGGATATAAATAGAAAGATTTTATTTCAGCTGATTCTTCGACTATTTTTTTAATTACAAATTTTCGCCATCCGTTCCAGCTTCCCGGTTTTGAAGCGTTTTCAATATATAATTCTTTTTCAAGGTCAATCATAATTTGCGCAAGCTGATAAAATGCAACAGTCCATGCTTGTAGAATTTCGGGCGTTGCAGCTTCTCCGACAACTTCTCCAATTGAAGCAATTAAATGCGTACCAACAATTTTGTATTGGTCTGGCTGAATGTTAAGACTTCTGTGTTTCGTCGCGATTCCTCTAAGTACTCCCAAAAGAACACCGGGATTATCTATATTTTCAGCATAAGCAAGCACTGCATTTGCTAAGGCTGATTTTTGTCTTCCATTGGCCTGATTTCCCATATTAAACATATTTCGAAGCTCAGGATGATGTTTGAACATTCTTGCATAAAAGTAATTTGTCAGGTCTTCGCCACTTGATCTTAAAATTGGAATTGTTGCTTTTATAAGCTCTTTTTGATCTGCATTCATTTTGTGATATTTGGATTAAATATTTGATTTAATTGAATAGCATTGTTTTGCTATTTCGTTTTTACAAATTTAGATTGCCATCAAAGCTCAAGTTTATGATTGAAATCATAATACGAATGAAAATATTCATCTATTATCCATTCAAAACCAGAACGTATAGATTATTATAAGAACTGGACTATCAGTAATTTAATAATCATAATTAATTTTGAAGTGTAATGCAGCAATCGCATATCTGTTTATCATAAAAAAATAGTCATGTCAAAATTTCATTTAAATACTAAAAAATTAGTTCAAGGAGAATTCAAAATGCATAAAGTAAATGTTGCTTTTGTATTTCAAGTAAATTGTCCGGGTTGTTTTATATACGGAATTCCTATTGTGAATGAGCTTTATAGTTCATTTAATAATAAAATTGGTTTTATTGGAGTAGCTACTGCTTTTGAAGACTTTGAATATAATAACGAAGCGAGTTTGAAAGTACTTTTAGAAAGCGGAACATTAGTTGGAGAAACTTTAAAATATTACCGCACAAACTATAGAATTTCAACTTACTCAGAAACCTTAAATTTTCCTGTTGCCTTTGACAATGTTATTTCTTCTGAACAATTTATAAATTCAGATAAGGTGGAATTAATCTGTAATGCCATTCCCAATTTTGAAAGTTTCTCTGAAATTGAAAGAAAGACTATAATTCAGAAAGTAAAGTCATATTATTCTGAAATACCTATAATAGCCGAAACATTTACAGTCAATCAATTAAAAGGAACTCCATCCTTTATTGTTTTTGATGATAAATACAATATTTTGGGGCATTATTTTGGTCATCAGAGCACGGACGTTTTAAAAACTAAACTGAACGATTTATTGGCATAGTTTTAATCTTTTTAAAAATGCGAATGCGATTTTTAGCAGTTGGCTAAAAGTTTAAAATTACCATTCTTGGACAAAACTTGCAATTCTGAAATACCTTGAAAAATGATCTTGGCTTTTTGTAGCAAAAAAGGTCTCCGAGTCAAAATTTGTAATCTGCGTAATTGTCAGATTTTCCGGTTTATTAAATGTCTTCAGACTCCATTCATTTACTTTTTTATTGAAGTAGCATTTTATTTAGATTTTAATTTTATGATGGTTTGCTAAAAAATAAATAAATTTTATCTTTGGCTTTGAAATGCTCCAACAAACACTAAAAAAATGGTTAAACCAATTTAAGCAGTACTTTTTTACGTACAGCAATGGCTTCTATCATCTTCCTTACAGCAGTAAAACTCCGGAAGATCTTGTGGAGAGTTTAGCTAATTATCCCTTTATGAAGCATGATAGAGTAAAACAGAGTGTTTACGCTAATACGCCATTTTGTTCGGGAGGTTTCAATTATCAGAAAGTAGAAGAAGGACTTTGGGTTATTTATTCTAAAATGAGATATAAAACTAATGTAGCTTTTGATCTCGTTTATGATGACCCGGCAGAAATGAAAATTGAGGATAAAGGTTACTACATGCTTAGCCTTAATAATGTTACAAGTCAGCCAATAATTGATCTGAAAATTTGTGAAAAGCAATTGTGTTTTGCAAATTATAGCTGGACATTCTTTAAGCCAAAAGAACGCAATTGTGATGTAAATTTTAAGGGTGCCAATAACAAATACATCACTTTGTATTTTAATGAAGAATGGTTGCAGAAAAACTTGCTTCAAAACAGTTTGTTTTCAGAAGCTGAACTGGATAAGTTTATAGCCTCTGACCAGCCGTATATTGCTTGGCCCGTTGAGGAGAAGGATGAGTTGGTGAAAAACTTCGGTATTTTTGATGAGGTTATGAATATGAATAATGAGGCTAGTCATATCGATTTTCTTCAGTTTAAACTCTGTACTTTAAATCTTATTTTCGGGTTTTTAAGAACTTGTAGAGATCAGCAAGTGTTTGAAAAACATTTTGCAATTGATTACGAAGATAAATTCAGCATCAACAAAGTTGAGAATTATTTGACGAGCAATCTTTATGATAAATTTCCTGGAATTGATTTCCTGGCTGAAAAATTTAAAATTTCAGAAAGCAAGCTTAAGTCTGAATTTAAGCAGTTTTTTGGAAAACCAATCTACAAATATTTTCAGGAAAAACAAATGATGTTGGCTAAAGAGCTTATTATTGAAAACAAATTCTTGATAAAAGAGATTTCGTATAAGTTTGGGTACGAAAACACCAGCAAATTTACTGCAGCATTTAAAAAGTGTCACGGTACTCTGCCTTCGGAACTGCAAAAGCAGGAATTCGATGTTGCAATTTAAAATCTAATTTTCTCTTTTTAATTTTTTTCTTTCCTCAAAAAAAACTTTTTGGGCTATAGATTTTCTTTGTCAAAACTTTTTGGAGTGCTTTTAAGCTTGTTCGCTTGCCTAATTTTGCGAGCAAACTATAAAATGCTATAAGTATATTTTTTTAAGCTTTACTAAGAAATATACATAGCTTATTTTGTTGATTTTAACTCGTATAAGTTAACAAGCTAACCCCAAAATATGAAGAAAAAACTACATTTAATTTTTACATTTATTCTTATTCTTTTTGCCTCAGCCAATATGTTTGGGCAAATGAAAGTTGTCTTGACTAAGACGGATATAGATTCTAATTCGCCAACTGGATCAATTACGGCCAATATTGTGAATGGATTTCCTCCTTACACATATTCGTGGTCAAATGGGCAAAGTACTCAAACAATATCTAATTTAAGTCAAGGGCTTTATTATGTAGAAGTAATGGACTCCAATCATAATATGGTTTTTGCTAATATAGGGATAGGTGAATGTTTTCAAAAGGCAAAAGCAATTGCAGTCCAAACAAATGCTTCGTGTACTGGTGCAGTAAATGGTTCAGCAACAGTAGCGGTAAAAGGTGGATCTGGAAGTTATAGCTACCTTTGGAATACACCAGCATTACAAACTACACAATCAGTAACAGGGCTTTCGGCAGGAAGTTATACGGTAAGAGTAACGGACAATGTTACCTATTGTTCGACCCTTGGAACAGTTGATATTATTCTCGCTCCTACAACTTCAGTAGGTGACCCGACAGTTTATGGCAATAATTCTTGGAATGTATATGCTTGGAATAAAGGAGCTGTAAGCGGTGACGCTTGGCAAGCAGACTATTCCGGTTATTTTACGGCTAATACTTTAAGTTTTAATTCGGAGGATTATTTCGAAGATTATGACGTTCCGTCTTCAGTTGCGGGTTACCAAGGATGTAAAGTAAATGGTGATGATCATTCTTGGAGTGCAAAAAGACAAGGATTTCCTTGCGGATACTATCAAATTGATATTCCAATGCACGATGATTGGGTGAGATTGTTTATTGATGATGTACAAGTATTTGGAGACAATAATTGTTGCGAGTCACATACAAATGTTTGGCAGGGTTTTTTAGATAGTAACAGTAAGGTTGAATTTAGAATTGCAGAAGAACGAGGGCAGTCTAGGGGGAATATAAAATTCAATTTGATTGAACATACAGCATCTATTACTAATGTTTCGTGTAATGGAGGAAACAATGGTGCAATCACTTTAACAGTTCCAACAAATGGAAACTATACTTATAATTGGGGTAATGGAATAACTACAAAAAATAGATCAGGACTTGCACCCGGAAATTATACGGTGACTGTTACCAACCCAATTGGCTGCGAAAAAACAAGTACATATTCAGTTTCTCAGCCCGATGCTATCGTTATTACTCCATCACAAACGAATGTATCTTATATTGGTGGAAGTGATGGTTCTGCTACTGTGGCAGTAACTGGGGGAGTGGGACCGTATTCTTATTCATGGACACCATCTGGGCTATATGTGTTTGATTCGACAGCTTACTTTCTTACTAAAGGAACTTATACAGTAACTGTCAGGGATGCAAACAACTGTACGGCAACACAAAGTTTTACTATTACCGAACCAGATGCACTTGATGCAACACTAGTTTCGCAACATAATATTGACTGTCATGGAGCAAATACAGGATCAATAACAATAAGCGCAACTGGCGGAGTTGCGCCATATTCATATTGGTGGAATCATTCGGGAGGAAATGGTGCAACAGCTTCTGGTCTTGTTGCGGGAACCTATACGGTAACTGTTTACGATGCATATTATAATTCAGTAACTAAAAGCTTTACAATTACAGAGCCTGATGCCTTAACAGCGACAGCAGCGGGACAGACAAATATCGTTTGTCATGGAGCAAATACAGGATCAGCAACAGTTAGTGCCAGTGGAGGGACAGGATCATATACCTATTCATGGGCACCATCTGGAGGCAGTGCAGCAACAGCTTCAGGACTTTTGGCAGGGAATTATACCGTAACCGTAACTGATGATAACAATTGTACAGCAACGCAGAGTTTTACTATCACAGAACCTGATGCTATCGTTATCACTCCGTCACAAACAAATGCATCCTGCAAAGGAACAGCCAATGGGTCAGCTATTGCATTTGTAAGAGGTGGTGCAGGAAATTATACCTATCAATGGTCTCCTTATGGTGGAAGAAATGCCTCAGCAACAGGGCTTGCTGCAGGTACATACACAGTTACGGTGACCGATGCCAATTCTTGTACAGCAACAAAGAGTTTTACCATTACAGAACCAGATGCTTTGATTGCATTAAAAGGCGCTCAGACTAATATTACTAGTCGTGGAGCAGCGACAGGATCAGCAACAGTGAACGTGACCGGAGGAACAGGCTCATATTATTATTCATGGGCTCCATCTGGCGGAACTTCAGCAACAGCGACAGGTCTCAGCGCAGGAACTTATACAGTCACAGTAACCGATGATAATACATGTACTGCAACGCAGAGTTTTACTATTACAGAACCCGATGAACTTGTAGCATCGAAAGTTTCTCAGACAAATATTGCCTGTCATGGAGGAGCAACAGGGTCAGCAACGGTTAGCGTAACCGGAGGTACAGGAGCATATTCATATTCTTGGTCGCCTTCTGGAGGAAGTTCTGCTACAGCAACAGGACTAACTGCTGGAACATATACAGTTACAGTGACCGATGCAAATGCAAGTACAGCAACGCAGAGTTTTACTATCACAGAACCTGATGCTCTAGTTATTTCTTCCTCACAAACAAATGCATCCTGCAAAGGAACAGCCAATGGGTCAGCTATTGCATTTGTAAGAGGTGGTGCAGGAAATTATACCTATCAATGGTCTCCTTCCGGTGGAAGAAATGCCTCAGCAACAGGTCTTAGCGCAGGAATCTACACCGTAACCGTGACTGATGCAAATTCATGCACAGCAACCCAGAATTTTACTATTACAGAACCAGATGAGCTTGTAGCATCAAAAGGTTCTCAGACAAATATTGCATGTCATGGAGGGGCAACTGGATCAGCAACGGTAAGTGTGACTGGAGGAACGGGTTCATATTCATATTCATGGGCTCCATCTGGCGGAACTTCTGCAACAGCCACAGGACTTGAAGCAGGAACTTACACAGTAACGGTGACTGATGCAAACAATTGTACAGCTACGCAGAGTTTTATGATTATTGAACCAGCGAAGCTTACAGCAACAGCGGTGACTCAGACAAATATCGCTTGTAATGGGGCAAAAACTGGATCAGCAACAGTAAGCGCAAGCGGAGGAACAGGAGTATATACATATTCTTGGTCGCCTTCTGGTGGAACTTCTGCAACAGCCACAGGACTTGACGCAGGAACTTATACAGTAACCATTACCGACGCAAATTCTTGTACAGCAATGCAGAGTTTTACAATTACAGAACCAAGTAAACTTGTAGCATCAAAAGGTTCTCAGACAAATATTGCATGTCATGGGGGGGCAACTGGATCTGCAACGGTAAGTGTGACTGGAGGAACAGGCTCATATTCATATTCATGGGCTCCATCGGGAGGAACTTCAGCAACAGCGACAGGTCTTACTGCAGGAACTTATACAGTAACCGTTACCGATGCAAATTCTTGTACAGCAATGCAGAGTTTTACAATTATTCAACCTGCATCAAGTCTTTCAGCAACAACAGCATCAGTTGCAGTTAGTTGTTTTGGAGGAGGAAATGGTAGTGCAAGTGTAAATGTGTCAGGAGGGAGTCCAAATTATACTTATTCTTGGGCACCTTTCGGCGGAACATCAGCAACGGCAACAGGACTTAGTGCCGGAGATTATATTTGTACAATAACAGACTCAAAGGGATGTACATTGACAAAAACTATTACTGTTGGTACTCCGGTTCAAATATCTGCTTCCATAACAAAAACAGATGTTTCATGTAATGGAGGATCAAATGGTTCTGCAACTGTAACAGCTTCTGGTGGAGTTGGGGCATATTCTTATTCTTGGGCGCCTGCTGGAGGAAATACCGCTACTGCGTCTGGACTTTCTAAAGGAAATTATACGTTAACAATTCAAGATGGAAATACTTGTACATACACCATTGGTGTTACTATAGATGAACCACCGGTTTTGACAGCATCAATTTCTCATACTGATGTTTTATGTAATGGTGGAGCAACTGGAACGGCAACGGTAGTTCCTTCTGGAGGCAGTAGCTCATATTCTTATTTATGGTCACCTTCAGGCGGTACGGCAGCGACTGCAACTGGTTTGGCAGTTGGAATCTACAGCTGTAAAATTACCGATTCTAATGGTTGTTTTATTACCAAATCAATCGAAATTGATGAGCCTGCAGTATTAAGCGCTACAACAAGTCAAATAGATGCAACCTGCATGTCGCCTGGACAAGCGGCTGTTAGTGTGAGTGGAGGAGTAGCCCCTTATACTTATTTATGGTCTCCTTCTGGTCAAACAACAGCGATAGCAACGGGATTAAATAATGGCAGTTATTCTTGCTTAATTACAGACAGTAATGGGTGTGCCATTACTAAACATTTTGTAATTAACACAACTAACACTTTGACTGCTGTAGCATCGCAAAACGATATTTTATGTAATGGTGCTAATACGGGATCCGCTTCAGTAATTCCTTCTGGAGCGCCGGGTCCTTTTACCTATGTTTGGGCACCAACTGGTGGGTCAAGTAATACTGCAAGCAATCTTGCGGCTGGTAGTTATTCGGTAACGATAACTTCTGCAAATGGTTGTTCAATTGTAAAATACTTTACAATTACTGAGCCTTCTGTATTAAAAATTACGCCGTCACAAACTAATTTATTATGTTATAGCGCAAATACAGGATCGGCAACAGTTAGTGTAAGCGGAGGAAAACCGGGATACAGCTATTCTTGGGCGCCATCTGGAGGAAATTCTGCTACAGCTTCAGGACTGAGCGCTGGAACTTATACTGTAACTGTAACTGATGCAAATTCTTGCACAGCAACACAAAGTTTTACAATTGTAGAGCCAAATGCTCTTATAGCGACAGCAGTTTCTCAAACCAATATTGCTTGTAATGGCACAAATACAGGATCGGCAACAGTTGGCGTAAGCGGAGGAAAACCGGGATACAGCTATTCTTGGGCGCCATCTGGAGGAAATTCTGCTACAGCTTCAGGACTGAGCGCTGGAACTTATACTGTAACTGTAACTGATGCAAATTCTTGCACAGCAACACAGAGTTTTACAATTACTGAGCCAGCATTGCTTGAAGCTATAACTTCAAAAACGGATGTAACTTGTTATAATGGAAATGATGGAACTGCATCTGTAAATGTGAGCGGAGGAAAAGGAGCTTATACTTATCTATGGTCGCCAAAAGGAGGAAACGAAGCAACTGCAAGCGGACTTACAGCGGGAACATATTCTGTAACCATTAGCGATGCAAATTCTTGTTCTATTTCAAAAACAATAGTAATTGAAGAACCTGCGCCTTTTGTGGTAAATACATTAGTTACAACAAATATAACAGTTTCTGGAGCAGTAGTTTCTGGAACAATTTCTTCGGAAAAAAGTGATGGAAAATGTTTAGCAGAAACAGGATTTGTTTATTCGCTTAAATCAAATCCGATGATAACAGATAACAAAATTATTGTAGGCAGTTCATTGGGATCAATTACTTCAACGTTGACTAATTTAAAAGGAAATACAAAATATTATGTAAAAGCTTATGCGATAAACAGTAATGGATTTGTAGCTTACGGAAATGAAGTTAGTTTCACCACAAACAAATATACTCTTACGATTACTGCTTCAACAGGACATCAGAAAGTTTTTGGTACAAATGATCCAGTTTTTGGCTATACTGTTTCAGGACTTGTAAATGGTGATACAAATACAATTATTAGAGGAGTTCTTTCAAGAGAATCTGGTGAAAATGCTGGAAAGTACAAAATTAATGCTGGAACAATTGATGCTGGAGAAAATTATAGAATTGTTTTTGAAAGCAGTGTTTTTGAAATCACTAAAGCTGATCAACTGATTACGTGGAATCAAGAGTTACAATTTGGCTGTGAAACCGAAAACAACTTAAATCTTAATGCAATTTCAAATAGTGGTTTGCCAATAACTTATTCGGTTGCGAATAGTAATATTGCTGAGGTTTCAGGTAATAATTTGGTGATAAAAAATTCGGGAAGCACATTAATTACAGCATCTCAGAATGGAGATCAAAATCATAATCCAGCTGTGGCAGTTATAAAAACCGTAGAAGTTACGCAGGGCGGACTTATAACGCAGCATTGGTCTGATGTTCTTTTCTTTGATAATAAAAACAAAGATTTTGTTTCTTGGCAATGGTATAAAAACGGAACTGCAATCTCTGGCGCAACGCGACAATATTTCAGCGAAAATCAAGCTTTAAATGGGGCTTATTATGTTATTGCGACAGATAAAAACGGAAATAAAATTAAATCTTGTTTGTTTGAAATAAAAGATCAAGTATTTTCAAATAAGATGAAAATATATCCTAACCCGGTAAGAACTTCGAGTGAATTTACTTTAGAATGTAATTTTAGTGAAGCACAACTCAAAGGTGCCGTTATTGATATTTTTGATATCAACGGAAAATTAATTCAAACAGTTTCTAATGTAAAAACTCAGAATCAGATAATTGCACCTTCTCAAACTGCTATTTATGTTGTAATGCTGACTTTATCAAATGGTGAGAAAAAAACAATTAATGTCTTGGTGAAGTAAAATGAGTTTTAATTTAAGATCAATGAAAATCAAAATCAAAATGAAAATCAAAATAGCAATCGCGATATTTTTATTATGTAGTTCGATGCAAGCACAGGAAATTAATATGAAACTTAGTGGGGGTTCATCAGGAATTCTTTATGAAAGTTCTGAAGGAAATGGGAATCTAAAAGCTGGCGGAGGTATTGGAATTGGATATACTTATTTCTTAAATAATCATTGGGGAATTAATACAGGAATAGATGTTTTGTATAATCAAAATACGTTTAAGTTGAATGAAGTAACAACTATCAATTCTTATGAAGTAGATGACCAAATGACGGCATTCGAATACAGAGTTTCACCGAAAAATTATCAGGAAAAACAGTATTTTGTTTCTTTCGCTATTCCAATTCTTTTGCAATACAGAACAGAAATCTCAAGCCAATCACAATGGTATTTGGGCTTTGGCGGAAAGGTTTTATTTCCACGAAAACAAAATATAAAAGCTTCTGCCGATGAATTACAGCTAAGCGGTTATTATCCAGATTCAGATCTTGTTATTGATGATTTGCCTTCGCATGGATTTGGGAAAGTCGATAATTGGGAAGATAAAACAGCAGCAAATCTTAAGACTTCGTTTTTGGTAAGTTTAGAAACAGGTTTAACTTTCAAGCTAAAAGAAAATTTACAGCTTTATACAGGTGTTTTTGCTGATTACGGTTTTTCTGATCTAGCAAAAAATACAGATAACAGCAATATCGTTTTGTATGACCCAAAAGGAATCGAAAATACACAAGCAAATGGTGTTTCGAGTAATAAAACAATAGTACAAAACAGCAATTATTTTTCTGCAGGGTTACAAATTAAATTAGGTTTTTCATTTATAAAACCAAAGGAAATTAAGTAAGAACATAATATTATTAAAACAAAAGGTGCGTTTCATATTGAAACGCACCTTTTTGTTTTTAATTAAAGTTTTTTAAAAATATCACAAAATGAAACAAACTTTTTTAAACTTCTAAATACAAGAAGTGTATTTTGTGAACTTGCAGAAAAAACAAGTTTTATGTTTTGTTACAAGGAATAGGCTTGTAATGTTTTTCGTGCCCATTTTCCCCAGTTTTTCAAAGCATCCAAAAGTATTTTGTTTAATTCTTTATTGTCAGTTGGTTTTCCTTTAATTGGTGGAGCTAAATCTTTGTCAGAAACTGGAATTTCAGTAACTTTTGTGGCAAACCAGGTCATGTTTTCATGTGGCAAAGCCAAGCCTAAAATTGTTCCAGGTAAGCCTGTAAAAGATTCAGGACCACCTGAGAATGGAATTTGAATGGTGTAATAGGCAACAACATAAACAGAATCCAGAACTATAGCATTTGCTCTGCGACATTCATAACCTGCAATTTCTCTTGTTTCATCAGTAATTTTCCAGTTAATTTTGCGCAAACTATCTTTAACTAAATATAAATCATCGTAAACGTTTTTTTGGGTAATGCTGGTTTGGGTATCTAGATCTGTGGCGATAATATTTTTTAAATTAGCCATTGCGTCATCAGCAATCCAACTGTTGTTGCTTGCTGATTCAATGGTTTCATTCCATTTATATAAACTTTTGTTTTTTGAAAAGGTGAGTGTGCTCTTTGTAGTTTTAAATTGTGGATTGTTTTTTTTGTAACTTTCAAAAGCTAATTTATAATAGCTTTCCGTTTCTCCTTTTATTTTTTTTGTAATCAAAGCGTACATATTTGATTTTTTTTCAAATTCGATTATGCCATTTTGTACAAAGTGATCATTTTGTACTAATTGATCATTTTGTGCAAAAGTATTACAGCTTGCCAATACAATTATTAAAATTAAGATGCGATTTATCATTGTTTTCATGATTTTAGTTTTGTTTAATTTCTCCTCCGCCCATTTTGCTGAAATCCCAGCTTACAGAGAACATAAAATATCTTTGGATAGTCGTGTACGTACTTTGGCTGATATTTCCATTGAATGCAGAACGATTAAATCCTAAATTTTGGTTCAAAAGATCTCTTCCTGTTATAGAAACTCTTAAATTATCTGATTTTAAGAATTTTTTGGTGACTGAGGCATTCCAAATAAAACGTTCAAAACTTTCCTGAATCACTTGCGTTTTTCCATTATATTGATAATTACCATCGGTACTAATTTCTAGCTTGAAAGGCAATTGTACACTAGACCAGAAATTTCCATTAAATCCCCAGCCATTACTATCACTATTTTGGTTGATGCTTGCATCAGCAACGTTATAAGTAGGTCCGAAGCTAGCATTTAAGTTGTATTTTTTTTCTTTATACTTCGATAAGTTAAAATTAAAGGAATAAGTTGAATTTTTAGTTTGATTCAGTTTTGTATTGATGTAATTATAATTTACATTTTTATTGGCGCTTAAACCAATTCCTGCCGACATGTCTATGGCTTTGATTGTTTTGCCAAAATTACCATTCAAATAATAGCTTGTTGCAGCTTTGTCTTTTAGGTTTACAAATTGAGAAATACTTTGTCCTCTATCATTTGTAATTACATTACTTATTATTGGATTTAGCGTAAAATTATACGATCCATTAATCGAAAAATACTGATTGCTGAGTACTTTGTATGAATAATAACTACCTCTAAGATTATTCTTGAAAGAAGGATCTAAATCTGGATTACCCAAAATTGTATTCAATGGATTTTGATTATTTGGTATCGGTTGTATTTGTTCTAATGTTGGTTGATCGCTGTTTCCGTTATATGACAAACGCAGTGATTCTCTTTGTTTAAAATTATATTGATAGGTTATCTGAGGCATATAGTTGATAAATTTTCGCTTAAAAGAATTATCTCTATAAACATCATATTGTCTAAAGTTTACACCGCTAAATTTTGAACCAATATTAAAAACAGTTTTGTTTTTCTTGTAATTAAAAATAGCTCCAAGTTGGTTTATCGTTTGGTCCAATTCATAATTATTACTAAAGATGGAATCTAAAACAGTATAATCCCCATTTGCATCTTGATTAAAAGATTTACGATCAGATTTCCCGTTGCTAATGTTGAATCCGTAATTAAGAATTACAGATAGACTTTTGGATAGCGGTTCAGTATAGATTAAATTTGATTTAAAAGCTGTATTGCTAATAGTATTGACTTTGTTTTGATCGACTACTTTGGTGCTGTCTGGACTAATTACAGATGGTGTAAAAAACTCAGCTCTCGAATTTAAATAACCATCACTTTTACTATCTGTATTTGATTGACTTAAATTAAGAGATAATGTTCGCCCTGTTTTTTTGAATCTTTTGGTTAATAAAGCATTAAAATTAAATGCTTTATCATCAACATCGTTTGTAGTTGTCTGTTTCAAATTATTGAGTTGATTACCTTGTTCGTCGGTACCTTTTCGCGCTTCTGCTTCACTTGAATTACTCTTTTTAAATAATCCATCTACATTTAATTTTAAAGTTAAAGTAGTATCGATTTTAATTTCATAAGTGAGATCAAGTTTGTTTTTAGTCATGTTTTTCTCAAAATTTTTGTCTGAAGTATTATAAATACTGCTAGAGCTTAAATTTTGCTGGTTAATATCATTGCGGTTTCCTGTAAGTTTGATATCACCAATTTTATAATTAACATTGATAGATTCTTTATCCTTGTTCCATTTATTGTCAAAATGTATTCCGCCAGTTTGAGTTACTGGAATTCCTTCACCATTAAATTGTCCGTCCCAACTGTCAAATTCATCATTTCCATTGTTTGTAAAATAAATACCGCCGTCATCAGTTACCTGATAACTGCTTTGTCCATATTTATCTTTATCTCCCCATCCTAATCCTACTTGTCCTGTGTTACCAAAAATGCCATAAGCTGCCAATTTTTTCTTATCCCAAAACTTATTAAACATGGCTTGACCTTTGTAGAACTTATCCGTTCCTCCTCCGAGTTCTACTTTCCCGAAATGACCATTTTTTTTGTCTTCTTTAAGTTTCACATTCAGCGTTTTGGTTTTCTGGCCATCATCAATTCCCGTAAAAGCGGCTTGATCACTTTTTTTGTCGTACAATTGTACTTTATCAACCATATCCGCACGTAGATTTTTTGTAACTAAAGTGGGATCATCACCAAAAAATTCTTCACCATCAACCAAAACTTTGGTTACAGTTTCGCCTTGAGCAGTAATTTTTCCATCCTTATCAATTTGTATTCCTGGGAATTGTTTTATCAAATCTTCCACTTTTGCATTAGGTTCTATTTTAAATGCTTTTGGATCAAATTCTAACGTGTCTCCTTTGATTTTCATGGCGGCTCTATTGCCTTTGATAATTATTTCGGATAGTATTTTTCCTCTATCTTCTAAATTAATTTTGCCATAATCCTTGATTAACTTTGTGGAATCAACAGCAAATTGATCTACAAAATCAGCATATTTAGGATAAGAAACCAATAAAATAAATTTACCAGCTTTAATATTATTCAACTCAAAATAACCATTTTCTTTGGCTCTGGTAAATTTTACTAAAATAGAATCTTGTGCTCTCAACAAAGAGACTGATGCCTTGGTTAAAGTAGAATGGTTTATGGTATCTGTTACATATCCTTTAACTGTGCCTAATTTTTGTGCTTGTAAAGTAGTCGATAAAAAAAGAAAGCAAAATAATAATAGAATTGTTTGTCTCATTAATTGGTTATTTTTTTTTGAAAAAGAGGCATAAAAGTTCCATTCCATTTTTTAAGAAATAGAAAATAAATGCAATTGTTATGGGATTTGTTTTTGAGTAAAAAGTATAGATTGTAGATCCTATAATAGAAATTGAAATAGCACTTTTTTAAACAGGTTTACAGAAGTATAGTGACTTGATTTTGCTAAATTCATAATTTTTTTGTGAGGTTTTGGTTGATAGCGGTGTAAATTTTAACGATTTTAATTAGTAATCGTTAGTATAATAGTTAAATGTGAATATGGCTCAAATCTAAGTAAAAATACTACAATGTAAAAAACGACTTTACTTTTTTTTAACATAATTAATTATTAAAATTTTGTTTTTAGCCAATATTGCTTGAATTCTTACTTTGGTTTTTTAGATTTCTTTTTTATAATCAAAGATCTTGTGCTTCTGTGTCCATTTTTAGATAGGAACTCCAGATTTTTTTGTTTTTCCTTTCTTTGCTATTATACTTATATTTAAGCACTAGAATTGCATAATGTGTTTTTTATTTGTTATTTTTTTAGTGATAGAAAAAAATAAATACTAAAACAACCGGTTGTGTATTAAAATGTTTTTTTATATTTGTTGAATATACACTTATTAATCAGAAGGAAATTTGAGATAAATACTCTATTTGATTTTTTAATAATTAAGACTTAACAAAATGAACCAAAAACAAATTTATTACTTGGCGGGAATATTATTTTTTCTTTTCGCTTTTAATGTCATTACAGATAAAAACAGTAATGGATCAATTAAAGGAATGCCTATTTTTTCTAATGTTGTTTATACAGGCAATGATGATATTTATAAAAATAATCCCCTAAAATCAGACGAATTTTATACGCCTATTTTACAAGGATGTTATCCTGATCCCGCCATTACCAAAAAAGGAGATGACTATTATATGGTTTGTTCTTCTTTTGCCATGTTTCCTGGAGTGCCAATTTTTCATTCTAAAGATTTAGTGAATTGGACAGATTTAGGAGGCGTTTTAAATAAGGTTTCAGAATTTAATCCTCACGATACTGGAATTAGCCAAGGAGTGTACGCACCAGGTATAACTTATAATCCTCATAATGATACTTTTTATATGATTGTAACTGCTTTTACGGGAGGAATGGGTAATATTATAGTAAAAACAAAAGATCCAATGAAAGGTTGGGGAAGTCCTATGAAATTAGGTTTTGATGGAATTGACCCATGCATTTTCTTTGATGATGACGGAAAAGGTTATATCGTACACAATGATGCTCCAGACAAAGGAAAGGCATTGTATGAAGGTCATCGTGTAATTAAAGTTTGGGAATATGATCTAGTAAATGACAAAGTAATTCCAGGTTCTGACAAAATTATTGTAGATGGAGGTGTAGATCTTTCGAAAAAACCAATATGGATTGAAGCGCCACATTTATATAAAAAAGACGGTCGTTATTATTTAATGTGTGCCGAAGGCGGTACGGGAGATAATCATAGCGAAGTTGTTTTTATTAGCGACAGTCCAAAAGGCCCTTTCAAACCAGCATCAAACAACCCGATTTTGACACAAAGATATTTTCCACAAAACAGACCTGAAAAAGTGGATTGGGCTGGACACGCTGATTTAGTATTAGGCCCTGATAATAAATATTATGGTGTATTTCTCGGTATTCGTCCTAATGATAAAAATAGAGTGAATACGGGTCGCGAAACTTTTATGTTGCCTGTAGATTGGTCGGGAGTTTTTCCAGTTTTTGAAAACGGATTAGTTCCTCTCAAACCAAAAATCAAAATGCCTACCGGCGTTACTGAAAACAAAACAGGAAAAGATGGATTTTTCCCAAATGGAAATTTTACGTTTACTGAAAACTTTGCTTCCGAAAAACTAGATTATAGATGGATAGGACTGAGAGGTCCTAGAGAAAACTTTATTTCGCTAACAAAAAACGGACTAGAGATCAAGCCTTTTGCAGTCAATATCAAAGAAGTAAAACCAACTTCGACACTTTTTTATAGACAGCAACACAATAATTTTTCTTTCACATCGACATTAGATTATAAACCAGCATCTGAAAAGGATTTGGCTGGAATTGTTTGTCTGCAAAGCGAACGCTTTAATTATGTTTTTGGCATAACCAAAAAAGGAAAGGATACCTATATTATATTGCAAAGAACCGAAAAAGGGGAATCAAAGATTGTTGCGAGTACTAAAATTGAAATTAAAAAGAATATCCGTCTGCAGGTTAAGGCGACAGGTGACAGTTACCAATTTAGCTATGCTTTAAATGGTGTTGATTTTGAAAATTTAGGAGGAAGCGTTTCTGGCGATATTCTTTCAACAAATGTAGCTGGAGGGTTTACTGGAGCGTTGATAGGTCTATATGCGACTGCAGCAAACGATGCTCATGTAGAATAATTGAAGACATAAGAAATGAGTTTTCTGATGCAGCATATAAACAATAATTTTTGACATTAAAATAGCATTATATAATGAAATCAATACTTAGATTTTTTGCATTTACTGTTCTTTTTTTAACAGGACAAAAAGGATATTCTCAAGATCCAAATTTTCATGTTTATTTGAGTTTTGGCCAATCAAATATGGAGGGTTATGCTAAAATAGAACCTCAGGATATTGCTGCAGTTGACGAGCGATTTCAAGTTTTGGAGACCGTTGATTGTCCTGAAATTGGGCGTTCTAAGGGAAATTGGTACACGGCAGTTCCTCCATTATGTCGCTGTACAACCGGATTAACTCCAGTAGATTATTTTGGAAGAACTTTAATTGCCAATCTGCCAAAAAACATAAAAATTGGTGTTATAAATGTGGCTGTTGGTGGATGTAAAATTGAGCTTTTTGATAAAGATAAAACATCAGAATATGTGGCAACAGCACCGGATTGGATGAAAGGCATTCTCAAACAATACAACGACAATCCGTATCAAAGATTGGTTGAAATGGCAAAGATTGCCCAGAAAAAAGGGGTAATTAAAGGTATTCTATTGCATCAAGGAGAATCTAATACTGGTGATACGCTTTGGCCAAAAAAATTAAAAATTGTTTACGACAATCTTATGAAAGATTTGAATTTGGATCCTAATAAAGTTCCGTTGCTTTCTGGTGAAACTGTAAATGAAGATCAAAATGGAAAATGCGGCAGTATGAACAAAATCATCGCGACACTTCCAAAAACAATATCTAATTCGTATGTTATTTCTTCAAGTGGATGTAAAGCTGAACCTGATAATTTGCATTTCAATGCATTAGGTTACAGAGATTTAGGTAACCGTTACGGCGAAAAAATGCTATCATTATTGGGTTATAAATTCTATAATGGAAAAGATTTTATCAGAGTGAGTGCACCAATTGGTTTTGATCAGGTAAATTCAAATGTTGCAACAGGTAAAGTAGAACTCATTAATTATGAATCTAAAACGGTTGGAACCATAAGAAAAGCCAATGTATATACGCCTCCCGGATTTAATAAAAAGAAAAAATACCCTGTTTTATATCTCCTGCACGGAATAGGAGGTGATGAATATGAATGGCTAAAAGGAGGGAATCCGCAAATTATATTAGATAATCTTTATGCTGAAGGAAAATTAGAACCGATGATTGTCGTAATGCCAAACGGAAGAGCGATGAAAGATGATAGTGCTGCAGGAAATATAATGGCTCCAGATAAAGTGCAAGCCTTTTCAACCTTCGAAAAAGATTTACTCAATGATTTGATTCCATTTATTGAAAAAAAATATCCTGTTTATAAAGACAGAGAGCATCGTGCAATTGCCGGTTTGTCAATGGGCGGAGGACAATCTTTGAATTTTGGTTTAGGGAACTTGGATAAATTTGCTTGGGTTGGTGCGTTTTCAGCAGCGCCAAATACTAAAATGCCAGAAGAATTACTCCCAAATCCTGAAGAGGCTAAAAAGAAATTAAAATTGTTATGGATTTCTTGTGGCGACAATGATTGGCTTATTGAAAATAGCAGAAGAACTCATAATTACTTGTATAAAAAAGATGTGCCTCACATTTACTATTTAGAACCTGGCGTGCATGATTTTAAAGTTTGGAAAAATGGATTGTATATGTTTTCACAGTTTTTATTTAAGCCTGTAGATCAGTCCAATTTTGCAGCATATACGATTTTAGGCGATCAGGCTCAGACCAATATTCGTAATGCCAAGTATCCGCAGCTATTGCCAGATAACCGTGTCGTTTTTAAAATTAAAGCGCCAGAAGCATCGAAAGTACAGATTGATTTAGGCAAAAAATACGATATGTCCAGAGATTCAGACGGGTTATGGACTACAACAACAGGAGTAATAAACAAAGGTTTTAATTATTATTCTTTGTTAATTGACGGCGTAGCTGTAGCCGATCCCGCAAGCGAAACATTTTATGGTATGGGACGCATGGCGAGCGGTATTGAAATTCCAAACAAAGAAGGGGATTTCTATGAATTAAAAATGGTTGCGCATGGTGATATTAGAATCAAAAAATACTTTTCAAAAGCAACTAACTCTTGGCGTGAAATGTATGTTTACACCCCACCAGGTTATGAAAATTCAACCGAAAAATTTCCTGTTTTATATCTTTTGCATGGAGGAGGTGAAGACCAAACCGGATGGGCAACTCAAGGAAAAGCCAATTTGATTTTAGACAACTTAATTGCCGAAAATAAAGCAAAGCCAATGGTTATCGCAATGCTAGACGGCAATATGGGAAATGCGGGTTTCAATGAAAATGCATTAAAAGCTTTTGAAAATGAATTAAAAACGGGCGCAATTCCTTTTGTAGAAAGCAATTTTAAAGTAGCGACAGATGCTAAAAATAGAGCTTTAGCGGGATTATCAATGGGTGGATTGCAGACACTTTATGCGGGCATTAAAAATTCTGATATGTTTTCAAGTATAGGCGTGTTCAGCTCTGGTTGGTGGGCTAATAATGACACATTATCAGGGCCTCAATATGAGTTTATGAAAAATAATGTAGCTATTATTAATTCTAATATCAAGAATTTTTGGATTTCGATGGGAGGAAAGGAAGACATTGCTTATGAAAACTGCAAAATAATGATGAGCAAATTTGACCAAATGGGAATCAAATACAAATACAGTGAATATTCAGGAGGACATACATGGCCGGTTTGGAGACATGATTTGTTCCTGTTTGCGCCATTATTGTTTAATTAATTTTTCAGAGAGCAAGGATTTCCAAAAACAAAATAATGATGAAAAAAAGTCTAATTGCCATATTGCTTTTACTGGGGATTTCATTAGCTGCGCAGCAGAAAAAGGATTTAAAACTTTGGTATAAAAATCCTTCTGGAACAGTATGGGAAAATGCTCTGCCAATTGGAAACGGTTTTCAGGGCGCTATGGTATATGGAAATGTTGAGAAAGAAATTTTTCAACTAAATGAAGCAACCGTCTGGAGCGGAAGTCCGAACAGAAATGATAATCCTGATGCAAAAAATGCACTAAGCGAAATTAGAAGACTTATTTTTCAGAAAGAATATAAAAAAGCTGAGAAACTAATTAATGAAAATATAATCACTAAAAAATCCCACGGGCAAATGTTTCAGCCTGTGGGAAATTTAGAATTGGATTTTTCGAATCATCAAAACTTTACCGATTATTACCGAGAACTTGATATAGAAAATGCTGTTGCAAAAACAGTTTATAAAGTACAGGACGTTACCTACACACGTGAGGCTTTTATCTCTTTTCCTGACCGGGTTTTGGTGATAAAACTTTCTGCTGATAAACTGGGTAAATTGTCATTTGGAGCAACTTTCACTTCTGAACATAAAAAACAGGAAATTAAAGTTGAAAGTAACAATGAAATTTCACTTTCGGGAACTACAAGTGATCATGAAGGTGTAGAAGGAAAAGTCAATTTTAATGCATTGGCAAGATTTAAAGTTAACGGAGGTATGATAAAAGCTTCTGAAAATTCTATAAAAGTAGAAGGAGCAAATTCTGTTTTGATTTATGTTTCTATTGCGAGTAATTTTATTAATTACAATGATATCAGCGGTAATGAAAAAAAACTTGCAAAATCTTTTTTAGACAAGGCATTTGATAAGAAATACGATGCAATGAAGAAAGCCCATATTGCCTATTACCAAAAGTATTTTAAGAGAGTGAAGCTAGATTTAGGGAAGACAGACGCATCTAATTTGCCAACAGATGAAAGATTAGCAAATTTTAGGAATGTTTCAGATCCGTCATTTGTAGCGCTTTATTTTCAGTACGGAAGATATTTATTGATTTCATCTTCACAATCTGGAGGTCAGCCTGCTAATCTTCAGGGTATTTGGAATCACAGCATGAAGCCTGCATGGGACAGTAAATATACAATCAATATAAATACTGAGATGAATTATTGGCCTGCTGAGAAAACCAATTTATCTGAAATGCACGATCCTCTTTTTAAAATGATTCAGGAATTAGCACAAACCGGAAAAGAAACTGCAATGGTAATGTATGGAGCCCGTGGCTGGATGGCGCATCATAATACTGATATTTGGCGAATTAACGGAGCTGTTGATGGCGCCACTTGGGGAGTTTGGAATGCTGGCGGAGGCTGGCTAAGTCAACATCTTTGGGAGCATTATCTCTATACGGGCGATAAAGAATATCTTCAATCGGTATATGAAGTGCTTAAAGGAGCAGCCGATTTTTATGCTGATTTCTTGGTAAAAGATCCTGAAAGCGGCTGGCTGATGGTAGCTCCCGGAAATTCACCTGAAAATAGTCCGAAAGCACATCAAGGTTCTGCCGTCACTGCTGGGTCAAGGATGGACAATCAAATCGTTTTTGATGTTTTTAGCACTGCAATAAAAGCGTCTGAAACATTAGGAAAAGACAAACAATACATTGATAGTTTAAAAACGTTGCGCAATAGGCTCCCTCCAATGCAAATTGGCAAATACAACCAGCTACAGGAGTGGATGGATGATGTTGATGATCCTAAAGATAATCATCGCCATATTTCGCATTTGTATGGATTATTTCCTTCGAATCAAATTTCTGCTTACAAAACTCCAGAGCTTTTTGCAGCGGCAAAGAATACATTGTTACAAAGAGGCGATATATCTACAGGCTGGAGTATGGGCTGGAAAGTAAATTGGTGGGCAAAAATGCAAGATGGAAATCATGCATATAGCTTAATTCAAAATCAATTGACTCCGCTTGGTGTAAATACGGGTGGCGGAGGTACTTATAATAATCTTTTTGATGCGCATCCACCTTTTCAAATTGATGGAAATTTTGGATGCACATCAGGAATTGCAGAAATGTTGATGCAAAGTTCAGATCAGGCTGTTCATTTGCTTCCAGCGCTGCCTGATGCTTTGAAAGAATATGGAGAAATAACAGGTTTAAAAGCGCGAGGCGGGTTTGAAATTAAAGAAATGAAATGGAAAAATGGAAAATTAATTGCAGTAAGTATCCAGTCCAATCTTGGAGGAAATCTAAGATTGAGAACTCCAAATCAAATCATTCCTAAAAACAAAATGAATTTTAAAATTGCTTCAGGAGTTAATTCAAATGTTTTTTACGGAAATGATGAGATCAAAAAGCCTATTATCGCTAAAGAATCGAATATTAAACCTTTAGAAATTCAGCCAACATTTTTATATGATATTGAAACTGAAAAAGGCAAAATATACCATTTCATAATTAAGGAATAACTCAAATGTCAATTTCAGTTATTTCATAAAACAGCAAAGATTAAGAGAGGAATTTTAAAAATACTAGTATTAAATTCAGTGAAAACATGAAAAACAAGTTTCTATTTATAATAAGTTTAGTATCGTTTTTTTGTGCTAATGCACAGCAATATCCTTTTAAAAATCCTTCTCTAAGTTCAGCAGAAAGAGCAAAAGATCTAATTTCACGATTGACGCTTGAAGAAAAAGCCGCATTAATGTGCGATCAGAGTGATGCTATTCCACGATTAGGAATTAAAAAATTCAATTGGTGGAGCGAAGCATTGCACGGTTATGCGAATAATGATAATGTAACTGTTTTTCCTGAACCTATTGGTATGGCAGCATCATTTGATGATCAGTTCGTTTTTCGTGTTTTTGATGCTGTTTCAGATGAAGCACGTGCTAAATACAACCAGTGGATTCAAAATGGTAATGAGAATAAGCGATTTTTAAGCCTTTCAGTTTGGACACCTAATGTAAATATTTTTAGAGATCCGCGTTGGGGCCGTGGTCAGGAAACTTATGGAGAAGATCCTTATCTTACTTCACGAATGGGAATTTCTGTTGTAAAAGGCCTTCAAGGGCCTCAGGATGCTAAATACCGAAAACTTTTGGCTTGCGCGAAACATTTTGCCGTTCATTCAGGACCTGAATGGAGCAGACATGAATTGAATCTCAACAATGTAAATCCTAGAGAATTATATGAAACGTATCTGCCGGCATTTAAGTCATTGGTTCAGGACGCCGATGTTCGTCAGGTAATGTGTGCGTATCAACGTTTAGACGATGAGCCTTGTTGCAGTAATACGAGATTGTTGCAAGGTATTCTTCGTGACGAATGGGGCTATAAATATATGGTAGTATCAGATTGCGGTGCCGTGACTGATTTTTATACAACCCATAAAGTTTCGTCGGATGCAACACATGCAGCATCTAAGGCCGTGCTTGCAGGAACTGATGTCGAATGCGTTTGGGAAAAATATCCGTTTAAAAATTTGCCGGAAGCGGTGGAGAAAAACCTAATAAAGGAAGCTGATATCAATAAAAGTTTGCTTCGCGTTTTAATTGGCCGTTTTGATTTAGGTGAAATGGACGATGATGCAATTGTTCCATGGGCTCAAATTCCGGCTAGTGTTCTTAATAGTAAAGAACATCAGCAATTAGCACTTGAAATGGCTCAAAAGTCAATGACGCTTTTGCAAAACAAGAACAATATTCTCCCTTTAGATAAAGCAACAAATAAAGTTGCAATTATTGGCCCAAATGCCGACAATGAGCCAATGTTGTGGGGAAATTACAACGGAACACCCGTTAAGACCATCACCATTAAAAGGGGAATAGAATCAAAGCTTCCAGCAAATAAAATCTTTTATGATAAAGCCTGTGATTTAGTTGAAGATAAAGTAAATCAGACGTATTTTGACCAACTTTCCTTTGAAGGGAAAAAGGGAATGAAAGCAACTTATTGGAATAATCCTAACCGAGAGGGAAATAGCGTTATATCGCAACAAATTTTAAATCCTATAAAAATGACGACTGCGGGTCAGCATGAATTTGCTTCGGGTGTAAAATTAGAAGGGTTTTCGGCAAAATATGAAGCTGAATTTTCAGCCAAAGCAAATGATACGCTGGTGTTTAAAACGGGTGCGACTGGTGCTTTCGAACTGATTGTTGACGGAATTTCTAAGGCCAAATATACAAATTGGAGAACGCTTCCAGGAAAAATTCCATTTGCCGTTGAAGCAGGCAAAAAATATAAAATCGAAATTCTGTACGCTCAGTCAAACAATTGGCAGGCCAATCTTGAATTTGATTTCGGAAAAGAATTCGATATTGATTTTGGAGGATTAATCCAGAAATTAAAAGGCATTGATACTGTCGTTTTTGTTGGCGGACTTTCGACTTTGCTTGAGGGCGAAGAAATGCCAGTTTCTTATCCAGGTTTTAAAGGCGGTGATAGAACGGATATAGAACTTCCTGCAGTTCAAAGAAAATGTCTGCAAGAACTTAAGGCGGCAGGCAAAAAAGTAGTTTTCGTAAACTGCTCGGGTTCAGCAATAGCATTTACACCAGAAACATCAAGCTGTGATGCCATTTTACAAGCATGGTATCCTGGAGAATCTGGCGGTCAGGCTGTCGCCGATGTGCTTTTTGGAGATTATAATCCTGCTGGAAAACTTCCGGTTTCATTTTATAAAAACTCAGCTATTTTAGGAGATTTTGAAGATTATTCCATGAAAGGACGCACGTACAGATATACAACTGATGTTTTATTTCCTTTTGGTTTTGGTTTAAGTTATTCTAAATTCGACATAGGTACAGCAAAACTTAGCAAGACAAAAATCAAGTCAAATGAAAGTGCGCAATTGAACTTTTCAATAAAAAACAGCAGTAAACGTGATGGAACAGAGATTGTTCAAGTATATGTTCGAAAATTAAATGATACAGATGGACCTTTAAAATCGTTGAAAGCTTTTAAACGAATCAATTTAAAAGCTGGAGAAAGTCAGAATGTAACAATTGATTTGCGATCGTCGTCATTTGAATTTTACGATCAAAATACTAGAAATATGAAGGTAACTTCGGGTGAATATGAAGTTTATTATGGCAATAGTTCTGCCTCTAATGATTTAAAAATGCTTAAAGTGTTTGTTCAGTAAAGCCACCGGAATTCAACGCCTGCTTTGAAAAGTTATATTTTGAAGCAAGCTTAAATTCTGACAATACTTTTAATTAACATGTGAGTAATTGCATTTTCAATTAAAAAGTATATATTTAATTAAAATTTCCTCAAATAATATATGTCTCGAAAAAATTGTTTTAGAGCGATAGTTATTTTATTTTTTATAGTAAACAATTTGTTTTCTCAAAATAAATTTGAAAACTATCAATTTCGATTAGTAGATAAAGAAGCTTCGAAAAGTGGCATTTATACCATTTCACAAGATCAGTCTGGATTTATGTGGATGGGTACAAATGGTGCTGGCTTATTTAAATACGATGGAGTCAATTATGTTGCTTATGAACAAAACTCTCGACTTAAAAATTCTATTAATAGCAATTTGATTTATGCTACTTATGTTGATAGTCGCAACCGGTTGTGGATAGGGACTGACGAAGGATTATGTTTGTACAATCGAAACTTAGATAATTTTGAAAGCATTGATATTCAGAAGAAAATTAAAAAAGAAACTGTAATTTCTATTAAAAGTATTATCGAAGATAATAATGGAAATCTATTGTTAGGAACAGTTAATAACGGTTTGCTAAAATTAAATACTACCACGCGCGAAATTGCCAAAGTTGCTTCTGATGTAGTAAATAACTCAAATTATCTTATCAATAGTCTTGCAAAAGACAAAAAAGGAACAATTTATTTGGGAACAAATTTAGGATTGAAAGTATTCGACCCTAGAAAGAATGTGACTAAAAAAATTGACATTGGCAATGACAGTCGCATACACGCGGCAAGCATCGTGTCTATGTGTTTAGACAGTAATCAAAATTTATGGATTGGCGATGGATTTAAAGGCTTGATAAAAGTAGATTTACATTCTAAAGTTAAACAGGCTTTTTTCTACCCAATTACGAAAAAAAGAATCATGTCAATATTGGCTAGAGATGCCAAAACAATTCTTTGTGCGACCGAAAATGATGGTTTAATCATTGTAGATAATCAGGGAGTTGTTCAAAAAAAGTATGTAAACAGCAAATTCAATACGCGTAGTTTAAGTTCAAATTCGGTTTGGTCTTTATTATTAGACAAAGAGAACAGAATTTGGCTGGGTTATTATAATAAAGGCTTAGGCGTTTTTGATAAAATAAACAGCAAGGTCAATATCATAGAAAGTTTGCCTGGAAATCCACAATCTTTACAAACCAATTGTGTGACTGGAATTGCCAAAGATCATCAGGGACAATTATGGATTTCTATGGAAGGCGGTGGAGTAGATGTCTATAATCCTACAACCAAAGATTTTAAGCATATTACCAGAACTGATGCTAGCCTATATTCTGGATTGACTAATGATAATATTACAAAAGTATTTATTGATAAAAAACAAAATGTCTGGCTATCGAGCTGGAACGAAGGGATTTTTCTTTTAAAAAAGGGAAGCAGGAGTTTTATTAATTATAATACAAAAAACACTCCTAATCTGGCTTCAGATAATATTATGAGCATTACAGAAGATTCCAGAGGTGTAATTTGGATTGGGACTTTCGCTAAAGGACTACATTATTATACACCGTCAGATGGACAATTTCACCATTGTAATGCTAAACCATTTTTGACAAATGCAATAACCAATATTGACATCAGAAATGTAATGGTTGATTCAGATGATGCCGTTTGGGTTGGTTCAACAACTGGACTTTATAAAGTGGTTACGAATGATTATATCACTTTTTCTGTAACTTCTTTTAGAGGTAAAATGTCGGAGAAATTAAGAAATCATAAAAGCACACATACGATCAATGCTTTATATCAGGCTAAAAACAAAGAAATTTGGATTGGAACTGATGGTGCAGGATTATTTAGTTACAATAAAAAAACAGATGTTTTAAAATGGTACATAAATTTTAAGGGACTGCATGAAAAATCAATTTCGGCTATTACAGAATCTAATGAAGGATATATTTGGTTAAGCGGAAAGAAAGGAATCACGAGACTGGACTTAAAAAACAATAGTACAATCAACTATTCTACATACGATGGTTTACTTGGGAATGATTTCAACAATAATGCTGTTTTAAGAGATGAAGATGGAATGCTTTATTTTGGAAGTTATGAAGGCTTGAATTATTTTGATCCTTCTAATTTGGTTAAAAGTAAAAAGCAATTGCCTATTTATTTTACTGATTTAAAGCTTTTTAATAAATCGGTTGGGCCACTTGAAAAAAACTCGCCGCTTATAAAAGTACTTTCCGAAACAAAAAAAATAATTCTTAAACACGATCAGTCTGTATTTACAATTGATTTTATTGCAGTAAATTATTCTTTTCCAGCCAGAAATGAATATGCGTATTATTTAGAAGGTTTTGACGATTCGTGGAATTATGTCGGCAACAAACGCTCGGCAACTTATACCAATTTAGCTCCGGGAAATTATACATTTAAAGTGAAAGCGGCAGAAAAGAATGGTGCTTGGAGCAAGGTGCCATTGGAATTAAAAATCGAGATATTGCCACCTTGGTGGAAAACATCTTTTGCGTATTTATTTTATACTCTTTTGCTTGGAGCAGCAATTCATTTTGCCAATCAATACTATCAAAATCGATTCAAACAAAAACAAATGATCGAGTTTGAAAAACAGAAAGCGATTCAGATTGAAAAATTAAATAATAAAAAATTGCAGTTTTTCACTAACATCTCACATGAATTCAGAACTCCATTAACATTGATTTTGAATCCTTTAGGAGATATAATCAAAAATAATAGTCAGCAACTTCCAGAAGGCGTACTGAATAAATTGCAAACGATTCAAAAAAGTTCTGACAGACTTTCCCGACTAATTAATGAGTTGATGGATTTTAATAAATTGCAGTTCAATAAAATGAACCTTCAATTGCAATTGATTGAAGTAGTTGGTTTTACAAAAGAAGTGGTCAGTTATTTTAATGAAGAAGCATTAAGCCGTGGAATTGAGTTGCAATTTGAATCCAATAAAGCTTCCTTAAAAGATTGGATCGACCCTAAAATGCTTGAAAAAATTATTTTCAATGTCGTTTCGAATGCTTTTAAAGTTACTCCGGATAACGGAAAAATTATAGTGAAAATCGTAATTAATAACGAACAAATTCATTTTCCTTTGATTGATTCATCAGATGTTGCACCTTATTTTACGATAGTTGTTGAAGACACTGGTTCTGGGTTAGATAAAAAAGATATTAAAAGAATTTTTGACAGGTTCTATCAAGTAAACAATTTGAACAAAGCATATTATGGAACTACAGGAATTGGCTTGGAAGTAGTTCGCGGATTTGTCGAATTGCATAAAGGAATAATTGAAGTTGAAAGCGAATTGGGAGTAGGCACTATTTTTAAATTGCTGTTTCCTTTAGGAAAAGATTTTTTTGATGAAAATGAAATATTGTTTGAAGGATATAAAAAGGAAAATAAAATTAGCTTCAAGCCAATTGTAGAAAAAGAGGAAATCCAATTGACTGAGGATGAGGAACAGCAAGACCGAGTGTATACGATTTTAATTGTTGAAGACAATGTAGAACTTCGAAACTATTTAAAAAGCGAGCTCAAAAAAGAGTACAAAGTGATCGTTGCAGAAAATGGACAAGTTGGTTTAGACTTAGCATTACAAAAATTGCCTGATTTGATTTTAACTGATGTAATTATGCCTGTTATGAATGGTTTGGAATTATGTAAAAATATAAAAGCCAATTTAAAAACTAGCCATATTCCGTTAATGATGTTGTCTGCAAAAGCTTTAGTTAAAGATAGATTGGAAGGAATTGATTCTGGTGCTGATATGTATTTGAGCAAACCTTTTGATATGGATATTTTAAGGTCTAGTTTAGTGCAATTGATTAATAGCAGACAAATTATGTTTAATAAATTCTATAACGGAATTACTTCTACTGCTAAAGAAAAAACAACCTCTTTAGATAATGAATTCATAAAAAATGTACTGAAATACATTAATGATAACATTCGAGAGACCGAATTAAGCGTAGAAGTTTTGGCCTCAAATGTATTTTTGAGCAGAAGCCAGTTGTATCGAAAAGTGAAAACATTAACTGGCGTATCTGTAAATGAATTTATTCGTAATGTTCGCTTAGAAAAGGCTAAAGAATTAATTGAGTTAGGAAATGACAATATAACTGAAATTAGTTATAAAGTTGGTTTTAGTTCTCCTTCTTATTTTACAAAATGCTACAAAGAAAAATTTGGATGCTTGCCGACTCAAAAAGTAAATAATAATTAATTAGTAGCAATTTTTTGCTCTAAAAAAGACGAATTATTTCGTCTTTTTTTTTGTTATAAGAAGTATCAAATTGACAATTTTTTTTTAAACGATAAATGTGCGATCAAAAGCTTTTTTATTTTGTATGGAACAAGAAAAATGAGTTTAAATGTCATCTTTCAAAGTTGCAGAATAAGAATTTTTGAGCCTTTTATTTTTTTATACTCAAAAAAAAAGATATTAAAATTAGTAATAATATATTTTTCATTTCAACTAATGAAGCACTGTAAAACCCCGAATTTGCTATTTTTTTAACGATGATGCTACAAATTTGATAGATTATGCATCAAATGTAGTATGTGAAATTTATGTTAACAATCTATTTTTGGTATAATCAAATTTAAAATAAACGTGAAACTAATTACTAACAATCTTAAACCATTTAAATCATGAATTAAAACCATATTTATGTATTGTAAAACCACTTGTTTTAATCAAAATTAATAAACAAGAGGCCTCAATAATAAATAGCAAACAAAACTTTACAACCAACAATTATTTAACTAAAACAAAAAACCAATTATGAAGTTAAAATTAAAATTTGCAATAATCGCATTGCTGATGATAAGCTATCAGAATATGATGGCACAATCCAAGACCATACAAGGTGTTGTTACCGATCCTTCGGGATTTCCATTGCCTGGAGCTAGTATTACAGTTCAAGGTTCAAACAATAGTGCATCAACAGATTTTGATGGTAAGTATTCCTTAAAAGGAGTTAATCCAACAGATAAAATAATATATTCTTATGTTGGCTTAGTTACGCAAACGGTTGCAGTAGGAACTCGTACTACAATTGATGTTACATTAGTTGAATCAGCACAAAACTTGCAGGAAGTTGTAGTTGCCTACGGTACACAAAAAAGAACAAAAGTAACTGGAGCAATTTCAACTGTTACCTCAAAAGATATTACAGCGGTGCCTATTACTAATGCAGAGTCTGCTTTACAAGGAAGAGCTGCGGGGGTTACTGTTGTAAATGGTGCACCTGGTTCTAGCCCTACGGTTAGTATTCGTGGTTTGGCTACAATGGGAAATAGTACACCTTTGTATGTAATTGATGGAGTTTTAACTGGTAACCTATCAGGATTAAATCCTAGCGATATTGAGAGTATATCGGTTTTAAAAGATGCCTCAACAACAGCATTATATGGTTCTAAAGCTTATAATGGTGTAATTATGGTAACGACAAAAAAAGGAAAAAAAGGCGCAGGAACATTAAATTTTAGTTCTTACGCAGGTTTTCAAAGAATCACTAAAAGATATGATGTTTTAAATACGCAGCAATATCTTAAATATGCTAAAGATTTAGGAAGTGATTTAACAGCAAGAGCAGCCGAATTTGGAAATATAAATACAAATTGGCAAGACGAAATTTTTCAGGATGGTGTAATGCAGGATTACAATTTAAGTTTCTCAAACGGAACAGATAATTCTACAGGCCGTTATTCTGCTGGATATTTAAAGCAAGAAGGAGCTGTTATAAATACCGGTTTTGAACGTTACTCTTTTAGAGCAAATAATACACAAACTATTGGAAGATTGACAGTTGGAAGCAATGTAGGCGTATCTTTCAATAAAACAAATCCAGAACGTGCTTCGGGAGGTAGAACATTATTAGAGCATGCTATTAAAATGGCGCCTTATTTGCCGGTTTACAATGCAAATAATTTGGGTGGTTACCAAGGTCCTTCTACTGCTGATGGGCAAGATGCTGAAAACCCAGTTCGTGTGGCCAACTTAGGATATCAAAATATTAATGGATTATCTTTAATTGGAAACATTTTCGCTGAAGTCGAAATCATTAAGGGACTTAAATTCAGGTCGCAAGTTGCTTTGGATTATTTTACAAACGAAGATCATACTTTTATTCCTAGCTACAGCGATGGTTCAGCTCATAAACAAGCTTATTCATCAACAGCAGAGACAAATTCAAAAGGGCAGACTATTGTTTTTGATAATAGTTTAACCTATAAAACTACAATTGCTGAAAAACATCATGTAGAAGCAGTGGGAGTTATTACTAAAATCGAAAATAAATTTAAAAATCTAGTTGCAAGCAGCCGTTACTATATTTCAGACGAAATTGATCAGTTGAGGCTTCAGGATGCAAATTTATCTTCTACTAGCAGTGAAACAAATAATTTAGGTTATGTAGCTCGTATTAATTACGATTATGATGATAAATATTTATTAGCTGTTTCAGGACGTAGAGATGGTTCTTCTCGTTTCGGTTCTAACTATCGTTATGGTAACTTTTACTCTGTTGCCGTAGGTTGGAATATTGCGAAAGAAAGTTTTATGGCAAATTCAATATTCAGCACATTAAAGCTTAGAGCAAGTACAGGAACAACAGGTAATGACCTTATTGACAATTATCAGTATAGCGGAACTTTAGCAGCAAATTATATTTATCCAATTAATGGAGCTGCTGCATCAGGTGTTACAGCTGGTAGAGCTTCTAATCCAGATTTGAAATGGGAATCTAAAACAGATAGAAATATAGGTTTGGATTTTGGTTTGCTTGATGAAGCAATCACTGGAAGCTTTGAATATTTTAACAATAAAGGTAGTGATATTCTTTTCGCAGTACCGCTTCCTGCTTCTGTAGGATCTGCTGGTGGAGGAACTCAAACTCAAAATATTGCCAATACAAAAGTACACGGATTTGAACTATCACTTGGCTACAATGACAGAAAAGGAGATTTTACATGGTCAGCAGTTGCTAATTTAGGAACAAGTAAAAATGAGGTAACAAGTTTGGCGCCTGGTGTAACTAGTGTATTAGGCGGACCATCAGGAAGAGCAGGTTTAGAGAACTTCTCAAGATTAGAAGTAGGACAGCCATTATTCTACTTCTGGGGGTATCAAACCAATGGAATTTATAAAAATCAAGCAGAAGTAGATGCTGCTCTTGGTGCAGGACAAACTACTGTTCAACCGGGTGATATTCGATTTGTGGATAGAAATGGAGATAAAGTAATCAACTCTCAAGACAAAACAAACATCGGAAATCCATATCCAGATTTTACTTATGGTTTAAATCTTACTGCAGCATATAAAAAATTCGATTTTAACTGCTTTATAACTGGAGTAAGCGGAAATGATGTTTTTAATTCAAACAAATTTGATTTAGAAGCTATGCAACGTTTATTTAATGCTAGTACAGATGTTTTAGACAGATCAATTGTTCAAAATGGAGTAGTTACTAATCCATCGGCTACATTGCCAAGAGCACTTGGAGCAAGCCAAAACTGGTCGTCTGCAAGCCAGCGTTATGTTGAGGACGGCTCTTATACAAGATTGAAAAATGTGACTTTGGGTTACACTTTATCGGGAGATGCTTTTGATAACCATTTTACAAATATCCGATTCTATTTAAGTGCGCAAAATCTTGTTACAATTACAAAGTACTCTGGTTTAGATCCTGAAATTGCTCGTGTAGATGCTAATGCAAATTCTGCCGGAATTGATATAGGAAGATACCCACAGCCTAAATCAGTAATTTTTGGACTTGATGTTACATTTTAATTTATAAAGATGATGAGAAAAATAAAATATACAGTTGCAGTATTATTAGGGATTTTTACAATAAATTCTTGCAACGACAATGATTTAGAATTGAGCAATCCAAATGAGTTATCGCCGGAAACATATTTTAAAAGTGAAACTCAAGTACAAGCTTCAGTAAATGCTGCTTATGCAAACTTGCAAACAAGAGGATTATATGCAAGACACATTTTCTTTGCTTTAGATAATATGTCTCAAGAAAATAAAGGAAATCCGCAATTGGAAGGAAATAAAAAACCTTTTCTTGATTTCTCTTTTGATGCAAGTAGTGATATTATCCAATATTATTGGGAAACTTGTTTCTTAGGAATTTCTAAAGCGAATTTTGTTTTGGACAATGAAGCTAAGATTAACGCTTTGCCAAATTCTATTTTGACACAAGAAAAAAAGAATAAGTTTTTAGGAGAAGCTCATTTTTTAAGAGCCTACTATTACTTTCTATTAGTGCCTCGTTTTGGAGATCTTCCAATTTACACAAAACAAACAATTGTAGGTAATCCAAGAAGTCCAAAAGATGAAGTATATAAATTGATTGTAGCTGATTTTGACTTTGCATCTAAAAATTTATTAAGCAAAAATGTAGAGGACAAAGGTAGAGCAACAAAAGAAGCGGCTTTTGCTTATTTAGGAAAAGCACTATTGTATCAAAAGAAATACGATGAGGCTTTGGCTGCTTTTAGCAAAGTGACTGGATTTAGTTTAGAAACTAATTTCTATAACAATTTTATGGATGAAACAGAGCATGGTCCTGAATCAATCTTTGAAATTGAATACGATGAAAAATTAGGTGTTGCTGATAAATGGGGTAGTGATACTGCTGGAGATGGTGTTGCCGAATCTACTCTTAGAGGTCAAGAATATGGTAATCTTGGCTGGTACAACGTATATCCTTCTGATAATTTATTAGATGAATATGAGCCAGGTGACAAACGTTTTGGCGATACTTTTTACGTGCCAGGATCTAAATATAATAACGGAGCCAACACAATGACAGCAGCTAATTTTTCTTCATCAGAAGGTTTAAGAAGAGCAGGCTGGAAAAAGTATCAAAACTATTATAAACGTACTGATGAAAATCTTGATTCAAGCATCAACTTCAAAGTAATGCGTTATTCTGATGTATTGCTTATGATGGCTGAATGTGAAAGCTTAAGATCTGGTGGTGTACAAGCAACAGCTATTGGTTACATTAATCAAGTTCGTGCAAGAGCAGGTGTACCATTGTTGGCAACAACACTTACAAAAGATCAAGTATTTACTGCGCTTATTCATGAGCGTAAAGTAGAATTGGCTGGTGAGCAAGTTCGTTTTGATGATATAATTAGATGGGGAATTGCTAGTACTCAATTAGCAGGAACCGGTTTTAAAGCAGGTAAAAACGAATTATGGCCAATTCCAAACAGAGAAACTTCTTCGAATCCAAATATTAAACCAAGTGATAATAATCCTGGTTACTAAAAATGATTGAAGTTAGTTAGTTAAGTTAGTTAGTTTGACAAACAGCACATGAAAATGTGCTGTTTATCAATATGTTGTTGTTTTCAAAATTTGAAGAGAGGATTTCAAACACTAACTGAATTATTTTAAAAATAAATCTAAGTACTATATCGGTTTATTCCAAATGAAAAAAATTGCATCACTTTTTTTAATCGTAACATTATTTTACAATGTTTTAGGATTTTATATGATGTTTGCTGAACAACGAGAGCAAGTATGGGTGACTGCTATGGAAAAAACCGAAGATTCAGACTTTGAAGTTATCGAAATTCAGATTGATCCTTATGCCTATGTTGTAGATTCTGGTTTTGAAGAGGTTAACGAAGATTTCACTATAGATAGTAAAACCTATCACGTTTTTAAGAAAAGAATTGTAAACAATGTCTTAAAATTATATTGTTTAAAAAATTTCCACTTTAAAGTTTTTAGCAAGGATTTAAAAAAAATGGTAGATAATCAGATTTTTGATACTTCTTCCAGCAAAGAAAATCCTAGCAAAAAAGTAATAAAGTCTTTTATTACAGATTATATTCCTAATAATGATACAATTGATATGGCAGTTTGTACATCCAGAATGTTTTTTCCTGCCAAATTGTGTCCCTATACTCCAAAAAGCGAACTTCTTTCGGGGTATTTTACCACCATTTGTCCTCCTCCTGATATGGTGTAATATTTCTTTCACGTTAAAAATTTAAAAGATCATGACTGTTTAATCAAGTCCTGCAATTCAATCTTTGGTACTATCAATAAGATTAATTGTGATTATTTAAATTTTTCAATCAATTAGTTAGTACTAATTGATTAAGAAACTATTACATAACCATATAAACCTAACCAAAAATGAAAACATATAAATTTTTGTTTAAAGTACTATTGTTTAGTGCTTTAAGCATATCTGCGTTTGCCCAAAACAAAGACAATAAAAAACAAGCTGAGCCAACAGGAGCAAGCAATATGGCTTATAAATGGAGCGAAATTGCTATTACTGCAACGGCAAATGATACAGATAGATTTAAACCAAGACCAACAGTAACTTCCCGTTTTTTAGGATTAACATTTGTAGCCATTTTTGATGCCTGGAGCCGTTATGATGAAAAGGCTATTCCGGTATATTTAAAAGATGCAGATAGAAGACCTGTAAAAGAGCAAACACTAAAAAATAAAGAGATTGCTATTAGTTATGCCGCTTACAATGCCTTAAGCGAATATTATTTTTCAGACAAAGAACTATTCAAAGCTTTTATGATAGAATTAGGATTGGATCCTAATGACAAATCTCTTGATCCGAAAACTCCAGCAGGAATAGGAAATTTAGCTGCAAAAGCGGTAATCGAAGCCAGAAAACATGACGGTTCAAATCAATATGGAGAAGAAGACGGATCAAACGGAACTCCGTATTTTAACTATGTAAATTACAAGCCAGTAAATACTGCAGATGAAATGGTAGATGTAAATCACTGGCAACCAAAATATTTTTCTGATGGAAAAGGCGGCAAGTTCGCACCAGGTTGCATGACGCCATTTTGGGGTAAAGTAAAACCTGTTGGGTTAAAAACTGGAGATCAGTTTCGTGCAATGTCTCCTCCTTCTTTAGATTCTGAGCAACTTAAAAATGAAGTTGCAGAACTAATTGATTTGCAACATAATCTTACTAACGAGCAAAAAGCATTAGTAGAGTTTATGCGTGATGGACCAAAATCAGTGCAACAAGCTGGGCATTGGCTAAAATTTGCTCAAGATGTTTCAAGACGCGACAAGCACACGCTGGATCAGGATGTGAAAATGTTTTTTTACAACCAAGTAACGGCTATGGATTGTTTTATAGCTTGTTGGGATACAAAAATGTTTTACGATTTTGCTCGTCCTTATGCTTTAGTGCATTATTATTATAAAGACAAAACGATAAACGCTTGGGGCGGACCTGGTTTTGGAAATATTGACATGAAAGGGCAAGACTGGAGACCGTATTCGCCAGATATTTTCTTATGTCCTGCATTTCCCGGTTATGTTTCAGGACACAGTACAATTAGTGGCGGTTGTGGTGAAGCATTAAAACTATGGACAGGAAGTGACACTTTTGGAGAATCTGCAACAGTGGATGCGCCAGGATCAATGACAGAACCTAATAATGTAGGAAAAGCAGTTGTCTTAAAATTTCCAACGTTTACTGAAACAGCAAATATGGCTGGAATTTCCAGAGTTATGGGAGGCTATCACATTCAGGCAGATAATGTTGAAGGACTTAAACTTGGAAGAAACGTAGCTCACGAGGTTTGGAAATTCTACAATTTTCATATCGGAAATAAAACTATAGATAAAATTACTTCAATTGAATAAGTGTTCCAATTTTAAAATGGAACTGATTTTTTCTGAAAATGTTTTAATTATGAAAATTAAGCCAGTAGTATTTTTATTGATAGTTTCTGTTTTGGCAGTTTCATGCGATTATTTTTCTAATCCTAATGATAAAATGATTAGTATTCTGGGAGCAAGAAAGAAGATGTATAATGTCAAAAATAATCCTTTTGCAGCTCAGGCAGAAGTCGCTTATTACGATTCCATAATTAACAGTTCTGATGAAGGCTTTTTCAAATTATTCAACGAATTAAATAAAGGAAATGCTTTGTTGAAATTCGGGAAAGAAGCTGAATCTGTGTCAATTATGGAAAATGCCATCAAAAGAAAAAAAGCGATTGATGGCAAAGATGATCCGCAAGCGTTAAAATGTTTGGCAATTGCTTATATGAGACTTGGCGAAAAGCAAAATTGTGTCAATTATCACAATCCAGAATCGTGTATAATGCCCATTCAAAAAAATGGCATTCACACGATACGACAAGGTTCTCAAAATGCAATCGAAATTTATAAGAAATTATTAGACATCGATCCAAATGATTATGAATCAAGATGGTTGCTTAATATTGCTTACATGACATTAGGCGGTTATCCTTCAAACGTTCCTCAAAAATGGCTGATACCTAATCTGAATAAAGATGATTCGGACTATCATGTAAAACCGTTTTTGGATGTTGCGCCAAACGTGGGCATAAAAAGCAGAAATATGTCGGGCGGAGTAATTGTTGATGATTTCAATAATGATGATTATCTGGATATTGTTACTTCAGATTGGAGTTTGGATGGCGTTATGCATTACTATCAAAATGATCTAAAAGGAAAATTTTCAGATGTATCCAAAATTTCAGAAATAGGCAGATTTAAAGGCGGTCTGAATATGATCCAGGCAGATTATGACAATGACAGCGATGTTGATATTTTTGTTTTAAGAGGAGCTTGGATGCATAAATTCGGCAGACAACCTAATTCATTATTACGCAACAACGGCGATGGCACTTTTACTGATGTCACTATTAAAAGTGGTTTGTATTCTGAATTTCCTACTCAAGCCGGAAACTGGAATGATTTTAATAATGACGGCTATTTAGATTTATTTATTGGCAATGAATCTTCAAATGATGGATCATATCCTTCTGAATTGTACATCAACAATCAGGATGGGACATTTACAAATGTTGCAAAAGAAGCAAAATGTGACATTGTTGCTTTTATCAAAGGAGCAACGTCGGCAGATTATGATAATGATGGCGATATTGATTTGTTTCTTTCTGGAATGAATAAAAAGAAGATATTATTAAAAAATACCGGACTTAAAAATGGCATTCCGCAATTTAAAGATGTTACAGACGAAGCTGGTTTAGCTGGAATCAATGTAATGACTTTTCCAACTTGGTTTTGGGATTACGACAATGATGGCTGGCAGGATATTTTTGTTTGCGGTTATCAGTTCAACGGATCGATTGCTGGTGAAACTGCGATGGAAGCATTAAATATTCCGAATGGAAGCAGCAAAATGTATTTGTACCACAATAATCATGACGGTACCTTCTCTGATGTTTCTGTGGTGTCCGGTTTAAGCAAAACAGTGTTTGCAATGGGCTCCAATTTTGGAGATTTTGACAACGATGGCTTTTTGGACATGTATCTCGGAACCGGAAATCCAGATTATAAATCTTTGTCTCCAAATAAATTATTCAGAAACATCGGAAACGGAAAATTTGCAGATGTAACTGTTTCCAGCCGTATGGGGAATTTGCAAAAAGGACACGGCGTAGCGTTTAACGATTTCGATAATGATGGCGACAGCGATGTTTTTATAGAAGTTGGAGGCGCTTATTTTGGTGATGCTTTCAATAATTCTTTATACCTGAATCCCGGCCAAAACAACAATCGTTGGATTAAGATAAAACTGGAAGGTACAGAAAGCAATCGTTCTGCCATTGGTGCGAAGGTAAAAGTAAGCTTTAAAGAAAACGGCATTTCACGATCTGTTTACAGGATTTTAAATTCAGGTGGAAGTTTTGGAGCATCGGCATTGCGAATGGAAATAGGTATTGGACAAGCATCAATTATCGACCAAATCGAAATTATCTGGCCAAAAAATCAGAAAAAGCAAGTGTTTAAAAATGTAAAGCCTAATCAATTCATCAAAATTATTGAAGGCGAAAAAGAATTTTCAAACATCAATCTTAAAAAACTTTCCTTTCCAACAGCGGGAGCAAGATCACCTATTTGTATGTGATAAATTGCTCGGAGTTAAGAGATTAATCCATTAGACAAATTGATAAATTTTTAAAGTATAAAAATGAAAAATATAAATACGATAGCAGGTTTTTTGAGCATTGTGAGCTTACTATTACTTGCAAGCTGTTCTAAAGATTCTGATCAAAAAATCTTTACGACTTTAGACCGTTCTGATACAGGAATTGATTTCAGTAATAACTTGACAGAAAATGATTCCCTTAATTATTTCACTTACAATTATATTTATTTGGGTGGAGGAGTTGCAACTGGAGATATCAATAACGATGGTTTAGTTGATATTTATTTTACAGGAAATCAGGTTTCAAATAAATTATACTTGAACAAAGGGAATCTAAAATTTGAAGATATTACGGAAAAAGCTGGTGTAGGAGGTGATAGCCGTTGGTATACCGGAGTAGCTATGGCAGATGTTAATGGTGACGGATTTTTGGATATTTATTGTAGTGTTGGAGGGAAATTCGGACCTAAAAACAATCAATTGTATATCAATAACGGAAACGGAACCTTCACAGAAAAAGCCAAAGAATACGGGATTGATGATGTTGGAAACAGCGTTCAGGGAACTTTTTTCGATTATGATAAAGACGGAGATCTAGATTTGTTTGTTGCCAATTATCCTCCTACTAAATTCAATTCGGCCACGGGCGATTATGTACAAATGATGCTTCATGTCAAAGACAATGAATCGGGGCATTTGTATCGAAATGATGGAAATCATTTTACAAATGTTACCGAACAAGCAGGTGTAAAAAACTATGGTTTGTCATTAAGCGCTACCGTGGGCGATTTAAACAATGATAGTTGGCCTGATATTTACGTTTCAAATGATTTCAACTCACCCGATTTCTTGTACATAAACAATCAGGATGGTACTTTTAAGGAAGTGGTAAAAGAGGCAATGGCGCATAATTCATTTTACGGAATGGGCGTTGATATTTCAGATTTTAACAACGACGGAAATTTAGATCTTTTTCAGGTTGATATGGATGCGAAGGACAATCGCCGTAAAAAAGCAAACATGTCGAGTATGAATCCAAAACTTTTTTGGGATGTCATTGATGCAGGTTTTAATTACCAATACATGCACAATTGTATGCAGTTAAACACCGGTGTTTATGAAAACGGAATTCCGCATTTTGGCAATGTATCACGTATCACCGGAACATCATCTACAGATTGGAGCTGGGGACCTTTATTCGCCGATTTTGACAACGACGGAAATAAAGATTTGTTTGTAACTAACGGAACTCGAAGAGAAATTAATAACAATGATTTCTTTCATAGCCTTGAAACTTTAAATCTAAAACCAAAAGATTTGCTAAAAAAATCTCAGGAAATTCCATCTGAGAAAATTGATAATTTCATGTTTCAAAACAATGGAAATTTAAATTTTGAGCAGGCAAATAAAAAATGGGGAATTGAATATAAAGGTTTTTCAAATGGCGTTGCTTACGTCGATTTAGATAACGATGGCGACTTGGATATTGTAGTAAATAATATCGACGATTATGCGTCAGTTTTCGAAAATTCAAGTTCAAAACTCAACAATTATCTCAAAGTAGATTTCAAAGGCAATTCAAAAAATGTTTATGGTCTTGGAAATCGAGTTTATGTGAGAACCAAAAAAGGAACTCAAATGCAAGAACTTACTTTAACAAGAGGATTTCAGTCGTCTGTTGCTCCTGAATTGCATTTTGGTGTAGGTAAAGAAAACACAATTGATGAAGTTAAAGTGGTTTGGACAAATGGCAAAGTGCAAAAACTAAACAATGTAAAAGCGAATCAAACACTTCATTTTAAAGAGCAGGATGCTAAAGAAGAAATTGTAGCGAAAACAGCTCCGAAAAGTCAATTATTTGCAACAGAAACCAAGATTTTTCCAGTTTACAAACACGAAGAAAATAAATACGATGATTTTAAGGATCAGGTTTTATTGCCTCATAAAATGTCAACTTTTGGTCCTGTGATTGCTGTAGGTGATTTGAATAAAGATGGTCTTGATGATTATTTTATTGGAGGTTCTGCAACTTATTCTGGGAAAATGTTTTTTCAGACTAAAAATGGTTTTGTCGAAAAAAGCATTCCAGCATTGGAATTAGATAAAGCTAGTGAAGATACAGGAACATTAATTTTTGACGCAGATAATGATGGAGATAACGATTTGTATGTGGTAAGCGGTGGTTACGAATTTTTGATTAATGATCCAAAATTGCAAGACAGATTATATATCAACAACGGAAAAGGTGATTTTACTAAAGCTTCGGCAGGAGTATTGCCATCAATGTTAGTAAGCGGTTCAAAAGTGTACCCGATTGATTATGATAAAGATGGAAAACAGGATCTTTTGGTTTTAGGAAGACAGGTTCCAGGACAATATCCTTCACCAACAACAACTTATTTGTTGCACAATATAAGCACAGCAACACAACCAAAATTTGAAATTTCTAAGAAAGCTCCTAAAGAATTTATTAATCTCGGAATGGCGACAAGCGCTGTAATTACAGATATCAACAATGATAAATTAGATGATATTATTGTTGTAGGTGAATGGATGCCTATCCGAATTTTTCAAAATTCAAAAGCAGGTTTCAAAGAAGTTACAAAAGAAATGGGACTTAACGATGATACTACCGGTTGGTGGTGGAGCATTCAACAAGGCGATTTTGATAAGGATGGCGACATGGATTATATTGTTGGAAATAACGGCTTGAACTACAAATACAAAGCAACTCCAGATGAAACCTTCGATATTTTTGTGAAAGATTTTGATAATGACAAACACAAAGATATTGTACTGAGTTATTACAATGATGGAAAACAATATCCGGTGCGTGGCCGTGGTTGTTCGTCACAGCAAATTCCGAATATCAAAAAGAAATTCAAAGACTACGAAAGTTTTTCAGAAGCTACTCTTGTTGATGTTTATACCGAAAAGTCACTTAAAGAAGCCCTGCATTACAAAGTAAAATCTTTTGCCAGTATTTATTTGGAAAATAAGAACGGAAAATTCGTAATTCATGAATTACCTGTTGATGCGCAACTGAGCTGTATCAATCAAATAATGGTAGATGATTATGACAAAGATGGAAATCTTGATGCGTTAATTACAGGAAACATGTACAATTCTGAAGTTGAAACGCCTCGAAACGATGCCGGTCATGGATTATTTTTAAAAGGAAATGGAAAAGGAAAATTCAAATCGGTGACAGCAGTTGAAAGCGGATTCTTTACTCCGGGAGACGTCAAAAACATGGAAAAAATAAAAGTTCAAGGGAAAACATATCTTCTGGTTACTAAAAACAATTCCTTTTTGCAAAGCGTCAGGATTAATTAACGTAAAAAAAAGTCGAGAGAAGTTTTTGAACTCTCATTTTGGGTTCAGTTTTGACTTTCTAAAAACAATACTTACAGTGTCTCTAAGACATTGTAAGGACTTGTTTTTACACACACTTTATTAACTAATCCTAAAATTCAAGACAAATGAAAACTACTTTTAATTCTTTCTATTTCTCATTAAGTGAAAAAATAGGAAAACATAGTGTTTCCATAATGCGCATGGCTCTTGTCATCATTTACATTTGGTTCGGACTTCTAAAAATCTTTGGTCTTAGTCCTGCAGGCGACATGGTGGCGAAAACTGTTTTTTGGCTAAAGCCAGAATTCTTTATTCCAATTCTTGGAATTTGTGAAGTATGTATCGGATTGGGATTGCTCTTTAGAAAATTAATTCCGGTAACTATTGTGCTGTTATTATTGCACATGATGGCAACGCTATCCACTTTTTTCATTCTAAAATCCAGTTGTTTTGAAATCTTTCCTTATGAACCAACATTAGCTGGTCAATACGTTATTAAAAATATTGTTTTGGTAGCAGGCGCACTGGTTATTGCAGGCAAATACAACGAAGATTATTATGCAGCAATGAGCTTGAAAAAAGAGCAGGAAAAATTTACTGCGAACGTTGCCATTCAGAATCAACAAATGCTGAATGAGTAAATAGAAAACAAACTATTAACCAACAAACAAATTAAAAATGAAAAAAATATACTTGTGTTTTCTCTTCATAATTTCCCTTATGATGAATGCACAAACTGATATAGATGCGCTTATGATGAAGAAAAATGATTTTTGCTTCGGGGCGGTTTATCAATACAGTAGTTGGAACGAATATTGGGAAGGCATTTATAAAAGAGAAAATCTTAATCTCGGAACGGTATCCGCTCAAGGTCCTGCTTTTATGGGGAATTACGGAATATTCGACAAGTTAAATTTTCTTTTAACTGTTCCTTATGTTGAAACTAAAGCAACAGCAGGAACTATGAAAGGTCAAAAAGGAATACAGGATTTAACTTTCACTTTAAAATACATGCCAATTAAAAAAAATATTGGTAATGTCAAGTATGCATTAATTGTTTTAGGAAGTTATTCAACGCCTGGATCAGATTATGCTGCCGATTATTTGCCATTAAGCCTTGGTCTTGGGAGCAATACAGGAACACTTAGATTGATGGGAGATGTCCAGTATCGCCATTTTTTTGCTACTTTCTCTGGAGCTTATCTGAAAAGAGGAAACATCACAATTGATCGAAATTCCTATTTAGATAATGAAATTCATTACACCAATGAAGTAGATATGCCAGATTTAATAAATGTCAATTTTAGATTCGGATATCGCTCCTCAAGACTGATTGCAGAAGCTATTATCGACAATTCGGTTACACAATCTGGAGGTTTTGATATTACAAAAAACAACATGCCTTTTCCTAGCAATACCATGAATGCTTTTAAATTGGGTGTGAATGGAAAATATACGGTTATAAAACAACCTGAATTATCTATTGTAGGCGGATATAATGTAGTAACAGAAGGTAGAAATGTGGGAGAAGCAACTTCATTTTATGGAGGTATTTTCTATCTGATTAATTTTAATAAAAAAGGCAAGTAAGATGAAAAATAATATAAAAAATATAGTTTTAAAAAGTCTGATATTACTTTTTGCAGTCGGATTAATTTATTCGTGTGATGATGATATTACACCACGCAATGAGCAGTTTCCGCAATTAAGCCCGACAAATACAGATGCTGAAGCTGGCACTTGGAAAACCTATCTTTTGACCGCACCAGATGAATTTACAATAGATGTTCCCGTTGCGACAAATTCACCTGCATATACCAGAGAGATTAATGAAATAAAGAGTTTTCAGGTCGATATTACAAAAGAACAAAAAAGAATAATCGAGTATTGGAGCGTAGGTAGTGTGCTGCGATGGAATGAAATTTTGAGAACATTGGTAGCGAGACACAATCGTCCACCGTATCAAAATGAAGATGGAACTTATCCGGCACCTTCAGCGGCAAATCCGTTTGCTTATCCTCAATTTCCATTTTCTAATCCGCCTTATGCCGCAAGAGCTTATGCTTATGTAAGTGCCGCTCAATATGATGCGCTAGTTGCGGCATGGTATTATAAAAAGATTTACAACAGGGCAGCGCCTTATACTGTTGATCCAAGTTTGCAAGTTTTAATTCCTAAAAGTACTTTGCCGTCTTTCCCTTCAGAAGATGCTGTTGTGACAGGAGTTACGGTAGAGCTTTTAAAATTATTATTCCCTACTGAAATTGCTTATGTAAACGAAAAGGCAGAAGAAGAAAAACTATACCGAATTATCAGTGGTGCAAATGTTCGTTCTGATGTTGATGCCGGAATAATTTTAGGAAGAAAGGTTGCGGCAAAATTCATCACTCGTGCTTCAACTGATGGAGCAGGAGCTGCTATTGGTACACCAGCAATTTGGGCAGCATTAGAATCTGAGACTGCAGCAAAAGGCGAAACTCCTTGGAAATCATTAGAAGTGCCCGCAAGACCGCCAATGTTGCCTTTATTTGGAAAAGTAAAATCATTTTTAATGACTGAAGCTGATGTAGTTGCAAATCGTCCTCCGGCACCTCCTTCAACAAAATCTGAAGCTTTTGCTAAAGAATTAGCTGAGATTAAAATGTTTAGTCAGGACAAGTCTCGTGAACATTTGGAAATTGTAAGTTTTTGGGCCGATGGAGTAGATACGTACACGCCTCCAGGGCATTGGAACGCGATTGCTTCTGAAACTTTTGTACAACAATCCTACAGCGAGGTTCGCTGGGCAAGAAATTTGGCTTTATTAAATGTTGCCATGATGGATGCAGCGATAAGTTGCTGGGATGCAAAATATGCTTATTTCAATCCACGCCCTTGTCAAATGGATCCTTCAATTAAAACCACTGCGGGAGTACCTAATTTTCCGGCTTATGTTTCGGGGCATTCTACTTTTAGCGCTTCTGCCTGTGCGGTTTTATCACATTTTATTCCGGCTAAAAAAATGGAATATGAAGCAATGGCTTTAGAGGCATCAAACTCAAGAATGTATGGCGCAATACATTATCGAAGTGATTGTGAAAAAGGTTTGGCATTAGGTAAAAAAGTAGCTGCTTTTGCACTTGCAAGAGCAAGTAGTGATGGAGCTGAATAATAGAAAATATAATTAATTATATATTTAAACCTGACGCTAAAATGTGTCAGGTTTTTTATTTTTATATTAAAGTTATTTAAGTCGTTTTTATCTTCTTTCTTTTAGATCGGTTTCAATCTGGATTTCCATTTTTTTATCGATGATGTAGTAGCATAATAAAACTGCGCTAATAATGAAAATGAAGCCAGGATAAATACTTATAGAAAGTTTAATTCCTTCTAATGCTGCCGGAACCTGATTTGCTTCTTCGGCTACATAGCCATATTTAGACAAAAAAGCGGCTCCTAATGCACCACCAATACTGATTCCTATTTTTAACCCTAATAGCATCGCCGAAAAAACAGTAGCAGTTGCTCTTCGATTGTTTTTCCATTCGCTATAATCAGCCACATCGGCAATCATTGCCCATAGTAAAGGAATTGTTATGCCATAAAGAAAGCCATGAACTAATTGCGTTATAAAAACTATTTTAATAGCAGTTCTGCTGTAAAAATTAAAAAGTAGCAGACTGATGGCTGATAAAAAAATAAAAGCGATATATATGTTTCGCTTGCCGAAAAAATCTGCCAGTGATTTTGAAAAAATAATACCAATAATCATAAAAATAATTCCTCCTGCATTAAAAAGACTAAAAGCAGAGGTTGGAACATCTTTTGGCCATTGAAGATCTACAAATCCCATGTTTATTAAAGAATTATTCAGGTTTTCAATAAACGAAGTAAAGCCAATATCATTCAGAAAAACGGTTTGTGCGGCTGGATCTAAATAATATTTGAAATAAAAAACATACATTCCGCCTTTTAAAGACAAGGTTATAAATACTAAAATAGTAACCAGTACCATAATCAACCAAGGTCCGTTTTTGGACAAATCCATGAAATCTTGCTTTATTGAGGATTCTTGATTTTTTGATGGTATGATTCTTTCTTTGGTTGTAAAAAACGTGATCAGCAGACAAATTGTGCCTATGATAGCAAACAATATCATCGTATTTTTAAAACCTACTGCTTTATCACCATGCCCAAAAATCAAGACCAAGGGCAATAAAAGGGACTGAATTACAAATTGAGCAATCATTACAGCAACAAAACGATAAGATGAAAGGCTGTTTCTTTCTTTCATATCGCCTGTTAAAACACCACTCAGAGCAACATATGGCAAATTATTCGCAGAGTAGATTAATACTAGGAAAAAATAAGTCAGTAACGTATAGATAATTTTCCCGGTTTCGTTAAAATTTGGGGTTAAAAAAGTTAGTACAGAACCAATTCCAAAAGGTAACGCAGTCCATAAAATCCAAGGTCTGAATTTTCCCCAATGACTTTGAGTACGATCAGCAATAATACCCATAATGATATTAAAAAAAGCACCAATAAAACCGCCAATAAAAATAATAATACTTGCAGTTCCGGCAGGAATTTTATAAACATCGGTATAAAAGAAAGCCAAAAAAGTAAGCAAAGTTTGAAAAATCAAATTCGCTGCAAAATCTCCCAAACCATAGCCTATTTTTTCTAGCACAGAAAGTTTGTCAGATGTTTTACTCACATATACGTATTGTTTTTTGCTTCGATCAGTGAAATGGTTTAGGGTTAAAATAGTATTGAGTTTTTTCATTTGCAAAAATTTCCTTCTTTAATAATTTGAATAAAATGCTACTTGTAAAAATAGCTTGAAAGTTGAAATAAGATTGTCACTTTTGAAGCCTTTAATAGAACATTTGAAGCATTCTTTCGTTTCCATAAATCTTTTAAATATAAATTGCTATTTTAGCTTCATAAGTTTCTAAAAACTTCTGCAACCCAAGTCATTATTCACACTTTTACATTTTATTTATATGCGTATTCAATACCTTTTATTTTTTGTTTTCTGCGTTTTTTTAAGTTGCGATAAAAAACAGAATCAAAAAGAATATCATAAATATACGAATGATTTGATCAATGAGACAAGTCCGTATCTTTTGCAACATGCGCATAATCCAGTAAATTGGAAAGCCTGGAATAAGGAAACTTTAGATCAGGCAAAAGCAGAAAATAAACTTATCATTATTTCGGTAGGATATTCTTCCTGTCACTGGTGTCACGTTATGGAAAAAGAAAGTTTTGAAAACGATTCTGTTGCCAAATTAATGAATGACAATTTCATCAGCATAAAAGTAGATCGGGAAGAACGTCCAGACATCGACCAGATTTATATGAATGCCGTACAATTGATGACCGGCGAAGGCGGGTGGCCGTTAAATTGCATTGCGCTTCCAGATGGCCGACCTATTTTTGGTGGTACTTATTTTACAAAAGAGCAATGGACAAAAGCTCTAACCGAAATTTCTAATTTATATAAGAAAGATCCAAACAAAGCAAGCGAATATGCAGACAAATTAGTAAAAGGAATTCAAGAATCACAATTAATTGCTGTAAATACTAAAGATGCTAATTTTAATAAAACGGAGATTTCGACTGCTTTAAAATCATGGAAAGAACATTTTGATTATAAAGATGGAGGTTTAGTTGGTCAAACCAAATTTCCAATGGCAGCTTCTTTGCAGTTTTTGCTTCGTTATAGTGTTCAGAATAATGATAAATCGATTCAAAATTTTGTTTTCAATACCATGACAAAAATGGCCGATGGCGGAATCTATGATGCTATTGGCGGTGGATTTTCTAGGTATTCAGTAGATGTAAAATGGCATATTCCTCATTTTGAAAAAATGCTGTACGATAATGCGCAGTTAGTAAGTTTATATTCCGATGCCTATTTGGTTTCGAAAAATGAACTTTATAAAAAAACAGTCTCTGAGACTCTGAATTTTGTAGAAAAAGAACTTATGGCCTCGAACGGAGCTTTTTATTCGTCTATAGATGCTGACAGCAAAAACAAAGAAAAAAAATTAGAGGAAGGCGCATATTATGTTTGGGATAAAAAAGAATTGCAATCAGTATTAAAATCAGATTATCAGCTTTTCCAGAACTATTACAATATTAATGAACATGGTTTATGGGAAAACCAGAAATACGTCTTGCTTAAAAATCAGTCAGATAAAGAGTTTGCTGTTCAAAACAAATTGACTTCAGCTCAATTGGATTCAAAAATTAAAAACTGGAAGCAAATACTTTTAGCAGCAAGAAATAAAAGACCTCGTCCGCATGTCGACAATAAAACATTGACTTCATGGAATGCTTTAATGATAAAAGGTTATGTATCTGCTTATAGAGCATTTAAGAATCCGCATTATAAAGAGGTTGCTTTAAAAAATGCCAATTTTATTTGGGATAACCAATTGCAAAAAGATGGAAGTTTGAATCATAGTTATAAAGATGGCAAAAGCAGTATTTCTGGTTTTGCAGAAGATTATGCCAGTGTTGTAGATGCATTTATTGCGTTATATCAAATTACTCTTGACGAGAAATGGCTAACCAAATCAAAACAATTAACTGATTACAGTCTTAAACATTTTCAGGATAAAAAATCAAACCTTTTTTATTTTGCATCTGATGCTTCGACAGGTTTAATTACAAGAAAAATGGAAGTCGTAGATAATGTTATTCCGAGTTCCAACTCAATTCTGGCGCATAATTTATTTTTATTAGGACATTATTATTCTGATGATACGTATTCAGAAACTGCACAGCGAATCTTGAATAATGTAAAAGTCAATGCTTTGGAATCTCCTATGGAACACTATAATTGGCTGGATTTAATGCTGAATTATACAGATAATTATTTTGAAATAGCTATTTCAGGCAAAGATGCCATGTCCAAAACAAATCAACTTCAAAGTTACTATTTGCCTAATATTTTAATTGCTGGATCAACAAAAGAGAGCAGGCTTCCTTTATTAGAAAATCGCTTTGTTGAAAATGAAACTTACATATATGTATGTGTAAACAAAGCGTGCAAGAAACCTGAAGTAGATGTAACTGTAGCTGTAAGCAAAATTAATAACAATTATCTAAAGCAGTATTACGCGAAGACTATTGATTAATAGGTTATTACTGAAATTGTCACTTTTTATTTTTTACGACTTGTATAAAGAATATTGGATAACAGTTCTAAATCTGCAAATATTTTAATTCAGAACGCATTTGAATTACGAAAATTTTAATTTATTGGCTAAAAAAAGACATATATAATTTTATTTTAATGCTTTTTTTGTCAAAAATTGATAAAATTTATCACACAACCGGTTGTGTTTTGATTTATTTTTTTATATTTGTAATAAATACACTTATTCATGATTTGATTAAATTTTGATACCGTTAGTGAATAAGTAAATAAAGTCCAGAATGTGATTAATTGTTTCATTATGAGATAATTAAATGTCGAAAGATAAAAATTGGTTTAAAAGTTTATGGTGGGTTATAAGTGTTATTTTACAGAATCTGTTTATAACTAAGTGCCTTAGTTTTTAAATCGTAAAGCCGGAAGCTTAATCCTTTCGGCTTTTTCATTGCTTCTTAATTATCCTATTTATAATAGAGCTAATCGAATTATCCAAAATCATGAAATTAAAAATTATCATACTGTTTTTTGCCTTGTTTAATCTGTCCCAGATCTGGTCACAAAATATCATTCTGCAATCACCAAATGGAAAAATCAAAACGGCTTTGTATGCTGTAGATTCAACTATAAAAGGTGAATGGTATTTAAAAGTATCTTATAAAACAGCTGACCAGATGACAGAAATAATTCCAAGGATAAATTTAGGTCTTTCCAGAAGCGATCACGATTTTTCAAAAGAACTTCGTTTTTTAAAAGCAACAAAACCAAAACTAATTAAAGAGCATTATGAGCTTCCATTTGGCAAAAAGTCAGTTCGCGAAAATTTGGCCAACGAAATAACAGTTTCTTTTGAAAATCCAAGCAAAGCCAAATTAAATCTTATTATTAGAGCATATAATGATGGCATTACGTTTCGATATGAATTTCCTGAAAAACAAGGTTCTTACATAATAAATGATGAATTTACAGCTTATCAAATACCGAAAGAAAATAAACGATGGCTGGAAAAATGGAATCCGGCAAATGAAGGATTATATGCTTCATCCAGTGATGATGAAATACTTCAACAAGAATGGTGTTATCCAGCATTGTTTAATTCTTCAGATAAATCGTCTTGGTTTCTCCTACATGAAGCTGATTTAGATCGTAGTTATTGCGGAACGAAATTAAGTAATACCAAAGACATCAATACTTATAAACTTACATTTCCTAATCAACAGGATGCCAGAGGAACTGGAGAATCAAAACCAAAAATTTCACTTCCGTGGAAATCACCTTGGCGAGTAATTAGTATTGGAAGCTTAGATGATATTGTTGAAAGTACTTTAGTAGATGATGTTTCAAGGCCAACTACTTTTAAAACGACGAACTGGATAAAACCCGGAAAAGTTTCATGGAATTATTGGTCAAGTAATCACGGAACTAAAGATTATAAAATTGTATGTGATTTTGCAGATTTAGCTGTAGAAATGAACTGGCCTTATACGCTTTTAGATTGGGAATGGGATGCGATGACAAATGGCGGAAATCTAGAAGATGCTTTAAAATACATCCACTCAAAAGGTATTAAACCTTTGATGTGGTATAATTCAGGAGGAGATCATACATGGGTGTCTTCAACGCCAAAAGATCGAATGCTGACGCATAAAAATAGAGTGGAAGAATTTACAAAACTTAAAAAATTGGGCGTTGCTGGAGTTAAAGTTGATTTTTTCGAAAGCGAAAAGCAGGATATGATCAACTATTATCTGGATATTTTAGAAGATGCCGCTCAATTTGAAATCATGGTATATTTTCATGGCTGTATTGTACCGCGAGGCTGGTCAAGAACGTATCCAAATTTAATGACTTATGAAGCTGTGCGCGGAGCGGAATGGTACAATAACGGACCTGAATTTTCGACCACAGCTCCAGAACATAACACGATTTTGCCTTTTACAAGAAATGTAGTAGGAGCAATGGATTATACTCCTGTGACTTTTACCAATTCTCAATTTCCGCATCATACTTCTTATGGACATGAATTGGCACTTTCTGTACTTTTTGAGTCTCCTTTCCAACATGTAGCAGACAGGCCTGAGGGATATAACCAATTACCTGACGAGGCGAAAAACTTCTTAAAAGAAGTTCCAACAACGTGGGACACAACCAAACTTATAGATGGTTATCCAGGCAAAGATGTGATAATAGCGCGCAGAAAAGGAGGCTCTTGGTACATTGGAGGAATTAGTGCCTCAGAACGTGAAGAGCTTACAAAACAAATCAAATTAGATTTTTTAGAAAATGGAATTAATTATCGTGCCGTTGTTATTGCAGATGGCAAACACGATAAAGCCTTTTCTTCTCAAGTTCTGGAAGTAAATAAAGATAAAACTATTGAAGTGAAATTGCTTCGAAGAGGAGGCTTCGTGATTTCATTAATTCCGATTGAAAAGTAAAATAATTACAAAAGAATAACTATTAACCCAAAAACCACAATAATGAAAAACCAAATTAAAATAGCATTTATACTAATGTGCTGTTTGTCAGTAATTAAATTGAAAGCTCAAAACCCTATTATCAAAGATATTTTTACCGCTGATCCAGCTCCAATTGTACATAAAGGCACATTGTACTTATATACAGGCCATGATGTAGCAACGGAGCAGGATACAAACTATAAAATGGCAGATTGGCATGTGTTTTCTACAACCAACATGAAAGACTGGAAAGATCATGGAGCATTGCTTTCACCTAGCACATTTTCGTGGGCTACTGGCGATGCTTACGCCACTCAATGTATTGAAAGAGATGGAAAATTCTATTGGTTTGTTTCTACATTCCATAAAAAAGATGATAGAAGTGGCGGTGGCGCCGCAATTGGCGTAGCGGTTTCTGACAGTCCTGTTGGCCCTTTTAAAGATGCAATTGGCAAAGCGCTAATTATAAATGAAATGACAACAGACATGAAATACGCTTGGGACGATATTGACCCAACAGTATTTGTTGATGATGATGGCCAAGCCTATATGTTTTGGGGAAATGGAAGCTGTAAATGGGTCAAACTTAAAAAGAACATGACAGAATTGGATGGGGAGATCACTACTTTCAAACCTAAAAATTATATCGAAGGACCTTGGGTGTATAAAAGAAAAGGACTTTACTATTTAGTATATGCCAGTGCAGGAACCAAACCAGAAATGATAGAATACTGCACAGCTAAAAGCATTACAGGACCATGGAATTATCAAGGTATTATTCAGGAAAATGTACAAAATAGTTTTACGACGCATCCGGGTATTATTGACTTTAAAGGCAAATCTTATTTTTTCTATCATAACGGAAGTCTGCCAACAGGTGGAAGCTACAGACGTTCAATTTGCGTAGATTATATGCACTATAATAAAGATGGAACAATTCAGAAAATAATACAAACAACTGAAGGTGTGAGCACGATCAAGTAAAAAGGATTTTAATTTTTTATGTTATGAAAAAGAGAATTAGCTTGATTTTTACCTTCTTCATTTTGATTGTTCAGATGGCTGCTTCAGCACAAGGAAAAAAAGCTCAAAATCCGATAATTTTTTCTGATGTGCCCGATCTTTCTATTATCAGAGTGGATAAAAATTATTACATGAGCAGTACTACCATGCACATGAGTCCGGGTTTGCCCATTATGAAATCTACTGATTTGGTTAATTGGACACTAATTAATTATGCCTATGATACTTTGGCAGATATGCCTGAATTAAATTTAACCGATGAGAAAAGTACGTACGGCAGAGGTTCGTGGGCAAGTAGTTTGCGTTTTCACAACGGGAATTATTATGTTACAACTTTTGCGCAAACAACTGGTGAGACGTATATTTTTAAAACAAAAGATATCGAAAAAGGAAATTGGCAAAGGGTTTCTTTTAAACCAGCTTATCATGATCATTCCTTGTTTTTTGATGATGATGGAAAGGCTTATTTAGTTTATGGCTCGAGCCAAATCAAATTAGTAGAATTGAATGATGATTTGACTGGAATCAAAAAAGGCGTTCCTGAAAAAATTATTATAGAAAACGCTAGTCTGCCTGCTGGAAATAACATTATGCTTGGCGCTGAAGGCTCACAATTATTCAAAATTAAGGGCAAATATTATTTGTTTAATATCTGCTGGCCAAAAGACGGAATGCGAACAGTGGTTATTCATAAAGCGGATCATATTACTGGTCCTTGGGAAGGAAAAGTTGGTCTGCAGGATTTAGGTGTTGCACAAGGCGGACTTATCGATACTCCCGATGGACGCTGGTTTTCCTATCTTTTTCGCGATTTTGGCGCCGTTGGCAGAATTCCATATTTAGTTCCCGTAAAGTGGGAAAACGACTGGCCAATTTTGGGAGAAAACAATAAAGTTCCAGAAACTTTAGACTTGCCTGCAAGTAAAGGCTTAATTCCGAATTTGGTCGCTTCTGATGAATTCAATCGAACAAAAGGACAAGAAACATTACCCTTAGTTTGGCAATGGAATCATAATCCGGATAATTCACTTTGGACTTTGAAAGAAAGAAAAGGATTTCTACGCCTTAAAACAGGAAGAATTGACTATGATTTTCTTTCCGCAAGAAATACCTTAACGCAGCGAACTATTGGACCAACGAGCAAAGCTTCTGTTTTATTGGATATTTCTAAAATGAAAGAAGGAGATTTCGCCGGCTTGAGCGCTTTGCAAAAAGAGTACGGATTGGTTGGAATAAAAGCTGAAAACGGACAAAAATTCATTGTAATGAAAAATACTATTTCAGATAAAGCTGTTGAAGTAAAGCAAATTCCACTCAGCCAAAATCAGGTTTATTTAAAGATTGAATGCGATTTTACCAATAAAAAAGATGAAGCAGACTTCTTCTATAGCTTAGATGGAAAAGTTTGGAATCCTATTGGTGAAACTTTAAAAATGAAATATACACTTCCTCACTTTATGGGGTATCGTTTTGGGCTGTTCAATTATGCGACAAAAAATATCGGTGGATATGTAGATTTTGACTGGTTTCGAATTAATTATTAATAAAGATAAAAATGATATTAAATAAAAATTTTACAGGCGAATCCCTCGTAAAACTCCACTATTTAGTGTTGGTTTTGGGATTGATTTTACCGGTTTTGGTTATAAGTCAGAATAAAAAGAAAGCAGAAAAATCAGAATTGAAAACACCTCAATACCGCAATCTTTTTAAAGAGGCAGGATACAGTCAAAGTGATATTGATAAAAAATTAGCAAAAGCCTATTATGATGTTTTTGAAGGACCAAACAAAGTTTATTTTGAAGAAGGTGATTCTTTAGGATATGTATCGGATGTTAAAAACAAAGATGCGCGTACCGAGGGAATGTCGTACGGAATGATGGTTGCGGTTCAGCTTAATAAAAAAGAGGTTTTTGACCGAATTTGGAGATGGTCTGTAAAATACATGCAACATCAAGAGGGGGCAAGAGAAGGCTATTTTGCATGGAGTGTAAATCCTGAAACCAAAAAACAAAATTCGGCTGGATCAGCTTCAGATGGTGAATTGTATTTTGTAACAAGTTTGCTTTTTGCTTCTAACAAATGGGGCAATACTACAGGAATAGATTATTACAAAGAAGCTAGAAAAATATTGGATAATATGTGGAAAAAAGATGGCACTGGCAACATTCACAATATTATCAATACCGAACATAAACAAATTTCATTCGTGCCCGAAGGTGGCGGTTACAATTGGACAGACCCTTCTTATCATGTTCCGGCTTTTTACGAAATATGGGCATTGTATGCGAAAGACGGTCACGAGCAGTTTTATAAAGAATGCGCTGCTGTTTCTCGTGAATTTTTGCATAAAGCAACGCATCCGGTAACAGGATTAAACTCTGATTATGCCGAATTTACAGGCGAACCTCATCCTACACCTTGGATGCCACCCGGATTTAGATATGATTCCTGGCGCGTTCCTATGAATATTGCAATGGATTATACTTGGTACGGAAAAGATAAAAAATGGCAGGAAGAATATGCTTCTAAATTTCAAAATTTCCTTAGATCAAAAGGATTAGAAACATTTGAAGATCAATTCAATCTGGATGGCTCTAAACCTGATTTTATTCTGCAAGCTGGACCGGTCAAAAAACTCAGACACTCCATCGGATTGGTAGCAACTTCGGCTACAGCATCATTAGTAAATAAAGATAAAAAAAGTATCGATTTTGTTCATGCACTTTGGAATGCCAAACTCGAACCTTATGAAGATGGCTATTTTGATCCGTATTATGATGGATTGATGTACCTCTTTAGTTTAATGCATCTAAGCGGAAATTATAAAATTATAACTCCATCAGTTAATTAATTTTTTAAACTTAAAAAATAATACTATGAAACAGTATACAATTGTGATGTTATGGGCATTTATTTTGTCAGCCAGTACTGGTTTTTCACAAGCAAGTCAGACTTCAATTATCGAAGATTTTAAGCCTTCCACGGTTAACCAGCCAGGGCAGGAATATCCTAAAGTTAATTCTCAGGGTTACGCGCGATTTCAAATTTTAGCTCCCGAAGCTAAGTCGGTTGTGGTAAGTCTTGGTTTAGGCGGAGCAAAAGGAGGAACTGCACTCGTTAAAGAGGAAGATGGCTACTGGAGAGGAACTACTGCAGGAGCAATGGATGAAGGATTTCATTATTATCATGTTACGATTGATGGCGGAATTTTTAACGATCCGGGAGCGCTCAACTTTTACGGTTCTACCAGATGGGAAAGTGGGATTGAAATACCAGCTCATGATCAGGATTTTTATGCATTGAAAAGTGTGCCACACGGAAATGTGCAGCAAATTCTTTTTCCTTCTAAAAGTACCAACACTTCACGCAGAGCATTTGTGTATACACCACCAGGTTATCATAAAGATAAAACGAAGCAATATCCGGTTTTGTATTTACAGCATGGTTGGGGAGAAGATGAAACGGCATGGAGCAATCAGGGACGTGTCAATTTAATAATGGATAACTTGATTGCAGAAGGAAAAATAAAACCATTTCTTATTGTAATGACTTACGGAATGACAAATGAAATCAAATTTGGAGGTCTGGCAAGTTTCAAGATTGAACCATTTCAAACTGTTCTTGTTGACGAATTAATTCCGTATATCGACTCAAATTTCCGTACGCTTGCTAATCAAGCCAATCGTGCCATGGCTGGTTTGTCGATGGGAGGGATGGAGACGCACACCATCACGCTTAATAAACCAGAAGTTTTCTCTCATTATGCTCTTCTTAGTGGCGGGATTTATAAACCTGAAGAAATTAAGGATAAATCTAAAGTAAAACTTGTCTTTGTAAGTTGTGGAAGCAAAGAAAGACCTGAAGCAGTAGAAACTTCAATAAAAGCAATGAAAGATGCCGGATATAATGCGGTTTCTTATATCTCTGAAAATACAGCTCACGAATTTTTGACTTGGCGTCGCAGTTTCAAAGAGCTAGCGCCTCTTTTATTTAAGTAGATTTTTCAACAGTACTAATTCAATCCATTGATCTGAATATTTTACGACAAAGTAATTGTTTGGGTTAATAGAATAAAATCTAAATTATGTCTAAACTTAATAGCATTTCAACAGTTCTTTTGAACTTTCAGAATAAAAAATGGAAAGAAGTATTCCTATTTCTTTGTTTGTTTAGTTGGTCAACTATTTCATTTTCCCAAAAATTGAAAATAAACGAAAAGGAATATTTTGAAACCAGAGGATTAAATGTTTTGGTTTTTAGTAATGAATATAACGGAATGTTCTTTGACGAAAAAACGGCCGGTATAGAGTTTATTCATCATGGTGTAAGAACCGTAACTGGTGGAGCTATCAGACTTCAAAACACGCCAGAACAATGGGATTTAATTCCGAAAATGACAAGCCGAAAAGTAGATAAAGTAAACAATACCATTGAAGTTACACTTCGATATGAAGAATTTGATTTTGATTCCAAAATAATAGTAACATCAAAAGGAAACGGATTCTTGATCAATGTTTTTCTAGATAAGCCAGTTCCGAAGCAATTGGAAGGAAGAGCAGGATTTAATATGGAATTTTTGCCAACATCTTATTTCGAAAGTAATTATGTTGTTGATGGAAAGGCAGGAACGTTTCCGCGATATCCTTCTGGAAATACTGAAATAAAGCCTTTATCTCAAAAAATACCACAGTTTGCCGGACATACTACATTTGACGATCGCGGAAAAAAGGAATTTATATCCACTCTTCCTTTAGATTCAGGGAAGAATTTCATCTTTGCGCCCGAAAATCTAGAGCGCACCGTAAAAATCCAGTCGAAAGATCAAGATGTAATGCTTTTTGATGGAAGAAATCTTGGCCAAAATGGCTGGTTTATTGCGCGAAGCATGCTTCCTTCAAATAAAACAGGAAAAGTGCTGACATGGTATGTAGAACCTAACGCAATTCCTAACTGGACAAGAGAACCCGTAATTGGATTTTCGCAAGTTGGATACATGCCTGGACAAAATAAAGTGGCGGTAATTGAACTTGATCAAAATGATAAAGCATTAGCTACAGCATCAATCTATAAACTTAATGATGATGGAAAATTTGTAGAAAAACTGAAAGGCGATGTCAAAGTTTGGGGAAATTATTTACGATATACTTATGCTCAGTTTGATTTTAGTTCTATTAAGGAAAAAGGACTTTATTACATTCAATATGGCAATCAAAAAACAAACACTTTTCAAATAGAGGACAATGTTTATTCAAATGTATGGCATCCTACAATGGATGTCTGGTTTCCGGTGCAAATGGATCATATGGAAGTGAATGAGGCTTACAGAGTTTGGCACGGAAAACCATTTTTAGATGATTGTCTTCAGGCACCATTAAATCACGAGCATTTTGACGGCTATAAACAAGGTCCTACTACAGAAACAAAATATAAACCTTTAGAACGTATTCCGGGAATGTCTGTTGGAGGCTGGTTTGACGCTGGGGATTTTGATATACAAACTTTTTCTCATGTCAGCGTAATCAACAGTTTTGTAGAATCTTGGGAAGAATTTAAAGTAAAAAGAGATGAAACTTATATTGACCAAAAAACGCAGTTTGTAGACATTCACCGTCCAGATGGCCAACCCGATTTATTACAACAAATTGAGCACGGTGTTTTAAATCTTGTAGCACAGGTTGAAAATATTGGCCATCCGGTAAGAGGAATTGTTGTACCTAATTTGCATCAGTATCATCATTTGGGAGACGCTTCTACAGAAACGGATAATTTGCCTTATAATGCTTCTCTTAAACCGTATGAATCTAATGGAGTTTCGAGTGGTACGATGGATGATAGATGGGCATTTACCAATCGCTCTTCGTTTTTGGATTACAGAACAGCGGGTGCATTAGCTTCGGCAAGCAGAGCTTTAAAAGGCTACAATGATGAACTTTCGGCTAAATGTTTATCTCTTGCACTGAAATTGACAAACGAAGCAACTGAAATAGAAAAAAAGGCAAAACCAGATAATAGTCCAATAGCAAGATGGGGCAAAGGAAGCGACATGATCGCAATATTACAGCTTTATTTAAGCACAAAAGACCAGAATTATAAAAAAGGGTTTCTAGATAGAATTTGGAAATTATTGGATGAAAATTTAGAATTCAATATTAATTCTGCGCTCTTGGCTGTGCCTGCTATGGATGATAACTACAAGGTAAAATTACGAAGCTATGTTATCAAGTATAAAGAAAAAACAAATAAAGAGAATGCTGATAATCCTTATGGAGTTCCGCTGGTTAAGAGAGGCTGGGGTGGCACTTCTCAGGTTATTAATTGGGCAAGCACAAACTATTACATTCATAAATTCTATCCTGATGTTATAGATAAAGAAGCTGTTTATCAAGGATTGAACTATATTTTTGGATGTCATCCTTATTCTAATTTATCTTTTGTAAACGCTGTTGGAAACAAATCCAAAAAAGTAGCTTACGGAAACAACCGTGCCGATTTTACTACGATTGCCGGCGGAGTAGTTCCCGGACTTATTTTTCTTAAACCTGATTATTTAGAAAATAAAGATGACTGGCCGTTTTTTTGGGGTGAAAATGAATGTATTATCGATGGCGGTGCCTGGTACGTTTTTCTTGCAAATGCTGTAAATGAGTTGGCAAATGAAAAATAGTAAACAGGCTTAAAATTTAACCGCAAGGTGCGCAAAGTTCTATTGACAAAGCTTAGCGAACTTAAAAGACAACGTAAACACAATGACAAAAAAACTTTGCGTGCTTTGCGGTAAAATTAACCTCAACGTAAACAAATATAAATATGAAACGATTTTTAAATATTGCCAGTATAATTTTAAGCTTGTGTTTTCAATCTGGTTGGAGTCAGGAAACACAAATAATTGAGGATTTTAAGCCTTCATCAATGAACCAAGCCGGAAAACAATTTCCAGAGGTGAATTCGCAAAGACGTGTCCGCGCCAGTATTTCTGCGCCTGATGCAAATAAGGTACAACTCGACATTGGCGGTGTAAAATATGATATGCAAAAAGATGCCAATGGAGTTTGGACAGGAGAATCGAATCCGCAGGATGAAGGATTTCATTATTACCAGTTAAATATTGATGGCGCTTCGGTACCAGATCCGGGAAGTTTGTATTTCTATGGTGCAGGAAGATGGGGAAGCGGAATCGAAATTCCATCAAGAGATCAGGAGTTTTTCGACTTGAAAAATGTGTCTCATGGTCTTGTCAGCGAAAATATTTATTTTTCAAAACTGACAAATTCTTTTAGACGCTGTTTTATCTACACGCCGGCAGGTTACAATGAAAATACCAAAACACGTTATCCGGTACTTTATTTACAACACGGAAGTTTCGAAGATGAAACGGGCTGGTCTTCTCAAGGCAAAGCCAATTTAATTTTAGATAATTTAATTGCTTCAAAACAGGCAAAGCCAATGATTATAGTAATGGATAATGGCTACGCTTATAAGCCTCAAAGTAATGGACTGAAAGATAAGAAAGAGCGTCCGGAATCTATTTTTGAAGAAGTATTAATATCCGAAGTTATCCCAATGATTGATGCTAAGTTTCGAACGATTGCCAATCGTGAAAATAGAGCTATAGCAGGTCTTTCGATGGGAGCGAATCAAACGATGAGAATTATGATGAATCATCTCGACACTTTTTCTTATTATGGAGGCTTTAGCGGTACAGCAAATTATCCGAGTATAGATCCTCTTGATGCTTCTACTTTTTTAGATGGAAAATATAAAGACGGAAGTGCATTAAATAAAAAAATCAAACTCTTTTGGTTAGGTTTAGGTACAAAAGAACCAGCTCCTTTTCCTAAATCAATAGGAGCATTTCGAACGATGTTGGAAAAACAAGGCATTAAATATGATTACTACGAATCTCCAGAAACTGCGCATGAATGGCTTACATGGAGGAGATGTTTATATCAGTTCGCTTCTAAGCTGTTTAAATAAACTTTCTGAATAGGCGAGATTAAAGACCATTCGGAACTATAAAGATAAAGTATAGAAAACATTTTCTATACTTTATCTTTTTTATTTAATCATTATTTATTTTCCAAAATGTTTTTGGACAGCCAATACTAAAAACATAAAATCGGTTGATCCGCCACCCATAACATATTCTGTTTGCTGCCAAAAGTAGGGCCATTTTTTAAGTTCAGGTAAGTTTGGTCGAATAAGTGCCGTGCCCGAAGTTACTCCGCCAGGAATATAGGACCAATCGGCACGATTCATCCCATAAGCTACCAATACTGAATTAGATCCAATTCCCGATGCAAAAGAGGCTGTATTATTGCCGGGATGAACTCCAAGTATAAAATTCAAAGCATTGCTGTACACTTCATAGTTTGCAAACTCTGGCCATGATTCTGAGAAATAGTATTGCTGTACACCAAAATCCTGTAAAGTCCAGCCAGCTCCCCAAATATTGGGTTTATAAGGAACTCCAAAAGGAGAATCTGTAAGCGAATTGTTTTTGGTTTTCGCGCTCCATTTCTGGGCTTCAGCATTCAACTTTTCAAGAAATGATTTGTCTTTAATGAGATGTTTTATTCGCCCAACTCTCCATCCTAAATTTTCGAAATTTTTTAACACCTCTCCATTTAAAGAAACAATTTGATTGACATAAGTCGGTTCATTGGTTGCTAATGTTAATTCAACAAGAGCAGTTATTTTGCTTTCTGCTCTTTTTGATTTTTGAAAGGAAGTATTATAAAGCGCTTTTGCAGTTTCCAAACATTCAGTAGCCAATTTGGGATTTGTAGCTTTTAAAACCCGGTAAGAAGCGGCAAGTCCGCCAGCAACATACAATTCCCGATCAGGATTGTCTTCGGTGAAAACCCATCTATCATCATCTTTAGCGCTTGGGTTTACGGTCCATTTATTGTCAGTCACTCCGCCAAAATCTCCAAGGAGTACGTATTGTTTTAAATTGTTTGTAATGATTCCGCGATACAAACGCCCCATAGAACGATATCCTGCTAAAATAGATGCTAGTCCATGTTCCATTTGTTGCAAAGCATCTGATTTGCCGTCAGGCTGATGAATTTCAACTATCTTTTTATCATTATCAATACTCGTTGCATCATAAGATTCGATATTAAATTCTTCTAGCATAAGTGCCAGATTCCAAACTGTTCCAATTTGAGATTCGACTCTCAGGTCATCATCTCCAGCATCATGCCATCCGCCTTGATTTAAATTCGGAACAACTTCGTTCGATTTATATTTTGTAAGTGTCGAAGGTCCTTGGACATATCCGTCAAAATGATTCAGATTCGTTGGTGCCATTTGAGCATCATCTAAATGACAGAAGTTATGCCAAATTCGGTATTTTTCATTCACTCTCATGTGGCACATTTGTACCGGTAAAAAATATTCCAAAATAGGTTGCCAAACATCTCGGTCATAAAGTTTTTTGCTTATTTGAAAAGGCGAAGTTTCATTTCCTCTATAGCTCAATGTGTACATTCCTTCTTCATTTACTTCAGAAAAATCTATTTGGTAATAATTGTATCTTAAAAAGTCGCCCCATTTTTTAGGTTTTATGGTTTTGATGTTTTTCTTGCCAAACTCGTCATGTTTGATCAAAATTACTTCTGATGTTTCTGTATCATTTGGATCCGTTTCCAGAATTGCGATTTTAGATTGTTTTGGATAATAGCCAATTTGCGAAACCTGAACAACCGGTTTGTAAGTCCAATTCGGAATAACATTTGGAGAAACAACAATATCAACAATCCTTTTTCCAGAAGTTGCAGAAATAGGCGCGCGGACAATAAACCAGCCGTTATTATGATTGATTCTTCCATCCCATAAAGCAATATCTTCTAAATTTGACTGAATCGTTACTCTCGACAAATCGCTTTCGGGAGCAATTGTAATTTTTTTTCCTTTACAAAGTGGAGTTCCGAGGTTTTGTCCATCAATTTGTGATTGAAGAGGTCCGTAAGGAGAAGGAGTAAAAATGCCGAAATTTCCATCACAGATATAAGACTTTCCAAACAAATCGCCTGGAAATAATTCAATATTAAAACCAATTTTTTTCAGCCATATTATATCTATGTCATTTTCTAAATCGACCGTAATTCGAAAATTATTTCCGTCGGTTGGCGTTACATTTACTTTATATTTTAATTTCAAATCCGGGTAATCTATTGGGTTAAAACCAATGCGGTTTTTAGATTCATCAGGATAACATAAAGTCTGAGAAATGGTATTAGAACCTGAATCTATCTTTTTTTCAACCTCTTTCGGTACAGGCGACCATTGTCCTGGCGAGATTTCTAAACGCAAATCTCCATTTGCCATAACGCGTTCACCATGCTGAATCATTGTAACTCCTGTTTGATGGCCATCAGGATAAATATCATCAAAAACAGTGACGTCTAGACCACGAGTAGAAAAATAACCTTTAGGGTGGAGTTTTAAATTTTGTGCCTCTATTTTTATTTGAAGCATTACAGTTAGTAATACAAAAACAACAAGAGTTTTGTTTTTCATTATTTTATAGATTATTGCGATTAATATTTATTAACTAATGCCTAGTAAGAACGTAAGTTTATAAATGTAGTTTTTCGCTAACAATCAGAATATCAAATTTGAAGCGTAATATAGTATAATTGATGCTATTTTTAGTCATTCAAAGTTGTTTTTACTAATAAAGATTTTTAAAATTCTATAGGATAAGAATAGAAGTGGCAAAGAAAAAAAACGATTTAAAATATTGTCCTAATATTCTAAATCGTTTCTCATTTTGTTTTGCGTTATTTTGTCGCCCTATTTCCCGATGCAGAAATTAGTAGTCCAGTCTTTGCTGGGGTTAACAGATCTTGAGGTACAATAGAGGTACAAAATCTGAGCAAAATAACGCAAAATAACAACAAACAAACCTTTGAAAATTTCAGACAGATTATTGTTTTGTTAATTTGTAAAAATATTTTTTAAAGAGCACATTAATCCCGTGGTTGCGGCAAAGTTATAAAAAATTGGATTAATAATTAGTGTATTATAGCATTAAGGAGTTAAACGACCTTTGATAATCAATTTTAGATTAGATATCTATTTAGTGTATAAAGAGCCTTTTTGGTATTGGTATTTTAGAAATCTCCTCATATTCTAACAACTCTAATCAGTTATTAATATTAGGAAGATTTTTATCTAAATAGGGAATATTACACCTCTTACTTTCAATACTATAGGATAATTTTGATATATCAATCAAGATTTCTTAACAAAAAAAGTTGTATGAAAAAGAGGTATTCAGTTTTATTTTACAATATAAGTTTCTGGTTTAATTATAATCTGCGTAAATGCAATAAATTTTCTATTCTAAATATCTGCCACATATTGCTTCTTATTGGTTATTATAATATATATGCTCAGAACAATTCGGATTATCGTAGTAATAAAATTGCTCTCCAAAACGCTGCAATCAAAACAACATCTAAGGATTTTCTACTGATACAAAACGAAGTTACTTATATTTCAATTATTTCTATTGTGCTGATTCTATTTGCTCTAGCAATTGTAGTGAAGTTTTTACTTCTTCCTGAAATAAATTTTGAAGAAGAGCAAAGAGATACACATTCAGGATTTTTTAAAAAACTTAAAGAAATGTTTAAAAAAACGCAATTTGTTTTAAGTTTAATTGTTTTGATATTTTATTTTGTTTTCAAAGTTTTGGCTGGAAATCTGAGTAAAATCTTTGTGAAAAGAATTGGAACATATGGTGATGATATCGATTTTTATCAGGAACTGATTTTGTGTACAATGACAGCAATGGCTGTAGGGTGTATTTTAGGAATCGCCTTAATTCCGAAATATACATCTCTTACCGGTTTTTTAAAATTATCTTGTTTACTTGGAATCCTTTTGATTGTAACCATATTATTCATCTCGCCGTCAACAATGATTATATTGCCAGGAATTCCAGAATTACCACTCATAACTGTTTTGGTATCGTTAATGGGATTTGTAAATGCACTCTGCTGGCCTGTAATTTGGCTAATAGTATTTCAGGACTTTACCGATTTGCAATAAAAATAATAGTATCCAATTTATTATGTAAGTATAATTGGCACCCAACTTTTTGTGGTAAATTAACCAATACCTCCAGATTTAGTAAAAGATATAATTTTTCAAAATAAGGAAGATTTTCACTTTAATAAGGATTATCCTCTGCCATGATGTTTGTTGACCAAGATAAATTTGCCGTTAATTACATTTTGAATTTGAATGGTCAGTATCGAAATTATGCCTTGTCCTCCACCTCATATCTTACCTCTATTCTGAATGTATTAACAGTTTAAATATTTTAATATTTAAAAAGAATTAATGTTAAAAAATAAAAGATTTGAAGATAGGAATTATAGGAGTATCCAGCGTCACAATGAAACTGGCTGATAGAGCAGCTAAAGCAGGACATGAAGTATTGATTAGCCATGTACGTAACAATAATATTATAAAAGAATCTGTAATGAGAATGGGAAATAAAGTAAAATTAGTGAGCAAAGAGCGAGTTTTGAAAGCTGGAATTATTATACTGTTTGTTCCATTAGATGATCTTAAAAACTTTATATCTGATTTGCCTGACATGTCAGGAAAAATTTTAATACACACTAATAATGGTATAATAGGCAAGGAATTTCCAAAATTTGCATTGGGAAAATCATCAAGTGAAATACTTATTTTACAGTTGCCCGAGGCCAACATAATAAAAACGTATAATATTATAGAGCCAAGTGTTTGTTTACAGAAGAAACAAAACTATGTTGGAGATAAAATATTTTATTCAGGAGATAATATAATTGCCAAAAGCAGAGTAAAATCTTTTTTTAAAACCTTAGATTTTGAGTCAGTCGATTTTGATGTATAGAGATAAAATAAGTATTAAAATATACAATCGATATGATCAAGTAAAATATGCCATTATTCAAATAAGGAAGATTTTCACCTTAATAAGTAGTATAATCCACCATGATGTTTAGCAACTAAAATAAATTTGCCTTAATCATTTTAATTCAAATAAAATGTTCTGCATTTACAGCTTAAATATTAAAAAAGTTTGACAGTGAAAAAAAAAGAAAGCATTAACGATTTTTACAAAGAGATTTTTCTAAAATTTAATTTAAATGAAATAAATAGTTTTGATCATATTGTTTTACGAATGGAAGTTCCTGAAACTGTTATCAAACCAAAAGACATATTATGGAAAATTTACTTTTTGCCCGATGATAAAAAAAACAAGATGAACTATAAAGATAATTCAGCTTCAGGTATTTTATTGTCAACTCTTAAAGGTCAAAAATCAGGATGGATTGAATGGAAAATTGATGCCAATCAATTAAGAAAACTAAGCAAAAATAAAATCTTATCACTTAAAATTATTGCGGTTCATTATTTAAAGCCGCCTTCATCATCTCATTTAATAAAAGCTGAGATACAATTTTAAGTCCTGAGTTGACGACCTATATTAATGTCTGTCCTTTATTTTTGATGTATTCGCTAGGGGTAATGCCATACACTTTTTTGAATTCACGGCTAAAATACTTTGCGTCATTAAAACCAACCTGTAAAGCAACTGTTAATGTCGAAGTTTCACCTTTTTGAAATAATTCAACGGCATGTTTTAAACGCTGATTCTTAATGAATTCGTTTAAAGACAGATTCGTAAGCGCACTAAATTTTTTATACAATACAGACTTGCTGATACCAATTTCGGTGGTTATAAATCCTAAATCCAAATTTGTATTGCCAATGTTGTCTTCAATAATTTGCTGCAGCTTTTGAAGGAAAATCTCATCCTGTGATGATTCTGTATTGGTTATAATCGGCAATTTTAAAATTTGTTCACTGTATTTTTTTTGCAAAGCAGATTTTAAAGAAAGCAGATTTTGAATATTCAACTGGAGCATCTGATCGCTGAAAGGTTTTGTAACATAAGCATCTGCACCATGTTTCAAGCCTTCGATTTGATGAATTGGTGCTGATTTTGCAGTAAGCATAATGACAGGAATATGTGATGTACGAACATCTGTTTTAATTTTTCTGCAGAGCTCCAAACCATCCATAACTGGCATCATAACATCGCTGATAATTAAATCCGGAATAATCTGAATTGCAGTTTTCCAGCCTTCGAGCCCGTTTTCGCTTTCATAAACATGATAATGCGTTTCTAAAGATTGTTTGATAAAATCGCGAACTTCATCGTTATCTTCGACAATCAATATAGTCGCACTTTTGTTTTTGTTTTCCTCAGTCGGATTCTCAATAAAACTTTCAAATGCACTATCTTCAATTTCCTGAACAATGTTGTTCCCAATTTTAGGCATTGGCGAAATATCATTTTCGCTTAAATGATTTTTGCCCAATTGCAATAGTACTGAAAAAGTTGTTTTTCCTGCTCTGTCTTCTAATGCTGGCTTGCTTTTTACACTTATTTTTCCCTTATGAAGTTCGATAAGACTCTTGGTGAGCGCAAGGCCAATTCCTGTTCCCATACTTTGATCTGCCTGATAGAAGTTAGTAAAAATATCGTCCAGATTATTGATGGAAATACCTTTGCCATTATCACTAACCGTAATTTTTACATTATGTTTTTTTAATGTTATTTTTAGGTTGATAATACCACCGTTTGGAGTAAACTTAAAGGCATTTGATAATAAATTAAAAAATACTTTCTCCATTTGATCTTTATCAAAATAAACCAAAATTTCAGGATTACTGCTTTTAAAAGTGTACTGAATATTTTTTGCTTCGGCGAGTGTCTGAAAGCTGTCAAAAATCTCCTTTAAGGTTTTAACAAGGTCTTCTTCAAAAAAGTAAAGACGCATATTACCTGAATCTGCTTTCCTGAAATCTAATAATTCATTTACTAAGCGATACAATCTTTCCGTATTGTTTTTAATGCTGATTGCATATTTTTTTGCCGGAGTATTCTCAGCAGTTAGTTTTTCCAATTTTTCGATTGGTCCTAAAATAAGAGTCAATGGAGTCCTGATTTCATGCGATACATTTGTGAAAAAATCAAGTTTCATTTTCTCAAAATGCAATTCCTGTTTAAGCTCTGATCTTGCCTTCAGGAATTTCATTATATAATAAACAATGGTAAAAGCAACAATAAAATAAAAAACATAGGCCCACCAGGTTTTCCAAAGAGGAGGCAGCACTTCAATATTGATTTTCTTAATATTCTTATTCCAGTTACCATCATTATTAGCTGATTTAACTAAAAACTGATAATCTCCAGCCGGCAGATTAGTGTAGGTTGCAGAAGGTATGTCGACATAATTCCAGTTTTTCTCAAAACCTTCCAGTCTGTATGCATACTTGTTTTTATTGGCTTTTATAAAGTTTAATGCCGAAAACTCGATTGTAAAATTGTTTTGGTCGTGATCAAAAGTCAAGGAATTGCTATAATTAAGGTCCTCTTTCAGAAGATTATTTTCATCATTGACTTGTACACTTTTATTGAACAATTTCAGGTTTGACAATGCCACATCTGGCGGCATTGCATTTTTTTGAATATTGTGAGGAATAAAGCTTACTAAGCCGTTGTAAGTGCCAAAAAACAGCTGTCCCTGAGTGTCTCGAAAAACGGAATTTGTATTGAATTGATTGTCAGGAAGCCCATCCAGAATATTAAAAGTTCTAAAAGTATTAAATCGGCGATTGTATTTCACCAAACCATTATCAGTACCAATCCATAGGTTGGAATCATTATCTTCAGTAATAGCTAATATATTGTCACTAGGCAAACCGTTATCAGTATTAAAAATTTTGTAACTGTTGTTTTTTAAGTCTAATAACGCCAATCCGTTATGATAAGTTCCTACCCACATGAATCCATGGCTGTCTTCCAGAAAACAATTTATATTATACTTAAATATTTTATTTGAGCTGTCTTTAAAATTTCTGCGCAATAATTTTGATCCTTGGTAATTATAAATTCCAAGTGGAGTTCCTATCCAAATTGTACCTTTTTTATCTTCAAATAATGCACTGATTGATTTTTCTATAAATGTTTTTCCAGTGGTAGGGAAAAAACTGAATTTTTTGCTTTCAATATCACAAATATTCAAGCCAGAGTCAGTGCCAATAAATAATTTGTTTTCGCTGTTGACAATCAAGCAGTTAATGTTGTCTGAAGCAATACTGTTGCGGTTGGTTGCATTTCGTTTAAAAACGGTAAAATTAGCAGTTTTGGAATTAAAAAGATCTAAACCGCCTAAACCGGTTCCTATCCAAATGTTTTGGTTTTTATCTATGGCAATAGCTTTAACCAAATTAGAACTTAAGCTGTTTTTATCATTAATATTGTTTTTATAATTGCTAAACTGTTGAGTTTCCCTATTAAAATAATTTAGGCCTCCGGCTTCTGTGCCAATCCATAAATTATGCCTGCTGTCTTCAACGATTGAACTTATTATATTGCTGCTGATACTATTTTTATTGCTGTTATTTTGATAGACAACAAAAGGAGTATTCACGGAATAAACTACGTTGACACCTCCAAAATAAGTTCCTATCCAGACAGATCCATTCTTATCCTGAAAAATATCATAAATTGAGTTTTGGCTTAAACTGTTTGGTTTAGCAGGATCATGCTGGTAATTGATAAATTGTTGTGTATAGGGGTTTAAAATGGATAATCCGTCTTGAGTACCAATCCAAAGTGAACCGTTTTTATGTAGCAAAATTTTGCGGACATTATTATTTACCAATGAATTTTTATCATTACTGTTTTTTACAAAATGACTCAGCTTCATTGTCTTTTTATCAAAAAGATAAAGTCCGCTTTTTCTTGTTCCTATCCAATATCTTAAATTTTGGTCTTGTACAATACTTGTAATCAAATCTACATTCTCACTGTTTTTGAATTGGGAACTGAAATGTCTTTTTACTACTAGTTTTTTATTGGCAAAAAACATTTCATACAATCCATCAGATGTTCCCACCCAGATATGATGCGCATTATCTTCAAAAAGTTCAGACACCTGCAAATTTTCTTTTGCTATTTTAATAGGGAGTATTTTGTTGCTGTTGGCTCCTTTAAATTTAAGCTGTGTTAATGAGCCTATCCATAAATTGCCTTTCGAATCCTGCAGCACTTTTAAAAGACCTTCAGTTTGCGGGAGAACCGTTACAAAAGAATTGTCTTTAGAATGGTATAAGTCCAATCCGCTGGTTACCACCCACATTTTTTTATTTGAAGCGAATGCCAGTTTCTTTATAAAATCATTTGAGGAGATAGTGTTTTTGTCTTCAGGATCATTTTTAAAAATTTTAAATGTACGACCGTCAAAACGGTTTAAGCCATATTTCGTCCCCAACCAGATGAAACCAGTAGAATCCTGGCTGATTGATAAAACACTATTGTTTGAAAGGCCATTCGTTACATCTAAATGGTTAAATGATATCGAATTGTTTTGAGCAAAGCTTTTAGAATATGAAAAAAGCAAGCTCCAGACGCAAATCCCCCAAAAAAGAATTCTAAAATTTTGATTTTTTAAAATCATAAAAAAGTTTAAGGTTTACAAAATTAAGCGACTTTTAAAGCCGTCAAAATAACTAAATTTTAAAATCGAAAAATGTAAAAAGAGGGGGAAAGAATGCTTACAGATATTTCTCAAAATTAATAGAAATTTTATTAGTCTGAAAATAATAATGCTTTAAACTTAAATAAAATTAATTGTTCCGAGTATTGACTTGCAAATGTGTAATGTTTTAACTTTTTAAAGCATAAGTTTTTTCGTCTATATAAAAATGTATTTTATTTTACCGATTTTAGATATTAAATTATCTTAGAAAATGATCTGCTGATTATCTGCATTTTTTGGGCAAGTTTTTTAAGAAACATTGCCTTGAAGAATTAGCAATTTAAAAGACTATGACACCTGAAAAAGCAATTTTAAAAAAGTAATTTTTTGATATTTAATGTTTTGTGGATTGTCTGTGATATTAAAAAGACAAAAAAAGGAAATTATTACACTTATTAAGGAAAATTTTAATCTGCTTTTATTTTAATTAAGCTCAATTTTGGAAAATAATAAGAGATAATTTTTTTGATTGAACTATTTTGAATTACAGTTTTTTTGAGGGGAAAAATAAAATAAGTCAATACACAAAAGATTTACTAAATTAATAAATTATGAGTATTTTAAAAAAGGTCGTGCCTTGTGCTTTTTTACTTTTGGCTTTTTCCAGCGCAGATAACTCTGCCGATTTATTAATCAATGAAAGCTTTAATCGTGCTGAAATTATGTACTCAGATATGATCAACGTTGAAAAAAACTATAATCTTTATCCACGTACAGCAACAGCTGAGGGCAGTTTAAAGAGTACAGATCTAAAAGATTGGACGTGTGGTTTTTGGGCAGGAGATTTATGGTATGTTTATGAATATACAAAAGACGACAAGTGGAAGCAAGCTGCTATTAAATGGACAGAAACCTTAAAAGACAATCAGTTTAATAAAGGTACGCACGATCTGGGATTTATGATGTATTGCAGTTATGGTAACGGTTACCGCTTAACAGGAAATAAAACGTATCGCGATATACTTCTCGAATCTGCAAAATCATTGGCCAGCAGATACAGCCCTATAACAAAGTGCATTGAATCTTGGGATCAGCGCATGTCCTGGGACGGCAAAACGCTTTGGAAATATCCTGTAATAATTGATAATATGATGAATTTGGAGCTGCTTTTTTGGGCTTCTAAAGAAACAGGTGATCCTCTTTATTATAACATAGCAGTTTCACATGCCAATGCTACAATGAAAAATCATATAAGACCTGATTACAGTACATTTCACGTTGTGAATTATGATGAAAAAACGGGAGCTGTCTTAAACAGAGAAACCTGTCAGGGATTTTCAAACAATTCGACTTGGGCGAGAGGACAGGCCTGGGCAATTTACGGATTTACCATAATGTATAGAGAAACGAAAGACAAGAAATATTTAGATACGGCAATTAAATTGGCTGATTTCTTTTTGAATAATAAAAGTCTGCCAAAAGACAAAATTCCGTTGTGGGATTTCAACGTTAATCAGCAAGGCTACATTCCGTTGTGGAATTATCAAAAAGAAAAATACAGCAATCCAGTTCCTCGAGATGCTTCGGCAGCTGCTGTTGTATCTTCGGCGCTTTTGGAAATAAGTACTTATTTGTCTAAAGAAAAAGGAAAAAAATACAAAGCTGATGCCGTCGAAATTATAGAATCGCTGAGCAGTAGTGCTTATTTAGCGATTCCAAATACGAATAATAATTTTTTAATCAAGCATTCTGTCGGCAGTTTGCCGCACAATAGTGAAATTGACGTACCATTAAATTATGCCGATTATTATTACTTGGAAGCTTTATTGCGATATAAAAGATTAGAAAATAACTTATCATTGCAATAAAAAATAATATGAATAAGATTTTGTTTTGCATGTTTATGCTAACTGTCAGTTTTTCATGTTTTGCGCAAGAAGAAGCTGCGATTTTTAAAGAGTTTAGAAAGAACAAACAAAAATGCGAGCTCCCCGATTTCTCCTATGCAGGTTATCATTATGGAGAAGTACCATTGCCAGAGATTACACAAAATATAATAGACGTAACACAACATGGCATCAAGGCAAACACAATGAAGGACCAAACCAAAGAAGTACAGCAACTGATTGATAAAGTTGGTGCTGCTGGCGGTGGTGTTTTATATTTTCCAAAAGGAATTTATTATTTTAATATGAATCCGAGGGAAAAGCAGTTTCTAAAAATAGACTATAGCAATATCGTCTTGAGAGGAGAGGGTACTGGCAAAAGCGAAACAGTTTTTTTCGATGGCTGTCCTTTGACACAAGACGATGTGAGTCCGTGGTTATCTCCATCTTTGATTCAAACCGGAACTAAATTGCAGACCACACAAAGTTTTTGGGGAATCGATTTCCCTAAAAATGGAGCCCAAAAATCGGAGGTAATTTCTACCAGTGCTGGTGTTGTAAGTGAAGAAATTCAGGAAGAAAAAATTTTGACGCAAATCATTAAAAATGCAAAGAAAGGTGATAAAACTTTATCGTTAAAAAGCACAGAACATTTGAGCGCTGATGATTACGTTTTGTTGGGTTTATACAACAGCGATGATGACGGTACATTGATCAAAAGCATCATCAGTCCAATTGCAGCATTTTATGATTTTGAAGCATCAGCAAAAAGCGCGGGGCCAAGCGGTGCGCCATCTTATCAATGGCTGGTCCAAATTGAAAGCATAAATAAAAACAGTATTACTTTAAAGCAGCCATTGCGAAGAGATTTTGATCTAAAATATAAGCCTGTTGTGGCAAAGGCAGAAATGCTGAGCGAAATCGGGATAGAAAATATCCATATAAAGTCAGGCTGGGCTGGGTATTATTGCCATCACGGTTGCGAAGGAGGAGATAAATATCAAAGCCATGAGATGGATTACGGCTGGAATGCGATAAATTTCTGCAGAGTTGCCAATGGCTGGATAAAAAATGTGACTTTGGAAAATTTTACCAGTCCGCTTTATTTGCTGGACAGCAGAAATATTACCATCGACAGTATTGATTTTATGGGTTTTGATGGCCATAGCGGTGTGAAGATTTATAGCCATGCCTGCGATAATTTGATCCAGAACCTGAATTTCAAAAATAGTTTTACACATGTACTGAGCGGTGAAGGAAATGCTTACGGCAATGTTTTCAGAAATGTTGCTTATAAGGCTATAAGCAGAAAACCAGGCTTGTTTGATTTTCATGGTTTCAGTGATAGAAGATTTTCTCCTCCATCGGAAAATTTATTCGAAAATATAAAAGGGCTCAATAAAATCAGCGGAGGCGGCGCGGCAAACAATCTGCCACATACAGCAAATTTCAACACTTGGTGGAATATTGAATTGGCCGATTTTAATGATAAGGATTCAGAGATGTTTTTTAGCTGGCAGTCTCCTGTAAAGGGTTTGGTCAAAGATAATTTAAGTCATCAAATGTATCCAAAAAGTATTTTGGCAGGAGTTTACCAGCCCCAGTTTGAAGTAACCATAAATGGCAATAAAGCAGATACCCAAGACCAATGGATTTATACCGAAAATTTTAATAAGGGAAAAGTTTATCCTTTGTCATTATACGATGCACAATTAAAAATGAGAATTCATAAAAGCAATTAAGCGAGGACTTTATAGATTATAAAGAGAAAATAAAAGGAATATTTCAATCTAAAAAAGGAAGATTGTCATCTTATGTTAACTTGTATAAAAGTACATTTGAATCATAATTTGACTATCGATTTTAGAAATATTGAAATTTAATTTAAAGGCTAGTATTAGCCTTTTTTTATACCATAAAATCTCGCCTTATGAAAAAAACATTTTTTTTATATTATTCTTTTTTAATGCTACTATCTGTTTCGTGTTTGCCCAAAAAAGAAGATGAAACTGTCAAGAAACCCAATGTCATATTTATTTATGTAGACGATTTAGGTTATGGCGATCTGAGTTGTTACGGCGCAACGGAGGTTCAAACTCCAAATGTTGATGCATTGGCAGAAGGCGGAATCCAGTTTACCGATGCTCATTGTACTGCTTCGACCTGCACGCCGTCAAGATATTCCTTGCTCACCGGAAATTATGCTTTTAGAAATAACGCAACTATTTTGCCCGGCGACGCTCCATTAATTATAAATCCAGAACAGGAAACGATTGCCGATATGTTTAAAAAACAAGGATATGCCACAGCAGTAGTAGGCAAGTGGCATCTTGGTTTAGGAAACGGCAGTCCAGATTGGAACGGAGTCATTAAACCAGGGCCGTTAGAAATAGGATTTGATTATAGTTTCCTTATACCAGCAACCGCTGATAGGGTTCCTACCGTATTTGTTGAAAACCATAAAGTTGTCAATTTAGATCCCAAAGACCCAATAAGGGTGAGCTATGATAAAAAAATAGGATCAGACCCGACAGGAATGGAGGATGAAGTATTCTTAAAAATGATCGCCGACAAGCAACACAGCGGGACGGTTGTAAATGGTATAAGCCGTATTGGTTATATGAGCGGCGGACATAGTGCGTATTGGAAAGATGAAGAGTTTCCAAATATCCTGATTAAAAAGGCGAGTAATTTTATTGCAAGCAATAGAGACAAACCATTTTTCCTGTACTTTGCTTTACCTGATATTCATGTACCTAGGGCTCCAAATGAAAAATTTGTCGGAAAGACAAAAATGGGACCTCGCGGTGATGCTATTGTTCAGATGGATTGGGTTACTGGCCAGATAATGAATAAACTGAAAGAGCTGAATATTGAAAAAAATACGATTATAGTTTTCAGCAGCGATAATGGCCCTGTTTTGAACGATGGTTATGCTGATCAGTCAATGGTAAATAATGGGAATCATAAACCAGCGGGAAATTTCAAAGGCGGAAAGTACAGTGCTTATGAGGCCGGCACCCGCGTGCCGACAATCATGTATTGGCCCGATAAAATTAAGCCAGTTAAAAGTAATGCGTTAATCAGCCAGGTTGATTTCTTTGCTTCTTTTGCAAAATTGATAGGCGCAAAAATCGAAAATAAAGAGACAGCAGTTGATAGTTCTGATATGCTTAATGCATTGCTAGGAAAATCCCAAAAAGGAAGACAATATTTGATTGAAGAGGCTTTTACTATGAGTATAAGAAATGGAAACTGGAAGTATATTGCACCACAAGCACAACCATCTCCATCATGGTTAGCAGATAAAAATGTGCTTACAGGACTTCAGGAGACACCACAGCTATATGATTTAAGCAAAGACCCAGCTGAAAAACATAATTTGGATCAGGAGATGCCAGAAAAAACGAAAATTTTAGCGGCTGAATTATCTAAAATTATGGGAACCTCGGCCAAAAATTTTCAATAATGTAATTTTAACTGCAATAAAAAACGCTACAAATAAAAAAAAAGGACTTTTTTAGCTAAACCCCATAAAAAGGAGGATTTTAATCCAAAAAAGGAAAATATTCCTCTTTCAAATTGATCAGACCGGAGTAAATTTGAAAAAAAAACATGACAGAAAACGTTTTCGTAAACAACAAAAATTAAGCGAAAATCAAAATGAAACTAAACTAACATTTAACCAAACAAAATTTAAGAATTATGAAAAAATTACATTTAAAATACCAGCCTTCCCAGAAGGTTTTGAGACATTTATTTGTTGGTATTTTTTTGATCATTATTTCGGTTTTTGCTCAGGCACAGGAAAAGAAAGTAATATCGGGAACTGTTATAGATGACGCCAAAGATCCGCTTCCCGGAGTAACTGTTACTGTAAAAGGAACTAAAGATGCCGTTTTAACTGATTATACAGGACAATATAGCATCAAAGCTGAATCGAAAGATCAATTGGTTTTCACTTATATAGGTTTTGATACTTCAACTGCTACTGTTGGCGAGAGAAAGACTATAAACGTTACCTTAAAATCATCGACCAGCAATCTTGATGAAATCGTAGTAATTGGATATGGAAGTGTAAAAAGAAAAGATTTGACGGGTTCTGTTTCGAGTGTATCTATGTCAGACATCAATAAAGCTCCTGTTCGCTCTTTCGACGATGCATTGGCAGGTCGTGTTGCAGGGGTTCAGGTAACTTCGGCAGATGGTAGACCGGGTTCTGGTGTTGATATTGTTATTCGAGGAAACAACTCGGTTACCCAGGCCAATAGCCCATTATATGTTATTGATGGTTTTTTGATTGAAGATCCAAACAATAACGTAATCAATCCGGCTGATATTGAATCTATTGATGTTTTAAAAGATGCTTCGGCTACGGCTATTTATGGTGCAAGAGGAGCTAATGGAGTTATCGTAATTCAAACCAAAAGAGGTAAAGAAGGTAAGCCCGTATTTACTTTTAACAGCACCACCGGTGTTCAGGATATGTTGAATAAAATGGATTTAATGGATCCTTATGAATACGTGAAATACCAATTAGATTTTAACCCTCTTCCTACTTCAGCTGTTGGTTCGCCACAAACTCCAACCGAGATTTACCTTACTAAACCAGGCAGAACACTTGATTATTATAAAACTGTGAAGGGGATTGATTGGCAGGATTTGACCAGCCGCACAGCTTTGTACAGCAGTAATGATTTTGCCGTAAGAGGAGGAACTAAAAAATTGAAATATGCGGCTTCTGTTTCAGCTTTGGATCAGGATGGTATTTTGTTGAACTCAAATTATAAAAGATACCAAGGACGTATAAACCTTGATTATAATATTACTGATAATTTAAAAGTAGGTGTTAATTCAAATTATAGTTTCTTGGAACAGACCGGACAAGATCCAACCAGAGGGGAAAATGGTGCAACTACCAATCTTATGACCTCTATTTGGGGAATGAGACCTGTTCCTTCTGAAGTATTTGATTTAGAAGATTCATTTCAAGACCCGGATATGAACGCATCAAGTGATTACAGAATCAATCCTGTGATTAATCTTCAGAACACTTATGATGTTAGTAAGACAAAGAATTTTGGAATAAATGGCTATGTTGAGTATTCGTTTGCTAAAAATTTCAAATTAAGATCCACTTTTGGAATCAATGAAAGCAGATTGGAAAGAAGCGAATTCTACAATACTAAAACATCAAAAGGTCGTCCAGGAAGTGTAGGTGGAGTTCAGGGAAAAATTTCAGATATCAATTATAGCAACTGGCTGAATGAAAATACTTTGACTTGGGATAAAACTTATGGACAATCAAAATTTACTGTTCTAGGAGGTTTTACCCTTCAACAAAGAAAAGATTGGACTCATGGTTATGGAGAAACGCAATTGCCTAACGAGGCTTTGATGTTTGATGGATTTGGACAAGGAGTTCCTACAAGAATAGATCCAACGAATTCAGAATGGACAATGGCTTCTTTTTTAACGAGAGTAAATTATAACTATGGTTCTAAGTATATGATTACGGCATCGTTTAGAGCAGATGGATCTTCAAAATTTCCAACAGAAAACCATTGGGGGTACTTTCCGTCAGCAGCAGTTGCATGGAAATTTAAAGAAGAAAATTTCCTAAAAAACAACAAAACAATATCAGACGGTAAACTGCGCGCCAGCTATGGACAAACTGGAAACAATCGTGTAGGGGCATATGATTATCTTACTTATTACTTCAATCCAATAGTAAATACGTACACTTTTAACAATCAATATGTTCCTGGAGTTATACCTCAAAAACTTGGAAACTCTGATTTGAAATGGGAAACTACAGAACAAATCGATGCAGGAATTGATTTAGGTTTCTTTAACCAAAGAATCATTTTCAATGCAGATGTGTATAAAAAAACAACCAAAGATTTATTGTTGAATACACAACTTCCTCCTAATACAGGCTTTGCTACAGCATTCAAAAATATAGGTAGTGTAGAAAATAAAGGTTTGGAATTGACATTGACAACCAGAAATATCGTTACAAAAGATTTTACATGGACTTCAACTGCTAATATTGCTTTTAATAAAAGTAAATTGATTGCCTTAGGTGAAGGCCAAAATACAATGGAAAGTGTTGTTAACTGGGATACGAATTGGAGAACTACAAGCGCATATATAGCAAAAGTAGGAGAGCCTTTAGGACAAATATACGGTTATCAATGGGCTGGTGTTTATCAAATTTCAGATTTTACAGGCAGTGGTACAACAGCAGATCCTTATAAGTTAAAAACAGGAATTGCGACAAATGGAAATACAGCTGCTGCTATTCAGCCAGGAGATATCAAATATGTAGATCAAAATGGTGACGGAGTTGTGAATGCAAAAGATTATACTACAATTGGAAATGGTTTGCCAAAAAATACCGGCGGTTTCAGTAATAATTTTACTTACAAAGGTTTTGATCTGAACATTTTCTTCCAATGGTCATATGGTAATGATCTTTTGAATGCCAACCGTATTTTATTTGATGGAAATGCAAATAATTATGGAAATTTCAATCAAGCTGCATCGTATGAAGACCGTTGGTCTCCAACAAATCAGGATTCTGATGTTTTCCGTCCAAAAGGGTTTTTCGGTGGAGGATATTCATCAAGATATGTTGAAGATGGTTCTTATTTAAGATTGAAGACAGTTGCCTTGGGTTACAATGTCGATTCAAAATTGGTAGCTAAATGGCACTTAAAATCATTGCGATTCTTTGTTTCAGGACAAAATTTAGCAACCTGGACGAAATATACGGGTCCAGATCCGGAGGTAAATACTTATAGATCAGTGTTAACACCTGGATTCGATTTTTCTGCTTATCCTCGTGCACGTACTTTTGCTCTTGGTACCAATATTACATTTTAACAACATTAAATTAGTTTCAAAATGAAAAAGATATATATATTATTAGGAATGGTAGCAATGTTTACCAGCTCTTGTGAAGATTTTTTAAATGAAGAGCCAATCGATAAAATTGGCGCAGAACAATATTATACAGATGAAGCCGGTTTAACTCAGGTTTTAGCTGGGGTTTATGACCCTTTAGGTTCTGTTAACCTTTATGGAAATAATATCAATGTGATTAATGAAGTAGGTTCTGATGAAGGCTATTATGCCCGTTCTGCCCAGACTACAGGTGTTCAGGTTTATAATTTTGATCCGACCAATGCCAATATAGCAGGTTTGTGGACAGATTTATATACCGGAATTAACAGAGCCAATGATTTAATTGCGCATATAGATTTGCCAAAAATGGATGAAGACAAACGCCAGCAAATATTAGGTGAGGCCTTGTTTCTAAGAGGATACTATTATTTTATGCTGGTTACCAGATTTGGAGATGTGCCAGTAAGACTGACTCCAACTACGAGTCCTAATGGAGTTCAAATAGCCAGAACGCCAACTGCTCAGGTTTATGCTCAAATATTGAAAGATATGAAAGAGGCTGAAGCAAAAGTAAGTACTTCATCGGCTATTGGTTACCCAAGTCGTGTTTCAAAAACGGTAGTACAAGGAATTCTTGCCAGAGTATGTTTGCAAATGGCTGGATATCCATTAAATGATGCTTCAAAGTATGCAGAATCTTTAAGCTGGTCTAAAAAAGTAATCGACTCAGGTGAACATGCTCTAAATACAACTTATAGTACGGATGCTGCTTATAATAGCTTTAACGAAACAGTACCGTCTATTCCCGCAAATTCTAATAACGCTTACCGTCAAATATTTATAAATGCTGCGAGAGAAGCTTATAATACAAAGGAATGTATGTGGGAAGTTGAATTTAAAGGAAATCGTGCCGATGGCTATTTTGATCTGGGAGGTTTAGGAAGCCAAATTGGTATCACGATGACACCATCAGCAGCCAATTCTCCTTTATATAACAGTATAGGATATTGTTACGGCTTTGTAAAAGGAACATCTCGCTTATTTAATAAGTATGATGCTACAGGAAAAGATTTAAGACGTGATTGGAATCTGACTACGTACACATGGACTATAAACAATACAACAAATGTTGCTACTAAAACAGCCATTGCAAAAACGGTTCAATTTGGTAGAGATGTTGCAAAATGGAGAAGAGAGTATGAATTGCTTAGTCCTAAAGATAAAAACCAAACTGGAATCAATTTTCCTGTCTTGAGATATGCTGATGTACTTTTGATGTTTGCAGAAGCAGAAAATCAAGTAAATGGTCCAACTGCTGCTGCTTATGAAGCAATGAATCAAGTGCGTCGAAGAGGTTATGGACTTCCAGTTGGTATACCAAGTTTGGTGGCTGATTTTACAGGTCTTAATAAAGCAACTTTTCAACAAGCTATTGAAGATGAGCGTATGCGTGAATTATGTTTTGAAGGATTACGCCGTTATGACTTGATTCGTTGGAATAAATTTGTTTCTACAATGAATTCTGTGGGAGCAGAAATGGCAGCAGCTCCTTCGGTTTCTGGACCATTGTCTATAGGAGATCAGCGATATGGAAAGATAGCGGGACTTAATGTTACTCCTAGAAACTTGTTGTTTCCTATTCCTTCTATAGAAATACTGTCGAATAAATTAATAACAGAAAACAACCCAGGTTGGTAAAATTCCATTAATTGAAAAATATTAAATACTTTCCGATACTATTATCTTTCTGCAGCTTATCAATATTTGCTCAGAAAGATAATAAAACGGATCATTTTGAAATGAAAAAAATGATCCACGATAATTTTGTTTTTGCCGAGAAGCAATATCAATTTTTGGAGAAGGCCACACCATCAGACTCAATGCCTAAAACATTTGAGAAGAATCACAATGTTAGTTCTGATGCTTACTGGTGGTGTAGTGGCTTTTATCCCGGGACACTTTTGTATATTTATGAATATACAAAAAAGCCGTTGATCCTCGATGAAGCCAAAAAGAGATTGGCCATATTGGATACGGTAAAATATTACACCAAAAACCATGATTTAGGTTTTATGATGTATTGCAGTTTTGGAAACGCTTACCGATTGACAAAAAATGAAGCATACAAAAAAGTGATTCTTCAGTCATCAAAATCATTAGCTACAAGATATCGTCCTGATGCAAAAGTAATTCAATCATGGGAAGTCAGCGATGATGGATTGAGAAATAAAAAAAATGGTTTTGTAGGCCCGGTTATCATTGACAACATGATGAATCTGGAAATGCTGGAATGGTCGAGCCAACACAGTGCAGACAAAAGTTTTGCCAATATTGCAGAAACTCACGCCAACACGACCATTAAAAATCATTTCAGGCCTGATTACAGCAGTTATCATGTGCTTGACTATGATTTAAAGACGGGAGAAGTGCTTAAGAAAGTTACAGCTCAGGGATATGCTGATTCCAGCGCATGGAGCAGGGGACAGGGATGGGCATTGTACGGTTACACCATGATGTACCGTTTTACCAAAAATCCTGTTTATTTAAAACAAGCGCAGGAAATTGCTAAATTTATACTGAACAATCCTCATTTACCAGCTGATAAGATTCCGTACTGGGATTTTGATGCGCCAAATATTCCGAATGCTTTGCGCGATGCATCGGCAGCTTCGATTTATGCATCAGCACTTTTGGAATTGGGACAATATACTTCGGGGAAAGAAAAGCAGAATTATGTTGATGTTGCCAAAACGATTTTGACATCATTGTCAAGTCCAAAATATAGAGCCGAATTAGGAAAGAATGGAGGTTATTTGCTGATGCACAGCGTAGGTTCGATTCCGCATAACGGTGAAATAGACGTTCCGCTTACCTATGCTGACTATTATTTTCTGGAAGCATTATTGCGTTATCAAAAATGGTATTTATAATCTTTGGGGAGATTCTAAATATAGCACATAGAAACATAGTTTTTTAGTTTATAAAGGCTTTTTTGTCTAGCTGCAACAACATCTCTTACTGTTAAAAATAGAACTTTAAAGTTATGTTCTATGTGTTTTTTACTGATACTAGTAAACGAGTCAATACAAATTTTTTAAATAAAAACACTTCATTAAAAAGCCTAAATATTGATATCATGAAAGGATTTGTTATAATGTACAATGGCATAAAAAAACAGATTCGAAAGGGATTAATTCTTCTTTTGAATCTGTTTGCCATAACAGCGATTTTTGCCCAAAAAGAAGCCAAAATATTTGAAAAGTATAAGAAGGACAGAAATGTATTGCCTGATTTTTCTTATGCCGGTTATCATCAGGGTGAAGAAGAAATCCCAAATGTAACCAATTATAAAATTTTTGATGTTACTTCTTTTGGTGCAAAACCTAATGATGATATTTCAGATAAAACAGCAATCCAATCAGCAATTGATGCGGCTAATAAAAATGGTTCGGGAATTGTTTTTTTTCCAAAAGGAAGATTTTTGGTTAATGAAGAGGGAGATGCGGCCAATTCTATTATTTCAAAAAAAGGGCATATTATTTTCAGAGGAAGCGGTTCTGGTCCTGAAGGAACGGAGTTGTACACGAAAAACAATCTTCAGCCCGCAAATCCTTCTCAAATGTGGACTGTTCCGCCATTATTTGTTTTTACCAGCTCTGGTTCTGATAAAAAAATAGGTCAGGTTACTGAGGCAGCTTCTATTGGTGATTTGACAATTCAGGTAAATACAACTCAAGGTCTGCAAACAGGAGATTGGATTGCACTAAAATTATTGGATAATAACAAAGTTCTAATAGCAGCTGAATTAAAAAACAATAAGGCAGAACCTGAATGGACTAACCTTATAGAAAAAGGAATAAGTGTCAAAGTTTTTTATCAGATAAAAAATATAAAAAATGAAGTACTTACACTGAATGCGCCAATTTCATATAAGATTAACCCAAAATATAAATGGGAAGTTTATAAATTCTCAAATAGTGAAGAAGTTGGAATAGAAGACATTGCCTTTGTAGGGAACTGGACAGAAAAATTTGTACACCACCGTTCCTGGAAAGATGATAGCGGCTATACCATGCTTCGAATTCAAAGAACAACAAACTCATGGATGAAAAATTGTCGTTTTACAGATTGCAATGCTGCAGCAACGATTTCGCAAAGTGCTAATGTGACTGTTTTAAATTGTTTAGTAAATGGCAATGCGGGACATGAAGCGATAAGCTCCGGAGGTTCTACTAATGTATTGATTGCTAAATGCGTTGATGAAGCTTCACAATGGCATTCTTTTGGAACTACTGGTGGAACCATGAATACTGTAATTTGGAAATGTACTTATCCTGCAACTACAAGTTTTGAGTCGCATTCGAGCCAACCACGAAACACATTGCTAGATGGTGTAGAAGGCGGTTTAATGAATGGCCGTGGTGGCGGTGCAAAAGAAAATATGCCCAACCATATGCAAGGCTTGGTTCTTTGGAATTACAAACAAACCAACGAACCTGTTAAGGATTTTGAATTTTGGCCGTCCTCGGCAGTATCTGAATGGTGGAGAATTCCGAATCCCATAATTGTAGGGTTTACAAGCAAAGGAACTTCTTTTAAATTGGAACAATTAGGACAATCTGAATCTATTGGTACAGCTGTTGATCCGGCTTCATTATACGAAGCACAATTAAAATTAAGATTGGGAAAATTACCCAAATGGATTAAGGAAACGAGTAAATCTGGAACCTTTTAAAATGTTTAAACTAACAGACTAATTCAAAGAATAATCAAAATCATGAAACTTAAAAAACAACTAATTATTTGCCTAATTTGCTTTACTTTTTTCGGGAGTACAGCTTTTAGTGCCATCAAACTTCCTTATTTATTTTCGGATAATATGGTGCTGCAACAACAATCGCATCCTTTTATTTGGGGTTGGAGTACAGCTGGAGTTCAAGTTAGTCTTGTTACATCGTGGAATAAAAAGAAGATTACAGTTACAGCAGATTCCAACGGAAAGTGGAAAGCAAATGTTGATACTCCTGCAGCAGGCGGTCCTTTTGAGATAAAAATAAGTGAACACAACAATAGCATTACGATCAAAAATGTCTTGATTGGTGAAGTTTGGCTTTGCAGCGGACAAAGTAATATGGAAATGCCAATGAAGGGCTTCAAAGATCAGCCTATTCTTGGTTCAGGCGATGCGATTTTTAATTCGGCTAATGACAAAATTAGGTTGTACACCGTTCCAAAAGCAGTTGAGAGAGCGGTTCAGGATGATTCTAATAAGGCTATTTGGAATGAAGCTGAACCAGAATCGGTTACCAACTTCAGCGCTACTGCCTATTATTTTGGGAGATTATTGTATGCTAAGTTAAAAGTGCCAATTGGTCTAGTGTGCAGCAGTTATGGTGGTACTCCCGTAGAAGGCTTTATGGATGAAGAAGCATTGAAACCATTCCCTGATGTTAACTCGTTTCCATCTAAAACCGATGCCTCACAAAAAATTGACAATAAAAATGCTACTGCGGTTTATAATGCGATGTTGCATCCTGTTCTTGGCTACACTATTAAAGGCTGTATCTGGTATCAGGGAGAAACCAATTATAATCGCCCAAAACAATACGAAACTTTGTTTCCTGCTTTTGTAAAAATGCTGAGAACAAAATCAAATAATGAGAATCTTCCGTTTTACTATGTGCAGATTGCTCCGTACAAAAACAAACCTATCGAATCTGATCCAAAGCTGAATTCTGCTTATTTGAGAGATGCCCAAAGAAAAGCATTGGCAGTAATCCCAAACAGCGGTATGGTGGTTACATTGGATATTGGTAATGAAATTTTCATTCATCCTTGGGATAAGGAAACGGTTGGAAAACGTCTGGCGTATATGGCACTTGCCAAAACCTATGCTTTAAAGGGATTTCCTTACGCTTCACCAATTTATGAATCGGTAAGTTTTGCAGGAAATGTGGCTACTGTCCAATTCAGCAATACGCCCAACGGTTTTACTTCTTATGGTAAGCCTCTGAGCAATTTTGAAATTGCGGGAGAAGATAAAATTTTTCATCCGGCAAAAGCAGTAATTACAAAAGGGGTTTTAACTGTATCATCGCAAGAGGTTCCTAATCCTGTAGCGGTGAGGTACGCCTTTAAAGATTTTGTGATTGGCGATTTGTTCAACACCGAAGGATTTCCAGCCAGCAGTTTTAGAACTGATGATTGGGAATAATTGTCTAATTGAAAAAATATATTTTCAAAATCAAATTTTATGACCGAATCAATTATTTCATCTCAAAAAACGTCTGCATTAATTTTATTCTTCGGAATGAGTATTTCTTCTTTTTCGCAAAGCAAAGAAATAAAATTATGGGATAAAATCCCGGATGCCATAACTTCTAAACGTTATAAAGAAGACCCGAGAAGAGATGAATCTGGAAATATTACGGGAATCAGAAAAGTTACGGAACCGACTCTGAAAATATTTTTAGCAGATAACAAAGGAGCTAAAAACACAGCGGTTGTTATTTGTCCTGGCGGAGGTTATGCCCTTTTGTCGCATGAAAAAGAAGGCGATGATGTTGCCAAATGGCTTCAGTCTATTGGGGTTTCGGCTTTTGTTTTGAAGTACAGGCTTCCAAGTGACAGTATTATGAAAAACAAAACAATTGGTCCGTTGCAGGATGCTCAGGAAGCGATAAGAACTTTACGCCGAAATGCTGACCAATGGAATCTTGATGTCTCCAAAATTGGTGTCCTCGGGTTTTCTGCAGGAGGACATTTGGCTTCTACTTTGTCAACACATTATAACGATAAAGTGTATGAATCTAAAGATAAAACCAGCGCACGTCCCGATTTCTCTATTTTGCTTTATCCGGTAATTTCTATGGAAGACGGAATTACGCACCGTGGATCAAAAGAAAACCTATTAGGCAAAAACGCCAGCAATGAAATGGTAGCCAAATATTCGAATGAAAAAATGGTTAACAAAAACACACCAAAAACATTTTTAATGCATGCTACCGACGACAAATCGGTGCCGGTTGAAAACAGCATCAATTATTATTTGGCATTAAAGCAAAATAAGGTTTCGGTCGAGATGCATTTGTATGAAAATGGCGGACATGGTTTTGGTTTAGGAATTGCGGGAACCAATAAAAATTGGCCAAATGCCTGCGAAAAATGGTTAGCTGAAAATGATTTGATTAAAACTACAACAGAAGCCACAGTCAATTTGAAAAAAGAATAAAATCGATACGATTCAATGACAATAAAAAGGAGATTCAAAACCAAAAATGATAAAATGAAAAGACTTTTTTTTCTTTTATGTATAATTTATATTTCTTGTGTCGGCATGCAAGCACAAAATCGTTTGCAATATGATATAAAGATCAAAAGCAATAATGCCGCAGTAGTAACCCCGGATATTAAAAGAGGAACTAGTGTGAGACCAAATGGTGAAAGTTTGGGTTATACGGGTAATTACCTATTGCGCAATGGGAAACCTTGGTTTCCTGTTATGGGAGAATTTAATTATGAAAGGTACAAGGCTGATCAATGGGAACAGGAAATTATTGCCATGAAGGCAGGAGGCGTCGAGGTAATCAGTTCCTATATTATTTGGATTTTTCATGAAACCAAAGAAGGTGTTTATGATTGGAATGGAAATAATAATCTCAACAGGTTTTTGGCATTGTGCAAAAAACACGGAATGCTTGTGTGGATACGAATAGGCCCGTGGGTACATGCCGAAATTAAGAATGGAGGTTTCCCGGACTGGCTGATGAACAAAAACATAAAACTACGAACAGACGATCCGGAATACTTGCGTTATTCGGCTTCATATTATAAACAAATAGCAAAACAATGCGAGGGACTTTATTTCAAGCAAGGCGGACCAATTATTGGAATTCAACTGGAAAATGAGATGAATTTTAAAAATGACCCTGAGTACCAGCATATGAAAACATTGAAAAATATGGCAATTGCTGATGGAATGGATGTTCCTTATTATAGTGGTTTTGCTCCGGGTCCTGATAATCAGGATGAATTTTTCTATAGCCTTGGCAGTTATCCAGATAGTCCTTGGAACACAACTACCAAACCGTTTATTAAGGGAGTGTATTTCATTAAGCCACTGAAAGCCGATGATGACATAGGAAGTGATTTGTTGGGTAAAGTTGATGCAAAAGTTCGCAATAATTATCCATTAATCTCTGCCGAATTGGGATCTGGTATGCAGAAAACCTATCACAGGCGCGTAGATGTATCTGCTGCTGATGTAGCAGCCAATATTTTTACAAAATTAGCGGCAGGTTTGAACGGTTTTGGGTATTTTATGTTTCATGGAGGTTTTACTCCTCTTGATTGGGCAAATGACTACGGTTTTCAGGAATCAAGGGTTTCCAATTATCCTAACGATATGCCGTTGCTTAATTACGATTTTCAGGCTCCGTTGGGCGCTATGGGAATACCGGCGCCATCTTTTTCTGAATTAAAATTAATGAATCTTTTCGTAAAGGATTATGGCGATAGACTAGCAGAAACACGACCTTATTTCCCTGCTAAATTAAAACGTTCAATGGTTTCAAAAGATACAGTACAGTCTTCTGTTCGTTCAAAAAACGGCAAAGGTTTTATCTTTCTTTCGAACTACCAAAGACTGGTTTCATTGCCAGAAATTAAAGATTTTCAATTGAGTATAAATGATGGGACAGCAACGGAAACGGTTCCGGCAAAGCCCATTACTTTTCCTGCCAACCATTATGTAGTCTGGCCTTATAAGCTGGATATGCAAAGCGTATTGTTGAAATATGCTACCGTACAGCCACTTTCTATTTTAAATAATGGTGAAACAAAAACGTTTGTTTTTTTTAGAGATGCCATCAATCCGGAAATGGTTTTTGATAATACGGCCATTAAAAAAGTAAGCGCTCTGAAAGGCTGTGTTTGGAATGAAAAAGACGGAATTGTAACCAGCGATAAACAAGAAGGTAATTTTTATTTTGAAGTAACAAGTAAAAATGGCGAATTGGTTAAAGTACTTGTTGTTACCAGAGAACAGGCTTTACAGGCATACAAAATTAATTACGGTAATAAACAAGAAGCATTGATTTTTACCGAAGCTTTGTTAAGAGAGGAATCAGACCATCAATTGAGTTTTGAAATTGCCAGTAAGGATGGTAAGATTGAGGTTAAAGCATATCCAAGTGCTGATATAGTGCTTAAATCAATTTCAAAAGATATAAGCTGCAAGCAAATTAATACTGATAATTTGTTGGGCTCATTTATGTTGAATCCTTCCATTGTCAACAGACCTGCTGTAAATTTTATGCCATTCGTTGATACTAATATTGAAGCAGCCCAAAAATTTAAAGACTCGATGTTAACGGCATTCAAAAAATCAAAAGAATTCAAACCGTTGCAGCCTGGGGCTTTATACAAAGCGACATTTCATTCATTGCCGAATCAGCAATTGTATCAATCGACTTACAGCTGTAAGCCAACTGCTGGTGTGGTTGATTGGGAAGTGGCTGTAAATTACGATGGTGATTATATGACTATGTATCAGGGTAATAAATTAGTTTATGACCAGTTCAATTATAATGGTATCTGCAAGTTCAGATTGAATTACATATCAAAAAATACAACTGCTCCTATATTAATTCAGGTATTGCCTGTAGATAAACAATTCGATGTTTATTGGGGCAGTTTAGAAAAAACATTGGACGATCAGTTGAAGGCTAAAGTAAAGAAAATTGATATTGTTCCGGTTTACAGGTACCAAGTATCGATTGAAAAAAACATGGTGAAATGAAAAATTATAAAACAAAAAAAATGAAATTTTTATCGTCAACTATATTGTCAACAGTTATTTTTTCTTTGCTTTTTAATGGAGTGGTAATTGCACAAACAAAACCTGCGACCAAAATTTTGCCTTATAAAAACCCCGCTCTTCCGGTCGAGAAACGTGTAAATGATTTAATTATGCGAATGACTCTCGAAGAAAAAGTATATCAAATGTGCGCCTTGCGCTTGGGAGATGGAGACGAAATATTCAAAAGCAGTGGGGTATATTCAATCGATTATATCCGTCAGCAAATGAAGTCCCATGGTACCGGTCACATTAGTTGTCCTACAACCGATATGGATGCTGCGAAAGGAGTTAAAACAGTCAATGAAATTCAAAAAGTTGCTGTAGAAGAAACAAGATTGGGTATTCCTACGCTTATTAATGATGAGGCGTTGCACGGTGTGAAAGGTTTTGGCGCTACTATTTACCCGCAGTCTATTGCACTTTCTTGTACATGGGACTTGCCACTGATGAAAAAAATAACAGATGCTATCGGAAAAGAAGCCTATAGCAGGGGTATTAGACAGGCATTGAGTCCCGTACTTGATTTGGCAAGGGATCCACGCCATGGGAGGATGGAAGAAACGTATGGGGAAGACCCTTTTTTAGCTTCCCGTTTTGCTGTTGAATTTATCAAGAATGTACAACAAAATGGAGTTATCTGCACACCGAAACACTTTGCCGCAAATTTTGTGCCTTCTAATGGTTTGGATGCAGCTAATGTTTCATTGAGTGAAAGAGAACTAAGAGAAATTCATTTAGTTCCTTATAAAGCTGCTGTAACCGAAGCCCATGCAAAATCGTTAATGGCGGCCTATAATGCCATAGATGGAGTGCCATGTCACGCCAATAAATGGCTGCTCACTGATTTATTACGTAAAGAATGGGGGTTTACAGGCTATACTGTGTCTGATTGGAGTGGAGTAGTACATACAATGGGTATGCACAAAATTGCTGAATCTAGGGGAGAAGCTGCTGTAATATGTGCCAAGGCTGGCTTAGATGTAGATTTACCCAGATACAAAGCTTATGTAGAATTAATAGAGGAGGTTAAAAAAGGAAATATTGACCAATCGGTAATTGATGAAAGTGTAAAACGCATCCTCCGTGTGAAATTTGAGATGGGGCTGTTTGAACACCCTTATATTGAAGATACTACTCAAGCCGCCAAATTATGTAATGCTCCCGAATTTAGAGCATTGGCAAAAAAAGCAGCAGAAGAGAGTATTATACTTTTGAAAAACAAAAACAATGTATTGCCTATCGCGGAGACCGCTAAGAATATAGCTGTTATCGGCCCGAATGCCGCCAAGGCTCAATTTGGAGGTTATTCATCCGCCGGAGTGCCTGGTGTTAGCCCGATAGATGGAATAAAAAATCTTTTTGGTTCGACAGCCACTATTCGTTATGCTAAAGGTTGTACTCTTACTGATACTGATACATCAGGCTTTGAAGAAGCTGTCAATATTGCGAAACAATCGGATATAACCGTGTTGGTGATGGGAGGACAATATAGTGTAACTGGTGGTGAATCGCAAGATCGCATTGATTTAAACTTAATGGGGGTTCAGGAAGAACTTATAAAAACAATAAGCAGTTTAGGTAAACCCGTGATTGTCGTGTTGGATGATAGCCGACCTGTAACCATGTTGAACTGGATCGATAAAGTAGATGCTGTTTTACTTATGTTTCCTGCTGGAGAAGAAGGAGGAAATGCATTGGCAGAAATACTATCAGGGAAAGTGAACCCATCGGGCAAGACTACCGTTACCATCCCAAGGCATACAGGGCAAATTCCGTTGACACAAATTACCCGTCCTTATGGAAGGGAAGGAAGTGTTGCAGAGTATCCTGAAACTAAGGTTGCCGGAATTGTTTCTAAAGATAGATATTACTGTTTATATCCTTTCGGTTTCGGATTGTCTTATACCACATTTCAATATGGTGATATCAAATTTGCAAAGGATAAATTTTCAATAGATGAAAAAATACAGTTGTCTGTAAATGTTACCAACACGGGTAATAGAGATGGCGATGAAATAGTACAGTTGTATTTTACCAATCTGCATACCAAGCATATTACCCAGGCTCCTAAGCAATTGAGGGCATTTCAGCGTGTAAGTATTCCAGCCGGAGGAACGCAAACTGTAACCTTCACATTAAATCCATCAGATTTAAGCCATTTGGATGAGAATCTGAAACGAAAAGTAGATGCGGGAGATTTTGAAATATTTGTTGGAGGAAATAGTGTGGATGGCGTTACAAACAAATTCGCATTAGTATTAAAAAAATAGATTAAGGCAAAGAGTAATAGAATTGGATAATTAATATGAAAAAACTATTTTTTGTTTTATGCGCAATCAGCACAATCCTGTGTAGTCAGGCACAAGAAGCCGAGCGTAAAGTGGCATACGACAACTATTTAAAATATTCCACACAAGCTAAATCAGTCAAGGATGATAAAAAAGAAGCATCCATCCAAGAGTACCGTGAAGGATTCAATAAAATTCCGTATCGCTATAATCAACTAGCGAATGAAATGAAAAAGAGCAGTCAGGAATGTTTAACCTTGCTTGGCGAAAATGGTCAATTTACCGATCTGGCACAGCAGGAAAAAAGGATTGCAGATGAAAAAATATTGCTAGACAAAGGAGAATTACAAAGAGAAGTGATCGTTCCTGTAGTATCGGAAGCAATTAACCGCCTTTGGAAAATTGCAGATGCATATCGTCTTGGCGAAATGAAAGAAAAAGAGGTATTGGTTGACAAATTTTATAAAGCCATCATCCACTATGGTAATCTAGAAATGGGGCGCAACAACGCAGCCCCGAGGTTTCATGCCTCTTGTTTTCTTATTCCAACGGCGGCAGTGAATATTTATTTTTCTCTGCTGAAACAAATGGATCAAGTGGAAGCCGGAAAAAGTAAGAATCCATTATTAAATGATGCCAGTTTGGTATTGAAAGAAGTGGCTTTGCAGTGCTGGACACAGCCTTTCCGCAACGATGCAACGGATAATAATGTGGTGCAGATTGAACGTTTCCGAAACCATGTTTGGTGGGTAGGAGGCAATGCGCTGGCGTATCGTTCATTGTTGCCTACAGCATTTATGTACAAGTCGATTCCTATGATTGATTTACTGTCAGAAGTATGCCAAAGAGGTATCAGTCAAACCTCTCAGTCAACCTATAATGAATCGTTTTGGATAGAAGGCTTTACGGCAGATGGTGCAGGATGGGGGCATGGTAAGCAGAGCTTGATCTGGGGATATCCGATTGACGGAGGTAACAATGCTTTGAATATGTTGGTGATGCTGAAAGGCTCACCATGGGAGAAAAAATTAACGCAGGAAAATAAAGAAACTTTAATCAATTTTTTTCAGGGAGGGAATTGGTATCATTATAAAGGAAATGAACTTCCATGCCTGGATCGTTATTCATCGGTTTATGGAAGAGGCAGTGGTACTATTCCTTCATTGGGACTTGCCAAAAGTTTGATGAAAGACTGGAAAACTTCTTTTACGGATTCAGAACAAAAAGAAATAGAGCAGTTTATACAGGAAGCTAATGCGAAAACTGTTAATATGTCGCAATTTGAGGCTGGGATTTACAATGGTACCCGATGGTTTTTTAATAATGATGATTTGATGAAGAAGAATCCAGATTACCATATTATGGTGAATATGGCTTCGAACAGATGTGATGGAATTGAAAGTGCTACCAATTTTGCCGATTGCTATAACTTTTTTAACGATGATGGCATGACGTTTTTTCAACGTAACGGAACTGAATACCGAAAAATATATGGTGGCTGGGATGTTACCGCTTCTCCAGGTGTGACTGCCCGGGAAGGAATGGAAAAAATCAAACCAGTTACAAACTGGAGAGGGTATAATAGTAAATTTAATTTTTCCGGAAGTGCTACTTCAGGAGGCGAAAATGCAGTGGCCGGTTTTGTTTTTGAAAAAGAGAACGCCTCAGATAGGGATGATGTGAACGATAAAGGAACCAATAAAAATGAAAACGAATGTATTTATGGCGTACAAGTACATAAGGCTTATTTCATGCAGGGCGATTATCTTATTGCTTTGGGTGCAGGCGTAAACAATCTTCGAGCTGAGTTGGAAGGCACTATTCGTACAACCATTGATCAAACTGCTAAAGAGAATGATGTAGTAGTATTTGAAAATGGGTCATGGCAAAAAGTGAAATCTGGAGTTCAGTCCTTTTTTGATAAAGGTCAGCCTGTCTGGATAAAACAACAGGATAAATTCGCTTACACTGTTTTACCACAATACAGTAAAAAGGCCTATTATACCTGTGAAACAAAATCAGCCGACTGGCTAAAAATGAATATTCAAAACAAAACGGTAAAAGATTTACCTGCCAGTGTAGATATCCTGAGACTTTGGATCGATCACGGCCGTGAGGTAAAAAATGACACTTACGGCTATGTTGTGTACTGCGGAAAAGACAATCCGACAGCTACGCTTCCATTTGTTGTGTTGCAAAATGATACTTCAATACAAGCGGTTAAATCGTTGGACAGTAATCTGATACAAGTTGTGTTTTATGATGGAAATACTCAATTAAATCAACAAGGAGTTCGTATTGTGGTATCCAATCCTTGTATTGTGCAAATAGAATTGAAAGGTAAGGAAAATGTAATTTCGGTTCAAGATCCGCAAATGAATAAAGATTTGAAACAAATCACAGTAACCTTCAATAATAAATCATTTGTATTTGAATTGCCACAAGGGAAATTGTCAGGGAAACCGGTAACTCAGAAACTAAACTTTTGATAAAACATGAAGTATATAAAACAAAATATTTCTTCCAGGTTTTTTCTTTTATTTTGGCTAGCAGCGATTTCAGCAGTTGCCCAAAATAAAACTAAATCTGAAACACCTCCCAACTTGTTGATTATTCTTGCCGATCAATGGAGAGGGCAGGCCTTGGGTTTTGAACGAAAAGAGCCTGTTAAGACTCCTAATGTAGACAAATTTGCCAAAGAAAGTTTGGTGCTTACACAAATGGTGAGCAACTATCCGGTTTGTTCTCCGGCAAGAGCCATGCTGATGACGGGTCAATATCCGATAAAAAACCACGTGTACAGCAATGTGAATTCCAATTCGGCTCCGTTTGGTGTCGAATTGCAAAAGGATGCTGTTTGTTGGTCTGATATTTTGAAGCAAAACGGATATTTTAATGGCTATATAGGAAAATGGCATTTGGATTCTCCGTACAAACCCTATGTCCCAACATCAAATAATACCGAAAAAATAGCTTGGAACGAATGGACTTCTCCGGACAGAAGGCACGGTTTTGATTACTGGTATGCCTATGGTACCTATGATGAGCATGACAAACCGATGTATTGGGATACCAACGACAAAAGGGAGGATTTCAAATATGTGAACCAATGGGGACCCATTCATGAAGCCGATAAAGCATTGGCTTTTTTCAAAAATGAAAATGGCAAAATGCGTAAAAGCCGTGCTCCGTTTTCATTAGTAGTTTCGATGAACCCGCCACATTCAGAATACCAAACCGTTCCCAAAAAATATTATGATCTATACAAAGATATCCCTTTGAAAGATTTGGTGAAAGACCCCAATATTCCTGCCGAAGAAACGGAACAAGGTGATCAATACCGAAAAGATGTTCGTTATTATTATGCCAATATAACTGGCGTTGATGAGCAAATAGGCCGAATAGTACAAGGTCTAAAAGATCAAAAACTGGATGAAAATACCATTGTAATAATCATGGCCGATCACGGGAATTGTTTGGGAAAACATTCTGAAGTATCAAAAAACAACATTTATGAAGAGTCGCTGCGAATTCCGTTTATCGTTTACTGGAAAGGTCATATTCTGCCAAGAATCGACAATACTTTTTTAGGAAGTCTCCCTGATATTTATCCGACTCTTTTGGAACTAATGGGGATGAAAAACAAAACCCCAAAAGATTTGGATGGGAAAAGCTACGCTCCATATTATCTTAATGGCAAAGGAGAAAAACCAACCGAACAATATATTTTAGGCGCGATTATCAGCAATAATGTCAATATGAATACCGGTTTCAGAGGAATCCGAACAACTGATTATAAATTGTCTTTTGTGAAGAAAAAAGGGACGGGAGAATATGTTTTGTACGATTTGAAGGCAGATCCTTTTGAACTGACAAATATCTATAATCCGGATTTGCCGATTGTGAAAAAATTACAGCCTTCTTTGATAAAGTGGCTTGAAAAAACAAAAGACGGTTTTGTTTTAGAAAAATAATAATTACTAACTATAAAATTTAAAAAATGTCAATTAACTTATTTGATTTAACAGGGAAAACAGCTCTTATTACAGGAGGAGTTCATGGCCTGGGAATGGCAATGGCTAAAGGATTGGGGCATGCCGGAGCAAAAATTGTGGTAAACGATCTTTCGCAGGAAAACATAGACAAGGCGATAGCAGAATATAAGGCAGATGGGATTGAAGCCTATGGATATGTATTTGACGTGACCGATGAAGCAGCTGTAATTGCAGCAATAAATAAAATCGAAGCCGACGTAGCGCCAATCGATATTTTGATCAATAATGCGGGAATCATCAAAAGAACTCCAATCATTGAAATGGAAGTGAAAGATTTTGCAGCAGTAATCAATGTAGATTTAATCAGTCCTTTTATTGTTTCCAAAAACGTTGCCAAAGGAATGATTGCACGCGGTGGCGGGAAAATCATCAATATTTGCTCGATGATGAGCGAATTGGGCAGAGATTCAGTCAGTGCGTATGCTGCCGCAAAAGGAGGCTTGAAAATGCTTACCAAAAATATGGCAACCGAATGGGCTAAATTTAATATTCAGACAAACGGAATAGGTCCCGGGTATTTTGCAACCAGCCAGACAGCTCCAATTAGAGTAGACGGACATCCATTCAACGAGTTTATCATAAGCAGAACACCGGCAAATCGTTGGGGAGACCCTGAAGATTTACAGGGAGCTGCCATTTTCTTGTCTTCAAAAGCAAGTGATTTTGTGAATGGTCATATCCTGTATGTTGATGGTGGAATCCTGGCTACCATTGGAAAACCATCAAATGAATAAATGATTAAAATTTTTTCTGCTGATATTGTTTAAAAAAAACAGTATCAGCAGATTTTTTTTAACATCAAACAAACTATTACATATATGAAATTCACCAAATACCTCAGTTTATTATTTCTTTTTTTGCCATTACTGCTTTTGTCCCAGACAAAGATAAGTATTGAAGTACAAAACAATTCTGATTTAGATAGAAAAGAAGCTGTCGTTTCAGTTAAATGGGAAACAATCTTGTCTGGTTTTCCTCAAATCGATACGTCAAATTTTGTGGTGATTAATTCAGCAACTAAAAAACAAATTCCGTATCAGTTGGAACATAAAGGACTTCGTGCGATTCAAAATTTATTGGTACAGGTAAATGTCAAAGCCAAAGGAAAAGCTCTTCTTTCGATACAAAAAGGAAAGCCAATAGCATTTCAAACCAAAAGCTACGCGCGTTATGTTCCGGAAAGAATGGATGATTTCGCATGGGAAAATGACAGAATAGCTTTCAGGGCTTATGGGAAAGCTCTTGAAAAAACGAGAGACGATGCTTATGGCTTGGACGTTTGGGTAAAACGTACCGATAAAATGGTCATTAATGAGCGTTATAAATTAGGAGAGTATCATGTAGATCATGGAAACGGATTGGATTATTACAAAGTAGCATTCACATTAGGAGCTGGAAGTATGGCACCGTATATCAAAGACAGCGTTTATTATTCCGGAAATTACCATCGATGGAAATTATTGGACAATGGTCCTTTGCGTTCTACTTTCAAATTAGAATATGACACATGGGATGCATCAGGAATTAAAGTTTCCTGCACCAAAACCATATCACTGGATGCAGGTTCACAACTGAATCGAATTGAAAATGTTTACGCTTACGCAGACAGCAAAGCGTTGCCAGTTGCTATTGGAATCAGCAAAAGGCCAGAAAACGGTGTACTTTTATTAAACGAACAGCAAGGTATTTTGGGCTATTGGGAGCCTGTTCATGGGCAGGACGGCACAACCGGAGTGGGAAGTATTTTGAGTACTCCAGTTAAGAAAATGCTGGTCGAAAATAATCAGTTATTGGCCATAACAGAAACAAAAAATAACGAACCAATAGTGTATTACACCGGAGCAGTTTGGGATAAGGCGGGTATAATTACAAATTCGGCACAATGGTTTGAGTATTTGGATAATTTTTCTGAGGAATTGAAAAAACCGTTATTGGTAAGCGTAAAATAGAACAATAGTTCTCATAGAAAAAGCTGCAAAAAATTCAAAGATTTTTTTGCAGCTTTTTTGGTTTAATAAAAATAGTTGGGATGGAAAAAAAGGGTTTGCAAAATTTTGTAAAATGATTAGTGAGTATCTTAAAACTCAGCAATCACGTGAAAAAGGAGGATTTTACTCTTAAAAAGGAAGAACATCCTCTCTTATAATCTTTTATAAAAATAAATTTGAAATCATTTTATTTATGAAAACGATTTCGTAATCGTAAACAAACTAACTAAACTTTAACCAACCAAAAATTATGAAAACAAAACTACACGTTGTTTTTATGTTGCTGTTATTTTACAGCTTCATACCTCATGCTTTTGCAACCGATTATTATACCGCATCTTCTAATGCAACACTTGCAGGAAACTCAGGTGCGGTTAACGCTAACTGGACTACCAATCCAGATGGAACGACTGGCCTGGCTACTGTTGCTATTTTAGCAACTGATAATCTAATTATTTTGAATGGAGGTACGGCTACTATTACAGCAACATCCATGACCATTGCTGCTCTAAATATTAATGCGGGAGGGACTGTTTTTCATAAAAATAATGCTACTGCTTCGGCATTTACCATAAATGGGCTTTTAACCTGGAATGGAACCATAAAAACAATACAAGCAGTCTCCGGCAGTAATTTTTTTAACGCAAATGGTGATATTACAGGAAGCACAGCGATTCATGATAGTAACAGTACCAGAGGGATTTACCTGGGAGGAACTAACAAAACAATTAACCTGACCCAACTTTCTACTGGTGTTATCTCTAATAACAGTATCAGTGTTGGTTTACTTCTTGGTACGAGCCGTTCGTTGACAGGAAATTGCAAATTCTACAGTCCGCTTGTTTTCAACGCGACAACTGTAACGTTAGATCTTGCCGGGTATAACCTGCAGGCATCTACCATCAAACAGGGAAATACCAGCACCCGATTAATAAAAGGGAATGTCAATTCAAAACTTACTATTTCGGGAACTAGTGCAACGCTTCCGAATACTGCAGCTACAGTAGTTACTTTTGATCCTGCGGCAGCAGTTCTTAATGAACTTAATGTTAACAGCGAGTACTTGGCGACAGCGGCCGGACCTGTTACTGTTAATGGGAATCTTACGGTAAATACATTGAATTTTGGAACTACTTCCGGCGATAAAGCTACTAGAACTCTACAGGTAAACGGTAATTTTGCATTAGCCAACAGTGGTACTATGCGTGTACAGGCGGGAGGACCTACAGCAATTACTGCTTACGATCAATTAAACGCGACGGGAACTATTAGTATAGGGACATCGACAACATTAAAGGTTGACTTTATCAATGCCTATACTACTTCAAATCAGCCTTTTCTCACTTTTGCGCAAACAACATCACCAGAAACAGTTTCGGGAAGCTTTGGCACCATTCAAAGCACAACCGGTTATACGGGTAATGTTACATATACGGGAAATGCTGTGAAATATCAGCTACTTACAACACCGGCTCCGGCACCTCCGCCACCGGCTTGTTCGTTGACAATGAATCCTGATCTGCCATTGGTTGCATCAAATTCAACTATTAATGCTGAAATAGAATCAATTTTACAGCGTTTTTCAGATAATTATCTAGGTACTACTGAGCCATCAGCGACTACACTTAATTCAGCGATTGCCAGCTATAATGCACTTGGTATTACGGTAGACGGATATACTATCAGCTCAACGACAGCTGTTACCAGTTTTGACCAGCTTTCGTATTTAAAAACTTTTGCCCAATACCTCAAGTTTCATCCTGAAGATACTAATAATATATATACCAAAGCCCTCAATACGGTATGGCTAGCATCAGATCGTATGTGTAAAGGATTAATGAGTCCAGATGGTAATGGGTATTCTTATGATGATTTCGGGAAGTCCGCAATATTAATTCCTCACATTAAAGATAATTTTTATGTAAAAAGTTTATTTGAGAATTTGTTGAATCAACAAAATACTTTTGACTATATGTGGGAACCTAACGAAGTAAATACTGCCGTAGGATACGATTTAGACGATTTGGGGAATATATTGCCTGTTACGCTGGGTTATGTAAAATGGATTGATTCTGCCGATGAGCGTTATCGTTATATGACTGCATTCAAACGTCAAATGGATAAATTTCTGAGCTACTCACCAGGAACCCTTGATGGTATCAAACCAGATGGTTCAGGGTTTCATCATTGGGCCAGTTATCCGTCTTATACGGGTTATGATCTAAATTCGGGAGCTGATATTATTTATTATTTGCAGCAAACTTCTTTCCAGGTAAATACTGAATCATATCTTCGATTGAGAGATGCGATTATGACGCAACTTATGTTTGGTAATGACAAAACCACCAGATCGATAGCTATGGGAGGAAGAAAACCTCAGGAATTCAATTCAACCATAAGTAAATTTTCTTTCCGTAATATGGCAGTGGGAGGAGGAAGTGTAATGGGAACGGGAGCCTCAGATCCGGTTATGGCTACTTATTATAATCGTGTATGGGGTAGTTATGGACCTTTTGGCAATGGTACCGTAGCTTCTTTTAATGAAGGTTATTTCCAGTTCAACCACAGCATGGCCGGTATTTACCGTAAGGATAATTGGGTCGCCACTTGCAAAGGATTTAGCGACAATATGTTTGGGACAGAGATATTTGGACCTTCTAGCGGTACTGCTAATCGTTTTGGACGCTATCAAAGTTATGGTGCCGTTGATATTGTTTATGCCGGAGACAACCTTACCGAAAATGGTTATGACGTAACCACCCGTGATTGGAATTTTGTACCAGGAACCACAGTTATACGACTGCCATGGGACAAGCTACAAGCTGAAAAAGACCGTGTTGATGAGTTGCAAGAAAAAAGATTTGTAGGTTCTTTAAGTTTTATCAATAAAAATGGTACTTATTTAAAAGCAGTTCAGGGTACTTACGGTATGTTTGCCATGGATTTTCAGGAAAAGGTTGGTCAGGGATTTGGAACCGTTTATGCTCCGGAAGGTCATAACAACACATTTACTTTCAAGAAATCTGTATTTACGTTTGACAATATGTTGATTTGTCTGGGTTCAGGTATTGGCAACAACGATACTGGCAATACTACACTGACCACTTTGTATCAACGCAAAACCTTTGTAGGCAAAGATCAGGTAAATATTGACAGTAATTTATTGTCGACAGGTTCCTATGATAATTCCTATGACGACACAGCCAACCACTGGATCGTGGATAACTATGGTACAGGTTTTTATGTGTTTGCCGGAAGCGGGACTATCAAATTGACAAAAGCTGACCAGCAAACACCACAACACGACAAGCTGTTATCGGCTCAAAATATTTCGACCAATCCTGTGGGGAACTATGCCATTGGTTATATCGATCATGGAACGGCTCCATCAAACGGAGGATACGAATATGTTTGTATGCCAAAAACAACTGTTACTGATATGACCGCTTTGGGCAGTCAAATTGATGCCGGAAACAAACCTTATACCGTTCACCGAAAAGACGAAGTGGCGCATATCGTGGAGTACAAACCTACTGCGACTTCAAATTCCATATTTGGATCTGCATTTTTCAGTGCGCTTTCAGGAATAAATAATAAAGGACAATTGACTGGTGCAGATTATCCGTGTTTGGTAATGTCGCAATATGATTCGGCTCAGAAAAGCCTAAAACTGGCGCTAAACAATCCCGATATTGGATTTACTTACAGAGCAAATATTCCGTCTTTGGAAAAGCAGATAAACATCACAATAAAAGGAACCAACTGGCAAATTTTCCAGCCTAACGCAAGAGCCAGTATAACAGGCACGACAAATGGAGAAACTACAATCAAATTCACCGTTGTGGATGGACTACCGGTAGAAATAACATTAAACCGTGTTTTAACTCCGCAAACAATTGGATTTGAAGCCATCCCTGCTAAAATAGCCACCGATGCAGCATTTGATGTAATGGCTACAGCTTCTTCGGGTTTGCCAGTTAGCTACACAAGTTCCAATCCTGAAGTGGCCGTAATCAGCGGAAATACCGTGACGATTGTTGGTAAAGGTACAAGCACAATTACGGCAAAACAGGACGGTGATGACATTTATAGCATTGCCGAAGCGGTAGAACAAACACTAAATGTGAATGCAGCTGCGCAAATTATTGCTTTTTACGCGATACCTACAAAAGCAATCGGAGATACTAACTTTGATCTGAGTGCTTTGGCTTCATCAAATTTACCGGTTAGTTATACCAGTTCAAATAGTGATGTGGCTACCATTAGCGGAAATACAGTAACTATTGTTGGAAAAGGGAGAACTACTATCAAAGCTTCACAGCAAGGTAACAGCATTTATGATGCAGCCCCATCGATAGAACAAATACTTAGGGTCAATACAGAACCAACTGTATCTATTGCTTCGCCTTTGGCAGATGCAAGTTACAATGCTCCTGGTAATATTACCATTACAGCCGATGCAACCGATGTTGACGGCAGCGTGAGCAAAGTTGAATTCTTCGAAGGAATTAATAAATTAGGAGAAGCTACTACAGCTCCATTCAGCTTTGATTGGAACAATGTCGCTGCAGGTTCTTACATATTAACCGCAAAAGCCACCGATAATGATGGTGCCATAACTACTTCTACAGCTGTTACTGTAAATATAGTATGTCCTTCAGTACAGTTGTCTATTCCAGATGTGTATGTGATGAATCCTGCTGTAGATGATGCAAATACGATTTATCTTGGATATGGGCCAACATCTCTTACCCTAAATTCATTGTTACAAGGCTATAATCAAGATGTTGTTTATACTTGGAACACTGGAGCACACACGCCATCGATTTCAGTATCACAAGCAGGCACGTATACCGTTACTGCTTCATATGCAGGAGAATGTCAATCTAGCGCTTCAATTACAATAAATACTCTTGATGTGAGATGTGGAAATAAAAACGATAAGGTACAGATTTGTCATAATAATAATGTTATTTGCGTAGCACCATCAGCCGTTCAAAATCACTTGAATCATGGAGATAAGTTAGGTTCTTGCCCTGCTTTTTCTAGGATGGCAGGTAAAGAGGAAATAATAACTTTAGCTGATTACACTATTTACCCTAATCCTGTGCATGACAGCTTTAATGTGAGCGTTTCTTCAAAGTTAGATCCGACTGCAGCAATTAGCATTTATAATATAATTGGAAACAATCTTCGTCAGGTTCGTTTTACCGCTGTACCACAAAATGTTTTCTGCGGAGATTTACCTTCCGGAAATTATATTTTAGTTATACAAAATGGTGTTGAAACCTTTAAAAGTACAATTGTAAAACAATAATAACCACAATTATGAGGCTGTTCAAAATATATGAACAGTCTCTTTTGCTCTAAATATTTAATATTCTTTATAAGAGGTTATCAAATGTTGTCTTGATATTTTTTCAATTTTCTTTTATAAAAAAGTCATTTTATGCCATATAAAAAGTATTTTAACTAATCAATTAAAAACCTATAATTATGATAAAAAAAATTCTAGCACTTCTTATTATTTTTGGAATTTTTACTGCCTGTAATGAAGATAAACAAGAAGATACAATAAGTCTAAAAATTGTATCATTCGATACCGATCAGAATTCATCATTAATGTTTCAGGATAATGAAGCTGTGGAAGTGATGACTTCAAAAGCTAGAACTTATAGCATTGGACAAATCATACGTGTAAAAGCTGTTGATGAAAAAAATATCGAAGTTTCAAATTTTGCTCCTTTCGATATTGAAAATGCTACGATATTGGCTGTAATTGAAGGCAAACCGATTCAACTTTTCAAAATAAAAAAAATTAGGGCACATGCAACACAAACTATGAAGTATCCTTTTATGGATGGAACCAATCTTTTCTTAGATACAGATAACAAAAAAGTTGACTTATCACAATATAAAACAACCGGGGTGGATCCAAGCAAGATTTCATTTGATTTTACGGGTGACAGCGAAATAATACTCAAGCTTAAAAAGCTGAGAGACCTAAAATGGACAATCCGATATTATGATTATGACCCGAATAATGATCCCAATAATAATTGGGAGCCCATAAAAGCCAAAGATATTCGTCGCTTTTCAGGACTTATGCTTAATATGGGAATCGTTTTTGTGTCAGATCAATTCAAGCAGGCTTTTTTAAATGAGCAAATTATCGGAAATGATGGGAAAACACCTTTGACAATGGCTGAAAAAGAGAAAGTTTACAATGACATTCTTATTCATCCTCTTTTTGAATGTGGCAAATGTACAAATGTATCCGGCTTAGGAGGTGGGTCAACTTTAGGTTATGCCGAACATATTTTGCATGATTATATAAAAATAGATGCAGGAGACATTACCTCGCATGAAATTGGGCATTGCGTCGGCTTCAATCACGATTCTAATATGACTTATCCTAAGACAATAAATAATATCAGTGTTGGTATCAGCCCTGTAATGTCTAGAATTAACAAGGAATTTTTCAGTGGAGGGCTATTTATTGTGACACTGCAAAACTACTATAAGCCCGCAGACTTTCAATAAAAATTTGGATATCACCTGCTATAGTGCAGAAAGCTTCAAAGTCATTTGATTTTGGAGCTTTTTTGTTTGAAAAATAGCAATAAATATTCTGTTGTTGAGATCTAAATTCCAAAATCCGTTCCAAGTTTTTTAGTGTATTATCAAAGATTTTGTATTTTGTATGTATCTCGATTCCATTTTATTTAACCCAATACTGTAGTTTTAATTTCTGGGAGTGAAATTCCCAATATGCCTTTCTAAACTCAAAGTCCATTTTTTAAAAATGGACTTTTTTTTGCCCTATTTTTTAGTCTTTTTCTTGTAAGTATTTACTGTTTTTATGTCCCGTCAAGTGACGGCTACTTTACAATTTACAAACCATTTTATGAATGATTTAAAGAAATTGGCTTATTTTCAAGTGAATTTGTAAGATAATTATTTTGAATTTTCATTTGTAAGCGGTTTGTATGTATCGTAAGGGTTAAACGTTAAAAAATGTTAAAACATATGTATATTTAAATTTATTAAGATGTAATAGCTTTTTACAAAATTCTTGAAAATAAAATTTGGTACTATGTAAAGAGAACGGGTTAGTTTTTTGTAAAATTATATAATAATTTGGAGATTATTCAAATCAAAATTTGGTCGGATATTAGAGTTTTTAAACCGCTTTAACCTAATTAGAAGATAATTATTTATGCATTTTATTGCAATGAGGAGAGCAGGATTCGAACCTTACGCCCGGAACCCGCGTATTTCTTGCGTTTGTTGTTTTTTTAACCTCTTTTACCACGATTTTGCATTGAACTTTACTGAAATGTTGGCAAAGAAAATTTGTTGATTATAATAATGAGAAAATTATGAGGTGTCATTGTTAAAACTTAAAAGTTTAATTTTATCTTTACAATTATATACACACTTCTTACTTGTCATAACAAAATAATCCTTCCTAATTATTTTGGCAAGTTACTGGTTTAAGAAGGTATTTTCGAAACTCACTTTCATTTACATAAACTTATAATTTCATGTATCAAACTGTAAAATATATTTTGCTGCTTTTTTTAGCATCATCAACTTTAATTTCCTGCAAACAAAAACTGAGCGATAAAATAAAAGTTGGATTCTCTCAGGCTATGACTACAGATGATTGGCGTAAACAAATGAACAGCTCAATGAAGATTGAAGCTTCATTGCGGCCTGAGGTAGATTTAACTATAAAAGATGCCAATAACAATATCGAGAAACAGATAGAAGATATTGAAAGATTCATATCTAATAAAGTTGATGTTATTATTGTCTCTCCAATTCAATCTAAACCTTTGACTGCAGTTGTAGAAAAATCAATAAAGGCAGGAATTCCTGTTCTTGTTGTAGATCGAAAAATTGAGGGAGAAAGCTATACTGCTTATCTTGGAGCTGATAATATCGAAATTGGCAGAATTGCTGCCCGATATATTATCTCTCACAGTAAAGGTTCTGGCAAAATCATTGAAATAACAGGAGCAAACGGTTCTTCACCAGCATATGAACGTAGTCTCGGATTTGATCAGATTATCAAAGAAAATAAGCGTTTTAAGATCGAAAACACTATAAATGGCGATTGGGAAAAAGAGTCAGTCAAAGTGCCTTTAAAAGCACTTCTTTTACAAAATCATGACATCGAATATATTTTTGCTCATAATGATCGTATGGCTTTAAGTGCCTGGGAAACTGCCAAAACTGTTGGTTTAGAAAAGAAAATCAAATTTATTGGTGTTGACGGACTCAATACAGTAAATGGGGGGATAGAATTGGTAAAAAGTGGAGTTTTAGACGGTACAATACTATATCCGACAGGAGGAAATGAAGCGTTGAAATTAGCTTTAAAAATGCACAATAAAGAAGCAATTGCAAAAAATAATATTCTAAATACAATTGTAATAGATAAGAATAATGCTGAAATTATCGAAAATCAAATGGATAAAGTCGATCAACAGCAAACAGTTATTGAGTCACAACAGGGAGCGATAAAGGTTCAGGAAAGAGAATATGCTTCGCAGAATAACTTGGTTAGGTTGCTGAGTTTTTTCTTAGTGATTATTTTGAGTTTGACGATTTATAGTATTTATTCAACTATTTCTATTTCAAGAAAGAAAAAACAGCTTGAAAGAATTAATCAAACCGTAATTGATCAGAATAATGAAATTCAGGAAATGGCTCAAATTGCTCAAAGAAGCAACGAAGCAAAATTGAATTTCTTTACTGGACTTTCGCATGAATTTAAAACACCCATAACGCTTATTATGAGTTATGTAGAGTCGTTGATTGAAAATGAAAAAATTAAAGGTACAGCACTGATTGATGAAGTAAAACTAATTCATAAAAACTCAAATCGATTGCTCAGATTAATAAATCAATTGTTGGATTTCAGGAAGATTGAAGAACAAAAATTTGCACTTAGAGCTTCCAATACAAAAATTTACGATTTCACAAATGAAGTCATGGCTAATTTTAAAGGCGAAGCTGCCCGAAGAAATATTGATTTTCAGCTTACTTGCAAAAATAAAAACTTGGAATTGTTTATCGATAGAGGATTGATGGATAAAGTGTATTTCAATTTGCTTTCTAATGCCTTTAAATTTACACCCGATAACGGAAAAATCAGCATTTCAATTATCGACAATCAAGATAATACAGTTAAAATCAGTTTTAAAGATTCTGGAATCGGAATACCCGAAAATGAATTATCGAATGTTTTTAATCCTTTTTTCAGGGCTTCAAATAATAATAAAAACAGTTCGGGAATTGGACTTCATCTCTCAAAAGAGTTTGTGCTCTTACATCAGGGAACGATAGAATTGAAATCAAAACAAGGAAGCGAATTCGTAATTACCTTATTGAAAGGAGTAAGCCATTTACAGCCTTCTGAAATTATAAATAAAGCTGAAAAACTAAATGAAACACCAAGTTTAATTACAGATAATCTTGATATAGAATCTGATTTGAATGAGAAAAATGTAATTTCTGAATCTGAAAAACATACACTTTTGGTTATAGAAGACAATTTAGATTTGGTTTCATTTTTAAAAGCTAAATTATCTAATGAATATGTCATTTATACTTCTGACGGAAGCGATGCTATTGAAAAAGCAATGGAAATTGTTCCTGATATTATCATTTGCGACATTAATTTGGTAGACAAAGACGGTTACGAAATCAGTAAAGAATTGAAAAAAGATTTGCGTTCGTCACATATTCCTATTATTATTTTAACAGCGCAGAGCAATAAAGAATCAGTTTTAAAAGGATTGCAAAGTGGAGTAGATCAGTATCTAACGAAGCCTTTTAGCCTGTCTATTTTAAAACAATCTATATCAAGTCTGCTTTTCAACAGAGAGAAACTTCGTTATTACTATACTAATAACATTTATCGTGTTGAACCTGAGTCGAAATTTGGCAATCAGGAACAATCCTTTATTACCAAAATGAATGACATTATTAAGAAAAACGTCGAAAATTCCAAATTCTCTGTTGAAGATTTAGCCGATAAACTCGGAGTTTCGAGAGTTCAGTTGTATCGAAAAGTAAAAGCAATTATAGGAATTAATATCAGTGACCATATCAATAATGTAAAATTGGAGAAGGCGGCAGAGCTTTTAAAGTCAAATAATATGAATATTTCTGAAATTGCGTACTCACTTGGTTTCTCTTCTCCCAACTATTTTTCTACAGCTTTTAAGAATAAATTTGGAATTTCACCAAAGGAATACAAATCTTCCATTTAATATTGGTTTAAAATTGATACAATTTAGGTATCAATTTTAAACCTAATGTAACAAAATCGAAACTACAAGGTTTTCGTAAATAAATTTTAAATTATCTAAAGCCTTGTAAATAAGGCTTTTGTTATTTAAATATCAAACTGTCAGTATTTATAGAATTAAATTGTAACATCATTAAAAATAAGTTGTTTTTTTTGCGGATATCTTAGCAACAAGTTTTTAATACATCTACAATGAACAAGATATTGATTTGGTCTGTTACTGCTGCACTGGCAGGTTTTCTATTCGGTTTTGATACCGTAGTTATTTCTGGAGCTGATAAACAGCTACAGCTTCTTTGGCATTCATCTGATGCTTTTCATGGATCTGTTGTTATGGCAATGGCACTTTGGGGAACAGTTGTAGGTGCCATTTTTGGTGGAATTCCAACCAATAAAATAGGTCGTAAAAAAACACTGTTCTGGATAGGAATTTTATACTTTCTTTCTGCTATTGGTGCTGCTTTTGCAAATGATCCATTTGTATTTGCTGCTTTCAGATTTATTGGAGGCTTGGGTGTTGGGGCTTCAACTATTGCGGCGCCGGCCTATGTTTCCGAAATTGCCCCGGCTGACAAACGCGGACGTTTAGTAGCGCTTTATCAGTTTAATATTGTACTTGGAATTTTAATTGCATTTATCTCCAACTACTTTTTAAAAGATATTGGAGAAAATGCCTGGCGTTGGATGATAGGAGTGCAGGCTATTCCTTCTTTTATTTACATTCTTTTTATACTTACAATTCCAGAGAGCCCAAGATGGTTATTATCTAAAAACCGAGATGAAGAGGCTCGTAAAGTGCTGTTTCAAATTGATCCGTCTGCTGACCTAAAAGACATCATGGATGATTCCAGAGAAAATGGTGTTACAAAACATGAAAATATCTTCATGAAGAAATACCGTTTTCCGTTAGTATTGGCTTTTTTAATTGCATTCTTTAACCAGTTTTCGGGAATCAATGCCTTTTTATATTATGCGCCAAGAATTTTTGAAGAAGCAGGTTTAGGACAAAATACGGCTTTATTAAGTAGCATCGGAATCGGAATTACGAATCTTATATTCACTTTAATCGGCGTAGCATTAATTGACAAATTAGGAAGAAAGTTGTTAATGTACATTGGTTCTATAGGATATATTATTTCTTTAGGATTGGTTTCTGCTGCCTTTTATTTCAATTGGGGAGGCTTATCTGTACCTATTTTCCTTTTCTTATTTATTGCTTCTCACGCCATTGGCCAAGGGGCAGTTATCTGGGTTTTTATTTCCGAAATTTTTCCAAATCACATTCGGGCTTCTGGACAGGCATTTGGGAGTTCAGTACATTGGGTTTTGGCAGCAATTATCCCATCTTTAATTCCGATGCTATTTTCAGAAATTGGCCCGGAAGTAGTATTCTTAATTTTTACATTGATGATGGTGCTGCAATTACTGTTCGTAATTTTTCTGATGCCCGAAACCAAAGGAGTTTCTTTAGAAGTATTAAGTGAAAATCTAACCAAAAAAAATATCAAAAAAAATGAGATCAAAGAAACATCTACCGCTGGCATTTTATAGTGCGATACTCCTCTCAGTAGGGGGACTTAAACCGTATTCGGCTGTGGCGCAAACAACTGCTGTTTCAGTATCAGCATCTTCAGAGGAGCAAATGTACCGTCCTAATTTTCATTTTACACCAAAAAAAGGCTGGATGAACGATCCTAACGGAATGTTCTATGCAGATGGAAAATATCATTTATTCTACCAGCACTTTCCTGATGGAAATAAATGGGGACCGATGCATTGGGGACATGCCGTTAGTAAAGATCTCATTAAATGGGAAGAGTTGCCTATCGCGATTTACCCAGATAACAATAAATATATTTTTTCAGGAAGTGCTGTTGTAGATTCAAACAATACTTCTGGTTTAGGAACGGGAAAAACGGCTCCAATTGTAGCAATTTATACGCTGCATAATATGACAAAAGAAAAAGAAAATAAAATTGATGTCGAGCAGCAGGATATTGCTTTCTCGAATGACAATGGTTTTACATGGCAGAAATTTGAGGAAGGAAATCCTGTCATAAAAAACCCTGGAATTCGAGATTTTCGTGACCCGAAAGTAACTTGGGATGAAACGAATAAGCAATGGATTATGGTTTTAGCAGCACAGGACCGTTCTCAATTTTATAAATCCAAAGACTTAAAAAACTGGGAATATTTATCAGATTTCGGAAAAAATATTGGGGCACATGGAGGTGTTTGGGAATGTCCAGATTTTTTTGAAATAAAAGTACAAGGGTCAAATGAAACCAAATGGGTTTTAATTCAGAGCTTAAATCCAGGAGGTGTAAATGGAGGTTCCGGAACGCAATATTTTATTGGAGATTTTGATGGAACTACTTTTACATTAGACCCAAATTTTGCCAAAAGAATAGAACAGGAAAAAGCCGTTTGGATTGATTACGGAAAAGACAATTATGCTGGTGTAACCTGGAATAATGTTCCAAGTGCTGACGGACGTCGATTATTTATCGGGTGGATGTCTAATTGGGAGTACGCGCAAGATGTTCCAACATTTGCATGGAGAAGCAGCACTACAATTGCCCGCGAAATTCAGTTGATAAAAAAAGGAAATGCTTATAGTCTAATCAGTAATCCGGTAAAAGAAATCAATAAATATGTTTCTAAATCTATAAAAAAGAAAAACCTAAAAGGAAAAGGCAATCTTTCGATTTCCGGATCAGGGAAAATTGATTTAACTAAAGCAATTATTGATTTTAAGCTGAAAAACATAAAACAAGACACGTACACTTTTACGCTTTCAAATGAAAAAGGTGAGTCTTTGACTTTCGGAATCAATAATTCAGATCATTATTTATTTGTAGATCGTTCGAAGTCTGGAAAAAATGATTTCTCTGAAAAGTTTGCAGCAACGATCACAAAAGCAGCTTTAAACGGGAATCAAAAAGAAGGTGTTTTTAAAATTATTTTAGATAAAACCTCTATTGAAATATTTTACAACAATGGCGAAAAAGTTATAACAGAAATCTTTTTCACAAACCAGCCATTTACATCTCTATCAGTTTCTTCAAAGGAGGAAATTGAATTGAATAACCTCGTAATTAACCAATTAAATATAAACTAACTAAAAACCACTAACCTCATGAAAAGTAAAATTATTTATTTTCTATTTTTCTTCTTTCCGGTGCTACTTATGACGGCTCAGGAAAATGGAGTAAAGGGAACGGTATTTTCTGCAGATGACGGAATGCCGCTTCCAGGAGCAACCGTACTTATTTCAGGTACAAATACCAGTACCGTAACAGATTTTGATGGCAATTTTTCGTTCGGCAATATAAATTCAGATGCTATTCTTGTAGTTTCCTTTATAGGATATGCTCCACAATCTATTCCTGTTAAAGGTCAAAAAATGATCAATGTAACTTTAAAAGTAGATAACAACCAGCTAAATGAAGTTGTCGTAACAGGATATTCTAAACAAAAGAAAACAGATATCACAGGTGCAGTTGCCGTTGTAAACATGAAGGAAGTCATGAAGCAACCGGAGCCAAACCCAATTAAAGCTTTGCAGGGAAGAATTGCCGGAGTAAAAGTATCTTCAGATGGTTCGCCGAGCGGAGGAAATACAAAAGTGGTCATTCGTGGTGTTGGAACTTTGAACAACACAGATCCGCTTTACGTTATTGACGGAATGCCGACAAAATCTGGAATGCATGAATTAAATCCTAATGATATTGAAACGATTCAGGTTCTGAAAGATGCTTCTTCAGCGAGTATTTATGGTTCCCGAGCTTCAAACGGAGTAATCATCATTACAACCAAAAAAGGTAAAGAAGGTAAAATGAGAATCAATTTCAGTACCTATGCTTCCTTTTCTGATTATTCAAGAAAGTTAGATGTTCTAAACGCTAACCAGTTTGGGCAGGCACTTTGGCAGGCGAATATTAACGACGGTTTAAATCCCAATAATAACAATTTACGTTATCAGTTTGATTGGTCGGTAAACAATAATAAACCGCAATTGAATAAAGTTTTGGTTCCGGAATATTTAGATGCACAACAAACCATAAAAGCTTCAAATACAGATTGGTATGACGCAATTTCTCAAACCGGAGTTGCTAATTCTTATGATTTGTCGGTTTCGAATGCTTCAGACAAAGGAAATTATGTTTTCTCTCTGGGTTATTATGGAAATGAAGGTGTTGTAAAAACAACAGATTTTGAAAGAATTTCTGCGAGAATGAACAGTTCATATAAATACTTTGATGGCAAATTAGTTATTGGAGAAAACTTCAGTTTAAACCGTACGAACGAAGTTACAGATCCGGGCGTTTTAGATCCTGCACTTAGAGCTCTACCAATTATTCCGGTGCACACTGTAGACGGAATAGGCTGGGGAGGACCGGTTGGAGGAATGAACGACAGACAAAATCCGGTTAGACTTTTAGAATATAATAAAGACAATAAGTATGATTATTTGCGCCTATTTGGTAACGCTTACGCAGATTTGGAAATCATTAAAAACCTGCACATCAAAACCAGTTTCGGAATGGATTATGGTTTTTATAAGAAGCGTACTTTGCAAAGAAGCTACAAATCAGGTTATCTGCAAAACGATCAAACGTCTGTTACAATCGACCAATCGATCAGCGACAAATGGACTTGGACGAATACAGCAATTTATAGCTTAAACTTTGGAAAAAGCAATCTGAATTTGATGGCGGGAACGGAGATGTACAAAGACACTTATGATACAAATACATTACGTAAAAATGACTTTTTGATCGAAACGCCAGATTATATGTATCCTGATGCAGGAACAGGAGAATCGTTTACTAGCGGAACTTCTACTGTGTATTCTTTACTTTCTTATTTTGGAAAAGCAGATTACGAGTTTGACAATCGTTATTTGGTTTCGGCTACAATTCGTCGTGATGGTTCTTCTCGTTTTGGAAAAAACAATCAATTCGGGACATTTCCGGCAGTATCAGCGGGATGGAGAATCAGCAATGAAAATTTCATTAAAAATAGTGCTCCTGTTTTTTCTGACTTAAAATTAAGAGCAGGCTGGGGACAAACCGGTAATCAGGAAATCAGTAATACGGCTGTTTACTCACTTTATTTAGCAAGTTATGCTGGTGGAAGTCCAACTTGGGCAACCTCGTTTGGAACAGCTTACGATATTGCAGGAAACGGAAACGGATTGCTTCCTTCTGGTTTTATTGCAACGCAATCCGGAAATGATGATTTGAAATGGGAAACTACTACGCAGACCAACATTGGTTTGGACTTTGGTTTATTCAAACAAAAATTAAGCGGATCTGTTGATTATTATATTAAGAAAACAGATGATATTCTAGTATTGCCACCTTATTTAGGCGTTATTGGTGAAGGTGGAAACCGCTGGGTAAACGGAGCCTCTATGGAAAATAAAGGTTGGGAGTTTTCTTTGGGCTATCATGACGAAACCTCATTTGGACTGAAATATGATATTTCCGGAAACATTTCGGCAAACAAAAATAAGATTACACAACTGCCGGATGAAGTAAAAAACAATTATGGTGGCGACGGACTGAATGATAATATTTTAGGGCGTCCAATAAATTCGATGTACGGTTATGTTACTGACGGATTGTTTACAAGTCAGGATCAGGTGGATAACTCGGCAATTCAGGAAGGAAAAGGCCTTGGAAGAATTCGTTACAAAGACTTAAATGGCGACGGAACAATTACAGATAAAGACCGTACCTGGATCGGAAATCCAAATCCGGGATTGTTGTACGGAATTAATTTAAACTTGTCTTATAAAAACTTTGATTTCACCACTTTCTGGGAAGGTGCAAGCGACGTGGATGTTATCAATAATACTAAATATCAGACTGATTTCTGGAGCGTAGATGATGTGGGATCAAACAAAGGAACTCGTTTGCTGAATGCATGGTCTTTAGACAATACAAATTCTACAATTCCAGCTCTGACAACAGTTGACAGAAATGCAGAGTCTAGATTTTCAACTTATTACGTAGAAAATGGAAATTATCTTAAACTTAGAGTTTTGCAGTTTGGATATAGTTTTCCTAAAGAATTACTGAAGAAATTGAATATGGAAAGTTTTAGACTTTACATCAGCGGACAGAATTTGTTGATTATTGATGCTAAAAGCTTCACAGGAGTTGATCCGGAAAATGCTGGTTTTGGATATCCTCAGCCGACAACTTTTACTGCTGGTCTTAATTTTACTTTATAACAAAAGATTAAAAAAATGAAAAAAATATTATATATCGCAGGATTTGCAGTGATGGGTTTCTTTGCTTCCTGTTCCGATTTTTTAGAAAATGATCCGCGTGGTGTGTTGTCAGAAGAAGATATTGTTACGCCTCAGTCGGTTGAAGGATTTATGAATGCAGCGTATGCACAGTTAGGAAATGATCATTATGATTCTCCGTACAGTTTGTGGCCTTTTGGTAATGTTCGTTCAGATGATGCTTATAAAGGCGGAAGTGGTACAAATGATATTCAGGATTTTCACTTTTTTGAAGTTTCAAATAACATCCGTCCGGATTTTGGAGAATTGGACAGTTTCTGGTACATCAGTTATGTAGGGGTTTCAAGAACCAATAAAGCGTTGAAAGCCTTAGAGCAGCTCTCAGAAGCGGATTATCCATTGAAAAAAACAAGAATGGCTGAAATGCGTTTTTTAAGAGGACATTTTTATTTTATGCTGAAAATTATGTTTAGAAATGTACCTTATATCACAGAAGATATTCCGGTAGAAGATTATAAAACGATTTCAAACAAAGCACTTTCAAACGAAGAACTTTGGAATAAAATTGCTGAAGATTTTCAGGCTGCAGCCGATAATTTGCCAGATACACAGCCACAGGTGGGGCGTGCCACTAAAAAAGCAGCTTATGCTTATTTGGCAAAAACAAGATTGTACCAGGCGTACACACAGGATGAAACATTCAAAGTTACAGGTATAAACCAGCAGCATCTGCAGGAAGTAATTGCGGCAACAGATAATGTAATCGGAAAAGCTTCTTTAGAACCTGATTTTGCAAACAACTTCCTGCCAGGAACTTACGAAAATGGACCGGAATCTATTTTCTCAATTCAGTTCTCTGATAATGACGGAACGCTTTACGGAAGATTGAATTTCTCAGATGTTCTTTCAACGCCACAAGGTTTAGGCTGTTGTGATTTTCATAAGCCAAGTCAGAATTTAGTGAATGCTTTTAAAACCGGTGCAAACGGTCTGCCTGAATTTGATACTTACAATAACGAAGATTTTGATTATAAAAATATAGACGCCAATACTGTTGATCCGAGATTGTATCATACAGTTGCAATGCCAGGTTTGCCTTATAAATATGACCCTGAATTTCTGTATGTTGAAGCTTGGGTAAGATCTCCGGGAACCTATGGCTATTTTGCTTCTTTAAAAGAAAATGTTGCTCCAAATTGCAGTTGTGTTGTAAATATTGATCCGTTTTACGGAAATTCTAAAAACAGAATTCAGATTCGTTATGCTGATGTGATTTTGATGCGTGCGGAAGCTTTGATTGAATTAGGAAGACAATCTGAAGCTTTGCCGTTAATTAATCAAATCAGAGAAAGGGCAGCACAAAGTACAGGAAGACTGCCTTACGTGAAAAACTTCAAAATCAATACCTATGTAGATGGAGGCAATTGCAACTGGACACAGGATTTTGCCCGCAAAGCTTTACGTTGGGAACGTCGTTTAGAATTGGCTATGGAAGGAAGCCGATTTTTTGACCTTGTTCGCTGGGGAATTACAGATCAGGTTATGAATGACTTTTATGCAAAAGAAAAAACAAAACGTACGTATTATCAGGATGCTTTTTTTGATGCGCATAAAGAAGAATATTGCCCAATTCCGTTGAAACAAATTAATTTCAGTCAGGGATTGTACAAACAAAATCCAGGTTATTAATCCTTAAAGATTCAGCAATATGAAAAAAGCTTTAAATAAATATTGGACCAAAGTATCTATAATATTGGCAATGATTTTTATGATTACTGCCTGCGAAAATAATTTTGAAACTGGCGGATTTGATGTGAGTTCGCCTTCAAATGTACTTTCCTTCAAACTAAACGGAGTTTCAGGAAGCATTGATCAGACAACAGGAAAAATTACTGTTGTAATGCCGTACGGATCAGATATAACAGCCATAAAGCCGGAAGTTGTTTTTGAAGAAGGGGCAACATCAAATCCGGAATTAAATTCAGCTATGAATTTTACAAATCCGGTAAAATTCAGAGTGGTTAATGGCAATTTATATAAAGATTATACAGTAACCACAACTGTTTTAAGTCCGATTAAGAGTTTTAAGATAAATGGTGTTGCAGCTACTGTAAACGATATTAATAAAACGATTAATATGACTTTGCCTGAAGATACTAATTTAAGAGCGCTTAAGCCAGTAATCGAAGTTACAACGGGTGTTACAATTTCACCTGCTTCGGGCGCAACAATTGATTTTACAAATGCAGTCACTTTTGTAATAACATCAAACGGAAAAAGCGTTAATTATACAGCAAACGTTGGAGTTCCGGTAACAGGATTAACTGTGGCGTTTTTAGGAACTGCCGCTACAAGATCAGGAATTACAAACATGGATGAAGTTACGGCTTCGAACTGGTTGTTTGATAATTTCCCTGGTGCGAAATACATTTCTTTCGAAAGTATACAAAACGGTGCCGATTTAAGTGATATTGATGTGATTTGGTGGCATTTTGATTCAGCTGCAAATTTACCTTCTGTAGCTTATAATCCTGCGGTTACAAACGCACTTAAAAATTTCAGAACAAATGGTGGAAACCTGCTTTTGACTTCTTTTGCTTCGCAATATGTCGATGCTTTAGGAATTGTTCCGTCAGGAAAAGGACCAAATAATGTTTTTGGTGATTTCCCTCCAAACGGATTTGTTGATGGTAATTCGTGGGGAATGTCATTCGTTGGTCATGAAGGTCATCCAATCTTTCAGGGTTTAACCACTTTTGAAGCTGGAAAAGCCAATTTATTACAAAGCGGAACTTTCAGATTAAATCATACAGCGTGGTGGTTTTTACCGGAATGGGGAGGCTACAATAATGGAGAAGGTTGGAGAAACCAAACAGGAGGAACCAATCTGGCAAGTGAAGCTTGGGATAATGAACTGAACGGAAGAGTTACCATTGCAGAATTTCCAAATACAAGTACGAATAAAAATGTAATTGTAATTTCTATGGGAGCTTACGATTGGTACAACGAAACCAATAGCAACGGAGTGCCAAGTCAGGCCAATGAGTTTATAACAAACATCAGACTATTGACGCAAAACAGTATCAATTATCTAGCGGCAAAATAAATCACTTTGAATTTAATAAAATGAAATATAGAAATATAATAACAATCGCCTTCGTTTTCTTTTCACTGGCTTCATGCAGTCAGGATGAAACGTATATTGGAGGTTCGATTTCAGGAGGCAATTCTGAAATAACAAGTGTTTTTCCTGTTCCGCCCGCGCAATGGATGGGCGCAAACGACCCATATTACAGTGCGGGTTATACAGGAGATATTATGCCTTTTTTCGATAACGGAAAATTTCATATTTATTTTTTGCATGATGCACAGAATAAACCTGCTGGAAAAGGATTTCATGATATTCATGAATATCAAAGTACAGATTTGGCACATTTTACTTATGAAGGTCAAACCATTCCATATGGTACAACGCTTGAACCTGATTTTGCTATTGGCACAGGATCAGTTGTCAAAGTGGGCAATCTTTATTATTTCTATTACACAGGGCACAATGAAACTCCGGCTTTTGTACAATCGAATGCAAGAGAAAGTGTGTTATGTGCAACCAGCAGCGATTTGAAAAAATGGACAAAAGTTCCATCTTTTAAAATTACAGCTCCGGCGGGATATTACAACTATGATTTCAGAGATCCGCATGTATTTTATAATGATGAATTGAAAAAATATTCAATGTTAGTGAGTACACAAACAGAACCTGGAAGAAAAGCCGTTTTGTTACATTTTACAAGCGCTGATCCTACATCAGGAAAATGGGATGTTCAAGCTCCAATTTATACCACAACGCCTGAAGATAACTATCTGATGATGGAATGTGCGGATATTTTCAAAATGGGAAGCAATTGGTATTTAATTTTTTCTGAGAATTGGAGTGGCAATAAAGGAACGCATTACAGAATTTCATCATCAATAACTGGTCCATGGACAAAACCGGAAAATGACAGAATTGATGGAGAATACTTTTACGCAGGAAAAACGGCTTCTGACGGAAATAAAAGATATGTTTTTGGATGGAATGCCAGAAAAACGCCTGATAATGATTTAGGAAATAAAGATTGGGCAGGGAATATGGTTATCCATGAATTGATTCAGAATTCAGATGGAACTTTAGGAACTCAATCTCCCAAATCGGTGAAAGATTTATTTTCGAAAAAAAATACTACTGCTGAAGTAGATGCAATTTCAGCGAATGCAACTGCTAACAATGGAACTTATTCTTTATCTGGAGAAACAGAAAAAGCAATGGTTGTTTTTAAAAGCATTGGAAAGAAAATCAAAATAAAAGCAGAAGTTACTTTAACTAAAGCTTCAGGAACAACTGGATTTGTTTTTCATACCAATGATACAGGAAGTTATTATAAAGTGGTTTTGGATATTGCTAATAGTAAAATAAGCGGTTATAATTCGGCTTCGCAGGAAGTAACCCGTTTACCATTTGCATTTCAGACGAATGTAAAATATGATGTTGAAATAATTACTGAAGGAAGTGTTGTCATAGTTTACATAAACGGAAAAGCAGCTCTCACAAATCGCGTTTACGGAAGAGACAAAAATAAATGGGGTTTAATTGCTGAAGGACAAACGAGCACAATCTCAAATCTTCAGATAACCCAACCTGAATAGAAATTAATAATAAAATAATTTTAGAATGAATAACGGAAAAAACCTTAAGGTGGTGGCATACGGAGAAGTGCTTTGGGATGTTTTTGCTAATGAGAAAAAGATTGGAGGAGCACCATTGAATGTAGCACTTCGTATGAAATCGCTTGGTTGTGAAGTGACTATGATAAGCTGTGTTGGAAATGATGAAGACGGAAAAGAGATAAAAAGTCAGGTAAAAAAAATGGGGCTTGAAACCGATACGATTGTAGTTTCAGAAGATTTTCCGACTGGTTTGGTCAACGTAACCTTAAATGAGCGCGGATCGGCAAGTTATGAAATCAGTTACCCGTCTGCATGGGATAAAATTGAATTGAATGATTTGGCGAGGAATTCAGTTGCTAATGCGGATGTTTTAATTTATGGCAGTTTAGTTTGCCGAGATGACGTTTCAAGGCTTTCACTGGAAGAAATGCTGCAAAAAAAAGTCTATAAGGTTTTTGATGTGAATTTAAGAAAACCGCATTATTCTTATGAAATGCTGGAACGCCTCATGCAATCAGCTGATTTTATAAAGTTTAATGATGAGGAATTATTAGAAATTACTGCTGCTATGTCCTCGCCGTTTACAAGTCTGAAAGACAATATGAATTTTATAGCTGAAAAAAGCGAAGTAAAGGGAATGTGTGTAACCAGGGGAAAACACGGAGCTTTGCTGATGTGGGAAGGCCAAATTTATGAAAATGAGGGATATCCTGTTGAAGTAGCTGACACCGTAGGTGCCGGAGATTCATTTCTGGCGGCTTTGATAGCTTCATTATTAAGCGGAAAAGTTCCTCAGCATTCAATTGATTTTGCCTGTGCAGTTGGTGCATTAGTAGCTGAATCACCTGGAGCTAATCCTGAAATTTCGCTTTCCAGAATTGAAAGAATGATGTTAAAAATTAAAATTTAACTTTTATGAAATTTAAATGAGATATGAGTTGTCTAAACAAAAATTCTTGCAGTTAGTCTTCTTAACAATAATTAAGTTTAATATCGCTTATGAGGGGTCTTATGTTTTTTTAAAATTCGAATTTTATTAAATACTGGGTGTTTTTCGAATTTTGTTTAAGTTTTAATTACTTAATTTAAGTATTTGTTTTTTGAAGTAAAGCCTGATATCTTTTAGATATTAGGCTTTTATCGTAATATTATAAAATTTGGAAGCAAATACATGCAGGATATGCACTGGATTTCGGGAAGGTAATATACGACCACAAGAAGGAAGGTAAACTGCTTTTGTATGCAAATAAAACTTTCGGGCGAAGCGTGGCTGGAATTAAAAATAATCAACAATATCTTATATCAGGATGCTAATGGATATGCAAACAAAAACTGGAGAAAAAGTTAAGCTACATTTTTATAATTAGTTAGTGGATTTGCTAAAGAAAAATGTAGATAAAGTTAAGAGCGCATTTTTGGGTTCTAGCGCATCTGCGAATAACTTTTATCTTTAGAATTTTAAACACACCTAAAAATGAACACTAAAGGTCATTGCTATCCAAAGGCCATTATTCTAAAGGCAGTCTATTTCAAGCTTAGGTTTGCTTTAAGCTATCGGGGTGAGGAAGAATTAATGAAAATTAGGGGGGTGATTGTGGATCATGCTACAATCCAAGGCTGCGTTTATAAATTTAAGCCTTTCATTGAATCAGAAATTAAGAAGAGAAAGGTCAAAGTTGGAGCAAGCTGGAGATTGGATGAAACCTATGTAAAATTAAAAGACATTTGGTGTTATTATTACAGGACAGTGGATAAATTAGGCAATGTAAATATCTCAACAATATTATCGAACAGGACTATCGTTTTGTCAAATAGCTGATACAAAACGAATTAGGTTTTAAAAGTTTTTAATCTGCAACAAGAACTCTAAACGGAATTGAAGTTGTGCATATGCTTCGGAAGAATCAGATGATTAGACCGGGATCTCTATATTTAAATCATTCTGTACGCTGGCGGGTTAACTTTTATATCTCCTAAATTCTTAGATTTGATTTTGACAGATACGACAGAACCTAAAAGTATCATTTTAATTGATTTTGTTGCATTTGAAAATGAAATTTTAAAAATCATTAAAAACTGAATACTAATCTCGCTTTATGCCTCAATTTTATTTTTAAAACACCTTGCTATGATTATTATAAGAAAATTACTAGAGTCTTAAATGCTTTGAAGTTTAAAGCATTAGTTTTTTTATTGCTAAGCAGTTATGTTAAATATTGTTTCATTTTATAATTTGCAACATGAAATTGTTGTTGCAACAGTTTTTTTTTTATCTACTTATTTACTTTTGTAAGAAATAACGTTATTGTATAAAAAAATAAAATAATTGCTTACTTACTTTAATTGTAGCCTTAACTGCAAATGATAATGCAAGATATTGCCCAGATGTACTGCCACGTTCTTTAATTCAAAAAATTGCAGCACTGTCATTTATAAAAGTGATTCCGTCGTCTTACATCATATTCTATCTTCTTTCCGCCATCTGATTTTATTCCTATTCGCACTTTTTATTTGCCCGTACTATCAATATGTGCTTTACATGATTTAAGGCTTTATTTTTTTGCAGTTGTGGTACTTATTTTAATGCCATATTGAATAACTGCCAAGGAAAATGTCTAGTTAAATTTTCATTGCCCAAGCCAGATTCCAAATAATAAAATTAAACAGTGATAAATATAAAGTTTGTCGCAAAATTTAGAGAATTGGAAGGTAAGATATTGCTGATCAGCTAAAAATTTGAATCAGGTTAGATAAGCAGTCTGCTTTTGAAATAGATGATTGTTTTAAGTCTTCAATGATATTTTGGTAGATTTTTCTTTGCAGTTAGTTGATAATAGCTAACAAGGAGTGATCAAGCCTGCCCAATATCTGCTTAAAGGATATCCTGATTGTTTGAGTGGTAAAGTTTATAATTTAATATAAAAATAGTTATGAAATCGAAATTTACATTAACTCTAATTTTAATTTTTTTTCTAAGTATTTTTTCCTCTGCGCAAACAGTCTCGGGTACGCCAGGTACAACCGGCTGTTTAGGCGGAGGTACTATCACGGCCAGCAATAATGCAGGATGGGCTTCTCCCCAGTATCAATTGCTTAAAAATAATGTTGTTATTGCACCAATTCCAAATGATCCTGCTCAATTTACGACTAACCCTCTTTTCGAGGCTCTTTCCACAGGGACTTATACGCTTAAAGGGCGCAATACAAGTACAGGTACGATTTTTACAAGCGCAAATATAGCAGTTTCAGACGGTTATACGCCGATGAGCATTGCGACGCCAACTAAAGTTGCCAGCTGTTCTGGAGGATCTGCAGTTTTAACAACTACGGTTACAGGCGGTAAATTACCGATAACCTACAAGATAGCACTGCAGTCTTCTCCTGGTTCAATAATTCAGGATAGCGGTGCCGTAAGCGCTTCTACTTTTGCTTTTAATGCACAGCCTGCAGGCAGTTACATTGTAAGTGCTACAGATGCCTGCGGACAAACTGTCACGGGATCAACAGCTGTCACCAATCCTACCGTAACTGTAAACGATTTTAAATTAGGAATTGGTTACGCATATCCTAAGCACCAGACCTCTTCCTGTTCATCACCGATAATCATTATGGTGGAAGCTGGTTTTCAATATATTTCGAACAGTACTGTTATCTCGGCTGCTGATGCAGCATTGTTTAGATGGAAAATAAAGTTTCAAGGCCAGTTGTATGGAATTGGTACAGACGGAAATGCTGCCGTAGGAGCGGATGGTATTTCACCGCAGACTATAAGTTTTAAAATGCCGCTCGCAGCTACCCGTGAAGACATATACGCAGACATTAATAATATGAGGGTAGTGCTGATGGATCAGTGCGGCAACACAAAAGAATTTCCAATCAGGCACGTATATAATGGAGGAACCATAACTACATCTAATTGTGGAGGAACTGGCTTACTGAGCGTTAGAGCCAATTTGTTGACCTGCCTTCCGATGGATATGGTTTTTACCAATACTGCCGATCCTTCCGATGTAATTACACAGACATTGTCAAGTATTCCTGCGACCTTAAGCGGTTTTACGGCAGGAGCCACTTATAATTTTACCTACATTGATGCAGCGGGAAATACAACTGGAAATTTTTTAGGTAATCCCTCATCTCAAATTAATATTCCCGCTGAGCCTTCATTTACACCTTCACAATTTTTGTCAGCTGTACAGCCTAATTTAAATGTGCTGGGGTATGGTTTGCTGATACTTTCCAATACTCCTTATCAAATAGGGGATGTACTGACTTATACTGTAACAGCATCCAGCAATCCTTTGGTGCCCTTGGGAACAACGGGCAGCGTGACATTAAATTCGACAGGCAATGCTACACTTCCAAGAGTAAATCCGACAGATCCAGTTGGATATTGGCCAAAAGGGAATTATACGCTTAGCATAACAGGTCCCTGCGGTACGAAATCCATGAATGCAGTTGTACAGGGGTATGTTGCAACCCTTTCAGCTGGCACAATGACACCGGTCTGCGGAGGTTTTAATTATACAATGAAAGGTAATTTCGATGTAGCCAGTGCTTATCAGGTCATTATCGTTTCAGGGCCTTCAAATGTGGGGCAGGTAAGAGATTTAGCCAGTACAACGGCATCACTCCCGTTTAATGGCTTGAATTATGGCACCTACGTTTTTGGGTTGCGCATTAAGGGAGGCAATACCAATGTACTGACTGAAACAATTACCTATGATGCAAGCAATACTGTCAAGGTAGACAGAAGTAATACCGGAGGTTTTGTCTGTAGTGACGGCGCGGCTGACGGAATACTTACAATTTCGGCCACTAGTATTTCACCAGCTCCCAATAATGAATTGTCGTATGCTTTAAGCACAGATGGAGGGGCAACATATGGGGCTTTTCAAAGCTCAAACCAATTTACAGCACTGAGCAAAGGAACTTATTATTTCAAAGTACAGGATGGATGCGGAAATGTTGTAACACAGTCAGCACAAATTGGTGTGGCAAGTGCACCGACGGCATCTGCAAATGGTTTGAACAATCCAACATTATGCAAATTAAATTCAGGCACCATTCAATTAGATGTTGATATATCTGGTGCAGCTTCCTATTTATGGACTGGTCCAGGAATCAATTCAGGAAATCAAAATTTAAAAAGCCCTGCTGTCAGCTACACTGATCTTAGTGCAGGAGTAAATAATTACACTTGCGCTGTGACTGTCGGAGCGCCTTGCAATACTACCAACACCGCCGGCTTAGTTATAACTTTAAATCCCTTGCCAACACTTGTTATTAATAATCCTGCTGCAGTATGTTCGCCTAGTACAGTAAATCTTACAGATGCAGCTGTAACGGCAGGGAGCACAGCAGGTGTTACATTTACTTATTTTACTGATTCGGCAGGCACAGTTGCTCTTGCCAATTCTGAGGCAGTTGCCGCCAGTGGCACTTATTACATTAAGGCTACGAACGCGGAAGGATGTTCTGCAATCCAGCCTGTAACGGTAACGGTCAATCCGGTGCCAACAGTGGTCACCACAGCCCCGCCTAAAGTATGTGCAGGCACACCAGTCGACCTGACTGCATCGTCAGTAACCGCTGGAAGTACAGCAGGCCTTACCTATACTTATTTTACTGATGCAGCAGGAACATCAGTTCTTGATACGCCAAGTGCAGTAACAGCAGGGGGGACTTATTATATAAAAGGAACAACTGCATCTGGATGTTCGGCAATTAAGGCTGTAGCAGTTTCATTTAATCCGAGCCCTACAGTGGTAACAGCGGCTCCGCCAGCAGTGTGTTCAGGTACATCAGTTAACCTTACTGCACCATCAGTAACTGCTGGAAGCACTGCAAATCTAACGTTTACTTACTTTACAGATGCGGCTGCTACAGCAGTTCTCGCTTCGCCAAGCGCAGTGACGACAAGCGGAACTTATTACATTAAAGGAACAACTGCAGCTGGGTGTTCGGCAATACAGGGTGTGGCTGTAACAATTAACCCGACTCCCACATTAGTTACCAATGCTCCTGCGGCAGTATGTTCGGGGACCTCAGTTGATTTGACTGCTCCGGCAGTAACTGCTGGAAGTACTCCAAACCTTACGTTTGCTTATTTCACAGATGCTGCAGGGACAATTGCACTTGGTGCGCCTGGTGCAGTTACAGCTGGCGGAACCTATTACATAAAAGGAACAACTGCGGCAGGATGTTCCGCAATCAAGGCTGTGACTGTATCTGTTAATCCCATTCCAGTATTAGCAATCACTGACCCTGATCCCGTCTGCGCAGGAACTGCTGTAGATCTTACCTTGCCTGCAGTAACCGCTGGCAGCTCGGCAAATTTGACTTTTACCTATTTTACAGATGCCGCAGGTGCTAACGCATTGGCCAATCCCGCTGCAGTCACAATTCCAGGCACGTATTATATAAAAGGAACAGATACTGTTGCAGGATGCGATTCAGCTATAAAACCGGTCGCAGTAAGCAACTTGGCGCCGGCAGATACAAGTCTGACATATCCTGGCGGTCCCTTCTGCGGATCTGGAACAGTATTGCCAGATCTGATAGTCACATGGTCAGCCCCTCCAGATCCCGTATTGCGCCGCCACAGGCTGACAGGATCCAATCTTCTCGGCGCATCACATGCATTCACATTCACCTCGACAGCCGGTCTGGTTATAAATCCCAATAGCGGTGAGATTGATTTGGCGGCAAGTACTCCAGGTACATATACTGTAAATGTTGTTGCCTCATATTCATTTGCACCGTGTCCGTCTAGCGCTGCAGCAACAATAACTATAAATCCGCTGCCAACTGTTGCAATTACCAATCCGGCAGCAGTGTGCTCACCAGCAGCCGTAGACCTTACCTCAGCAGCTGTGACTGCAGGAAGCACACCAAGTTTAACTTATTCCTATTTTAGCGATGCAGCAGGGACGCAGCCTCTGGCTGATGCAACTGCGGTCACAGCAAGCGATACTTATTATATAAAGGGAACTGATCCTGCTACAGGCTGTTCTTCAATCAGCCCAGTAGCTGTAGAAGTCAACCTGCAGCCTGACGCTTCATTTACCTATGATGCAATCAATAACGCAAATGACGAGTATACGTTTACACCAATCTCTGCTGCCACAGATATTACTTATAGCTGGGATTTCGGAGACGGAGGAACTTCTTCTGCAGCTGTTCCAACACATCAGTATGATTTACAGGGCACTTATATTATAACGCTCACCGCTACCAATCTCAATGGCTGCACTGACGTCACAACTGAAACTATTTTCATAAGCAAAAATCCGAATGTGACAGCAGACATTTCGGTGTTTCCTGCCAATGAATGCCTTATTGGAAATGCGTTTGAATTTACAAGTGCCTCGATCATAGCATCGGGCTATTCGCTGACAGGCCTCATTTGGGATTTTGGCGATGGTACACCGGTAAGCACTGCGTTGAATCCAATTCATAATTATACAGCAGCAGGCACTTATGTTGTAAATCTGCAGGCTACGGTCAGTAATGGCGTCAATACTTTTTCCGATAATGCCACGAGTTCTGTTCTGGTAATCGCCACGCCTGCAGTAACCATTACCAATCCGTTGGCAGTATGTTCTGGTACTCCTATTGATTTGACCGCACCGGCAATAACCTCTGGAAGCACATCAAACCTTACCTTTGCTTATTTTACAGATGCCGCCGGAACAGTGGCCCTCGCCAATCCAGATGCAGTAACAGCAACAGGGACTTATTATATAAAGGGAACAACTCCTGAGGGGTGTTCTGCGATAAGTCCGGTGCAGGTAACCATCAATCCGCTGCCTGTTGTAACAATCAACAATCCGCCAGCAGTATGCGAGGGCACTACAGTAGATATTACAGCAGCAGCAGTAACTTCTGGCAGTACCGCTAATTTGGCATATAGCTATTTTATTGATCAGGATGGGACGCAAACCTTGGATGGGGCAGATGCCATAACAACAAGCGGTATTTTTTACATTAAGGGAACAACTCCTGAAGGATGTTCGTCAATCAGTCCCGTGCAGGTAACCGTAACCCCAACACCATTTGTAGTTGTCAACAGTCCATCGGCAGTCTGTGCGGGTACGGCAGTTGATCTGACAGCGCCGGATATAACAGCGGGCAGCACATCGGGACTATCGTTTGCTTATTTCAGTGATGTGGCTGCCACGCAGCCTTTAGTCAATGCAAACGCTGTGACAGCAAGCGGCACTTATTATATTCAGGGAACAACACCCGGAGGATGCTCAGCGATTACTCCGGTACAGGTAACGATCAACCCAGCTCCATCTTTAGTGATTGACAACCCGCCAGCGGTTTGTTCGGACACAGTTGATTTGACGGCTCTGTCCGTCACAGCTGGAAGTACAGCCAATCTGAGCTTTACTTATTTTACAGATGTTGCAGGCACAATAGTCCTTGACGATGCAGATACAGTAACGGCAAGCGGCATTTATTATATAAAAGCAACGACATCAGAAGGATGCTCAGCAATAGGCCCTGTCACGGTAACAATTGATCCGACTCCCACAGTTACAATAACACCACCGCCAGCAGAATGTTCCGGGGTACCAGTTGACTTGACCGCAGCGTCAGTAACGGCAGGAAGCACACCGAACCTGACATTTGCTTATTTTACTGATGCTGCCGGCACTGCAGCTTTTGCCAATCCAGATGCAGTAACAGCAGGCGGCACCTACTACATAAAAGGAACAACACCAGAGGGATGTTCTGCAATCAGTCCTGTTTTGGTAACTATTAACCCAATACCGGTTGTAAGTGTGACTGATCCTGCACCTGTATGCGAGGGCACTATCGTAGATATTACTGTGGCAGAAGTAACCGCAGGAAGCACACCCAATCTGACCTTTACTTATTTTACAGACGCCGCAGGCACCGTAGCACTTGACAATGCAGAAGGAGTAACGACAAGCGGTATTTATTACATAAAAGGAACAACACCAGAAGGATGCTCAGCAATCCAGCCTGTAACGGTAACGGTTTATCCGACCCCTATAGTGGTAACGTCCGATCCATCAGCAGTATGTTCAGGCACAACAGTAGATTTGACAGCGCCCTCAGTAACTGCTGGAAGCACCGCAAATCTGACTTTTACTTATTTTACAGATGCTGAAGCTACAACAGTTCTTGTTAGCCCCGAGGCAGTAGCAGAAGGCGGTACTTATTATATAAAAGGGACAACACCAGAAGGATGTTCAGCAATGCAATATGTTGTGGTAACTATTGATCCTATACCTTCTGTAAACATTACTAACCCGCCAGCAGTATGTTCAGGTATTCCAGTTGACTTGACTGAACCGACAGTTACAACAGGAAGTACACCAAATCTGACCTTTACTTATTTTACTGATGCTGCAGGCAGTGTTGTACTTTCTAATCCAGCTTCAGTCACAACAGAGGGTACTTATTATATCAAAGGAACTACACCAGAGGGCTGTTATGCGATCAGTCCGGTGCATGTAACCATCAATCCAATACCGACAGTAACTGTTACCAACCCGCCAGCAGTATGTTCAGGGACATCGGTTGACCTTACTGCGGCATCCATAACAGCGGGAAGCACATCCGGGCTGGCCTTCACTTATTTTAGCGATTCGGCAGCAACCACCTTGCTGTCCAATCCGTCTTCAGTAACCGCAGGAGGCACCTATTACATACAAGGAACCACTCCACAGGGATGTTCTGCAATCCAGAGCGTAGCGGTGACGGTTTACCCGACACCTGTTGTAACCATCACCAACCCGGCAGCTGTTTGTTCTGGCACCTCGGTCGACCTGACCTTGCCTGCAATAACCTCTGGAAGCACAGCAAATCTGACGTTTGCTTATTTCAGCGATGCGGCAGGAACACAGCCTCTTGCCAATGCCAATGCCATCACAGCGTCTGGCACTTATTATATAAAGGGAACAACGGCAGAGGGATGTTCAGATACCAAGCCAGTTCAGGTAACCATCAATCCGGCACCGGTTTTAGCAATCACCAACCCAGCAGCAGTATGTTCGGGTACAGCAGTTGATCTGACCGTACCGGCAGTAACCTCTGGAAGTACAGCAAATCTGACGTTTGCTTATTTCAGCGATGCTGCAGTAACGCAGCCTCTGGCCAATGCCAATGCCATCACAGCGTCTGGCACTTATTATATAAAGGGAACAACGGCAGAAGGATGTTCAGATACCAAGCCAGTTCAGGTAACGATCAATCCAATGCCGATTGTATCAATCACCAACCCAGCAGCAGTATGTTCTGGCACCTCGGTCGACCTGACCTTGCCGGCAATAATCTCTGGAAGCACAGCAAATCTGGTATATTCCTATTTCAGCGATGCGGCAGGCACCCAGCCTCTGGCCAATGCCAATTCCATCACAGCAAGTGATACTTATTACATTCAGGGGACTGACCCTGCCACAGGATGTTCTTCGATCAGCCCGGTAAACGTCGTGGTCAATCCCCAGCCGGATGCATCATTTACCTATGATGCCATCAATAACGCAAATGACCAGTATACCTTTACCCCAATTTCTGCTGGAACGGGTATTAGCTATAGCTGGGATTTCGGCGATGGCAGCACTTCTTCAGCAGCTATTCCAACGCACCAGTATGACGTTGCGGGCAGCTATACAGTAGCCCTGACAGTCAGTAACGGCTATGGCTGTACGGCAGCCAAAAGCGAGTCTATTTCGATAACCAAAAATCCGAATGTGGCCGCTGACATTTCGGTGTATCCTGCCAATGAGTGCCTTGTAGGAAATGCGTTTGAATTTACCAGCGCCTCTACTATAGCAGCAGGCTATTCCTTGACAGGCCTGGTTTGGGATTTCGGTGATGGAACCGCCCTAAGCACTGATCAGGCCCCTACACATAGTTATGCGGCGGCAGGCACTTATGTTGTCAGCCTGCAGGCTACCGTGAGCAATGGAGTCAATACATTTTCTGATAATGCGACAAGCTCTGTTGTTGTAACCCCAACACCCGCAGTAGTGATTACCAGCCCGGCGGCAGTATGCTCAGGCACGACAGTAGATCTTACCGCGGCGGCGGTAACCGCTGGAAGCACGGCAGACCTGACTTATGCTTATTTTACAGATGCGGCGGGCACTATTGCTCTTGCCAATGCAGATGCAGTAGCCACAGGGGGCACCTATTACATAAAAGGAACAACTGCAGCGGGATGTTCAAATATGAAGCCAGTGCAGGTAATCATCAATCCGGCACCGGTTTTAGCAATCACCAACCCAGCAGCAGTATGTTCTGGCACCTCGATCGACCTGACCTTGCCTGCAATAACCTTTGGAAGCACAGCAAATCTGACGTTTGCTTATTTCAGCGATGCGGCAGGAACACAGCCTCTTGCCAATGCCAATGCCATCACAGCGTCTGGCACTTATTATATAAAGGGAACAACGGCAGAGGGATGTTCAGATACCAAGCCAGTTCAGGTAACCATCAATCCGGCACCGATTGTATCAATCACCAACCCTGCAGCAGTATGTTCGGGTACAGCAGTTGATCTGACCGTACCGGCAGTAACCTCTGGAAGTACAGCAAATCTGACGTTTGCTTATTTCAGCGATGCTACAGCTACAACAGTTCTTGCCAACGCAAATGCAGTAACCAGCAGCGGTATTTATTATATAAAGGGAACAACGGCAGAAGGATGTTCAGATACCAAGCCAGTTCAGGTAACGATCAATCCAATGCCGATTGTATCAATCACCAACCCAGCAGCAGTATGTTCTGGCACCTCGGTCGACCTGACCTTGCCGGCAATAATCTCTGGAAGCACAGCAAATCTGGTATATTCCTATTTCAGCGATGCGGCAGGCACCCAGCCTCTGGCCAATGCCAATTCCATCACAGCAAGTGATACTTATTACATTCAGGGGACTGACCCTGCCACAGGATGTTCTTCGATCAGCCCGGTAAACGTCGTGGTCAATCCCCAGCCGGATGCATCATTTACCTATGATGCCATCAATAACGCAAATGACCAGTATACCTTTACCCCAATTTCTGCTGGAACGGGTATTAGCTATAGCTGGGATTTCGGCGATGGCAGCACTTCTTCAGCAGCTATTCCAACGCACCAGTATGACGTTGCGGGCAGCTATACAGTAGCCCTGACAGTCAGTAACGGCTATGGCTGTACGGCAGCCAAAAGCGAGTCTATTTCGATAACCAAAAATCCGAATGTGGCCGTTGACATTTCGGTGTATCCTGCCAATGAGTGCCTTGTAGGAAATGCGTTTGAATTTACCAGCGCCTCTACTATAGCAGCAGGCTATTCCTTGACAGGCCTGGTTTGGGATTTCGGTGATGGAACCGCCCTAAGCACTGATCAGGCCCCTACACATAGTTATGCGGCGGCAGGCACTTATGTTGTCAGCCTGCAGGCTACCGTGAGCAATGGAGTCAATACATTTTCTGATAATGCGACAAGCTCTGTTGTTGTAACCCCAACACCCGCAGTAGTGATTACCAGCCCGGTGGCAGTATGCTCAGGCACGACAGTAGATCTTACCGCGGCGGCGGTAACCGCTGGAAGCACGGCAGACCTGACTTATGCTTATTTTACAGATGCGGCGGGCACTATTGCTCTTGCCAATGCAGATGCAGTAGCCACAGGGGGCACCTATTACATAAAAGGAACAACTGCAGCGGGATGTTCAAATATGAAGCCAGTGCAGGTAACCATCAATCCGGCACCGGTTTTAGCAATCACCAACCCAGCAGCAGTATGTTCTGGCACCTCGGTCGACCTGACCTTGCCTGCAATAACCTCTGGAAGCACAGCAAATCTGACGTTTGCTTATTTCAGCGATGCGGCAGGAACACAGCCTCTTGCCAATGCCAATGCCATCACAGCGTCTGGCACTTATTATATAAAGGGAACAACGGCAGAGGGATGTTCAGATACCAAGCCAGTTCAGGTAACCATCAATCCAGCACCGATTGTATCAATCACCAACCCTGCAGCAGTATGTTCGGGTACAGCAGTTGATCTGACCGTACCGGCAGTAACCTCTGGAAGTACAGCAAATCTGACGTTTGCTTATTTCAGCGATGCTACAGCTACAACAGTTCTTGCCAACGCAAATGCAGTAACCAGCAGCGGTATTTATTATATAAAGGGAACAACGGCAGAAGGATGTTCAGCAGTCAAGGCTGTAATTGTAACCATAAACGCATTACCAAAAGAGCCGATTATCAGCTTATCAGGACAAGCATCAATATGTGCAGGCAACAGTACAACAATCAGCGCATCAGGCACAGGAATTTTTCAGTGGTATAAAGATGGCACTGCAATCATTGGAGCTGTAAATTCCTCTTATGTGATAGCAGAGGCATCAGCTTCTGATGCGGGAACTTACAGTGCTGTGGTAAGTAATGGAATATGCACTTCAATGCAAAGCAATTTAATTACATTGAATGTAGATAATTGTCCTGCTGTATTTACCTTAGTGAAAACAGTACTTGATTCAGATGGAGACGGCAAAGCGCAGGCCAATGAAGAATTAACTTATAGGCTTACCGTTAAAAATACAGGAAGTGCCAAAATCGCCGCTGTAACAATTAGAGATGCCGTACCGGCAAATACAATTTATGTAAGCGGGGGGACACTTACAGATGGAATAGTCATTTTTACGGCCACCAATTTGGGAGTTGGCATGATCCAAAGTTTCAGCTTTAAAGTTAAGACAGCGTCAGATCTTAAAGGTCTCACAACGATTGCAAACCTTGCCACAGCATCAGCAGATGAGGGCCCGGAGGTGCCTTCTAAACCGGAAGATCCTAATAATCCTGGGAATCCAGATCCTTCATGTACCAATCCTGCAGGCTGTTCGACCGATTTGCCGACAGACAATATCTCTGGCATTTCGCTTGCCAAACACGGAACCTATGTGGATGGGAACGGTAACGGAAAAATTGATATCGGCGACAGAATAGAATATTCTTTTACAGTGATGAATATTGGAAGCACAATATTGACCAACATTATCATACTTGATGATAATGCCGCTGTAGCAGGTGGACCTTTGCCTTCATTAGCCCCAGATGTGGCAGATACCTCGGCATTTACAGCCGTTCATATGGTAACGCAGGCTGATCTTGATAGAGCAGTAGTCTACAACCTTGCAAAAGCAATAGGTAAAGATCCTAAAGGAAATGATGTAACTGCAATATCAACTGATCCGCTGCCATGTACCGCATGTCCGGCAGATCCCCTTTGTCCAACCTGCACCATTACCCCATTGGCCGCAGAATCAGGCATCGCGGTAATCAAGAAAGCTGTTGTAATAGATGAGAACAGCAACGGATTTGCCGAAGAAGGAGAGACAATCAGGTATAATTTTGAGGTTAAAAACACGGGGAATACGACCTTGACAAATGTATTCATAACGGATAATTTACCTGCAATAGTGCTGTCCGGCAGCCCAATCACTTTAGCGCCGCAGGAGATTAATGCAACAAATTTCAGCGCCGTGTATGTAATTACACGCGCTGATATCGATGCAGGATCAGTCACTAACCAGGCCTTGGCAGAAGGGACGGCGCCTTCGGGAGAAAAAGTAAATGCCCTCTCTGACGATGAAAATTTTGTAGATGATAATCCAACGGTGGTTGATGTTGTTAACTGTGTCATAGAAGTGTTTAATGCTGTCTCTCCAAATGGTGACGGAATTAATGACGAATTCCAGATCCAGGGATTGGAGTGCTATCCGAATAATAGTGTTGAGATTTATAACCGCTGGGGAGTAAAAGTCTTCGAGACCTCGGGTTATGGGTCAAACAGAAACATATTCCAGGGATATTCAGACGCAAGGACAACAATCTCAAGAGGTGACCGCCTGCCGGATGGAACTTATTTCTACACTCTGAAATATCAGGATGAAACGTCAAATAGGACGCAGGAGAAATCGGGTTATCTGTATATAAAAAATTAAATTATAAGGAGCTTTTATCCTTTTATAATCTAAAGACATATGAAAACAAAGTTTTTTTCATTCATTTTAATTTTGACGTCAATTGCAGGGTACAGCCAGCAGGATTCCCAGTTTACGCAGTACATGTACAATACGATCAATATCAATCCAGCGTATGCGGGATCACGAGGAGCTTTAAGTATTTTTGGATTATACCGCACCCAGTGGGTTGGCTTGGATGGAGCCCCCGAGACAAGCAGCTTTTCCATCAATACGCCAATTAATAACAGCAGAGTTGGCGTTGGACTTTCTTTGGTAAATGATAAAATAGGCCCCACAAATGAGAATAATATATCGGCAGATGTATCTTATACCATACAGACTTCGCCCGATTTCAAGCTTTCTTTTGGTATAAAGGGTACAGCCAATATCTTTAATCTTGATGTCAACAAACTGAATCCCGCAGATCAGGGAGACCCGCAGTTTCAAGACCTTCAGAACAAGTTTTCTCCCAATGTGGGAGCAGGGGTTTACTGGCATTCTGACAAGGCTTATATAGGGCTTTCGGTTCCTAATTTCATCGAAACCAACAGGTACGATGATAATGATGTTGCCATTTATAAGGACAAAATCAATTATTATTTAATGGGGGGCTATGTCTTTAATCTTGATAAGTACCAGTATTATAAATTCAAACCTGCTATACTGGCCAAAATGGTAGAAGGAGCGCCGCTACAGGTTGATATTTCTGCCAATTTTATGTTTATTGACAGATTTGTAGTCGGAGCTGCCTACAGATGGAGCGCCTCATTAAGTGCAATGGTCGGGTTTCAAATCACCGACGGACTCTATTTGGGTTATGGCTATGACCGCGAAACCACACATCTGAATAATTATAATTCAGGATCACATGAGATATTCCTGCGTTACGAATTCTTCTCAAACAAAGGCAAAATGACAACTCCTCGTTTCTTCTAAAAAAAAGATCATGAAAAATTATACAATCCTCTGCTTAATAATACTCAATTTTTTTTGCGGTTATTCGCAAGAATCCAAAGTAAAATCGGGTGATAAAAAATATGATGGCTACGCCTATATAGATGCTATAAAAACGTATGAAAAAGTAGCCGACAAAGGTTACAAATCCGAGGATCTGTTCAAAAAACTAGGCAATTCCTATTACTTTAATTCACAATTTGAAGATGCCACTAAATGGTACGGCGAGCTATTTGCGCTCAATCCAACACCCGAAGCCGAGTATTATTACCGATATGCACAATCTTTAAAATCAGCTGGACAAACCGACAAAGCCAATGCCATCCTGAATGAATTCAGCACTAAATATAAAAACGATTCCAGAGCAAAACTTTACACAGCAAACACCAATTATTTAGATCAGATTAAAGCCAATTCTGGTCGCTATAAAATTGAAGATGCCGGTATAAACTCCAAATATTCTGATTACGGAAGTTTTATTTACAACAATAAAATCTACTTTGCATCTGCCAGAGACACTGGAAACTTCACCCAAAGAAAACACAAATGGACAGGAGAATATTTTACCAATATTTACAATGCTGGAATTGATCCTTCGACTGGAGCTGCATCTAAAGTGAATAAAATCAAATCGCTGTTGAACAGCCGTTTCCACGAATCTACGATTGTATTTACCAAGGATGGAAAAACAGCTTATTTTACCCGAAATAATTTTATAAATGGCAAAAAAGGAAAAGATGAAAATGATATTACGCTAGTAAAACTTTACAAAGCTGATTTTGTTAATGAAAAATTCAGCAACATTGCTCCTCTTCCCTTCACAAGCGATAATTACAGTACGGCTCAGCCTGCCTTAAGTCCCGACGAGAAAACGCTATATTTTGCATCAGATATGCCTGGCACAATTGGCCAGTCAGACATTTATAAAGTAAGCATTAAAGGCAATAACAGCTTTGGAATTCCTGAGAATCTTGGCACCTCAATTAATACCGAAGGCAAAGAAACCTTTCCATACGTAACTAGCGAAAACGAAATTTATTTTGCTTCAGACGGACATCCTGGACTTGGCGGTTTGGATGTTTTTGTGGGACAGATTCAATCTGATGGAAGCGTCACCGATATTCAGAATCTTGGAAATGACATAAATTCTCCAAAAGATGATTTTGCTTACATCATAGATCCTATTACCAGAAGAGGTTATTTCAGCTCTAATAAAGATGGCGGACAGGGTTCTGATGATGTTTACAAATTTACAGAAACACGCGTATTAAAATGCTTTCAGGAGCTTAATGGCGTCATAACCGATTCTAAAAGTGGTGTGGTATTGCCCGGAACTGATTTGATTTTGTATGAAAACCAAAAAATTGTAAAATCGACTATTTCAAACTCTAACGGAGAATATGCGTTTACTGTAGAATGTGACAAGACTTACACAGTTAGAGCTCAAAAAATCGAATATGAAACAAAAGAAGAAATGGTGACTATCGGAAAAGTTTCTGGACAAACTCATCTTCCTATTGCATTGGATAAAGCGATCTGCAAGGTTACAGTTGGCGATGACTTGGGAAAATGTTTTGACATAAAAATGATTTATTTTGATTTGGATAAATACGATATCCGCACTGAAGCCGCCATAGATTTAGAAAAAATATTAGATGTTCTAAACCTACATCCAACTATGAAACTTGATATTCGCTCTCATACCGATAGCAGGGCATCACACAAGTACAACCTAAGATTATCTGACCAGAGAGCAAAATCTACTTTAAACTGGCTTGTTAAAAATGGAGTTGCCAAAAACCGTTTAACAGCCAAAGGATATGGTGAAACGCAATTGGTAAACAACTGCTCAGATGGTGTAAATTGCACCGAAGAAGAGCATCAAATGAATCGAAGAAGCGAGTTTGTTATTACTTTCTTATAATATTGTTCCGTATATTTATTGTTGTTGGATGTGCTAACTTAGCATGGAGTTCTAGTTAAGAACTAAATCTTAACTTTAGAGCATGAAAGATAATCGTAAAACTTATGATCGCAATTTCAAAGAGAAAGCAGTCCAATTAAGTTATGAAAGAGATAATATCTCACAATTAGCCAAGGAACTTGGAATAACAGCACCTTTGCTTTACAAATGGCGTCAGGATTACCAAGAATTTGGAACAGGAAGTTTTCCTGGGAAAGGAAAATTAAAACTTAGCCCTGAACAGGAAAAAATCCATGAGCTTGAAAAAAAATTAAAAGAAACAGAATTAGAACCTGATATTCTAAAAAAGGCTATAAGCATCTTTTCCAAGGGAGGTCGATGATTTATCTTTTCATAAAAGACCATGAAAAAATATATTCGATTGAAAAGATGTGCAAAGTTTTAAAAATAAGTCCAAGCAGCTAGTATAATTGGAAGCAACAGATTCTATCAGAAAGACAGAGGAAGACTGCTCTGATTAAAGAAGAAATTACGTCAATATACTTTAATGCTAAACAACGATATGGAAGCCCAAGAATTACTCTGGAACTCCAAAGCCAAGGATATCAGATATCCAGAATAACTGCTGCTAAATACATGAAGCTGTTAGGATTGTACAGCAAATTGAGTAAAAAATTCAAAGTAACAACCAATTCAAAACATAATCATTTTGTTGTGCCAAATATCCTGAAAAGAGAATTTACAGTAACCGAACCAGCAAAGGCTTGGGTTTCAGATATCACCTATATACAGACAAAGGATGGATTTTTATATCTGACCATCATTTTAGATTTATTTGACAGAAAGATAGTCGGCTGGAGTTTAAGCAATGGACTAAGCACTAAACAAACTACAATGACGGCTTGGAAAATGGCTGTAAAGAACAGAACAATTGCAAGTGAATTAATATTCCATTCTGACCGAGGAATCCAATATGCCAATAAAAAATTTACTAATGTATTGGATTCTTATAAAAATATCACAAGAAGTATGAGCCGTAAAGGAGACTGCTGGGATAATGCGGTTGCTGAAAGTTTTTTCAAATCTTTAAAAACGGAATTGGTTTATGGAAGTAAATTAATTTCTAGAGAACAGATGGAACTTGAAATTTTTGAATACATCGAAATTTGGTATAACAAAAAAAGAAGACATTCGGCTTTGAACTATAAAACAATTGAAGAATTTAACAAACTAACTAATTATAAAAATGTAGCTTAACTTTTTCTCCAGTTTTTGTTTGCATATCCAGCGAAGAGTTCTAACAAAAAACTGCGCAATCCTAAAAGCTTTTAGGATTGCGCAGTTTTTTGTTTTTAAAAATCACAATCTTCTTAAAGGTCTCCCGACTTTTAATTGCTTTATGTTTTCTTATTTTCCGATGCAATATCTAACTTTCCCTTATTTAAAAGGGATTATAAAGGTAGAGGTGTACAAAAGATGTAGTTACTTGCTAGAGAAAGATAATGAATTGCAGTAAAAATAATTCGTGCTTGTTTGTTTTATGGCGCTTTGTCTGGTATTGGTGCTCCCGCACTTGGTAGTAAATATGGAGCTGGTACATCATAAATTTTAAAATCTTTCACGTTACTCATATCATAAATTAGGGTTTGATTTTTGGATTTGTCATAAATAAAAATATTATCACTTGTTTTTCCAATCAAATATAGCTTGAATTTTTCTCCAGTTTCTACAGTTTTAGATTCATCGTAACAAAAATAGATATGGTCGGTTTTCGGAAAATAGTTTACCTCAAGTAGAATCAGTTGGCACATGAAATATGGTACTATTAACAATACAAAAAAATACATCTTAAGGCTATTTGCTGATACTTTAAATTTATAGAAAATTAGTTTGCTGAGTCTATCAATAGCAGATAGAATACCTAATGCTATAAAGGCAATGAATATTGCCTTTTTTTGTAAGGGTGTTTTAATTCCTGATAGCAGAAGAGCCCAAGCACCAATAAAAAGTACCAGCAATGATATCAAAATGTATAATGTTCTTCTTAAAGAAACTTTATTGAATGCTTGACTCACTGGGAAACTTTCTTTCGAAATGCCCGCCCAAACAAGTAAAACAATGGTCGCAAAAATCAAAATTTTAATCATATTACTAAGGAATAATGTTAAAACTCCTTGCAAGTCTGTGTAATAAAAAATATTAATACCATAAAAGCCATAATATACATACACATATGCTACTGAATAAAATGTGAAAAATATTCCAAAATTTTTAAAAGTAATATTATCTGTCATCCTTAATTGAGGTAATTATCTACATTATAGTTATGTAATTGCTTTAATTTAAATATTACGATTTTGACTTCTTTTTTTATTATAGTAAAATAATATATAGCCTATGCCTGGAACCAATATATTTACTGCGGTATTTAAAATTGTATTGTCACTTACGAATAATAATATAATTGCTGTAGATAATGATGAAAAAACTAATAATAGGACTATTTTATGAATCTTTTTTTCAAATGCAAAATTTATAAATACACCTGAAACTACTACTAAAAGTGTACAAAACTGAAATAATAATGGAACTACGGGATTGGGATCTTTAACAATTAAAAATTGTTTAGACTTAACTTCTTCAGAAATATTATTAAATTCAGTTTTTAATTTATTCAATTTTTTAATACGATCTTTCCAATTAAATACTGCATATACATCTTTAGACTCGGGATCTGCATAGACATTATCTTTTACTTCATAAATAGTGTAAAATAAGGTATCTCGTTCAGATTTTGCATTCAAGTATTTAGATTTTTGATTTAAAAATCTATAATATGCTCTTTCAAAATTTTCGGCCTTCTTGGTATTTGCATAATTATTAAATACTCGATCTAAAGAATCAATTTTTAATTCAATTGAATTACCGATACTAATCATAACAATTTTATCCGCTAATGAATTCACAAGCTTTGTTTTTGCAGGTAATACAAAATTATTGATTGAATTCAAATATTGTACAGCGTAGATTCCTTCTGCGTTTAGTTTTTTATAAGCTTCTTCTTCTTTCTGTTTTTCTTTTCCAATTTTGAGATATTCACTATCAATATTTCTAGATTTTATTATCCAACTTTCTTCTTGCCCTTTTGGTAATAATTTACAAAGTGATTGAAATTCAATATCGCATCTATCTTGATATTCTGAATCAGATAATTGAGCGTAATTATTTAATGTTGAAAATATTACGAGTAATAAGAATATCTTTTTTTTCATATTGTGATCCTTAGAATTTTCGTATTATTTTTACTTTATTCTTTATAATTGTTCTATGCATATTAATTAATTTTTTCTATTTAAAATTTAGAAAATCATCAACTTTCTTTCCAAAATTTGTTATGGAAATATTGTCAATACCTCTAACTAGAATATATACTCCACCCACAAAACTCATTAATTTTTCAATTTTCCAGTGAAAAATATCTAAGCTATTATTGACAGATTGAAGTACTATAAAAATAGCAGTAACCCCTACGCTTAATTCAATTAAAGCATACAACAGCCTATATTTCTTTCGAATAAACCAAAAAACAAGTCCAATTAGCAAAGAGTAAAAAATTAAAAGAAAATAAAATAATACCTCATTAAAACCTTTAACGTAAATAAGTAAAATAAATGTAATTGGCAAAAATAAAATTGTTCCAATTACAAAATTCCTAACGATTAGAAGATTAACTGCGGACTTTGAATTTGGATCGTTTAGATCATTAATTCTAAAATCATTATTTTCAATTATCTTTTCGATTTCTATAATCTTTTTTTTACCATTTTCTATTAAATCTTCTAACTCTTTACGTATTTCAATATCGTTTTCGTGAAACTCTTTATTCATATTTTTTTAATTTTTATTATCTATTTGTTCAAAAAACAATAATTATTCAATCTTTCCTTTTAAACAATGGTATTCAGTTTTGCATCTTCCATTTTATCTATTGTTACGAGATGCAATTAATTCTAGTGCTGCAAGTGCTTCTCGTTCTGCTATTGCTATAGCTTTAATTTTTTTAATAAAATTTTCAAACCGCATTAGCCAATTACCGTTTGTAACAGATGATATAAAAGCTTCTTTAGATATTTCAGCAATAATGAACTCATTATTTAGACGTTGAGGAAATAAGCAATATAGTTTTGTATTTCTATTATTTTTGGCAGTTTCAATCCCTCCAAAATCAAATATAACTGCAACTGGTCGATTAATCCAATCAGAAGGAAAAATATCGTATGAAAATGTTCTGAATACTTTTGACATCAATGAAGAAAAATGATATTTTCCCATTTGAAAACGTTTGTAATCATTTTTAAGCCTTGTTCCGTCAATAACCCAAATTAAATTTGGATAGAAGTTTTCTCTTGAGGTTTGTTCTTTTATGTCTATATGCGAATGTTGAAATTCAATTATAATATTATTATCAGTACGAATATCTGCTATGTGAACTTCTCCTGTAATTTCATCACGCATAATAATTTCTTGCCACTTAAGTGGAAATTCTTTTTTCCAATTTCGGTGCCATTCCGTTTCAGGCTCCCACCATTTGTCACAATTTTTATTGCCTTGATGAGCCCAATGATGGATTCGTTTTGTACCGCATTTTGCCACAACAGGTTGAGCGCAACCTGGACAAATCGCTTTCGCCTTTGAAGTGGCCTCAACTCTAATTCCTTTAATTATTGCAAAACGCATAATTATGCTTATTGTTTTAGTATATTCAATTATGAATAATAGCTCTTAACCTTTAGCTTTTACTATCTAAGTAAGTTTTTTAAATTCTTCTTTTTCTATAATTACAAATGCATCACTAATTCTTGACTTATGAAATATTCTTTGGACTGACATAGCCATTTTAGCTTGATAATAATCACCCGTTTCTTTTAGAATTAATTCTCTTAAATCCATACCCTTTTCTAGTATTTCTATTATAATTTTCTTTGCTTTAGTTGGCAAATCAGATTGTAAAGGAATAAATAGGTTATTACCGAGATTCACAAAAATTAGATTTATTTTAGAAACATAATCGTCTGGGATGTACTTAATCGAAATGTTAATTTTGTGCTCTTTTTTAGTCCAATCAATCCAATGACTCCCAATAGTCTGAACTTGACAATCATCAATTAAAACGCCTTCTGGACCTGACAATCCATCTAAAATTGGTTTAATAATATTATCCATATCGGGCGCATTGGCACTTTCATATCTTTCTTGCTCATGAACCAACCATTGAATTTCAACTTTTACATCTCCACTTAGAAGATAATTTAAGGTTTTTGTTACTTTTCTTATTTCAGCCCTAACATATGCCTTTTTTGCTGAATTAGATTGCAATGAAACTGGCTCAAAATCAAAGGAAAAATTTAACTCACCAAATTCAGGAGGTTCATTTAAATTATGTTGGAAGTTGGTCATGATTTTTAAGCTTTTTTGATAAAATATGTTGCAAGTATATCGGAACCGACATCCTCTGCTGTTGCTAATTTCTAAAATGAGTATTTTGGACAATTTAAAACGATAATTCCACTAAATTTTACAATAACAACTACGTACGTTTTTACTATTTTTTTTCAGCTTTATTCCACAAAAATATCAAATAAATGAAAGGGGACTGAATTAGTGAATTAAGTATATAATTCAAATATGGCCTATTCCATAATAAAGGAATCTTATAAGCAACCCAAGTAATAATATATATTATTCCGATAATTATAATTATTGCCGCAATAGATCCTAAAACATTCTTTAACTCTCTGTGAACAGAACCAGTAAAAGGCATTATTATTAAGCCAATAATTAAAATAATAAAAAAATAATTAGATGTCAAGACCATCCAAAATAATGAACGAACATTATTTTCAATAGTTATATTATCATTTTTATTAACCACACTTTTAATTGCAGTTTTATCTGATTTTTTAAAAAGATTTAGTTGGTTTATATCTAAACTCCGTAAACGATCTGAATAATGCCTCCTTTTATAAATGCGATTTTCTAATTCAGTCAGTTCGGTAATTTTTTGATTATCATTTTTATATATTTTTTTTAGTCTATCAATTGATTCTAATTTTTCTATTTTATTACTCAGATGGTAGTCGTAAGAAAAGTCAAAATAGTAGTCACAAAAAGTTACAACAAAGATAGAAATGATAAATAGAGAGCTCCTTAAACCAAAATGTATAGCTTTATTTTCAAAAAAATCAAATACTTTCTCTAATACTTTATCCATTTTATAAAATTAACATCAATTTATTTACAAAAACAACCTACTTATTTGTATTATTGACAAATAGTTTACTACTAATAGCTGATTTATGATTTAAAATGTTTATTAAATTCTTGAAAATCATATCCAGCTTGTAAACGTAAAAATGAATCAGCTGTTCCACCAAATGCTTTTTCAAGTTTTAAAGCTATCAAAGGAGAAATTCCAATATTACCATTTAAAATATTGGAAATATCCAAAATTGAAGTATCTAGAAGTTCTGCAATTTTACTTATTGAAAGTTTTCTTCCTTCAATAAGTTCCATTTTTAAAATTTCACCAGGATGAACGTTTCTCATTTTTCTTTCCATGACTATCAATTAAATTAGTTATACTTAATTCACTATATTTTAAAAAATTAATAAAACTGATTTACAATTAACTGATTTCGTAACAAATAAATTTTCGCAGCAACTGTAATCACTAGTAAATACTAATTGGAACATCAATACGATCTCTTGCAACGCAAAAACCATTTTTAATTATATAACATTCAACAAAATGAGCTCCCTCAAAATTTGAGTTTTCCTTTCTTTTGTCAGTACCACGATTACTATCAATTATTTGTCCACGCAAACAATTTTTTCTTCTAGCTACTTCTCCTTCATTTTTTACTTTCCACAAAACTACATAAGGTGCAGGAACATCCGTATCGGTTATAAAAAAAACTAATTCTTTGTTTTTTCTCAAAAATTTTACTGCCCTTAACAATTCTGTTCTAAATCCAGCTTGGGTTACTTGACAATCAATTCTTAGTTTATAACTAATATTCATTGGATAGCGGTCTTCAATATATTCCTCTGACGCAGTATAGCTGTAACTTGATTCTTTTATCGCTTGTGGATAAGGGAATGCTTTTCCAAATACTCTTCTCCATATCTCATAAACACTATTATTTTCATTTTTTTCAATGGCTTCCTCTACATTTTTAAATGCTTTTTTCGCTTTTGACTTGAAATTAGAATTATTTTTGTAGACATGCTGATTACTACCTGGAGCGTACCAATAAGATCTGTCATCATCTAAATCCTTTAGATATTTGAAAAAATCTCTAATTAAAATATGGTAATTTTCAAATGTATATTCTCTATACTCGGAATTATAGAGAAAAAAATTATAAACTAAACTATCAATCAAAAGACCGCCGATTTTCACACCAGTTTTATTTTTCCATGCTCTCATAAATCTACACATATTTATAAGATTGCCATTACAATCATCATTATAATTGATGATTTCCTCGGCTTCAGGTTTTGGATCTGTCTTTTTCCATTTCCCTCCATCGTTAGAATCCGGATATGTAAAACTTCCATCATTTTCTAAAAAAGCGGGACATACTTCAATGTAATCATTCTTAAATTCTATAACTACAACTTGCCCATCTCCTCTTACTTTTGACTGCGAATACGTCTTTGAAAGCGAATTTTTCACATCTTGTAATAATTGGCTTTGCTTATTTCCTGCTCTGTTATTATATTTAGAATAAAAATCATCAGGCAACACAAATAACAAATCTAAATCGCTTATACCACTAATAGCCGTATTTCTTCCATAACTTCCAATGTAAATGCCATTTTCAGTATTTGAATCTATGTTATAAAAATCTTTATTTAGTCTCTTTGTAATTGTTCCAAACCTACTTTCAATGCTTTCCTCGTTTAATACGGTTAAATTATTCGAAAAGTCCTTGAATGTTTGCTCTATATTCATATGAAATGCAAATTAAAATAATTATAAAAATGATTAAAATTAATGTCTTTAAAGAGTTTGGGACTTTGTCTTTGAAAAATTTAAGTTTTAATTCTTCTTCAATCCATCCTACTTGCATCTCATAGAAAAACTTATAATGAGCAAACCATTGAGACATAAATACCTGCTTACTAAGGGTATTACTATAGAAATCATTCAAAAGAGCTTGATATCTAACGTCATAATTTTGATAAACGAAATTGTTATCACCTTTTGCTAAATAATATAAGTCACGAGTCGCATTAAAAATCCTAGTTAATCTTATTCCTTCATTATTATAATCATCAGCCTTATCTTTAAAAACATCAATGTATACAATAGCAATTCCTACAAATATCAATAAAATGGATAGTTCTTTATTAAAAGCAATATTTTCATAAGCAATTTGAACAATACCTATCGCAAGAGAAATAAACCCTACCCAACTCGGTAATTTGTTTATTATATCATATGAAGAAAAATTTTTTTTAGCACCGAACCCTATATCGTACCCCTTTTGCGCAAGAGTATTTAAAAAGTCATTTTGATTCATTTTTTTATTTATAATTTAAGATTTAAGATTCAACTCCTTAAAGAGATCAAAGTACCTTTTTATAGTTTTATTTTTCGCTAAGATATCGAAAAAAAACTTTTCTCATATTGAGGAAAACCGTAAATTATAAAGAAATATCTTTCTTATAGTATCTTCTAATATAGTCCTTGTTTCCTATCTCATTTTTTCAACCAAAATTCTTTATCATTACATAAAATCATAAATTACTTTTTTCAACTCCTTTTTTAGAAAACTATCATACAAATCATTATATCTAAAATCAGTAAAATATTCATCTTCGATTTCCTGTTCATATTCAGCAGTAAATTTATCCAATACAAAAGATGAAAATATAAATTGATATTCCATTTTAAAACGTTCGTAGTCTTCCGCTAAACTTAAATAGATTGTTTTCAAAAATTTTAGATTAAGATCTCCATTATTTTTTTCCAGGTTACATAAAGTTAAAAAATTAATACAATGCCTTATGAACTCAAAAGAAGTAAAACCTAAACCACGATTAGTTTTCCATTCGGGAAAAGACATATCCATAAAATGAATTATTTCTTTAAACAATTCTGTTTCTGAATATTCATTCATCAAATCATAATACTCCATCATAAAAAAATATTAAATAGATAATTTTATTAATTAATATATAAATTAAGAAGTATACTTTATAATATTATAAAAGTATACTTCTTCTGAAAAATTAAATTTTTGATTTCTAACGCAGTCTTCAATTTTATTGTAGACCTTTCCCTTTTCGTTTATAATCCATATTTTTTTCTTTAAATTAGAAATACGACTTTGAAGTATTTCTTTCCCGATAGGGCGAGATGGTTGTCCATATAAGAAACTCAAAATCGTAGATTTTTGGTTTTGACATATGTGTAAACACACCTTGCTAAATGACTAAGTAATTATTTTTTTTATTTCCCTTTGGTTAACCATTCATTTAAATCTTTATGATTTTCATACAACTTTCTAAGATCTAAAGAGTCAGGAAATTGCTCCAAAATTATAGTCGTATATTTATCTCCCGTTTGATCATTATCCAAGTACAATTCTATATTTTCATACTTTTCTAAAAGAGCTTTTTTTTTCACTAATAGAGCTACAGAATTTAAAATTAGATAATCGGATTGCTCCAGATTTTTACTATGCCTAATTTGGACAAATGATAAGTAATCGAAAAAACCTTCAAAAATTCTTAGTGTTAGAGATTGATTTGAAATTAGACTCACATCTTTTTTGCCAATACATAATTTGGCATACTTGGATCTGATTTCAAAACTAGCACTTTGGTTTTCAAAACCAATTGCAAAATATTTTTTGCTATTTATGGTATAATGAACTTCTTTCAGATTGTTTTCTTTTTCAAACTTTAAAATATTCCTGCTTGTCAAATATTGAATTAGAGCCAAATGTCGAATTTCAATTACTTTTTCAATTTTGACATTGCTTTCTAAATTTACTGAAGGTTCAAAAATTTGCTTTTGAAAAGAAAAAAAAGTGTCGAACTTCTCAAGATAACTTAAAGCTTCTGAAACGCTAAAACCAAATTTGAATATTACAAAATCAATCGCATTTCCACCTTTTTGTTCGCCATGATCAAAGAAGCGATTTAGAGTCCTATTTAGTTTAAAAGAAGCGGTTTTTTCATATCTAAATGGAGATAAATACCAACTTTCATTTTCATTTGATTTTGTCGGTACGCATCCTAAATTTTCGAGTATTTTTTCTATTGGAATTCCTCTTGCCTGGATTGAATTCATGGATATAGTATTATAAATTAATATTGTTTTTTTTCGTCAGCAGAAAATCTATACTGTTTTTTGCATAATCATCTTACCTACTTACCTAAACCAATAACAACAGTGATGGTAAGATGTTTTTCCTGTTTTTCTCTTCTTACCTATGTCACCTTAATAACCATAAATAACTAATTATTAAATACTTATACTTTAAGGTAACTTAGGTAACTTTAGATAAGATAAAAATATATTAAGTTACCTACGGTAAAGACCTGTGTTTCTAGTACTTATGATTATTAGGTAATTAGGTAAGATGTAAATCCCTTTTTTTGTTTAAATCATTGGAAATAAAGGCAAGGATAAAACCATATACCCATAGATCTGCCTTTCCCTATCTTTAATTCTTTCAAACCCTAGTCCATTCATTGCTTTACCTATATTTATGTGATTTAATTTAGGATACTTAATTGACAAATAGTGTAACACATCGCTCGAGGTCATGAATTGAGCATTATCTGTATTCTCAGGTATCTTAAAGTACTTACTTACAATTTCAAATTCTGCGGATAGCTTTTTATATTTAGAATTTCTCTTTTCATTCTCTTGAATATCTTTTGGAGATAATTCGCAGTCAAAATCCGTTTTTGATAATGCATAAGCTTGTGCCCAAACTTTATTGATATCAATATCTTTGCTGTAAGCAAAATTTATTTGTCCTATGATTTCGAAGCACAACCATCTCACACTTCCAGATTCATCGTTTAAAAAAGTCCCCTCATTTGTGCTTCCAATAAATGAACATATTCTTGATAAAATGCTATTCTTGCGATCATATGGTAATCGTTCATTAATAACTGTCTTTGTAAAATAGGCCTTTAACTGATTAATTTCTTGCCTTGATAAAACAGCGAGCTCATCTAAATTTATTAATATGTTCTTAGCAAGCAGGATTCGAGCATCTTTGTCGTTTGAAATATCTTCTGCGATGTAGCTTTTTAAGGCAGGCGGACAAATAAATCTGCAAAATGTTGTCTTACCACTACTTTGTTGTTTTTGCACTATTACAAAAGCTTGTTTGTTAAAATAGTCATCATTAAAAACACACTTAACGCAACGAACAAACCATTTTATAAAATGATATTCAAATTGTTTGGAATCAGCAGCAGGGAGATAAGTGCATAGATTTTGAATATGAGGTTTATTATCCCATGGTGGTAAACTCAAAAAATATTCTTTGATTGGATTAAACTTTTTCACATAATCACTCCTTAAAAGTGCTAGTAAATTAGCGATGGAAATTTTAATACCGGCTTTTTGTAACTCTATGTACAGGGAGTTTTCATTTACAGATTTAAATTCCTTGCCATCTTTTAATCTGTATTCAATATCTAATGCAATTTCATTAAATCTAAATTCATATTTTTTTAGATACTTTTCAGTAATTATAAAAATATTTGGAACAAAATCATTGCTCTCATTATTATTCTCCATTTTAACTATACTGATATGGAAAACTTTGCGTAAATTCGCATCGTTTTCAATTAGACAAATTATCATAGACGTAAAAAGCTTTTGTAGAGGTATTTTTACGTCTTTTTTATTAATATTTACTTGATTTTCTGTTAGTTACTTAAAATATCGAATCTTCAAGCAAACGAAAAAAAAGCATTAGTGGGTTTTCTAATGCATTTCTTTTTATATAAAGAATAACACCGTTATTTTTTATGAGAATTAGTGTAGCTAGTAGCCTCTTTCTGAATCTGAGAAATAGATTTAGACTTGTTTTGTAGTAACCATTCGTCGATCTCTGATTTAGTAAAAAAGAGCGTTCTATTGTTTGGTTTTGAATAAGGGAGGATATTCATATGTACTAATTTATACACATAACTTTTTGAAAATCCAGTATAGTTTACAACATCGTCAACTGTGAAGATTTGTTTTGTAGTCCCAATTATAAGTTTTTCTAATTGAGCTAACTTTTGAAAAATTGCGTTGCTTTCCATATTTATATTTTTTTAATATTATGGTAGCAAAAGTCAGTAAAGCAAAATGCAAAAAGTTAAGGAGGTTAAGGTCCTTAACCTTTTTTATAATTTTTCAAAAATTGATTTGATTAATTCTAAATCTTTTGTTTTTATAATACTCTTGGAAACAGATGTATATATTGAATTGGCTTTTATTCTTCCATTTTTATTTTGAATGTTCCCCGAAAGCTCAATAAATGTGAGAGGGATTTTAATACTTAAAAATTGATTAAGACATTCAATGAAGTACTTAAACTGAAGGTTATCCATTTGAAGATATATAACAGAATTATGTTCTTTCCAACCCAATTTTAAAACATCAATAAATTCGGTTAATGAAGTTTTAGATTGATCTATATACATGAATTTTTCCAAACCGAAATATAGTTTTCTTAAAATTTCATTATCTGTAGTTATAGTATAATTTTCATTATTGGAAATAGATCCAGATAACCCAGAAATTTTACCCTGAATTTCATCATATAATTTTAAAAGATCTTTTTCGTAATCTTCTAAAGCTGTTATTATATCCACAAAAAAAGAGACTGTTAAGTCATTGTGATGATTTTCTTCTTTTTGAAGATGATTCAGAAAGTAATACTTTATTGTATGTACTTTTTGAGATATGTGTTCAAGGATTTTATCTGATAGAACTAAAAGCTTAGTTATAAGAGTTTCTTTTGGATATTCTTTTGTCTTAAAGTAATAATCGACTAAATATCTTAGTTCTTTTTTAGAATTAAAAACAACATAAGATCCAGTAATTGGAATTCGCACGAAATCCTTGTCATAATCCTGAAATGGCAAATAATCATCTTCATTAACATTTGTTTCCTGCCTTTTAAAAAATAAACTAATCGTATTAATAGAAAAATGCTTAATCGGATGATTATACATTAATTCACTAAGCAAATGAAAAAATTGAAATTCGTTTAGCTTTTTTATTTTCTTGTCAATTGATAAATTATCTTCCTGAGAGTTTAAGTTGTCATTTATGAAATCTAAAGTTTTATGATGCTTGTTTTTGATTCTAAAATAGGAATGTAACATAATTTATATATTAATGTTTGGAATTAAGTTAGCTGCCTCTTTCATCTTAGAATCAATGATTTTAGCATAAATTTCTGTTGTTTTTAATTCCTTGTGACCTAAGCGTTTTGAAACGGTATAAATGTCAGCGCCATTTTCTAATAGCAAAACCGCATTTGTATGTCTGGCACTATGAAATGTAATGTGTTTTGTTATTCCCGCTTTCATACACCACCTTAATATTTCAGCATTAAAATGAGCTCCATATTTTAATCCTTTAAAAACCCTTTCGGTTTGATTTTCTCTTTCTCCAAGCAGACTTCTTGCTTCTTTAGAGATATATAAATATTCAACACTTTCTGTTTTTTCTTGTCTAAAGTTAACTCTGCTGACTTCGCCCTCGTCTCTTACTTCACTCCAAACCAAAGTATTGATATCAGACCATCTCAAACCCACTAAACAAGAAAAAACAAATGCTCTTTTCAAAACATCATATTTACAATGAGCTTTGTTCATTGCTACTAACTCATCGTAGGTTAAATATTCTCGTTGACTTTCTCCTTGCTCAAATCCCTTTACTTTTTTGACAGGGTTAATTGTAAGATAACCATCCTCAAATGCTGCACGTATGGCTGCTTTGAATTTATTATAATATGAATACTTAGAATTTTGGGACAAAGGAAGATCACTTTTAGTTCTTGCATCTTTATCCAAGTAGTTACGATAGGATTTTACAAAATCTTCATCTATCTCATTGAAAGTGACATTTGGACTACAGAATCGTTTTAAATGTAGAAATGAAGCCGTCCAGTTACCATAATTCTTAGCAGAATCAATTCGCTCTTCAGCCTGATTGCTGTAGTATTCCAAAAATAGTGTTTTAGATTTGGAATTGTTTTTTATATCAAACTTACCCTGAAAATATTCAGCTTTTCTGATTGACAAGATTTGTTCTGCTAAAACCTCAATCTCCTTATTTTCTTTCTTTTCAGTAGCAGTCTTAGGTTCTTGATGAGGATATAATTTTAAATACTCAAAATCTCTTAAATGTACACGCTTTCCATCCGCTTTAGCAGTTGAACCTTTGTAATATTCAATATATAAACTATACCTACCATTTTGCAGTTTTTTCTTCTTCAGACTAATTACCATAAGATGTACATTTTTACACCTTATTTTCATAAAGGTGTACATTGAGTGTAACAAATGTACAAACTAAAGATATTATAAGAAAACAAAAAACACCCTAAATCAATGGGAGTCAAGCAAAAGAAAACATTAGAAACTTAAAGAAACAACAATTATTTCCCGATGCAGAAATTAGCAAAAATATTCCCCAGCAATTCATCATTTGTAACTTGACCCGTAATAAGCCCGAATTGGTACAAAGCTTCGCGAATGTCTAGCGCCATCAAGTCGCTCGAAAGATTAGTTTCAAGTCCGAATTTTACTTTTTGTATTTCATCTAAAGCTTTAAGTAAAGAATCGTAATGTCTTGTGTTTGTTACAATCGTTTCGTTGTTTCTTAAAGCGCCAGTATTAACAAATGAAAGCAATTCATTCTTTAATTCATCAACTCCAATTTTTTCTTTTGCAGAAATCAAAAGTAATTTTGCGTTCAAATTCTCAAGCTGATTGGTAATGTTTAAAACTTCATCTTCAGATAAAATGTCTTTTTTATTAACGACAATCAAAAGTGGTTTTAATGGATATTTATTTTTGATTTGTTCAATCTCCGAAACAAACTCAGAACTTGAAGTTTTAAATTTCAATCCGTCAAACAAGTAAATTACCACTTGGGCCTGATCAATTTTTTCAAAAGTCTTTTTGATACCAATGCTTTCTACAACATCTTTAGTTTCGCGAATTCCAGCAGTATCAATAAATCTGAAACCAACCCCGCCAATAACTAATTCATCTTCAATAGTATCGCGAGTTGTTCCGGCAATGTCAGAAACAATGGCACGTTCTTCATTCAACAAAGCATTCAGCAAAGTCGATTTTCCAACGTTTGGTTCGCCAACAATTGCTATCGGAATACCATTTTTGATTACGTTTCCAACAGCAAATGAATCGATCAATCGTTTTAAAACAAATTCGATTCGGTTAAGCAATTCGTGAAATTGAGTTCTATCTGCAAATTCTACATCTTCTTCGGCAAAATCCAATTCTAATTCAATTAACGAAGCAAAATTCAAAAGTTCTTCACGAAGTTTGGCAATTTCATTGCTGAATCCGCCACGCATTTGCTGCATGGCAATTTGGTGCGAAGCTTCATTATCTGATGAAATTAAATCGGCAACGGCTTCTGCTTGCGATAAATCAAGTTTTCCATTTAAAAAAGCACGGAGCGTAAATTCTCCAGCATCGGCCATTCTGCAACCTTTTCGAAGTAATAATTGAATGATTTGCTGCTGAATGTACGTTGATCCGTGGCAAGAAATCTCAATCGTGTCTTCGCCCGTATAGGAATTTGGGCCTTTAAAAACAGAAACCAAAACTTCATCCAGTGTTTTTTCATTATCCACAATATGACCTAAATGCAAAGTATGTGTCTTTTGTTTAGTTAAGTCTTTATTTTTTATGGATTTAAAAACAGAATTTCCTATTGAAATAGCTTCAGCGCCCGAAATACGAATGATAGCAATAGCTCCGGCTCCAGACGGAGTAGCTAATGCAACTATAGAATCTTGATTTATCATGTTGCAAAGGTATGAAAAAAGCCTTAAACGAATTATGAGTTGCGAGAGCTACGTAATGAATTGTGAATTAATTAAGTATTGTCCTTAAGTTATAAACTTCAATTTTCAATTTTTAACTTTCGCCTTTTGACTTTCGACTTTCGACTTTAGACTTTTGACATTTTTCCTAATGTTAAAATACTGATAATTATCAGGTTGTTTTGTTTTTAGAATGATTAAATTTGAGAGAACAATACACTTATCCTTAACAAAATGAAAAAGATACTATTTCCCACAGATTTTTCTGAAGCTGCTACAAATGCGTTTGTTCATGCGTTAGAATTCGCTAAAATGGTAAAAGCCGAACTTGTCTTGTTACATACTTTTGAGATTCCGGTGTATGACAGTCAGTTTTTTCCTGAAAATTATGCCTCAATTTACAGTTCTATAGAATTGGCAAACTTTGAGATGTTTAAGGACGAAATTCCAAAACTGAGGGCAATTGCAACTGAGCGAAAGCTTGATGATGTTGTAATCAAACATCGATTAATGGATGGCGATTTGATTTATAATTTAAAAAATGCCGTTGAAGAAGATGATATTGATTTTGTTATAATGGGAACGACGGGAGTGTCTGACTGGACTAAGTTTTTTACAGGATCTAATACCAATTCTGTGATTTCTGAAGTCAATGTTCCGGTATTATGCATTCCTATTGACGCAAAATATAAAAAAGTGAAAACCATTGGTTTTACGACGCGATATCGTGATAAAGACAAAGACGTGCTTCGCAGAATATTGAAAATTGCAAAAAAAACAGATGCAAAGGTTAGAAGCTTATATGTAAAAACCTCAAATTCTGATGTTTCTGACATGACTGTCAAAGAATGGGAACAAGAATTTGCAAATGATAATGTAGAATTTTTGATATTACCAAGCGATGAAGTCAAAGAAACTATTCTTGATTTTATTCTTTACAAAGACATTGATATTCTGACGACTATAACGCATAAAAGATCTTTTTTTGAAAGCATTTTTGAATCAAGTTTGTCAAAAAAAATAACAAAAGAAGTCTCTATTCCAGTGCTGGTAATGCACGAAAAGGAATAAAAAGTCGTTTTTTAAAATTATAATTTTGGAAGTGTAAAAGCTATATTTGTGCTTCATTAAATTTTAGAAATGGAAGTATATCAAAATAAAGTCAAACACTTTTCAGAGACTTATAGTAAAATCAACAAAAAATACAATAGCATTAGTTTACTGCGTTTGTTAGCTGTTTTTCTTGGTTTATTTATGTTGTATAAATACATTAAAACCAATGAAGTTTTATACGTAGCCCTAGCTTTTTTATCTTTTGTTGGTTTTATTTTTTTGATGAAAATCCATTCAAAATTAGCTTTTCAGAGGCAAATTACCAGCGCGCTTTTAAAAATCAATGAAAATGAGATTTCTTTTTTGAAAAGAGAAAAGCTTCCTTTTGAGAACGGAATAGAATTCAATGATTTTCATCATCCTTATGCGTATGATTTGGATATTTTTGGAGATCATTCTTTATTCCAAAATTTAAATCGAACAGCAACTTTTGTCGGAAAAAAAACATTGGCCAATCAATTATTGAATCTTTTTCCGAATGAAATTATTCTTGAAAATCAGCAAGCCATTAATGAACTTAAATTAAAAATGGAGTGGAGGCAAGATTTTCTTGCTTTGGCTACTGTCAGTAATGATACGAAAAGTTCGTATGATGCTTTAATTCATTGGAGTTCATTTAAAAACAATGGGCTTCCTAAAGCTTTAGTTTTACTGTCATATGCAGTTCCATTACTTTTTTTTGGTGTTTTATTCGCTTATTTTGTAACGTCTAAAACAATTTTGTTGTCGTATCTGACTTATATTTTTATTGCTAACATGATTGTTTTGGGACAGTCTGTAAAACGAATTAAATCAGAAATTGCTCAAGCTGATCATGTCGATAAAATAATCAAGCAGTACAGTTTATTGGTTGAAAAAATTGAATCGGAAAAATTTGAATCCAAAAAACTGATCGAATTGCAACGGCAGTTAATTTCTAAAAAAATCCCAGCAAGCGTTCACTTAAAGCAATTATCTGAATTGTTTTCACGAATGGATACCATCAATAATTTTGTAACTGCTATTGTCTTTAACGGAACTTTTTTGTTTAATCTTCATGTTTTAAAAGCTCTTTTAAAATGGAAAGAAGATTATTCGCATGAGCTTGAAAATTGGATTGCGATTATAGGTGAATTCGAAGCTTTGAATAGCTTGGCAAACTTGGCTTACAATAATCCTGATTTTGTTTTTCCAGAGATTAACACTGAGAATAAAATCGGATTTAAAAATTTGAGTCATCCATTATTAAATCCAAATAACAGAGTGGGGAATGATACTTATTTTTATCCCCAATCGTTTATGATTTTGACTGGGTCTAATATGTCCGGAAAAAGTACTTTTTTAAGAAGTTTAGGAGTAAATATGGTTTTAGGCGGAATTGGTTCAGTAGTTTGTGCTTCAGAAGCTAATATTCACCCACTTCTAGTTTTAGTTTCAATGCGATTATCCGATTCTTTGGCAGATAGTGAATCGTACTTTTTTGCTGAAATTAAACGTTTAAAACAAATTATGGACGCTTTGCAAGAACGTCCCGCTTTTGTTTTACTAGACGAGATTTTAAGAGGAACCAACTCTGATGACAAACGTAATGGAACGATTGAAGTCGTAAAAAAAATAATTGCGAAGAATGCAATTGGGGCGATAGCAACTCATGATATTGAGGTTTGTTTGACCACAAATGATTTTCCTCATGTTTTGACGAATCAATGTTTTGAAGTCGAAATCAAGAATAATGAATTGTATTTTGATTACAAACTCAGAAACGGTATTTGCAAAAATAAAAGCGCCACTTTCTTAATGCAAAAAATGGGTGTAATTTAAATTAAGTTGCTTTCATAGAAAAAAATGGCTAAAAGTATATTTTTTAGCCATTTTCTGTTTTATAAGTGAGATTTTATGTAGTCAATAATGTCTTGAATTATTTTGTCAATTTCGCTTTGCTCGGCATTAAAGAAAGTGCCGTCAAAATATCGGGCTCTTGTTCCATCTCCAGTTGGAGAACCGTGATGTGCATCGATTGATTTTCGCCAATATTCAGCATGATTTTTCCATTCCAAAGTATTTACTAAAGCAGGCTCAATAAACCAAAGATTCCATGATAATACATTTCCTGGTTGCAGCATATTGCCTGAAGCCAAGTTAAAAGCTTTCATGATTAGCTCGTTAAATCCGTCAACAATTGGGTCTTTTGTTTTCTTAATATCACCAATTTCTACGGCAATGTATCCAGTTGTATAGGATTCGTTTTCATGCAATGCAAATGGTGGGTTTTTGAATTCAGGAGAGATTCCTTTGTTTACAGGAAAAATAGGCTGGTTGGGATTTCCAGGATCATAAGTGGTTACACGAATGGCATTTTCTTTGTCTAACGGGAATTTTGGAAGGCTATATCGAAGCAAAGGCCAAATTTCTTTTATTTTGTCGCCTTGATGTTCACTTGGTGTAAACCAAATTTTGCCTTCAACAGTCATATCTACGGCAATTTCTTTAGTGTTTTCGTCAAACCAGCCTCTTTGCCCGGTTACGGTTACTTCCACATTTAGGCAAATCTCGTCTTTAAGCCAAATTCCTTGTTGCGGACAAATAACAGAATAAACTCTTCCTTCATCAGTATATCCTACTCGGGAAATGTAGGGAGCAAACTGCTGGTAACACCTTTTGGGATCTGAAAAACCTTTTGCTGTTTCCCAGCTAAATTCGGGCCATTTTACTCCTACTTGGCGCTGAAGAAAGTTAATATTATCCATGTTGCCTAACATTGGCAAAGAGGAAAGGTCGCGGGTTGGGTATCTCATAGGAGAATTTGCAGGAGGGAATCCGCCAACCCATCCGTTTGGGATGCATGAATCTTGATTTTTTTCCATGGTTTCGTGGTTGTTTATAATTGATCTGGTAAAGCTAATGCAATGTATAATCTTACAATAGAGTATAATTACCTGTTTTTAAACACTTGTAAATCAATTAAATAATGATTTTTTTTGATTATTGTTGAGCAAAAAATCTTTACATAAAAAATCCCGATTCATCATAAATCGGGATTATAAGTAATTAATTATTTGTGGTTTTGTTTTGTAATTTGAAATAACAATTTAATAAACAATATTTCCATTATGTATTAACGATTTTACAGGCGACATTCTAGAAACCGCTTCAGCAGAGCAACTGGCTTTTAAAAATACTAAATCAGCTTTGTCTCCCGCTTTAGGCCATTGTTGCGCACCTTTGTCATTTAAAGGAATTGGTCCAGCTGTTGCAAGTTTCAACATTCTCGATAAGTTGAATTCAGTTACTTGTCCATATAATTGCGCCGCCAGATTTGCTTTTTGTAAAACACTTCCGGTTCCAAATGTGTTCCAATGGTCAATAATGCTGTCGTTTCCGGTCATTACATTTACGCCAGCTTTCATTAAAGTTGGAATTGGCATTATCAAACTGCCAAAAGGAATCGTAGAAACAATTCCTACTTGTGCTGCACTTAATTTCTCGGCCATTTCTTCTTGTTTTGTTTTGTCTATTTTTCCAAGGGCAAAACAGTGGCTTAAAAAAGTCTTTCCTTTTAAACTTGGATTTTCATTGACTTTAGCCATTAAATATTCGATTGTTTTTACGCCAGATTCTCCAGATTCATGCAAATGAATATCAATTCCTTTATTGTTATCTAATGCCAATTGAATGGTAAAATCGATTGTTTTTTCAATAGAGCCATCAATAGAAAAAGGATCAAGCCCTCCGATAAAATCGATATCCGTTTTTGCAGCTTCTTCTAAATAGGGAGCAGAATCAGTATAAAAAACACCATGTTGCGGAAAAGCAACTAATTCTGCGCCAAAAGTGTTTTTCTTGTTTTCAAGTGCTTTTTGCAGATTTTTTAAAGATTGCAATTTTGAAGTCGGTTCAATATTGACATGGCTTCTTGCAAATGAAGTTCCGTGTGATTGCAATAAATCAATTATTTTTTCTGCTTTTTCAGTGGAGTTTTTTAGCATTTCTGGCAAAATTTGCTGTTCTAGCGCAATCATTGCTTTTACGCCGCCAGTTCTCTTTTTTACGGCATGCCAGTCATCATAAAATGTTTTATCCAAATGAATATGCATGTCGCGAAAAGCAGGAAGCATCAAAAAGCCTTTTGCATCAATAGCTTGTGCATTTGGTTTATTTGCTGAAATTGATTTGATTTTTCCGTCGCTGATTTCAACGCAGAATAAGTCTGTTTTAGTACGAACAACTTCACCTTCTTCGTATTCGAAACCAGTTTCTAACCTAACATTTTTTAAAGTAAAATTTTTGCCTGAAGCAATATTTATATTTGAATCTGTTTCAGATATTGTAGAAGCTGTTGCAGAATTTATAAAACCTGAGCCAACTGCAAGTCCGGCAACGCCTAAAACGGAGTTTCTTAAAAAATCTTTACGAGTAATATCGGAATTTTTCATACGAAGTAATTTGTATACAAAAGTAAACTTCATATAAATATCAAGAATAGAAAATTTATCTCAAGGCTTGAAAGATTTATAACTGCTCGCGGAAAAGAGTGGGTGTGATTCCGGTTTGAGTTTTAAAGAAATTTGAAAAGTAGGCGTGATCTATAAAACCTAATTCAAAAGCAATTTCTTTAATTGAAAGAGTTGTCGCTTTCAAATGTCGCTTAGATTCCAGAACAATTCGCTGCTGAATTAATTGCGTCGCTGAAATTTTTAAATGTTTCTTGCAGAGAATATTTAGATAATTGGCTGAAATATGAAGTTTTGAGGCATAAAATGAAACCAGTTTTTCATCCTTGAAATAAATATCAATTAATTCTCGAAACTTCGCAATACGAGGTTCGTTTTGATAAATATCATGATCTGTAAAGATTTTTGCAGCTTCTTTGCTAATAACTGCAGCAATGATATTTGTGCGGGAACTGATCAATTCTTGAAGGCAATCGGGCTTTTCTAATTCATTTTTAATGGCATCAAACTCATAATGCAAAAGAGTATAAGATTCCTCACTAAGTTCAATTACAGGATGATTATGGTATTGCGCAAATGAAAATCTGAAACTCGATGAAAAGCTTTCGAAAAATTCCCTTCCGATCATCAATTGGTAGCCCGTTGTTTTTGGTTCAATGTTCCATTTATGGACTTGTCCTGGAAAAAGCAAATGGATTTGATGATTGTTTATTTGATAATCTATAAAATCAATATTGTGAACACCTTTTGCCTGATCAAACAGCACGATAATAAAAAAATCGTGCTGGTGCGGGTTGTCAATATGGCGTTCGCCATGCAGTTCATTAAACAAAACCTGTTCATTATGCGTGCTTTGGTCTTTTTTGAATTCCTGAAGGCCGAGTAGGGGAATATTTTGGTCTTTTTTGGTTGACATTACATTGGGTTAATTTCTTTTAAATAAGCTCATGTAATGATTTTTTAGAAAGAGTCCTAAAGATTACTTCAAAATCTCATTAATTGTATTTACAAAAGCTTCAACAGGCTGAGCGCCAGAAATAGCATATTTTCTATCAAAAACGAAAAAAGGAACAGCTTGTACACCAATTTCCTGAGCTTCTTTGATATCATGCTCAACATCTTTTAAATACAGATGTTCGTTTTGTAAAATTTCTAAAACTTCCTCTTGCTTTAAACCAGCTTTTTCGCCAAGTTCTAATAAAGTAGGACCGTCGTTTAAATCACGTCCTTCTGTAAAGTATGCACGGAAAAATATTTCTTCCATTTCATCACCTAGGTTTTTGGCTTTTGCCAAATGTATAATGCGATGTGCTTCGAGAGAATTTGAAATAATAGCTTTTTCAAAATGATAATCTAAACCAACGCTTTTTGCGCGCTCTGTGACGTTTTTATGCATTTCGATAGATTGTTCAACTGACATACCTTTTCGTTCGGCTAAAAACGTAAAAACGTCTTTTCCGGATTGTGGCGTGATAGTTGGATCAAGCTGAAAGCTTTTCCATTCAATTTCAATTTTTTCATTCGGAAATTGCTCTAAGGCTGATTCCAATTGTCTTTTTCCGATATAACAAAACGGACACATGATGTCCGACCAAATTTCTATTTTCATTTTACAAAAGTACTGAAAAAATATGTTTAAGGTTTCAAGTTTGTATTTTGATGTGTAGTTTTTAACGCAAAGCACGCTAAGATTTTTTGATAAGTTGTTTTGTATAACCGCTAAGTTCGCAAAGTTATATTAACACAAAGCTTTGCGAACTTGGTGCAATGTAAGTGCAATCTATATCAAAAAATCTTAGCGTGCTTTGCGTTAAAAATTGTGCGTACAGGTTAGCAAATAAAAAACCGCAAATCTTAAAAAAAGAATTGCGGTTTCTAGGTATAAAAAATGGTTGGTTAATAGCGATATTTTTTTTTACAATGATATATCTTTTATTTAAAACTAAAAAATATCCTTGTAACAGAAAGAAACTTTAATGTTAACTATTTAACATTACAGGCATTACCAGCATTGTCACTGTTTCTCCTTCTTCTAAACCATCAACTGGGGTAAGGATTCCAGCTCTGTTTGGCAATGACATTTCTAACATAATCATGTCTGATTGCAAATTAGTCAACATTTCTGTTAAGAAACGAGAGTTGAAGCCAATTTGAAGGTCATCTCCTTGATAATCACAAGTCAATCTTTCTTCTGCTTTGTTTGAGTAATCGATGTCTTCAGCAGAAACATTTAATTCAGCTCCAGCGATTTTTAAACGAATTTGGTGTGTTGTTTTGTTTGAGAAAATCGCAACACGACGAACTGAACTTAAAAATAAAGAACGGTCGATCATTAATTTGTTTGGATTCTCTTTTGGAATAACCGCTTCGTAATTTGGGTATTTTCCGTCGATCAAACGACACATCAAGATATAATTGTCAAATGAGAAAGTCGCATTTGAATCGTTGTATTCAATTTTTACTTCAGCATCAGAACTTCCTAAAATACTTTTTAAAATATTCAAAGGTTTCTTAGGCATAATAAAATCAGCTACTTGAGATGCTTTTACATCTGTACGAGCATATTTTACCAATTTATGAGCATCTGTAGCAACAAAAGTCAATCCTTCTGGAGAAAACTGGAAGAATACTCCAGACATTACCGGACGTAAATCGTCATTTCCGGCAGCAAAAATAGTTTTGCTTACTGCAGTTGCCAAAACATCAGCAGGAACAAGCGTTACAGATGGATCTTCAAGACTAACAGATTTAGGGAATTCTTCACCAGCAGCATAAGCTAATGCATATTTTCCTGAGTTAGAGCTAATTTCAACTGTATTGTTGTCTTCAACTGTAAAAGTCAAAGGTTGCTCTGGAAACGTTTTTAAAATTTCAAGCAAAAGTTTTGCTGGCACAGCAACGCTTCCTTTGCTTTTAGAATCGATTGATAATGTAGCCGACATTGTAGTTTCAAGATCTGAAGCCGAAACTGTCAACGCGTCATTGTCTAGTTCAAATAAAAAGTTATCTAAAATAGGCAACGTGTTGTTACTATTGATTACACTACCTAAAACTTGTAATTGTTTTAATAAGTACGAACTCGATACTATAAATTTCATCTGTTATATTTTATTTTTTGATGTATTCATTACTATTTGCCGTTAAGAATACGGATTACAAATATATCTTAAACTATCTAAAGTATTACATTTTTTTATCAACATCTATTTGCTATACTTTCTTTTTCTAAGGAACGTAAATACTAATCCGAAAACCAATAAAATTAGAATTGGAAGTCCGATAGTTATGAATTGCGTTGCTGTATAGTTTTCATAAACTTTTTCCTTATCTAACAAAGGCAGTTCAACGTCTTTGCTTCTAATGTTAATAAGTCCAGTGTCGTCTAGCAAATAATTGATGCAGTTCATCATGAAATCTTTATTGTCGTATAGATTTCCGGTGCGTTGATCGTAGCCTAGCTCTACTGGCATCATGTTTTTGTCTAATTGGTTTCTTGCCAAATCTCCATCGGCAATCACGATCATTTTATTTGGTTTTCCTTGTGCTAGAAACGAACTTTCTTTAAATGGCAATACACGATTTTGAAAAGCCGAATGGAAAGAACCTTCTAACAAAACAGCCATTGCCAAATTTCCTTTGTTCAAATAATCTTTCGGAGAAGTTTTTTCAGTAACGATATTCAAATTGATTTCTGTTGGTGCGCCAATTTTTTTAGAATATGGTGAAGATTGCAGCAAAACCGTTTTTTTGATTCCGTTTTTCAAAGTGTCGATTTGGTTGGCAAAATCAAATTTTATTCCGCCTAAATTTTTCACAATCGGATGTTGGCTTGCCGGAATTACGATTGGAGCAAATTTCCATTTAAATTCTTGATATTGCGTTGCGCTTCCTTGTTCTCCTGTAGCCAGTTTCAACGGACTTCCGATTTCGTCTTTTACCAAATCAGGATTAATTCTGATTCCGTATTTGAAGAACATATCATTTAAATTCAAATCTCTCGGGTAAGCTAAGGTTGCGCCCGCTTGATTGTATAAACTGTCCATATCGGCTGCAACTTGGTCGATTAGCCAAATTGTTTTTCCGCCATTCATCACAAACTGATCTAGAACTTCTTTTTCTTCATCAGAAAAAGCTTCTGTAGGTTTAGAGATAATAGCTAAATCGTATTTTTTTAGCGCATTTAAAGTTCCGTTTGGATCTTTTGCAACCGAATCTAAGGTGAAAGGCCCAATATAATAGCTTTCTTTGATTTGACGCAACATATTAGCAACGTGCACTTCGTTTAATTCGCCATTTCCTTTTATGTAAGCTACTTTCTTTTGTTTTGCTTTGGTGATTTTATTGATTGCATCGGCAATTGAATATTCCAAATGCTGAATGGAGCCTTTCACTTTTTGTTCCGTATTAGCTCCCATGATGTTTTTCAACAATGGGATATTAACTTCTTTATTGTCGTAAACGGCAATTGCCCAAGGGAAAACCATTGCCTGAGATTGCTTTCCTTTATCGTCAACTGTTATGTTTACAGGTGTTAAGCCTTTTTGATAAAGTGATTTTATCATTTCCATGCTTTCGTCTTCGTTTTCCATCGGATTTACGAATTCGAAAACAATATTGCTGTTGTAAGCCTGAAATTCTTCCAGTAATTGTTTGGTTTCCTGCTGTAAACGTCTGAAATCTGCAGGAAGTTCGCCCTGCATATAAATTTTGATTGAAAGCGGGTTTTTAACCTGTTTTACAATATTTAATGAAGTTTCAGATAAAGTATATCGTTTGTCTTTTGTTAAATCAAAACGGTGAAAAAATAAGCTTCCAAGTACATTTAAAACAATTAAAATGAAAATTGTAATGCCTAATGTTTTTAAATTTAATTTATTAGATGCTTTCATTACGCTTTAAAGGATTTTAATTGGTAAACGGTAAAAGACAAGAACAATACAGTGATGCTCAAGAAATAAATGACATCGCGCGTATCGATAACGCCACGGCTTATACTTTTAAAATGCTCCTGCATTCCAAGAGCTGGAATTAAGTTTGATTGTCCTGGAATCAAAGAAGCGATTCCTTCAAATCCAAAATAGAAAAAGAAGCACAGAAATACCGCAATTATAAACGCAACAATTTGATTTTCTGAAAGGGTAGAAGTGAAGATTCCAATTGCAGAATAAGAAGCGATTAAAAATAATAACCCAAAATAAGAGCCAATTGTGCTTCCCATATCGATATTTCCTTCGGGAGCACCTAATCCAGAAATTACTTTTACATAAATGAATGTTGGAATGATTGCTAATATAATCAGTAAAAATGACCCGAAGAATTTTCCATTTGTAATTTCCCAAACCGATAATGGTTTTGTCAAAAGCAATTCTAGCGTTCCTTGTTTTCTTTCATCAGAGAAACTTCTCATGGTAACTGCCGGAATCAAGAAAATTAAAATCCAAGGCGCTAACGTGAAAAAAGGAGTCAAATCTGCATAACCTGACTTTAAGATATTGTAATCTCCTTCAAATACCCATAAAAATAGTCCATTGCTGATTAAGAAAATCGCAATGACCAAATAGCCAATAGGAGAGCCAAAAAAAGATTTTATTTCTCGTAAAATGATTGATTTCATGTATGATGTTTAATCGTTTATTTGTTTAATCGTGTAATTGTTTTTTTGTTTAAAGTTTCAGGTTTTGCGTTAGCTAAAAAACTTGAAACTTTAAATTAAAGAAACCACTTTGTCAACACTCCAAGCTTCTGGTTTTGCATTGAATAATTTCTTTGTAAAACTCCAAACAGAATCAAAAAGCTCAGATTGTCTGTAATTTTCCAAATCTTGTTCGGTTTCCCAATAACTGTATGTGAAAAATATGCATTTGTCGTTTTTGTCCTGATATAATTCTAAAAAACGATTTCCTTCTGCATTTCGTATTTTGTGTTTTATAGATTCAAAATTCTCCAGAAAATCGGAAATTTTTTCTTCGTGAAAACTCATTTTTACTATTCTTACGAACATATTTCTAATTTTAGATTTCTGAATTTAGATTTTAGATTTGTTTAAGTCTAAAAGCATTTCAGGTGCGCAAAAATACCAAAATTGATTGTTCTTTTTATGAAAAAATAAAATAATCTAAAACTTGATTTTTTATCGTAACAATAATCAAATATAGCCCGCGGTTTCAACCGTGGGGACGTGTTGTAATAGGTATTGTGCGTAATATGCATTGTGTTCCCGTGGTTGAAACCACGGGCTATGGTTATGATAATCGAGGAAATGGCAAAAAAGTGGAAATATAATCAGTGTAAATCCGTTCAATCAGTAAAATCTGTGTGCCATTTAATTTAGCTACGAAAACTTAACCGTAATCACATCCCGATAATTCAATCCCAATAAACTATTTGCAGAACCTACTTTTGAAGGATTGCTTCTGAAAATGGCAATTTCAAGGAAACCAGCCTCATTAAAAATGGCTAATTTTTCGCCTTCATAGGTTTTTATCGGATATTTATCAGAAGTTGCAATTGCAGAATAATTTGGCAGAATGGTTTTGATGCTCTTTGGCTTCATCACGATTTCATACGGACGTCCGCGGGAAACTTCTAAAAATTGTTTTTTCGAAATATTGGTTACTACGTTTCCAAAATGATCAATATAAATCACGTATCCTTTTAAAGAATTTCCGTCGGCAGCAACAATCGCCTGAAGTTCTGTGACTTCTTTTACAGATGAAATTTCTTTGCCAATAACATTCAGCAAACCGCCTTTTGCAATATGGCAGGCAACTTGTATAAAAATATCCAAATCGCTGAACTCACTCGGGAAACGATCATGGATATTAATTTCGACAATTTTTTGCGGCACTATTTTCTGCGTAAGCATGCTTAAAATTCCGTTATCGGCACAAATAAAATAATGATCGTTCCATTGCATGGCAATATGCTGATTCTCTTTATTGCGCTCAATATCAACTCCAATCAAGTGAACGGTTCCTTTTGGAAAACTCAAATATGATGCTCCAACAACGTAACTCGCTTCGGCAGTGTTAAATGGATCAATGTCATGCGAAATATCAATAATTTTTGCATCTGGCAGTTCAGAAATGATTTTACCCTTCAGCGAACCCACAAAGTGGTCTTTTAAGCCGTAATCAGTAGTAAGGGTAATTATTGACATCATTTTGTTTATAACTATTGATAGTATTTAAATCTAATTTTCATTAAATTTGAGAAATGCAAATCTAATAATACTAAATGCAAATTGAAAGAAAGAAAGGACAATTTATTATTATAATAGTCTCAGTTTTCAGTTTCAGTTTTCAGTCCGTAAAAAGAATTGAATTTTGAAAGATAAAAAGAAACAGGATTTAGTTTGAAAAGTTTCACAGAGAGATTTTTAAACTGAGACTGCTACTGAAAACTCAAAACTAAAATACCCGACAGCCATAGATTTACAAAACAAATTTATTTTTAATTTAAATTTATCTCATTTGAACGAAAGAATTATAGAGCTTATAGACATCGCTCCAAAAGACTTTTGGGGCGCGCAGGATTCTCATCTTGAAATAATCAAAAAGTACTACCCAAAGCTTAAAATAGTAGCGCGAGGGACAACTTTGAAAGCCTTTGGCGAGAAAGAAGTTTTAGATGAATTCGAAAAGAGATTTCAGAGGCTGATGCTTCATTTTACCAGATACAACAACATTGACGATAATGTGATTGAGCGTGTAATAATGAGCGATGGTCAGGAGGAGAAAAAAGCTTACGATCATGATAAAATACTAGTTCACGGAGTTGGTGGCAAAATTATCAAAGCCATGACGCCAAACCAGCAATTGCTTGTAGATACCATCAAAAAAAATGATATGGTATTTGCAATTGGGCCAGCTGGAACCGGAAAAACGTACACTGGAGTTGCCATGGCTGTAAAAATGCTAAAAGACAAAGAAGTAAAAAGGATCATATTGACGCGTCCGGCAGTAGAAGCAGGGGAAAACCTTGGATTTTTGCCCGGAGATATGAAAGAAAAACTGGATCCTTATATGCAACCTCTTTACGACGCTTTACGCGATATGTTGCCAAATGAAAAACTAGAAGATTACATCTTGAAAGGAATTATTCAGATTGCGCCTCTGGCATTTATGCGCGGGCGAACACTTGATAATGCCTTTGTAATTCTAGATGAAGCACAAAACACTACGCATTCGCAAATGAAGATGTTTTTGACTCGTATGGGAAAAAACGCCAAATTCATGATTACGGGTGATCCTGGTCAGGTCGATTTGCCAAGAAGAACTATTTCTGGTCTTAAAGAAGCGATTTTGGTTCTGAAAGATATTGAAGGAATCGGAATAATTTATCTGGATGATAAAGATATCGTACGCCACAGATTAGTGAAAAAGGTAATCGACGCTTACAAACAAATAGAAAATCACGACTAAAGTTTAATTTTAGTGAAATGTTAAATGTAAATCGTAAAATGTGTTTTAACATTTATTAATATTCGTTTTGTGCTTATTTCTTTTTTTGAAAGGTGCAAAACGAATATTTTTTTTAAATAATTTTTGATGAAGGATATAATTAATGATTTCGAAGTTAGTGATAGAGATAGTTTTGTGAAATTTATTGAATTATTACATGATGATCTTTTGAACAACCCTAATAAGTGGGAAAATAAAACGTTACCTGACTTTTTAGAAAGTTTTGCGCGTTATGCGGAAGAAATTCAAGGTTATTACAACAATACAAATCAGAATGTTGATGCTGATAAACCTGATTGGAAAACTTTTTCTGAAATTTTTAAAGGAGCTAGAATTTACGAATAATTCAAAAAATGAAACAATTAGATGATTTCTACCAAAATCTAGAAGAACCCACAAAAGGGATATTTCTTGCTTTGCGAGATATTATCTTAAAACAAGATAAAGACATTACGCACGTTTTAAAATACGGAATGCGTTTTTTTGTTACAAAGGAAAAATGTTTTGCTATTTGTGGATTCATAAAAAGTACAAAAAACCGTATTTGAGTATAGTCTAAGGGAAATATTTTGACGAGCCATTTTTGCTTCAGGAAGCGCGTTCCAGAATGAAAATAATGTTGTTTGATGCTAATCAAGATTTGCCTTTAGAACAAATTCAATCGGTTTTAGTTAAAGCCTTGAATTTATATAAATCTGGAATTGTAAAGCTTTGATGATTAATCTGGAATCGAATCTTTCAGTTTTTTTGCCCAATCAATGATTTCCTTTTGTTGCTCTTGAGTTAACACAGCATCTTTATGAATAAAAGTGTAGGAACGAAGAGGCATGCCATTTTTTTCAATTTCATCAATTGTTTCGACGAGTTTTTTCTTTTTCTTCTCAGGAGAATAACTGTTGAATTCGTCAAAATTTAATTCTCTTTTGCCCTCAACAATATGTTTGTTCAACCACCATGCAACCGGCTGGATGTTACTATACCAAGGATAATATGTATTATTTGAATGACAATCGTAACAACTTGTCTTTAAAAGCAAACGTACATTTTCTGGAACTGTGTATTGTTTTTCAATTGAATTATGACTCGAATTTTCAGAGATGTTTTTGTCTGGGCGATAAAACTGAATTGCTACTAAAATAACAGCGATCAAAATGACTACTTTTTTCATGTTTCCTTGTTTTTAAAATTTTAATAATACACATGCATTTACAAAGATTTTAAAATGTAATTATGCTTTTGGAATAATTATATTTTCTTTGAAAATAAATTGAAAAAGGAAGAAAAAAGTTTTTGGAAAGCAAGTAATGCTAAAAATGAGTGGATTACTGTAAATTTACGTTTTTAATATCGGTAAAAAAAATATTAATTTAAAAGTTTTCCAGTTTTTATTTGGTGTATTTTAAAATAATAGCAAGAAAAGATAACATTCATTAAATATACTAGCTTACATGTAATTAAGCCGTTATAACTTTGGTCTTCCGGTCTTAAAGCTGTAAATTTGCATTTCATAAAGAGTTAAAATTAATATGACAAAACTTAAGAATATAAAAGTTGTAGTAAGTGATCTTGACGGAACTTTACTCAACCCTCAGCATAGAATTTCAGAATATACAAAATCCATTTTTCAGGAACTTCACAATCAAGGCTATCTTATCGTTGTTGCTACAGGCCGCCATCATCTTGACGCCTTGGGCATTATTGAAAAACTAGAAGTTCCAGTTTACTTGGTAAGTTCAAACGGCGCTCGTATTCACGGACCAAATAAAGAACAACTTTTTGCTTTCAATTTAGATAGCGATGTAGTGAAGAATGCTTTAGATGTTGAAATTGATCCAGAAATTACAGTGGTTTTATTCAAAGAAAATGTTTGGCAAACCAACAAATGGAACGAGAAATTAAAGGCTTTTCAAGAAGAATTAAAATATCATCCAGAACTTGTTGATTACAAAGAGTTGGATGATTTTGCGGCGATTAAAATTTTCTTCTCATGCAATGATCATGAGAAATTAGTAAAACTAAAAGATGCTATTTTAGCAAAATCTTCAGAACATTTGCACCATGCATTCAGTTTGCCGACCTGTTTGGAATTCATGGATAAATCTGTAGATAAAGCAGTTGCTATTGAACAAGTTCTTGAAAAAGAAGGTTACACTTTGTCAGAAGCGATGACTTTTGGTGATGGTTTTAATGATGTTCAAATGCTTGCTTCAGCAGGAAAAGGACTGATTATGGGAAATGCGCCAGCGCTATTGAAAGAAACTTTACCCAATTTAGAAGTCATTGAAACAAATGCCGAAGATGGCGTTGCAAGATATATTGCATCAAAAATTCTAGACAAAGAGTTCGTGGCGAGCTAAATAAGGAGTGTTTTGCATTTGGTTTTTTACTGAATGATAAATTATAGTTATTTTTATAAGAGCTAATTCATTAAGAATCAGCTCTTTTTTTTAACCTTAATTTATTTAATTATGAAAGAATTTTTAGGTCAAGTTGAGAGAAATTGCATTTCAGGAGCTTTAGTTTTATTACCACTTCTTGTATTTTTTGTATTGTTGGGAAAAGTTTGGAAATTTTTTCAGACTTATGGTGAAAAATTTGCCCATTTTCTGCGTTTAGATTTGGTATTGGGCAAATACGCTACAGACATTGCTGGTGGTGTTATCTTAGTACTTTTAATATATTTCAGTGGTTACTTAATGCGCTTGTCATTATTAAGAAGATTCACAAAATGGGTTGATGATAAGCTAATGATCTTTTTGCCTGGCTATGAAAAAAATAAAAAAGAAGCTGAAGAGAAACTAAATAAAAGAAAACCTAAACCAAGCACTGATTTGCCCATTTTATTAAAATATGGTGATTACTGGCAACCTGCACATTTGATTGAAGAAGATCAAAATGGAAATGCAGTTGTTTTTGTCCCTAATGCGCCAACCAAAGATCACGGACACATTTTAATTGTAAAAGCAAGCGATTTTAAAAAACTGCCTGAAACTACACTTGGAAATCTAGATAATTCAATAAAATCTTTTGGAAAAGGGATTTTGACTTTCAAATAGCTTTTTCTTTTAATTGTGCTTATAATCTGCAAATTAAATATTTCTATTTTTTATAATCATCTGAAAATTAACTCGGTAAACTGGATTAGGGAAAAACAATTTTTTTAATAGTTTTCAAAGTGTATTTTTGTTTTCTCAAATACAACTACCATGATAAAAAACAGTTTTATTCTTGCCTTTTTACTGCTTTCCATTACTGGAAATTCTCAGAAATTAAAATTAGAAGAAATAATGAAAGGAGAATCTTTCATTGGAAATCAACCAACAAATGGACGATGGTCGCCAGATGGAAAAAAGGTTTATTTTGAATGGAATCCAAAAGATGAATTAGGTACAAGCACTTATTTCTGGGAAAAGGGAATGGCAAAACCTCAAATTGTTGAGCCAAAAGAAGCCGCTTTTTCTCAAATGAATTTTATATCAAAACCGGGTTCAGATGTGGTTTATTATCTAAACAAAGGTGGTTTGTACTCGTATTCAATCAAATCTAAAACGAGCAAAAAGTTGATTCAGCAATCATCACCAATATCTAATTTACAATTAGGAGCTGAAGCTGGAGTATTGTTTTTTTCTCAAAATGACAATATTTTTAAATACAATACCAAAGAGGGAACGGTTTTACAGATTACTAATTTTAGTAAAGGAACTAAGAAAGAAACAAAACCAGAAAAAGAGACTTTTTTAACTACGCAACAAAAAGAATTGTTCCAGTTTATTAGAGATAAAGAAGCTAGAAAACAATGGAATCTGGCTAAATCAAAAGCAGTTAAATCTGATTTTGCAAAAGAATATTTCTACGGAAAAGACCGATTCACAAGTTTGAAAGTAAATCCAAATGGAAATTTTGCGACTTTTAGATTAGTGGAAGAAGCGGAAACAAAATCTGAAAAAATGGAAGTATTTATTACTTCTGACGGATACAACCAAAATCCTGAAACGAAAGAAAAAGTTTCGGTAAACAATTTTGTGAAAACAAAATTCGGAATTTATTCTGTTGCGAAAGATTCTGTTTATTATGTGAATTTTTCAACTTTAAGCCATATTCAAGATACTCCAAAGTATTTTCAGGATTATGAAAATTTAAAAAATAAGCCAAAAGAAGATAAACTAATTGTGGCTCAAGCTCCCGTTTATAACGAAAACGGATCTTTGGCAATTGTTGAAATCAGAAGCCAGGACAACAAAGACAGATGGCTGGTGAGCTTAAATTTGGATAAAGGAACTTTTGAAGAAATTGAGCATCAGCATGACGAAGCGTGGATTGGCGGACCTGGAATTCCTTCGTATTCATTTGCATCAGGAAATATTGATTTTTTGGCTGATAATGAAACGGTTTATTTTCAATCTGAAGAGACAGGATATTCACATTTATATACCTATAATTTAAAAACGAAAAAGAAAACGCAATTAACAAAAGGAAATTGGGAAGTTCGTGATGTAACGTTGTCTAAAGATAAAAAAGTGTTTTATTTGACTACAAATACAACACATCCGGGAAACAGAAATTTCTATAAATTAGCTTTGACTGATGGCGTTTTACAGCCAATTTTGACTAAAGATGGCGCAAATGAGGTGGTTTTATCTCCAGATGAAAAAACACTCCTAGTTCGTTATTCTTATAAAAATATTCCTTGGGATTTTTATGTTGGAGAGAACAAAAAGAATACAACTTTGCAACAAATTTCGTCTTCAGTTTCCGAAGATTTCAAGAAATACCAATGGAGAACTCCTGAAGTTGTAACGTTTAAAGCGCAAGACGGAACTCCTGTAAATGCAAGAATTTATGTTCCAAGCCAAGAGGTAAAAAATAATGCTGCAATTATTTTTGTTCACGGTGCTGGATATCTTCAAAATGCGCATAATTTTTGGAGTAACTATTATAGAGAATACATGTTCCATAATATGTTGACTGATTTAGGTTATACAGTTTTAGATATTGATTACAGAGGAAGTGATGGTTACGGACGCGATTTCAGAACTGGAATTTATCGTTTTATGGGCGGAAAAGATTTATCAGATCATTTAGACGGTAAAAAATTATTAGTTGAAAAATACGGAATCGATGCTAATAGAGTAGGTATTTATGGTGGTTCTTATGGAGGTTTCATTACTTTAATGGGAATGTTGACAACTCCAGGTGAATTTGCTTCGGGCGCTGCATTGCGTTCAGTTACAGACTGGGCGCATTACAATCACGGATATACTGGAAACATCTTGAATTTCCCTGAAACCGATCCAGATGCTTACAAAAAAAGTTCGCCAATTTATTTTGCTGATAATTTAAAAGGAAATCTGGTAATGCTTCACGGAATGGTTGATGATAATGTTGAATACAAAGATATTGTACGTTTGTCGCAACGTTTCATCGAATTAGAGAAAAAGAACTGGAGCCTAGCTTCTTTCCCTGTTGAATCACACGGATTTAAGGAAACTTATTCTTGGATTGATGAATATAGCAGAATCTTGAATTTATTTAATTCGACGCTTTTAAAGAAATAATTTAGTTGATGGTTTTTGGTTGATAGTTGATAGTGAGAAAACCACCAACCATAAACCAAAAACCATCAACCACAAACAATAAAACATTTGCTTGCTCTTTTAATTAGTTTTAAATTTGCAATAATAAAAAACAACACAACACATAATGAGCAATACAATCACAACAACAAATTTTAATTTTCCGAATCAGAAATCAGTTTACCGCGGAAAAGTTAGAGAAGTTTACAATATTAACGACGAGCTTTTAGTAATGGTAGCAACTGACAGACTTTCGGCTTTTGATGTGGTTTTGCCAAAGGGAATTCCGTACAAAGGACAGATTTTGAATCAGATTGCGACAAAATTTATGGAGTTGACTCAAGATATTGTTCCAAACTGGTTGATTGCTACTCCAGATCCAAACGTTGCTGTTGGTCATTTATGTGAGCCTTTTAAAGTTGAAATGGTTATCCGTGGTTATGTTTCAGGACATGCTGCACGTGAATATGCAGCTGGAAAAAGACAAATTTGCGGTGTTACAATGGCTGAAGGTTTAAAGGAAAACGATAAATTTCCTGAACCAATTATTACGCCAACTACAAAAGCAGATAATGGTTCTCATGATGAAGATATTTCTCGTGAAGACATTTTGTCAAAAGGAATTGTTTCAGAAGAGGATTATTTGATTTTAGAAAAATACACTCGTGCTTTATTTCAAAGAGGAACCGAAATTGCAGCATCTCGTGGCTTGATTTTAGTAGACACAAAATACGAATTCGGGAAAACGAAAGACGGTGTTATTGTTTTGATTGACGAAATTCATACTCCAGATTCATCTCGTTATTTTTATGCTGACGGATATGCTGAAAGACAAGCAAAAGGTGAGGAGCAAAAACAATTATCAAAAGAATTTGTACGCCGTTGGTTGATCGAAAATGGTTTTCAAGGTCAAGAAGGACAACAAATTCCAGATATGTCTGATGAATACATTGAGTCTGTTTCTGAAAGATATATTGAATTGTACGAGAATATTTTAGGAGAAAAATTCGTAAAAGCGAATATTGACAATATTGACAAACGTATTGAAAAAAACGTATTAGATTACTTGACATCTAAATAGTAATTTTCGGGTTTAAACTAATTATTTAAACCATGAAATTTAGAGATACAAAAAATGCCTTTCTGTTCATCTTCATGACAGTTGGGCATTTTCTTTTTGCGCAAATCGATAAGAATGCCACTAAAGAAACTAAAATTTTATATCAAAATTTAAAGTTGATTTCAAAAAAGCATATTCTTTTTGGTCATCAACATGCACTGGAATATGGACATGGCTGGAAAAATGAATTAAATCGCTCTGATGTAAAATCGGTTGTAGGTTCTCATCCAGCAGTTATCGGTGTAGATTTCAGTGATTTTTCTGGTCGCCCGAAAGAAGTCATTGAAAAAGCTAAAGAATCGCTTCGAAAAAATGTAATCGACACTTATGAACGTGGCGGAATCACAACGGTTTCTTGGCATTTTAATAATCCCGTTTCAGGAAATGGATTTTATGGGAAAGATTCTGTGTCTGTACCTGCAATGGCTCTAATTAAAATTGGAGGTTCACATCATGAACAATACAAAGAAATTCTAAAAACAATTGCTGATTTTGCACATTCAGTAAAAGCAAAAGATGGAACATTGGCACCAATGATTTTCAGGCCTTTTCACGAATTTGACGGCGATTGGTTTTGGTGGGGAAAAAAATATACATCTCGCGAAGATTTTACCGCAGTTTGACAATTTGCCGTTTCGTATTTGAGAGATACTTTAGGCGTTCATAATTTTATTTATGCTTTTTCGCCAGATGTCAGGTTTAATTCGGAAGCAGAATATCTGGAACGGTATCCCGGAGATAATTTTGTGGATTTATTTGGAATGGATGATTATGCCGATTTTGGCCGAGAAGGAAAATACAATCTTGAAGCAGGAGTGAAGAGGCTCAAAATAATTTCTGATTTGGCAATCAAAAAACAAAAATTGGCAGCTTTTACAGAAACAGGCTTAGAATCGATACCAAATCAAAAGTGGTGGACAGAAATTTTATTAAAAACTTTGAAATCAGAAAACTTAGAATTGGCTTATGTTTTAGTTTGGAGAAACGACAGTACAAGCCAGACGCATTATTACGCGCCATTTCCGGGACAAGCAAGCGCACCAGATTTTGTCAAATTTTATGATGATCCTTTTACTTTGTTTGAGAAAGATTTGAAAAATATTTATAAAAAGAAAATCAAATAAAATAAGTATTCAGTCGCAGTTTTCAGTCTCAGTTTTCACTGCGACTGTGACTGCGACTGACAACTGCGACTGGACCCAAATACTATTTTTCCATTTTTGTTTTCAAATTCTCTAAACCCTTCTGCAGATCATTGCCAATCATTTCATCCATTTTCATAAAAGGGAGCATGACATTCCAAGGATAAGGCATAGCACCATTGATTCCCCATTTTACTTTTGTCTGATTTCCGGGAGCAGTTTCTGTTGACATAAAACCTTCTGCGGTATCATTCATAGGTTCTTTAAAACGCAGAGCAAAGTCAATTCGTTCTCCTTCGGTTATCTTAGTGATTTCTTGCTCGCCTGATCCAACATTTTCAACTTCGCTTTCCCAAGCCGAAATCGATCCAACTTGTCCATCTGTACCTGTAAAAGTCGATTTCATTTTTGGATCCATATTCGCCCAAACGCTAAATTCATTTTGATTTTTTAATGATCGTACATATTTAAATACTGAATCAACAGGTTTGTTGATTGTTATTTCTCTTTCTACAGCATAATTTTTAGGCATAAAAAAGGCAGCTATAAGTATAATAGCAACAATTATAACAATTACGAGTAAAATTTTTTTGATGATTTTCATAATTTTTTTGGTTTTAAGGTTAGCGATGTTTTTCGTTTTCTAAAAATACGTAAAATCTAGCAATTTAAGGTGTTAGTTGTTGATTTTGAGTGGTATAAAATTGGTTTTTATTATCCATATTTTGTTGACTACTAAAATATTTATAAGATTTTTTACATTTTTTTTGCTTCAAACTGTAACATACTGACTTTTTGTGCGTCTATTAAGAAAGCAAATTATTAACGTTCAGTTTGATTTTAAGCGCTTATATTAATTGAATGTTAAGAATTAGTTAAAACAAGGTACTGTGTAATACATAATACAATAAAATGAATTACCTTTACATCGAAATTAAAAATCATCAATAATCAATCAATTTAACAATCAATCAACATGAAAAAGTCAGTAATTATTTTAGGAGTAGCTTTAGTAGCTTTTGCCAATGTTTCAATGGCAGCAAACCACACATCATTAGTTGGAAATCCAAAAATTGCGGTTTCTAGAAACTTTTCTGCACCATTGCACGTAGCAGTGAGCAAAGGGGATTTAGAAGTAGTGAAAAAATTTATTGCTTATGGAGCCAATGTAAATGAGCAATCAGAGGATATGACACCTTTGATGATCGCAGCACGATACAATAAAGTTGAGATTATCAAAGTTTTATTAGAAAATGGTGCTCGTCCAGAGGATAAAAATGAGCAAGGTTTTACAGCATTAAAATATGCACAATTATCAAATGCAACTGAAGCAATTGCAATTTTAAAAGATTTAAAATAATACAGTTTAAATCGAGTTTGAGAGTTAGTATAGTAAACGGCCTTCCTTGAGCAGAGGGCCGTTTTTTTATTTGTATTTAGTCAATCAATTTCTTGAATTTTTTTGTCCTGAAATTTCGAAAATAAAATCAGAGCAGTAATGGCTCCAATTGTTGCAAACAACATATCAGACTGCGTGTCCCAAACATAGCCTTGTGTTCCTAAAAAAGCGTCGCCACCATCTCCAGTTGCTAAAGAAACAAACCATTCTATAAATTCATAAGTCGCACTTATTGCCAAACAAATGCTGACAATTATAAAATTGAAAAAGCTTTTATTGCTAATAACGGCCTTTCTAATAAAAAGTTCTCGAATGATCATTGCGGGAACAAAACCTTGTGCAAAATGCCCGACTTTATCATAATTATTTCGGCTTTGATGAAAAATTTCTTTGAAATAATCAAACAACGGAACTTCGGCATACGTATAATGCCCGCCAACAAACAAAATAATGCAATGTATTAGAATTAAGGTATAAGTAAAATTGGTAAATCTGAATTTTTTGAAAGTGAATGCTAAAATCAAAAAGCCAATTATTGCTGGAATAATTTCAAGAAAACAGGTAAAACCTTCTTTAGCATTTATAACTGAAGCTAATAAGGAAATCGAAAAAATGGCAATCAACAAGTAGATGTATTTCATATTTCATTGTATAAGATATCCTGCAAGATATTAAACTAAAAGAGAATGAAATAAAAAAAGCACCATTAAAAATTAATGATGCTTTTCCGCTGAATTAAGTTGTTTTAAGTTTTATTCAATTGGAACATTTTTCTTGCGGTTGAAAACCCAGAAAATAATTGGAAAGACCAATAATGTTAAAATTGTTGCTGTAACCAAACCACCTATAATTACAATAGCTAATGGTTTTTGTGACTCAGAGCCAATTCCTGTTGAAATTGCTGCTGGCATCAACCCAATCGAAGCCATAAGTGCTGTCATAACTACCGCTCTAGTTCTTGCTTTAACACCCATAAAAATAGATTCTTCGAGAGTGAATTTTGCCTTTAGATTATGATGAAACTCTGAAATCAGGATGACACCATTTTGAATACAAATTCCTAACAAGGCAATAAAACCAACACCTGCGGAGATTCCGAAGTTCATTCCTGTAAGGTGTAGCGCAATAATTCCTCCAATAACTGCAAAAGGAACATTGGCCAAAACTAATAGCGAATCTTTAATATTTCCAAATAAAATAAATAACAATACAAATATTCCGATTAAGCTGATTGGCACAACTTGAGCCAAACGAGCACTGGCGCGAACCTGATTTTCAAATTCTCCTGTCCAACCCGTTGTGTAACCTGTTGGTAATTTTAATTCATTTACTTTTGATTGCGCTTCGGCAATTGTACTTCCTAAATCTCGGTCGCGAACTGAGAATTTTACTCCAATAAAACGTTTTGTATTGTCTCTGTAAATAAATGCAGGTCCAGTTATTGTTTTAAGATCGCAGATTTCTTTCAGCGGAATTTTAACGCCACTAATTGTTGGTACTTTCAATTCGGCTAGATCCACTTCATCTTTTCTATATTCTTTTAAAAAACGAACTCTTACATCAAATTTCTTTTCATCTTCATATTTCTCAGTAGCTGTTTTTCCGCCAAAAGCCAATTCTAAAACGGCTTGCGCATCGCTTAAAGTAACTCCATAAGCGGCCATTTTTTCTCGATCTAAAATTACGCTGATTTCTGGCTGGCCAACATTTCTAAGAATTCCGACATCTTTAATACCAGGAATATTTTTAATTTTGTTTAAAACTTCATTTGATAATTCGTCTAATTTATCCAAATCATCACCATAAATTTTAACGGCGTTTGAAGCTTTGAAACCCGCAACAGATTCGGCTACGTTATCAATAACAGGTTGCGAATAATTATACGTAATCCCTTGATGAACTTTCAGTTTCTCATCCATTTGATTAATTAAATCATCCATAGAGATTTTTCGTGTCCATTCAGATTTTGGTTTCAAATCTACTTGTAGCTGAATAAATCCAAATCCGTTTGGATCTGTTCCGTCATTGCTTCTTCCTGTTTGTGAAAGCACTTTTTTGACTTCAGGAAAACTTTCTAAATCTTTTCTAATCGTTGCAGCAGTCTGCACACTTTCAGGAAGTGAGGTACTCATTGGCAATTCTGCAGTAACCCATAACGCGCCTTCATTTAATTGTGGAAGAAACTCTGTTCCTAAAAAAGTTGCCGAAAAGAATACAGAGGCAAGAATGGCGACAGAAGCAATCAATGTTTTTGATTTGTGTTTGAATGTCCATGCAAATCCTTTTTCGACAATTCTGTCCCAGAAATTCACAAACGGGTTGTGTTTTTCTTTTACATTTTTATTTAATAAAATATGAGATAAAACCGGTACCAGTGTTAAAGTGAAAAGTAATGCTCCCATTAAAGCAAATCCTAAAGTGTAGGCTAGAGGAGAGAACATTTTTCCTTCAACTTTCTGGAATGAAAATATTGGCAATAAAGCAGTAATGATGATTAATTTAGAAAAGAAAATGGCTTTTCCCATTTCAGTTCCAGTTTTCTTGATCAAGCTTCCTTTTGCAATTTTGTTGAATTTATCCATTCCCAGTTGATGCGCTCGATGATCGAGTACAACAAATAATCCTTCAACCATAACAACGGCACCATCTATAATAATCCCGAAATCGACAGCACCCAAACTCAGTAAGTTGGCGCTCATTCCCATCATTTTTAAACATAAAAATGCAAATAATAAGGACAACGGAATAACGATGGAAACGGTAAAGGTAGTTCGCCAATCGGCCATAAATAAAAATACGACGCAAGTAACCAGAATAATTCCCTCAAATAAATTGTGCATTACCGTTTCGGTCGTGAAATTCATAAGATTGTCACGATCGTAAAAAGTCTCAATTTTAATATCCTTTGGAAGAATATTTTCATTTAAGTCTTTTATTTTGTCTTTTATTAAGGCTAAGGTTTCTTGAGCGTTTTCGCCTTTTCGCATCACGATAATTCCTTCAACAGCATCATCGTTTTTGCCAATTCCGGTTTGACCAACTCTTGGCATGGCGCTTTCATAAACATTCGCTACATTTTTTACCAGAATTGGATTTCCTCCGGCGTCATCAACAATAATATTTTCAATATCAGGAATTGATTTTAAAAGCCCGACACCACGAACCACAAACGCTTGTCCATTTTTTTCAATAATATCACCACCAACATTTAAGTTTCCACCGTTCACGGCATTGTAAACTTGTAAAGGAGTAATATTGTATTTGGCTAGTTTTATTGGATCAACACCAACTTCATACGTTTTGGTTTGACCTCCAAAAACATTCAAATCGGCTACACCCGGAACGGCACGCAATTGTTTGTCGATAATCCAGTTTTGATACGTCAATAATTCTCGGCTGTCACGGCTGTCACTTTTTACAATATATCTGAAAATTTCGCCAGTTGGCCCGTACGGAGGTTGAACATCTGGTTCGACATCATCAGGAAGGGAAACGTTTTTCAATAAATTATTGACTTGCAAACGCGCAAAAGTATCATCTACACCATCGTCAAAAATAATTTTAATAACCGATAAACCAAACATTGTAATACTGCGTACGCTGGTCTTTTTTTGTACCGAGTTCATCGAAATCTCGATTGGAGAAGTCACAAAACGCTCAACTTCCTCGGCACTTTTCCCATTCCATTGTGTAATGATGATAATTTGCGTATTAGTCACATCTGGAAAGGCATCAATTGGCATATTTTTGAACGAAATAAATCCAGCAACAGCCAACAACCCAACCCAAAAAAAGGTGAATGCTTTATTCTTAAGTGAAAAAGCAATTATATTTCTAATGAATTTGTTCATTTTTTTATTCGTTTAAGGCGCGGTAAATAAATAACTGATTGTTGGTAATGACTTTTTCGTTTTCTTTTAAGCCATTTGATATGTAGGTGTTTTTTCCAACAACTCTATAAACATCAACTTGTCTGGTTTCAATATTGTTGCGATCTTTAAAAATCATTACAAAGTTTTTGCTTTTATCAAACACAATTGCTTCGCTTGGAATGGCTATCATTGATTTGTCTTCTTTGAATGTTAATTTGATGTTTGCATTCATATCTGGTTTTAACAAATAATCCGGATTCTGTAATTTGATTCTGGCCTGCATCGCTTTGGTCTCTGGATCAATAACATTGAAAATTTTATCTACTTTACCTTTAAAAACTTTATCAGGATAACTTAACGTGGTGACATCAGCATCAATTCCAAGCTTTACTTTGTTGATGTCCATTTCGTTGATGTTTGCCATTGCCCAGACTTCGCTGATTTCAGCAATATCAAAGATGTTCTCAGAACGGTCGCTTCTTAAAAGCATATCTTGGTTGATGCTTTTTTGAATAATAAAGCCGCTTATTGGCGCAGTTACTTCATAGATAGAACCGGCCTTAATGTTGTAGATTTTATAAGTTTCCTGAATTTTGCTTAATTGCGATTGCGCTTTATTTACTTCAGATTTTGCTTGTAGAACATCGCTTTCAGAATTTAATTTTCCATCAAATAATTCCTGTGCAACCTTCAAATTATTTTTAGCAACTAATAAGTCACTTTTGGCATCTAGCGATTGTTTTTCAAAATCAGCAATATCAGTACTTTTTATAGTAGCTAGAACTTGTCCTTTTTTAACATAATCTCCAAGTTCAACATTTACTTTGATTACATTTCCTCCAACCAAAGGATAAACATCAATCATTTTATTATTATCGGCTGTGATTTTTCCATAAAAATTTAATTCATTTTTTACGGGTTGTGTTTGTGCCACAGCTGTCGAAGTTGTTTTTAGCATAGCATCACTTAACACAAAAGAAGAGTTGGTTTGCGGATTGTCGACCTCTTTTTTGCAACTTGCCAGTGACAGACTTACAATTGCAATTCCTATGATTAATTTATGTTTCATCTTTGTATATTTTTAGAATAAGTCTTTGTTGATTGTACTATTTAATTCTTCGCCTGAAAGTGCCAGTTTTTTCTTCAATTCATTTACTAAAATTGTTGCTTGATTGTAGCTTTCCATGAAATCTGTAAATTCTAACAAACTCACATTTCGTTTTTGGAAATTGGTCAGCATTCCGTTGTAAACAGCTTCGAAATCGGCATTTACGGTTGGTTTTATAACCGAATAATTTTTACGGGATTCATCCCATTTATTCCAAGCCGATGTAATTTCGGTTTTCAACTGCAAATCAAAATTTTGTTTTTCAATTTTTGATTGCTCCAAAATAGTTTGAGCATATTTGATATTTCCTTTATTTTTGTTCCAAAGTGGCAACGGAATTCCAAGTGATACATTTGCTTCTTTATTAAAAGCACCGCCACGTTGATCATAATTTGCGCCTAAAGTAAGATCAGGAATCGAAAGTGATTTTTGCCATTTTACATTTAGAGCATTGGCATCAATTTCTTTTTGTTTAGCCAAATAATCAGGTCTGCTTGCAATGGCTTGATCTTCTAAAGATTTTAAATCAAAAGTAATGGTTTTCAGATATTTGCTGAATTCTTCTTTAGAAACTTCTGGAACTACATTTTCAGTTGAATTAAGCAATAATCTTAAATTGCTTTGCTCTTCGATGTTGTCATTTACAACTTCCATTCTTTCGTTCTTAAAATTGAGATACAGTGATTGCAAACGAACAACATCTTTTAAAGGAATATTTCCTTTTTGCGCTTGAATGGAGTAGGAATTAATCAAATCCTCGATATGAGCAAGTTGTTGATCTGTTGTTTCGAGACTTTTTGTATTGTAATAAACAGTGTAGAAGCTTTTTCGAAGTTGTAGTTTTAGTGTCCTTAAAAGATCATTAAACTGTAGTTCTGCCAATTGTTCATTGGTTTGAGCTAATTTAACTTCGTTACGCTTTTTTCCACCTAAATAAATTAATTGCTCAATGCCAAATGATTTTTGGCCCTCTTTCCCTACGTCAAAATATTTGTTAGCGTCCGGATTATAAGCATTTAATTCTGCCGTTATAGTCGGATTATCCCAAATTTTTGACTGAATGGTCAATGCTTTTGAGGCATCAATATTATATTGCGATGCAAGCAGAAAAAGATTGTTTTTAAGAAATTGGCTTTCGCAGTCTTGAAGGGTGACTGTTTTTTGAGCCATTACTGCCTGATTGAATAATGCGAGCAGGAATAATGCATACAGTTTTTTCATTGTATCAATTTTAAGTTGTACAAATATGCTATTGGCAGACTTTAAGAGACCTTAAATTCTACCTTAAAAATACCTTAAAAAGAATATTAATGAAAGAAAAGCTGAAATAAATTTGTGTTTTTAGTTGGTACACTGTAAGTTATGGTTGAATTATGCAGTGTTAAAATGCGCTGTACGATGCGTAACCCCAGCCCGAAGCCTGAAGTTCCTTTGGCATTTTTTCCACGCATAAAAGGTTGAAAAAGATTTTGCTGTTCTTTTTCAGTCAGTGTATTTCCAGTGTTGGAAATCGAAAGAACGAGATGATCGTTTTGAGTTCCAATTATTACTTTGGCTTGTTTGTTATCTGAATAAACGCAAGCATTTTTTAAAACATTGCTCACGGCAATTTCCAAAAGATTTTTATTTCCTTTGATTTCTAATGCAGAATCTAGATTTTCGCTTTCCTCCATTTCAAAGAGAATGACAAAATCAGGAAAGCTTTTGTTTAAATTTTCAATAGCCGAAAATAGAATTTCGTCCATTCGATGAACTTCAGTATTTTCGTGATTGTTGGAATCAATTTTGGAAAGAATTAATAAGGAGTTGATTAATTCCGTCAATTGATTGACATCTGATAAAATTACCTTTAAAAAAGATTTTCCTTTTTCCGATGTCGCAGGATCTGTGACAACATTTTCGATTTGTGACGTGATTCGGGATAAAGGGGTTCTTAACTCATGTGAAGCATTTGCAGTAAATTCTTTTTGCTTTTGATAGGAAATCTCAATTCGATCCATCATGAAATTGAATTCATTTGCAATCAAGTCAATTTCATTTGTATTGCTTTTGGATTCGACTCGTGTATCAAGATTGTTTGCGTTTATATTTTTTATTTTCTGATGAAATACATTTAAGGGATTCATCGCTTTTTTAACCATAAACGAAGTTAAAACCCAGCAAATGCAAGTAAAAAAGATATAAGATATAATTAAAGTATAGCGAAGAAAAAGCAATTTCCTTTTTCCATAATCATCGGTTGCTGATATTAAGGCATAAAAATCACGGTCTTTTGTATCGTAAAAAACGCCATATACTTCATAATTGCCTTGTTGCTTAAAGAAAGTTTTGTGTTTTTTAAGGTATTTTAAATCTTCTACAGACCAATTTATTTTTGCGTCATCAATACTGCTGTAAATGAGTTTAAAATGCGAATCGAAAACTAAAGTCTTTTCATCGTATAATTTATTAATAGAATTTTGGTCGATAATTTTCAAAAGCTGTTCGTCGACTTCCTTTACATTTACCAAAAGCTTGATGTTTGAAAGCGCTTTTATTTGCAATCGATCCCGAAATTCTTCTTTTCTGAAATTTGAATACAAAACAAATATCACAGTAGAGGCCAATCCAAAAAGGATTGTAAAAAGTAAACTTACTAAAAGTGATATTCTGTTTTTTAATGTCATTCTTGGTTGCTTAAATAATACCCGTAGCCAACTTTTGTTCGAATAAGTTTTGTTTCGTGATCCTTATCTATTTTTTTTCGAAGGAAGTTTATATAAACCTCAATTGTATTTTGGTTGGTTTCAATATGATAATCCCAGAGTTTTTCAGCAATAAATTGTTTAGACAAAACTTTTCCTTTGGCATGAGCCAGAATCATAATCAATTTGAATTCTTTTGGAGTAAGCTTGATTTCCTCGCCAGATCGAAAAACTTTCATTTCTTCTTCAAGAATTTCTAAATCTTCAATTAAAATCTTTTTTTCAGTTAATTGAGGAATTTCTTTTCGTCTTAAAAGAGATAATATGCGAACATATAATTCTTCAAAGTGAAAAGGTTTTACGAGATAATCATCAGCACCATTCTCAAAAGCGGTCAATTTATCATCAATTTCACTAAAGGCGGTCAGCATAATAATGGGCGTTTTTTTATCGGTTTCCCTAATGCCTTTGCAGACATCAAAACCATTTACACCAGGAACATTAATATCAAGAATAATTAAATCATATTCGTATGAAACATATTTTTTTAACAATAGTGCTCCATCATAATAAGGAACGCACTCGAAGTTCTTCGAAGTAAAGAATGTAGCTATTTCTTTAGATAAAGTAAAGTCGTCCTCGAGTAGTAAAATTTTCATATTTAGTTTGTTTGTAAATTAGGCTGTTCGTATAAACAGCCTAATTTATCAGGAATATTATTTAAAATAAGAAAAAGTTTCGTTGTTTTCAATTTTCAACAATGATTCGTAAATAAGCTGAATCACATTTTCAACATCTTCTCTGTGTACCATTTCAACAGTTGTATGCATATAACGCAAAGGCAGTGAAATCAATGCCGATGCCACACCACCGTTACTATAAGCAAAAGCATCAGTGTCAGTTCCAGTAGCACTTGAAGTAGCATTGCGCTGAAACGGAATTTTCTTTTCTTCTGCCGTGTCAACAATTAAATCACGCAATTTGTTTTGAACAGCAGGCGAATATGCAATTACGGGACCTTTTCCCATTTTTAAATCACCTTCAACTTTTTTATCAATCATTGGCGTATTAGTATCGTGGCATACATCAGTAATAATTGCAACGTTTGGTTTTATGGTATGAGCAATCATTTCGGCACCACGCAAACCAATTTCTTCTTGAACAGAATTTACAATGTACAATCCAAACGGAAGTGTTTTTTTGTTTTCATGAAGTAGTCTCGCAACTTCGGCAATCATAAAACCGCCCATTCTGTTGTCAATAGCGCGACAAACAAATTTATTTTCGTTCAAAATCATAAATTCATCAGGGTAGGTAACTACACAGCCTACATGAACACCAAGAGCTTCAACTTGTTCTTTGGTTTCGCAACCTAAATCAATAAATATATTGCTCAATTTTGGAGCTTCTTCCTTATCACGCATACGTGTATGGATAGCAGGCCAACCAAAAACACCTTTAACGATTCCTTTTTTAGTGTGAATATCAACTCTTTTTGAAGGAGCAATTTGATGATCAGAACCGCCATTTCGTATTACATATATTAAGCCGTCGTCTGTAATATAATTAACGTACCATGAAATTTCATCGGCATGGCCTTCGATTACTACTTTAAAAGGAGCATCAGGATTAATAACTCCAACTGCTGTTCCATAAGTATCGGTTATAAACGTATCAACATAAGGTTTTAAATAGTGCATCCAAAGTTTTTGCCCTTCGCTTTCATATCCGGTAGGTGAGGCATTATTTAGGTAGCTTTCCAAGAAAGCAATTGAAGTATCTTTTAAGATAGAATTTGAACTCATAAAAATATTTTTTTGCTAATTTATAAATTTGGTATTAGAGTTGTATATAAATATATAATTTTACATTTAAATTATGACTCAATGAGATTTACCAGTATTCTTTTATTTTTCCTATTGTTTTCATTTTCAAGTTACGCTCAGGTTGCCCCAAAAGAAAACCAGCAAATGGGTTATGTGCTAACAGAAAAAGATTCTATTTTGGGCGATACAATTGAATTGCCTGAGATCATTATTACAAAAGAAAAACTTGATCCTGAAGCGCAAAAACAATTTTTGATTCTTCAGAACAGAGTATACAAAGTTTATCCGTATGCCAAATTAGCTGCAGATAGATTGACGGCGTTAAATAAAGGTATGGCGCGTTTGAATTCAAATCGAGAAAAAAAGAAATACTTTAAAATTGTTGAAGACTATTTAAACAACGAATTTGAAGATAGACTTAAGAAGCTTTCTCGAAAGCAAGGCCAAATTCTTGTAAAGCTCGTTCATCGCCAAACAGGAATTACGACTTATGATTTAATAAAAACTTTAAAAAGTGGTTTCAAAGCATTTGTTTCTAATACTACTGCGAATTTATTTGATATTAGTTTAAAGAAAGAATACAATCCGTACGAAGTCAATGAAGACTATTTAATAGAAACCATTCTTCAAAGAGCCTTCGAGTCTGGCCGATTGGTCAATCAAAAAGCAGCAAACCCTGTTGATTACAATGATTTAATGGCAAAATGGGAAGAAAAGGCAAAAGCGCCTGTTGATAAATAGCAAGAATACACTCCTTAATATATTAGCATATTTTTGCGCACACGCAACCCGCCAGTTTCCCAAAAGCTGTCGGGTTTGTTTTTTTTAGCCTACATATATATAGTATGTACAAAACCAAAAGAGCCCCAATTCACCGCAGAGGCGCACTGCAGTGCGCCTTATGTGCAAGATGGGTAAAATCAAAAATCGATCCAAGCCATCAGAATTGGGATTTGGATTTTTTTTATTGGGATTTTAAGGAGCTTAATCCCGCTATCCGCTGCAATCTTTTGCTTTTTAAAGAAAAAAGCAAAAGGATTTCCGCTCCTATCGGGGCTATGGCCTCGGTTTTCAGAAGAAGATTTCCGAAGCAGAAGACATTTTCAGAAGAAAAAAAGAAAAAACTCAGCGCCTTTGCGCCTTTTCGAGATTAAAAAAGGCAGAAAACAAGGCTTTGCGGCTTGGCGCCTTCGCGGCAGAACAGCGCAAAGAACAGCCAAACGAGGAAAAACCCCACAATTGCTGAAAAAACTTCGGAATGTAAAGAATCCGTTATCAGCGAGTTATGAAATAAATGAAGAAAAGAATTAAAAAAGATTTGAAAAAGCCTTGCATAACTGGAAAAAGGTGCTACTTTTGCACCCGCAACAGCGAAAACGTTCACAGAAATACTGGCAGGCAATACGGATCAAGCGGGAAGATATTCTCGAAAAAAAAGTTCAAAAAAAGCTTGCAGGTTTTGAAAAAGCGTTCTACATTTGCACCCCGCAAAACACGGAAAGTTCATTGAGGTATTGGAAGGAAAACGAGAAGGGATGAGGCGAAAAAAAAGCTTCAAAGATTTTTCAAGTTTTTCTTGCGAGAAACAAAAAGAAGTTTTAGTTTTGCACCCGCTTTGAGAAACAAGCGCAAAGACAAAAAAAGACACGTTCGTAGACATATTGAATTGACAGCCGTTCCGATGCAAATCGGAACAAAAAAAAGAATAAGAGTAATGGAATCGAGAGATTCGAAAAGAACCGACTGGAATTCATCGAATGATAATATTAAAATATACGATGAAGAGTTTGATCCTGGCTCAGGATGAACGCTAGCGGCAGGCTTAACACATGCAAGTCGAGGGGTATAAGTCTTCGGATTTAGAGACCGGCGCACGGGTGCGTAACGCGTATGCAATCTGCCTTCCACAGAGGGATAGCCCAGAGAAATTTGGATTAATACCTCATAGCATTGCAAGGGGGCATCCCTTTGCAATTAAAGTCACAACGGTGGAAGATGAGCATGCGTCCCATTAGCTAGTTGGCAAGGTAACGGCTTACCAAGGCTACGATGGGTAGGGGTCCTGAGAGGGAGATCCCCCACACTGGTACTGAGACACGGACCAGACTCCTACGGGAGGCAGCAGTGAGGAATATTGGTCAATGGGCGCAAGCCTGAACCAGCCATGCCGCGTGCAGGATGACGGTCCTATGGATTGTAAACTGCTTTTGTACGGGAAGAAACACTCCTACGTGTAGGAGCTTGACGGTACCGTAAGAATAAGGATCGGCTAACTCCGTGCCAGCAGCCGCGGTAATACGGAGGATCCAAGCGTTATCCGGAATCATTGGGTTTAAAGGGTCCGTAGGCGGTCCTGTAAGTCAGTGGTGAAAGCCCATCGCTCAACGATGGAACGGCCATTGATACTGCAGGACTTGAATTACCAGGAAGTAACTAGAATATGTAGTGTAGCGGTGAAATGCTTAGAGATTACATGGAATACCAATTGCGAAGGCAGGTTACTACTGGTGGATTGACGCTGATGGACGAAAGCGTGGGTAGCGAACAGGATTAGATACCCTGGTAGTCCACGCCGTAAACGATGGATACTAGCTGTTGGGGGCGACCTCAGTGGCTAAGCGAAAGTGATAAGTATCCCACCTGGGGAGTACGAACGCAAGTTTGAAACTCAAAGGAATTGACGGGGGCCCGCACAAGCGGTGGAGCATGTGGTTTAATTCGATGATACGCGAGGAACCTTACCAAGGCTTAAATGCAGACTGACCGTTTTGGAAACAGAACTTTCGCAAGACAGTCTACAAGGTGCTGCATGGTTGTCGTCAGCTCGTGCCGTGAGGTGTCAGGTTAAGTCCTATAACGAGCGCAACCCCTGTTGTTAGTTGCCAGCGAGTCATGTCGGGAACTCTAGCAAGACTGCCAGTGCAAACTGTGAGGAAGGTGGGGATGACGTCAAATCATCACGGCCCTTACGCCTTGGGCTACACACGTGCTACAATGGCCGGTACAGAGAGCAGCCACTGGGCGACCAGGAGCGAATCTACAAAGCCGGTCACAGTTCGGATCGGAGTCTGCAACTCGACTCCGTGAAGCTGGAATCGCTAGTAATCGGATATCAGCCATGATCCGGTGAATACGTTCCCGGGCCTTGTACACACCGCCCGTCAAGCCATGGAAGCTGGGGGTGCCTGAAGTCGGTGACCGCAAGGAGCTGCCTAGGGTAAAACTGGTAACTAGGGCTAAGTCGTAACAAGGTAGCCGTACCGGAAGGTGCGGCTGGAACACCTCCTTTCTAGAGCCTCGATTGTTTGCCGCAAGGCACGGCGAGGAAACAAGATGGATATCCTGAAGGTCTTGGGCCTCGGAATTCGATTACTCTTGCTGTCGATTTAAAAAATGATAAACAATTAAGAAAAAACAGAGTCTCGTAGCTCAGCTGGTTAGAGTACTACACTGATAATGTAGGGGTCGGCAGTTCGAGTCTGCCCGGGACTACTATTTTGACTTGAGAAAAAGGAAATTCTAGGGTTGAGTTCTTATGAATGATTATTCATAATTCATAATTCACAATTCATAATTAGATTGGGGGATTAGCTCAGCTGGCTAGAGCGCCTGCCTTGCACGCAGGAGGTCAACGGTTCGACTCCGTTATTCTCCACAAAAAAGTACAAAGGTGATAGTACAGGGTATCAAGACGGTAGTCTTGATGCTTCATGCAAAAATCTTGATACTTATTAAAGTTCATTGACATATTGAGATAAGAAAATACAAGAAAGTAGAAAGCGTTTTCTGCAGTTTTGCTGCAGGAGACAAAAAAAACGGTCATAATAGATATTATGATTGGTACAATAAGCAAAACAAGGGCGCATGGGGAATGCCTAGGCTCTCAGAGGCGATGAAGGACGTGATAAGCTGCGAAAAGCTGCGGGGACGGGCACACACCGATCGATCCGCAGGTATCCGAATGGGGCAACCCGCTATATTGAAGATATAGCACACCGATAGGTGGGCAAACCCGCTGAACTGAAACATCTAAGTAGGCGGAGGAGAAGAAAACAAAAGTGATTCCGTAAGTAGTGGCGAGCGAACGCGGATTAGCCCAAACCAGCTATGTTGCGGCATAGCTGGGGTTGTAGGACCGCGATATTTCATGCACAAGGAACCGGAAGCTTCTGGAAAGGAGCGCCACAGAGGGTGACAGCCCCGTATGGGCAACGAGTGTAATGGATAGCGGTATCCTGAGTAGGGCGGGGCACGTGAAACCCTGTCTGAATTCGGCGGGACCATCCGCTAAGGCTAAATACTCCTGAGAGACCGATAGTGAACCAGTACCGTGAGGGAAAGGTGAAAAGAACCGTGAATAACGGAGTGAAATAGATCCTGAAACCATGCGCCTACAAGCGGTCGGAGCCCTTTAGTGGGGTGACGGCGTGCCTTTTGCATAATGAGCCTACGAGTTAACGTTGCCGGCAAGGATAAGTGGTTAAGCCATGGATCCGCAGCGAAAGCGAGTCTGAATAGGGCGCTTTAGTCGGCAGTGTTAGACGCGAAACCGTGTGATCTACCCATGGGCAGGTTGAAGCTGTGGTAACACACAGTGGAGGACCGAACCGGTTGACGTTGAAAAGTCTTCGGATGACCTGTGGGTAGGGGTGAAAGGCCAATCAAACTCGGAAATAGCTCGTACTCCCCGAAATGCATTTAGGTGCAGCGCTGAGGATAGTTATATAGAGGTAGAGCTACTGATTGGATGCGGGGGCTTCACCGCCTACCAATTCCTGACAAACTCCGAATGCTATATAATGTTTCCCAGCAGTGAGGGCTTGGGTGCTAAGGTCCAAGTCCGAGAGGGAAAGAACCCAGACCATCAGCTAAGGTCCCCAAATATATGCTAAGTTGAAAGAACGAGGTTTGTCTGCCCAGACAGCTAGGATGTTGGCTTGGAAGCAGCCATTCATTTAAAGAGTGCGTAACAGCTCACTAGTCGAGCGGACGAGCATGGATAATAATCGGGCATAAGCATATTACCGAAGCTATGGATTTGCATGTATGTGCAAGTGGTAGGGGAGCATTCTGACAGGGCTGAAGGTGTGCCGTAAGGCATGCTGGACCGGTCAGAAAAGAAAATGTAGGCATAAGTAACGATAATGCGGGCGAGAAACCCGCACACCGAAAAACTAAGGTTTCCACAGCTATGCTAATCAGCTGTGGGTTAGTCTGGTCCTAAGGCGAACCCGAAAGGGACAGTCGATGGCCGACGGGTTAATATTCCCGTACTACTTATTGCTGTGATGGGGTGACGGAGTGATGAAAGCGCCGCGGACTGACGGAATAGTTCGTTGAAGTACCTAGCTATAGGCTCTCTAGGCAAATCCGGAGAGCTTGGTGAAATACGATAGTACTCGGAGTCTTCGGACAAAGAGATAGCGCGCCTAAGGGCTTCCAAGAAAAACCTCTAAACTTCAGGCAATAAGTACCAGTACCGCAAACCGACACAGGTAGTTGAGGAGAGAATCCTAAGGTGCTCGAGAGATTCATGGCTAAGGAATTAGGCAAAATAGACCTGTAACTTCGGGAGAAAGGTCGCCCCGAGCAATCGGGGCCGCAGTGAAGAGGTCCAGGCGACTGTTTATCAAAAACACAGGGCTCTGCAAAATCGCAAGATGACGTATAGGGCCTGACACCTGCCCGGTGCTGGAAGGTTAAGAGGAGATGTTATCTTCGGAGAAGCATTGAATTGAAGCCCCAGTAAACGGCGGCCGTAACTATAACGGTCCTAAGGTAGCGAAATTCCTTGTCGGGTAAGTTCCGACCTGCACGAATGGTGTAACGATCTGGACACTGTCTCAGCCATGAGCTCGGTGAAATTGTAGTAACGGTGAAGATGCCGTTTACCCGCAGTGGGACGAAAAGACCCTGTGCACCTTTACTATAGCTTAGTATTGACCTTGGATAAATGATGTGTAGGATAGGTTGGAGACTATGAAGCGGCGTCGCCAGGCGTTGTGGAGTCATTGTTGAAATACAACCCTTTGTTTATCTGAGGCCTAACCCCGCGTTGCGGGGGACATTGCTTGGTGGGTAGTTTGACTGGGGTGGTCGCCTCCAAAAGAGTAACGGAGGCTTCTAAAGGTTCCCTCAGCACGCTTGGTAACCGTGCGCAGAGTGCAATGGCATAAGGGAGCTTGACTGAGAGACATACAGGTCGATCAGGTACGAAAGTAGAGCATAGTGATCCGGTGGTTCCGCATGGAAGGGCCATCGCTCAAAGGATAAAAGGTACGCCGGGGATAACAGGCTGATCTCCCCCAAGAGCTCATATCGACGGGGGGGTTTGGCACCTCGATGTCGGCTCGTCACATCCTGGGGCTGGAGAAGGTCCCAAGGGTTGGGCTGTTCGCCCATTAAAGTGGCACGCGAGCTGGGTTCAGAACGTCGTGAGACAGTTCGGTCTCTATCTACTGCGGGCGTTAGAAATTTGAGTGGATCTGATTCTAGTACGAGAGGACCGAATTGGACCAACCTCTAGTGTATCTGTTGTCCCGCCAGGGGCACCGCAGAGTAGCTACGTTGGGAAGGGATAAGCGCTGAAAGCATATAAGCGCGAAACCCACCACAAGATGAGATTTCTTTTAAGGATCGTGGAAGATGACCACGTTGATAGGCTACAGATGTAAAGGCAGCAATGTCACAGTCGAGTAGTACTAATAATCCGTAAGCTTATGTACACACTTTTCCCGATCCGCCCAGGCGGATCGGGAGGAAACTTTCTATAACAGAGCTTGTCTGTTTCTTTATCTCAGTATGTTAAAATATTTGCCCGTCGCGGGCAGTGAATAGTAAAGAGCAAGTAGTGATTAGCTTAAAAACTAATTACTAATCGCTAAGGACTAGTCACTAAAAACCTTAAGGTGGTTATTGCGGCGGGGCTCACCTCTTCCCATCCCGAACAGAGAAGTTAAGCCCGCCTGCGCAGATGGTACTGCATCATTGTGGGAGAGTATGTCGTCGCCTTTCTTTTGAAAACCCTGTCCGAAACGGACGGGGTTTTCTGTTTTATAAAATCTTCTGAAATCTTAATACTTGTGGTTTGGCATATTGTTTTGTTTGTGATGGAACTGGCATCCGTAACAGTACGGTATACTGTGAAATGGTAATATGGAATACTTAAAGAATATATTTCGTGTTAAAATATAATTTCAAAAAGCAAATTTTATATTTTTGTTACTCTATAGTATACTAATTTTTAAACTATGCAAAATATATTTCAGAAAGAGGATTGTGATCAATTTGTAAAGAGAATTAATCTTCTCACGCCTGATTCAAAAGGACTGTGGGGCAAAATGAGTGTTGCTCAAATGCTTTCGCATTGTAACGTTACTTATGAAATGGTTTATGATAATATTCATCCGAAACCTAATGCGGTTATGAAATTTATTTTAAAATTGCTTGCAAAAAAGACAGTGGTAAGTGATAAACCATATTCCAGAAATATCAATACAGCACCACAATTTATTATTAAAAATGATCGTGATTTTGAAATTGAAAGAAGTCGATTAATTGCTTACATTGATAAAACTCAAAAATTAGGAGAACAAGAATTTGAAGGCAAAGAATCTCATTCTTTTGGTGTATTGACTTCTTCAGAATGGAACAATATGTTTGCTAAACATTTAGATCATCATCTATCTCAATTCGGTGTTTAAAATTTTATTATTATGAGATTCTGTTTACTATTTGCGTTTTTTGCACTTGGATTATCTGTAAACGCACAAAAACAAGAGGTACAAAAAACAATTGAAATATTTTTTGAAGGTTTTCATCAGAAAGATTCTATGAAAATAAAATCAGTTTGTTCTGATAGAATGATTCTGCAATCTATTAGTGAAAGTTCTACGAAAGGAAATAAATTGTCTGATGAAAAAGCAAGCGTTTTTTATAAATCTATTGCGTCAATCCCATCAAGTATGAAATTTCAAGAGAAGATTTTGAGCTACAATATTCAAATTGATGGCACGATGGCTCATGTTTGGGCTCCATATGAGTTTTATTTGAATGAAAAATTAAGTCATACGGGGGTAAATACTTTTACTTTATTTAAAGAAAAAGATTCTTGGAAAATTATTTATCTAATAGATACGCGAAGAAAATAAGAATTATATTACTTCTGTAGCGTAATAATGACACGAATCGGCTATTAAGCATTCTTCACATTTAGGTTTTGGTCTGCATGTTTCTCTTCCTAAAAAAGAAATGGCCATCCCAATTTCTGACCAGATATTTTTTGGCAAAACTTGCATCAAATCTTTCTCGACTTTATTTCCATCTTTTGCTTCTTTTATTATTCCAATTCTTGGAGCAACACGAATTACATGTAAATCGGCAATAATTCCTTCAGCGGGTTTTCCTGTTTCTCTTAAAATGACATTTGCAGATTTTCTTCCAACACCTTTTAATGCCGTTAATCCTTGCATTGTTAACGGAATATCATCATCATTTTGAATTGTTTTTGCAATTTCTAATATCCAATTGGCTTTTGTTCCGAAATTGCGAACTTTACTTATATAAGGAATTAATGTTTCAAGATCTGCTTTAGATAAACTTTTTAATGTTGGAAATTTTTCAAATAAAGCGGGTGCTATTTTGTTAATATTCGCATCAGAATCTTGGGCAGATAAAATGACCATAACTAATAATTGATATGGATTTTGGTGCTCTAGAGGATGTCTTTTTCCTTTATATTTCTTTAAAATGGGTTCTAATTTAGTTTCCCAATCTGATGTTTCTCCAAATAAATTCATATCAAATTTTCATTAAGTTAAGCATGTTGAAAATGTAACTGTCACAAAATTAGTTAGTTTTAATGAAATTTATGGTCTTTTTGATAACATTTTGATTTCCAAGTATTTTTCGGTGACCTAAACCATCAGTGAGATATAAAGTGCCATTTTCAAGATTTTTTTGAATATGTATTCCTGCTTTAACGGGAACTTCAGGGTCATCATTGTCGTGAATAACTAAAACAGGAATTTTTACTTTTTGTGCCGTTCGATATGCTGAAAAATCATCCATTTTCACTTGATATTTCTCCTCAAAATGGTTGCGAAGGCGTTCGCTGATTTCCTGTTTTAAGCCTAATTTTGAAATAAATTCGTCTAAAATATCTTGCACAATATCACCGCTTCCAATAATAACTGCTTTATTTACTTGAAGTCCGTCTTTAATTGCATTTAGAACTGACATACCTCCAAGTGAATGACCGATTGCAATTTCAAATGGTCCAAACTGTTTTTCAATTTCTAAGATAGAAGCAATAAATTCAGACATTATCGTCGATTTTCCTCGAGATTTTCCATGTGCAGGAGCGTCAAAACTTACTGTTGAAAAACCATTTTTCAAAAGTTCATCTGCTATTTTAAACAGTTGTGTACCTCTTCCAGACCATCCGTGAACTAATAAAACTTTACGATTGCTTTCTCCATATTGGTACGTCACAATGTTTTTGTTTATTGCTGGCACATGAATTATTTTATGTACGCTTTTAGAATCCATTTCAAGTTCTCGTTTCGGAATCTTATGTTTTATAGGCGTTGTAAATAATTTTGCCGCATATGAAGTAACCAATTTGGTTGAAATTAAAGCGCAAATTTTACAGGATACAATAATAAATTGTGGAATTTTTAATGATTTAGTAGGATTAGTTTCCTTTTTTGACATATTGATAATTTTTTTTAGAGAGCTTGATTCTCCTTATTTTTTCCTAAATTTAAAGAACATAAAAGTAGCATATTATTGATTAGATGTCGAAAAAAATAAATCAACAATTACTATTTAATACTGTTATAAAATTTTAGGATGGAAATATTTCATTTAAGCGCAGAATGTTACCCGATGGCAAAAGTGGGCGGTTTGGCCGATGTTGTTGGTGCATTGCCAAAATATCAGACTAATGCAGGACATCATGTAAGAGTTGTTGTTCCTTGTTATGATACCAAATTCAGAAAAGAAAATGATTTTGAATGTGTTCATTGGGGAAATGTAAAGCTCGGGAATTTCAATTTTCCTTTTAGTGTTTTAAAAGAGACCACTGACAAGCTCGGCTACGAATTATATCTTATAGAAATTAAAGAATTATTTGATAGGCCAAATGTTTATGGATACGAAGATGATATTGAACGCTTTTTGTCTTTTCAAATCGCAAGTTTAGATTGGATTGTGGCAAGAAATAAAGTACCTGATATTATAAATTGCCACGATCATCATACAGGAGTTGTTCCATTTTTGATAAAATATGCTTATAAATATGAAAGTTTACAAAATGTAAAAACAGCTATTACAATTCATAATGGTTTGTATCAAGGATGGTTTGGATTTGACAAACTGCATTATTTGCCCGAATTTGATTTGATTCATGTAGGGTTTCTGGAATGGAATCATTCTATTAATTCATTGGCTGTTGGTGTTAAGTGCGCACATGCAGTTACGACGGTTTCGCCAAGTTATCTTAATGAAATAAATAGCTATGCAAACGGATTGGAGGCATTGTTTAATTCGGTTCGAAATAAATCTAAAGGAATTTTAAACGGAATTGATATTGAAGTTTGGGATCCATCAAAAGATAAAATGATTGAACATCATTATACTATCGAAAGCTTTGAAATTGGAAAACAAAAGAATAAAGAAAAGCTCTGTGAACAATTTGAATTAGATCCTACAAAACCTCTTTTTAGTTTTATTGGACGTTTGTTTGAAGAAAAAGGCGGTGATTTATTGCCACAAGCGTCGGCATTAGCATTATCTGAAAATTTTGAAAATATTAATATTCTGATTTTAGGATCAGGAAATTCAGAAATAGAATCGCAATTGACGCAATTACGCAACGATTATAAAGGCAATTACAATGTTTTTATAGGTTATAATGAAGATTTGGCGCATTTCATTTATGCTGGTTCTGATTATATTTTAATGCCATCGAGAGTTGAACCATGCGGTTTGAATCAAATGTATGCGATGCGATATGGTACAATTCCGATTGTGAGAAGAACTGGGGGATTGCGAGATACGGTTATTGATTTTGGTGATGATGGAAATGGAGTTTGTCACGATCAGGCTTCTGTTGGAGATATTTGTTATTCGATAAATCGTGCAGTGAAACTGTATGATGATAAAATAAATTTTAATAAAGTTTTAAAAAGAGGAATGTCTGCAGATCATTCCTGGGAAAGTGTGTGCCAAGAATATATCGAAATATACAACTTAATAATTCAGCAAAATGAAATTTAAAAAGAAAAATGTAGTTGCCATTATTTTAGGAGGCGGACAAGGATCGCGCTTGTTCCCGTTAACAGAAACGAGATCAAAACCTGCAGTTCCTATTGGAGGAAAATATCGTTTGGTCGATATTCCAATTTCGAATTGCATCAATTCGGATATTTTTAAAATATTTGTTTTGACACAGTTTAATTCTGCATCTTTAAATGCTCATATTAAAAACACTTTTAATTTTAGTATTTTCAGCCAGTCTTTTGTTGATATTTTGGCCGCAGAGCAAACTCCTGATAATCCAACCTGGTTTCAAGGAACAGCAGATGCTGTTAGACAATGTATGTCACATTTTTTGAAACATGATTTTGACCATGCTTTGATTCTTTCAGGTGATCAACTATACCAAATGGATTTTAATGAAATGTTAGAAGCTCATATTGCAGCTGATGCTGAAATTTCGATTGCAACTTTGCCTGTAAATGCTAAAGATGCTCCGGAGTTTGGAATTTTAAAAACCAATCACGAGAGTGTTATTGAAGCTTTTATTGAAAAACCAGATGCTTCTTTATTGCCACAGTGGGAATCTGAGGTGAGCGAGCAAATGCAAGAAAAAGGCAAAAAATACTTGGCTTCAATGGGAATTTATATTTTTAATAAATCGTTGTTGGAGGAGTTAATGGCAAATCCGGACACGAAGGATTTTGGAAAAGAAATTATTCCACAAGCCGTTGGAAAACATAAAATATTAAGTTATCAATACGAAGGATATTGGACAGATATCGGAAATATTGAATCATTCTTTGAAGCAAATATCGGCTTAACCGCTGATATTCCAGAGTTTAATTTGTTCGATAATGACAACAAGATTTTTACAAGACCGCGATTGCTTCCTCCGTCAAAATTTAGAAATTCTATCATCAATCAATCCTTGATTTCTGAAGGCTGTATTATTAATGCTAAAGAAATTAAAAGCTCAGTAATTGGAATTCGTTCGAGAATTGGCGTTGGAACCGTTCTTGAAAATTGCTATGTGATGGGGAACGATTTCTATCAAGATCTTGATGAACTAAATCATGAAGCAAGCGTAAATAAAATTCATGTTGGAATTGGTGAAAATTGCTTCATTAAAAATGCTTTAGTAGATAAAAATGTCCGCATTGGAAATAACGTTCACATTAGCGGAGGAAAACATTTGGATAATTTTACAAACGAATTATACAGCATAAAAGATGGTATTGTTGTGATTAAAAAAGGAGCGATTCTTTCGGATAATTTTAGAATTGAATAAAATTTTAAAATTCCAAATACAAATAAGAAATTCCAATTATTGCCTTAAAAACCAAATATGACAAAAGTAATTACGCATTCTTTATTTACCGATTTTGATATTGATTTATTCAAAGCAGGAAAACATTTCAAATTATATGAAAAGTTAGGAGCGCATTTAATTGAAGTAAATGGAACAAAAGGCGTGTATTTTGCCGTTTGGGCCCCTACGGCCAAATCAGTTTCTGTGGTTGGAGATTTTAATTGTTGGGTTCAAGGCGAACATGAATTGCAGGTTCGTTGGGATTCTTCTGGAATTTGGGAAGGATTTATTCCTGATTTGTCAAAAGGTTCGCTTTATAAATACAAAATTCAGTCGCATATCGATGGAGTTGTAACTGAAAAAGCAGATCCATTTGCTTTATATTGTGAAAAACCACCACATACAGCATCAGTTGTCTGGGATTTAGATTACAATTGGAAAGATAAAAATTGGATGGAATCGCGCCATCAAAATAATGCCCTTGACAAACCTTATTCGGTTTATGAAGTGCATTTAGGATCGTGGAAACGAGCAGAACATAACCGCTTTTTGACTTATTTGGAATTAGCAGACGATTTGGTAAATTATGTAAAAGAAACAGGTTTTACACATGTAGAATTTATGCCGATCATGGAATATCCTTATGATCCTTCATGGGGATATCAACTGACAGGATATTTTGCGCCAACTTCTCGTTTTGGAAAACCTCAGGATTTTATGGTTTTGGTTGATAAACTGCATCAGGCTGGTATTGGTGTAATTTTGGATTGGGTTCCGTCGCACTTTCCTGACGATGCACATGGTTTAGGCTTCTTCGATGGTTCGCATTTATATGAACATCCAGATCGAAGAAAAGGCTATCATCCGGATTGGAAAAGTTTGGTTTTTAACTACGGTCGAAATGAAGTTCGTGCTTTTTTAATCAGTAATGCTGTTTTTTGGCTTCAAAATTATCATGCTGACGGATTAAGAGTTGATGCAGTAGCTTCGATGTTATATCTTGATTATTCGAGAAATGACGGCGAATGGGAACCGAATATTTATGGCGGAAGAGAAAATTTAGATAGTATTAGCTTTCTTAAAGAATTCAATGAGGTAATCTATTCTAATTTTAATGGAATTCAGACAATTGCAGAAGAAAGTACATCTTTTCCAATGGTTTCGAGACCAACATCTTATGGAGGTTTAGGTTTTGGAATGAAATGGATGATGGGCTGGATGCATGATACGTTGAAATATTTCCAGAAAGAAACTGTTTATCGAAAATATCATCAAAACGATTTGACTTTTTCAATGACGTATGCTTTTACAGAAAATTTTATGCTTCCGTTTTCGCATGACGAAGTGGTCTATGGAAAAAAATCTCTTATTTATAAAATGCCTGGCGACGAATGGCAACGATTTGCTAATTTGAGATTGCTCTACGGCTATATGTTTACACATCCCGGAACGAAATTATTGTTTATGGGAGCAGAATTCGGGCAAAGCGATGAATGGAATTTTGAAAAGAGCTTAGATTGGCATTTACTTCAGTATGATTATCATTCAGGAATTAAAAAGGTGATTACAGATTTGAATCAACTATATAAATCTCAGCCAGCATTGTTCGAAAAACAATTTACAGGTGAAGGTTTTGAATGGATTAATTATTCTGATCATCAGAATGCTATTGTTTCTTTTATCCGAAAAGGAAATAATCCAGATGAAAATCTAGTTGTGGTTTGTAATTTTACTCAGGTTGTAAGAGAAAATTACAGAATTGGTATTTCTAAAAAAGGGAAATTAAAAGAGATTTTTAACAGTGATGCTAAAATCTATGGAGGAAGTGGTGTTGGCAATCCTACTTCCATAAAAATTGATATTTCTCCGTATGATGGAAGAGATTATTCTGTCGAATTGATTTTGCCACCTTTGAGTGTTACTGTTTATTCTTTTGAATAGAAAATTACCGATAATTTTCAGTAATGCTTTTTTGTCATTTTAACGTTTATAAATTATCGAATTATTGATTTTTTGTAAAGTAATTTGTTACTCATTCAGAAAAAACGTTTTCGTGAATAAACCTTTTATTCATAGTGCTTTACCAAGTTTTTTTGTATGTTTGAAGTAAGGATTGAGTTATATAATTAAGACAATTGCGATATGATTACAAATACATCACTAGAACATAAAGGCAATTTATTTCCATCAAAAATAGTTTCGTATGAACATGAGGGAGATTCTATTTCTTTTTTCACCGACAATAATGTAATTTTAAAAGTCACGGTTCTTAGAGACAGTTTAATTCGTTTTCGTTTTACTACAAAAGGATATTTCAGCAACGATTTTTCGTATGCGATTGATAAAACGCAATTGCATGGCTATAATTTTTTGCAAGTCAGCGAAGACGAAAATTATTTTGAAATCAGAACCAGCAAAGTAGTTTGCAAAATTAAAAAAGCAGATGTTCGTTTGTCTATTTATGATTTAGAAAATTGTTTGATTCTTCAGGATGAGCTTGGATTTCACTGGGAAGAAAGCTATGAATATGGCGGTAACATTGTAAAAATGAGTAAGTCTTCAAAAGATGGAGAATGTTTTTACGGTCTTGGTGACAAAGCCACCCAAATGAATTTAAAGGGCAAAAGAGTAGAGAATTTTGCCACTGACCAATATGCTTATCATAAAGATCAAGAACCACTATATAAAGTTGTTCCATTTTATATTGGATTACACAATCAAAAATCCTACGGTGTTTTCTTCGATAACACTTTTAGAACCTTTTTTGATTTTTGTCAGGAAAGAAGAAACGTGACTAGTTTTTGGGCAGAAGGTGGAGAAATGAATTATTATTTCATTTACGGCCCGCAAATGCAAGATGTTGTAACAACTTATACCGATTTGACAGGAAAACCAGAATTACCACCACTTTGGGTTTTGGGCTACCATCAATGTAAATGGAGTTATTATCCAGAAAGCAAAGTCAAAGAAATCACTTCAAAATTCAGAGAACTTAAAATTCCGTGTGATGCCATATATCTCGATATTGATTATATGGATGGTTTCCGATGTTTTACTTGGAATAAAGAATATTTTCCTGATCCGAAAAAGATGGTTGCCGAATTAGCCGAAGACGGTTTTAAAACAATCGTAATCATCGATCCCGGAATTAAAATTGATAAAAATTATTGGGTTTATAAAGAAGCTTTAGAAAAAGATTATTTCTGCAAAAGAGCTGATGGTCCTTATATGAAAGGAAAAGTTTGGCCGGGCGAATGTAATTTTCCCGATTATACAAATCCTGTAGTAAGAGAATGGTGGGCAGGATTATTTAAAGAATTAATTTCAGAGATTGGTGTAAAAGGAGTCTGGAACGATATGAACGAACCAGCCGTTATGGAAGTTCCAAACAAAACTTTCCCGATGGATGTTCGACATCTTTATGATGGTAATCCTTGCAGCCACAGAAAAGCACATAATATTTACGGAACACAAATGGCAAGAGCCACTTATCATGGCGTAAAACGATTTGCGTATCCAAAACGTCCATTTGTAATCACAAGATCGGCTTATTCTGGCGCTCAACGTTATACATCGTCATGGACGGGAGATAACGTAGCAACTTGGGAACATTTATGGATTGCGAATATTCAGGTTCAGAGAATGTCAATTTCGGGAATGGGATTTACAGGCTCTGATATTGGGGGTTTTGCCGAGCAACCAACGGGAGAACTTTATGCGCGATGGATTCAGTTAGGGGTTTTTCATCCTTTTTGCAGAACGCATTCTTCTGGAGATCATGGAAATCAGGAACCTTGGGCTTTTGATGAAGAAGTCATTAATATTACCAGAAAATTTGTGAGTCTTCGCTATCAGCTTCTACCATACTTATATACGATGTTCTGGCAATATATTGAAGAAGGTATTCCGATGTTGAAACCTTTAGTGTATTACGATCAAGAAGATACACAAACGCATTATCGAAATGATGAATTTATCTTTGGAAACCAAATTTTAGTGTGTCCAATTCTTGAACCTAATGCTGTAGGTAGACGTATGTATATTCCTAGAGGTGAGTGGTATAACTTCTGGACAAATGAACTTTTTTTAGGAGGAAGAGAAATTTGGATTGATACAAAATTTGACGAAATTCCGGTTTTTGTAAAAGCAGGTGCTATTATTCCAAAATATCCTGTTCAGCAGTATGTTGGTGAATTGGAATTTGATGAATTGACTTTGGATGTTTATTACAAACATGGCAAAGAAAAATCAGCAGTTTATGAAGATGCACAAGATGGATATGATTATAAAAAAGGACGTTATAGCCATTTATCATTGCGTTCTATCGGAAAAGATAAAGAATTGATTATTCAGCTTCATAAAGAAGGAAAATATGATACGCCTTATTCTAAATATAAAATTAATTTAATTGGGCTTCCATTTAAAGTTAAAGAGATTGAAATTGACAATGAAAGCATCGAATTTGACAAAATTGGTTTTGAGCAAAATAACTTCTTGATTGTTGATAAAGAATTCAATGAGCTGCATATTGTAGGAGAATAAGTAAATTCTGATAAATTTTTATAAAATTCTATAATAATTTACACTTTTTTAGTTGTATTTTTGTGTGTGTTTAAATTTTTAGTATCATGAAAAAACATCTAATTGCAGGGGTTTTTACAGCTGTTTTGGTTTACAGCTGTGCAACAAACCCAATAACAGGAAAACAAAATTTGAATTTTGTTTCCAATAGTGAATTATTTCCATCTTCATTTCAACAATACAATCAGTTTTTGACTGAAAACAAAGTAATTACTGGAACTGCAGATGCTAAACTTGTAGAAACGGTCGGTTACAAAATTAAATTGGCAGCCGAAAAATATTTAAATTACTTAGGACAGACACAATATCTAAAAGATTATCGCTGGGAATACAAATTAGTTGATAATAAAGAAGTAAATGCATGGTGTTTGCCTGGAGGAAAAATTGTTGTTTATTCAGGTATTTTACCGGTAACGCAAAATGAATCTGGTTTGGCAACGGTAATGGGACACGAAGTTTCACATGCATTAGCGAACCACGGCGCACAAAGGATGTCTGCAGCACAATTACAACAAATTGGTGGAGCTGCTTTAGGAGCAGCAACAAGCGGAAAATCTGAAGCAACGCAACAAATTTTTGCACAAGCATACGGAATTGGCTCTGAAGTAGGAGTGATGCTTCCTTTCAGCAGAAGCAATGAAAGCGAGGCTGATAAAATTGGTCTGACTTTAATGGCGATTGCAGGTTATAATCCAGATGATGCAGTTGCATTTTGGAGCAGAATGGCTGCAAAATCGGGCGCGTCAGGAACTCCGGAATTTATGAGTACACACCCTTCAGATGCAACCAGAATTGCTAATATAAAAGCATTAGTACCTGAAGCTAAAGCAATAGCTTTGAAAGTAGGGACTATAAAATAAATTTTACATTTACAATTAAATGATATTTAAAGCTATTCGTTTTCGAATGGCTTTTTTAGTTTATGATTTAATAATATAGGAATCGAACAAATTATATTTGATTATCATAAAAAATAGATAAATTCGTAGCGCATTAACAAAACCATTTCTATGAAAAACCTACCAAAAGGAGATAAGAAATTACTAAATGCCTGGGCATTTTACGATTGGGCAAATTCAGTTTATACTTTGACTATTGCATCGGCGGTATTTCCAATATTTTACGAAGCATTATTTACAAATCGTGGTCATTATATTGATGTATTCAGAATGCATCTTAAAAATTCTGCATTAATTAGTTTCACTACTGCAGCCGCGTTTCTAGTTGTATCATTTATTTCACCATTATTATCTGGAATTGCAGATTATGTTGGCAACAAAAAAGCTTTTATGAAGTTTTTCTGTTATTTAGGTGCTTTGTCTTGTGTAGGATTATATTGGTTTGATCTTGGGAATATTTATATCGGATTGGCATTTTATTTTTTAGGATTAATTGGATATTGGGGAAGTTTGGTTTTTTATAATTCTTATTTGCCCGATATTGCTTTTGAGGATCAGCAGGATCGAATTAGTGCCAAAGGATATTCTCTTGGATATATTGGCAGTGTAATTTTATTGCTTATCAATCTTGGCATGATTATGTTTCCACAAACTTTTAATATCACAGCAATGGAAGCAATGCGATATTCTTTCATTATGGTTGGTGTTTGGTGGATTCTTTTTAGCCAATATACCTATTATTATTTGCCAAAAGGGAGTAAAGAGAATGGTCAAAAATTGACTAGAAGCGTTGTTTTCAATGGCTTTAAAGAGCTAAAAAAGGTTTGGGGTTTATTGAATGACAATGTTCCGTTGAGACGATATTTAGGTGGATTTTTTGTTTCAAGTATGGCAGTGCAAACTGTAATGCTGGTTGCAACTTATTTTGGCGCACAAGAAATTAAGTGGTCTTCGCCAGAAGAAAGTCAACAAGGATTAATTATTTGCATTTTGTTAATTCAACTTGTAGCTGTTGTGGGAGCCGTTTTGACTTCAAGAGCTTCGGCAAAATATGGAAATGTACCAACTTTGATTTTTATTAATGCCATTTGGGCAGTATTTTGCGCTTTGGCATATTTCATAACATTACCAATGCATTTTTATGTTATGGCAACTGTTGCAGGATTTGTAATGGGAGGAATTCAGGCATTATCACGCTCTACATATTCAAAATTATTGCCAGAAACTGAAGATACAGCTTCGTTTTTTAGTTTTTACGATGTTGCCGAGAAAATCGGAATTGTAATAGGAATGTGCATTTATGGAATAATTGATCAGCGAACAGGAAGTCCGCGTAAAGCAATTGTTGTTCTTGCAATTTTCTTCGTCACATCGATTTTCCTTTTAAGAAGAGTTCATAAAAAAGAGGCACTTTAAGTGCCTCTTTTTATTTAATAAAGTATGAAGAAAATAAAACTCAATAATAAAAGACGAATGATTGTTCGATTTTTGATTTGATGATTTTTAAAAATCTCTTATTATTGAGTTCTTTTAATTTATGCTTTTGAAATTTTTCCTGATCCAGAAACTTTTGTATCTTTTTTCTCAGGATTTCCAGAGTATGTAATATCGCCAGAACCAGAAACTCTTGCAGTCAAACTTTCGTTGCAGTTTATTTTAACATCGCCAGAACCTGAAACCATTACATCAGCCTTTTTAGATTTCAAATTTGTCGCTTCAATATCACCAGAACCAGAAAGTTTAATAGCTAAATTGTCTGCATTGCCTTTTAATTTGATATCTCCCGAACCGCTCAAGCTAAAATCAAAAGAATTTGCGACAACATTTAAATCGATATCTCCTGAACCCGATAATTTTGCTGAAAATTTATCATTTTTGATCGGATCTTTACTTACAATATCTCCTGAACCAGAAAGGTTAAGTTCTGATATTTTTTCAAATGGAATCGTGATTTCTACTTTTTTTCCTGAGCTTGGGCGAATATTAGTTCCTTTTTTTGTATAAATTTTTAAAGCATTATCTTGTACTTCAACAATAATTACGGCCAGAATATTTTCTTCGCCTTTAATTGTAATTTTACCTTCTTTTCCTGCTACTAAATCAACATCGTAAAAACCTGATACTTTGATTGCATCATATTCTGACGTTGTTCTGGTTTGAGTTACAACATTTCCGTTTCCGTTAATTTTTTCTTGTGCGTTTGCTGTTAAACCAATTAATAATGCACCGTAAACTACTGATTGAAAAATTTTTTTCATGGTTTTTGTTTCTTTAAAATTATTGTTTTTTGATTAATGATACGTTTCCGTAATTTGAATTAATTATTACTTTATTCTGACCTTTCTTTTTGTGATAACCACTTATGCTTTTTGAATTGTTTTTAGTTTCACTGACATTAATTTCAAGATCATCTCCATTTTTAATGCTCGCATATTTTGTATTAATGTCAAAATCAAAAGCATAATTATAATTGTAGCCCAATGAAATATCGGTATATCCTGAGTTAATATTCACATTGTTAGCTTTTTCAGTCAGTGAGCCAATATTTACCTTGCTGTAATTTGTGTTGATGGTCAAATTGCTTGATACTTCGGCAACAGAAACTGTAAGATAGTTTCCAGAACCTGAAAAAGAGTTTACTTTTTGAAATTTCAGATTTCCGTAATTACAGTCGTATTTAATGTTTTGAGCGTCAGAAACTACTAAATCTGTATAATTTGCATCAAAATTAATATTACCTGAATCATTGATTTTCAAACCAGAATAACGAGCTTCTACCGTGCCATTTTTGATATAATCGATAGATGAATTTTGGCAATATTCAATGTTAAGTCTATTTGTGGCATTATTTAATTTACCAATAGTGACTTTTCCGTATTTACAGCTTATGTCAGTTGCACCTTCTAAAGTCATTGTGGTAATATTTCCGTATTTGTTCATCAGTTTTACGGTTCCGTTTTTCGGAATTTTAATTACATAATTGATTTCAAAACTATTGCTGCTTCCTCGTCCTTTGTTGGTAGAATTTCCAATTTTAGTAACTGCTGTTACCATTGATTTTAAGGCAGTAATATCAACATCAATAGTGTTCAATTTTTCGTTTACCCAATTTTCATTTGCTCCAGTGACTTTGATCGTGATGTCAAGATCTACTTTGTCTTCATCCCAAGTGGATACAGAAATGTTTCCATATTTATTATCAATATCAATTCCCGCATTTGAATTTACGATATAGGTTTTTTTGATATTTTTTTGTTTCGAAATATTCGTGTCATCATTTGAAAATCCCAAGAAAGGAACTAAGATGAACAGAATTAGTATTTTATAATGTTTTTTCATGGCTAGTGTTTTTTAAATTTTCGTTTTCTTCGATTCGTTTCAAAACTGTCTGCAAAAAGGAAATTCTAGTTTGCAGATTGCTTATCATGGCATAAATGATTTGTTTGTTTTCGCCGTTTTTTTGCAATTCATTAATGATTTTTTGATAATCAGCATCAAAAACTTTCATTTGTTTCAATGCATCATTTATGATTTGCTCATTTTCGGGCGAACTTTTTTCTTTAAGTTTAACCAGCTCGTTATCAATCAGAATATTGAAAATAGAATCAGTACGTTGTGTTTCTTTAGATGCAAATTTGAATTCCTTCGGTTTTTCGGTTTTATAAAAAACAGTTATTCCAAGCATTAAAACTATAGTGGCTGCAATTGCTGTGGCAAACCAATAATTTCTCTTTTTAGGCTGTTTTTGATTTAATTTGCTCAAGAAAATATCCTGATGATCTGGATTTAATTCTTGAACATCCCATTGGTCTTCAAACTTGTTGAATAATTGATCTAAATTGTCGTTGTTATTTTCCATTTTCATATCTCCTCTAATTTTTTTCGCAAACTTTCTTTTGCTCTGCTTAATGTGGTTCGGCAGTTTTGATAACTAATATTCAAAATCTCGCTTATTTCTTCTTGATCGTATCCTTCTATGTAAAAAAGTGTCAGAACCATTCGATAACTGTCTTTCAGACTTGAAATAGTGTCTAAAACTTGTTTTACTTTTAAAGTGTTAAAATCAATGGCTTCGGAATTAAACTCATCTTTATCTTCAATTTTATAAAGCGTCTTGCTCAAATCATCGATCTGAAAAGCATTGTTCTTTTTGTAAAAATCAATACTATAATTGATCACGATTTTCTTTAGCCACGCGCCAAAAGCAACTTCCTGTTTGTAGTCGTTTATTTTTGTAAATGCCTTCAAAAAACCTTCTTGCATGACGTCTTGTGCAAAATGTTCGTCTTTTACAATACGGTATGCCACATTGTACATGGCTTTACTGTATCGGTTGTAAATTTCAAATTGGGCTTTCTGATTATTCTCTTTACAAAGCGCGATTAATTCTTCGATATTTTGGTTGGTTATACTCAAGTAATGATTGCTAGTTTTTTATAATGACTGGGCTTTTTTTTATTTGTTACAGTTTCTATAAAATTAATTTTATTTTTTTTTAAATAATTAGATTGTGTAAGATTTTTATTTCTTTGTATAAAATCTATATTTGTAGGTAAAATAAATATCACATGAAAAAAAATACTTTATTTCTTTTGCTTTTTGTAGCATGCTGTTTTTTGGTGTCTTGTAGTACTTTCGATGATGGACGCGATATCGAAGGTTCTCAGAATAATGGAAACGGAAATGGAAGTGGAACTGTTGAAGAAAAGGCTGTTTTCAAGGCTAAAGTTGGGAGTGAAGAATTTGTTGCAAATACTACAACTGCAGTTGTGACCGATAATTTTGTATTAATAGCTGGCACAAGATCTTCTAAAGGTGATTTAATTCAAATTATTTTGCCAAGTAATAAAGTAGGAACATATACATGGGTAAACAGTAAAGAAAATGCTGAAAAATTTGTTTTGGCTTACGCCGAAGAAGTAGGTGGATATGGATTTGTTAGTGCTTCAAACGAAGATGCAGTCTTTTTAGGTGTAAAAAATTATACCGATACTGCAATTATTAAAATTACTGCCGTAGATAAAACAAAAAAAACAATTTCAGGTACTTTTCAATTTACAGGATTTAGAGAGACTGATAATGGTTCAACTGAAACTAAAGTAATTACAAACGGTACTTTTGTTAATGTACCTTATACAACAGATATTCCTGCAGATGATTCAGATCAAATTTTGAAAGCAAAAGTAAATGGGGTTGATTTTATTAATGATAAAGTTGATGTAACTGCTGTAAGTGCATCTGGTAGTAATCCGTATTATAGTATAGTTGGAAAAAAGAATGATGGGAGTGTAAGTGTTGGTTTGAGTATTAATAAATCATATGGAGCCGGAACTTATCAGGTTTCAACTAATTCATCAAATACGGGTGGCGCTCTTGAAAACGTTATTGCAGGTACTTTCAGAATAAATGATTACATATATACATCTAAATCTGGGTCAATAACAATTGTTTCAAAAACAGCAACAAAACTCGTGGGGACTTTTGATTTGGTCGTTCAAAATTTTAGTATAAATGATGAAAAGACAATTACAGGATCTTTTGATATAGATATCGAAGGTTTATAACAATTTATAGACTCGCTTAAAATCCGCCTTGTGCGGATTTTTTTTGGTAATACAATTTGATTTTATTAGTTTGGCTAATTAAATAGATATTGTACATTCCATTCTTGGCATAGTGATTGTCTATTTTATTGGTGTATCTTGTAAATCGAGATTTAGTTGGCTTTTTATTAAGAAATAATGAATTTCGAGCTTTATTTGCAAGTTGTATTAATCATTTAATGACAAAACGACTTATATATTATTATGTCAAATCATAAAATACTTACTATTGACAATCTGTCACTTCAGGAATTTGATTCCGAAGCAGAATTAATTCCATTATTAACTCCCGAAGACGAAGAAGAAATGAACAATGAGGAACTTCCGGTTTCTCTGCCAATTTTGCCTTTGCGTAATACCGTTTTATTTCCAGGTGTAGTTATTCCGATTTCAGCAGGAAGAGACAAATCAATCAGATTAATTAATGATGCCAATGCCGGTGGAAAAATCATTGGAGTAGTTTCTCAAATTAATGAGGAAGATGAAGATCCATCTAAAGATGATATTCATAAAATTGGAACTGTAGCTAGAATTCTTCGTGTTTTAAAAATGCCTGACGGAAATGTTACGGTTATTTTGCAAGGAAAAAAACGTTTTGAAATTGACGAAGTAGTTTCAGAAGAACCTTATATGAATGCAACCATCAAAGAAGTTGCAGAAGATAGGCCAGCAGAAAATGATACTGAATTTACAGCAATTTTAGATTCAGTAAAAGAATTGGCCATTCAGATTATCAAAGAAAGCCCAAATATTCCATCAGAAGCGACATTTGCAATTAAAAATATTGAAAGCCAATCGTTTTTGATCAATTTTGTTTCTTCAAACATGAATTTATCGGTAAAAGAAAAACAAGGGCTTTTATCAATAAATGGTTTAAAAGAGCGCGCTTTAGAGACTTTGCGTTATATGAATGTCGAACTTCAAAAATTAGAATTGAAGAATGACATTCAATCAAAAGTTCGTTTTGATTTAGATCAGCAACAAAGAGAATATTTCCTTCATCAGCAAATGAAAACCATCCAAGAAGAATTGGGAGGCGTTTCTCAAGAAGAAGAAATGGACGAAATGGGGCAAAAGGCGAAAACTAAAAAATGGGATGAAAAAACGCAGAAACATTTCGAGAAAGAACTGTCTAAAATGCGTCGCATGAATCCACAGTCGCCAGATTTCGGAATTCAACGAAACTATTTAGAATTGTTTTTAGAATTGCCTTGGGGCGAATATTCTAAAGATAAATTCGATTTGAAACATGCTCAAAAAATATTAGATAAAGATCATTTTGGACTTGATGAAGTGAAGAAAAGAATGATCGAACATTTGGCAGTTTTGAAATTGCGAAATGATATGAAATCACCAATTATATGTTTGACAGGGCCTCCGGGAGTTGGTAAAACTTCGATTGGGCGTTCGGTTGCAGAAGCTTTAGGTCGTGAATATGTGCGTATTTCATTAGGCGGTTTGCGTGATGAAGCGGAGATTCGCGGACACAGAAAAACATATATAGGAGCAATGCCAGGCCGAATCATTCAAAGTTTGAAAAAGGCAGGAACTTCAAATCCGGTCTTTATTTTAGATGAGATTGATAAATTATCTAACGGAAATTCTGGAGATCCATCATCTGCATTATTAGAGGTTTTAGATCCAGAACAAAACAATGCTTTTTATGATAATTTCCTTGAAATGGGTTATGATTTGTCTAAAGTAATGTTCATTGCGACCTCAAATAATATGGCAGCAATTCAGCCAGCGTTGCGCGACAGAATGGAAGTAATCAAAATGTCTGGTTATACGATTGAAGAAAAGGTTGAAATTGCAAAAAGACACCTTTTTCCAAAACAATTAGAGGCACACGGATTAACTTCTAAAGATTTGGCAATTGGCAAAAAACAATTAGAAAAAATTGTGGAAGGCTACACGCGTGAATCAGGCGTTCGTAATTTAGAAACTAAGATTGCTCAAGTAATTCGTAATGCGGCAAAAGCCGTTGCAATGGAAGAGGAATACAATAAAAAAGTTACAGATGAAGATATTGTAGCTGTTTTGGGAGTTCCAAGATTAGAGCGCGACAAATACGAAAACAATGATGTTGCTGGTGTTGTTACAGGATTAGCATGGACAAGTGTTGGAGGAGATATTTTATTTATAGAATCATTAATTTCTGAAGGAAAAGGAGCATTGACAATTACAGGAAATCTTGGAAATGTCATGAAAGAATCCGCTACAATTGCTTTGGAATATATTAAAGCCAATGCCAAGAAATTAGGATTGAGCACAGAGATTTTCCAAAAATATAATATTCACTTGCACGTTCCTGAAGGTGCAACTCCAAAAGATGGCCCAAGCGCTGGTATAGCAATGTTGACTTCATTGGTTTCATTGCTAACTCAAAAGAAAGTGAAAAAGAGTTTGGCAATGACGGGAGAAATTACGCTTCGTGGAAAAGTTTTACCAGTAGGAGGAATCAAAGAAAAAATTCTTGCTGCAAAAAGAGCTGGCATTAAAGAGATTATTTTATGTCACGAAAATAAAAGTGATATCGACGAAATTAAAGCTGAGTATTTAGATGGACTTTCTTTTCATTATGTAAAAGAAATGAGTGAAGTTCTAGCAATTGCACTTACAGATCAAAGTGTGAAAAATGCAAAACAACTGAAATAAGCTTAATCTTAAATTTCAATATTTAAATTCCAAATTCCAATTCTTTTATTGGAGTTTGGAATTTTTTTGTGCTGATTTTTAATGATTCTGGAATTTATTTTTGGTATAGTTGTTGATTTTGAGTTAATTATAAAAATTATTTTTTCTGTTATATAATTTTATCTTTGTATTTACGTTATTCCCACATAGGAACGTTCCAAAAACATGTTAAAACAGATTGTTTTATTTTTTATGTTGCTACTTTGTTCGAGTTCAATCGCGCAAGTAGGAGGGCGTTACACCTATCAATTTCTAAACCTGACATCATCGCCCAGGCAGGCTGCGTTAGGAGGAAAAGTTATTACGATTTATGATGAAGATGTTAACCAAGTGATGTTTAATCCCGCGGTTTTGAATGAAGATATGGATAATCATTTAGCAATGAATTACGGAAGTTATTATGGCGAAGCTTCTTACGGAACAGCATCGTATGCATATACTTACGACAGACACGTTCAAACTTTTTATGCTGGAGTAAGTTATGTCAATTACGGAAGCTTTGAGGGTTATGATGAAAATGGCCAAGCCACATCAGATTTTACAGGGAGTGAAGGCGCGCTAACACTCGGATATGCTTACAATGTTCCTTATACGGACTTGCATATTGGGGTAAATGGAAAGTTAATAACTTCGACTTTAGAGAGTTATAATTCAATTGGTGGAGCAATTGATGTGGGAATTATGTATCAAATTGAAAAAAATGATGTAAATTTGGCACTAGTATTTCGTAATATTGGAACACAGTTTACAACTTACTCAGGAATAAAAGAGAATTTGCCCTTTGAAATCATAGCAGGTGTTTCACAAGAATTAGAACATGTACCGCTTCGCTGGCATCTTACATTAGAAAATTTGCAGCAATGGAACATTTCTTTTTCGAATCCCGTTCGCGGAGAAACTAATATTGATGGATCAACAAGTGAGGAAAAAGTTTCATTTGTAAATAATGTGTTGCGACATGTCGCTTTTGGTATAGAATTATTTCCGCAAAGAGCATTCAATTTGCGTTTGGGATATAATTTTAGAAGGGGAGAAGAATTACGAATTGATGAACAGCGTAATTTTTCTGGGGTTTCACTAGGATTTGGTTTGAGAATGAATAAGTTGAAATTCAATTATTCTTATTCAAGATATACATTGGCAGCTAATACAAGTCTTTTTGGTCTAACTTTAAATTTTCAATAGTTAATGAAAATATTTACTTTATTTTTATTTATGACAGTAAGTGTTTTTTCGGGAGCAAAACACTACTTCAAAGCAGAAGAATCGACGATTACCAATGTCGAGATTGAAAGAATCAACAGTAGAATAACTGACATAAGAAACATGATTAATGCTGATAAGAGATATAATTCTAAAATCGCATTTTTGATTGATATGAAAGTGCCTTCTGGAAAAAACCGCTTTTTTGTTTACGATCTAGAAAAGAATGAAGTTATAGATCAAGGTCTTGTAGCTCACGGTTCTGGTTCAGAAACAGGTATTCAGGGCATGCTGAAGTTCAGCAACATGCCAAATTCTAATTGTACGGCTTTAGGCAGATATTCAATTGGAAAAACGTACAAAGGTATTTTTGGTAAAGCTTATAGATTAGCAGGTTTAGATGAAACAAATAACAAGGCCTTAGAAAGAGCTATTGTTTTGCACGCCTACTCTGCAGTTCCATTGGAAGAACAAGATCATTATATCAGCCGCAGCCACGGATGTCCAATGGTAAATGAGGAGTTTTTCAAAAGAATTCAAAAAATAATTGATAGTTCTAAGTCGAACATCATCATGGATATTTACTACTAAAGAATAGCTGAAAAAGTATTCTTTGGTTAAAAATTATTAAAGCTTTTTATTGTCAGAATCAGTACTGAATTTTGATAATTTAAAGCTTTTTTTGTTTAAAAGCAATAATTGTAAAAGTTATAAATCTTCGAAATAAAAATAAAGATGGTTACATTTGCAAGCCTTTAATTATAGAGAAATAAAAATTTAAAAATAAAAAATTGAAAAAGATTACCATTGCAATCGACGGATTTTCATCAACTGGAAAAAGTACTTTGGCAAAACAATTGGCAAAAGAGCTTGAATATGTATATGTAGATACTGGAGCGATGTATCGTGCGGTGGCTTTTTTTGCCATGCAACATGATTTTATTGGAACCGACTTTTTTAAAAAAGAAGAACTAATCGCGTCATTGCCTAAAATCCAGCTAGAATTCAAATTTAACTCCGATTTGGGTTTTGCAGAAATGTATTTGAACAGTGAAAATGTGGAAAAACAAATCAGAACTATTGAGGTGTCTAATTTTGTTAGTACAGTTGCTGCAGTTTCTGAAGTTCGTTCTAAATTAGTAGAACAACAGCAGGAAATGGGGAAAAACAAAGGAATTGTAATGGATGGGAGAGATATTGGAACAGTTGTTTTTCCTGACGCCGAACTTAAAATATTCATGACTGCCAGCGCAGAAACTCGTGCGCAGAGGCGTTTTGATGAATTGCAACAAAAGGGCGATAATGTCACTTATGAAGAGGTTTTGAAAAATGTAGTTGACCGCGACCATATGGATACACATCGTGAAGATTCGCCATTAGTAATTGCCGATGATGCAATCGAAATTGATAATTCTTACTTGAATAAAGAAGAGCAGTTCGCTGCGGTTTTGGAATTAATAAATGATGTTGTAAAAACCGCTTAATTTTTTGCAGATATTATTTTAAATGTTAGTTTTACCGCTTCATTTTATTTTAAAGACAATTTCATCATATGGGGATAAAATTAAGGCTGACTGTAATGAATTTTCTTCAATTTTTCGTTTGGGGAATTTGGTTGATTTCGTTAGGAGGATATATGGGGCAGGTTTTTGGTCCATTAGAAGGCGGTAGTGTAGGTTTATCAATAGGAAGAACTTATGGTTCTATGGGATGGGCAAGTTTGTTTATGCCGGCTTTGCTTGGGATAATCGCTGATAAATATTTTAGCGCACAGAAAGTTTTAGGGGTTTCACATATAATAGCAGGAATTGCTATTTTCTTCGCAACTAAAGCAGAAAATTCTACAGAAATGTATTGGGTGATTTTTGCGACAAGTTGCTTTTATATGCCAACTATTGCTTTAAATAACTCGGTAAGTTATGCGGTTTTAAATAAATTCCAATTTGATGTGCAAAAAGCCTTCACGCCAATTAGAGTTTGGGGTACAGTAGGTTTTATTATCGCAATGTGGATCACTGATTTGACAGATTGGAAGTCAAATACTGGACAATTTGTTTTTGCTTCTGTAGCGATGATTGTTACTGGATTGTTTTCGTTTACAATGCCTGATGTTCCAGCGGAGAATAAAAATACGAATCAATCGCTTTCAAGCAAGTTTGGATTGGATAGTTTTGTTTTGTTCAAGCAAAAGAAAATGGCAATATTTTTTGTTTTCGCCATGTTGTTAGGAGCTGCGCTTCAAGTTACAAATATGTTTGGTGACACTTTTATAAGAAGTTTTGGTGCTAATCCAGAATATCACGGAACTTTCGGAGTTGAACATTCGGTATTTATAATCTCATTGTCTCAAATTTCAGAAACGCTGTTTATTTTGACTATTCCTTTTTTCTTGAAAAGATTTGGTATTAAACAAGTAATGATGTTTAGTATGATTGCATGGGTATTGCGTTTTGCATTATTCGGAATAGGGAATCCTGGTTCGGGAGTTATTTTCCTTATTTTATCAATGATCGTTTACGGTATGGCTTTTGACTTTTTTAATATTTCAGGTTCATTGTTTGTTGAAAGAGAAGCTGATAGTAAAGTCAGATCTAGTGCTCAAGGATTATTCATGTTGATGACTAATGGAATTGGAGCAATTTTGGGAGGTGAATTCGCTGGAAGAACTGTGAGTTATTTCACAACTGGCAATACTGTTGAGTGGTCAAAAGTATGGTTTTCATTTGCAGCGTACGCTTTTGTTATTCTAATTTTCTTCACGTTTTTATTTAAGTATAAACATGATCCTAAAGAATTAGAGAATTTGAATCATTAACAAATTGATTAAGATGCTTAAACCCGAAAGATTGATAATCTTTCGGGTTTTCTTTTTTTAATATTTGAAGTAATTTTTGTCTAATCTAAATATGGTCTTCTATAGCAAATAAACCCGATCGGCTTTTAAAACCCGTCGAGTTTCGTTATTAATGTTCTCATGAAAACAAAAATTTCTAATATAGCCCCGATAGCAGTGGAAATCCTTTTATGGCGGTCCCGAGGCTTCGGGAGGCATAAAAGATTGAAACGGATAGCGGGACTAAGCGTCTTTTGAGACCTCAAATCTTCTGCTTCTGAATAATCAACTGATAATCATATCGGTTTTGTTTTGTTAATTCATAAAAATGTATTAATTTTGCAAACCTTTTGGCAGAGAAGAGTTTCCTTTAGGTATCAACCATTTATGTAAAACAACTTCTGTATTTTCTATCGCTTGGAGAAACTCGAGAAAAACAGAATACAAATTTTTTATCAGCATGTCTGAACAAACAAAATCACAAGAAGAGTTTTTAGCAAATTTTAACTGGCACAACTTCCAAGAAGGAATCGATGCAGTAGATGAAAAAAACTTACAAGAGTTTGAGGAACTAGTATCAAAAACTTTCATCGCTACAGATCAAGAAGAAGTAGTTGAAGGAGTTGTAGTTAGAATTACAGATAGAGACGTTATCGTTGATATCAATGCTAAATCTGAAGGTGTTATTTCTTTAAACGAATTTCGTTACAACCCAAATTTAAAAGTAGGTGACAAAGTAGAAGTATTAATCGACATCCGTGAGGATAAAACAGGTCAATTAGTATTATCTCACAGAAAAGCACGTACTATCAAATCTTGGGATAGAGTTATTGCAGCTAATGAAACTGGAGAAATCGTTAACGGTTTTGTTAAATGTAGAACTAAAGGAGGTATGATTGTTGACGTATTCGGTATCGAAGCGTTCTTACCTGGATCTCAAATTGACGTTAAGCCAATTAGAGACTACGATGTATATGTAAACAAAATGATGGAATTCAAAGTGGTAAAAATCAACCACGAATTCAAAAACGTTGTTGTATCTCATAAAGCGCTTATCGAGGCTGATATTGAAGTACAGAAAAAAGAGATCATCGGTCAATTACAAAAAGGACAAGTATTAGAAGGTGTTGTTAAAAACATTACTTCTTATGGTGTGTTCATTGACTTAGGTGGTGTTGACGGATTAATTCACATTACTGACCTTTCTTGGAGTAGAATCAACCACCCAAGTGAAGTTCTTGAATTAGACCAAAAATTAAACGTTGTAATCCTTGATTTCGATGATGAGAAAACAAGAATTCAATTAGGATTGAAACAATTAAACGCTCACCCATGGGATGCTTTAGATGCTAACTTAACTGTTGGTGACAAAGTTAAAGGTAAAGTAGTTGTAATCGCTGATTACGGTGCATTTATCGAAGTTGCTGAAGGTGTTGAAGGTTTAATCCACGTTTCTGAAATGTCATGGTCAACTCACTTACGTTCTGCTCAGGACTTCGTGAAAGTTGGAGATGTTGTTGAAGCAGTTATCTTAACTCTTGACAGAGATGATCGTAAGATGTCATTAGGTATCAAACAATTAACTCAAGATCCATGGACTGACATTACTTCTAAATACCCAGTAGGTTCTAAACATACAGGTATCGTTAGAAACTTTACAAACTTTGGTATTTTCGTAGAATTAGAAGAAGGAATTGATGGATTAATTTATATCTCTGACTTATCTTGGACTAAGAAAATCAAACACCCATCTGAGTTTGTAAACGTTGGTGAAAAACTTGATGTTGTTGTATTAGAGTTAGATGTTGAAGGACGTAAATTATCTTTAGGTCACAAACAAACTACTGCTAATCCTTGGGATCAATACGAAGATTCTTTCGCTGTAGGAACTATCCACAACGGTGAGATTTCTGAAATCGTTGACAAAGGAGCTACTGTAGAATTCGGAGATGATATCGTTGCTTTCATTCCTACTCGTCACCTTGAAAAAGAAGACGGAAAGAAATTGAAAAAAGGTGATACAGCTGATTTCAAAGTAATTGAATTTAACAAAGAATTCAAAAGAGTAGTTGCTTCTCACACTGCTATCTTCAGAGAAGAAGAAGAGAAAAACGTGAAAGCTGCAACTGAAAATACTTCATCTGCATCTTCTACAAATGCACCAGCTGCAACTTTAGGAGATAACAATGATGTATTAGCTGCATTAAAAGCTAAAATGGAAAAAACTGAGAAAAAATAATTCTTAGCCTTTTTATAAATAGAAAGTCCCACAGTAATGTGGGACTTTTTTTTGTTTCAAGTTTCGGGTTTCAAGTTCTTGTTAACCTGTTTTAGAAATATAGCTCGCGGTTTTAACCGCGGGAAACGTGTTGTGATATGCGTGATGTTCCCATGGTTAAAACCACGGGCTATATTTGTTTGTATTGTCTTATCTTTGAGATACACAGAGTGCGTATGTCTAAAATGAAATTTTGAATTTTAAGAATTGATGTTTGAATTTTGAGGAGCTATTCCTGCTCTCCGCTGTATTCCCGATAAATAAAAACTACGGCTAAAAAGCCTTGTTTTTCTAAATCGGGAGATGTCGCTTCGATCAAGGCTAGGGCAGTCGTTTTCAAAAGAAATTTTATTTTGCAGCTAATAATTTTGATTCTTCAGGAGTAAACTCAGGAACTATGTAATAAGAAGTTATATTTGCAATTTTTAATTCATCAAGAATATCTACAAGATTTCCGTAATTAGATTTTTTAGTTGGTTTTATAATAACAGTAATTCCTCTTCTAGTTTTGCCTTTCTGTTTTGAATATTTTAGCGCAATATTATTATAAGCGGCTAATTCTTTACGTATGCCATTTTTTCCGTAGCTTATAGTTTTTGGTCCTTTTTTAGGGCCTTCCAAGATTCCTATATAATAAATTAGTTTATCTTTTTCATCTAATAATATCGTAAAATTACGATTTTCTCCTTCATAACCGTAGCCACAATCTTCGCAATCACGTCCCATATTTAAATCTAAAGCTTTTGATTTCGACAATTCTCCAACAACCATAAAAAATATAATCAGTAAAAAAGAAACACTGACCATTGCGGTTAAATCAACTCTTGAATTTAGCTTTTTACTTCTGATTTTTTGTGGTAGATTTTTCATAGGAATGTGATTTTACATTAAAGTTAATGAAAATTTTATTCAGAAAATAAATCAAGATTTAAATACATGTTTTTAGATTCATTTTATTGGTAAGAAATAATTACAGATTGAGCATTAGATTCTAATTTGACTTTTTTGCCAAAAGTCAGCGCATGATTGTTTCTGATATGTCCTGCTGGAAAATCAAAAATAACAGGATAATCATACTCCTTTACTACATTTAAAATGATTTCACGTTGTGTGCCTCCAAATAAAATATTTTCTTCTGTTTTATAATCAAAATCACCAACAATAATTCCCTTTAAATCTTTCAAAAAGCCATTTCTTTTAAGTGTATACATCATTCGGTCAACTCGATACAAATCTTCACCAACATCTTCGATGAATAAAATTTTTCCTTTTGGATCAATATCAGAATTACTGCCTAACATTGACATGACGATCGATAAATTTCCGCCAATAAGAACTCCTTTGCTCGTACCCAATTTATTAAGCGGATTAGTAGTTACTTCATAACTAAGATCTTCACCAAACAAAGATTTATATAATGTTTCTTTTGCTTCAGGCGTCGCTCGCTTCATTCCGCCAGGCATTGTAGCGTGTATAGATGCAAATCCTAATCTATGAACTTGTTCATGAAGAGTGGTAATATCAGAATAACCAACAATCCATTTTGGATTTTTTTTAAAAGCCGTAAAATCCAATTGATCAATAATTCTGACCGTGCCATATCCTCCTCTGGAACACCAGATTGCTTTTATGTTTTTATTATCTAAAGCTTCTTGCATATCATTTTGTCTTTCTAGGTCGGTTCCAGCAAAATGATTGTGTCTTTTGAAAAGGTTTTTTCCTAATTTAATATTTAGCCCCCAACTTTTTGCAAGTTCAATTCCGGGATCAATTTCTGTTGAATCGGTTAAGAAACCTGCTGGCGCAACAATCATTATGGTATCGCCTTTTTTTAGATAAGGCGGAATTATATATTTTTTTATTGCTTTATCGGCTTCCGAAAGATAATTTTCTTGATAATTCATTTTATAAGCTGGGGATTTACATTGTATAAAAGTTAGTAAGATTAAAATACAGAGAAACGTTTTTGCGTGGTTGTTAACTATCATTTTGAGGTAAAGTTATGAAGTGTTTTTTAGCTTTTTGGTTCTTATTTTTTAAGCAGATTTTGTTTAATAAATACGATTTGAATTTAATAATTAAAAGATGTAAAATCCGACTCGAGCATAAAAATAATCAAAAATATTTTTATAATTAATGAGCTGTTTTATAGCGTGTTTTAAGAATATTTCAATCTTTTTTAAAATTATTTTGATTTTTTGTAAAACCAAAACAAATATAACGTCGTAAATGAGCTTATAACTTAAAATATTAATTATGAAAACTAGAAAATTTTTAGCGACAGCAGTTTTAGCTTTGACATTCGGATTTGTATCTTTTGCTCAAAAATCAGTTATGGTCGGGGGAGCCCCAATGTATCCAAACAAAAATATTATTGAAAATGCAGTAAATTCAAAAGATCACACCACTCTTGTTGCTGCTGTAAAAGCCGCAGATTTGGTGGAGACTTTACAAGGAAAAGGACCGTTTACTGTTTTTGCTCCAACAAACGCTGCTTTTGATAAACTGCCAAAAGGAACAGTTGAAACATTACTGAAACCAGAGAATAAAAAGAAATTGCAAACAATTTTGACTTATCATGTAGCGGCAGGAAAATGGAGCGCTGCTGATATTGCAAAAGCAATTAAAGATGGAAAAGGAAAAGCTTCTATTAAAACGGTAAGTGGCGGTACCCTTACTGCTTGGATGAAAGGTAAAGATTTATATATTAGTGATGAAAATGGTGGGCAAGCAAAAGTTACAATCGCAGATGTTAATCAGTCAAATGGTGTGATTCATGTAGTAGATGCTGTTTTGCTTCCAAAAAATTAATACTTAATAAAGTAAATATTTAAAATTCCAAATTCCATAAACTTGGAATTTGGAGTTTTAATTTTGAAGTTTTCAAATTATTTTTTTGCTGTCAAAGTGCTTCCTGCAGAAGCAACTATGACACAAACCACAGCTAAAATTTCATAAAAACTTAAATTTTCATTCAGGAAAATAAAAGCACAAATTGAAGCTGCTGCCGGTTCTAAACTCATTAAAATACTAAAAGTACGAGGAGGCAGTTTTCCTAAAGCTTTCATTTCTAAAGTAAACGGGATCGCACTTGATAATAAGGCAAGAGCGACGCCCATTCCGAAAAGTCTTGGTGTGAGATTTGCCAATCCGTTTTCGAAAATTCCAAAAGGCAAAACCAGAATTGCCGCCAACAACATTCCTGTTGAAACAGCCGTCCCTTCGTTCATTATTTTTGAAATTTTTCCTCCAAAAACAATATAACATGCCCATAATGCTCCTGCAAGCAGAGCGAAGATAACGCCCAAACTATCTAAACGGTCATTTGTCCATGGCGCAATCAATAAAATTCCGATTGCGGCTAATAGAACCCATAAATAATCAATAAGACGTTTTGATCCGATAATCGCAAGCAATAACGGACCAATAAATTCTAATGTTACCGCAAGTCCAATTGGAATTTTTTCGATTGCAAAATAAAAAATCAGATTCATGGCGCCCAAAGATAATCCATACGGAATGACAACTTTCCATTGCGCTTTTGTAATTTCTTTTAGATTTGGCCTGTAGGCAAGAAGCAAAATTATTGCCGAAACGCCAATTCTGATAGATGCAGTACCTGCTGCTCCAAGTGCTGGAAATAATGTTTTAGCAATTGCTGCGCCACATTGTACACTAATAATTGCAAGTAAAACCGCCTGAACAGGAGGAAGGTTGATTTTTTTAGTTTTCATAATTGAATTGCAGAAAAACGAAAATAAATTTCTGCGGAATAATTTCTGATTTTAATTGCCTAACGCGCGTTTTGTGACATAGGCGCGGTACCCAATGATTGCCATTTGCCATTTTTTGGCTTTTGAAATATCCAAACCTTGTTTGGTAAAACTTGGCAACAATACTTTGTTTAATTTAGCTAAGATTTTGTACATGGCAGATTTGTTTTTTCAAAGATATAAAAAAAGACCTTGCATTTTCTGCAAAGTCTTTTAGACTATAAAACTTGAAAATTAAATTTTTAGAATAAGATTTTGATTTCCTTCAGTTTCCTTATTTATAGCATTTTTTGGAGCTTGCATCCAGCCACTTTTGTTGATTACAAATTTAAATAGATGTGTTTTGTTTTTCTCCAATTGAGATAAAGGGACAGCTAACTCAAAGGTGTTTTTGTCTTTTCGAATCATCTGAAAATTTTTATCATCAGGATTCCAGTTATCAAAAGTGCCTGCAATTGAAACACTTTTTACTAAGTCGGCATTTAAAGCTTTGTCGTGTATGTAGCTGAAAATTATATTATTATTCATTATTTTGTATCCATAAATTCCAGACTGTTTTTTGTATTCGCTTAATAAATCATTTGAAAGACTCACAATGGCTTCGCCTAAAGCATTTGCAGTATTTTCATCGCTGATATTTACAATGATGGAAAGTCCCAATTGTCTTTCTGGATAAACAACGAGCATGTTTTGTGTTCCAAAAGCACCACCATGTTTCCAGCAACTTTTTCCGTTGTCGTCAACTTCGATATGATCCCAAAAATATCCATTCCAGATTGTCGAACTATTTAAAAGATTTCGTTGCGATTCCTGAACAATTTTATCTTTTGTATTTAATTCATAAACAATAAATTTGGTTAGGTCACCTAAAGTTGATTTTAATCGTCCGGCAGCTCCCCAAAGATTGTCAGAAATTTGAGGCATCAATGTACCTTTTAAATTATAACCATTTGCAACTACAACCTTTGGACTTAAATTTATTCCAGTTGAAGTCATTCTAAGTCTAGAAAGAATATGTTCCTTTAAAAGTGTTTCATAACTTTTATGATATACATTTTCTAGAATATGAGCTGTCAAGTTTAAGCTTCCGTTGCTGTATTTGAATTTGGTTCCAGGTAAAGTGTCTAACTGAATTGTTTTTAAATCTTCAAAGAATTTTTCGCGATTATATGATTCATCTAATCTTTTGAAAGCTAAATAACTACTGTCATTTCGATTTTTTCTTAATTCTGCAGTATCTGGAAGATCTTTATTAAAACCTGTTCTAAAAGAAACCAAATCTTTAATTGTGATAGGCGTTCCATTATATTGTAAATTTGGGTAGGAACCTGTGATGTATTTTCTAATATCATCATCTGGATTGAGTTTTCCTTCTAAAACTGCTTGAGCAGTAAGCAATCCTGTAAATAGTTTTGTTATGGATGCAACTTCAAAAACAGTATTGTTATTAGCAATATTCTCTTTTCCTTTGTCAATTTCTCCATAATGTCGGGTGTAAGATACTCCATTTTTTACAACTCCAATAGAAATAGAATTTGCTTTTGATTTTTGCATTAAAACCGAAGCTGCTTTGTCCATTGCAACAAAGATGCTGTTTTGCTGTGCGAAAATTGACAACGAAAAAAGCAAAAATAGGATGAAATAGTATTTTTTCATTTTATTGTTTTAAAATTAATTGCAATAGAAAAACCAGTGTTTTGGCACTGGTTTTTAAATTTTAAACTGAAAAGATTAAGCTTTCTTGTCTGCTTTTTCTTTTACTTTCATGTCCTTTTCATGTTGCTTCATATCTTTTGCATGCTGTTTCATTTGTTTTGCATGCTCTTTCATTTCTTTTTCATGTTGCTTCATGTCAAGTTCATAATCTTTCATGTCTTGCTCATATTGCTTCATGTGGTTTTCATATTCTTGAGAATCACTTCCAAATTTCATTTTCATATCAATATTGAATTTATCCATATTCATATTGAATTTTTGCATAGCAATTTCATATTGTTCCATTTGTTTTTCAAAAACGGCTTCACGTTGCGACATGATTGCATCAACTTGTTTTTCGTAAGCGTCCATCTGAGGTTCCCATTCTTCCATTTTTTTCTCAAACTCTTTCATGTCTTTCTCAAATTGAGCCCATGCTACTTTATCATTTGGATTTTTAGGAGCTTTAGGGGCTTTAGGTATTTTAGACATATCGATTGCAGGAATTGGAGGCATTGGTCCAGTTGGGAAAACTGGTGCAACAGGAGGAACAGGAGCTACCATGCCTGGTGCGCTTGGTCGAGCAGGAGCATCCGGAGCGTCATCTGAACCTTTAAAATCTTTAATTATGATATTTTGTCTCTCCACAACAACAGGATGATCCAATTGATCATCAGTAGTCAAAGTAATGTTTTTAGAACCTTTATCATCTGTATTTAGTGCAATATTGCAATCTTTTATTGCTTTAGTGCTGTTCAATTCAATGATTTGTTTTGTGCCATTTTCTTTCGCGATTTGAACTTTGATGCTTGTAATTTCGTTATCGCCGTTTCTTTTTACATTCGAAACGATAAGATCAACATTGTGTTCTTTTTTTAATTTTGATGCTAAATCCTTTAGTTCTTGATCTGTAGTTGATTTTGTGATTTTGAAAATATTTAGATCTTCGTTTTTAGAAACAACAGCTTCTTTTTCAGCGGCGCCTTTCTTCTCTTGAGCAATCGTTTTAATTTGGAATAAAAATACAAAAGCTGCAAGCGCCGGAATTACAGCATAATATTTCCAGTAATTCCATTTTTTTGATTGATTTTTGTTTAACATGACAATTCGTTTTTTGATTAATGATTGATAAAAATGATTGGTGATTGCAACACAAGTTTCATGTGTTGTTATTTTTAAAAGCGTGTACTGATACGCTTTTTTGTCTGATAATTTTTTTGAAGCCTCATTGTCGGCAATAAATTCTAAGTTCTGCAGAATTGCTTTTTTGTAAAGCCAGATAATTGGATTGAACCAAAAAAGAATACAGAAAATCCTAGAAATTATTACATCGACTGTATGATATTGGTCGCTGTGCACTTTTTCATGTTCTAAAATGCTTTGTAATTCTGCTTCGCTGTACAGTGATGAGTTGTACACGATATAATCGAAATAAGAAAAAGGAGCAATATTTTCTGTAACATCAACAAATTTGAAATCTTCTTGTTGCTTGATGCTTTTTCCTTTTAAAACCGAATTCAAACTGTAAAAATCGATAGCAAATTTTAGCATAAAGGCAGCAAATCCAATGGCATAAATAGCCAATGAAACTAAATTCCAGTTTATTTCAAAAGGTTCTTCTTCAACAGTTGGCAAATGATTATAGGTTGAAACATAATCGTGATTAACGGAAGTAGTTGCTGTTTGAACGACAGGTGAATATAAAATAGGCGCAGGATCTACCCAAACTACTTTTGTGTAAATCACAAAAGGCAATACAACTGAAGTTATCAATCCTGCCAATAAAAAATACCTGTTGCTGGTAAAAAAAGTCTCTTTTCGCAGTAAAAAATAATAAGCAAAATAGAACAAAGCGATTAAAGCGCCCGATTTGATGATAAAAGTGAAAAGTGCTTCCATGACTATTATTTTTCTTCTTTTGGATTTTCTATCATTGCTAAGATTTCTCGTAATTCGTTTGCCGAAATTTTTTCTTCTTTGGCAAAAAACGAAACCATACTTTTATATGAACTGTTGAAATAATTATCAATTGCAGTACTCATAAAGCCTTTTCTGTATTCTTCAATACTCACGATCGGATAATATTGATGCGTATTTCCAAAAGCATTATGATTGACATATCCTTTCTCTTCGAGATTGCGAACAATAGTCGAAAGCGTATTATAATGCGGTTGTTCTTCAGTAATTTCAGCCTGAATTTCTTTTACAAAAGCTTTTTTAAGCTTCCATAAAATGTGCATTATCTCTTCTTCTTTGTTGGTTAACTTTTGCATTATTTTGGTTTTGGCTGTTAAAAATAGTTTTGTTAGATCTATTTAATTTTTTGTATCAATAATAAGAACACCATTTTTTCCTTCTTCACCATATTTCTTTATGGCATTTTCTTCAGTAAGAAGTGTTAAGGATCTAACATTCAATTTGGCTATATCATCTCCAGTGGTCACATTTTTGTTCACAACTCCATTAACAATTACTAATTGTGGTAAATTTTTAGAAACATTTTCACCATTCGTAAATATCATAAACTTTTTGCCTTGTTTATTGTCACTATTTACACTTACGCTGACAGATGTATTTGTATTTACATTATCGCTAGAATTTGCGCTACTACTTGTAGTAACGCTTGTATGAGTATTATCAGTAGTTTTAACATCACAATTTACTTTAGAATTTTGAACATTTTTTACTTCAACCTTTCTTTCTTTATTGACAACTTTTATCTGATTTTCTAGATTTTCAGAAACAAAATCAATTTTTATAGATCCGTCATCTTCTGTTGTAACAACAATTTGGCAATCTTTAATGGCTTTGCTTCCATCAACCATAAAAGCTTGATTTTGTTCAGAGCCTTTTTTTAACTCAACTTTAATAGCAGTAATTTCGTTGTTTGAGTTTCTTTCAACGTCGGAAATTGAAGCTTCAACATCGTGTTTTTTCTTTAAATTTTCTGCAATTTCTTTTAACTGTTGATCTGTAGTTGCTTTTGTGATTTTATAAGTGTCTGTAGAATTACTTTCTTTAGAAACTTCTTTTTTGCTGGTTTGCGGTCTTTCTTTTGCAATTACTTCGACTTGAAAAAATAAAACAAAAGCTATAAGCGCTGGAATTACGACGTAGTATTTCCAAGAATTCCTTTTTCGTGATTGATTTTTGTTTAACATAACAATTCGTTTTTTGATTAATGATTGATAAAAATGATTGGTGATTGCAATACAGCTTTCGTGAGTTGTGATTTTTAAAAGCGTGTATTGATAAGCTCTTTTGTCTGACAATTTTTTTGCTGCTTCTTTATCAGCAATAAATTCCAGATTTTGAGCGATTGCTTTTTTATAAAGCCAGATCACTGGATTAAACCAAAAAAGCAGACAAAAAATGCGGGCTACCAAAACATCTGCAGTATGATTTTGATCGCTGTGCACTTTTTCGTGCTCTATGATATTCTCTAATTCTGATGGAGTGTACATTGATGAGTTGTACACGATGTATTCAAAATAGGAGAAGGGAGCAATATTTTCGTTGGTGTCGATAAATTTGAAATCAGCTTGTTGTTGGATTTTCTTTCCTTTTAAGATAGATTGCAGACTGTAAAAGTCTAAGGCAAATTTTATTAATAAGACTAAAAAACCGAGGCCATAAACTGCTAGAAGAACATAATTCCAGTTGATTACAAAAACTTCCTTAGGAGTAGTTTGTGAAAGAGGCACTTGTGATAAAACAAAATTTGAAACAGGAGTAGGGTTGACCAAGATAGTTTTGGTATAAACCAAAAAAGGCAATAAAACCGAGGTTCCTAAACCTGCTAATAAAAACCATCTATTGGTATTAAAGAATGTTTCTTTGCGAAGCAAAAAATGATAAACACAAAAGAACATTACAACCAAACCTGCTGATTTTGCTATGTATATGAAAAGTGCTTCCATAATCGACTATTTTTCTTCTTTTGGATTTTCAATCATATCCAAGATTTCACGTAATTCTGCGGCTGAGATTTTTTCTTCTTTCGCAAAAAACGAAACCATGTTTTTATAAGAACTATTGAAATAATTGTCAATAGCAGTTTTCATATACTTTTTGCTGTACGCTTCTAAAGTAATTATTGGATAATATTGATGCGTATTTCCAAAAGCATTGTGCGCTACAAAACCTTTTTCTTCAAGATTGCGAACAATAGTCGAAAGTGTATTGTAGTGCGGTTGATCTTCAGTAATTTCTGCCTGAATTTCTTTTACAAAAGCTTTTCTAAGCTTCCATAAAATGTGCATGATTTCTTCTTCTTTGTTGGTTAACTTTTGCATGTCTCCTAATTTTAATTCAAACCTACAACTATTTTTTTAGTTACACAACTATAAATATAGTTATTTAACTATTTTTTAAGTTTGAATTTGGGATTTAGGCGCGTGAAATTATTTCAATTTAAAATTAATAAATTGATTTTAAATAAGTTAAGAAGGGATAAACTTTATGATTCTTTTTTGGGATGCACTAATTCATTAAGCCAAAAACAGCAAAGTAATGCTAGTAAACCCAGTGTTCCCATAATAAACCAATTGATTTGGTAGTCATAATGCGCAATAATTTCCAGTCCTGTTTTAGAACTGACAATATGAGCCAGACTGAAACTCATGGTATAAAAACCCATATATTGGCCTTCCTGTCCTTTTGGTGCGCGACTTAATGCTACTGCATTCACAAACGGGAAAGAGAAAATCTCTCCAAATGTGAGTAATACAATACTAATTACAAGAATTCCAACCCAGGAATCAAACAGTAAAATAAAATAGCCAGTGGCAATAAAAAAGCAACCGTAAGCAATATTTTTAATTTTATTTACTCCTTTTCGCTCCAGCGTACTTACAATTGGCATTTCTAATAGAAATACTAATAAACCATTTATAGATAAAAGCATACCAGTTTGAAATTCGCTAAGTCCAAACTTTTCATTATGATATAAAGGCAAAGTTGAAAATATTTGCAGAAAAACCATAAATGTAACAAAACTGATAAAAAGCAGTAACCAAAAAGGTTTGTCTTTATAGATGGATTTTGGCAAATCTGATAAAGCGATATTTTCTTTATTTATTGGTTTCTTTTTTTCCTTAATATAAAATGCGAAAATTGAAATTGCAATCATACAAGTAATACCGTCAACCCAAAATAGGCCTTGATATCCCATTCCTATAATTATTAATCCGCCTAATGCCGGACCAGCAGTGAAGCCAAGATTTACTGCTAAGCGTACTAATGACAATGCACGAACTCTGTTTTCTGGTTTTGCGTACACACTTAGTGACACAAACATGGCAGGACGAAACATATCTGAAATTGCCATTATTACAAACATGGCAAAACATAATCCCCAAAATGTTGTGACAAATTGCAATAAGATAAATAGAATTCCGCTTGTAAAAAGGCTGAAAATCATGATTTTGTAAAACCCAATTTTGTCACTCAATTTTCCTCCTAACCAAGAACCTAACATAGAACCTAATCCAAAGGAAACCATAATCCAGCCCACTTCGCCATAAGTAAATTGTAAGTCTTCTTTTAAATATTTAGATAAAAAGGGCAAAACCATTGTTCCTGCTCTATTGATAAAAGTAATTAATGCAAGAATCCAAACTTCGTGAGTGAAACCCTTAAAATTATTAATGTAGCGACCTAAGGCAGTTTTAAGCATTGTAGAATTATTCTTATTTTCAACAAAGTTAGGAAACTTTGTCACGTTTTGCCGTTGTTGCTTTGTTACTTTTGAACTATTTTTGCAGAAAATTTCTAAGATGAAAAAAGTAATTGTACTTGTTGTATTGATGATTTTGAATTTTGGTTATAGCCAAAAAAAGTTTAGTTACGCAAATGTTGCAAATTTTCAAACTACAATCAATTCCGAATATGCTGACGCTAAGACTAGTCCGTTGATGGAAGAGGATTTGAAGACTTTTAAATCGCTAGATTTTTATCCGATTAATGAGAAATATTTTGTAGTTGCAAAGTTTGAAAAAGCGAAAAATGAAAAAGTTTTCGAAATGAAAACTACAGGAACCAGAACTCCAAAATATATAAAATACGGAACACTGTCTTTTACTTTAGAAGGAAAAGCACTGAAGCTGAATGTTTACAGAAGTATTGATCTTTCAAAACAAGAACAATATAAGGATCATTTATTTTTGCCTTTTTCTGACTTGACTTGCGGAAAAGAAAGCTATATCGGCGGAAGATATATTGATTTGAAAATCCCAAAAGGAAACACAATTGTAGTCGATTTTAATCAGGCTTATAATCCGTATTGTGCTTATAATCATAAGTATTCTTGTCCGCTTGTTCCTTTAGAAAATGATTTGAATATTGAAATCAAAGCAGGAGTTAAAACGTTTCATTAATGGGATTTTTTAATTTTCATACGCACCAGTTTACAAATCAATCCAATGTATTGGAATTGGTAAATCAATATCCACATGAATTTGATGCATCAATTCCGTTTTATTCCATCGGAATTCATCCGTGGTATATTTTAGAAGAAAGATTGGAATCGGATTTGAAAATTATAGAAGAAAAACTTCAGACAGAAAATTGTTTGGCAATTGGCGAATGCGGATTGGATAAACGAATAGAACAGCCTTTTGAAATTCAGATTTCAGTTTTTGAAAAACAATTGGCTTTGGCCGAAAAATATAAAAAGCCAGTCGTAATTCATTGCGTTGCGGCTTTTCAAGAAGTGATAGAAATCAAAAAGAAATTGAAAATTTCGGTTCCAATGATTATTCACGGATTTTCAAAGAATAAGCAAGTTGCAGAACAATTATTAAAAGAAGGTTTCTACATTTCATTTGGAAAATATCTTCTAAAAAATCCGGAGCTAAAAACGGTTTTTCAGAATATTCCAAATAATAAATTTCTGCTAGAAACTGATACAATTGAAGAAGGTATTCAACAGGTTTACGATTTAGCAGCAGAATATAAAGGTTTAAATTTAAAAGAATTACAGGAGATTATTTCAAGTAATTATAAGGCAGTTTTTGACAATTAAGGTTGTCACCCTGAGCGAAGTCGAAGGGCGCTCCAATTAGTACGTGGGCTTCGACTTCGCTCAGCCTGACAAGTGCTAAACTTGAAACGTGAAACCTGAAACTTGAAACAAGATTAACAAAAACAACAAAAAAATATAATATGGCAGAGTGGACAGAAAGAGCCGAGCTTTTATTTACAAAAGAAGGATTAGAGAATTTACAGAATGCTAATGTATTGGTAGTAGGATTAGGCGGTGTTGGGTCATTTGCAGCTGAATTTTTAGCAAGAGCGGGAGTTGGAAACATGACAATTGTTGACGGCGATGTAGTTGATATTACAAACATCAACAGACAATTACCTGCATTACATTCAACTGTTGGCGAGCCAAAAATTACAATTGTTGGTGATCGTTTAATGGATATTAATCCAGAATTGAAACTGACACGTGTAAAAGAATTTTTATCGCCAGAACGTGCCTTCGAAATTGTTTCGCCAGAGTTTGATTATGTTTTGGATTGCATTGACAGTATTACTCCGAAATTAAATTTGATTATTGCAGCAAAACGCAAAAGAGTCAAAATTATAAGCAGCATGGGAGCAGGAGGAAAGATGTTGGCATCTAAAGTAAAAGTTGCAGATATTTCGAAAACAATCAACTGCTATTTTTCAAAAACAATCCGTAAAAGATTGAAGGCAGCGAAAATCAATAAACTAAAAGTGGTTTTTTCATCAGAAATTCAAAACGAAAAAAGTTTAAAATTAACTGACGGAAAAAACTTTAAAAAATCTTTCTACGGAACAAACAGCTACATGCCAGGATTATTTGGACTTCATGCAGCTGAAACAGTAATTCGCTATTTGATTACAAACAAAAAAGAATAAAAAAGGTACTAAGATGCTAAGTTTCTAAGTTTCTAAGATTAAAAAAAACAGAAATTTAAAAGATTAGCCTCTTAAAAAAACCTTAGAACCTTAGTCCCTCAGAACCTTAGCACCTTAAAAAAAAATGATTAAAACAGTAATTTTTGATATGGATGGCGTGATTGTCGATACAGAACCCGTTCATCGTTATGCTTATTACAAACAATTTTCAGAATTAAATATTGAAGTTTCAGAAGAAATGTACACTTCATTTACTGGATTTTCAACTCGAAATACTTTTCAGACGCTGAAAGGATTTTTTCCAGTAATTGATCAAGAAGTCGAAGATTTGATTCAAAGAAAAAGAAGCATTTTTAATGATGCTTTTGATACAAAAGAAGATTTGTTTCTGTTAGATGGTGTTGAAGATTTGATTAAAGATTTATATGCGAATAAAATTCAGTTGATTTTAGCTTCATCAGCAGCAAAAGTTACTATTGAGCGTGTTTTTACTCGATTTAATTTGCATCAATATTTTTCGCATATTGTGAGCGGTGAAGATTTTCCGCAATCAAAACCCAATCCAGCGATTTTCAACCATGCCGCTTCTTTGTCAATTGCGCCAAAAGAGGATTGCATTATCATTGAAGATAGCACAAACGGTATTAAAGCAGCAAAAGCGGCAGGGATTTATTGTGTAGGTTACAGAAGCGAGAATTCAAACTTGCAAGATCTTTCAGATGCTGATTTAGTTATAAATCATTTCAGTGAGTTAAGTGCTCAAAAAATATCACAGATCACTGTCTGAATTAAGTTAAATTTAACATTTGTTACCTAATTGAATTTGTAAATTTGAACAGAAACAAATAAAATTCTAAAATGAAAAAAATACTTATTGCATTTGCGATACTAATAGCGCCTTTTGCTTCACACGCACAAATAAAAACACCACAGGCGAGTCCAAAAGCTTACATTAAGCAAACTGTTGGTTTAACTGATGTTGAAGTGACATACTCAAGACCTGGTGCAAGAGGAAGAGCAGTTTTTGGAAATTTAGTTCCGTTCGGGAAATTATGGAGAACGGGAGCTAACGAAAATACGATTATCAATTTTAGTGATGATGTTGTAATTGATGGAAAAACTTTGAAAAAAGGTAAGTACTCGATTTATACGATTCCTAAAATTGAAAGCTGGGAAATTATTTTTTACTTGTCGACAGATAACTGGGGATTGCCAGAAAACTGGAGCGATGCTTATGTAGCATTGAGAACTACAGTTAAAGAAGAAGCATTGCCAACTCCAGTAGAAACTTTTACGATAGGAATTAATGGTTTAGATCAAAATTTTGCTTACTTGGAAATGGCTTGGGAAAACTCTCATGTGGCGCTGAAATTTGAAGTGCCAACAGCAAAAACAGCTACTGCAAGTATCGAAAAAACTTTGGCAGGACCAACATCAAACGATTATTATGCTGCAGCTCAATATTTATTTTCATCTAACGGAAATATTGATACTGCAAGAACTTACGTTGACAAATCTTTAGATATGGTTACTGATAAACCGTATTACATCTTAAGATTGAAATCAATTATTCAAGCTAAGCAAGGTGATAAAAAAGGTGCAATTGAAACTGCAAAAGCTTCATTAGCAGCTGCTGAAACAGCAAACAATCAAGACTATGTAAAAATGAATAAAGACAGTATCGCTGAGTGGAGCAGATAATTTGTTGAAAATTCTAAATATTAAAAATCCAAATTCCAAAGTTTTGTCTTTAGAATTTGGATTTTTTATTTAGATCAAAACGACAATATTGTGCAAATTTTTGGAATTTGGAATTTGAAAAATTGGAATTTAAAAATTTAGAATTTCTAATTCATACTAGGCGGTTCTGGAATTTTGATATTTCTTTTGGTTTTCTTTACTATTAACAAGTAGAAAGTGATTCCGCCTAAAATAATCAACAATGCAATTTCAAGCTGTCCAAGACTATTGTTGTCATTATACATTGCATTCGCGGCGGCCAGTTTTGCTTTTCCTTCTTTGATTTGAATTTCAGACAAAGATTCTAAAGTTTTTAAAGCTTGTTCACACGCATAGGCAATTTTGCTCCAATTTTTATTTTCAACTTGGGTATTTATTTCTTTGCATGAAGCCAGAAAAATATCAAAATGCTCTTTTTCCTTATTTGTTAAAACTGTTTTGGCATACAAATCATCAATATTGTGAATGATGTCAAGAGTGTGATTGATTTCGTTTTTTTTGATATTGTCACTCAAATCGAGTTTTTCAGCTTCAGCTTTTATAAAATGTAATTCTTTTGAATATTGAAAAATATAATGTGCTACAACTAATCGGTCATTGTAAATGGCATTTATGTTTTCGTTTACTTTTTTAGAATTTTCAAGCGTATTGAAGTTGCTCAAAATAATAATCAGCATTACAATCAGCAAAATAAATGCAGCTTTGGTTTTATTGCTATATTTTTTCAAATCTCTCATAATGATGTATTATAAAGAAACAGTCCTTTGTCAACCATTTTATTATCTATCAGTTCAATATTCTTGACAGCTCCCAAAGGCGTTATTTTTATGGTTTTGCTTCCTTTTGCAGTATAAAAATAATATAGGCTGTTGGTGTTGATTAAAAATATTTCTTCAGATTCGCCACTATTATAATTGATTTTATAAATGTGCTTTTCTTTATGGTTTCTAATTTTTTCTGCAGTTCCATAGCCGCCAGCAATTCCATAACCAAGAAAAAATGAACAAAGTATTGACGCCAGTGTTTTTATTGAAAGACTATTGAAATAACTTTTTGTTGCTGCCGGAGAAAGACCTTCAATCTTTTTTAGTTCAAATGTTTTTATGATGAATTTCTTGTGGCGATATTTTGTAAGCAACGACGGCAAATTATAGTGAAATATAAATAATAAAAGTATAAAAATTAAAACGATCGGGTTTGAAGTAAAAGTAGCAATCGGACTAATTAATATGTCCATTATTGTTGAATATTTCAAAATATTGATTCCGAGTTGATAATAGAAGAAACTTTCTTTTAATATTCCCATTATGACAAGGAAAAGATAACCAAAGGGAAGTAATTTTTGAATATCGTCTGAAATTTTCATTCGCAGTTTTTTAGGTTCAAATTAGATTTTGTCTTTGAACATCTAAAATAGTGTTTTTTACTTATAAATGTAGAAGAATTATTTAGTCAAATTTTAGGAGCTATTTTCTGTTGTCCGCTATATTCCTGATAAATAAAAACTACGGCTAGAAAGCCTTGTTTTTCTAAATAGGGAGATGCCGGTTCCATCAGGGCTAGGGCATTCTCGTTTTAAGAATTATTATTTTGATCGAGATTGTTCGATTAATAATGTAGTCTGTTTATTTATAATTTCAGCAGCTTTTATTAAAAAAGATGGGTTTGTACATTCTCCGTAACTAACGTAAACGAGATGATTATAATCAGTCAAGTTTTCGTTTTTCTCGTTTGCATATAAAGAACTATTCATGCCCATAATCATGTGTACGGGATTTCCTTCTCTAAATAATTGGGTTGCAATTCCAATTAATCTTTTTTCTCCAATAAATTGAATTTCTTCATCGTATGACAATAAATAACTGCATGCCAAAATTGAACAAAATTTTATATTTTTAAAAGCAGCGTATTTTTCTAATATTTCAGCTCCTTGATTTAGATTCTCAAAACATTTTGTATAAAACTATGCTGAGATTGAATTGTCTTTTATTTCAATTGTGTCTGAAGTATTTTGGCATACGACTGATATGCTAAAAAGAAGAAAAATCGGGGGTATAATTTTTTGTAACATAGAGACTAATTCCGTTTAGGTTTAGCAAACAATAAAAATGCAATAAAAACTAAATTCAAAACTGGAATAAAATTAAAAACAATAAAAGTTGGTTTTGCATTTAAATCTCTTAATCTCTTAATCTTCTTATGGTGACTGCTTGCATCGGGACAAACGTAAATAATACAATCAAACAGATGTAAAAGAAATATAGAATTTTTTCATTATTCAAATCAATCGTTTGGTACAAATGCAAAGCAAAAATGTGCCATAAGATTGTGAAAAATACATAAAGACCATATTCAATTCTTCCTGATTTTTCTGTGAAAGAAGAATAAAAGAAAAGTGTGTTTTTAAAATATCTCATTAAGATTTTATTCGAAAATCACATTATCAACATCCGGTTTTTCTCTAAAGAACAAAAACTGCAATACCAATGACAATACAACTGTAAGATTTGCACCAATAAAATTCAGCCATAAATATCCAAGTTTTTCTTGACCGCTTGGATAAATATAAATCATGAAATAATAAATCACAAAAATCGTCAATTGACTAATAATAGCACTAATGAACATCGACTTTGCCTGAACGCGTTTCAAATAGAAACCAACAAGGAATATTCCTAAAACGGTTCCGTAAAAAATTGAACCAATGATGTTTACAAGCTGAATCAAATTCTCGAATAAAGTTCCAACGCAAGCAAAAAGAATCGCTACAACTCCCCAGAAAAGAGTGAAGAATTTAGTCGCCATCAAATAATGCTTATCTGATTTTTCGGTTTTTACATTTCGTTTGTAAATATCAATTGCTGTTGTCGAAGCTAAAGCATTTAATCCTGAAGCAGTCGATGACATTGCAGCTGAAAGAATTACGGCAAGCAATAAACCAATAAGACCTTTTGGCAAATAATGCAGAATGAAATGGAAAAAAACATAATCCTTGTCATTGGTTTCGCTGTTGTTGTCGGCTTTTGAAATGATTTCTTTGGCTTTGTCGCGCAAATCTTTTTCTTTGTTAGACAAGGCAACTAATTCTTTTCTCAAAATAGGATTGTCGTAATCCTGATTCAACTGATCGATATACAATAAATTGATTACTTTTTTATCCTCAGAAAGTTTGTCAAGTCTTTTTTCCAAAGCATGATATTCTTCTTTGTATGCTGATTTTTCAATTACCGTTTTGTTATTTGGATTAAAATTTAACGGCACTGGATTGAATTGGAAGAAAACAAAAACCATAACTCCAGTCAGTAATATGAAAAACTGCATCGGAACTTTTAAAAGTCCATTCATGATTAATCCCATTTGACTTTCCTTTACCGATTTCCCAGATAAATAACGACCAACTTGTGATTGATCTGTCCCGAAATAGGAGAGAGCCAAGAAAAAACCGCCTGTAATACCACTCCAAAACGTATATTTTTCTTCCGGATCAAAAGAGAAATCTACAATATTCATTTTGTCATTTGCGCCCGCTATGTGCATCGCGCTCGTAAAAGTCATATCGTTTGGCAAATAGTGCAAAATCAAGAAAAAAGTGATAAACATTCCTGAAATAATCACAAACATTTGTTGTTTCTGCGTTACGTTTACTGCTTTTGTTCCCCCAGAAAACGTATAAATAATAACCAAAACTCCAATTATAATATTCATTACAGTCAAGTTCCAGCCCAATAATGCCGATAAAATAATGGCCGGAGCGTAAATAGTAAGTCCGGTTCCTAAACCTCTTTGTACTAAAAACAAAATTGCGGCAAGAGAACGGGTTTTTACATCGAATCGTTTTTCAAGAAATTCGTAAGCCGTATAAACCTTGTTTTTATGATATAATGGAATAAAAGTGGCGCAAATGACAATCATGGCAATTGGCAATCCAAAATAAAATTGCACAAACCCCATTCCGTCATGATAAGCTTGCCCGGGAGTTGACAAAAATGTAATGGCGCTCGCTTGTGTTGCCATTACCGAAAGTCCAACGGTGTACCAAGGCGTTTCGTTGTTTCCTAAAATGAAATCTTCGACATTTTTACTCCCTTTGGTTTTCCAAGAACCATATCCAACAATGAATAAAAGTGTAACAATAAGTACGATCCAATCAAATAGTTGCATAGGTTAAGAGTATAATTGCATGATTAAGAAGAAAATAAGAATATAAATAGCATTTGCCACCAAAACATAGGTGTAGCTTTTTTTCCATTTTTTTGTTTTTTTAGCTTCCATTTTACAAATGTTTTATTGCTTAAATTCTTGTTTAGGAGCTTCTACGGGTTGTTTCAGCGAAATAATATTTGATAATAATCTGTATGCGCCGGCAACACCTTCTGGCAATTCTCTAAAAAAGCTTAAACCAGTGTAAATATAATATCCTTTTCCGTATGGCGCTACTAACAAAGCACCATCTTTTGGAGATTCGCCTTTGTCGTGCGATGATATAATAGGAGTGAAGGCTGCGTCATATTGATCAGGATAATACAAACCTTGTTCTTGAGTCCAACCTTGAAAATCTTTTTCGCTGATTTTATTTGGCGTATTTAAAACAGGGTGATTTGGAGCTAAAAATGTGATTTTAGCGTTTTCTTCAGTTACACGGTCATTTGAAACTTTTAGCGGATATGGCGCAATTTGATCTGTTACCATTTTGCCGTATGTATTGTACTGTACAATCATATTTTTACCGCTTTTTACAAAATCAAAAAGTATTTTTTGTTTGTTGGCCAAAGCATTTACGGTATTGTAAGCACGAATTCCGGTGATAACAGTAGCAAAAGAATCCAAACGTTCTGGTGTGATTTCTTCTGGTTTTAGAATCGTAACTTTATATCCCATTTGTGCTAAACTTTCTGGAACTTCGTCGCCAGCGCCCATAATGTATGCAATAGCATCGCCAGAAGTTTTCAAGTCAATTCTAATACATTTTGATTCCGCTGGTTTTAAAACCATTTGTTTCGTGATGTGGCTGTAATCTATAATCGTTTCGTCTTTGTCAAAACGTTTATTATCAGTAATTGCAACGGCTTTAGCAACGGCTTCTTCTGGATTTACTGGAGGTGTAACTTCAAAATAAAAGATTTGCTCGTTTCCTTTTTTATCTAAAGTAAACGGAATTTGTTTTGGCGAAACTACCCAACTTTTTGGCAATTCTAATTGTAGATTTCCTTTTATTCCATCTTTTCCGGCACGAACCTTTACCGGAATCATTTTCGTTTTCGTATCCTTAAAAATTAGAACTCGTTCTGGTATAGAAGTAGTTGCTTCGGGAACAATGTCTAAGAAATTGTACATTTCGCCTTTTACACCGTCATTGTATTTGTAGACAACAGTACGCTCAAACGGAATTTCAACGCCATTTATTTTTACATTAAAAATAACCTTAACTTCTCTGATGATATCTGGAATTCCAATGATTTCTTGATTTGAAACTGTGTACATTCCAACAGCTGCTTTTTCTTTCAACCAATAAGGTTGTGTGTATTCAATTGTTTCAGGAAGCTGTAATTGAAGATTTATTTTTTGATCGTTGTTGTTTTTTAGAATACGGTTTTGAGCCGTTGTTTTATGATCTGGCAAAGTTGTAACACTAGCTAATTCCATTTCAACAGCACATCTGTTGATGGCTTCAAGATTAAGTTTGATTGAGCTTCCAGGAGTTGCTTCTTGTTCGCTCGCAACTGCTTCAAGATATAAGCCTGAACATGACGCAATAATGTTTTTTATTGCGTTTGCTTTTAAAGGTTTCCAATGATCTTCATCTAAAGCTTCAATCATTGTATATGCTTTTATCAAATCAGGAATGCTTGCTGACGGATTGCTGAAATCGTATTTTGAAATGATCTTAGAAATTAATTCGCCAATTGGTTTTCCGTTTTTAACGCGATTCCAAGAAGTATCAATTCCGTCAAATAAATTATCTCTTTCTGTTGGAGCTTCTCCGTTTATAAGTTCTAAATATTCTGTTTCTTCACCACGTGCACCAGTGCTTCCAAAACCTTGTGATTGGTGTCGGCTTCGGCTTAAAGCAGCAATTTCTTGATTTGATTTTCCAATTCCGGTGTAATAAACTCCGGTTTCTAGTTTGGTGAATTTGGATTTATTGGCGGCGTCAAATTTTTCTTGGCTTCCATAAAACCACCAGGACGGATTGAAGAATTGGCGTTTTACTTGCCAAGGCGCAACATATTTTAATTGTTCTGGATGTATTTTTGGATCATTTGTCAATTTAAAACTTTCAACACTCAACATTGCCGATGAAGTGTGATGCCCGTGCGTTGTGCCTGGCGAACGATGATCAAAACGATTTATGATTACATCGGGTTGAAATTTTCTAATGGTCCAAACTACATCGGCAAGAACTTTGTCTTTGTCCCAAATTTCTAAAGTTTCGCTGGGATTTTTTGAAAAACCAAAATCATTTGCTCTTGAAAAAAACTGTTCTCCACCATCAATTTTGCGGGCTTCAATTAACTCTTGAGTTCGTATTACGCCCAATAATTCACGTAATTGCGGACCAATTAAATTTTGTCCTCCATCGCCACGAGTCAACGACAAATATCCAGTTCTTGCATTCATTTCATTTGCCATATACGAAATCAAACGCGTATTTTCGTCATCAGGATGTGCAGCAACATATAAGACAGAACCTAAAAAGTTCAATTTCTTGATCTGGTTGTAAATTTCGACAGAACTAGGTTTTTGTGGCTGTTGCGCAAAAGAATTTGTGATTCCTGTTAAAAAAAATGAAAGAATTAGTAACTGAATTTTTCGCATAAAGAGGTCTGGTGTTTTTGAAAGTGCTTCAAAAATAGTAATTATATCTTTGAAGAGTATTTAAATGAATTGTTAATGTTTGGTTATTGATTTCTATTTTTAAGAAAAACTACACCACAAAAAAAATGCCATCAGATTGTCTCCGACAGCATTTTTTTTAAAGAATTGATTTAAAAATTAAATCAGGTGGTATTTCTTAGGATTACAGAAAAATTATTTCAATTTGTTCTCTGTGTCGTTGTACGTACCCGTGATGGTTACGCCGCTATTTTTAGTCACTTTACCATAAATAGTAATTGACGAATTGTTTCCAATAAAATTAATTTTCGCACCGCTGTTTAATCTTAGGTCTCCCCAGATTACAACAGAACCTTCGATTTGCAATAATGCATTGCTGTTGATAATAAGTTCTGTTGGGTTTGATTGTTGGTATTTACCTTGAGCTAAACTTCCTGTCATATTAAAAGTTCCGCCACTGTTTAAAATCAACGTATTTTGAACAGAGATAGATCCGCAATGCGTTAAAACACCTCCAGAGTTTACGATAATTGAGTTGATGGCGGTTGAACCATTATATGATTTTACTTCGTTTGAGTTCAAAATCAAATCTTTTCCTTGGTTGTAAACACTATATGAAGAACAATTTGCGAAAGTGGTGTTAGGTTTTTCCATCTTGATGATTTTTAAACCGCCTTTTCCGCTCGCAACATAAATATATTTTCCGCTAGATTTTACATAGTTTGATGAACCTGTGATTCCAACAGTTCCTACTAAACTATATGGAGTTCCAGATTTGTAAACATTTAATCCTGCAGCGCCGTTTGCAACAAAAGCATATCCGTCGTTTACAGAAACAGCATTGGTTACATTATCACCACCAGCAGAAGCCAAACCAATTGCTTGCAATTTTGATCCGCTGTTGATGTCGTAAATTCCTAAACCATTGTATCCTTCAGAAACTAACAATTTTGTTCCGTCAAAATCAATTGTTCTTTTTGCAGCACTTACATCGGTACTTGTTGCAAATGATTTTTGAAGCGCAAGAGTTGATTCATTATAAATATTTACACCTTTTGTGCCACTTAAAGTCACTATTTTGTCGCCACTTAGCGCTACTGTACGTAAATCTTCTACTGCCACTTTTGAAGTTACTGCTTTTGTAGCATTATTAATTTTAAACAAGCTACCAGTATCACCAGTTACAGCAAAATAAGAAGATGAATTGGCAGCAACATCAGTTGTTGCATGACTTTCTAGTTTAGTTACGGTATATTTATCGGTCAACATTCCCGAGCTTAACTGCATATTGATCACAATTGCAGGATTTGTCAAAGTTGCATCTTTGTCAACATCTTTTGCTCCAGCAATAATTAAATTCCCGTTTGAATATGTAAGAGAGGTAATATCTGTATTTGCAATTAAGGCAGATGTAAGCAATTTAGGTTTGTAAGGATCTGTAACATCAATAACATCGATTGCTCCAGAATATGCATCACCCATCATTGTATAAGCTACATAAGCATAGTTTCCGTTTACAGCAACATGATTTGCTTGCAAAGTTCTTCCGTTGCTATCTGTTGGTGGATTTACTTCAGCAATTTGAACCAAAGGCAAATCAGTTGTAGCTTGTGTTGCTAAACCTTTTGCTGTTGAAGTGTTTGTAATCGAAATAACTCCAGAATTAGTGTAATCAAGTCTTTTGTTTAAAGAAGCAGCATCACTATTAATTGTAATGCCATTTTCTGTCGCTTGATTTCCAGAATTGTCGTCATTATTGTCGCAAGAAATAAAAAGTGATGTAGTTAATAAGGCGAATAGGTAAAATTTACTTTTCATAAACAAATGAAATTTAAAATATTGTGCAAATATAAGTCACAATTGTAATAGAATAAGACAATTACTATAATTATAATCGATTTTGGCATCATTTTTAAATATTAAGCAGCAAATTAACATTTAGTAAATATATTATGCGTGCATAAAAAAAGAGTATCAAAAATATTGATACTCTTTTGTGTTGAATGCTAGATATTTAGCAAATTATCTTCTGCCATGACCGTGGTGATCATCATGATCATCGTGATCGTGACGATCGTGTTTGTCATGGTGTTTGTCATAATGCTTATCGTAATGCTTATAATCTCTGTTATCATAACGATCATTATACCCATAAACCGGTCTTGGACTGTATGGTCTTTGAGGAGCTCCGTGATAACCTTTGTAATATTTCACTCTATGGCGATCAAAATACACATAAGGTGTTCTTCCATGATAATCTGTTAAAACTACTTTGTAACCTCCATATAAATCATAGTTTCTATATTGTCTTGGCAAATAAGTTGTTCGCACCCATCTTCCGCCTCCAAAATAAATAAACTGTGAAGCTCTTACATCGTAGTATGCTTCAATGTCCGGCAAATAATAGTATTCCATTTCAGAATATCCTGCAGGTCCCCAAGCTGGTGGCGTACCTATATTTACATTAATTGATACTTGGGCTTGTGTGGCATTTGCAACCAAAAGAAATAATCCAGCGATTGCTATCTTTATTGTTTTCATTTTTTCTAAAGTTTTAATGTTACTCTTGTCTAGTAATATTCATATACTGTGCCAAAAATAAAAACCGAATGCATTTCGTCGGATAAAATTAACCGTTTAACGAGCGCTAAGGTGCTAAAGTATTGGTAAGTTGTTGATTTTTAATTTGTTTTGAAATAATTAAAAAAGTATAAAAAAATAAAAAAAATGCTTCTACTTGTAATCGACGATTCTTGGTTTTGACAGCTCAAAATTCATTAAGCCAAAATCTGTTGTTTCAAAAGTATTGGTTTTGAAAACATTATCTCCCTCAAATGGAATAGTGGGGTAATATGACAGCGACAACTGAAAGGAACTGAATACCAAATAGTCATTGCTTACAATTACGCCCAGTGTAAATTTTGAATACGCCTTATTTCTTCCCATTGCATTATTCGGACTTCCCAAAACAGCGACCGAATAATTAAAAAACGGATTCAGACGAAAACCTAAAAGCGCGTTTGGCGAATATGTTTGCGTTTGAAGCGATAAAACCATTTTATTGGTTCCGTAAATAGCACTATTGAAACCAGCAAGTCCGTTTTGTTCGTTTATGTTTAGTTGATCGCCAACAATGTCTTCTCGATTGACGCCAATTACCACTTTAGGATTTACGAATTGTCTTAATTTCCAAGTACCAATGCTGTAAAGCTTTGTAAAATAATTGGTTTCTATTGAAAAAGCGGTCTCATAGGTTTTAGAATCATGAAAAAAAGTTCCGCCTTCAAAATTGGCACTTAAAAAACCAAGCCGGTAATAATTTCCAAAAGAAAACTGACCCCCAATATAAGGCCTCCACATTTGATTTTTGTATTGATAACCAAATGTAGCGCCATAGATTCGGCCAATTGGAACGTCTTCGGTCTGGCCGTTTCTAAAGATATAGTTGTCTTTGATAAATTTACGAGTATTGATTCCCACACCAGATAAAATCAATTTTTGATCGGAATAAAAATGGGTCGGATCGTATAATTCAGTGGGGCTTTCACTATAATTTACATTAAGAAATCGGCCCGAAACAATTAAATTGGTGATTCCTTTATCTTCATCTTCAAAAACCTTAAAGGCTTTTCCTGCCCAAAAATCTTGAAAATTGTATTTAAAAGGCTGGTAGGCATAACTCATGTCTGGAGCTTGCAAAGTATCTTTTCTGAAATTCTGTCCCACATAAATTCCACCTGCCCATTTGGTCAGCGGAGAATAAAATAATCTTTCGATGTTAATACTTTTGGTATAATTATTATCGAGATCCATTTTGTAGTTCAGCGTGGTTCCGATATAAGTGTTTTTAATATTCGGAACGGTATAAGTAACATCATTTCCGTTTGCGCCATCATGAAAGCGATTCGTAAAACGATATTCCAGTTGCTGTCCAGTTCCAAAAAAGTCTTTTTCTTTAAAACCGACAGAAACTTGGTTACTTGATATTGCGAACCTAGGAATGGTACTCCAAGAATCCAATACTCTAATCGTGACATCAACAGAATCTGAAGCCACACCAGCCAGTTTATGTGTGATTCTTACTGCCGTTACATACTTTTGAGATCGTATCAAACGCTCGGTTTCTTGTACTTTATAACTGTCGTAAACACTATTTCGCTTAAATAAAAGCAAGTTGTAAATGGCAATTTTTTTTGTCTTTAAATGAAGTCTGTTTCCGGTTTGTTCGCCCCAATTTTTAGGCATTTGCGTAGTGTCTGTAATAGAATGCCCAAAAGGATCTAGTGTTACGATATTTATTTTTCGGATAATTTTTCCATCGTAATTTGAAGTGTCGCTTGGTATGAGTAATTCTTCTTTCTTTTTAGGTTTATTGGTTCTGAAAAAAAGTTTGTGAAGTGTTTTAGTGAAAGTATTTTTTTTAGAATAATTTCGAATTCTATCATAAACTCCAGTCGTATCTTTTTTTACAGCAGGATCTTTTTTTGTACTATCTGATTGTCCGTAAATGCTTTGTAAACAAAAGCACAACAAAAAGAAAACGATTATTTTTTTTTTTATAAACATTCAGGTAGTATTTCGCTTATTTTGATACAGTTTACAATATGAATTTAGAATAAAAATTGCTGTTATTTTTAAAATTAACTGGTTTTTAACTGACAACTTTTTGTTTTCTAACACGCCATGTAAATTTTCTGGGTACATGATTGCCCATTAAATAACCCCAAGATTCCATCGATTCAATTCGGTCAAAAATAATTTTTAAAATGGCCAAAAGCGGAATGGCCAAGAACATTCCTGAAATTCCAGCGCCTGCACCGCCAATTATAATTCCGATAATAGAAACAAATGCGTTGATTTCAACTTTAGAATTAATTATCAAAGGAACTAATAAATTATTGTCAATAAATTGAACAATGATATTGACAACCAAAATACCTAAAATGATTGAAGTTTCTCCTGTTCCTGTCAACGAAGCTAAAACTGTAATTATTCCAGCAATAAATATCCCGATGTACGGAATAAGATTTAAAATTCCAGTTATCAATCCTAATAAAATAAAATATTTTACACCAATAATCCAAAGTCCTAAACTGGTTAAAATAGCTACTGTGGTCATTTCTAAGAGAAGCCCGACAATATAATTATTGATAGATACTCTAATTTGAGACAAAATATCTCTTAATGCTAAATGGTTGTCTTTGTTGATTAATTTAGCTAAAAAAAGAATAAAATGGTCTTTATAAATTAAAAATAAGAAAGTATAAATTGGAATAATTGTGCAGTCTAACAATAAATCTGTAATCGAAATTAGAGCCGAACTGATTGTTGCATTTCCATTTTTAACAGAATCTTTAGTAACATTGTCAATGTATTTTTTTTGTTCGCCAATACTTACATTGAAATTGTCTTTAATAAATCGATGAAGATCAGATATAAAAGCGTTTGCATTTTTTTTGATAGTTTCAAAATCATTAGCCATATCTCTAACTTCGAATGAAATAAAAACTAAAATCCCTACAATAAAAGCAGCAAAAACCAAAACGCATATTATGGCAGCCAGATGTCTAGGAAACCTTAATTTTTTATTTAAAAAGGTAAATATCGGCAATAATAAAACTGCAAACAAAAATGCCATTAACACTGGAGTGATAACATCTTTTGCAATACAAAATATATAAGCAAACGAAATTAAAGTTATTAATATGCAAGCAAGTTTTGCATAAAAAGGCAATTTTATAGGTTGAGTCATTTTTGTGAAATTTTGAATAAACGTAAATTGGCTTAAACAAATTTTGCACTTAAAATCAGGAATTCTGTTTTATGTTTTTTGTTTTGGATTATAAAATTTCCATTCAAAAATTAGTCAAAAAACTCTTTGTCTTCGTAGTGGGCGGGCATGATCGAAATTCCTTTTTGGAGTAAAAGGTTGTTTGGAAAAATAATTCGTTCGCCTTCTTTTGTTTTTAAATTGACATGAAAGGCACTAATGTCTTCGATTTCGGCCTCAATGGGAAAATCTTTATCGTGGATTTTTATTGTATCGCCGATTCTAAAAGGAAATGAAAAAAACAAAATAATTCCAGAAGTAATGTTGCTCAAAATAGACCATTGCGCAAACATTGCCACGCCAATTACAGTTGCAATTGATGAAACATAGAAAAAAATATCTTTAGTATCAACTCCCCAAATCACGATCAAGCAAATCGCTACCAATATATTCATTAAAATATGAACATATTTTATGACTAAGTTTGTTCTATGTTCTAACAATTGACTGCTGCTGGCGTAACGTCTAATTAATTTGGCAACAATAATTCGAAGCGCTACTAAAACTAGTAGCAATATTATGGTGGCGAGTATTTCCTGGCTATATTCTTTAAAAGAAAACATAAAATGATTTTTATACTAAAGTACTCAAATATTCATAAACTTTAGCAGTCGGCAGTCCCATAACGTTCGTATAAGAACCTTCAACTTTTGCTACTGCCATAAACCCAAACCATTCCTGAATGCCATAAGCACCAGCTTTGTCATAAGGTTTGTAATTTTCGATGTAATACAAAATGGCTTCGTCTGATAATTCATTGAAGGTAACTTTTGTGATATCGTGCAACAGAGTAGAAGAAGAGGCGGTTTTAAAACAAACCGATGTAATCACTTCGTGGGTTGCATTTGACATTGATTTGATCATTTCAAAAGCTTCTTCGGCATTTTTTGGTTTTCCTAAAGCTTTGTTTTTGTGCCAAACAATGGTATCGCTGGTTACTAAAATTTCATTTTCTTTTAATTCACCTTCAAAAGCTTTTGCTTTTAATTCTGATAAAAAATCGGTGATTTCAACCGCTTTCAATTCTGGCGGATAAATTTCTTCAACATCTTTTAAGCGAATTTCGAAATCCAAATCTAAATCCTTGAAAAATTGCTGTCTTCTTGGCGATCCTGAAGCCAGAATCAAAGTATATTTTTTGAGTTTTTCTTTAAGCATTGTACTTAATATTTAGCGTTATTACAAGAATTGATAAAATTCCGAAAAACAAAATCAGTTTTAAAACGGTGCTCAAATGATGAAATTCCTTTTGTGTTTTTGCTGTGAATATTTTGACAATAAAGTATAATAAAGGTGCGAGTACAGTAGCAAAACCGTATAAAGTGGCAATATAAAGCTTATTGTGCATGAAGTATTCATTAATATAAAGCAACGATAAAATAAACGGAACTATAGCAAATCCTAAAGCAATTTTAGCAGCTCTACTATTGCCAATTGCAATTGGTAAAGTATTCATTCCTTGATTGTAATCACCATTTACATCTTCAATATCTTTAACTATTTCTCTCACGAAATTTATCATAAAAGCAAAAAGAGCATAATCGATTAAAATAGAAAACATACTTGCCATTTGCGCTTGATTTTCTGCATTTGTTGCCGGAAACAAATCAAAAATTCCGATAATAATTACGCTCAAAGCCAAAAGCAAGGCTACAATAAAATTGCCCAAAATCATTATTTGTTTTAAACTAGTAGAGTAAAAGTAAAGCAATGAAGCAATCAGAATAAAAATCGTCGCAAAACTTGGCCTCAAAATTACATTCGACAAATAAAATCCAATTGCAACTCCAGTAATATTCAAGCCAATGTAAAGATTATAAGCTCTGGCTTCAGAAATTTCTTTGCCAATAATAACTTTATTTGGTTTGTTGATTGAATCGGTTGCTACATCAAAAATATCGTTGATGACATATCCTGCTGCTGCCAATAAAACAGTGCTTAAAACCAATAATCCGTATTGCCAGTCGGCCAAAGCTAGCGGAATATTTTGCTGTTTTAAAAAGGCATAACGAAATAAAACCTGCATAAATGCAAGCATCAGTAGGTTTTGGTATCGAACTAATTTTAAGTATTTCATTTTTTAAGGTTCTAAGTAGCTAAGGGGCTAAGTTGCTAAGTTTTTTTTAAATTGATAATTAACAATTTATAATTGACAATTAATCGTGTTTTCCATTAAAGTATTCCATCCATTTTCCTTGCACTTTCATCACTTGTTCGATTACGTCACGTGCAGCACCACGCCCGCCTTTTACGTGCGAAATATAACGGCAAATGTGTTTAATTTCTGGGCTTGCGTCTTGAGGACAAGTTGGCAAACCAACTAATTTCATTACATGAAAATCCGGAATATCATCACCCATATATAATACTTGTTCAGGTTTTATATTGTTTGCATTAGTATAATCGTTAAAAGTCTGCACCTTGTCAGGAGTCCCTAAATAAACATCTTTAACACCTAGATTATTTAAACGAATACGAACGCCTTCATTGCTTCCGCCAGAAATAATGCACACATGGTAACCGCTCTCAATAGCAGCCTTCATTGCATAACCATCGCGAATGTTCATTGTACGAAGCATTTCGCCTTCATTGGTTACAAAAACAGAACTGTCTGTAAGTACGCCATCAACATCAAAAACAAATGTTGTGATGTCATTCATTATTTCTTTATAACTTTTTGCCATTATTTTGTATAGATTGTGTGAGTATATTATAAATGTTTTTTTGATTTTCGTTGGTTAAAAACGCCAAATGTGCTTCTATAGTATTCGTGTCATTTCGTTTTGCTGGACCAGTTTGTGCATCAATTGGATCTAGAATATTGATTTTTTCAGCAGTTTCCTGAATCAAAGGTTTCAAAACTTCAAATGGAACTTGATGTTCATCACAAATTTCTTTTCCAATTTGATATAAATGATTCGTAAAATTATTCACAAAAACGGCTGCAACATGCAAAGCTTTTCTTTGTTCCGAATTTATTGCAAAAACGGCATTTGAAATAGTTTTCGCTGTTTTTTCCAAAAGTTCAAAATCGGAACTATTTTCGGCTTCCAAGCACATCGGAATAACTGAAAAATCTACAGCTTTATTTTTAGAAAAAGTTTGAAGCGGATAAAAAACGCCTCGTCTGTTTTTAGAATCCAAGGCATTTAACGGCGCAGCGCCAGAAGTATGGACTACAAGTTTGTTTTGAAAAGGCAATTGGTGTGAAACTTCGAGAATTGCATTGTCTGAAACAGCAATAATATATAAATCAGCCGATTTTAATTGGCTCAAATCAGTTACGATTTTATTTTCATCAATAAGAGAAAGCAGGGCTTCTTTTTTTCTAGAAAATATTTGCACAATTTCGATAGCCTCACTTTTGGCGAAAGCTTTAATTAAATGCTGTGCAACATTTCCGGAACCAATTATTGAGAGTCGAATCATAGGACAAAATTAACATTTATTTTTTTAAATGCGGATGAGTTTGTTTAGGTTTAAATTTAAAAACAAAATCCGCTTTTGTCATTTCAAAAAGCGGATTTTGTTTATTGGTTTTAATGATTTTAAAATTTCACGGCACCTTTAGGAACCGTTTCACCGATAGTGATATTCTTAGATAAATCAGTATTTGAATTTTTTGCAAACTCTATATTTTGGCTTACTTCTCCATTAATTGAAATCGCTTTTTCTGATTTTGAATTGAATTCAATATTTTTAAAAGACATATTTCTTACGTTGTAAATTTCAAAAATAGTAGGTTTTTGAATGTCTAATTTTGCGTTGCTGATTTTGATTCCGTTTGCATCAATAATTGAAAAACCATTTTCAGCTTTTGCCGTCAAATTTGAAATTTCAATATTTTCAAGATTCATTTCCGGCAAACCTTGGAGAAAAACGGCTTGATAAGCTCCAGCAATAGTGATGTTTTTGATCGAAATATTTTTGAATTGAGGCGTTTCTTCATTTACAGGCATCATTTTGTTTTTCACTTGAGTGCCACCTTCGGCTAATGTTTCAGCGATTGATTTTCCTCCATAATATAAATCAAAAGAAATAGCTTGAGAAGGAATGTAGGTCATATAAATATTCGAAATAAAGATGTTTTCAACAATGCCGCCACGACCACGCGTACTTTTGAATCGCAAACCAACATCAGTTCCCATAAAAGTACAGTTTGAAACATGCAGATTTTTAACGCCTCCAGACATTTCACTTCCAACCGTTACACCACCATGACCGTGATAAACGATATTGTTTTTTACGATTATATTTTCGCAAGGAATACCGCGATCACGACCATCTTTGTCTTTTCCTGATTTAATACAGATTGCATCATCACCAACATCAAAACTCGAATTTTCGACCAAAACATTTTTGCATGATTCTACATCGAGTCCGTCGCCGTTTTGAGAATACCACGGATTTCTAACGGTAATATTTCGGATAATCAAATCCTCAATCATTAGTGGATGAATGTTCCAAGCTGGAGAATTTTGAAAAACCGGACCATCAAATAAAACTCTTTTGCTGTTTTGAATGCTTACCATTACAGGACGAAGAAAATCATGAATTTCTTCAAATTGCTCTTTCGATTTTAAATCAAGTCTTACATTTTGATCAGCTCCTACAGCTGCTTTCATAAAAGTTTCAGACGGATACCAACTGTCTTTTTTCTCATTTAAAACACCGCCCGAAGCCACAAAATTTTTCCATTGACTATCTGTTAGTTTGCTCTTTTTTACCTGCCTCCAAACTTCACCAGAACCGTCCCAAACGCCATTTCCTGTAAAAGCGACATTCTCCAAATTTTTCCCATAAATAGGAGAGATGCAACGCCAAGTATTTAATCCTTCAAAACTGGTTTCAATAATTGGGTAAAGTTTTTTATCCGTTGAAAATTTGATTAAAGAGCCAGTTTCAGCATGTAATTCGATATTGCTTTTTAAAATTATCGGACCTGTGAGCCAAATTCCAGGTGGAATTATCAATTTTCCGCCACCTTTTTTTGAAAGAGCGTCAATCGCATCGGCGAAAGCCTTTGTATTTAAAACATAACCACCGCTTACTGCACCAAAATCTTTTAAGTTTACTGTATTTTTAGGAATTATTGGTTCTTGAACTTTAGCCATTTTAAATTCAATATCCTTATAAAAAGAAGTAGATTTTGAATTTTGAGCAACAGTTTTGTTTGTTACGGCTAATGCGAAAAGTGAAAGCGAAAGAACAAGATGAATGGTTTTGGTTTTCATTTTAATAATTTTAAAAAGAGATAGTTAATAAACGAATTTTTATTTGATGCTTCCTTTTTTGAGAAAAATATAAATTTCTTGGTTTGAAAAGCATAAATTCAAAATGTAATCGATTACACAAATCTATGAAAAAATCTCAATATTCAAAGAAATTATTAAACAGTTTGATTTTGTAGTAATTAACCTATGGATGGGCAGGTTTTCCTTAAAAAAGGATGTTACTTTTAGTTTTTATTAACAAATCTCAAATATTGGAACTCAACATTTTTAAGTACTTTTGTGCCACTTTTATACAATGTAATTCCTCAAAAATGGATAAAAAAATATTCTCTTTTTTGTTTTCTACACGCTTAATGGCCGTTCTTTTTTTAACATTTGCAATTGCAATGGGAGTTGGAACTTTTATCGAAAGCAAATACAACACAGATACAGCCAGAATCTTAATTTACAATACTTGGTGGTTTGAGGCGATAATGGTCGTTTTTATGCTAAATTTCCTTGGAAATATAAAACGCTACCAATTGCTTAAAAAAGAAAAATGGGCGACTTTATTGCTTCACATTGCTTTTATTTTTATCCTTCTTGGAGCTTTTATAACACGTTATATTAGTTATGAAGGAATGATGCCAATTCGCGAAGGCGCAGCAGAAAATCAAATTTATTCAGACAAAACTTTTATTACTGTTTTTGCTGATGGAGAATACAAAGGCGAACCGAGAAGAAGAGTTTTCGACAAAAATCTTTTGTTGTCGCCGGTAACTAATAATGATTTTACGCTTTCAGGTCAATTTGACGAAACTCCGTTTGAGGTTTCTTACGTGAACTATATCATGGGCGCAAAAGAAACAATAAAACCAGATCCAAAAGGAACGCTTTATTTAAAATTAGTCGAAGCTGGTGCTGGCGGACGTGAAGAGCATTTTTTGAAAGAAGGCGAAGTTCAAAATATTCATAATGTATTGTTTGCATTGAACAAACAAACTGAAGGCGCAATCAACATCAATACAACGGGAGAAAAATATACCATTCAAACGCCATTTGAAGGAAAATTTATGCGAATGGCTGATAAGTTACAAGGTGATGTAACTAAAGATAATGTACAGCCTTTGATGATGCGTTCTCTTTACAGCATTGGCGATATCCGTATTGTTTTTCCAGATCCAGCAATCAAAGGTGTTGTTGATTATGAATCAAGCAACGACTTTAAAGCAAAATCGCATACTGATGCTTTATTTGTAAAAATAAAAGCTGATGGTCAAGAAAAACAAGTACGTCTTTTAGGTTCTAAAGGAAGTGTAGGAGAGGCTCAAACGGTAAAAATTGGAAAAATTGAATATAGTTTATTCTTTGGAAGCAAGGCTTATATTTTGCCTTTCAAAGTGAGATTAAATGATTTTATTGCCGATAAATATCCTGGAACAGAAAAAAGTTATTCTGCTTTTAAAAGTAAAGTAACGGTTCAGGATTCTACTGAAACTTTTGATGCTGATATTTTTATGAATCACGTTTTAGATTATAAAGGCTATCGTTTCTTCCAATCTTCATTTGATCCAGATGAAAAGGGAACTGTTTTATCTGTAAACCATGATTTCTGGGGAACTAACATTACATATTTTGGATATTTTTTACTTTACATTGGTTTAATGGCAATCATGTTTACAAAGCATTCTCGTTTTGGAGATTTGAAGCGTAAATTGGAAACGGTTAAAAAGAAAAAAGAAAAACTGATTACGATTTTGGTTTTAATGATTGGTTTGAGCGGTTTTGCACAACAAAATCCGCATGTACATTCACATGAACACGATCATAATCATACTACAGATCCAAATGATCATGCTAATCATGTTGTAGCACCGCCAAGTCAAAAACAGTTGGATTCATTATTGACAATCTACAAAGCTCAAGAAGCTCATGCAGCTAAATTTGGACGTTTGATTATTCAAGATGCTGGAGGAAGAATGAAACCAATCAATACGTTTTCATCTGAATTGTTGCGTAAGGTAAGTCATAATGATACATATAACGGAATGAATTCTGATCAGGTATTTTTGTCTATGACGCAATATGCACAGGTCTGGATTCAAATTCCGCTTATTTATATCAAATCTGGAAATGACAGTATTCGTAAAATTATTGGTATTGAAAAAGAAGCTAAATATGCTCCATTTGTAAAATTCTTTGATGAAAACGGAAATTATAAATTATCACCATATTTAGATGATGCTTATAAAGCAGGAAATCCAAATCAGTTTGAGAAAGATTTTATCGAAACAGATAAAAAAGTAAACTTGATGGAATCTGCTTTGAGCGGAAGCATTTTGAAAATTTTCCCAATTCCAAATGATCCAAATAATAAATGGGTCTCTTTCTTAGAACGTGAAAACAGCGGTTTTAAAGGAATGGATTCTACTTATGTGAAGCAAATACTTCCTTTATATTTCAGCGCATTGAATAATGGTTCAATTTCTAAAAATTGGGATACAGCTGATCAATTGGTTGAAAGTATTAATGGTTTCCAAAAGAAATTTGGTGCAAAAGTTCGTCCAAGCGAGCAAAAAATCGATGCTGAGATTGCTTATAACAAATATGATGTTCTTCAAAAATTACCGTATTGGTATTTGACAGCAGCAATATTAATGTTCGCTTTTACAATTTTAAATATCTTTTTTGAAAAAAAATGGATTCGTATTACAGTAAATGCTTTTCATGTTATTGTGGGACTGTTATTTGCGATCCACACATTAGGATTAATAGCACGCTGGTATATTTCTGGTCATGCTCCGTGGAGTAATGCGTATGAAGCTATTGTATATGTGGCTTGGTCAACGATGTTCTTCGGATTGGCTTTTGACCGCAAATCAAAATTAACGGTGGCTTCATCTGCTTTCGTTACCGCTATGATTTTAATGGCTGCATACATGAACTGGATTGATCCAGAAATTGCAAACTTACAGCCCGTTCTTAATTCCTATTGGTTAATGATTCACGTGGCGGTTATTGTAGGTAGTTACGGTCCGACCGCATTAGGAATGATTTTAGGTTTTGTGGCCTTACTATTGATTTTCTTTACTACGGAAAAAAACAAAGCTAAAATGGAGTTGAACATTAAAGAGATTACATATATCAACGAAATGTCATTGACAATTGGTTTGATTATGTTAACGATAGGAAACTTCCTTGGCGGACAATGGGCAAATGAAAGCTGGGGACGCTACTGGGGTTGGGATCCAAAAGAAACTTGGGCTTTAATCTCGATTATGATTTATGCGTTTGTTATTCACGCTCGTTTTGTACCGGCTTTACGCGGAAAATGGTTCTTTAACTTAATGAGTATGTATGCTTTTATTTCGATTTTATTTACGTACTATGGAGTAAACTTCCACTTAGTTGGATTACACTCATATGCAAGTGGAGAAGCACATTCTTTAAGCTGGGTTTATTATTGTTTTGCAACAATTTCTGTAATTGGAGCGTTAACATATCCAAAATACCGTAAATATTACAAAAGCAAAAAAGTAAAAAAGAAATAATTTATCTCGAAAGTTATTAATTCATTATAAAAAAAGGTTCTGCATATTTTGCAGAACCTTTTTTCTATTAAAATAGTATTGAATAATTTAATCCGGAACTTTTCCTGAAATTATTAATATTATACAGGCAATGACGAAAAAGCAAACTAAAAAAATAAGATGACTTAGAATGCTCAAATAGAAAGCTTTCCACTTCGACATTTTATTAAAGAATTGAATATTTGTCCAGAATATAAGCACTAGTCCAATAAAGTAAGTTACTGATGAAAATTTTCGAATTTCAGGCGTTCCATTTAAATAAAGCAATATTGGAAAAGTCAATATTTGAACAAAAAGCCTTTGTGAAGCCTTAAAAGTATTCAATACAAAAAATTTAACAAAATTATATCCCTGTTTTCTAAAAACAATATAAGTTCCAATGGTGTAAATTGGAATTGTAGCAATCGTAACCCATGAAAAATGTATCGCAACCCATTCGTTGAATTCATTGTAATCTAACGTTTTATCTCCCGGATCTGGAAACGTATTGATATGGAAATAATGATAAAGTACGCCATAAAGCGTTGCCAAAACCACAACTAATGAAAGCGGTTTAAAATGCCTGACACGTTTTCCTTCAATAAATTCACGAACAGTATGTCCTGGTCTTGTAAAAAGCTGTTTTAACGAATACGTTATTCCTTTATCAAAATGCAGCAACCCGTGCTGAATATCATGCCATAAAAAATGAATGTTTATTTTATGAGTTGCTGCAGGTTGTCCGCAGTTGCTGCAATAGTAAAAGTATGGTGACAATTTTTACAGAGAATTTGCATAATGACATTTAATTAGATTCTACTTTTTTAAAACCATTTGGAAACATAATCGCTAATAAAACAACAATTAATAAAAAGTTGTACTCAACACCGTTTCTTCCGCCACCAACAACGAACCAGCCTTCTTGAAAATGAACCAGAATAATTCCCATTATTAAAACAAAAATGGTTACAAAACCAGCAAGCTTAATGTATTTATTCAAAAGTAAAAGTATTGCAGCAATCATATGCGAGAGTTTAATGCTCCAAGCTAGGAAAACGCCAAAAGGAGCAAAGCCAATTTGGTTCAAATATAAATTCCCAAAATCGTTGATTCCGTTATTGAACATACCAAAAACAGAATGAGTCAATAAAATAATAGCAACTGCAATTCTTAGAAGTAAATTTCCGTTCATTATTGTGGTATTTGATTTATAATGAATTAAAAATAATAAAAAAACGCATATTTGAGATAATATGCGTTTTTCATTTTAAGTACAAATGTCAATTTTAAACTTTTCCTAATGTATAAAGTTGTGTCATTGTTGGTGTCAAGCTTCCGCCGGCGGGCTCAAGCGTAATTCCGAATGCCTCGGCTTCGTTTGTACGATCAACGGCGAAAATTTTATTAGAATTTCCTTCGAAATCACTCAGTAAACCAATGCTCGTTGGTGTTAACACTGGACTAAGCTTTAAAGCCCAAACTTGGTAAACCATTCCCTTTGGAGGTTTTGGCAAACCAGCCGCATCAATGTAAGTCGTTTTGGTTTCCTTGTTCCAATATACTTTTGCGAAAGATGTTGGAGAAACCGCTTGACCGCCAAGCGTTACACCAGTATTTTTGATATCTCTAACGATAGCTAAATTTTTCTCGGTTTCTTTGTTTTGCTGATCTAGAAAAGCATACTCTCTTTCAATTTTGCTTTTTTCAGTTCCAACTGTGCTAATGGCTTCTTTTGACTTAGTTAATTCTAAAGTCTGATAGCCCAAGCCTAGTAATAAAAGTACTGCTGCAGCCCAGCCTACATATTGAGACCAGTTTGATGCTGGTTTCATATCGACTACTTTGCCATGTTTAAGCTCTAATCTGGCTTTGATTTTCTCAAAATTCGCTACCGAATGGAAAGGAGAGAAGCTTGATGACAAAGCAACAATAGCTTTTTCGATAGAAATAATTTCTTGTAAAACTTCTGGATTTTTTTTCGCCAATTCGGCAATTTCTAAATTTTCAGCTTCGGTCAATAAACCGTAAACATATAGCTCTAGAGTTCCTGATTCAATATATTCTTGTGCTTCCATTATATTTTTAGATAATTTCTTAAGTCGTTAATACAGTTTCTGTTTTGCGTTTTGATAGTTCCCAATGGCATGGCCAATTCTTCTGAAGCTTCTTGTTGGGTATATCCTTTAAAGAATAACAAATTAATAATTTCGATACATTTTGGTTTTAGCTTCTTTACGAACTCTTGAATTCCAATTGCATCCAGTTTATTGCTTAATTTATTGCTCTCATCTAACAGATTTACGAAATTATCTGATGAAAGGTTTTTTTGAGTGTTATTATAATTTTTGGATCTCAATGTGTCAATAGAAGTATTCCTAGCAATATTAAGGATCCAAGTATAAAATCGTCCTTTGCTTTCGTTATACGAATCGATGTTTTTCCAGATTTTTACAAAAACTTCTTGCAAAACATCTTCGGCTTCTTCGCGATTTTTGATTAGTACACTAATGACCGAAAACAAACTTTTCGAGTACATATCGTACAGATGGGTAAAAGCTCTTTCGTCTTTTTTGTAAATTAAAACTAATAACTCTTCTTGACTCATAGATTTGGATTTTAAAGCTTAAACAAATAATTAATTCTTACATTATTTTATTACCTGAGATAAAGATAATTTATTTTTTTGTGAAAATTCTATTTTTTTAACAGCCAAAAACCTAGTAAACATTAGGGTTTGAAAAATATTTAAAGTTTTTTTTAATTTTTTTTTCGATTTTTTAAAACCAAATGCAATCCAATTACGTAAATGCTATTATAAAAGAAAATCTAAATGCATAATAATAGCAAAATCACCCATAAAACGGGGAGAATTTGAGAACAACGGTTCTAGAAATTCTAAAAATAAGTTTAGAAAAAAGAATGTTTTTGGAGTTAAAAGTGTAAATAAAATCTCAATAAATAAAAATATAGGATCATGAATAAGGTAATTTTTTTTAAAATATTGATTGTAGCTCTTACAAATGTTTTGGCACTTACAAAATTCTCTAAAAATGATTTTAAAAAAGACAGACAGAACGTTCATTTCGAAATTCTGATGAATAATATTTGATTATTAAAGTTTAATAGTTGGTGTCCTCGGACTTCCAAATAGAAAATTTATTAAGCCGTATTTTCAATTTATAAATAGTAAAAATCCATACACGCCATTAAAAAAGTCATTAAAATACGAATTAGGGGTTGAAATTAATTTTCGTTATAACCGGGAGGCATCAACTATATTTAAAATAAAAATAAAAAAAGGCATAGTAATTAATTCATGGTTTGATTTGTTTGTATGGGGGGAAGCCTAACGTCTGATTAACGTTAGGCTTCATTTTTTTAACGAATCTTTAATAGAAAATAAAAGTAACAAAGCCACATTGTAAATCAGATTTTAACTAATTTTATAAAAAATTAAACAATGAAAAAAATAGCATTTTTGATGTGCAGCGCCCTCTTTATGGTTTTTGCACAAACTCAGGCTCAATCGAGTAATAAAAAATCTAAAACAGAAAAAAACATGGCAGAAGGAACAATTTACCAGTTCAAAGTTGAAGATTTGTCAGGAAAGACTTTTGATTTTGCTTCCTTAAAAGGAAAAAAAGTAATGATTGTCAATACAGCTTCAAAATGTGGACTTACGCCACAGTACAAAGATCTTGAGGCAGTTTACAAAGAATACAAAGACAAAAACTTTGTAATTGTAGGTTTTCCGGCAAATAATTTTGCAGGGCAGGAGCCAGGAACAAATGAAGAAATTGCTACATTTTGCCAATTGAATTATGGCGTAACTTTTCCAATGATGGATAAAGTTTCGGTAAAAGGTGATGATATGTGCGAGGTTTACAAATTCTTGACTCAAAAATCTAAAAACGGAGTGCAAGATTCAGAAGTGGAATGGAATTTTCAAAAATATTTAATTAATGAAAAAGGGCAATTGGTCAAAGTAATCAAACCTAAAACATTAGTTACAGATGCAGAAGTAATCAATTGGATTAAAAGTTAATTCTTAGCTTAAAAATAAAAAAAATCCACAAATTTGAAGAAATTCAAGTTTGTGGATTTTTTTGTTTTATTGGTCTCAGATTTGGGTTAAAAACCCTGCAATTTATTGCAGTACTTTAGTAATGCGAAAAAATCTTTATCTTTAATTTATGGCTACAGAATTAAGAAAAGGTTCGCACACAGTAAGCAGATTAACATGTCATGTTGTTTGGGTTACGAAATATAGGTTTAAGGTTTTGAAAGGTGATATCCAAAAGCGCTGTCGTGAACTTTTGATACAAATATGCGAAGCGGAAGGGATAGAAATTTTGAAAGGAGTTGTGAGCGCAGATCACGTTCACATGCATATTGAGTATGCGCCAAAGCAAAATGTAAGTTCAATTTTAAAAAGTTTCAAAGGTCGTACTTCAAGGAAATTGCAAATGGAGTTTCCAGAACTTCACGCACGTTACTGGGGACAACATTTTTGGGCAAGTGGTTATGGAGTTTGGAGTACAGGAAATATAACTGATGAAATGGTAAATGAATATCTGGAGCATCATAGAAGGAAAGATAATGATGATGATTCAAATTTCATTCTTGAATGAAATAGAAAAAGGGACTTTCAGTCCCTCGTCAAACAAACCTCTGCACTTTCAGTGCAGAGTGGTTTAGTCAGATGTCAGACTGAGCGAAGTCGAAGTCCCGCAAAGTGATTCAGCAACTGAGACTTCGACTTCGCTCAGCCTGACAAAGATGAAGATGTTATAACTATTTTAATATCAACTGCATAAAAACTAAATCCAGCCAGTGATCAAATTTATATCCAACTTCTCGGATTGTTCCTGTTGCTACAAATCCGAAGCGTTCATGAAAAGCAATGCTTCCTGCGTTATCTGCGTCGATTGCGCCAATCATAACGTGATAGCCTTGTTCTTTTGCTAAACGAATTAATTCAGTTAATAATTTAGATCCAATACCTTTTCCTATTACATTGTCAACTACATAAACAGAATGTTCGACTGTATATTGATAGCCAATTTTTTCACGAAACTGCCCATAACTTCCAAAACCTACCACTTCACCATCTAAATCGGCAACTACGATTGGCAGGTTTTTAGATTTTTTATCTTCAAACCATTTTGTCTGCACTTCAAGTGTTTGAATATCATAACTATAATTTGCAGTTGTATGCAAAATAGAATGATTTACAATTTCAAGAATTTTTTGCAAGTCATTTTCAGTTGCGGGTCTTAATGTAACTTCCATGGTAATTTCTGCGGTATTTTTTTGGTTATTTTTTGTTTAGTTCAGTTATTAAAGCATCAACTTCTTTAGGATCCCAAGTCATTTCGGTACAAATTACTTTGGCATCTTTGGCATATTGCAACGCCATTGTTTTGTCTTTGATTTTATTGTAAAGTCGGGCAATCAATAAATTTCCATCATACGAATCATTGATTTCCAACGAACGTTTCACCCAGAAAATTGATTTTTTCAAACTTTCTGTATCATTAATATGTTTTAAATAAGTCTGGCCGATATCTTTCAAAAAGCCGGCATCATTCCAAACTAATTTTTGAGTATTTTCAAGCGTCACTCTTTTGTAAAACTGCCATTTTTCTGTTCGTTCTGCCAACGTTAGATCAAATTTAAAAACTAACGAATCCGTTTTTTGCAAACGAATCGATTTTGCAACTTCTCTTTGTTTAAAATAATTTACAGTATCTAAATTATCAACGTAAGGGCGAAGTAATTCGGTTACAATACTTTCAATTTTACGGTCTACACGACTTTGAGAAGCAACAGTTGCAAATTCTTTTTGATGTTTTAAAACGTATTGAAATTCCCTTGAATTAATATCAGTAACGCCATTAGCAATAATTCTCCAATTGGTTTCACTAACTAATTGTGCATCAGATTGTGTTTTTAAATAAATATGAGTTGCTGGCGATAATTCAGTTCGATCCTTTCCTTTTTTGAGCGTACTTAAATAAGCAAAAAATTTATCAGAATTACTCGGATCTGACATGAATTCTTTTTCTAAATAAGGCAATTGCATTCGGGAATTCAGCGCATATTTTGCCTCGATCATAAACTCAGGCGTTTTCATTTCGCCTTTCAAGGCATATAAAAGCGTTTCATTCGAATCCAAAAACAAAAATGTAGGCAGCGATTTTGTTTTGTATTTGTCCTTCAAAGTTATTCCTTCATCTTTTTCAATATTTTTCCAAATACAAACATAGTTTTCGTTTAAAAAAGCCATTACGTCAGGATTGCTGAAAACCTCTTTTTTCATTTGATTGCAATGCGGGCACCAATCGGCGTAAAGCATTATAAAAAGCGGTTTTCCTTCCGTTTTTGCTTTTTCTAATGCGGTTTTATATGGCGTATCATTTGGAACAAACTGATTTTGAGAACTTACGGTTTGTAGTGAAAGAAAAAGGATGACAATGTAAAGTAAACGCATAAGGTGTATATTTTTAGTACAAATTCACTTTTACAAATATATTCCCTTTTTTGAGAATGTTTCTTAATATCTTGCCATTTATAAGTTAAATCAATTACGAAGTTTGTAACTTTGTAATAGTAAAAGAAAGTTTTAGTTTCATTAATTTTCTTTAAAAAATAATACGCCACAGGAATGATTTACCCCAAAATACCGCTTGCACAAAGCATTATCGAAATTTGTTCAGCAAAAGGAATAACAAACATTATAATTTCTCCAGGTTCACGAAACGCACCTTTAACGATAGGATTTGCACAAAATCCAAATTTTAAATGTTACAGCATAGCTGATGAGCGTTGTGCAGCATTTTTTGCTTTAGGAATTGCACAACAAACCAAACAACCAACAGCGGTTGTTTGTACCTCAGGATCAGCATTATTGAATTATTATCCGGCTGTAGCCGAAGCTTTTTATAGTCAAATCCCTTTAATCGTAATTTCTGCAGATCGCCCGCAAAACAAGATTGATATTGGCGACGGACAGACCATTCGTCAGGAAAATGTTTTCTTGAATCACTCCGTTTTCAATGCCAATTTAACCGAAGAAGCTTCTGTTGAAAATGATTTGAAAATCAATAAAGCGATTGAAACTTCCATTCTTCAAAAAGGGCCAGTTCATATTAATGCGCCTTTTGAAGAACCTTTATACGAAACTGTTGAAACGCTTTCTGTTCAATCTAAAATCACAAATTCTGAGGAAATAATCGGAACAAAAACCATTGAAAATGAAGCTGAATTTGTTTCTATTTGGAATAAAGCTAAACGTAAACTTGTTTTAGTTGGCGTAAATGAAGCGAATACAATTGATAATGCAATTATTGAAAATTTAGCCAATGATCCATCAGTTGTAGTATTGACCGAAACGACTTCTAATTTGCATCATCCTCATTTTGTTAGTAGTATTGACACTTTAATTACGCCTTTTGATGATGCTGATTTCAAAGCTCTTGAGCCTGAAATTTTAATCACTTTTGGGGGAATGATTGTTTCTAAAAGAATCAAAGGATTTTTGCGAAAATATAAACCAAAACAGCATTGGCATATAGACGCTTTGCGTGCATACGATACTTTTGGCGCCTTGACGCAGCATTTTGTAATGAAGCCAAATAATTTTTTCACTGAATTATTTGCAAAAACGGAGTTTACAAAAAGCAATTATTTTTCTGAAATCAAAAAAGTGTATGATTTGCGAAAAGCAAAACGTAACGAATATTTGCAAAAAATACCCTTTTCAGATTTTAAAGTTTTTGACGAAATCATTAAATCATTGCCAAAAAACAGCCAATTACAAATTAGTAACAGTTCTGCCATTCGATATGCACAATTAATTGATATTGATGAATCGATTGAAGTTTTCTGCAACAGAGGAACGAGCGGAATCGATGGAAGTACATCAACGGCAATTGGTGCTGCCGTAGGCAGCAAGAAACAAGGGATTTTTATAACCGGCGATATCAGCTTTTTATATGACAGCAATGCCTTATGGAATTCTTATATCCCAAAAAACTTCAAAATTATTTTAATCAATAATGGTGGGGGAGGAATTTTCAGAATTTTGCCTGGACATGAAGAGAAACCTGTTTTCAATACTTATTTTGAGACTTCGCATCAATTGACTGCTGAACATTTGGCGAAAATGTATGGGTTTGAGTATTTAAAGGCTTCTGATAATAAATCACTACGTGAAAACATCAATACTTTTTACTCTCAAGACAATACTCCGGTTCTTTTTGAAATATTTACTCCAACTGCTGAAAATGATGTCATTCTGAAACAGTATTTTAAAGAATTGATTTGATTTTTTTTGTAAGTTAAATTGTGTTAAAATTTATTTTAAATCCATATTTTATTTTAAATTGGCTGCATTAATTGTAACCAATATTAAAATTATGAGCGCAAGAGAAGAATTAATTAAAAAGTATGCGGCAGATTTAAAAGAGAAATGCGGTATATCGCCAAACATGGATTTGTTGACAAAAGTAACGATTGGCTGTGGGCCATCTATTTATAATGCTGATGCCTCTACAGTTGCATCTTCGCAACAATCTGAATTAGACACAGTAAAGAAAAACTTTTTGATCAAAAAATTAGGATTGAAAGACGGTCCAGATTTAGATGCCGGTATTAATGCTGTGATCGAAAAATACGGTCATGCCAACAAACACAAATACAGGGCGGTTGTATATTATTTATTGACAATCCACTTTAAAAAAGAAAGTGTTTACAACAAGTAAAAAAATAAAAGCGCCTATTGGCGCTTTTTATTTTTAAAATAATCTTATTTAATAGGAATAGGGAAAATCGGCAAACTTGAATGTCCTAAAGCATCTACCGTTTGTACAGCAAAAAAGTAATTATCTTTAGAATATGGAATTTCTGCCTGTGTATCTTTTACAAAAATTGTTTTTTCCCAATGTGAAGATGAAGTTTCTCTCATTAAAATTTGATAGCCATATTGCGCTTTTCCTTCTGGAGCAGACCAAATCAAAGTAGATGAATTAGAAAGTTTTTTAACCTCAATTCCAACATTTTCAGGAGCTTTTGGAGACGAAGCAAGATTTGCTAATGTTGCCAAGTTTGAACAAGTGTTTTTTCTCAAATAGTCAAAATCCATAAATTCAGGCAAATCGCCATATTTTATGTTGTTTTCAGTTCTCAAATCCTGATGCTGATGATCGAAATTTTCATTCATTTCGCAAAAACGAACTGCCGTAAAACCATTTTGGCTAAATGGCGTATGATCTCCACCACGCAAAAAACGGTCATTTCTATAAACTAATTTTACTTTCAGCTGATCTACATATTGTTCAGTAACAGTTTTGATGTATCGAGCCAAAAGCCTTGACGGACTATCATTATCACGACTTATTGCTTTACGCATTTTAGCTTCCTCTTCAGTTTCTAGATACGGAATAGTTTCACTGAAAATACGAATTTGAGTATTGTCTCTCAAATTGGTGCCGCTAGACAAGCTATTTCCAATCATATCATTATTAAGCATCGCAATAATATTCCATTTGCCTTCTTTTGCTTTTTCTGCAAGATGTCGCGCACCAATTAATCCTTGCTCTTCACCAGTTACGGCAACAAAAATAATGGTTGCTGGAAAAGATCTTTTGCTCATCACTTTTGCTAATTCAATCACAGCAGCAACGCCAGAACCATCATCATTCGCTCCTGGAGCATTTGATTTGATATTCATAACATCAGAAACTCTTGAATCTAGGTGTCCGCTTATAATAATTATACGATTGTCATTTGGATCTGTTCCTTTTAAAGTGGCCATTACATTTCCAATCTTACTGTCAACATTGATTCTTTTGCCATCTGCTTTAACGTCAAAATAATCAATTTCAGAAGTTAATCGGCCATTAGATTCCAGTGCAAATTTATCAAACTCAGATTTCACCCATTGTTGCGCCGCACCAATTCCTTTTGTTTTGTTTTTTGGATCACTTAAAGTATGTCTTGTTCCAAAAGAAACTAATTTGTTGATAGTTGCTTCGAGATTTTCAGCTTTGATTTCGCTGATCATTTTCTTTATTTCCGGGTCTTCAGAAACTTGGGATACAGAAGCTTGAGTGAAAATTAAAAATGCGAAAGCAGCATAGATAAGGGTCTTTTTCATTTATTTGGTGTTAATTATAGGTTTTCAAATGTAATTAAAAGGAATAAACTATGACAAAATGCGGCGTTCTTTAACATTTTTCGGTTTACCATTCCCAAACTTCGTACATTTGCACCCTAGAACTTAAAGAATATGCTTAAAATAGGAAAATACAATGCACTAAAAATATTGCGTGATACTAAAGTTGGCTTGTTTTTAGGAAATCCTGAAAATGATCCTGACGGAATTCATGATGTTTTGCTTCCAAATAAATATGTCCCAAATGAATTTGAAATAGGCGAAGAGCTTGTTGTTTTTGTTTATTTGGATCACGAACAACGACCAGTGGCGACAACGCTTGAACCTTATATAATGTTGAATGAATTTGCGCTTTTGAGAGTAAATTACATCAATCAAGTGGGCGCTTTTATGGATTGGGGAATGGAAAAAGACATTCTTGTTCCGTTTAAAGAACAAGCGCGCCCAATGGAAAAAGGAAAACGTTACTTGGTTTATTTGTATATGGATAAACAAACGAATCGTTTGGTGGCGTCGAGCAAAACAAATCAGTTTTTGAGCAACGATCATTTGACGGTTGAAAAAGGTGAAGAAGTTGATTTGATTGTTTCGCATATTACAGACATGGGAATTAATGTCATCATTAATGAGCAGCACAAAGGTCTTTTGTATAAAGATGAAGTCTATGATGATTCGATCCGAACTGGAGACAGAATGCGTGGCTATATTAAAAATATTCGTCCCGACAATAAAATAGATGTTGTGCTGCAAGTTCAAGGTTATGAAAGCATTGAACCGAACGCCGAGAAGATTTTAGGAGAATTAAGAGCAAATAGAGGTTTCTTGAGGCTAAATGACAACTCACATCCTGAAGATATTAAAACAGTATTGAAAATGAGCAAAAAGACCTTTAAAAAAGCAATCGGCGCTTTGTATAAAGAGAAGCTTATTGAAATCAAAGAAGACGGGATTTATCTTGTAAAAGAAAACTAAAAGGTTAAATCACAATATTTCAAAATTCCAAATTCCAAATTCTAAATTTTACTGGAATTTGGACCCGAGCGTTAGCGAACTGGTGAAGCAATTTTATTTTTTTTTGGAATTTCACCCAACAAGAAAGGCTGCTCATTACAAGCAGCCTCTCTCTTTTTATTCTAGTTTTAAAAAAAATTGTAATTAAAAAAAAACAGAAATAAAATAATTCGAATCCATTTAAAAAATAATAGCTTTATTGCTTTTAGAAATTACTTTTCATCATGGGTATGTCTTTTAAACAATTGATACATTCATTTTGATTTGCAAAAGCTCGATTTCACGGCTAATCCATTTGGTTTGATAAAATAACTTTTAGAAAGTTTCAGTTAGTATTTTTTCCTCTTTTCGTAATCAATCTTTTATACTAATTACATTGAACAATTCTATTGTTTAACCGTAGGTGCTACTATCGCCTTTTTGAAGTTTTAACAAACGCATAAATCATTTGCTCACTGTTTAAGGTTTTTTTACTAATTAAAACCGTAAAAAAATGAGCGACAAATTTTTTAAATTTTCTCAAAAAAATCATTTTTTAGGTTAATAAATCAGTGAAAGAAAATCAATCTTATATCAACAAAATAAATTGTATCTCGTTGATTTCTAGGGTGTAAAATTAATTATTATTTTTTAAAACTAATGTTAAAAAGTGTTATTTTTTGTAAGTAAATACCAATTGTTAACATTCGGAGTTGTTTTGGTGCAAGACTTAAATTAAATTGAGTAGGTAAAAATGTAAAAATGCTTTATTTTTACACTATAATTATAAAACAAACAAATAAAATGGATTGGATTACTGCCAGAGAATTTGAAGATATAACCTATAAAAAATGTAATGGAGTTGCCAGAATTGCTTTTAATAGACCAAATGTTAGAAATGCCTTTCGTCCAAAAACAACTTCAGAACTTTACCAAGCTTTTTACGATGCACAAGAAGATACGTCAATTGGCGTGGTTTTGCTTTCTGCCGAAGGCCCGTCAACTAAAGATGGTGTGTATTCTTTTTGCAGCGGCGGAGATCAAAATGCTCGCGGACACCAAGGGTATGTGGGTGACGATGGACAACATCGTTTAAACATTCTTGAAGTGCAGCGATTAATTCGTTTTATGCCAAAAGTAGTCATTGCAGTAGTTCCGGGTTGGGCTGTAGGAGGCGGACACAGCTTGCACGTGGTTTGTGATATGACTTTGGCAAGTAAAGAACACGCTATTTTTAAACAAACAGATGCTGACGTTACAAGTTTTGACGGAGGTTACGGATCTGCTTATTTGGCTAAAATGGTTGGACAGAAAAAAGCTCGTGAAATTTTCTTTTTAGGAAGAAACTACTCAGCGCAAGAAGCTTTTGAAATGGGAATGGTAAATGCCGTAATTCCTCATGATGAGCTTGAAGCTACTGCTTATGAGTGGGCTCAAGAAATTCTTCAAAAATCGCCAACTTCTATAAAAATGTTGAAATTCGCTATGAACTTGACAGATGACGGAATGGTTGGACAGCAAGTTTTTGCCGGAGAAGCAACTCGTTTAGCTTACATGACAGAAGAAGCTAAAGAAGGAAGAAATGCCTTTTTAGAAAAAAGAAAACCAAACTTTGGCGAAAATAAATGGTTGCCATAAATAATTTTAGATTTCTGATTTCTGATTTTAGATTTTTTTATCTATAATTTTTAATCAGAATATAATAATCTAAAATCTATATTCTAAAATCTAAAATTAATATATGAAACATTGGATTGAAGCCGCACGACTGCGCACATTGCCTTTATCAGTTTCTGGAATTATCGTTGGAAGCATTTACGCTTTATCAAACCCAACAGAAACAATTAATACGCCAACAGAAGTATTTAGCTGGAAAATTTTTGGTTTTGCACTTTTAACAACATTAGGCTTGCAGGTTTTGTCCAATTTTGCCAATGACTATGGTGACGGCGTAAAAGGTACTGATAATGCCGACAGAGTAGGGCCACAGCGTGCTATTCAAAGCGGTAAAATCACGCCTCAAGCTATGAAAAAAGCAATAATAATTACTTCGTTATTAACGCTTTTATCGGCTATAATTCTGATTTACTTTGCATTTGGTAAAGACAATTTTGGATATTCAATTTTCTTTTTATTGTTAGGAATTGCTGCAATTGTCGCTGCAATTAAATATACAGTAGGAAATTCAGCATATGGATATAAAGGATTTGGCGATGTTTTCGTTTTCATATTCTTCGGATTAGTAAGTACGCTGGGGGTCAATTTTTTATATTCGAAAGAAGTTGAGCCACTTTTAATTCTGCCTGCGATTGCAATTGGTTTGCTGAGTGTTGCAGTGTTGAATTTGAACAATATGCGTGATGAAGAATCAGATCGAAAATCTGGAAAAAACACCATTGTAGTTCAAATTGGTGGAGCAAAAGCTAAGGTATATCATTTCACTTTGATTATTACCGCAATGATTTTGGTAGTTGTTTTTGCAATTTTAAGTGATTATAATTTTGATCAGTATTTATTTTTGCTGGCTTATATTCCTTTAACCAAACATCTAATTACGGTTTCTAAAAATCAGGATCCTAAGCTTTTAGATCCAGAATTAAAAAAAGTGGCGCTAAGTACTTTTTTGCTTTCGCTATTATTAGTAATCTGCATGATTTCACTAATTTCAGATATTATCGTTAATCTTTTTCTTGGAGGAAGATAATCAAGTTCAATTTAAAAAATAAGATCATGAAAATAACATTTTACGGACACGCTTCTTTAGGCATCGAAGTTGGAGGAAAACATATTATTGTTGATCCCTTTATTACGGCAAATCCTGCGGCAGCTTCAATCGATCTAAGGGATTTAAAAGCAGATTATATTTTACTGACACACGCGCACAGCGATCACGTTTTAGACGTTCAAGCTCTTGCAAAACTGACTAATGCAGTTATTGTGTCAAATGCAGAAATTGCAAGTTATTATGCAAAATTAGGATTTAATACACATCCAATGAATCATGGCGGAAGCTGGAAATTCGATTTTGGAAAAGTTAAATATGTAAATGCTATTCATTCGAGTACTTTTCCTGACGGCGCTAGCGGAGGAAATCCAGGCGGGTTTGTAATTGAAAGCGAACATAAAAACATTTACATCGCCGGAGACACTGCTCTTACAATGGATATGAAATTGATTCCGTTGCGAACAGAATTAGATTTAGCAATACTTCCGATTGGAAATAATTTCACAATGGATATCGAAGATGCTATTATCGCCTCAGATTTTTTAGAATGTGACAAAGTTCTTGGCTATCATTTTGATACTTTTGGGTACATTGAAATCAATCATGAAGAAGCAATCAAAAAATTCTTTGATAAAGGAAAAGATTTGATGTTATTGGCAATTGGCGAATCAATCGAGTTATAAAAACATACTGATTTTGAATGTAGTCGAAAGTAGGAGCTAATCCCGCTTTCGGCTAAATTCCCGATTAACAAAAACTACGGCTCAAAAAGCCTTGTTTTTCTAAAACGGGAGATACCGCCTCAAACGAAGTTCACTGAACTCCAGTTAAAATAAAACAATAGTGAAGTAATCGGGGCTAGGGCACTCGATTTCAAGACAAATAATTTGGCATAATTTTTACTAAGTTTATTTCAAATCATAAAATTGGCAACAATAAAAATTAGTGAGATTTATGCAATTCGTGGCCAAAAAACGACCATTTAATATGACTTTTAAAAAAACAGTATTATCTCTTTTAATTGCTTTTTCTCTAAATGCTTTTGCTCAAAAAGAGGGCTATTGGGATAAAGAACGTGCAACAACAAAAGAAATCATCGTTTCTGCCCGAGATCGAATCGTTCTGAAAACTGAAGATTTGCCAGTTGGGACAACAGAAATAGTTTACAGAATAACACTTTTGGATGAAAATCAGCAAATGGCAAATAGCTTGGTTTCTGTTTTAAAATCAATTCCAGATCCAACGGGAATTAGCCAAGGTTCTGCTGGAGCTGTTTTTTTGATGTCTAAAATTTCAGGAGATGATACTTGTACGTATTCGTTGTTCACTTCAAGCGAAACGGCAAAAAAATACATAGAAGACGGAAAAATAGACAAAGCATGTTATTCTCAAGAAGAGCCTTTAAGCAAAGATGCTAAACGTTTGTCATTAGATAAATCTTCTTGCTTAGGACAAAACACCAGCAATATTTGGTTTGGATTTCACAGCAAAAATTGGCTTTTAAAGCAAAAAATAGTTTTAGAAGTTGTGCCTTGGGTAGATGTCAAACTAAACCGCGGTTGGAATCAAGACAATAAAAATGAGATTATAAGCCTATGTAAGACATCGACTATGGCGCAAAAAATGGCCAATTCTGATGATTTTTGTGTTTGCATTTTAGACAAAATCATAAAACAATACCGTTATACTGAATTTCAAAAACTGCTTCCAATAGAGAAAAACAAAGTTTATAAAGACTTTGGAAACGCATGTTACAAAGATGCCGATATTTCAAAAAATGTCTTTAATGATCTTAGAAGTCAAGCTTCATCATTAATTAAGAAACAAAAATACAACGAAGCAATTCCAAAATTGAATATCATTATCAATGAAGGAAAAGCCACAGCATTAGATTACAATTCAATAGGTTATTGCTATATTTTGACCAAACAATATGAAAAAGCTTTAAAATTTCTCCAAGAAGGTGAAAAATTAGACAACACCGAGTTGTTAGTAAAATTGAATTTAGCGCATTTATATTTGGTAACCAATAATTATAGTGATGCCAAAACAATCTACAAAAAATATCAAGATCAAAATGTTACCGACAGCGTAAGCTGGAAAGACAAAACAAAATTAGATTTTGCCATTTTTCAGAAGGCCGGCTTGCCATCAAAAGATTTTGAAAAAATCCTTAAACTTTATTATTAAAGATTCTAAGGTTTTAAGTTGCTAAGATGCTAAGATGCTTAGTTTTTTTTAAGCATTATTTTACCTTCGAAACTTAGAACCTTAGCACCTCAAAAAAAAATGAAAGCTACTTACCATAAATACATGCTCGAATTTAAAGTTCCTTCAGGGACTTCACGTGGCATCATGACTGAAAAAGAAACCTGGTTTATCATTTTGGAAGAAAATGGAAAAAAAGGAATAGGCGAGTGTGGCATTTTACGTGGTTTAAGTGCAGATGATTGTGATGATTATGAAGAAAAGCTTAAGTGGGCTTGCAAGAATATTCATTTAGGAGAAAAGGCATTGTGGGAAGCTTTGCTTGAATTTCCATCAATTCAATTCGGAATTGAGATGGCTTTTTTGTCCTTAAAAAGCGAAAATCCTTATTTGTTGTTTCCTTCTGATTTCACTTCAAATTCAAAATCAATTGTAATAAATGGATTGGTTTGGATGGGAGATGAATCGTTTATGAAACAACAAATCGAAACAAAATTAGCAGATGGTTTTACTTGTATTAAACTAAAAATTGGAGCAATCGATTTCCAAAAAGAATTGGATTTGCTACAGTTTATAAGAATGCATTTTTCACCTGAGCAAATCGAAATCAGGGTAGATGCGAATGGCGCTTTTGGTTTAAATGATGCTTTAGATAAATTGCATCAACTTATTAAATTTCAACTTCATAGCATTGAACAGCCAATCAAAAAAGGGCAAATACAAACAATGTCTGAGTTGTGCAAACAAACTCCATTCCCTATTGCATTAGATGAAGAATTGATAGGTGTATTTTCAATAGAAGAGAAAGAAAAACTGTTGCAAGAAATCAAGCCGCAATACATTATTTTAAAGCCAAGTTTTATTGGCGGTTTTAGAGGAACAAAAGAGTGGATTGATCTGGCGGATAAATACAAAATTGGTTGGTGGATTACATCAGCTTTAGAAAGCAATATTGGTTTAAATGCCATAGCGCAATGGACTTTTTTACAAAATTCAAATATGCCACAAGGTTTAGGAACCGGAGCGCTTTACACCAATAATTTTGATTGCCCTCTTGAAGTATTAAAAGGGCAATTATGGTATAATACTTCAAAAGAATGGGATTCTTTTTGAAGGTTCAAAGTAACAAAGTCCCTAATTTTAAAACTTTATACCTTTGTCACTCTGCATCTTTGAATCTTTTTTCACTCTTTCCCTCCTAATAAATTAGCTTGCCAGTCTTTGAGTTCCTGCCATTTTCCTTGATACGCCATTAATGCCTGTTTTGCCCAAGTACTGGGATTGTGTATGCCATAATTTTCACCACCAGCATCCAAAATTGATTGCAGTTTTTCGGTAGAAGTTATAGACAATTCCTGCCAGCTTGTAATTCCTGCTTCATTAAACAGAGATTCGATTTTTACACCTATTCCTTCGACAATTTTCAAATCATTATTTCTGACTTTTTTGCCTAAAATAGTTAAAGCTATTTCCTTGTCAAATATAACTTGTGGTTGTATTTGTGAATTATAGTTTTTTGTTTTTGCTGCTAATTCTGTATCAAGACTATTAATTTTTTGGTTTAAATTCTTGACTGTAGCTTTGCATACATCTAGATCTTCTTGTAAAGATATAGCGAGCAAAACATCTTTTTTTGAACTGATTCTTCCTAGTAGATAACCTAAAATCCCAAAGACCAAACCTACTAGTGTCGGTATTAAAAATGACATTATATTCATGATCAGACATTTTAAATTTTGATAAATTATGGATTGTTGAAATACACATTGTCTTCAAACACGATAAAAACAATGGTATTAGGGTTAATCAAAATTACTCAAAAAACAAATCTTAATATATTAAAAATCAGTTAATTTGATTTAATGGTTCTGTCTTTAAAATCGGAAAAAATGTGGAGACTCCATTTGAGAATTTAGATACTGAATTAAATTGAGTAACTTGCGGTATAATTAATTCAAGAATTAAAATGGTTGAAATTGAACGAAAGTTTCTTGTAAAATCAGAGGATTTTAAAGAACAGGCTTTTACTCAAAATAAAATTGCCCAAGGTTATTTAAGCTCAATTCCTGAAAGAACGGTTCGTGTTAGAATTAAGGGAGAAAGAGGTTTTTTGACCATAAAAGGAATTGGGCATCAGGGAGGAATGTCTCGTTTTGAGTGGGAAAATGAAATTCCGCTTGAAGAAGCGTTGGAATTGCTGAAATTATGCGAAAAAGGAAAAATTGAAAAAACTCGTTTCGAAATCAAATCTGGAAATCATGTATTTGAAGTTGATCAGTTTTATGGTGAAAATGAAGGTTTGATTATTGCAGAAATAGAACTAAAGTCTGAGACTGAAATATTTGAAAAACCAAATTGGCTTGGAGAAGAAGTGACAAATGATGAACGGTATTACAATGCTTATTTGAGCAAAAAACCTTTTAAAGACTGGGAAAAATAACTGATTTATGACAGATTATGATTTGATTATTGTCGGTGGTGGGCCAATTGGTCTTGCCTGTGCAATAGAAGCTCAAAAAAAAAACTTACGTTATTTGATTATTGAAAAAGGCGCAATTGTAAATAGCATTTTCAATTATCCTTTGTATATGACTTTTTTCTCAACTGCAGAAAGATTAGAAATTGGTGATATTCCGTTTAATTGCTTGGCACCAAAACCGGGGCGTCAGGAAGCTTTGGAGTATTATCGAAATATTCATCGCTATTTTAATTTCGATATAAATTTGTTTGAAAAAGTTGTTGGAATTGAGAAAAACGAAAATTCAACTTTTGAAATCACCACAAACAAGAGCTTTTATAAATCTAAAAATGTAATTATCGCGACTGGTTTTTATGATATTCCGATAACGATAAATGTTAAAGGGGAAGAACTGCCAAAGGTTCGTCATTATTATAAAGAAGCGCACGAATACGCTTTTAGAAATGTTTTGGTTGTGGGAGCAAATAATTCTTCTGTAGATGCTGCATTGGAATGTTGGCGAAAAGGGGCAAATGTTACCATGGTTATTCGCAAAAATGAAATCAACAGCAGAGTGAAATATTGGGTGAAACCTGACATCGAAAACCGAATTGCCGAAGGAAGCATTAAAGCTTATTTTCAGTCAAATATTTCCGAAATAAAAGAAAATGAAGTTGAAATCGAAACTCCTGACGGAAAAGTAACTATCGAAAATGACTTTGTTCTTGCATTAACGGGATATAAGCCAGATCTGAATTTTCTAGAAAAAATTGGCATTCAGCTTTCAGATGATGAATTGAAAATTCCATCTTATAATCCAGAAACTATGGAAACCAATATTGATGGATTATTTCTCGCAGGTGTCGTGTGTGGTGGCATGCAGACGCATAAATGGTTTATTGAAAACTCAAGAATTCATGCTAAAATGATTGTGGATTATATTATTTTGAAGTAAAAAAAGGTTGTCAGTTCGAGCGGAGTCGAGAACTTTCGTAGCATTTCGACTTCGCTCAATGTGACAAACAAATAAAATAATTAGTAGCAATTTATGAATTCCTTGCTAAAAAACTTTAAGAACTACAAGATAACATCGAACAACCTACTTTAGATCTTGCCCAATCTGGTCGTTTTGCAAACCATTTTTCGTATTCTGGTTGCTCATCGTATGGATTTTGCAATAGTTTGTAAAGCTCTTCAATTAAAGAATAATCTTCTTTCTCAGCAGCATCAATTGCCAATTGTGCCATATAATTTCGTAGCACATATTTCGGATTAATCAAGTTCATTTTTTGTAAACGTTCTTCATCTGATAATGATTCAGATTTCAATCTTTCTAAATAAGAAGCAAACCATTTTGTCCAGTTGTCTAGAATTTCGCCTGAAACTTCGTCAATACTATAGAATGAATATTTGATTTTTTCAATTGCTTCTGGAGCAAAATCTGTTTTTTCAACCAAGCTTAAATTCCTGAAAAAGATTGTCATATCAGTTTCAGTCAACTGCAATATATTTTCTAAATCTGAAATCAATTGTTCATCAGTTTCAGTTGAAGTAAATAATCCTAATTTGCTTAAAAACATTGTTTTGTAATCAGAATCAAAATCATTTATAAACGATTCTAGAATCTTTTCTAAAGGTGCAGCTTCATTAATTAATGGATAAAGCGCGTTGGCCAATTGAAACAAGTTCCACTGTGCAACACCAGGTTGATTCCCAAAACGGTATCTTCTATTTTGGCTGTCAGTTGTGTTTGGTGTCCAATTCGGATCATAATTTTCCAGCCAACCATACGGACCGTAATCAATTGTAATTCCGTGAATCGACATGTTGTCTGTGTTCATTACACCGTGAACAAATCCAACACGCTGCCAATGCAGAATCATTTCTCGAGTTGTATCAGCGACTTTTTTAAAGAATTGTAAATATTGCTCTTTTGGCTCGCCAGTAATTTCAGGGAAATAATGTTTTATAGTAAACTCAACAAACTGTTTTAAATTTTTAAGTTCATTTCGCGCCGTAAGCATTTCAAAACTTCCAAATCTGATAAATGACGGAGCCACTCGGCACACTACAGCACCTTTTTCGTAAGCAGGATTTCCGTTGTATAAAATATCACGCAAAACTTGATCTCCAGAAAGTATCAGAGAAAGCGATCGAGTAGTAGGAACGCCAAGATGAAACATGGCTTCGGCACATAGATATTCTCTAATTGAGGAACGCAAAACAGCCAAACCATCGGCCGTTCTTGAATATGGAGTTTTTCCTGCACCTTTTAATTGAAGTGTATAAAACTGATTATTGTGTTCAATTTCAGTCAAATTTATTGCACGGCCATCACCTAATTGTCCAGCCCAATTTCCAAATTGATGCCCAGCATAACACATCGCATACGGCATTGTTTCAGGAAGTATTTCTTTTCCTGAAAAAACATTCAAGAAATCTTGGGACTGAATTTCATCTTTTGAAATTCCAACTAATGCCGCAACTTGTTCTGAGGCATGAATCAGTTTTGGATTTGAAGGTTTTGTTGGATTTACATACGAAAATAATGTGTTTTTTACCTGACGAACTTCGTTTGACAATTCTGGATCAGCAGGCAATTCGGCTGTAAATCGATTATTTATTTTTAGATTTTTCATTTTGTTTTTTTCTTTTTTTGCCACTGATTACACAGATTAAAAAGATTTCTTTTTTTAATCTGTGTAAATCCTTTAAATCTGTAGCTAAAAATTAAATTAATCGATCGGCGTACATTTTTTTCAGTTTCTGCACTTTCGGATCAATTACGATTTGGCAATAACGAGCATCTTGATTGTTGTTGTAGTAGTTTTGGTGATCTTCTTCGGCAATATAAAATACTTCAAAAGCAGTCAATTCTGTTACAATTTTGTCTTCGTAAAAAGGTTGTACTTCTTTGAAAACCTGCTCGGCGATTTCTTTTTGGTCCAAATCATGATACAAAACAATCGAGCGATATTGTGTTCCAACATCGGCACCTTGTCGGTTTAAAGTTGTAGGATCATGACTGGTCATAAATATAAAAATCAAATCATGATATGAAATTATGTCAGGATCAAAAGTGACTTGTATGACTTCGGCATGTCCCGTTCTGCCAGTGCAAACTTCACGGTAAGGAGGATTTTTAATAAAACCTCCAGAATAACCTGATTTTAAAGATTTTACTCCGTTTAAACGCTGAATTACAGCTTCAATACACCAAAAACATCCGCCACCAAAGGTAGCTGTTGCTAAATTTCCCATAATAAATAGAAGTGTTTGTTGTTTTAATACCTATTAATCCGATAGAATATTATGATAATTTATTAAAAAAAGAACCTAAATGTTAAATATACTGATTGGTTCTTTAAAATTTGAAGTTTAGTATTGATAAATTCGCAATTGTATAAAAAAGCAATATATTTGCAATCAAACTCAGGCACACATAATGAATAGCAAAAATAATACCATCAGTTTAGAAACTTATTTTCAGGAATTTCGTCAAAATATTGTGGGAATTAATCAAGAATTTACCTCACCATTTGGCAAAAAGCGAATAATTTACACTGATTGGACTGCCAGCGGAAGGTTGTATAGACCAATTGAAGAGAAACTTCTTAACGAATTTGGGCCATTTGTGGCAAATACACATACTGAAACGACTGTGTCAGGTACTGCCATGACAAAAGCATATCATCATGCCAGACATATTATCAAGCGTCATGCTAATGCAAATCATGATGATGTTTTGATTACTGACGGAACTGGAATGACGGGCGTTGTCAATAAATTTCAGCGTATTCTAGGATTGAAGATTCCAGAAAACCTTAAAAGTTGTACGACTGTTCCTGCCGAGAAAAAACCGATTGTTTTTATTTCTCACATGGAACATCACTCTAATCAAACTTCGTGGTTAGAAACTATTGCTGATGTTGAAATTATTCCGTCTTGTGAAAAAGGACTTTTTAGTCTTGAGCATTTGGAAACGCTTCTAGAAAAGTACAAAGACAGAACACTAAAAATCGCTTCGATTACTTCATGCTCTAATGTTACGGGGTTGAAAACACCTTTTCACGAAGCCGCAAAATTGATGCATCATTATAATGGCGTTTGTTTTGTTGATTTTGCTTGCTCAGGACCTTATGTAGAAATCAATATGCACCCCGCAGATCCTGAAGCTTATTTGGATGCCGTTTTCTTTTCTCCCCATAAATTTTTGGGCGGACCTGGAACTTCTGGAGTTTTGATTTTCAACAAAAAATTATATAAAAATATGATTCCGGATTGTCCTGGAGGAGGAACCGTAAGCTGGACAAATCCTTGGGGTGAGCATAAATATATTGATAATATTGAAGACCGCGAAGATGGCGGAACACCAGGATTTTTACAAGTTATAAAAACTGCGCTGGCGATTGAATTGAAAGAGGAAATGGGAATTGAAAACATCTTGCAACGCGAGCATGAAATTGTTGAGTATGTTTTTGATCAATTAGAATCTGTTGAAAACATCAAGATTTTGGCCGGCCAGCATAAAGAAAGATTAGGTGTTGTTTCGTTTTTTATTGAAAACCTTCATTTTAATTTAGGTGTAAAATTATTGAACGACCGCTTTGGAATCCAAACTCGTGGCGGATGCAGTTGTGCCGGAACTTACGGACACTTTTTACTGCATGTTGATCAAGAAACTTCAAATAAATTGGTTAACGAAATTACGATTGGAGATTTGATCAAAAAACCAGGTTGGATTAGAATGTCGATTCACCCAACGACAACCGATGAAGAAATTGCTTATGTATGCGAAAGCATTAAAGAATTGGCCAAAAACCACGAAACTTGGGCTTTAGATTATTCTTATAATAAAAACACAAACGAATTTATTCATAAAGATGCTACTTCGTTTGAAGATGAATTAGTGGAAAGCTGGTTTAAGTCTTAAGATTTTTTAACCGCAAAGTTCGCTAAGGTCGACGGGAATCACGCAAAGTTTAATAAAGCCAAACCAGATAGTTTTTTTCAAACTTGTCTGGTTTTGTTGTATAAATGAGTTTGTAGTTTCTCATGAAAACAAAATATTTCTCGTTTAGCCCCGATAGGAACGGCATCCTTTTATGGTCTCGTTTTTTCTACGAGACCATAAAAGATATAGTGGATAGCGGGACGTCTCATCAATTGAAAACTGATTTTTCTGCTCCTAAAAAAATAGAATTACATTATCAGTCGTACGCCACCAAGATCTGAAACACGGTAAGAAAATTTATCTCCAGGAGAAGCAATAAACATGAAATTTTTTGGGATATTCCATTTTTTCGAAAGTTCATCGATCATTTCTGGGCCAAATTCTCCTTGTATTTCAAGGTATTCAATGTCAATATCATCGTATGCACGATCTAAAACTTCAAGATCTTTTTTTAAAGCGGTGTTTGTGGCTTCGTGTTTTTTGACGTGGACAATTTTGAGTTTTTTTGTGGTTTCGTTGTTTTCAACATATTGCAATACTTTATTTAGAATTGCAATGTCGTCGCCCTTGGTGAAAAACACAAATTCCTGTGAATTTATCTTAATGCTTAAATTTTGCAGATAGCGATTGCTCACAATTACCATTCGGCGCAAAGGTTGATAAAAATATTCAAGTGCCTCGATTAACAGCCTAATAAGCATAACACGATTGAGCATAATCCCAATAAAAATTAAAGACGGAATCATGTATTTCAAAAAGGTATAAAAAGCGTGAATATTAAGTTCCATGTTTCCGATGAAGGCTGCAATGACAAAAAATACCGCAGTTACGACCGCAATTCCGCGAGCGCGTTCTGGTCTTGGAAGTTTTTTACGTTTAAATTTCAGCAATAAATTCCCGATTCCGAAGAGCGCCATTACAGCTAAAAATGAAAATGTATAAACGCCAGCCAAAGATTCTAAATGCCCTTGAGTAGCAAAAAGTACGGAAATGCAAAGAATTAAAAAACTTATTACAATTCTATAATGTGAGCCTCTTTTGTTTTGTTTTAGAAAATAATTTGGCAAAATCCGATCTAAAGTCATTCGGTTTAACAATCCGGAAACACCAACAAATGATGTCAATACAGCGCCACACAAGACTAGAACAGCATCAATAGAAATTAACCAAGCCAGCCATGAACCGCCAGTTGTCTCGCCTAGATGCGCCAAAAGTGATTCTTTATTTTCGCCAACTTCAGTAAGCGGAATTACGCTTATCAATAAAATGGCAATCACTGGATTGAAGAAACTCACAATTGCCCACATATTGCGGAGCGTTTTCGGGAAAATGCCTTGTTCTTGCTCTTCGACAAAATTTGCCGAACTTTCGAAGCCTGAAATTCCAAGCATTGCGGCAGAAAATCCTAGAAAAAGTGCAGTTTCAATATTTCCTGTTGTTAATGGGGTTTGCCAATTTATATGAAAGGTTTCTAATCCGTTAAATAACAGAAAACAAACTGACGTCAAGACCAGCAAACTTAAAGTAGTGATATGTGTAATAAAAATAATTACGGCCACAAAGGCAGATTCGCCAATTCCTAAAATAGCTAAAAACGTAAATAAAATTAAAATAATGACTGTAGCGATCGTAACATTTAGTCCGTCAAAAATTCCGTGTAGGTAATGCATTCCTTCAGACGCAGAAATAACAGCTGTTGCCATATAGGACAAAACCGTTAATGTTGCAGCAAATGATGCAAGTTTTTTAGTAGAAGTATTTAATAAAACGTTATAAGCTCCGCCATTTAAAGGAATTGCGCCAACAACTTCCCCATAAATTTTTCGGAATAAAAATAAAACAATTGCGACAATCAACAACGAAATCCAAGCATATTGACCAGCATATAAAATGGTTAACGCCGAAACATACAAACAAGAAGAGCTGATATCGTTGCCACAAATAGCTGTTGCCTGTAATTGATTTAATTTTTTATGGACGATTTCTTTCATGATTATTCAAGATTACAACTCGATTAACTTTATAAAAATGGCAACAAAACAATTAAAATCTGTATTTGCGAGCAGTTTCATACTATTTGAAACTGAATTATCTAGTTAATCTTGAATTTTGAATATTCAAGTTAAGGATATTATTTGGATTCCTGAAACTTTTTAAGAGACAGCAAGGCCTGTTCTTGAATTTTTTTATGAAAAAAACCTGTCCATCCCAGCAAATATCCGGTGATGCCAAAAGCTTGTTTAGACCATTTCCAAACATCAAAATTATCTGTATGTTTGATGATTAGCCCATCTTGAAACACAAATTCTGCATAAATGCTGTTTACCACTTTTCTATTGGTTTTGCTAAAGTTATAAGTAGCAAGCCATCGTGCAGAACCCGAAAAATCATCGGCTTTTATATTTGAAAATTCAATTTTAATATTTCCTTTGCTTTTCAAAAGCAGCATTTCCCACATTTTAGAAACTTGCTCTTCTTTCAGTAATCCAAAAGCTGGATCAATAAAATGTACTTTTGGATGATAGCATTCGCTCATTGTTTTTGCATCAGCATTAGCAAAAGCGGTATAGAATTTTGTAATTAAACTTTCGTTGGCGTTCATTTAGATCTTAATTTGAGTATAAATATAAGATTATTATTTTTAAGTCTTTTCTTTATAAAACACTAATTTCTTTTGCTGTATCAAAAGTCTTTTTTGATTTATCGTAGGCCGTTGAAAAATAAGAATTTCTGTTCACAGCTGTAAAATGCCCAGTTTCACTGCTAAAAGCATTTGAATTGCCCACAATAATAAAGCGAATGCCTTGAATATCTGTTCTCTTTAGTTTCAGCATTTCAGCAGGAGTGAAGTAGTAGTAAGCCGAAGTTTTTCCGTCAGCAGTTTCTTTTACGTTTTTATCTACGCATGCAATTACATCGCCATTTGCCAGATCGACATAAACACCACCCAAAATTTTGGATTGATCATTGGCAGTAGCGATGCTTAATTTTAAAATTCCGCCTTTTTCTGTTTTTGCGACCTGAACATCAAGTTCGCCTGAGAAAGCATATTTTTCACAAATGAAAACATATTTTTGAGTTGCTGGATACGGTTTTGATCCTTTTACACTCAAACTTTCTTGGGCATTAGCAAAGTTTGCAATAAGCAGCAATAAAAACAACGGTAATCTTAAACGCATATATTTACTTTATTTTTCGGTTATTTTGGCATCAAATTTTTCATCCCAATCCATTGATTTTATAGAAGAAATCAAATTATTTTCATCAACAAATACTCTAAGTTCTTTGTTGGCTACTTTTTTAGAATACAAAGCATGATAACGGTAAATGACTTCATTTTTAGTTTTATAAACACCGTCTAATTTCAAATCAATAAAACTGCCATAATACTGTCTAAATCTGGTACAGGTTTTGGTCAGTCGTTCTTCAGTGGTGTTTTCCATTACTGATTTAGTCACTTCTGTTTCATTAAATGGCTTAAATTTAGAAGTATTGCAGGTTTCCAAAACACGTTTGCCTAATTCGTACGCTTTTTTTTGTTGGTTCGAATTAACTTCCGAAACTACTACTTTCTTAATTTTCAAATCGTCAGTATCTCTGCTGACCGTTTTTGATTTGCATCCAATAAGCAATAACAAACATATAACCAATCCTGCTTTCTTCATAACTATTTATGTTATTTTTAATAATAAGTTAGGGTCGGGGCAATTTTCGATATAAAAATTAAGGTCATTTGAATTGCAGACTCCAGGATAATCGCCCCAATAATCTTCAATATTTTGAATAATCTGAAAATGGACATGAGGAGCATAATCGCCGTTTACTGCTGCATTTCCTAGGGTTGCAATTTGATCACCTTTTTTGAAAGATTTCCCAACCGTTAAGTTGTCTAAACTTTCTAACGATAAATGTCCATATAAAGTATAAAATTTTACATTTTGAATTTCATGTTCTAAAATAATCGTCGGCCCATAATCGCCTAAACCGATATTGTTTTTAAAACTATGCACTTTTCCGTCAAGCGGAGCATGAACTGTGGTGCCAACTTTTGTCCATAAATCCAGACCAATATGAATATTTCTTTCTGGTATCGAATCATTTCTAAAAATAGTACTCCTTTTATATAAAGTGCGACCTTCAATATAACCGCCAAAAGCAACTTCGGCATTATTTCTTGACAGATAATCTGAGATAAAAACTTCGAATTCAACAGTATTTTCTGGTCGGCTGTCCATTAATTCTTCATTGTTTGCAGACAAATCTAACGGAATGTACATTGATAAATCAATACTAGAATCAATAATTTTAGTAGGTGGTAAGGCGTTTAAAATGGCGGAAAGGGGTTTCATAAAAATAAAATTTAGGCTACTTTTTCGATTATAATTAACTCATTGTGAACCTCAATGCGAGGCAGCATTTTTGAGGAAAACAATTTAGCATTTATTTCTAATATGTACTTCTTATTTCTCACATTATGTGCTTCATCCAAAATCATCGTATTAAAAAGCACAAAACCTTGATCATTTAATAAGGAACAAACACGATTGCTGAAAAAACTTTCAAATAAGAAATTCGGCATTTTGATATCTTCAAAAATATCGATTATGATTAAATCGTATTTGTCCTTTGTTTTTAGAACAAATTCAAAAGCGTCATCAATAATAAGTTCTAATTGATTGATTTTGTTTAAATTAAAGTATTGATTAGCAACCTGAATCATATCGGGATCAATTTCAACTCCGGTAATTTTACCTTTATATTGTATTTCATCTACCAAAGTTTTGATAACGCTTCCGCCGGCAACTCCTAGTACCAAAACATGATTCATTTCTAAAACCTTATTGTAGCCAATATTTCGCAAGCCGTATCTTAAAATACGCTGCAAACTTCCATATGAATAATTCGTATTTTCAGAGTCCAAAACCAGTTCTCCATTTGCCCAAGTCACCTCAATTGTTTTGCTTCTGGCCGATTTTTTTTTGTAAATTTTTATTGGGATAAGATAACTGAACAGTTTTTGAATCATTTTATAAGGCTTTTACTCAAAAATACATTTTAAATCTTTTATTTTGCAGAAATAATAAAACTTTAATGAAAAAACAGTTATACAAATTCATTTTTTACAAGCTAATGGGCTGGCAAATTAAGGGAATCGAAAATGCTGATGTAAAAAAATGCATTCTAATGGTTATTCCTCATACCAGCAATCACGATTTTTATATTGGGCTTTTTACTCGCGGAATTTCTGGACTGCAAATGAATTGGGTTGGAAAGAAGGAATTATTTAAATTTCCTATTGGTTATTATTTTAGAAATGTGGGAGGTGAGCCTCTTGATAGAAGCGGAGGGTTAAACAAAGTTGATTCGATCGCGGCAATTTTTGATCGTAAAGAAATATTTCGTCTTGCCGTTGCTCCCGAAGGAACTCGAAAAGGAGTAACCGAAATAAGGACTGGATTTTATTATATCGCACTCAAAGCAAATGTGCCAATTGTTCCTGTTGCTTTTGATTGGGGAAAAAAAGAAGTTAATTTAGGAGTACCATTTTTTCCAACAGGAAATTATGAAGCCGATTGGAAAATTTTAAAAATGCATTATAAAGGAGTAGTAGGTAAAATTCCTGAGAATGGTATTCAAATTTAAATTTTTGATGTTTTTTCCAATTGCGTGAGAATCGCTTAAAACAAAAATAATTTTAAAAATTTTCAAATACGCGAAAATTTCGAATTACGGGATATATACCTTAAATGTTCCGTTTTTGTGAAAAAAGATAATTTTTTCTATTTCGTCTTCTTCTGAAGCAAAAACTTGATTTTTTGTCAAAGCAGGATTTTTGGATTCTGTTTTTTCTTTCTCATAATTGATTTGAGAAAATAAATCAATTGCGTCAAAATTATCATTTGAAGAAATAGGAGCGGTCGTTTTTTCTATTTCTGAAATGACAGTCGATTTTTGAATTGGAGTTTCTTCATTGCTTTTTGGAAAAACTCCTTTACCATTTAATAGCCAATACAAATCGACATCGGGAAAAACTTCAAGAATTTTCATGACAAAATCCAAACTTGGTTTGTTTCTTCCAGATAGGAGATGAGACATACTTGAGCGCTGCACGCCAATTTTATCGGCAAAAGATGACGCATTTAAAGTATAATAATCGAGTATAATTTCAAGCCTTTTTACAAAATCATCGATGTTTACCATTGTAAATTATTTTAAAAGATTTACTTGTTTACAAATGTAACAAAAAGAAGCTCAATAAACAATTTTACAGTTGTAAAATATAAAATCGGCATGTAAAATATGAAATTAAAGCTTTATATAAATACATTTAATTTGTTGAAAATAAAAATATTAAATTCTTTTATTTTAAATAATGACATTTGTTAACTCAGCAATTCCAATTCCTTTAAATAAAGCAATGAAAACTGTTTACAATTCTGAATTATTCTTAAATTTAGAAGTTTACAATTGTAAAAATAAAGATGTTTACTTTTGTAAACAAATCAAAACACAATGAATTTAGAAGAATTATTTAACCTAAACAAAGAAGAATCGATATCAGGACGTTACTTGACTTTAGATCATATCGAGCCTTTATTAAATAAATTAAATACGAATAACCAAGTTTCAGTAATTGGAAAATCAGTTTTAGGAGCACCTATATATAAGTACCAAATTGGAACCGGAAAAACTCGCGTTTATCTTTGGTCACAAATGCATGGAAACGAAAGCACAACAACAAAAGCGTTGTTTGACTTTATTAATGTGCTAAACAGCGGTTCAGAGTTTGCTCAAAAAATGCTAAATACTTTTACATTTTTAAGTATCCCTATACTAAATCCTGATGGTGCGAAGTTATATACCCGTGAAAACGCCAATAAAATTGACCTGAATCGTGATTCACAGAATCTGACACAACCTGAAAGTAATGTTTTAAGAGATGTTTTTGAGAGTTTTAAGCCTGATTTCTGTTTTAATCTGCATGACCAAAGAACAATTTTTGGTGCTGGAGAAACTGGAAAACCGGCAACGGTCTCTTTTTTAGCCCCATCTTATAACGAAGAAAGAGAAGTTAACGCAAATAGATTAACAGCTATCAATTTGATTGCAGGAATTAATGATGAGTTACAAAAACATATTCCTGGGCAAATTGGCCGATTTGATGATTCTTTTAATATTAATTGTATTGGTGATACTTTTCAATTTTTAGGCGTTCCGACCATTTTATTTGAAGCAGGGCATTATGCAGGCGATTACGATAGAGAAATAACGCGAAAGTTCATATTTTTCTCACTAATTACGGCATTCGAACTGATTTCCGAAAACGATTTAGTTTATAATAGAATTGGTGATTATTTGAATATTTCACAAAATAAAGTGGTTTTTTATGATTTTATGTATAAAAACATCAAAATAAATTATGATGGTATCGAAATTATTACGAATTTTGTCGCTCAATACAAAGAGGAATTGATTGAAAATAAGATTCATTTCAATGCATACATCGTTGAAGCAGGAGAATTAGAAAATTATTTTGGACATTATGAATATGATGCAAAAGGTGCAGTTTATTCAGACGACCACGGTAATTTTCCGAAATCAAACCAAAAAGCAGACTTTTATTTAAATAAAAATATTAAATTTGTTAACGGGTTGATAAAAAGTTAATTTTTATGTGAATTTGTTGTTTTTTATATATATTTTTATACTTTGTAAGAGCAATTAGTAATATTAATTAAAGAATTATGAGTAAATTTCGTTTAGATGAAGTAGATCACCAGATTTTAGATATGTTAATAGACAATACGAGAGTTCCGTTTACTGACATTGCAAAAAAACTATTGATATCTGCTGGAACAGTACATGTTAGAGTAAAAAAGATGGAGGATGCCGGCATAATAATGGGATCTTCATTAGCCTTAGATTACGATAAATTAGGGTATTCATTTATTGCTTATGTAGGTGTATTCCTTAATAATACGTCTCAAACTAAATTTGTATTAGAGAGAATCAATCAAATTCCATTCGTAACAGTAGCTTCTGTAACGACAGGTAAATTCAACATTTTTTGCAAAATTAGAGCAAAAGATACTAAACACGCAAAAGAAGTTATCTTCATGATCGACGATATCGAAGGTGTTTACAGAACAGAAACTATGATTTCATTAGAAGAAAGTATTAACGATAAGAAGCGTTTGATGCATACTATTTTTAAAAATATGTAATATTTTCTTGAATGCTATATAAAAATATACCTCAAGTTTACTCTTGGGGTTTTTTTATGACTAATTAACCAACCAACTACAACACAATTATGTACACGTTACCAAAAATTGAACGTTTTAATCAAGACGTTCTCTCTAAATACTACATTTATAATAGTGTTTTTATAACCTTGCCGTTTGATTCTATTGACAATACAGGGGTTTTATTGCCTTTGTTTACAGAAACTTGCGAGACAGGATTTAAAAAACAAGAAACACCAAAAGAGATTTTTGATTTTTTCTCAAATAAGTTCCTAAATAATGCTTCTGAGACTGAAAAAATCGATTTAATGTTCCGATTTATTCAATACATAGAACGTCAAATTGTGTTATTTGATGCGATTGAAGATGCCGCTTTTCCAGAAGTAAACAATATGGAAGGACGTGGTTCTTTACGTGATATTAAAGAAAAAACTGACGCAAAAGAAAAAGACGAAGAATTGATCGAGTTTTTAGAAAACTTTAATGTTCGTACCGTTTTGACTGCGCACCCAACTCAGTTTTATCCTGGGCCAGTTTTAGGAATCATCAATGATTTGACTGAAGCAATTCGTCAGAATGATTTGTTGCAGATTAAGCAATTATTGGCACAATTAGGGAAAACTCCTTTTATTCAAAATGTAAAACCAAATCCGTATGATGAAGCGGTGAGCTTGATCTGGTATTTGGAAAATGTGTTCTATGCAACTTCCGGAGAAATTGTGCATTATTTGCAAAAAAATATTTTAAACGGAAGCGCAATTCAAAATCAATTAATCAAACTCGGTTTCTGGCCAGGAGGTGACCGCGACGGAAATCCTTTTGTTACAACAGAAATCACTTTGAAAGTTGCGGATCGTTTGCGTACTTCAATTTTAAAGTGCTATTATGTTGAAATGAGAAATTTAAAGCGTAAGCTAACTTTCTCAGGAGTAGATACTTTAGTTGCTGAACTTGAACATAAACTTTATCGTTCGGTATTTTATTCTAAAGGTGAAATTTTTATCACTTTAGAAGAGTTATTAGCGCAATTGAATAAAATCAGAACTATTATTATTGAAAAACACCAATCTTTATATTTAGACGAATTAGAGGCGCTTTTAGTAAAAATCAATCTTTTTGGATTCCATTTTGCAACTTTAGATATTCGTCAGAACAGTAAAATTCATAACGCTGTATTTAAAGATGTTGTGAATTATTATTTGAATTCTGGTTCAGATATTTTTCCTAAGAACTATTATGAATTGACCGAAGATCAAAAAATTGATGTTTTGTCAAAAGTAAAAGGAACTTTAAATCCGGCTGATTTTGAAAACGAAATTACAAGATCGACGCTGGAATCTGTTCAAGCGATTAAAACAATTCAGCAAAATAATGGAGAAGAAGGAGCTAATCGCTACATTATAAGTAATAACGAAAGCGCCCTGAATGTTATGGAAACTTTCGCGATGATTCGTTTGAACAATTGGGAAAATCCATCAGTTGATATTATTCCGCTTTTTGAATCGGTTGACGATTTGCAGAATGCGCATTCAATCATGGAGCAATTGTATACAAATCCAGAATATTCTAAACATCTTCAAGCGAGAGGAAACAAACAAACCATTATGCTTGGTTTCTCTGACGGAACAAAAGATGGTGGTTATTTGATGGCCAACTGGAGTATTTATCAAGCTAAAATTTCATTGACTGAAATTTCAAGAAAATACGGAATTAAAGCCATTTTCTTTGACGGGCGTGGAGGACCTCCTGCGCGTGGTGGTGGAAAAACGCATAAATTTTACGCTTCTTTAGGTCCGAAAATTGAAAACAACGAAATCCAAATCACCGTTCAAGGTCAGACTATTAGTTCTAATTTTGGAACTTTGGATTCTTGCCGTTACAATATTGAGAATTTATTGACCGCCGGAGTTACTAATCAGGTATTCAAAAAAGAAGAAAACGAGTTAAGCGCTGAAGAAACGCAAATTTTGACGCAATTAGCGAATTTAGGTTATGACAAATATTTGAGTTTTAAAAATCACCCGAAATTTATTCCTTACTTGGAAAAAATGAGTACGCTGAAATATTACTCAAAAACAAATATTGGAAGCCGTCCATCAAAAAGAAACAAATCAGAATCATTAGATTTTGCTGACTTAAGAGCGATTCCATTTGTTGGATCCTGGAGCCAATTAAAACAAAACGTACCAGGTTTTTTTGGTGTAGGTTCTGCTTTGAAATATTTTGAAGAATCTGGACAATGGGAAAAAGTAAGTAATCTTTACCATAATTCTTTATTTTTTAAAACATTGCTTGAAAACAGTATGATGTCATTGGCAAAATCATTCCTGCCATTAACGGCATATATGCGCAAAGACCCTGAATTTGGTGAGTTTTGGCAAATTATCTATGATGAATTTTCAGAGACAAAACGTCTTTTACTTAAAATTGCTGGCCATAAAACATTGATGGAAAATTACCCTGATGGTATAGCTTCAATTCAAATCAGAGAGCGCATTGTACTGCCATTGTTGACAATACAGCAGTATGCTTTATTGAGAATAAACGAATTGAATAAAGAAAAAGAAGCAAACGAAGATTTGATCAAAGTTTATGAAAAAATCGTAACTAGATCGCTTTTCGGAAATACGAATGCAAGTAGAAATTCAGCTTAAAAACAAAAATCATGAATGCAGACCAATTATTAGAAAATGAATATTCTGGCGGATTTGCAACTTATATCCGCGAAGCAGGAAATGTGAATTTGATTGAAGAGTTGGAAATTTCTTTGCATGATTTCATTCGATTTGTGCAAGATATTCCAATGGATAAATTCGACTATCGTTATGCAGAAGGAAAATGGACAATCAAAGAAATCATTCAGCATATTTTAGATTGTGAACGCATTTTTGCGTATCGTGCATTGCGTTTTTCGAGAAATGATAAAACGCCTTTGCCAAGTTTCGAAGAAAATGATTATGCCGAAAATACAAATGCAAACGCAAGAAGCATCCAGGAATTATTGACTGAGCTTTCGGCTTTAAGACACTCAACTTTATTGTTTTATAAAAGCTTATCTGAAGAACAGCTTAAAAGAATTGGAACAGCATCAAACATTCAAATTTCAGTTCGTGCTTTAGGTTTTGCTATCATCGGACATCAAAAACATCATCAAAAAGTTTTTAAGGAAAGATATTTGTAAAGCTTTGAATTTTAAAGATAAAGCAAACCCGACAGGTTTTTAAAACCTGTCGGGTTTCTCTTTTAATAACAATTTCGGCGGAATAAAAAACATCTAGAAATTATTTCAATTCTAGTTTTTTCAATCGTGAAGTAATTGCACCATTATTTCTTCCAAGCAAATTTGCTATTTCTTCAATCTTTTTGCCTTCATTAAAAAGATTTGCAAGTTTTACGTCTTCTGTGGAATCCCATTTTTTATATGCTTCAGTATGAGTTTGGCGAATTTCTTCAACAGAGTACGATTTTTGATTTGCTTGATTATTTAAGTTTCTTTCTATAAAAGCTAATCCAAACCTGATTTTATCGTACGATATTTTTTCTTCAAAATAATCAAAATAGGGCTTTAGAGCATTTGGGTTTTCTAATTCTATTTGAGCTTTTTTGATTTTTTCGATTTCTTCTTCAGAAAGAAATTGGCTTAAATCTAAATTATGGCCATCAACATATAATTTTGCCAAATGCGAAATTACAGTCGTTTGGCTGATGTTTCTTCGTGCTGCAATTTCTTCAACAGAATTTCCGCTTTCGAATAATTCCAATGTTTTTTTATAAGTACTGTCTTTTTTCTCTTTTTTGACAACCGACTTATTTCTTTGAAATTCAATTATGGCATTTATAAATTCAGATCCATATTTTTCTAGTTTTACTTTTCCAACTCCTTCAACAGCAAGAAATTCATCTTCATTCATAGGTCGCATAATCTCCATTTGTCTCAATGCCGCATCACTGAAAATCACATAAGCAGGAACTTCTTCCTCCTTTGCAATTTCATAACGTAATTTTCGCAATGTTTCAAAAAGAGAATTTTTAGCCACTTTAGCTTTTTCTTGTCTGATTTCATTTTTGTCAATTACTTTCTTGACAACAGTTGTAAGTTTTACTTTTTCACCTTCAAACAAAACTTTTTTAGCAAAAGGAGTAAGTAGGATTTTGTTGTGTTGATGAAAAGCAATTTCACAATAACCTAAATTAATAAGTTGAATCAAATATTGATTCCAATCATACCAGGAAATATCAGCTCCAATTCCGTAAGTTTTTAGCGTTTGATAATTTTTTTCGTAGATATATGCGTTTTTCGAGCCTCTTAAAAAATCAACAATTACAGCCAAAGGTTCAGATTCTTGTAAACGCGTAATGGCTGATAATGCTTTTTGCGCGAGAATCGTGCCATCAAAAAAAGTTGGCGGATTTTTACAAATATCGCAGTTTCCGCAATTCTCAGTTACAAGCTCGCCAAAGTAAGAAAGCAAAATTTTTCTGCGACAACTTACAGCATCAGCATATTGCTTCATTCGATCTAATTTTGCCAATTGCACATCTGAATTCAATCCTTCGGAGGCAAATTTTTGAAGCTGAATTACATCGGCATAACTTTCAAACATTATGGTTTCAGCTGGCAATCCGTCACGTCCTGCACGTCCGATTTCTTGATAATAGCCTTCGATATTTTTTGGAAGATTGTAATGAATTACCCAACGAACATTCGATTTATCAATTCCCATTCCGAAAGCAATTGTAGCACAAACCACTTGGCAATCATCATTTATAAATTGGTCTTGAGTATTTGCTCTAGTTTGATTGTCTAAACCTGCGTGATAGGCTTTTGCCTGAATTCCGTTTTTAGATAATTTTTCGGCAAGCTCTTCTGTTGTTTTTCGGCTCAAACAATAAATTATTCCAGATTCATTTGGTTTCTTTTCGATAAAGTCGATAATTTGTTTTATACGATCTAAAGCTGGACGAACTTCCAAACTTAAATTTTTTCTGTCAAAAGAAGCTACAAAGGTTTTTGGATTCCTCAGATTTAGCTGTTTTGTGATATCTGTGCGGGTGGCTTTGTCTGCTGTTGCAGTCAAGGCAAGAATTGGAGTAGAAGGGAAGCGGTTCTTCAAATATCCTAAATTAGTATAAGCAGGCCTGAAATCATGACCCCATGAAGAAATACAATGTGCTTCGTCAATAGCAATCAAACTGATTGTCAGTTCATTAAAAACAATATCAAGATAGGACAAGCTTTCTGGTGCAATATAAACGAGCTTAAAAGAATTTGTTTTTAAACTGTCGATATAAAATTGCTGCTCTTGAGCAGATTGGCTGCTATTGATATAACAAGCGTTAATGCCGTTTGTTTTTAAACTGTCTACTTGATCTTTCATTAATGCGATCAATGGCGAGATCACAATTGTAATTCCTGGCAATACCAAAGCCGGCAATTGAAAACATATTGATTTTCCTCCACCAGTAGGCATAATGGCAAGTGTATCTTGGCCCGAAAGAACTGTATTTATTATCGTTTCTTGATTTGGTCTGAATTTTTCGAATCCAAAATTTTCTTTCAGCTTGGTATGGAGGAGTTCAGTAGTCATATGGCTTTTATGTTTAAAATATAAATTTAAAGAATTTTCTTATATTTTAAAAAATCAGATTAAGTATTACTATGAAATTATTAGTTGTTAAGTCAATAAAAAAAGGAACTCAAAACTGAGTTCCTTGAATTTATTTTTAATATAAATTAATCTTCATCATCTTCGTCATCTTCGTCTGCGATGTCATCACTATCTCTATCGTCATCATCGTCGTCATCTCCTCCATCAGTATCTGGCTTATCAAGATTTTCATCTTCATCATCGTCATCAGCTGCATCATCATCAAGATCAAGACCTTTTACTGGTTCGATTGTATCAACATCAAGATCAATATCGTCATCTTCATCGTAATTTTCAATTCTGTCAGCAAGTTTAGTACTGATTTTTACTAAATAAATAGTGTCTTCGGTGCGAACTTCAACAGCTTCTACTAATTCGTTTTTAGCGTTTCTGAAACGGATTACATCCGAATCGTCATAACCGTCAGGGAATTTTTCAACCAAAAGGTTTAAAATTTCATTGGTCAATTTGGCGTAGTCTACTATAATTCTTTTCATAAAAATATCCTATAAATCTAATAAATATGCAAAAATAAGTGGAGCAACAATTGTAGCATCCGATTCAATAATAAATTTCGGAGTTTTGATATCTAATTTACCCCAAGTGATTTTCTCATTAGGAACTGCCCCTGAATAAGATCCGTAACTTGTTGTAGAATCAGAAATTTGACAGAAATAGCTCCAGAAAGGAACGTCATGCATTTCCATATCTTGGTATAACATTGGTACAACGCAAATTGGGAAATCTCCTGCAATACCACCACCAATTTGGAAGAATCCGATACCATTATCACTATTTTTTGAATACCAGTCAGCAAGGAAAGTCATGTATTCAATACCTGATTTCATTGTTGATGCTTTTAAATCGCCTTTGATTACATATGAAGCAAAAATATTACCCATTGTGCTGTCTTCCCATCCTGGAACGATGATTGGAAGATTTTTTTCAGCAGCAGCATACATCCAGCTGTCTTTTAAGTCGATTTCATAATATTCTTCAAGAACACCAGATAACAACATTTTGTACATGAACTCATGTGGGAAATAACGTTCTCCCTTGTCATCTGCATCTTTCCAGATTTTGTAGATATGCTTTTGCAAACGTCTGAAAGCTTCATGCTCAGGAATACAAGTGTCTGTTACACGGTTTAATCCTCTTTCAAGCAGTGCCCATTCGTCTTCTGGTGTCAAATCACGGTAGTTAGGTACTCTCTCATAATGCGAGTGAGCCACTAAGTTCATGATATCTTCTTCTAGATTGGCTCCAGTACATGAAATAATTTGTACTTTATCTTGTCTAATTATTTCAGCGAAAATTTTACCAATTTCTGCCGTACTCATAGCTCCAGCCATACTTACAAGCATTTTAGCACCATTTGCTAATTGTTGCTCGTACTCTTTAGCTGCATCTACTAGAGAAGCAGAATTAAAGTGCAAATAATGTTTTTCAATAAACTGACTGATTGGTCCTTTCATTTCCTAGTTTTTTTTTGTTTTTTTTGAATTAAAGATTTTAACCTTCTGTGTTGTATGCAAATTAAGCATTTTTAAAATATTAACATTTAATTTGCAGTTGTTTTTTTACATTTTTTTCTTGTATCCTAAAATCTTCAATACATCATCAGAAGTTTGTTGCTCTGAAAACACTTCGGTTGCTAAAATACCGTTTTCATCACGGTCTATTAGAATATGCTTAGGCTGGGGAATTAAGCAGTGGTGCAAACCTCCATATCCACCAATTGTTTCTTGATACGCACCAGTATTAAAGAAACCAATATATAATGGCTTTTCTTTGTTGTATTTAGGCAAATAAATGGCGTTCATATTTTGTTCTGAATTGTAATAATCGTCACTATCGCAAGTCAGTCCACCTAATAAAACCCGTTCGTAAGTATCATTCCAGCGATTGATTGCCAGCATGATAAAACGTTTATTTATTGCCCAAGTATCAGGCAAAGTAGTTATGAACGATGAATCGATCATATTCCATTTTTCTCTATCATTTTGTTGTTTTTGATACAAAATCTGATAAATCGCGCCACCGCTTTCGCCAACCGTAAACGAACCAAATTCTGTAAAGATATTTGGAACATCAACTTCAGCTTCTTCACAAGCAATTTTAATTTGATTGATGATTTCATCAATCATATATTGATAATCATATTCAAAGGCAAGTGAGTTTTTGATTGGGAAACCACCACCAATGTTCAAGCCATCTAGAGTAGGGCATTCCTTTTTTAGTGCAATGTAAACTTTGATACATTTTACCAACTCATTCCAATAATATGAGGTATCATTGATTCCAGTATTAATGAAAAAGTGAAGCATTTTAAGCTCAAGTTTGTCATTTTCCTGGATTTGTTTTTTATAGAACGAAACTATGTTTTTATAACCAATTCCTAATCTTGAAGTATAAAACTCAAATTTAGGCTCTTCCTCAGCAGCGATACGAATTCCAATCTTGAATTTTCCTTTGATTTCGCCTTGAAGCAAATCAAGTTCTTCGTAATTATCAATAATCGGAATAGTGTTTTTATGTCCGTTATTAATTAATCTTGCAATATTCGTAATGTATTCGTCTCTTTTAAAACCGTTGCAAATTACATAAGTACTTTTATTGATTTTGCCGTTTTCAAGTAAATTCTCCACAATGTTAACATCAAATGCAGATGATGTTTCGATGTGAATGTTATTCTTGAAAGCTTCATTCATAATGTATTCAAAATGAGAGCTTTTTGTGCAATAACAGTAGTAGTATTTTGCTTCATATTTATTCTTTTCCATTGCTTTTCTGAACCAAGATTTTGCCTTGTTGATGTTTTCAGAAATTTGAGGCAAATAAGTAAACTTTAATGGTGTACCATATTGTTCAACCAATTTCATTAAATCAATATTATGAAATTGAAGATTGTCTTTGTTTAGTTTAAATTCCTCCTGTGGAAAATAGTATGTTTGGTTTATTAGATCAGAATATTTTGTATTCATTTAGTTTTCAATATTTTAATTTGTATTTAAATTTAGTAAAATCGGCACTAAATTTAAAATTCAAACTCTAATATTGGCAAAAATAATGGGCAGCTTTTCGTGTTCTGCTCGTGAACATAAAAAAACATCAAAACAAAACGGACTTTTGCTATTATAAAAACGATTCAACATTCTTAGTAAAGAACTGTTGAGTCTGTTTCTGTAAGAGCTGAAATGTCTTTGCTTTCTGTTTGTTTTCATCGAGGCAAATGTAAAAAATAATATATACCTAAAGCAATGCTTTTGATTAAAAAATATTTAAGATTTATAATCCTGAAACGCTTCTAGAATTAATTTATTTTCAACAGATTGGTTGATTTTTATTTTTCCGATTCCTTCAATCAATGCAAATTGAATTAATCCGTATTCATTTTTTTTGTCATGAATCAGCAATTCTAATATCGGATCGATGTCATTTTCTTCAAAAATTACATCATCATATATACCTTTAATTATTGTTTTTATTTCTCTGTATTCCTCTTGAGAAATCAAACCTTTTTGAAGTGAAATGTAACTTTCTAAAATCATGCCAACTGCAATCGCTTCTCCATGCAATAATGTAGTTTTTTCTTCACTCTCCAAGAAATAACCTTCGATAGCGTGACCTAAAGTATGCCCGAAATTTAAAGCTTTACGGATGTTTTTCTCCGTTGGATCCTGAACCACAATTTCATTTTTAATTTCAACCGAACGATAAATCAATTGATCCAATTCGTCAAAAACAATTGATTTTAAGTCTGAAAACTGTCTCCAATACGGTGCATCATATATTAAACCATGTTTCAGCATTTCTGCCAAACCAGAACGCATTTCGCTTTGCGGCAAAGTTTCTAGATATGTTGTGTCAATCAAAACCATTTGAGGCACGTTGATCACTCCAATTTGATTTTTAAGATTTCCTAAGTCAACTCCCGTTTTTCCTCCAACAGAAGCATCAACCATAGATAATAAAGTAGTTGGTACATTTATAAAATCTACGCCTCTTTTAAAAGTAGAAGCAACAAAACCACCTAAATCAGTAACAACGCCACCTCCTACATTAATAATAAGTGTTTTTCTGTCGGCACCCAGTTCTGTCAATATATTCCAGATTTCAATACAAGTTTCAATATTTTTATTTGCTTCGCCAGCTTCAAATTCAATGATTTCGATCGCTAAATCTGTTTCTAAAAGCGGAATGAATTTAGGCAAACAGTGTTCGTTTGTTTGATCATCAACAATTATAAATATATTGGAGTATTTATTTTCTTTCAAATGTTTATTTAAAGCTTCGTAAGCATTTTGGTTGAAATGAACGAAATAATTATTGGCTTGAATCGATTTCATAATTTGCAAGTTAATTGAAACCGCAAAATAAGGCATTTTTTAACAAATAATATTCAAACTTTGGTTCTAATTTGTTGGATAAACACCATAATTTATTCGAAATTTTATTGAGCATGCCACGTCACGCAGATTATGTGCTAATATTCTTAATTCTTTAAACTTTTGCTCCAAATGGTAACTTTAACTAAAAATATGCAAAATTATAATACCGTTTTGTAAACAATATTCAAAACACTCTATATCTTTGCATAAAAATTAAACTTAATGGAAAAAATATTCGATAACACTCAAGTTGCATTTTCGCTAAAGAGTGATACAGAACTAGACAGAGCTTACTTTCTTTTTAAAATGATTGACAGTGAGCCACTTGTCAGAATTGGAACTGCTGTTACTAATTTTGCCATCAAAGCGCATCTTCCGGTTGAAGGACTTATTCGTGCAACTGTTTTTGATCACTTTTGTGGCGGAGTAAATGAAAATGATTGCCTTACGGTGGTTGACAAAATGTTTACAAAAGGAGTTTCATCTGTTTTGGATTATTCTGTTGAAGGAAAAGAAGAAGAGGAGCAGTTTGACGCCGCTCTAGAAATGACATTAAGAACAGTAGAATTTGCAAAAGAACGTTTGGCGATTCCTTTCGCTGTTTTTAAACCAACTGGTTTAGGACGTTTTGAATTGTACGAAAAATTAGGCGAAAAACAAACTCTGTCTCCAGCTGAGCAAGAAGAATGGAATAGAGTAGTAGCTCGTTTTGATAAAATATGCAGCGAAGCGCATAAAAAAGATGTGGCATTATTAATTGATGGTGAAGAAAGTTGGATGCAAGATGCCGCTGATGAATTAGTAACGGATATGATGCGCAAATACAATAAAGAAAAAGCAATTGTATTTAATACATTACAAATGTACCGTTGGGATCGTTTAGATTATTTGAAAAAATTGCATGTTATAGCAAAAACAGAAGGTTTCTTTATAGGAATGAAGTTGGTTCGTGGTGCTTATATGGAAAAAGAACACAAAAGAGCAGAAGAAAAAGGTTATGTTTCTCCAATTTGTGTTTCTAAAGAAGCAACTGATGTAAATTACGATGCTGCAGTGCACTATATGTTAGAGCATTTGGACACAATGGCTATTTTTGCAGGAACTCACAACGAATTAAGCTCTTATAAATTGATGGAAATGATGGCTCAAAAAGGGATTGCTAAAAATGACAACAGAATTTGGTTTGGGCAATTATACGGAATGAGCGACAACATTAGCTACAATTTAGCTGAAAACGGTTATAATGTTGCAAAATACCTGCCATTTGGACCTGTAAAAGATGTTATGCCATACTTGATTCGTCGTGCAGAAGAAAATACTTCTGTAGCAGGACAAACAAGCCGCGAATTATCGATGATTAAAGCAGAACGCAATAGAAGAAAAGGGAAGTAGTTCGCAGTTTTCTGCCTCAGTTTACAGCACTCACTATAACAAAAAAGCTCCAATTATAAAATTGGAGCTTTTTTATTCGAAATTATGTCTTGTCCTGAAATAGCGATACACAAAAAGTATCATTATGGAAAAAGATCAAGAATTACGCTATGTAAAGCGCACCCAAAAAGATTACAGCATGTCTTTTAAGCTTCAAATTGTTCAGGAAATAGAACAAGGAAGAATTTCAATTTCCCAGGTTAAAAAAGATTATGCCATTCAGTCCCGTTCTACAATCGTTCAATGGCTTCGAAAATTTGGTAACTTTGATTGGGACAATCAAACACCTTCTGCTATGCCAAAATCTCCTGAACAAAAAATAATGGAACTTGAAGCCAAAGTGAAATTATTAGAAAAACAAAAATCATTTTTAGAACAGCAGGCTTACGTTGCCGATAAAAAAGCTATTATTTTCGATATGATGATTGATATAGCAGAAAAAGAATATCAAATTGACATTCGAAAAAACTCACCACCCGAACAATCGAACATTTTAAAGAAGAACATCAACAAACAATAATGTTTGCCTGTACTTTGTTCGGGATAGACAGACAGGTTTATTATCGAAGAATAAAAAGAACCAGTTCCAGAAAGCTTATTGCCTCAGAAGTTATTAGTCTGGTTTTGAAAATTAGAAATACAATGCCCCGAATAGGGGCAAAAAAACTGTATTATCTTTTAAAAATCCAATTGAATCAACTCAAAATCGGCAGGGATAAATTTATAGATATACTTAGAGCTAATCATTTATTAATAACACCTAGGCGTTCTTATCATATAACAACAAACTCTCATCATAGATTTAGAAAGCATGAGAATCTAATATTGGATTTAAAAATCTGCAGACCAGAACAAGTCTGGGTATCAGACATAACTTATGTCGGAAAAAGAGAGAATCCATGTTATTTAAGTCTTATAACAGATGCTTACTCTAAAAAAATAATGGGTTTTTATGTGGCAGATAATATGAATACTAAAAGCAGTTTAACAGCTTTAAAAAATGCAATAAAACAGCGCCGAGACAAAGGAAAAACATTAATCCACCATTCAGATAGAGGACTTCAGTATTGTTCTGATCAATATCAAAAACTATTATATAAAAACAATATAAGATGCAGTATGACACAAAACTCTGATCCTTATGAAAATGCAGTGGCGGAGAGAATAAATGGAATTTTAAAACAAGAATTTAATATTGATAAATTTAATCAGCAACTTGCTGTGATGAAGATTTTAATAAAAGATGCAATTGAGGTTTATAATAATGAAAGACCCCATTATTCTAATTATATGCTAACACCCAATCAAATGCACAAACAAAACATAGTAGAAATGAGAACTTATAAAACAAAAACACCTGCAAAAAAAGTTCTTACAGGTGTTTAATTAAATATATTTGTCTAATAATCTGTATCGATTATTTAGGACTAGTCATTACTATGAATTTGGATTAAATCCAACAGGTTTTTAAAAACCTGTCGGGTTTGGTTCCTATGTTTTTTTTCCAAATTTGGAATTTGGATTTTTTTTTTGAAATTGGAATTTTTATTTAAGAGTTGCTGAATTGAAGATTGCTTAAGTTTTTATAAATCCCGTTTTCTAGATTTATTAATTCTTGATGTGTTCCTTCTTCAGAAATTTTTCCGTTATCTAAAACTAGAATTTTATCAGCGTTTCTAATTGTTGAAAGTCGGTGTGCGATAATGATGCTGGTTCTTCCTTCCATTAAAACTTCTAGAGCTTCTTGAACTAGTTTTTCGCTTTCACTGTCTAATGAAGATGTTGCTTCATCCAAAATCAAAATACTAGGGTTTTTAAGCAAAGCTCTTGCAATTGCAATACGCTGGCGTTGTCCGCCTGATAACTTCACACCGCGTTCTCCAACCAAAGTTTCAAATTTTTCTGGGAAGCCTTCTATGAAATTGAAAGCATTTGCTTGTTTTGCCGCTGCAATAATTTCTTCATTTGTAGCATCAGGTTTTCCGTAAGCAATATTTTCTCTGATGGTTCCTCCAAATAAAATTACATCTTGAGGCACAATACTCATATTACCACGAAGGTTTTCTAGATCATAATCGTGAATGTTTTTTCCATCAACCAAAATTTCACCAGCTGTAATATCATAGAAACGTAATAACAAGGAAGAAATAGTCGATTTTCCAGCACCACTCGGACCAACAATTGCTATTTTTTGTCCAAATTCAGCTTCGAAATTTACATCTTTTAAAACTTGAACCTCTTTTCTTGAAGGATAATGGAAAGCGACATTTTTAAAAGCTACATTTCCTTTGATTTTTTCTATATTCGATGCATGAGGATTGGCATTGATTTCTTCTGGAGTTTCTTCTAACAATTCAAAAACGCGTTCTGTTGCTCCAACGGCTTTTTGAATTTGAGCATACATTTCGGCAATTCCCCCAAAAGAAGCTCCAATAAAAGTGGTATAAAGGACAAAAGAAATCAGATCTCCAACGCCTTCAACTTCACCTCTGATGGTCAAAGTAATCCCGTACCAAACTACAGCAACTACGCATCCAAAAAGACATAAAATAATAAATGAAGCAAAATATCCTCTGTATTGCCCGCCTTTGATGGCGATTTTTACAATCTCTTTGATTTTGTTTTTATAACGTTGAATTTCGTACCATTCATTTGCAAAAGCTTTTACATTGCTAATCCCTTGTAATGTTTCCTCAACAATTACCTGGCTTTCGGCAACTTTATCTTGTGTTTTTTTTCCGTATTTACGAATGAATCTTCCAAAAATCACTGCCGCAACAGCTACAACCGGAACAATAGCCAACATCATTAAAGTCAATTTCGGGCTAATACTTCCTAAAATAACAAAACCTCCAATAATCAAGATAAATTGACGTAAAAATTCGGCAATTGTTGTGGTAAAAGTATCTTGAAGTTGCGAAATATCGGCACTGATTCGGCTGTTTAATTCTCCAACACGTTTTTGCGAATAAAAAGACATTGGCAGTTTTACCAAATTCTCATACAATGCAAAACGGATGTTTGATAATGAATTCTCGGTGAAGTTTACAAAAAGTGAAATTCTGAAAAAAGAGAAAATGGCTTGCAAAGTTAGAATTCCCATTAATGCAAGTGCAATTTCGTTTGCCTTGTCGAGATCTTTATTGGTAACGCAATCTACAAGCATTCCCATTAATTTAGGAAAGGCAAGGGCAGTGGCGCTGGTTAACAAAAGGAAAATCAAGCCTAGGAAAAATTTCCATTTGTGATTTTTGGCGTATTTAAAAATTCGGAGTGCTTTTTGAAGCGAGTTAGAGTCTAATTTAGCTTTCGGTAAATCATTTTCTTGAAATCTTGCCATTGGAGTTTACAATTAAAGTACGACAAAGGTATGATTATAGCAAGTGAATACAAAAGAATATTCTAATTTCCGTTTTGAGTTTGCCATTTTTAACTAAAATTAAGAAAACGGGTATTTTTTTTCCTTTTTTAATCCGCTGAAAAATAGAATGCTAATTTTTTTTTCTAAATTATTTTTAATTTTTTCCTCAAAAACACTTGCAAATACAAAATCTAACTGTACATTTGCACTCGCAATCACAAAATGATAGCAACCTAGTAAAATAGGGCGATTAGCTCAGCTGGTTCAGAGCACCTCGTTTACACCGAGGGGGTCGGGGGTTCGAACCCCTCATCGCCCACAAAATTTTATAAAAATACTTGCAAATATAAAATCTAGCTGTATATTTGCACTTGCAATCACAAAATGATAGCAACCTAGTAAAATAGGGCGATTAGCTCAGCTGGTTCAGAGCACCTCGTTTACACCGAGGGGGTCGGGGGTTCGAACCCCTCATCGCCCACAGAATTTAAAAACTCCAAAGTCATTGATTTTGGAGTTTTTTGTTTTCATAAAATCCTCTTATGATCATTCACTTTTTTAGCTTTGATATTCTTAATCTGCTTTGCTGAAGTATAAACAGTTCTGAAAATCTTCATTGTATAAAAAAGCTTATTTTAATACTTTAAAACCTTTATTAGCCAAAAGATAGATCCGTTTCGTTTTTAATTTTGCGATTCCAAAAATTAAAAATTTAATGTTATGATCGATTTGAATATTCCCGATTCTTTATTAGTAAAAAAGTATCTAGAAGGCGATGAAGAAGCACTTTCCAAATTAATCAACAAACATGAATCTAGAATTTATGGTTTTATATATTCGAAAATTAAGGATCGAGATATAGCAAATGATATTTTTCAAGATACTTTTATTAAGGTAATTGAAACCCTTAAACGTAATTCATACAAGGAAGAAGAAAAATTTGTTTCCTGGGTTATGAGAATTTCTCACAACTTGATTGTTGATCATTTTCGTAAAATAAAACGAATGCCAATGCGAAGAGATCAGGATGAATTTTCGATTTTTTCTATGATGGCTGATAACGCTCTAGATATTGAAAACAAAATAATCACTGACCAGCTTCAAATTGATTTAAAAAAACTTATAGAAGAGCTTGTTGAAGAACAAAAAGAAATAGTGATAATGCGAATTTATTACAATATGAGTTTTAAAGAAATTGGCGAAGAAAAAAAAATAAGCATAAATACAGCATTAGGAAGGATGCGTTATGCGTTGAATAATTTGAGAAAAGTCATTAAAAAAAATAAAATCAGTTTGAATTAATTATATGAAATAGTGATGTTTTTATAAAAAAATGTCCTTTCAAGCTAAAGCGCGTTCATATCTCGGCATAAGGCATTCCTTAAATTTTACCAAGCTTTACATCATAAAATCAGAACTCGATGTGAGGTAAAAATTCATTAAGAAATTAAGGAGTTTTTTTAGTCTTTTTTTTTCCGAAGTTGTATTATGTTCATTGTAGATACGCAAATTGCAAATCCAAACAATGAATTTTTCATAATTTAATTTCCTTACATACATAACCTTGGTTTTCAGAAAATTCTTTTGGAAAATCCATTAAAAAAATCTCCACGCAATTGCCACAATAACGAGGTTCCATTTTCAAGGAAAATCCAGCGAGAAAAGCTTTTCTTTGAATTTCTGTATTCCGTCAGTTCAAAAAAAATCGCATTCTTATAATTACCATCGTACTTATTTTTATCTATCCCATTTTCCTCTAAATATCCTTTAAAACTATTTTTTGCTTCCCTGCTTAAAGATTTAGATTTGACCCAATGTATTTGGCCTAAACAATTATCACAATTTAAAGTATATCTATAGACAGGATTTCCTCGCAATAAATGTAGTAAATCGTTTTTTTTAGTAATAATCGATTTCTTAGTACTAAATATTTCGTTTACACCAGAAATTGTATAAAATTCAATGTTTTTTGAAATTGATAAATCCTTTAAAGACATTTCTAAGCATTCCTTTCCTGAGTCGCCACCCCACTCAATTGAAGACATATCCATAATTTCTGCTTTCGTAATTTCAAATTTTTTTTCTAAAATTTTGAAAGTCCTAGGAAATGTATTTTTAGCTTCTATATAATTTTCTTTCTCTTCAAGAAAAGATTCATAGACTGCTTTAACCAATGTGCTGTTAAAATTTATCCCACTCAATCTTTCCTTATTGTTTGGAAACTTATCGGGCAATATTGCAGCAATTAGCTCTGAAATTTTTGAATTATAAATTTTTCCTTTGTTTGTGTTCCATGGCAACATATAAGAATATTGCCCATATGAATATGCGGAAAGTGTGTCATTTCCTTTTATGGCATGAAAAATAATCACAGGATAATCATCTGTCCAATGTGAACCTTGAATAGATGAAGCAGCCTGATTCGCTTTTTTGTAGTTCCTTAATGTAGCGATTGCGATAGAATCAATTTCTTCAGTTGTTTCTCTATTTTTTCTATAATTTTTCCAGAGTTTTTCTGCATTATCAACAAGCCAAAGAGAATCTCTTCCAAAAGAAATCAATGGATTTTTAAAAGAAGAAACAGAATCATTTTTGCTTTTAATCAATTTAAGTATTTCAGAAACTGATTTAGGATCAATTTTTTTGATTATTGAGTCTGGTTTTTCTAATGATGTAAGCAAAAGATCTTGCCTTTTGATCTGAAAGTTGTTTTCGAAATTTGACCAACCTCTATAAGCATCACAAATAACAATCTTATCCCAATCATTTAAATTATCGTTATTATTTTGTCCAACTAAAGTTTGAGTTCCAAATAGAACAAATAAAATGACCATAATAGATTTACACATAATTATATTCCATTTTCTCATGCTTGGATTCAATCGTAGTTAAGTTGATAATTAGTAAAATTTATTTTGTAGCTCTTTAACGAATATAAGAATATTTAGATATCAATTTACAAACTTAATAGAGACGGATTTCCACATCCTACTTCATCGAAATTTCCTTCAAATTTCAATCGTTTTAAAGTTTTGCAAATAAATAGCGTACATTTGGTTCAACCAAAATGTTATTTATAAAAGTAAAATATGAAAAAAATTATTGCAAGTATTTTTGTTCTAAGTCTATATTTGAATGTACATGGACAATCGAGTGATAAAATTATAACAACCAAGGAAGTAACTCGTATTGAGAAAATACTTTCGGCCGATGATATGCAGGGCAGGAGAACTTTTACTCCCGGTATTGACAAAGCATCAGCCTTTATAGAATCAGAGTTTAAAAAAATTGGTTTGCAAACTTTCAATGGAGCAGCAAATTACAGACAAGAATTTTCGATGACGGCCTCTAAAGCCATTTCTTCAAAAATTACGATTGATGGCAAAGAAATCAACAATAATCAAGTTGTAACATTCTCATACCTTCCGCAAGTTTCCTTAACCGAAAAAAGCGATATTTCTATTGTAAAAATCAATAAAGGGGATAACATTGGCCAGAAATTTAATGAATATTACAAAAGTCCGAAAAACCTTTTGGTACTAGTTGACCCTTCATTTGATAATGTTTTACCAAATATCCAGCATATTGATCGAATAAATGCTAATCCTGGAAACAATACCATTATGTTTGTTTTTGGCACCACAGAAGCGACCACTTTTTCGGTTGAATTGACAAATACAATTTCCAAAAAAACATTAAATAATGTTGTTGGAATGTTACCCGGAAAAACTAAACCAGATGAGTATGTTATTTTTTCAGGGCATTATGACCATTTAGGAGTAGGCTCTCCTGAAGAAGGTGCTCCGCATACTGTAACAGATTCAATTTATAACGGCGCTAATGATGATGCTGCTGGAACAACTGCAGTAATTATGCTTGCAAAATATTTTAAAAAACAAAATAACAACGAGCGAACTATTATTTTTACCACATTTGTCGCTGAAGAAATAGGCGGTTATGGAGCCAAATATTTTTCGAAACAGCTTGTGCCAGAAAAAGTGATTGCGATGTTCAATATTGAAATGATAGGAACAGAATCTAAATGGGGGAAAAACTCTGCTTACATTACAGGCTACGAAAAATCGGATATGGGGCAGATTTTACAAAATAATTTAAAGGGAACGAGTTTTACATTTTACCCAGATCCTTATCCAGACCAACAATTATTTTACCGTTCAGATAACGCGACATTAGCAAGGCTTGGAGTTCCTGCCCATACTATCTCTACTTCAAAAATGGATAATGAGCTAACGTATCATACAGTCGATGATGAATTTGAAACGTTAGACATTGATAATATGACCCAAATAATAAAATCAATTGCAGCAAGTTCTTCTTCGATTATAAGCGGAAAAGATACACCAACAAGGGTAAATACTACTCAATTGAAATAACATAAGTACATTATAAAGTATCGAAAAAGCACGGAAAATAATTTGTTTTCTGTGCTTTTTTATTTTTTGTTTTGATTTATACTGACTCTTTTTATTATGTAACAATTTCTATAAAAAGCTACATATACAGAATCAATATAGATTTTGTTCAAAGAAAACAACCAATAAAACTTCGTAAATATGAATTTATCACAATGGCTCCTCTTTATTTTTATATTGCAAATCATTCATGGATTATCTACTTGGAAACTTTATATAAAAGCGGGAAGAAAACCTATAGAGGCATTTGTACCAATTTATAATTTGGTGGTAATGATGAAAATCATAAAACGCCCGCGTTGGTGGGTTGTTTTGCTTTTCATTCCTATTATTAATCTGTTAGTGATTCCGGTGTTTTGGATTGAAATTATACGAAGTTTTGGAAAAAACACTACAAAAGACACTATACTAGTTTTAGTGACTTTGGGGTTGTATATCGCTTTTATAAACTATTCTGAAAAGCTCACTTATATTGAAAATAGAGATTTAACGCCCAAATCTAAAACAGAAGAGACTATAGGTTCTCTTATATTTGCAATTGTTGTTGCAACATTGGTGCATACCTATATCATACAACCATTTACCATTCCGTCTTCATCATTAGAGAAAACATTATACACGGGAGACTTTTTGTTTGTAACCAAATTTAATTATGGTTCAAGAACTCCTATGACCACAGTTGCATTGCCAATGGTGCATGATTCAATTCCTTTTTTGGGCAAAAAATCATATTTATTTAATGATGATGTGACAAAAAAAGAAACATCATTGTTAAACAAGTTGCAATTGCCTTATTTTAGATTTCCTGCCATTGAAACCATTCAACGAAATGAAATTGTAGTTTTCAATCAGCCTGCAGACACATTACGCGATATGGATAATTTTCATCCAGATCGAAATTATTATAAACCAATCGACAAAAAAACAAATCTAGTTAAAAGATGTGTGGGCATTCCTGGAGATTCTTTAGAAATCCGTCAAGGCTATATTTACATTAATGGAAAATTATCAATATTGCCCAAAAGCGCAAAGCCACAATATAATTTTCTGATTGACACAAAAGGTCAAACAATTGATCAAGAAGCACTTGTTCACAGATATGGCGCAAGAGAAGGTCTCCGATATGAAAATGGAGCTTTTGCTTTGACGAATACCGGTGAATATTTTTTGACATTGACAGATGAAGAAGCTAAACTGATTGCAAATAATCCTGCTGTAAAAGGGGTTAAAAAACAATTGACGCCAAAGGGCGAAGATGGAGGCGTTTTTCCGCACATTCCGTCTTTGGGATGGAATATTGACAATTTTGGTCCGATTTATATTCCTAAAAAAGGAAAAACAGTGCAATTGACTCTAGAAACATTGCCTTTTTATAAAAGAATTATTCAGGAATATGAGCACAATGACTTGAAAATTGATGGCAAAAAAATTATCATAAACGGAAAACCAGCTGCTACTTACACTTTTCAACAAGATTATTACTGGATGATGGGCGATAACCGTCAAAACTCTTTAGATGCAAGATTTTGGGGATTTGTTCCTTTTGATCACGTTATTGGCAAGCCCGTTTTTATTTGGTTCAGCTGGGACAAAGATGGTGTTGGCATCAATAAAGTAAGATGGAATCGCGTTTTTTCTGTAGTGAACGGAAACGAACCAAAGTCCTATTTAATACATTTTATTGTTTTTATTGTTCTTTGTACCATCGTAAACAAATTTATAAAAAAGCGAAAAATAGTGGCTTAATTATCAATAATCCTAAAAGATCAAAAGCTCTGAAAATCTAAATTTCAGAGCTTTTTTTATGTTTTGTTATAACGATTTAATATGCCAAAATGGTTTCCTTTCCACTTTTAAGCCATAAAAATTGCTCTTTTACTTCAGATTTTTCAATTTCACTTTTTAAGGATTTTGCAGATTGCTTAAAATGCCACCAACCTTCATAATGTATTGGAATTACAACATTCGGTTTTAAAAGTTTTGTTGTTGCAATTGCTTCTTCACCATTCATAGTTACTCGCAAATTCTTTTTTAAATACGGAAATGCGCCTGCACCCAAATGCAAAATTGCAACATCTACTTTTTTCTTTTTTTCCAATTCGTAAATTCCATCAAAAAGGACTGTGTCTCCAGAAATATAAATACAGCCCTTTGTTTGTCCTTCAAATTCTATTGTAAAACCTATCACTTTGCCCATTATTTTATCTAATCTTTTAATATTAGTATGTGGGGCTGGAATTGCGGTGATTTTTAGATTTTTCACTTTTTCTGTTTCAACGGCATATTCTTGCCAATTATCAAGACCAATTGTATTGGTATTTTTTAAACGATTTTCAGCATCTTTCGTAGAAAGAACAATTGGAACTGTTTGAATAAAAATCCTTCCTTTTTTGTCTAAATTATCGCTGTGATGATCGTGACTCAACAAAACCAAATCAATCTTGCCAATTTCTTCATTTGATAAGGAAAGGATTGATATATTTTTTTGAAAATGCCATTGGGCTGCTGACATATTGCGGAAAAAATCCATCTTTTTTATCTAATGTCGGATCGGTCAAAATCTTAAATCCGTTAATGTTTATCAACACGCAAGCCGTATCAATATGAGTAATCGTAACTTTCATTTGTATTCTATTTTGGTTGTTAAAATATCATACAAAGCTGCGTTTAATAAGTGGTTCGGAAATTGACTTTCGTCAAGAAATGCGTTTTCTGATTCTGCTAAGCGTTTCTGGCACAACTCCGATATAAGAAGCAAGGTATTTTAATGGAATTTGCTGAATGTATTTGGGTTGTGCCAACAGCAAATTTTCATAGCGTTGTTGTGGCGTTTTAGTCAAAAGATCTAATTCTCGTTTTACTTTTTTGTCAAGCAAATATTCTGTTGCAATACGGCCTAATTTTTTTGCAGTTTCACATTTTTCATACAAACGTTGCAAATTGTCGTATGAAACAGAATATAATTGGCATTCCGTCAATGCTTGAATATAAATATTGGTTTTGGTCCTATTGTAAAAAGAATCGTAGGCACAATAAAATGAATCTTTAAAAGCAAAATCAAAAGTTATTTCTTTATCATTTGCAATTACATAATATCATACAACTCCAGAATCAATAAAAGATAAATAATTTTCTAATTGTCCCTGAACAAGAATTGATTCATTTGCTGAGAAACTCCTGGTTTTAATACAACCCAAAAATTCAGTTAAAGTGTTTTCTGGAAAGCCCAGTTTTGCAAAATAGTCAATTAATGATTTCATTCAATAATAATTTACCTTACTGTTTCAAATTTAAAATTCTGATATTTTACATCATAAATAACGAATATAGGCATTTTAATTTTCTAATAAAAAACCGAAAACTAGCAGATTTTAAAACGCTTAAAACTTACAAATTCCGATAATACTTTTTTACTATATTTGGCATAGATATTGGTCGGTTTATTTCCATCAATTTCATTGAATTGTTTTGAATTAATCGATTCTAAAATAATAATTTTCAATTTAATTAGTTACATTTTTTACGCCAATGATTCCCCAAATCAAACTATAAAATCAAAATTTTAAAAATGAAACAAAAACTAACAACGCTTTTATTTGTATTTACTTTTATAAATATGTTTGGTCAAGCGTCACCTACAGCAAAACCTAATCCAACAATTGATCCCAACAGTAAAACATTAACTTCGAGCGACATTGTTACCAACAAAGCTTTAAGCGCGCTTAAAAAAGTTCCATTAGACGAAGCTTCAATCTTGCTTTATGATTATGACGGTACTCTTTTTTCATTTGATTTAGAATCTGAAACCATTGTTTGGACTGTAAAAGCGTCGGATTCTCATACTGAAATGTGTGCAAATGCCGTAACACTTCAAGATGGCGTTGTTTATGTTCCTTTTATCAACGGTGAAATTTTTGCCATTGATAATCAAACAGGCGCAATTTTCTGGAAATCAAGAATTGGCAATTACACAGATCAAATTGTTTTAAAAGATCAAGCTCCAACGATAAGTAACGGAAAATTATATATTACTACCCAAAATCAAAACAGTAATATTTATGCCCTTGACATCAAAAACGGAAGTTTAGCATGGAGCTACAAACTAGATGCCGAAGTTAATCATGCACCAGTTTTGTTTTTTGACAACAAAGTTTTTACTCAAAGTGCGGCTAATTTTTATTGTTTTGACGCCAATACTGGAAAAGTAATCTATCAAAAAACTTTTGATGATGCTATAACCGGAAAACCCGTTACAGATGGCCAAAATGTATTTGTAGCCAATGAAAAAAACACGCTTTATGCTTTAAGTTCAAATAAATCAGATGTTGTATGGGAATTTAAATTTGATGAAAATCAGAACAATGTAAAGAATCGAATATTCTGCAAAGACAATAAAATCTATTTTGCCGCCCAAGGTACTAATACTACTTCTGTGTATTGTGTAGATTCAAAAACGGGAACACAACTTTGGAAAACCGATTTTACAAATGACAATATAGAATATATTACTCAAGAAAATGATAATTTATGGGGATATACGCGCGGAAAAAAGCTTTTTCAAATTCTTCTAGATAATGGGGAAGTCGTATTAGATAAAAAATTGACAACCATGCCAATTTCAAATATTGAGTTTCCAACTGATGATAATCTACTGTTGTACTATTGCGACGCAGGCTTGATTCAATATGATTTAAAAGAACAGGATGAAAACATGTTTTATATGCGAACATCTATAAAAGATGATGTTTATAGCGCATTTATTAAAATTATTCGATAGAAAAAAACTCCTTAGAATCTAAGGAGTTTTTTTTATTTCTCGCCATAAATTCCCATTCGCTAGAATCAATTATTACATTTCCATCAGGGATTTTTATTAACAACAAATAAAATGCAAAGTACTGAATTTCAAATAACTATTTTATATTAACTAAATTAAAACTTAGCGTTGTAAATAAAGAAAATCATCCTAAATTTTAGATTATTAAAATGAAATGATTTCACTAGATTTGAGCATCCAAAATTTTTAAGATTTATCACATGAAATGGATTACGAGAGAGCGCCCAAAAATAGACCGAATTGCCTGTCCTTGGCTAATACGCAAATTTGTTGATCGTGAAGCCGAATTCATTTATGTTCCTTTTAATGTCGTTATAGAGAAAGCAAAAGAATTGAATGCAATTCCGTTTGATATTCCAGATGTTGAATTTACGCATTATGAAGATCAATGTACTTTTGATTATATCATTAAAAAATACGAAATACAGGATCCTGCAATTTCAATTATTGCCGGAATTGTTCGTGGCGCAGATACCGACCGACATGATATTGCAAAAGAATCGGCGGGACTTTGGGCGATTTCTGCTGGACTTTCTTATAATATTACCAATGATTATCAACTTCTAGAAACAGGAATGATTTTATACGATGCTCTGTACAGCTGGGCAACGCATCTTTACAAACAAAATCATTTGCAGAATAGCCCTTTTGAAAATTTGCTTCATGAAGTTTATAATAAGTTTTTAAAAGATCAAAAATCATCTGCCAAAACACCTGCTTGGGTCAAAGATTTAAAAGAGATGATTCAGGATCAAATTGATGCTCAGTTTGCATTTGATCTAAAAAAGATTTCTAATGAACTGGATTTGAATCCCTCATATTTATCCCGAGAATTTTCAAAACATTTTGAAGATTTGAATTTTGGCGAATATGTTCGAAAACTTCGTATTGAAAAAGCAATTCATCTTATTGCAAATTCAACGCACTCATTAACCGAAATAGCTTATATGACAGGCTTTTCAGATCAAAGTCATTTTACGAGAATTTTCAAGCAACACACAGGAAAAAATCCTTCGGCTTATCGAAAAAAAGCAAAAAAGTAAATCCTATACAAAAGGTAAATTTGATTCTATTTTAAAAGGGTAGAAGCCCTTAGTTTTGTTTTATAACCAAAACTAAAACAATGTATTTAAAATCGACTTTGCTTTTTGCAGTATTCTTTTGCAGTTTTTCTGTTTTTTCTCAGACTGTTTACCCAAAAATAACAGGCTATTTTGGCATTATGCACCCCATCGTTACATTTAGTAGCGAAGAAACAACTGTGAATTTCAGAGATTATTATGCGGTAGGATTTCCAACAGGAATCAACATCTGGAAAAGCGAAAAAATAGGATTCTCACTTGAATTTGTTCCGAACATCAAAGACGACAACGGAACCGACAAAGTAACAAATTTATTGTTTCATCCGGGAGTTTTAGTGGCATTAGGAAAAGGCTACACTTTTGCAGGAAGAGCAGCCTTTGAAACCAGCGGAAGATATGGTTTTACCCCAGTTTTAAATAAAACAATCATTAAAAACAAAACTTGTAGTTATTATGCCGCCGTTCCTTTGCCGGTTCGTTTTGGAAATAATCATCCAGCTACTTTTACAATAGGTTTTCAATTCGGAATTGCTTTTTAAAATGGAAAAAACATCAAAATACAGCCTGTTGCAATTGACGCTTTATTTCCTAAAATTAGGAACTTCGGGATTTGGAGGTCCAGTCGCTTTAGTGGGATACATGCACAAAGATTTAGTCGAAGACCGAAAATGGATCACAGAAGAGGAATACAAGCAAGGATTGGCACTAGCACAACTTGCACCGGGACCACTTGCGGCACAATTAGGAATTTATCTTGGGTTTGTTCATTATAGCTTTTTAGGAGCAACTTTAGCGGGTTTTGCCTTTATATTGCCTTCTTTTTTAATGGTAATTGCGTTGGGTATTATTTACCAATTGTATGGTGGTTTATCTTGGATTCAGGCTGTATTTTATGGCGTTGGCGCTTCGGTGGTCGGAATTATAGCATTGAGTTCATATAAGCTTACATTGAAATCTATTGGCAAATTCAATCTGGAATCTTTTAAATCAAAATGGTTGCTTTGGGTTTTCTTTTTTACTGCAACTATTGTAACGTATATAACTGAAAAGGAGCAAGTTTTGCTTTTTATACTAGCGGGATTATTTTATATGATTGTGACCGCTCCTCCAAAATGGTGGAACTTCAAAACCACAAATTCTTTGGTTTTGTTTCAATTTGCTTTATGGAATTATGAAGAATCAACACTTTTAAAATTAGCAGTTTTTTTCGCAAAAGCCGGCGCTTTCGTATTTGGAAGCGGATTAGCAATTGTTCCTTTCCTGCATTCGGGCGTAGTAGCCGAAAATCATTGGCTGACTGAACAGCAATTTCTTGATTCAGTTGCAGTTGCAATGATAACACCTGGGCCTGTAGTGATTACAGTTGGATTCATTGGTTATTTGGTATATGGATTTTCTGGTGCATTAGTTGCTGCTCTGGCAACTTTTCTTCCTTGTTATTTGTTCACCATTTTGTTGGCGCCATATTTCAAAAAAATTGCTGACGATAAATCGGTTAAAGCTTTTGTTGAAGGAATTACGGCCGTTGTAATTGGCGCTTTGGTAGGATCTGTTATTGTCATTGCTTCAAGAAGTATTGTTGATATTCCAACTGCATTAATTGCTATTTTGACAATTGGAGCTTTGCTTTATTACAAAAAAATTCAAGAACCTTATATCATTTTAATTGCAGGAATTATTGGCGTATTTATAAAATTGATTTAATTCAGAGCAAAAAAAAAACATCTGCATTATTTTTTGCCAAATGACAAATTCTCGCCAAAAAGTTATGCTTAACTTTCGCATATGAAAGAATTAGTAAATTACATATTGCAGTTTGGCAATTTGAATCAGCAGCAAATTGATTTAATTTTATCAAAAGGAGAAGAAAAGGACATTCGCAAAGAGAACTATTTTGCTGAAGCAGGAAAAGTCGCGACTGAAGTTGGCTTTATTATCGACGGAATAATGCGCGTTTGCTACTACGATAATAAAGGCGAAGAAATTACAAAATACTTTATCGAGGAAAACAATCTCGTTGTGGATTTAGAAAGTTTTGATAATGGCATTTGTTCGTCGTGTTATGTACAAGCAGTTACAGATTGTAAAATCATTGTTTTTTCAAAAAAAGATTGGCAGGAATTGTTAGACACCATAATTGGTTGGGACACCATTGTTCATAAAATAATTTCAAAAGCTTTGATTCAGAAAGTTGCCCGAAGAAGTCCGCTAGTTGCAGAAGATGCAACGACACGTTATTTGTCTTTTATGAAAATGTTCCCGAATGTCATCAATCGAATTCCGCTTTCTTATTTAGCTTCTTACCTCGGAATCACGCAGTCGTCGTTAAGCCGAATCAGAAAAAATATTCGTTAAAATGCTTTTTTGTCATTTGGCAAATGTTCTTATTTTTTAGGATTGCAACTTTGTATTAATAATTTTAAAACGAAAAAAATGAAATCAGTATTAATTACAGGTGCAAACAGAAGTATTGGCTTAGAAATAGTCAAACAGCTTTCTAAAAAAGGTTTATTTGTTTATTTAGGAAGCCGAAATCTAGAAAAAGGAGAAAAAGTAGTTGCCGAATTAACTCAAAACGGATTTGAAGACATAAAAGCAATCCAAATTGACGTTACGAATCAGGAAAGCGTTGCAGCGGCTAAAAATAGTATCGAAAAAGAACAAGGCAAACTTGATATTTTGATCAATAATGCAGGCGTTCTGGGAGCAATGCCACAAGGTTCTTCAACAACTTCAATTGAAAATATACAAGACACATTTGATACAAATTTCTTTGGCGTAATTAGAGTGACTCAAACATTTCTTGATTTGCTAAAAAAATCAGAAAGTCCGAGAATTAGCAATATTACATCTGGTCTTGGTTCACTTACTTTGCACAGTGACCCAACTTGGAAATATTATCCGTTTAAAGCGGTTTCGTATGTTTCATCAAAAGCAGCTTTAAACGCTTTTACAGTGACTTTGGCTTTTGAATTAAAAGATTTGCCATTTAAGGTCAATTCAATTGATCCTGGCTATACTGCGACCGATTTTAATAATTTTAACGGACCTGGAAGTGTCGAAAGCGCAGCAAGCTTTATCATCAAACATACTTTGACAGATGAAAACGGGCCAACGGGAAAGTTTTTCAGCAACGACATCGAAGACGAAAGTGAAGAAAGCCCATGGTAAATTAAAGTTTATGAATAAAGAAAAGCTCCAGAATCGATTGATCTTGGAGCTTTTCTTTTATTGTGTTGCGTTTTATTAAACCGGTTCCCAAAGTTCAATTTTATTGCCGTCAGCATCCATAATATGAACAAATTTGCCGTAGTCATAAGTTGCAATATCATCTAAAACGGTTACGCCATTTTCTTTTAATTTGCTTATAAGGCCTTCAATATTTTGAACGCGATAATTAATCATAAATTCTTTTTTTGAAGGTGAAAAATAATCATCATTTTTTTTGAACGGATTCCATTGAAGCGCTTCTTTTATTTCTGGATTATCTAAATTTCTAGATTCAAACGTCGAACCCCAGTCATTGACTTCGAGTCCTAAATTTTTAGCATACCATTCTCTGGTTTCTTTTGGATTTTCTGTAAAAAAGAAAACACCGCCAATGCCTGTCACTTTTGGAACAACATTGTTTTTCTGTTTGTTTGAATCTTCCATAATTTTCTGGTTTTAAGATGTTAAATGTACTAAAAATGCATTCTGCAAACAATTAAAGCTTTCTTAAATTCATTTGAACCCAATGTTAGTTATTGTAAATTAGCTAGATACAAAATTTTAAAAGACAGAAATCATGAAAACATATCATATAATTGCCATATTGTTTTTTAGTCTAGTGCTAACGGCAAATGCCCAGAAAAAAAATGAAACTACAGAATTGCCAAAACCAGCTCAAGAATTTCTTCAAAAATATTTTAGTTATACTACTGTCGTTAAAGCTCAAAAAGATGCGGAACACGGTGAAAAAGGTTATGAAGTCAAATTAAAAGATGGAACCGAAGTAGAATTTTGGAAAGATGGCTCGTATCGGGAAGTTGACGGAGGGAAAAATCCAATTCCGACCGATTTTATTCCGTCCAATATTCGAGATTATATTTCAAAAAACTATCCAAATGAAAAGATCACGCACATCGATTACGGCCATAAAGATTTGGATGTTGATTTGACAAACTCAATTGATTTGGAATTTTCAAAAGATGGAAAAATTCTAAAGGACAAAAACAATAACATCCAGTAAATAACGTTTTTAAAATCTCTGGAAAGCCTTATTTTTGGAGGTTTTTTCAAAAAATTAAAGTATAAACTTTTTACACCTGTGTAAAGTTTACACATTCTTTTTTTAGCTAAAATTTCCTAAAACTCTCATTTTCAATTTTTAGTATTTGTGGCACAACGCTTGTAAAATCGGTTAGAGTCGATTTCTTGTTTACTGCGTTTTTATTTGTTTTTAACGCAAAAACGGACAAGAAAAATCAATTTAAAAGCCATTTTACGAATAAAGCAATAGCCCAAATGAAAAGTGAAACAATTACTTCAGAACAATTTTATACTTCTGATAAAATCCTCAGTACAAAAGAACAATCAACCAAAAGTTCAATTTTTAACCCCAATACAAAATCCTTAACCCAAGCAAACGAAAAAACATCAAGTCCGTTAGGTACTATAGTACTTGCAGGCACTTTTTTATTGATGCTTGGTGGTGCTTTTTTAGTTTACAAATTCCAATCTGATTTTGATCAATTTCAATTAGACAGGATAAATTCGAGTTGGGGATTTCCATTCTTAATTTTAGCAACCGTTTTATTCTTTTTCCAAACAGGTTCATTTTTATATAATTTGTATCTATACTTCAAATACAAACCAATTGAATCTGTTTCCGATGATTTATTGCCAACTTGCACTGTAATTGTTCCTGCGTACAATGAAGGGAAATTAGTTTGGCAAACCTTGATGAGTCTTGCAGAAAGTGATTTCCCTCAACAAAAACTTCAATTATTAGCCATTGATGATGGAAGCAAGGACGATACTTGGTATTGGATGCAGCAAGCTAAAATAAAACTTGGAGATCGTCTTGAAATTTTCCAACAACCAGAAAATAAGGGAAAACGTCACGCATTATATCGCGGATTTGAACTAGGAACGGGTGAAGTTTTTGTAACCGTTGACAGTGACTCAATTGTAAAAAAAGACACTTTACGAAATCTTGTAAGTCCGTTTGCTGTAGATGAAAAATGCGGCGCAGTAGCTGGAAATGTTCATGTTTTGAATAATAAAAAAGCTTTGTTGCCAAAAATGCTGAATGTAAGTTTTGTAATGAGTTTTGAATTTATGCGTTCTGCCGAAAGTATGCTGAAATCCGTTTTATGTACGCCTGGCGCTGCAGCCGCATATAGGAGATATGCTGTATTTGCTTGTCTTCCAGAGTGGATCAATCAAACTTTTATGGGGCAACCGTCAGATATTGGCGAAGATCGTGCCATGACCAATATGATTTTAAAACAAGGCCTTCATGTTTTGTTCCAAAGAAATGCGCTTGTATTGACAAATGTTCCCGAAGAATACAAAGGTTTATACAAAATGTTTATAAGATGGGCAAGAAGCAATGTACGCGAGAATATCATGATGGCACAGTATGTTTTTAAAGATTTTAGAAGCGAATCTAAATTTGGTGCAAGACTTTTATTTTTGAATCAGTCTTTAAAAATAATTATGTCATATCCTTTCTTGTTATTTATGCTATTTTTTATAGCAGTCCATCCCGTGCTGTTTTTTAGCTCAACGCTTTTAAGCATTATGATCGTATCAACTTTTTCAGTATTGTTTTATGCTAAAAGATATAGTTTTTCTGATGCTTTTTGGGCCTATTCTTATAGCATATTTTATACTTTCAGTTTATTTTGGATAACGCCTTATGCTATTGCAACAGCCAATAAAAAAGGATGGCTGACGCGTGGTTTGTCTTAGCTCATTTAAAAATTTATGAAATACAAAAAGCCTTCAGAACCTTCTCTAAAGTTCTGAAGGTTTTTATTTTTAATCTAAACCTGCAAATTTAAATGGCGCCATAGCTTGGAAATTCATTGAAGATTCTCCAGAATAATTTTCATTATTGGCCAAACTTAGTTTTCGAACTTTAGCTTTCTCGCTAAAATCCAATTTGCTGAATTCTACCCAAACCACATTCGGATTTAAGACATTGTCAAAATAATATACCAGATTTTTTTGATCCGCAACGGTTCTCCATCTTGTAGAGGAAATATTGGGTTCAGTTGCCGAAGAAATTCCGAGAGGCACAGAACAATTTCTAATTACGCCAAAAACACTGGAAAGCGCAGTTCTTATATTATCTGTTTTTGGAATCGCATCAATATAATAATGGGCACGAACAAAACGGTCGGCTGCTCTATTGGTTCCCGGAAGCATAATGGTTCCGGGAATACTTTTCCAATAGGTATTTATTGCCAATTGCTCATCAAAAATTGGGGAGTTTGTCATCGCAACATAGCTTCTGTCATGATGAATAACGAGTTTTCCGTTTATGTATTCAAAAATAGCATTATCACCAGATGAATCAGAAATTGACAAATGTATGGTGGCAAAAATATCAGTTCCTGGAATATGTGACGATGTTACCGTAAAGTCATTTTTTCCTAAAGCATTTACAACTTCAGAAACGGTAGCAAAATTATCCAAAACATATTGAAGCCACAACGAAACCGCTAAGCCCTTAGTTTTACTGTTTTTTTCAAATTGCGGATAGGTAGATTCTGCAAGCCAAAGCAAATTTCCAACTAAACCTTTTTCATTCATTCCGTCAGACGACGCAATATCCCACGAACTTGTTACAACGCTTCCGTATTTTGATTTCCATTTAACCGAATTATTTCCCGCTTCACCAAACCTTTCCATTCCTCTTGGAAAAACCCACAAATTGGCCGGAATTTCACCTCTCCAATCCATTGAACGAGCAGTAAGAATTGTGCCATTCAGCCCTTGATAAACGATTCTTGTACAGCCGAGAGCCTTTTCATTATATAATATTGCGCTTAAAAAAGCAAAAACGATCAAAATGCTATTTTTTGTTTTCATACAGCTAAATTTTACATTATTAGAAATAAATTGTCGATAAATAAAAAACTCCTAAAATTTGAGATCATTTAGGAGTTTTGATATGATATGTGGTTATTGTTTATTATGAGTGAAGGAAGCTTAAATCTTTTTAAGCGTAAATTTATAATCTTCCCCTTCAATAATAAGTTGATCCTTTGTAATTGTGCTAACACAAGGATACGGAGTGCCTGTTTCATCCTTAATCACTAAACTAGTTCCTTTTTTTGTCAAAGCGTAGGTACCATCAGTTATAGGTTGTGTTAAATATCCTGTTACTTTTCCGTCTTCAGTAAATGTTAAATTTCCTTCTGTTAAAATTACATGTTTAATGGAATCTGAAATTGGTCCTTTTTTAGATTCAATTTCGGTAATTTTCCAAGAATTCACTAATTCATTTCTTTTTGCTTTATTGCATGAAATAATTAATACTGCTGATAATAAAATTCCGAAGATAAATAATTTAGATTTTTTCATAATTCTGCGATTAAAAAATTAGACAGGAAAAGTTACAAAAAAAATCAATATTTAAAGCGTTTGTAATCAAATATTTAAATTTAGTCGAAAAGCCTTGAATCTGCTAGGAAATGACAATTTAACAAGTGACGATTTATTAATTTTTGCACCAATAAAACCAGTTTATAAGATCGATTTTAATTCAGCGTAAGCTCTCCCAAGATTTCTTCGTATAAAAATGGGCCTCCGGGATATGTGGCCGTATAATCGAGATTCATCCAAACTTGGCCACGCTCGTCAATATGATAATGTATTGTTTTGCCGTAACTTTCTCTCACAAAAAGCACATTTTTGATAAGGTAATTTGCCTTTTCCAAATCGATTAAAGAGCCTATCAATATTTCTGGATAAATATGCCCTTTTGTGTGGATAAGTCGCGGAGTTCCTCCGATAGCGCGAATTGCGGCGGCCATTAATATGGAATGATCGTCACAGTCTCCAGAAAAGTATTCTAACGATTCGCTCGCTGTCGCAATATAATCCCCATCTTTAGGATCATTGACATAATTCCAACGTCCGTTGATTTCCTTAAAAACAGCAAAACACTGAATAATAGTTCTATAATCTGAATATCCTCTAATGCCTTTAAAATGTTTATTGGCGCTCATAATGGCAAAATTTCGCACTTTTGGATTTTGATATTCAATCGCATTTACAATTTTAGATCGGTTTGGAAATGGAAGCAATTTTGCCACAATAATATCTTGCGGATACGGATTGTCAGACATGGTGTAAATCATCGAATTATAATCTTCAGATATTTCACTAAAACCATAATTTCCAATAACAGTTCCATAAAATAAGACCAGTAGATAAACTGCGACACACAGAATGATTATGGTTCTGAGAAGCATCAGCAAAAAAAATATTGCTGCAAAGACAAAAATAAAAATGAAGACGCGATCTAAATTGAAAGCCCAATTTAAATCGCGGAGATTTTGATGCAGAATGATGAAAATTGGAATGGTAATCAAAAGACTCAACAACATAATAATAATCCTGTCATACGGTGATTTTACCTGTAATTTGGATTTTAATTGCGGAAAGTCAATTTTGGGAATTTTCATCATAAAATAATCAAAGCGATTGTTACAGCGCTTTTACCGTTTCAACAAAAGTACTTTTTTTATCAATAATTCCCAGATCAAATAACTGATTTTGAATTTTAATAAATGCTTTTTCGCTCAAATGCTTTTGAGACCATTGTGTGAGTTTTAACCACTCGCGTATATCTTCTTTTTTTTGCTTAAAAAGCTCTGCTAATGTTTTGTCAATATTCGGAATTTGGGCAAAATCCTGTGTTGTTTTATTGATCACTTCAAGAATTTTTTCCATCACTTTTGGATTTTTTTTCAAAAATTCATCTCGAACTGCAATTACAAACGATGGCCATGGAGTAGGGCAGTCGCCAACACGTCTAAAAATCCCTTTATCGACAAGAGGTTTTGTCATAAAACGTTCCCACATAAAATAATCTGCCGTTCCATTTGTTAAAGCTTCAACAGCGCCATCAATTGTGTTTATGATTTCAAATTTCAGTTCGTCTTGTTCCCATCCTTGTTCAGCAGCATTTACATAAGCCATCAACTGCGAGCCAGATCCAATTCTTGAAATCGCCACTTTTTTATTTTCTAAATCTTTTACAGTCTGAAAATCTGATTTTGCGGCAACATGAATTCCCCAAATCAAAGGAGATTGCACATAAATCTGGACAATTTTACTCGGATTTCCTGCCAAGATATCTTTGACAATTCCCTCCGTTAAAATCACGGCTATATCAGCATCGCCATCACGCAGCATCTGACACATTTTGCCCGTTCCTTCCGGAATATCCTTCCATTGCAAATCAATATTTTCAGCTTCAAATTCGCCATTTTCAATGCATAAATGCCATGGCAAATTGAAGTGTTCGGGAACACCCACAATATTTACGGTTTTCATTACAGTTTTAAGTTTAAGTTAAGTTTGGTATGCGTATTCTAAGTTTGTTTGTTTAGTTTTTCAATAAATCTGCCCGATGCTTGTCTGAAAGGCATGGTTCAGCATATTCTATTATTTCTTGGGCTTCATATTCATTCAAAATACTTCGTACAAGCGAATAATCAACATCTCGAACAATTTCAACTGCAAATAAAGTTTCATTCAGCCCTTCAGATTGGCAATTAATTGCTTTTAATTTTTCTCTAATGATTTCCTGATCAAAACCTTTTTCTAAAATTAAAACTTGGACAATTGAATTGCCCGAATTTTCAATTGTTTCTTTATAAACAAAACGATTTTCCTTTTCGTCAAATTCAGCGTAAAACAAATCGTCTGTAGCAATAAGCGGTCCAAAAAATGGGATATTATCCAATTTAAAAAGGCCTTTTTCTAAATCTATAATCTCAGCCCACATGGTTTCTGAAACATTGTCTTCCAAATAATCACTGTAATATTTAAAAAGTATTTTTTTGTGTGTTTCTGTCATTATTTAATTTGAAATTATTTTTTAATTATCTCAATCCATTAGTAATTTCGACAATGGTTTCGAACTATCTAATTCTCAAATTGACTAATTATTTAATTTTCTAATTTTTCTATTCAATTTCGCTGATTTCAGCTTTTAATGGTGATATAACAATGCGATAGCCATCGGGATCTTGGATCATTTTTCCGTTTTCATTCCAAAATGGATTAGCTGCAGTTATAGTTGAGATATTATAATGTTTGAGTTTGCTTATCAGGCTGTTGTAATCTGAAATTGATTTCGGATAAAGAACAATAACGTCATCCTCATCAAATGTGTGTTTGGCTTTATTATTGGACTGCGTAAATTCAAAATGCCAATCTAAACCTGATTTTCCAATAAAAATTCCGTTATAATTATTGTGATTTTGAAATTCTCCCAATTGTTCAAAACCAAGAACATTTACATAAAAATCTTCAATTTTTTTTAAATCATCGGTGTGTCGTGCAACTCTTAAAAACATAACCTTTTAGGATTTTATCTGATTGATATGATGTTCTAAATGTTCAACATAATCTGTCATAAGAAATCTTAAATCGATAACAGATTCGTCACTTAAAACAATTTTATAATTCAAAGCTTCCTCAGTAACAGATTTCATAATCCTAACAATTTGATTGTTCAGTACAAACCATAATTGGGTCAACTCCTCAATATCCATTTCCTGATACTGATTTATATTTACTAAATCTGTTTGATTATACGGCCTGTGTCTATACGGCTTCTCTGCATAATTGATTTCAGTAAAACGTACCAAATTATGAACCGCCGAATCAACTAAATGACCCAAAATTTCTTTTTTAGACCATTTTCCAGGTTTTCTTTCTTCTAAAACATTTTGACTAATTTCGGGAAAAAAGTTTACATTTTCCGTTAATAATTTTTCAAATTTTAGAAATGCATTTTCCATGAATTAATTGCTTATGAATTGATTTAAATATTTATCCTTCAATTTTTTTTATCAACAAAATAAAACTTACAAAAATGAATATTGCTGCAAAAAAGTTTTTATTTGCTGTAGTAAAACCATTTTTATCTAAAGTTTGATTTTTCAAATCCATATAATATTCTAAATCTTTCGGGTATTTTTCTTCAATAGATGCGTTTAGCAATTGAAAAAAACACCATCTTATCAAACCTCCAATACCAAAAAAGAATCTCTGTAAAATATGACTAAAAATATGTCCCACTATTTCCCCGCCAGTTTGTTAAGCGTAAAAGCAATAAGTTCATCAACAGCTTTATAAGGATCTTCACTAAAAGTTCCAGATGCGCGATTGGCAATAATTGCATTTAAGGATAATGCATTATGCCCTAAAAGCGCCGAAAGCCCGTAAATAGCCGCCGTTTCCATCTCTAAATTAGTGACTTTAGTACCGTCAAAATCAAAATTATCCATTTTATTGTTTAATTCTTCATCTTGAATATTCAAACGCAAAACACGCCCCTGAGGCCCGTAAAAACCACCAGCAGTAGCTGTAATTCCTTTGAAAATTTGATCTGATTCAATGAATTTCTCTAATTTTTCAGAACATGCAATTGCATAAGGCCTTCCTTTTCTAATATCCCAATTGGTATGCGTGATAAAAGCATCTTCAATGGCTGCATTTGAAACATCGTCAATTAAATAGGAGCGAAGCATATTATCTAATCCAAGTCCGAATTTTGACATTACAAAGCTGTCAACAGGAATATCTGCCTGCAAAGAGCCTGAAGTTCCAATTCTGATAATATTCAAAGAAGTCAACTTTTCTTTTGGTGTACGCGTTTTTAGGTCAATGTTTACCAATGCGTCTAATTCATTCAAAACAATATCGATATTGTCTGGGCCAATTCCAGTTGAAATTACAGAAAGACGCTTTCCTTTGTAGATTCCAGTTTGAGTTTTAAACTCTCTTTTTTGCGTCGAAAATTCAATTGAATCAAAAAATTTAGTGATTTTTTCCACTCGATTTTGATCTCCTACAAATATGATGTCTTGTGCAATATGTTCAGGACGAAGGTTCAAATGGTAAACACTTCCGTCTGGGTTAAGTATTAATTCTGAGTTTTGTATCATTTTTTTTAAGATGCTAAGGTTCTAAGTTGCTAAGATTCTAAGTTTTTTTTCAGATTCACATAACTTGAAACCTGAAACGTTAAACTTGACACGAGGCTTTAGCCGAATTGGCGAAGCAAACTTTTAACCACCTACACGTTTTGTTTTAAATCCTTTTTCTTTTAAAATTGCCATGATTTTATCGCGATAATCACCTTGAATGATGATTGAATCGTCTTTAAAAGTTCCACCAACGCTAAGTTTTGTCTTGATTTCTTTGGCAAGAATTTTAAAATCCTCGTCAGATCCTTCGTAACCTTCGATAATTGTTGTTGCTTTTCCTTTGCGTTTTTCAAATTTACAAATCATAGGCTCTTTTTGAACATATAATACATGTTCTTCTGCCTGAATTTCTTCTGGTTCATTTGATTCAATATGATCAGGAAATAAGTTTTTTAATTGATCTTTAAAGTCCATAATTTTTTTATTCTAAAAAATAAATTCCAACTATAAAAGTATTTAAAAATTAAATTCCAAACTCCAATAAAGCTGGAATTTGGAATTTTGATATTGAATTTATTTAAGTTTTTATTTTTTTATTAAACCTAAATCTACTAAACGTTCGTATAAATAATCTCCAGCCGTGATATCTTCAAATTTCTTAGGATTTTCAGCATCAATACAGTTTTCCAAACAATCCAATCGCATATCGCTCACCGGGTGCATAAAAAACGGAACAGAATAACGAGAAGTTCCCCATAGTTCTCTCGGCGGATTTACTACTTGGTGAATCGTCGATTTTAGTTTATTATTAGTATGCCTAGATAACATATCTCCAACATTGATAACCAATTCATCATCAGCCGCAATAGCATCAATCCATTCGCCGTCGTGATTTTGAACTTGCAATCCTTTTCCTTGCGCTCCCATTAAAAGCGTAATCAAGTTGATATCGCCATGAGCAGCCGCACGAATTGCATTTTCTGGCTCAGAAGTAATAGGAGGATAATGAATTGGTCTTAAAATAGAATTTCCTTCTTTTGCATATTGATCAAAATAAAACTCATCTAAACCTAAATGCAAAGCTAAAGCTCTCAGTACATAAACACCTGTTTTTTCAAGCATTTGATACGCTTCTTTTCCCACTTCATTAAAACGTGGCAACTCTTTTACTTCAACATTGTCTGGGTATTCTGAAGCCCATCTTGAATCTTTGTCAACGTATTGGCCAAAATGCCAAAATTCTTTCAAATCTCCCTCTTTGCGACCTTTCGCATGTTCTTTTCCAAAAGATACATAACCTCTTTGTCCGCCAATACCAGGAATTTCATAATTATGCTTAGTTTCTATTGGCAAAGCGAAAAATTTTCTAATTTCGCTATAAAGCTCGTCTACCAATTGATCATCTAAGAAATGACCTTTTAAGGCTACGAAGCCAATGTTTTCAAATGCACTGCCGATTTCATTTACAAATTTTTGTTTACGTTTCGGGTCGTCCGAAAGGAAATCACGTAAGTCTACACTAGGAATGTTTTGCATACTTTACATTTTTTATTTAAAGATGAAAGGTGTCGAAAAACCTTTCAGAAACAAAGGTAGAGAATATTTTAGAATTGAATTTTAAAAGTTATATAAAAATTGAAATTTTATAACAAAAACAAATAAAATTGTTATATTTTTCTATATTTGAAATCATAAAAAACATAAACCAATGATCTTTTACAGAGAAAACCTGACTGACGCTCAATTACTAGATTTATATAAGAAAATTTTAAAACCTCGGTTAATCGAAGAAAAAATGCTCATCCTGATTCGTCAGGGCAAAGTGTCAAAATGGTTTTCCGGAATCGGGCAAGAAGCTATTGCCGTAGGAGTTACATCTGTTCTGGATGATTCAGAATATGTATTGCCAATGCACCGAAATCTTGGCGTTTTTACCACAAGAAATATTCCGCTTCATCGCTTATTCTCGCAATGGCAGGGGAAAGCAAACGGTTTTACTAAAGGAAGAGACCGCAGTTTTCACTTTGGAACTCAGGAATATAAAATAATCGGAATGATTTCGCATCTGGGACCACAATTAGGAATTGCAGACGGAATTGCATTAGCCGATAAACTTCAGAATAATAAAAAAGTAACCGCAGTTTTTACAGGTGAAGGCGCAACCAGCGAAGGAGATTTTCACGAAGCCTTAAATATTGCTGCCGTTTGGAAATTACCTGTAATGTTTGTTATAGAAAATAACGGCTACGGACTTTCGACACCTACAAACGAACAGTATTTATGCGAAAACTTAGCTGATAAAGGCATCGGCTACGGAATGGAAAGCCACATTATTGATGGAAATAACATCTTGGAGGTTTATAATAAACTTTCTCAATTAAAAAATGAAATGCAGGAGAATCCGCATCCTGTTTTATTGGAATTCAAAACCTTCAGAATGCGAGGGCATGAAGAGGCAAGTGGCACCAAATATGTGCCGCAAGAATTAATGGACGAATGGGCTGTTAAGGATCCTGTAACAAATTATCGAAAATATTTGACTGAAACTGGAGTCTTAACAGCAGCATACGACGAGCAGCTTCATAACGAAATCAAGCAAGAAATTGATGAAAATTTAGCCATTGCAAATGCAGAACCTGAAATCGTACCAACTTATAGCGGAGAATTAGATGATGTTTATAAACCTTTTGAATATGAAGAATATACTCATGGTGAAGAAGTGAAAAACATGCGTTTTATTGATGCTATTCGAAATAGTTTGGAACAATCGATGTGGCGCAATAAAAACTTAGTTATTATGGGGCAAGACATTGCCGAATATGGTGGCGCTTTTAAAATTACAGAAGGATTTGTAGATGCTTTTGGAAAAGAAAGAGTTCGAAATACGCCAATTTGCGAAAGTGCTGTTGTTTCAGCTGGAATGGGATTGTCAATCAACGGTTACAAAGCAATTGTCGAAATGCAATTTGCTGATTTTGTTTCAACAGGTTTTAATCCTATTGTGAATTTATTGGCAAAATCACATTATCGCTGGGGTGAAAATGCTGATGTTGTCGTTCGTATGCCTTGCGGTGGAGGAACACAAGCGGGACCATTTCATTCGCAAACAAACGAAGCTTGGTTTACCAAAACTCCAGGTTTAAAAGTAGTATATCCTGCGTTTCCTTATGATGCAAAAGGTTTATTGAATCAATCTATAAATGATCCAAATCCGGTTTTGTTTTTTGAGCACAAACAGTTGTACAGAAGTATTTATCAAGATGTTCCAACGGATTATTATACACTTCCTTTAGGAAAAGCCTCTTTGATCAAAGAAGGAAATTCGGTGACTATTATTGCTTTCGGAGCAACGGTTCACTGGGCTTTAGACACTTTAGAAAAAAATCCACAAATTGATGCCGATTTGATTGATTTACGAACACTTCAACCTCTTGATACCGTAGCTATTTTTGCTTCTGTCAAAAAGACTGGAAAAGCTATTATTTATCAAGAAGACACCATGTTTGGCGGTATAGCAAGTGATATTTCGGCTTTGATTATGGAAAACTGTTTTGAATTTTTGGATGGCCCTGTAAAAAGAGTTGCTAGTTTAGATTCTCCAATACCGTTTACAAAAGCCTTGGAAGATCAATTTTTGGCAAAAGATCGTTTTGAAGAAGCATTATTGGATTTATTGAAATATTAATCGAGAAAGACCTATTGTTTTGAAGAGAAAACATTTTTTCTATCTTTAAATCCAACTTAAACCCAAACTATGAAAAAACTGCTTATTCCAATTCTTGCTGTTTCATTGCTCATTTCCTGCAATAAAAACAGCAAAACTGCTGTCGATAAAGTGTTAGATCAAAAATTTGACAAGTATAAAGACAATTTTGTTACTGATTTATGGAAAATCTATCCAGGATGGGCTTCTGGAGTAGGATATCATAAATTAGACAGCATTTTGGTTGTGCCAGATGCCAATGCTAAAAGAGCGGAACTTGATTTTGCCAACGCACAATTAGATTCTTTAAAACATTATGACATTGAAAGCCTTTCGGACAATAACAAAACCGACTTCCAGATGATTAAAAACCAACTTGAAGGGGCAATTTTTAGCATAAACGAATTAAAATCCTCTGAATGGAATCCTGCAGAATATAATGTTTGTGGTTCTTTCGCAGAAATTTTAAACGGAAAATATGATGCCGCAGAAGTTCGTCTTCATACTTTTAACATTAAAATGAATAATGTTCCCGCTTATTACGAAGCGGCAAAAAAGAACATTAAAAATCCAACTATTGAACATACTGATTTAGCAATTGCTCAAAATATTGGTGGTTCAACCGTTTTTGAAGCAGAATTAAATGAGGCGTTAAGCAAAAGCAAATTAAGTGAAACTGAAAAAAAAGAAATTCAGGATAAGGCAAAAAAATCTGTAAAAGCTATCAAAGATTACGCTGAATGGCTTAAAAATATGCCGAATAAAACACCTCGTTCTTTTAGATTAGGCGCCGATTTATATGCTAAAAAATTCAATTTTGATATCCAATCAAGTTATTCAGCTGATGAAATCTACAAAATTGCTGTTGATCATAAAAATGATCTTCATGACAAAATGTTCATTTTAGCTGATAAACTTTGGAAAAAATACAATGGAAACGCTCCAAAACCAGCTGATAAACTAGATTTGATCAAACAAGTTATTGATAAAATTTCGCTTCATCATACAACGCCGGATAAATTCCAATCGGAAATTGAAAAGCAAATTCCGGAACTTACAGCTTATGTAAAAGCGAAAGATTTATTATATATCGATCCATCAAAACCTTTGGTTGTTCGCAAAGAACCTGCATACATGGCGGGTGTTGCTGGCGCTTCGATTTCGGCTCCTGGACCTTATGATAAAAATGCAAATACTTATTATAATGTTGGAAGTATGTCTGGCTGGACTCCAGAAAATGCTGAAAGCTATTTGAGAGAATACAACGATTATATTCTTCAGATTTTAAATATCCACGAAGCAATTCCGGGACATTATACACAGTTAGTTTACAGCAATCAATCGCCAAGCATTATAAAATCTATTTTAGGAAATGGCGCAATGGTCGAAGGCTGGGCGGTTTATGCCGAAAAAATGATGTTGGAAAGCGGTTATAAAAATTCTGACGAAATGTGGTTGATGTATTATAAGTGGAATTTAAGAACGACTTGCAACACTATTTTAGACAACAGTGTCCACACTAAAGATATGTCTAAAGAAGAAGCCATGATTTTGCTGACCAGAGAAGCTTTTCAACAACAAGCTGAAGCAGAAGGAAAATGGAAACGAGTAACTTTATCACAAGTTCAATTGTGTTCTTATTTTACAGGATACACGGAAATTTATAATTTAAGAGAAGAATTGAAAAAACAAGAAAGCGATAAATTCAACTTGAAAAAATTTCATGAGAAATTTTTAAGCTTTGGAAGCGCTCCGGTTAAATATATAAAAAAATTAATGCTTTCAGAAGAGTAATTCAGCATTATATAAAAGAAGAAAAGGATTGGCAAATAGTGTCAATCCTTTTTTGTTTATCTGATTTTCTTTTTAATTCGATTCCACCTCAAATAATTGCACCTGACTTTTCAATCGGTCAATCAACAAATTCATCATGCGTTTATTTAAACTTGATGAATTCTGAATATACGTTTCATATTCCTCAAGCGTAAAAAGAGCCATTACAATTCCCTTTAATGAATTTCTGAATTTAATATCTTTTTGAATGGAATTTTCAATCGTCTGAAGTTTCTTTTCGACTGAATAGGAGTAAAAATCGGCTTTGTTTTTATTTATGTAGTTTATAAAAACTGCAATAAACAAATCATTTTGAAGTTTTAAAATAGGCCTAATCGTCTGATTTTGAAAAATCTCATCTGCGGAAGATTGAGCACTTACAGTTCCTAAAGTTTCGCCTCTGAATTCTCTTAAAAAAATGTCTCTAGCTTCCATGTGTTTTTCTTTAAATTTAGGAAAAAATCAAATACAAAATAGTCTATTTTTGTTTTTTAATAAAAAAAGAATGAACCATATAAGCAAATAAAAGTTTATAAGTTTTTCTTTAATCGAGCTTAAATTACTTATATGATGAATACTACCATAATGAATAAAACAGTTATAATTTTTCTTTTATTGGTTTCGATTTTGATTGTTTCTTGCAATTCAAAAGAAGATAAAAACAGTTATAAAGAAATTGTTTATCGTGCTGTACATCAAAAAGACACAGCTATATTGACACTTAATATCAACGAAAAACGTTTTTTTGGCCGATATGAAATCCTATATCATCAAATTGGAAAAGATTCAGGCGATGTAAGAGGAGATATTAAAGGAGACACTTTGAGAGGTGATTTTCATTATATTTCAAATGGCGGGAGCTGGAAAAGAATTCCATTAGCATTTCTAAAAAAAGACAATAAACTAATTTCAGGAAACGGAGTAATTGGAACTTATATGAGTCTTCCGTGCTTTATTCAGGGAACCTTAAATTATAATGACCCAAAGTTTATTTTTGAAGAGATTAAAAAATAGTTTTTTGTTTCAAGTTTCAAGTTTCACGTTAAACTAGTTTGTCAGGCTGAGCGAAGTCGAAGCCCTTTGCGCCCTTCGACTTCGCTCAGGGTGACATCGTTGATACACAATTCAAACCTGAAACTTGAAACCTGAAACAAAACTATTCCAAACTTCCAATCTTAGACGGAAGTTCAAATATTTCAAGATCAAAATATTCTACTGAAGCCATAACATGGTCAAAAATATCGGCCATGATGTATTCGTAATTTGCCCAGCGTTTGTCGCTCGAAAAAGCATAAATTTCTAACGGAACTCCGTGCGCTGTCGATTGCAGTTGGCGACACATGATATGCATGTCTTTATTCAATCCAGGATGCGTCACAAGGTACTGCATAATATATTTTCGGAACAAACCTAAATTGGTCATATTTCGACCGTTAAGAGCAAGTGTTTTATCAACTCCTCTAAGATCATTGTATTTTTCAATTTCGGCTTGTCTGGTTTCTATATAAGACGAAATCAGTTGCACTTTTCTCATTTGTGCCAAATCTTCATCTGTCAAAAAGCGAATGGTGCTGCTTTTTATCAGAACGTGTCTTTTGATTCGGCGTCCAGCAGATTTCTGCATACCTCGCCAGTTTTGGAAAGAATCTGAACTTAAGGCATAAGTTGGAATCGTGGTAATCGTATTGTCAAAATTTCGAACTTTTACCGTTGTTAAATTGATTTCGATTACATCACCATCGGCACCAAATTTATCCATTGTAATCCAGTCGCCAATTCGAACCATGTCGTTGATCGCCACCTGAACACTTGAAACAAATCCGAGAATTATATCTCTGAAAATCAAGATAATAATTGCCGAAAGCGTTCCTAAAATTGTCAGTAATTCGCCTTTTTTGATTCCGAATAAAGTCGAAATAATCATGGCAACTCCAAAAATCCAGAGCACAATCATAATAACTTGAACAAAGCTATCAATTGGTTTGTCGCTGTATTCTGGTTTTTGCTTTAAATAATCGCGTAGCGAATTAAAAACAGTTCTTACGATCCATAATCCTAGCAATACAATATAGATTCCCACAATTTTCCCGAATATGGATTCCCAATATTCGTATTTGTCCAAAATTACTGGAACTGCTTTGTAAATAAAGAAAAACGGAATTAAATAGGCTGTATATCTTGTGGTTTTGTTCTGAATTAAATAATCATCAAATTTGGTTTTAGTACGTTGTGCGAAAATAGCGGTCAGCGTAACCAAAACAAATTTGGCCACATAATAAATAATATAAGCCAATGCCACCAAAATGGCAATATTAAAAATAAGACTGGTGTATGACGCCACATTTCGGCTCATTCCCCAATCTCTAAAAATCGGATATAAAAAGTTGAATATTTTATCCAAAAGCTTATGCATTATTTTCTAAATATTTTTTCTCAATATAGAAAGTTCCAAATGGAATAAGAGAAGCAACTAAAATGATTCCGAAGGTTTTCATATCCCAATTCATTGTTTTTTTCAATAAAAAAGCAAGAATAATGTAGCCAATGAATAAAACACCGTGTGTCATTCCTAACGGACGCAATACTGTATGATAAAGTTCAGGATTAGTGTTTTTTATAATAAGCATATTGGCAAATAACACCAAATAAGAAATTCCTTCTAAAATAGCGGTAACTTTAAAAATCTTGAGCATATAGATGTGTTTTTTGAATTTATGACGGCAAAATTAAGTATTAGGATTGGTTTTTAAGTTATGTGTCAGAAAAGTAATTTACTTTTACAATCTTAAACTTTGATAATGAGCAAACGCGATTTAAAAAAATATTTAGCCGAATTAAGCAAAGAACAACTTGAAGAACAATTGATCGAGCTGTACGAAAAATTCAGTCCAGTAAAAGTATATTATGATTTTGTTTTTAATCCGAAAGAAGACAAACTTTTGCAAGAATCAAAGGTTAAGATTTCACACGAATATTTTCCAATAAAAAAACCGGGAGCAAAATGGCGTCCGAAAGCAAAAATGCGCCGTTCCGTAGCTCAAAAAATCATCAAACATTTTATTTCTCTTGGCGTTGATTCTTTTATTATTGCCGATTTGATGTTGTATAATATAGAAATTGCTCAAACGTATTCATCTCAAAATCTCATCAAGCAAGAATTGTTTTACAAAAGCATGTTTAATTCATTTGAACAAGCAATCAATTTTTTGATTTCTAACGGAATTTTGTTTGACTATAAAGCACGAATTCATGCAATTTATGATGAAACTGTTCAACAAAAATGGAAAAACAAGTACGATTTTGAAGCGATTTTAGACAAAATTGACCTTTAAATGCACTTCTCATAAAAAATCTTTATTTAAAAAAAACATTTATTTTAGGTTAAATTACGATGAATAACTGTTTTTTCGATGTATTTTTGCAAAAATCCAAAAATAAACAATGTCTCAAAACACTTTAGAAATAGAAAGAGAAGAGAAAAAAGAACTTTATGCGTACCAAAAAGGCGATATTGATGCCATTTTTGACCGCCTAGACAATGCTCCTCCAAAACACCATTTATTGTATCAATTGCCTACTGGTGGGGGAAAAACAGTAATATTCTCCGAAATTGTACGTCGTTATTTATCGAATAATGATAAAAAAGTGGTTGTTTTAACACACCGTATCGAACTTTGCAAACAAACGTCAAAAATGTTGAAAGGTTTTGGCGTGAGCAATAAAATAATCAACAGTAAGGTAAAAGAACTTCCTGATCAAAATGATTATTCTTGTTTTGTGGCAATGGTTGAGACTTTGAAAAACCGTATCAACGATGAAAAATTGCATCTGGACAATATCGGTTTGGTTATTATCGATGAGGCACATTACAATTCATTCAGAAAATTATTAAACTCATTTAAAAATGCTTTTATTCTCGGAGTAACGGCAACGCCTTTGAGTTCAAATATAAAGTTGCCAATGCACCAAAGCTATGACGAACTTATCGTTGGAGATACAATTGGTTCATTGATTGACAAAGGATTTTTGGCAAGAGCAACAACTTACAGCTATGACGTTGGTTTGACTTCATTGAAAGTAGGTATCAATGGTGATTATACCGTGAAATCTTCTGATGATTTGTACACCAATAGCATGATGCAGGAAAAATTGCTTCATGCGTATACAGAACGTTCTTTGGGCAAAAAGACTTTGATTTTCAATAACGGTATCCATACATCATTATATGTATATGATACTTTTAGAGAAGCTGGTTATGACATTAGACACCTTGATAACACAAGCAGTTCTGAAGAGCGTAAAGATATTTTAGCATGGTTCAAGAAAACTCCAGACGCAATTTTAACTTCGGTTGGAATTTTGACTACTGGATTTGATGAGCCAACGGTTGAAACTATTATTTTGAACAGAGCGACAAAATCGCTTACTTTATATTTCCAGATGATTGGACGAGGATCTCGTAAATTGCCTGGAAAAGATGAATTTACAGTAATTGATTTAGGTAACAACGCCGCTCGTTTTGGATTGTGGAGCGAGCCTGTAAACTGGCAGCATATTTTTAAATCTCCTGAGTTTTATCTTGAGAATCTTCGAGATGATACTGAAATCGAAATGTTTTTCAAATACAGCATGCCACCTGAATTGAGAGCAAAATTCAGCAAAACGGCTGATGTTACTTTTGACGTTGATGAAGAACATAAACTGGCAATTAAGCAAAATTTGCGTTCAAAAATTGTTTTAGACAAATCGTTAGAACAGCACGCTTCAATGTGCGTTGATAATACTGAAACGTTGCAGGAAGCAAAATTACTAGCAAAAGAGCTCGATGACGATATTGAATGCCGTATCAAGCGTTATGCAAAATGTTTAAGTCAATGCAGTAAAAACTACCGCGAATGGCTGGTTGATGATTACAAAAAGAACATGACTTTATTAATCGGTAAAAAATACCGTGAAAAAATCATGAACGAACCGGATTAATAACTTTTAGTCAGAAAGTCTAAAGTTTAAAAGTCCTAAAGTTCTTTTGTAGAACTTAAATAAAATAAACCATTAAGATGTTTAGAAATAAATCTAAATGTCTTGATGGTTCAATAATTTTAAAGAGAAACAAAATCTTTAGTACGATTTGAGAGAATCTAAAATCTAAAGTCAAAAATCTAAAATAAAAAAACATGTCTAAACAATTCTCAGCATTAGGAGTTTCAGCGCCAATTTTAAAAGCTTTAGGCGAATTAAACATTGTTGAACCAACAGAAATTCAGCAAAAAACAATTCCTTTGCTTTTATCTGAAAATCACGATGTTGTTGGTTTAGCCAAAACCGGAACCGGAAAAACTGCCGCTTTTGGCTTGCCACTTTTGCAACTAGTAAAAACAGAATTGCCTGTTGTTCAAGCTGTGATTTTGGTTCCAACAAGAGAGCTTGGGCATCAGATTTTTAAAAATTTAGAAGATTTTTCTAGAAATATTCCAAATGTTTCAATTGCTGCAACTTGTGGAGGAATCCCGATCAAGCCACAGATTGAGCGCCTTACGCAGCCTACGCATATCGTTGTAGCGACTCCGGGACGATTGATTGATTTGATTCAGAGAAAAGCTGTCGATCTAAGCCAGACACAATATTTAGTTTTGGATGAGGCCGATGAAATGGTTTCTATTCTAAAAGAAAGTCTAGACGAAATTATTGTTGAACTTCCAAAAAAACACCGTACGCTTTTATTCTCTGCAACTTTGCCGGGAACAATTAAACAGCTAATCCAAAATTATTTGAACAAAAATGTCGTTCAAATTAGTGCCAGCATGGAAACATCAGGAAATCAAGGCATAGATCATCAATATATAGTAGTTGATCCTATTGAAAAACTAGATGTTTTAATGCATTTCTTGAATTCAAGAGAAGGCGAACGAGGCATTATTTTCTGCAAAACAAAAGCGGCTGTCAATAAGTTAGCTAAAAATTTGGCTATTAATCGTTTTTCTTCGGGAGCTCTTCATGGAAGTTTGACGCAAGGAATTCGTGACCGAATTATGGAGCAATTTCGTGAAGGACATATCAATATTTTAGTTGCGACCGATTTGGCAGCGAGAGGAATTGATGTAAAAGAAATTGCTTATGTTGTAAATTACCATTTGCCCGATACATACGAAAATTATGTTCACCGAAGCGGAAGAACTGCAAGAGCAGGAGCAAAAGGACTTTCATTGACTGTTTTACAGGAAGAAGAAGTTATTGAGATTCCAGAATTTGAAGAGGAATTAGGGATAAAATTCACTAAATTCGAAAAACCATCTGCTTTAAGTTTAGAAGAAAACAACACGCTTTTGTGGGCGAAGCAAATCTTCAAAACAAAACCAAATCATGATATTTCTTCTGATCTAAAAACAAAAGTAAAAACCGTTTTTCATCATCTTACCAAAGACGAATTGATTGAAAAATTGCTGGCCAATTATGTCTTGCAAAACAAAATCGATGTAGTTGAAAAACCTGTTAAAAAATTCAAAAAGTAATAATTTCAGCAATTGTCATTGCATATTAATGTTGTATATTTATAAGGTATTTTTTTATTAAAGCCTACTTAAAAACAACATCTATGAAGATAGTCATTATAGGAGGAGGTTTTGCAGGAATCAATCTCGCGAAAGAACTTGTCAACCATCCTCAAATTCAAGTAACCCTTGTTGACAAAAACAATTATAACTTTTTTCCACCACTTATATATCAGGTTGCGACCGCTTTTTTGGAGCCGTCGAGCATTAGTTATCCATTCAGAAAGTTTTTTGCAGGAAAAAAGAACCTGCAGTTTCGTTTAGGAGAATTGCTTTCTGTCGTTCCGGCAGAAAACAAAATAATTCTCAATAACGGCGAATTGACATACGATTATCTTGTTTTTGCAACCGGTGCAGAAACAAGTTATTTTGGTATGGAAAACGTAATGAAAAACGCCATTCCAATGAAAACATTAAATGATGCCATCGAAATGCGAAATACCTTGCTTAAAAACCTCGAAAAAGCGGCTATTTGCAAAGATATGCGCAAGCGTCGTAAATTATTGACGATTGTAGTGGCAGGAGGAGGGCCAACGGGAGTAGAAGTTTCTGGAATGTTTGCCGAAATGCGAAAAAGCATTCTCCTTAAAGAATATCCAGAATTAGAAACATCAGCTAGCAATGTTTATTTGGTCGATGGAGGAGATGCATTGCTCTCGCCAATGAGTGAAGCTTCTCAAAAAGATACTTTAGAAGCACTTACAAAATTAGGCGTTGTTGTAAAATTACATACACGTGTCACTGATTATGTAAATGATACCGTATTTTTTGAAAACGGAGAAACCATTAAAACCAAAAATTTAATTTGGGCAGCTGGGGTTTCTGCAAAACTTTTTGATGGAATTCCAAAAGAAAGTTATGGCCGTGGCAGACGAATGGCTACAGACCAATATAATAAAGTAAACGGTTTAGAAAATATTTACGCAATTGGCGATACGGCAATTTTAGCCGGAGATAAAAATTTCCCAGACGGACATCCGCAAGTGGCACAAGTAGCCATTCAACAAGGAATAAATTTGGCCAAAAACTTCATGAATATGGCCGCTGGAAAACAATTAAAACCTTTTGCTTATCATGACAAAGGATCTATGGCTATTATAGGAAGAGCTAAAGCTGTTGTTGATTTACCAAGTCCGAAATGGCATTTCAAAGGATTTTTCGCTTGGGTTATTTGGTTATTCATTCACTTGATTTCGTTGATCACCTACAGAAACAGATTAAATACTTTTTGGAATTGGATGGTCGCTTATTTTGCACGAGACCAATCTCTTAGAATGATCATTAGACCAGATAAAAGACAATCTGCGGAATAAATAAAGGAATGAAATTCCAAATCCAAAATTCCAAACTATAAAAAGTGATACGAATTTTGAAATACGAAAGCCAAAATCAAATGATTTTGGCTTTTTAGTTTCCAATAAATTGGAATTTGGAATTTTTAAGATTGGAATTTTAAATTTTATTCTGCAGTAGTTGGGTCAATTATCCCTACAACTTCATTTACTGAATTAGCAGGAAATCCACCTAATTTAGCATGTTCATAAACCATTTCCTTATTTGGCGCTATATAAACACAATAAAGCTTGTCATTCGTAATATAGCTGTGCTGCCATTGAATTTGTGTTCCTAATTGATTAAGTACGCCACAGGAAGCCTGTGAAATACTTTTTAATTGATCAGATGTAAGTTTACCAGCATTTGGGATTTCCCTTTCTATAACATACTTCGGCATAATAATTCGAAATTTAACCCTACTCATGTGGCTTTTCGGCTTCGCCCCGTTTTTCAAAATGGTATCTGGATTCCATTAATTTTTAAGTAGTATAAAATTAATAAATTAAAAGATTAAAAAAGCAGAAAATACTGGTTTTTAAACAATTACCAAAAGTCAATTAATGAACAACTACAGTATCATTTTCTACTCCTAATTCGACTTTATGTTTGATGAAACGCTTTCCAATATTTAGCACAATAAAGGCAGTAATTGTTGTTATGGTCATGATGGCAACCATTGGCGCGACAGAATCTTTCACAAAAATACCAATTGCAAAGGATGCCAAAGCTCCTAGACCAAGCTGAATCGCGCCCATTAATGCCGAAGCGCTTCCAGTATTTTTAGCAAAAGGAGCTAAAGTCAAACCAGCGGTATTGGGATTTGAAATTCCTAAACAAGCTAAAAACAAAAACAACATAACGATCGTTTCATACAAACCCAACAGATCATTTAGGGCCAAAATCAAAAAGACAATACTAATAATAGATTGTGAAATCAAGGCTCCGAAAATCATTTGCTCGCTCGAAAACTTCTTCAATAAGACCGAATTTAACTGGCTGGAACCGATAAAACTGACCGACATAAAAGCAAAAATCCATCCGTAGGTTTTTCCGTCAACGTGGTAAATATCCATAAAAATGATAGGAGAGGCCGCCACGTATGAAAAAAGCCCAGAGAACGCAATGGCACCTGTAAATGCGTAGGTATAAAATTGAGGCTCTTTTATAACTTTTATGAAATTTGTTATAATAGGTTTTGGCTTTAATGATACAGTCAAATCAGGCTCATAGGTATTTGGCAATCCAATTTGTGAAGCCAGCAGAATTATTATTCCCATGCACATTAAAATAAAAAAGACAATATGCCAGCCAAAATCTTCAGTTACATAACCTCCAATTGTAGGCGCCAACATCGGCGAAAGCCCAACAACAAGCATCAATAAGGAAAAAACTTTAGGAATATCTTTCACAGGAAATAAATCACGAACCATCGCAACAGAAGCCACAGTTGCAGCACAGCTTCCGATGGCTTGAACAAAACGCAAAAAGATAAAAGAATCGATATCTGCAACATATATACAGCCTAAAGAAGCTAAAACATAGACCAAAAGCCCAATAAATAACGGTTTTTTACGTCCAAAACGATCCAAAAGAGGTCCGTACAATAATTGTCCTGCAGAAATCCCGATAAAATAACTCGACAAACTCATCGAAACTTTTGCAACGTTTGTATTCAAATCCTTTGCAATATCAGAGAAACCAGGCAAATACATGTCGATTGAAAAAGGACCAAGTGCAGTTAAAGAACCTAAAATCAGGATAAGTTTGATGTATTTTTTTGTTGTCATTTTCTTAAAAAAATCTAATAAGTTTCCAACAAAGGTAGAGTTTTCATAACTTGTAGAGTTCTTAAACACTATTAATAGCGAATTTTAAATATTTATGCATTTAAAATTTGCAGAAAAGAGTTATTAATCAAAAATTTTAAAAAATTATGAAAAAGTACATCTTATTATTAGCGATCCTATTTTCGTCAGTTTCATTTGCTCAAACCATCACATCAAAAATTGAAGATGCTAATGTGGCACAATATGAACTTCTTAAAAAAGTAAATGAATATTACCCGGATATCACGTTGAGCAAAACCGTTACCAATTTTTATGCTGATGGAAACATCATAGACACGCAACAGCAATTTGACTTAAAAGGAACAAAATTTTCAAGCTATAAATTGGGAATTGATCCTGGAAACAAAAAATTGTTGTTTGAATATGTTTCTGATGAAACTGGAAAAGTTTTTGGCGATGTACAACTTTTTAAAGGAAATGTTATCCGAACAACCTTTAGCGATAAAACAAATCAAATTGAAGTTTCTCTGAACGGAAAATCTGTTTATTTGAAAAAATTAAATTAAATTTTCAAATAGGAGAAATTTGAAGCATCACACAAATGTGATGCTTTTTTGGTTTATATCATGACCGTAATCAATTTGAAGAGATTATATAAATAAATCGGTCTCGAAGTTATTTTGTTACTACCTAACAAAGTTTTTAAACTCCTAGCTTGCTAAAAATAGCAAAAAAAAGAACCACTCTTATCGAGTGGTTTTTTTATGTCAACTGCTTACGTAAAAAATAGCTTTTTGAAAAATTGAATAAATAAGTAAGATTATATATGTTAAATATTTTTATTTTAAAAGAATAAATTTTTAAAATTGTAAGAAATATACTAAAATATCTTATTTGATTGGTTTGATCTTTCTCTATAAAAAGTAAGCTTATGAAAAATGTTTATCTCATAATTATCTGCAGTTTTATTTCAACATTCAGCTATGCACAGACACCGGGAGGTGTAACAGGTTCGCAAGCATGGTTTAAAAGTAATCGTTTGGCCAATGGAAATTTTAATTGGATCGATTTCAGCGGAGATCAAACCAAACTCAATAACTGGAATACTAAGAATGAGTATTCAAATATCGGTCGCTATTTTAACTTCAATCCAGGATTGTACTTTGATGGCAATAGTCGTGAGTTTTTTTTAAATCAAACCAACTTACAGCAAGGTACCATAATTGGAATTTTTGGGCATTCGACAACCTATTTCAATTACGAGAATACACTTTTTGGGATCAAAGGCCGCACGGATGAAGGCACCATAATCACAAATGATAAGATCGCAAACAGTGCTGAAAGAGATGGAGAAACACTAGATTATGGAAGTCAGTTTGGAGAAGATTTATTTAGAAAGGCTGACAATAGTGAAGGCACTGATGCAAAATACAGGGAAAGAGCCTTAAAGATTGTTTCTTATTATCAATATCAGCAACCCCATACTTCTGTTTGGGGCGAGGATCAAACATCCAGTTTGACATTAGGATATGCCTATTTAAATAGGGCAAATGGTTTATCTACTTATGACTTAAAAAATTTCAATAATAATTTCTACGGATATATTCCCGAAATATTAGTTTATAGCCGTGTTCTGACGCCACTTGAACGTCGAAAAGCCGAAACTTATCTGGCAATTAAGTATGGCGTTAGCCTTAGCAATTCGTATATATCAAGTGATGATAAATTACTTTGGGATTTTAGTGCCAACACTGCCTATAATAATCGTATAAGTGGCATCATGCGTGATGACCTTAGCGCACTAAATCAACCTTTTTCAACTACCAGCTATGAAGAAAGTCCTTATTTTTCTGACGCTTACGATTCATACGTAGAACAAACATATCACGATCAGACTTCAAGATATAGATTGCTCGTCATGGGACAATCTCCAGCAAATGACCTGGCAGACAAGAATGCCACCTTATGGGGAGATGACAATGGCGCTTTAACTACCAAAAACGAAGGTGGGATTGCAGGCATTAAAAGAATGACAAGAACATGGAAACTAGTTACCAATACGCCACCACCAACCTCAGAGCAAAAAATATTGTTATTTAACAATAATGGTTTGGAAACCGATTCTGGTTTTGGGCAATGCACATTCACCAATAAAACTGCGAACACAACGGGAATTAGTGTCACTCAAACACCCTTACAAGGAAAAAATGGTTATCTCGAATTTATTACTGCAGCGACGGGTAGTACACTCATCATAAAATTTGGCGCGAAAGATGGCCTTCCGAGTTCACAGGATTTTGGTGTAAAAATTGACCCAAGCGGTTATATATATATTCTTGAAAATACTAAACAACCGCTCTATATAGGATGGGTTACTCCTAATTTCAATAAAACAACTCTCGAAAAAAAAGGAGATCAGGTTTATCTAAACATTTATGATTCGAATGGTGCTAAAGTTATTACAAGTCGAACTTTACCCGTTTTACCTACAGATATCGATAAGCCTTTTTATGGAATTGTTTCAATAGAGAGAAAAACTGCAGATGCTTATCTAAAAGTAGTTCACGGCGGATTTGTAGCTACAGGATCAAAAGTTGAGCTCTCTTATGATGCTTCACGAGCGGCCGAATTTGCCACTAACACAGACAGAAGTTTTTTAATTATAGACCGTTCAGGAACGGGAGACTTTGGTGTTGAAAATGTAGAATATTATCCCGTTAGCGAGATTGATGCCAGCAGAAAAAAAATCATTTTCAACAATGTGATTTGGGATGCTGATGGTAACGGTAAAGACGTTTTTTCTTTTGGCTACAAAGATGCATCAGTCAGATTGATAGCATTAGAAGAAGGAGTAAATCCCACTTGTCAAGACGGCGTTCTACAGGAAAACGGTAAAATTAATATAGAAGTAAAAGAAGGTTTGCCGGGTTATAAATATACGCTGAATAAAACAGGAACAACCACAGTCGTACAAACAGGAACTTTTTATGAATCAAAAAACACATTGACCGGAATACCAGCTGGAAATTATGATTTGACACTGGAAATGGTGGGCACCAATTTTGAAAAAACAGGTGGAACCACTGCAGTAGCAAGCTGTTCAAATACGCCTATGACCACTGGAGGAAACGGAACACTGGAATGGGCGGTAACTGATTTTACCTCCGATAAATATATTGGCTTTATCAGCCAGAAGACGACCAAAACTACAGCAGTACTTAATTATGGAGTTCAGATAAAACAAAATCAATTGTATTTCTGGAATAAAGGAGTTGCTTCTGGCAATGCTCTCGCTACTCTAAATAAAGGCAACAGAATAAAGCTCAATATGCAAAGTGGCACGCTGCAATGCTGGGTCGATGATAATTTGGTTGGCACTCAAAATCTGGCAATGGCAGATGTTTCATCAGCTTATTATGCATTTGTACTAATGGAGGGATCAAGCAACGGAATTTACAATTTAGTGCATACTGGTTTAGTTACAAGTCCGGCAAAACTCGTTTGGACAACCGCCACTAATCTGAACATTATTGAAGGAGACGGCGTGACGAGTAAGGTTGTTCAAAAAATTGAGCTTATAGCGCCAGAATGTAAAGAAATTGTTCCGCCAATAACCCCTGTAATTACCGACAATCTTGTGGTGGCACCGGTACCTTCAAAAGCAGGAGCTAATTTCAATATTTATGTAAAATTAAATAACCCTTCAGAGGTTATGGTGCTCATATTTAATTCGGCTGGTGCATTAATAAACCAGCTGCGTAACGCTGAACCGCAACTGACCAATACGTTTGTTACCAGCATTCCAACCAACGGAATCTACATCATAAAAGTATTAACGGCGGAAGGTGAATTCTCTAAATCTATAATTATCAATTAAAAGTTACGTATTCCAGTACGACTTTTAAAACTCAATAAAATAATCCATCTACCAATTTAGGAAAACTATGGAAAAGCAAGAAAATTTAAAATCAACGATACACCGAATTACAGCAACTATATTGGCAACCCTAATTTTTGGACAAAGTGCCTTTGCTTATAATGTAAAATGGGGTAGAGAAACAGTTTCTAATAAAGTTTCTAAAATCGTAGGAACTAATAAAAACTATAGCAATACTGCAACTGTTTCAGATGTGGCCTTGTCGCATCGGGATTCAAAAACAGTCGAAAAAAATGAAACAGCAAGAGCAGGCCAAACCGTAATTCCGGCATTAGAAAACGGAGGGATTATTGGGGTTTACGCAGGCAGGTTATTGGACAATCCTGCTGATAATTTGTTCCATTTTAATTTAAAAGAACCATTACAATCTGACGATCGAGTTAAGTTAGTTTATGAACTACAGGGAGTTTCAGATTATCATGGAGTAGCGATAAGTGTAAACGATGAATTTGCAACAGGCGGAACCTGGGTAGAAAAAAGCGACCAGTGGAGTAAACAGGAACAATATATTGCAGCAACAAGTTTACATCAAGGCGATAATACGATATTATTTTCATTGCCTGAAAATGCTGCTTATGGTTATCAGGTTCGCCAACTGGCTTTTGTAATTGAAAAAGGAAAAGCAAAAACACTTCGATTGGATAACCTGACAGCTCTAAGTTGTAAAGGCGAAGCTTATGTAAGTGGCTTTGTGGATGGATTAGCCGCAGAAAGCCAAATTACTATTGAAGGAAAAAAAATAACACATCAAAATGGTTTTTTTGAGACTATTTTGCCATTAGGTACCAGTCCGAAAGCTACGGTAACTATTACAACAAGAGGACAGATTTTACAGCAAAGTATTGTTGTTAAACCTATTGCCGCAACGCATCAGGAAGAATTAACTAACGTTTTTGCAGGACAATCTAAAACCTTTGTAAAAGGTCAAAAAATGCAGCTTTCTGTTGGAGCTGCAAGTATTGAGGTAAACGAAAATGCCTTACTAGAAAATAAAACTTTGAGTATAACCCCTCTTAGATCGCTTGATTTACCAGCACTTGATCCTACAATGACCAATTTAACGACAGGTAGAGGGTATCGTTTTTTACCTCACGGCGAACATTTTGCAGAAGGTGCATTGATAAAATTGGGCTATAACAAAGAATTGCTTCCTCCAGGATATACAGAGGAAGATATTCGAACCTTCTTTTTTGATAAAAACACTGGACATTGGGAGGCTTTGGAACGTGATAGCCTTGATGTGGCCAATCAAATCATCATATCAAAAACGACGCATTTTACAGATATGATAAATGGAGTTATTAAAACTCCGGAATCTCCCGATACGCAAGGTTTTGCAGCTACAATGATGAACGACATCAAAGTCGCAGACCCCACAGCGGGAATACAAAGTATACAACCTCCAACAGCAAACCAACAAGGTTCTGCAAATTTAAGTTATACAATTGAAGTGCCGCCGGCGCGAAATGGCATGCAACCAAACATAACTGTGAGTTACAATAGCGATGGTGGCAGTGGCTGGCTTGGCGAAGGCTGGGACATACAAATACCAAAAATTACAGTTGATACGCGTTGGGGAGTTCCAAGGTATAGTACAACAGAAGAAACTGAAACCTATAGTTTAAATGGTACAATGTTGGTTCAAATGGACAATCAAAATCCAGTAGTAGCACACCGTGGGGATAAAATTGCCCGTAAATCAGGAGAGGTTCAGTTTTATCAGAGAAATGAAGGCAGTTTTAATAAAATTATACGATCAGGATCTAGTCCTAAAGACTATGTTTGGGAAATTACCGATAAAAATGGTGTAGTTTATCAGTATAAACAGCTGCTGCAGGCAGATAACGGAAACATTGCCGAATGGTATTTAACCAAGGTTACCGAACTACATGGAGACTATATTAAGTATAATTATTTGACAGAAAATGAGACTGTACAAGGAAATGTAAAAGCAAAAGCCGTTTATTTAAAAACTATTGAATATGGAAACAGCGGTCAAGAAGCTCATTCCGTTGTTACTTTTAACAGTAATACATTAAAAACAGTAAAAACCGTCAGTGGCCGTTATGGTTTTTTAACGTCAAATCAAAAACTGCTTGAAAATATTGTGGTACAACATCAGCGTTCTTTTGTTAGATTCTATGATTTTGTTTACAAAAAAAATGACGGGGCCTTTAAAAAAACACTCCTGGAAAAAATTATACATAAAAGCGGATCTCAAAATCAAGCTTTTGAGCACGTTTTTGACTATTACGATGATGTAAAAGCTTCAGAAGGATATGTCCCTTTTACTAACAATACCGAGAATTGGAATACAGGAAATGATAAAATAACTGGCAAGGGCATAATAACAAAAACAAATATTACCAAAGATGGTGTAAACTTTAATGATAAAATTTCAGCGATTAGTGGAGGAACGACAACTTCAGAAGGATTTTCTTTGTATGTCGGATTTGGTGTGTATGATGGAGGTGTAAACTCTACCAGTAATACAGTTGGAGCAAGTTTTTCTTTTTCTCCTTCGCAATCAAAAGGCCTTTTGGCTTTAGTAGATATTAACGGCGATGGACTTCCTGATAAGGTTTTTAACGAATCAGGACGCATTTATTATCGACCAAATTTAGGAAATGGCACTTTTGGAGATCCTTTAGAAGTTCGCGGAATCTCAACTATTGCATTTTCTAAATCAACGGGAACTAGTTATGGCATCGAGACAAAACCTGGTTTTGGCAATGCAGTAGTTACTTTAGGGACGAGCTATGAAAATACCAAATCAACAACTAGTGCCTATTTTCAGGATGTAAACAATGATGGATTAGTTGATTTGGTGCGTGATGGTGTAGTGTATTTTAATCACATTGTAAATCTTGATGGCAATCCTATTCCAACTTTTACTACTTCAAGTTCAGATACTGCCAGTCCCATAAAAGGTGGCGGAAATATAGACAGCAGTTTTACTGCGGTAGATCCAGACGAACAAGCAGAGGCAATTGCTAATTCGCCTTTGCAGGATGTGGTGCGTGTGTGGGAAGCTCCTTTTTCGGGAACCATAAAAATTGAAAGTACAGCTACGCTTATAGCACCTACGGGAGATTATGATCAGGAAGAATATGCTTTGGCAGATGGTGTTTTTGTAGGTATTCAAAAAGGTGGAGTCCAAATTGTTCCGCAACAAGCGTTAACCAAATCAGCGCCTTCAGCAAATCTTTCCTTGGCTTCACAAACAGTCGCGAAAGGAGAGAAAATTTATTTCAGGCTTCAATCCGGACGTACCGATCTGGCCAATGGCGCTTTTGATCAGGTCGATTGGAATCCGGTTATTACCTATACCGACGCAACACGAGCAGGCTTGCCTACAAATCCTGATGGACAGCAGCGCTTTAGCTATAAAGCAAGTGAAGGTTTTGTCGTAGAAAATAGCACGGCTAATGTTGTACTCCAAAAAGCAAATGAAGCTGGAGCAGTTCAGGTAACAGGAGTTTTTACAAAACCCGTTACCAGCGATGCTGTTCAGGTCAGCCTTTTAGGAAAAAACAGTTCAGGTACTTTTGAAACACTTTGGTGCAAGACATTTGCCCCTACAGAAACGTTTAATAACACATTGACAGCAGCAACACTTTTGCCTGCTCTTGCAACTGATTATCAGGAATTAAAAGTAAATATTACCAGTGATACCAATGTTGCCTGGGATAAAATAACATGGGATGCCACATTAACACATTATCCGGCAGGAGCTTACACAGCGATTACACCCATTCCTTCAGATGTAAATTGTTCAGGAGTCAATAAGGTAAATATTACAGGAACATCAGATTATGAAACCATACCATTTAAGGATTATAGCATATTTGGTTATCATTTGATCGAAGGACAATTGTTTACTGCCGCGTCAACGGGTACAAACCAAATTGTTCCAACATTTGTAGCGACAAATACAAATGGTGTAGCTTATAAACTAACACTTTCTGCAAAAACAAGTACCGGAATCTTATTAGGCAAAAAGAATTACACCATGCTGAACGGGCAGCTTACAGATGCGACACCGTTAACCATCACAGCGACAGCCGGAGATAAAATCTGGCTGGAGTACTCCCTTTCTGATCCTGCGGCTTTAGGGATTTTATCAGCAACAGTAGCGACTACACCAACGGTATTAGTAAATGGAACTCCCTTGGTAGCTGCTTTATTTGTTCAAAATGCAGGCGAAGAAAAATTTGGCTCCATGCTGCGTCATTGGGGGCAGTTTGTTTACAATGCAATGGAGGGAAGATACAACAAACCAATTGATGAGAGTAAACTGGTATTACCGGATTCTGAGAGCGCAGAAATGGATCCCCGAAAAATGATCTTTACAATGATGACTCCTGATGTTACTACTAAAAAATATTGGTCAGGACCTAATAATTTGACCTATATAAAAGGTGCTGAAATGTCAAGTTCGCGTTTGGGAGAGAATAATGTAGTTTTAACAAATCCTCTGGACGGTTTGACTGCAGGAGAATTAAATACGAATAATAGATATTGTACGGAAGCATCCGGTGCGATTGGAGTTAATAAGATAACAAAATCTAAAAGTGTTGCTATACAAACTGGTTTAAGTGGATTCACAGCCAATACAGCAACAGGGAGCTCAGAAGTTATTATGGATTTTCAGGATATGAATGGAGATGGTTTTCCTGATATTATCACCAAAGGAAATATCCAGATGACTAATGCCAAAGGTGGCTTTGATGGTGAAAACATCCCAATTACAGGTTTACATTCCAGTAATAATGAAGCGTATTCCGTTTCTTACGGAGGACAAGCTTTCTTTTCATCTTCTGTAGCAACTGCCAAGGCAGACTATAAATCCGCAAAAGCAAATATTGATAAAATCGATATAAATACGCCACTAGATGCAGCTGTAGCAAGGTATAATGACAAAGATGCGGCTAAGTCGGCTTTAGGCAAAGCCAAAAATGATTCTAATTCCTTAACCTATAGTGGTGGAGTTGCTTACAATAAAGAGGCAACAGTTCAAACGTGGACAGATGTAAATGGAGACGGGCTACCAGATAAAATTTTAAGCAATAAAAAAGTCCAACTCAATTTAGGCTACAGTTTTACAGAACCTATAGATTATGGGCTTGAAGATATTAATAAAGGAGAATCGATTTTTCCGAGTTTAGGTATGGGTGTTGATTTTGGATCGTCTTCAATTACGGCTGGATACGGAATTAATAAAAACATTACCTGGAATGATTTTAGCCTTCAAGATGTCAATGGTGATGGATTGGTAGATCAGGTCTTTAAAAATGATTTGGTTCGCCTAAATTTAGGAGATCGTTTTAGTACTCCAATGCCGTGGAACGGATTAGGAATTTTGGGTCAAGTTTCTTCTACGGCAGAATCATTGAATACGGCATTCACAGTCGGAATACCATTGCCAACTCCAGCAACTCCAGCTTTCAAATTAGCCATAAATCCAGGAGTAAGTGCTGGACTTTCAAGCAACCGTGTAGAAAGCCAATTACAGGATATTGACGGCGATGGTTTTCCAGATTATTTGACCTCTACACAAGATGACGAAATGACGGTAAAACGCTCTACTATTGCACGTACTAATAAGTTAAAAGCAGTGCACACGCCATTTGGTGGAGAATATATAGTTGATTATAGCCGCAGTACGCCGACTTATGATCATCCGGGAGGAAAATGGGTTATGCAGAGTGTAGTGATAAAAGACGGAATTGCCAGCGATGGTGTTGATATGAAAACGCAGTTTGCCTACGCGAAAGGAAAATACGAACGTCACGAAAGAAGCTTTTTAGGTTTTGGCGAAGTAAAAATTCAAAATATAGATACAGAAAATGGCGATAAAGTGTACAGAACTTTAACCCAAAACTACGATGTATCCGATTATTACAATGCCGGACAATTAGTAAGTTCTGTTTTGGCGAGCAATGAAGGGACAGATGCGCAGACAAATGCTGGAGAAAAATTTACAGAAAGCACGCAGAACTATTATACATATTCGGTAAAAGCATCAGGAGACGAATATAATTTTACGCCTGTAACTAAAATGTGTTCAGACCGCGGCGTAAGTTTTAACCCAGTTAAAAAAGAAGTTTCATTTGCTTATGAAGGCGGCAGAAACCCGCTTCAGCTAAGCGAAGTAAATTATGACTATTATGTAAGCAAAGGAGAGTTTGGGAATCTGAGAACCTACAATTTTAAAGACAACAGCACTGGAAGCTACACAACAGATTTGATGTATAAATCAAATTTAACGAAGCATATCATCGGGGTTCCGTATATATACAGGGTTACTACAGGAGGAAAAGTCGTCAAGGATGTTTACGCCCAAATGGATATGGATTATAACCAAGTAATGCAATATAGGGCAAAACTAAATGACGACGAGTGGGCTTCTACAAGTTTTTTCTATGATGCGTACGGAAATGTAACCCGAAAATATCTTCCACAGAATTATAAGGGGGAAATGCCGACTTTTTATTACCGTTACGATGATAAACTCAAAATGTATGTAGAAGAAATCTCAGATAATTTTGATTACAGAAGCTATTTCCGAAGATATGACACGCGTTACGGAATTCCTCAGGAAACTGAAGATATTAATGGTTATGTAGTACTAAAAGAACTGGACGAACTTGGCCGCATCACGAGAATTCAGGGGCCGAAAGAAGCTGCTGCAGGACAATTGTACACCATTCAGATGGAATATTTCCCAAAAACAATTGTGGCCGATGGAAAGATAACCCGAACAGCTTATGCAAAAACCAGACATTTCGACGCCCAGCACCCGAACGACCCGATTGAAACGGTGACTTTTGTGGACGGAATAGGACGAGCCATTCAGGTCAAGAAAGATGCAGCCATTACCGATAATAAAACGCCTGATCAGCAGAGCGATGTGATGATAGTTTCAGGACGTGCAAAATTTGACGCTTTCGGGCGTGTGAAAGAAGCCTATTACCCACAGACTTCGGTACTTGGAGACTGGAATAAATTTTTGGACAGTTATGATTTGGTTGAACCAACCAAAACGACTTATGATATTCTGGACAGACCCATTACGACTACTTTGCCGGATGGTGCAGCCACAAAAATGGCCTACACCATTGAAGGAGATTTACTGAAAACCGAAGTTACAGATGCATTGAATAATGTAAATGCAAGTTATGCCAACGGTTCAGGATTAACCATGAAAACTCTTGATGCCAACAGCGTTGCAACGCAGTTTGCTTATGATGGAATAGGAAGAAATATTCTGGTGACCGATGCGCAGGGACAGCAGACCAAAAGCACGTTTGATATGGGCGACAGACGCATAGAGCTGATTCAGCCTGATGCCGGAAAAAGCACCTTTAAGTTTGATGCTTTAGGGAATTTATTGGAAAGACAAACAGCAAATCTGGAAGCCAAAAGCAAGAAGATAACCTATGAATACGAGTACAACAGACTGACCAATATTCATTATCCTGAAAATCCCCAGAATGATGTACGTTATGTTTTTGGCACCAAAAACGAAAGCCAGAACCGCAAAGGAAGGCTGATTTTGATGGAAGACGCCACAGGCGCACAGGAGTTTTCGTATGGCGTTATGGGCGAGATCGAAAGCATAAGAAGAACGGTTATTGTGCCTAATTCTGCCGTGGCAACGTATGTTACAAGCTGGAAATACGACAGCTGGAACCGTTTACAGGAAATGATTTATCCCGATCAGGAAAAGATAAGTTATACGTATAATTCAGGCGGATTATTGCAGGCTGTTGCAGGCCAAAAAGCCTACAGCTACAATTATGTAAACAAAATTGGCTACGACAAATTTGAGCAGAGAAGTTACCTGAAATACTGCAACGGAACGGAAACCAAATACAATTATGAGCCCTTGAGAAGAAGGCTTGATAACATGACCGTTGCCTCGGGAACTGGCTATCAGGGAACGAATACGCCGAGAACATTCATGAACAACAAGTACCAATATGATAAAGTAAGCAATGTATTGAACGTGACTAATAGCGCCGCAGGCGTAACGAACAAAATGGGCGGTATGATGGCGCATAATTATGCGTACGACAATTTGTATCAATTGACTTCTGCGAATGGAGTTTACACCGGAGCGGATCAAAAGACAGCCAATTATAATCTGGAAATGAAGTACGACGATCTGCACAATATTGTGAGCAAAACGCAAAACGTAACGCAGAACAAAGTGACAGAAACCGGAGCTTTGAAGGCTGGTTATACGATGAATTATAATTACAATAGTACCAACAAACACCAGCTTGACAATGTAACCGAAACTGAGTACAGAACTAAAAATACTGATCCTAAAGTAGACAAGCAGAAAAACAACAAATATGTTTATGATGCAAATGGGAATATGATTTACGTGAATACTGAGGAAGTAAAAATTGATGGAAAAGTTGCTGAAAAAGCGCTTGAAAAGAAACTTTTATGGGATGAAGAAAATCGTTTACAAGCTATTGATATAAATGGATATGTTTCCAATTATACTTATGACGCCGGAGGCGAGCGTGTAACTAAGCTTTCAGGCGGAGGACAAGGGATATTTGTGAATTCTGTATTTGCGGGAGGAAAAACGTCGACTTCAGATTTCACATTATATGTAAATCCTTATTTAGTCGCACAGAACGGCGGAAGATATACGAAACACATCTATATTGGAAGCCAAAGAATAGTTTCAAAATTGGGAGATTTTGATTCTTACGGAGCTGACCCAAGACGTGTTGAGAAAGCGGGCGAATCATTTTCAGGCGTAAAAGTAAATTATGATGCTAAATACAAAAAAGCGCTAGAAATTACTAAAGCAAATTACGATGCATTTGAAGTTCCTTATTATGGCGTTGATAATAATGATTATGTTAATGGTTTAGGTTTCTGCTGTAATCCATCTCAAAGTGCAAGTGCCAGCAGTTCTACCGCTAAATCTGCTAAAAACGATAACGCAGAACTGCAACAGTTTTATTATCACCCGGATCATTTGGGTAGTTCGTCATATATCACTAACTTAGACGGCGAAGTTGTTCAGCATATAGAATATGTACCTTTCGGAGAAGTTTTCTTGGAAGAGAAGAATGCGAAATGGAATACTCCCTATTTGTTTACTTCTAAGGAATTAGATAGAGAAACAGGACTTTATTATTTTGGTGCGAGATACCAAGATCCAAAGTTAGGAATCTTCATATCTGTTGACCCATTAGCGGAGAAATCAAGACGTTACTCTCCATATGTGTATGCGCTTAACAATCCTATTCGTTTTATTGATCCTGATGGTATGATGGCAGATGACTGGAAAACTGATGCTAATGGAAATATGATATTTGACCCTAATCTTACTAAAGAAAATGCTTCAACTCAATTAAATGACGGCGATTCATATGTTGGAGCTACCTATACAGAAGAAGTTTCTAATGATGCAGGAAATTATACTCTTAATTATAATGCAGATGGAAGTATTTCAGCATCGGATAATTATAGTAGTCCTTCTAGTGATGGATTGAGAATTTTTGGTAATGGAGGAGATGCTACAGGAGGTAGTGGAAATTTAGGAAACGATAGAGGTTCCGGATCGATTGATGCTCCAGGTCATGATTTTAACACCATGTTTGATTTTGGTAAAATGCTTGGGAATTTATTTTCGGGGTTCCTTATCTCAAATCCAACAACAATGGGATTAGGACTAAAGTTAAAGTACAGTAATTCTAATAATCAATCTACTCCTGAAACTACTACAACTCCTGCTGAACCAGAAACATTTACAGGTCAAAGATATCATTATACAGCTCCAGATCCTGTAGGTGTTAGTAATTCTGTTCCTTTTGCTGGAAAACCTATTGATACCACAGTTCCAGTAGGAAATAAATCTATAATTAATATATTAAACACACGAGATTCAGTCCGATCAGCTAAAGAATCAAGAGAAAAAAACATAGAGCATAAAAGAAAATTTGGATATTAATATTATGTCAAAAAATAGAAATTTAGTCTTAATAGTTGGATTTGCATTACAATCGATAATGTCTTCTTGTAAAAAAAATGAAGAAGTTTTTGATAAAGAAACCAAAAAGAAAATAGAATATAAAATAGAATTTCCTGATACTGTTTATGTAAATGATTTGTATAGTGGGGTTATTAATTACAAAAGTATATTAGATACTATTACAACAAGTTTTGATGATAAGAAAAAGAATCGATATGTTCTTTTTTATTTAACAATAGTAGATAAACCAGACCCTGATTATATTCATTTAAAAAAAGTTGCAAAGAAATTTGGAGCAGATAATAATAAGAAAATTTCTATTTATGATGTAAAGTTTACTAGACCTGGTATTAATTATATTGATGGCATCATAAATGACTGTGTTATTATTGATACAGGTAAAAAGGATAAAAATGGTTCTCAACTTGTGAGACTTATAGAAAATGAAGAACGGATAACACGCAAAGTTATTGTAATAAATGGTCACGTTTCAGATTAGGGGTTTTTATAAAAACAAGCCTTTAAGCCCGGTCACGTTTCAGATTAGGGGTTTTTATAAAAATAAGCCTTAAAGCCCCGAAAAATAAGAGATAAATTAAAATTTTCAAATTAAAAAAAGACAACCTTAGGGGGTCACGTTTCAGATTAGGGGTTTTTATAAAAAGAAGCCTTTAAGCCCTGAAAAATAACAGATAAATATAATTTCAATTTAAAAAAAAGACAACCTTCGGGTTGTCTTTTTTGTTTTTAGCCGTTTAAAAAGCACAAAATCAAGTAAAAATGAATTAAGTGTATCAGAATAGGGGATGAAAACATGTTTTTTCTTGGCTTATTATGTTTGAAATAAGGCTTTTAGGTCCTAAAAAACTCTATATAAATTTCAACATTTGAAACGATAAACAGAAAAACAACAAATATGTTTATGATGCCAATGGCAACATGATTTATGTCAATACCGAGGAAGTAAAAATTGATGGTCAGGTGGTCACGTTTCAGATTAGGGTTTTTTATAAAAACAAGCTTTTAAGCCCAACAAAATGGGTGATAAATTATAATTTTCAAATTAAATAAGGACAACCTTCGGGTTGTCTTTTTTGTTTTTAGCTGTTTAAAAAGCATAAAATCTAATAAAAATGAATTAAGTGTATCAGAATAGGGGATGAAAACATGCTTTTCTTGGCTTATTGTGTTTGAAATAAAGCTTTTAGGTCCAAAAAAATTGTAGGTAAATTTAAATATTTGAACGTTTCATTATTGAAATAGGAGTCTTTGAAAAAACTGAAAAATCGTTGCCAATGGAAACATGATTTACGTCAATACCGAGGAAGTAAAAATAGACGGTCAGGTTGCAGAAAAAGCGTTAGAAAAGAAATTGCTTTGGGACGAAGAAAATAGATTGCAGGCTATTGATATAAATGGATATGTTTCTAATTACACCTATGATGCTGGAGGAGAAAGAGTAACGAAACTTTCAGGTGGTGGACAGGGAATATTTGTAAATTCAGTTTTTGCAGGAGGAAAAACATCTACAAGTGATTTTACACTTTATGTGAATCCATACTTAGTAGCGCAGAATGGTGGTAGATATACCAAGCATATTTATATCGGCTCACAAAGAATTGTTTCTAAACTTGGTGATTTTGATAGTTACGGAGCTGATCCTAGAAGAGTGGAGAAAGCTGGGGAATCCTTCTCTGGAGTAAAAGTGAATTATGACGCTAAATACAAGAAAGCGCTAGAGATTACTAAAGCAAACTATGATAGCTTTGAAGTTCCTTATTATGGCGTTGATAATAACGATTATGTGAATGGCTTAGGATTCTGCTGTAATCCTTCACAAAGTGCAAGTGCCAGCAGTTCTACTGCTAAATCTGCAAAGAACGATAACGCAGAACTGCAACAGTTTTATTATCATCCTGATCATTTGGGAAGTTCTTCGTACATTAGCAACTTAGATGGAGAGGTTGTACAGCATATTGAGTACGTTCCTTTTGGGGAAGTATTCTTGGAAGAGAAGAATGCGAAGTGGAATACACCTTATTTGTTTACTTCTAAGGAATTAGATAGAGAAACAGGTTTATATTATTTTGGTGCACGTTACCAAGACCCGAAGCTCGGAATATTTATATCTGTTGATCCAATGGCACTAAAATATCCAGGAGTTAGTTCTTATGCGTATGCACTTAATAATCCAGTTTATTTTATTGACCCTAACGGGATGATAGCTTCTCCTCCTGATTGGGTAGCTAGGGCAGATAACAGTGTTTATTGGGATAATAATGCAACATCACAAGCCACAACAAAATCTGGAGAGACCTATCTTGGTAAGGATGTGGCATATACTTCTGAGCGAGGAACAACTGTAAATTTGTATGCAGATAAGTCATGGCATGAAGAACTTATATTTGCACAAGTAGGTAAAGATAATACTGTTAGTCAAGATAATCCTACTAGTACAAGTGAACAACCTTTAGATGTAAGTGCATTAGGTACTGGTGCTCTTGCTCTAAATGTTTATGCTGAAGCTTTAACAGACTTTGCTAAAGCAAATTCTCAAACAATTTATAAATACGGTAGTGCTGAAGCTAGTGCTGTTGAATTAACTCTTCAGAATACGGCTCGTATGAATAAACTAGCTAGTGGCGCAGGTATTGGTAGTAAAGTTTTAGGAGGCTTTGGAATGGGATTAACAGGATATCAATATGCTACTGGTCAAATTACTGGTAGAGAAGCTAGTGTCGATGCAACTATGGGAGCTATAGGTTTTATGGGGCCTATAGGAGCAACTGTAAGTTTAACATATTTTGTTGGCAAGACAATTTATGAATATTCTTCAGGAAATACTTTATTTGAAAAACCACAATAATAAATTATGAAAACCTATTACTACTTATTGTTTAGAATTTATATGTTCTATAAAGACACTATAAAAGAGAAAGGCAATTATAGTCTTTCAGCTTCATTCGTTAGTACAGTTCTAATAAGTGTCAATTTAATGACTATTTATTTTATTTTTGAATATTTAAATATGTTTCCCTTTGCTCTCAGTAAATCCTATATTGTTGTATTTATGATTCTTATTTGGATATTTAATTATTATGGAATTGTTAGAAAAGAAGAGTTCTTAGAATGTGATTTTAGAAAGGATATAAAAGGAGGCGTTTTAGTAATAATATTTATAATTGCGACCGCACTATTTTTCATTCTGATAGCAAACCTTAATAGAGAAAAAATATTAAATCAAAAAACTGATAAAAATATGGTCACGTTTCAGAATAGGGGGTTTTATAAAAACAAGCTCTCAAGCCCTTTAAAATAACAGATAAAATGTAATTTCAATTTAAAAAAAGACAACCTTCGGATTGTCTTTTTTGTTTTTAGCTGTTTAAAAAGTACAAAATCAAGTAAAAATGAATTAAGTGTATCATAATAGGGGATGAAAACATGTTTTTTCTTGGCTTATCGTGTTTTAAATAAAGCTTTTAGGTCCTAAAAAGTTCTAGCTAAATTTCAATATTTGAAACGACAAGCAGAAAGACAACAAATACACTTTCGACAAGAACGGTAACATGATTTATGTAAATACCGAGGAAGTAAAAATTGATGGAAAAATTGCAGAAAAAGCATTAGAGAAAAAGATGCTTTGGGATGAAGAAAATCGTCTGCAAGCTATTGACATAAATGGTTACGTGAGCAATTACACCTATGATGCTGGAGGAGAAAGAGTAACGAAACTTTCAGGTGGCGGTCAGGGTATATTTGTAAACTCAGTTTTTGCAGGAGGAAAAACATCTACAAGTGATTTTACTTTGTATGTGAATCCTTATCTAGTGGCACAGAATGGCGGAAGATATACGAAACACATTTATATTGGTTCGCAGAGAATTGTTTCTAAATTAGGAGATTTTGATTCCTATGGGGTCACGTTTCAGATTAGGGGTTTTTATAAAAAGAAGCCTTTAAGCCCAAAAAATAACAGATAAATATAATTTCAATTTAAAAAAAGACAACCTTCGGGTTGTCTTTTTTGTTTTTAGCTGTTTAAAAAGCACAAAATCAAGTAAAAATGAATTAAGTGTATCAGAATAGGGGATGAAAACATGCTTTTTCTTGGCTTATTATGTTTGAAATAAAGCTTTTAGGACTTAAAAGTTCAGAAAGGAATTGCAATTTTTGAAATGACAAACAGAAAAATAACAAATATGTTTATGATGCCAACGGAAATATGATTTACGTAAATACGGAAGAAGTAAAAATAGACTGTCAGATTGCAGAAAAAGCATTAGAGAAAAAGATGCTTTGGGACGAAGAAAACCGTTTGCAGGCTATTGATATAAATGGTTACGTGAGCAATTACACTTATGATGCCGGCGGAGAACGAGTAACCAAATTGTCTGGCGGTGGGCAGGGTATTTTTGTAAACTCAGTTTTTGCCGGTGGAAAAACTTCAACGAGTGATTTTACGTTATATGTGAACCCTTATTTGGTTGCTCAAAATGGCGGACGATACACAAAACATATTTACATTGGTTCGCAACGTATCGTGAGTAAATTGGGAGATTTTGATTCCTACGGAGCAGATCCACGCAGAGTAGAGAAAGCAGGAGAATCTTTCTCTGGACTGAAAGTAAATTATGATGCAAAGTATAAAAAGGCGCTAGAAATAACAAAAGCTAATTACGATTCATTTGACGTTCCTTATTATGGCGTTGATAATAATGACTATGTGAATGGGCTTGGTTTTTGCTGTAATCCTTCTCAGGATGCTTCTTCTAGTAGCTCGACGACAGCCAAAAGTGCTAAGAATGATAACGCAGAACTGCAACAGTTTTATTACCACCCGGATCATTTGGGAAGTTCTTCATATATTAGCAACTTAGATGGCGAAGTTGTTCAGCATATAGAATACGTACCTTTCGGAGAGGTTTTCCTAGAAGAGAAGAATGCTAAGTGGAATACGCCTTATTTGTTTACGTCTAAGGAATTAGATAGAGAAACAGGACTTTATTATTACGGTGCGAGATATTATGATCCAAAGATTTCTATTTGGACTTCTGTTGATCCTATTTTGTTACGTGAAGAGATATATGAAAATCCTGAGTTTACTAATGGAGGTGTTTATAATTCACATAATTTATCATCTTATTCATTTTCATATAATAGTCCAATAGTTTATGTTGATCCAAATGGCGAATGTCCAAATTGTGTAACTGCAGCTGCTGGAGCAGTAATTGGAGGTATAATTGGAGGGGCTATAGAAGCAGGAACACAATTATACAGAAATGGAAAGGTAAACAATTGGAAAGCCGTAGGTGGTTCAGCATTACAAGGAGCTATTGTAGGTGGGGCAGCAGGATTTACAGGAGGAGCAAGTTTGGCGGTAACCGCTGGTGTCGCTGGTAGTGCAAATGCCATTGGAGGCACAGTAAATAGAGCTATTCAAGATAAAGAAACCACAGCAGCAGACTTATTAATAGATTTTTCGATTGGAGCAGTAATTGGAGCTGGCGCAAAATATATAAAAACTCCATTTGGTTCAGGAACTATTAAAGGTGGAGCTTGGATAGAAACTACAGAAAACATGAGTGCAGCAGCTGCAAAATATCAAACTTCAATTACTGGTCAAGCGGCAAATAAATCATTTTTGTTAAAAGGTGTTAAATTTGATGGATTTTCAAATGGTATTTTACAAGATGCAAAATCAGGAATGGGCAATTTCGTTGATAAGGCTACAGGAAGCTTTAAGCCATGGTTCACAGGTGGCAGAAAAATGATTGAGCAGGCTGAAAGACAGATAGGAGCTGCGAATGGCACTAAAATACAATGGTTTTTTGAAAACAAATCAGTAATGGAAGCTACTCAAAAGTTATTTAAAAAAGAAGGAATTAAAGGAATAGAATTGATATATAAACCAAATTAAAAATGAAAATTGAATTTGTAGAAAACATAAGAGGATTCATACCTAAAAAAACAGAGGGTATTGATAGTTTATCTAATAGAGTTGTATTTTTTTTGGAATCCTTAAAACAAATAGATGAGGATTTATTCTCTAATTGGTTTGAGCAAGGATGGTCAAAAAAAGAAGCTTTAGAAAAAAAAGTCGTATTTGAAAAAGAATTCATTCAAAAAGTTGTTGAAAAAGCATGGGATAAAAAAAATCAAGAATTAGGGAGTTACTTTACTTTTTGGTCAGGAAAAGATAGTAATCTTTATGGTGCACAAATAAGTTTTAAAATTGGTTTGATTTCAGATAATAAAAATTTAAGAAATAGGGTAATTGTTTCTCTCCCTATTTCGCAAGAATTAAGAATAAATAAAAATGATCAAAGAATTGAAAATATTATAAAATTGATAAAAGAAATATGGAATACAACAGATATTGAATTAGATTTAATGGAGTGAGGGGTCACGTTTCAGATTAGGGGTTTTTATAAAAACAAGCCTTTAAGCCCAACAAAATGGACGATAAAATAAAATTTCAATTTAAAAAAAAGACAACCTTCGGGTTGTCTTTTTTGTTTTTAGCCGTTTAAAAAGCACAAAATCAAATAAAAATGAAATAAGTGTATCAGAATAGGGGGTAAAAACATGTTTTTTCTAGGCTTATTGTGTTTGAAATAAAGCTTTTAGGGCTCAAAAATTTAGAAAGGAATTGCAATTTTTGAAAAGTTTTTTTGAAACAAGCGTAATCGAAAAAACTGAAAACTTCTAGTCTAGCCCCGATAGAAGCGGCATCCTTTTGTAGCGGGGTTCGCTACAAAAGATACAGCGGATAGCGGGACTAAACTTGTTTTGAAAACGTGAATTTTCTGCTTCAAAAAAATAAAAACAGTTAAATAAAAAAACAATGCTAACCCAAAACTACGATGTATCCGATTATTACAATGCCGGACAATTAGTAAGTTCTGTTTTGGCGAGCAATGAAGGGACAGATGCGCAGACAAATGCTGGAGAAAAATTTACAGAAAGCACGCAGAACTATTATACATATTCGGTAAAAGCATCAGGAGACGAATATAGTTTTAGTCCCGTAACCAAAATATGCTCAGACCGCGGCGTGAGTTTTACTCCTGTCAAAAAAGAAGTTTCATTTGCTTATGAGGGAGGCAGAAACCCGCTTCAGCTAAGCGAAGTAAATTATGATTATTATGTAAGCAAAGGAGAGTTTGGGAATCTGAGAACCTACAATTTTAAAGACAACAGCACCGGAAGCTATACAACAGATTTGATGTATAAATCGAACTTAGCGAAGCATATCATCGGGGTTCCTTATATATACAGGGTTACTACAGGAGGGCAGATTGTCAAGGATGTTGCTGTTCAGATGGATATGGAGTACAACCAGATATTAAACTATTCGTCAAAAGTGAATGACCTCGAATCGGCTTCTATAAGTTTTATGTATGATGAATACGGAAATATAACCCGAAAATATCTGCCACAGAATTATAAAGGAGAAAGACCTACTTTCTATTACCGTTACGATGATAAACTCAAAATGTATGTAGAAGAAATCTCAGATAATTTTGATTACAGAAGCTATTTCAGAAGATATGACACGCGTTACGGAATTCCTCTGGAAACCGAAGATATTAATGGTTATGTAGTACTAAAAGAACTGGACGAACTTGGCCGCATCACGAGAATTCAGGGGCCGAAAGAAGCCGCAACGGGACAATTGTACACCATTCAGATGGAATATTTTCCAAAAACAATTGTGGCCGATGGAAAGATAACCCGAACAGCGTATGCCAAAACCAGCCATTTCGACGCCCAGCACCCGAACGACCCGATTGAAACGGTGACTTTTGTTGACGGAATAGGACGAGCCATTCAGATTAAGAAAGATGCAGCCATTACCGATAATAAAACGCCTGATCAGCAAAGTGATGTGATGATAGTTTCAGGACGTGCAAAATTTGACGCTTTCGGGCGTGTGAAAGAAGCCTATTACCCGCAGACTTCGGTACTTGGAGACTGGAATAAATTTTTGGACAGTTATGATTTGGTTGAACCAACCAAAACGACTTATGATATTCTGGACAGACCCATTACGACTACTTTGCCGGATGGTGCTGCAACTCAAATGAAATATACAATAGAAGGCGATCTGCTGAAAACAGAAGTTGCAGATGCGCTGGGCAACATAAATTCAAGTTATGCCAACGGTTCAGGATTAACCATGAAAACTCTGGACGCCAACAGCGTTGCAACGCAGTTTGCTTATGACGGAATAGGAAGAAATATTCTGGTGACCGATGCGCAGGGACAGCAGACCAAGAGCACGTTTGATATGGGCGACAGGCGCATACAGGTCATCCAGCCCGATGCCGGAAAAAGCACCTTCAAATTTGACGCTTTGGGGAATTTGCTGGAAAGACAGACAGCAAATCTGGAAGCCAAAAGCAAGAAGATAACCTATGAATACGAGTACAACAGACTGACCAATATTCATTATCCTGAAAATCCCCAGAATGATGTACGTTATGTTTTTGGCACCAAAAACGAAAGCCAGAACCGCAAAGGAAGATTGATTTTGATGGAAGACGCCACAGGCGCACAGGAGTTTTCGTATGGCGTTATGGGCGAGATCGAAAGCATAAGAAGAACGGTTATTGTGCCTAATTCTGCCGTGGCAACGTATGTCACCAGCTGGAAATACGATTCATGGAACCGCCTGCAGGAAATGATTTATCCGGATCAGGAAAAGATAAGTTATACGTATAACTCAGGAGGCTTGTTGCAGGCCGTTGCAGGCCAAAAAGCCTACAGCTACAATTATGTAAACAAAATTGGCTACGACAAATTTGAGCAGAGAAGTTATTTAAAATACTGCAACGGAACCGAAACAAAATACAATTATGAGCCACTGAGAAGAAGGCTTGATAATATGACCGTAGCTTCAGGAACAGGATATCAAGGTGTTAACACGCCGCGAATGTTCATGAACAACAAGTATCAATACGACAAAGTAAGCAATGTGCTGAGCGTGACCAACAGCGCTGCAGGCGTAACCAACAAAATGGGTGGCATCATGGCGCATAATTATGCGTACGACAATTTGTACCAGCTTACAAGTGCCAGCGGTGTTTACACAGGAGCAGACCAGAAAACGGCAAATTATAATCTGGAAATGAAATACGACGATTTGCACAATATTGTGAGTAAAACACAAAACGTTGCGCAGAATAAGGTTACCGAAGCAGGTGCGCTGAAGGCCGGTTATACGATGAATTACAATTACAACAGCACCAACAAACACCAGCTTGACAACGTAACTGAAACGGAGTACAGAACTAAAAACACAGAACCGAAAGTCGACAAGCAGAAAGACAACAAATATGTTTATGATTCCAACGGAAATATGATTTATGTAAATACGGAAGAAGTCAAAATTGATGGTCAGATTGCTGAAAAAGCATTAGAGAAAAAAATGCTTTGGGACGAAGAGAATAGATTGCAAGCTATTGACATAAACGGTTATGTGAGTAATTACACCTACGATGCAGGCGGAGAACGTGTAACAAAACTTTCAGGCGGAGGACAAGGTATTTTTGTGAATTCTGTTTTTGCTGGTGGGAAAACATCTACAAGTGATTTTACGCTGTATGTAAATCCTTATTTGGTTGCTCAGAATGGTGGTCGTTATACGAAACACATTTATATTGGTTCGCAGAGAATTGTTTCAAAATTAGGAGATTTTGATTCTTATGGAGCAGATCCTAGACGTGTGGAGAAAGCTGGAGAATCATTCTCTGGTGTCAAAGTGAATTATGATGCTAAATACAAAAAAGCGCTAGAAATTACTAAAGCAAATTACGATGCATTTGAAGTGCCTTATTATGGAGTTGATAATAATGATTATGTAAATGGTCTAGGTTTTTGTTGCAATCCTTCGCAGGATGCTAGTGCTAGTAGCTCTACTGCTAAATCTGCGAAAAATGACAATGCAGAGTTACAGCAATTCTATTATCATCCTGACCATTTGGGAAGTTCTTCATATATTACTAATTTAGACGGCGAAGTTGTTCAACATGTAGAATATGTGCCTTTCGGGGAGGTCTTCTTGGAGGAAAAGAATGTCAAGTGGAATACGCCTTATTTGTTTACGTCTAAGGAATTAGATAGAGAAACAGGTTTATATTATTTTGGGGCGAGATATCAGGATCCTAAGTTGGGAATCTTTATATCTGTTGATCCGCTGGCGGAGAAATATCCTAATATATCTCCTTATTGCTATGTTGCCAATAATCCTATCGTTCTGAAAGACCCACAAGGAAAAGATATAGTTTATTTTGATGTTAATGGTAATGAAATAACAAGTAAAAGGATAGTTTCAACAACTATTTTTGAAACTTATATTGCTAAAAACGATAGACAAACTTCTTTTAGTAAAGTTCCTATGCCAAATGTAATAAAAGAAAGAATACAGACAGGAGAAGATACAACAGGAGCAGCTTACCAAGAAAATGATTATATTATAGCCGCTAGAACTGGACTGTTTAATCAAACAAAAAATGCTGGTCTATTACAACTTTATACGGAGAAAGGTCTACCGATACCAATTTCTGAATCTTTAAAGATTCCTGACTTAGATCCAACACTTGTAAAAGCTATGGCAATTCAAGAATCTCATAATGGAATTAGGGGGATTGGAGACATTATGACTGTAAACAATAAAGGTGACTATGACGCATATAAAGCTGCTTATGGTTTAACCAAAAATGAGTATGTTGATACAAATCGATCTTTATATTTGGGGATTAGATTTTTGGCCACAAAAGGATTTAGAGATGGTATAGATTATGATACAAAAACTGGAAATAAAACTTATAATTTTAAAGGTTGGTTTAGAGCTGCTGGTAATTATAATGGCTGGGGAGTCGAAAATTCAAAAGGTATAAAAAAAGAAGATAGAAAAACCCCATCTATGTATGAAGATTATATTAAATCAATGGTTAACGAATCTAATTAATTTTAAAATATACAATATGAACTTAAAACGGATATTATTAGTAATTATGACTTCTATTTTTTTATGTTGTAAAAATAAGCCTAAAAATAATCAAAAAACAAAAGATTATTTAACGAAATTAGAAGAGCTTGTTTTGAGTGAAAATAATGTGTTACAAGAATATATTATAAAATCAAATACTAAAAAAGAAACACTGGAATATAATATTATTTTTATAGGAGTTTTAAAAAAATCTGGTGTAAAGGTATTGCATTATGATAGACTGGCAGGTACTGATAGCCCTCATCTTGATTCATATTTGTCTCTTTATAGTAGTAGTGGGGAAAAATTAGGAAAATATTATATAGGGTCCGTCAGTACACCTCGGCTTGAAAATGATAATTTAATTTTTGATGAGAATTACGCTTCATGTAACCAAACAACAGTTGTTAGTTTTAGAGATAGTATCCCCAAAGAAATCTTTATAAGATGTACAGCCAATGGTGGTAATTTATATGGATTTGAAAAAGAAGATAATATAGGTCACGTTTCAGATTAGGGGTTTTTATAAAAAGAAGCCTTTAAGCCCAACAAAAATGGACGATAAATTATAATTTCAAATTAAAAGAGGACAACCTTCGGGTCACGTTTCAGATTAGGGGTTTTGGTCACGTTTCAGAATAGGGGGTTTTATAAAAACAAGCTCTCAAGCCCTTTAAAATAACAGATAAAATGTAATTTCAATTTAAAAAAAGACAACCTTCGGGTTGTCTTTTTTGTTTTTAGCTGTTTAAAAAGCACAAAATCAAGTAAAAATGAATTAAGTGTATCAGAATAGGGGATTAAAACATGTTTTTTCTTGGCTTATCGTGTTTTAAATAAAGCTTTTAGGTCCTAAAAAGTTCTATCTAAATTTCAATATTTGAAACGACAAGCAAAAAGACAACAAATACACTTACGACAAGAACGGTAACAAGGTTTATGTTAATACTGAGGAAGCAAAAATTGATGGAAAAGTTGCTGAAAAAGCGCTTGAAAAGAAACTTTTATGGGATGAAGAAAATCGTTTACAAGCTATTGATATAAATGGATATGTTTCCAATTATACTTATGACGCCGGAGGCGAGCGTGTAACTAAGCTTTCAGGCGGAGGACAAGGGATATTTGTGAATTCTGTATTTGCGGGAGGAAAAACGTCGACTTCAGATTTCACATTATATGTAAATCCTTATTTAGTCGCACAGAACGGCGGAAGATATACGAAACACATCTATATTGGAAGCCAAAGAATAGTTTCAAAATTGGGAGATTTTGATTCTTACGGAGCTGACCCAAGACGTGTTGAGAAAGCGGGCGAATCATTTTCAGGCGTAAAAGTAAATTATGATGCTAAATACAAAAAAGCGCTAGAAATTACTAAAGCAAATTACGATGCATTTGAAGTTCCTTATTATGGCGTTGATAATAATGACTATGTGAATGGGCTTGGTTTTTGCTGTAATCCTTCTCAGGATGCTTCTTCTAGTAGCTCGACGACAGCCAAAAGTGCTAAGAATGATAACGCAGAACTGCAACAGTTTTATTACCACCCGGATCATTTGGGAAGTTCTTCATATATTAGCAACTTAGATGGCGAAGTTGTTCAGCATATAGAATACGTACCTTTCGGAGAGGTTTTCCTAGAAGAGAAGAATGCTAAGTGGAATACGCCTTATTTGTTTACGTCTAAGGAATTAGATAGAGAAACAGGACTTTATTACTACGGAGCTAGGTATTATGATTCAAAGTTAAGTCTTTGGGCTTCTGTTGATCCGCAGAGAGAGAAACATCCAGAATATTCTTCATACATTTATGTAGCCAATAATCCCCTTAAATTAATTGATCCAGATGGAAGAGATTGGATAAAAAATAATACGACAGGCAAGTTTGAATGGAAAAATGGTGTAACTTCTAAATTTAATACACCAAAGGGTTACGTTTATATTGGAAAAGAAAATAATTCTATTGTTATGAATTTATTTGGAACTAATTCGATTAGCGATAGTAGCCGAGATATTGGATTAATTTCAATAGCAGATTTTGATAATCCACATTCAGCAAAAGGAGCGGCATTTATGAATATGATGACTAATACAACTTTGACTGTAAGTTTTTCTGCAGATATATCTACTGTATATAATAGTGATGGTAGTGTAAAAAGTAAAGATTTTAAAGGGATAAATATAAGTGCATCTGTTTCTGGAGATATCGTTGCGCCATATCCCGATATTGATATTAGTTTAGTTGTTCATAATATGAAATTGCAAGGTAATGAAATGAAAGCACACGAAGCTAGTCGTTTTGGCGAGTTTAGACAAGGAGGTAGAGGTGTTGCAACAACAATATTTGATAGTTATTGGAACAGTTCTTCAATACAAAGGAATTTTGGGAAATCATTTATTCTTGATTTTAGTTTTACAGGTCAATATTTAAATGGAAATACTCCAATGTCATTCTTAGGAGCTGCTGGAATCTTAGGACTTCCCAATACTACCGAAACGAATGTTTCAGCTAAATTTAATAATACAGCGGCGCCAATATTAATTAATCCTAATAAATTATGAGAATTTTCACGATAGCAATAAGTTTTTTATTCTTTTTATCATGTACTAACCAAAAAAAGGATATCTCAAATCAAGATCTAAATGTATTATTAAATAAAAGCATTAGAGAATATTTTCAAACTAAAGACAAAAGAATTTTGAATAGCGCTTATGAAGAACTTAAGTATAATAAAGATTATGTAGAAATTGGACTGTCCGGAAACAATTCCTTACCAATAATATCATTATTGTTGAATCTAAAAAAGTATGATGAACTGGAGCAATTGTTGTCGAAAAACAATACTATTAACGAATACAACAGAGTGAATACTTTAAATATAGTTAAGTTTCTGAAAATCAACAAAAAAAACAAAAGAGAAGCTAACTCTTATATTTATGAGAATATTGACAGAATTAAAGATTCTCTAAAAAAAACACCAAGGGATTCCTTACTTTATGCAGATTATTTTTCTATGAAAATGTTTTTGAAAGGTAAAAAAAATGCCTTGAAAGAAATTGATAGTATGAAGGCTACAAATAAAGATTATTCAGAATTATTTTACGAAGGAATTTTAAAGGAATCTATTAAGAATTACCCAGATGAAAGTTTAGGAAATTAAGTGGTCACGTTTCAGATTAGGTTTTTTTCTAAAAACAGGTCACGTTTCAGATTAGGATTTTATAAAAATAAGCCTTTAAGCCCTGAAAAATAACAGATAAATATAATTTCAATTTAAAAAAAAGACAACCCGAAGGTTGTCTTTTTTGTTTTTAGCTGTTTAAAAAGCACAAAATCAAATAAAAATGAATTAAGTTTATCAGAATAGGGTGTGAAAACATGCTTTTTCTTGGCTTATTGTGTTTGAAATAAATCTTTTAGGACTTAAAAAATTAGAAAGGAATTGTAATATTTGAAACGATAAGCAGAAAAACAACAAATATGTTTATGATGCCAACGGAAATATGATTTACGTAAATACGGAAGAAGTAAAAATAGACGGTCAGATTGCTGAAAAAGCTTTGGAGAAAAAGATGCTTTGGGATGAAGAGAATAGATTGCAGGCAATTGACATTAACGGCTATGTTTCTAATTACACCTATGATGCTGGAGGAGAAAGAGTAACGAAACTTTCAGGTGGCGGTCAGGGTATATTCGTAAATTCAGTTTTTGCTGGTGGAAAAACTTCTACTTCAGATTTTACACTTTATGTGAATCCTTATTTGGTGGCTCAGAATGGCGGTCGTTATACGAAACACATTTACATTGGTTCGCAACGTATCGTTAGTAAACTTGGTGATTTTGATTCTTATGGAGCAGATCCTAGAAGAGTAGAGAAAGCGGGAGAATCTTTCTCTGGAGTGAAGGTAAATTATGATGCTAAATACAAGAAAGCGCTGGAAATCACTAAAGCTAATTACGAATCATTTGACGTTCCTTATTATGGCGTTGATAATAATGACTATGTAAATGGACTTGGTTTCTGCTGTAATCCATCTCAAAGTGCAAGCGCGAGCAGTTCTACTGCTAAAACTGCTAAAAACGACAATTCTGAGTTGCAGCAGTTTTATTACCATCCTGACCATTTGGGAAGTTCGTCATATATCACTAATTTAGACGGCGAAGTTGTTCAGCATATAGAATACGTACCTTTTGGGGAGGTTTTCTTGGAAGAGAAAAATGCTAAGTGGAATACGCCTTATTTGTTTAATGGTAAAGAGTTAGACAAGGAGACAGGCTTGTATTATTACGGTGCAAGATATTATGATCCTAAAATTTCTGTTTGGACTTCTGTTGATCCGCTGGCGGAGAAATATCCAAGTATTAGTCCGTATATTTATTGCTTAAACAGGGTCACGTTTCAGATTAGGGGTTTTTATAAAAACAAGCCTTTAAGCCCAACAAAATGGACGATAAAATAAAATTTCAATTTAAAAAAAAGACAACCTTCGGGTTGTCTTTTTTGTTTTTAGCCGTTTAAAAGGTCACGTTTCAGATTAGGGGTTTTTATAAAAAACACGTCTTTAAGCCCTACAAAATGGACGATAAATTATAATTTTCAAATTAAAAGAGGACAACCCGAAGGTTGTCTTTTTTTGTTTTAAACATTTAAAATACTTAAAATCATGTATAAATCAATTAAATGTATCAGATTAGGGGATGAAAAAGAAATGTGAGAATTGTGGAGAAAAATGCAACAAAGATGGTTTTCAATCTAATGGAGTTCAACGATATAAATGCGTTTATTGTCAAAAAAAACAACAAGCAAATTATACTTATAACGCTTACAAAAACAATATAAATGAAAAAATAATAATACTAACGAAAGAAGGATTAGGAATAAGAAGCACAGCAAGAGTATTGAATATATCAACAACAACTGTACTTAAAAAAATATGTTTGATTGCAGAAAATATTCCAAGACCTGTAATTAAAATAGGAAAAACATATGAGGTCGATGAAATGAGAAGTTATCTGAAAAAGAAAAGTAATTTAATATGGATTGTGTATGCATTGGAAAGAGAAAGCGGAAAAGTTGTTAGTTTTAATGTTGGAAATAGAACAAACAAAACATTGGAAATTGTTTTAACAACCTTAAAATTATCAAATCCAAAAGCTATATATACAGATAATCTAAAAAATTACAAATATCTTATTCCTTCTGAAATTCATAAAACAGTAAAATTTGGAACAAATAATATTGAGAGAAAAAATCTTGCTATCAGAACACATCTTAAAAGGCTTAATAGAAGAACAATATGTTATAGCAAAAGTAAAAAAGTATTACTGTCAATTCTGAAAATCTACTTTTGGCACTGAAAAACGATTTAAAAAACAAAACTATTTAGCTTGTACCCTACAAAAAAACAAGAAATTAAAAGGGGAGTGGTAAAAAACTTTTTTGTTGTTTTCTTCATAAATTAAAGCCATGAAATTTTTTGATCTGAATCTACTCTATTATTTTGTTTATTTTCCGCTAAGTTTCAAAAATTATTTTTACGTTTTAGAATTTTCAGAATTTGTGAGAATTTTGATTTGCTGGTCAATTTTTAGAATTTCCCTAATTGTGAAATCACGTTGATAATTCAGATCAAGCAAATTATATGTATTTGTTGTATTTATTTTTTTTTCAAAATGTTCACTTAGATCATAATTTATGTAGGCTAATTCTAAAATTAATAATTCTCGTTTTTTGATTAGAGTTGAAATGTACTTCATACTGATTTAAAATTTTTAAATTGTTTTAATAATCTTTCATATAACTTTTCTAGTTTCATAATTCTGCCAAATAAGAGCCCTTATCGACACATTCCGGAAATAATACATAAATGACCTATAATTTATATTATGTAAAATAGAATATTTCAAAACTTATACACTCTGCTAATAATTCTCAGTTCTTATTTTCTTTGAAAAGTTTTTAAAATCGCTCACCTTCTTTTAGAAACAATTGTAAATGAGAATTTTACTAAAAAAATTAAACAAATTAAGTTTAAACAAAATGCACTTTACAGTGATATTTTAAATTTTAAACGTAAAAAAAACATTTTAAAGCCTTGAAATCAGTAATTCTTAACATTTCTTTAAAATATTCAGATTCTGCTAAAGATGCTGTCATTGTAAGACTTTATTTTCTTATTTTTACATTCGATACTTTAAAAAAATTATCAAACATATGAATACTATTGCTGAGCATATTGCAGATTTTTTAAAAGAATACCCGCCATTTAATAATTTGACTTTTCAGGAATTATCTGATATTGCAACAAATATCCGCGTATTAAATTTAGAAAAACACACTGTACTATTTCAAAATAACGATACGTTGCATGATAGTTTTTATGTTGTCGCTTCGGGTGTCATCAATTTGACTACAATTGCTGATGCTGAGGAAACTATTATCAATAAGTGTCATGAAGGCGATATTTTTGGCTTAAGACCTTTCTTTGCCAAAAACAACTATATGATGACGGCAAAAGCACGTGAAGAAAGTATTATCTACGCTATCCCTATTGCTGTTTTCAGACCTTTTGTTGCCAATAATTCTGATGTTTTAAACTTTTTATTGGAAAGTTTCGCGACAAATTCAAGACATACAAAAGACAGCGTAAATTCAAATGGAAAAATGATTTCTGATACCTCTTTTTATGTGGATCAGCAATCAGAAATGCAATATATTCAATCACTTAACTACAACAATTCGCCTTTAACTACTGAAGCAAATCACGTGGTTAAGGATGTTGCCATTTTGATGACCGAAGCAATGGTTGACAATATTATTGTTTGTGGCGAAAAAAACCGCCCTATTGGTATTGTAACCGCTACAGATTTGGCTTCAAAAATTGCTACTGGCCGTTATCCTATTACGGAGTCTATTGACAAAATTATGTCATCGCCTGTGGTAACGGTGATTGAAAATGTGTCGCTTGCCGAAGCACAATTGTTGATGTTGAAACATAATGTAAGCCATTTGTGTGTGACTAAAGATGGCACAAGCAAATCGGCTGTAAAAGGAATTATTTCTGAGCACGATCTAATTGTTGCTCAAGCTAGTAACCCTGGTGTCTTAATCAAAGAAATTAAGCGTTCACAGTTACCAAAAGACCTAAAACAAATCCGTGATCGTCTGTCTGATTTGATTCAGAATTCGATTCAAAAGAATATTCCAATTTCGCATGTCAGCAATATTGCGAGCGAAATCAACTTAGCAATTATCAAGCGTTCTGTTGAATTGTCTATTTTAGATTTAGGCTCACCTCCTGCTCGTTTTGCATGGTTAAGCATTGGAAGCCAAGGACGTAAAGAACAATTATTGCTTACGGATCAAGATAGCATTTTGATTTTTGAAGATGTTGCTCCGGAAAAATACAGAGAAGTTAAAGATTATTTTTTAAGATTGGCAAAAAGAGCTACTTCTATATTAGAAAAAGTAGGTTATGAATTTTGTCCAAATGGCCACATGGGAAGCAATATGTTGTGGTGTAAATCATTGACAGACTGGACAAAACAATACAACAGCTGGATGAATACTCCAGGTGAAAACAGCAATGATTTGAGCAGTATTTTCTTTGATTATGAAATTGTTTTTGGAGAGCCAAAAATTGAAGAAGTAATTGAAAACGTAATTTTCAAAAATGCTGTAAACAATACTTTATTCTTTGACTTTTTAGGAAATGATGCCTTGAAAAAGAACTCTCCTTTGAGTTTCTTCAAAAAATTCATTATTGAAGAAGAAGGTCCGCATAAAGGAAAATTTGATATCAAAAATCGCGCTTTGATGCCGTTGATTGATGCAGCACGTTTGTTAATTTTAAATGCAAACATTAAAGGAATCAAGAATACCTATTTGAGATTCAAACAATTAGCCATAACCGATTCTAAAAATGCTGAAATCTATTTGAGCTGTGCCGAAGCATTTTTGATACTCTCAAAATTCAGAACAGTTGAAGGATTAAAAAATGATGATTCTGGACAATATATTAATGTAAGAGATATGTCTAAAACAGACAAAGAGAAGTTAAAAAATGCCCTAACCCCAATGAAAGATCTTGAGGAATTAATTAAGAGTAAATTTCAACTTACACAATTCTCGTAAAATATGCTAGACTGGCTTAAAAATATTAATAAAGAATACCCAGATTTTTGGAAAGATTACCTGAACAAATTCGAAACAAAACCCAACAGATTCGTTGTTTTATCAACTGAAACTTCTGGTTTGAATCCGAATAAGGATGTGATTCTTTCACTAGGAGCTTTTTCTGTAATTGATGACGGAATTGTAATTAAAGATAATTTTGAATGCGTTTTGCTTCAATACAAATTTTTGCAGGATAATGGACTTTCAAATGAGTTTATCATCGAAAGCAAAATGAGCAAGATGCAAGAATCTGAAGCACTCGAAGCATTTATTAACTTTCTTGGGAATGCTGTTTTGGTTGGTCATCACATTAATTTTGACATTGAAATGCTCAATTCCTCTCTAGAACGCCTTGATTGTGGCCGATTGAAAAATGAAGCTCTGGATGTCGATGTAATGTATAGAAAACTAATGGATATAAATGATAAACAATTTTCGCTTGACGATTTATGCGAAATTTATAAAATTCCAAAAAGCGACAGAAATTCTTCTGCTGAGGATGCATACAGAATTGCGCTGTTGTTTTTAAAATTAAAATCTAGATTAGGAATTAAGTAAAAAACACTATAAGCCATCAATTTTCAGACTGAGCGTAGTCGAAGTCCTGCAAAGTGATTCAGCTTGATAGACTTCGACTACGCTCAGTCTGACAAACATTTGTTCGCTGCTAAACATAAAAAAAATGCCTCTTAAAAATCTTAAGAGGCATTTTTTATTATCAGTAGAAATTATTAAATCTTTCCTTTTGTAATTTCTTCCACCACTTCAGGATTTAACAAAGTTGATGTATCTCCAAAATTAGAGAAATCACCTTCAGCTATTTTACGTAAAATTCTACGCATAATTTTTCCTGAACGAGTTTTTGGCAAACCAGACACAAATTGAATTTTATCCAATTTTGCAATTGGCCCAATGTGATCTGCAATATATTGATTGATCTCTTTTGTCAAGTTTTCTTTATTTCTTACTTCACCAGTTTCTTTCAAGATTACATAACCATATAAAGCATTTCCTTTAATATCATGTGGGAATCCAACAATCGCAGATTCAGCAACCGCCGGATGCTCGTTGATTGCATCTTCGATTGGAGCCGTTCCTAAATTATGACCCGAAACAATAACAACGTCATCGACTCTTCCTGTAATTCTGTAGTAACCTACTTCATCCCTCAAAGCTCCGTCACCTGTAAAATATTTTCCAGGGAAAGCAGAGAAATAAGTTTCTTTATAACGATCATGATTACCCCAAATTGTCCTAGCAATTCCTGGCCACGGGAATTTGATACACAAACTTCCAACCACTTGATTTCCTTCGATTTCATTACGTTTTTCATCCATTAAAACTGGCTGAATTCCCGGTAATGGCAATGTCGCATAAGTTGGTTTTGTTGGCGTAACAAAAGCAATTGGCGAAATCATGATTCCTCCTGTTTCTGTCTGCCACCACGTATCTACCACCGGACATCTCTTATCACCTACGTGGTCATTGAACCAGTGCCAAGCCTCTTCGTTGATTGGCTCTCCAACAGACCCGATTACTTTTAAAGATTTTAAAGGGTATTTTTGAATATAATCTAAACTTTCTTTTGCTAATGAACGAATTGCAGTTGGTGCTGTATAAAATTGCGTGATTTTATGTTTTTCGATGATATCCCAAAAACGGCTAAAATCTGGATAAGATGGAACTCCTTCAAAAATTACTGTTGTAGCTCCGTTCAATAATGGTCCGTATAAAATATATGAGTGTCCAGTAATCCAACCAATATCTGCAGTACACCAGAAAATATCGTTTTCTTCGTAACTAAATACGTTTTTAAATGTATAAGCTGTATAAACCATATAACCAGCAGTAGTATGAACCATACCTTTTGGTTTTCCTGTTGATCCTGAAGTGTACAAAATAAACAACGGATCTTCGGCATCCATAATTTCAGCAACACTGTTGTCTAGTGCTGCATCTAATAAAGGCTGCAACCAAATATCACGACCATCTTTCATTTTCACATCAGTATTCGTTCTTTTAGCAACCAATACTTTTTCTACTGAAGGACAAGTATCAAGAGCTTCATCAACAATTCCTTTTAAATCGATTGTTTTGTTTCCTCTATATCCTCCGTCAGAAGTAATCACCATTTTACATTCACAGTCATTGATTCTTGCAGAAACTGCTGAAGCAGAAAATCCAGCAAAAACGACAGAGTGGATTGCTCCAATTCTAGCACAAGCCAAAACTGAAACAGCCAATTCTGGAATCATTGGCAAATAAATACAAACTCGGTCTCCTTTGCGTACGCCTTGCTCGCGTAAAACATTCGCCATTTTAGAAACTCTTTCGTATAATTCGTTATACGTTATATGCAAAGCTTCCTCAGACGGATTATTAGGCTCAAAAATAATAGCCGTTTTTTCTCCTCTTTTGCTTAAATGTCTATCGATACAATTTTTTGTAATATTAACTTTTGCGTCAGTAAACCATTTCACTTCGGCATCAGCCATATTAAAATCAACTACTTTTTCCCATTGTTGGTACCATGTGAAATTTTCTTCGGCAATTTTGCCCCAAAATTTTCTTGGTTCCCTTATTGACTTATTGTAATGCTTAAAATATTGTTCTAAATTTTCAATTTTATAATAACTCATAACTTTATTGGAATTTTTTTTTATAAATGTATTAAATCTAAGTGTATTCTTAAAATTATTTAATTCATAAATTTTAGCAAATAAAAACACATATTAAAAAAAATATTCCTTTTTTATGTATTTAATGCAAAAAAATACTTTTTTAACTTAAAATGTATATTACAAAAAAGGCGCAATAAACAAATATTGCACCTTTTTATTTTTAACAATTTCAATAACAATTAATTTCGTAATTATAGAATTACAATACTTTTCTCTATTTTGAAAATAGCAGCATCTTTATTAACCAATATAGAAATTTCAACAAGTATATTTCTACCAAAAATATACCCCATTATAAGGGATTAGCTTCACTTAACTTACTTTCACCGAAGTTAAGTGAATGCAACATGCATCTATATCTAGTTTCTTAATAAGTGCTTACTAATTCAAAATATTACAAATCATGATACAGTGCAAATCTCGCAAAATCCAATTTTGCGAGATTTCCCCAACTTTTTAATTATCCAATTTTTTTCATTGCTGTCATAGACTCTCTCAACCAAGCTCCTACTTCTTCAATAGGATGTTGACGAATTTCTCTGTTTACAGCAATTAATACTGCATTATCTACTCCGTTTGAAGTTGAAAATGGTTTTCCGATAATGTTAGTTTCTACTTTTTTCATGAATTCAGTCAATAATGGCTTGCATGCATGATCAAACAAATAACATCCGTACTCAGCAGTATCAGAAATTACACGATTCATTTCGAATAATTTCTTTCTTGCAATTGTGTTTGCAATTAATGGCAATTCGTGTAATGACTCATAATAAGCTGATTCTTCAATAATTCCAGCTTCTGTCATTGTTTCGAAAGCCAATTCAACACCAGCTTTTACCATTGCAATCATTAAAACTCCATTGTCAAAATATTCTTGTTCAGAAATTGGAGCCTCTTGCGGTGCAGTTTTTTCGAAGTTAGTTTCTCCTGTTGCTGCTCTCCATTTCAATAAGTTAACATCATCATTAGCCCAGTCAATCATCATAGTTCTTGAGAATTCTCCAGAAATGATATCATCTTGGTGTTTTTGGAATAATGGACGCATGATGTCTTTCAATTCTTCAGCTAATTCGTAAGCTTCAATTTTTGAAGGATTGTTCAAACGGTCCATCATATTTGTAATACCACCATGTTTCAAAGCTTCAGTGATAGTTTCCCATCCGTACTGAATTAATTTTGAAGCATAAGCTGCATCAATTCCTTTTTCAACCATTTTATCAAAACATAAAATAGATCCTGTTTGCAATAATCCACAAAGAATTGTTTGCTCACCCATTAAATCAGATTTTACTTCTGCTACGAAAGATGATCTTAAAACTCCAGCTCTGTGTCCTCCAGTTGCTACAGCGTAAGCTTTTGCTTGATCTAAACCAAATCCGTTTGGATCATTTTCTGGGTGAACAGCAATAAGAGTTGGAACTCCAAATCCTCTTTTGTACTCTTCACGAACCTCAGAACCAGGACATTTAGGAGCACACATAATAACAGTGATATCTTTACGAATCTGCATTCCTTCTTCAACAATGTTGAAACCGTGAGAATATGCTAAAGTTGATCCTTGTTTCATTAATGGCATAATTGCAGTAACTACAGCAGTATGCTGTTTGTCTGGAGTTAAGTTGCAAACTAAATCAGCAGTTGGAATCAATTCTTCATAAGTTCCTACTTTAAATCCATTTTCAGTTGCATTTTTATATGAAGCTCTCTTTTCAGCAATTGCATCTGCACGCAATGCATAAGAAATGTCTAAACCAGAATCTCTCATGTTTAAACCTTGATTCAAACCTTGTGCACCACAACCTACGATAACAACTTTTTTTCCTGCTAAAGCTGCGATTCCGTCTGCAAATTCAGACTGCTCCATAAATTCGCAAACTCCAAGTTGCTCTAATTGTAATCTAAGTGGTAATGTGTTGAAATAATTTGCCATTTTTTTTTATTTAATGAATGTGTAATTTAATAAGTAATCTATATTTAAGTATGAATGATTTTATTTGAAAGTTTCTAATAATGTTGAAATCTCCATTTTTTCTTTAGAAACCGAAATTCTTCCAGAACGAACAAATTGCATAATTCCGTATGGTTTGAATTTTTCGTACAATTCTTCAATTTCAGAACGTCTTCCCGATTTTGAAATCACGAAGAAATCACGAGAAACTGTCACAATCGTTGATTGGCTCTCTTTGATGATATTCTGAATTTGTTTCTCGTCAAACAACAAACTTGAAGCGATCTTGAATAAAGCATTTTCTAAGAAAATCGTCTCTTCATCTGTGTGATAAAATGCTTTTATTACTTCAATTTGTTTTTCAATTTGGCCAACAATATTTTGAACCCATTTTTCAGTTGTATTTACTACAATAATAAATCTTGAAACATTCTCTATTTCTGATTCAGAAACATTTAGGCTTAATATATTAATGTGACGCTTTAAGAATATTCCAGATATCCTGTTCAACAAACCCACATTATTTTCTGAGTATACCGATATGGTAAAAGTTTTATCTTCCATTTGTTTTTTAGTTTTTTTAGTTTCAAGTTCCATGTTTCAAGTTGTCGAACTTGGAACTTAAAACTTGAAACATGAAACTTTTTTTTCTTAGCTTAATCTAATTTCTGAAACACATGCCCCTGTTGGAATCATTGGGAAAACGTTGTTTTCTTTTTCCACCATGACTTCTAGGAAGAAAGAATCTTTAGAAGCAAGCATTTCTGCAACAGCCTCGTCTAAATCTTCACGTTGTGTTACTTTTTTAGATTTAATATGATACCCTTCTGCAATTGCAACAAAATTTGGATTAATCATTTTTGTTGATGCATAACGATTGTCAAAAAACAATTCCTGCCATTGACGCACCATTCCTAAGAATTCATTATTTAAAACCACAATTTTAACTGGAACTTCAGTCTGGAAAATTGTTCCCAATTCCTGAATTGTCATTTGGAATCCACCATCACCAATAATCGCTACCACTTCTCGTTCTGGTTTTCCCATTTTTGCTCCAATTGCTGCTGGAAGCGCAAATCCCATTGTTCCTAATCCACCAGAAGTGATATTGCTTTTAGTCGAATTGAATTTTGCATAACGACAAGCAAACATTTGGTGCTGACCAACATCTGAAACGATAATTGCATCACCTTTTGAATGTTTGTTGATCATTTCAATAGTTTCTCCCATTGAAATTCCTTTACCATTCGTTGGATTCAATTCTTCTTTTATTACCGAGTTAAATTCAACTTCTTGCAATGCCTTAAATTCATTGTGCCATAAATCGTGTGATTTTTCATCCAATAAAGGCAATAAAGCCGCAAGAGATTCTTTTACATCACCTAAAACTGCAATTTCAGTTTTAACGTTTTTATCAATTTCAGCAGGATCAATTTCGAAGTGAATTACTTTTGCCTGTTTTGCATAAGTACTTAATTTACCTGTAACACGGTCGTCAAAACGCATTCCGAAAGCAATTAAAACATCACACTCATTTGTCAATAAATTTGGCGCATAATTTCCATGCATTCCAAGCATTCCAACATTTAAAGGATGATCTGTAGGTAAAGCTGAAAGCCCTAAAATTGTCCATGCTGCTGGAATTCCAGATTTTTCGATTACCGCTTTAAATTCTGCTTCTGCTTGACCAAGAATAATTCCTTGCCCAAAAACGATTAATGGTTTCTTTGCACTATTGATCAATGCAGCCGCTTCGGCAACTTTATCTAAATTTAATTTTGGAACAGGAACATAACTTCTGATTCCTGTACATTTTTCATAGCTAAAATCAAACTCATCAAACTGAGCATTTTTAGTAATGTCAATCAAAACTGGCCCTGGACGTCCAGAACGAGCGATATAAAACGCTTTTGCAATAATTTCTGGAATTTGAGAAGCCTCAGTTACCTGAAAATTCCATTTTGTAACTGGAGTTGAAATTCCAATAATATCCGTTTCCTGAAATGCATCAGAACCTAATAAATGTCTTCCAACTTGTCCTGTAATACAAACCATTGGAGTCGAATCGATCTGAGCATCAGCGATTCCTGTTACCAAATTAGTTGCTCCTGGTCCAGAAGTCGCAATCGCTACTCCTACTTTCCCTGTAGCTCTTGCATAACCTTGAGCGGCATGCGTTGCACCTTGTTCGTGACGTACTAAAACGTGGTGCAACTGATCCTGAAATTTATATAATTCATCGTAAACTGGCATGATCGCTCCACCTGGATAACCATAAATCAAGTCTACACCTTCTGCTAACAAACATCTTATAACGGCTTCTGCCCCTGATATTCTCATAGTATATTGTTTTTCAAGAATCAATATCCGTATTTCAATTGATTCTTGATATTATTGTTTTTAAATTAATTATCGGTAACGCAACCTGTAGAAGCGCTTGATACCGATTTAGCGTATTTAAGCAAAACTCCTCTGTCAACTTTTAAAGGAGGCTGAACCCAGCTAGCTTTTCTAGCTGCAAATTCTTCTTCAGATATCTTTAAGTCGATTGTATTTTTCACAGCATCAATAGCGATAATATCTCCATCTTTTACTAGTGCAATACCTCCACCGTCATATGCTTCTGGTGTAACGTGTCCTACCACGAAACCGTGCGAACCGCCCGAGAATCTACCATCTGTAATTAGTGCACAGCTGCTTCCTAATCCAGCACCAATAATAGCGGATGTAGGCTTCAGCATCTCAGGCATTCCCGGACCACCTTTTGGTCCACAACCTCTAATGACGACTACATTACCTGGTTTAATTTTTCCGGCTTGAAGACCTGGAATTACTTCAAATTCACCTTCAAATACTACAGCTGGACCTTCGAAATATTCTCCTTCTTTTCCGCTGATTTTTGCGACAGCGCCTTCAGAAGCAAGATTTCCATATAAAACCTGAATATTTCCTGTTGGCTTCAACGCTTTTTGAATTTCGTGAATTACTTCTTGTCCATCTTGTAAATCTGGAGTTGCAGCTAAATTTTCAGCAACTGTCTTTCCTGTTACAGTTAAACATTCTCCGTGAATCAATCCAACTTTTAATAAATATTTCATTACTGCAGGAATTCCTCCAACTTCATGAATATCTTCCATCATGTACTTACCACTTGGTTTCATATCAGCAAGAACAGGAGTCCTGTCATTAATTGCTTGAAAATCATCCAAAGTGATTGTAATTCCAACCGAATGTGCCATCGCGATTAAGTGCATAACTGCATTTGTAGAACCTCCCAAAACCGCTACAATTGTAATAGCATTTTCAAAAGCCTTGCGAGTCATAATGTCTCTTGGCTTAATATCTTTCTCTAATAAAATTTTAATTGCAGCTCCCGCAGCAACACATTCATCTCTCTTCTCCTGACTTAAAGCAGGATTTGAAGAACTATATGGCATACTCATTCCTAATGCTTCAATTGCAGATGACATTGTATTTGCAGTGTACATACCGCCGCAAGCGCCAGCGCCTGGACAAGCATTTTGGATAACGCCTTTAAAATCTTCTGGAGTAATTTCGCCTTTCACTTTTTTCCCTAAAGCTTCAAAAGCAGAAACGATATTCAAAGATTCTCCTTTCCATTTTCCTGAATGAATAGATCCTCCGTAAACCATCATTGATGGACGGTTCAATCTTCCCATTGCAATAAGTGCTCCAGGCATATTTTTGTCACATCCAGGAATTGCAATTATACCATCGTACCATTGTGCTCCGGCAACTGTTTCAATAGAATCAGCAATTACATCACGAGAAACTAATGAATAACGCATTCCTTCAGTTCCGTTTGAAATTCCGTCACTAACACCAATAGTATTAAAAATAAGTCCGACCAGATCAGCATCCCAAACACCTTTTTTGACATCTTTAGCTAAATCATTCAAGTGCATGTTGCAAGTGTTACCATCGTAACCCATGCTCACAATTCCAACTTGTGCTTTTTTCAAGTCTTCTTCAGTTAAACCAATCCCGTATAACATCGCTTGCGCTGCAGGCTGTGTCTGATCTTGAGTGATGGTCTTGCTGTACTTATTTAATTCCATTATGTATTATTTTATTTTAATTTTTGTTCAAAAAAAAACCTTCCAGTATTTGGAAGGTTTATAATATAGTCTTTCAATTATATTTATACCATTCCCGACGCAGATGTGCTAATCACATTGACAACAACGACAGAAGTAATAATAATAACTGAGATTTGCATCTTTTCTATTTTTTAGTGTCACAAAAGTAAACAAACTTTAAGAACTAAAAAAATAAAATCTCAACATTTTAAAGACTTCTTGTTATTTCCTCTACGTTTTAACAAAAAATATTAAACAATTGTCGATTGCCCAATACTTACGTTATCATTATTGAAATACAGCAAATCATCTTTGCTAAAAATAAAATTAGAAACAAACTCTCCAACCTCGTTTGTTCCAAATTTTGAATCTGATTTCAAATCAACTGTAACCACCTGGTATTCAATTGCTTTTTCTACCGCTTTATAAATTACATTAGCTTCTTTAGTTAATCCAAAATGCTCCAACAAAAGTGCTGCTGCCAAAATCGAAGCAATCGGATTGGCAATATTTTTTCCTTTTGCCTGCGGATACGATCCGTGAATTGGCTCAAACAAAGCATTTTTTTCTCCTAAAGAAATTGACGGCAACAAACCAATAGATCCAGTAATTACGCTGGCTTCATCAGATAAAATATCTCCAAACAAATTCTCAGTCAAAATCACATCAAATTGTTTTGGATTCAAAATCAACTGCATTGCTGCGTTGTCAACAAATAAGAAATCAAGTTTAACATCTGAATACTCTTCACTCACTTTCTGAACTACTTTTCTCCACAATCTTGAAGTTTCCAAAACATTTGCTTTATCAACCATTGTCAGCTTTTTACGTCTTTTTTGAGCCGATTTAAAAGCTAAATGTGCAATTCTGGTAATTTCTTCTTCTGAATATTCACATAAATCTGAAGCATGTGTTCCTTCTTCATTAAGTGTTTTTGTGCCAAAATAAGCTCCACCTGTTAATTCTCTAAAAATGGTAAAATCAGCTCCTTCAATAATTTCTCTTTTTAAAGGAGAAGATTCAATTAAAGCTTTATAAGGCTTAATTGGACGAATATTAGCAAACAATCCTAATTCTTTTCGCAGTTTTAATAATCCTTGTTCAGGACGAACCTTTGCATTTGGGTTGTTATCGTATTTTGGATCACCAATTGCACCAAGCAAAACTGCATCTGTATTTAAACAAAGATTTAGCGTTTGTTCCGGGAGCGGATTTCCTGTTTTATCAATTGCAACAGCACCCATAAGTGCCTCTTCAAAAACAAATTCGTGATTATACACCTCACCAATAGCGTATAATGCTTTTTTGGCTTGTAAAATTACTTCTGGTCCAATTCCGTCTCCTGGTAAAACTGCTATTTTCAAATTCATAACGTCTCGTTCTTTATGATTTAAATCTTTGTTATTTTTCTTTCTTCTTTATTCTATTTTCTTTTCAACTAGCTTCTGATTAATTCTCCCTGAATTTTTGAAGCTTCAATAATTTGATGAATATCAGCATCAACAACTTCCTTTTTAATATCAGCGAATTTCAAAAACTCAATATATACAATATCCAATTGTACTTTTGTAAGCTCATAGCCTATTTTTTTTGCACGGTAAGCCAAAGCTGCTCTTCCGCTTCTAGCAGTTAAAATGATTGAAGATTCATTCACACCAACATCTAACGGATCCATGATCTCGTACGTTGCTCTGTTTTTGATAACACCGTCTTGGTGAATTCCAGAACTGTGCGCGAATGCATTTGCTCCAACAATCGCTTTATTTGGCTGTACAATCATTCCCATACTTTCAGAAACCAAACGGCTCATTTCGTTTAATTCTCTCGTATTGATGTTTGTATCCAAATTTAAGTAAGGGTGTTGTTTGAAAATCATCACCACTTCTTCAAGTGCTGTATTTCCAGCTCTTTCACCAATACCATTAATGGTACATTCAATTTGTCTTGCTCCATTTATAGCTCCTGCAATTGAGTTTGCAGTTGCCATTCCTAAATCATTATGACAGTGGCATGAAAGAATTACATTTTCAATTCCTTTTACGTTTTCTTTCAAATATTTAATTTTTGCTCCGTACTCTTCCGGAAGGCAATATCCTGTTGTATCAGGAATATTTAATACAGTTGCACCAGATTTGATCACTTCTTCACAAACTTTTGCCAAAAACGCATTATCAGTTCTTCCAGCGTCTTCAGCATAGAATTCAACATCTTCTACATAAGATTTTGCGTGAGAAACTGCAAATTTTGCTCTAGCAATAATATCTTCGGGCGTGGTTTGTAATTTGTGGAGGATATGAGATTCTGAGGTTCCGATTCCGGTATGGATTCTAGGTTTCTTCGCGTGCTTCAAGGCAGCTGCAGCAACATCAATGTCATTTTTCACGGCTCTTGTCAATCCGCAGACGGTTGCATTTTCTACAATTTTACAAATCTCAGAGACCGATAAAAAATCGCCCGGACTTGACACAGGAAAACCTGCTTCGATAATATCAACTCCCATTTTGTCTAGTCGTTCTGCGATAACTAATTTTTGTTTAGTATCTAACTTACATCCTGGAACTTGTTCACCATCGCGCAAAGTGGTGTCAAAAATTTGAACTTTCTCTCTATTCATATTCATTAATTTAATGTAATTTCACATTGTGATAACAAATATATATTGTACTTATGCAGTACGAAATTCAATTTAATGAAATTATACTGTTCATAAATCATTTTATATCCATCTAATAACCTTATAATCAATAAGTTATATTATTATTTTTTACAATGGCTAACCATCAAAAAGATTTCTTATTTGTTCTGATTAAATCGCTTTCCAAATCTGAAAAAAGACAATTTAAAATTTTTGCGAGTCGCTTAGAAACCAGTTCGAATACAAAATTTATCGAACTGTTCAATATTTTAGACAAGTCTGAAACGTATGATGAAAAGCTCATTTTAAAAAGCGGAAGCATCAAAAAAGTTCAATTATCTAACTTAAAATCATACTTATACAAGCAAATTTTAGTTAGCATCCGATTAAATATTCCGAGTCAGAATATTCGTTATCAATTGCGCGAACAGATAGATTTTGCTGTTATTCTTTATAATAAAGGTTTGTATAAACAGAGTTTAAAAATTCTAGACAAGACAAAACAGCAAGCTTTAGAAAACGATGAAAAATATATGGCGTATGAAATTGTAGAATTCGAAAAATTGATCGAATCACAATATATTACCCGAAGTATTCAAGGCCGCGCTGATGAATTAGTTATTCAAGCAAAAGAATTGAATTACAGAAATACGATTTCAAGCAAACTATCGAATTTATCGCTTCAATTGTACGGAATCATGTTAAAAACAGGTTACGTAAAAAGTGATGCCGAATATAAATATATCGACGATTATTTCAACCGACATATTGCAAAACTTGACGAAAGCAAATTTGGTTTCAGAGAAAAATACTGGTTTTACAATGCCAATTTATGGCGTAGTTTCTTGGTTCAGGATTTCTTGGCGAGCTACAAATATGCCTATAAATGGGTGACTTTGTTTTATGATAATCCGAATATGATTTATTTGAATCCGGTGTTTTTCTTAAAAGGAAATCATTATTTTTTGGAATCACTTTATATGCTGAAATATACTTCGAATTTCAAAAGATACCTTTCGCTTTTAGAAGAAACTATTGCTGATGATAAATTTCCGGTAAACGATAACATTGCATCGCTATCATTTCTGTACATCTATAATAATAAATTGAATTTGCATATTCTGGAAGGAACTTTTGCAGAAAGCGAATATTTGATTCCGGAGATTTTAGAAAAACTAAAACTTCACAGTGAACACTTGGATGAGCATCACGAAATGTTGTTTTTCTATAAAATTGCTTCAATTTATTTTGGAAACGAAAAATACAACGAGTGCATCAATTATTTGGATAAAATCATCAACAACAAGAATTTAACGATGCGTGAAGATTTAATGTGCTTTGCAAGACTTTTATCTTTGATTGCACATTATGAATTAGGAAAAGATTATTATTTAGAGAATCATCTTAAAAGCACTTATAAGTTCTTGCTGAAAATGAATGATTTACATGAAGTCCAAAAGGAAATCATTAAATTTCTAAGAAACTTAAATAACTTTTATCCGGCAGATATCAAGAAGGAATTCAAAAAAATGCACGCCCGTTTTGTAGAACTTGAAAAGAATACTTATGAAAAAAGAGCTTTCTTGTATTTAGATATTATTTCGTGGTTGGAAAGCAAAATTGAGAATCGCAAAATTGCTGATATTATTAAAGAAAAGGCGAAGCTAAATAGTCGATAAAATTTTCAATTCTAAATTCTAAATTCTAAATTCTAAATTCCAATAAAAAAAGCGTGGAAAATTTAATTTTCCACGCTTTTTGTCATTTCGAGGAAGGAGAAATCTTCGCGAGAAACTCTACAAAGATTGATGACATTGCTTGCGGAGCTACTTGCGGAGATTTCTCCTTCCTCGAAATGACATACTTTGCACAAACCAAACGTAAAAAAATCCCAAACTCCACTTAAAATTGGAATTTGGGATTTTAAAAATTGAAATTTGTTGAACTTTTATTCGACAATATTAGAACTCGTCACATAAAAATCTTTATCAACTTCTACTTTTCTATCTTCGTTTGTTGTTTTTTCAGACTGCCATTCTGTTGTTGGCTTTAGCCACATTTCGACACCGTTTAATTTTACTCTTATCGGCATATCAAATTTGGCTACGCAATTTGTCCAATGATATCCAAAAGTTCCATTTTTAAACATATATTCAAAAACCGGAATTTGAGTTGTAGTCAAATATTGTGCAAAAACTCTATTGAAATTAATTCCAGATTGTTCGTTGATATAATCCTGAATTTGCTTTCCGGTAACCGTTTGATGGTAGAATTTTTTATTCATTCCTCTCAAAATTGATTTCCATTTTGCATCATCATTAATCACCTGACGAATCATGTGAAGCATTGAAGCTCCTTTTGGATACATATCGCCTGAACCTTCGTTGTTTACATCATAATGTCCAATAATTGGAGTGTCATTTTTAATGTTTTTTCTGCAACCGATAATATATTCTGCAGCAGCGTCTTTTCCATAATAATATTCTAGAAAAAGGCTTTCAGAATAGTTTGTGAAACTTTCGTGAACCCACATATCTGCAATATCTTTATATGTAATATTGTTAGCAAACCATTCGTGTCCAGACTCGTGGATAATAATAAAATCGAATTTCAATCCCCAGCCTGTTCCGCTTAAATCTCGGCCTAAATAACCATTTTTATAGCCATTTCCGTAAGTTACAGAACTTTGATGCTCCATTCCTAAATAGGGTGCTTCAACTAACTTATAACTGTCCTCATACCAAGGATAAGGTCCGAACCAGTTTTCAAAAGCTTTCAGCATTCTTGGTGCATCTTTAAATTGTTCTTTGGCTAGAGCCAAATTATCTCTTAAAACGTAGTAATTACAATCTAAATCACCTTTTTCTCCTTTATACTTTTCAGAGAAATTCACATAATCCCCAATATTGATGTTTACACCATAATTATTGATTGGGTTTGAAACGTACCAATTGAAAGTTTTAGTACCGTCTTTTTCTTTTTTAACGCTTTTTAATCTTCCGTTTGAAACATCGGTTAAATCTCCAGGAACATTTACGCTTATCAACATATTTTCGACTTCGTCGTACATGTGGTCTTTACATGGCCACCAAACACTCGCGCCAAGTCCTTGACAAGATGAAGCAATAAAGTCCTTTCCGTTTTTATCTTTTTTCCACGTAATTCCTCCGTCCCATGGCGGTCTCACGGCTTCTTTAGGTTTTCCTCCAAAAGAAACTACGATTTCTTTTGTTTCTCCAACTTTTTGTTTTTCAGTCAAAGTGATAAAAAAAGCGTTTCCGTCTCTTTCGAATTTTAAATCTTTTCCATTTTGAGTCACCTTAGTAATGTTCATTGGTTCCTGCAAATCAATCTGCATTCTGTTGTTTTCACTCAAAACAGTATAACGCATTGTATTTGAACCCGTAATTGTTTTTTCTGACGGATTTACCTTTACATCCAAATGATAATATTTCAAATCCCACCAAGCTCTTTCTTTTGTAATGCTTCCGCGTAAAGTATCCTGATGTGTAAAAACAGTTTCTGACTTATTTAAAAGCCCTTGTGCATTTGCGCCGAAACCAACTAAAAAAGCGATAAAAGCGCTACCAAAATATTTCTTCATTATTTAAAAATTTGTAAAAAAAAGATACATAGACCTATATAGTCTTCAGCAAATGTAAACAAACTGATTAAGTTTTTGAAAATTTTATGATTTTTGAAACAAAAAACAAATCCCGACAAAAGTCAAAAACGCTTGTCGGGATTGATTTTTAAACAATTATAGGAATTAATTATTCAAATTGGATTTTATGATATAAAAATTCTCGTCAACTACTAAAGTATTCTGTTCTCCTTTCACATTCATATCTTGCCATTCTGCGGTTGGTTTTAACCAAGTTTCAACGCCATTTAAAGTGACTTTTATAGGCATGTCAAAATTTGAATTGCAATTGATCCAATGAAAACCTAATTTATGATTAGCGAAAAAATATTCTAAAGTTGGCACTTGCGCTGTTCTTAAATATTGATCAAAAACAGTCTTTAAATTAATCCCCGATTGTGCACTGATATAATCTTCAATTTGCTTGGTGGTAACCGTTTGATGATAAAAAGTACTATTTAAGCCTCTTAAAATTGATTTCCATTTGTCGTCATTATTCACTAGTTGGCGAATTGTATGAAGCATGTTTGCCCCTTTTGGATACATGTCTCCTGAACCTTCCTTGTTTACATCATAAATGCCAATAATTGGTTTGTCATTGCTAATTTGTTTTCTTAAACCTTTTATGTAGGCATTTGCAGCATCTTTTCCATAATAATATTCCACAAACAACGCTTCTGAATAATTAGTGAAACTCTCATGAATCCACATATCAGCAATATCTTTATAAGTGATATTATTGGCAAACCACTCATGCCCAGATTCATGAATAATTATATAATCAAATTTCAAACCCCAGCCCGTTCTGCTTAAGTCATGACCTAGATAGCCATTTTTAAACTCATTTCCGTATGTCACAGAACTTTGATGTTCCATTCCTAAATATGGTGCTTCGACTAATTTATAGCTATCTTCATAAAACGGATAAGGACCAAACCAGTTTTCAAAAGCTTTTAGCATTCGGGGAGCGTCTTTAAAATGTTCTTTGGCAACAGCCAAATTATCTTTTAAAACATAATAAACACAGTCTAAATCACCTTTTTCTCCTTTAAATTTTTCAGAAAAACTTACATAATCCCCAATATTGATGTTTACTCCGTAATTATTGATTGGATTGGCAACATACCAATTGAAAGTTTTGGTTCCGTCTTTTTGCTTTTTAACGCTTTGCAGTCTTCCGTTTGAAACATCAGTTAAATCTCCTGGAACATTTACACTGATTAGCATATTTTCTACTTCATCATACATATGATCCTTGCACGGCCACCAAATACTAGCGCCAAGTCCTTGACATGATGAGGCAATAAAATCTTTTCCGTTTTTATCTTTTTTCCAAGTAATTCCTCCGTCCCAAGGCGGATTAACGGCTTCCTTAGGTTTTCCTCCAAAAGAAATTACAATCTCTTTTGTTTCACCAATTTTTTGATTTTCGATTAACGTAATAAAAAAAGCGCTTCCGTTTCTTTCAAATTTTAGATCTTTTCCATTTTGAGTTACCTTTGAAATGTTCATTGGTTCTTGAAGATCAATCTGCATTTTATTATTTTCAGATAAAACAGTGTAACGCACTGTATTTGAACCCGTAATTGTTTTATCAGACGGATTTACTTTTATATCTAAGTGATAATATTTCAAATCCCACCAAGCTCTTTCTTTTGTGATGCTTCCGCGCAAAGTGTCTTGATGTGTCAAAACATCAGTTTTACTAAAAATGGATTGTGCCTGTGTTGGAAAATTGGAAATAAAAGCAATCAAAACAACACCAAAATACTTTTTCATAGAATAACTTTATTATTAACAAATCATTTAGTTAGGAAATTGCGATTCCGAAATATATTTTACAGTGGAGTAACTAAATTATGATCAACTATAAATTTAAAACAGGAATTGCTTTCTTTCATCTTATAAATTTCGAATATTGACTTATTGGATTGAAAGTAAATATCTTGAAAATATCTATCATTTAAATTTCCATGTATTGTAAATGTTCTAGAAAACATAGAAACGCCTTCTTTTAAGACTGTTGGAGAAGAAAAATCTTTTGGAAGAAATATATTCAGAAAAGCATCATTATCAATATACAATTCGCCAGTACTTTCATTTATTGGATAAAAATTACCATTCGCCTTTTTTTCTAAAAACAAGATTAATCGCTGTCCCGCTTTTAATTCTTTATTTCTCGGATCGCAAAGCCATTCATCCCAAATTTCAACATTGATTTTTGAATTTGATTTTCCTTTAATGAACTGATTCGCTTTGAATTCGTAACTGTTTTTTGAAACTTTTAAAATTGTACCGTCAACAATCAGGTCAGCTTTTGAAATTACAATCGAATATGGTATTTCCATTTTTTTGTAATCAAAATTGAAAGAGGGCAATAAAGTCAAAATCAAGCATACAAAAAGTTTCATAGCAAAAAAAAATTATGGCAACTATTAACCGTAAGATTCAAGCACAATTTGATCTCCTCTTTTCAATTGCCTTTTTCCTACAATACCATTAACAATAAGTCCTAAGCCAGATAATACAGCACCATAAAAAATAATGCCACCACCCGTTCCTATAGAAAATACTAGCCCAAGAGTTGAAAGAACAAGTCCGATTATAATATTTCTAGTAAATTTTCTTGAAAAATCTTTTCGGGCAAGGCCGTTTAAACTGTCAATTTTTTTCAGAATTGAAACTGGAATTTTGATGCTTCGCTGCTCAATAATAGTACTGACAATAAAGTAATTTTCTTTAGAATGACTGTCTGAAAATTCCCCGAATTTTCCGTTTTCTATAATCTTGTCAAGAATGCTTTCAAAATTTTGAAGCAGTTCTTCATCTGTCAAATCTTTTTTGCTGTTTTCAATAATTTCCTCAATATTCTCTTCAAATTCAAGCCTTTTCTCCGATAAATATTCGATTTGTTCCAAAGGAGAAAGATCCTCAATATGTCTTATTTCAGGTTCTTTCTCCGATTGGTTATTTTCACTTTCTTCTTTGAGAATAGTTTCGATATCAACATTTCTTGAAATCAAGATTTCCTTTGCTACAAGCAGGGCATCAGGATTGTATTTGCTGGCGTTTTTAGTCACCATTAAAATCAAATCATCATCTGAATGATCTACAAAACGTTTTCTGAAAGTTTCGATATCCATAAATTAAATATTTACGTAAATATCAAAAAATAATTTCTATTTTAACATAATTTAGTAAATATTTTTTCGCAAATTCACTACTTCTGACGTTTTTTCAATACTTCAACAACGTCATTCAATTGATAACCTTTTGCTTGCAATAAAATTAGATAATGAAAAAGCAAATCGGCGCTTTCGCTTAGAAATAAATCATCATTATTGTCTTTTGCTTCAATAACAACTTCAACAGCCTCTTCTCCTACTTTTTGAGCAATTTTATTGATTCCTTTTTCAAACAAAGAAGCTACATAACTTTTCTCAGAATCAGCATTTTCTCTTCGGGTTTTTATTGTATTCTCCAACTGAGAAATAAAACCGTAATTGGCATCATTTGGTTCTTGCCAGCACGTATCTGCGCCTGTGTGACATGTTGGGCCAACTGGTTTTGCCTGAATTAAAAGCGTATCTCCGTCACAATCATTTTTAATGCTTACCAAATTCAAAAAATTGCCACTCTCCTCACCTTTTGTCCAAAGTCTTTGCTTCGAACGACTGAAAAAAGTTACTTTTTGTGTTTCTATTGTTTTTTGAAGCGATTCTTCGTTCATATACCCCAACATCAAAACATTTTTTGTTTCTGAGTCCTGAATAATTGCCGGAATTAATCCGTGTGCGCTTTTGATATCGATTTCCATAATTTTAGTCTAAAGTTGTAAAGTCCAAAGTCTTAAAGTTAAAACTATAATCGAACTTCTATATTATTATTTCTTAACTCTTGTTTCAACGCTTTGATTTCGATTTCTTTAAAGTGAAAAACACTTGCTGCTAAAGCTGCGTCTGCTTTTCCTTCTTTAAATGAATCTACAAAATGCTGTATGTTTCCAGCTCCTCCAGAAGCTATAATTGGAATATTTACTAATTCTGAAAGTTTAGCCAAAGCTTCGTTTGCAAAACCGTTTTTAGTTCCGTCGTTATCCATCGAAGTGAATAAAATTTCTCCTGCACCACGTTCTGCAACTTCTACCGCCCAATCGAATAAATTTAATTCTGTTGGCACTTTACCGCCAACTAAATGCACAATCCATTGACCATCAATTTGTTTGGCATCTATAGCAACGACAACGCATTGGCTTCCAAATTTCTGTGCCAAGTCATTAATCAATTGCGGATTTTTTACTGCCGATGAATTGATCGAAACTTTATCTGCTCCGTTATTCAGCAGAATATCAACATCTTCTACAGATGAAATTCCGCCACCAACTGTAAACGGAATATTGATTTTTTCTGCCACGCTTCGCACCATATTTACAAGTGTTTTGCGTCGTTCTTCTGTTGCCGAAATATCCAGAAAAACCAATTCGTCTGCGCCTTCAGCCGAATAAATTGCAGCTAATTCTACAGGATCTCCGGCATCACGCAAGTCAACGAAATTAACGCCTTTTACGGTTCTTCCGTTTTTTATATCTAAGCAAGGTATGATTCTTTTTGCTAACATGTTTTTAATGTATCAATTTGTACAATTAGATAATTTGAAAATTAGAAAATTAGATAATTTTAACCATACGCTAAATAATTGACTAATTTTCTAATTGACACATTATTTCAATTGTTCTATTTTCTAATTATAAAATCCTCTAGTTGTTTCAAGGAAATTCTTCCTTCGTAAATCGCTTTTCCGATAATTGTTCCTTCACAGCCTAATTCGGCTAATTTTGGCAATTCGTCGAAAGTTGAAATTCCTCCAGAAGCGATTAACTTTATGCCGCCAGCTTCAGCCAAAATTTTACTGTACAAATCAAAACTTGGTCCTTGAAGCATTCCGTCTTTTGCAATATCGGTACAAATAACATACTGAATTCCTTTTGATTGATAATCCTGAATAAACGGCACCAAATCTTCATTTGATTCTTCTAGCCAGCCAGAAACTGCTATTTTTTCATCTTTTGCATCAGCGCCTAAAATAATTTTTTCTGAACCGTATTCTGAAATCCATTTTTCGAAAATTGCTCTGTTTTTTACGGCAATACTTCCGCCAGTTATTTGATTTGCTCCGCTTTCAAAAGCAATTCTTAAATCATCATCTGATTTTAATCCGCCGCCAAAATCAATTTTTAAACCGGTTTGAGTTGCGATTTGCTCTAATATTTTATAATTGACAATTTTGCTTGATTTTGCTCCGTCAAGATCTACTAAATGTAAATATTCAATTCCGTGTGCTTCAAATGATTTTGCCACTTCAAGCGGATTTTCATTGTAAATTATCTTAGTATCATAATCACCTTTGGACAAACGAACGCATTTTCCTTCAATGATATCTATGGCTGGTATTATTCTCATTTTTTTAGTCTTAAAGTTTGAAAGTCTAAAGTCTTAAAGTCAAAATTTTAGAGTCTCTAAAAATTGAAATTGATTTTTGATATTGAAATTTTAAAATTCTACATTTTTAGAAAATTTCCAAGGATTTTCTCTCCAACGTCACCGCTTTTTTCTGGGTGAAATTGTGTTCCGTAAAAATTATCTTTTTGTAAAGCCGACGCATATTCAACATCGTAATTTGTTTTTGCGATGGCTTCTGCGCAATTTGGTGCATAAAAACTGTGAACCAAATACATAAATTCATTTTCAGAAATTCCTTTAAACAAATCGGTTTTTAAATCATAAATCTGATTCCAGCCCATTTGAGGCACTTTTACGTTGTTTGAAAATTTCAAAACGTCAACATCAAAAATTCCTAAACCTTTTGTATTTCCTTCTTCCGTTTGATTGCACATTAATTGCATTCCCAGGCAAATCCCTAAAACAGGTTGTTTCAATTCAGGAATCAAACTATTTAAACCACTTTCTCGAAGTTTTGTCATAGCAGAACTCGCCTCGCCAACGCCAGGAAAAATCACTTTATCTGCCGATTTAATTTCCTCCCGATTATTACTCAGAACAGCTTTAAAACCCAATCTTTCAATAGCAAACATAATGCTTTGAATATTTCCTGCTCCGTAATTTATAATTACTATTTTCATTTTGTTTAGTCTTAAAGTCGAAAGTCGAAAGTCTTAAAGTCTATTTTTAATACCTACAATTTTGGAATCTTTTGACTTTATGACTTTCCACTTTTGACTAATTTAAAGCATTCCCTTCGTTGAAGGCAAAATCATTTTTTCGGTATCTCTTTTTACGGCTACTTTTATCGCTTTTGCGAAAGCTTTAAAAATGGCTTCGATTTTATGATGCTCATTGATTCCTTCTGCTTTGATGTTTAAATTGGCTTTTGCCCCGTCTGTGAAAGATTTGAAGAAATGATAAAACATTTCAGTCGGCATTTTTCCGACCATTTCACGTTTGAATTCTGTTTCCCAAATCAACCAATTTCTTCCTCCGAAATCAATTGCTGCTTGTGCTAAACAATCATCCATTGGAAGACAGAATCCGTAACGTTCGATTCCTAATTTGTTCCCCAACGCTTTCGCGAAAACTTCTCCTAGAGCAATTGCTGTATCTTCGATGGTATGATGCTCATCGACTTCTAAATCGCCTTTTACAGTGATTTCTAAGTCCATTTGACCGTGACGTGAGATTTGGTCTAACATATGGTCGAAAAATGCAATTCCAGTATCAATTTTGCTTTTTCCTGTTCCGTCAAGATTTAGATTGATGTAAATATCAGTTTCGTTTGTTTTTCTTGTAATTGAAGCTGAACGCGCTTCTAATTTCAAAAACTCATAGATTTTCTTCCAATCCATTGTTTGCAGAACGATTGTTTCATTCAATTCTTCACGTTTTGCCGAAATTTCGTTACTTCCCGCACCATCCGTATCATTCATAAAAATGGCTTTTGCACCAAGGTTTTTAGCCAATTCTACATCAGTTAAACGATCGCCTAAAACAAAAGAATTTTCTAAATCATATTCTGGATTGTTTAAATATTTAGTCAACATTCCAGTTCTTGGTTTGCGTGTAGGCGCATTTTCTTCAGGGAAAGTTCTGTCTACAAAAATTTCATCAAAAACAACTCCTTCGTTTTCAAATGCTTTCAGGATAAAATTTTGTGTTGGCCAAAATGTATTTTCTGGAAAACTGTCTGTCCCTAATCCGTCCTGATTGGTTACCATTGCCAATTCGTAATCTAATTCAGTAGCGATTTTAGCCAAATATTGAAAGGCTTTCGGATAAAATTCTAATTTATCTAAGCTGTCTAATTGATAATTTTCAGGTTCTAAAACAATCGTTCCGTCACGATCGATAAAAAGTACTTTTTTCATAATTTATTTTTTCTGCCACAGATTTCACAGATTAATATGATTTTTTTAGCCACGAATTCACGAATTTCTCTAATTTAATTCGTGGCTAAAAATCACGAACAGAAAGAAATCATTTTAATCTTTCTAATCTGTAGCTAATAATTTCTAGTTTAATAATTTCAATTCTCTAATTACAACAGCGTTTTCTTCTTTTGTTCCTATTGTAAAACGAAGACAATTTTCACATAAAGGCTGTGTTGTTCTGTTTCTAATTACTATTCCTTTTTCGATTAATTGATCGTATCTTTTATTCGCGTCATCTACTTTTGCCAAGATAAAATTGGCCTCAGTTGGATATACTTTTTCTACAAAACTCACTTCAAGCAAAACTTTAAGTAACTCTTCTCTTTGTTCGATAATTGAAGCTATTTCTTGTTTTATTTTATCAGAATCTTTTAAGCGTTCAATTGCTCTTTGCTGTGTTAATTCGTTTACATTATAAGGTGGCTTTATTTTATTCAAAATTGAAATTACCGCTTCAGAAGCATAGCAAATCCCTAAGCGAATTCCTGCTAAACCATAGGCTTTAGAAAGTGTTTGCGTAATTACTAAATTCGGATAAGCATCGATTTCTGCCAGCCAGCTTTCTTTCTCTGAAAAATCTATATACGCTTCATCTATCACCACCAAACCTTTGAAATTTTGAAGCAATTTCACCACGCTTTCATCTGAAAAAGAATTTCCTGTTGGATTATTTGGCGAGCATAAAAAAATGATTTTGGTATTTTCATCAACCGCTTCTATAATTTTTTCTACTTGTGGCTGAAAATCAGTAGTTAAAAGAATTTCTCTATTTTCAACTGCATTGATATTCGCCAAAACACCATACATCCCGTATGTTGGTGGCAACGAAATAATATTGTCTTTATTTGGCTCACAGAAAGCTCTGAAAAGCAAGTCTAAAACTTCATCGCTTCCGTTTCCTAACAAAATCTGATTTTGTTTTATTAAATTATTTTTAGCCAAAATCGCTTTAACCGAATTCTGCTGTGGATCCGGATAACGGTTTACGCCATTTTGAAACGGATTTTCATTGGCATCTAAAAAAATCATTTCGGCAGTATCAAAATCTTCAAACTCGTCTCTCGCGGAAGAATAAGGTTTTAAGGATTTTACGTTTTCACGTGTAATTGTATTTATATCGAAAGTACTCATTGCTTTATTTTTTTAGAAGCAAGAACCAAGATGAAAGATTTTTTTTTTAAAATCTTACTTCTTTGCTCTTTCTTCTCCCTTTGTCTTTTATTTTAAACTCTTCAATCTCAACGTCACCGCGTTTTTATGCGCTTGCAAACCTTCGGCTTCAGCCATAGCTTCAATCGCTTTTCCGATGTTTTGAATTCCGGTTTTAGATATTTTTTGAAACGTCATCGATTTCATAAAACTATCCAAGTTTACACCGCTGTAATTCTTCGCGTAACCATTTGTTGGAAGTGTATGATTTGTTCCTGAAGCATAATCTCCGGCACTTTCCGGAGTATAATTCCCAATGAAAACTGAACCTGCGTTTACGATCCCGTTACAATAAAAATCATCATATTCTGAACAGATTATAAAGTGCTCAGGCCCATATTCGTTGATTAAATCTAAAGCAATTTGATCGTTTTCAACGTAAATCAATTTCGAATTTTCAATTGCTTTTTCTGCAATGGTTTTTCTCGGAAGAACCTCTAATTGCGACTGAATTTCATCCTCAACTTCATTGATTAATTTTCTCGAAGTCGAAACCAAAATCACTTGACTGTCTGTTCCGTGTTCTGCTTGAGACAATAAATCTGAAGCCACGAAAGCCGGAACTGCTGTATCATCCGCCACAATTAATAATTCTGATGGTCCGGCCGGCATATCAATCGCCACACCAAATTGCGTTGCTAATTGTTTGGCTACAGTCACAAATTGATTTCCAGGTCCGAAGATTTTATATACTTTCGGAATGGATTGTGTTCCAAAAGTCATTCCTGCAATAGCCTGGATACCACCAACTTTTAAAATTTTAGTTACGCCACATAAATTTGCAGCATACAAAATTGCCGGATTAATTTTTCCTTTTTTATCTGGTGGCGAACACAACACGATTTCTTTACAACCTGCGATTTCTGCTGGAACTGCCAACATTAAAACTGTAGAAAACAAAGGTGCAGTTCCACCTGGAATATATAAACCAATTTTCTGAATTGGTCTTTTTTCCTGCCAGCAATTTACTCCTTCAACAGTTTCAACTTCAATTCTGTCGGTTTTCTGCGCTCTGTGAAATTTGTAAATATTGTCTTTTGCCAATTGAATTGCTTCTTTCAATTCATTCGGAATCAATTCGATTGCTTCATTTATTTCTTCTAAAGAAACTTCATAATTGTCTTGTGAAATACCATCGAAAATTGAAGTATATTTAGCTACAGCTTCATCTCCTTTTTTCTGTACTTCTCTGAAAATTTCTTTTACCGTAACCTCAATATCATCAATAGTTTGAGTTGGTCTTTTTAATATTTCTGACCAGATTTCTGGTTTTGGATTGTCTATTTTATTCATGCCTTTATTTTTTTTTATCGCAAAGGGCGCAAGGTTTTATTATTCTCTTTGTCTTGAAAAACACTAAGTTTTCAAAGCTGCATCTACAACTTCGGATTTGGAATTTCCACTTCAGATTTTCTTTTTTTTAAAGAACCATTTTCTCGATTGGACAAACCAAAATTCCTTCGGCTCCAACTTCTTTTAACTGATCAATTACATCCCAGAAAGTATCTTTGTCAATTACGGAGTGAACACTACTCCAGCCTTCTTGTGCCAATGGAAGAACTGTTAAACTCCTTAAAACAGGAAGAATCTTCCCTACAGCATCAATTTTATCATTTGGAACGTTCATCAGAATATATTTTGAATTTCTGGCACGCAAAACGGCCTGAATTCTGAACTTTAAAGTATCGATGTGTTTTTGGATTTCTGGAGAAACTTTTGGAGAAACTGCTAAAACTGCTTCGCTTTTTAAGATTACTTCAACTTCTTTTAAGTTGTTTTTAAATAATGTACTTCCGCTTGAAACAATATCAACAATAGCATCTGCAAGCCCAATGTTTGGTGCAATTTCAACAGAACCAGAGATTTGGTGAATATCGACTTTTAAACCAAATTTACTAAAATATTCATTTACAGTGTTTGGATAAGAGGTTGCAATTCGCAAACCTGCTAAATCTTGCACAGAATTGTAGTCAAATGTTTTAGGAACTGCTACAGAAACTTTGCATTTTGAGAATCCTAATTTTTGAACCACTTCGATTCCTTTTCCTTTTTCTACCAAAAGATTGTCGCCAACAATGGCCAAATCTACTACTCCATCAATTAAATATTGAGGAATGTCTGAATTTCTAAGATATAAAACTTCAAGAGGAAAGTTTGAAGCTTCTGCTTTTAACTGATCAATCCCGTTGTTGATTGAAATACCGCAATCTTTAAGGATTTGAATGCTGTCTTCGTTTAAACGACCAGATTTTTGAATTGCAATTTTTAAAGTACTCATTTTTTTTTAGTTGTTGTTTGATTAATAGTTTGAGTACAAAGAATTGGTATAAAAAAACCCGTTTGATGTACTCAAACGGGTTTTAAAATATGATGATTTACACACATACCATTAACACATCGCCTGAGAGCAATAATGAAAATGATGATGATGTAATTGATTTGAAATCATTGTTTGGTTTGTTTTATAATTCTTTGATTCGGTTGCAAATATACTAGTTAATTTCATAAAAAAACAATTTTTAATATAACTTAACGATAGTTTATTGTTAAATAAAAATTGAAGTACCGTTTTTACTGTGGATTTTCAATTTACGATAACGTTTTCTTAGCCCTCGTTAAAAGTCAAAGTCACAGTTGTTCCTTCTTCTAATTCGCTTTCTATTTTAAACTTGATATCAAGCAATTCAGTAGTTCTTTTAACAATAGACAAACCCAGTCCAGTTCCTTTAATTTCAGGATGATCAGTTGAATTTGACCTAAAAAACGGATTCACAATAGATTCCAAATCACCTTTTGCAATTCCGATTCCGTTATCTTTTATTTTACAGATTATTTTGCCATTTTGTTTCAGAAGCAAAATCAAAATGCTTCCTCCGTTATTTGTATATTTAATTGCGTTTGAAATGATATTTCTTAAAATCGTAATCATTAAAAAAGTATCCGACTGGATATAGCAGTCGGTAATCGCATCGAATTTTACATTAAGATTCTTCGCATTTATCTTCTCAGAATTCAACGTCAAAACATCTAAAATCATTGAATTCAAATAAACCGATTCTGTTTTAATATTCTGTTTTTGATTCTCAAAACGCGCCATTAAAAGCAACTGATCGACAAGTGCATTTAAGTGATCGACTTCATTTATGCAATAGTTAATTTTTTCTTCATACTCCTTATTATCACGAGGTTTACGAATCAATACTTCAAGAGTTCCTTTAATAACAGTTAAAGGTGTTCTTAACTCATGTGAAGCATCTGAAGTAAATTGTTTTTCTCGCTCAATTGCATCTTCAATTCGGTTCAATAAATTGTTTATTGTTTTTGAAAGTGTGAACAATTCGTCGCGCGTTTTCGGCAACGGAATTCTCGTTTTCAGATTATCTTTTGTAATTACTTTAGACGTATTTATAATTGCATTTATTGGCCTTATGCTTCGGCCCGCAAAAAACCTCGCAATTAAATACAGCACAACCAAAATAATCGGAAAAGCAATCAGCAAGGTATCAAAAAGATTCTTCAATACTTTAGCCGAGTCAGAAAGCGACATTGCAATAATTAAATAGCCAACTTTTTTTGACTTTACATAAAGCGGAACCTGAATTTGCCTGATTTTATTGCCTAATAATTTGGTATCAAACAATTCATAATGGTCTTTGCTTTCGTGATAAACTAATTTTTCGATTTTTAAATTCGGCGATTTTTCAATGATTTTTTTATTCAAATCTAAAAACTGAACAAAAACAGGATTCACATCAACAGAATTGTGCTCTCGCTCCTCCCACTCTTGGGCATCCATAAAAATCACTTTATTATTTTCGACTCTGACTTCTTTTAAATGATCGTTAATTTCAATCATCAAATTTTCATCAATATGCTTATAAACAGTAAATTTTACGGTAAAATAAGTTGCTGAAAAAACCACCAATATCAACAATCCTGTTGTTATGATATAATTTAAAGCGATTCTGTGTTTAAAGGATAGTTGCTCCATTTATAAATCATTAGCGATATAACCAATACCACGAATTGTTTTTATATAATCTTCTTCAATTTTCAAATTGAGTTTTTTTCTGATGGCATTCATAAAAACATCAATAACACCAGTGTCATACTCAAAATTAATCTCCCAAACATCTTTCAAAATCTGGTTTCGGGTACAAACTTTACCTTTATTCTGAATCAAATAGGTCAACAATTCAAACTCTCGTTGCGTAAGCGCCACTTCTTCCTCGTCTTTAAGCACAATATGCTTTGCCAAATCGATTTTTATGGTTCCAAGCGTCAATTCCTGATCTCCTTTTTTATGTCTAAAATGAATTTTAATGCGCTCTACAAGCTCCTCAAAACTAAATGGCTTCTTGATATAATCATTTGCACCCGCTTTTAGGCCGGCAATCGTTTCCTGTACGGTATCTTTTGCAGTCAAAAAAATAATTGGCGTGTGCTGATCTTTGATTCTGATTGCTTTGCACAAATCCAAACCATTAATTTTAGGCAACATCCAATCCAACAAAATCAAGTCATATTGGTGCTCTTGAACCAACTCAAATCCTTTTGAGCCGTCATTGGCAGTTGTCACCAAATAACCTTCTTCTTGTAGTCCTTGTTGCAAAAATTGAACAATTCCTAATTCATCTTCAACTATTAAAATATGCATGTATTTCCGATTTAGATTTAAAATTGAATCCCTTCTTGGTTTGTCAAAGATAAAAATTTTCATACTTAGAAGTAACCTCAATGCTCTAGAATAAACCAATTTAATCATCTTAAGACAACATTAAGTTAATACTAAGCAAGGTAAAAGCATATCTTCATCTGCTATTCATTAATGCAAATTAATTTTACATAAAATATAGTACCATGGTTTTTTATAAGAAGTTTTCACCTTTTTACAATCTCGCAATTTTCTATTTTCTAATTAGTTTCTTATTGCGAATTGTGCTTTTTTTCCACCCAATCACGCAAAGCTCCTTTACAATTGTTGAAAGTTTGAAGATTTTCAGCTTAGGATTAATTTCTGATTTTTTTGTTTTTGTATTGGCAAGTGGATTTTTATGGCTTTATTTGATTTTCATTTCTAATGCAAAATACAACAAACCTTACGGATATATCATTCTTGGTGGTTTTGTTGCTTTACTTTTATATATCGCTTCAGGAAAAAGCATATTTGATGAATATGGCGGTGCTTTGCCACGAATTGTTTTAATATTTGTTGGAATAAAAACACTTCTTTTCGCTTTGTTGCTTTTTCTTCCAAAATGGAGAGACAAAATCAGATACTGGTTATTTGCTTTTGTTATTTTTCTTTACGTTTTATTGATTCTTCAAAATGGATTGAGTGAATATTTCTTTTGGAATGAATTTGGAGTAAAATACAACTTTATTGCCGTTAATTATTTGATTTACACAAATGAAGTCATTGGAAATATCATGCAGTCCTACCCTGTTGTTCCTATTTTTTCAGTTCTTTTTATTGTAACTGCTACGATTACGTATTTTATTTTACAAAGATCCAAAAATTATATTGAAGATATTCCGAATGTGGGTGAAAAATTAAAAATTTCAGGAGTTTATTTAAGCTTATTTCTGATTTCTTTATTTGCAGTTCCAACGATGTCAAAAACAGAAAACTCTAAAAATGTTTTTGTCAACGAATTGCAATCCAACGGTATATATAAATTTTACTTGGCTTTCCAAAACAACAAATTAGATTATTTCAAGTTTTATAAAACATTGCCAAATGATCAAGCATTTGCTAATCTAAAAGAAAATTTCCCTAATATTTCGGGCGAAAATACTACGAGAAAAATTGCTGGTGATTCTATTGAAATTCGCAAAAACGTTGTTTTGATTACAATCGAAAGCTATAGTGCCGATTTTATGAAAGCTTACGGAAATAAGCAAAACATTACGCCTTTCCTAGATAGCTTAGCGCAAAAAAGTTTACAGTTTACTAATTTATATGCAGCCGGTAACCGAACTGTTAGAGGTCTAGAAGCAGTAACTTTATGTTTGCCTCCAACTGCGGGCGAAAGCGTTGTAAAACGTGAAGACAACAAAAACAAGTTTTCAACTGGATCTGTTTTCAAAGAAAAAGGATACAATGTAAAATTCATGTACGGAGGCGATGCTTTTTTTGACAATATGAGAGATTTTTATTCTGGAAACGGCTATCAAATTGTAGACAAATCAAGCTTTTCGCCAGAAGAAATTACGTTTTCAAATGTTTGGGGAGTTTGCGATGAAGATATGTACAACAAAGCAATCAAGGTAATGAATGCTGAAGCCAAGGAAAACAAACCTTTCTTTAATCATATCATGACGGTGAGCAATCACAGGCCATTTACATATCCAAACAATAAAATTGATATTCCAGGTGATATTAAATCTCGTGAAGGCGGTGTAAAATATACTGATTTTGCCCTTCGAAAATTCTTTGAAATGGCGAGCAAACAACCTTGGTTCAATAATACTGTGTTTGTTATTGTGGCTGATCATTGCGCATCAAGTGCTGGAAAAACGCAACTTCCATTAGACAAGTATAGAATTCCAGCTTTCATTTATCAACCAAATCAAAAACCAGCGCAATACAATCAATTGATGTCGCAAATTGATTTAATGCCAACACTTTTTGGAATGTTGCATTTTGATTATGAAAGCAAATTTTTTGGCCAAGATGTTTTTAAAGCCGACTATAAACCAAGAGCCTTCATTGCAACTTATCAAGACTTAGGACTTATTAAGGACAATGTTTTGACTATTTTGTCGCCAAAACAAGTAGTAAAACAATACGCTTTAAAAGTAAAACCAACAGCAGGTGTTGCACCAGAATTTCAAATTATGTATGAAGAAAGTCCATTGAAAGTAGAAAAAACCGATTTGGTAAACGATGCAATTTCATTTTATCAATCAGCTTCTTATTTATTAAAAGAAAAACAATATCAGCTTAATAATTTTAAAGTAAAAAATGCCAAGCTCTACGCAACCGAAAAATTATAACAAACCATAAAACAAAAGAGAAAGCCTCAAATTCATCTTGAACTTGAGGCTTTCTCTTTTTTGTTTAAATCCAAAGTAACTTGAAACTTCAAACATGAAACGTGAAACAAAAAGATTTAATCGTTTTGATTCTTCATTCCAAATAAATCACCTTTTTGATATAGTTTCAAATCTTCTTGTAAGAAAGGATAATTTCTTTGTGTAACAGCTGGAGCATCCAAAGTGCTTAAATCTGGCTTCCCTGCATTTACCCACGCTGTGTACCAAAAACTTGCTGTTGCAGCGATTGCTTTTCTCATTTGAGACTCAACCATTCCATTCAAATCTTTGTGCAATTTCTCAGCATATTCTTCAGAGAAAACAGCAGTGTTGTATTTTGTTTTCAAAATTTTGCCTTCAGCATCTTTTTTGAACACACCATCTTCCGGAGTCGAAGTTCTCAATTTTTTATCAATATCTAATAAAGGCTTAACCAGGCTGTGCGTATCATTAATCATAGCCCAAGTTGCCTTATGAACATCTTCATAATATTGTGCCTCAGGAACATTATACTTGTAATTTTTCGCAAATAATTCAGGTAAACGGCTTTCCCAAAGTGAGTGAATTCCTTTTTGATCACTTAATTGACCATCATGATTTGCAGAAGTATGCAAAGGCATATGCGCATCTCCAATATAATGACCTAAATCTGCAGCAAGAAACAAAATTTCAGCTCTGTTTTTATCTTTAAAAGCTTTTGTCAACTTTGCCATCATTTCTTCAATGTACCAAGGCAAAATTCCGTTGTCATTCAAAAACTTAGCATCATATTTTTGTTTTGCTTCTTCTAATGTCTGTGGCAAACTCTCAACAGGTCCAAAATTTTCCATATCAAAATAATGTCTCCCATTTTCCTCTTTGTAATTTAAGGCATATTTGCGGATGTCTGGAACTGAAGCTTCCTGAGTAATAAAATCAATGTGATTGTAAAAGAATACTTGTACTTGTTTTGGCAAAGCCATTACAGCTGCTTTGTTGATTCTTTCATGGCCAACAATACCCCATGATAAAGTAAAAAAACCAATAATTAAAGCAAATAAGGCAATTAACCTTGGTCTCATTCTGAAGTTTTTCATTTGTTTTTGTTATTTGAGGGGGCAAATCTACACATAATTTAAAGATAATTCAAAGAATACTATTTAAGATTGTACTAATTTAATTTTTTATCCATTTTACGCTTTATAAGTTACCTAAGTTTATTTCTGACTCAATTTTTATTTGTACGTTTGATTTTACAATTTAACAAAATTACTATGCGCCTTGTAGCTTTACATTTATTTCTTTTCATAACAACTATTTCATTCGCACAAGAAGCTGACATCCAGCTAAAAAATGTTAGCGACACTATTTTAAATACCAAAAGAACACTAAAAATTGCCGATCCATTTAATGTGGAAACTGCAATGTTGAAATTATTTCCAGGAAAAATATACCATTACGCTGATAAAAACACTTTTATAAGTTGGAAATGTAAATCTTGCAAACCTGCTCCTTTTTTGGATGTAAATGGCACTGAAGGCGATCAGTTATTTCCATATACCGAAGGTGTTGCAACAAGACTTCTTGAAAACATTGATTATTCCGACTCTCAGGGAAATCAATACAAGTTGCTTTTCTTTAATCATTCTAATCACGACGAAGACGGACTGCAAACAGGCCGTTTTTCTGGAGGTCTTGTCGGTGTTGCTAAATTTGCCAAAAACGAAAAGATTTGGGAAATGAAGTCATTTCAGCCTGCTATTGCGGCATTTGGTTCATTTTCTCAAGCACCAAAACCCAAACTTGTAGAAATTGGAGAAAATCAATATGCTTTCACAATTTGGCATACTAATGGAGGCCCTGGCGCGCCATATAATGGCTATTTATATTTAATTGCAGGATTTGACGGCAAATATCAACCATTAATGGACGTAGATTACTATACGCTTTCCAATAGTCCAAGTACAAACTGGTCAAGTTCCTACACTGTAGTAACAGATAACAACAAAAAGTTTTTTAGGGATTTTATAATCAAAACAACGGGTTCTTATAAAAAAGCAAAAAACACAGAAGACGATTACGAAGTTGATTTGCCAGAAGAGTTCGCTACCATAGCCAAAACCAAAAAACAATTTGATTTTGTAATTGAACGACGTTTTGAATTCAAAGGAAAATTCTATAAAATGACAGGAAAACCAATTGTAAAAATTTCTAATGCCAAGTGATTTAACTTAAATACAAAATGGATAGCAAACTTAAAACCGCTATAAAAACCCAAAGAAAAACACCTTGAAGCAAAGGCTTTACTCCTACCGCTTTTAACGTTGTAAAATTCAAAGTTGCACCAATTAAAAACAAGGTTATTGTCAATCCGATTTTTGCAACATTTACAATATGCGATGCAAAAACAGAAACGCTTGAAACATACGAATTCAATAGCATTGCCAAAATAAAGAAACCGATAAAATAAGGAATTTTGATTTTTGTCCCGACGCTTTGGGATTTGTTCTTGAAAACAAATGCCGTAATCAACGAAATTGGAATAATCCATAACACTCTGGCCAGTTTTACAGTTGTTGCCACTTGCAAAGCTTCGGCGCCGTATTTATTTGCTGCGCCCACTACAGAACTGGTATCATGAATAGCAATTGCACACCATAAACCGAAGTCTTTTTGTGACAAATCTAATTGATGTCCAATAAAAGGAAAAACAAATAATGCAATTGAATTTAGGATAAAAATCACTCCTAAAGCAATAGAAGTCTGATTTTCATTTGACTTGATCACTGGCGAAATCGCTGCAATTGCGCTTCCACCACATATTGCCGTTCCGCATGAAATTAAATGAGAAGTTTTTTTCTCGGTTTTAAGCCATTTTCCCAATAGAAAACCAAAAATTAATGTGCTGAAAATTGAAAATACAGTTAATACAAAACCTTCTTTTCCAGCTGAAAAAGCGCTTGAAGCATTCATTCCGAAGCCCAATCCAACTACAGAAAACTGTAATAAAAATGTGATTGCTTTGGCATTAAATTCTACAAATGGATTTCCGAAAAAATTTACAAGCACAACACCCAATAGCAAAGCAATTGGCGGAGAAATAATCGAAAATAAGCACAAAAGAATTATTACTGCAAAAAGTAATTTTTGCAAAGATTGATTGATTTCAAATAATTGTGATGCTGTTTGTTGTTTTGTTTTCAAAATAAAGATAATTGGTATTTACTTTGCAAAGTTCTGTTCTTTTCAACAGAATCGCCAATCGCAAATAACAATCTGCTATAACCTCAAGTTATAATGAGATGAAATATCATGAATAAACAACTCTGACAACGGGTCTGATTTTCCTAATAAAGTAATAATATAGAAATATCTTTCGATTGTTAATCCTTCCACATCTAAAACCATTAATTCTTTATTTTTCAATTCATTACCAACAGCATGAATGGACATAAATGCAAAACAATCTGAATTTAGGAGATATGATTTTATGCTTTCTGTACTTCCCAATTGCATTTCAATCTGCAAATCAGAAAGTTTTAAATTTAAATTTTTCAAAGCAAATTCTATAACTTCAAGTGTTCCTGAACCACGTTCTCTGGTTATGAATTTCATTGATTTTAAATCATTTACTGAAATTTCGTTTTGCTTTGCTAACGGATTTTTACTGTTGCAGACCAAAACCAATTCATCTTTCAAAAACGGAATATATTTAATCGACTGATTTTTTGATTGCCCTTCTACAATTCCAATTTCGATTTCTTTATTGATCAAAGCATTTTCAATTTGTTCTGTATTTCCATTCAGCAAATTGACTTTTATATCTTTTTGTTTTTGATGAAAACGCGCCAAAACGGGAGAAATAACATATTGTGAAATAGTTGTACTCGCCCCTAGTCGTAATAAACCTTGGCGTTCACTGATGAATGAACTCATTTCAAAATCAATTTCTCGGTAAATTTCAAAAATATCTTTTGTATGTTTTAATAGAATTTGCCCCGCTGGAGTCAAGGCAATTTTAGAACCATTTCGTTCAAAAAGTTTGGTTTTATAGGTTTCTTCGAGTTCCTGAATGTGTTTGGAAACAGCTGGCTGTGTAATATATAATTCTGTCGCCGCTTTAGTAAAATTAAGGCGGAGCGCAACGGTGTAAAATACTTTTAGCCTGAAATCCATAATCATAAATTTTTAATTCCTAAACACTACACTTTCCTTTGCAATATTCTTTTTGCAATAAAACAATTTTAAAATTTATAACAAAAGTTCAGGTCGATACTCAAAGTGCATTGTGTCATAATGTTTCCAATTTCCTCCCCAAATAAAGCCATATTTTTCAAAAATTGAAACTAGCTTGAGGGGAATTTGATTTTTATACGAAAGAGCAGCTTCTTCATTTTTACATTTACAATCCCATTGCCAATAACTAGAATTTTTGACATTAATATCTATTGTCATTCCGAAACTATGCATACTCAATCGGTTTGTTCCTGAAATTTTTCTCCAATTAAATGTACCTCCAATATCAGTAATGTATTTTTTAAATTCTGGATTATTATCTAATTCTGATGAGAGTTTTTTTATTATTTTATCAATTCCATTTACGGTTGTTATTTTAACTTTTTGATTGACTAATTTCGGGCACCAAATAATTTCAGTCATTTTTGATTCAACTTCTGATTTTGAATTTCCGTAAATTTTCTTAAAAAAATCTTCATTTCGAATTCTTCCTGGATCTTCCTTTGGAATTAAACTTTTAGCTCCTTTAGTATAAACAAACCTAAATTGATCCTCAATATCAGGATTATCTAATAATTCTTGATTCGTTTTATTTTTAAAATCATCATAAATCAAGCTTGATTTGTCACTAAAAATAATTTTATTGTCGTTGTAACCAACAATTTGATCTGGATATGCTTTAATTAATTTTTGAACATTCAATGGAATTTCTTGAGAAAAAGCATTTTGAAATATGAGGACTAAAAAAAGGAATTGTTTCATTTAAAAACGTTTTAATTGTGAAGAACTAAAAGTCCATTCAGGAGTTTTCACAGAAGTTCCAGAATCGACAGCGTACCAAGGACTCAACGAACTATTATTTGGATTTTTCAATACTTGAATTTCCTGTGCTGGCATATAACTTTGTGCTAAAAGCATAATTTTTTGATTGTTTTTTGGATTCACAGCCATATCAACCACAATAACAGCGTGACCTGGAAAACCTCCTTTTATAAAAACATCACCTATTTTTATGTCTAAAACATTGATTGGCTTCAGTTCTTTTTCTAGCGAAGCCGTTCCTGCATACATAAAAACCGTCTCTAAGTATTTCCAATACGTTTCATAACTGTCAGATGGTTTTGCAGTTTTAACCCAACTCGTTTTGTTGCCTTTAACTGCAATTCTGTAACCTTCGGCCCATTTACTAAAATCAGCTCGAAAACCATTTGTAAAATTAAAATGTATTTTATCGTACTGTTTTTGGCTATAAAAATAATCTGCTCGCAAACGCATCACGGCATCGGCACATTGATGCAAATCCTGTTTTCCAATGGGCAAATCCACAACCGCTTCATAAACGTTTCGATTTGGCTTTATAGTTCCATCAAAATACAAAACATTTGAACCCAAGGGTTTTAATGGAAGATTTCGTAAAAAAAAGTCAAACGAAGTTTTAGATTCCTCTTCTCTCACAAATCCCTGAGGTAATTGAAAACGTTGCTGAATCGTGTTTTCCGAAAGATTGTTTTTGTTGGTATTATTTATCTCTGAAAATGAAAAAAAACAAAAAATTACCATCAAAATTGCTACAACAAAGAAGAATTTAACTTTCATAATTTGAGACTTTTGATTTATAACCACACGATTACAAAATGAATAATTCAATTAGATATCAGCTATTTGTCTCGGCTACTTTCAACTATTTTTTTTACAAAATCAGAACCTGATATTATGCTTTCATCTCCAGTGAATATACTTGATTCTATACTTCCATCATTAAAAACTTCTATTTCGATTCGTGACCCAATGACTGATGCACAAATCATAATTGAGTTTTCTCTTGTGCGCTGCAATTGATAAAAAATTTCCGCTTTATCTAATTCTTCTAATATATGATATATGGGATGATCATTTTTCATAATGTTCAATTAAAAATTACAATAGCCCATTATATTTTCTAACAAACCATTCCGTTGTTAATAAAGTGGCAATTAAGATTAACAACCAAACCCAGTCAATAATTGGAGTTTTAGTTGAAACGTTTTTCTCGATTGATTTGTATTCCTTGTTTTCCAAAAGTGCATTAATCAAATCGTCAGCCTGATTTTCGAAGAAAGCTTTTCCGTTAGTTTGTAATGCCAATTGCTTTAATTTTATAACGTCAGGATTTACAAATTGTTTTTCGATATCAAAATCTAAAATTTCAAAATGACTTGAATACGAAGTATTTGAATTTAATTCTTTTACTGTGAAATTGTATTTTCCAGCCGTTAATCCGTCCAGATTGACGGAGTATGAATTATTCCCTTTCAATAAATCGTAGTTTTTGCTTTGTTTCGTTTCGGCATTTGTAACCGAAATTGTCAATCTCGCTTTTTCGTCAAATTCATAGTTTTTATTGAAATATTGCGCATTGATTACAAGCTCGTCTCCGGAATTATAAAAACTTTCATGTGTTACCACCAAAGATTTTTTTGAAGCCGAAGTTGCCAAAAACTGAATGATTTTATCTATAAAAATATCATATTTCTCAAAAGATTGATTGTCGATATGACTCTGCAAACGCCATTTCCAGCTGTTTTCTCCTAAAAGAAAAGCGGTTCTTTTTCCTTGATTTTCGGCAAAAGCCAATAAAGGCGCATTTGTAGAAACATTTCTAATTCTTGAAGAAAGCAAAACTGAAACATTTCCGTTTGTAGAAATATTTCCAAAAGCATTTTGCAATGGAGGAAAGTTTTCGAAACCAATATTATCGATGGCAAACAAATTAAACTGAGGTTGAAATTCTGAAAGATAATCTTCAATTTGGCCGCTCATTTTAAAAATCAAATTATTTTGTTGCTGATTTAAAAAATTAAAATCGGTATTGTTTCCGGTAATGATAAAGGTGTTTCTTCCTGCATTTTTATTATTGTCGAAAACCGCTTTGAAAGAAGCATTTGGCTGATATAAAACCAAAACCGAAGCTTCTTGTAATTGACTGATATCATTTGGTTTAACCAAAATCACTTTACGTTGTGCGTTAACCTCTATTGAACGTTTCAATGCCGCAATATCTGGATGATTTATAGCCGAAACAATTGCAATTGTCGATTTTTGATCGATTATTTCGACAGCAAAATTTTTGATGTTATTGTAGCTGTTTTTCTCTTTTGCATTTGAAGAAATTGACGCTCTAAAAATCTGCAATCCAACTTTATCAGCAGGCAAAAGCAAATTTAAAGAAGCAGTTTTCTTAGATGGCGAAAAAGAAACTTTCTCTTTTGCCACAACAGAACTTCCTTGTGAAATAGTAAAATCTGCAGTTGCTGGCTTATCGCCTGAATATTGAAGAAAAACCTCGACAGGAAATTTATTTTTATGAAAAGCGTATTTGTTTACGTTGAGTTGATTGATTTTTAAATCAAAAAAAGTAGTTGTATCTCCCACAACCAAAGGATAAACTTTATTGACAGGATCAAATCTATAAACGTAGTCGTTTCCTGTAGTCTGATTTCCGTCGGTAATAATAACCGTTGGAAAAATCAAGTTTTTGTTGATGTTTTTTAGATTTTTGGCAACTTCATCAAGATTGGTTTGATTGCCTTTGAAATCAAATTTATCCGAAGATTTAAAATCAGCATCAAACTGATACGATTGAATTTCAAATTTCTCTTTTAAAGCAGGATTCGAAATCAGTTTTTGATATAATTCGACAACTTTTTTATCCGATTTTAAAGCGGTTATAGAACTTGAATTATCAACGGCAATTGCCAGAGGTGTTTTAGTTATTTCAAGCGAACTTTTAGAAATTATTGGGTTTATCAATAAAACCAATAATCCAAAAATCGCTGAAAAACGCAAAAAAGCCAAAAACCAAATCAGATTTGATTTGTTTTTGGCCTTAAAAAAATATTGAAAATACGACAATCCACCAGCTATTATTAAAGAAAGCAATAATAAAAATATCGTATTTGAAGTCATATATTATTTGGGTTTATAGTTTATAGTTTTTGGTATATAGTTTTGGTTGCAGAACAATAAACAACAAACAATCAACTCCTTATGTAAGCATTCCTCCGCAAACGTTAAGAACTTGTCCTGTAACGTATGCACTCATATCTGAAGCTAAGAAAAGACAAGCATTTGCAACATCTTCTGTAGTTCCTCCACGTTTCAACGGAATTCCGTCTCTCCATCCTTTTACTACATCTTCAGGTAATTTTGCAGTCATTTCAGTTTCGATGAAACCAGGAGCGATTGCATTGCAACGAATATTACGAGAACCTAATTCAAGCGCTACAGATTTTGTAAAACCAATTGCACCCGCTTTAGAAGCTGCGTAGTTAGTTTGACCTGCATTTCCAGAAACACCAACAACAGAGCTAATATTGATGATTGAACCAGCACGTTGTTTCAAAAATGTTTTTTGGATCGCTTTTGTCATATTAAAAACCGACTTCAAGTTAACATCAATAACTTGGTCAAAATCAGCTTCAGACATACGCATTAATAAGTTATCTTTTGTGATTCCGGCGTTGTTGATCAAAATATCAACAGTTCCAAAATCAGCCAAAACAGCATCAACAAAAGCTTGAGCTTCATTGAAATCGGCTGCGTTTGATTGGTAACCTTTTGCTTTAACTCCTAAACTATTCAATTCAGCTTCAAGAGCCTCTGCAGATGCAGCAGATGAACTATATGTAAATGCTACGTTTGCGCCGTGTTTAGCAAAAACTTCTGCAATTCCTTTTCCAATTCCGCGGCTAGCGCCCGTAATGATTGCTACTTTTCCTTCTAGTAATTTCATATTAAGGTATTCGTTTTTATTTTTTGAACTACAAATATAGATTATTTGGGCGTTTAATAAAATTTGGATTGCAAAAAATGGCATTTAATCTTCTTTTTTAACCCAAAAAAGCAACCCATAATTGGATTGCTTTTTGCTCAAAAAAAATAAAAACAAAAAATAAAAATCTATAAATAATTCTGTCGCGTTACTAAATATGCGATTACAAGCAATATTGCCATAATAAACATTCTAAAAATCGCTGATTGAAATTTTGCTGTTCCGTTTTGTTTGTCTTGTTTTCTCTGTTTCATCATGTCGAAAATGATTATTGGAAGGATAACGAGAATTGACATATACAAATAATACCTTGTGTATTGCGGATATGATTCTGAAAACGTCAACAATACTAATCCCCAAAAAAGGAAAATAACATTTACTGGTGTTACTATTTTTTTTATCATATTTTACAAATATTTTAATTATTTAAAAGTGATCTACATTCTTTGAAAAAGTGAAAAAAAAGCAACTCATAAAATGAGTTGCTTTTCTTCCAAAATTAAAACAAAACTAAAAACTAAAAACTAATTAAGTTGATATGTAGTAATCCTAAAGTTTGACGTTGCACTTGTAAGCGTCCAAATAGTATTACTATATGTTATTTTGAAACTTTCCTTCTTGATGTACAATCCTTTAGGATTCATAAATTCATCATCAAGTTCTTTTAAGAAAGCCGGTGCCGGAATATAAGCGCTTCCATTATCCCATGAATCGTGATTTAGAATTAGTGTCTTATTTGTTGCATCTTCAGTAGTAGTAAAGTTGTGATAAACGGTAGGTTTTCCTCCACCAAAACGATATTCAATGTAATTTCCAAATGGAGAATTAAAATAAATTTGTATTCTGCTGATTTTCTGATTTACTGGAAGCGTTGCATTCGCTTTATCTAATAATGCTTTGCAATATTTAGAAGTTGTTGGCGCTGTATATAAATTTGCAGCGATATAACCGATTACCATTTGTGGCTTCCCATCTAATAATGCTTTGTAATCCTCTGTAATAATTAAAGGTTTAGTGCTGTATTTTATGGTTGCACTTACGCCTCCAGTTCCAGTAGCTGTAAAACTTCCATCGGTATCATTATATTTAAATACAGATAATTTTTGGCTTCCAACTTGCACAGCCGGACTTACAATAATTCCGTCAGGCGTGTATGCGATTCCCATATCATAGGTCATAGCAAATCCTGATTCCAATGAATTAGCCTCGGCAAATCTGGTTTCAACAGCAAAATTAAAATCAAACTGATGTTTTGTTGTTCCATCATTCGTTTCTAACAATCTAAATAATGGGCGTGCATCTGAACCAATAACATTTTGTTCCATTATAGTATGTTTTGGAAGATTTGCCCAATCAGCGGCATTTGCTTTCACAAAACGAAGTTCTTGAACAGTTCTGTTTGTTTTGAAAATGATTTCACCATTTTCTTGTCCGTAATACAGAAACTGAAAATCGCCTAAATATCCTTTTCCACGCAATACATCAATTGGATAACTTTCTGAATCAGACAAAAGGTGAATCCTGTTTTTGGTAGTAAAGGTCAAACTTACTGTGCTTCCTAATTGTACGGCATATTCACTTTTGTATGTATTGGTGTCGCTGTCAAAATCTGATGCCATTTGGACAGTTCCGTCAGCAGCAAATTTGAACAAATGTGTATAACCGCCTAAAAGGGTATTATCTGTAAAATAAACTGCTTTCCATCCGTATTCAGAAGTAAGCAAAAGATCAGCTAATTCTTTTTTCTGTGCATTTAATCTCTCCGTTGGTGTTTGATCAAATTTTTGTTCTGCATCGGTACTGCTACAACCGAAGAACTGCAATGAAATTAGTATCAAAACCAGATATTTCAATATATTTTTTGCTTTCATAATCTTCATTTATTAGTTGTTTATTACAGCGTTAGTATTTTTTTCAGCCTCGTCTCGCAATGCATAGAAATCTATATTGTAAGCATCTTTATAATACTTAACCACAAGAGCTTCTTTCGCTTTTAGTTGCGCAACTGCAGTAGTGCTTTTAATTCCAGCTAAAATTGCTGCGTATTCCGCTTTAGAATTAATTAGCATCATTGACGCCATTTCAGCAAAATCTTCGTTGATATTGCTTCTTGCATAATTGGTAATAAAGCCAATTTCTCTAGACGCTGCGTCTGTATATAAATGCCAGCTTGCCGTATAACCAACCGGAGTGATCGTTGCCCATGTTTTTTCGTCAAAAGGCTTGTTTTGATTTAAAATATGAACATATTCGTGCTGAATTGTATGCAGAAATTGTTTGATGTTTTCTCTATCCTCTTTATCTACATAATCGGTTTCAAAAAGTGTAACGCGCTGGCCACCTTCTGCTAAACCAAGTGTTTTTGTACCAACTGTATTCAAGTTCACGCCTCCAACTAAAACAAATTCTCTTGGAGCCACTTTTTTTACAAAATCGGCTCCACCAATTACTCTGTAACTGTCCAGCCAGATTTTCTGAACGATTTCTAGAGCTGGTTGCACTTTTTCTGTCAAAGGAGGAAATAAATAACGGTTATTATCAACCGTATTTTGGTTCCACTTGTACTGCACATTAATGTTGTACGGAATCAAATAATTTGTTGTAATCCAATTATCTAAAGCTGTTTTTTGTGGTTGCGTAAAATCTAATTGACTTTCTCCCGGCTGCTCTTCATGAGCACAAGAAACAAGTGATATGATTAATAGAAACAACCCTGCTATTTTGTTATATTTTGATAATTTCATGTCTTTTCAATTAAAGTTTTTATCTAGGATTTGACTCAATACCGTTGCTTGAAGCGTGAAGCGGAATTTGGATTGCTCTACGTTTATCATCTTTTGCAAGCGTATTTGTCGGTTTATTGATCGTTTCATGTTTTACAACGATATTGAATCGTTTTACATCAAACCATCTCATTCCTTCGTGAATAAAATCTCTTCTTCTAGTTTCTGCAAGTGCTTTGATATAAGAAGTTTGAACTGGCGTCAACGCATAAAATGGAGTAAATTCATTGTCGATTACAGGATATTTTGCAACAATTTTTGCTTGTGTCAATTTATCTGTCGTCGCATTATAACCATTGGTTCTTGTTGAAAGAAAATATTCCAATTCGGCATTTGCTTCTGTAATTTGTCCTTTCATTACATGCGCTTCAATTCTGTTCAAGAAAAATTCGTCATTGCTCAATAGAACTTGGGCTAAATATCCATTTCCGATGTTTGCCGTCACGTTGCTGTACTTGAAATATTCATAGAATTTTGGCACAAAAGCCGTAATGAAACTGTTTCGAGAATAAATTAGATAATACCAAGGTTTCCCAAAAATATTTGTCTGCGTACCAATGATTTCTTCTGTTTTGTTTCCCGCAAGAAAAAAGCGATACGCGTTAGACCCGCCATAAGAAGCTCTTGCATAATACGATTCTGGTGAAGCAATCAATAAATTTGTCGCTTCGTCGCTTTTTGCATAACGCATGTTTTGAGTCTGGAAGTCATTTGCCAAGTATGAAGCGTAATCTCTTAATTTCCCAACGGGTCTTGAACCTAAATCATTAGACAACTCAATCACACGATCCCAATTTCCTTTTATCAAATAAAAACGGCTTGCAAACGCTTTTCCGGCCTCTTTATTAAAATGAAATTTTGGCTCTTTATAATCATTTGTCAATAATGGCAAACCTTCTTCAATATCTTTCTGAATAAAATCAAAAACTTCAGCCATTGTGTTTCTTGTATATTTTGTAATCAAAGCCGTTTCTGGTTTTGTTACATACGGAATTCCCAAATCTTTATCGGCTGTTGCTGGATTGTATCGTTGTGACCAGAAAGAAACCAGCATGAAATGCGAATACGCTCTTGCTAACAATGCTTCTCCTTTTTGCGGATTCAGACTTTTTGGGCTTCCTAATTCTTCAATTGCAACCAATGCTTTGTTTGCATGAGCAATCGCTCTATAGCAAGCATCCCAATATGCGGCTTGACTGTCTGTATCTGTCTCGCTTTGGATTTCCCAATTGTAGTTTTGCTCATTTTTTCTCAATGTATTAGCCAAACCGCTGTCAAAAACATTATCAGACATTGTTTCAGCAAAGTCGAAATAACTATCCTGCGGATAAGCGTTAACTAATAATTCAGAGATTTTTTCGGGAGTATCTATTTCGGTTCTGTTATCTGGCTTTTCAGAAAGAAAATCATCACAACTAGTAATACTTAGAAGTACTAATAGAAATAAAGTTATTTTTATCTTTTTCATATTTTTAAATATTATAATGAAATGTTTAGAGTAAAAGTATATTGAGACGTAACTGGCAACGCAACACCACCAGAATTTCTAAACTCAGGATCTTGTCCGTTTAGTTTTTTATCTGAATAAACCAACCAAGGATTCACTGCAGATGCTTTTAAATTAAAAGTGCTCACACCGATTTTTTTCTTGAAATCACGAGGAAACTCCCAGCCTAATGAAATATTTTTCAATCGCACAAAATCACCACTTGCAATTCTAACATCAGAATAATTATACGTATTGTAAGCTCTTGCAAGCGTACGCTCTCCACCGTAATTTGCATTCAATCGTTTGTCTGCAATTACAGGAACATTTGTAAATTCTTCATCACCTGGATTGATCCATCTGTTTGTAAAATCTTTCGTAAATACGGTTAAATCATCATACGAACTATCGTAAACCGGATTTAAACGCACTTTGTTTCCGCCTGAACCAACAAAAAAGATATATAATGACCAATCTTTATATGTGAACGTATTCGCAAGACCAATAGATTTATTCGGCTCAATTGAACCTTCATATTTCAAGTATTTTGTAACGTCTTTATTATCCTGAAAATCAGCTCCAGTAATATTATCTGTTTCTCCTTCTGGCATAATAAAAGTTGGCAAACCTTGTTCATTCAGACCTGTAAATTGGTATGAATACAATGAATTTCTTGGATGACCAACGGTATTTCCTCCGTTTCCGTCAATCAAGTCAAAAGTAGTTGGCTTGTTTTCCAATTTTGTGATTTTTTGGTCGTAAACAGAGAAATTAAGCGTTGTTGACCACTTGAATTTATCTGCAACAATATTTCTTGTTGTAAAACCAATTTCAAGACCTTTTGTCTCCATATTGGCATTATTTCCTTGTTTTATTCTTTGTCCTCCAATGCCTGAAGTCACAACATAATCAACCAAATCAAACGCTTTACGGCGATATACATCGGTTGTAAATGAAATTCTGTTGCGGAACATCCCAAGATCAAGACCTATGTTGGTTTCGTATTGTTTTTCCCAAGTCAAATCTCCATTTTGCAATTCGTCAATTCTGATTCCAGTTTCTCTGTCGTCTAGATTTAAACGATCTGTAATAAAACTTTTATAGATTGCTAATGAATTTGTTGCAGGACCAGCAGTTGCAGTCAAACCATAAGAACCTCTTAAACTTAAATTGTTTACAGATTCAACATTTTTCATGAACTTTTCTTCAGAAAGATTCCATTTTCCACTGAAAGTATAAGTTGGAAGCCATCTTGATGAACCACTGTCTCCTTGTCTGTTTGAACCATCATAACGTCCTGTAACCGAAGCTGTATAACGACGATCGTACGTATATCCTACTTTTCCGAAGAAACCAACTGTTCTTTCTTTCTCTTCATTAAAACCATAATATGAATCTCCAGCGTTGATGATTTTTTCCAATAATCTCGGATCTGTAAAAGCCGTCATTCCTCTGTCATATTGAATTCCTGCTGCAACAAAATTATCGCTCGTTCTATCAATTGCTCTCATTTCTGTTCCGAAGAAACCTTCTAATTCATGTTTTTCATTGAATGTATTTCTATAACTAACACTGTTTCTCATATTATAAGAAGTCATGTCGTTTGTAAATTTTCTTAAGAAACCTCCATTTGGCAATACCGAAACTTTTGGTGCTGTCAAATCATTTGGATCTTGGTATAAAAAGATATTTTCATCTCTTACAAGCGTATTTTCCATTGCATTATAAGCACCAACTACGTTAGAATTTTCTAAAATTTTGTGCTCACGAGTGGTGTTTGCATAACGCGCAGAACCAGTCAAATTATAAGTCCAATGCGGATTTATTTTATACTCCAAATCCAATTGAAAACGAACATCTTTTACATTAATCTCCATAAAATTGTTTGCCAATTCATTGATGATATTCATTGGTGCCCAATTGTTCCTGTAATATTCTAAATTTCCGTTTTCATCATAAGGCCTAAGCGTTCTGCTGGTATTTAAAACATAATTGAACGGATTGATGTCAAAATCACGCGTTACTTTTCCAAAAACCATGTCTTTTTCGCTTTCATAACTTCCAGGCGCGCCTTGATCACGAACTGAAGCAAGTGTAGATAACGTAACATTTAATTTGTCATTGATGAAAAATGTTCCTTTAATATTTGAAGAAAGCTGTTTAACGTCATCGGCAATTGTCCATCCTGGATCTGTATAATAGCCTAAAGAAGCATAAAACGTGTTATTTTTTCCTCCGCCAGAAAAACTCAAAGAGTGGTTTTGAGTCAAAGAAGGCCTGAACAAAGTGCCAAACCAATCTGTATTTGCCAATTCATATTTCTTCAAGAAATTATTGCGGCTTACAGGATCATTATTTACCAAATAAGTTCCTGTTTCAGGATTGTACGTATTGATTGCTCTGCCTAAAAGGTTGTATGCTCCACCATATCTTCCATTTACTGTCGATGGCAAATCAAGATATCCTTTTGCTTCCATTTCTTTGAAAATACTCATTGATTCCTGCGAATTCAAGATATCGTACTGACTGTAATTTGGTACTGTTCTCGCAGTTTGCTCGACTGAATAGCTTATTTTTAGAGGAGAATCTCTTCTTCCTTGTTTGGTATTAACGACCACTACTCCATTTAGTGATCTTGAACCATAAATTGACGTAGCCGATGCATCTTTAAGAATTTCAATGCTTTGAATGTCATTTGCATTCAAACCGGCAACAGATGAGCTTAATAAAGTTTCAGAATTTCCAGATGCCAAGTCGGCAAATGTTAAATTAATAATGTCCTCTTGTACCACACCGTCAATTACCCACAATGGTTTTGTATCTCCAAAAATTGAAGACGAACCACGAACTGTAATTTTTGGCGCTGTACCAAAAGTCCCCGTGACATTTTGAACTGTAACTCCGGCAGCTTTTCCTTCGATCATTCGGCTTACGTCAACTACTCCATCTATTTTTAACTCATTTCCAGAAATTTTACTGATTGCTCCTGTAAAAGTTCTTTTAGATGTTTTTTCATAACCTGTTGTTACTACTACTTCTTTCAAGTTTTGACCTAATTCTGTCAAAACAATGGTTGGCGAAGTATTAGAAGTTCCAATTTCTTTTGTCTCCATACCAACATAAGAAATCACTAAAACTGTGCTATTTACTGGCATTTCGATAGAAAAATTTCCATCAAAATCTGTCAAAACTGCAATTTTGGTTCCTTTAGCCAATACTGTTGCGCCAGGAAGCGGGTTTCCCGTCACATCAGTCACTTTTCCTTTTATAATTGGCCCCGCCGTAAATATATTTGATAAAGCGTCGTGATTTGCTGTGCTTGAAAATGAATCTTCAGATACACTTTTTTGCAAAACAATTTGATTGCTTACTTCAGAAAAAGTAATATTAAAAGGCAATAAAATTCTGTTCAAGATACTTGAAAGCGTTTCTTGATTGGCCTCGATGCTAACTTTTTGGTTTAACTGAGGTAATCTTGAGTTATAAGAAAATTTTACCTGTGCCGACTTTTCAATTTTAGATAAAGCATTGTCTAAAGTCAAATTCTCAACTGTAATGGTAACTTTAGTATCTAATTTTTTTTGTCCATTTACACTGTTTGCCATAGTAACACTTGAAAATATAAGTGCTAAGACAAACTGAAATAGTGTTATTTTCATGATTCGATGGAGTAATCGTTGTTTACCAACTGGTTTTTTCATAATTTTGGTTTGTTTTGATTAATACTGATTCGCGTGTATTTTAAGAAACGAACTGAATTGCTCTTTACAGAGAGAAATTCAACCCAATAAGTGTCGAGAATGTTACAGCATTTCGGCACTTTTTTTTATGCTTTTTGTTTTACATAGGCTTATACAATTAGTTTGGTTTTTGGTTATTTTTTGGTGTTAAATTTTAGTTTCAATCAAAAAATGCTTTACAATTACAGTTATAAAACAAAAATTAATTGCAACCTTCAGAAGTTATAATGATTTGATTTCCATTCATTTCAAAATTCGTCGTGGCGCTGATACTTTTACAGACAATCTTAAGTTTTTCTGGCAACGGCTGATCGCTGAGCGAAGTGGTCAAATGACAGTCTTTCAATTTATTTTTAGGATAATCGATTTTGACTTGATAAGCTTGTTCAATGGTTTCAAAGATTTGAGAAACCGGAATATCACTAAACTCAAAACTCAATTGTTCAATATTGCCTGCGCTCTGAACCAATTCTTTGTCTTGCGTAATATTTGTTATTTTATTAAATTTCTGCTCATTTCTGAAAAAACGAAGCGCCTGATTTGGAAGAAGCACCACTTCCTCCTGATTCGATTTGGCAACCAAATCATTAGATTTTACCTTCACTTTACCGGTGCGCACTAAAACTTCAACATCTGGCTGATCATAAAAAGCTTTAACTCTAAAACTAGTTCCAACAACTTTTGTGACAATCTCATTTGCGTAAACGAAAAAAGGCTTTTTAGGATTTTTACTAATTTCAAAGAAACCTTCGCCGGATAAATACACCTTTCTTTCGTTACCGGTAAAGATTTTAGGATAACTTAATTTACTATTTGGCTGTAATAAAACAGAACTACCGTCAGATAATGTGATAATTTGCGGATTATTGGAATTGTTAGTCTGCTCCACTAATCCTTCACTATTTTCGGCTATCAGTTCCTTATAAGTGACAATATTGTCTGCCGTCATGTAGTTTTTATAATACCAAACTGAAATGAAGCAGAAGAATAAACTGGCCGCAACTCCTGTAAAAAAATAGTTTTTGAAAAACTTAGTATCGGCATTTTTGCTGAATAGAATTTCATTTTCTTTTTCTTCGATTTTCAGCCATGTCTTTTGAAGTGCTTTTTGAATATCAGATCTTTCTAAATCTGAATCAGGAATTTGCATTGCCAGTAGTAAATGCCTAGCATCTTCTACCAATTTGGCGCGTTCTAAGTTTTCTAAAGTCCATTCCTCCCAACCATCTTGATCCACTTTAAGCAAAATCCAGGATTGGAAAGATTCGTCAGACAAGAAGTCTTCAATTTGAGTATATGTGTTACGTTTTTGCATCTAAAAATAAGGTTACAAAAACATAGAGGACAGCACTCTTATTATATACTCACTAAATTGTGATTTTTTTTATTTTTTTTGAAAGAAAACTAAAAACTGCTTGCAGATAGCAGAAGAAATAAGCCAAAACTGCCTTTCCAATCCTTGCGAAGACTCATCAAACCGCGATGCAACAAATTGCTAGCAGACTGATAATTAACATCTAACATTTCTGCAATTTGTTCTACACTAAGACCTTGATGATAACGAAGATATAAAGCTTCTTTCTGTCGCGCCGGTAATTCATTCAACAGTTTGTTCAAGTGAATAATTTTTTCCTTCGCATCGTCATCAGCTTCGTCTAAAAGTTCATGATCAACCGAAAATTCAAGAAGAAAAGCAACAGAATCTGTGCTTGTTGTTTTTCGAAAGATATGATCGCGCTCATGCAAACGTGCAATGCGTTTTCGCACACTCGACAATAAATATGCTTTTACAACAACCGAATTTTGAAGTGTATCGCGATAAATCCAAATATCTGTAAAAACGTCCTGAATACAATCTTGCACCTTTTCCTCAAATGGAGAAAGCGAATTTCCATATCGAACTAAATCGGCATAATATCTTTCGAACAACATTGAAAATGATTTTTCATCACCATCTTTCAATTTGTTCCAAAGCGTGTTATCGTCAACAACATCAAATAGTAAAGTAGAAGTCTTCATGATATTTTGGGGCAAGATTTTCTTCTTTGAGATTTTACTTAATATAAGGATTTCATTTTTTTAACATTATCCTTCGGTTTTGTGTGATAAATATATAAAAGCGATTTTTGAAAAACAATTATTTTACAAAAAAGAGACAGTTTCTTAATTTCGAAACTGCCTCTATATATTGATTTGACAAGGCTCTAAGCCAAATGTTAAAATTAATTCTATTAAGTCGATATATTTACTTTGTACGATTTTATCTCTTAATATGCATTATTAGTTTTTAATAAATTTCACGGCTGAAATTCCTTTATCTGATTTTATTTTTAAAATATAATTTCCAGCCTGAAGTCTCGAAACATCAATATTTGAAACCTTCTCAGCATGTGGAACAGAAATTACTAATTGTCCTAGCGCATCATAAACATAAATCGCTTGTTTCTCCATTTCAATATTTGAATTGATATTTAAAACATCTTTTACAGGATTTGGATGAATATTAAAATATTTAGAAAACTCAAAGTCTTGTATTCCCAACGCCTTAAATGTTGAAGTCGCTTTATTGGTTAAAATAGGGAAATTGTAATCAAAATAAATATTAGCTTCATTTGCAAAAGTGTCACCAACTTTTAAAGTTGGCAATGTTTTGATTTTAAAGGCGATATACCCATTTCGATTGACACTATTAAAAGGAAGATTTATATTTTCGAAAATAAATTCGACTTTATTTCCATCAGAAATTTTTGTCGTATAAGAATGGCTTGAACTAGTAGGAACCAAAGTCGAAATATCAAATTTTGAAAGATCAATCAAATCCTTAACTACAATATTTTGAGCCATATAAGTTCCTGTATTTTCAAAACGAATCATATAATGAACATATTCACCTATCAAACTTGGAGTAACAATATTTCCTTCAAGACAGGTTTTATCATTTGGATCATAAGAGCCAACAACAGTTTCATTATATGAAAAAGTATTATCAATAGGCAATTCATCTGTTGCAAAAGAAGTTATGGTTGCAACATAAGAAAGAATATCGCCATTATTTACTGCTGGAATATCAGTTGGAGCGTTTATATTAAAATTTAGTAAAATTTGTCTCGATTCAAAAGGCTTTAAATTAGTGAAATTCCATGAAATTTTATTTGATGCGGTTGTCGAAACTAAAGGATTTGCACCAGTTAAATCAAGAACGGAATCATCAAATGCTAAACTAATTGTCCCCGATTGGGCAACATTTCCTTTATTTTTATACACAATTTTGTATCTAGCGGCAAAACCAGGCCTCGATGGCCAAATTGGCAAAAATGTAATTTCTAAGTCATTATGAACTCCTACTGCTTTGACACAAAAATCCTGTTGAAATGGGCTTGAAACCGTTGGAAACTCAACTTGGGTTGAAGTTGGAGAAATTGAAAAGTAGCTTGGATTTTCAAAAACTGGAGTAACTTTATAATTTCCTGCCGAAACTTTTACATCATACTTTCCTGCTTCATTACTTATAAAATTTCCTGCTTTGACGCCATCATCAATTTTGAATTTTAAGAAAGAAGCTGGAATATCCAAAGCATCACAGCCATTATTATTCAAATCATTACGATTTGTCAACTGAATTGAATAATTCTCTCCTCCTGGTTCAAAAGAACAATAAGAATTAACCAAACAATTATTATAATTATAGTAAGACACAATGCTTTGAACTTCAGACAACTGATCATCATCTGCGCAAATGTATTTTAAATTTGGTGTTTCATTCATAGATATCTCATTTTCAATGCTTCCATTTTTCATAAAAACAGTTTCTAACAATGGATTCCAATCAAAATAAAACGATTTTAGATTTGATAAATTGCTTACATCCAATTTTTTAAATTTATTATTGCTACACCACAAATACTCTATAAATTTATGATTTGTAAGATCTAATTCCTCCAAATTTAACCCATCGCAAGATAACATTGTTAGGTTTTTGAACTTTGAAATATCAAATTTCGTTGTAGCAGTACCACCGCACACCAAAATCTTCAAATTTGGCATATTTAGCTTGCCAAGTTCAATATCTAATAATGGGTTGTTTTCAAAATTCAGTGCTTGGAGTTCGGTTTTATTATCTAAATTTAGTGCTGATAGCTTATTTCCACTTACAAATAAATTAACAAGTTTTAAATCTAATAAATCTAAGTTCGAAATTTCATTATTTGCACAACTTAAAAATACTAATTTGGGGTTTCCACTCAAATCTAGATTTTTTAACCTATTGCCATCACACTCTAAAAAAAGTAATTCAGGTAAATTCGAAAGATCTAAATTTTCAACAGAATTACTATAAAATTCAAGCCTAAAGAGCTTAGTTAATCCTGTTAAATTTAAATCTGTCAAAAAATTACTTGAACAATTTAATTCAAGTATTTTATTTGAGCCACTCAAATTTATCGAAGTCAGCATATTATCATAGCACGAAACTGCTGTTAAATTTGGCAAATTGCTTACATCTAAACTTGTCAATTGATTTTTGCTACATTGCAAATCCCATAAATTAGTAAACTTTTTAATCCCTTCTAGACTAACTGCTTTAGTAAACGTTATCTTTAAAAAACGCACTTCTAATGCTTCGCTTTCCTGAATCTCGCCATCTCCGTTTGAATCAATTTTGATATTTTTTTGATTATTATCTTTGGCAATATCATTAGTAACATCCGCTTCTAGAAGTTTAGCCTTAAAATCAACGTCAGGAATAGTAATTGTTTGGGAATTTACTGAGGAAAAAATACACAGTACCAGTAATAGCAAGTAGTTCTTGATCATAGGGTTAGTTTTGTTTTGGTTTTTAAATATATAAAATCAAAAAAACGAAACCTAAAATTTCATAAAAAAAGCCTTACTAATTCAAGTAAGGCTTTCTGAATGTTTTTTTTTAATAGCTTTAGAAAGCTACATTCCAGCGTGGTAATTTTCCGGTCGTATCTAGGAAATTTTGCAAAACTTGCCCTTCAACAGCCGTTGGAATTGCTTTTACATCACCATTAAAAGTTTCGTACCAAACCACTTCAAGAGCCGCAATGTTTTCTAATTTCATTTGCGCTGGCCAAGAATATTTTCTTCCTGTTTTTGCAAATTGATGTCCGTTTACAATTTTATCGTATAAACCGCCATTTTTAGTCTTTAGCGTTCCATCATTTTGAACTGTTCCTGTCGAACCAACCATAATTAACTCTTTCTCTCCTTCTTCAACAGCATAAACTACAAAAATTCCAGCGCTTCCTTCTGGAGCGTTGCAAACTTCTTCTAAACTGTCCTCAATAGTAAAAGCAAAACTACTTGTTGCTTTAAACTTTTCTAATTCTTTACTCATATTTTCTTTTCTAGCTTCTAAGATACTGAGGTTCTGAGATGCTAAGTTTTTTCTATATATACCTCAGTTTTTAAAATGTAAAAAAGTCTCAACTAATAATTGAGACTTTTTGGAATTTATTATTTCAAGACTTGAAGATTATCCAAGTACTTCTTTTACTTTTTTACCAATTTCAGCTGGTGAATCAACAACGTGAATTCCGTTGTCTCTCATGATTTGCTTTTTAGCAGCAGCTGTATCATCAGAACCACCAACAATTGCACCTGCATGACCCATTGTTCTACCAGCAGGAGCAGTTTCTCCAGCGATAAATCCAATAACTGGTTTGCGGTTACCATCAGCTTTTACCCATTTAGCAGCATCAGCTTCTAATTGACCACCAATTTCACCAATCATAATGATTGCTTCAGTTTCTGGATCATTCATTAATAATTCAACAGCTTCTTTAGTTGTAGTTCCAATGATTGGATCTCCACCAATACCAATAGCTGTAGTAATTCCTAAACCTTGCTTTACAACTTGGTCAGCAGCTTCATAAGTTAAAGTTCCTGATTTAGAAACGATACCAACTGTTCCTTTTTTGAAAACGAAACCTGGCATGATACCAACTTTAGCTTCACCTGGAGTAATAACTCCTGGACAGTTTGGCCCAATTAATCTTGAACTTCTTTCTTTAACATAATTATTTGCTTTAATCATATCTGCTACAGGAATTCCTTCTGTAATAGCGATAATTACTTTAATTCCCGCGTCAGCAGCTTCCATAATTGCATCAGCAGCAAAAGCTGGCGGAACAAAAATGATAGATGTATCAGCTCCAGCTTGATCAACAGCGTCTTTTACTGTATTAAAAACCGGACGATCTAAATGGCTTGTACCTCCTTTTCCTGGAGTAACACCACCAACAACATTAGTACCGTACTCAATCATTTGAGAAGCGTGGAAAGTTCCTTCACTTCCTGTAAATCCCTGAACAATTATCTTGGAATCTTTATTAACTAAAACACTCATGATATATATTTTATGTAGTTTTTAAAATTGTGTTGCAAAAATAAGGTTTTGTAATGTATTTTGCCTCTTTTATTGTCAAAAAAATATTAAGAAAATTGACTCATCTGATAACCTCTGAAAAGTTTATCATCTTTTATTTGCCAAATGGTTGAAAAATGTGCCAATAACATCTCTTCTCGAGGGTTTTCAATCGTTTTTACATAATGTGAGTAACGTATTGAAACTAAGTCATCTTCTTCAATAATATGACTAATTCTGACCTTAGAACGCACATACGCGCGACTTAAATCATTTGCCATATCCAACATCGAATTATAATCCATTTCGATCAATCCTTTTGTGCTGTGCCACTCCAATTTTATTTCTGGATGCAAGTACGTTTTCATGATTTCGCTATCAATTAAGGCATCCGACTTATAAAATTTTTGAACAAATTCTTTTATAGACATATTACTTCAATTTATTTAGAATTTCAGGAATCTTTTTGATATTGGCTAATTGCTTTAACTTTTCTCTTGATTCTTCAATTGGTGTTCCAAAATAAGATTTTCCGCCTTCAACTGATTTCGTTACACCAGTTTGCCCCATAATAACAGCTTTTGCTCCTATTGTGATGCCACTTGTTGTCCCTACTTGTCCCCAAAGTGTAACTTCATCTTCAATAATTACACATCCAGCAATACCAGTTTGTGATGCAATTAAGCATTTTTTTCCGATAATAGTGTCATGCCCAACGTGAACTTGATTGTCAATTTTTGTTCCGGCTCCAATTGTTGTATCTCCCGTAACTCCTTTGTCAATTGTGCACAGAGCACCAATTCCCACGTTATCCTCAATTACTACTCTTCCACCAGAAATTAATTGATCGAAACCTTCTGGACGTTTTTTGTAATAAAATGCATCTGCTCCTAAAATTGTTCCTGCATGAATAATAACATTGTCGCCAATAACTGTATGATCATAAATTGAAACATTCGAATGAATCAAACAGTTTTTACCAATTTTTACATGATTTCCAATAAAACTATTTGGCTGAATCAAAGTTCCTTCGCCAATTTCTGCAGTTGGAGCAATGGCAACATTTGCAAATTTAAAAGGTTTGAAATGTTTGGTCAAAGTATTGAAATCTCTGAAAGGATCATCAGAAATCAGAAGCGCTTTTCCTTCTGGGCAATCTACTTTTTTATTAATTAAAACAATAGTCGCTGCAGATTGCAAAGCTTTATCGTAATATTTTGGATGATCAACAAAAACGATATCTCCAGGCTCTACAACATGAATTTCGTTCATGCCCAAAACCTGAAAGTCTTTGTCACCAATAAATTCGCAATGCAGCAAATTTGCAATTTCTTGTAAAGAATGACTCTTTGGAAATTTCATATAGTATAATTAGAAAATTTGTCAATTAGAAAATGAGTCAATTAGAATATGAATATACAAATTTTTGTCGATTCACAAATTTTCTAATTGACTCATTGTCAAATTTATCTTAATTAAGAATTACTCTTTTACACGCTCCATGTAAGAACCTGAAGCTGTATCAATTTTGATTTTATCACCTTCGTTGATGAACAAAGGAACGTTTACAGATGCACCTGTTTCAACAGTAGCATTTTTTGTAGCGTTTGTAGCGGTATTTCCTTTTACTCCTGGTTCAGCATAAGTAACTTCAAGAATTACAGATGCAGGCATATCTACTGATAAAGGCAAATCTGTCTCAGTATTGATCTGTACCATTACGTTTGTACCTTCTTTCAACAAATCTGGAGCATCTAAGATGTTTTTGTTTAAAGAAATTTGCTCAAATGTTTCAGCATTCATGAAGTGAAATTCATCACCTTCTGGATATAAAAATTGGAATGTATGTGTTTCAACACGAATCACATCAATTTTGTGTCCTGCAGAAAAAGTATTATCCAATACTTTACCTGAAGTTAAACTTTTCAATTTTGTTCTTACGAAAGCTGGTCCTTTTCCAGGTTTAACGTGAAGAAATTCAATAATTTTATAGATGTCGTGATTAAATTTAATACACAATCCGTTTCTAATATCTGCTGTAGATGCCATTTTGTTTTAATTTTATTTTATTGTTGAATTGTTGAATCGTTTGACTGTTTATTCGGTTGCACGATTAAACAAATAAACAATTAAACTTTATTTTTAATAATTTCCTGAATAACCTTTCATAATTCCTCTTGATGAATTTCTAATAAAATCAAGAATTTCATCTCTCTCAGGAGTCGCTTCCATTTCAGCTTCAATAATACTCAAAGCCTGTGTTGTATTATAGTTTTTTTGGTACAAAATTCTGTAGATTTCCTGAATTTCTCTGATTTTCTCAGTAGTGAAACCTCTTCTTCTTAAACCAACTGAATTGATTCCCACGTATGACAATGGTTCTTTTGCTGCTTTTGTATAAGGAGGAACATCTTTTCTTACCAACGATCCACCAGAAATCATGGCATGATCTCCAATATGAATAAATTGATGAATTGCCGCTAATCCGCCAATTACGGCATGATTTCCAACAACTACGTGACCTGCTAAAGCAACACCATTAACAATAATTGCATTGTTTCCAATTTCGCAATCGTGTGCAATATGCGCATAAGCCATTACTAAGCAATTGTTTCCTAGAACAGTTTGTCCAGATGCAACTGTACCTCTATTGATCGTTACGCACTCTCTAATGGTACAATTATCTCCAATGATAGCAAGAGAATCTTCTCCGCCGAATTTTAAATCTTGTGGCACCGCAGAAATTACAGCTCCCGGAAAAATGTTGCAATTTTTACCGATGCGTGCACCTTCCATGATGGTCACATTTGAACCAATCCAAGTACCATCACCAATAACAACATTATTGTGAATTGTTGTAAAAGGCTCAATTACAACATTTTTAGCGATTTTAGCGCCAGGATGAACATATGCTAATGGTTGATTCATCTGTATGTTTTATATTTTAAATTAAAATAGTCTAATTTGAGGGCAACAAACCTAAACAATAAATTTGATTATTTATTGTTTTCTTGCAATTTGTGCCATTAATTCTGCCTCAGTTACTAATTTTCCGTTTGCATATGCATTTGCTTGCATGTGGCAAATTCCTCTTCTGATAGGAGAAATCAATTCACATTTGAAAATTAAGGTATCACCTGGCAATACTTTGTGTTTGAATTTAACATTGTCAATTTTCATGAAATATGTCAAATAATTTTCAGGATCTGGAACTGTGCTTAAAACTAAAATTCCTCCTGTTTGCGCCATAGCTTCAACAATCAAAACTCCTGGCATAACTGGTGCTTCTGGAAAGTGTCCTACAAAGAAATTTTCATTCATAGTAACATTTTTCAAACCAACAACATGACGATCAGACATTTCAATAATTCTGTCGATCAACAAAAATGGAGGCCTGTGAGGAAGCATTGCCATGATTTTATGAATATCCATCAATGGCTCTTGGTTCAAATCATAAACTGGAACGTGATTTCTTTGTTCAATTTTGATAATTTTTGCCAATTTTTTAGCAAACTGAGTATTCACAAAGTGACCTGGTTTGTTTGCAATGATTTTTCCTTGAATACGAACTCCAATTAAAGACAAATCACCAATCACATCAAGTAATTTGTGTCTTGCTGCTTCATTTGGATAGTGTAAAGTTAAATTATCTAAAACTCCGTTTGGCTTAACAGAGATTTCATCTTTTCCAAAAGCTTTCTTTAAATTCTCCATTGTAGATTCAGAAATCTCTTTATCTACATAAACAATTGCATTATTCAAATCACCACCTTTAATAAGGCCGTTTTCTAATAATGATTCTAATTCATGCAAGAAACTAAAAGTTCTAGAATTTGCGATTTCGCTTTTGAAATCTGCAATACTTTTAAGTGTAGCATTTTGAGTACCTAAAACTTTTGTACCAAAATCTACCATTGTTGTAACCTGATATTCATCGCTTGGCATAACAAGGATTTCGCTTCCCGTTGCTTCGTCAGTAAAAGAAATCACTTCTTTTACAACATAAACATTACGTTGCGCATCTTGTTCTTCAATTCCTGCTTTTTCAATCGCTTCAACAAAATATTTTGATGAACCGTCCATAATAGGAAGTTCAGAGGCATCTAATTCAATAATAATATTATCCAAATCGCAACCAACTACTGCCGCTAAAACGTGCTCTGGAGTTTGTATTTTTACACCTAATTTTTCTAAATTAGTACCTCTTTGCGTATTAACAACATAATTAGCATCAGCCTCAATGATTGGCTGACCTTGCAAATCTACTCTAACAAAAGTGAAACCATTATTAATAGGAGCTGGTTTGAAAGTCATTGTAACTTCTTTTCCAGTGTGTAATCCAACGCCTGTTAGTGAAATTTCATTTTTGATGGTCTTCTGTTTAACCATTATTTCCATTTTTTGGGTTTATTATTTGTTTCTTTAATTCTTCTACTTCGGCAACAATTTTAGGGAAGTTTTTAAAATGAACATATGATTTATTAAAATCGCTATATCCAAGTGATGGCGAACCTTGTAAAACTTCGTCATCTTTAATGTTTCTTGCTACTCCAGACTGTGCCTGAAGCCTTACATTATTCCCTATAATTAAGTGGCCTGCGATACCAACCTGTCCGCCAATCATACAGCTTTCTCCAATTTTTGTAGAACCAGCAACACCGCTTTGCGCCGCAATAACAGTATTTTTGCCAATTTCAACATTGTGGGCAATCTGAATTTGATTGTCTAGTTTAACTCCCTGTCTGATAATCGTAGAACCAAGAGTCGCTCTGTCAATTGTTGTATTTGCACCAATATCAACATTATCTTCAATGATAACATTTCCAATTTGTGGCACTTTGCTATATACGCCTTCCTCATTTGGCACAAAACCAAAACCATCTGCGCCTATAATAGTACCAGAATGTATTGTACAATTGTTACCAATTACGGTTTCTGAATAAATTTTCGCTCCTGCAAAAATGTACACATTATTACCAATCACAACGTTGTCCCCAATAAAACTGTTTGGATAAATTTTCACATTATCACCCAAAACAACATTTTGTCCAATATAGCTAAAGCTTCCTAAATATAGATTTTCTCCATATTTTGTTCCTTCAGACATAAACGACTGCGCTTCGATTCCTGTCTTATTCAATTTTACTTGATTGTAAAAATGCAAAAGCTTAGAAAAAGCAGCATAGGCATCTTCTACTTTTATTAAAGTTGTGGTAATTTCTTGTTCTGGAATAAAGCTGTCATTGACAATTGTAACTGTCGCTTTTGTAGTATATATATAATTGACATACTTTGGATTAGCCAAAAAAGTAAGCGATCCATCTTCGCCTTCTTCGATTTTAGATAGCCGAGAAACTTCTGCATTGGGATTCCCAACAACTTCTCCTTCTAAAATTCCTGCTATTTGTTCTGCTGTAAATTTCATCGCGACAAAAATATAAAAAATAGATTTTAAATGTTAATTTTAGATAAGTTGTTTTGGAAAACAGATGTAATATTTTGTGACCAATTTAGATAATGATTTCAAATTCAGCTGGTCAGAGGCTTCGACAACATCCTCAATTGTCTTATCTTTTTTCAAAATTCGTATCGGTTCGGCGGCTTTGCTGTAGGCTTGATTTTTAATTTTTCCTCTAAAGATAAAATAACCAGCTTCTAACAATGAAATATGATGATCTTGCGCAAACTCTTCTTTCATTGCCTGAGATTCTTCGATCGAAATTTTCTCTGCGCTCATTTTTATTTTAAGCAAATCTCTGTTAATGATCATTTTGCTCAAAGTCGAAAGTATAAAATCATCTTGTCTTTGCCATGCTTTTAACGCGCTGATGATATCAAAATCATCCAATTGAGAAAATAAATCCAGTTTTTCGGCATCAAAATCTTCAAGTGTGATTTTGTTTTGCATAAAAAACAAAAGCGGTTCGCTGCAAGGAAGATTAATTCCTTTTAAAGTAAGTTCTTTTGCTCTTTTTAATACTTTCATCAAAATTAATTCGGCAACCAAACTTGTTTTATGCAAATAAGCCTGCCAATACATCAATCGTCTTGAAAGCAGAAATTTCTCTACAGAATAAATTCCTTTTTCTTCAATAACCAAAACATCATTTTCAACATTCATCATCTGAATCAATCGCTCAGAATTGACATTTCCTTCTGCAACTCCTGTATAAAAACTGTCACGCTTTAAATAATCCATTCGATCCATATCCAATTGGCTCGAAATTAATTGCAGCATGAATTTTCTGTGGTATTCTCCTTTAAAAACCTGAATGGCCAAACTTAATCTTCCGTCAAATTCTTCATTCAACTGATTCATGAACAATAAAGAAATCGCTTCATGATGCACATCTTCAACAATGCTTTTTTCCATTGCATGAGAAAACGGTCCGTGTCCTATATCATGAAGCAAAATCGCTATTAATAATGCATTTTCTTCTTCTTCAGAAATTGCAACATCTTTAAAACGAAGTGTGTCTATCGCTTTTTTCATTAAATGCATACATCCTAATGCATGATGAAAACGTGTATGATTGGCACCAGGATAAACCAAATACGACAAACCCATTTGTGAAATACGGCGCAAACGCTGAAAATATGGATGCTGAATTAGGTCGTAAATAAGTTCGTTCGGGATTGTAATAAACCCGTAAATGGGATCATTGAATATTTTTAACTTATTGATATGAGTCACTATTTGGTTATTTTTTAGGTGAACAAATATAAGTAAATAACTATAGTTTTTCATTTAAAAGTTGACATTAAATTCAACTGATTTTGAGACAAATACTTAAATATCAAAAAGATTTTATCTAAAAAATAGGTTTCATTTATCTTAAATTTATACTATTTTTAATACTTTTTAAGTTCTATAACTCTAAATTGCATTAAAAATAAATCTGTTTATGGATAAGATAAAAATACTTTGGGTCGATGATGAAATCGATCTTTTAAAGCCACATATATTATTTCTGGAGAAAAAAAATTATTCGGTAACGACCTGCAACAACGGCCTTGATGCAGTCACTTTATTCGAAGAAGATAATTTTGATATTGTTTTTTTGGATGAAAATATGCCCGGAATGAGCGGTTTGGAAACACTTTCAGAAATGAAAGAGAAAAAATCGGCTATTCCAATGATTATGATCACCAAAAGCGAGGAAGAATATATTATGGAAGAAGCAATTGGCTCTAAAATCGCTGACTACTTGATAAAACCAGTAAATCCGAATCAAATTCTGTTGAGTCTGAAGAAAAACCTAGATGATTCAAGGTTGATCACCGAAAAAACAACATTGGATTATCAGAAAGAATTCCGAAAAATTTCAATGGAATTGGCTATGGTGAATTCTTATGAAGACTGGATTGAATTATACAAGAAATTGCTTTTTTGGGAATTAAAACTGGAAGACATCAACGACACGGCGATGATTGAAATCTTGGAATCTCAAAAAGTAGAAGCCAATTCACAATTTGGGAAATATATTGAACGAAATTACGAAGATTGGTTTGCACCAAAAGCAGACAAACCTATCCAATCCAACACTTTGTTCAAAGAATTGGTTGTTCCAGAAATCAAAAAAAAAGATAAGCCTATCCTTTTTGTTGTAATCGACAATCTGCGTTATGATCAATGGAAATCTTTTGAAAGTGTGGTTGCAAATTATTACAAGCTGGAAAAAGAAGTTCCGTACTACTCTATCCTTCCTACTGCTACGCAATATGCCAGAAATGCGATTTTCTCTGGATTGACTCCTCTTGAAATGGAAAAACAATTTCCTGAATATTGGAAAAATGACGTGGAAGACGGCGGAAAAAATCTTTACGAAGCTGAATTCCTTTCAGCTCAATTAAAACGTTTAGGCTTAAATATTAAGGAAGATTATTTCAAAATCACGAATTATGCTGGTGGAAAAAAACTCGCAGAAAACTTTAAAGCCTTAAAAGGAAACGACTTAGTTACTGTAGTTTACAATTTCGTTGATATGCTTTCGCACGCTAAAACCGAAATGGAAGTAGTAAAAGAATTGGCTTCTGATGATAAAGCTTATCGTTCCTTGACTTTGAGCTGGTTCAAAAATTCACCTTTGTTAGAAATCATTCAGCAAGCACAGCTTTTAGGTTTCAAACTGATTTTAACAACAGACCACGGAACAATAAATGTAAAAAATCCGTCGAAAGTTGTGGGAGATAAAAATACAAGCCTAAATTTGCGCTACAAAACTGGACGTAGTTTGACATACGAGCAAAAAGATGTTTATGTAGTAAAAGAGCCAAAAACGATTGGTCTGCCTGCCATCAACATGAGCAGTTCGTTTATTTTTGCCAAAAACGATTTCTTTTTGGCATATGTAAACAACTACAATCATTATGTAAGTTATTACAAAAATACATACCAGCACGGTGGCATTTCATTGGAAGAAATGATTATTCCGTTTTTAGTTTTTAACCCAAAATAAAAGTATATCGCCACGAATTTCACAAATTTTCACAAATTTATTTTTAAACAAAAAGTGAATTTAATTCGTGAAAATTTGTGAAATTCGTGGCAAAAACAAACACCACAATGAACATCGTTTTTTCATTAGATCAAATTCAAGAAGTTGCAGAGCAGATTATTGCTTCAAATCCTAAAAAAATCATTCTTTTCAATGGAGAAATGGGCGTCGGAAAAACAACCTTGATTAAACAATTATGCAAAACTTTAGGAGTTGAAGATGCCACAAGCAGCCCAACTTTTTCTTTGGTAAACGAATACCAAACTTCTAACAATCAAACCGTTTATCATTTTGATTTTTACCGATTAAACAAAGAAACAGAAGCGCTTGATATGGGCGTTGATGATTACTTATATTCTGGAAGCTGGTGTTTTATTGAGTGGTCTGAAAAAATCGCCAATTTGCTTCCTGAAGAATATTCGACTATCAATATTGAATTATTGACAGATGGGAAACGACAACTTGAATTAGCATAAACTTTGCGAGACTTTGCGAAATTCTTCATCAATCTTTGTGGCATTTTTTCCACAGAGACACACAAAGAATTCACAGAGATTCACAAAGAAAAAATAACAAAAATGAATACCTCAGAACAAGTAGAAATAATTCCTTTTTCTTCAGATTTAAAAGAACACATCAAAACGCTGAATATAGCTTGGCTGGAAAAATATTTCAGAGTTGAAGACAAAGACAAAATCACGCTTTCCAATCCGCAAGAAGAAATTATTGATAAAGGTGGCATGATTTTCTATGCGCAATACAACAACGAAATTATTGGAACAGCTTCATTATTAAAAGTAAACGATTCTACTTTCGAATTAAGCAAAATGGCCGTTTCTGATAAAGCTCAAGGACTCGGAATTGGGAATAAACTTCTTGAACATTGCGTAAAAATTGCTAAAGAAAAAGGCATCAAAACGCTCTTTTTATATTCAAATACTATTTTACTTCCGGCTATTCATTTGTACAAAAAATTTGGTTTCGTCGAAATCCCTTTAGAATCGGGCATTTACGAAAGAGCCGACATAAAAATGGAGAAAAAAATTTCTTAACATTGTCATTATAGTATTAGCAGAATTTTTGCATTAATTTTAAATCTTTTTGCGTAATTTGTACCTTTAATTTTTTGCACAACCCATGTCAATCACGTTAACTCCATTTACAAAACAACAATTAATCCCACAAGAAGAAAAACTTGAGATTGGTCGTTTTAAAAGAGAACTTTTCATAGGAATTCCGAAAGAAACCAGCTATCAGGAACGTCGTATATGTCTAACTCCTGATGCCGTAAATTCACTTACTTATGAAGGTCATAGAGTGATGATTGAATCTGGTGCGGGCGAAAGTTCGAGTTATACCGACAAAGAGTATGCAGACGCCGGCGCTGAAATTACAAAAGATACGAAAAGAGTTTTTGGTTGTCCGTTTTTATTAAAAGTGGAACCGCCTACTCTAGCTGAAATCGAAATGATTAATCCTGAAACGGTTATTATTTCAGCCATTCAGCTTAAAACTAAAAAGAAAGCCTACTTCGAAGCTTTGGCACAAAAGAAAATCACAGCATTAGCTTTTGAATATATTAAAGATGAAGATGGATCGTATCCAGCAGTAAAATCTTTAAGCGAAATTGCCGGAACTGCCTCAATTCTTATTGCAGCCGAATTAATGATTACGGACGAATTTGGAAAAGGACTTTTATTTGGAAATATTACTGGCGTTCCCCCTACCGAAGTCGTGATTCTTGGAGCTGGAACTGTTGGCGAATTTGCTGCTAAAACTGCAATTGGACTTGGTGCGAACGTAAAAGTTTTTGATAATTCAATTACAAAATTGCGACGTTTGCAAAACAATTTAAATCAAAGAATTTTCACTTCAACAATCCAGCAAAAAGGCTTGTTAAAAGCTCTACGTCGTTGCGATGTAGCGATTGGAGCCATGCGAGGAAAAGAACGTTGTCCGATTGTAGTAACAGAAACCATGGTCGAGCATATGAAAAAAGGTGCTGTAATTGTCGATGTCAGCATTGACACTGGTGGCTGTTTTGAAAGCTCTGAAGTTACAACACACGAAAAACCGACATTCATTAAAAACAATGTTTTGCATTATTGTGTACCAAACATTCCTTCTCGATATTCCAAAACTGCTTCATTATCAATCAGTAACATCTTGACTCCATACCTGCATCAGATAGCCGAAGATGGTGGTTTAGAAAGTGCTATTAGATGCAACAAAGGACTTAAAAACGGAATTTATTTGTACCACGGAATCCTTACCAATAAAGCTATTGGTGACTGGTTTGATTTGCCAGACAACGATATTAATTTACTTGTTTTCTAAAGGAACTTTAGCGTACCTTTGCAAAAATTTTATTTCATGAAGTTCGTACACCGTTTTGCATATTATCTTATTGGCCTTGTATTGGGATGTTTTATTGTATCAGGATTTTTTATTGGAAAAGATACACGTTGCAATTATTTTCCAAATGCCAGAGTTTTAAACAATCTTAGAACAAAACCTTTTCAATATTCAGACAAAGCTATCCAAACTTTAAATGAAAAATGGGTTGATACTGCTGACATCAAAAACACATTGACTTATGGCGATGTCGATTTTGATCAAAGCAATATTCCGTTCAAAAAAGGTAAACTTTATATCATTGAAGGAAAAACTGTAAAAAATCAGGAAATTATTCTAAAAGTAGTGAATTATGAAAATAAAGCTGTTTTAGAAGATATCATCAAGAAAGAAACTGAAAAATAGTTTCTCTGATATCTCAAAACCACTTTATTTCTTCAATTCCATTCGATTTCAGAAAATCATTTGTTTTGCTGAAATGTTTGTTTCCAAACCATTTTCCTTGATTAGCACTCATTGGTGACGGATGCCCGGATTCTAAAACATGATGTTTTGAACGATCGATCTTTAATCCTTTTTTCTGAGCAAAACTTCCCCATAAAAGAAAAACAATATTTTCTTTCTGGTCAGAAATTGCTTGGATTACAGCATCGGTAAAAAGATTCCATTTCAAATGTTTATGACTATTTGGACTATCTTTTCGCACGGTCAAAGAGGCATTCAAAAGCAAGACTCCTTGCTGTGCCCATTTTTCAAGATTGCCGGAAGTTGGCATAAAAATCGAATCAAAATTGGTATTTATTTCTCTGAAAATATTGCGAAGTGATGGCGGAATTTTGACATTATCATTTACAGAAAAACTCAAACCATTGGCTTCTCCTTCTCCATGATAAGGATCTTGGCCAATAATTACAACTTTCAAGTCTAAAAAACTGCAATTATCAAAAGCAGAGAAAATTAATTCAGCCGGTGGATAGCAAGTATGTGTTTTGTATTCAATTTCCAACGCATCCATCAATTCCTTAAAATAAGGTTTCTGAATTTCGTCTTTCAAAACAGTTTGCCAATCTTGAGATAAATTAATTTTCATTTTAAAATTTTATTACAAATTACGCAAAGTTTTCTTCAAAGTGCCAATAAATAATGCGTTTTAGTTTCAAAACTTTGTAACTTTGAAATCTTTACAACTTACGATATATAATGGTATCTATTACAGAAAAAACATTACAAGATTTACAATTTCCAACGGTACTTGAAACCATTTCAGAGGGTTGCAACACTGATATTGGAAAAGAAAAGGCTTTACAAATAAAACCATTTAGAGATAAAGAAGAATTAATGCAGTCGCTGATGCAGACATCAGAATATGTTTCTTCTTTTCAAAATAACAACGCCATTCCGAATCATGGATTTGACGCGATCACGTACGAAATCAAATTCTTAGCCATTGAAGATAGTTTTCTTGAAGTTGGAAGTTTTAGAAAAATCGCTAATCTTTCTGCAACAACGAATGTCTTGTTGAATTTCTTAAAAAAATTCGACGACTATTATCCAAACTTAAATGCGAGAGCTTCTCGCCTCGAATTGACTAAAGACATTATTACGGCAATTGATACAATTGTTGATAAATACGGAGAAATTAAAGACAATGCATCTCCCGCTTTGGCCGGAATTCGTCAAAATATGAATTTAGTCCGAGGAAAAGTAAACCAAAGTTTTGGTGTTGCTTTAACGCAATACAATGGTTTAGGATATTTGGATGATATCAAGGAAAGCTTTGTACAAAACCGTAGAGTTTTAGCAGTTTTAGCAATGTATCGTCGAAAAGTAAAAGGCTCCATTTTAGGAAGTTCCAAAACTGGCAGTATCGCTTATATCGAACCTGAAGCGACTTTGAAATACTCGAGAGAATTAGCCAATTTAGAATACGAAGAGAAAGAAGAAATTACAAGAATTCTGAAGAATTTATCAAACGTAATCAGGCCTTATCTTCCTTTATTAATTGAATATCAGGACTTTTTGAGCGATATTGACGTAGTTGCCGGAAAAGCAAAATACGCCAATCGTATTAACGGAATCTTGCCAACCATTACAGAAGAAAGAAGATTGTATTTTAGAGAAGCCTATCATCCGATTTTGTATTTAAACAACAAACAGAAAAAAGAAGTTACGCATCCGCAAACCATTGAGCTAAAACAAGAAAACAGAATTATCGTAATTTCTGGACCGAATGCTGGAGGAAAAACCATTTCCTTAAAAACAGTTGGTTTATTGCAATTAATGTTGCAATCGGGAATTTTAATTCCAGTTCACGAAAGAAGCGAAACATTCCTATTTGACAGAATCTTAACAGATATTGGAGACAATCAATCTATTGAAAACCACTTAAGTACATATAGTTATAGATTAAAAAACATGAATTACTTTTTAAAGAAATGTAATAAGAAAACCATGTTTTTAATTGACGAATTTGGTACTGGTTCTGATCCGGAATTGGGTGGAGCATTGGCTGAAATTTTCTTAGAAGAATTTTACCATCGTGAAGCATTCGGAATTATCACAACGCATTATTCCAATTTGAAAATTCTTGCCAACGAATTGCCTTATGCAACGAATGCGAATATGATGTTTGATGAAAAATCTCTTGAGCCTATGTATAAATTGGCTTTGGGACAAGCAGGAAGTTCATTTACTTTTGAAGTTGCTCAAAAAAACGGAATTCCATTTGGATTGATTAATCGAGCGAAAAAGAAAATCGAAGTCGGAAAAGTTCGTTTTGACAAAACAATTGCTACTCTTCAGAAAGAGCGTTCGAAATTGGAAAAAACTTCTTTGAATTTAAAAGAAGAAGAAACTCGTGCTCGTGAAGAAAGTAAAAAGATGGAAAACATCAACACTAAAATTCAGCAGAAATTAGAAAGTTATCAGGAATTGTATGACAGCAATCAAAAAATAATTTACATCGGACAAAAAATTGATGATATTGCTGAGAAATATTTCAACAACAAAAACAAAAAGGAACTTATTGGTGAATTTTTGAAAATTGTTGAGATTGAAAATTCAAAACGTAAAAAAGCAACTCCTAAAGAAGTCAAAGCAAAAGTTGAAAAGCAAAAAGAAATTATTGCTGAAGTTCAGGTAAAAGTCGAAGAGATTAGAAAAGAGAAAAAAGAGAAAAAACTTAAACCTGTTGTCGAAAAACCGAAACCAATTTTGAAAGTGGGCGATCGAGTAAGAATGCTCGACGGAAGATCTGTTGGAAGTATCGATTCTATAGAAAAAAATAAAGCAACAGTTAATTATGGAATTTTTACATCTAAAGTAAGTTTGGATGAATTGGAATTGGTTGAAGCTGTAAAAAAATAGATTTTTAGCCGCAGTCGCAGTTTTCACTCTTAAAAATTGGCATAAAAAACACTTAAATTAAAATAAAGCGATTTAATAGACGTTTTTGTTTTTAAAGCAAAACAATATTGTCTTTTTGTAAAGTTCGATTAAAATCAATTTATGAAAGCCATTTTTAATTTATTAATTTTATAGGAATTGAAAAATCAATAGGTAAAATCAATTCTTTAAATCTATAGAACTTTGTCAAAATTTGAAACTTTGACAAAGTTTTTACTCTAAAACTATAAAATGGAAAATCTTCCAAAAAATAAAAAAATAGTTCTTTTTGACGGAATTTGCAATCTATGCAGCTCCGCTGTACAATTTATTATCAAACATGACAAAAATGACATTTTTAGATTTGTCGCATTACAATCTGATTTAGGAATTTCAATTTGCAAACATTTAGGAATCAGTTTTTCAAAAATGGATAGCATTATTTTATATGATCCGGGAACAGCTTATTTTTATAAATCTTCTGCTGTTATCGAAATAGCTAAAAATTTTGGCGGACTTTGGAAATTAACTCCAATTTTTAGAATTATACCCATTTTTATTAGCGACAGAATTTATGACTACGTTGCCAAAAATAGATACAATTGGTATGGGAAGAAAGAAAGTTGTATGATTCCGACTCCGGAATTGAAATCTAAGTTTCTTTAAAAATTCCAATTTTTAAATTCCAAATTCTAACAGGCAAACTTTCTTTAAAATATATTCAATTCAAACCCGACAGGTTTTAAAAACCTGTCGGGTTTACTTATAATTAAAATCAAATAAAAATCCCAAACTCCAATAATTTTGGAATTTGGGATTTTTTTATTGAAAATTCAGATTTTATTATCTGATCAATTTTCTGTATTTGATACGTTTTGGAGTTAAATCATTTCCAAGACGTTTCTTTTTATTTTCTTCATATTCAGTAAAACTTCCTTCAAAGAAATAAACTTCAGAATCTCCTTCAAAAGCTAAAATGTGCGTACAAATTCTGTCTAAAAACCATCTGTCGTGGGAAATAATTACAGCGCAACCTGCGAAATTTTCCAAACCTTCTTCAAGCGCACGAAGTGTATTTACGTCAAGGTCGTTTGTAGGCTCATCCAGCAAAAGTACGTTTCCTTCTTCTTTTAAAGTCATTGCCAAGTGCAAACGGTTACGTTCTCCACCAGAAAGCATTGATACTTTTTTGTTTTGCTCACCACCACCAAAGTTGAAACGTGATAAATAAGCTCTTGAGTTCACTTGCTTTCCGCCCATCATAATCAATTCTTGACCATCAGCAAAGTTTTCCCAAATCGATTTATTTGGATCAATATTAGCGTGCGACTGATCTACGTATGCGATTTTTACAGTTTCACCAACCGAAAATTCCCCACTGTCAGTAGCTTGTTCGCCCATAATCATTTTGAAAATAGTCGATTTACCAGCACCGTTAGGTCCAATAATTCCAACAATTCCAGCTTGCGGCAAAGTAAAGTTCAAATTATCGTATAATAATTTATCTCCAAATGCTTTGGCAACATTTTTTGCTTCGATAACATTTGTTCCCAAACGAGGACCATTCGGGATATAAATCTCTAATTTCTCGTCTAGTTGTTTTTGATCTTCATTCAATAATTTGTCGTAGTTCTGCAAACGCGCTTTTTGTTTTGTCTGACGACCTTTTGCACCTTGGCGAACCCACTCCAACTCACGCTCTAAAGTTTTTCTACGTTTAGAAGCTACTTTTTCTTCTTGAGCCAAACGGTTTGATTTCTGATCCAACCAAGAAGAGTAGTTTCCTTTCCATGGAATACCTTCTCCTCTATCCAACTCTAAAATCCATCCAGCAACATTATCCAAGAAATAACGGTCGTGCGTTACTGCGATTACAGTTCCAGAATATTGTGCCAAATGTTGCTCTAACCAAAGAACTGACTCAGCGTCAAGGTGGTTGGTAGGCTCATCTAGAAGCAATACATCTGGTTGTTGCAATAACAAACGGCATAAAGCTACACGACGACGCTCACCTCCAGAAAGGTTTTTGATTGGTGTATCACCTTCTGGTGTACGCAACGCATCCATTGCAATTTCTAATTTCGTATCGATTTCCCATGCACCAAGAGCATCAATTTTGTCTTGCAATGCCGCTTGACGGTCCATCAATTTATCCATTTTGTCTTGATCTTCGTAGTATTCTGGAAGACCAAATAAATCATTGATTTGATTGTACTCTTCTAAAACCGCCATTGTTTCTGCTGCTCCTCCACGAACAATTTCAATAACTGTCTTAGAATCATCAAGAATTGGCTCTTGCTCTAAGTAACCTACAGTATAACCCGGTTGAAAAACTACATCTCCCTGATAATTTTTATCAACTCCTGCAATAATTTTTAAAAGTGAAGATTTTCCAGAACCGTTAAGACCCAAAATACCAATTTTTGCTCCGTAAAAGAAACTCAAATAAATATTTTTAAGTACTGGTTTGTCTGCTCCTTGATAGGTTTTACTCAATTTCTGCATTGAGAAAATTACTTTCTTATCGTCTGACATTTGTTTTTATTTTTTATTTATATTGTTTATTATGATCAAAAACAGATTAAACCCTTCCTTTCAAAGCATTGAAAACCCAGGCATTCGCAAAAAAACCAACTCCAACTGCACCAAATCCCCAGCCCGAAACATCACTGTATCTAAAGATTCCTAGACCTATAAGCAATAATCCCATAAGTACCATTATCAAAGTGGCCCATCCTAAAATGGTATTTTTATTCATTCCCATAATTGTGTAATTATTTTTTAATCTGATTATTTTTTAGAAAGGCAAATATCGTGAATTATTACGGCTTAATTAAATATTTTATAAAGCATTTCTTTTAACAAATCGGATTGCGGAAGTGCATTTGCCCCTACTCCTTTGCTTTTTACGTCAATATCGCGCAACGCACCAACAATTTGACTTACTTTTCGCATTGGATAATTTTTTACTGCCAAATCATATTCTTTTAAAAAATAAGGATTTACGCCAAGTGCTGACGCAACATTTTTAGGGTTTTTATCTTTTAATCCGTGGTATTTTAAAAGCTGCACAAAAAATCCGAAAACGAGTCCTGTAGTCATCACAAGTGGATATTCTTTTGGATTGTGAGCAAAATTTTCAGCTATTTTGTACGCTTTTAATTGATTGCGTTCTCCAATTGCTTTTCGAAGTTCAAAAACATTATAATCTTTACTGAAACCAATATTTTCTTCAATATGTTCTGCCGTAATCATTGTGCCATGTGGCAAAATAATCTGCAATTTTTCAAGTTCATTGTTGATTTTACTCAAATCGGTTCCTAAAAACTCAACCAACATTGCATTTGCTTTCGGGTCAATTGTATATTTTTTTCCCGCCAAGACACGTTTGATCCAATCACCAACTTGATTTTCGTAAAGCTTTTTGCTTTCATAAACTAATCCGTTTTGGGCTAGAACTTTCGTCACTTTTTTGCGTTTGTCCAGCGTTTTGTATTTATAGCAAAAAACCAAAACCGTCGTTTCCATCGGATTATTGGCATAAGCTTCTAATTTATCGATATTTCGAGACAAATCTTGCGCTTCTTTCACAATAACTACTTGACGATCAGCCATCATAGGATAGCGCTTGGCCGTTGAAACAATATCTTCGATCGAAACATCTCTTCCGTATAAAACTGTCTGATTAAAACCTTTCTCTTCTTCAGCAAGCACATTCTCCTCAATATATTCAGTTAACTTGTCAATATAATAAGGTTCTTCTCCCATGAAAAAATAAATCGGTTTTATATTTCCAGCCTTGATATCGTTAACAATCTTTACAACTTCGTCCATTTATTTATTGTTTCAGGTTTCAAGTTCCTGTTTCAATAACTTGAAACTTTATCCCGCGACTTCGGGAGAAACCTGAAACTATTTTATATTTTTGCTTTATGCAGCAATTAAATTTTCCCGTTTATAGTTTCCGATTCAAAAATAGCGAAAATAAAGTGTCTATTTTTGATGAAATCAGAAAAAAATTTATCATTCTTACCCCAGAAGAATGGGTTCGCCAGCATGTTGTTCATTATTTGATTCACGAAAAAAAATATCCCAAATCTCTAATAAATGTTGAGAAAGTTTTAAAAGTCAACGGATTAAGAAAAAGATACGATGTTGTTGTTTTTAATCCAAACGGCTCTATACATATATTAGTAGAATGTAAAGCGCCTGAAGTAAAAATATCTCAAGCAACTTTTGATCAAATTGCTCGTTACAATATGACAATGCAGGCACGGTTTTTGAATGTCACAAACGGACTGAATCATTTTTACTGCCAAATGGACTTTGAAAACGAAAAATACCAGTTTTTAAGAAGCCTTCCGGATTACGAAGCAATAAAATAAATACAAAAACAAAAAACAGATTTACCTTTGGATAAAATAGCAATCGTCATTTTAAATTGGAATGGAGCAAAATTGTTGGAGCAATTTTTGCCTTCGGTTGTACAATTTTCAGAAGGAACAAATATATACGTAGCTGATAATGCTTCAACAGATGATTCAATACGTATTGTAGAGCAAAATTTCCCGTCAATCAAAATAATAAAAAACGATGGCAATTATGGTTTTGCACAAGGCTATAATGTGGCTTTGAAAAATGTCGATGCAGAAATTTATGCCTTAGTAAATTCAGATATTGAAGTAACCGAAAATTGGCTGAAACCCATATTGGAAACTTTTGAATCTGAAAAACAAACCGCAATTATTCAGCCTAAAATTCTTGATTTTAAAAATAAAGAATATTTTGAATATGCCGGAGGAGCTGGAGGATTTATTGATAAATATGGTTTTCCGTTTTGTCGTGGACGCATTTTTGATACCATAGAAAAAGATAATGGCCAGTACAATGATAATTGCGAATTATTCTGGGCTTCTGGGGCTTGTTTTTTTATCAGAAAAAAAGTTTATGACGACTTAGGTGGTTTTGACCAAAGCTTTTTTGCGCATCAAGAAGAGATTGATTTGTGCTGGCGTGCCGCAAACGAAGGGCATCGTATCAAATACAATTCGGCATCAGTTGTTTATCATGTTGGAGGCGCCACTTTGCAGCAAGGAAATCCGCGAAAGACATTTTTGAATTTTAGAAATTCATTATTAATGCTTGTCAAAAATTTGCCCAAAAAAGGATTATTTTTTACGATTTTCTTCCGAATGGTTTTAGATGGAATTGCGGGTATCCGTTTTCTTACACAAGGTAAATTCAGTCATACTTTTGCTATTTTAAAGGCACATTTCTCTTTTTATTGTCTATCTTTAAAGTATTTAAAAAAGAGAAAAGATTTTCAAATACAGCAATACTATACTGTAAAAAGTATCGTTTACCTTTATTACGTAAAGAAAATACTGGTTTTTAAAGAAATCTTTAACAGTAAACAAAATATTAAAAACTAAATTTGTAATCAACGTTTAATTAAATATAATACCTATGAGAAAAATAGTTATCGCACTATCAGTATTAATGGCCTTAACTTCGTGTGTATCGAAAAAGCAATACGCAGCACTTGAAGCTAAGAACAAAGAGACCCAAGATTTATTAAACTCTTGTACTGTGAAATTAAATTCTTGTTTAGAAGAAAAAGCTGGATTAGCTGCTACAGTTGACGGTTTAAAACAACATAATCAAGATTTGATCAACAGTTCAAAAGATTTAACGGTTTTAACTACTAAAGGAGCTGAAAACCTAGAAAAATCTCTAGAAAGCTTAAAAGAGAAAGATTTGAAAATCTCAAGACTTCAAGATGCTCTTACGAAAAAAGACAGTGTAACTTTAGCATTAGTTACAAGTTTAAAAGGAGCAGTTGGAATCAACGATCCAGATATCGAAATCAATGTTGAAAAAGGAGTTGTATTTATTTCTATCGCTGATAAATTATTATTCAAAAGCGGAAGTTACGACGTAAGCGACAAGGCAAAATCTGTTTTAGCTAAAGTTGCTAAAGTTGTAAACGACAAACCTGATTTTGAATGTATGGTTGAAGGTCATACTGATGACGTTCCTTACAAAAGCAACGGAATTTTGTTAGACAACTGGGATTTGAGTGTTAAACGTTCTACTTCAATTGTTCGTGTTTTAACAAACGATTTAAATGTTAACCCTGCAAGATTAATTGCAGCTGGTAGAAGTTCATATGTGCCATTAGTTGCTAATGACAGCGCTGAGAACAAAGCTCGTAACAGAAGAACTCGTATCGTGGTTATGCCAAAAATCGATCAGTTCTACGATATGATTGAAAAAGAAATGAAAAAACAAGCAAAATAATCCTTGTTTCACATATCATCAAAACAGAAAAAGCAGGTCAAATGACCTGCTTTTTTATGTATTCTTAATTTTTTAATAACCAATTAAATAATAAATTAAGAATAGCATTTCTTTATTTTTAATCAACTAACTAAATTTTAACTATACTAAAGTTACTAATTATTTTTAACATTTATACAATTTCAGTTTTTTTTTACAAATAAACCATATTGCAATTCATAAGAATTTAAGATTATTAAAATCAAAATTATTCTATTCCGTAATTTAAGGGCAACATATCTCCTACTCTTTTTTCTGAAATTTTCCCTGAAAAAAGTATGTCTTCAATATTTGAATTATTTCCATACTTGTAAATATAAAAGCTATTTGTTTCAAAAGTGATTTTCGATGCTTCCTTTTTATCGAAGATAAGATTATAAACAGCTACAATTTTTTTTGAGTTTAGATTTATATTTTCACTTTTATCCTGCTGATCTATTAATTCTACTTTTGAAAAATCCCCTTCTTTAGTTATTTTAAAGCATTTAGTTGGATCTTGATTGTATTTACCTTTAAACAATAAAAATTTCTTCGCCTCCCAATCCGAATTTGCTAAATTTCTGAAAAACTGAATTTGAGATCCTTGAAATGTTTTTTCTCGTTTTTTTAAAACTTTGGCGCTATTATCAATTTCTTCGAATCGGCTCACGCCACCGTAAAAATTCTTAACCGCATCTAATGAATTAATACTAAATGTATTAAAAGACACTTCAAAAATCACCAATTCAAAATCAATTTTATATCCTAACGCTGGATTTATAATTACCAAAGGTTTATCTGAAGAAGCCGTAAAAAGCAAATTCTTTTTATCATATTTAAATTTAATATCATCTTCATTTTTAATAATTGCTGATTTTGCATTACTCGTTGTTCCTAAAAAAAATTCTCTAAACAACTTTAATTTCTGCGCTCTTGTAAACTGATTATTATTGTTAACTACAACTTCTTTAAGCTCATTTTCCAAAATCTTCATTGTTATGTTTAATGGCTTCGAAACATCTAATCCGGACAGATACTCGGTCTGATATCCAATTGAACTCATCACTAAAATATTATTAGCATTAGGTTCATATTTGATAGAAAATTTTCCGTCAGCATCTGAAACTGTTGAAATTGTTGTACCATCATAGTAAATATTTACTCCTTCTAAAGGGGTATTATCTTTACCTGTAATTGTACCAGTAAGAATATTTTGCGAAAATATTGCGACTGCAGAAAACAAAAATAAAAGAGTAAGCATTTTTTTCATTAAAGACAAAAGGTTTGATTAATTACCTACTAATTAACCAAACCTTTTTGTATTATCCTAAACAATTTATTTCTTTTCTTACAAAATATCGATATCGCCTTTTCCCTCTCTCACAATAACTGGTTCATATTCTGAAAGGTCGATTATTGTTGAACCAACGTTGTCGCCATAACCTCCATCAATTACCAAATCTACAAGGTTTTGCCATTTTTCAAAAATCAATTCTGGATCTGTAGTATATTCAATCACATCATCATCATCACGAATAGAAGTTGAAACCACCGGATTCCCTAATTGCCGAACAATTTCTAAAATAATATTATTATCTGGCACACGAATACCAACAGTAGTTTTCTTTTTAAACTCTTTTGGTAAATTGTTATTACCTGGCAAAATAAATGTATAAGGACCCGGTAATGCTCTTTTTAAAATTTTAAAAGTCGAAGTGTCAATCTGACGAACATAATCTGATAAATTGCTCAAGTCATGGCAAATAAATGAAAAGTTTGCTTTCTCTAATTTAACGCCTTTAATTTTTGCAATTTTTTCTAACGCGCGTGAATTGGTAATATCACAACCTAAACCGTAAACAGTATCTGTCGGATAAATTACCAAACCTCCATTCTGAAGCACTTTTACCACTTTTGCAATTGCAGCTTCACTAGGTTTATCTGGATATATTTTTATGAATTCAGCCATTTTGTTTTACGTTTAATTTGTTTCAAGTTTGTCAGGCTGAGCGGAGTCGAAGCCCACGTTCAATTGGAGCGCCCTTCGACTACGCTTAGGGTGACAAATGTTTTCAAAACTTGAAACGTTATATTTATCCTACGACATCTAATTTAGCAAATCTTAACAACAATTTCTTGATTCCACCAACTTCAAATTTAATTTCTGCTTTTTTATCTGCACCAACACCTTCCAAATTAATTACTTCGCCTTTTCCAAAACGTTCATGCATTACAACATTTCCAACGGTTAACTTACTATCAAATAAATTTGGAGCACCAGCATTTGGATTCGTTCCTCCGACAGGTTTTAATTTTCTGATATTTAAATCCGGTTTCGGACTATTGTCTGTAATATGTTTTGGCGGAGTTCCTCCAACTGGCTTGCTTAATCTCAGTTTCGATTTATCAACATCTCCAAAAATATCTCCATCAATTGGAGATTTATAACGATAATTAGTTTCAGACGGAGTCAAATATTCTAAATACTGTCCGTCAATTTCTTCAATAAAACGGGATGGTTCGCTATCCGTTAATTTTCCCCAACGGTAACGTGACTGCGCATAAGTCAAATATGCTTGATGTTCTGCACGTGTCAATGCCACATAAAACAAACGACGTTCTTCTTCAAGTTCACTTCTCGTACTCATACTCATCGCACTCGGAAACAAATCTTCCTCCATTCCCACCACAAAAACATGTGGAAATTCAAGTCCTTTTGCTAAGTGAATTGTCATCAGCGCTACACGATCTTCATCATTGGTATCTTTATCCAAATCAGTTGCCAAAGCAACATCTTCCATAAATTCAGAAAGTGCACCTCTTGCTCCGTCAATTTCTCTTTGGCCTTCAGTAAAATCTTTGATACCGTTTAAAAGTTCTTCTATATTCTGAATTTTTGCCATTCCCTCAGGAGTAGCATCTTTCTTCAATTCCTGAACCAAACCAGTTTTCTTTGCAACGTGATCGGTAATATAAAAAGCATCCTGATTTTGATCAATAACCTGAAAACTCTGAATCATCGTAACAAAATCTTTCAGTTTGTTTTTGGTTCCGGCATTCAGTTTCAAATCGATTTTATCGATATTCACCATTACTTCCCAAATCGAACGTTTGTAATGATTGGCGGCAATGGTTAATTTTTCAACAGTTGTATCTCCAATTCCTCGCGCCGGATAATTGATGACACGAATCAATGCTTCTTCATCTTTTGGATTCAAAACCAAACGCAAATAACACAATACGTCTTTAATTTCTTTACGCTGATAGAAAGACAAACCTCCATAAATTCTATACGGAATATCACGTTTTCTTAAAGCGTCTTCCATCGCACGCGATTGTGCATTTGTACGATACAAAATCGCAAAAGCACCATTGTGCAATTGATTCTGCATTTTCTGTTCAAAAATCGTACTTGCAACAAAACGGCCTTCTTCAGCATCGGTCAAACTTCGGTGGACTTTAATTTTTGGTCCAAATTCATTTGCTGTCCAAACTACTTTATCAAGTTTTGTTTTATTATGATCCATTACCGTATTTGCCGCTTCAACAATATTTCGTGTTGAGCGATAATTCTGCTCCAAACGAAACATTACCACACCTTCATAATCTTTCTGGAAATTCAAAATATTATTGATATTCGCGCCACGGAAAGCATAAATACTCTGCGCATCATCTCCAACCACACAAATATTCTGAAATTTATCAGATAAAGCTCTAACAATCAAATACTGAGAGTGGTTTGTATCTTGGTACTCATCAACCAAAATATAACGGAAACGGTTTTGATACTTTGCCAAAACTTCTGGAAAACGTGTCAGCAATTCATTGGTTTTCAATAATAAATCATCAAAATCCATTGCGCCGGCTTTAAAACAACGCTCCACATATTGCTGATAAATTTCACCCAATCTTGGTCTTTTAGCCATAGCATCGGCTTCAACCAATTCTGGGTTATTAAAATACGCTTTAACGGTAATTAAACTGTTTTTATAACTGGATATACGCCCTAAAATCTGTTTAGGTTTATAAATATCGCGATCCAACTGCATTTCTTTAATAATTGAAGAAATCAACCTCGCCGAATCCTGAGAATCATAAATAGTAAAATTGGAAGGATAGCCCAAATGATCCGATTCTGCTCTAAGAATACGAGCAAAAATAGAGTGAAATGTTCCCATCCAAAGATTTTTGGCTTCGGTTGCTCCCACAATATCCGAAATCCTGTGCTTCATTTCCCTCGCCGCTTTATTGGTAAAAGTCAGCGACAAAATATTGAAAGCATCAATTCCCTGATGCATCAAATAAGCAATTCTAATCGTTAAAACTCGGGTTTTTCCCGAACCTGCACCAGCAATAATAATCATTGGCCCGTCTTTCTTTAAAACAGGCGCTCTCTGTGCTTCGTTGAGCTGGTCAATATATTTCTGCATATAATTTATCTCCTTATATATGCAAAAATAAGAATTAAAACTCTAAATAGCTACTAAGATTCTAAGGTTCTAAGATGCTGAGTTTTTTCCTTTTTTTTAAGCCAAACATTAGGCCTTTTTTTAACATGGGTTCCCGCTTTCGGCTATATCTCTCCTCCCGATTGTCATCGGGATGCGAGGATACCACCTCTATCCGGGCTAGGTTCAAACAGTTTTTTTTTAGACAAAAAAAAAGGAAAAACTTAGCATCTTAGTAGCTCAGCAACTCAGAAACTTATTTAAAAAACACATCGTAAGCAAAGCGGATCAAAGTCCCAACCACAACAATCAAAAAGAAAATACGAATAAATCCATTTCCTTTATTGATCGCCAATTTAGCACCAAGCCATCCGCCAAGTCCGTTGCTGATTGCCATCGGAATTGCGATCGCCCAAATGATTTTTCCTTTAATCATAAACAGGCAAATCGATCCAAAATTAGTCGCCAGATTGACCATTTTCGCATTCGCGGAAGCGTGAAGAAAATCAAAACCTAAAAGCGCAATAAAAGCCACAACAAAAAAACTTCCCGTACCAGGACCGATAAATCCGTCGTAAAATCCAACGATCATACTGATTACAACTGCATAAATAATCTGAGTGATTTCTGAATGTTCTTTGGCTTCATGCTGTCCAAAATTTTTCTTTGCATACGTATAAACAAACAACAACGACAAAACCACCAACAAAAGTGGTTTCATAAAATCATTACTTACAAGCGTTAAAATTGTTGATCCTAAAAATGCTGATGGAACTGCCAAACACATCATAATAAGCAACAATTTCCATTGAATGACCACTTTTTTCAGATACTGAAAAGCAGCAAATGAAGTTCCAGAAAATGCTGGAATTTTCAATGTCCCAATTACTGTAGAAACCGGAAGATTTGGCAATAAAACCAATCCCATCGGCGTTTGGATTAATCCGCCACCGCCCACAATGGCATCAATAAAACCCGCCGCAAAGGCAGCCAAACAAAGCAAAATTATTATATATGAATCCATTAAAAATACGTTTCGGTAGATTTTGAAAAACTAGTTGCAAAAGTAAGGCTTTCCGTTTTGTTTATTACCAAAAATTTAAAACGGATTTCTCATCAAAAAGTATATTTTTGCTAAAAAATTAACCCAAATGGATTTTACAAGAATTATAGAATTAGCCAGTTATACTTTACCTGCAATTGTAACCGGATTTGTAGCTTACAGTTTTTTTGAACTGCATATCAAAAACAACGACAAAAAACGTGCTTTTTTATTAAACAGAGATTATCAAAAACAATCTTTGCCAATACGTTTGCAAGCTTACGAACGTATGACTTTATTTTTGGAACGCATCAATTTGACGAAATTACTAATCAGAATTGCGCCAATTTCCCAAAACAAAAACGATTACGAAAACTATTTGATTGAACAAATCGAACAAGAATTTGAACATAATTTGACACAGCAAATTTACATGTCTGATGAATGCTGGACGATCATTACGACAGCAAAAAATGCTACAATTCAAATGATTCGCAAAGCAGCGATGAGTGATAAAGTAGAAAATGCCGATAAATTGCGTGAAGTAATTTTGAATGATTTATTAGAAAAACAATCTCCTAGTAATGCTGCTTTAGGTTTCATCAAAAATGAAGTTGCAGAACTTTGGTAAAACATTTAATTTAACACTACACAACTTAATTCAAAATGAAAATAAACCGTCTCTTTCTTTTTATCGCTATACTTTTAAACATTTCGGCATTTGCTCAAAAAACAAAACCGAATGTAATGCAAGAAAACCTCAAAGGAGGCGTTAAATCAATGCACTACAGAACTTATGAAGCAGAGAAAAGAGACGGAAAAATTGAATTAAAAAATCCAGATCAAATAGGCCTTAATGTTTTACATATCTATAACAATAAAGGATATCTAACCGAAGAAAAGCAATTTACTGGTGTAAATGATAGCAGAATAAGCATAACGACTTACAAATTCGATTCAAAAAATCGAATCGTTGAGCAATCATATGCAGGAAGGACTGATAAATACACGTATGTGCTTCTTAAAAATAATAGGTACGAAATAAGAATAAACTATCCTGATGGTTCTGAACGTGTACATTTATTTGACAAAAATGGGAACATAATTTCTGAAACTTCTCATAAAGGCAAAAAAACATATTATACGATGACGTATGAATACGACCAATCTGAACAAAATACAAAAATAAATTCAGTCAACGACTACTATGACATTAACGAATATGACAACAAAGGCAATCGAAAAAAATGGTCAAGATATAGATCAAACGGAAAATTACTTTTTGTATACAAGATTGTTTACACCAAATACGACAGTAAAGGAAATTGGCTTGAAAGCGTAGATTACGATATCACGAATGATCAGTCGGGCACGCCTTTAATCGTTACAAAAAGAGAAATAGAATATTATTAATTTTCTACATTTTCTTATTGTCACTCATAACTTCAGATTTATTTTGAGCATATTCATAACCTTGCTCCCACCATTCTTTCATCACATCTTTATTGAAAATCAAAGCATTGTCAGTAAGTTTTGTTGGTGTGTAATATAAATTAAGTTTGACGTTCTTGTTGCTTGCCATAAGTTTTCCTATAGCAATATCGTGTTTTTCAACTTGATCTAAGGCAATTCGGAACAAATCAATCATCAAAGAAAATGGGTTTTTCCCGATAACCATTTTATCCATATTTACTTCGGTTTCTAGAATAATAACATCGATTTCAGTGGCGCCGCGATTTATTGCTTCGCGAATTGGAACCAAGCTTGAAAAACCTCCATCTCCATATTCATAATTATTTTTTTCCACCAAACTCATAAACGGAACGTAATTACTTGAAATCCAAGACCATTCAACAAACTCTTCGTAACTGCACTCTTTTACCGATTTATATTCGGATTCGTTTTTAGTAAAATTAGTTACCGTAACAATGACATCGGTTTTTAGCTTTTTAAGCTTGTTGAAATCGGATAGAGAAAAATTATTCTGAATATATTTTTTCAAGCCTTTGCTTTCGCCAAAAGTCCTTTTTCCTTTAAAAAACTGACGCAAAACATTAAAGTGGTTAATCGTTACAATATCAACACCTTCTTTATTTTTAACCACAAACGGACAAATATTAAAAATACTTGACATGGTAACATTAGTATAAACCGAATGAATTTTTTTGATATGTCCCAAAGCCAGATGCGGAATAAGCAAACTTCCCGTAGAAGTGCCTAAAAACAAATCGTATTCGTAATTTTTTTCTTCGATCAAATATTGTGCAACTCCGCCGGCGAATGCGCCTTTACTTCCGCCGCCAGAAATAACTAATGCTCTCATAAATGGTATTGTAGGTTTTGTTTGGGGAATAGATAAAAGAATAAAGAACAAAGACTTTTCGAGTTTGTCTAAATCTTTTTCTTGATTCTTAGCTCTTTTCTCTATATTCTATATTCTTTTTCATTCTTTCAACAAACGATTCAATTGAAACTGTTCATCGGGGGTCAAATTAGGCAAAATTCTTTCAAACGAAGCACGCATTTCAGAATTTTTTAATAACAATCTTATTGTATCTCTTCCAAATTTCGAAAATTGCCACATATGATGTGTTGTAGATGCAACTAAATTACTCAAAACCTGATCGTTGATGATTTTAAACGCAATTAGTTTTTCAAGCGCATTTTGTCTGGTTGTTGCTTCATATTTGCTTGAAGAAAAATCAATCAATTCAATCACAAGTTCATCTGGATTTTCAGCATAATTTGAAGTAGATAATGCCAGCGAAAGCCACATCGTACGAAGATTATAATCATTAAAACCGATCCAATCTTTTGATTTATCCAAATATGTTTTCCGATGTTCTGGAAAATTTCTCCACAGCCAATATAATGCTATTTCTTGTGTTTGATACGATTTATCGTCAAGTAAAGTTTCATATTCATCTCTAAAATCTTCCGGAATTTTAGTTAAACTTTCAGCAACGGTTTGGCGAATTTGAACATCATTGGTTTTCATTGCCAAAAGCAATAATTCTTTTTTTGCTTCATATTTCTCATTTTCCAATTGATCCATAATTGCTTCTTTTGCCGAATGGTAAACATCAGAATTCAAAGTCTTGATGAAAAAATCTTTCTTTTCTGCCAAAGGTGTTTTTTTCAACTTATCTACCTCTAACCGAATTTGAATTGCTTTATTTTTGCTCAATAAAGTATTTGCCGTTGGGGCATCAAAAGCCGTCGATTCTAGCCAAGTTTTTTGGAATTTCTCCAAATCAAAATCAGATACTTTTTTGATTTCGTCGAAGAAATTTTCTGTGTTTACCGTTTGATACGCATATTTCTTTAGATAACTTTTTATTGCTTTTTTAAACGCCTTATCTCCAATTGATTCATGCAAAACAAAAAGCGCCCAAGCTCCTTTTTCATAAAAAGTAAGCGAACTAGCTTTTGGATTCAAAACCGGAATTGTATCCGTTCTAGATGCAAATTTTATTTGTTGTGCTGTGTCATAAAGCTTAGAATAAAAATAATCGTCGCCAAAAATATCTCGTTCTGCAAGAGCCGCATAATACGTTGCAAAACCTTCTTGAAGCCAATGATGTTTGCTGCTTTCGGCCGTTATTAAATTGCCAAACCAATGATGTGCTAATTCGTGGGCATCTACATTTGTATAATTTCTGTCTCCAAAACCAATTGAATCAACAACATATCGCGTTGCAAAAAGCGTTGAAGTTGTGTTTTCCATTCCGGCATACAAAAAATCTCGCACGGGAATCTCTCTATAAATTCCCCACGGATATTTTACGCCGATTTCTTTCTCCAAAAAATCAAAAATACGTTTTGAATAACGGTAAGTAGATTCAAAACGCGACGCATCTTTATTTTCTAAATAATATTCGAGCGGAATATTAGATTTAGATTCCGATTTCTTTTTGTCGTATTTCCCAATAGCAAGCATTAAAACATAAGAACTCATCGGTTTTTCCATTTCATATTGCCAATAAAATGAATTTCCGTTTTGAGTTTTTTCTTTTAAAATTCCGTTTGAGACAACCTGGTATTCTTTATCATAGGTTATTCCTAATCTAAAAATCAGTTTTTCATTGACGTCGTCAAAACTCGGAAACCAATTGCTTGTGTATCTACCCTGTCCTTGCGTCCATATTTGAGCGTCTTTATTTTCAATATCAACAAAATACAAAGCTTGTTTGGGTTTTACCTTATATTCAAAAGTCAAATGATTTTCTCCTTTTTGAAAATTAGAAACGATTTGTAATTGCTTGCCAGAATTAACAAAAACAACATTGTTATTATTGATTTTTACGTTAGAAAATTCCATGTTTTTTGCATCAATTTTTATAGTGTCAATTGTTTTTAAAACCGTAAAACCGTAATCAACATTTCCTGAAATTGATTTTTCTAGGGTATTCAATTTTAATTGTCCAGACACGGTTTTAAAATCAACAAATTGGGTTTGTTGTGCAAATGCAAAGGAAGTTATTAGAAAGAAAATGTATTTCATTTTAGAATTTGAATTTAAGGCAAAATCCCAAAGTTACAAACCTTTCATCAACAAATAGAATGAAATTTGTAAGTTTACCATTTAAAATTCCAAATCGTGTCAATACCTAAAAAAGCATTATTCAATTGGAGCAGCGGAAAAGATTCTGCTCTTTCTTTATATAAAATTCTTCAAAATTCTGATTTTAAAATCGAATATTTATTGACGAGTGTCAATCAGCAATTTCAGCGAATTTCAATGCATGGCGTGCGTGTTGAATTACTTGAAGCGCAAGCGAAAAGTATTGGAATTCCATTAAAAATTATGCAGATTCCAGAAATGCCAACTATGGAAGTTTATGAAAATGTGATGATTGAAACCTTGACAGAACTAAAAAATGAGGGTATTTCGCATTCTGTTTTTGGCGATATATTTTTAGAAGATCTGCGCAAATATCGTGAAGATCAATTGGCAAAATTAGGTTTTGAAGGTGTTTTTCCTATTTGGAAAATTCCATCTCACGATTTGATTCAGGAATTTATTTCATTGGGTTTTAAAACTATTGTAGTTTGTGTGAATGAAAAATATTTAGACAAAAGTTTTGTAGGCCGAATTATTGATCAAGATTTCATCAATGATTTGCCAGAAAATGTTGATGTATGTGGAGAAAATGGCGAATTTCATACTTTTGCTTTTGATGGTCCGATTTTCTCAAAACCTGTAGATTTTGAAATTGGCGAAATTGTCTACCGCAAATACGAAAAACCAAAAACCGATCATTCTTCAAACAAAGCTTGCGACACAACCGACAAAACTGCTTTTGATTTCGGATTTTGGTATTGTGATTTGATCGCCAAATAAGAAGTTAATTTTATAACTAAAGCTAATTAACATGATTTTAAAAGAGAATACTGAATTGAAAAAAGCATTAAAGTTCCTGAACGAAATAGGAATTGATGTTATAGAAAAACAATTGGATTCAACTTTTTTACCTGGATTAGAATTGGGCCCTAATTGTATCTATATTGATTATGACAAACTTTTATACCCTGGCGATATATTACACGAAGCAGGACATCTCGCAGTTGCAACTTCTGCAGACAGAAAATTAATTGGCACCAATCAAATTTCTATCGACTGGCCTACACTAGGAGACGAAATTGCAGCAATTTTATGGTCATATGCTGCTTTACATCATTTACAATTGCCTTTAGAATTTGTATTTCATTCTAATGGCTATAAAGATTCTTCAGATTGGTATATTTCAAATTTTAACTCCGGAAGTTATATTGGTTTACCACTACTCGAATGGATGGGATTGTGTGTGGGGAATGAACGCGCAGAGAAAGAACATAAAACTGCTTTTCCTGCCATGCAAAAATGGCTACGGGACTAAAAATTTACTCTGCATACATTTGGAGTAGATTCGTAACTGTATTCCAGTTTCTCATTGTTGTGATAACATTCAATTTTTTCTCGATGTACTTGCCTTCCAACCTTGTTTTTCCTGCCCCAATAGCGTATTTAATAAAAATTCTGTTACCGTCAATACTAGCTTCATCTGGCTTAAATTGACTGATTTTCAGATCGTTTATACTTTCTTTTTTCAAAGCAATTGAAACAAAGGCCACGTAAAGCTTTTTTGTATCAATATCTTTCTCTTTAAGAAAAGGGTTGTTTTTAAAACACAATTCTAAATCTTCTTTAGCAATTACGATAACCGGAACTTCATGACCAAAAACCTTAAAAATTTCTTGTTTGATCATAAAACCCACTTTTGAAGCATCTTCATCACTATCAACAAAAACATTTCCAGATTGCAGATAGGTTCTAATATTTTGAAATCCAAGATTTTCCAGCATTGTTTTCAAAGCTTCCATCTTCATCATATTATGTCCCGAAACGTTGATCCCGCGTAAAAGTGCTAAATGAGTTGTCATAGTAAGGTATTTTTAAAAGAAAAAAGTATTCAATAAAAAAAACTGAATACTTAATTGTTTAGCAAACTTACGGTTTTTATTTTGCTTTTTTGTACGTATAGCTGCGATCGCACATACTGGCATTATCATTTAAATAACCTGATTTGTCTAAAGTCAAACTCTCTTGTAAACCACCTGTACAATTTGATATTAAAAAATTTTGCTCTGTGTAAGTCAAAACAAAAACAGTTGCGTTTTCGGTAGTCTTTATTTCAAAAGTTCCTGATAAAGTTGTGATCTTATTATCATAATTTCGTGTTTTTGTAAAAGTCTTGTCTTTATTAAATTGATACGAAAATTGCGTCGAAGATGGGTCACTTGCGTACGGTTCACCAGCAAATTGATTCCATTTTCCGTAATAATCAGAAACGACCACATCATCAGAATCATTGTTTGAACAAGAAATGAGCGCAAGAACCAAAGCAAATAATAATACAAGTTTTTTCATTTTCTCTAAAGTTTTAAGGTTAATTATTATTAAGATTTAACGTTATAAAAATAGTTGCGCCATAAGCTATTAAGTTAACAATAAGATAATATTGGAAGCTTGAAAACGTTATCAAAATCAAAAAAAGCAGTAAACATAGGATTTTCAAATTTCCTAATTAAAATCTATCTTCGCTTTTCAAAAAAAGACAAAAGAAAATAGACGCAAGAAAATAGATTTTGTCTTTGCTCTATATTCTTTGTTCTTTGTTCTATTTTCTAAAATCTAAGCCGATCTAAAAATCTAATAATCTAAGAAGCCTAAAAAATGTCTAACAATCTTCTTGAAACCCCAATCGAATACCTTAAAGGCGTTGGCCCGAGTCGTGGCCAGTTGCTTCGCAAAGAATTGGGAATTCATAAGTATGGAGATTTAGTCAATTTTTTTCCGAATCGTTATATTGACAGGACACGTTATTACAAGATAAACGAACTCCAAAATACGGGAACTGAAGTTCAGATTATTGGGAAAATCATCAACATCAAAACCGTTGAATTTGCCAAAAACAAAAAGCGTTTGGTTGCCACTTTCGTGGATGATACTGGACAAATTGAGCTGAATTGGTTTCAAGGTCATAAATGGATTAGAGAGAGCTTAAAACTGAACGAAACGTTAGTAATTTTTGGAAAATGTTCCTTATACGGAAGCCAATTTAGTATGGCACATCCGGAAATTGAACTTTTAAGCGAACACGAAAAGAGTCTTCGCTCTGCAATGCAACCCGTTTATCCTTCGACCGAAACGCTTGCTAATCGAGGAATTTCAAATAGAACGATCAATAAATTAATGGAACAATTGTTTATTGAAACACAAGCTTTGTTTACCGAAACTTTTCCTCCGTATTTGATTGAAGAATTGAAGTTAATTCCAAAAAGAGCTGCTTTATTCAATATTCATTTTCCAAAAAGCACTGAAATTTTGGCGAAAGCCCAATTCCGATTAAAATTTGAGGAATTGTTTTTTATTCAGCTTCAATTAATTACTAAAAATTTAATTCGAAAGCATAAAATAAAAGGACATCCTTTTACTAAAGTTGGTGAACTTTTTAATGCGTTTTATCAAAATCATTTGCCATTTGATTTGACTGGCGCTCAAAAAAGAGTACTAAAAGAAATCCGCACCGATATGGGAAGTAACGCTCAAATGAATCGTTTGCTTCAAGGTGATGTGGGTTCCGGAAAAACAATTGTGGCTTTTATGAGCATGCTTTTGGCTATCGACAACGGCTTTCAGGCTTGTTTGATGGCGCCAACCGAGATTTTGGCCAATCAACATTTTATTGGATTATCAGCATTTGCCAATACTTTAAATATCAATATCCGAATATTGACGGGTTCCACTAAGACTTCTGAACGAAAAATTATTCATGAAGAACTTGAAAACGGAAGTCTGCAAATTATAATTGGAACTCATGCTTTATTGGAAGATAAAGTGAAATTCCAAAATTTAGGCTTGTCGATTATTGATGAGCAACATCGTTTTGGTGTAGAACAGCGTTCAAAATTGTGGAAGAAAAATGAGATTCCGCCTCACGTTTTGGTGATGACTGCAACGCCAATTCCGAGAACTTTAGCGATGAGTTTATATGGCGATTTGGATATTTCTGTAATTGATGAATTGCCACCGGGAAGAAAACCAATCCAAACGGTTCATAGATACGACACAAACCGCTTGAAAGTCTGGAAATTTCTTCGTGATGAAATTGCCAAAGGAAGACAAATTTATATTGTTTATCCATTGATTCAGGAATCTGAAAAAATGGATTATAAAGATTTGATGGACGGCTACGAAAGCATTTCGAGAGATTTTCCGTTGCCTCAATACTCAATTTCGATTCTGCACGGAAAAATGAAACCCGCGGATAAAGATGCTGAAATGAAACGCTTTTCTGAAGGAAAAACCAACATTATGGTGGCAACAACTGTAATTGAAGTTGGTGTAAATGTACCAAATGCCAGTGTGATGATTATTGAGAGTGCAGAACGTTTTGGCCTTTCGCAGTTGCATCAATTGCGTGGGCGCGTTGGTCGTGGTGCCGAACAAAGTTATTGTATTTTAATGACCAGCCATAAATTGAGTTCCGACAGCAAAATCAGGATGGAAACAATGGTTGGCACAAATGATGGTTTTGAAATCGCTGAAGTCGACTTAAAACTTCGTGGCCCCGGGGATTTAATGGGAACACAACAAAGTGGTGTTTTAAATCTTCAAATTGCTGATATTGTAAAAGATCGAGAGATTTTATCTTTGGCCAGAAATTATGCCATGAAAATTTTAAAAGAAGACAGCGCACTTCAAAAACCAGAACATGCGGTTTTAAAAGCTGTTTTTATTGAATTGACCAAAAAGAAAAATATCTGGAATTATATTAGTTAGAAGGTTCAAAGTGACAAAGTGACAAAGGCGCAAAGTTTTTAAGCAAATCTGAAACTTGAAACTAAAACTTTAAACAAAAAAACTCCGCTATATCAAACTTAAAATTATCCAGGTGATTAGATTTGTTGGGGAGCAAATTAATAGTAATTATTTTGATTGATACAGCGAAGTAATTTTTGAATGATGAACTATTTTCTAATTTTCTTTCTTTTCAAAAAGAGCACTAAACAAGCCTTTGCTTGCTCTGTTTTTACTATCTTTTCCTGTTGCAACCAGATCATCAATGTATTCCGTATATGTTTTATTGCGTTCTTGCAAAAAACCAACTAAATATTCTTCTGAAGCTAAAATACCGCTGGTTTCCTCAATATGCAGGAGTCTGTTGTATAAAGGCTCAATGAATTTGTCTATAATATCTTCACGAACCGATTTTCTTGTTCCAAAATAGCCTACAATATTGCCTTTTGAATCCGCTAAGATTTTGAAGTCGGTGATTACCCAATAATATCTTCCCGTTTTTGACATGTTTTTAATGATCGCATGAATATTTTTGTTTGACTTGATACTATCCCACAAAAACTTGAAAATCACTTTGGGCATATCCGGATGCCGAATAATATTATGAGGTTGTCCAATTAATTCGAACTCATCGTAGCCTGAAACATCTATAAAATCTTCATTAGCATACAAAATAGTTCCTTTTGTGTCTGTTTTACTGAGCAACACTTTGCTCTTATTCCAGTCAACTTCTCTTTTTGATGGATTTGGGCGGGGAATTTTAATATCCATAAATTCTGCATTTAAATTAATTATGTTATTTTATGTGGTAAATTTCATAGAAGAGGTGCTTCAATTAAGGTTAATTATAGATTCGAATTTGTTTTGCCAGTAACCGATTTGAAATGAATATCATTAACAAGATCATCAATTTTTCTGGCACTTTCTTTCATCATATCTAGATAATTCAAGAGTTGATCATTGTCTGTATGTCCTTTTGAAACATCAATAAGTTTTAAAACTGAACTGACCGGCATTTTTAAATCTAAAGTTGTTTTATGAATAAAGTCGTTATACTCTTTAGTCGCCGAGATTGAGCTAAATTTAGCAGAAGCTAATTTGATATTTTCCAATTCATATTCATCAGAAATTTTAGTGATATGGTTTTGACTGTGCGTTTTAAAATAATAAGCCCAATAACCATTCATGAAAAATACTGCGTTTGCCAATACAATGTGCACCAAGAAAGTTTCAAGATCAAAACTTACTTGCGAAAAATAAACCTGTAATCCATTTGCATCGTTGTAAACATAATTTTGAAGATATGCCAAAACGCCGTGATGCAAGATTACCAAAAGAGCAAGCGGAATTTGAAGTTTCCAATTCTGATAAATAATTAAAATCGTGCTGGCCACAAATACCGTAAAGTGCATTTCAAACAGACCATGCATTTGATAAATGTATTGTGCCATAAAAATAGCCAACACTACCGAAAGCACATATTGGTAAAATTTAGAGTTTTTGACAAATAGTTTGGCTGAATAATAAGCAAGCAAATTCAAAGTGCCTACGCCTGCACCAATTTCCCAAGTATCATATTTAAAAGACAACGCAATTCCGAGAAGAAAATAAAGGGCAAGAACATAATTAATGATTACATCAGATTTTTCCGTCATTGTTGACATAAAACTACGCAGATAGTCCTGCTCATTCAAACTAGCTTTTCTTTTCATAAGTAGGTAATTTTGGGGTTAAATTTATTTAGTGCATTTTGGCAATGAACATCCGTAAGCTCTCAAAGCGAAAGCATCAAATGATGGAGCACTTGTTTTTTTCAGCAACATTTCTATTGCCTGCTGTGCATAATTTGTCTCCGCATCGGTACAATATCTTGTTTTATTATAATTCCCTCTAAAATAGAGCTTTTGTGAGCTGTCAATTAGTGCAGCCTGAGGCGTCGAGAAAACGCCACAATTTTTAGCTATCGATGGGTCAAAATAAACTGGAATTTTGGCGTCAAATTTTTGCTGAATTTCTTTAATTGTGACGCTTTTTTCGTTGTTTATGACGACAATTTTAAAGTTAATACGATCACCATACTTTTTTATCAATTCAGCAACATAAGGAATGTTAAAACGGGAACAGGGGCATTCAGGGTTGAAAAAATGGACAAAAACGGGCTTTTGATCCATTGTGCAACATTTTAAATCAATCTTGCTTCCCATTGCTATTGGATGATAATTGCTAGGAATTGGTGTGGGAAGACTGTATTGATACTCATTTTTCCAAAACAACACCGAAATAGCTGCAAGAAGCACAGAAAACCATAAACCAAGGAGTAATTTTTTCATCATAAGCAATCTAGATTTTGATTTAAAAATATAAACACTTGTTAATTTTAAAATTTGACCAAATAAAAATCAAACTATAAAAAAAATAAAAAAACTTACATTTACCAGCGACATTGTAGAAAAACAGCAAAACAGAAGCATAAATGCTGTTGTTTTGTTTAACCTTATCAATGTTACAAATAAAATCGATAAAGCGCAAAATAATTGAGATAAAATGCACTATAAAAAAATAGTATCAGTTTTTTCCTAATTTAAAAACGCGTATTTTTACGTTTTTTACAAACAAAAACTTACTTTTACTTTTTAGAACATTACCAGTCCTAAACCATTTTCATTACAAGCATAAGACAACGGATTTTTTTTCTAATTAAGATTAAACCATTGTATAGAAAAATAGTCTAATCTTATTGGCAATACAAAAATTTGTACATACAAATGTTAAATAAAGACTAAGATCTTTCGTTTTCATATCAAAAAGTTAAATTTGTTAGCTACAAAAACAAAAACCCAAAAAAACATATCACTTTAATTTTATGAAAGTAAAAAACCTAATTTACGCCTTGATAATTATTGTTTTAGGAGGATTTATTACCTACAGAGTAATATCCAACAAAGGCAAAAATGATGAATCAAAAAAGTCTGGCGACAAAGACAAACCAACAACAGTTACTGGAATTGTTGTAAAAACTGCCACTTTTGATAATAATTTATCATTATCAGGATCAATCGAAGCTAATGAGCAAATAGAAATCAGAAGCGAAGTTTCTGGCATCGTTGAAGGAATCTATTTCAATGAAGGAAGTTACGTAAATAAAGGCCAAGTACTTTTTAAAGTGAATGATATTGAATTGAGAGCGCAGTTGCGTCAAGCGCAAACTAGAGAAGGTTTGGCAGCTGAAAATGAAAGAAGAGCAAAATTATTGCTTCAAAAAGAAGCGATTAGCAAAGAAGAATTTGATGTCGCAAATGCTGATTATGCTTCTGCAAAAGCACAAACACAATTAATTAAAGCCCAAATTTCAAAAACCTCTGTAAAAGCTCCTTTTTCAGGAAAAATTGGTTTGCGTTCGATTTCACCAGGAACTTACATCACTCCTACTATTTTGGTTGCTAAACTTGTTAATATGGGAAAAGTGAAAATAACCTTTTCAATTCCTGAAAAATATGCTACACAAGTTAACAATGGTTCAAACATTGATTTTACAGTTTCTGGTTCAGATAAAACTTATAAAGCAAAAATCTACGCTATAGAACCTGAGGTTGCCGTAGCAACAAGAACTTTACAAATTAGAGCCATTGCCGATAATACTGACGGAAAACTTTTTCCTGGAACTTTTGCAGATGTAAAACTTCCTCTGAACATCATTAAAGATGCAATTGTTGTCCCATCAGAAGCTATCGTTCCTGTACAAAGTGGAAAAAAAGTGTATATCTCTAATATGGGCAAAGCCAAAGAAGTTATGGTTGAAGCAACAACTCGTACTGATGCTTCTATTTTAATTTTATCTGGATTAAAAGCTGGTGACACACTTGTTACTAGCGGTGTAATGTCGCTTAAAAATGATGCACCAATAAAAGTTAAAATAAAATAGTCGTAAAGTCAAAAGTCATAAAGTCAAAAGTCACAAGACTTAAATATAGATTTTAAAGATATCATTAAGATTTTGCTATAAATCTAAAATCTAAAATCATAAATCAGATATGAGTTTATCAACCACAAGTATAAGAAGACCCGTTTTAACGATTGTACTGAATCTTTTGATTATTTTATTCGGTTTCATTGGTTATACTTTTTTGGGTGTTCGAGAATTCCCTTCAATTGACCCGGCACAGGTTTCGATCAGAACAAACTATACCGGAGCCAATTCAGATATTATCGAATCGCAAATTACAGAACCGCTTGAAAAAGCAGTAAATGCAATTGACGGAATCCGAAACATTACTTCTTCGAGTAATCAGGGAAGCAGCAATATTACAATTGAGTTTAATCTAGATAAAGATTTAGAAGAAGCAGCAAATGATGTCCGTGACAAAGTTTCGCAAGCCATCAGAAGCTTACCACAAGATATTGATGCACCGCCGGTTGTATCTAAAGCAGATGCCGATAGTGATGCCATCATTTCGATGACAGTTCAAAGTGACAGTAGAAATTCACTTGAATTGAGTGATTATGCGGAGAATGTCATTTCACAACGGTTAGAAACTATTCCGGGCGTTAGTGGCGTGCAAATTTGGGGACAAAAACGTTACGCAATGCGTTTATGGATCGATCCTGCCAAACTTGCTGCTTATGGCGTTACTGTTGCCGAAGTACGAAATGCTTTAAATTCGCAAAACGTTGAGCTTCCATCAGGAAAACTGACTGGTAATAATACTGAGCTTACTGTTAAAACTATCGGAAACTTATCAAAACCAGAGGAATTCAACAACATTATCATCCGCACCGACGGAGATAAAATTGTTCGTTTCAGCGATATTGGAGGTGCAGAACTTGGACCAGAAAATATCGAAACAAAATTGAGTCAGTCTGGCCTGCCAATGATTGGTTTGGCAATTGTACCAATGCCGGGAGCCAATTATTTAGATATTTCAGCTGAATTTTATAAAAAATACGAAGCTTTAAAAAAGGATCTTCCAAAAGATATTAAACTGAATATTGCTCTTGACAATACTATTTTCGTAAAAAAATCAGTAATGGAAGTTGCCGAAACTTTAGGAATTTCTATTGTTCTGGTAATTATCATTATTTACTTATTCTTTAGAGACTGGGCAATTGCTTTCAGGCCTTTAATTGATATTCCGGTTTCCTTGATTGCTACGTTTTTCATCATGTGGCTTTTTGGGTTCTCAATCAACGTTTTGACTTTATTAGCGATCGTACTTGCGACCGGTTTAGTTGTAGATGATGGTATTGTAGTAACCGAAAATATCTTCAAAAAAGTCGAAGAAGGAATGTCACCAATTGAAGCTGCAATCAAAGGTTCAAACGAAATTTTTTACGCAGTAATTTCAATTTCTGTTACGCTTGCAGCAGTATTCTTGCCGGTAATTTTCTTGGAAGGTTTCGTAGGACGACTCTTTAGGGAATTTGGTGTCGTGATTGGTGCCGCGGTTTTGATTTCTGCATTTGTATCACTTACGCTTACGCCAATGCTGAACGCTTATTTAATGAAAGGTGGCGAACAGAAAAAATCAAAATTCTATATTAAAACTGAGCCATTTTTTGAAAAAATGAACAGCAGTTATGCTGAATCGCTTGCAAAATTCATGGATAAAAAATGGATCAGCTTCCCTATTCTTATTGCATGTTTCGGGTTGATTTATTTGTTCTTTACCATTCTTCCAAAAGAAACTGCTCCGCTTGACGATAGAAGTTCTGTAACTATGCGTATGACAACGCCTGAAGGTTCATCTTACGAATATACAGACCGTTTCATGCAAGAAATCTCAAGACTGGTTGATGATTCGATTCCGGAGAAAAAAGTGAGTTTGGTAATCACTGCACCAGGTTTTGGAGCTTCGGCAACAAATACGGGTTTTATCAGACTTTCACTAAAAGAACCAGACGAAAGAAAAACTTCTCAAAAAGATATTGCTGATAAATTGACAAAATGGACAAAAAAATATCCTGAGGCAAAAACTGCCGTTATTCAACAGCCTACAATTGCTGTAAACAGACGTGGAGGTTTGCCAATTCAATATATTATTCAAGCTCCGAATTTTGAAAAACTAAGAGAAAAAATTCCATTATTTATGGAAGAAGTTGGAAAAAGTGACGTTTTTTCTACTACAGATGTGAACTTGAAATTCAACAAACCAGAAATCAACGTAAGCATCAATCGTGAAAAAGCTGAAAGTTTAGGAATTTCGATCTTGGATATTGCACAAACATTACAGCTTTCTTTAAGCGGACAACGTTTTGGATATTTCATTAAAAACGGAAAACAGTACCAAGTAATTGGTCAATTTGATCAAAAAGACCGTTCAAAACCATTGGATTTAACTTCTATGTTTGTAAAAAACAACAAAGGTGAATTGATCCAAATGGACAACGTTGTAAATGTTGAAGAACAAAGTAATCCGCCACAATTGTATCACAATAATAGATACATGTCGGCTACAGTTTCTGCAGGTTTAGCGCCAGGAAAAAGTATGGGAGACGGAATTGAAGAAATGAACCGAATTAAAGCCAAAGTTCTAGACGAAACTTTCACTACCGATTTAGCTGGAGAATCAAGAGATTTCGTTGAAAGTAGCTCGAATACTTCATTTGCTTTTGGTCTGGCTTTACTATTAATCTTCTTGATTTTGGCGGCGCAATTTGAGAGTTTTATCGACCCGTTCATTATTATTTTAACAGTGCCAATGGCTGTTGCTGGAGCGTTATTCTCGCTTTGGTTATTCAATCAAACCTGGAATATTTTCAGTCAGATTGGAACCGTAATGCTTATTGGATTAGTAACGAAAAATGGTATTTTGATTGTTGAATTTGCCAATCAGCTGCGCGAACAAGGCAAGCCTAAATTGGAAGCAATTCTAGAAGCTTCTGAAGCGCGTTTGCGTCCAATTTTAATGACCAGTTTAGCTATTGCTTTAGGAGCGTTGCCAATTGCAATGTCACTTGGAGCCGCTTCAACAAGTAGAATCGGGATGGGAGTTGTAATTGTTGGAGGAACAATTTTTTCTCTTGCTTTGACACTTTTTGTAATCCCTGCAATTTATTTGATGTGGTCAAAAGCAAGAAAACATTATCCAGAGTTCGATCATATTGACGAATACGAAAAAGAAAGTATAAAATAGTAGCCAAAAATCATGAGTATTGCTTCTAGCAGCATTCATGATTTTCTGGTAAAAGAAAATAAATATGAACATCAAAAATTTATACAGCACTGTACTAATTATCTTTTTATGCCTTTCGAAAGCAAGCGCACAAGGAGTTTTGACTATTGAAGATGCTACAAAAATCGCTTTAGAAAACAATTTCGAAATTAGAATTGCGAAGAATAATTCAAAAATAAGCGAAACCAATGTTACGATTGGAAATGCAGGAATACTGCCAACTGTGGCCGCTACAGTAAACGACAATAACAGTGTTACAAATTCATCACAAACACGTCAGGATGGAACAACAACTTCATTAAACAATGCAAAAAACAATACTTTAAGTTACGGAGTTGGCCTAAACTGGACTGTTTTTGATGGCATGAAAATGTTTGCACGTCTGGACCAATTAAAAGAACTTCAAAAATTAGGCGATTCAGAATTGAGAAGAACCGTTTTGATTAAAATCGTACAGGTAAATTCAGCTTATTATGATCTTGTACAGCAACAGCATCAATTGGCCGCTTTAGATACTACAATCGTAATTTCTAAGCAAAGATTGACATTGGCACAAAACCGTTTCAGTATTGGAAAAGCTTCAAAACTAGAGGTTTTGAATGCTCAAGTCGATTTAAATTCAGATCAAGTTGCTTTATTAAGACAAAAAGAAACCTATGCAAACGCTAAAATTTTACTAAACCAATATTTAGCACGCGATCCAAAAATTGATTTCACAGTAACCGATTTAGTTGCGGTTGATAACGCTATGAATTTAGCTGAATTATCTGATTTAGCTCATAAACAAAATCCAGCCGTAGAAGCTCAAATCATCAATAAACGAATTGCTGAACTTCAATTAAAGCAAATAAAAGCAGATCGCTATCCTGTTGTAAATTTGACTTCTGGGTATAATTTTTCAGAAAATCAGTCGAGTTTGGGTTTTACGAGCCAGTCATCTTCAAAAGGTTTCAATTACGGTTTTAATGCAAGGTTAAATATATTTGATGGTTTAAATCAGCATCGAAATGAAAAAGTTGCACAAATGGAAATCGAAAATTCACAGATTGCTATTGATCAGCAAAATATGATTTTGGATACACAACTAAGTACAGCGTTTCAAACCTATCAAACAAACTTAGGATTAATTGATTTAGAAGAAGATAACGTAGCAATAGCCAAACAAAACTTGGATATTACGTTAGACAAATTCAGAATCGGAACAATTACAACGCTCGATTTCAGAACGGCACAGTTAAATTATGTCAACGCCAAAGTGCGTTACAGCAATGCTCAATATCAGGCAAAATTATCTGAAATTGCCTTGAGAGAATTAGCTGGAAATATTAATTTAAATTAAATTTGTTTTATAAAACAAATTTAAATGATCGCGTACAATACAAAAGAATGGTTCACATTTATCTTTCATTTTCATAAATCAGACACTATCAGGCAATTATTCCCTGTAATGATTGGCATTGGCATTTATGCCGCAATTGTGGGTTATGTCGAAGTAATTTATTTTGGAATTGATGAAAACCATTATCTTAAAAATATTCCTGTAATGCACGGAATATTAGGATTCGTGATTTCACTTTTATTGGTTTTTAGAACAAATACTGCATACGACCGTTGGTGGGAAGCCCGAAAATTATGGGGCGGTTTAGTCAACAACAGCCGCAACTTTGCGATAAAACTTTCGGCTATTTTAAAAGATGAAAATGACCGAAAGTTTTTCAGAAAGTTTATTCCTGGCTATGCTTCCATCTTATACAAACATTTGAACAACTCTGAAACTGCCAAACAGCTTTTTGAAGACGTTGATTCAGAACTGGATCATCATAAACACAAGCCGAATCAAGTAAAGCAAATGATGTACAACAAGATCAACACTTTGTATGAATCAAAAAAAATCACCGGAGACCAACTTATCATTCTAAATGCCGAATTAGTTGCTTTTACAGACATCTGTGGTGCTTGCGAACGCATAAAAAACACTCCTATCCCCTACTCTTACAGCGCTTTTATAAAGAAATTTATTTTCTTTTATATTATGACATTGCCTTTTGGATATTCTTTGAGCTTAGGATATTATGTAGTTCCTGTAGTCGTTTTTATTTTTTATGTTTTGGCCAGTTTAGAATTAATTGCCGAAGAAATTGAAGATCCTTTTGGTGATGATGAAAATGATTTGCCAATCAAAAAAATATCGGAGAACATCAAAAAACATGTTGAAGAACTGATTTAAACTCCTAAAACAAAAACTGTTTTAAAGTATCATCAAAAACATAGGTCTTTTCAAAATTTAAAGTATTATCCTTAAATTCCGACAAACGCACTAAATTTCGGTTAAAAAACCAAATATTTTTTTTCTTACTCCAATCCGCAATCCTTATATTTGTATCCTTATACAAGAATAATTAAGCTAACATGAAAATATCTTACAACTGGCTAAAACAATTTATTAAAACTGACTGGACTTCAGAACAAACATCAGAACTACTTACTGATTTAGGTTTGGAAGTAGAAGTTGTAGAAAAATACCAATCAATAAAAGGAGGTTTAGCAGGAGTTGTAGTAGGTCACATACTTACTTGCGAAAAACATCCAGATGCAGACCGATTGAAAGTAACATCTGTAAATATTGGCCAAGAAGCGCCTGTACAAATTGTTTGCGGTGCATCAAATGTGGCTGCAGGGCAAAAAGTGCCAGTTGCAACTATTGGAACTGTTTTATACGATAAAGATGGTGCTGAGTTTACCATCAAAAAAGGAAAAATTCGCGGTCAAGAAAGCCACGGAATGATTTGTGCCGAAGACGAATTAGGATTAGGAACAGGTCATGACGGAATTATGGTTCTTGATGATGCGTTAGTTCCTGGAACTCCTGCAGCAGAAGTTTTTAAAATTGTAAATGACGAAGTTTTTGAAATTGGCTTGACTCCAAACCGTGCTGACGCGATGAGCCATTTTGGTACAGCGCGTGATTTGAGAGCGGGAATGCTACAACGCGGCGTAAACGTTGAATTGATTACGCCATCTGTAAGCAATTTTAGAGTGGACATGCGTACGCTAAAAATCGACGTTAATGTCGAAGATTCTCATTTAGCACCAAGATATTGTGGAGTAACCATTTCTGGAATTACGGTTCAAGAATCTCCAGCTTGGCTTCAAGATCGCTTAAAAGCTATTGGACTGACTCCAAAAAACAATATTGTCGATGTTACTAATTATGTTTTGCATGAATTAGGACAACCGCTTCACGCTTTTGACGCTGCAAAAATCAACGGAAAAGTAATCGTAAAAACATTGCCAGAAGGAACAAAATTTGTTACGCTTGATGATGTTGAAAGAACATTACACAAAGAAGATTTGATGATTTGCGACGAAAAAGGACCATTGTGTATTGCAGGTGTTTTTGGTGGAAAAAAATCTGGTGTTACTGACGGAACCACTACAATCTTTTTAGAAAGTGCCTATTTTGATGCCGTTAGTATTCGTAAAACAGCCAAAAGACATCAATTGAACACTGATGCTTCATTTAGATTTGAAAGAGGAATTGATCCAACAATTACAGAATATGCACTAAAACGTGCTGCCCTTTTAATTCAGGAAGTAGCTGGTGGAAAAATAACTTCTGATGTTGTGGAAGTTTATCCTAAAAAGGTGGAAGATTTCTCTGTTTTATTGAATTTCAGCCATGTATATAAAATCATCGGACAGGAAATTTCAAAAGATACGATCAAAAAAATATTAGTTTCTTTAGATATCAAAGTAAACAGCGTTTCTGATTCTGGTTTAGGATTAACAATTCCTGCTTACCGTGTTGACGTGCAACGCGAAATAGATGTTATTGAAGAAATCTTGCGTGTTTATGGATACAATAACATTAATTTTTCTAAAAAATTCAATGCAACTGTAGCAAATTCACCGAGAACGGAAGATTACAAAGTACAAAATGTAATTGCCTCTCAGTTGAATTCTCAAGGTTTCCATGAAATGATGGCAAACTCTTTGACAACCGCGGCATACGCAAAACTTTCGACTTCATTAAAAGAAGAGCATAACGTAACGATGTTAAATCCTTTGAGCAGTGATTTATCAACCATGCGTCAATCTTTGTTATTCTCTGGATTAGAAGCGATTTCATACAATATCAATAGAAAAAATGCCGATTTAAAATTATTTGAATTCGGAAAAACCTATCATAAATACCTGACTGGTTACGAGGAGCACAAACACTTGACTTTATTGATTTCTGGAAACAGAAACAAAGAAAGCTGGACTAATTCTCAAAAAACAACAGATTTCTTTTTATTGAAAGGATATGTAAAAGCCATTTTGGCTCGTTTAGGAATTGACAAAATTTCGAATGCACCAGTGCAATCTGATATTTTTTCAGAAGGAACAGCAATTTGCTACAACAATGATACTTTGGTTGAAATGGGCGTAGTTAAAAAGTCTATATTAAAACACTTCGGAATCAAACAAGATGTCTATTATGCTGATTTCAATTGGGATTTAGTTTTGAAAATCATTACTGGAAAAATTAAATACACTGAAATTCCTAAATATCCTGAAGTACGAAGAGATTTAGCGTTGTTGATTGACCAGAGTACGACTTACGAAAGTATTTTCAACTTGGCAAAACAAACGGAAAAATCACTTTTAAAAGACATCAATTTGTTTGATGTTTATGAAGGAAATAAACTTCCAGAAGGCAAAAAATCGTATGCATTGAGTTTTACCATTCAGGATAACACCAAAACGCTAACCGATGCTCAAATTGACAAAATCATGTTGAAATTGCAACAAACTTTTGAAACAGAACTTGGGGCAACTTTAAGATAAAAGGTTACTTTTTAAATACAAAACCCGACTTTAGTAAGTCGGGTTTTTCTATTTTAAAATGTGACGCGTGTCGCCAATCTCCTCGCTCCTGCCGAGTTTGGATGAATTTCATCTCGCCAATATTCTGAAGAATTTAAAAGCCCGCGGTAATCAATAATTCTGCTTTGAAAACGATAACCGTAATAATTGAAATGATTCTTGATTTGGCACAAAAGAGCATAAAATTTATCTAATAAGCGAATAATAATATACGATCTTAAAATTTCATCGGCAATACCTAAACGATCAAAAACGGGTTTTATCCAAGGTCCAAGTGGCAAATCGACGCCCACAATGGATGGTCTCACACCAAGTTTAAATAACGGATAATCGTAAGTATGCATATAAAAAATAGTATTTGGCGTTGCGTAAGTATTTACAATATTTCCAAAACCTAGATAATTTCGCATAATTGTACTGAAAATTGAACTTAAATTAACCGAATTAAACAGCGCGCGATCAAAAGTATTTGTGTTTAGAAATCGCTTATGTACAATACATTTTTGATACAAATCGTCTCCAGATAAACTTCTGAGTTCTGTCAGCTTTGCTTGATCTGTAAAAAAACTCGGATCGAAAGAAGTTACGCCAGCATTTACTATTCTGCCCAATTGCGGAAAAACATCATTTCCGCCTCCACTGAAATAAATTCGGTCAATGCGATAACCGCTTACATATTGTACAAAATGAGTTCTGTCGGCATACATTTGCGAAGTTGTTTCTCCAAACTTGGCCAAATGCAGACAATTCAAATTCAATCTTTGATTTCGGTCTGTAATGGTATCGTACAAATCCAAAATAGTCGGAACTGGATAATCAAGCCAAGAATCTCCTTCGAAAATGACGTTCAACGTATTTGCATTTCCAGCATTTCTTCTAAAAAGAAAAGAATTAGTCAAAAAAGGCTGATGTAGCGATTCATCTTCTGATTCGGTTATCGAAGCATTCCCCCTATTCAACTGTTTCAAAGTATTGAAACAAGCATCGTCAGGATTGACATTTCCTGTAATTGGAAGATTATTATTAGCTTGAAAATTAAAAATCGAAATAACAGTGCTATCCGTTTGACTATTTGCAATATAGCCATTACTTTGCAGGGGATATCCAAGCGCTTTTAAATAGTTTTGAATCAAGATAACATCTGAAGCATTATTGGTCGCATTTAACCCAACACTACTTCTTAATATCCCTGACATGTTTGCAATATTTTGATTTGCTGTAGTATTTGAAACTATATTTTCCATAATATTTATAGTATTTTATTTGGATTGATGTAACCGTGGCCCGATCTAAAAATTTCAAACTTGCTGTCTTTGAAAAACGCCGGATCACAAGCATCAAAAAGTCTTTTTCGAATTGTTCTAATATCCAGTTGAGGTTCTTTATCCAAAATTTTCAGTACAAGTGATGCTACATAAGGCGCCGCCATACTGCTGCCACTTTTAGATGTAAGCTTGTTTGATGCACGATTCTCTCGGCTAGAAGAAGAGCAAGATGATTTTATCTTATAACCTGGAGCCACCAGTTCAGGTTTCATTCTTCCATCGGCGGTTGGGCCAGAGCTGCTGAAAGATAAAATAGGTTTTGTTTCATCATTCTGGTTATAAGCGCCAACGACAATGCTGTATTTTGAATTGCAAATCGAATTAGTAGTATGTGTTTTGTTTGCAACCGCAGGCAAAAAAATAGACTGTCCGCCATCATCTCTTTCTATATAACAATGATATCGTCCATTGCTTACTTTATTTCCAACCAATTCAACGGTCCAAAACTTCGAATTTAATTTGCCGTTAACCAAAATATTGATCTGGTTTTTGTTGGTATTTGGCTCCTTGCATCTGTGAAGACAAATTCCTACTTCATCACCTTCTTTTACAATAAGCTCATCTTTAAAAGGTGTCGAAGAAAGCAATACCTTTTGATCATCATCATAAATTATGACACTCAAAACATCATCACCATGATACCAAATTTCCATTTCGTTTGGCGTGCGGTCATTTTTTTTGAACATCCACGGAATTTTAATTTTCTGGCCGGTTTTAATGTCTCCATACGTATGCGTATTGCCTTGATGATAATTTCCTGTGCTTTGGACAATCGCAGTTCCTTTTCTGTTTGTCACAATATGATCGATAACCTGCTCCAGCAAGGTAACGCCCATGTGTGCGTCGCCATGACCGCCAAGGCTCATATTGACGACAAGCGCTCGATCAGTTGCGGCTTCTTTTATAAAATGAAGTCCGTCACATCCTTTTACAGAGTCTCCTAATGACAAATTCGATCCGTTGACGTAATTTATTCCCATATCAACGGCAATAATTTTGACATTTGGAGCAAAACTTTTTGGCGCAACCGAACCATTTCCACAAGCAATTCCAAGTACATGCGTACCATGTGTGCCGTTTCCAAATAAATCTGTTTTACCGGGATGATAGCCCAATTTTTTGAAAGGAAACTCATCCAGAAGCGCTTCATTGATCTGAGCTTCAGTGATAATCCGGCCGTAACCGTATCTGTTTCCGTCGTATCGACCCGACTGAATCCAAATTTTCTCGAAGCGTGTCTTGCCATTTTCAATAAAATCAGGATGTGTAAAATCAAAACCAAAATCAATAATTCCAAATACAGCATTTGAAACAGTAGCAGGCAAAATATCGTTCTTTTTATCCAAAATCTGAGTTTCAGGAATTTCTTCAACTGTTTCATCTGCTGGAATAACAGTTGGCGCTTTCAAACTAAATACTTTTTTACTATCGTAGATAGCCTTCAAAAAACGGCGTTTGGTTCGAATGCTTACGATAGTTCCAAATTCTGAAATAATGGTGCAATGATTTGGATAATCTTTTTCCTTTTCTAATCGCATTAACAGTGACAATTCTTCGTCTGGATTGCCATACAATATGATTTTAAGTCTCGGATCCATAAGCCTACATTTTAAGGTTGTAAACGAATGCTACTCAACTTAAAATCGATATCGTATAACTCTGAATTGAGATAATTGAAATACAAAGTCTCTTCCATTAAAGAAGAAAAAATTACATCCAAATCGTTTCCTTGTAAAACAAATTCATTGATTTCAGTGATGTATTGACTGTTTTTAAGATCAATTTTTTCAAGTCCACGAATGAATCTTTGATCTTTATCATCTAATTTAGAAAAATTCGCATCGTTCAAAATTTTTCCAAGCAAATCCAGTGTTTTATCAATCGAAAACATTTTTTTCGGAATTAATTCCTTAAACAACTGCTTCTTTTGTTCTTCTGCTTTTTTTGAAAATTTTAAATTGCTTGCAAAAAGACTCGGACGAATCGAATTGATTTTATCCAAAATCTGGCTTGTCATCTTTTCAATTTTATTCAAATGAACAGTTTCTATGTTTGTGACTGCTGCTTTCATCTTGATTAAGGTTTAGATGATGATTTTGAAGAAACACTTTTAGCAGCTGTGGCAGCATCAGATGTTTTGATGTTTTTTGAGATTTCTTCCAACCTTCTACCAATTTCATCAATCAAGTCGTTTAAACGCTGTTTTTCCTTTTCGAAAGAAGCCAAACCTGAATTCAGTTTTTCTAACTCTGCCTTGCTGATCATCTGAGATGACAAAGTTGAAATTTGTGTTGTCAACTCATTTCTCAGTGTCGCAATTTCGCTTTTTACCGCTTCCATAGTCAACACTTGTCCTGATGAAGCTCCTCCTGAATTTGATTGCGCAGGTGCCCCTTCTGACGTTGTTGCTCCTGACGCAGGTAATCCGGGAGCTTGAGAAGCTGTAGTTGTTGCGTGAGCACTTTTCAAACTTTCGCTTACTGATTTTGCCTTATTATCAATAAATACATAACTTAAAATCGGATTGTCAAACATCATTCCGGTTGCCAATCCTACAGTTTTTATTTCATGATCATCAGCAATATTGTATTGTTTTGCTTTGTTATTGGCCATGATAAAACTAAACATCATATTAAAAAATGGATTCATATTTTCAAAATTTAAAGATTAATAAAAAGGGCAATTGTTGAGCAACTGCCCTATCTCCATTTACTTATTCAACATCATTACCATAGCAATTGGCAACAAGTTGTTGTTGCTGTTAGCATTGTTTTTATCTGTAGCCAATAATACCAATGGCAACATCATATTCATGTTGTCTGATTTACCAGAACCAGAATCTCCCATTGTAGTCATCATTGGCAACAATAATGAAAGCGTCTGATCAACAAAAATTGGGTTTGTACCTTCTTTTGCAGTGATTTTCGCATCTGTTCCTGAACCTGTAATTTGAAGATTTTCAGGTACCAATTTTGGCTGATTCAACAATGATCCCATCATACTCATCATTTGCATGTTTTTCAAAACCTTAGTCTGGTTCTCGCCTTTTCGGGCATCAATTTTTGCAAATTCGGTATGTTTTTGATCTAAAGCAACTAATGCTTTATTTGTTGCCAATGAAGTTTTTTTCAGCTCATTTACTTGATTTGAAATTGCATCCAATGATTTTTTCAATTCGCTTTTTGTCGCGTAATCATTTGCTCTTCCGCTCAAGGATTGACCAAAATTAGATTTTTGTTTTACCGCTGAACTTACATTTGGCCTGATGCTGCGCGTTGATGGTCTGCGGCGTCTTGAAGCTTCATCAAAGCTTTCACCGTAGCTTTCTAATAAATCTTCACTTAAAAGATCCTCTCCTAAAAGATCTTCATTTAATAAATCTTCGTCTAAATAACTTTCAAAATAATTCATAATTATAAGTATTAATGGTTAATTTTTATTGAAATAATGTTTGTTATATTTCTGGATGGCAGGCTGAATATATTTGTTGAAAAGAATAAAATCAGGAACGTTATTTCCAGGCTTTCCAGTTCCAAAACATTCAGGACAATCAATATTTTCCCCAAAACATTCGGTACAGGCGCCAATTGCTTTTGCTAAGTCGTCATTTTGATTTAACTCAAATTCCAGCTGAAATTTTAGCCCTTCGATAATGGTAAAAAGTTTATGGTTGATTTTTTTGAGTTTTTTGATTCTTTCCTCAAGTTCTAAATCAATTTTTGGCGTTTCTTTTTCTTCTTCTGGCTCTTTTTTTTCCATCATAGGTTGCATGAGCTCAAAATATTTAGCCATTTCAGGATTGTGTTCTTTCAAATATTCTAAATAAGCATCCATTTTGATAACTTTTAGGTTTTATAAACTGGCAATAGTGTTTTCAAGTCTATTGATTCTGTTAGGGGTATTTGTGCCCACAAACTGGCCGTATTGATCGATGTAATAATCTTCGGTAGGGATTAAGCCTCCGTTATAATATTCGTATAAAATATTCTCTGTTAGATAGTTAACACTTTCGATTAATTCGGCAAATGAGTGACTTTCGATAGGTGAATTTGGACTGGCAGTTCCAAGACTTTGTTGTGCTTGACCCGCTTGAAATTGCGGATTATTAATTACACCTCCCAACTGATTGTACAATCCTTGAACTCTTGCAATATCCTGTGCGGCTTGAGGGCGCAATTGTACTGGATTATCTTGCACATATTGCTGAATTGCTGGAATTGCAGCTCTACCCGCATTTGCCAAATAACGACCTGTGTCACCTAAAGCTTGTCTAAATGCCGATGGTTGTGCTGGTCGGCGTTGTGGCTGAGGCGTCGGTCTGTAGGGTTGTTGCGGTGCTGGTCGGCGTTGTGGTTGGCGGCTGTTGTCTAAAGCGGCACTTGCAGATCCAGCCAAATTACTAACCAATCCACCTACAGCTCCACCAATCTGTGGCGCGCCAAAATAAGTACCAATCGCAGTTCCTGCAATTGGAGCTAACGTAGATACGCCGCGTAAAACTCCTGAACCAATACTGCTGGCAACATTTCCTAAACTGGACCAAAATCCTTCGGCTTCGCTTTCAGACATTTGATCTACTCGAGACAGTAAAATATTTTCAAGCTCATTTTCGCTTAAATTGGCATATTCTGGCCCTAAAACATATCGTACAGCTTCAAAATAATTGTCTTCGCTGAATGATTCTCCTTGAAAAACTTCATGATATAAACTCATAACTTTTAGTATTACAATTTGCTCTTACTCTATTAACAGGCTTTTCAGATTTCGCCTATCCATTTTGTGCACAAAAGGAACGATGTAAAATTGATTCTTTATAATTTCCTACAAAACAGTACTTTAACCCAAAATTTTAAATAAATTTACCCTTACAAAAAAGGGGATATTTCCCCTTGCCCGCTGTAAGGCTTTAAAATAATTTTGCTCGTACTATTTGATTAAAGCATTAGTTAACAATCAATTAAACCCACAACTATTAAAGACTTAATTTTATCATTATGGAAAGAGAAACTGGAAGACCGACTCAATTAATTACTAGAAAATTTGCAAAAGAATTGCATTCAAATTTCATGAAATACCGAGCCAGCATTATTGCTAAATACATTAAAAAAGAAGATGCAAATGCGGTTTGGTTTTCTGTCGCAGAACTTGAAAAATACATTCATTACATCAAATCCAAAGGTGAAAAGACAGGATATGACGTAAATGGAATCCGTATTTATTTTGGAGTATACCCGGAACAGAAAAAATATGAAGAAAAAGCTGGTTTGATGACCGTTTTTTTACAAGCTACAGGAAAGAAAATCAGAAAGGTGGCTAAAGAAGGAGAAGTACACACTCTTGCTTTAATGATGGAAAATGGAGAAAGCGACATTTCGAGTATTGAACCAATGAATTATGGCAGCATAGGGAGACCACCTGCTTTAGAATACTAAAAAATATGTTTGAATTTTTACGATTTTACACTTTCTATTTAGCTTTATGTTCTGGAATTATTGGATTGCTATGCATGCACAAACTTCCGAACATTAGAGCTAAATTTTTAGTAATTCTAATTTGGTTTTCTGTAGTGATTGAAAGAGTTGGATATTATTTTACAGAATGGACCGGATTATTGAATTACTACGTTTTCAATTTTTATATGCTCGTAAGTTTTTGTGCCTATATATTGCTTTTGCGGAGCTTATTAATAAAAGCAAATCACCGATTAATAGCTCTTTTTTGTTTTTTGTTGTTTATTGTTTCTTACTTTTTGAATATTTTATATTTCAAAGAAGATATAAACCATTCCTATACCTATAGTTTTGCTATTGGTGTTTTATTAATTATGATATTAGCCTGTTTGTATTTGGTCGAAATTTTTAATTCGGATAAAATATTAAACTTTAAAAAATCGGTTTTCTTTTGGTACATATTAGGAATATTGGTTTTTCATGTACCCTTTCTGCCCTTTATGCTTGCACTAAATTGGTTTTTGATCAAACATGATGAATCCATTTTTAGCCTAGTCGTATTTTTATTGAATTTATTAGCACACAGTTGCTATATTATTGGATTTTTATGGAGCGAAAAGAAATACAATTATTAGTCATTTCATTAGGCATTGTTTTTTTAACTTTGCTTATCATCTTGCTCGTTATTTTCTTTTATTTTTTGAAGAAAAAAAACAATTATTTGGTTGAAAAAATGGAATCTGAACTCTATTTTCAAGCCGAATTAATCAAAACCCGAATCGAAATAAAGGATCAAACATTAAGCGAGATCAGCAAAGAGCTTCATGACAATATTGGCCAGATTATCTCTGTAGCCATCATGCAGCTCAATATGTATCACGCAAGCGGCAAACAGCTTCAAGAGCAGGAGCTGAACGATCTTAAAGAAATATTGGCCAAATCATTAGATGAAATCAGGATTTTATCCCGAATCATCAATAAAGATAATTTACTGCAGATCAATTTTATTCAAGCCATACAACTCGATTTAGAGCGAATAAAAAAATTAAAGAAGATTGATTACAAATTCAATCTCACTGGAGAAGCCCCAATTATTAGCCAAGAACACGACTTATTTATCTACCGTATATTCCAGGAAGCACTCCACAATAGTTTAAAACATTCTCGCAGCGATTTATTTGAGGTAAATTGCACTACTACAGCTACCGCTTTTCATTTAGAAATAAAGGATTTCGGAATTGGTTATGATAGTGCTCAAATAAATTCGGGATTGGGTTTAAACAACATGAAGCTAAGAGCCAAACTAATTGGCGCGCAATTAATTATGAATTCATCTCCGTCAGGAACAACTGTAAACTTAGAATATCCCTTAACCAAAAACAATGAAACCGAACACTAGCAAAAAAATAATTATAGTCGATGATCATCAGCTTTTTTCGCAATCATTAGAACTTTTGATCAACAGTTTTAAAGATTTTGAAGTCATTAACCGATTTGAAAACGGGAAAGTTTTTCTTTCGTATCTCAATGATCATCCAGATACAGAAGCCGACTTGATTTTATTAGATGTCAATATGCCCGTTTTAGACGGTTTAAGCACAATGAAATGGCTCAAAGAAAACAAACCTGATTTAAAAGTAATAGCCCTTTCGGTAAATGATGATGAGGAAGTGATTATTAAAATGATTACGAATGGCGCCAAAGGTTATTTGCTGAAAGACACTTCGCCCGAAATTTTTAAAGATGCCCTTACATGTGTCATTGAAAAAGGCTTTTATTTTACCGAATTGGTTTCTGGAATGTTGATTAAAAAAGCCAATAACGAATCAAAAAAAGTAAGTTTAAAGGAAAAAGAAATCGTTTTTATCAAACATGCCTGCACGGAAAAAACGTATAAAGAAATCGCCTCTGAAATGTGTTTAAGCCCAAAAACAATTGATGGCTACAGAGAATGTCTTTTTGACAAACTTGAAATCAAAACTCGTATTGGGCTTGTATTGTACGCAATAAAGAACAAAATTGTTCTGGTCTGAATCAATAAGTCAGCGCTGCAAAAATTGGGTGATCTTTAATTTTTTCTCTTCCATTCAAAAAAGACAATTCCATCAGGAAATTGCATTGTACAATTTCGCCCCCTAATTTTTCTACCAATTCACAAACTGCTTTTGCAGTTCCTCCCGTTGCCAAAACATCATCGTGAATCAATACGCGATCACCTTTTTTTATAGCATCTATATGCATTTCCAAACTATCAAAACCATATTCTAGTTCATACGATGCTGAAATCGTTTCAAATGGAAGCTTTTTTGCTTTTCTCACTGGAACAAAACCTGCATTTAATTCCTGTGCCAATAAAATGCCGAAGAAAAAACCTCGGCTTTCTGCGCCAACTACCTTGTCAATTTTTTGTCCTTTTAGAGAATCAACTAAAATTTTAAGGCAATTTGTTCGCGCTTCGGGGTTATTTAATAAAGGCGTGATATCTTTAAATAAAATTCCTTCTTTAGGAAAGTCCTGAATATCACGTATGTAATTTTCCATGTCTATTTTTTTTTATTTTTATCGAATTTTTCTCTTGTTTATCTCACATTTATGTCTATCTTTGCACCCGCAATAAGCAATCAACAAAGCTACAAAAATTAGCTTAATGATACAAAAGGCCTCGTGGCGCAACTGAATAGCGCATCTGATTACGGCTCAGAAGGTTACAGGTTTGAATCCTGTCGAGGTCACAAAGCCAAATGGCGCCAATTGAAGACAATTGGCGCCATTTTTTTTGTTTATACCAGCACGACGCTGAGCTTATTTTATTTTCGCTTTTTATTTTTTCTGTTTGCTGTTCAATTTCAAAAATAATATCTCACTTTAAAACTGTTTAACAATTCATCATTATTCGTATTTCACGCGCTCATTTTTTCAAATACAGCTGTTGCCCCACTGCCGCGATAGCTCTTTTATTAGTCCATTTTTATGACAGATCGATTTTGTATTTTTCTTCAATTGGTGAAGAAGATTTACCTGGTACAAACTGCCCTATTTGGAATACTTTTTCAATAAATTCAATGCTCTGGTCCAATGACGTATTTTCGTCTTTTAAATGGCTTGCAAAATGGCCTATTAATTTTTGGATAATCCTCGAACTGATCAAATCCATCTGAACTTCATCAAAATTGATTGTTTTCTTCTTTTGAAAAGCAAACTCAGCCGACACAATATCATTCAGTTTGGCTTTTAATGCATGGATGGTTGGTGCGCTTTTTCGGCCATTTACCCATGTATTCAGTTCTGATTTCAGATCCTCAATAATGGCTTCTGTAGCAGGAATATGCTGTTTTCTTCTTTCCAGCGTGTCATCGGCAATTTGAGATAAATGATCCAGATGTATTAAAGTTACACCGGGTATCTCTTCCACATCGGAATCTACATTGCACGGAATGGACAGGTCAAGAATTAATAAGGGTTTATGCAGGGCAAGCGATGTCTTGTCAATAGTGGGGCTTTGTGCTCCTGTAGCCACAACCAGCACATCTGTCCGCTGCAGCTCTTCTTTCAGATTGCAGTAATCCTTTACGATGACATTCAGTCTTCGCGCCAGTAATTCAGCTTTGTGTTTTGTTCTGTTTATAAGGGCAATATGGCTGTTTTTAGTATGCTTTAATAAATTTACGCAGGTATTCCTGCCTATTTTTCCTGTTCCGAAAAGCAAAATATTTTTATTCCCGACATCGGCGACATTTTGGATTATATACTGCACCGATGCAAAAGAAACAGATGCAGCGCCGGAAGAAATTTTTGTCTCTGTCTTAACTTTTTTGCTTGCCTGGATTACAGTATTTACCAAACGTTCCAGAAATGTGTTTGCCAAACCTTTCTCTTTGCTGTGGTTAAAAGCAGTCTTAATCTGGCTGATGATTTCAAAATCACCCAGGATCTGGCTGTCTAAGCCTGTCCCTACCCGGAACATGTGGCTCACGGCTTCGTTATTTTTATAGATGTAGCCAGACTGCTGAAATTCCTCCACGCTGCCTTTTGTATAGCTGCAAAGCAGTTTTATCAGTTCATAGGGATGAGAAGCCCAGCCATAGATTTCAGTCCTGTTGCAGGTGGAAATCACAAGTAATGACTCTATTCCTTCATCTTTAGCCTGCGCCAGCAGTTCAGTCTGTGCTTTAGGGTCCAGGCTGAATTTTCCCCTGATCAGGGCATCTGCTTTTTTATAGCTTAATCCTAAGGCGTAAAAGGTCGTGTTTTGCGACAGCTTAAAATTTTCCATGGGATAACTTTAATTTAAGATTCGACAATTTAGGGAAGTCTGCGTTATAACATCAATTCGCAATGATGTTTTTACAGGTATGCCGATAAACGGCTCCAAGGCAAAGCCGCTGGCAATCATTTCAATCCATGTATCATGATATGGCCAAAGATGGCATAAAAGAAATTTATACTGAAAAGGGGTTTCTTTAGGCAGGCATGCTCATTTTGGAATAAAAAAATGTTTAAAACAAAAACGCCGCCCGCAGAAAAAGGCGGCGTTTTTTTGGGAAGATTACTTATTTTTGGACGATAGGCGTTCTCAATGATTCCAAAACTGCCACAATATCCGTATAGAGTTCTGTGTTTGAGGCAACGCCGTTCGCATTGGCCGCCGCGCCCACATAACCTTCGAATTTTGTATAGTCAGCACTGCTGGATTTTGTTCCCATTCTAGGATTTGTCGCAGGGTTGTGCGCCGCCGCCATGCTCAGGCCCGAATACGTATTTACTGCATTGGTGCCTCCGGTGTTGAATGAAAAGAAATCAGTCAGGTTATCGGATAATTTTGCAATATTTGTAGCCTGGGTTGTTCCGGTTTCGGCCAAAAGGGGTGCAAAATGAGCCTGCAGGTTTCCTGATGCATTGGACTGGATATCGGCAACTATCAATCCGATGGTTGAATTGACCACTTTACGGAAGCTCAAGCGCCCCTGCTCGATCATCTGTCCCGAATTATCAGGATCTGCGACCATTTTAGTGCCTCCCAATCGCTCATATATGGATGCTTTTACAGGAGCCGGAGTCTCATCATCATTGCTGCAGGATGTAAAAACAGCTGCTGAAAGGAATAACACGCTTAAGGCAATTTTAGAATAATTTTTCATAACAATTATATTTAAAGGGTTAATTAAAAAAATGATTGATCTTCTGGGACAACTTATAGCCCAGACTGTTTTGGTCCATAGGACAAACTTCTTTGGAAGCCAGATTTTCAGGCAGTATATAAGGCTGGGCATCATAATGCCTTTTGGCCATCAGCTGCGCATAGACCTTTTTCGAATTTGTGATTCTGTTATTATGGAAATAAACCACTACGTTTCTCTTGATAATGATGGAATCTGAGGTCAGCCCTTTAATGGATCTCAGATCAGCGCAAATCTGTATGGCCTGCGCAGAATCGATAGCTTGCTTGAAATCAATGCGGCTTACCTGCAGGTTTGGAGTGTCATAAACCGCAGGCTTGGCAGTAATGATATGGAAAAGAAGAATTGCCGAAAATAGGACCGTAATTCCCATTGCGATCCAAAGTGCTTTTTTGATGTACTTGTTGATTTTCATACGTGATTTTTATATCGGTTAGATTTAAGATCATATACGGAAACTTTTTTAGGATGGTTTTAACAAGTAAAAAGAAAACTTTAGTTTAGAATTATTTTAAATAGTTTGAATATTTTCCCCAGCATCAGCTATGGGTAAAAACAGCATCCCTCACGCTCTATTTTTTATACAGCCAGTAAAAGTCTTAATCTGAATTTGAATGGATAAAAAAAGTACTTCTTAAAATCTGTAAAATAAATTTTGACGTATATAGGTGAAAAGCATTCCTTGAGATGAAAATCATGTCTGCTTTGTAAACTAAAAAAACACGTTATGAAACTACAAAAAGCATGTTCCGTTTTATTAGCCGCCATAATCCTTGCAGGCTGCTCAAATGATGATTCCTCCGCTCCAATGAACACCACCGCGCCTGCCGGATCAGTAACATATGACAAGGATGTAAAATCAATTATTGACAATAACTGCATTGTCTGCCATGCAGCGGTTCCTACAAACGGTGCCCCTATATCTCTTGTCACATATGCCCAAGTCAAAGATGCTGTTTTAAAACGAAGCCTCATTATCCGAATTTCCCTGGAAAACGGCAATAGTGTGCTGATGCCTAAAGGAGGCCCAAGAATGCCCCAGGAAACTATAGATATAGTCAAGCAATGGGAAAAGGATGGATTATTTGAAAAATGATTTTATCTGCAGGCTTTTTTCAAAAATAATGCAGTCCAGGGAAATTTAGTCGATATATCTCCATAAAAGCCCTGAACTGCTCCATTTGGGTCTGCGTAAAACAGACCGCATGTTTATCCTGCGCCTCAATCCTGTTCCATCTAGTGCCAGTCAGCATTTTCACGCAGTCAGGCAGGCAGGCAGGCAAAACAGGCTAGCCGGGTATATTGAAAGAGCACTTCATAAGGCATTCTTTTTTTGCTGAAATCTCACACAGCAGTAGGAATCTTCCTTTTAATTTTGGGCTAACAAAGAACGATATACAATATAAATATAATTTCCTATTAAATTTAGAATCATTCTAATGGTATTATTCTCATATCCAAAAAGGATTTAAGTTAATTTTATTATGAATTTCAAGCCGGCTAAAATGAGCATTGCTGATAAAGACCATGTGCAGAGAGCCCTTACAGGCATAGATAAAAAAATAAACAGTGTAAAAACAATTTTGGCGGCACGCAGAAAACCTCTGAAGACCGTGACTGGGTAAAACTGCTAAATAAAAATTATGGAATCTGAGGTTCATTATATTAACAGAAGCGGCTGGCTCCGGGCGGCAGTACTTGGAGCCAATGATGGGATACTTTCGACCACCAGTCTTACGATTGGCGTCGCAGCGGCAAGCACAGCCAGAGAGCCTGTTCTGCTTGCTGCAGTTGCTGGACTGGTTGCAGGCGCGCTGTCCATGGCTGCCGGGGAATATGTATCGGTCAGTTCGCAATCAGATGTTGAATCAGCTGATCTCGAAAGGGAAAAATTGGCACTGCAGAATATGCCGCAAGAGGAACTTGAAGAATTAGCGAAGATTTATATACGAAGGGGGCTGAATGAAGAACTGGCTAGGCAGGTGGCCTCAGAATTGATGGCTCATGACGCCCTTGAAGCACATGCAAGGGATGAATTGGGGATCAACGAAATCACGCAGGCCAATCCTCTAGCAGCTGCATTTGCATCGGCGGTATCTTTTATTATTGGAGGTTTTCTTCCCCTGCTGGTAGCATTTTTTGCCCCCATTAAAGACATGATTTTCTGCCAATATGCCTTTTCCATTCTTTTCCTGGCTTTCTCAGGGATTCTTGCCGCTAAGGCGGGAGGCTCAAATATCCTTAAATCAGTCCTTCGGATCTGCATCTGGGGTACTTTTGCTATGGCCGCCTCAGCCCTGGTCGGATATATTTTTGGAGTCCAGACTGCTTAAAACAAGAAAACAAGGCTCAAAATCACCTAAAAAAATTAATCTAATATTAAGAAAATCGAAAAAATAAGATCCATACATATTCGTTATTTCGTATATACCAAAAAAAGAAAAAATGAAATTAATAACTATATTCCTTGCACTGACAATGACGCTTTCCATAAACTGGGAACCTGACTTTAATAATGCAAAAAAAACTGCAAAAGAAAAACACAAATTAATCCTCTTGAATTTCTCGGGTTCTGACTGGTGCGGACCTTGTATCGTGACGCGCAAGAACTATCTAGAAAGCGCAGTTTTTACTGCTATGGCAAATGAAAACTTAGTACTTGTCAATGCTGATTTTCCAAGAAAAAAGAAAAATATTGGAACTCCAGAGCAGGTAAAGCGAAACGAGGATTTAGCCGAAATTTATAATAAGGAAGGAAGTTTTCCTCTTACGCTTCTTTTGGGCGCAGATGGCAAGGTAATCAAAACCTGGCATGGAAAACCGGAAACGACTCCTGATGAGTGGACAGCCGAAATAAAAGCGATCTGTGAGAGCCGAAAATAACATATCTGAAAATAAAAAATATTCCCAGTCCCTAAAACTCATGGGCAACAGCTTTACCATTACGGTTGTCGCACATAATGAGAAAACAGGAAATGAGAATATCAGCCTGGCTATTGAAGAAATCAGGCGGATTGAAAAACTTCTGACTACTTACAAAGAAGACAGCCAGACCAATCTCATAAATGAGAATGCAGGAATCAGGCCAGTTGAAGTCGATCTGGAAGTCTTCAACCTCATCGAAAGGTCCATCGGCATTTCAAAGATCACCCAGGGCGCCTTTGACATTTCCTATGGAAGCATAGACAAAAGCCTTTGGAATTTTGACAGGGCCATGACCAAATTGCCCGATGTGCAGACTGCAAAAAAGATGGTGCATCTGATCGATTACCGAAACATCATCCTTGACAGGGAAAACACGACTGTCTTTCTAAGGGAAAAAGGGATGAGGATAGGTTTTGGAGGAATCGGAAAAGGATATGCCGCCGAAATGGCCAAACAGGTCTTGCTTAAGCGGGGCGTGCAAAGCGGCATCATTAATGCCAGCGGCGACCTTTCTGCTTGGGGGCTGCAACCCGACGGCCGGAAGTGGACAATCGGAGTGGCAGATCCGGACTCTCCCAATGCCGCATTCTCCTACATGGAGATATCCGACAAAGCGGTGGCCACTTCGGGAAACTATGAAAAGTACATAACTATAGACGGCAAAAAATATTCGCATACAATTGACCCAAAAACAGGCCTTCCGATAAGAGGAATAAAAAGCGTCACTATTATTGCCTCAAACGCGGAATTTGCAGATGCCATGGCTACACCCATAGCTGTTATGGGCATCAGGGCTGGATTATTCCTAATAGATCAGATTTCTGATTTATATTGTATTATAATTGACGAGAGCAATAAGATCTACACATCCAAAAACATTAATCTGAAATGAAAAAGCTAACGCAAAAAAATCTCGCATTGTTATGCAGTGCCGCTCTTGCGGGCCTGCTGCTTGGTTCCTGTACCAGTGTAAAGGAATACCAGAAAGGAAAACTCAACGATTCTGAAATGTTGCTTTCGAACAGGAAAATCGAAAAAACGGAACTCAGTTTCCAATCCTACCGAGAAGGAGCTTCCGGGGCAAATGCAGGAAAAAGCGGCGGAGGCTGCGGATGCAATTAATTTTATGCCTTATTAAAGATGAAAAGAGTATTTCTTACAGGAGCAGCGTTGCTGGCATTGTTCCAGTCAAGAGCGCAGGATATCCCAGCTGATTCTACAGGCTATAAAAGCAGAAAGCTTAAAGTTGAAGAGGTAAATCTCGTATCGAGCTATTACAGCCAGAATGGCGATCATTCCGCCGTAACTGGAGGAATCGGAACCCAGAAGCTTACCGATATTGCCAACACCATTGATGTCAGACTGATCAAATATGGGCAGACAGGCATCAAGCATACCTTTGACATCGAAGCGGGAATTGACCACTATACCTCTGCCTCTTCTGATATGATCGACCTGAGTGCCAACTCTTCAGCCTCTTCATCAGATAACAGGTTTTATCCATCGCTGACCTATCTTAGAGAGAACGAACAGAAAGGCCGCACTATTGGTATTGGCGTTTCTTCTTCCACTGAGTTTGACTACCAGTCCTTTGGGGGAAACATCAGTTTTTCTCAGAAAACAAAAGACAGGAACGGAGAGTTTACGGCACGCTTCCAGACTTTTATCGACCAGCTGAAGCTTATTGAGCCTATAGAGCTTAGAGATCCTGGCAGTGAAGGTTATGACAGTGCCAACAGAAACACCTTTGCCGGAACCTTGAGCTACTCACAGGTTATCAATCAAAGGCTTCAGGTAATGCTTGTCGGGGATGTAATCAGCCAGAATGGGTATTTAAGCCTTCCCTTCCACAGGGTTTATTTTGCAGACGGCTCAGTGCATCAGGAAAAAATGCCCGATACGCGTTTTAAAATTCCTCTCGGAATCAGGGCCAGCTATTTTATGGGGGACAACATCATCATAAGGGCCTATTACCGCTATTATACCGATGACTGGAATCTAAAAGCGCATACTGCTGATCTTGAAATTCCTGTAAAACTGACCCAGGCTTTTTCGCTCAGCCCGTTCTACAGGTATTACTCTCAGAGTGCGGCTAAGTATTTCAAACCATACGGCGAACATACTGCCGCTGATGAGTATTACACTAGCAACTATGACTTATCGAAATTCAACAGCAGTTTTGTGGGAATGGGGTTAAAATTTACCCCGCCTGACGGTATTTTTGGACTGAAACACTGGAATACACTGGAGATACGCTACGGCCATTACAATAGATCCAATGACCTGGCTTCTGATATAATAAGCATAAATATCAAATACAGATAAGCCATCAGGCAAAAGAGAAGACTTGCCTGAAACTTCAAATCAGGTGCAGTCTTAACGAGAGTCAAAAAAAAATTCCGTTATCATCCTTTGATGTTAGATCCCGGACAGCTGGAAAAGTTCTCCGGGATACGGCATTAGAAAAAAGAAAACCTTTGATTTATTTCTTTTGGCGGTAGATACATCCAGAATTGTATTGATAAAATCTGAAAAGTATAAAAAAACAGGTAAAGTTACCTATTTAACTAATGCTTATTTGAAAACAATAATTATTAAAATATTATTTGGGAAATTAAATATATTTTCAATCAATACCCGAAAGAACATCTAAACCAAATTTACAAATGAAAGACAGACACCAAATATAGCAAGCCAATTTCTTTAAATCATCCAAAAAAGATGTTGAAATTTGTCCTGTCCCTGTCACTAAGCTAAATGGCGCCAATTGAGGACAATTGGCGCTTTTTTTTATGTCAAATTAACCATAATTCCTTTCGTCCATTTATCGAAAAAGAATCAATGAAAAACAAAGGCAGGAGCTATAAGTACATCCACAGTTCAGGACTGTTTATATAATAAAATAGATAAAAAGCCATCAACAATTTTGCCGATGACTTTTCCATTGTTTAATCCCATTGCATAAAACCCTCATATGCAAAGTAGATCAGGAGGATATAAAAGCTATATTTTATTAACTTTTTAAAAATTTTATAGCTTCTAAATACTACTGGATTGTACTCTGATTTGTCGAATTCTTTTTTTGCTGACTGTTCCATTTTCTAAATTAATTAAATTGATGTTTATTTTATTGTTTTTCAGATTCTTTCTTTAAGTTTAAAAGCCATCTGTCCAGCGACGAATGCTTTACGCGACCATCCTTTTTACTATTAGGCATGACGGTATGTAAAGTTGAACGAATGTTCAGGCCTCCTGATTTCCAATCGAAAGTTGATCCAGGCTGAAAGGCTCCATTGAGCTTCGTTGACTCAACATCTGTATGCCATTGCGGCCATTGATCGATTCTGCTCATTCTCCAAGCCTGCTATGGCCAAAGCGATGGCTGCTAATAGCAGCATGACACTATAGATTAATTTTTCATTTTAATTTTTCATTTTAATTTTGTTTTAAATTCTGTTATCTTTTTGCAGCATATTAGCTTTTAGCGGATAAGCTGTCATGGGGAGTAATTTAGGAATCCCTTTAAATCATTACTTTATTTTATAATCTATGTAAGTATAAGACGTTGGGTGTTTCATACCTTGATAGTCCTTAGAAAACTGCAATAATTCTTTTGTAAGCAGCAAATAAGTATCGCTTTGGACTGTATTTTTCAATAAGGCGTGTGATTGTACTACGGCATCCCCATATAGCTTGCTAAAATTACCTATAGTATATTGCGTAAAGCTTCCGTAATGGGCAATTAGTTTTAATGATACATCCAGCTTTCTCTCAATTAATTCTTCAATGAGCTCAAGTTTTTCTCTAAAGTTCTTTAACATCAACTCATATTGTGTGACGATCTGCTCAATTGTTGGATTATTGCAAAACTTGTAAAACAGGACCGCATCGCCCTCTACTTCTGAAATTTCAAGACCCAACGTATTGCTCTGTATTATCGACATAAGCAGCTCACGCATAATATATCTACCCGCCTCTATGCATATACTTGATACAAAATTGGTAAAACCGCTCACATCAGGAATTAAAATGATTCCCTGTTCAATCTTAAGCTTGTCGGCTTCAATAATGTATCTCCTTAACATTTCATCTGAGTCAATTGCTGTGTACATAACCTCTTTTTTTTTTTAGTTGTTCAGTATACAGAGACTATCTCATCAATCCATTTTTCAGCCATTTCTGGTGTCACACGATCCGCTCGGTCAAAAAAGAGATGCTTTTTTATTTCAAACCCACAGTACGAATAAATGCCTTTATCAGAAGTCAATTCCAACGCTCTGTCCATACCGATTGCGTTGTACTCCTCGTGTGATTTACCATGTGTATTAATAATTACCGCTTTTTTTCCTGTAAGTAGCCCCTTTTGTATTCCCTGATCATAACGATAGGCAAATCCATAGCTAAAAACACGGTCAACATAACCTTTCATAATGGCAGGCAGGCCAGTCCACCAGATAGGATATATAAATGTGATGCAATCTGCCCAAATAATCAACTCTTGTTCTGCTTTTACATCGTCTGCAACTTCTCCTTTTCTCTGGCCCGCCATATCTTCTAGTGATAGCACGGGATTAAAATTAAGTTCATTTAAGTCTCTTAAGATTACTTCATGATCATGAAGGTGATTAGCCAATGCATTTTTGAATTGTGCATTTAAGCTGTAAGGATTTGGGTGCGCATAAATAATTAAATGTTTCATCTTTCTGTGATTTTAAATTGATAGGACAAATTTAAATCGCAGAAATCGGGAAAAATTGGAAGAAAACGAAAGCTAGCTTATGGGATTGCAGATACTGCGCTGCAATTTGAGGTATTTGGTAGGGCTTAAATTTAAATAATACTTGAAATCGTTGATCAATTGGCTCTGGTCGTAATAACCGCATTGATCAATAATTTCGAACCAATCGTCTTTAGTTGCCTTGCTTGCGATATTTTGTATCATCTTAATGGCTTTCAGAAAACGTTGGTAACGGCTTATCTCCTTGGCAGAATAGCCCAAATGCTTTTTGTGGTTGAGCTGTATAGTGCGCTCACTCTGATTTTCGTGCGCAGCGACTTTTTTTATTGCATTGTATGATGTATCCTTAAGGTCTATTAACTGTTCTGCTATAGTGTTGCGAGCTCTCAGATATGGTCTGCAGAATTCTAGGATATAGTGCACTTGTTTTTCTTTATCGTTAAGCTCATCAAGCTTATGCCACAAGGCTGTAAAACAGTTCTCTTCCAGCAGCGAATTGGGATCAATAGGCAGATGCTCGGCTATGGCAGCAGCTCCAAAAAAACGATAGAATGCATCATCTTTAAAATTGGCAACCAAAATCTTGTTTGCGGGGGGAAGCGAGTAATCGAAGGCTTTTTTAATTGGCCCCACCACAATACATTTGTCGACTTCAATTTTTTCAATAGCATCAGAGTGGATATATGCATTTAACCCAAAACTGAAGATCATAATGGTTTGGTATGACGGTATCAGCGTCTTGGTAATGGTCGCAGCTGAATAGTTTTCAGCAAAATAAAAATGAGAAAACACCTCTTGAAATTCATCAGGAACTGGTATTCTGCCACTCAATATTTCGTCATTATTATGCATAGTATTGCTAAATTATATATTTTTTTATTTTTATAATCAAATTTTTATATAATAATACTAGCTTGCCCTGTTAACACTGCTTTATTTGCATAATTCCTGTTTATATATAATCCAACAGCTTTTTTGCTACAAAATTTTTATGCTTAAGTTTTAACTAAATTAAATTATCATTTTCTTTTAAAACATTGGAGAAATCAAATAGATTTTTCGATCAATCCCTAATAGGACATCCAAACCAAATTCATAAAGCCAATGGAAGACAGACATTACATATAGTAAGCCAATATCTTCAAATCATCCAAAAATGATGTTGAAATTTGTCCTGTCCCCGTCACCACAAAAGCCAAATGGCGCCAATTTAAGACAATTGGCGCCATTTTTTTTTATTGTTTTTAATCAAGCTATTAACCTATCTAGGGTGCATTTTCTATAGAGAAATCAGAACTAAAAATAAACCAAGCGGCCAATGCGATACCATGTAATTGTGCAAGCGATACTTGCACAATTGAAAAATCAGTGCAAGGCTCAGAAAGATTCTGCCGTATCTTCTATTTCAAAAAAAAAAAAAACTCTGCTTTCAGGAGAATAACTTGTCGAATCAGCATTGAATTGCCAATGATTTTTTAATGCAACAATGGGGTTGGACTATCAGTTCTCAAAAGAAGAAACAGGACTTCATAGCGACCCTAGCCCCGATAGCAGTGAAAATCCTTTTGTGTCGGGGTTTGGCACAAAAGATTGAAACGTATAGCGGGAAGAGCTCCTAAAAAACATTTAAGCATACCTACACTAATTTAAATAGCATTTCAATAGCTCCAATCTTCGATTACTGCTTGCTGCTTAATCAGGCAAAAAAACAATTAATTCCAGTTTTTAATTTCCTATATCTATTTGGAAAGATTCAATTCGTTTTTAAAGAAACTTTCAATTTCAAAAAATAGATGGCAGCTATTCGGCATTAATGATTTTCCTTCGGTGTCAAGTAATAGAAATTCTGGAGCGTAATCAGTATAATAATTTTCTGCGACGGTCTTTTTACTGTTTGGAAGTCCTGACAAATTATACCAAGTCATTTTTTCTTCTTCAACTGCTTGTTTCCATTTTTGAAAATCAGTGTCAATACTTAAATAAACGATGCTGACTTTATCTCCATATCGCTGTTCTATATTTTTTGCAAATTTGACCTCATACCTGCACGACTCGCAATCACTTGACCAGAAAACAACTAGCACGTATTTTTTGCCATTTAAAACCGATTTAAAATCATGTGCAACCCCATTCACATCAAACCAATTAAAGCTTGTTGCAAATTCACCTTTTTGCAGCATTTTTATTTTACTTAGGTATTTTTTTATGGCAGCATAACTTCCAGAATGTTTCAATTCATCAGAAAACAATTCGATCATGCTAGCGATATCATCCGTTTGCAAACTTCCTCTTTGAAAATAAACGGCCTGCAATACACTGTAACTATCAGGATGTTTTTTAATAAAATCTTTATTTACATAGTGATAATTTAAATCATGTGTATTCAACCAACTGTACAACTTGTGCTCTTTTAAACCTATAGAGGAAACTTGAACATAAGGCATTCCAAGCCACTCGGGATAGGTACAACTGAGTTTTATATCCTCGTTTCCAACTAAAAACTCTCCATCATAGCCATACTCCTCAGAAAGCGCTGCGTCTTTGACTGCAAGATCAGTTATTTCTTCATTATTTTTTAACAGCACAATAGTTGTCATTCTTGTTTCCGGTACAGAAAAATGATACTCAAATTTCCCTCCTATAGCCTTTATGGTATCAATTGTCTCGACAGAATCTCCAAATTCTGCATAGCCTGTCATTTTTATTACGACATGATCAAAATAATTTTTAATTGGAGAAAGGTCAGCCGTTATTTTTCCTTCTCTCTTATTTGCAAATGACTTAAAAGAAAAAAAAGGCAATATTAAAATTAGTATTACTATATTTTTAATTTTCATAATATATTTATTGTGACAAAGTGTTAATTCAAAAACTAAAAAATTCGTAAATTTCTTACTTAATAAGTTATTTATTTACAATTTGAGCTATAATTAGCGATTCCATCTTTCCGCCAGTTAAAATGAGGAACTATATTTTTGTCCGTTTGAATACATTTAAGGTTGGGATTAAAATAGGCATGAAAATTCAGGTTTTGATTGTTTCCATTACTAATATTCAAACTCGTAAGTGAATTTGAGTTGCAATAGAGCGCATATATTTTCGGGTTTTGCGAAATATCCAAACTAACCAACTGATTGTTTGAACAAGTCAAACTGAGCAATAATGGATTTTGGCTTACATCAAGGGCAACCAACTTGTTGCTATAACAAACCAATTCGTTTAATGGAGCGTTGGATACATTTAATCTAACCAGCTGATTTTTATAGCAGCTCAAGTACGTTAAATTTATATTTTTTGAGACATCAAGAGAGTTCAGTTTATTTTCGTCTAAATACGCTTTATTCAAAGCAATATTTTTGCTTAAATCCAAGTTGGTCAATGGCGTATTCATACAAACTAAATAACTCAAATAAATATTATGTGTTAGATCTAACTTGTTCAATGGATTATTACTACAAGAAAAATTCGACAAATAAAGATTTGCCGAAAGATCTATATCTGTTATTTGATTTTCAGAACATCCGAATGACATCAAATTAATATTATGTGATAAATCTAATGTCTTTAACTGATTGGTATTGCAGTAAAAATTAGCTAAAACTATATTTCTGCTTATATCTAAGGAAATTAATTTATTTTTTCCGCATCGCAATTCACGCAAACTTATATTTTTAGAAACATCTAGTTCATCTAATTGATTTCTCTCACAACTTAAAGATGTCAATTTCACACTTTGCTTTAAATCTAATGCAGTTATCCTGTTATTTGAACAATTCAAAGATATCAGAGCTTCATTTCTGCTAATATTCAATATGGTTAATTTGTTTTCTTCACAATTCAAAGTGGTTAATGCCAAATTATCAGATAAATCCAACTTGGTTAGCTTATTTTCTAAACAAATTAGTTTCTTTAATGAAACAAAATCATTTATACCGGTTAAATCTTTTATATCACGATTTCTAAGATGAAGTTCCGTTACTTTTGCAATATCAGCAGTAAGAACTTTTCCGTCTGGTACACCATCATCATAACCAGAATCCCTTAAAGCTTTTTCAAAATTAATATCAGGAATTAATGTGTATTTATTTGCATCTTGAGCCAAGATTGTATTGAAAAAAGGCAAAATAAATGAGAATACAGTAAAATAAATTCTCTGTTTTTTACTCTTTTTTGATGAATAGCTATTTGTAATTAACAACCTTTTTATTTTTTAAAATTAGTAAATTTTGTCTGACAACCTTTATTTCTTTTTTACTAAACTTAATAAATAAGAAATCCTATCTGTATAATATTTGGCATTTTTTTGATAAAAGATTCTGGCATCGAGTTTTAAAGCAGAATCATTATCCCACACAAATTTACCAGGATGCTTCACTTGAAACTCCTTCATGGTCTTTGCAAAATAATAATATGTTGTCTCTTTCCATTCCGCTTGTTTTTTTTCAAATGCTGCTCTTTCTTCTTCAGTTCTATTTCCATAAACAATTTCTAAAACAGCATTAAAAACTTCTGTTTCCCAGAACTGAAGTTCATGATAGTATTCTTTTCTGCAATTTAACTCTTCCTTGCTATTGGCTTTAATGCATTCATTAAGTTCTTTTTCAGCGGTTGGCAAAGGATCCGTAATATTTTGGCTAAAACAAGTTGTTAATGTTAAAATAAAAAATAAAATAAATTTCGAAGTCATTATTACAGTCAGTTTTTTTACAAATTTTGGTTTTGCAATTATAATAAAAACGAAGTTAGGAATTTTATCAACTGACAAAGAATCACTAATTGCCTTTTCTCTTAAATTAAGTCTACTGAGATAATTGTAACCATTTGTTTTTTTGCCCAATTATACTTGATTTCTTTTTGCTATAAATTTTCCATGTGTCTATTTTTAAATAAACAATTATCTTAGAATATTTATCTACGAATTATTTTGGAATTAAACAGATTTTTACATCAATCCCCAACAGGACATCTAAACCAAATTTACATAGCCAATGGAAGACAGACACTACATATAGTAAGCCAATCTCTTCAAATCATCCAAAAATGATGTTGTAATTTGTCCTGTCCCCGTCACAACGCCAAATGGCGCCAATTGAAGACAATTGGCGCCATTTTTTATTTATTTTTACTATATAATCAACTTAAAATAATTTTTTCCTTTACTTTCTCTTTTTGACTGAAATTAAATTTTTACTACAGACGGAGGCGTCCATTGATTTTTAATAACGGACTGCTTTGGGCCGTAGCATCTGAAATATAAACAGAAATCATCTGCAGGGCTTGGCAGCCAATTGGATTTTTTGTCCCCTTGCGGCTCCGCATGCTGCACGTATAAGGTAAGCGAGCCATCGGCATTATACTTTAAATCCCTGTTTTTGGTTCCAACCGAATAGCGTTTTATGGCATTGGGATAGAAAAAGTGATACTCGTCATAAAGCGTGAGGGACCAGAAGCCGTCTACAGGCGGGAGGTTGCCTTTTGCAAATGTCAGGGTATACTGTTTAGAACCATTCAGTCTAACTCCTTTTGAATCGAGATCCTGATAAAAATATTTTGTTTCCTTTCCTGCATTTACCAGTATATTGGATTTTGCTATGGCTGTACGTGTGAAATAATCCGTTCCGAAAGCAGCACAGTTATCGGCAGTGGTCCAGTTCCCTGCAAGAGGTATTCCCCAATTGCGGAATTGCAGCAATGGATCAACCAGTTCCTTGTCTGCCTTATGGGCTTCCTCAATCATCGCTTTTTTCAATGCAGGATCTTTCTTTGCCGCTTCGATTACAGCCAGTACCTGTGCGTAACGAGCTTCCTCGCCGGGTAATGGAGGTGCGTCTTTCAATACCACAGCAAGCTGGTCGAAAAAGGTATCCGGAAAGACCCATTTCGTTTCTTCAGATCCGCCATCTTTTGTCGGCGAACCTAAGGATGGAAGCCTGCTCCAGTCCTGCTGTTTCATTTTTCCGTCAAATTTATCCAGCGCATAGACATCAATAGAATTAATTATGGCCTGGACTGCATTTTTATCTGAGGGCGTATCATCCTGAAAAACTCTAGGTACAATAAAGGCTGTTCCTGTCTTGCTATAGAATACTTTAGTGATTCCTTTAGGCACCTTTCCTTTCCATTGGGGACCCGCCAGCATGTAAAACCCAGGCTTCGTGCCATACATCTTCCCAAGCTGCGCAAAAGCATCTGTGCGCAGATCCACCACCTGATATACCCAGAAGCGCTCGCCGAAATCCGGAACCTGAATTACAACCGGAGTTTCATCAAGGGCGGCAATGGCCGCTCCATAAACCACATCCTGATTCGGACAGGCTACCCAGCGCTGCTCAGGCTTGATATAATCATGAAGCATTGCCAAAGAATTTAATGGCGCAAATGGCAGTACGCCATTCATAAGGCCGACTTTAGGCGACTGCTTGAAAGCAAGGCGGCGGTTATAGATGTTTTCCATCGGCCATGCCCAGAAATAGGCATCTCTTGCGACCAGTCTTGCATAAGATTCTGTAATCTTCACATTTACATCTGGGCCAGGAGGCAGTGAATCTGAAAATTTGCCTTCAGTATCAGCATTAGTTTCTTCAGAAGATAATGCTCCATTTTTATCGCCTTTATTCTGATTGCAGGATGCCAGTGCAAGAATTGCAATCATCAAAATCAGTTTATTCTTCATCCTTAAAATTTTAAAAAATAACCCCTTAATTATTTGATTTTTTCAACGTCATTTAATTTCCAGCTCTGATCATACAGCTTCGGAGTAGGACCGTAAAAACGTGCTAAAATTTCAAATTTTCCTTTAGGATCCGTTGGAATCCAATTCGATTCGCCGGATTCAGGCGCTTCTGGGCCAAAATAAAGGTCTACAGAACCGTCGCTGTTGGTTTTAAGCCCGGGACTCTGTGAAGAGCGACCTACACGCTTGGCATTTTTAATGAAAGTATGGGTTTCACGATTGTAAACCGTCATTGACCAATATTGTTTTACCGGCACATTGGCAGGCACGTGGAGTTTATAAGAACTTTTTCCATCTAAAACATTTCCCTGCTTATCGACAATCTGTATCAGATAATACTGGGATTCTCCAATATGCTTGGCACTGAAAAAAATGATCATATATACAAGGCCCCTGTTGTCTACTGGATAGGATTCAGCAACATCATAGTTATTTTTAATATTATCAGCAAAATCTTTCGTCGCAGGAAAAACCCAGTGTGTATCTCTATAAAAAGGAGGCATAGCCTCAAGATTGACATTCAGCCATTCTCTCGCTGCCTTCACTGATGCTGTAAGAATCTCTTTAGTTCTAGCATCAGGATTAAAAGATTTTCCTCGTTGTATGCCAACCGTTTTTAGAATATCAATCTGGGCCCTGTCCCTTTCCAGCCAAGGCTCAGATTGTACAATTCTGTTTAAGGATTCATAAAAACTGATATCATATGGAATAGCTGAGTCAAAGACTTTTTCGCTGGCATCCACAAAAACAGTCGCTGGATTTTTTGAAGCCTCACTTAACGGATAAACCTTTATACGTTTGGAATACTCAACAGCAGCGGCTACATCCTCAGCACTGCCGCTCTTCAAAACGGATCTCAACAGCGCATAACCTCTATAAGTATCTGACTGTAATGGGATATACCCCGACGGGATTTTACCCCTATCATAGCCTGGAGGAAGAAATAAGTATTTCCCTCCCTTGCCTTTATCAACTCCTCCGGGACCAACATCTTCAAGAGAATTCTGCCAATAGGTCATAATGCTTCCATTAAATACGCCACCATCTGCAGGCGGAATTTCAAGCACAACTGGTCCTGTTTTTTCTGTATTGAAAAAGGGCATTAAATAAATCACGTCCGGATTTGGAGTCAAAGTCTGATTTTTCCAGTCCAACAGTTTTGGCCAGATTACGACCTGATTGTCTTTTCCATTGATTTTAAAAAAAGCATCAGCCATCAGCTGAAAATTTACTGCCGGCATGCCCCAAATAGCAGCTTCTATTCCGCGCTGATATAGAATCTGTTCCTGAATATTTGCGGGCTTAAAATTGGAAATTGCAGTGTCACTTGCAGTTGTGTTCTCGGACTCATTTACTGTGGTCTTTTTGGTGCAGGCTGAGCTTAACAAAATTAATAGTAAAAGAATAAACTTGTTTTTCATAATAGCAATTTATTAGTGGTTACAAATTTTATTATTTCATATTTTATCATTTCTCCTTCACTATTTACGTAAATATATTTAGTAAAATGTCAAAATGAATAGAAATCCAAAGTGCAAGATGTTAAAGTCTGTCAGTGATGTTGGCGAAACCTTATATGCTGTAATAAGAAATAAACAATATCCATTTTTATACAGTTTAAAGCTACAATATTTTTTTTAATTTTATTCATTTTAGACACAAGTATTTAAACATCAACAACTTTAACTCTCAAGATTGGGTCTAAGTATCGTTTTCTACTTATGCCAACTCATGGCAATTTTTGCTCTCGACTTGATACTATTATACCATAAAATTTTAATGACAATATTAAATAAGTTTAGCTAACCATTCAACTACTTCTTCTGGATAAGATATAAGGAAGACTTATCCAACCATATAAAAAAATAAAAAGATTTATTTTTAAACTCCAGACAGTAATTCGTAGAGCCAAAGAAAGACAACTCTACAGTAAAGTATAACAATCTTTCGCAAATCCTCCCTAATATTTGTAGAATTGTATGTTAGTTTACAGCATGAACCAATTGAGTTTTTATAATTTTTGCATCAATCCCCAACAGGACATCTAAACCAAATGCAGAAAGCCAATGGAAGACAGACACTACATATAGAAAGCCAATTTCTTCAAATCATCCAAAAATGATGTTGTAATTTGTCCTGTCCCCGTCACAAAAGCCAAATGGCGTCAATTGAAGACAATTGGCGCCATTTTTTATTTATGCTACTAAATACGAAGGCTTTGAATCATTTTTGCTTTAATTTTTTTTCTTTAAAATAGCACTAAATTGCATAAGTGTATATATTTACATGAAAAACAATACAAATCTCTAATTTGTCATTCGATACTTTAACAGGATTCGAACACCCTGAATGAAGAGAAATTATGACTTATAATTTTTTTTTTAAAAGTACTGTTCAAATTCAGAAAATGAAATCTCATTTTAAAATGGTTTAATGTTTCCATAATTATCTGAATTTATTGCTTTAATTCTTTCAAATATAATTGCTCCTCCATTAAAGCAAAAAATTGGTTTATTCCATAAATCATTCTCGAACAAATATAGAGAACTCCAAAACGACAAATAAGAGCATAAATACCTGTTATTCAACAAGGAAACAAATACAATACAATAAAATAAATTTATGCAAGTGATACTTGCACAAATTCATTTTCTGTCTATGGGAGCGGACTAATTGAGAAAAAGAAATGATAATATATGAATAATAGTTTTTAGCACTATCAAAAATTATACAGGGACACTTCTTCTGACTACAATGATTGGTAAATCATAAAATATTGTAGAATTGTAAATTCTAATTGTTGCTCGACTGAAGCAAAAATAACGTTTATTCCCGATCAGAAAATTAAATTTGACGCGGTGCACGAAAGACAAATAGCTGCGTCATGGATGGTTTAGGTGTTCCGGCATTAAATCATTTTAAAAAACCTATTCCACTGGAATTCCCTGTTTTTATTGGAAAACAGAACGCATTGCACTTTGCCTATAATATTGGATTCTGGCAAAAATCCCCATACACGCGAATCCATTGTACTTTTTCTGTTGTCTCCCATCATAAAATAATAATTGCACATAAATTTATAGGTTTGCGCTTTTTTGCCATCAATAAAATATGCACCATCTTTCTCTGACAATTTGCATTTTTCAATGTTGCAAATAATGGATTTATAGAGCATTAGATTTTTCGGGTTCAGTTTTATTACCATTCCCTTTTTGGGGACGATGATCGGCCCCATATCATCCAGAGTCCAATTGCTTGCTGAGGAATTTTTTAGTAATGGCCTTTCCATATCTCCATATGCATCTATAATCTTGCACACGGAGTCGATTGCTTTTCTTCTTACCAGAAGTTCAAGCTCTTGTTTTGATAAAACAGCATTTCCCAAATTTCTTTTCTTGTAGTCGCAATCCAGATATCCGTCTATCGGCAAGGAATCCATGATCTGATATAATTTTTTTTTATCTCTGATTCGGAAACTTCAATTTTCCTTTACAGTTTCATTAGAGAAAAAAATTGTGGAATTAGTGTAGATCTCGCCTTTCTTTATTGCAAGGGAATCTCCTGGAAGACCAACACAGCGTTTGATCATAATATAATTCTTGTCCCATGTCGAATTAAAAACAAAGATATCGCCTTGTTTTATTTCCGTAATCCCATTCCATCTGTGATAATCCCACCAGATTTCCTTGATCCTTGAGCGGGCATTTTTATTCATGTAAAAAACAAGATTAACCAATGGGATCTCAAATGGAGACTGCGGCAGCCTGGGGCCGTATTTCAGTTTATTGACCGCTACGACATCGCCTGGATATAATTCGTTTTCCATTGAACCACTAGGAATTCTATAAATATCAATCACAACAAGTTTTACAAAGACTGCAATAGATAAAAGAAATAGAATCGAAAATATTCTCTTAGCCAATTTTCTTAAGAATTGATTTAGAATTAAATCAAAACAAAACATTGATATGCTAAAAATCAAAACCAGCAATACAATAAAAACTCCCAACCAGACTAAGCCAAGATATATTAATACTGATATTATTATGATAATAAGAAAAGCCTTCCTGCTAATTGCTGTCATTTTACTTTTAAATAATTATTCTCTTAAATCCGATTTTTATAACATTGTCGAAATGATACAAAATATTTCGTATTAACCCATTTTTCCTATAGTGCTTTCAAAAATAAGGCGGTATCGTATATATAAACTAATAGGGTATAGTAACTACTTTTGAAGACAGTAATCAAAGTCCCAGTTAATATTGTGCATTTAGAATCAATCTCTGATAGCATGATAAGAAACAACATTTCCTATCCAAATAGTTTTTTTGCGAAACAAAATGACCTATTCTTCTACTTATCATTGTTGGAAACCGAAATATATTGAAGAAGAACAATTCTGCATTCCTAATTTCAATATCCAAACTAAATTCCAACTCATTTCTTCTTGACCATGAACTGAATATTTTCGGCTCCAATCAAGCCGTCACCGCTTACGCCCTCGATATTTCCTAAAAACAAACTGCTGATATCCGAACAAAAAAAGGATACAGTTGCTTCTCCCAGTTCATTGGTTATGATATCGGGCTTCCAAAACAAAGTATTACGGTAGTCAGGAAGAGGATCTGTTATGGTTACATTGTCATAAACTGCCTCATAAAATACTTTCTTTCCATAATAACCCTCCACCATCGCAATATTGAACATATCCAAAAGTTCAGCTTCGGTCAAATCAGGATAATGATAAACGATACTTCCATAAGAAGTGATTGTATAAGGGCTACATTCACCATTAATCCATTTAAAGCCATTCCATGTTTCATATCTTTCTCCTTCAACCGGTTTTTTTTTCTCTCCTTTGTGGCAAAGCCAAAGAGGACAATTTAAAGTATTATGACACACATAATCAGTGGTAAAATACTGTGCTCTGGCCAAGCTGTCTAGCTTTCCGATGTATTTATCCCGAAACACTGTTTTTTTCTTTTTTTGAGTAATCAAAACCTCACTAAGCTTAGTTATTGCTTCACGGCTTGTAAATTGGTAATCCGCTTCGGGAATAACTTTCTTTACCTCGATCTCAGATATCGGATAGATAATAGTTTTTGCGTTACGATTTCCATCAATTTGGTCAAATGAAAAATCTTTTATATTCATACGATAGTTAGATTCTGAGGGAGTTAATAATCTCATGTAGGTATAGTCACCCAATTTCAAATGAGTCGGAAGAATGCTGAAAACTCCTGTCGAATCTGTTATTATCAATTCATTGAAATTCTCGTCCTTGCCAGAAAATACCGAAATCCCTTTTGGCAGAAATTCATTTTTTACTTTGGAATCAGCTTTTTTCAACTGAACTTTTCCTTTCATCTCATCAAAAACAATAGGTTTGAAAATATTGCCTATTTCTCTTAGACTCTCTTCATCCCATACATAATTTCTCCATCCTTGAGTAAGCATCAAAAGATTTAAGGCTTGTTCTCGGTTTTTGTTTTTTTCTTCAAAATAATATATCGGATCATATATAGTTCCTTTCAATTGCGATGACAAGAAATAATGCGTTTGAATATTCTTTGCATCTTGTTTATTCTGATATAAAGCATCATAGACACTTAATCCCAAATGTGCCACTATAGGCTGATTGTTTTGGTCTGTTGCTTTTATTTTTACATTTACTTGTTCTCTGGCAGCATAAGTGGTTTTCTCAAGCATTGTCTTGATGGTAAGCTTCTGATCTTCATTTACATACACAAGCCTTTCCGCTACTGGCATGACATTTTCATTAAAAAGCGTCACCTCGGCAATACCTTGTGGAACGTCAGTCAAAGGAATTTTGATAATCAAATCCTTTTTGAGCATTCCTATTGCTACACTATAAACCACTCCTCTCACCTGCAAACGCAGATATATCTTTTCTTCCGGCAACGCATCGCTTTGGGAAATCTTAAAGACCAAGGCACCTTTGGAATTGCTCAATAATTGAAGTCCTTTTCCATTCGCATCAATTTCCCCAATAGGAAAAACTTTATTAAGCGCAGGCTCTTCAATTTTTATATGGTATTTTTTGTCACGGTTTGGAGTAAAAACAAGTGCTCCCATACCCGCATGGATGCTTTTGAAATGCTGCAAAGGAATATCATTTTCATACAAAGTACCGCTAAATTCTACAGGAAGCCCTTTTGAATTCACTGCCTTGAATGCCAAGGTGCTCTGAATTCCGGAAACCAAACGGCCGCCTTCTGCAAAAGTTGAAAAATGGAAAACACTATCTTTTTCAGTAGTTTTCGCAACAGGTTTCTGAGTTATTGTTTTTACAATTTCTAACTTCTTTAAGGCATAAAACTCCTTCTGAGCCCCCGAAAAAGAATTGGAACTGTAGCCTGCCAAAGTGTAGGTTCCTTCAGACAATGAATTTTCTAAAAACAAATGGCCGTTGACAAAACCATTTTCAATCTCATACTTTTTCTCCCAAACTACTTTATCAGTTTTGTCTTCGATCAATTGAACAAACAATGTCTTATTTCGCTGTGAAGGCGCAAAATATTGCGCATCCAAAACGTAACCCTTGAACCACACATCCTCTTCTGTTTCATAAATGCTTTTGCTGGTTTGGATATATACCAAATCAGAACAATTATTTTTATCCAGACTATGCAGTTGCTCCGCTAGTTGGTCCGCAACTGGCATACTGCTTTGTGAAAACAGCTGCAATGAACCAAATAAAAAGAAGCAAATTATTTTTTTTATGTCTTCGTTAAATCTCAATTCTATAAATTTTTAATATGTTTTTATCAAGACAACACTTTTTTCTACAGAATATGTTGCTTTAGCTTATCGAAAGCAACCCCATTTTTTGGTGACTGAAAACCGACTGATTCCAACTCTCCTTCTTTAATTTCGACAATACATGGATAAATTGAATTATCGGTCGGGACATTAAATTCAGCATTTCTATCAATATAAATATTTGAATGCTCTTTTAAATTTACACCAGTTTTTTTTTGCAAAATTTTCAGCGACTCAATTTTGGTCAATACAAATACTATATTTTTATTATCAATATAATTTTGCATAAAAACTTCTCCTTCCTGAATACAGCCATGACATCCCAAGCCTGGTAATATGACAATCCATTTAACATTTTGGTCAAGCTTTAATTTTTCTATTGAATTTTTCAGGTACTCCGCTTCAATTTCAGCGTCGGACTTTTTACAGGAAATTATCATAGAAGATAGAAACGCAAATACTATAATTAAAATTTTATTTTTCATCTTTACTTTATCTAAATCGTTAATTATAAAAACTATACTTTTTTATGAGTGCTTTTTTTTTATGTTAAGTATTTTTAAGGTCAGGCCACTTTCATCCAAATTACCATCTAAATATTCAATATTTAAGCCTTCCTTGGTAACAAAGCTATTGCGCCAATTCCAAAATTTCCATTGCCCCAGAGTAGTTTCTCCTAAATAATTAAAATTTTTGTCCATTAATATCACAGCAATTGATTTGTCTTTAAAAGATTTCTTTTTATCATCGCTAGAAAGCCCCTTTAATAAGAAACGATAATAGACTTTTCTATATTTGTCATACAATATAGCTGCATACTCATCTTGTTTCACGATCTGATCTACTAATTCTTCTCTTGAAACATTTCTGACACTCTTTTCAATGGAAGAGATATTTCCAACTTCATTGCTTCCTGCATAGACTTCCTGAGTTTTTTTGTTATTTAAATTTATTATTTGCAGATTGTGGGATACTGGGAAACTGCAGACAAGCTTATCTCCATCGGGATGAATTGTTGAAAATACTGTGGTGAATATTTCTCCTTCCCAATTGTAATTATTGCCATATAGATCTTTAGGATAGCTATTCACAAAATCTACTTCATTTGTCTGAAAATCAACTCTTGCAGTAAACTTAAAAGTATCAACTTTATTCAACGGCAAGGCTCCCATATATTGTCCAGTCAAGAGCAGATTCTTTTTAGTTTCAATAAACGGCGTCACAGTAGTAGGAATATATTGTGGGTAATCTATTCTATTCAAATTTAGTGATTTTGATTGTAGGCAGATCTGCTGATGCGTCAAAAAAAAAGGGAGTCCGAAAAGTGAAAACCTTGCAAGACCCATACACCAGATTTTTCATCTTTTTTAAATTTGCGGCAAGTAGTTGGCGTATGCTGTTCTTAAAACAAAAACGTAGAAAAAAGAGCCTGGGCAAGTTTAAGTCATAAATATAATATCAAACCCAAACTTCTTGTAAAGCTACAATCTCAAAGCATCATTCAACTTTTATTACTGCCGGCGGAGTCCATTTTCCATTTACTACTTCCTCTTTTGGCCAGTAAGTGCGAAGATAAAGCGAAAAATCCCCCTTTTCAACGGCCGGAAGCCAGTTGTTTTGGGTTTTCGCATCAGTCGGAACTGATTGAATATAAATGGTCAGCGAACCGTCCGGGTTATATGTCATTGTCTTGTTCTTTGTGCCCAATGAATATCTGTTGAGCTTGTTGATTTCAAAAAAGTGATGCTCGTTATATAGCGTAAGCGACCAAAATCCATTAACAGGTGGCAGCTGCCCTTTGGCAAAAGTAATTTTATATTTGTTCGAGCTGTTCAATCGGCCTCCTTCTGAATCCAGATCCTGATAAAAATAACGTGTTTCATTAGGGGCATTGACCAGGATATTGGATTTGGCTACCGCAGTGCGCGTAAAATAATCCGTGCCCCACGATGCGCCGTTCGTTACCCCTGACCAGTGAAAAGGCAATTGGATCCCCCAGCTGCGGAATTCCATTAAAGGTTTTATTACCTGACGCTCTGTCTCAACGGCTGCATCGATCATCGCCTGTTTCAGTTTTGGGTCTTTCTTGGCGGCTTCCACTACAGCAAGTATCTGCTTGTATTTCGCCTCCTCGCCTGGCAATGGCTTTGCATCTGCCAGCACAACAGGCAGCTCGTCAAAGAATGTCTGGGGGTTCACCCATACCGCTTCTTCTTTTCCTCCTTCGCCTCCGGGAAGTTTTTTGATATTGGCCCAATCGATGGTTTTCATTTTGCCGTCATAATCAGACAAGGGATACATAACCACTGATTTGAGTACCTCCTGAATTGCTTTTCGGTCTTCTTTTGTGTCATCCAGAAAAACACGGGGCCCCACAAGTCCAGTATTGGTTGACGAGCGGAAAACTTTTATTATTCCCTTAGGCACCTCTCCTTTCCAGTCCGGTCCGGCCAATAAATAAAATCCCGGCTTATTGTCGTACATCTTTCCCAATTTTGCGAAACTTTCAGTGCGCAGATCAACTATCTGGTAGACCCAGAAACGTTTGCCAAAATCAGGCACTTGCACCACAACGGGCGATTGGTCCAAAGCAAGGCATCCAATACCGTACACCACATCCTGGTTCGGGCAGGCTACAGCACGTTCCGTAGGTATCACATAATCGGTAAGCATGGTAAACTGATTGAGCGGAGCCATAAGCAGAGGTCCGGACAGGGCCAGCTCTTTTACATCCTTGAAAGCCATTCGGCGGTTGTACATGTTTACCAGCGGCCATGCCCAAAAATAGGCCTCTTTAGCCGCCAAAGCGGCATATTCTTGAGTAATTTTTACATTTGTGTCGGGACCCGTTGGCAGCTCGCGTGCTGCCTGGGCTGGCACCAGGCTGTCAATCCCTTTAGAATTTGATGTTTTCGTATCACTGTTTTTATTTTGGTTGCATGCCGTCAAGGCTGCAATCAAAATCACGCAGATGAGTTTCTTTTCCATAAGTTTAGCAATTGATTATTTAACCTCTTCTATATCTCCAAGTTTCCATACCCTGTCAAAAAAGGGCTTTTCTGGGCCGTAAAGCCTGAATAATACTTCAAATTTTCCTTTAGGGTCCGTTGGGATCCAATTTGATTCCTTGCCTGCAGGGGATTTTGGGCCGAAGAAAATATCGACCGAGCCATCTGTGTTCTTTTGGATCTCTGTCGCATTCGATGCTCTGCTTGCACGCGGCAGATTTTTGATAAGGCAATGTGTTGTCCGGTCGTAGACTGTTGCCGACCAATATTGCTTGGTTGGCACATTTGCTGGCACGTGGAGCATATAGGTTTTATCGCCATCAAGCGCGCGGCCTTCCTTATCTTTTCCTGCAATAAGATATATTTGCGCTGTACCCAGGCGTTTTATGCCTACATAACCGATTGAATAGGTTAATGCACGGGCATCTGTAGGATAAATATCAGATTCCGCATATCCCGAAGATCCCGCCTTGACGAGTTCCGGCATTGCGGGAACAGCCCACTTCGCATCAGGATTTATCGGAGGGAAGCCCTTTTCAAGCATTGCTTCCAAATAGTCATGTGCACCTTTTGCCGCTGCATTCAGAATCTCGGTGGTTCGTGCATCAGGGTTATAGCTTTTTCCCTTTTCAATGCCTATGCTTTTTAGTTTATCAATCATCGCCTTATCGCGCTCCAGCATAGGCTGGCTTTGCACAATGCGGTTAAGAGAGATGAAAAACCGGCTGTTATAAGGTATAACAGAATTGTAAAGTACATCCTTCACGTCTGTATATTTTGTTTCACCGGGATTTTTGGCTTTGGCAAGCGGATATAGCTTTAGCTGTCTGCCGTAATTGACGGCAGTCACTATATCGGCATCACTGTGGCTGGGCAGGTTGGAGCGGAATAATCCATAACCCTCATAGGTATCGGCTTTCAGTACAATGTATCCTTTAGGAATATCTTCCTTATAGTCAGGCGGCAGTATCAGATATTTGCCGCCTGCGCCTTTATCGGCTCCATAAGGTCCTGCATCTTCAAGGGGCATCTGCCAGATATTGTCAATATTGGCGGCAAAGGAGCCATTTGCTGCCGCAGGGACATCTATGACTATTGGCCCGGCATCCTTTGTGTTGAAAAAAAACATAAAGTAAATCGCGTCAGGATTTGGCGTTAATGTCTGATTATGCCAGTCTACGGGTTTTGACCAAAATATGATCTCATTTTGTTTCCCTTTGGTGCTGCCCAGCATTGCCTGAAGCATAAGGTCATAATTAACGGCAGGTATCCCCCATACTAAAGCTTCAATTGCGCGCTGGTAAACAATCTGTTCCTTGATGTTGGCAGGTTTGAATTCTGCCGAAACAGCACCCTCAATATCGGCTTTCTCACCGGAATTTGCAGATGGTTTTTGGTTGCAGGCCGCCAATAGCAACACAAATGAAAAAACAAAGAGACTTTTTTTCATAATATATCAAATTTTAGCAGTTATATATCTTCTTCTTTAGTTATTCAACAAGCATAAGCCCCCATCATTGCAATGTTAATGTAATTAATAATATCGCACCTATCCAGTAATTAATAGTACTAGACCCCTATAAATTCTCTCAATATTTTACTTATAGTATTGCATACTAAATAATTACATAAAAATAATTAAAAATCTTACAAGTTTTAATTTTCCTTTAATTTTTTTCATTTTGCAATATAGAATTAATTAGAACTGCAAAATACAGGAATGGAGTTGCTGGAGTCGATACCTTTTTTGCCATAAAAAGTTAAGGCGGCTTTAAGAATAAGGCGCTACCGATTTGTTTTTTGACGCTTCATTTCCTTTGATCCCCAACAGGACATCTAAACCAAATTACCAAAGCCACTGGAGGACAGATAACTACATATAATAAGCCAATTTCTTCAAATCATCCAAAAAAAATGTTGAAATTTGTCCCTTTGAGGTCACTCTACGGGACAAAAGATAAAAATCATCTTTTGTCCCGTTTTTTTTTTTCACTATCTAACTCTTTGTTAATCAAGTAAATACCCTCTACTATTTTGTTAACTCTAGCGGTTTGTACTTTATTTTCTTTAATAGTGAAATTTTCGGCGTAATACCACCCGGTCTCTCCTCCTATGGACCAGATCCGAGTGGAGTTGCTAATGGAAGTTGTCTATATTTTACGCTTATTTTCACAATAAAAATGTACCGGAATTGAATCAGGAAAAAACTCCGGAATTCAGAAGTGCCCTTCAGGCAACTTACAGCTTATTTACAAAAGAAAGTTTTAAAGTAAATTTAAGGGCCAGATTCGAGGACAGGCATCTGGAGAATGAAAATTCAAATTATGAGGCAGTTGAGCGGTTTCGATTTCAAGTAAAAGCTGTTTGTCCAATAAATTATTTGAAAATAAATAAAATACCAATTTACGCATTTGCATCTGATGAAGTCTTTTTTAAAACCAAAAGTGCTGTCGGCGGTCCTGATTTTTTTGACCGCAACCGCTTCACTGTCGGTTTGGGATTATCTCTTAATAATGATATCCAAATTGAACCTTCGTATTCTCGCGAAGTAATGCCCAGAGAAACAGCTGATCAGCTCGTTAATGCATTCCAGCTTAATTTTATATTTAATAATTTTTTTTCAAATATTGCTAAGCCGTTTAAGCGTAATAAAACTAGTGTCGATGATGGAAGCAGTGGATTTTAATCTTCACTTTAATAGATGTGGTTAATGCTTAGTATTAAAATATTTCTTTTAAGCTGAACCTCCTGAAATCCAAAGGTGAAATACTCGTATGTTTTTTAAAATATTTTACAAAATAAGAGTCATCATCAAAACCCAGACAATAGCCAATTTTACTGATATTGTAATTAGTATCAAGGAGCATTCTTTTTGCTTCTGCTACAATCCTTTCACAAATAATTTCCGAAGGACTTTTATCTAACAATTGACTGGTAAGACCCGATAATGTCTTGGATGAGATCTGCATGAGATCTGCGTATTGGGAGACTTTTAGATCTTTTTTATAATTTTCCTCTACCAGACCAACAAATTTTATTAATTGCTGCTGCTTTTTATACTCAGGCAAAATCCGGCGCCCGTCATGTAGATTTGCTTTTTCCCATCTGTACTGAACCTGAATGAGAAATGCTTTGAGGTAAGACCTTAATAGTTCTTCATGACTGGTTTGATTTTTATCTTTCAATTCATTTTTGATCAGCTTTAAATATTCTTCTAAAATAAAGGCATCATCTCGGGTAAGTGAACAAGCAGGCTGTTTGTGATCATTCAAAAGGCTGTGTTTCGAAAAAAAGGCAATATCCTTGTTATTCTGAATTAGGAACTCTTCATTGAACTGAATCAAGATTCCTATGTAATTAGTATTCCTGTCGAAATAATGAACATCATCTTTAGTGAGAAAGAAAAGAGTATTCTGGTCAACATCGTATGCTTTGAAATTAACAAAATATCTTCCATTCCCCTTTTTAAACCAAATGATCTGATAGTGCTTTTCGGCATGAACTTTCCTTCTTTTTTTATCATATTTTTTTAAATAATTATCAATTTCGTACACAGAAAACTTTGGCAGATTCTGCTGATATTGATTCAGATGATACTCAGTAGTATTATTTGGACTCTTGCTAATTTTTTGCATTCGAAGCGATTAAAAAACTTATGATAGCCTGAGAGCAAAACCTGCATTAATCAATGAGGTTTTACTCCCTGCATTTACTATTTCTCACTCTTTATCTGTATTACAACTTTACCTTTTGCACGGCCGCCTTCTACATATTCCAGCGCTTCATTTGTTTGTTCAAAAGCAAATACTTTATCTACTATTGGCTCAATAATTTCAGCTTCAATAAGTTTTGTAATTTCCTGTAACTGAATCCCTTCAGCCCTCATAAATAGGAAACTAAAGTTCACATGTTTCTTTTGAGCTTTATTTCTTATGCCAAAACTAAGCAGCATTGTAATCATTTTAACATACCATGGCAAAACCATCTCTTTAGCAAATTCAGGTGTCGGCGGTCCTGAAATAGAAATGATCTTACCGCCTGGCTTTAAAATGTTTAATGATTTTTCAAGTGTTTTTTGATCTTGGCTGTTTAATACAGCATCATAATCTTTAAGTATATGTTCAAAATCATGTGTTTTGTAATCGATCAGTACATCAGCACCAAGGTTTTTAAGCAATTCAAAGCTCTTATTACTGGCAGTTGTGGCAACGAGTGCACCAAGATATTTGGCCAGCTGTATAGCTACTGTCCCCACACCTCCTGAACCGGCTTGTATGAATACTTTCTGCCCATTTTTTAAATCTGCACGCTCAACCAGCACCTGCCATGCCGTTAGTGCCACCAACGGAATAGAAGCGGCCTGGTTCATTGAAATATTTTTGGGCTTAAATGCCACATCTTTCTCATTTACAGAGATATACTCAGCAAAGGTTCCTACATGGTAATCTGCAGGACGGGAATATACCTTGTCCCCAACTTTAAATTTCTTGACATTTTTTCCCACTTTCGCAACGATACCTGCTACATCATGCCCCAGAATCATAGGCAGTTTATAGGGAAGAATCAATTTAAATTCTCCAGTTTTAATTTTTGAATCCAGAAGATTAACCCCTGCTGAATAGACCTCAATCAAAACATCGCTGTTACCTACAACAGGAGTTGGAACATCTGCAAGCTGAAGAGCCCCTTTAGTATATTTATTAATGATAAATGCTTTCATATTAGTTTTTTAAAAGTTGGTGACTTTTCTTGGGATTAATTAATTTAAAGGCGGTTTTTGGGAAAAACCTGTTTATCAGGCTAAACAGTTTTGCATCGCCCACACGTATTGTATAATGTTCTTTTTGAAGCCCGACGATAAGGCCTCTGACCATTTCTTCAACGGATATTTTTTTATCTTTCCGGTCTGCAGTCATTTCTGTAGCTACAAGCGGCGGGACCAGTTCAAATATTTTCAAATTACTTCCTATAATTTTCAAATGTTCTCGAAGTGACACAGTATAAAAAGCCAATGCAGTTTTAGAAGAAGAATAAGTAGCTTCAATTAATGACGGAGCCTGACTCAATATTGATGTCGTATTTATTATCGCTGCTTCTTTTCTTGATTGTAGCATGTCCATAAACATGTTATTAAGTCTTATAACCCCAATATAATTCACTTCCATTTCGTAGGCAGCACCTTCGGAATGTTTGTCATTGGCAATTCCTAAATTTGATGGGGGTACCAGTACGGCCGCATTATTATACAAAATATCGATACCGCCCATTTCTTGTATTTTGTTAAAAAGAAATTTTACCTCTTCATTATTGGCTACATCACTTTGAATTGTTATGATAGCAGGATTTGCTTTCTTAACAGCATCAAGTTTGGCACGATTCCTTCCTGTTACAATTACTTTAGCACCAATAGCCAAGAACTGTTTTGCGGCTTCAAGTCCAATGCCGGATCCTCCGCCGGTTATTAATATTGTTTTGCCTTGTATTTCCATTATACTTTATTTAAAGAATTATTTTTATAAATTTTACCTTTTTAGACTTTTTAGTATATTTCATAATATACTTTTTAGTATATTTTTATTCAAAAAAAAATTATATTTTATATTGTTCTAATTCAGACTTTAAGCTTTTGATAAGTCCCTGCATTGGTTTTGCTGTCCCCATAACTCTGCACATTACGATACCACCTTCAACCGATGCGACTAATTTAAAAGCAAAGATAACAGGATCAAGTTTAGTGGAAAACTCCCCAATATTAATTCCTTCCTGAAGTAAACCTGCTAATTCCTGCTGACCACTTCTAAATACTTTGGCTACTTTTTCTTTTATAAGCGGATAATTATCATCTACTTCGACGGCAGTATTAAGTATCGGGCAACCACCGGAAATATAGGTTTCAATTGGGTCTTTATAAAAATCCAAAAATGCAAACACTTTACCTTTAATTGTTTTTGCCTGATAAACTGAAGCTCTGATTCTGTCTGAAACCATTTTCAAGGACAAATCAATCACCTGTTCGGATAAATCTTCTTTATTTTCAAAATGACCATAAAGGCAGCCCTTTGTAAGTTTTGTGGCTTCCAGGATATCATCGATATTAACTCCCGAGATACCTTTTTCATTATAAAGAGGTACCGCAGTTTCGAGTATAAATTGTTTTGTTCTTTCGGCCTTACTAAGCATTAATAATTAATTAGGGAGCAAATATACTAAAAAGTATATTTAGAAATGCGGAATAGAAATGTTTTTTTTTAATAAATAATTTTTATCAAACTTACCTGATTGTATTGTAAATAAATATACTATTATTACTTTTATACACTAAATCTATAGGATAAAAGAAGTATGATTATAAAAAGGCCTGCAAAAAAAAATCTATTATTACTTTCCTTTCTTTTATTTATTCTTCAATTATCTGCACAACAAAAAGATAGCTTATCCCGGCAGTTCTTAATAAATATTGAAATAAGACCAAGAGCCGAATACACTTCAAATTACATCCTTCCTCCCAACGATTCAATTGATCCTTACTTTTATATCACCCAGAGAAACAGATTTTCTATGCTATATGCTAGAGAAAAATGGCTTATAAAATCAGATTTACAGGAAATTCATCTTTGGGATGAAAACAACAACGCTTCGAAAGTAGGAAGTATTAATTTTTATCAATTGTATTTTGAGACTAAGTTCAAATCTTTAAATATACGATTGGGAAGGCAAAGTGTTTTATTAGATAATGGCAGATTATTCTCTGATGCACCCTGGGCACAACAAGGTAGATCTCATGAAGGAATACGGATAATGAAATCCTCAAAATTTTTCTCTAATGATTTTTTCTTTTTATTTACCAGAAACTACGGTACTGAATTTGAGCCAGCCTACTCTCCTGTCGCAGCCAATAAGTATAAGTATCTGCTTGTAAATAATCTCAGCTACAATTACAATCATGGATTTTTATTTACCTCATTGAATGCTATTGATTTTTTAGAAAACACAATTTCAGGGAAATTGTATACTCGTGCAACAACAGGTGGAAGAATAGAATTTAAAACAAAACAATGGTATTATACTTTAAATTCATATTTACAGTTTGGGCATAATTCAAAAGGTCAAAAATTATTAGCTTACTATTTTCAACCTGAGGTTAAATTGTCTTTCTTAAAATCTACTTGGCGTTTAGGTGCTGAAATAATTAGTGGCAGCAGTCCTAATATACAAGCTAATAATTCCGGAGATTTTGATGTCTTATATGGCGTGACATGGAAGTTCAATGGAAATATGAATGTCTTTACCCGTTTTCCTACCGACGTTAACGGAAAAGGTTTAGTAAATCCTTATCTATTTACTGTAATTCCTATAAATAGTAAACTATCTCTTCGTTCTGATTTTCACCTTTTTTATACTCAATATCCTCTTCTAAATAATTTGAGTCAAAAAATGACAAAGTTTCTTGGATATGAAAGTGATCTTTCTGTGAAATACTTTCCTGCCAAAGAACTGGAAATTAATTACGCCTTTTCTTTTTATAGATCAACAAACGCTATGGAATATTTGCCAAAAATACAAGATGACAATAAACTTGCTTTTTGGAGCTATTTAATGATTTCATATTCTTTTAACGCTGTCAATTTAAAGCATTATAAAAATCAATAGCTTATATTAGATCCAAAACAATAATAAAATCTGGTTTTTGAATTTTTTGATAGGTTGAAATTCTATCATCAACAAATTTTAATGTGCATTTTCTAAAAATATTATTTTAGTTTTATCTCTAATAATTTATCAGGCCATGCAACCATATTCCCATCAAAAAAATTCTTTAGTAGAAATAAAAATGCATGGAATTATTTAACGCATTTTAACATTTAACGCTTACGATACATACAAACCGCTCTGAAATAAAAACTTAAAATAATAATCTCACAAATTCACTTGAAAGTAAGCTAATTTCTTTAAATCATTCATAAAATGATTTGTAAATTGTGAAGTAACCGTCACTACTCGGGACAAAAGAAAAATATCATCTTTTGTCCCGTTTTTTTTTTTTTTCGTAACCTGTTGTTTACCAAATAGATGCAATTGACCATTTCATTGATTCGGGCGGTGCGGATTTTCTTTTCTTCAAATGTGAAATTTTCAGGAAAAATTAAACCAATCATCTCCCTGGAATCAGCTAAAGTCCCATTTTCAAAGGTCTCGCCGAGTTTTATAAGGTTTTCTAGTCCTGAGTTCGTTAACTGCTCTATATTGGCTCTGTCATCCTCTACATTTCCAATCTCTTTTTCCACACCAATCAAGCATTTTGATTATTCAATGATTTTTTTTCAGGCAGGAATTGTGCCACTTTAAAATTAAGAATGTTTTTAACTTTTTTTTTATTAGCATTAAAATCCGATTTTTCTTTAACAAATAAACTGCTATACATTGATTATCAGTTTGTTTAATAAGAATTAAAAATCTTCTTTGTATTACATTTAAGGGTATTTTAGTAAGATTTTTAAGTGTTTTAGACAAAACTGCCATTATTTATATTAATAAGTTAAATTCTTTGGCAAGCGAGTGAATTACAAATAATATCAACAATAAATAACTATTTCATCCAAATTTGGTTTCTAATCGAAAGTTTTGGTGTAAATTTACACCAATTTAAAATTTGTATTATGACACGACAAAGTATATCATTGACTACACCTAATGAAGAATGGTTGAAGAATCAGGTTAATACAGAAGAGTTTAGCAGTAAAAGCGAAGTTATCAACTATTTGATTAAGCAAGCTCGTTCAAGAGAAGAATACTTTGAGTTTGTAAGAGCTAAAATAGATAAGGGAGAAAAAAGCGGATTTGCAAAAAAACAAACTAAAGAAGAAATGTTAGCCGAATTTAAAAAAGATCAGTCTAATGTATAACTACTTTTTAAGTAGCGAAGCCAAAGAAGATTTAAGAAGAATTTATTATTATGGTGTTAGTACGTTCGGCATTAATCAGGCTGACAGCTATTTTAATATGTTTTATGATTGTTTTGAAAAAATAGAAGAAAATCCTTTTCTATTCCCATCTGCTGATCACATTAAAAAAGGATATCGTTATTGCGTTTGTGGTGTTGATACTATTTACTACCGAATTAATGGAGACAAACGAGTAGAGATTATTACTATTATTGGAAGACAAGACTTTTAAAACAATTCAATTGCACAGAAAGAATTTCCACATTATCAATATGTATAATTAAGAGTAATTTAGGATAACAAAAAAAGCAAAATCCCATTTCTAACGAAATGGGACTTTTTTAAACTATTTATTTCTTTGTATCAAAAACTTTATAAAATATAAAAAGAATCCCCAGCCAAATTGGAATTAATTCTACGGATATCTTCATATTCGTCATCCACATGATGGCTAAAATACCCAATAAAAATGCAAAACAGATGTAATTGCTCATTGGATAAAATATAGAAGCAAATTTCGTTTTCGTATTTTCTTTGTCTTTTGCACGCCTAAATTGCAGGTGCGTATAGGAAATCATAACCCAATTAATCACTAAGCAAGACACCACTAAAGACATTAAAACACTAAAAGCTTCTTCTGGCATTATTTTGTTTATTAAAATACAGATAGCCGCAAAACATGAAGAAATTAAAATGGCATTAATTGGCACTGAATGTTTGTTTAGCTTCTTTAAAAACTTTGGAGCATTGCCCTGATCTGCTAAACCAAACAACATACGTGAGTTGCTATAAACACTGCTGTTATACACCGATAATGCAGCTGTCAATACAATCAAATTAAGCACATTTGCGATAAGGCTTGTAAAGAATATTTTGTGGCCAAACAACTCAAATTCCATTCCGTTTAAATTTTGAAAAACCATTACAAACGGACTGCTGTCTGTTGTAATTTGTCTCCAAGGCGATAAAGCAAATAAAATGACCAATGCACCAACATAAAATATCAGGATTCTATAAATAACCTGATTGGTTGCTTTTGGAATGTTTTTTTCTGGGTTTTCAGCCTCGGCAGCAGTAATTCCAATTAGTTCTAAACCACCAAAGGAGAACATAATCAGCGCCATAGCCGAAAGTAAACCTTGAAAATCTCCAGTTGCGGTTTTTTCAAAGATGCCTTTTGGAAAGAATCCGCCATCGTTATATAAATTATGAATAGTAGCGTGCTCTCCTCCTGTACCGCTTATAAGCAAATAAGTACCGAAAAGAATCATAGCAATAATTGCCACAACTTTTATTATTGAAAACCAAAATTCAGTTTCTCCGTACACTTTTACAGAGGCAAAATTCAAAGCATTAATTACTAAGAAGAAAAATAAACTGGATGCCCAAAGCGGAATTTCAGGCCACCAAAATTGCACGTAAACCCCAATGGCAGTAAGTTCAGCCATACTGACTAGAATATACAATATCCAATAATTCCAACCTGATGCAAAACCGGCAAAAGAACCGCAATATTTATAGGCAAAATAGCTAAAACTTCCAGATACAGGTTCTTCAACAACCATTTCGCCAAGTTGTCTCATAATAAAAAAAGCGATAATTCCGGCGATAGCATATCCTAAGATAACAGAAGGTCCTGCTAAAACAGCTGCTGGACCAATACCAAGGAAAAGGCCTGTTCCTATAGATCCGCCTAAGGCTATTAATTGAATATGTCGGTTGGTCAATCCGCGTTTAAGCTGATTTTCTTCTGTAGCATCTCGATTTTTTTTCACAAATTAAATTTTTAAATGAGTTAAATGTCCTCCTGAATGTATAAAAAGCGAAGATAAGTTAAAAAGGAATTTTTTAAAGCATCGTTTTCTCATAATCTAAAAAAAACAAACCCCTTAAATGTTTTTTTAAGGGGTTTTCTCCGTAGTTGTATTTTTATACAAAATTTAGTTTGTGCTGCTTATTTTTTTGATTGCCAAAATCTGTCTTTTCCTTCTGCAATCCATTCTAAAGATTGGACAATTCTTTTATTTCTGGTTTCATCTGTCTTTGCATCTGCAATCCAAATAATATAATTTTTACGGAAAGATGGCGATTTGCTTTCAAAAATTTCGGTTGCTTTGCTGTCTTTTGCTAATGCGTCCATAAATTCTTTAGGCGCTACAGCTTCTCCCGATGATTTTTCTTTTACGGGTTTTGGTTTGGCCTTGCCATTCTCATTTAAAACCATTGCTTCTTTAATGTAGGCGACTAATTTTTCTTTAGTTGGCAATTCAGATACATCTTTAATCTTATCCATATAACCAAACTTTTTTCCAGCCGCAACACTTACCTGTATATCCTTGTCGTTCATTAATTCTGCCTTATACAAACTAAAAGAACAATGTTGTTTGAAACCGCCCATCATCACTAAATGATCGCCTTTATAAGAATAATGCGGTGTTCCCCATTTAATATTTTCTTCTACTTCGGGACAAGTGCTAAAAACTATTTCACGTAAATTATTAAGAATAGGTTTTGCAAAATCGGCCATTTTTTCGATGTATGCCGTAACGTCTTTATTATAATTTTCCATTAATTGAAGAATTTAATTTGTGATACTTAGCTAACTATTAATGATTATTCGAATTTATACAAATCTACTAAAATACGATTATTCTGATGGTTTAAATTATTACAATTTCGCTTAACGGTTGGATATACAATATAAACTGGATTTTTGTGTACTCAAAAGTGTACTATTTTATTCTTTATTCAAATTGTTATTGCTCAATTTTACAATTCAAAAATCCGAAAAAAAACTTCATGAATAAAAAAATATTTTTCACAATTGTGCTTTGCTTTTGTTTTGTTGCAAACATGTTTTCTCAAGAAAAATCTACAATCACTACTACCGAAAAATACAAGCAGTTTGGTCTAATTTGGGGATTAATGAAATATCATCATTCTGAAATAAGCAAAGGTTCATACGACTGGGATCAAAAATTTGTAGAAAATTTCGACAAGCTTGAAAGCATAACTACTCAAAAAAACCTCGATGTGTTTTTATTAAATTTTGTTTTATCAGTTAAAGAAAGTAAACTAAAAATCAATACCAATACAGATGGTTTGTTTACAAAAAACTATGATTATAAATGGATTGAGCAATATTCACACAACAAAGAACTTTACAATAACCTAAAAAACTTAGAAAATAATGCAAGTATTGCCAATTATTACACTTCAAAAAGCGGCATCCCAACTTTCGAAAATGAAAAAGGATTTAAAGCATTTGACTATAAAATAAAAAGCCACAGATTATTGGAACTATTTAGTTTTTGGAATGTTATCCAATATCATTATGTAAATAAATATCTGATGAACAAAAACTGGTTTAATCAATTAGAAAATTTTATTGGTGATTTCGCAAACAGCAATTCTCAATTAAAGTATGAGTTGGCAAAAACCAATTTAATCGTATCACTAAACGATTCACATTCCTATTATTTCTCAAAGACAGTAGTAGATTCTTTGCTTAAATTTAAGCCACCAGTCTCTGTGGTGAATATTAATGATACTTTAGTAGTCACAGGAATATTCAATAAATTGGCAGAAAAAGATGATTTGAAACTAGGGGACTTGATTATTGAGATTAATGATACAGGCATTAAATCTTTTCAAAAGCAAAAAATAGGATCAATGATTTCTTCTTCAAATGATACTCATTTAAAATTTTGGGCGAGATACATAATGTGGAATAAGGAAGATAGTATTAAAGTCAAAATAAAAAGAAAAGATGCTATTACTACAAAATATATTCATCTTTATAATACTTTTTCTAAAGATGAGGAACATTCTAGCCTCCCATTTTTTTCCTATAAAAAAGAATGGCAAATCATTGATGATAATATTGGCTATATAAATCTTGGTAAAATTTCAAAAGAGGATATCGAAAAAGCATTAGAAGCTTTTTCAAATACTAATGGGATTATATTAGACTTAAGAAATTATCCTAAAAATATTTCAGGCTCAGAAATTGCCGAATATACCTATCCTGAAAGAAAAGAGTTTATTAAAGTTCTTTCACCATTAGCAGAAAGACCATCTTTGGCAAACTTTGGCAAACCTTCAATCAGTAGGATCATAGATCCTTTTAAAGCTGGCAGCAAAAACTCAAAATACTACAATAAAAAAATTATTCTATTAGTAAACACTTCCACTCAAAGTAAGGCTGAGTACATAGGAATGATTATTCAACAATCTCCTTCTTGTACAACTGTAGGCCAAACGACATCGGGTGCTCCATTGAATGTTGCCGTTTTTAAACTGCCTGATGGAACAGAAATTCAATTTACTTCAATGGGAGGATTTTATCCTGATGGTACGGGTGTGCAAAGAAACGGTTTGAAAATAGACCACTTTGTAAAGGAAACCACATCAAATTTTACCGCCGATCAATATATTCTTAAAGGAATTGAATTAATAAATGCTGTAAAAAACATTGCGAATTAATTTATTTACAAAATATTGACACCTAAATAGCCTCTTTCAACAAATCAACAACAATCGATACTCGCCTTCATTTTCTTTTGGAGCTCTGTGAATGCAAGGCAAAACCTGTTGTTTCGGGTGATCTACAGCTAAACGCCAAAGATGCATTTTTCCTAAATTAATAGGTGTAGCGTTCTCGTTTATCTGATAATGCAAGTCGAAATAATTTTCTGTTAAAAAGTTTTCAAATTCTTCCTCCGGCCCGTTATACAACTCTTTTAGTTTTGCTCGGATTTCTGGAATTAAAACTTTTTGTTCTGCTTGTGAGTTTTGTATAATGTCACTTGATGCTCCGTGATAGGTGCATAAAAAAGTATCTGTTGCAATGGGCGAACGATCGACATGAAACGAATAAACATCAGTCGATATGAAATCAAATTCGTCATCACGTTCGTAGCATTTCAGCAAATTAAGAGACGGTGAAGCTCCAAAATCAGTTAATAATTGCAAATCATTCAAAATTATTTCTCTTGCTATATTTCCTTTTTCTGAAAGTTGCAACGCTAGTAGATCTTCAGGAAAAATTTCGGTTATATTTTCTTCTAAAGATAATTTAGCAACAATCTCTTTAAAATCGCCATCCAAATCTCTGTGCCAACATAAGGCATTTGTTTCTCCTTTGAAATCTGTGTTCACAAGCTCAAAAAAAGTAGATACAATTCCTATTTGATTGTTGGCAGAAAATTCATTACTAATCATATAATTTAAAGAAACTAATATTTTGACTTTTAATATTTATTAATATAAACTGTTTTCTTGTTTACAAATTCCTGAATCCCATCTTGTGAAAGTTCACGACCATATCCCGAATTTTTAGTTCCTCCAAAAGGCAATCTCTGATCACTCTTCACCAGTTCGTTTACAAACACCGCACCTTCGTTAAATTTCGGCACTAATCTAGACGCTTTTTCGAAATCTTCTGTAAAAATTGTGACTCCAAGTCCAAATGGACTGTTGTTTGAAAGCGCAATTGCTTCTTCTTCATTTTTAAAAACAGTAATTCCAATCAATGGACCAAAAACTTCTTCTTTAAAAATAGACATGTCTGTTGTAACATTTCCAATAACTGTAGGTTCAAAATAAGCTTTGTTTCTTTTGCCTCCCAACAAAACTTCTGCTCCTTTATTTAATGCATCTTGAAGTTGTTTTTCTAATTCTTCTGCAAGATCAATACGCGCCATAGTGCCAATTGTTGTTTCCTCATTCAAAGGATCTCCTGACCGAAGTTTGCTTACCTCCTCTAAAAATGCTTTTGTGAATTCTCCCGAAATAGATGATTCTACTAGCAGACGTTTCCCGGCGATACAGCTCTGCCCTGCATTTTGAAAGCGCGCTTGAACGCAAGTTTTAACTGTCTGCTGCAAATTGCAGTCGGCAAAAACGACCAAGGCATTACTTCCTCCAAGTTCTAAGACTGTTTTTTTAATTTCACTTCCGGCGACAGTTGCTACAGCTCGTCCCGCAGCTTCACTTCCCGTCAATGTAACGGCTCTGACTTTAGGGTTTCTTATAATTTCTTCTACCATTTTGCTTCCAATAAGCAAATTCGTAAAACATCCTTCAGGAAAACCCGCTTTTTCAAATATTTTTTCAATATTTGTAGCACTTTTCATAACATTGCTGGCATGTTTTAAAATTGCAACATTTCCTGCCATCAGTGCTGGAACAGCAAAACGCATAACCTGCCAGAAAGGAAAATTCCATGGCATAATCGCCAAAACGATTCCTATTGGTTCATAGCTTACGTAACTTTTATATGCTTCGGTTTCGATTATTTTATCAGAAAGCATTTTCGAGGCATTCTCTGCATAAAAATCACATAAAGCGGCACATTTTTGTACTTCTGCTATGGCTTGAGTAATCGGTTTTCCCATTTCTTGAGTTATAATTTGAGCATATTCACGTGAATTTTTCCTCAATTCCTCACCTACTGCTCTCATCAATATTGAACGCTCAGAAAAATGAGTTTCTTTCCAAATCGTATATTGTGCCTCAGCCTTGTTGATTGCATTTTCGACCTCTTTTTTATCGAATTCAGCAATCTCGAACACGATCTCTTGATTATATGGATTTATAGACTTTATCATACTATTATTTTTTATCACACCTATTTAAAAACTTTTAATAAGGTACAATTTATTTTGTTTTTTGTGCACTAAGACAGTGGTTATTTTCAAAAAATGCCAACGTGTAAAGTGGAAATCAAAAGTAGAAAGATTAGATTACAAGAATACTATGACGAGGTAATTAAAAAAACAAAATATAGAATTTCTCTTTTATGTCAAACATGATAAGCAAAAAAAGCCGAAAGCAATAAAACTTTCGGCCTATATTTTTTGTTCTAAAATTTTTATTTCATTTTTTTCTCATTCATCCAAAAATATAAAGGCGGAATTAATATTGGAGCAAAAAATAAGGTGCTCGTCAATCCACCAATGATTACCGTTGCCAGTGGACGCTGTACATCTGAACCAATACCTGAAGATGTAGCTGCGGGAATAAGACCAACAATTGCGACCACCAAAATCGATAATAAAGCTCTTAATTGCTCTTTTGAAGCTATCAATACGTTTTCCTGCAAATCATCATCCTTAAACAATGTTTTTCTGTTTAATGCCGATACAAGAAGTACTCCCGACATTACTGAAATCCCAAAAATGCTCACAAAACCAACACCTGCAGAAACATTAAAGTAATACCCTCTGATAAGCAAAGCCATAATGCCTCCGCCCAAAGCAAACAAAATACAACTCATTGTAATCATGGTATGCTGAAAATTTTTATACAGCATAAACAAAAACAAGAAAACCATAATAATGGTTAGCGGAATCGTGAATGCCAATTGTTTTCCTGCTCGTTCCAAATTTTCATATTGCCCACCATAAATGATGCTGTATCCTTTAGGGACAGTTACATTTTTCCCTACTTTTTCTTGCAATTCTTTTACAAAACTTCCTTGATCCCTGCCTTTGATATTAGTTCTAACCGTAATCATGCGTTTACTGCCATACCGATAAATATTCGTTTGCCCTTCCACAAAATGTATGTTTGCCAACTGATTCATTGGGATTAATGCACCGTTTGAAGAGGGCACCAAAATATCTTTGATCGCGTCAATAGAGTTTCTGTACTGTGGCAAAAAACGTACTACAATGTCATAACGTTTTGCTCCATCATACAAAGTTGAAATTGTTTTTCCGCCAATTGCCACCTCAATCATATTTTGAATATCGGCTACATTGATTCCAAATCTCGCTGCTTGTTCCCTATTAATATCAATTGCCAATTGTTCTTGATCGCCTTCTTGTTCAATATTAACATTATCCGCACCTTGAGTATTTTTAGCAATTTGGGCAATGGTTTCAGCTTTTTTTCTCATCATTTCCAAATCATCGCCTACAACAGAAACTGCCAAATCTGCCGCACTTCCGTTAACAATTTCCATAACCTGATCAATAATAGGCTGTCCCGAAGAAAATTGCACCGATGGAATTTCTTGTCGCAGATCTTTTTTTATTATTTCGACCAAATCTTTCTTGGCAATTGTATCGCTCCAGAGTTTGTAATCTTTTAATCCTACTAAAATCTCATTTCTATTGGCAGGAAATGGATCGGTACCGTCATCATTGCGTCCTGTTTGCGTTATTACGTATGATATTTGAGGATATTTTGCAATTATTTTTCGAATTTTAGGAGCATATTTTGCGTTTTCCTGTATCGAAATTCCGGCTGGAAAATTTCCTCTTAAAAAGATTGATCCTTCGTCTAATGTTGGTAAAAATTCTGTTCCTAATTTTAATCCACATAAAATAAATATTGCAACAATCGAAAAACCAATTACCGTTGTTTTTTTATAATTATTTAAAAATCGAGCTAATGCTTTTTCGTATGATTTGGTCAAAAAATCCAACACCACATTTTTGTGTTCTTTTATAGGTTTATCGACATCAAGCATTGCCTTTTTATAAACAAATGAAATTAGAACCGGAATAAAGGTAAGTGCTCCGAGCATTGAACCAATAACAGCAAAAGCCAAAGTCAAAGCCATTGGAGAAAACAATTTCCCCTCTACTCTGGTCATTAAAAGTATTGGCATATAAGCCAAAATGATAATGGTTACAGAAAAGAAAATTTCCCTTCCTACTTCCTGTGCGGCCTGAAGAGTAATTTGCACAATTCCCTGTTGTTTCTCTTCTGGTGTAGCTGTTCGGTATTTTCTTATAAGATGTTCTGCCATTAAACAGGCACCATCGACAATAATTCCGAAATCTATTGCGCCAAGCGAAAGCAAATTCGCAGGAATGCCGGTCAATCTCATTAAAATAAAAGCAAACAATAATGAAAACGGAATCGTCAAGGCTACAACCAATGCGCTTCTGACACTTCCGAGAAACAAAATCAATAATATAATTACAATAGAAATTCCTTCAAATAATGTATGTGCAACAGTTTCCAGCGAATGATCGATCAAGAAAGTTCTGTCGTACATAGGACGCAGTTTTACATTTTGAGGCAAATCATTTTCCTCTAAATCGGCCATTCTTTCTTTTAACAATTTCAAAACCTCACTCGGATTTTCATATCTTCTTAAAAGAATAATTCCTTCAACGCCACTGCTTACGTCTTTTTTGTCTTTGGTAACGGTATAACCCATAACACCACTTGGCGGCGGTGGCGTAATTTCGACAGTAGCTACATCACGAACAAAAACCGGAACTCCATTTTCAGATTTAAGAACAATGTTTTGAATATCTCGCTCGGTTTTAATTGCCCCTAAACCACGTACCGCAAAACCTTGTCCGCCTCTTTCAATTATATTTCCGCCTGTGTTTAGATTGTTTGCATCTACTGCATCCATCACATTTTTCAGCGTAAGATTGTATTTTCTTAATTTTTCTGGCGAAGTTATAATGTGAAACTGCTTTAATGGTCCACCAAAAGTTGTTACATCGGCAATTCCTGGAACTTGAAGCAATGCAGGTTTTATAACCCAATCCTGCAAATCTCTAAGTTCTGCCTGGCTGTAATTTGCTGGTGCTTCTACGACATATCTAAAAATTTCACCAACGGCGGTAGAAAGCGGTGCTAATGAAGGCGTAACTCCATCAGGTAATTCGGCCTCTGTAAGCCGTTCTGTTACCTGCTGACGGGCAAAATAATCATCAGTACCATCTTTAAAAGTAAGTTGTACTACAGACAAGCCAAAAATAGTTCTGCTTCTTCGGTCCAAAACATTTGGGGTATTCTGTAAGGCTCTTTCAATAGGAACCGTAACTTGTTGTTCTACTTCCTCAGCTGCTCTTCCGTCATATTGCGCTACTACAATCACATTGGTATCTGCAATGTCTGGATATGCTTCAATTTTTAATTTGGTAAAACACCAAAAACCAATCGACATTAAAACAACGCTGATTGCAATTATAACCCAGCGGTTACGAAGGCTGAATATTAGTAAATTTTTGATCATTTGCTTACCATTTTTCTACATGATTCGTAACTATAAAACCGCCACTATAGACTTTTCTTAAAGCCGTTAAAGCCGTTTTTACTTTTTCATCTTCATCTATAAAATTGATCAGCAATGGTATTTTATCAAAACTGAACAAATCATGAGGCCTGTTAAGATACCGACTGGCACCATATCCTAATTTGCCATGAAATACTGTGGCTCCCTCGATTTTATGCTCAATCAAAAATCGTAAAATGTACTCGTACAGAGGTTGCGCTCCTTTTAACTCATCTTTATCTATATATACTTGTGCTTGTGTCATTGTTTCTCTTTTAAAGTGTTTTCACTCTCTTATTATAGACATAATCTTTGTTTTTCAATACCCAAAACTGAGTCCTTTTAGTTGCATAACACCTTTAACCGCTATGGCATCACCGTTTGTTAAACCACTATAAACAACAATTCTGTCTCCAATTTGATTTCCTATCGTCACTTCTGTACGTTCAAATTCTTTGTTGCCTTTTTTAACAAAAACGTAATTTTTCGCTTGAACCGTTACTAATGAATTTTTATCGATACTTATATTATCTCCTTCACTTACGCCAAAAGAAACTGTCGCAAACATGCCCGCCTTAAATTTACCACTTGCATTGTTCAGGCTTATTCGCAATTTTACCATTCTGGTAGATTGATCAATCATATCGGCTATGTCATCAATTTTTCCCGAGAATTTTTCATTAGGAAAAGCTGTAAATTGCACCGTGCAGTTGTCTCCGCTTTTTATCCTACTTATCTGGTTCTCTGGAATATCGCAAATAATAAATGATGTTCCCGCTTTTGCTTTTTTGAGTGCTTCGGGTTCAAATCCTCCGGCTTTCAAGTTTGTTTCAAACTCAATCAAAGCTGCTTTTTCATTGGCCAAATTTGTCTGTTCTACAGATAATGCCGTCTGTGCTTCCAGCAAATCTTTTCCTGTAGCAGCACCGTGCGCGAGCAAGTCCTTGGCACGATCCACTTCAATTTGTTTTTGTTTTATGTTTTTATTCTGAATTTGATTAACATTAGCCAAATGCTGAATAAGCTGTGTATAACTGGCGGCCAAATCTGGGTTTTCAAACAAAATAATATTTTGCGATGCTCCTTCTTGTGATTTCATAACTGTTGCAGAAACTTTTGCAGGAGCCATAATTTGGTTATTAAGAACCGAATTTCCTATGGATTCTGTCTCGAAAAAAACGACAGTGCTATCACTAGGAAAAACAATAGTTTTACCGTTATTCGTAACTTGTGGCATATTGTTTACCGCCTGATCTTGTTTGTTTTCTTTTCCGCTGCAGGCACAAAGAAATATTACTATAATGCCGCTATATTTTATTAAATGTTTCATATATAATGGTATTTTTTTGTAATGAATCTCGATGATTCGATTCATTATTGTGCTATTTGATTAATTAGTCCTGAAGCGTATAATAGTGTGATATAACTTCGTCTATATTCTTGCATAGAGTCATAATATTGTTGCTGTATATCGAGCCAACTTCGTTGTGCTTCCAGAAAATCGATAATGGTAGTACCGCCTCTTAAATAGGAATATTTTACACTCTTTAAAATATTTTCTGATCTTGTCAGCAATCCACTAAAATTTTCAAGATTGCTTTTTTGAGTCTGGTAAGCATTAAATGCATTCGTTATTTCTGTCCGAATCAAGACCTGTGTAGCTTCTAGATTTTGTTCGGCTTGTTGTTTTAGGTAACCTGATTTCTTGATTTCTCCCTGATTTCTCGAAAAAAATGGAAGTTCAACTGTACCGTATAAACCCACATACGGAATTGTATTTTGCGGATTGTAAATTAGTCCGAGCTCCGGTTGCGGATAAGCTAAAGACTTTTGAAGATTGATATTAGTATTGGCCACATCTAAGATTGATTTAGAAGCCAAAACATCAGTTCGTTTATCTAAACCTTCTTGCAAAAAATCATCTAAATTAGCGGGAAGAACAAATGCAAAATCATCACTAGAATCGATATTTATCTCATCCTGAGTACCCATTAAATATTTAAGACTGAACATTTCATTTTTTAAATTTTGCTCTGCTTTTTTAATTTCCAATGCATACTGATTTGCCAATAGTGTAGTACGATTTAAATCTGTTTCTGTAATTACTTGATTTTTCAAACGTACTTTATTTATAATGACCAAACTATCCAAATTACCGCTTGCTTTTTTCACTATTTCTAATTGCTTTTGCGCGGCCCAAACATCAACCCATTTTAAACCCACATCCTGAAAAAGATTACGTTCTATTTCATTATAGTTTTTTTGTGTCAAAACCGAGTTTTGATTGGCAAAATCAATTTTATTCTTACGTGTTCCGGCAAGCTGGAAAACTTTGCCTAATTGTAAATTCGTTTGTGTATTGGCACTATTAAAAAAACCAGTATTAGGCGCATAATTTTTTTCAGTAGCAATACCAATGTAATTAAATCCTAAAATTAGATTCGGTCTTAATTTCGCCGTCATAATATCGCTTTGGGCAATATCTACATCATAGTATTGACCTTTGAGAACGGGGTTATTTTTCTTTGCTGTTTGGAGGGATTTTTGAAGATTGTAATTCGTTTGTGAAATTCCATTGACCGAAGACAAAGTCAACAAAACAAATAAAAGAAAGTACTGTTTTTGCATAGTTTTATTCTTTATTTATTACACAATAAATATACGAAAAACCTAATTACCAAACGATTAAATATAAAAAAAACGCCAATCTATTTTCCATCAGAAACCACTAAACTTTTGACTTTGTATTTTTTAATACCCTTAAAAATGCATTATTAAGAAGATTCTTTATATTTGATTGAGATTTATTAAAGCCATTTTTTTCATCAACACTGCAACTATATGAAGCTATTTTTTACCAAAATGCTATTGTTTTTAATGCTCTTAACTTTATTTTCTTGTGAAAATAAAAAAGAAAAACCGAAACCAAAGCCTTATAAAGCTGGTGTAATTATCTCTTTTGATGATGCTTATGTTGATGAATGGTACGAAGCAGATCAAGCTTTGAAAAAATACTCCTGGAAAGCGACTTTTAATGTCTGCAGAATTGATTCTATTGGCGAGCCACAAATTAAAAAACTGCTTGAAATGCAAAAATATGGCCATGAGATTGCCGGACATGGCTATCACCATTACAATGCTGTGAAATTTACGAAGCAAAATGGAATTCATAAATACATGGAACAAGAAATCGATCCTATGATTGTTTCAATGAAAAAAAAGTCGTTTAAAGTAACCTCATTTGCCTATCCATATGGTGAAAGATCGAAACAACTTGATCATACATTGTCTCCTGAATTTAAAATCATAAGAGGAAGAGCTTTTGGAGGTGAAATTCCAGAAAAACAGGATAGTTATTTCAATGGATCAAAGATTGTATTTGCCTTTGATATTGATAATAGCCACGTTCATTTCAGCATTCCCTATCTCTTGGAATTATTACATTATGCCAAGAAAAACAACAAAATCTTGTTGCTCTGCGGTCATAAACCTGTAAAAGAAGTCACTGAAAATTATCAGACCAAAATAGAAACGCTCGAATTTATCTGCAAATACATGAAACTAAACGACCTTAAATTCTACAAACTATCTGACCTAGATGATCTTGTGACACAGCATAAGCAACAATAAAAATCGGATATTTGAATTATATAAAAGCAAAAAAGCTTTCTACAACAATAAATGATTTAAAGAGATTAATTTGCAATACTTTAAAAATACAATTATGAAAAATTTTTTATTGCTTATACTGACTGTCTTCTTTTTCTCATGTCAGAAAAAAGAAAATGCTAAAACATTTGATTCTACTTCAGATTCTATTGTTGTGAAAGAAAACGAAATCAGCAAAAAGGAGAATGAAGAAAACAAGCAAATTGGCGACACTATCTTTATGAAATTAAAGGATGATAGAAATGTTTATGTCGCTAAGGGTATTTTAGATTCTGTACATTCAAGAGTATATGTAAAATTTAATTCTGAAGATATAGGCGAACTAAATGCCAAAATTATTCCTTCTACAGGCAAAGGAAATATACGTTTCAATCAAATTATTTTTCCCGACCAAACCTCAGATGGCCCTTTCGGAATGGATTTGAAAACGCCACTAAAACAGAAAGGAAATTACATTTTAATAATTGGACATTCGCAAATGGCTGACAATCCTTATTATGGTGATTTTGAGGTACAAGTCGAAAATAAAAAAGGAACAGAATAGCATTTTTTCGAGTTATCAATTAAGTTTGATATTCGTTATAATTATAAAAAAGCTTCAGATTGCTCTGAAGCTTTTTTGATTTTTAGTAGCTCAAAAATTGTTTGATAAATTATTTTGAATCCACGCTCAATGGAGGGAGACTAGTTTTCTTTTCATTCATCATTTTTTTCACCTGCTCAATAGTTCTATAACGTTCTATCTGCATTTCTCCAGTAAACGTTTCACTTTGCGGTGCTCTTGGAGGAGTTTTGGCATATGTTTTCATTAAATCTGCAATCGCTTGATTAAAGATTATTGCAGTCCATGTTTTCTCTGTCCAGCTATTCATAAACAAATCATAACGTTCCTGTGGATCTTGCCAAAGATTATAAATTGCAGGTATGGTAGCAACATAGGTTTCATCACCTCTCCATCCAAGCTGTTGTCCAGGTGCATCACTACCTGCGATGGCCCCATTGTCGCCACGTGTATTAAAAACTGCTTTAAATTTTCCGATACGTACAGCTCCAGGTGATAATTCAGCTTCAGTAAAATAAAACCATCTGTCACGAAGCGGTTTTCCTTTTTTAAACAAAACGTTAGACATGTCATAGCTATCAAATACCATATCTACGCCTGCTCTATCTTTTGTAGGAAGTTCTACACCTGCAAGACTAGCAAATGTAGCCATTAAGTCAAGTCCTCCAACAATATCATGGCTCTGGCTTCCAGCCTCAATTTGTCCCGGCCACCAAGCAATAGCTGGAACTCGGCTACCTCCTTCTCTATCTGTTCCTTTGCTTCCTCTAAATGGCGTATATCCAGAATCAGGATGCACATCTTGCCAAGCGCCATTATCAACTGTATAAATGACTATTGTATTATCAGCTATTCCTAAAGAACGAATCTTGTCCATGATACGTCCTACATTGTAATCCATTTCTACTACAGCATCTGAGTATTTGCTCTTTCCTGGAGATTTACCAACAAATTGTTTAGAAGGCAGATTCGGTTGGTGGTTTTTGGCAAAATTAATACACATAAAAAACGGATCTTTACTTTTACCATATTCATCAAGTTGCTTCAAGTTATTCTCCACCATCATCATATCAAGCTCGGCAATATTTTCTTCTGTTACTTTACTGACCTCACGAGCTTTTCCACCTGCTTCACCTTCCAAAACACCAGTAGTTACTTTTTTGAATAATGCCAGCATATCAGGAGACATTTCTGGATTCCATGACTCAAAAGCATAAGTATAGGCATTCAAATGATAAAGTACAACATTCTGCATTTTGTCAAAACCATGCGCAATTGGCATTGAATAATCAGCTTCGCCTAAATGCCATTTTCCTGAAAAATAAGTTTTATAATTTGCTTTTTTAAGTACTGAGGCCAAAGTCCATTCTTCTTTTGGCAATCCACCACCTTGCCCTTGAAAAGCGACAGTAGTCATACCACTACGATTTGGAATACGCCCAGTTAGCATTGCTGCCCTCCCAGGGGTACAACTAGGTTGTCCATAGAACGACCAGAACTGCATACCTTCTTTCGCCATCCTGTCAAGATTCGGTGTCGGCATTCCACGTCCTTCACCTCCGCCATAAACACCTAAATCTCCCCAACCTGTATCATCGGAGATAACCATTATAATATTGGGCTTCTTTTTAGTTTGCGCTTCTGCATGAAAAAATCCGAACAAAACCAAACTGCTTAAAACTATCATTAATGTATTCTTTTTCATAACATGTAATTTATATTAAGATTACTACTGTCATAAAATTAAAATCTTAGCTTTTAACTTCGTAATATCACTATCTATTTGATGTTTCATATTAGAAAATGAAACAAAATTATTTAATATGAAACAGTCTTTGGGCACTAATTATAAATAAATGAAAATGTTTAATAATGCCACTTAAAAAAAACTAAACAAATGATTGTAAGAGTTTTAAAACTTGTTTTCATCTTTTAAAGCTTCTAAGAATATCAAAATTGCAGTAAAATCTGCAAGCTGGATTTTTGTGTACGTAAAAACGTACTTAATTACTCCTCCTGTAAATTAGAATTAATCAATTTTGCTTAGTCTATCAAAAACCACTAACAATCAAGTATTTGATTTACACCAAACAACAAATTCAATTTTAAAAATATATCCTGAATGATGAGGTTTGAAAAAGTCTCATATTTCAGCATCAAAAGCAATAACCACAATTTATTATTTACTATCTATTAATTAATTATTTACTAACCTTAAAATTTTAAAAATGAAGAAGTTATTAAAATTATCCAGTTTGTTATTAGTTATGGCTGCAGTGTTTTATTCCTGCGGAAATGAACAAGATTTAAATGTCGCCCAAAATCTTGAAAAAGACGAGCAACCTGTTGTAAACAATGACGGCGCAAAAACGGCCAACAAAGCCGCCGCTGAAACTGCCGCAGTTGCTGCATTAGCAGGAAGTGCCGGAGCAAGAACAATTACATTGCAAACCAATACATTGTCGTGTCCTGGCGGTTTGTGTACCTCTTACGGCGTTTGGTCAGAAGGGCTTTATACGGTTTGGTTTACAATGAAATTCAACTCAGGATTTTATTGGAGCCGAGGCGGTAAATGCGGATACGGAATCTTGATTGGTGACCAAAACACGGGTGGAGATCCGGGTTGGGATGGAAATGGTGCTAGTGCCCGATTTATGTGGTATTGCCCAAATGGTTCAAATACTGCAAAAGGAAATGGCGCTTACCTTCAGCCTTATGTTTACTACAAAGATCAGCCGGGACAATATGGTAATGATTTCGGAAAAAAGTATTACATCCAAGAAGGCGTTACTTATAACTGTCAAATCTCTGTTAAGCTCAACACAGGATCAAATACTGACGGATACGTCAAATATTACGTGAATGGTACCGAAATATTAAATGAAAAAATTCGTTGGGTCACTAACGATGCGAAGCGAAATGTTAATGCTGTAAGTCTTCATACTTTCCGCGGCGGCAGCCAAGATTATTGGACAGCGCCAGTAACAAGTTCAATTTATTATCCAAGTGCTTCTTGGGATGCTAAATAATACGATTTAAAGCAATATCAGTTTTAAAAAGTAAAAGCCTATTTCTGAGGAAATAGGCTTTTTTATCATTTTCTTTTAAGCCTTCTGAATTAAAAATTCTTCCCACGTTTGCTTTCCTAATTTTTGATTTGGACATAAATTTATTCCCGTGGTAAATAATTTATGACGGATATCTTCTGATTCTAGCAATTTTATTTGTCTGTTTTTTCGATTAATTTTCAGATAAGAGGCAACCATTTCTTCAAAAGAAAAAACTTCAGGACCTCCACAATCTTCTAGCAAACCTTTTGGCTTTTCCAAAGCTAGTGATATGAGTAAATCAGCAACTTCATTTACGGCTATGGATTGAAATTTTAATCCAGATGGGATTTCAATAAATCCTTCATTACCTGAATTTTGCTCCTCTAACGTTTTTAATAAATTGAACACAAAATCATGAAACTGTGTTGTTCGCAAGATCGTAAAAGGAATGCCACTATTTATGATACTTTTTTCTACTTCCAACTTTGCCCCATAATATGGATAATCACTTTTATCAATTCCAACAATCGAAATGTATATAAAATGTTTAGTTGCATTTTTATCAATAGCTTCAAGCAGATTTTTGGTTCCCTTGATATCGGTCTGCTGAAAATTTCTCGGATTGCTGGCACAATGAATAATAACATCTGCTCCTTCCGTTGCTTCTTGTAAGCCTTTATTTTCAACCAAATCTCCTGTAAAAAACTGCACCCGATTTGATTCTGAAAGAATCGTTTGGGTCGTTAATACAGATGGATTGTATCCTTTTGATAAAAGTGAATCCACTATATATTTACCTAAATGCCCGTTTCCGCCAGTAATTAAAATTTTATTCATGAAGATCCATTCTTAATTTGAAATGCATCATAAAAATAGTTTTAATTCTGAAGAATCAGAACATGCTGAGAATTATATAATTTAAAGTTTTAAATCCTATAATTGAAAAAGACTGATTATCAATAACTTTGACAACAACATGTCTCTACTTTTTCAATAATAATTTTAACACTCATTAAAGCTTATGTCACTGTCTAAATACAATCAAAAAAGAGATTTCAAACAAACACGTGAGCCAAAAGGAAAAATTGGAAAATCGGCTAACGAACTAATTTTTGTGGTTCAAAAACATGCTGCTTCACATTTGCATTACGATTTCAGACTTGAAATAAATGGTGTTCTTAAAAGCTGGGCAGTTCCAAAAGGTCCTTCAATGGATCCTGAAATTAAGCGTCTTGCGATGATGGTTGAAGATCATCCGTACAGTTACAAAGATTTTGAAGGAACAATTCCTGAAGGAAATTATGGCGCTGGAAATGTAATTGTTTGGGACAACGGGACCTTTACTTCTGACGAAAAAGCTACTGATGAAAAACAAATGCTTGCTGATCTCAAAAAAGGACATATCAGTTTTGTGCTAAAAGGAAAAAAACTCAAAGGCGAGTTTTCATTGGTAAAACTTCACGGAAAACAAGAAAATGCTTGGCTTTTGATCAAAAAACAAGACAAATATGCCACTGATTCTGATATTTTAGAAAAAAACAAATCGGTTATTTCTAAAAGAACTTTGGAAGAATTAGAAGCCAAATCTGAAAAAATAATTGCTACTTCAGCAAAAAAAGAACACGAGAAAAAATCCGTAAAAAAAAAGCTTGAGCCAAAAATAACAAAAGCCGAGTTTATCAAACCAATGCTGGCCAATACGATAAAAAAACCTTTTGATGATGAAGAATGGGTTTTCGAAAACAAATACGACGGTTACCGAACTATAGCTGTCATCAATCCGAACAAAATTGAACTCTTTAGCCGAAACCAAATTTCTTTTAATGCAAATTTCAAACCTATTGTCGAAGAATTAAAAAAAGTAGATCATACAGTAGTTTTAGATGGTGAAATTGTAGTAGAAAATGATTCTGGACGTGCCGACTTTCAAATGCTTCAAAACTATTTAAAAACAGGTATTGGAAACTTAAAATATTATGTTTTTGATCTGTTGAATTTGGATGGAAATATACTAACGGAATTGTCTTTATTGGAAAGAAAAGAACTTCTCAAAATCTTATTTAACAAATATTCTTTTTCCAATATTTTTTATTCGGAACACACTTTTGGCGACGGAATCAAACAATTCAAAATCGCACAACAAAACAAAAGCGAAGGTATTATCGCCAAAAAGGCAACAAGTTCTTATGCTGTTGGAAACAGAAGCAATAATTGGCTTAAAATCAAACTTTCAAATGAAGAGGAGGCCATTATAATTGGTATTACAGAACCTAAAAACTCTAGAAAATATTTTGGTGCTATTCTTCTTGGGCAATACAAGGGAAAAGTATTGAAATACATTGGCAAATGTGGTACCGGCTTTACAGAATCGGTTTTAAAGGAACTTTATGACAAACTGCAACCGTTTTTTACTGAAAAATCGCCTCTTGATGAAAAAATCTCTCTAAGAGATAAAATTCAGTGGGTCAAGCCCAAAATGGTCTGTCAGGTAAAATATTCTGAATGGACTGAAGACAAACATTTGAGACATCCTGTTTATCTGGGTTTGAGAATTGACAAAAAAGCAGAAGAAGTACAATCAAATACAAATAACTCCAATTCAACTCAGAATAAAAATGAAATGAAAGATTCAAAAGAGCATAAAAAAGAAAATGATTATGATTTGAAAGTGGGCAAAAGAGTACTTCATTTAACCAATCAAAACAAGATATATTATCCTGCAGACGGAATCACAAAAGGTGAAATTATTGAATACTACAATGAAGTCGCACCGCTGATTTTGCCGTATTTGAAAAATCGTCCTGAATCACTCAACCGTTTCCCAAATGGAATCAATGCGCCAAGTTTTTATCAAAAAGATATTGATTTGGACAAAACGCCATCTTGGCTTAAAACGCAAAAAATATTCTCAGAATCCAATAATGAAAACATTGATTACCTTATTTGCAATGACAAAGAAACTTTGCTTTATATGGCAAATTTAGGTTGCATCGAAATGAATCCATGGAATTCAACTATAAAAAAAATCCACAATCCTGATTGGCTGGTAATAGATTTGGATCCGGCAACAAAAGATGATTTTGACATCGTAATTAAAACCGCCTTAACCGTAAAAGAAGTTATGGATGAATTGGAAACCGAATGCCTCTGCAAAACTTCAGGCGCTACGGGACTTCATATTTACATTCCGCTTGGCGCGCAATACGACTATGATTCAATCAAGATTTTAGGTGAACTTATTGCCAAAGAAACACAAAGTCGAATTCCTGATATTACAACAATTGAACGCAGCATCAAGAAGAGAAACAACAAACTTTATATCGATTACCTACAAAACCGACGCGGGCAAACCTTGGCAGCACCCTACTCTGTCCGTCCAAAACCTGGAGCTACCGTTTCGACGCCTTTAGAATGGAATGAAGTAAATGAAAAATTGCATCCATCGCAGTTTACAATCAAAAATGTTTTGAGTCGTTTTGAGAAAAAAGGAGATTTGTGGCAACCCGTGTTTTCAAAAGGCGCCAATATTAAAAAGATTATCCAAAAACTAGAAGAAAACCAGCATCACGAGCAAAAATGAGACTAAGAAGATTTTTTCTTCTTAGTCTCTAAGCTTGCTTTTAGCATTGACATCAAATCGTCGCTCTGTTTGTGTACTATTTTAAGTTTTGGACTGGCTTTTTGAACTTTTCCTTTCGCTTTCTTTTTAATAATATCCAAAAGTTTGGCGGTATATTCATCTTTAAAGCCAGTAATGTCAAATTTTTCTGTGAGCTGGTCAATCAGTTTTTCGGCCATGTCCATTTCTTTGGTTGCGCTTTTAGAAATTGGAGGTAATTTTAGTTCGTCTGTTGCTCTTATTTCCTGTTCAAACCGTATTCGGTTTAAAACAATGACATTTTTATACGGTTTTAAAATAGCTAAACTTTCCTTATTTCGCAAAACAAAACGCGTTACTCCAACTTTTCCAGAGACTTGAAGCGCATCTCGCAATAAGCCATATGCATTCATCGCACCTTTGTCTGGCTCTAAATAATAAGGCTGTTCATAATAAATGCTTTGGATTTCTTTTTCCAAAACAAAACTTTCAATATCAATTGTTTTTGTTTTAATGGCATCAGCGGCTTCAAAATCAGAATCTTCTAAAATCACGTATTTATCATCAAGCATATAGCCTTTTACAATATTCGAAAAATCGACCTCTTTACCCGTATTTTCATTTACACGCTTGAATTTAATATTAGCGTGGTCTTTTTTGTCAAGCATGTCCATATCAAGATTGCTTTCCTGAACTGCCGAAAACATTTTTATTGGAATATTTATCAATCCGAAACTTACTGAGCCTGTCCATATTGATCTCATAGATGTGCTTCTTTAAAGTTATCCCTGAAAATACAACAAATTGCCACTTTCAATTTTATAAGATCGTGTGGAGATTTTACAAAATAACAATCAAAAAACAGGTGTGTTTATTTCAATATAGAAATTGTAATGGCAATCCTATAAAATCTCAAACCAAAGTTGTAACCAGGTCAAAAATACAGTTAGTAGCTTTGAAACGAATGAATTACACATCATTCAAGTTTTAGTTATGAATAATTCTGATACAACTTTAAACGAAGGAGCATCACAACTGGAGAAAAACACTGAGAAAATTTCAGTTATGCAATAAAAAAATCTAGCTATAAAAATTAATAAATAAGTTTATGAAAAATTTACAAGACGAAAAACAACGTGATTTGTCTGCCAACAAATCAGATGGAACCAACAAATTTTTGACAACAGATCAAGGTGTCAAAATTAATGACGACAATAATTCGCTTAAAGCTGGTGAAAGAGGGCCATCTTTACTGGAAGATTTTATCTTAAGAGAAAAAATTACGCATTTTGATCATGAACGAATTCCAGAAAGAATTGTTCATGCAAGAGGATCTGGAGCGCATGGTTTTTTTGAAGTCACCAACCCAATTCCCGAGTTGACAAAAGCAGGCTTCTTGCAAGAAAAAGGGCTTAAAACGCCCGTCTTTGTGCGTTTTTCTACAGTTGCAGGATCGCGAGGTTCAACAGATCTCGCAAGAGATGCGAGAGGTTTTGCAACCAAATTTTATACTCAAGAAGGCGTTTATGATTTGGTTGCCAATAACATTCCAGTTTTTTTTATACAAGATGCTTCTAAATTCCCTGATCTTATTCATGCGGTAAAACCAGAACCACACAATGAAATGCCTCAAGCAGCCTCTGCTCACGATACTTTTTGGGATTTTATTTCATTAATGCCAGAATCAATGCACATGATTATGTGGGTGATGTCTGATCGTGCTATTCCTAGAAGCCTAAGAATGATGGAAGGTTTTGGTGTTCATACTTTCAGATTAGTAAATAGTGAAAACCAATCTGTTTTTGTGAAATTTCATTGGAAACCCAAATTAGGAACGCATGGAGTAGCTTGGGACGAAGCCCAAAAAATTTCAGGGAAAAATTCAGATTTTCACAGAGAAGACTTATGGGAAGCTATCGAAACGGGAAATTTTCCGGAATGGGAATTGGGCATCCAAATTATTCCATCAGAAGACGAAAATAAATATGAATTTGATTTGCTCGATCCTACCAAACTTATTCCCGAAGAATTAGTACCTGTTACGATTATTGGACGAATGGTTCTCAATAAAAATCCAGACAATTTCTTTGCAGAGACAGAACAAATTGCTTTCCATCCCGGCCATATAGTACCAGGAATTGATTTTACAAATGACCCATTATTACAAGGAAGATTGTTCTCTTATACTGACACTCAACTATCCCGATTGGGAAGCCCAAATTTTCATGAAATCCCAATTAACAGAAGTGTTGCGCCTGTACATAATAATCAGCGCGATGGGCACATGCGCCAAGAAATCAACCAAGGGCGTGTAAGTTATCATCCTAATTCTCTTGGTGGCGGATGTCCTTATCAAGCTAAAATTGCTGAAGGCGGGTTTTCAAGTTTTAATGAACGAATTGATTCACACAAAGTACGAGAAAGAAGCGAAAGCTTTAACGATCATTTTAGTCAGGCAAGATTATTTTTCAACAGTCAAACGCCCGAAGAAAAAAGCCATATTGTAAAAGCGCTTCGTTTTGAACTCGGAAAAGTACAAACTATTGAAATACGAGTAAGAATGCTTGGATTATTGTCGCAAGTTGATCAAAAATTAGCCGAAAAAGTCGCTGATGGACTTGGAGCGACTGTTCCTCCTAATCTTGAAACGCCAATAAACAAAGGTATTTCGCCTGAAAATGAAGGTGGCAATCAAGAACCCCAAAATCGAGAATCATCAGTAAAAATATCAGATGCTTTGAGTATGATTAATAATCCAACGAATTCACCAACTATTGCCACACGAAAAGTCGCCATTCTTTGTTCTGACGGTGTTTCTGCGGCTTCTGTAACGAATTTAAAAACTGCACTAGAAAAAGAAGGTGCTCAAGGCTATCTAATTGCGCCTCATTTAGGATTTGTCAGAACAGATTCTCATGCTGATCTTTCTCCTGATTTTAGTTTTCTTACTGCATCATCAGTATTATTCGATGCCGTTTATGTTCCGCATAGTATTGATTTGGCAACCTTAGAAAAAAGCGATGATATAAAGGAATTTTTAAGTGATGCCTACAAACATTGCAAAGTTATTGGTGCTGATGGCAAAGCTTCTAAAATAATTACCAGCGCATCATTTGTTTCTGAAATGACAGACTATGATCCGGGAATTGTAATTACAGATGATATTGCCTCTCCTGAGTTTGCTCAGGATTTTATTACCGCCATGACCATGCATCGTTTTTGGCAACGTGAAAAAAACTTATACAATTAAATCAAAAAAACTCTCGACTGAATCGAGAGTTTTTTTTAAGCATTTCTTTTAACATTCAATTTTCATTTTTAATTGTTTCAATTCCTTGTTTATACGAAGTCACTTTGAAATCTGGAAAACGTGTCCTAAATTTTGCATCATCAAATAAATTATGGTGTTCATATCTTGGCAACAATTCCAGCAATTCTTTGAATCTTTTATTAAAAAGTGAGCCTATTTTAAAGACAAATTTCGGGATAACAGCATAGTTTAATTCTTTGCCATAAATCTCAGAAGCCAAAGCGACGAACTCTTTATAAGTTGGATGGCTTTGATCGACCGGCAAATGCCAAGTTTGGCCGAAAGCGTCGGGTGTATTTCCAATTAATGCTGTTGCCCTACTTGCATCTGGCGTCCAAATAAGACTTCTCTTTTTTGATTCGCTCAAAAGGACTTTTAGTTTTTTGCCTTCTTTTATAGCATTAAAAATTAAGGTATTCGTGATGCTTTGTGTTTTCTTTGGTCCATAAAATTCAGGAGCACGACAAATAACTGCTTTCAATTCGCCTGATTTTATTTCGCTTAAAACCATTTCTGCCATTTCTGCCCGTACCTTTCCTTTTCTACCAATTGGAGCAAAAGGAGTCATTTCGGTAAGAATGTTATCATCTTGCGGATACATATAGGTATTGTCAAAAAATACAAGTTTCGTACCTGTACTTTTGCAAGCATCAATTACGTTTCTTAAAATAAGCCTGAATTGCTTTTCCCATAAATCAGAATCCATAGGAAGCCCCAAAGTAAAATAAGCAATTTCACTGCCGTTTACTGCTTCAAGAGCCTTTTCTTTATTGGTTAAATCGGCTGAAAAAACCGTATCGGTTTCATTGACTTTTTGCGCTCTACGGCTGACAATTCGAATATCCGAAGTAAAATTTCTTTTTAATTCTCTTGCGAGTTCTTCTCCAATTTGTCCATTGGCGCCTAGTATTGTTTGCATTGTTAATTCTGTTTCTTTCCACTAAATTACAGAAAATTGCAATACAATAATTCTCCTTATTTAGGTGTTTTTTGTATCGTACACGTAAATCTGCACTTCCTCATCGCTAGCAAAAATCCTTCTGTCAACTGCACATTCTTGTCCAATTTCTGATTTAAAAGCACTCATCATTGATTCCATTGACTCAAAATATAAATTAGCAACGCGATAGACATCAGAATGTCCTGTCAGCGATAGAATCGGCCCTTCGTTGATTTCATATTTTAGCAACCCTGGAAGCTTTTTTGCCAAAGGAATATGAACCTCAAAATAGTGCTTTTCAAAGAAATTCGTGTCTTTTGGTGTTTTGTAAATTACAGTCATTTTTGCCATGATCAAAATTTGTTTAAATAGTTAGACTTTTTGGTATGATAAACTTAATCTCAAAGATCATTTTTTGTAAAGTGCTAATTAGACATTCTTAAGGGGATATTTGGACAGAAACTTTTTATACCTTTATAAGAAAAACAAAGATGAAACTGCTTACTATTTTAGTTCCTGAAGGAGAAAATAATCTTTCCAGTATTACGGGCGCGTATGAAATCTTCAATAAAGCGAACGCTTTTTACAAAACAAACGGCAAAAAAGAATTATTCAAGATTCAGCTTGCCGGTCTTTCTGAAAAAGTAGAATTTAATGGCGGACTTTTCACTGTTACGCCACATACTCATATTTCTGCTGTCGCAAAAACTGATCTTATTATTATTCCGTCACTAAACCACAATTATGATCTGGCGTTGCAACACAATGAACTATTGGTGAAATGGCTTGAAAAACAATACCATAATGGAGCAGAAATCGCTACTATTTGCACGGGCGCATTTATGTTGGCGGCTTCTGGACTTTTGGATGGAAAAAGCTGTTCGACGCATTGGTCGGTTACTGAAAATTTCAATCTCTTGTTCCCAAAAGTAAATCTTCGCACCGATGAATTAATTACAGACGAAAATGGAATTTACACTAATGGAGGCGCGTATTCCTTTCTGAATCTGATGATTTACCTTATTGAAAAATATTACGATAGAAAAACGGCAGTTTATTGCGCAAAAGTTTTTCAGATTGAAATGAACCGAAACACACAATCTCAATTTGCAATTTTTTCGGGCCAAAAAAAGCATGACGACCAAATTGTTCAACAAGCACAATTGTATATTGAGGAAAATTTAGGAGAAAAAATATCAATCAGCGAATTGTCTTCAAGGTTTAATGTGGGAAGAAGAAATTTCGACAGAAGATTTGTAAAAGCAACCGGAAATACGCCAATTGAATATTCACAAAGAGTCAAAATTGAAGCTGCGAAAAAAACCTTTGAAACCAACAGAAAAACAGTCAACGAAGTAATGTATGAGGTTGGCTACTCCGATATAAAAACATTTCGAGATGTGTTCAAAAAAGTGACCGGAATATCGCCATTAGAATACAAAAAGAAATATTATAAAGATGTTCTTTTGATGGCCTAAAGATTTAAAAATGTTATAATTATCTTATTTTTTTCAACTAAAATTCGCTAGTATTTTATTTATTTATAATTTCGAAATTGCTTAAAATCAGGAATTTTAAATACAAGTTATTTCAAAATACTCTTATGCAAATTCTGCCCTCAGCCAGTTTAGCGCCATACATAAAAAATTACACTGTTGTTACGATCGAAAAAAATCTTGACAACGAAGTATTTTATCCCAGCGGTTATGTCGATTTTATTGTCAATATCTCTGAAGGATTTGCCGCTACGATTATCAACGGAAAGCAAAAAGATACGCCTGCAATAGAATTATTAGGGCATCTTACACTTCCTACTCGACTTTCTGTAGCCAAAGGAACTTCTGTACTTATTGCGCGAATTTATCCTCATGCCAGCGCCCTGTTCTTCTGCGATCCGTTGTCAGAATTTACAAATTATGCAACTGATATGTATGATGTTTCTTTAGGAGAAAACCGAGAATTATACGGCCGAATCATGGAAGCACCTGAACTTTCAGCCAAAATCAAAATTCTAGAAAATCATTTTCTGAATCAATTGAAAAAAAATGAAAAGCGATTAAAAAAAGTTTCAACATTGCAGGCGCTTAGTCAACAACTTTCTCTTGATTCGCAATTGTCGGTTTTGCCTTCTTTGGCACAGCATTCTGGCTTATCAGAAAGATATATCCAAAAACTATATTTGTCCAATATTGGCATTAGTCCTGTTGCCTACGCTTCGGTACTTCGATTTAATAAAAGCCTACAATTAGTGCTCAATACGTCACAATCACTGACAGAAATAGCATACGACTGCGGATATTATGACCAAGCTCATTTTATCAAAGAATTCAGAAAATTTACGGGAATAACGCCTTCTGTATCAAGAAATTCGATATTAAAAAATGATACTGATTTGCAACAAGCTGTCAATATTGGTTTTTAAATGTCATTTGGCCGAAAAGTCAAAACTCCAAATTTTGTTCCCATAATAACAGTACAGAAACAAATTTGCAAAATCAAAAATCTATTTTTCGATTAGTTTTAATTTCAGGACTGTCAAAGAATACGCTGATAAAGTTATTTCTACTTTTTGATTTTTTAATTTATATTCTCCTTCAATCGGATATATCTTTTTTGGATTAGCAAACGTATTTTCATCCTGCAAATTTGGACTAGAAAGTGTAATAATTTTTCCTGCTGAAGCCAATTTTTCTCCTTTCAAATCTACGCTAAGCTCTTGTTTTGCCGAAGATGTATTGACCAATTTTAAGATAATTTCTTTTGTATTGCTGTCCTTAACTGCAGATGCGTACAAATTATTTTCTCCTGTTACTGGTTTTCCGTCTTTAGTGATATTTAGCAAATCGGTTCCTTTATTGGTCGAGAATATTTTTTGCACGTAATAATTTGCAGAACCGTATGATTCTAAATTATTGAACCAAATCATATCTGGCGTCCATTGCCAAGCATCTTCGTGTGCCATTAATGGCGCATACGAGGTCAAATTCACTACTTCGGCATTTCGTTCTAATCCTGTAATAAAAGCCGCTTCAGAAAATGCGCATTCCCAATTATTTCTGTTATTTGGATTGGCTCCCGAAACACTTTGAGCAGCATATTCTCCAGCAAATATTTTTGGCCCTTTACGGTCATATTTGTCGTATCGCGTGGCATTTTCCCTAAACCATTTTGGGCTTTCATAATAGTGTTCATCAATCAATTCGGCATTCAATTTTTTAAGTTCGTTCATTCCAAAATCAAAAAACTCGCCGCTTGGCGAAGGTCCGCTTCCTGAAACGATAGTAATGTTTGGATATTTATCTTTAATCGCTTTTTCAAAAACTTTATATCTTTCAATATAAGCTGGTCCCCATTGCTCATTTCCTACTCCAATATATTTTAAATTAAATGGTTTTGGATGCCCCATTTCTACACGGAGTTTTCCCCAAGAAGTAGTTGCTGAACCATTGGCAAATTCAATCAAGTCCAACGCATCCTGCACATAAGGATCTAATTCTTCCATTTGTGCTAATTCACCTGTATTGTATTGGCAAGCCATTCCGCAACTTAAAATAGGCAATGGAGTCGCACCAATATCTTCAGAAAGCTGGAAATATTCGAAAAATCCCAAACCAAAACTTTGAAAATAATCGGGTGTTTGTTTATGGCCAAACTCAACATTCCAGCGGTTCATCCTAGTGCTTCTCTCCTCAATATTCCCAATTGAATTTTTCCATTGATAACGATCTGCCAAAGTTCTTCCTTCAACAATACAGCCACCCGGGAAACGCAGGAAACCAGGTTTTATGTCGTACAAAAGTTGAACAAGATCTTTGCGAAGTCCATTTTTTCTGTTCATCCAAGTATCTTCTGGAAAAACGGATATCATGTCCAAATCAATAGTTCCTGAACCTTCAAATGTTATTCTGAATTTTGCTTTTGCCTCTGTTTGAGTTGCTGTCAATTGAGCCGTATAATTTTTCCATTCATCAGAAATTGGAATTATGCTGGTTTCGCCAATAACTTTTTGATCTTTATCAATAAACTGAAAAATTATTTTTTTTATTGCTCCTGAATGATTGGCAGCTTTTAATGAAAGATTGTATTTTGCATTTTTCTTCACGCCCATTCCTCTAAATCCTTCATTAATGATTTCATAGCCTTTAGGGTCGTTTACCAGAATTCGGCAAAAGTTTGTATTGTTTTTATTTTCCAATGCTTTTATAGGCGTTGCAACACCCGAATTCAAATTCATTGAAGACCGTTTTGTGTTAGGTTGCTCCCATCCCATTAAAGGTTTATCAAATTCGAATGATCTGTTTTTAATCATTTCGGCGTACAAACCTCCATCAGCAGCAAAATTGATATCTTCAAAAAACAAACCGAACATTGTAGGCTGTATTTTAGCCGTTGTTTTTTTCAAATCAACTTCTAAACTCGTTTTTTGAGCCTGCCCGTAAATGCAGTTCAATAATAAACCGCCTACCATTATTCTTGTAATTATGTTTGTTTTCATTTGATTTTGATGCTGCTTGTTTCTGACTGTAAACTTAAGAATTGGTCTGGACTTCTAAATCTATTATTGCTTTTTCACTGCTTCATATTTCTCTGGAAATGCAGATTGTCCGTCTAAATTGTTCACTTTTAAGACATCAACATTTTTGCTTTCAATGGCATACTTAAAATAATCTGGCTTGTTTTCTCCCCAAGTTACCGAACAATTTTGAACTTTTATATTTTCTGCAGTATCAAAGTAAAATCCTGACGTGCTTCCTTTTACAAAACCTTCTACTTTTGATGGACGACGATCATAAATCCCGCCTGGAAAATTTGAAATTTTGTTGATTGAAACATTGACACCTTCAAAAACTATATTTTTGATTTTATCTTTGCTTTCACCGCTAACAAAAACACCATTTTCGCCCGTACATTGAATGTTGGTAAAATAAATATTACTGATTGTTCCCACTTTTCCCTCTGTTGCTCCTTTTGGAAAACGCCAATTTGCATCTTTATGATTGCCGCTGGCACGGCTAAAGGCGGTTACATAAATTGGCTCGGCTTTTCCCCACCAAGTATCTGTAGTCAAACGACCTTCGATAATAATATTGGAAAAAATAACGTCGCTTACCGTTCCTTCATCCCTATTTTGAATCCCGACGCCACGATTACTGTTTTTGATAATGCAATTATTGAAAACCACTTGTCTGATGGCATCCATGTTTTCTGAACCAATTTTGATGGCGCAACTGCTGCTTGTCATGGTGCAATTTGTTACAGTAATATTTTCGCAAGATCCAAATTCTTCAAATTCTCTTCTGTTTTTCAAACAAATGCAATCATCGCCACTTTCAATATAACAATCGCTGATACGAACATTTTTCGAATGATCGATATCAATTCCATCACTATTGCGGACTTTTAGACTATTTAGCAAAGTAATTCCGCTGATTACAACATCATTACAACCAATTAAGTGAACAGTCCAATAAGCTGAATTTCCGATATGAACGTCTTTAATCCTGATATTTTTTCCTCCAATTAAAGTCAAAACATGTGGACGTGGATCTAAGACATTAAAAGGTTTTAAAACATACGAATCTGGCAATTCTTCTCCCATAAAGGAAATTCCATTTCCATCAATTTTTCCGCTTCCGCTAATGGTAAAATTCTCAATATTTTTTCCACCAATCCAAATTGTACCTTCGCCCTTGTTTTCACGGAAAGCGCTTTCTGTATATAATTTTTCATCTGGACTCGCTAAAATTTTTGCACCTGCTTCAATATGCAAATCTACATTTGATTTTACATTGAAAGGTCCCGTCAAAAAAGTAAATGGAGCCGGAATCAATACTTGTCCACCTGCCAAACTACAAGCATCTATTGCCTTTTGAATTGCAACGGCATCATTGGTTTTTCCATCACCTTTAGCTCCGTATTTTTTGACATCGTAAACTTTTTGCGCTACTGCTATCATTGAAATACAAAAGAAAATTACGGTTATTATAGATTTCTTTATCATTTGTTTTTATTTTTTATAGATGCTAAGTTGCTAAGACACTAAGACTCTAAGCTTCTTTTCAATTACATACTAATGAGCAGGCAACACAAATGTATTTTGTTTTGGCTCAATTTTTCTTTTTATCGCTTCAGAATCGAGATTACTTGAAAGAACATCTTTAAAAATAATCTGATTTGTTTTGTCGGACGGAACGTCAATTTTTTCCATTTTTAGTTTTTCTACATCGTCAAAAACAAAAGCGGGACGAAAATCTTCTTTTTCCAATGTAAGTTTGATGTTTTTCATTTCAATTCCGTTGACGTGACGAACATAAAACCCAAACGAAGGCAATTCTCCGAACATGGTAAACTCAGGATAACCTTTCTCGTTTTCAAGTACATCCTTTAATCGGCTTAAAGGCAAATAAGCCATTCCTTTTGAGGCTCTTCCAGGATAACTGATTTCAATGTTTTCTAAAGTTACGTTTTCGATAGAATACCCCGGAATACCGGCAATCGTAGCCGGAAAAGGGTTGTGAAAATAATCTACCTCAGGTCCTCTTAAATCATAATCAATATCGGGACGGCCAAACGGAATTTGCGCTTTTACATTTTTTATCGATACATTTTTGATATAACCCGGTTTATCGCCATTTCGATGCCCCAAACGAATTAAAATCGCATTTCCTGTATTGACAGCCGTAATGTTTGAAACTTTTATATTTTCGATTTCGGCGCCATCTACAGATTCAATTGCAATTGCAGATCTGAACGTATCGTAAACCTGAATATTTTCGATGGTTACATTTTTAAAACTTCCGTAAGAACCAGTTCCAAATTTTACGGCGCTTGCACTGGATCTTATGGTACAGTTTGCGATATAAATATTATTGTTTTGCAATCCCGGAGAATCTGATTTTAAACAAATTCCGTCATCTGCCGCGTTGACATCACAATTTGTAACCATTACATTTTCGCAACCGTTTATATCAATTCCGTCATTATTCCAGTACGCTCTGCTTTCTACTTTTATATGATCGACAACTATATTTTTCGATTGTTCAAGACAAGTCACCCAGCCTGAACTATTTTTTACCGTAACATTTGTTATTTTGACTGAATCGCATTTCAGGAATGAAACTAATTTTCCTCTGCCATCTCCAGGACGTAATCTTCTATAATTATATTCAGGATCAATTCGTACGCCAGTATGATGCAAGCTATCAATAGCCAATGCCAATTCCCTGCCTTGTCCGTCAATAATTCCTTTTCCAGAAATCGAAATATTTTTTGAATCTGTCGCAACAATCAAAGCTCTTCTTCCATCATATTTCGGGTAATCATTCACATTGGTACTTCCCAACAAAACAGCATCTTCATCCAAAAACAATTCTACTCCGCTTTTCAAAACAATACTTCCGGAGAGAAATTTCCCTTTTGATAAAACAACCTTGCCACCTTTATTTTTATTGGCATCATCTATCGCCTTTTGAATTGCTTGAGTGTTTAATGTTTTTCCATTTCCGACAGCTCCGTATTTGGTAACATCAAATACTTTTTGAGCTTCAACGGTCAATGAAAAGCAAAAAACAAATATTATAATTATGTATTTTTTCATTATTTTTAAGGTACTAAGGTTCTAAATCGCTAAGATTGTAAGGTTTAACGCTATTAATAGATACTAAAACCTACCAAAAAACGGTATATAAGGCTATCAGAACACTACATATGATAAAAGAACCAATCACAAACTCTGATGATACTTTGAACATAGTTGTATCGACTTCTATTTTATGCGCTTCGTGCTGTAGTTTTGGTTCTGGTTTTAAGATACTGATGATTCCCATTATCAAAACAATTGCGATAAAGGTAATTGTCATTCGGTCTAGAAACGGATAATCTGGAAAAACGCCATTTGTCCACATTGGCAAGAATTTTAAAACTGCTGCAATTGGCACGGTAAGCAGTGCTCCAGCAAGTCCGGCCATTGCAGTTGTGCGCTTCCAAAACATTCCCAATAAAAATATGGCAAGAACTCCAGGCGAAAAGAAGCCAACATATTCCTGAATAAATTGATAAGCCTGATCCAACGATTTTAATGTTGGAGCCACTATAGCACCAATAATCATTGCAACAACCACGCACAAACGTCCTACAAGGACTAATTTTTTCTCAGTAGCAGTATTATTGAAATGTTTTTTATAAATATCTAATGAAAATATAGTTGAAATACTATTTGCTTTTCCTGCTAATGAAGCCACAATTGCAGCAGTTAAAGCCGCTAAAGCGATTCCTTTTAGCCCGGCTGGCAATAAATTCATTAAAGTTGGATATGCGCGATCTGGTTTTAAAACACCCGAAGCATCAAGCATTTCATGCTGAAACATTCCGTTTTGATGCATTACGTACATCGCAATACCGGGCAAAACTGCAATTACTGGAACTAATAATTTTAGAAATGCGGCAAATAAAATTCCTTTTCGGGCTGTTTTTAAATCGGCCCCCAAAGCTCTTTGCACAATGTATTGATTACAGCCCCAATAAGCGAGATTATTAATCAACATTCCGCCAATGATTACTGAAGTTCCCGGTAATTCAGCATAATGCGGATTCGATTTATCAAATATCATATGCAAATGTCCCGGCGCTTTTTCTTTTATAATAGCAAGTCCTTTAAGAATATCTTTTCCGTATCCAAATTGTTCCGAAAGCAAGGTTAAAGCCAAATAAGTAGTAACCAAACCTCCTAATATCAAGACAATAACCTGAAACATATCTGTATATCCGATCACTTTCATTCCTCCCAATGTTACAATAACGGAGAATAAACTCAAAGCAATTACGCAAAATTCAAAACTTAATGGCGCAATGGACGAAATTGCCAATGCTCCCAAATAAATAATCGATGTCAGATTTACGAATACATATATCAACAACCAAATGACAGCCATAATAGCACTAACAGTATTATTATATCTTTTGGCCAAAAACTGTGGCATTGTATATATTTTGTTTTTAAGATAAACAGGAAGAATAAAAACAGCAACAATAATCAATGTAGCCGCCGACATCCATTCGTATGAAGAAATAGCCAATCCGAGTGCAAAACCAGAACCGCTCATTCCTATAAAATGTTCTGCTGAAATATTAGACGCTATTAAAGATGCTCCAATTGCCCACCATGTCAACGATCCTTCGGCCAAAAAATAGTCATTGGAACTAGTGGTAACATTTTTCTTGCTTCTGTAGATGTACATTCCATAGGAAGTAACAATCACAAAATAAATGAGAAAAACAATATAATCTGCGGTTTGTAATGCATTCATAATTTGGTGGTTAGTTAGTGTAGTACGTTTTGTTTCAACTTAGGTGATTGTATTCAAAATCTTTCGTTTTTAATTAATTAGACTTTTAAAAACCATTTTTTCTTATAGAGAAAATACAGCAAAACAAGTTGTATAAAGGTCAAAGACATAGCTGTAAAAACAGGTTGCCAAATGATTGGAGTAAATTTTATAAGTCCGCCAAAGACATAATTTGCTGTATGTGCAAAATCTACCAATCCCTCAGATGCCATGTAAATCAAAATCGAATTTGAACCAATTATTATTAGAGGAAATGCCCATTTACGAAATCCTAAAACATCTATTATCAAATAAAAAAAAGTGAAAAACAATATGCTAAATCCACCTACAAAACATACAAAAGAGCTGGTCCATAAATGTTTATTGATTGGGAAATTATAATCCCAAAGCAATCCTATGACAATTAAAATAACTGCCGAACCCACTAGTATCAACAATTTTTGATTTATCGAAAAATCATTTTTTGCTCGCAAAAATGTTCCTAAAAACATTCCTAACAAAGCAGTAGAGATTGCAGGAATTGTTGACAACAAGCCTTCCGGATCGTAAACCGTACTGTGCAATCGTCCGGGTAAAAACATTCTGTCAAAATACCCTTCCAACGAACCTTCTTTGGTTAAGATGCCAGCTCCAAAACCTGGAACCGGCACCAACTTCATAACTAAGTAATAACCAAACAAAATACTTAGAAACCAAATTATCTGTTTTTTTATATCGAAATTCAAATAAATCAAACCCGCAAAAAACCACGCAAGCCCTATACGCCCCAATACACTCGCAAAACGCGTTTGATCAAATCCTTCAAAACGCAATAATCCGTTGACAATAAATCCCAAAACCAATAAAATTGACGTTCTTTTTAGCATGGAGAGATATATTTTTTGTTTTTCCTTTGATGGCAATTCCTGAACTGAATTTACGCCCGCAGCTTTCATTTTTTTATCAAAAGAAAAAGGCATCGAAACTCCCGCAACAAAGAGAAAAACAGGAAATATCATATCGTAAAATGTTATTCCTTCCCATTCTGTATGATGCAATTGCGACGACATCCAAACAAATACTGATATTGGAGCTGCTTTTGCCAAAGCATGAATAATATGTTCGCCGCTCATAATCCAAAACATTACAAACCCTCGTAGCGCATCTAGAGAAATTAATCTTTCATTTGTGGTATTGCTATTCATATATTGCATTTATTTAAAAACACATTTAATTTCATTTTACTCAATCGGTTTTATAACAAAACCATAGTTGTACTCGCTTGCCTTCAATAAATATTGCTCATGTGGATAAGCGCCCCAACTGGTGTCGCCTCCTAATCCGCGTTGTGCCAAATCGGCACAAACCACAACTTCTTTTCTTGGCGTGATATCGTTAATATGCTGATTCTTTTTTGTTAGTCCCGGATCAAAATCACTCGGATAATTATTTAAAGTACTCATTCCTAAAGATTGCAATCCTTTAATTTCAAGCCCTTTGCCATTTTTATCTGAAAGTTTGAACCAACGAACATCCGTTTTATATCCGTTTTCCTGCGGACGTGTGTAGGGCACATATTGATCGGCTACTTTACTTTGGTAAATCCCTTTAAATGCCGATTGATTTCGGTCGGAATAATTTTCCCATGGCCCTCTTCCGTAATAATCAAGGTTTTCAAAATCGCTTTTAAGCGAAAAAATCATTCCGAAGCGTGGCATTTCTGGCAAAGGATTGCTTCCTTTCTTGAATGAAGGCAGAATCTCTAATGCGCCATCAGTATTCAATGCATATTTTATTGTGTAATCTGAGAAAACATCGTTTAGCTTTAATTTTGCTACAACATAATTTTTACCGTTTTCCTCCACAACCTGAATGTTTTCTAGACTGCAATTGTTTCCTGCATTTCGCCAGACATTCAATTTAATCGGCATTTTGTTTCCAAAATCATTATCTGTTGGTGCTCTCCAGAAATTAGGCTCCGGATATTGCTTGAAATACTCTTCTCCTTTTGAACTGTAATATGTAATTAATCCAGTTGATTTGCTGATTTTAACCACAACATTTGCCGTACTTAGCACAAATTGATCTTTATCTTCATTTATTTTTGAAGAAGAATTGCTTTCTTTTGTTTTCGCAAAATAATCTCCGTTTTCGATAACAAATTGTTCTCTGGCTATTTCAAAATTTTGAGGCATTAATTCAGAACCTGTCTTGGTATGGGCAAAAACATTTAATAAATATTCGACACCAGGTTTTGAAGTTATTTTTGGCAAATCAATTTTAAATTCTTTCTCCGATTTCGGATTCAAATCCACATCAATTGAACCTTCTTTTATAATTGTTCCGTTCTCTAAAACTTGATATCTAAAATCGTAAACATTCAAATTTGTGAAACCAAAATCATTTAAAATTTGGATTGTGCCGCTTTTAATATCAATTGCTTTGAATAAAACATCCTGATACACTTTTTTTACTTCATAAGTTGCAGGATGTGGAATTCTGTCTGGCCAAACCAATCCGTTATGACAGAAGTTTTCATCGTTTGTATAATTCTGACTACCCAAATCACCACCATAAGCCCAATATTTTCGGCCTGCTTCGTCTTTCGTTTCGAATCCTTGATCAACCCAATCCCAAATAAAACCACCCTGCATATTTTTGCTTCCGCGGATAATATCCCAATAATCCTGAAAATTTCCGTTGCTGTTTCCCATTGCATGCGAGTACTCACACATAATAAAAGGTCTTGTCACTTCTTTGCGCGAAGCATATTCTTTCATGTATTCGATCTTTGGATACATCGGACAAACGACATCTGTATTTTCATTTTCTTTTGCCTGTTCAAATTGAACCAATCGGGTTTTGTCTCTGTTTTTTATCCATTTATAAGCATCATGAAAAACTTGCCCATTGGCGCTTTCATTTCCTAAAGACCAAAGGATTACTGAGGGTGCGTTTTTATCCCTTTCAACCAAACTGTAAATTCTGTCCATGTGAGCATTATACCATTCCTTAAGATGACCTGGATTGGTTTTTGGATTCATCCAAATTAAAGGCTGTCCTTCTACTCCCATTCCGTGGCTTTCTATATTGGCTTCATCAATCAAATACAAACCATATTTATTGCATAATTTCATCCAAATAACATTGTTCGGATAATGACTAAGGCGCACCGCATTGATATTGAATTGCTTCATCAATTTGATATCTTTCATCATCGTCGCTTCGTCTTGATAATGCCCCGTTACAGGATTCGTTTCGTGGATATTTACGCCATGAAACATGATTCGGACACCATTAACCAGCAGTTGCCCATTTTTGAGTTCTATTTTTCTAAATCCGATTTCTGTGGAAACTGATTCTATTATATTTCCCTTTTCATTTTTTAAGGTCAACAGCAAAGTGTACAGATTTGGCGTTTCGGCACTCCATAATTTTGGATTGGAAACATTTTCCGAAAAATTAATGATCTGCGTTTTATTCCCTTCAAAATTTACCTTCAGTTCCTTTTCAAAAACATTTTCACCTAAGGCATCAACCAATTTAGCTTCCAATTTTTGATTGTTTACTGAAGTTGAAGTCAGGTTTTTCAAACTAACCTCAACATTCAGGATTCCATTTTTATAATTAGAATCTAAATCAGGCTTCGCAAAAAAATCTGAAATTCGAATGTTATTCGTGCTATACAAATACACATTTCGATCAATTCCTGAAAGCCTCCAAAAATCCTGATCTTCAAGATAAGAACCATCGCTCCATCTGTAAACTTCAACGGCTATACTATTTTTTCCCGATTTTAAATATTTTGAAATATCAAATTCAGCAGGACTTTTTGTATTTTCTGTGTAACCTACCTTTTCCCCATTTACCCAAATATACATGGCAGAAGTTCCTGCTTCAAAATGAAGAAATACGTGTCGGTTTTTCCAGTTTTCAGGCAAAATAAATGCTCTTTTATAAGATCCAACCGGATTATCGGAATGGTTTATAAAAGGCGGATTTCTTTCAAAAGGATACGTAATATTGGTATAAATTGGAATTCCATACCCTTTTAATTCCCAATTCGAAGGCACCGAAATTTCTTTCCATTCAATAGTATTAAAGTCATTTTTATAGAAATCTTTTGGTCGCTGGTCTGGTGTTGGCGACCAAGAGAATTTCCAATTTCCATTTAATGAAAAATACCATGGCGAACTAGTATAAATATCCTTTAAAGCCGATTGTTCATCCGCATAAGGAAGAAACGTCGCGCGCGCCGGTTCTCGATTTATTTGAAATATTTCAGGATTTTCCCAATCGTTTCTACTGCTTTTTTCTTGTCCAAAAACAATAGAACCACAAATGGCAAAAAGGCTTAATAAAAATATTCTAGTTCTGATTTTCTTCATTTTTTTCTTTTAAATAATCAACAAAGAATCCTACCTGCAAGGTTTTGAAACCTTACAGGACGAAGTTCTTCATCGAAAAATAGGGTGACGTGTATTCTAGAAATTAAGTTTTTCCGGCAGATACTTGGCAACTAATTCTTTGTAATACGGAAGCAAAGCTTTTACATTTGGCTTTACAGGTGCTTTCGTATATAAATCGTACGGATTGAATTTTTTAACCCATTCGAACATTTCAACATCTTTTTCATTCATCAAATGAGCATATGCATTTTCTCTGTGTTGTGAATAAAAAGAATGATATCTAATCATATATAATGCTGGATCCGGCAAATAATCTTTCATAATCTGATACAGATATTCATCGTGGCCCCAACTCATTTTTACTTTATCCAAACCGCAATTTTCTGTATAAATTCCTAATTTGGTGTTGAATCGTTCATCGCTGTAATCTGGATTATCCTTAAAAAATTCAGGATAGACAATTTTATCTGAATAGGCACATCCAACAGGGAACGTATCGCCTACTACAGCCCATTGTGGCTCTCCAAACAAACAAAGTACTTTTCCTAAATCATGCAAAAATCCTGTTAGAACAAACCAGTCTTCATGCCCATCCGCTCTAATTGCTTCTGAAGTTTGCAAAAGATGTTGTGTTTGATCTAAATCAATATCTGGATCGCTGTCGTCAACAAGCGTATTCAAGAACTCAACAGCCTCCCAAATTGACATGCTTTTTTTGTTGAACTGCAGAAATTCCTCTTCTTTGCTGCAAACAAAATCATACGTTTGATACGTGTGATTCATTCTATAAAACTCCTTTACAGTTTCAACTCTTTCTGAATCGACATAGTTTCTAAACTCTTCTTTCTCTTTTTTATTTTCAGCGGGATCAGGATAACGGATTAGTAAATCGTCTTCCCATTCGTCCAAATTCTTTAACGGCTTATCTGTGTCTATTATCTTTTTCATGTCATTTTTATTAATGATTACTAGACAAAAATATATTATGATTTAGAAATTTGAATGGACTAATTCATCAAAAACATGGATAAAACAAAAACACAATTACTGATTTACAACAACTTATAAAAATCAGCCATTAATTAGTTTACTTGGAGGAAAACCAAACTGCTTTTTGAAACAACGACTAAAATATAACGGATCATTGAAGCCAACTAATTCTGTCACTTCAGACACATTATATTTTTTTGTTTTAAGAAGCTGCGCTGATTTTTTCAAACGTATAGTTCTGATAAACTCATTTGGAGCCAAATCAGTCAGCTCTTTAATTTTTCGGTAAAGTTTAGACGAACTTACTCCCAATTTATCGCAAAGGAATTCTGTCGACAACTCAACTTCGCTCAAATTATCGTTAATTAAATTCGTTATTTTTTCCATAAATTCTTCATCGATTGGGGAATGTGTCAGCAAACCGACTTTACTTTCTACTTCACCAGAGAATTTTTCTTTTAGTTCTAATCTCGATTTAATAATATTTTCAATAACCGTTTTTAGCAACGAAGGCTCAAACGGCTTCACAATATAGCCGTCAGCACCAACGCCGTAACCTCTAACCTTATCATCATTTTCAGAAAGTGCGGTCAATAAAATAACCGGAATGTGACTGATAAATTCATCTCTTTTAAGTTCTTCACAAAATTCCAATCCATCCATTACAGGCATCATGACGTCAGCAACGCAAAGGATTGGCTTAATTTGTCTGCAAATTTTCAGACCTTCCATTCCGTTTTCAGCTTCATAGACTTTATAATAATCAGAAAGATAATCTACTAGATATTTTCTCAGTTCGGTATTATCTTCAACAACTACTATTTTTTGCTTCAATTCAGTGTTTTGCAGAATCTTTTTTGGTGCTTTTTCCGGAAGCAACATACTTTGATTGTCATTTTTCAAAACAAACTCAAAAACCTCTTTATCCGTGTAATAACTGCGATCTATAGGCAATTCAACAGTAAAAATACTTCCCTCGCCCTCTGTACTTTCTAATTTAATGGTTCCTTTATGAAGCGCTACCAAAGATTTCACCAATGACAAACCAATTCCGGATCCTGTATTTTGATTTTTATTGCCTTTTACTTGATAAAAACGTTTGAAAATCTTCTCCTGACTTTTCAACGGAATCCCGATTCCATTATCGCTTACTTCGATAACTAATCTGCCTTCTTCTCCATCTTTGAGTCCGATAAACAAATCTACATTTCCAAATTTATTGGTGAATTTTAAAGCATTGGACAACAAATTGTATAAAATTTTATCGTACTTGTCATTATCAACCCAACCCGTTAAATTCTCATTTTCGGTAGTAAAATTTAAAGTAATGTTCTTATTATATGCCAGCTCTTTAAACGATTCAAATATATTTTTAGAATACGAAATAATATCGGTTTTAGAGACTTTCAGCTTTAATTCTCCGGCTTGCGCGCGTCTGAAATCCAGAACCTGATTTACCAGATTCAACATTCGGCTCGCATTTTGATGAATTAAATTATATCTGCTTTTTTGATATTCGCTCGCGTTTCCTTCTTCCAATAATTGTTTGGCTGGACCTAAAATTAAGGTTAAAGGCGTTCTTAATTCGTGAGAAATATTGGTAAAAAAACGAAGCTTTTCATTATTCAGTTTAATGTCTTGCTCGCGTTTAATTTTTTCAGTCAATAATTCCTGTTTTAAGCGAATACGGTTTCTAATTTCTTTGCGAACAAAGTAGAAAATAACGGATAATAAAATTAAAAACAGCAACAATGCATATGGCGTTAGCCAAAAAGGAGGCAAAATTACGATTTCATACGATACCACTTTGCTCCAATGACCATCGCTGTTGCTGGATCTTATTTTGAAAGTGTAATTTCCAGGATATAAATTAGTATACTGAACTGTTCTCGAATTGCTATTTGTTGCAATCCATTCCTTGTCAAATCCTTCCAACATATATTCGAACTTATTCAGTTTTTCATTTGTATAAGAAGGAGTTGAGAACTGAAGCGAAAAATCACGGTTTTTATAACTTAGTTCAATCTTTTTGCTGTAATTCAAATCAGATGAAAGTGGGATTTGTCCATTAATTTCGGTTCCAGGAACAATCTCTTCATTTTGAATTTTAAATTCCGTAATAACTGGTGTTGGCGACCATTTATTATTGACAATTTTATCCAGCGAAAAATAAATAATACCGTTTTTAGTTCCTAAATAAATGTTTGAACTATTAAAATTGAAAAAACTGCTCGAGCTAAAAACATCCAGCCTATTACCGCTTTTTACGTGATAAACATTTACATCTTTTAAATTAGAATTAAGCCTTGCAACTGTATTGTTGTTGATATTCAGCCATAAATTTCCTTTTGCATCTGATAGCATATCGGTTATCCAGTTTCCTGATAATTCTTTCGGGTTTGTCAACGGAAAAAAATTGTCCTTTGATGGCGAATAAAGACATAAACCGACACGTGTTGAAGCCCAAATTCTACCTTTGATGTCAACCAAAATATCGCTAATATTATCATCGTGCGGTATGCCTTTTTCTTTAGCATACAACGATTTATAAATTTTGATATTGCCTGTTTTTCTATTGTATTTTGCTACTCCAGTTTCAGTTGCAATCCAAACATTATTGGCTTTGTCTTTTTCTATTGCATTAATTTGAAAACCAGGAAGCAATTTTCCAGTCGAAGCTTGAACCTGCAATGTTTGTGTATTTAAAATCACGGCTCCTTCTCCAAAAGAACCAACCATCATGTTTTGTTCGTCAATTTTGCTGAAAGCAAAAACTGGTGCTGTTGCAAAACCAACGTTAACCTCTTTCGAAGAATTATTCGAGTAATTATAAATCAAAACATTTCCATTCCAAAGTCCGCAATAAAATATTTTTCCGTCATCCGAATAAATACTTACCATGTCTTTTTTGTTATTATATAAGGGCGTAAAACCTTTGGCGCTCGAAATAAAAAGTCCATCATGTCTTGTTTCGACTATTACTTTTCCATCATACGTTTTTGCAAAACCTCTAATTCTTGGTGCTTGATTTCCAATGTAATGAGAAATATCTTTATTTAGAACAAACTGGTTTTCATAAGGATCATACTTGTCTAAACCATCTTCCGTACCAATCCATAAAACACCCGACGCATCAAAATATAGTGCCGATACCAAATTATCAACAATCGAAGTATCATCAGATAATATTGAATAATACCATTTGTAATTTCCTGTTTGAATGTCTTCTAACTGATTGCAGACCAACAAACCACCGAGTGTTCCAACCCAATATTTTCCATCTGGAGCCTGAGCAACTGATATAAAATAGGGTCCTAGACTATTTCGAATCTCTTTATTTTCAATATAGAGATTTACAAACTTGTTTGCCGTTTTATCAAGTTTGTATAAACCTTCTCTAGTTCCTATGAAAATATCGAATTTTGAATCTTCATATATAAAATTGATATACGGATTCTTTTCAGTAGAATTTGGAACATTCAATGTATAATTGACAATTCGCACAATTTCTCCTTTAGCATCTAAAGAAACTTTTGCGACTGATCCTGTTTCATAACTTCCAATCCAAATTCCTCCTTTTTTGTCTTCAAAAATTTCATTCACATATTGAAATCCAGGTATTGGCACTTTCTCAAAACGATTTTCTTTTTGAAAAAAAATGTAAACTCCTTTAGTTTTAGTTCCAACCCAAATTCTTTTAAATTTATCTACATGAACCGATCTGATTTCTTCATCTGGCAAGCTTTTAGGATTGTTTGTCTGAGGCAAAAAAGTGACAAATTCATTGGTATCTATTTTGTAAAGTGTCAAACCTTTTCTGGTTCCAATCCATAAGCTATTAGATTCTTCATCAAGATCAAGAGCTGTAATATCATCATTATGCAATCGGTTTTCACTTGGTGAAGCACTCATGTATTTTTTAAACTGATATCCATCAAAACGATTCAGTCCAGAGAAAGTACCAAACCACAAAAAGCCTTTTTTATCTTGTACAATATGGCGCACAGAGTTGTGAGACAATCCGTTATTGTCGTTAAAATGATCAAATTTAATATTCTGAGAATGAGAATAATAACTAAAAATCAAACAAAAAAATAATATAAAGGAATTTTGTTTCATGTGATGAATTCTATATGCAATTTACTTATTTTCAAACACATAACACCTTAAGATTTCTTTAAGGTTTTATGCGTTCTATAGTATTTGTTTTTAGGTTTATTTTAAAATGATTTGAAGGTTGGCTGTTCATTGTTTTTAGAAAAATATTTCCCCATAAAACCAATTTTGCATCACTTGATTTTTCAAGTTCTTGGCAAACCAATTGATATTGTTTTAATCTGCTAGCACCAATTTCGGGAAGAGCTAATTCATCAGCATTTTTTAATCTGTAAAAATCAAAAATCATATCATAACCTTTCCATGTTTTAAAATCTTCTTCGGCTAAATGATGTTCTTTTAATTGTTCTTGAATTGCTGCACTGTTTTTATTTATCTCCAACAACTCCTTTCCGGAAAGATTTGTAATCGAAGCTAAAAAATCAACAGGAAAATCTTCTGGCAAGAATCGCAGGCGGACCAATTCTTTTAAATGCCATCTTGTAAAATCCTCATAATCCTTAGCTTTTAAAATATCTTTATTCCAAATATTTGGGCTTTTTATATTTTGCAAATGAGCATATTCTTCTTCATAAAAAGGAAACAAACTATTAAATTTCGGAACTTTTCCAACTACGACAGTCTCGATTTCCAACTCTTGATCTGAATGAATAGTTAGAATTTTATACGCTGGTTTATAGGCCGCCAATGAAGGAGTTTGAATATTAAACAATGTATTGCCTTTGGTTGATGTGCGCACTCCTGTGTCGTTAATATGCATGTGTCCGCCAAAATGAATCTGAATTCCTGCATCTGCAAATAACTGAGCTACTTCTTCGTTTGGAACTCTAGACAATTGCATTTTATCTGAACCAAAAAGGCTTTTCATTTCTGCAGAAGCATTGTCATTAAAATCAATCATCGGATAATGGCTGAAAGCAATCAACACTTTGCCATTTTGTTTGGCTTTCGCCGAAACTTTTTTAACCCATTCAATTAGATGTTTTTTATAAATAAGAACGTTATTATAACCGATACTCGCCCCCGAAAAATCATTCGGATTGTTTGGCAAACCTGATAATTTTTCATTCGGAACATAGGCATTCGCATCAATAGCCAAAAGCCAGACCCCTTTAACGGGTTCAACCAAATAACTGGCATCGGGAAGAAATAAATTGGTGTTTTTTATTGGATAAATTCTTTTCTCTAATACCGACTCTTTTAAGGCGTTGTTATAAGTATAATTTTCATAGGAATAAGTCGAAAAAGGGGTTTCCCAATACAAATAGTCTTTTTTTGGATAAAATCCGAAAGCAGCCATTTCAGCCATAGTTTCTTTGTATCCTCCATTTTTTATATCGGAAGTAATGATTGGCTCTAACTGATTTTCTTTTATTTTTAAAATACTTTTAGAACTGCTGATAATCTGTTCTTTCCCATCTTTTCCCAAAAAATCACTTTTATAGGCTTCTTGGGCAAAAGGTTTTGGCGCATCGTGATTTCCAGTCGTGACAAAAAACGACATTCCGTATTTTGTCTCGTATTCATTGAGTATTTTTTTTAATCCGCGAATATGAACCGGCTGACCGTCATCGCTAAAATCGCCTGGAAGTGCAACTTGCTTGATGCCTCTTTTTGCGATATCATCAAGAGCTGTAATAAAAGCAAAATAATTTTCATTGAAAATTCGGGTAGAATGCAACTGTGAACTCATCGTTCTGATAGTAGCATATTCGCCAGTTGCAGGATTTTTGATGCCTTTGTAAGTATTGTCATCAAATTTCCCAAAAATGTCACCCAAATGCACATCTGCAATAAAGGCAATTTGTTGCGCTTTTGGCTTTTCTGTTTGTTTTACTTTGCATCCATTCAGAAAAAACAGTAACAATACTAAACTCCATATTCTAAACATATAACTTTCTTTTTTGACGATTTTAAGACTCTTAATGATACATTTTAAGACTTAAAATCATTTACCCATTGGGCGCATTTTTTAAGATAATTTAAAATAGCTGCACCCAATGGGTGAAAAGCTATTGTAATTTTTTCATGTAAGCTTCCAATTTGTCCAAAGTGTTCAACTCTTGTTCTCTGGCACTTGATGAAATAATTTTTGTCTCTAAATTTTTTGTTGGTTTCGAGATCAGCAAATACTGATTACCATCGTCTGTAGTTTTTTCGTAATCTTTTGGATTATACATAATTCCGGCCCCAATTGGAACAATTTCAGCCGCTACATCTTCTGGGTGTTTTCCCCAAACCGCAATATAATTTGCTCCCTTTTTTGTCTCAAAATCTTTGAAATAATTTACTCCAGTAGCAAATTGCACCTTTTCTCCTGTCAAACTAACAGCTTCAACTTTAGCTTCTCTTTTTCCTGAAAATACAGTCACTCGAACTAAAATATCGACTTTTTTTCCTTTGTACGGAACTCCTCTTGAAATCATTTCCATGTAAGAAGTGGTCTCAGTTTTGCCAACATGAGCCAAGCGATTTGACACCGGATTCAGAGAAACCAATTTTTCTCCATCCCAAAGCTTCACTCCTCCCAATCCTACTGTATTAGCAACTTTATAATAATCTGCGCCCCATCCATCTTTTTGCTGCTCAGGAGTTGGATACCAATGTGCCGCTTTTAATTCTAAACCTGGTTTTGCTTTTGAATATACATCAATCGCAACTTTATCACTAAAATAGATCCTCAAAGCCATCCATTCATTTTCTACTGCAGGTCCGTGATGTCCAATTGTACTGTACAAATCTCCCGACTCTGAACCAATATCAGTCAGATAAGATATTTTGTCTGCTTTCATATACAAACTTGCATCTGTTTTATTTTGTGCAAAACAAGTAAAGCAAAACGACAAAGCTGCTAAAAATGATAATTTCATAATTGTATTTTATTAGATATTTAATTTTCATAAATTTAAAATAACTGTTCAAATTACACGAATAATTCTCTAATATTATTTGAAAATTATGTGAAATTTATTTTTAGGCGTATAAAATCAGTATTTATACAAGTTCAATCTTGTTTCAAATGCTTAAAATTCAACAAGATTTCTAAAATATGTTTATGAAATTTGATTCTATTTTAAACATCAGGAAATTGTCATAGTGTGCTTGAATGGTGTAAATCCGGTAATATAAACATGTTCGCCAGCAGTTCGCAAAGTACCTTGATGATAGGTGTATTCTTCGCTATCTAAATTCTCAACGCTATGATGCTCACATTTTCCTTGGCCAACTTTTATGGTATCAGTTCCTCCAGCAATTGTTGCGAATCCCGATTTAAGAAAATAATTTTTGTTTTCATCCCTATCGGCTCCTGAAACAACACTTCCTTCATTAAAGCACATTTCGATCGTAACTTCGACATTTGGAGGGCCGTCAACTTTAAATTCTAGATTCAAACTTCCATTTTCTTCTGTAATTTCTATTACGGTTGTTTGTGTTTTTACGTTGCTTTTTATTCGGGAATCAAAATCCATTTTGTTCCAAAAACGACCGTCGAGCGAAGGCGATAATTTATAGTCACCATCAGGTTTGAGATATGGCGCTTCAAGTGGTTGATAATAATCTCCTTCCTTGGTTTCTTTGAGAATATATTTGTTTCCTTCCTTTACAATTCCATCACTGCTAAAATATCCGAGTCTAAAAAACGAAGTCGACAAACGCATGTATTTTAAAATTGCATCTCCTTTTCTAAACATCAAAAAATTAGGATTTGAAGATCTACCCGAAACAATCTGCAAAGGTTTATCGTTGCCACCAAATAATGTTACAGAAGTTTTGCCACGCCTGATTCGCGCTAAATTTGAAACTGCAAAAAACTTTTCAAAATCGTTTGCTATTTTGGCATCAGTCGGAATTTCCTTTTGAAGTTCAGTAGTTTCCATAAAAAAAGCCAAAGAATCACACAAAATTTCACTGTTGAATTCTGGAAGGCTTTCGATCACTTTTACCATGTAAGCAAATATTGGATTTTTGGTGCGAATAGCCATATATCGGTAGGACAAATAAAATTTATTTACCTTAATATTCATAAACTGATCTTGTCTTTTAGAATCGACTGTAACCAAATCTCCGTTTGGCTCTGTGTAATAAAAATAGGTTGTCAAATTTTTATTTACGATATCTAACAATTCAGGTTTATGGAGCAATTTGGACATGTTGATCAATGCTTTGTCTATAACTGCTGAATATATGCCACTTCGCTCTGAAAACTGTCCGTCTGCATTCATATAAATACCTTCTGCAAGCCATTGATCTATTCTTTTCAGATATCTTGCATCTGGATACAACGAATTGATGCTGGCCAAAGCTCCGCAAACAACCCAGCGATGGTTTGGGGTATGAATGCCTCCGGTAACCATTGCTTCGCCAGCATTCAAAATGAACTTTTTCAATTTCTCTTGCAATACTGCGAAGTCTCTTTGCTTGTCTTTATTTAGCAAAACAGCGGCTGGACAAATATATTCCAGAATAAAAGCAGTATCTGGAGGCGATTGCCTGTTTCCACCGGCATCTAGTGTGCCATCGCTATATTGTTCTTTGAGTAAAATATCTATAGCTTCATTGATTTTTTCGGCTACAGGTTTTGACTTATAGAAATCTGATTTTGAATTTAATAATGAGGCCGTACATATTGTTATGGCGCTTGCAATTGGTCGGAAATTACTAATTCTTATTCCAGATTCATTAAATTTTTTATTCAATATACTTTTAACTCTGGCATCATTGCCTAAAATGAGTTTTTTCATTAATTGAATATCTTCTTTTTCTGAATTATTATTAGAAAAAAAGTCATTTGCAAAGGCGAGATCACTTACTAAAACGCCTGCTAATGAAAGACTTCCAAGTCGAAGAAATTCTCCACGGTTCATTTGATTCTTCATAAACTTGTTTGTTGGTTGAGATAATAGTTTGATTGTTTTTTTGTAAAAAACCAGTGGTCAATTGGTTCTTGTTAATGACAAAAGATTATTTGTCTGTAACTTTTACTAGTGTGAAATTAATTCCTAATGGATTCTTGGTCATTTTGCAGATTAAAGGGAAATCTGGATTTTTTATGATCCACATTTCGGTTTCATCTATCTGAGCAACAACATGAAAAGCATCAATTGATTTTCCTTCCAAATCAACATTGCTTTTATCATTTTTTTCATCCAAAATATAAGTCGTGTTGTTATAAACAAACTTTTTATTTTTTACCAAATCCTGATAAGCCGATTGAGAAATCATAAAGAAAGTCTCATGTGGCTTTAAGATTAAAACATTCGAATATTCACCTTGATTAAAACTTAATGCATCGCCTTTCTTTAATGCTTTTTGACTCGTTACAATATTGGTTTTTACGCCTTTTGTTTCCAAACCAAAAACGAGAGTGTCTTTAGTTGTTTTTGTTAAAAGCGTCAAGGTTCTTGTTTGTCCGTGCAACTTACAAACATAGCTTAACTCGGTATTGTTTTTAATTGACGGGACGTAATTTTGTGAAAATCCAAACTGATAGGTGGTGCAAAAAAGAATTGCTAAAATTATATTTTTCATGTACTGGATATTTTTATTTTTTTGGTGGCAAAATAGTCGTTCCCCAAGCCGAAGGTTTAGAATCCATTTCGTAAATCAATTCGCCACCTTTCATAATATCATCATGGGTAATCCAAGCCTGATTGTATGGTTTTCCGTTTAAGAATGCCGTTTTTATGTATTTGTTTTTCTTGCTCATATTCCTAGCCGTAATCTTGAATTGATTGCCGTTTTCTAGTTGTATCGCAGTTTCCTTAATAAACGGTGCATTCAACAAATAGTAAGGCTGTCCAGCATTTGGATATAATCCCATCATGTGAAAAGCCAACCAAGAAGACATTGCGCCAGAATCATCATTTCCTGGCAAACCTTCATGCGACGTATTGAAATTGTTTGTGATGATTTCATGAATTCTGTCGCTGCTCAAATAAGGTTTTCCAATCCAATGATACAAGCAAGGAGTCAAAAACGAAGGTTCATTGGCAACATTGTACAATTTTGAATCAAAAAAAGTATCCAATCTTTTCTGAAATGCCAATTCTCCGCCCGATTTGCGAACAAGTTCAGGAACATCATGAGGAATGCTAAACGAATATTCCCAAGAAGTTGCTTCATAAAAAAACACGCACCAATGGCAAACATACCAAGGAGACTCAATAATAACTGGAGTATATTTGAATCTTGGCTTCTGAATTTTTGATTCCCCAAAAACAATATCGTCCAGCCAATTTCCTGATGCATCTTTTGGCATAATAAAGCCTTTAGAGCCATTATTCTCATAATCTGAGCGCCATAAATTTTGCCAGCTGTCTGCTTGCTTTATATATTGATTATACAAATCCGTGTACCCCAATCCTTTTGCTACGGTTGCAATATTATAATCATTGTATGAAAAATCAATTGTCATATTTCCTGCGCGAGGTACATTATACGGCACATAACCCAGACGCAGATATTCCATTAAGCCTCCTCTTCCTTCTTTTTCTTCATTTCCGCCTGGAGGCACTGTCGCATCTTTCAGCATGGCTTTTAATGCCAGTTCATAATCGATTCCTTTTAGTTTTTTGACAAAAGCATCGGCTACTACAACCTCTGCATTTGACCCGCCTTGCGTACGGCCGTTATCATTCCCGCTTCTGCCTTCTGGCATATATCCATCGCGTTTATAAATGTTAAGCATTGCATTTACGATTTCGACTTGACGTTTGGAATCAATTAAGGTAATCATAGGGCTCGAACTTCTAAAAGTGTCCCAAATACAGTAAAAATCATCATAATAAGGTTCATCATTTGTCCATAAAGGATTTTCGCCCGTTCTGTTAACTGGAGCCAGCATGGTATGATACAAACCTGTGTAAAACATCTTTTTATAATCTTCAGGCGTGTCGGGCGAAAGTTTTATTCGGCTTAATAAAGCTTCCCATTTATTTTCTAAATTGGATAAAACCGAATTAAAATCCCAATGCGGAATTTCGACCTCTATATTATTTTTAGCTTTCAGCTCACTTAAAAAAGAAATTCCAATTTTAATATTTAATTCTTGTTTTCCATCTTTCCCAAAAGAAAGCAATGCAGCGGTTTTCTTTCCTGAATCAAATTGAGATGATTGATCAGCGTAAAATTTCCCATCTTTCCATGTCACATATTTTGCAATTGGCTGATCAAAAATTGCCCAAAAATAAACAGTATAGGCACGGCCGTTATTCCAGCCTCCACGAATTCTGCTGTAACCTCTAACTTCATGATCTGAAACGATTTCAATTTGAGAACCTACAAATTGCTGTGCTTCTCGCCCGTCTGGCTCAGGAGATTCTCCTAAGAAAAACCCTGGGTCTATTTTTAAATCTTTAGTCGCATTTTTAGGATAAGTAATCTTGTAAAAAGAAGCTTTTTCGGCTGTTGTTATCTCTGTTTTGATATTATTCTCTTTGAAAATCGTTTCATAATAACCCAATTTCACATTTTCCTCTGCTCTATAAGAAGTTTGATCCAATTTGTTTAATGCTCCAGAAAAAGGCATTATAAGGATGTTTCCATATTTTGGTCCGCCACCGGTTCCACTTACGTGCACTTGACTAAAACCTGTAACTTCTTTTGGCAAAGGCAACCATCCGCTGTTTGGATTTACTGTACAATCAGGACTTGGTTTAACCATTCCATACGGACATGAAGGTCCAATAAAAACACGACCAACGCCCTCAGAGCCAATCATGGGATCTACATGCTTGTGAACCTGGCTTTGTGCATTAATAGTCAAAAAAGATGATATTCCTAAAAAAAGAATCACTTTAGTGTATTGCATAATTTTCATATTTTTCTTTTTACTCTTAGGACTGAAATTTTTAAATTAAATATTGAATATGTTAAATCATCAATGTAAACATTTGGAATGTATTGCTCTGCATCACGCTAAAACCATTATGAGTTAATTTCCAAAACATTACCATAAACAAGTTCCGGCTTTTGATTGGGAAAAAGAACTTCTAACCCATTATCTTTTTGTATAAATTGAAGATTTTGTCCTGTACTTATCAACTTGACTTGTTTTATGCTTTTTGTATAATAACCAGCCTGTTTTCCTAAACTTTTAATTAAAACCGAATTAGATTCGGGCCAAGTCATTACTGTTGCAAAAAGTTGTTTCCCTTTTTTAGCAAAACGTATATCTTCGGATGTATACGGCTTGCCTTTCCCTTCATTGAATCCTTGTGCACTTAAAGCACTAGCACTTTCTTGTTGGGGGCCTTCGCCAAAAATTTTCCATGGGCGTGTACCATAAATACTTTCTCCATTCACTTTCATCCACAAACCAATTTCTTCTACAATGGCACGTTCTAATTCATCTATACTTCCATCACCTCGAACTGGAATGTTCAACATCAAATTCCCATTTTTGCTCACTACATCAATAAGTGTGTGAATAACCGTTTTTGCTGACTTATATCTTTTATTATTATACACTTCTCTGTCATAATGCCAGTGTCCTATACAGGTATCAGTCTGCCATGGCAAAGGTTCAATTGCATTGCTTTGCCCTTTCTCAATATCCCAAACCATTGATTTCCGCTGTTGCTCGTTTAGTATTTTACCCGTAACAACAGTTTGTACTGTTTTGTTTTTCTTAAGGCTCTTATTGTACAAGTGTGCTGCTATACGTAATCCCGCATCACTAATTGGCCAAAATGGCAATGCTGTATCATCAAAATAAACTAAATCTGGATTGTATTTATCGATTAAATCGATGGTTCTATCATGGAATTTTTCGATATAATCTGATGTTGGAATTGAAGCTCCATCACCCCAATCCCACTGACTGTTGATTGATTTATTACCTGAGGTCGCTTCGCTTAATGGATGATTTTGAGCGTAAAGTTCTTGCGGATTTAATCCTTCCCACCATTTTCCTGTTCCGTCTGCTTTAGTCAAATTTCCATCGTAAGGAATTCCAGCTAAAGGCCCGCTTTTATCAGCTCCTTGAGAGGTATCAAACCAGTTCCAAGCATGCGCCGCGTGAACACTTACAGCAAAAGGCAAACCATGTTTTCGAGCTGCACTTTCCCATCCTGCAATGATATCTTTATTGGGCCCCATTTTAGTAGAATTCCAATTGGGTTGAAATTTGCTGTCGTATAAATCTAAATTATCATGATGATTTGCCATTGCCAAAAAATATCGGGCACCTGCTTTTTTATATAAGCTCACCAACTCATCTGGATTCCATTTATCAGCTTTCCAAACATTGATTACATCCTTAAAACCAAATTTTGAGGGATGTCCGTATTTTTCAACATGAATTTTATACTGTCTTGAGCCTTCTTCATACATTCCTCTTCCGTACCAATCTCCCGCTTCAGGCTCGCATTGTGGTCCCCAATGTGCCCATATCCCAAATTTAGCATCACGAAACCAATCTGGAACTTGATATTTACTCAAAGAATCCCAATTGGGCTCAAAACCACTTTTAAACACAGGTGCAGCAAATAAATCAGACTGTCCAAGTAAAGGCGATAAATAAAGGCCTGCAACTGCTGACATTCCTAATTTTAAGGCATTTCTTCTATTCATGTTTAATATTTTAAATAAAATTAATGTATTAAGGCTAAGCTATATTGCTGTCACTATTTTTTAGAAGATTTATCTCCCATTTCTAAAATCAATTCGCCTCCGCCTGTAATATCACTGTGGGAAATTGCAAAATTCTCAACCGTTTTATTATTGAATTGTATTGTATTGATGTAAATATTTTCAGGGTTATTATTCAAAGCTTTAATCACGAACTCTTTGCCTTTGTAATAATCTGGATTTAATTGAATCGAAATTTTATTAAAGATAGGACTTCCTATTTGATATTGTGGATTTTCATCAGTTCCCCCATTCATCTGAAACAAACCAATTTTCAACAAAACGTTTAAGCTCCCCATTAACCCTTGATCTTCATCGCCGTTGTATCCTGTTTTTGGCGATAATCCGCTGAAGGTTTCTTTTATCACTTCGCGTGTCCAATATTGTGTTAAATCCGGTCTCCCAATTAAATTAAAAATAAAGGGCGTCTGAATCGAAGGTTGATTTCCAAAATTTATCGGAATTCGGCTAAACTCAGGATGCAATTCTGCATCGTGTGAAGTCCCTGATGTAAATTTTAATTTTTTTGCTGTTTGAAATTGAGCATTTAATTTTTCTACGGCCTTTTCTTGCCCTCCCATCAACTTAACCAAACCGTCAATATCATGTGGGACAAACCATGTTGCCTGAGCACCATTGGCTTCTATAAAACCTGTTTCATATTTATACGGGTCAAAATTAGGAAGCCATTTTCCATCAACATCTTTAGGGCGCATCCATCCAACTGATTTATCAAATACATTTTGATAATTTTGAGATCTCGCCAAGAAATATTTATAATCTTCATAATGGCTTAGCTTCTTTGCTAATTGTGCCAAAGTCCAATCCTCATAAGCGTATTCTAATGTTAAGCTTGCACCATCCTGATGGCTTCCAAAATTACCTTCTGGCAACGGATAAGGCACAAAACCTTTTTCTAAATAATATTTCAGTCCGCCACCAATATTGGTTTTATGCTCGTAACCTGCTTTTCCCATAATACCATTTAACATGTGGTTTTTCTTCAAACCAATATAAATGGATTCCAAATCTTCCTTTACAATACCTTTTTGAATAGCCGTAACAATAAAAGGTGTTGTGGAAGCTCCCGTCATCACATAGGTGTCATTACCGCCCGAAGGACCACGCGGAATCATTCCTCCATCTTTATAATATTGCATTAAAGAGTGTACAAAATCTTCCATAATTTCAGGATATGCAAGTCCCCAAAGTGTGTTAATTGTCCATTGTGCACCCCAAAACGAATCAGAATTAAATTGATTGTATTTTGGCTTTCCGTTTTGATTTAACGGTAATTGTCCAATTCTAAATTTTTCTCCCGTATTGTCAGGATAAGCACCATTTGCATCATTAATCATTTTTCTGCCTTGCAGCGCATGCCAAAGATCGGTGTAAAATCTTCTTTGGTCCGTTTCTGAACCTCCCTCTATTTTAATTCTGCTCAGCAAATTATTCCATTCTTCTCTTGATGATTCAACAACTTTGTCAAAATCCCAATGAGGCAATTCTTCATCAATATTAATTGACGCATTTTGTACTGAAGTATAGGAAACTCCTACTTTCATTAATACCTTTTTGTCAACATTCCCTAAATTAATTAGGTAGTTACCCGTTCCTGTGTCTTTTGTGACAGAAGCAATTGGCGCGTTGATTTTTATTTTAAAGAAGACTTTTAACGGTTTTGGTCTTCTAAAATTTGTACTTAGAATCAATGATCCCGAAAGCTCATTGTCATTGTTTTTTTCCAATATTCCGTCCGTATTTTCACAAGGACCTAAAACTGTATTTAGATTAAAAAGAATTGCTTTTTGAGCATTCACTGGAAAAGTATACCGATGAAAGCCTACTCTTTTTGTGCTTGTTAATTCGGCAGTTATTTGATAACGGTCTAAAACTACCGAATGATATCCAGGCGTAATTTTTTCTGTTTTATGACTGAATTTCGAGTAGAAATCTGTGAAAATCTTTTTTGTATTATCTTTAGCAATCACCACAGGCATTACTGAAATCCCAGAAAGTTGCCATTCGTGAACATGACTAAATCCCTTTATGGTATCTGTATTGAATTTATACCCACATCCCCAATCTCCTTTAATTTCTGTATCAGGACTTAAATTCACCATACCGAAAGGACGGCTAGCAGATGAAAAGTAAAACCATCTTGAATTTTCGGTATCAAGCAAAGGATACACTTTATCTACCAATTGATTTTTTTGGAGATAAACTGTTTTCTCACTTTGGCATGACGCTAAAAACAGAAGACAAAAACTTACTCCTATGCGTCCTATTTTATATATTTTATTTAATTCCATTATTTTGTCCTAAAAAAGTTTTGAACTTTGGATTTGCTGCTTTTAATAAAAAAAGGAGAAGAATTTTTGCTCTTCCTCTCCTTTTTATAATTAGTGCAATTTGTGTTTTAAATTATTCTTTGTCTTAATAGCCAGGATTCTGATCTAGCTTAGGATTTAAAACCTTAGCGTAAGTAGGAATTGGAAATATACGACGTGTAGGATCCGAGTTTGTTTTAAAGCCCCATTGTCCTTCATATTTGCCAAAACGAATCATGTCATTTCTATGCCATGCTTCCCAAGCAAATTCTCGGCTTCTCTCTTTATACAAATCCTCTAATGTTACAGAAGTCCATGCTGCAGATGTTGAACGATTAGAACGAACCATGTTTACTAGCGAAATAGGTGTATGACCTAGAGTAGCATTTCCTCCACGAAGAATAGCCTCCGCTTTCATCAAGATCACATCTGAATAACGTAAAAATGGAACATCGTTATTTTGATTACGGCTTGTCGAAGTATTGTCAGGATAAAATTTTATATTTCTGTACCCCATATTCCATGCAATTTCATCATTCCCGCAATCAAATAATGCCGGATTCTGACGCAGTACGATATCAGGAGTTAAATTCACCTGATAGGTATATGTTGCACCACCATCTGATCCTGTATAGAATTGGTCATACCCTTTCTTTGTAGTAGTAACCATTACTGGAGTAACACCGTCATTCATGTATTGCAAACCAGTTAACCATTGTTTGTTACGAATGTCATTAGCATCATTAAAATAAGCATAAAATGAAGGCAGAGTACTTCTAGGTGCGCTAGGTGTAAATGGAAGACCAAATTTAGCTCTTTCAGAACGTGGTACATCATAACGTGCATGATACATTTGTCCATTATAACCTACTGATGTAGCTGCGGGATCAAAAGGTACAGCAAAAATAAACTCTTTCATTTGCGGTCCATTATTTGGATAAAACATCTGAAGATAAGTTGCTCTAGGTTCAATAGTATACAAACCAGAATTAATTACCGCATCAGCCGCCGCAATACAATCGTTGTAACGTTGCGTTCCTGTATAAACCTCTGCATTCAAATACAATTTAGCAAGCATTGCATTTGCTGTTTGTTTGTTTGGTCGACCATATGTTGTTATTCCAGATGCAGGATTTAAATTAGGAATAGCATTTTTTAATTCTTTTTCAATAAAGTTAAAAACTTCAACTCTACTAGATCTTTCTTTAGAGCTAAATTCTCCAAATACGGTATCTAATGGCACACCACCATAAGAATCCATCATCATAAAATAGCTGATAGCACGCATTGTTTTTAATTCAGAAATCATTGTTGATTTTTCTGCACCTTTAGGCATGGTTTTTTCTAGAATAGCAATGGTCTGATTGCTTGTTCCAATAACTTTTTCTGCCCAGTCCCAAGGACCAACTCCATTGTCTGCAGTCCAATCATGATAATGCTGACAAGCGTAACCTCTATTATCAAACCAGTTTCCTCCACGTGCAGGCATAATGGCTTCATCTGTAGTTAGCGATTGTGACCACCACCAAGAAAATGCAAAATCGCCACGGAAAGCAGCATATACCGCACCAGATGCCTGAATATATTGCGTCGAATTCTGAGGAAACACATCTGGCGTTAATTGTGTCGTAATTGGCACCTCGAGATCGTCGCAAGAACTTACTAAACCGCCAACCACAAGAAGGGGAAGTGCTAAATATTTAAGTATATTTTTCATTGTCTTTACAATTTAATTTTTAAAATATCACGTTCATACCAAACAAAAATGTTGTGGTTTTTGGGTAAAAGTTATTTGAATCTACACCAGGAGCTGTTCCTCCTTGTTCCACTTCAGGATCAATTCCGCTGTATTTTGTGATCACAAATAGGTTATTTACGGTTTCATAAATGCGGATTTTTTTGATGTATCTTCCAACTTTGCCAAAATCATAACCTAGAGTCATATTATCCAATCTGATGTAGCTTCCATCTTCTATAAAACGAGTTGAATACTTATAGGCATTAATATCATTTGGCGATTCATCTGCAGCATCTACAAGTATGTTATTAGACATTGCTGTACTCGGCCTAAATAAATCTGCACGAGTTGCATTGAAAATTTTATTACCAAATACACCACGGAAGAAAATGTTCAAATCAAATTTTTTGTATGTAAAATTATTATTCCATCCCATCATAAATTTAGGCTGTGCACTTCCCGCATAATGGTAATCTACACCAATTTGAGGATTAGTTGTCAAGCTACCATCTTTAGCAACATATTGAGAGATACCTGCCGCATTTTTTCCTGCGTATTGAAGCGTAAAAAATTGCCCTAGAGGTTTTCCTTCTTTCAAAATCTGCAAAGTACTTCCTGTTTGTCCTCCTCCATCTGGCTGTACTCTTCTAATTGAGTCACCTCCAATAAAATAAGGATTTGTTAATTTAGTGATCTCATTTTTATTGTGTGAAAAATTCAAACTTGTTGCATAACTGAAGTTTTTAGTTTTAGCCACATTTGCATTCAAAGTCACCTCGACACCTTTGTTTGACATATTTCCTCCATTTGCAACGATTGTTCCCACTGGTACAAGCACTGGATTTACAGAATAATTGTAAATCATATCTGTTGTTTTTTTGTCGTAAACCTCTACAGAACCCGATAATTTTCCTTTCAATACTGTAAAATCAAGTCCAATATTTGTTGTAGCAGTTTTTTCCCAATTCAAATCTGGATTAGCAGCCTGATTTGGTCCGTAGGCACCAACTTGCTGTCCATTATAATAAAACGTACCTAGACTTCCTGAGATAAATTGTGCTGTATAGGCATTAAATCCAGAAGAGTTTCCTGTTTGCCCCCAGCTTGCACGAAGTTTTAAATCTGTGAAAATTTCTTGGTTAGCCATAAAGCTTTCTTTGTCAATTCTCCAAGCTCCACCTACTGATGGGAAATATCCCCATTGGTTGTTTGTTCCAAATACTGATCCACCGTCTCTTCTGATTGATCCTTGCAAAAGGTATTTGTCTTTGTAGTTGTAATTCAAACGTCCAAAATAAGAAATCAAGCGTTTTTTCTGATAAGCTTTGCTATCTCCGAAGTCAACTCTGTAGCCTGAAACCGAGCTATAATTTCCTAAAGCAAGATTGTTGTAACTCACATTGTCAACCGGGAAATTAGTATTTGATGCCTGGAATCCATCTCCTAAAACATCTTCTTGCCATGAATAGCCTAACACTGCTTTAAGCTTGTGATTGCCAAAAGTTTTATCCCAATTCAAGAAACTTTCAATAATGGTATTGCTGGTTTGGTATGAATTTCTCAAAGCTGATCCGTTTACACCAAAATTCACTAAAGTTTTTGTTTGTGGTGGATCTGGGTTATTGTAGAAATTTGAACTATTATACTGTTGATAATAACTGTCATAATATTCACCGTGAAGTGAGTTTAATTGCTGGTAAGACAAATTCAAGTTATATGTAAATCCCCAAGGAAGTTTTACTTCAGAAGTTAAACTCGCAACAAGGTTATTTGTTTTTGTATCATCATCTGCGTGATTCATCATTGCAACCGGGTTGAAATAACCAGTCTGGATGAAATTTTCAAAATAAGTTCCGTTTGGATTCGTTATAGGCGAAACCGGCAGGTGATTTATCGATTGCTGCAATACCACGTTACGCTGTGGCACATTATTATATTTGCTGTTTGAATTAGTAACATTCAAACCAAATTTAACATGATCGTCAAATGCATTTTGTTCAATTGCTAAGTGCGCAATTAAACGTGAAAATTCATTTCCTTGCAATACTCCTTCTTTATTGATATAACTTACGCTCGCGAAGTAGTTACCATGCTCGCCACCTCCGCTCATCGAAAGATTTTGAGTTGTTGACGGAGTATAACCTGGTCTAAGAATTGCCTTTTGCCAGTCAGTATCTGCTCCTTTATCATTTTCAGGAGTAAAACTTAATTTATTTTTGGTTAAGAAATCTCTCAACTGAGTAGCATTCATCATATCCAATTGATTTGATACTTTTTCAAAACCAAAATAGTTACTGTAGCTAATTTGAGACCTGTCTTTGCTTCCTCTTTTTGTTGTTACCATGATAACTCCATTTGCGGCGCGGTTACCGTAAATAGCAGTTGCAGCCGCATCTTTCAATACATCGATTGTAACGATATCATCGGGAGCAATAATCGAAATATCAACACCAGGAACTCCATCAACTACATAAAAAGGTCCTTGGGAACTGTTCAAAGTCGAAGCTCCACGCAAAACTACTGAAGCAGTTTTTGTTGGATCGCCACTGCTTGAAACATTCAAACCAGAAACTTTACCTTGCAATAACTGACCAACATCGGCAATTACACCATTGTTTAAATCATCAGCTTTTACAGATGAAACTGCAGTTGTTAAATTTTTTCGTGATCCTTTTCCGTATCCAACAACAACAACTTGCTCTAAGTTTGTAGTAGTTGAAGCTAATCTAATTGTGATATTTTGTGATCCGTTAAGTTTGACACTTTGATCTACAAACCCAACAAAAGAAACTAATAGCGTTGTGTTTTTATTTGAAACAGTAAGCTTGAATCTTCCATCAAAATCTGTCATGGCACTATTTTTAGTCCCACTTTCAATTACATTGGCTGCTGGTAACGGCATGCCTTTGTCGTCCAAAACTACACCGGACACTTCTGCTTTTTGCGCCCAGCAATTAAAGGAGAAGCTGGCAAAAAAGACTAATAATAATAGTTTTAGTTTTTCCATATAAAGTTAAAGTTAGTTGGTTAAATAATTGTTATGCGAAATTACCATTATTGATTTGTTTTGTAAATGGACAGATTATTCATAAACATGGATTTTTTGACTAACCCAACAATATCAAGGCTTTACGCGTTCATTCTGTTATATTATATTCTTCAAAAAATTGATTTCTTTTTAAAATTACAATTTTATTAAAGACGGCTAATTCTGAAATATTTCTTAATTCTGACAAATTTCAATATCCTAATTTCAAATTGTTTTTTTCTTTTTTTGTGCTAAAACATTTCACTGCTTTCACACCATTTTATTTCCCATTTTTTTATTGATTCTCTCACTTTCAATTCATCAAATGGTTTATTTTTTATTGCTGCTTCTTTTTGCGCTTGCAAAAACATTTTCCATCTCGGCCAGTAATATTCTTTGTACATTCCTTTCCAAGCTCGAGAGGCATAATCATTCAAATGTCCTTCTCCGCCCCAAATTGTGATTAAGGTTTTAGCATTTTTTAAATATAATTTTGATTCAGATTCAGAGCTTCCATAATTCCAAGCCGATTTTAACCAATGGTTTAAATTGTTTAAAGGTTCACCTGCTATACTAGCATCGATTTCTAAAGCTTGTTTTTCGATTTTTTTAAACAGCTCATCGCCTTTTTTTATGTCTTTTTGTTTATACGCCTTCACACATTCCATCAACAAGTCATCCAAAATAAGCGAATAATAATGTCTGGAAACTTCTATTACATCATAATTAAAAAGATTTTCCTTGCTATAGTTTTTGGCTTCGCTTTTCAAAATATCCAAAGCTTGTTTCAATTTTTCTTTATCTCCCGGATTTCCTTTAAACTCTGTTATTTCTTGAGTTGGTCCTTTAAAAAACAAATACGCTCCTGCTTTTTCCTTCCACCAACGCGTTTCCCAATATTTCGTACTATAAACCGATTCTATCAAAAGTTGCCAAGCCTTAGCAACTGGATCCGAAATATTCTTTCCATATCTAGCTTTCAAATATTTCTGCAACCAATCACTTACTGTTTCTTTTCCTTGTTCCCACGGAAGATCATAAATGTATTCATAGACTAATGAATTATTATTTAATCCTTCCGGCATTGCTCCGTAGCCAACAATGTTTCCTTTATTTGGATTCTTCAATAAACTCGTCAACTCATTTCTATAGAAATTCAAATCTCCGTAAACTGGATTAGATCCTCCATAATTATGCACATAACCATAAGTCCATTGTTTTCCATAAAAAGCTTCTTGATTTTCCCATACCTTATATCTGTCATTTGCATAATCCTGAATCATTAATCGATCATTAGGCACTTTACTTAAAAAAGCTTTAGTTGCTTCTTTTGTCCAAAACTCTTTATTATCTCCAAAAAGCCAACCTTGCATAACCCAAGTTGCACGTGGAGAAGCTTCATTAATGGTTTCAAAAATGACTTTTCCATAATCAGCCAATTCATCATATTTGTGCTCTTTTGAAACTGGTGGCGTAATCTCATTAAATGAATCTGCTAAATAAAAATCCGATTGTCCGTATAGTTTTGTATAAATTTCAATGAAACGCTTGCCAAGCTCTTTAAATAATGGGTCTTTTGAATCCAATAAATAAGTACTTTCAAAGCCTCCTCCAGACCATGATTTTAATTCCGTTATTTTCGAATTTGGATGTTTCTCGGCAAATGCTTTAGGTACATAACCGCTAAAAGCAGGAACAACGGGATGCATTCCTAATTCTCTCATTTGCTGCAGTATTTTCTTTTGAACGTCTTCTTTTTTAGTAATCCATTCTTGTAGCAGTGGGCCATCAAGACTATTAATATTCCCCATTCTTTGCCAAGGCAAAAAAGCTGGTCCAGCAAAATGCTCCTGCAACTCACGATCAGTTAGTCCATATTCTTTCCACAATAATTGCCAAGCGGCTTCCTGTCCTTCCATTGCAGTTGGCAAATTGATCCCATGAAAAGCCATCCAATCAATTTCTTGCTCCCAGCGATTCCAGTCCCACCAAGGAGTGGTGTAACCAAAAGTGCAGGCATTCATATATTCCCTGTATTTAAAAGAAGTTGCTTGCTTTTTTGAATATTTCGGCCATGTTTTTGGCAAATTGATTCTATTTCCCTCCCAACTTATCAAAACAGCTCCAATATCTCTTAAAAAATTATAAGCTGCATAACAAATTGCTGTATTTGAAGTACCGGTAATTTTTACATTCGTTGCCGTTGTTTCCACTTCAAACCAATCTGATTCATCTTGTTCTTTTTTATTGGCAATTTCCAAAACAAACTCATTGGAACGTTTACCAATCAACCTTTCAATTACAGCCAACGAACTTTGAGTTTTTTGGGTACTTTGGCAATATGCATTTTGCACCAAAAAAAATAATACAACCCAAGAAACAATAGTTTTTGTCAAATGCATGTTGCACTGAATTTTGAGAAATCCATTTTTCATATAAATTTATTTATCGACCCTTTTGGTCTAATTACTAAAAAACAACTACAGTTTTAATATTGTAAAGAAGACTTCCTCAAAAACTGAATTGAAGATAAAATTATAGAAACCAAGATTCGGCAGAATGGACAATTCATTCAAAACTATAGAAATATTAAGCAGAAAAAGGCGAGAAATGCTTAGGAACAAATTCTGTTCTAAATCTTCATAAATAATACTATTTTAAAAAACAAAAAATGCCTCAGCAATAAAATTGCTAAGGCATCTCAAAAAAATGGCACCAATTTTCAACAACTGGCCACTATTAGCTTTAAAATTCTATTTGACCGGATGATTGCTGCTAAACATATCACGATGCATTTTCCAACCCTCTTCTGTTTTTTTCCAGATCACGATTACTTTTCCGTCATCTAATTTTTTGCCATTCATATCGGTCACTTCATAAAAACTTTCTTCGGTTACTGCTGTTTTTGAGTCGCCGTAAAGATGCTGAATAGTAAATTTAACATGTACTTGTGGTCCGCCTCTAAAAAAAGAATCTATTTGCTTTGCTCCACATTTTGGTTCTGAATTTGGCGGAAACAAACAAGCATCCTCTGTATATCGAGCAACAATAGAGCCATCGTTTTTGTTTGTAAAATCAGAGAAGGTTTTGTTGCTGGCTTCAATAATTTTTTTCACCTCTTTTAAAGCTGAATCTGTCGTTTGGGCATTACACCAAAAAGTAAGCATCATAAATGCACTTAAGATAATTTTTGTTTTCATGGTTTATATATTTTTTCCAAAGTAAATTATTCCCAGATTCCGAAAATTGTAAAATAACGAACAACTTTTCAGAAAACTAAAAAGCTATAAAACCGTAGCGCAACACTCAAAAAAAATCCTTATTTTTAACTAACCTTCATTTTTGTACTATGACCGATACATCACAACTTCGAAGCTCCATTTTCAAACATCTTGACGGTTTAGCAGTTGCACCCACTGCAATTGCATTAAAAAATAAAGCTGTTTTAGATTTTATTCTAAAGGAAAAAACAGTACAATTAGCCGAACTTAGATCAGTTTTCAAGGCAAATGAAGGCTACTTAAATGTTGGTTTAAGAATTTTGGCTTCTCAAGGATTCTTAGATTATGATGTTGATAATAGCACACAAGAAATTATAATTTCAATAAATGAGAAAACAGAAACCGCTTTTTCATTATTTCATCTTTATGAAGATGTGGTCGAACTGCTTCAGTTTTCTGCTCAATTTCATTCGCGTTTATTTGAAGATGCGCCTTTTGAAAAACTCAACCTGATTTTTGAAAAATATAAAAAGAATTACGGACTCGAATCTTCGGAAAATCATTTAACAAATGAAATTCAGAATCAAATTTTAAAGCATATTGAAGGGTACTTAATTGGACCAACAATTGTGCGTTTGGCAATGAAAGGAATGTTTCATAAATATTTCATGGAAACTTGGTTCAAGCCAGAAGAATTTCATAAATCACCCGAAAATTTCAAAAAAATACTTGACTTTTTTACTCACTTAGGTTGGTTCATAGAAAAAAAAGGAAATTATCAATTTACTGATGTCGGGCTGTTTTTTGCTAAAAGAGCCAGCGCATATGGTGTTACGGTTTCGTATTTGCCAACATTTGCCAAAATTGAAGAATTAATGTTTGGCGATCCAACGGTTTTAAGAATGATAGCCGATGGTGAAAATGAAATTCATGTTGATCGCGAAATGAACGTTTGGGGAAGCGGAGGCGCGCATGACACTTATTTTAAGGTTGTAGATGAAATTATAGTCAAACTTTTTAATTTGCCTATTGAAAAACAGCCAAAAGGAATTCTAGATATGGGTTGCGGAAACGGTGCTTTCCTGCAACATATTTTTGAAGTAATCGACAGGCAGACTTTAAGAGGGAAAATGCTCGACGAATATCCGCTTTTTTTAGTAGGAGCCGATTATAATCAAGCCGCATTAAAAGTGACACGAGCCAATCTTATAAAAGCAGATATTTGGGCAAAAGTAATTTGGGGCGATATTGGCCGTCCCGATTTGCTTTCAGATGATTTACGAGAAAATTATAATATTGATTTAAAAGATTTGCTTAACGTGAGAACCTTTTTGGATCATAACCGAATTTGGGAAGAGCCAAAAAAAATAAACAACGACCGAATTAGCACTTCTACTGGCGCATTTGCCTTTAGAGGAAAACGAATCAGCAATAATCTTGTTGAAGATAATTTATTGGAGCATTTATTAAAATGGTCGCCTTATGTGCGCAAATTTGGCTTGCTCTTGATCGAATTGCACACCATAAGTCCAAAACTCACTTCTCAAAATTTAGGAAAAACGCCAGCAACCGCTTATGATGCCACTCATGGTTTCTCTGACCAATACATAGTTGAAATTGATGTGTTTAATAAAATTGCTGCAGAAGCCGGATTATTTCCTGATCCCTCTTTTTTCAGAAGATTTCCTGATGCTGACACTGCAACTGTAAGCATTAATTTATTGAAAGGGAATTGATTTATAACTAATAAAGAAGAGATTTATACACAGAATTTATTGTAGAGACGCACCACAGAGCGTCTAACGTTTTGTATCCATGTCGATATGCGTTGCGTAAAGACGCACTGCCGTGCGTCTCTACAGATAGAAAACGTTCTAAAGCAAAAAAAAACTCCAAAATCAAATGACTTTGGAGTTTTTTATATCATATTTCTAAAATATTACATTTCGTTCAAGTCATTGAACTCGTGTAACGATTTTAATGTGCTTTCGTAAAATAAGATAGCCGCGATAAGGTTTCCTTTATCAGAATAAGGCATCATCTTTCTTTGGAAATCAACTGTTGTGTCTAAGAAAGTTGTAGTACCAAGTGCTTGATTATCTAACACTTTTTTGTGCTCATTATCGTCTGGAATACCCAAATCTGCCATTGTAACTCCCGGTTTTGTAACCAAAGCAATGTAAGGAAGTGTTTTTACCAAAACTTTAATACGCTCGATGTACAATTCTAAAAGTTCTCCCTTTTGCATACCACTCAATTCTTTTTGATCATGGTATTTACGGATTAGGGCTGTTGTACTGATAATACTTCTTGGAGCATTTTTTGCTTGTGCAGATACTGCTACAGTAGCCAAGAAGCAAAGGAAACTTAGTAAAAAGATCTTGCTTTTCATTTGTTAGTAGATTTGGTTAATGGTGTTTCGAAACAAAAATATATAAATTAACTTAAATTGCAACTGTATTGATTTCTTTTTTGCAATTAAATTTTTCATTCTATAATTTTATAGGTAAAATACTACAAATAATTAAATTTTAAATCTTAAATTCTTATGACTTAATAATTCTGAAACGCCCCGGATATTTAATCCATATACTTTTCTTATTGCCATAATAATCCATATATTCTTCGCAAACAAATACTGCATGTGCCGTTGACCAAGCTACTACGCCACAAAACTCACTTCCGGCTTCGCGTTTCAGTTTTTCAATTTGTTTGCCTTTTTGGAATCCTAAATATTTATAGATTGTTGGCGTATAAACTTCGCCGCTTTCTAAATCCTCCAATGCTTTGTCAAAAGTATCTTCTTTATCGATAATTTGTTTGTATTTTGCCATTACGGCGTAGGTCAATATTGCGTATTCGATTATTTTTTCGTTCTCGCAATTATCTTTGATGCAAACAAAATCAGCAGATATTTTGGCTTTGCTTATTTCGTCATTATTAATATGAAAGGAATCGTTATTTTTTAAAGTAATTTTTTGCTCATTATCACTTATTTTTTCAGTCACAAAAAGATTGTCTAAGCCGTAAATATTTAAAGAAGCCTTGATAAATGCAATTGACGAACAATTTGTGCGCTCGCCTTGCTTAAAACTTTCAAAAATTTTATCAGAACTTAATTGGGCGTAGGAACTTGAACAGACAAAAACTAAAAATAAAAATATTGAAGTTAGAGATTTCATCGTCTTTGGATTTTAAATTTGTTTATCAGCATCGATTTGGAAAATGCATTGATTTTACAAATCTATAAAAATACACTTATAGTTGAACGAAAATCTTCAATTAGAAATAAAATCATAAGGCACAACACGACAATTCACTGATTATCTATTGGTATTTTTAAGAATACCTCAAAAATAAAGCTCAAAAAGCCCATTAATTTGAACAAAACCCAAATCATGACGCTTAAAATTTGTGGCATTTTCACTTGATCAATAGCAAAAATCCAAATGATATTATCAAGTAAATGCCCTAAAGAAGCAATAATTTAAAGTAGCACCTCATTTAAATTTCTATTATTTAAGCTTTTGTTCCGAACAGAAAAATTCTTTTAAATGCATAAATTGCTGGAAGTTTTGGAAAATTGTCCGCTATTCTTTCTTTATAAATACTTGTAAAAAGTTTTTTCTGATCTTCATTAAAAAGTTCCATATAGGGAATCAATGCTGAGCCTGAAATAAAATCATAAAGTGCATCATGATCTTGAGCTATTATGGGATAAACTTTCTCCATAATCTGAATATCTTCAAGTTTTCCATCAAACATTATTTGTGCATATTGATCCATGCTCAAAACGGGAGAATTTCTTTTCCAACCTTTTAAATAGCTTTTAAAAGGTTCTTCATCAACCAACTGATGCAGTATTTTATTTAACGTATTTTGATTCTGAACTGGCATTTGTACGGCAAACTGTCCACCTGAATTAATCAAATTAATCAATTTTGGAAATAACTCTTCGTGATTGTCAGACCACTGCAAGGCAGCATTGCTGAAAACTAAATCCCATTTTTTATCTGAATTTGCGATTTCTTCAATTGACGATTGTTCAAAATGAAGATTTTCAATTTCAAATGCTTTTGATTTTGCCAGCATTTCTGCTGAAGAATCGACTCCAAGAAAATCAATCTGTTTGAATTTTTCGGCCAAAAAAATAGACTGCTCCCCTGTTCCACAACCTAAATCAATGGCCTTTCCAGATTCTACAGGTTTAATCAGCTCCATTAAATCAAGGAAAGGTTTAAAACGAATGTCTTTGAACTTATTATATATTTCAGGATTCCAAGGCATGTTTCTCTTTTTTTACTAATTGTTAGTATTTAATTTATTCAATAAATCGGTTGGCGCATAACCAAATTTCTTTTTAAAAGCTGCCGAAAAATGAGAGAGATTTTCAAAACCAGTTTCATAACAAACATCAATTGGTTTTTTCCTTTTTTCAGCAAACTGATAATGTGCCAATTCCAATCTTTTCTTCGTGAGCCATCGCTGTGGCGTGCTATCAAACGTTTTGCTAAAATCTCGTTTAAAAGTTGTCAGACTTCTGCCAGTTAAATAACTGAACTTTTCCAAAGGCAGATTGAACATAAAATTCTTTTCCATAAAACCAGCCAAATCAATTTTGCCAGGCTCTTCAAAATTTGCCAATACATTGTCAATGTCTTTATCAATTGTTCTCAGAATTGTGATGGCTTCTGTAATTTTCAAAGATGCAATGTCTTCAGGAAGTTTCTCCAAATCAAAATACGGAATCAATGATGCCAAACAACTTTCCAACAAAGGATGATTGTTGAAAGTGTATATTTTTTTTGATTCTACCGCTTTTGGTTTTCTATCTAATTTAGCATAAAAATCACGCAATTTTTGTACTGACAAATGCATTACAACCGTTTTATGTGGTAGCCCATCTTTAGGATAATTAATAATAGTTGCCAACTGATTTCTTGGTATTAAAAAAATATCTCCTTTTTTAAAAACATAAGTTGCATCTGCTTGCACAATTTTTGTTTCTCCTGAAATAAACCATATCAGCATGTGATGCTCAAACATAATATCCGATTTGAAAAATGCATCTTCATATCTAGAAAGTTTTATGTCTTCGGTGATGTATTTTGCTTCGTAATTCATTGTATTTCTTTCTGATAAAAAAACACTGCTTTTATTTTTTAATCTTTATTCTCCTAAAGATATTAAAAAATAAAAAAGCAGTGTTGATTTTATTTACTTAATATTGAATTTAATCCCAGTCATTTCTTCGCTTAAAGCCCATAAACGCTTAGCATTGTCTTGATCCAAAGAATATATCTTAACTCCTGGAGTTATCGAATTATCAATCGCAATTGGTGCAATTTCTGAATCTTCACAATACACCCCGCCAATATTATTCAATTTTGGACTTACAGCGCACCAAACTGTTGTTGCAGCACCTTGAGGTATTGTTTTAAGCGAAGCGGCGACTTCGGGACAAATATTGCCTTCGGCATCGCACAATCCCATTTTAATGAATAATTCTAATGGTGCTTCTCGAGCTAACTCGGTACCGCCAATTGAACCCGGATGTAGTGAATATGCTCTTACATTATGTTCCTTTGCTCTTTGGTCTAATTCTAACGCAAACAAATTGCTTGCAGTTTTTGACTGACCGTAAGCTTGTAGTGTTTCATATTCTCGATTCAAAAAATTTGGGTCATCAAAATTAAAATCTCCAAACTGATGTCCTTGAGAAGATACATTGACTACTCTTGCTCCATTTGCTTTTTTTAAAGCCAACCATAATTTGGCGGTTAGCTGAAACTGAGCCAAATAATTCGTAGCTAATTGTGATTCAACACCTTCGCTCGTTCTTCGGAGCGGAACCCACATTATGCCTGCATTGTGAATAAGTAAATGGAGTGGCCTATTTGAATCTAAAAATTTTTCGGCAAATGCGTCAATAGATTTTGGATCTGCTAAATCCAGCGCTTCTACCTCAGTATTTTCAATTCCTATCAGGTTTCTATTTGCTTTTTCAATATCTCTTGCCGCAACTATAACTGTTGCACCTACACCAGCCAACGCTTTTACTGTTTCCAAGCCAATTCCGGTGTTTCCTCCCGTTACTATTGCAATTTTTCCTGTAAGGTCAATACCTTTTATTACTTCACTTGCTGTTGATGCAGCATTAAATCCAGAATCAACTGGTTTTTGCATTAATCCTTGATAATTGTTCTGTTCCATTTTTAAATTTTTTAATTATTTTATAATGAAACAAAGGTATAAGTGATTCAATGCATCAATTTTGTTCAAACGTCCGAATGTACTTTGTTTAAACGTCCAGAATTACTGTTTAGCATCGTACGGAATATATTGATCCCATTCCCAAGGCGTGTACGTGTCTGCAATTGCTGTTTCTAATAAATATTTTATTATGCTTCCAGTACTGTAACTGTTAGACAAAATCAACATTCCGATGCCTTTTTCTGGAAAGACTATACTATAATTTTGAAAACCAGAACCCTGCCCCTCTTTAAAAGCTCCAACTCCGTAAGGCGATTTTAAAACTCCCCATCCTAATCCGTAGGAAAGATCGATGGCATCATTCCAATTGCCATCTTCAGTAGCGCCCGGCCCAAACTGATTTTTAGAACGAATACGAATTTGCGGACTAAACATTTCTTGATACGATTTTGCTTTAAGGATTTTTTTGTTCAAAATTGCTGTGATAAATTTGCTGTAATCTTCGGCAGTAGTTTCCAATGTTCCTGCTCCTCTTGGCGCATTATCTTTGTCTTTTTCCTGCTTTTTTCCGTCATTATCATAGCCGTATGCATAATCTTTTTCGAATTTTTCCTGCCATTTATAGCTGGAATTCGTCATTCCCAAGGGCTTGAATATTCTTTCTTGAGCCAGCTGTTCCAAAGGTTTTCCCGTAATTTTTTCAATCACAACTTGAAGATACGTCAGTCCTTCTCCAGAATAACTGTACCTCGTTCCAGGCTCAAATTTTATGCGCAATTTTTCATCTGGTTCAAACCAGCGCCAATTCGGAAATCCAGCGGTATGATCCAAACACATTCGTGCTGTAATTTTAACATAATCAGGACTCGCTTTTAAATCGCTGTAATCTTCATGCCAGACTTTATGCTCGTATTCATAAATTGGTTTTGGAAGATAACTTTGTAATGGTTTATCTAAAGTTATAACGCCTTCTTCAACCAATCTCAGCACCAAAACGGCAAAAACCGCTTTGCTCAAAGATGCGCCGTACATATTAGTTTGAAGTTGTAATTCTTTTTTATTTTCAACATCACTATAACCAAAAGCCTTCATATAAACTGGCTTTTTTGAATTAAAAACAGCTACAGAAAGTCCTTTTACATCGGCTTTTTGCATTAATATTTTGATCTTATTTGTTAAGGAATCGGAGGAAATCGAACTTCCGTCAAGTTTATGGATTGAAGTAGATTTTTGAGCAGACACAGAAAAAAGACCTGCAAGAAAAGCAATCAAAAGAATTTTTCTCATTTTAAAGTTATTAAAAGATTAGTCCGTTTTCGATTTTTTTAGACAACCACTTTACGCTTTTAAGCAACGTTTTAAAGCACAATCATCATCAAACAATCTGATTATAAACTTAATAGAAAAATATACAATTTCAAAATAAGAACTTTCCAATTGAAATATGTCGAAATAGCAGAAAAGAAACTCTAATTCTTATTCTGCTTTTTTGAATTCAAAATGGTCTTTCTGATGATAAATAAGGAAACTCCGTATCCAAAAATGATGAAAAGCAATAAAATCATTTCAACTATTACGTTTTGTGATACAATTTCCAATATCATATCTATAATATTTAATTCAAAAATAAACAGCATCTTCTCTGTGAAAGTAAATTTAGTTGTGATCCTTTAAACACAACTTTTATGAGGTTTTATTAGATTTTTTTTAGAAATCAAAACATCTGAACTCCCTTTAAAACTTGACTTTTAAAAATTATTATTCAAAATTTCCATGCAAAATCTTCATTCAAAATGATTCTTTTAAAAAACATTTCAAAAATAGTGTTATTTTTACACTTATAACTATTTTTAACCGCTATATTTTTACTAACCTATTTAAAACCGCCAAAATGAGATGTTTTTTCCTTAGTTTTCTTTTATTTTCAATTTCATATTCGCTTCAAGCACAAAAAACAGAGGCATTTAGCCCCGATAAAAACATAAAACTCGAAATTTCTGTAAACAATGGAAATGCTTTTTATACCGTAAGTTTCCAAAACAATGAATTTCTGGGGCAATCGCCACTTGGTTTGGTAAGTTCTGCTGGAGATTTTTCTAAAAACTTAAAATTGGTCGGCAGTGCCAAAGAGAAAATCCAAGAAACCTATAAATTAGATCATTCTAAAGTCAGCCAAGTGAATTATAAGGCCAACCAATTAAAATGCATTTTCACAAATACTGCAAATGATACTCTAAATGTCATTTTTAGAATTACTAATACAGATATTGCTTTCAGTTACCTAATTCCAAAAAGCAAAAAAAATAGCGGAAACTGTACGATTGAAAAAGAAATTACCGGTTTCAAACTTCCTTCAAAATCAACTACTTTTATTACGCCACAAGCACCGCCACAAAGTGGTTGGGAAAAAACTAAACCTTCATATGAGGAAGAATATACGCGAGAAGCGACTATTGGAACAAAATCACAATATGGACTAGGATTTACTTTTCCGGCACTTTTTCATGTTGAAGATAAAGGCTGGATGTTGATTTCTGAAACCGGAATCAGTGGAAATTATGTAGGAACTCGATTAAGCGATGCAAGCACAGACGGAATTTACACCGTTACTTTTCCGCAAGAAGGCGAAAACAACCATGACGGACCAATAACAGCTACTTCATCATTACCTATGCAAACGTCGTGGAAAACCATAACGTTAGGAAAAACGTTGAAACCAATTGTTGAATCGACTGCTTCTACAGATGTTGTAAAGCCTTTAATTAAAACTTCAAAAATATTCGATGCTGGCCGTGCAAGCTGGAGCTGGATTGTTTGGCAAGATGAAAGCTGTAATTACAACGACCAAAAAACTTTTATTGATCTTGCCTCAGACATGAAATGCGAATTCATTTTGATCGATGCACTTTGGGATGTCAATATCGGAAAAGAAAAAATAGCCGAATTGGTGAATTATGCCAAATCAAAAAATGTTGGCGTTTTGCTTTGGTACAATTCTAATGGAAACTGGAATACAGCACCACAAACGCCAAAAAACAGAATGAACACATCAGAAGCGCGTCGTTCAGAAATGAAATGGCTACAGGAAATTGGCGTAAAAGGATTAAAGATTGATTTTTTTGGCGGAGACAAGCAAGCAACAATGAAATTGTATCACAACATTTTGGTTGATGCCGCAGAATTTGGTCTAAACATCAATTTTCATGGGGCTACCCTTCCACGCGGTTGGGAAAGAATGTATCCAAATTATATGACGAGCGAAGCTGTTCTGGCTTCTGAAAATTTAGTTTTCCAACAAGCGTTCAGCGACAAATATCCATCAACGGCAACGATTTATCCTTTTACAAGAAATGCTGTTGCTTCAATGGATTTTGGTCCCGTTTTTCTAAATAAACGTTTGCATCGTGAGCCAAACAAAGGCACAATTCGCAAAACTACTGATGCTTTTGAAATGGCAACAGCAGTTGTTTTCTTTTCGGCGGTTCAACATTGGGGATTAACGCCAGAAAACTTAAAAGAAAAACCTGCATACTTGTTCGATTATTTAAAAGCTGTCTCAACAGTTTGGGATGAAACCGTTTTTATTGATGGTTATCCTGGAAAGTATTGTGTAATTGCCCGCAGGAAAAACACAAAATGGTATGTTGCCGCAATTAATGGCGAAAATGCACCAAAAAATATCACAGTAAATTTACCAATGTTAAAAGGCAAAAATGTTTCTATTATAAGTGATGGTGAAGGTCAAGAATCAAAATTCAGTACAAAGAAATTGGATAATGCTTCGTTTAATTTGGAACTTTCAGCAAACGGCGGAACGGTTTTGTTTATGCCTTAAATTTCTTGAGCTTTAGGGAAACAAAATATTTCTAGCAAAAAAAATATTTGCGAGATAAAGCTTCAGCAGAGCGACATATTTGAATGAAATAAATATGTCGCTCCGCTGAGCTTTTTCATTTGTCTTATTGAAATTCTATAAATATTTTACCCCGATGGGGTTTTACACAGAAAATCTTTTGAATTGTTTTGAAAACTCTTTTAAGAATCGAAATTCAAATTTTATTGTTTTTTAGTAAAACCTTTTCTAGTCATTTCGCCCCAACCGTGCGTTCCTTTGATTTTTTCTTTGTAGCCCACTAAAGCGGCATAAACTGCCATTGGATGAAAATATAACGGTTCAATAAACGCCGCCAAAAGCAATTTGAAAAAATCGGCTTGTTTTGGATATTTATGAAAAGTTCTTTCTTCGCTGAACAATGCCAAAACCGAAAAGAAGACGGCAAAAGTGTAAACAAACAATAACAGCAAAAAGAAAAAATGCCAGTTCAGCAACCCTAAAATTATAAAAACCAAAGTAATGACAAGGCCGATAAATTCAATTCCTGGAGCCAAAAACTCAAATAATGTCCAATAAGGAACACTCAGCATTCCTAGTAATTTATATTTTGGATTCATGAACATTCTTTTATGAAAACTAAGTGTTTCAATTGTTCCTCGCATCCAGCGGCTGCGCTGTTTTTTGAATATTTTGAATTCTTCTGGAGCTTCTGTCCAACAAAGCGGATCTGGAATATAACTTACAGAATATGGCAGCTTATTTTCAAGCATATAACGACGCATTCGAACCACGAGTTCCATATCTTCGCCTACTGTTTTTGTACTATATCCGCCAGCCAATAATGCGATTTCCTTGTCAAATGCGCCAAATGCACCAGAAATCAATAATAATCCATCCAATCTTCCCCATGCCATTCTTCCTAAAAGAAATGCACGCAAATATTCTAAAACCTGAATCCTCGGAATCATGCTGTCTGGAATATTCACTTCGACCAAACGACCGTTTTTAATTATACATTGATTGGCAATTCTTACCACGCCTCCCGTTGCAATAATGCGTTTTCCGTGCGATTCTAAGAACGGTTTTGCCAATTTCAACAGCGAATCTTTATCCAGAATACAATCGACATCAATACAAACCACATACGGATTTTGAGCAATATTCAAGCCTACATTCAAGGCATCGGCTTTGCCTCCATTTTCTTTATCGGCAACAATTAATTTTTTGAAAGCGGCGTTTCTAGAAGTATAAATTCCTTTTAGTTTTTTGGTTTCAATTTGTGGATGAAAATCAAGTTCAGTCAAAACTAAATCATAGGTTTTGATTAGAATTTCCATTGAATTGTCTTTACTTCCATCATTTACTACAATAACCTGATAATTATTATAGTTCAATGAAAGCAAAGATTTTACATTTTCTTCAATCGTAAAACCTTCGTTGTAAGCTGGTGCAATCAACGAAAGTTTTGGCGCAAATTCGCTTGTCAACAAAACATCATAATCAACAAAACTGTTTTTTTTAAGATAGCTCGTAAGCTCTTTTGTAGAAAGATATGCCAATATAAGATACGAAGACATGATCAATATCGCATAGCCCAAAATGAGAACTATGTATAGATCTAAAAACCATATCAATTCGTTATTTAAAAAATCCATTAGTTTTAATTATACGGTTAAAGTCTGCAATACATTTTGCGCTTCATATTTAATTAAAGTATTTGGCGCTCGATCTACCAATTCTGCGACATAAGGAACTTTTTGCGTAAGCTTCAGTTCTTTAATCAGTTTTAATCCAAGAGTGATTACGGTTGTATTTTTTGATTCCAATAAAAGTTCTACTCCTTTAGTATCACCAATATCATGTTTTTTAAAAGCTCCAATTATATTCAACTGTGTCCAATCATCGATCGGATCAGGATGTTCCGTCAAATGAACAATGCCTTTTGTTCCCGCTAATTTGATACAAGCATTAATTGCGACGATTTTCAAAGTCTTTTTTCGAGCTTTCGAAAATGTTATAATATTTTCAAATGCATCGTTAATATTAAACTCGGCAAGTTCTGTAATTCCTTTGCATTTTACTTCCCATCTGAAGTTTCTAAGTTTCTTAAATGAATCATTTATCAGCCCCGAGTCTTTATAAAGCTGTTCTAATTTTTGAGCATAAACTCCATCGTAATTTTTATGCAGATTAAGGATCGTTTCCATTACAACTTCTCTAAAAAATGCATTATTTAAAAACAAATCCAAGCTTCGTTCCTTCTGAATTGAGGCAAACGTCATATCTTCAAAAACCACAGCCACCATCAATTCTTCAATCGCTGTACTGTACTCAATTCTGAGCCTTTCTCTTTTTATGTTCTTATTTCGGCTCCAAATAATGACCATATACAACAAAAAAGAAGCTCCTATAAACAAGTATATTAAAAAAATCAAAAATGGCACTACCCAATCCCCTTTTTCATATAATTCCAAAACTTTTTCCATATCAAAAACGTTTAGTAACGATTAACTGCAGATTAAATCTGTTTCTGTACTCTCCTGGAGTATATTCCTCGCGCTCATATAGAAAAATTGGACGAACGAAAAAAGAATCACCAAAACGATGCTGATATTGTAATCCAACTCTAAAAGCTTCTAATGGTTGTGTGAAACCGTTATAAAGATACAAGTACGGAACCGTTCCGTATTGAAGTTCCAATCTTATGATTCTTTCTTTTTCTTCATTGGTTCTCTGTACACTTAAAACATGAGAAAACAATGAATTTCCTGTATCATAATATGGTCTGTATGCCAATGTATAACTTCCTGTATTGTATGCAACTTGTCCTGTAAGTAACGTAATATCATCGCTTTCAAAATGCATAAATCGAGCTCCAAATGCAAAATCAAATTTTTTAACCGGAGCAAAATAATATTCTAAACCTGCCTTTCCAACGGGAAATAATGTTTCACCTGTTGAAAGTCCGGCGTTGGCATATAAATAGCTTTTGTTGGAAAAGGTTTGATAGAAATCAGTTTCAAAAAGCATTTGTGTATCATTTCCTGTATTTCCAATGTTTGCGCGACCCACAATTGCCGATTTGCTGAATTTATGTGAATATTCAACATACCCATAATGCAAAGGAGATTGCCCTGGTTCCGAAGTAGAAATATTAAGATAAGACGCTGCAATTGCATTTTTAGCTTTTTTGCCAATAAGTGTTCGGATGCTTCTAAATGGCTGAGTGCTATTATCTGCAATTGATGCTTTTTCTATAACTTCCAACGCTTCCTGATCGCGATTCAGTTTTTCAAGACAAGATGCTTTTGTTTTTATTACATCTACCGATTTTGGGTCAATTGCCAAATATTTATCACAATATGAAATACATTTTTCATATTGTTCCGACCAAAAATAAGTATTGATAATTGCCTGTAAAGCATCAGGATTCGGATTTGTTCTGTCTGCTAATGGCGCCAACATTTTTATTGATGAAGGATAGTCTTTTTTCCAGCTGTAAATTCGTCCTGCATACACCTGAATATCTTCGTTTTCAGGAAATTTAGCACGCAAAGGTTCAATTAAGGATAATGCTTTATCAAAATTTCCTTTTTCTGTTTCTTGTTTTGCTTGAGCTAAAACTGCATCGATATTTACTTCCTGTCCAAAAGAAATGGAAGAAACAAAAAGCAAAACTATTGAATAATATAGAAATTTCATTAAGCTTTGATTTTTAGCAACTTATTAATACGAACTAAAAGAACGGCAGGACTGATTGGTTTTGCAATAAATTCATTTGCGCCAATATCAAAAGAATCCAGTTCTGTCTGTTCAACACCTGAAGAAGTAAGTATGATTATGGGAACATCTGAATTAATAGTTTCCCTGACATATTGCGTAATTTCCATTCCGCTGATGCCTGGCATGTTTATGTCGGTCAAAATCAAATCGTAATTGTTTTTTTCGATGGCTACAAGCGCATCTTTCCCATCAGAAAACTGGTCAACAGTAAATCCTTTGGACTCTAAGAAAAATGATAATGATTTGCGTAAGATATCATTATCTTCGGCTAAAATGATTCTCATTGTTATGATATTTTGAGGCAAAAATTCAATTTATATTTGGCTTATATGTAAAGCTAAGGCTTATTTCTTTTTTATCAAAGCTCCTTCAGGATTTTAACGGTCTCTTCGATTCCGTAATGCAGTATATTTATTTTGTCTTCACTTTCAGAAGTAAATTCATTATTTATGGCTTCTTCTTCAATAATCGACAAACAATTTGTCAAATCAGTGAGCATAAAAATATCTAAACTGGATTTCATATTATGCGCTAATTTCTTAACTGCATCATGATCTTCATTTTTAAATGCTTCTTCGAGCTGAGCCGTTTGACTCGGAATTTTATCTAAAAAAAGATCAATCATTTCTTTTCTAAAATCAGGGCTTCCGCATGCCATTTCATCCAAAATAGAAAAATCAATTACTCTTCTTCTTCCATGATCAGCATCTTGGCTCATAACCGTTTTTATCGCTTTTAAAAGCACGGCCTGTTTAAAAGGTTTTGGCACATATGCATTCATCCCAACTTTGTAACAACGTTCCTGTTCTCCAACAAGAGAATGTGCGGTCATGGCAATAATTGGAATATCTAATTTCATTTCATTTCTGATGTATTCCGTTGTCTGATAGCCATCTTTAATTGGCATTTGAAGATCCATCAAAACTAAATCGTACTTGTTCGTCGTTAAAAGCTCAATGCCTTCTTCCCCATTTTCAGCGATATCCAATTCAAAACCAAAGTTCTGCACCACGCTTTTTGCTAATTTCTGATTCAGCACGTTATCTTCGCAAAGCAAAATTTTCAGATTTCCAAGATCATTTTTTGATATGGTTTTAACTGAATCTACTTTTGCATCTCCTTTTTTATAAGAAAGAACAAAAGAAAATTCTGAACCTCGTCCTTCTTTGCTTTTTACTTGAATTTCAGATTTTTGAAGTTCAACCAATTGTTTTACAATGTTTAATCCGAGTCCAGTTCCACCGAATTTTCGCGTTGTACTTTCCTCTGCTTGCGTAAAACGTTCAAAAATAGTTTTGAGTTTGTCTTCTGGAATTCCGATTCCGGTGTCTTTTACAGAAAATCGAAGCGAATAATGATCTTCTGTTTCATCAACCTTTTTTACAGAAACAGTGACATCACCTTCAACAGTAAATTTCAGTGCATTTCCGATAAGATTTACTAAAATCTGATTTAATCTTCCTTGATCTCCAATAACCATATCAGGCATATCAGCATCTAAAAAGAGATTGAATTCTACTTCTTTATGCGCTTTTACTTTTAATAAATTATAAACATGTTTAAGTGTTTTTTTTAGATTGAAAGGCTCAGCATCGATGGTTAAATTTCCTGATTCCATTTTAGAAAGATCCAAAATATCATTTACAATCAAAAGCAGATTTTCTCCTGCAATTTGGACACTTTCAATATAATCGCGTTGTGTTTCATCAAGTTCCGTTTGGGCCAAAAGATCTGTAAAACCAATTATGGCGTTTAATGGTGTACGGATTTCGTGACTCATATTGGCCAAAAAACTGTCTTTTGCCAAAACAGCACGTTCTGCAATTTTTTTCTGAGCGGCCAACTCAATATTTTTAGTCCGAACTTCCAGCTGATTTATTACGTGTTTTGCAACAATCGAAAGTGCATTTCGCTGGTTTTCATCTAATGTTTTTGCAACATGATCTATAGCACAAATGGTTCCAATATTAAATCCGTCGGGAGTTGTAAGCGGGATTCCTGCATAAAATCTTATTTTAAAACCGCCAGTAACGTTGGGATCATCTTTAAAACGTTCGTTTAATAATGTATCATCTATTTCCACCAATTTTGATTCCATAATAGTATATTGGCAAAAACTGATTTCACGTGGCACCTCTGAAACTCCTATTCCTATTTCAGATTTGAACCATTGTCTGCTTTCATCAATAAAAGAAATATGGGCAATTGGCACACCGCAGATATAAGAAACAAGCTTTGTAGCATCGTCAAAAGCATGATCTGGGAGTGTGTCTAAGATATTATAACGTTTTAGGGCTGCTAAACGTTCGAATTCGTTTTCTGGAATTGGATTTTCTGTACTCATTAATTAAAGTGGTAAAGGCTATAAAGTTAAAGCATTTCTGCCAAAACTCAGCATAAATTGCCTTTTCAAGGCAATGTTTTACGCTATAATATTCCATACAGAAAAAATGTAATCGGTTTCAGACTTCACGTGAGTGACTAATAGCTTAATAAAGCACACAGATAAAACGGATTAAACGGATTTTCACTGATTATTTATAAAATCTGTTTAATCCGTGTTATCTGTGTGCCATTTACAAATGGTTAAAAATTATTAAAAACAAAAACAGCAGTAAAAAAAAATTACTGCTGTTTTCTCCTAATATAACCAACAACTAAGCGAACAAATAAACTTCTCTAATCTGGATTTGCCAGTATTTTGTATAATTCTGCATTTGAAATGTAAAATTGATTTTCAATGCTGATTTGTGACAATTTTGCGCTTACCAAATTATTTTCTCTGGAATTAATGAGGAAAATGGAACTTTCGCCAAATGAAAACAGTTTTTCCTCTGAATTTAGCATTGTTACATAATCCTTTACCAGATTATCAATTACCTTTTTTTGCCTTTTTAAAGATGATATTTCAGTTTGCTGGGCTTTAATTTTATTTTTAAGCTCCAATCTTTGCTGTTCGATATCAAACTTTATATCCTGAATTTTGAATTTTGCCAGTTTAAGGCTTCCTCTTTCTTTTCTTAAAAAGATAGGAATACTGAAATCGACATTAAACTTATAATCATCGGCGTTGAATGAGTTCCAATAAGAAGGCTCTGAAATATAATTGTAGCCAACATTCAACTTAGGAAGCAACGAATTAGCCTTCAATTTTCTATTAATTTCCAACATATCCATCTTCGTTTCTAAAGCCTGAAGTTTTGGATGTGATTCTAGGCCTTCAACCTCCACCATCATCGCATCGGTTTTTAAGGTTGTTTCCAATGTCTGAATCAGGTTCTCTTCTGGTTTTACATTATCTTCCAGTTCTACAGGAACATTTTCAATCCATAAATAATTAGACAGATATAATTTGGCTTTAGCCAATTTCAAATTTCCATTTTCAACATTCAGTTGCCTGTTTCTTACTGTAATTCCGGCTTCAACACTGTCAATTGCAGGCGCGTCACCTAATTCAATTAATTTTTTTACGCCTTCAAAACGTTTGCTTGCAAAGCCTAAATATCGATTGTAAAGCTCGGCTTCGTTATAACTTTTTCTCCATTCAAAATACGCCTCGCTTGCTTTGTACAACACTTCAATTGCTTTTAATTTTCGTTGTGCATCGCTCAATTTTAATTGCAGTTTTCCTTCCCGAACATCCGCCATTCTTTGATTGATGAACATTCCTTGTCCTAAAGCAACATTTATTCCCAAAGAAGTCAAACCCGCCTCAGGAGTTTTATTCTGCGGATTAAAATATTGCCCATCAGTATCGTCAAAACCTGCTTTTATTTCAATTCCGTACCAAGTCGGGATTTTGAAACTACTGTTTAATAGCGAATAATATTCCGTTCCTTTAAATTGTTTTTTACTGTAATCTACTTCAATTTTAGGGTCAAATCCTCCACGCGCCACCATTAGCGCCGCCTGCGCATTGCTGATTTCAAGATTGGCCTGTTTTACCAGCGGATGGTATTTTTTTACATATCCTAAAAATTCGCTGTAACTTAATTCCTCTTTATTAAAATCCTGACTGTATGAAACCGAAAAACCGAATAAAAACAAAAGAGAAAACAGTCTTGCAACGTATTTCAATTTATTTTTTGTCCTTTTCATATTTTGCCTCCTTTACATCTGACTTATAATAATTTGGAGGAAAACCATTCAGATTTCGCCATATTTCATACCAAACCGAAACTGTTTCCAACAAAGCAATACTTTGTGCTCCCGCTCCAATACTCAATTCCTTTGGCCATTTATTGTCTGGACCATCTGGCGAAATAAGTACTCTGTATTTTCCATTAGAACTGATGAAATTTTCGATCGCAACAATTCTTCCTCCATAAGTTCCATAGGACAAACCAGGCCATCCAGAAAATACGATTCTTGGCCATCCATCAAACCAAACGCGAACTTTTGCATCCCGATGTACTAACGGAAGATCGATTGGATCCACATAAGTTTCAACTGCAATATCATAACTTGCCGGCATAATACTTACAATTGGAGTTCCTTCTTTTATGGTTTCACCAAGACCAGCTAATAAAGCACGGTTTACATAGCCACTTTGTGGTGCTGTAATGTAATATAGTCCATTCCTAAGTCGGTAATTTGTATATTGATTTTCAAGTTTATTTACCTGAGCTTCTGTATCGTATTGCGTGCTTAAGGCAGTGAATTTATCGCTTCTTGATTTCGATATTTTTTCGGCATATTCTGCAGTAATTCGGTTAATCTCTACTTTTGCATTTATTAATTCGTTTTTGCTGCTTAAAAGCTTGTTTTGTTGTGTAATGATATACGCTTCAGATTCTTGAAGTTTTAATCTTTTTTGTTCAACATCTGTCAGCGGTTTTAAGCCTTCTTTATTAAGCGCTGTCGAACGATCAAATTGGGTTTTAGCGATTCTCAATTGGGTTTTAACCGCTTCAAGATCCATACTATCGCTTTTGATTTTCAATTGCGACTGTCGTATTTTATTTTGCGCTTGTTGGAGTTTTAATTCTCTTTCTGTATTGAGTGACTTTGCCTGAACTTCAAGCGAATTTACTTTGTCTCCATAGGATTCCACTGCCTTTTTTTTAGCATCGACTTGTTGTTTTGTATTGCCAACAAGATTTGGATCTAGGTAATCTTCTTTTACCTCAGAAATAAAAACAATCGTATCGCCTTTTTTCACATAATCGCCTTCCTGCACGTACCATTTTTCGATTCTTCCTGCAATGGCGTTGTGAACCGTTTGTGGTCGCTGATCTGGTTTTAATGTTGTGACCGAACCACTTCCTGAAATATTCTGCGTCCAAGGAAGAAAAAGACAGCCAACACAAAACACTAAAAATCCGATGATGACTCTGTTTAAAATTTTATAATGAGGTCTTCGGGCCACATTTGTTATAGATTTATATTTGCCCGGAGTTATGAGTATATTATTATCTTTAGATATATTGAGCATGATTATAGCTTTATGTCGTTAATAATTTTTCCGTCGTCAATGGTTATCATGCGGTCGCATTTGTTCTTCCAAATATCATTTTTAGAAGTTACGATTACCGTCCAGTCATTTTCTTCAGAAAGTAAAAAATCAACAATTTTCCCTGAAGTCAATTCGTCCATTTTATCAACTGGATCTTCTAGGAATAAAATATTAGGTTTATGAACAATGCTTCGCGCAAGCAATATTTTCTGAATATCAGAAGCCGAAAGTTCATGTCCGCCCGGATGAACTTGATGTTCCAGTCCGTTGGGGAATGTTTTAATATCTGGCGTCAGGCCAACACTGTCTAAAGCCCATTTTAAATCATCATTATTTAATTCTTCGTTTCCAAAAAGAATATTTTCTCTAATGGTTCCTGCAAAAAGGGTATCGCCTTGTAAATAAGTACCGGCTTGTGCTCTGTAACTATCTTCATCGAGTCTGTTCATAAAAGTATCGGTAACATACATCGCACCGCTTTCTGGTTCCAATAAACCTGCAAGTAATCGAAGCAATGTGCTTTTTCCTGCACCATTTGTACCTCTCAAGATTATTTTTTCACCCTGACTTATTTTCAGATTGATATTTTTAAGCGATTTTTTGTTGTGATCAGGATAGTTATAAGCAACACTTTCGGTTTCGATTGTGATTCCGCCCTCGTTTACTGCTGATTTTTCTGGAATACATGAAGTCTCCATATCAGTCACTTGGCCGATTTTTTCTACAGATGTCAACACATCATAAAAAGATTCAAGGCCGAAAATGATTTTTTCTACCGAATTAATCAGCAATACAATTACAATTTCAGCTGCTACAAACTGCCCAATGTTCATTTGATGGTGAATTACCAGAAAACCACCAATAGATAAGAGAGCAGCTGTAACAATTACTTTAAAAATAGTTAGCTGAATGTATTGTTTTTTCATTACCTGAAAATGCTTTTCACGATTATCTACATATTTTGTCACATAACCGTCATTGCGTTTCAGCGCATATTCAAAACCTCCTTTTTTGCGGAAGCTTTCGCGGTTTCTAGCAATTTCTTGAAGCCAAGCTGCGACTTTATATTTGAATTTTGATTCGTTAAGACTTGTTACAAGACCATCTTTATAAGAAAATTTAAAGATGATATACAAAATGGCAATAAATAAAAGTCCGATTACCATAAAGAAAGAATGATACAAAACCAATAAAATGATTCCCAGACCAACCTGCAAAAAGGCAGTACAAAAATCCAAGAGCAATTTTGCAGTTCCCTTTTGGACCATCAAGGTGTCGAAAAATCGGTTTGCTTTTTCCGGCGCATATTCAGAATACATTTCTTTGTATTTAATCAAAGGCATTCTGTAAGCGAATTCAAACGATGAACGCACAAAAATTCGCTGTTGCAGATTTTCAACAATTCGAAGTTGCAAAATGGTCAAGACTCCACCAAAACCAACTCCGATTGTTACCAGAATTACGAGAACAATCCATGAAACACTGATTTGTCCGCTTTGGATAAAATTGATGATCGCCTGAATTCCTAAAGGAAGCGAAAGGTTCACTAAACCGGCAAATGCCGCATAAAATATAATTTGGTATACATCGCGCTTATCGAGCGTGAGTAAATTGTAAAAACGTTTAAAAGGTGTCATGAATTTAGATCTAAATATTACATTACCAGATAATTACTAAATTACGAAAAAACTGCTACAATAGATTTAGTAGGTGTTTTTTTGTATTTAAAAACTATTATTTATGCAATATTTTGAGGTGGGCGCAAATGAATTCTGCCATGAAATCCAAATGAGAAAATAGGATTACTGATATAGTTTTTTCCTTTGGCATTAACCTGAAAATAGAGATTAACCAGTGAAGAATCTAAAGGCATTATGTATTCAAACAAAGGTATTCCCTTAGCCAACTTAGTTGTTTTGGTTTCCTTGTTCTCATAATCATCCAATTCTTCTGGAATTCCGTCAGATTTGAAGATTTTCTTTAAGAAATTGCACGTCATTCCTTTTACAGAATGTTGTTCGGTATTGTTATTTACAATTCTGGCAAATGTTCCAGAAAAATTTATACTGTTCATTAAAAAATAGCCAATTAGCAATGCATGCACGCATTTACAAAAGATACTATTTTTAATTTTTCCTAACATTTTTCTGTTCTTAAAGTGGCGCAAGTTAGGATGAAATTTTCGGCGCTACATTAAAATAACATTAGAATTGAATCTGGTTTTGTTATTTTTTTCTTAAAAAAAAGAGGTTCAAAAATGGTATTGGTTGCATTTTCTTCTCATTTTATTTTTGGCCCAAATGTTTAAAAATTTTTCTTTTTTAGAAGGGCTTTTCAACAATTATTTGAACGCAGTTCTATTTGGCCGAAGCACAACATCAAATGAACAGACGAAGCGAATTTATTATCACCAAAATGTAATTTCATTTTTTTTTATTTTCTTTAAAAGAAAACTGAATCGCGGATTGTAGCGTAATGATTATCAGTGTAGTTATTATCTTTTAGTCTTATTGTTTATTTATTTTTTTGACATACAAACAGGTATTTATACCTGTTTGTAACTGCAACTTAAATTCTATTTTTGAGTACCAAAAAAAATAACCAACCAACTCAAAAAAACTATGATTTCAGATTTCTTTGAAACTAATAACTATTTTGTAGACAAAAAAAATGGCTTTCAGGAAAGTTGCCATATTTATAACGAAAAAAAAGAACGAATAGGCCGAATTAAACAAAAGCTCAGTTTCATTCAAAAAGTGCTTCCAACAGCTTTTGTCAAATCAATACTTCCTTTTAATATTGAAATTAGAAGTGCAAATGGTGGTTTAGAAGCTACTATTTCAAGAAGAGGCAGTTTCTTAAAATCTGAAATTGTGATCCAAGATGCTTCTGGAAAAAAGATAGGTTTTATAAACCCAAATTCTAGCTTTTCAAAACCAGTTTTCGAGATTCTAAACACTTCCAATCATGTTATTGCTGAAATCTGTGATGTTTGGAAAAAATCTAATTTTATTATTAATGATTCTTCCGAGAATCAGATTGGATCAATCGAAAATAAGTGGAGCGGAAAGATGAAAAACGCTGCAATTTCAGCAAGTGGCTATACTGTAAATGTTATGGCAACTTATTCCAATCCTGAAGAAAAAACCGCTATTTTATCTAGCGCAATTGTGCTCAATATGTGTTTTTTAAATTAAAAAATATCTTTTACATTAAGGCATTTAAGTTCTTAAATGTCTTAATGTTTACTTTAAATATCAAGTAAAATAGTAATTTGCGTTCCTCTTCCTCTTTTAGAGATAATTTCAAAATGACCTTTTAAAGAATTTATTCTTTCTTTAATATTCGCAAGGCCAATTCCTTTTTTTTCTGCAACAATATCAAATCCTTTTCCATTATCTTTAATTGATAATTTTAAAGTTTTGTCATCAATCATTTCAATTTTTATAATGGCTTCTGAAGCCTCAGAATATTTGTGAATATTTAAAATTCCTTCTTGAATTATTCTGTAAATATTTATCTTATAAACATTTAAAACAGCATCCCATTTAAATTCTTCGTCAATTATGTAATGAAATTCTATATCATTTACACCATTTTGTTTCTCAACTAAATTCAATAGCAAAGTATTAAAATCACTATTTTCAAGGAACGATTCCTGGCTCAAATCATGAGAAATGGATCTGATTTCATTTTCGACATTTTGCAATTCAAAAATATATTCTCTTCTTTTTTCAATCGCATTTTCATCTGCTTTAGCATTAAAAAAACCTAAATTCATTCGTATTGAATACACTTTATTCATTATACCGTCATGGAGTTCTCTGGCAATTTTATTTTTTTCTTCCTCTTTTGCTCTATTTATTTTTTCGTTCTGTTCGCTCAAAAGCTGAAAAATCTCATCGCTGTCGTTTTGTTGCTGCTTTACAAATCGCAATTCTTTGTTTCTATATCTCAAATAAATATAAAGTGAAATGATAGAAAGCACTATAAAAAGAGAAAACGAGAAAATTAAGGTATAAAAATTCTTTCTGGTCAAAACTCTGTTTTCATTCTCAATACTTTGTGTTTCATATTCAATCCTGGCATATTTATTACTTGTAATTGTCTTGACTTTTTCTATGCTATCACTCATCGTAATGTATCGATTGGCATAAAAAAGGCTCTTCTTTTTATCTATTTGAGATAATAATTTAAGATTAGTCAAAACCTCGTTTGTATTTCTAATGCTTACCGCGCTGTCATGAGCTTCTTTTATATTTTCAATCGCCTTTAAAGTATCTTTTTGTGTGAGATAATATTCTCCTAAATGAGTTTTAGTATAAATGAATCCTGCTGGATCATTAAAGCTTTTATAAATTTTAAGAGATTCTAAAAACATAGGGACAATATTTTTGTACTCTTTGTTTCTGGCTTTACAGTGCGCCAAATTTGTTAAAACACTAGCATATGAATTTGGATTTTTCGCACGTAACTCATTTGTTAGCAAAGGACTTAATTCTTTTATTATTTTAGAATATTCTCCTTTTATTTCATAAAGATTGCAAATATTAACAACTGAGGCCACACTATAATCATTTAATGGATCACTTGTTTCTAATCCTTTTTCTTTCATTGTCTTTAAAGCTCTTAATGCTTTTTGATGATATTTTAGTGCCTCATCGTACAAAAAAAGTTTTTCCAAACAATTACCCATCAAAGTATTACATGAAAAAAGAAGTTTAACATTGTCTGTTTCCTTTAAATAATTAAGCGCTTTTGCAATTTCAATTTCGCATTCCACAAAATTTCCATCATAAAATAAAACATAAGCTTTATTAAAATGCACACGTCCTAATTTGTTGTTATCATGTATATTTTGATAAATTTTTTGGGCCTTTAAATAATAAAAATAAGCACTGTCCTTCTGAGTGTTTTCGTAACAATCACCCATAAAATAAAGTGATTTGGCTATTCTTGAACTGTCATTTTCTTTTATCGAAAGTTTTAAAGCAGTCGCACTTACCTTATATGATTTATCTAATTCATTGATAAAATAATATTCTGCTCCAGCTTTTAAATATAAGTCGCGAACAATTGTATCATTCCTTTTGCTAGGCAACAGTAATACGATTGAATCTAAATATCTTACCTTTTTCTCGTTAGAAAGCGTTTTAAAATGCTTCTCATTAAAAAGGTTGTCATTATTTTTAAAGCGTGATTTATCTAAAAAAATAAGACACACAAGAGTGATTAAAAAAAAGACTAAAAGCTCCAGCTTAAAATTAAACTTCACAATACTCAAGATTTAGGAGCTCAAATAAAGCAAAAAAAAAATCAAATGCATCATATTTTTTTTAAAGAGAAATTGGTAATATTGAATTTAGTTTAAACTTGAAGTCTTAAAAATTCAAAGATTTCACAGAAACATTAATTATTTTCTCAAAAATTTATAGAAAATGCCACTAAATATTTTGATTGTCGATGATCATCCAATGACTGTAGACAGCTATGTTAATCTCTTGTCTGATAATTCATTAAGTACAACTGAAATCTTTTTTCATAAAAAATACAACTGCGAAAACGCATACAAAGAAATAACGCTTCTAAAAAAACAGCAACTAAATATTGATTTTGCAATCCTAGATGTTAATTTGCCTTCTTATCCTGAACTAAATATTTTAAACGGGATTGATTTGGCTGCGGTTGTCAGAAAAACACATCCGCAATGCAAAATTTTATTGTTGACAATGCACACCGAAGCATTTATTGTAAATAGAATATTAAATGACATAAAACCGGAAGGGTTTATTTATAAAGGCGAAATAAACTTTGAATCCTTCCCTGTAACATGCAAGAAAATTTTAGCTGGAGAAATTATTTATAGTTCAGAAATCATAAAATCACAAAAAGAATTCGCTCAAAAAAATTATGATTGGGATAAATTTGATACTGAAATTTTAAATCTGCTTGCAAAAGGGGTAAAAACAATTGATATTCCGAGCCACATACCGTTGTCTATTAGTTCTATAGAAAAAAGAAAAGCTAACATAAAAAACAGACTCTTGCTAAAAAGTGGAAGTGATACAGAGCTAATAAACAAAGCTCGACAATTAGGTCTTTTATAAAATTATTTACTATCGATTTAAAAAAATCGTTCTTAGCTTAATCCCAACAAAGCGATTATTTTTCTCTTCAACAATGCGATTACAATTATAAAAACTCATTTTTAAAATTGGCCTAAAAGGCAATAAATGCTTTAATTAAATGTTTATACCTATAGAGATAAACAAATTAATTTTAAGAATATATGCATTTAGTACAATTGAAAAATAGAATAGGATTTTTGTCTTTAATTCTTGCAATCGGAATTTCGGTTCAAGGTTATGCGCAAAAAGAACTGGAAAACAAATACAAGCCAATTCCGGCGAAAACTCCAAAAACAAAAGAAGTTGTTCCGCCAAAAGAAGAAGCTCCAAAAGTTAATCCGCCAGCGCCTGTTGAAAAGCCAGATTCTTCCAAAATTGATCCAAACGAACTTTTTAAAGACACCAATTTGTATAAAACACCTGCAAATGTGGAGGGCATTTTTTACAGACAAAATCAATTTTTAGGAAGTTTTAAAACCTCGACTTATACTTCAACAATTCGTTATCGTGACGCCGCTTTTGTTGATGGTGACAAAATCAAAGTATATTTAAACGATAAGGTAATTGAGCCTGAAGTCACGATGAATGGAGAATATCAAGGTTTTAAAATCACCTTGGTTCCTGGCATCAACAAAATTGATTTTGAAGCTTTAAACGAAGGATCGGCATCGCCAAATACAGCCGAATTTCAAGTTTACGATGACAAAGGCACTGTTATTGAATCCAGCCAATGGAATGTTGGCACTGGATACAAAGCCACTATTATTTTGTATAAAGAATAACTGAAAAATTGTAATTGATGAGTTGTCCTGAAAAAGGTTGACTCGATTAGTAATATAAAATTAATTAAATCGGAACAGAATTATTTTTGTTCCGATTTGTTTTTTTCCATCTTTTGAGTTTGATTTGATTTTGTAAATGTGCTTGATTTGGAGTCAGCATATTTATTGATAAATGCACTCTTATTTGATTATAAAATAAAATAGATTCTAGAGCTTGCTTTTTCAGATTTTCAAAATCTTCAAAGATTTCAGATAATCCAAATTCTTCTTTTAAAATACCATTTACTCTTTCTGCAACTGCATTTTCATATGGATCATAGTTTTGTGTCATACTTATCAGAATCTTGCTTTGAGATAAATATTCCGTGTACTCTTTGCTGCAATATTGAAGACCTCTATCTGAATGATGTATGAGATTTCTGCTGTATTTCCTATTACCGACAGCCATCTTTAAAGCTTCTAATGTAGAAGAAGCCATTAAATTATCCGATAAATTATAACCTACAATTTTCTTCGAGTATGCATCTGTTATCAAATGCAGGTAATATGTTTGTTCTTTAGTTCTTAGATAAGTAATATCAGCAACCCAAACCTGCTCAGGCTCATTGAGCTTGATTTCTTTTATTAAATTTGGATATTTACGCATCCAATGTCTTGAATTTGTTGTCTTGTAATATCTTCTAGCTTTAGGGACTAATAAATATTCATCACGTAAAAAATCAAACAATTTATCTCTGCCAATCTTTATTTGATGTCTTTTTAAATCATCTTTCAGCATATAATGCAGTTTTCTGCCACCGGTTTTTGGCAGCTTTTGACGAACCGACATTACCAAAGATTTGAGATGTACTTTGTCGGGAATTGACTTTAATAGATGTGATTTTCGTTTGTAATAAGCTTGTTTACTGTATCCAAACAATCGACATATTTCACAAGGACTAACCCTGTATATACGATTTATTTCTTGGACTGCTTGGAACCAGACTTTTTTACAATCTCGATTTTTAGCTCGCGTTCGGCTATTTCAATAAACTTTTTAAAGACCAATAATTCTTGCTCTTTCTTAGCTAATTGAGCTTCGAGTTCTTTGATGCGTTGAGATTGAGGATCTTTCATAGGTCGTCCCAGTGTTAGTTTTTCCAGATATGTAAATTTACCATATTTTCTTAACCAACTGTCGATACAGCTATGACTTCTGATTTGGTAACGACGGCGAAGATCTGCCTTGCAAAATAATCCCAGTTCAAATTCTTTTACAACCTGTTTTTTGAATGCCTCACTGTAAGTGCAATCAGGCACAATTCTTTTAAATACTTCTCTTGTTAGTGACATAATTAAGTTAATTATAGTCAACTTTTTTCAGGACGAGACATGAAAACAAAAATCCCATTTCTTTAGAAATGGGATTTTTTATATTCTAGATCCAACAACTAATTTACACTAAAGGTTCAATATTTTCTACCGGTTCTGGCTCAACTTCAGGTTCTGCATTGTCATCCAACCAGGCAATAAATAACTTATAACCAATTGAAAAGACAATTGGCCCAACGAAAAGCCCAATGAATCCTGACATGATAAATCCGCCAATTACTCCGAGAAAAATAATCAGCATTGGTACCAAAGCTCCTTTTCCTAACAAAAGCGGTTTTAAGACATTATCTGAAAGTCCGCTGATAATGAAAAATATAGTCCAGAAAATGGCATAACCAGAGTCGCCCGTCGAAAATAAATATACAATAACACCAATGTTGATGATAATTGGCCCAATTTGCAAAATTGAAAACACAAGACATATCAGAGTCAAAATTCCCGCATACGGAATATCAGCCATAAACAATCCAACTGCTTGAATAATGGTTTGAATGACAGCAACACCTAATATTCCTTTAACCACTTGATAAATTGTCGAAACCGAAATGGTCATGATTTCATCTGCTTTGTTTCCAGCAATTTTTTTAAGAAATTTCATGGCAAAAGTTCTTCCTCCAGTAACCAATAAAACTCCAGCAATAATTACGGATAAAATAAACTGCAAAAATGCGGCACCAGAACTCAAAATGCTTCCCATGATTTTTGAAGAAAACTCCTTGATCTGATCTTGGTATTTTACTACGCCTTGCTCCAAATCTGTTGACATCATTAGCAAAAATTCATAGAGAGGCTTACCAATTATCGGCCATTCTTTTATATTTTGTCCAGGAGGCGTAATTTTTAAAGTTCCAGCTTCAAAACTATTTTTCAATTCTAAAAAATTGGCTATTGCCGCTTTTAAAAAATAAATAAGCGGCACTAACATTACTGCAATAATTACAATGGTTATTATTACAGATGCTAGGGTTTTCTTTCCTTTCAGAATTCGCTGCAGAAAATCAAACATTGGATAAAATACGACCGAAAGTATTACAGCCCAAAGAATTGGCATAAAAAACGGCAACAGCAATTTAAGACAAAATCCAACGATCAGGAAAATGAAAAATAACTGTAAAATCGTATCAAAGAGCTCTTTGCGTTTAATTGAATTGGATGTTTTCATGTTTATTTTGATTTAGATATGATTGGTTAAATTTGATTTTATTTTTTTTGGATAGAAAAATTGGCATCAGAAACTAATCTTCCTATTAAGACTACGGGATATAAAACTCCTGTAAGTACTTCTATCTGGACCAAAGAGCGCGCTAATGGATGTAAAGGCACTATTTCGCCGTAACCTGTAGAACTCATGGTGATATAACTGAAATACATAAAACTCGCCTGATCGCTATTGATTTCAAATTTGAATTCCACCAAATTAAAAGAGCCTTCAATATGCCTAAAAAGAAATAAGTAAAGCGTACACCAAAAATGCACCAACAGCATGTACACAACAACTGATCCTATTATGCGATAGGTTGTTACAGGACCAGGTTCTAATACTTTTTTTAAAACCATTATAATTAAAAGTCCCATAACGGCAATGGACAAAAAAAGGTCAGCAAACAAAATCAGGATGTTTCTGTTGAAATAATCTATACATTGAATGACAACAAACAAAATCGGAATAATTGAAATCAAGAGTGCTTGTTTTTTATGCTTTGAAAGCGAAAAAATACCCGCAAACAAAAACAACATCCAAAAAATATTGAGCCAAACCATAAAATGCGGATAACTTCCAAAAAACGGAATAGCGACAAAATGCATCATAAAAAGCAAAACAAGCATACCGCTTAATCCACTTTCTTTATTCCATAAGCCAAATAAAAAACGTTCTTTTTTTGCCATCATAATATTGAATTATCAACTGTTGTTTTCATAAAAATTAAATCGGTATCGGCTCTACTTCTACTCTGCCAATTGGTCTGCGCCACAATTTGAAAAGCAGAATGATCAAAATAGGGAAAAAGCATATCGCCGACATTACAAGATAAATATCTTTGTAAGCCAATAATATTGATGCTTGAGCGGTTTGATTTGACAGACTTTTTTCTGCTTTTTTCTGCGCTTCAGCATCTGATAAACCCATATATAAAAAGTTCCTTTTGTAAGTTTCCAATTGATTTTCTGCCATTTTATTAACCTCTGATAATTGCTGGCTTAAACCTGTTTTATGCTGGATATTCATATTTGTAATAAAAGTTCCGAGAATGGCACTTCCAAGCAAAGACGCAAAAACGGCTTGCGAAATGATTCCGGTCATCATGCGCGAGGTACTAAAAATTGGCGGAACACCTTCTGAAATATAAAGCAAGGAAACAGGAAATAGAAATCCCATTCCTAAACCTTTAAAAACAAGCGGCACAAAAAAATCAGTTGAATCAATTCCGGGGTAAAATCTAAAGAACAAAATCATGTGGTAAAATCCATAACAGGCAAAACCAATTACCCAGATCGTGGCTAAATAAATTCTCTTATACAAAAGATAAGTCGAAAGCGGAATCGAAATGCACAACCCAAATAATATGGCTAAATGTGTCAAAGCATTAAGGACTGGATCAAAGCCTAAAACATTTGTCATATATCCTGTTACAACGCTTCCAGTGCCGTTCATTACGCCAATATAAAACATCAAAAAAGCGCCAATGACAACATTTTTGTATTTATAAACATCGGGATTAATAATGGGGTCAGAAGTAAATCGAACATGCAACAGATAAATTCCGGCCATTATAAACAATAATCCTATTGCCAAAACTACTTTAGGGTCGCTGAGCCAATTTCTGGTTTGTCCTTCGGCACATAAAAAAAGAATAATCAGAAAAAATAAAAGCATAATAATCCAACCGCGCCAATCAAATTGAAAAACATTTTTCATTGGAGCAACATCTACTTTATAAAAAAGCCAAGCGAGCACAATGCAAATCAAGAAATTGGCATTCAAAAAATAAATACCAAAAGTCCAATTGTGCAGACTTGTAAAATTTGTTCCTAAATATTGATAAAGATGCTGACTTCCTTTTTGAATAAACTGCAAAATTCCATACAACAAAGCCATATTAAATGCGGGATTGTATTTCATTAAAATCGGAACCATTGAAGCAAATATTCCAATTACAGAAACGATAGCCAGAAGCGATCTAAAAAACACAAACCATTCAATACTAGACACAAACAACAAAGCGGTATTAAAAATCAAAGACAAAAAACTTACTGACAAAATCATGGTTCTAACCTTGATTTGTTTCCCTAATTTTAGTCCCAAAGGCATAAAACCGAGCATTGCAAAAATTGGAATATAAATAGAGTACGTAAAAACGGTTGTCGATTCTCCAAAATGCCCCATGATTTGCGAATTATCATAAGTGGTAACGTTGAGCCCATTAAAAAAAGGAATTGTAAGGATATACAATCCTATAAGAGTAAAAACGCTTCCTTTTTTTCCTGCAAACATCTCTTATTTTTTTACGTCAACTGTAACATTCATTCCTGGTCTTACATCTGCTAATTCTTTAGCAGGTGTTTCAAATTCAATCTTAACAGGAATTCGTTGCGTGATTTTCACAAAATTTCCTGTGGAATTATCAGGTTCAACCATCGAAAATTTAGCGCCCGTTGCTGGAGAAAACCCTATTACTTTTCCTTTAAATTCTTTTCCATCCAGAGCATCTATTGTAATGGTTACTTCTTGTCCGCTTTTGATTTTTTCTATTTGCGTTTCTTTGAAATTGGCAGAAATCCATAATTTTTGATTCAAAACAATGGTTGCAACCGTTTGATTCGAATTGATTAATTCTCCAATCGACAAATTGCGTTCACCCACGTATCCATCTCCCGGCGCAATAATACTCGTGTAGGACAATTGCAGTTTCGCGGCTGCTAAATCAGCTTTTTTTCTCGCGACTGTTGCTCTTGCCGCTTCCAGATTAATAGTGCTTTGTTTGGTTACTGAACTGCTTGCTTCCAGATTTTTTTGGCCTGCTTTTACATAAGCTTCTTCCGATTTTAATTTTGAAATCACCTGATCGTATTGATTTCGAGTCACGGCCGAATCAGCATACATATTTTTAAAACGCTGATAATCTTTTTGTGCTTTTTCAAGACTCGCCATATCTCCGGCCAATTTTTCCTTACCAGAAGCCTGATTCGATGCCGATGTCGTGATATTTTGTTCTAATGAATGAAGATTTCCTTCGGCTATAGCCAAATCAGCTTCGGCTTGCATCACTTTAATAACATATTCCGAATCGTCTAGAACAATCAGTGTATCGCCCTTACGAACAAATTGATTGGATTCAAATCTAATTTCTTTGATATGGCCTGTAGCTCTTGCAGCAACATTATTGATGTAAGCTTCAACCTGTGCATTATTGGTCGTTTCATACGTACTGAAATCAAAAAAAAGACTCACAATCCACAAACCGCCGGCAATCAAAAAACCAAAAGACAGCACGGTAAGAATGGTATTTCTCTTTTTATCTTTTTGAATCGTTTCGTTTTGGGCATTTGCTTCGCTCATACTTTTTTAATTAAAGTTTTCCCATTGCATATTGCAAAGAATAATATTGAATGATCAAATCTAAATTGGCATTAACCAATGAGATTCGGGAATTGTTGAGTTGCAACTCGGCATCAACTATTTCACTGATTAAAGCAAAATCATTATCGTAACGGCTTTTTACAATTTTATAATTGCTCATTGAAAGCTCAACATCTTTTTTATACGTTTTGATGTTTTCTTTGCTTTCAGCATATCTCACATAAGCGTTTTTAACTTCTGTACTAATTTGGTCTTTTGTTATTTGAAGTGCCGTATTGCTTTTATCAATTTCCAATTTGTCGCCTGAAATTCGGTGTTTGAGATTATAAAAACTGGAAACATCCCAATTCAATGAAACGCCCGCCGCCCAGTAATTCAGAATATTGACATAATTGGGCCATTGTGCTGGATATTCGGTATTCAAAATAAGATTGGCATTTACATTGGGCATAAAACCGCTTTTAGTCAAGCTCAAAGACGATTCTGATAATTTAATTTTTACTTCGGCACGCTTTATTTCTTCTCTATTTCGAAAAGCTTCAGCCAAACTCTCTTGTAAGTTTACATTTTCTGTTGGCAACATGCTTTCTGCAACTACAGGCTTCAAAATAGTATTTGTTGGAAAACCAATTAAAATATCCAAATAATTGCTGATCAATTCTATTGTATTGGTGCTTCTAAAAACCGAAACCTTAAAATTAGATTGTTGCAATTCGGTTCGCAACAAATCACTTTTAATGTTTTGTCCATTATCTACGCGCGATTTTAACTGTCTAATTCGCAAATCGGTATTGATGATGTTTTGTTTCGTTACTTCAATTTGTCTGTACAATTTTTCAAGTGTAAAATATTGCTCTGTAATAGCATTTTTTACATCAGCTTCAGTCATTTTAACGGCAGACTTTTGCATTTCGCTAATGAGTTCCTGCTGATCGATTCGCTTATTGATGGCGCTTCCGTTATAAATTGGCAAAGACGAAATAATAGTGGCAAAAGCTTGATGATTATAATAATCTACAGTAATATTGCTTTGATAAAACCCTTCATAAATTTTAGGATTTCCAATATAATTGTATCCTCCATTCACGCCTATTCGTGGCATTTTTGCAATTTTTGCTTGATCGATATTTTCATAGGCAATAGCCAAATCTGTATTTGCAATTTTAAGCTGGCGGTTATTTTGAATTCCTAACGATATTGCTTCATCAAGCTTGATTATTTTTGCCGATGCAAGACTATCTTGCTGTGCAAAACCCAAATTGACACAACAACACATGAAAGCCAAAGACTTTAGTTTTAAATCTATGAATTGCCAATACCTCATCGAATTTTACATCATTTAAATTTGATTTTTTTGGAATTGTTTTTAGCCATCAAATACCAACTTTATTCCTCCCGAATTTTAACTTTTTTAGGAATATTTTAAGAAATAAATTTAGAAAATTCTTAAAAGGGAAATGGAACGAATTTGTTTCATTTTATAAAATGGAACGTCTTAAACAGCCCTTAAGTTTCGTGGAAAATAAATTGGCTTTAACTTAGACGCCTGTCCATTATCCCTAATCACCACATCTCTTAAATCATATGCAAAAGCCTTTATTTATAGCACTTCTTCTATTTTATTCTTACGGTATTTTGGCTCAAGAAAAAACGGCAGACAGCACAAAAACCGAAAAATCTAAAACCAAGAATATCGATTTTAATGTGATGCCTTACATTAGCTATAATAGAACGTTGGATTTCATGTTTGGAGCGATCCCGATGATGATGTACAAAACGGATAAAACCGATACAATTTCTCCAAAATCTTTGTCGGGACTTACAGCAATTTATACTACAAACAAATCTTATTTTATTTGCTCTTTCAACAAATGGCATTTTAACGAAGATAAATGGCGTGCGCAACTATTTCTGATGACTGGCAATCAAAATTCTCAATTTTTTATGGATGATTTTGACGCTCCAACTTTTTATGATTACAGCACCGAAACTACTTTAGTAAGCGTGAGTTTGTTGCGAAAAATTTTCAAATCATTTTACGGCGGATTAGGTTATTCGTATGCACATTATGACACTGCTTATGAAGATGATATACAGCCAGCTTCTACCTCACACACAAACGGACTGCAAACCATTTTGCTCTATGATACCCGAGATGCCATTTATTATCCTACTAAAGGAAATAAAATAAGAGCAAGATGGATCAGTTATCCCGAATGGTTTGGAAATGAAGTCAATGCCAATAAAATTATTTCCGAATATAATTCTTATTACTCCGTAAGAGATAAAAAAGATGTTGTAGCCGCTCGTTTTGCTGGCAAATTTGGATTGGGAAATATTTCTTTTGAACAGCAAGTAACAATTGGTAACGATGATATCAGGGGTTATTCTGAAGGAAAATACCGTGGTGATGGATTGATGGCCATTCAAGGCGAATATCGATATAATTTCAATAAAAGAATGGGTGCTGTAGGTTTTGCTGGACTAGCAACTATCTACGGTTCTGACACTCCAAGTTTTGATTGGAAATTGTATCCAGGCGCCGGTGTAGGCTACCGATACAGAGCTTTTAAAAACGAAAAATTCAATGTTGGTTTAGATGGTGCTGTTGGAAAAGGAGATTGGGGAATTTATTTTAGAATTGGCGAGGCTTTTTAGAGATTTATCTTCGATTGATGAATAACTTAAAAGACAGCTTTATAGGTTTTATCAGTGCTCATATAATAAAACCTATTGGGCTATCCTTAACTAAACTAAACCAATACAAAAAAAATAAAACCAATTTTAAACTTATAATTATGCATAAATGCTAAAAAATTTTAATTTTTAGCGATAAGCATCGCTGATGCTTACAATGATTTTGCATTAAAAACTTTTCATACTTCAAAAATGAGCAGGTTTAACTTCAAGATTAAAGTCAAACCAAACTCAATTATATTTTTTGTGACTAGTTTTAATAGTCCATGAATATTTTTTGAAGTTCATCAAGTTTTCTTTGCTTGAGCAAAGCAACGGTCAATAAAATTCTAGCTTTTTGCGGGTTTAATCCGTAAGATGCGATAAGGCCTAATTCATCATCGTTGCATTCTACATTTCGCCCCACTATGCCTGTCGCAACACGAGTGCTTCGCACTACGATAATTCCTTTTTTGCTGGCTCTGGCACAGGCATCAAGCGATGCTTTGTTCATATTTCCGTTTCCAACTCCTGCAATTACGATTCCTTTTGCGCCTTTTTCAATAGAAGCATCAATCAAATCTGGTTTCATATCGGCATCAGCATAAATAATATCTACGCGAGGAAACGTTGTTACTCCTTTTACATCAAATTCAGAGGTTTTTCCAAATTTTTGATCTGGATAATGGTAAAAATCATTTACTCCATATGCCGTTGTTCCAATAAGTCCACGAATTGGAGACATAAAAGTCTGAACAGCAGTCGTACTTACTTTTGTCAATGATTGTGCAGAATGAATCCAATCGTTCATAACCAAAAGTACACCATGACCTTTAGCGTTAGGATCTGCAGCCACTGCAATTGCATTATACAAATTCAAAGGTCCATCGGCGCTGATTGCTGTTGAAGGACGCATTGACCCCACAAGTACAACAGGCTTATCTGTTTTTGTAACAAGATTTAAAAAATAGGCAGTTTCCTCCATTGTATCTGTTCCGTGAGTGATTACAAAACCGTCAACATCTTTGCTGGAAGCCAATTCATTGATTCTATTAGCTAATTTCAGCATGATTTCAAAAGACATATCCTGAGATCCCACATTTGAAATCTGCTCGCCTTTGATGTCGGCCAGTTTCAGTGCATCTGGAACTGCATTTACCATGGCATCAATAGTAACTTGACCAGAAGTATAACCTGATTGCACGCCACTTTTTGCAGCTCCGGCAATAGTACCTCCTGTTGCCAAAATAAGAACTTTAGGTTTTGCTTGTCCAAACATGCTGATGCTTAGTGACAACATCACCAAAAGAAGCATTCTTTTATAAAAATTTACATTTGATTTCATATTTTTTTACTTTTTAAGTTGATGTTATTTTTGTCCTGTCAAGCTTGCAGGATCCAAAAGCTTTTTGATTTGATCCTCTGTCAGCAATTTCTTTTCACGAATAAGCTCGAGAATTCCTTTGTTAGTTGCAAGTGCTTCTTTAGCCAGCTCTGTTGTTTTTTCATAACCCAACACCGGATTTAGAGCTGTAACAATACCCACACTTCTTTCCATATAATTGTTCAAGACATCCTTGTTTAGAGTAATACCTTCAATACAATTTTTTCTGAATAAAGGGAAAGATTTAAAAAATAATCCTTGCGATTCCATCATTGCAATGGCTTCAATAGGCTCGTAAGCATTTAATTGAAGCAAACCAGAATGCGCTGCGAGTGTCACCGTAAGATCATTCCCCATTACTTTAAAGCAAAGCTGATTCATAAGTTCTGGCATCACAGGATTAACTTTTCCTGGCATAATTGAAGATCCCGGCTGAAGTGCTGGCAAATTGATTTCAAAAATACCTGTACGAGGACCAGAAGTCAAAATGATAAGGTCACTGCTTATTTTAGACACAGCAACCGCCATGCTTTTTAGCGCAGATGAATACAGTACAAATCCTTGTTGACTGGTTGTAGCGGCGATAAGGTCCTTGCTCATTACAATTGGCTTTCCTGTGATTTTGGCCAGATGTGTCGCAACTTTTTCAGCATAGCCCGGCGAAGCTGTAATTCCTGTTCCAATAGCGGTAGCTCCCATATTTTGTTCGCATAAAAAAACTTCAACTTTACGTAGTGTGTTTACTTCAGCATCTAATTGATTTCCAAAAGCATGAAATTCCTGTCCAACCGTCATCGGAACAGCATCTTGTCCTTCTGTGCGCCCCATTTTTAAGGCATCTTTGAACTCGTCTCCTTTTTTGTGGAAAGCTTGAGCAAGCAAATCGGCTTCTTTTATCAATTTATCATTATGAAGCAACAAAGCTACTTTTATAGCGGTCGGATAAACATCATTTGTAGATTGTCCCATGTTCAAGTCATCATGAGGTTCAATATATTGATATTCTCCTTTTTTGTGTCCACTCATTTCTAAAGCGATATTGGCAAGAACTTCGTTAACGTTCATATTTGCAGACGTTCCTGCGCCACCTTGGTACAAATCCACTAGAAATTGGTCGTGGTATTTTCCGTCAATAACAGCTTGGCATGCTTTTTCAATCGCTGCAAGTCTGTCTTTCTTTAGTCGGCCTACATCAGCATTCGCCCGAGCAGCCGCTAATTTTACCATAGCAAATGCTCTAACATAATCGGGATAAAACTGTGTTGTCATGCCACTAATCTGAAAATTCTCTAATGCACGAGCCGTTTGGACTCCGTAGTACGCATTTGCAGGAATTTGCTTTTCACCCAAAAGATCTTTTTCAGTTCTGGTTTGAGCTTTTAGAGAAGTAATACAAAAACCGCACAGTATTATGTATTGTATTTTTTTATACATGTTTTCTATTTTTTTTTGTTTTTATTGGCACGTTCAATAACTATCAGCTATTGATTTTTTCTATAAAATGTTTCTGAGAAATTGTATTTAAATGAAAACTGCACTTTTGTGATCGAAGTGCTCCAGCCGTCTCTAAAGTTATCTCGGTCTCCCCATTGAAATTCTCCACCAATTAAGCAGTTTTTTGCTGGTGAATAAAGTACATTTCCAACAATATATTGGCCTTTTTTGAAGGCATCATTAGTCATTGCATTAGAGTTATCAATGTCAATCATTGAATAACCTATTGAACTTGTGAATTTGTCGTTCCAGGAATGATCAAGAAAAGCGACTACTCCAAGCAAAGGCAGTGCAACACCTTTTACAGGCCTTGTTGGGTTCCCTGTGTTTTCAATTCCGATATCAACAGGAGCATCATTCATGTAGTTCTGGATTCCTTCTCCGTAAACGACCTGTCCTCTGAAAACATCATTTTTGCCAAATTTGACATTCGTACTCAAATTCAAACCCCATCCAAGTGCATCACCTGATAAATCATATTGGTCATTGTTTTGATCTTTCCATTCAATTTTTCTTAAGATACCTGCTAACTCAAGATACCCCCAATTGAATGCGTGGCGATATTCTGCAGATAAATCTGGAAACGGAAATCTTGCTTTTACACCTTGAAGTTCGATACGATCTGCATAAATTCCCTGATCAGCACTTGCCCCTGGTCTTTCTAACGCAATTGTCAAACGAGTATCACCTTGAATTGGCATATAACGAATTTGAATGTTTCTAAAAAACACCATTCCGGTTGGGCCCCAATATTCTAATGTATTTGGAAAAACATCAATATCCATGAACGGGCTCCAAGTTTGTCCAGCTCCAAATTTGCCTAATTCAGCATAAGCATGACGCAAACGGAATGTAGTTTGACCAGCATCAACTCCAGTTCCAAACAATTCAAATTCAAATTGTGTTTTTAATTCGCCAATTCCGGTATCAAAATAATTTTTGATTCCAAATCTTGTTTGGCGCACAGATGCATAATAATTCCCGTCCGGGCCGTATTGATCTTTGTAAGATGGCAGTTTTGTTGGTCGGACAACATCGTACCAATCGGATTGAATCTGATTAAAATTATAACCAATATCGGTCATAATGAAACCATAGATTTCCATGCTCTTTTTTGCTCCATCATCCTGGCCATGCATGAGATTTATGGTTAGAAAGCTGGCAACAATGGCCAGACATCTAATCTTGACCATACGCAAACACTTTTTTTTCATAATGATTTTAGTTTAATTTATATTTATTTTGAGGGATTTTAAAAATGAAAATAACTTAAAACTGTCTTTCTTTATGGATGGGGCTTTTTTCTAGCCTTTACAAAACTTAGTATAACATAAATCTTACTAATTAAAATTTACTAATCACTTGAAATATTTGATTTTCAATACAATATGTCAAAATCATGATAAAATTACAAAGTAAAATGAATGATGATTAAATATTTTTGTTTCAATTTATAATTTGCAACCGAAAAAAATATCTTAAAAAAGATATGCGAGATACCTAAAAACAAGGGTTTTGAGTCTTTTTTTCAGAAAATGAAGCAAAATTCATTTTGAAAAAGCTTAAACAATCGTTAAAAAAATACTGGTATTTAAATTTTAATGAGAAGCATGCATAAAAAAATCCCATTTTAAAATGGGATTTTCCTAACTACTAACCAATTGATAAAAATAAAACTAACAACCATTTATTTTTTATCCCATCCATTTCTGATGAGATAAATCAAAATTTCTTCTTCTAATTCTTTAGCTAAATTTTCTGCTTCCAATTTATATTGAAAATACTTTTCAAACTTTTTTTTATACTTTTCGGTTTTTAACATATTAGAACAATAATCATCGCAGATTGCCTTAAAATTGTCATCTACTAGATACAAAACCTTTAGCGATTCTAAATATTCTGAGAATTTTAAATTATATAACTCTTTGGGAACAGACATACTATACAATTTATAAAATTAAATGAATCCTTGTTTTTGGTGAAAACAAAATGACAATCAAAAAAATGCTCACTAAAAAAAAGAAACAACTATTTTTAATTCGATATACATTTAAATATTTTATAAAGTTAGGGAGGAATAAAACTTAAAATATCTTTTTTTAACACAAGTCTGTTTCATATTATAAAATGAAACCTTTTGTTTTTTAACAACCTAAGTTGAACCGTTTTTGTTAAATGTGCTTTTTTAAGTCAAATCCAAAACAATCATAGGCTTTCAGCAGATTTAAATGGTCATTCTGTTAGATAATAACTTTCTTTTTGAAAATTCTGCTTGAACAAAAAATCAGCTCCAATTTATTTCATTTACTTTCTATTTCTTTTAGAAAAATCTAGCTAATTCATTTTTTGTATCATAAAAAAAGACAGATACCATCAATAATTGATCATATCTGTCTTTTCTATTTTTAAAAGTTCGCTGAATTACCAGCCTTTTACCGCTCCACCTTTAAATTCTTGTTCCGCTGCTTTTTCAACTTCAGGAGATTGAAAAGCCTGCAAAAACTGTTTTACTTTCTCTTCGTTTTTATTGTCTTCGCGGCTCACCACCAAATTTACGTAAGGCGATTCTTTATCTTCAACAAACAAAGCATCACGAGAAGGAACTAATCCGGCAGCAGATGCAAATGTATTATTGATAATCGCAATAGAAACATTCGCATCGTCTAAAGCACGTGGCAATTGAGGCGCTTCTAACTCTAAAATTTTTAAGTTTTTAGGATTGCTAATAATATCTGTTACTTTCGGCAATAAACCAACTCCATCTTTCAATTTCAATAAACCATTTTTTTGCAAAAGCAATAAAGAACGTCCTCCGTTTGTTGGGTCATTCGGAATAATAATTGTGCTTTCGTTTTTCAATTCTGAAAGGTTTTTTATCTTTTTAGAATAAGCTGCAATTGGATAAACAAATGTTTTTCCGATGATTGCCAATTTATAACCTCTTTGCTTAGATTGCTCATCTAAATAAGGTTTATGCTGAAAAGCGTTCGCATCGATATCGCCTTGGCTCAACGCTTCATTTGGGATAACATAATCGTTGAAAGAAACCAATTCTACTTCTAATCCGAATTTTTCTTTTGCTACTTTTTTTGCTGCTTCCGCCACTTTTAATTCTGGCCCCGAAGCAACACCTACTTTTATAAAATGCGGATCATTATTTTTTTCTTTTCCGCAATTTGATAACACAATCGCCAAAGCCAAAACTCCGGCTGTTCTTAAAATATTTAGTTTGTTTTTCATTTATATATTAATTTTTAATGTTCAGTTTCAAGTTTCAGGTTCTAACTCATAACTCATAATTCATAACTCGTAATTCCTATCGATGATCGAAACGCTTTGATAATCGATCTCCTGCAAACTGGATGAGGAATACCAAAATCACCAATAATCCTAAAACCGAGTTCATAGTCACCGCATCATAGCCAATATATCCGTACTGATATCCAACTTGTCCTAATCCACCGGCACCCACTGCTCCGCCCATTGCAGAATAACCTACAAGCGTAATTAATGTAATTGAAGCCGTATTAATTAATGAAGGCAAAGCTTCTGGAAGCAAAACTTTATACACAATTTGAAAAGGTGTTGCGCCTAAGGCTCTTGCCGCTTCAATCAATCCTGAAGGAAGACTCAACAAAGAGTTTTCAACCAAACGCGCAATAAACGGCGCCGCGCCAATACTCAACGGAACTAATGCCGCACTAACCCCAATAGAAGTTCCTACAATAGCGCGTGTAAACGGAATCATCCAAACAATTAAAATAATGAATGGAATGGAACGAAAAACATTTACCAAAACAGATAAAACTCTATTTAAAACCGGTTGTTCCAAAATTTGGTTTTTACGCGTAAGAAAAAGCAAAATTCCGGTTGGAAGGCCAATTAAAAACCCGAAAAATCCAGAAACAAAAGTCATAACAATGGTTTCCCAAGTTCCTTTTACTAATAAATCTATAATTGAATCAGACATAACCTATAATTTCTGTTTTAATGTGTTTTGAATTAAAATATTGAATCGCTGCGTTATAATTTTCGCGTTTTCCTGAAAGTTCGATCAACATAACGCCAAAATTAACCTCGCCTGCTTGATCCATTTGTGCGCTAACAATCTTGAAATCAGTATCAAAAAGTCTTGAAACTTCTGAAATTACAGGCTCGTTAACCGATTTTCCTGTCATTTCCAGTTTCAATAACGGATTCAGATTTCCGTTATCTTCTTTTTGCAACTTTTCCTGATAAACCGATGGAACTTCAATATGCAGAGAAGACGAAATGAATTCCTTGGTCAATTCATGCTTTGGGTCGGCAAAAATTTCTCCCACACTTCCTTGTTCTATTAATTTTCCGTGGCTAATGACCGCAACTTCATCACAAATTGATTTTACCACTTCCATTTGATGCGTAATCAGCAAAATGGTAATATTCAAACGTTTGTTGATGTCTTTCAATAAATTCAAAATCGAACGCGTTGTTGCAGGATCCAGAGCGCTTGTTGCTTCATCACACAATAATACTTTTGGATTATTGGCCAAAGTTCTCGCAATCGCAACTCTTTGTTTTTGCCCACCCGAAAGACTTGCTGGATAATCGTTTGCTTTTTCTGCCAAACCAACCAATTCTAATAATTCTAAAACGCGAGTTTTGATTTCGCTTTTTGAAGTTCCGGCCAATTCCAATGGAAATGCAACATTTTCGAAAACAGTTCGAGAAGACAATAAATTGAAATGCTGAAAAATCATTCCGATTTCTCTTCTTTCAATTGCCAATTCAGCATTTGATAACTGCATCAAAGCCTTTCCATCCACAATAATTTCACCCGAAGTTGGTCTTTCCAACAAATTCACACAACGGATCAAGGTACTTTTTCCCGCACCCGAAGTTCCAATAACACCAAAAATTTTCCCCGGCGGAACTCTCAACGAGACATCAGACAAAGCCGTTACAACTCTATCTTTCTGGTGAAAAGTTTTGGTTACATTTTTTAATTCAATCATTTCGTAATTAGGGTTAAAAACAAAAAAGCCTTTCAATTGTTCATGAAAGGCTTTTTTGCAATAAATAATATCATTTTATATCGAAGCCAGCTCAATGAATTGCATTACACTTTTACAGCACATCATATTGCTGTTGTAATAATTCTTCATATTCTGGTCGTTTTTTCTCATTGTGGTTGCAAATTTAAAGAGTTATTTTCAATTTCAGTACAAAAACGACAAAAACTTTCATTACCCTATCAAAATAATAGATTATTTTATTAATCCATTTCAAAAAATCTATTCCAAATCAAACCATTCCTTAACTTCTCTTGCAATTGTATCTTGAATTCTAGGATTTTCAAACTCATTTGTCACAGGATTATACTCATAATCTTTTTGCCATTTTTTATAATTTGAAGCCACTTGCTGAATTGCATTACAAATAAAGGAAAGCTCTTCATTTGTCATTATTGGATGAAGCGACAAACGAACCCAGCCTGGTTTATTCGTCTGGTTTTTCTGAAGCAACTCAGTTGTAATGGCCTTTGATCGCTTTTCGTCGATATTAAAAAGATAGTGCGCATAAGTGCTCGCGCATGACCAACCGCCACGAACCTGAATTCCAAAACGATCATTTAAAAGTCTTACAATCAGATTATAGTGAATATCTTCGATCACAAATGAAACACAACCTATTCGCTTGCTTTTTAAATCTCCCAAAATTGACAATCCTTGTATTTTTTGAAGTTTAAAAAAACAAAACTCTAGTAGTTCTTTCTCCCTTTCTGCAATGTTTTCAACTCCCATTTTTTCTTTTAGTTCCAAAGCCAAAGCAGTTCGAATCACTTGCAAAAATCCCGGAGTTCCTCCATCTTCTCTTACCTCAATTATATCGCTGTATGAATATTTACCCAACGGATTTGTCCACTTTACGTTTCCTCCGCCTGGATTATCAGGAAAATCAGATTGATATAGTTTTTCATTAAAAACCAAAACACCGCAAGTTCCCGGTCCGCCCAAAAATTTATGTGGCGAAAAGAAAATGGCATCTAATTGCTGTTCTGGATCTTGTGGATGCATATCGATTTTGACGTAAGGCGCCGAAGCGGCAAAATCTACAAAGCACAATCCACCGTTTTGATGCATGATTTTGGCTAATTCATGATAAGGCGTAATAATTCCAGTAACATTCGAACATGCCGTAAACGAACCGATTTTTACACTTCTGTTAGCATATTTTTTTAATTCTGAAGAAAGAATAGCGGGATCGACTAAGTTATTTTCATCTGGAGGCAAAATTACGACATCAGCATTGGTTTCATACCAAGAAACCTGATTCGAATGATGTTCCATGTGCGTAATAAAAACTACAGGTTTGTCATTATTTCCTTTGTGATGATTTTTTCTCAAACCAATAATGCGCTGCAATTTTGACAAAGCTGCCGTCATTCCGGTTCCTGTAGCCACTAAAACATCAGACTGATTTGCATTAACCGATTTTTTAATAATGTCTCGAGCTTGCTGGTATGCATAAGTCGAGGCTTTTCCGGTTTGGCTAGAAAACGAATGCGTATTGGCAATCATTGGGCCAACTTTATTGAGCATAATATCTTCAATCGGGACGTATAATCTTCCGCTGGCAACCCAATCTGCATAAATCAAATTTTGTTCTCCATAAACCGATTCGAAAGTATGTTCAATTCCTAATGTGTTTTCTCTAAATTTAGAAAAGTAACACTCCGATTCTGTTGGTTTTGTTGTTGGCTCAATAGCATTCATTTCCCTATCATTTTTAAATTAACAAATTGGATTATTAGTTGATTAATTAGTGCTGACTTTTTTATCTAAAAGCGATTTTAAAGTAGATTGCAACTCTTCTCCATGAAGGTTTTTTGCGACAATTATTCCTTTAGAATCCACTAAATAATTGGCTGGAATTGCTCTTACTCCGTATAATTTTGCAACTGCACTGTTCCAAAAAAGCAAATCCGAAAGATGTGTCCATGTCAACTTATCATCCTGAATTCCTTTGATCCAGTTTTCTTTCTTTTTATCCAAAGAAATAGCGATGATATTAAATCCCTTATCGTGAAATTCTTTGTAAGCCGCTACAATATTTGGATTTTCTCTTCGGCAAGGCCCACACCAAGAAGCCCAAAAATCTACTAAAGTGTAACCTTTCAGGTTTTCTGAAAAACGAACTGGCTTTCCTTCCGTATCTTTCTCTGTAAAATCTGGTGCTTTTTTTCCAACTGCTAATCCGTCTAATACAACCGCCAAATCTTTCAGTTCTTTCACGTAAGTGGTATTTTGAAGGCTTTTATCCAACAGTGCAATATTTTGTGTGATTTGTTCCGGAGACAATCGATACGACCAGTTTCTATACAAAACATAAGCTGCAACAATCGATTTTGGGTTTTCTGTAATGAATTTGCTGATTTCTACATCTTTTGACTTTTTATACGTTTCAAACAAATCTTGTGTTGCAGAACCTTCTACAACTGAATTCGTATAGTACTTTTTCGGACTTAATTTAACTGTAATTGGTCCCTTTTCAAGAAAAACATACAACGGCGACTCTCCAGTGTTTACGCTCAAACCATATAATTCCGGCGTTTTTACTTTTGTTTTGAAACTGAAATTTCCGTCTTTCACTTTTACCGAATCGATTGTGGTAAACATCTTGTTGTGAAACTTTTGCAGATAAACATATTGCGCAACCGTATCGACAACAGTTCCTTTTAACTGCAAATTGCTTTCTTGCGCCTGAATTTGGATGGCTCCAAAAAATAAAGCAAAACCTAATAGTATTTTTTTCATTTGTTTTTGATTTTTAGTAATTAAATTTTATGATGATTTTTAAATTGTGATTTTAAATTGAGCAAAAGAATTCCTGTGCCAATCTCGCAAGACTTGGCAAACCTTGTTTTAAAAGAGAAATGAAAATCTAAGATCTTCGCATTCGGAAAACTTCAATATTATTTTCTTGGAAGAACAAATTGAAACGATCAGAATCGGCGTGTAATAGAATTGTTTTCATTTTTTTTAATAAATTTTAAATACTGATGATCTCATTCAGATTTTTTTTAGAAATCTTTCTTATCTGTCCCGCCAAGCGGGAAGGAATTAGCACCTTGTTTGGCAACAGGTTGCTAAGACTTCATTGGGCCTCTCCCTCAGTCTTTCTGGATAAGTATCATTACAGAAATATTCTGCATTACAAATATATATTAATTCTACCGAATTAGTCAAGTTTAAAATTGCTTTTTTTGATTTTTTTTCTAAACACTGCAATAATCACCTTAAAAACAACATTTTAAAAGCAATTTCGTATTTAATTTTTAAGATTAAAATTTAGAAATTCTCATAAAAAAACTCATTTCAGTATTGAAATGAGTTCCGTTTATCCTAAGAAATAGCTTTATTAAACTACTATTTTTTCAATTCCGCAAAATATGCCGTTGTTTCTTCAACCAAAGAATGCATCAATTCTCCTGCCCTTCTATGTTTTAGAATTGGCGAAATTTGTCCGCCCCAAAAAAGTATCATATCCAATTTTTGCTGTTCTAAAGCCGCTTTTCTTAAATGGGACATAAAAGTAGTCTGTAAAGGAAATGGAAGAACAGCTGCTTCTTTTCCCATGATCTCTTTTGCGATTCGGCTCGTGATGCCACGCCCTAGCCTTCCAGTAAAAGCACGTGATAAAGTCGTATATTTTGATGCTTCTGAAAAAAGCATTTCTCTGTGAATTGGCAATGCGTTTGATTCTTCGGTAGCTAAAAATGCGGTTCCAATTTGAGCCGCACTCGCCCCTAAAGCCAACGCCGCGGCAATTCCTTTTCCGTTTGCTATTCCGCCAGCTGCAATAACGGGAACTTTCACTTTTTCTCTAATTAATTGCAACAAAACAAAAGTTCCGGTTACAGAAGATTCGGCGGAAGCCAAAAAAGAAGGCCGGTGCCCACCTGCTTCAAATCCTGAGGCAATAATCATATCAACTCCTGAATTTTCTAAAAAAACAGCTTCGTCTAAAGTAGTTGCGGCGCCAACGGTCACAATTCCTAGTTTTTTACATTGTTCCAAAATATCTGGAGAAAGTGTTCCAAACATAAAACTGAAAACCTTGGGACGAATATCCAAAACTACTTGCAACTGATTTTCAAATCGGGATTGAAATGGCGCTGGTTTTTCTGGCAAAGGAATTCCAGCTTCGTCAAAATAGGGTTTGAACAATTCTTTTGCCTTATTGTATTGTTCATCTGTGATTCCATTTGGATCCATATCGGAATCAGAAACCCAAAGATTCAAATTATAAGGTTTGTCCGTTAAGGCTTTTATCTCTTTGTCTGCTTCATAAATTTCCTGCGGATTCAAAGTATATGCTCCATAACCGCCTAATCCTCCTGCATTTGAAACTGTTGCTGTGAGTTCAGGCGTTGAAAGATTTCCTCCAAAAGCTCCTTGCAAAATTGGATATTGAATTCCTAATATTTCTGATGCTTTTGTATTGTACCACATCACTTTAAAATTTAAAATTATTCGCTTAAATCGGTCAACATTTTGTTAACAATAAGCCATTTTCCGTTGATTTTATGGAAAGACAAAAAATCACGATAATTAAAATCGTACATTTTCACATTTAGTTCTGCAACAGCGATTGAATTTACGACTTTTATATTCAAGATTTCACCTTTAAATGATTTTCCTGAATCTTTTGGGCTTTGTCTGTTTTTTACGCCATCCAAATAAAGATCCACTGTTTTAAAATAAGGCTGGCCTTTTACATCCCCAAAAACAAAACTTCCCGGATAAAAAATACTTCCTAAAAGCATGACATCTCCTTCGTAAATTCCTTTAAAATAATAGTTTTCAACTGCATCTGTTATCGCCGCAATTTCGGCTTGATTTTCCATTTTAATCGTATTTTGAGCTTTTATGCCCTGAAAAGTCCAGAGCATAAAAGCAGTTAATAAAATAGTTTTCATTTTAATTTATGTTGTGCCCTGCTCCTTTTCCTCCATCAACATTGATAATTGAACCGGTAATGAAATTGCTTTTGGCAACCGTGTAGACCATTTCGGCAACATCATCAATTTCTCCAACTCGACTTAGCAAATGCAAACCAGCGGTTGCATCAGCATTATCTCCATGCATTGGCGTTCTGATTACTCCGGGAGCGACAGTATTTACACGAATATTTTGTTTTCCAAATTCGGCCGCCAATTGAATCGTAAGCGCATGAATTGCTCCTTTGCTTGTGATTGGTGCTGAAGCCGGCCATCCGCCCAAACCGTGATTTACTAGCGGTGTTCCAATATTGATTACAACTCCACCTTTTTGTTCTAGCATTTGAGGAATCACAGCCTGAGTCGTAAAATAAGTTCCCTTTAAGTTGGTTGTCAAAAATTTATCTAAATATGCTTCGTCCACTTCTAAAAAAGGTTTGCTCTCAAAGATTCCGGCATTATTGACCAAAACATCTGCTGAACCGAATTTTTCGATTGCAATTTTTACTAATTGTTCTCCTGTTTGTTTGTTGCTGATGTCTCCAGCATACATTGCCAAATTATCGCCTCCACCAAATTCATTAAAAGCACTTTCTAATGACGCTGGTGTTACTGAATTGATCACAACATTATCACCTCTGTCCAAAAAATATTTGGCGATTCCTTTTCCAATACCAGAAGCTGCTCCGGTAACGATTATTGTTTGTTTTTTCATGATATTTATTTTTTATCGGCTGTTATGCCTTTTTCTCTTAATACTGATACTTGTTCTCCTGCGTATCCCCAATCGTCTAACTCAACTTCCTGAATTACAATATGAGTCAAATGCGGATCTTTGTTTAAAACCTCGGTAATCAAATTGGTTATTCCGCTTATTAATTGTTGTTTTTGCTCACGAGTTACACCTTCGCGAGTCAATTCTAATTTTACGTAAGGCATGGCTTTAGTTTTTAGATTGTTCTGAAAAAATGGCTTCGGCAGTGATATTAAAATCAAGATCAAAGTCATTGTAAATTAATGTATCGCCTAAATCGACAAAGAAATTTCCTGAGCGGAATTTGATATCATATTTGGTACGATCAATAATCATTTTTCCTGTAAGGGCAATTGCATTTCGATTGTTTTCTAACGTTGCTTCAAAACCTGCAACGTGTGTAATATCTTTTATGGTAAGATTGCCTTCAAGATAAAAAGTGGTGTCTGATAGCTCTTTTACAGAAAGAACATCAAAAGTTGCTGTTGGAAATTTTTCGATTGAGAAAAAATCATCTGAGGCAAGGTGACCTCCAAATTGTGTGTTTGTTGCCGGATCTGTTACGTCCAGAATTTTAATAGAAGTTGTATCAATTACAACTTTCCCGCCTTTTACTTTTCCATCTTGTAAGATGAAACTACCTTCTTTGATACCAATTGTACCATTATGTGCACCAGTTACTTTTCTTCCAGTCCATTCTACGTTGCTGTTTGAGCTTACGATTTTATAATTTGTTGTTTCCATTGTGATTGTATTTAAGTGTATTTAAAATTACAGTACAAAGGAACGACGACTATGGAAATGGGTTACGTGACCTACATCACATTCTTTTTTTTTGAGGTTCTAAGGGACTAAGATTCTAAGGTGCTAAGTTTTTATGTCGATAGTTAATTAAACATAGCCAACGGTTTCAACCGTTGGAACGCAAGCTATGAAACACAATACATTGACCTAATCTAAATCCCTGTGGTTTAAACCACAGGCTATGTTTGATTTGGAATTTTAATAAATCCGTTTAATCCGCAAAATCTCAAAAAGAATTACGAATTATAAAGCCTGCTCAATGTTTCTCTGGAAACTCCTAAATAAGCCGCAATCAAATGTTTAGGAACAAGATTATACAATTGCGGATATAACGCCAAAAGCTCTTCATAACGCACTTTGACATTATTGTTCATAAATGATAAAAGTCTTTTTTGAGAAGCAATATATCCTTTGTTCGTTCGCCAGCGGAAGAAATGCTCGATTTGATGAAACTCTTTGCAAAGCTTTTCTCGGTCTTCGTTTGAAAGGCAAAGCACTTCGGCATCAGTTATGCAATCTACATTGATGGTTGCTTCGGTTTGATTGTATAGCGCACTATAATCTGATGCCCACCAAGTTGGCATTGCAAATTGAAGAATGTACATTTTGATTTCATCATTAATGAAAAAAGACTTCAAACAACCTGAAATCACAAAATATTCGCAGTTTACTTTATCGCCTGAACTGATAATGGTTTGGCCTTTTTTAAAAGACAAAGGTTTGAAATGCGAATAGAAATAATCAAACTCATCATCTGTCAATACAGCAGTTTTGGTAATATGTTGTTGCAAAATGGCTTTGGCTTCCATTATAAATTTCAGTTTTAAAGTCTTCTGTAAAGTTATGAAATCAGATCAACTTTAGGATTGTCTATTTCAGAAATCATTTTGTCCGTTTCGCCCAAAAACCGATATGTTTTCTCTTGGTTCTGACGCAATTTTGTCCTGTTTAACAACTTAAAAATTAAAATCATGAACACAAAAACAACAAAAATTATTTATTGGACAGGAATCATTTTAACTTCTTTATGGTTTGGCGCCAGCGGATTTTTTGAATTAACTTCAAATCCAATTGTTTGGGGAATCACACAACAATTGGGCTATCCAGCACATTTTATTTACATTCTTGGTGTGTTTAAAGTCGCTGGAGTAATCACATTATTAATTCCAAATAAATTATTACGATTGAAAGAATGGGTCTTTGCCGGAATTTTCTTTGACATCACTTTTGCTTTCTTTTCAAAATTAGCGGTATTGGAATTTCCTTCGACAATCGATGCTATTATTGCTTTTGCCATGGTGAGTGTAACTTACGCCATGTTTAGAGAATTATATGCAGCTAATTATTCTAAAAATGCGATTGTAGGCTAATTTTAAAGCTTTTTAAGGTCACAAAATACAAAAAGCGTCTAAGAACTTCTCTGACGCTTTTTGTTTTGTTATGAGTTTTTAAAACATTTATTATCTTTGCACTTTCAAATAAACCACTTCCGTACATGTGAATAAATAATTTCTTTCAGATATAGAGACAGCAAGCCAGACTTGGTTTTTGCTGATTTATTAATGCTTAAGAAAGAGATTATGATCATTCTGCAAAACATTTCATATACACATTCTAATACAGAATTGCTGTTCGACGCAATCAGTTTAACAGTAAATACAGGCAATAAAATCGCCTTAACAGGACATAACGGTGCTGGAAAATCAACTTTGCTTAAAATTATTGCAAAAGAATTATTTCCGTCAAGCGGAACAATCGAAATTGATACTGAACCTTATTATATTCCGCAAATCTTCGGCCAATACAATCATTTAACGATTGCCGAAGCCTTACAAATTGGTCAAAAACTGACCGCTTTCCGCGAAATTCTTGAAGGAAATGTCAGCGAAACCAATTTGAATCTGCTAAACGACGACTGGACCATTGAAGATCGTTGCAATGAAGCGTTAAAATATTGGCATTTGAATAATTTGGATTTGAACCAGAAAATGCAATTTTTAAGCGGAGGCCAGAAAACAAAAGTATTTCTTGCGGGAATTATGATTCATCAGCCAAAACTTATTTTATTGGACGAACCCAGCAATCATCTTGACGTTGAAGGCAGAAATTTGCTGTATCAATTCATAAAAAATTCAACAACAACGATGCTAATTGTAAGTCACGACAGAAAACTGCTGAATTTGCTTGATACAACCTGTGAGTTAAAATCAAACGGAATTAAAACCTACGGTGGGAATTATGATTTTTATTTGGAACAAAAAAATATCGAAAAGAATGCTTTAGCACTTGATATTCATTCGAAAGAAAAAGCACTTCAAAAAGCCAAAGAAAAACAGCGAGAAACAATCGAAAGACAACAAAAATCAGATGCAAAAGGCAAAAAGAAACAAGAAAAAGCCGGAGTTGCCCGCATTATGATGAATACGCTAAAGAATAAAGCCGAAAACAGCACTTCGAAAACTAAAAGCGTTCATGAAGAGAAAATAGGCGGTATTTCACAAGAATTGCGCGAACTACGTGAAAACGTTTCGAGTTTGGACAAAATGAAATTCGGGCTTGATAATTCGCGTTTGCATAAAGGAAAAATAATGGTTGATGCAACATCGTTGAATTATAGTTATAACGAAGAAAATATTTGGAAAACCGATTTGAATTTTCAGATTCTTTCAGGCGAAAGAATGGCGCTAAAAGGAAATAACGGATCTGGCAAGACCACGCTGATTAAGCTAATTTTAAGAGAATTGCAACCAAAATCAGGAACTCTTAAAATTGCAGATTGTCACAGCGTTTACATTGACCAAGATTATTCCTTAATCAATAACGCACTAACGGTTTATGAACAGGCGCAACAAAGCAATGCTTCAGGTTTAGAAGAACATGATATTAAAATGCGATTGAATCGTTTTCTTTTCGGCAAATCAGATTGGGACAAACCTTGCCAGTTTTTAAGTGGAGGCGAAAGAATGCGTTTAATGCTCTGCGGATTGACAATCACAAATCAGGCTCCAGATTTAATCATTTTAGATGAACCGACAAACAATTTGGATTTGCAAAATATCGAAATTCTGACTGCTGCTTTGAATGAATATCAAGGTACTTTGATTGTTGTTTCGCATGATGAAATATTCTTAAAAGAAATAAATGTAAATAACAGTTTTAGTTTGTTTTAGAGTATTTTATATAAATAAAAACTTGAATAAAACAAAACATATATTTCAAGTTTTTATTTTAGATTTAAAGCTTCAAATTTACATTTGTCAGGCTGAGCGGAGTCGAAGCCCACGTTCCAATTGGAGCGCCCTTCTCCCGAAGCCTCGGGATCGCTCAGGGTAACATGTGATATTGCCAAATTAAAAGTTTAAAGTTTATAGCTTCAAGTTCACGTTGTCAGGCTGAGCGGAGTCGAAGCCCAACTTTGCGCCCTTCGACTTCGCTCAGGGTGACATGTGAACACAACATCAACAATCAACAATCAACAATCAACCATTATCACCTGTTTTCCAGCCAACTCAAAAAAGCCGTCGCTTTCTCTTTTCCTACTAATAATTTTTCCTCAGTTGGAATGGTAAGTTTAATAATCAGCTTTCGCGAAAAATAATGTTCCGCTTCTCTTATCGCCGAAAAATTGACCAAATATTGTCTGTTCATTCGGAAGAACTGAATTGGCGACAACAACTTGTGCACCTCATCTAAAGATTGCGTTATTTGATATTCATTTTTATCAAAAGTCATAATCGTTGGCGTTTCATTTTTGATGAAGAAAAATGCAATATTCTCAGTTTGAATCGTTTGGTATTTATTGTTTTTAAAGACTAAAAAGCTTTTTTTGCCTGTGTTTTCGCCGGTTCTGGTCAAGAGATAATCAAAATCGGGCATCATTTTTTTATTTCTTTGGAAGAAATTCTTCAATTCGCCCGCTTTTTTAATCGCTTGCGAAATGCTGTCTCTTGAAAAAGGCTTCAACACATAATCGATTCCGTTTGATTTAAATGCTTCAATCGCATAATCATCAAAAGCCGTACAGAAAATGACCGGAGACAAAACCTCAACGTTTTTGAAAATTTCAAAACAAAGTCCGTCAGCCAGCTGAATATCCATAAAAATAAGATCGGGCTGATCGTTTTCCATAAGATAGCTCACCGCGCCATCAATACTCTGAATGTACGATAAAACCTGAGCATCAGGCCTAATACTCAAAATAAGCTGACCTAGCGCTTTGGCCGTTTTTACTTCATCTTCAATTATTACGATATTCATAAATAAGCGGTATTTTAACTTTAAAAATAGTGTCGTTTTTGTCAATTTCGATTTCCTTGTGAGCCAAATGCATAAAACGCTGATTAATATTATCCAAACCAACTCCCGTTGACAAAACACCACGTTTTAGCTGAATTGGATTTTCAATTACCAGAAAATCATTTTCGGTATATAATTTAATTCGCAATGGTTTATCCAAAGAAACTACGTTATGCTTGATGCAATTTTCAATCAACAGCTGCAATGAAAAAGGCGGAATAGCACAATCGTATTGTTTTTGATCAATCTCATTTATTACTTCAAATCCATCTTCAAAACGTGCTTTCAGCAAATAAACATACGAATCGAGAATCTGAATTTCCTCTTTTAAGGATATCAAGTCAAGCTTTCGGCTGTCTAATGTAAAACGATAAAAATCAGATAGTTTCAAAATAAAATCAGAACTCTGCGGATCCTGAATATCAACCATTGATTTTAGCGTATTCAAACTGTTGAATAAAAAGTGCGGATTGACTTGTTGTTTCAAAAGTTCGTACTGTGCGCCAAGATTTAAGGCTTTGCTTCGTTCTAATTCTACTCCTATTTGTTGCGTTTGATAATTCTGAAAAAGCAGATGCAAAAACATATAGACAATCAAGTTGATTAAAACACCACGAAGCTCAAACATAATCGGCGCATCCATTTTCGAAACTTGAAAAAGTTCCTGATGTGCAATCACCAGTACCACCATCAATAAAATCCCTAAGATAACACTAAGAAGCAACTTCCAGTTAAACAAGCTTTTATTCGTGCGCTGTGCAGAGAATTTTGGCAGGCTGTAAATATTGTAGTACCAGATAAAAAGCGAAAACAGAAGTGTAATCGAAGAATTGATTACCAAGTCGCCAGGCGTTGTGGCCGCATCAAATAATTTGGGAATAGAAGCAAGAATTGCAAGTGCTATTGAACTTCCCCAAATGACACGCCGAGAAACCTGAAAGCGTTTTACTTTTTCCATATTTTTTATTTGTTTCTCCCGAAGCTTCGGGATTATGTTTCAGATTTCAAGTTGGCTATACTTTGCCAAAGATAGCAATAAATTAAAGGGGTTTTGACTATAATAAAGTAAAATTGTCGTCAAGAAACCACTTTGTTTTTTCGATATTTAAGGATTAATTTTTATATTTACATAACACATCAAAAATAACTGGATTTCAATTATTTAACAACAAACAAAAACACATTACTGTCATTGTGTCAGAACCAAAAACAGCGCTTTTTTTGCCCTAAATTTTTCTCAAAATGACAGTTTCAAGGCATTCAGATTTCATTTTAAAAATATTGAAAATCTGATTCTTTTTTTACAGTAAATTTTGTGCAAAAACGGCTCGGTTTGCCCCCAAAATAATTCCGGAATTCATGTCTTGAACAAAACCGATAACTTCAAAATCTTTCGTGTTAAAACCTTTTGGCAAAGAAACCGAAACATTCCCTTTTGGATTTCCTGTCAATGCAAAACCATTCAAGCTGCGAACAATTTGAAAATGCGACAAAACACGATTGGCATTCTCCCCTCTTTTCACATTGCTTTTAGCCGATTTTTGAACCACGGCAACATACAAACGATTGTTTTTTGAAATTTTATTGATGTTATAATTTAAATTCAGTTTGTTTTCTTGCTGACTTGCTTCCAAAGTTATTTCGGCAACTGCAGGTTTTAAAAGCGCAGAACGAATTCCGTTTTGAACCGCCGTTTCCTGAGAACCTATATAATCTATTTTTCCGTTGATAATCAATTGTGGCGTATAAATGGGCTCTTTTTCCAAGAATTTAGCGTAATCGTATTGTCGTTTGGTATTTGCCGCACTGCTAAATATATCTTTCCAGCCTTGTTTGTCCCAATAATCAACGTGATACGATAAAACAAAAACATTGCTGTCTTTGTATTGATTCTGAATTTTTCCCATCAATTCATCTGCCGGAGGACAGCTTGAACAGCCTTCAGAAGTGTATAATTCTAAAAAGGCAAAACCTTTTTTGTCTTTATTGCTTTGGCCGAAAACAGCGTTTCCTGCTAAAAGCAACAATATTGCAAAAGCACTAATTATTCTTATCTTTTTCATCATTTCTATTTATTTCCTGCAAGGTTTTTAAAACCTTGTAGGTATATTTTTCTATTTTAAAAGCCTTTAATTTAAACCCGACAGGTTTTAAAAACCTGTCGGGTTTGCTCTAAGTTACAAAATATTAAGTTCGACATTAATGTTTCCTCTTGTCGCTTTAGAATAAGGACAAGTTTGATGTGCCTGTGCTGCCAAAGCTTCTGCCGTTTCACGATCAATTCCCGGAAGACTAATGTTAAGGCGTGCCTGCAAAGAATATTCGCCTTCTGTGACACATAAATCAACCTCAGCATCTACCGCAGTATCTGCCGGAAGCTTAATTCCTTGCTTTGACGCTGCGATTCCCAAAGCCCCAATAAAACAAGCCGACCAGCCTGCAGCAAACAATTGCTCTGGATTTGTCCCCGGACGTGAGGATCCCGGTGAACTTAATTTGATATTCAATTGTTCGTCTGAACTTTGAGAAGCTCCTTCTCTACCACCTGTTGTGTGTGTTTTTCCTGTGTATAAAACTTTTGTTTCCATTTTTTTAATTGTTAATTGTGAGTTGTTAATTGTAAATTTTTATATGCTTTGCGTGTATTTTTTTTGTGAAATGTAAAAGTGAGTTGTGAAAAATTAATTAACAATTCACAATTTATAATTCACCATTATTTTGAAACGTCAATTATCGCTTGCGCAAACGCTTTTGGATCTTCTTGTGGCACATTATGTCCGATTCCTTTTAAAATTCTGTGTTCGTATTTTCCTGTGAATTTGTTGGCATATGCTTTTCCATCCGCGAAAGCGCCGTCAAAATCGCTTCCAATTGTGATTGTTGGAACTTTGATTTCTGGTCTTTTTGCCAAACGTTTTTCAAGATTATCGTATTTTGATTCCCCAGCTTCTAAAGATTGTCTCCATCTGTAATTGTGAATCACGATTGCTACATGATCTGGATTGTCAAAAGATTGTGCAGTTTGATCGTAAGTTGCTTTGTCGAAATTCCATAGTGGAGAAGCGATTTTCCAGATTAATTTATTGAAATCGTAGGTGTTTTGTGTGTAACCTTGTTTTCCTCTTTCGGTTGCGAAATAATATTGGTACCACCAACCCAATTCAGCTGTTGGCGGAAGCGGTTTTAAATTTGCTTCTAAATTCACTACCAAATAACCGCTTACAGAAACCAAACCTTTTACACGCTCTGGCCAAAGTGCCGAAACCACAACCGCTGTTCTTGCTCCCCAATCAAAACCGCCAATTACAGCTTTATCGATTTTAAGCGCATCCATAAAAGCGATAATATCACTCGCTAAGGCCGCTTGCTGTCCATTTCTGAACGTTTCTTTTGAAAGAAAGGTTGTGGTGCCGAAACCTCTTAAATAAGGCGTAAAAACGTGATATCCTTTTGCAACCAAAATCGGAACAACTTCGTTGTAGCTGTGAATGTCATAAGGCCAACCGTGAAGCAAAATAACCGGAGTTCCGTTTGACGGACCTGCTTCCATATATCCTACGTTTAATAATCCGGCGTTGATTTGTTTTAAAGTTCCGAGTGAAGGGTTTGTTTCAATTGTTGCTTTTGGAGCTTGAGCGTTCGTTACATTCACATTCATAAAAAGAATGACAATTAAGATTGATTTTGCAAAAATGTTGTTTGTAATTTTTAATAGCGTTTTCATAATTTTTATTTTTTGATTAGTTGATTATCAGTTAATTTCTTCGTCAAAGGTATTTTGACAATCCTCGTTTTAAAAGCAGAAAAAAGGTGAAGTGGACAAAGTTTAGGGTGAAATGGACAATTAATAATTGTGAATTATAAATTGTTAATTATAAATTGTTAATTATAAATTGGTTTAACCGCAAAGGGCGCTAAGGCTTACGCAAGGTTCGCAAAGTTTTTTTTCATACAGCTTTGCGTCCTTTGCGGCTTTATAAAGTCAGATGAGTCAAAGATCCTTGCGTGCTTTGCGGTTAAACTATTCACATTTCAACTCGAAACTTGAAACCTGAAACTTGAAACCACAAACTATTTCTTCAAAGTCAAGACAGGTTTTCCTTTTTCGACTATATATGTCGCCAGTTCTGAGGCTTTTGTATCTGTATTATTTTTTGCCGAGTGAACCACTCCAGCGGGAATAAAAAGAACTTCTCCAGCTTTTAAGGTAACCGGCGCTTGGCCTTCAACTTCATATTCTAATGAACCTTCGAGTACATAAATAATCTCTTCGCCGGGATGAAAGTGTTTCCCAAAAGCCGAATGTCCTTCAAAATCGATTTTCGCTTGAACGGTTTCTCTGCCCGGAATACTTAAATCGTGTTTTTGTAAATCAGTGCGTTTTATTCCGGTTTGGGCCGCGATTTGGTTTGGGACCAAAAAGGCGATGATGCCTAAAATGATAATCGCGATAATAACCCAGGTTTTTTGTTTTTTAGTTTCCATAATTTTATAAATTTTAAAGTCGAATGTCGAAAGTCTTAAAGTCTTCTACTTCTGTTTATTTTTATATTTTGAAATTGACTTTATAACTTTAGACTTTAAGACTTTAGACTAAATTCAAATTATTTGTTATCAGTTAATTTCTGAGTCAAAAGTAGGACGACAATGCTTCCTTAGAAATCATAAAATAGCCCAAACGGACAAACTTCAAGGTGAAATGGACAGCCTTGGAGTTAGGAATTTTGAATTATACGTTTTTGAATGCTGGTGATTTAACCGCAAAGCACGCTAAGATATTTAAAGCTAGACTTAGTAAAAGCGCAAAGATCGCAAAGCTATGTGTTCATAACTTTGCGATCTTTGCGTAAACCTTAGCGTGCTTTGCGGTTGAACTTTAATTTATAATTAATAATTCACAATTAATAATTAAGCTAACACCATTCCCCCATCCATAATAAAATCAGCTCCTGTGATGAATTTTGCGGCGTCGCTGCTTAAATACGAAACCATTTTTGCTACATCTTCCGATTTTCCCATTTGTTTCAATGGCACTTTTTCGACTACAACATCCATAATACCTTTTACGGTGGTTTCATCTAAACCGACTTTTTTCATTACTTCCGTTTCTGTGGGTCCCGGACTAACGGAATTCACTCTGATTTTTCGTGGCGCTAATTCCAACGCCGCCGATTTCATAACCGAATTCAGAGCCGTTTTGCTGGCCGAATAAACCGAAGATCCCGGTCCCGGCATACTTGCAGTATTCGAAGAAAGAAACACTACCGAAGCACCGTCTTTTAAAATTGGGATAAATTTACTCAGCGTAAAATAAGCGCCTCGCAGATTGACACTCATAATACTGTCAAACAATTCCTCCGAAGTTTGCTCAATTGTTCCCAAACCCGCAATTCCGGCATTGATAAAAAGAATATCCACCGCACCGAAATCTTCTTTTACTGTAGCAACCAGATTCTCAATATCCGAAACACTCGATTGATCTGCCGTAAATGCCGTAACGCCTAATTCCTGTGCTGCTTTTTCAATGGCTTCTTTTCGTCTTCCGGTAATAATAACCTGAGCGCCTTGCTCTTTTAATTGTTTTGCTGTTGCGTAACCTATACCGCTGTTTCCGCCTGTGATTACGGCTACTTTATCTTTTAAATTGTCCATTATTTTATGTTTTTAAATTAATGGGACAAAGTTAGATTGGAAATAGGGTTGTTTTTTTGGTGGTATCATGGAGTATACTAGGATTGGGATTTTGTTTTATGAAATACCGTAGAAATACTTATTGCTTTGGATTTGCATTATTGTTAGACTTGCTGAGAATGTTTTACAAATTGCGGTTTTCCGTAAAGATTAAAAATGAATAAATTTCATATTTGCATTAAGACTTTGATAATCTTAATATTAACTACGAAATCTACTTTTGTAATTAACTGAAAGATTTTTGCTAGCTTTAAAAACATTCTTTTTTCAATATCTTAGCAGTTTAAAACTTACATGGAATATTAAAATAAATTATGAGCGATATAAAAGACATTGAAAAAACCCTTTGGGCTGCTGCCGATAAACTCCGTAGCAATATGGACGCTGCCGAATACAAACACGTAGTTTTAGGTTTAATTTTCTTAAAATACATCTCAGATGCTTTTGATGAATTGCATACTAAATTACTATCAGGAAAAGGAGAATATGCTGGTGCAGACCCAGAAGATGCTGATGAATATTTAGCAAATAATGTCTTTTATGTTCCTGAAAAAGCACGTTGGAGTTATCTTCAAGGAAATGCTAAGCAACCTTCAATAGGTATATTACTTGACAATGCAATGGATGAAATTGAAAAAATCAATGATAACCTAAAAGGCGTTTTACCAAAAAACTATGCAAATCCTGATTTGGACAAACAACGTTTAGGAGAATTACTCGATTTAATTAGTTCTATTGGTTTTGGTGGTGACGGTCACAAAGGAAAAGATTTATTAGGACAAGTCTATGAATACTTTCTAGGTATGTTTGCCGATGCCGAGGGTAAAAACGGCGGGCAATTCTATACACCACAAAGTATTGTAAAAGTATTGGTTGATATGCTTGAACCCTACAAAGGAAGGATATATGACGGCTGTTGTGGTAGTGGAGGAATGTTTGTACAAAGCGAAAAATTCATAGAAAGCCATCAGGGTAAAATTGGAGATATTAGCGTTTACGGACAAGAAAGCAACCCAACAACAGTAAAGTTAGCCAAGATGAACCTTGCTATTCGTGGTATAGATGCCAACATACAATTTGGAGATACATTTACCAACGATTTGCATCCGGATTTAAAAGCAGATTATATTATCGCCAATCCTCCTTTCAATATTAGCGACTGGAAAGGCGAACATCTGCGTGATGATAAACGTTGGAAGTACGGTATACCACCTACAGGAAACGCTAACTTCGCTTGGTTACAACACTTCATTCATAAGCTAAGCCCCAACGGAACAGCGGGTATTGTATTAGCAAACGGAAGTATGAATACAAATACTACAAGCGAAGGAGAAATTCGTAAAAATTTGATTGAAGCCCGACTAGTTGATTGTATGGTAGCACTACCTGCTCAATTATTTTACAACACTATGATTCCTGCTTGTTTGTGGTTTTTAGCAAAAAACAAGACGAACGGAAAGTATAGAAACCGTGAAAATGAGATTTTATTTATTGACACCCGCAAAATGGGGAAAATGATAAATAGAAGGAATAGGGTATTGAGAGATGAAAGTGATGCCGATATTAATGAAATAAAAGAAATAGCTGATACTTACCACAAATGGAGAAACCCAAATGGCGGATATGAAGACATTGCAGGCTTTTGTAAATCTGCCACAATTGAAGAAATAGCGAAAAATAATTACGTCCTAATGCCAGGCAGATACGTGGGTACAGAAGAAGAAGAACTTGATGGGATACCATTTGAAGAAAGAATGCAATTACTTACAGAAAAGTTATCTAAGCATTTTTCTAAAGACATTGTATTAGAAAACACTATACGTGAAAAGTTAAAAGAGATCGGATATGAGTTCTAACTATACACCTAACTTTAATGCTAATTGGCAAAAAACTGATTTACATTCTTTAGCAGGATGGATAAATGGTCTTGCATTTAAGAATATTCACTTTGAAGAAAATGCGAAATTTCCAATTATAAAAATTAATGAATTAAAGTATGGAATAACGAATCAAACAGCTTTTACTAATCAAATATTTGATAACAATTACAAGGTCTTTAAAGGAGATCTTCTTTTTTCTTGGTCAGGATCGCCAGAAACCTCTATTGATGCTTTTTGGTATGACTTAGAAGATGGGTACTTAAATCAACACATTTTTAAGGTTGTTCCAAAGGAATATGTAACGGCTGATTTTATTTATTACTTGCTAAAATACATTAAACCAGAAATTATTAGAATAGCAAAAGACAAACAAACTACAGGTCTTGGGCACATAACCCAAGGTGATATGAAAAATTTCATAGTTTCTTATCCAACTATTACAGAACAAAACAAAATAGTATCTTACATAAAATCAATTGATGAAAAAATAGGTAACAATCTTGAAACCAATCAAACTCTTGAAGAAATAGCTCGAACACTTTTTAGAGAATGGTTTATTAATTTCAACTTTCCAAACACTAGCGGCAACTTAAAGCAAAGCGAGGTTGGAGAAATTCCTGAGAGTTGGTGTATAAATAGCATTGGCGAAATATGTTATGTTCAAAATGGTTATGCATTTAAAAGCAAAGATTTTCAAGAGCAGGGAGAGATTGGCATCATCAAAATCAAAAATATCAGCGGCAATGTAGTGGATATTCAAAATACCGATTTTGTAGATGCTTCGGTTGTTTCTTTCTTAGATAATAAATTCAAAATTGAAAGTGGCTCTTTGTTGATTGCTATGACAGGTGCAGAAGTTGGTAAAATTGGTTTAGTGCCATTGACTAATAAAAGTCTTTGGCTTAATCAACGAGTAGGAATGTTTAAGGAGAAAATCGCCTGCGGAAATTTATTTATATACTTGCTCCTTTCTTCTGAAACTTACCAAAACACAATACAAAATTCGGCTTCTGGAAGTGCACAGCCCAATATTAGTGCATCAGCCATTGAGAGCATTAGAACAATTATTCCACCTGCCGAATTGATTGAAGCTTTTGGTAAAACCGTAAAACCAATGTTTGAAAAGATATTGGACAACCTTGCAGAAAATGAAATTTTAAAAACCACGCGAGACAGTTTGTTACCCAAACTAATGTCTGGCGAAATAGAAGTAAATGGCTGATAGTGAATTTCCATATGAGCACGAAAGGTATCAGCGATTTAATGAATCGTTGGACGAAGCCGGTACAATTCAAATTGCAGGAACTGAATTTTTACCAAGCCGTGTTCTGTATGAAATGGAACCAATCGGCTATGTAGAAGCCTATCAGGAATTTCAAGACACGGAATTTGAAAGATTAAAAGACACGGTTTACAATCAGTATCCGTCTTGCATTGCTTACAACTTCAGGCTTTCAGAAAAAGGTGAAGGAGCATCAGACCCTGTTAGGAAATTACTGCATTTGAAAGACACTTGGGAATCTATTGCTTTTGTATTGTATGCTATCGTTTGGGGTGAAGTCAGGCATAAAGCAATTGACTTGAAAGCCGTACAGGTTTTGGTGGGCACAAGCCCAACAGGTTCAGTTTATAGAAACTTCAATACCGACCGTTTGATTTCTGATGCACTTAAAGTCAAAATTCAAAATATAAAAGCAGTTGTTCAATATTCCAGAGCCAATGGATTGGGCTTGAAATGCGAAGAAATAGAATCTGATTTGTTGGACAAACTTTTGGCTTTGCAAGACATAAGAAACGATATTTCGCATCATACTGCACCGACAAGAGAAGAAGCCGAAGCGGAACTTTTGCAAGTCATTCCACTTTTCAAAGAAATGTTGATGATGACAGAGTTTTTAGCAGAGTGCAAAATTTTGAGATTTGAAAGCTATACAACCAAATGCAGATGTGAAGAATTTAACGGCCATTATCTGAATAAAGAATTTGGAGATTTTGACTTTGCAGCAAATCAGGCATTCGTTTTAGGTCTTGGACAAGAGCAACTTTTTATAAAATGGGATAATGAAATTTTCAGTCTTTCGCCTTTCCTACATTTTCTCAAAGACGGAGTAGGCAGAGAAACCTTTATGAGTTTTTTCAAAGGCAAAAAGGAAGGTAAATATTGGTTTGAGCCAATTACCAAACGAGATGAAATTTCATTTGCTCCACTGCAAGCTCGTTTTGATGGAGAGCAAGCAGTTTTAATCAATTTAATTGTACCACAATGAACATTTTAACCGAAGACGAAATAGAACAAATAGCACTTCAAACCTTTGAAAAACAAGGCTATGAAATTATAAATGGTATTGCATTAGAGAGAGCCTACAATGAAGTTGTGTTAACTTCTCGGTTGGAAGAAGCTATTGCAAAACTCAATCCGTCTATTCCTTACGAAGTTCGTGAAGAAGCTGTGAAACAGGTACTGCGAGTAAAGCATACATCTTTGTTAGCCAATAATGAAGCTTTTCATAAATTACTTACGGAAGGTGTGGATATAAAAGGTAGAGAAGGCGTAGAAAACAAAACTTTTAAAGTTTGGTTAATGGATTTTGATAATCCATTAAATAATGATTTCGTAGCGGTCAATCAATTTACTATAGTTGAAAAGCATGCCAACAAAAGACCGGATGTTATTTTATTCATCAATGGTTTACCTTTAGTTGTCATTGAAATAAAAAATGCAACTTCGGAAAATGCAACTATAAAAAACGCTTTCGACCAATTACAAACCTACAAACAAGCTATTCCTTCACTTTTTAACTACAATAGTATTCTAATTGCTACAGATGGTTGGTTTGCAAAAGCAGGAACCATAACAAGTGATTGGAGCAGGTTTAGCGGTTGGAAAATTCCACCAGCTCCAAATGAAAACAATAGAGTTGAAGAATCAAGAGAACTATATAATTCTTCATTATTCCCAACAGAGCAAAACCATTTAGAAATGGATATAATGCTCCAAGGTATGTTGGATAAAAAAGTATTAATAGACCTAATCAGATACTTTATCGTATTTGAGAAAACCAAAGAAAAAACCATCAAAAAAATAGCAGCATATCATCAATATTATGCCGTAAACAAAGCTATACAATCAACTATAAAAGCAGCGTCTGTTCAAGGTGACCAGCGTGCAGGTGTCGTTTGGCATACACAAGGAAGTGGCAAAAGTTTGAGTATGGTGTTTTATTCGGGTAAAATGGTCGTAACGCCACAATTAGACAATCCAACTATTGTGGTTTTAACAGATAGAAATGATTTAGACCAACAATTATTTGATACTTTCAGTAATTGTCAACAACTGATAAGACAAACTCCAGTACAAGCAGAAAATAGAAACCATTTGCAAAGTTTACTTTCAGTGGCTTCGGGTGGTGTAATTTTTACCACTATTCAGAAATTTATGCCTGAAGAAAAAGGTGGTGAATATCCAAAATTGTCTGACCGCAGAAATATTGTGGTAGTAGCTGATGAAGCACATCGTAGCCAATATGATTTTATTGATGGTTATGCTCGTCATATGCGTGACGCACTACCAAATGCTTCATTTATAGGTTTCACGGGAACACCAATAGAAAATGAAGATAAAAATACCCAAGCTATTTTCGGCGAATATGTAGATATTTATGATATTCAACAAGCAGTTGAAGATGGAGCAACAGTTCGTATATTTTATGAAAGCCGTTTGGCAAAAATAGAATTGAATTCAGATGAGCAAAGTCTTATTGACCAGCGTATTGAAGAAGTTACCGAAGAAGATGAACTAACAGAACGCCAACAACGTTTTGCAAAATGGACACAACAGGAAGCCATTGTAGGTAGCGAAAAACGATTACAACAAGTAGCAGCTGACTTAGTAAAACATTTCGAACAACGAGGAGAAGTTTTTGAAGGCAAAGGCATGATTGTGTGTATGAGTCGTAGAATTTGTGTAGCTTTACACGATGCAATTATTAAAATTCGTCCAGAGTGGTATAGTAATGATGATGATAAAGGTGTAATCAAAGTTATTATGACCGGTTCTTCATCTGATCCATTAGATTGGCAGGAACACATCAGAAACAAACCAAAAAGAAAAGCGATTGGTGACAGATTAAAAGACCCAAAAGACGGTTTAAAATTAGTTATTGTTCGTGATATGTGGCTAACAGGTTTTGATGCTCCTTGTTTAAATACTTTATATGTAGATAAACCAATGTCAGGACACAATTTAATGCAGGCTATTGCCAGAGTAAACCGTGTTTTTAAAGACAAAGAAGGTGGTTTAATCGTTGATTACTTAGGTATTGCACAAGATTTAAAGAAAGCTTTAAGTATTTATACAGCAAATGGCGGTAAAGGTAAAATTGAATTTGATCAGGAAGAAGCCGTTGCCAAAATGGAAGAGTTATATGAAATTGTAATAGATTTATTTGATAAATTCGAATATAAAAGGTTCTTTAATTTAGAGCCAAGGCAAAAACTAACATTTTTGCTAGATGCAACCGATTATGTGTTAGGATTGGATAACGGTAAAGATCGATTTAGTTCCAATGTGAGTAATCTTTCCAAAGCTTTTGCTATTTCGGTGCCACATCCAAAAGCATTAGCCATTAGAGATGATTTAAGCTTCTTTCAAGCTATTAAGGCAAGAATATCTAAATTGAGAGAAAGTGTAAAAAAACGAAGTGATGAAGAAGTAGAAACAGCTATTAGACAAATTATTTCAGATGCTTTAATTTCAACTGAGGTAATAGATATTTTTGATGTTGCAGGTATAGAAAAACCTGAAATTTCAATTTTATCAGATGAGTTCTTGGCGGAATTAAAAGATATGCCAAGAAAGAATTTGGCTTTAGAATTATTGAGAAGATTATTAAATGATGAGATTAAAAAACGCTCCTCACACAATATCATACAAAGTAAAAAGTTTTCTGAAATGCTTTCTGATGCTATTAAACGTTATCAAAATAACGCTTTAACGGCCGCCGAGGTTATTGAAGAAATGATACGAATGGCGAAAGAAATAAAACTTGCCGATCAAAGAGGTGAAAAATTAAATCTTGATTTTAGAGAATTAGCTTTTTATGATGCATTAGAAGTTTCTGATAGTGCGGTAAAAGTATTAGGTGATGAAATTTTAAAAACAATCGCACGAGAATTAGTTGAAAGCGTTCGAAATTCAGTTACAATTGATTGGGATAAAAAAGAAAGTGTTCAAGCTAAAATGCGAGTATTAATAAAACGTATTTTAAAAAAATATGGATACCCCCCAGATTTACAGGAAAACGCTGTGAAAACGATTTTAGATCAAGCTAAATTATTAGGAGAAGATTTTTCAGGAAATTTATAGTTTATTAACTACTAGCTTAACATTTAGTTTTTATAATTAATTTTAAAAATTAAAACTTTTAAAAAGACAGAATAGTGTTAAGGTCTAAGTATAGTGATAAAAAGCAGTTAAAATAATTCTATATTCGTAAGATAAATCATGTAAAGTTAACTTAAAAATGAATATTAATTTGGAAAATAACTTATAAGTGAATACTTTTGCACGTATCAAACATATAGGAGCTTATGATAAAGTATCATATTACTCTCTTGTTGTAGGAGAAGAAACTATTTCATTATTTGAAAAGTTTATTGCTACGCACGAACAAACGAATAAGGACAAACTTTATCATATTGTAAAATGGATACAAGTAATTGGAGAAAAATATGGTGCACAACCTCATTTATTTAGACCTGAAGGAGAGACTGCAGATACTTCAGCACTACCACCTGCAAAAAACAATAATCCTTCATACATTGAAAATGGAAAGAAAAAACCAAATGCATTACGCTTATATTGCTTGCGTGCAAACGAGCATGTAGTATTTCTTTTCAATGGAGATTTAAAAACAGCTATAACAGCACAAGAATGCGAAAATGTGAGAGATCATTTTAAATTAGCAAATCAAATTACAGCAGCATTAGACGAAGCATTTAAACAAAAAACTATCACATGGAATGAAACCTTTACTGATATTGAGTTTCAGTCTGATATGATAATTAATTTTTAATTATGGAAAACACTAAAAATAATATAATTTCTAATTGGTTAGAACAAAATAAAAACCCAGAAATCAATAAATTAGTTGAAAAAAATCTTGCTATTGCAAATAAGATTCAAGAATTACTTAAAGAAAGAGGTTTAAAATCAGTTGATTTAGCACGTTTGCTTAACAAAAAACCATCTGAAATTAGCAAGTGGCTAACTGGTACACACACATATACAACCAAAACAATTACCAAAATTGAAACAGTTCTTGGTGCGGATATTATTCATATAGAAGCTCAAAAAGAGTATGTGTATTTAAAAGTGCATGTAGGGCAAGAAGAACAAGAAGATACTTTGTTTGAAAATTCAGAAGTATTTTCTGTTGAAAGTAGTCTAGATAAAAAAGTATCATAATCCTATGGATGAAAATAAAATAGTACCATCAAAAATTCATTTAACGAATATAAAATGGGAAAAAGAAAACACCATTTTATTTAAAAGTAAGTTAGAAAAAAATCCTTCTTACGATATTATTGTATCACATAATATGATGCATAATTTAGAAAAAGAGGTAGTTAAAATTAGGCTTTTTCTAGACGTGAATGTTGTAATAGATGCACCTATTGAACAAGGCGGTAGTTATGAAGTTGATTTTTTTTATAAAATTGATGATCTAAGTGATCATTATCAAATTAGTAATGATAAACCATTATTCAGCGGAATATTTGTTTCTACTCTACTTGGAATTGCTTACTCCACTTTACGCGGTATGCTTTTTAATACTTGGAAGGATACTTTTTTAAGTAATGTTATCTTACCTGTCATTGCAATTCCCGATTTATTAAAAAGTAAACGCTAAAATATAATAAAAGAAACAATTATTGAAAACTTTAATTAAAATATCTCTTTTTTATAAAAAAAAATCAGGTCTGGCTAATATTAACCACCAAACCTGATTTTTTTTCTGAATTAAAACTAACCTATAAACAAATTTATCTCCTACCCCTAAAACCGCCACCACCGCCACGGAATCCACCACCGCCAAAACCACCTTGGCGCTGGAAATTTTGGAAATTACGCGTTTGCGATTCGCCACGGTCTCTTGAAAAAGCAGAGCGATCAAGATCGTTTGTCACATCAGAACGGCCGGGTTCTCCAAGCGGTTTGTTTGGTTGCCCTAGTCTTTGTTCTGGTCTGTTTACATTATTTCCCTCGGTTCTGTCGCCTAATCGGGTTTCGCCACCTAGGTTTTGGTTGGCATTTGGCAAGTTATCACGCTGAATTCGTTCTCCAGCGCCATTGGCTCCAAGTCCTTCGTTGGGTTTGTCACGCTGGATGCGCTCCCCTGCTCCATTGGCACCAAGTCCTTGATTCGCTCTATTCTGAATGCCTTCACCCGCTTTTTTTGACGAACCCAAGGTTCCTGCTTGCGTCCAACCACCGTTTCCATTATTGTAATGACTCCAGTTTCCGTTTGCATCTCTTTTATAAACATGTCCGTCGTGGCCTGCGTATAGATTATTGTTGGTGTGAATCGTAGTTCCTCCGCCACGGCGATGCGTAATTACACCTTCTTTTCCGCCCGAAGTTTTGTACGCAACTGCTGTACCGCGTCTGGTAGTAATATGTCCGGTCTGCGCCCATTGATTGCCATTTGTTGCTGCCGAATGTCCCCATTGTGCATACGCATTATGCCCTTGATTGGTTCTGGCGTAATTTCCTGTCCACGGATTATAGGTACTTGCAGCAGTACGACCGCCATACCAACCTTGAACACTTGCAGAACGCCCGTATCTTCCTGTTGCTGGATTGTACCAAGCCGAAGTTCCTGCCACGCCATAAGGTCCGTACACGCGTCTTCCGGCCGCGTAGCCACCCGTCCACGGATTATAAACTGCTCCGCCTCCGTACGCATACGGCCACGGACGATAAATTGGATACATGCCTCCATAATATACATACGGTGGATAATACCATCCTGTACCATAACTCAATATGGCGCCAAAAGTAGCTCCAATAATAAAAGCGCCCAAATAACCGGCAGTTGAACTGCTTTCTACAGTAGTATCGGTTGTGGTTTGCGTTACGTACGTCACATTATACACAGGAGAACTTGGCGGAATCGTATAAATTTCTTTCGGAACAGAATCGCATGTTTTCCAAGGTCCGTTAGGGCTTGTCGACATAAACCAAACGGCTTGAAAACATAAATAATACAAATCGCCTACTTTAATAATTTTCTCTTGCGTATTGCTTGCATATTGCATTTTTGTGCCTTCAATTGGTTTAAACTGTGCCGTACCTCCATCATAATTCACTTTTACTTTTGCTTCGGCATCCGATTTTTTCAAAATGGCTGTTGTCGGAACTTGCGACAACATTACCGCATCATTTGCTTCCTGCGTTCCAGGCACAGAAGCTAACACATTGGCACGTGGCGAATTTTTAGGGATTTTAGCAAAATCAGCTGGCAGATTATTTCCCGCATACGACCACGGCCCTGTCAATTCTTTGGATTTAAACCATCTTCCTGATAATAACACATAATATTGTCCATCAGCTTCATTGGCAAAAACATCATTTTCGGTATTGTCAATGTACATTAATTTGGTTCCGTCAATTTTAATGAATTTCGGATTTCCCGTTACTGCGATCAATTCGGCTGGTTTATTGCTGTAGAAAACTTCTGGAGCATTTCCTGAAGTTGGAGGCGGAATCATTTTTTTGACATCATCATAATTCTCTCCTGATGGCAGATTGCTTAAACTTGAAGGCAGTTTTGTCGTTTTCGTCCATTTTCCTTCCACTTTTTTCGACGTCAGCCAAATGTTTTCGGCTAACAGATAATAATCTTTCGTCGTTTTATCAAAAAACAAATCCCAATTGGTATTCACTACATATTGAATATCCGATTTCTCAATCGGAACCAAAACCGGTTCGCCTTGCACAATAAGCAAGAGCGATGGCTTTGTGCTGTAAAAAATAGTTGGCGGATCGTTTTTAGCGGCAATTCCCTTCGGCGGACTTTTGGTATGGCTTAAATCGGCCAAAATGCGATCTACAGAAATAGGATCTCCGCTTTGAGGCAGTGTTTCTTTGAACAGTTTTTCCATTTCGGGAACTTTCTTTTCGTCCAAAGCAGGAAAACGCACATCGGTAATTTGAAGGTTTTTTATATAAGCGCTTCGATTGTCTTTATCGACCAATGTTTCTGCTTTTAAAGAAGCGACACCCAAAACCTGTTTTCCATCTTTTGGAGTCAACGAAAAAGCTACTCGAGCGGTAAGTACTTTAAAATCTTTCCAATCATCCACCTGAGGCTGATAATAAACGAGTTTTGTACCGTTATTTTCAGCTTCGCGTGGCCAACCGGTATCAGCAAAAGTGGAATCAGCAACAGTATCAGACTTTTCAGTTTCTGTAGGTACTTGATCTTTATCTTTCTTGCAAGAGAACAAAATGGCGCTCAAACAAACTGTAATTATTAGAAAAGCATTTTTCATACATCTAAAAGTTAGGTTATTCACTCAAAAAATTATTCTTCTGATATTCTTATAAAAATTGTTTCAGATAAAAATAATTTCAATGTCTTTAGAAAACTAAAAATCAGCGATCTACTTTGTTTCAAATTCTAACTTGAAACCAAATAACGAAGTGAAACACGCTCTTTTCTTCTTCTTTTTAAAATTTAGGAATAAAAAAATTTCAGCTCAAAGTTTTAATCAACACTAATAAAACCAATACTTATAAATTATTTTTATAAGTATCAAAAATTATTAATTTGATTAATAATAACCATCGCCATAACTTTGTCTCATCAAAATCAAAGAAATGATTTGATCATCTTAAAAAATAACTTTAAAAAATTAGAAATCATGAAATTTACAAGAAGAGCAAACGCAAACTGGAAAGGTACAGGAATGGAAGGAAAAGGAACCATCAGTACGCAAAGCACAACTTTAGATAATGCACAATTATCTTTTAAAACTCGTTTCGAACAAGGTGTTGGAACTAACCCTGAGGAATTAATTGCAGCGGCACATTCTGGCTGTTTTACAATGCAATTGAGCTTTTTATTATCTGAAGCTGGTTTTGTTCCTGAAGATTTAGACACAACCGCTAAAGTAACTTTTGAAGACGGAACTATCACTTTAATTGCTTTAGAACTTACTGGAAAAGTTCCTGGAATCTCTGAAGAAGATTTTCAAAAAACAGCTCAAAAAGCAAAAGAAATTTGTCCGATTTCGAAATTATTGAACACTGAAATTACTTTGGCTGTAACGTTGAACTAATTTCTAAACAATAAAGTTTCAAATCCCAATTACTCACAATCTTGTCATTTCGACGGAGGAGAAATCTCCACAAGTTGCTCTACAAAGATTGGCGAATTTCCAGATGGAGTTACTCGCGGAGATTCCTCGTTCCTCGGAATGACAAGATTGTGTGAAAGGGAATTTCAACAATCAATCCAAAATCTAAAATCAACAATCTAAAATTTAATAAAAATGAAAACAATATTTAAAAGCTTTTTAGCATTCGCATTAATAATCTTTAGTTTAGTACTTACATCAACAAACGTAAACGCTCAAACTACTCCTAAAATTAAAAACGTAGTATTAGTTCACGGTGCTTTTGCAGACGGTTCTGGATGGAAAGGTTTGTATCAAATTTTGACTAAAAAAGGGTATAATGTAACAATCGTTCAGAATCCGTTAAGTTCTTTAGAAGACGATGTTAGAGCAACAAATTTAGCTTTAGACAAACAAGACGGACCAACAATTTTGGTTGGACATTCTTGGGGCGGAACTGTAATTACTGAAGCTGGAAATCACCCAAAAGTTGCTGCTTTAGTTTATGTTGCTGCTTTACAACCTGATAACGGAGAAAACTCTATTCAATGGTTACAAACTGCGCCTCCTGCTCCAGAAAATGGTGTTTTGGCTCCAGACGACAAAGGAATTGCTTATTACGACAAAGCGAAATTCCACGCTGGTTTTGCAGGAGATTTAAGCAAAGAAGATGCTGATTTTATGTTTGCTTCACAAGGTGCTTTCTATGCAAAAGGTTTTGTGACGCCAATTACTAAAGCGGCTTGGAGAACTAAACCTTCATACGGAATTGTTGCAACTGAAGACAAAAGCATCAACCCGGATATCGAACGTGCAATGTACAAACGTTCTAACACAAAAATCACTGAAATTAAAGGAAGCCACGTGGTTTTCATTTCTCAACCTGAGAAAGTGGCAAATGTGATTATTGAAGCTTCTAAAAAATAATTATAAATTATTAATTGTTAATTATCAATTCAATATAAGCTTGTCATTCTTCATTCCTCAGAATGATAAAAACATAAAATTCCAAATTCCAAGTCTTAAAAAATTGGAATTTGGAATTTTTATTTTGGAATTTAAGTATTACATAAACTTACTAACTGCCTTTATAAAATAAGGCGAATCGTTCCAACGGATTTTTTTATAGCTGAAATCTTTTTTGAGGGATTCGGGAAGACAATTCCAAATGGCTTCGTTCATTTTTTCTAGCAATAACTTTTTTGAAAACGAATCCGAAACTACTAAACTTATTTCTCTAACCGGAACGGGTTCTTTAAAAGGTTTGAAAAGTCCGCCGGATTCATTTACTGTTGAAAGCTTCGGAATAATCGCAAATCCCAAATGTGCGCGAACCAGATTTTTCAAGGTTTCGATGGAATTAATATCGTAGGTAAATTGTTCTTTTATTTTATCCGAAGATTTTAATCCGCAAATATCTAGCAATTGTGCGTTGTAGCAATATTCATGATGCAGGAGTAATAACTCGGTTTTATCGCCGGGCTGCATTTCATAAAATTCGTTATTCGCCATCGGATGGGTTTGATTTAAATACGCCACAAAAGGTTCTTTAAAAATAACATGTTCTATCAAATTTGGATTTCCTGTTGGCGTCGCCATAATAGCAACGTCAATCGCGCCGGTTTCTAGCTCTTTCATTAAAACTCCGGTGTAAGCCTCTTTGATAATAAAATGTACGTTTGGCGCCGCTTCTTTCATGGCCTGAATAAAAAGCGGAATCAGATAAGGCGATAAAGTCGAAATAATGCCGAGTTTTAATTCTCCTTCCAATAGATTTTTCTCATTCACCACAAAATCCCTGATTTCATCAACTTCACGAAGAATCTTTTTGGCTTTATTGATAATCTCAATTCCAAGAACGGTTGGCGTGAGCGGCACTTTGTTTCGGTCAAAAATCTTGATTCCAATTTCTTCTTCGAGATTTTTTAGCTGAATCGTAAGTCCGGGTTGTGTTACCATGCAAACTTCGGCGGCTCTTGCAAAATGACGTTCTTCGTCTAAAGCGACAATATATTTTAACTGTTGAATGGTCATCTTTATAATTTTATTTTATAAAGATACACAAATATCAATTTCATTTATAAACCAAAATTTAGCAGATGTTAAAGTTTTGCAAAACTATCAAAACTCCAAAACCAAAACATACACTTTATCGTACATAATAGAAACGATTTTTAGGAATGTGGTAAATAAGAATGGAGTAGTTTTTGGAGCATATCGAACTTTATCACATCTCCCGAATATCAATTTATTCTACGCCAATTATATAAAAGAAAAGCGATCTTAATACGATCGCTTTTTGTTTTTATTACTCTCCTCCACTCTTCAACTGTAAAGCTCTTTGCAAAAAACTCTGATGCAAAATTTTATTTTCAGCTTCTTCAATTGCTCTTAACAGATTGTTTTGATTGTTCGTGATTTCCGTTAAAGCATTTTTCATGACTTCCCAAACCGGTTTCATTTGTTCAATAAGCTCCTGCCCTTTTGCAGTCAGCTGAATCAATCTTTTTCGTTCGTCGATTTTGTCTTTTTTAGAGCGAATCAGTTTTTGTTTTTCCAGCTCTTTCAACAAACTTATCGTTGACGGATGCGTGTAGCCAATTTCATTGGCAATCTCCACAACGCTTAAAGTATCTTTATAATATAAGGTATAAATTACTGGAAACCATTTCGGTTCAAAATCAATTCCATATGATTTATAAACCAATGCGCCATCTTTTCGCAATTGTTCGCTTAAGCGCTGTAATCGCGTCGAAATAGCCAAAATTCCCGATTCGTCTATAATATTCATTTCTATTTCTTTAAGTTTAAATGACAAAAAACATTATCGGGTTTCATTAACGGGAATTTTTCTGGAAGCGCTTCTTTTTCAATTCGCACAAAATCATTCTTTTCGTAAAAACGCAATGCAGCTTCTAAAATCGCAACAGTTCCCAAATATAAATCATCGATTCCGTTTTCTTTGCAATATTCTATTAAAGTCTCTAATAATTGCTGCGCAATCGAAAATTCTTTTCCGCGAAATTCCTTTTTTACAAACATCTTTCGAATTGCCGCCGAATGCTCATCAAATTTAACCAAGGCAATAGTTCCTACTAATTCATCATTTATAAATGCGCCCCAAAAACCTCCGCCTCCAGCATAATAAAAGTTCTGAATATTAAATAAATCGGGCTGATCTTCTTTTGTAATCGGAACATTGAATTCGTTTATCTGAATGTTTAAAATTAAGTCGGCAATGGCATTTTCGAACTTATTTTCTATTGGAATTATTATAGGTTTCATTTTATTTTAAATTTTACAATACAAAACTACGTAGTTAAATACATAAATGCAATTATTTATGATTTATTTTTACTTTTGTTTAAGTCATGCCACTAAGACGCTAAGACACAAAACTTAATTTGTTTCCCGCAGATTTGGCAGATAATGCAGATTTATCAAGCTGAATAAAATGAATTAAAATATTTTTAATCAGTCGCAAAAAAATTATCTGTGCAATCTGCTAAATCTGCGGGAGTAAAAAAAATATCAAAATTTTCAGTACGCAAAAACTAAAATTATGGCAAGAAATCAAAAAGAAGAATTTCAGGCGCTTCAGGACACTTTGTATGTTTTGGGCGGAAAATGGAAACTTCCTATCATCAATTCCATTTGCAACGGAAATAATAGATTTAAAGACATCAAAGAAAGCATTCCCGGAATCACGTCCCGAATGTTATCAAAAGAATTAAAAGATATGGAACTCAATAATTTAGTCAAAAGAACTGAAGATCCAGATGCTCTAATTCCGATTCTTTATGAATCAACTCCGTATTGCAAATCTTTTGGGCCTATAATTTCTGAAATGATCAAATGGGGAATTTCACATCGAAATCATATTAAGAATAGAGAAACAGCTTCAGAAAGATAATTCTTTTTTCAGTCGCAAAAATATTTCTTGTTTGTCAAGCAAAGCATATTTTCAATTGCAAATTTAAAAATCCAATAAATCTAAAAATAAATAATGAAAACATTTCTATTATCGGTTACTATTGTAGTCATGAGTTTGACAAAAAGTTTCGCACAAACTTCAAAAGCATTTAAACCGCAACAAATTCCGGGTAAAATAGAATGCGAATGGTATGATTTGGGTGGCGAAGGAATTGCTTATCACGACACTGACGAAATAAACAACGGAAGCGGAAAATTGAATCCGGTAAACGGAAATCCGCTGAATGAATTCAGAATAAATGAAGGGGTTGATATTTCGTATTCGAAAGATGGCGATATTGACAACAATCCATATAATAAAGTTCCGAGAAGTATTGGAGATCTTTACATAGGCTGGACTGTACCTGGAGAATGGATAAATTATACTGTCGAAGTAAGCAAATCTGGAACTTACAAAATAGGCGCGCTTTACACCGCAAACGGCGATGGCGAAATCAGCATTGACGTAAACGGAAAGGATGCTACGGGAAAAATGAAAATTACCTCAACACATGATGACAAAGATCCAGTCGATTGGAGACAATGGCATCATTGGAACAGTTCAGATTCCATTGGAACAATTAAATTGAAGAAAGGCAAACAAACACTCCGACTTCATATTGTTTCAAATGGCAACATGAATTTTGATTATCTGACTTTTACTGCCCAATAATTTATAATGCCCCCAAAAGCTCCCAGTACTAACCAAATGGGAGCTTTTATTTTTCTAAAAAAAAAATTCTCGCTCTCATTTTAAAAATAAATCAAAAAAAGAATCCAAAATTATACCGATTGGTATATATTTGCACTGTCAAAATGATTTTGTCATGAGCAAAGCGGAAAAAACCAAGCAATTTATTATCGAAAAGACAGCTCCAATCTTTAATATGAAAGGTTACAGCGGTACTTCGATAAGTGATATTACAGACATAACCGGACTCACAAAAGGAAGCATTTATGGTAATTTCGAGAATAAGGACGAAGTAGCGATTGCGGTTTTTAAATACAATGTCAAAAAATTGCACGATGCGTTTTCTAGAGAAATTGACAAACAGACTACTTTTAAAGGCAAGTTATTAGTTTATCCAAAGTTGTATTCTAAATATTCTGATTTACAAGTAACAAAGGGCGGTTGCCCAATTTTAAACACTGCAACAGAATCAGATGATACACATCCAATTTTGAAGAAATACGCCGAGCGAACGCTGAATTATTGGAAAGAAAAAATAATGTATTTTATTGAGCAAGGAATTTTGGCGGGAGAATTCAAAACCACTTCAATTGATACCGAAAAAACGGCACTAACTATCATTGCTTTAATTGAAGGTGCCATAATGATCAGCAAACTGACCAGCAATTTAGATAATTTGTCAACTATTATGACTTCGGTTTACAAAATAATTGACGATTTAGAATAAGGCAATTTCAAAAGTTGCTTTTTTTACCAATAAAAATATACCAATTGGTATTTTATTAATTATGAATTATGAGTTTTTTGTCAGGCTGAGCGAAGTCGAAGCCAACAATAAACAATAAACAACAAACAACAAAATGAAAACAAGATTACAAGTACTTCAAGATCATTTAGACAGAGAATTCACAGCTTCGCCCTCACCTTTTATGTTATGGATGAAACCAATCGTTTTAGTTGCGGAGCCTGGTACTGTCACATTCAAATATGTAGTGAGAGAAGAAATGTCAAATCCGATTAAATCTTTGCATGGAGGTGTTACTGCGGCAATTGCAGATGATTGTATTGGTGCAACTTTATTTTCTTTGGATGAGGAACATTTTTACACAACCATTAATCTCAACATCGATTATTTTGCTCCAGCGCATGTTGGGGACACAATTTTGGCAAAAACTGCTATCATTAAAAAGGGAAAACAATTTGTAAATGCACAGTGCGAAATCTGGAACGAAGCTGAAACTCGTTTAATTGCCAGAGCTTATTCTAATTTATTCAAAACCAATGTAATCAAAAAAGTGCTTTAATTTTTCAAAGCCTTTTTTTTATCATAAAATATACCGATCGGTACAAAAATAAAAATATGACACCAATACAACGAAAACTGCTTATTTTAACCGTAATCCTCGCCGCGATTATGGAGCTTATTGATATTTCAATTGTCAATGTTGCGCTTTCGCATATGAGTGGCAATTTGGGCGCAACTTTAGAAGACACCTCTTGGGTCATAACGGCTTATGCCATTGCCAATGTCATCATTATCCCGATTACGAGTTTTTTGAGTGCCAATCTTGGTCGCAGAAACTATTATATTGGTTCGGTAATTTTATTTACGTGTTGCTCTTTTATGTGCGGACATTCCTCAAATATCTGGATGCTTGTTTTCTTCAGATTCTTTCAAGGAATTGGTGGAGGCGCTTTATTATCCGTATCTCAGGTTGTGGTATTTGAGCTTTTTCCGAAAGACAAACAATCAACAGCAGGCGCTATATTTGGAGCCGGAATTTTCATCGGACCCACAATTGGGCCGACGCTTGGCGGTTACATTACAGAAAATTACGATTGGCCTTGGATTTTCCTGATCAATATTCCAATCGGAATTTTAGTTGCGATTTCCTGTATTTTCTTGTTGAAAGAACCGCCCGTAAAACCAGAAATCGCCAAAGTTGATTGGATCGGAATTGCTTTATTGGCAATTGGTGTCGGCGCACTTCAAACTGTTTTAGAACGAGGCGAAGTCGAAGATTGGTTTGAAACTCGTTATATTGTAATTCTCGCTGCCATTGCTTCAATTACCTTATTGACGTTTATTTATTGGGAATTAACCGTTGACAAACCTGTGGTCAATCTTCGAGTTCTTAAAAGCAAATCTTTGAGCATTGCAGCAATTCTAACTTTTGTGACCGGATTTGGAATGTTTATTTCTATTTACATTAGTCCAGTTGTGGCACAGCGTCTTTTGAGTTTTTCACCTTATCAAACCGGTTTGCTTTTATTGCCAGGCGCTCTATTTGCTTTAGTCGCCTTAAAACTATGTGGGACATTGCTTCAAAAAGGTGTTTCTCCCGTTCTTATTATTGCTGCGGGATTTTTACTGTTTATTTATTTCAATTGGAGAATGTCGGAAATCACTTTAGACACCAGTGCTTTTGAAGTATCAACAGCTTTGATTTTCCGTGCTTTAGGAATGGCTTTATTAACGGTTCCTTTAACAATGTTGGCTGTTTCCTCACTCGATGACAAAGATGTTGGACAAGGCGCAGCGCTCAACAATATGATGCGCCAATTGGGCGGTTCTTTTGGCGTTTCTATCATCAATACCTATATCGCGCATCGTTTTGCCGAACATCGAAACGTTTTGGTTTCGAATGTAAGTTTAGATAATCTAAAAGCAATGAATCGTCTTAACGGCTATATTGCTTACTTTCAACATCATGGTTTTGCTTATAACGAAGCAAGATCAAAAGCGCTGAAATTAATGGAGAATATCATAATGAGACAATCTTCTTTATTGAGTTATAGAGATGCTTTTCTTTTTGTTGGTTTATTTTTTGTCATCACGCTTCCCCTGTTATTACTGGTAATGAACAAGTCTAAAAAGCCAAAAACAAATATAATTTTGTCTGATCATTAAAAAAAACATTAAAAAATTTGTTTTTATGACCAATCGGTCATATATTTGTACCATAAATAATAGCTATCATGGCAAAAGGAGAAGAAACCAGACAATTTATCATAGAAAAAGCAGCACCAATTTTTAATACAAAAGGGATTGCGGCAACCTCTATGAGCGATATTATGGAGGCAACCAAATTGTCAAAAGGAAGCATGTACGTTCATTTTGAAAACAAGGAAGTCCTTGCCTGCGCCGCTGTTGATCACAATATGAAAAAATTAGGCGATAAACTAGTTTCTGAAATCAGCAAAAGCAAAACAGCAAAAGAAGAATTGTTTGCTTATATCGATTTTTTTAGCAATGCCGTGAATCCGCCTTTAACTGGTGGTTGTCCCTTATTAAATTTCGGAACCGAAGCTGACGACACCAACCCTATTGTAAAAGAGAAAATCAATAAAGGTTGTAACGCCAATCAACAATTATTAGCCAGCAGCGTCAATAAAGGAATTGCCAACGGAGAATTTAAGCCTAACTGGAATGCCGAAGAATTTGCTGTCATCATGTTCGCCATGATGGAAGGTGGCCATTTAATTTCAAGAATGTCTGGCAACAACGATAAAATGAAAATCATCGCTAAAACCCTCAAAAATATAATAGAGGAAAACAGCTTCTAATTTTTTTTATTAAAAAAATGACCGATTGGTCATATTACAAAAATTCAATAACAATAACAAAAATTAATTTCAATAAAAACAAATATCAATTTACATTTCACAATTAATAACTAGAAAACATGTCAAAAACAATTTTAATTTCAGGAGCGTCAAAAGGATTCGGAAGAGCCTGGACAGAAGCATTTTTAGCAAAAGGATACAAGGTAGCTGCAACAGCCAGAAATATTGATACCCTAGCCGACTTAAAAGCACAATACGGAGAGGCAATTTTACCTCTTAAACTAGATGTAAACAACCGCTCAGAATCGTTTGCAGTGGTAGAAAAAGTACAACAGCATTTCGGGACTATAGATATCCTGATTAATAATGCAGGTTATGCTTTAAACGGAGCTGTTGAGGAAGCTACAGAACAAGAAGCAAGAGCACAATTCGAAACTAATTTCTTTGGTACGCTTTGGCTAACACAAGCGGTATTGCCAATTATGAGAAAACAGCAAAGCGGCCATATTATTCAGGTTTCTTCTATTTTAGGGATCGCTACTTTACCAATCATTGGTTTATATAATGCTTCTAAATTTGCTGTTGAAGGTCTTACTGAAACGCTGGCTTCAGAAGTAAAACAATTCGGAATTAACGTTACTTTGGTTGAACCAAACGGATATGTTACCGATATCTGGGGTAACGGAATCATCAGCGAAAGCATCCCAGCTTATGACGGAATCAAAAAAGCAATCGCAGATGGACATGATCCTGATACTTTCGGAAAAACAAGCGCTACGGTTCCTGCCATCATTAAATTAGTTGAAGCCGAAAATCCTCCTTTGCGCCTATTTTTAGGAAAAGTAGCCTTACCATTTGCCAAACAAACTTACGAACAAAAACTAAAAACCTGGGAAGAATGGGCAGACGTTTCTGTTGCAGCTCACGGTTAATTTGATTTCTGATTTTAATTGAAAAAGCGAGACAATTTCTAGTTTATAGAAAGTCTCGCTTTTTTATGACTCAATTTTTAAGTTTTTACCAGCTGTATTTCAAAATCAATCGAGCATTAAATGGAGTTCCTGCAGTAAAATGAATTTCTTCAACTGGAACTGTTTCGTTTGCTAATCTTGATTCGGTCAAGAATTGTGTTTCTTTCCATTTTGTATCAAAAATATTATCAATGTTCACTCCTATTGATACTTTTTTAATCTGATAATTTACAGAGAAATCTGTGATGCAATAGCCTTTTGCAACAACCGAATTGTCTTCATTTGCTGGACGATCCCCCAAGAAACGGGTTCTTAAACTTCCCGAAAAACCTTTTAAATCTTTTACCGAAAACCCGTTCATTAAAGTATGAACTGGTGCTAATGGCAAATAATCATTTCCTTTTGGCTCGTCAAGAGAACGTGCATGCGTATATGTGTAATCTGTATTCCAGAATAGCCAATTGGTTAATTGATATCTAAAACCAAAATCAAAACCTTTTCTTTGAGTTTTACCGCTTGGCTCTACAACCGCTTCGTCTCCTACATACACAAATTCCTGTCCCAAATACAAATACCAAATCGCTGAATTCAAAATCATTCTTGGGAATGGTTTCCAATTAATTCCTAAATCTGCTCCATAAGTTTCAGGCAAAATTTCCTGTCCTTTTTGCGCCACTACAACGCGGGTGTCATTACTATGAAAACCTTTTCCTAGTTTCAGGAAATATTGCAAAGTGTTATTTTGCGTATATAAAAAGTTCAATTTTGGACTTACAATAGCTTTGCTTTCTGTTTGATTTGTATAAACCGAAGCCAATTGATCTTCATATCCAAATTTGAAATAATCCACACGAAGACCTGCATTTACAAGCCATTTCCTAGAAGTAAAATCAAAACTCGTAAATGAAAAAAGATTCGTCTGATTCACATTTCCTAAACTCAAATAATCCAAAACTGTTTTTCGGTTTAAAGTATGTGATAATTCGACATCTTTATTATTATCATTTCGCAATCCCGCTCCTAGCTTAAAACGCCAGTTTTCATCCAATTTTTGATCATATTCCGACTGAAAACCTACAATTGTCCTGTTTTCTTTTTGTTTGATTTGATCGCCGTTTACTGGATCATTTAGAAAAAAAGTAAAATTAGAATACAATTCAAAATCATATTTGCTCAAATAAGCCGTATTTTTTATCTGTGTATTTTCATCAATTTTGGCATCATACTGCAAATTGAAATTGGTTCTGTCTGTATTTCCGCCTTCATTAGGATCAATAGCGCCAAAATGTGAAATTGTGCCATCATTCACTGCACGATCTGGAATTTGTCCACTCGCATCCCACTGGCTTTTAAAATGAGACACAAACAATGCTATTCGATCTCTGTTGTTTAGTTTGGCGTTATATTTTGCAAACAAATTAATTCGATTAAAATTTTGAGGCGCATCAAAATAACCATCGGTCATCATGTATTCTCCCGCAAAGTACGCCGACTGATTTTCCTTATTTAACAAATTAAACAAAGCAACGGTCCTAAAAGTATCAAACTGTCCGCCCTCAAAAGAAATCGTACTATGTTCTAGTGCATTTTTTGTATTAAAACCAACATAGCCCGCAGTTGTAAAATCTCCCTTATCGGCAAAATAAGAACCTTTGTCAAAATCGATATTATCAACTGTTTCTGGAATCACAAAATGAAGATCTGAATATCCTTGTCCGTGAGCGTGCGAAACCATATTTACTGGCATTCCATCAACGGATATATTAATATCTGTTCCATGATCACAATCAAATCCTCTCAGGAAAATTTGTTCGGCCTTTCCTCCACCAGCATGCTGACCGATGAATAATCCGGGAATTTTCCGCAATAAATCCTGAGAATTCGATATCGGTTGGATTTCTAAATCAATCTTTGAAATGGTATTCAGATATTTCAGATTGTTTGTAATGGCAACTTCTTCAAGCAGAAAAGGTTTTTCTGTCAATACAATCGCAATAGATTCCGTGTTTTGAATCTTACTTTTTATGGTTGCGAAACCTCTTTTCGAAACTTCGATACTATCATTCACAACAGTATTTTCTAGAACAAATTTCCCTTCAAAATTAGAATGCGCATGAAATTTCGAAATAAGATTACGAATCAAAACGTCTGATAATGGTTTTCCATCAGCGTCATTTACAACTCCATTTACTGATTGGGCATTCATAGAAAGGGAAAGAACAAAAAAGAAAAATACAGAAAATGATTTCATTGCTATTTTAGTAAATAATTGGGTAATTTTAGCGCAAAAATAGCATAAAAAAAGCTTTTAAAGCTCAATTAACGAGAATTTGAAACTTCTTTCCTGTTTTTTTCGGGATCAAATAACATTGCAGTACACAAACAGTTTTTTCTTTCTTTACTTAATAAAATCGGACAATTGATACAGCTTTTGCAGTTTTCCCAAAAATGCTCGTCTTTTGTTAGTTCAGCGTACGTCACCGGTTCAAAACCGAGTTCATGATTCATTTTCATGACGGTAAGGCCTGTCGTTAAACTGAATAGCATTGCATCAGGGTATTTTGTACGACTGAGTTCAAAAATCTTTTTTTTAATTTTTTTTGCCAATCCTGTATTTCTAAACTCGGGAGCGACAATTAATCCAGAATTTGAAACATAACGTCCATTTTCCCAGGAAGAAATAAAAGCAAAACCTGCCCATTTTCCATCTTGCGAAAATGCAATAACGGCTTCACCTTTTTTCATTTTTTCCGAAAGCAATTCAGGTGGTCGGCCTGAAATCCCAGTTCCGCGAGCTTTTGCGGACAATAGTGTTTCTTCGCAAATTTCATTTAAATAAAGAATATGTTCGGCTCTTGCTTCTTCGATAAAAAAATCATGAGCTTCACTAATTTTTCCGACAGAAGAAAAGACAGGTACGTCAATTCTATGCTGAATCGCGTTCATACAACACTAAACTATTTTAGTAATTAACAAAACAGTGATAAAAAGAACTACGGTAAACACCATTAAGTTGACTAATCGATCTTTGTTTCGTCTCGATTTATTTGAAAAATATTCTTTTGTGATTTCTTTACTTCTATTTTTATTCGTTTTCATCATTATATTTTTTAAAAATTAAAAAGCGGTCTTTATAAAAATCCCCCCAGCTATTAATTAGTAAAAAACAAAAGGTGTGCCAGAGCAATCATAAAAATTGTAAATATCTAATTGTAAACCACATACCAAAAACCATTCTGAATAAGCTCTTAGAAAATTTATCAAAATGATACCATATATATTCAAAATGAAAGGGATAAAATAAAAAAAGCTCTAAATCAAAAATTTAGAGCTTTTCTATTTATACTATTTTAGAAAGAAATTAATCCCATTGATTTGTTTTTGAAACTGCAAATTTTCCAGCTCCTGTAAAGAACAAAGCAATCGAGCCTAAAAGATACAGCATCAATAATTCATTTGCATAACCTCCATGATCACTAATTGAAAACATATCTTGTGAATGAGCCACTGCTATAGCTACAATGCAATTTATAGCAAAAATAACAGCTCCAATTCTGGCTCTCCATCCTAATAAAATAAGCAAAGGAGCCAAAACCTCACCAATATAAACGGCATAGGCAAATGTTCCCATGTTTTCTACTAAAAAAGAAATTCCGTGAAGCAATTTTGCTACTCCATGAAAAAGCATTAAACCTCCAACGCTGATACGTAATACTAATAATCCAAGATCTGTGTTTTTTGAAATCATGATAGTTTTATTTTGGTTTTAAAAGTTTCATTTACAATTAAATTTCACAAGAAAACCAAAATACAACATTTTGTTATATCACAAACAATTAATTAGTTAAAGTTTTTTCTGTACAAAACGTACATTGTGCAAAAAATTTCTTCAAATGATTATCAGAAAAGCAGAAATCTTCGATACTTAACAACTATCTCGTTATTTTAAAACTTAATAGCAATTTTTCCAATGGTTTTTCCTGATTCCAAAAGTTGATGCGCTTTCTTTAAATTCTCAACTGTTAGTCCGTTTAACGTTTGATTTAAAGTCGTTTTTAAAACTCCGTCATCAAGCAAGTCGGCAACTTTATTCAAAATGTGATGTTGCTCAATCATATCTTCGGTTTGAAACATTGAGCGTGTGTACATTAATTCCCAAGAAAAGGAAACACTTTTGCTTTTCAAACTGTTTAATGCAACAGGGTTGCTACTCCCTGTGATTGACGCAATGTGTCCTTGAGGTTTAATCATTTCAGTCATGATGTCCCAATAAGCATTGGTATCGACAAAATCCAAAATAAAATCAACATGTTCAAAACCTGCCGCTCTGACTGAAGCAATCAAATTTTTATGATCGACCACATAATCAGCACCTTGGCTTTTGCACCAATCAATTGTTTCAGAACGCGACGCTGTTGCAATAACAGTTAATCCTGCAATTTTCTTAGCCAATTGAATCGCTATCGAGCCAACACCACCCGCTCCACCGATAATTAAAATCGATTTTCCTCTGTCTTTTTCGGCGCTGATTCTAATTCGGTCAAACAATATTTCCCAAGCAGTCAAAGCGGTCAACGGAATTACAGCGGCTTCTTCAATACTTAGTGATTTTGGTTTTCTGCCTACAATACGCTCATCAATAATTTGATATTCAGCATTGCTTCCTTGTTTTGTAATATCTCCAGCATAATAAACCGGATCGCCCACTTCAAACAATGTTACTTTTTCTCCAACGGCCTGCACAATTCCAACGGCATCCCAGCCAATAATTTTTGGTGTTTCAAGCACTGTATCTTTAGCGCTGTTCTGGCGAATCTTGAAATCGACCGGATTTACTGAAATTGCGTCAATTTTTACTAATAAATCGTGTGCACCCGGCACAGGTTTTTGAGTTTCAAATTCTATAAAACTTTCCTTTTCTTCTATTTTTAATGATGTTTTAAATCCTATTGCTTTCATTTTTTTAAATTTTTATATTAAAATATACTAACAAAGATACGAGTGGTTTGAATTATTGAATTGGTATATTTTTATCCAATATCGGTAGATATTTCACAAATCATTAATTGATTTCTCTCAGATTTGGAGCAGTTTGTATTTAAAATCTGTAAAAAAACAAACATATGGAAATACTTTTTTCAAATGTAAACAACTGAATTTCAAATACTTTATTTTTATCTGTTTTTAAAATTAAAAATATTTCTAGCTTTTTTTAAATAATGCAAAATCCAAATGTCACATTTTATCGTAGTTAAGGTAAAAATAGTTGGATTGTGAAATGAAATTGCTTTTTGGGCATTTTGAAACTTATCATTCTGACTAATCGCTTGTTTTATTAATTTTTAAGAAATTACAGCTTGGACAAATTAGACATTGAAAGGTTAAAAAAATCTTTGCATTATTTAAAGGGTAAACAAAGGGAATTGAAAAGGCATGATGAAAATGAAATCCGAAGTTTTGAATCGATTATTAAATATCAAAAAAATGCTATGGTAGAGCAATACAAATTATTGTATTATGAACCATCAATCAAACAAGAAATCAAAAACACCGAAATTTTTATTGGCAATGTCCAGAAAATTATAGACCGGTTCTCCTAACTGTATACTAGAATTTAACTCGGCTTATTAACCGTCACCGCTTCTGATTTATTCAATTTGGAAATCCCAAAATGCATTAAAATATTTTCATAGAACTTTGTCAAAGTTTTAACCTTTGACAAAGCTTCTTGGCATCTATTATACATCTAAGTGTTTAAATAAACCTTAAATTTGCTAAAATTAAAGGTTACTAAGAATGATTATCCGAAAAGCTAAAATATCAGATTCAGAACAAATTGCGCCAATATTATTATTGGCAATGGAAGACATCATTTATAAATTCATCAAAAAAGAGGATTACACTTCCGCGAAAGATTTCCTGCAGTTTTTCATTGGGAAAGAAAACAATCAATATTCCTATCAAAATTGTTTTATTGCCGAAGAAAACAATGAAATCATTGGTGCCGTAAATATTTATAATGGTGCCGATTTAGAAGTTTTGAGAAATCCAATAATTGAATACGTCCGAAGCAATTTTAATCGAGAATTTGATCCTGAATTAGAAACCAAAGCTGGTGAATTTTATATTGATTCCTTGGGCGTTAATCCGAAATATCAGGGAAAAGGAATTGGTTCAAAAATACTTCAATTTCTGATTGCAGAATATGTGACCAAAAACAATCAAACTTTGGGATTATTGGTTGATGAAGATAATCCGAATGCCAAAAAATTGTATATAAATCTCGGATTTCAGTCGGTTGGAGAGAAAACTTTAGTCGGAAAAAAGCTTGAACACCTTCAAATTAGCCCGAAAACATTGGTCTTTTAATTTTTTCTGCATTTTTTTTTCAAAATTTTGTCCAATTCTTAAAGTTCAGTTGTCATTAGGGTATAACATTTAAAATTATACATCATGGAAACTAGAATTAACGTATTCGAAAAAGGTCAAAAAGCAATCTCAACATTATTTGGCATTAGCGGTTATTTGAAAAAATCAGAACTTGAAAGATCACTTTTTGAATTAGTCGAAATTAGAATTTCTCAAATCAACAATTGCGCTTATTGTATTGATATGCATACCAAAGAAGCGATGGCGCATGGCGAAACAACACAGCGTTTGTTTGGTTTAAGCGCTTGGAAAGAAACTCCGTATTTTACAAAAAGAGAAAGAGTTGCACTTGCTTATGCCGAAGCTGTAAATGCTTGTGATGTGCCAGATGAAATCTACGAAATCGCAAGAGCTGAATTCTCTGAAGAAGAATTAATCGATCTTACGCTTGCCATTGGCACAATCAACATGTGGAATCGTCTTAACATCGCTTTTGCGAATACTCCTGGAACTTACAGAGTGGGCCAATTTGGATAAATAAACTGGGCTGTTTTTATTTTGGTAAAAACACTAAATTTATATCATTATAAAAACAGCTTTCTTTTTTATAAATCATTTAAACGAAACAAAATGAACGAATTCATATTAATTTTCAGAAGAGATTTTACAACCAAAGAACTCCAGCCTTCGCCAGAAGAATATCAGCAACATTTGCAACAATGGCAAAACTGGTTTGGAAGTCTTGCTGCTCAAGATAAATTAGCCAGACCTTTACAACGCTGGGACGGAAAGGGAAAACTGGTAACTTCAAACAAAGGAATTACCGACGGACCTTTTGTAGAAATCAAAGAATCTATTGGTGGATTAATCGTTATTAAAGCCAAAGATTATGATGAAGCCACTGCAATTGCCCAAGATTGCCCTGTCTTGAACTTTGGAGGCAATGTTGAAATCAGAATGGCGGTTTAAAAATAATTATGAGTTTTGAGTTATGAATTAGGAGTTGATAATTCAAAACTCATAATTCAAAACTCAAAACTCATAACTCAAAACTCATAATTGGAAAACAAAGAGCTTATACCCAATTTATTCCGAACAGAGTACCAAAAAATAGTTTCGGTGCTTTGCAGTTTGTTTGGGATTCATCATATTGAAATTGCCGAGGATATTGTGAGCGATACTTTTTTGGCCGCTTCGGAGACTTGGGCAATAAAAGGAATTCCTGAGAATCCGACGGCTTGGCTTTATACGGTTGCAAAAAACAAAACCAAAAACCATTTTAAGCGAACGGATATTTTCGAAAAGAAAATCGTTTCTGAAATTAAATATACTTCACCATTAAATGGTGAGGAAATCGAAATTGATTTATCAGAACAAAATATTGCTGATAGTCAGCTGGCGATGATTTTTGCAGTTTGCAATCCTTGCAATTCAGATGAAGCGCAAATTGCGTTGGCATTGAATTTATTATGCGGTTTTGGAATAAGCGAAATTGCAGATGCTTTTTTATCAAATAAAGAAGTGATTTACAAACGAATAAATCGCGCCAAAGAAAAACTCAAAGAAGAAAACATTAAAATTGAAAGTCCGAATATTGGTGCCATCAAAGACCGAATCGATACGGTTTTAAAAACAATTTACCTGCTTTATTCCGAAGGCTACTACTCTACTTCTCAAAATACAACTTTACGAAAAGATCTTTGTGCCGAAGCTATGCGCCTGGTCTATTTATTGATTCAGAATGCGACAACAAATTTGCCTTCTACAAATGCTCTGATGGCGCTGATGTGCTTTCACTCTTCCCGATTTGAAGCCAGAACTTCAGAAAACGGCGAAATTATTTTGTATGAAGATCAAAACGAAGCGCTTTGGAATCAGGAATTGATTGATCGTGGCGCTTATTTCTTAGGAAAATCATCTGTTGGAGATACGCTTTCAAAATATCATCTTGAAGCCGGAATCGCTTATTGGCATACGCTGAAAAGCGATACCTCGGAAAAATGGAAAAGCATCCTGGAACTCTATAATCATTTGATCATTTTGGAATATTCGCCAATTGTAGCATTAAACCGAACTTTTGCATTATCAAAAGTTATGGGAAAACGAAAAGCCGTTATCGAAGCCGAAAAACTGAATTTGACCGAAAATCATTTTTATTATTCGCTACTCGGAAATTTATATACTGATATTGATAATTTGAAAGCGAAACATAATTTTGAAATGGCACTTGGTTTAGCCAAAACGCATTCGGACAAAAACATTATCAGCAAAAACATTTTGGAGCTTTCTTCTAAAATAGGAAAATAAAAAATGGAAAAAATGAATCCGCCAATTTTTATTGCTCAAAAATGCTTTGAATTAAATGCATACGTCAACCTGACTGAAATTTGGCTCTACAATATAGATCGAGCTAACGCTCTTTTTTAAATTTCAGAATGTTGTTACTAGAAATCTAATGCTTAGGCTTTACTTTTTATGTCTTTATCTTTATTTCTTTTTGACGATTCTCTTACAAGAACTTCAGTATTTAAGAATGTGATTTCTTGCACTTCACTCTCTTTAAGTGATTTCAAGTTTTTTATGATGATTTCGGCAGCCGCTTTTCCCATTTTTTCAGCAGGATGCGTAATTGTTGAAATATTAGGATCGATTATTTCAGAAATAGGATCATTATTAAAACCAATGACTGCCAAATCTTCTGGAACTTTAATCCCTCTTTTCTTTGCAGTTTGCACGGCACTTACGGCTATAATATCTCCAGAGGCAAAAATCCCATCAGGTAATGGCTTCAGATCAAATAATTTATTGCTTGCTTTTACTCCATCTTCATATGTAACCGATTTCAAGTCAACAATCAATTCATCAATTATTGGCAAATTATGATCTTTTAAGGCTTCCATGTAGCCTCGTTTTCTTTCATTATATAGATTTCCAAATTCTGCTCCAGCAGTTAAGTGTGCTATCCTAAGACAGCCTTGCTCAATAAGATGCTTTGTCGCTTTATAACCAGCCGAATAATTGTCAATTACAACTCTAAAAGTATTATAATCCTTGGGTACCCTGTCGACAAATACAAGCGGGATATTATTGTTTGAAAATTGCTCAAAATGTGCCGTATCTCTTGTTTCCATTGCAAGTGAACAAATAACACCACTTACGCGGTTGCTGTACAATGATTTGGCCATATTTACTTCGTCGTGATAAGAATCATGGGACTGCATAATAATTACAGAATAATCCGATTTTTGCGCCGTTATTTCAATACCGCTAATTAGCGATGACAAGAAGGGCTGTGTAACCGTTGGAATCAAAACACCAATTGTCTTTGTTTTATTGCCACGCAAACCTGCTGCCAAAGTATTTGGAACAAATCCCATTTCTTTGGCTGCTTTTTTGACTTTTTTTATCGTTTTATCACTTATTGAATGATGATCTTTTAAAGCTCTTGATATTGTAGAAGTCGCTAAATTCAACTTCTCTGCAATATCATAGATCGTTACATGTTTATTCTCTTCCATGAAATAAATAATATGAGATGTAAATATAAGTTATTTTACAACACTAAATGGATTTCTAAAATTGAGTCAAATCAATTATCTAATTATCAAATTTTCTAATTATTTAATTGCTTTTATTCCTCGTACATTTCCATCCAAAGGCGTGTTTCTTCAAGATCGAGCTCTTTTTCTATTTTTCTGAAAATTTCTTCATTGACTTCACCTTGCTTATGCATTACTTCTAATTTTACTCTTTCTACATTGAGTAAATCGATTTGCAGTTTGGTGAAATCATTAAATATCTCCCCTCCCATTACATTTCCTTTTCCGAAGAAATTGGCGGGAAGTTCTGTTTTCTGCAAACGATTAAATTTGACTTCATATTTGCTTTTAATATTATGAAGCAAATCATCATTTAAAAGCGAAAAATTATCTTCAATATGAGCTATCGTTTCAGAAACAATGATATTCCGAATCTGATATTCCTCTGCCAAAATTGAATATGGCTGTACTTTTAGCTTTTTAATAAGCCACGGAAGTGTAAGTCCTTGAATCACCAAAGTCGAAAGTATGACGCAAAAAACTAAATATATAATTAGGTTGCGGAGCGGAAATCCTTCCTTTTCATTTATCATCAATGGCAAAGCCAATGCTGCGGCCATAGAAACAACACCACGAATTCCTGACCAGCCAAAAATTATCATATTTCGATAATCAAATTCCTCATTCTTACGGATTCTCTTGCTGAGAAATCTCGGAAGCAATGTCGCGGGAACAATCCATAAAAAACGCACCAAAATAACAACAGCACTAATACTCGCTCCCCAAATAAACAAAGCTGTTCCAGAATAATTGCTTATTCCTGAAATGATATGACGAAGCTGCAAGCCAATTAAAATAAAAATAAGTCCATTTAATATGTTCGTCAAAATATTCCAGATTGTACCGGCCATCATGCGACTCTCGTGCGTAAAAATCTTTCCTGATCGTGCTGAAAGAAAAAGTCCTGTAGTAACAACTGCAAGAACTCCCGAGCACTCAAAATGCTCGGCAAGCAAATAAGAAGCAAAAGGCGTCAAAAGTGTCAATGTCGCCTCGATTATATCATCGCAAACAAATTTTGTGTGAATAATGCTCATCACATAGCCTACAGCCAAACCTATTGCGATGCCTAATGTCGACATGATAAAAAAGTTCAATCCAGCTTCCCATAACACAAAATTACCCGCTACGATTGCCGCAAGTGCATATTTGTAAGCTACAAGACCGCTGGCATCATTGAGCAAGCTTTCGCCTTCAAGAATCGCAATTAATCTCGGGTGGAGTCCAAGTCCTTTTGTAATTGAAGTTGCAGAAACGGCATCTGGAGGTGAGACAATTGCACCTAGCAAAAATGCTAACGGCCAAGAGATATCATCTATTAGCATATGTGCTGCAATAGCCACTGCAAGTGTTGTAAACAAAACCAATCCGACGGCAGCAAGCGTAATAGGGCGAATTGTTTTCTTAAACTCAAACCAGCTGGTGTACCAAGCCGCATGATATAAAAGCGGTGGCAAAAAGATAATAAAAACTACTTCTGGATTCAAAGCAACTACCGGAAGTCCTGGAACTACACTTATAGCCACACCACACAGCACTAATACAATCGGGATAGGGAAATTATATCTTTTGCTTATCAAGCTCAAAAAAGCAACGCCAAACAACAACATTATGATTACAGTAATATTCTCCATTTACAAGTGTTTTGGATTTTAGGGTTTTATTTTGGGAAACGGCTACTAAATTAATATTTAATCAGAATTATAGCTTTTTGCACCATAAAAAAGTTTTGATCTCAATTAAACTTTTATTCTTCTTATTAGTCTTATAAAAGCTAATTCAAGAAGAAAAGGTTTAAAATATGCTTAAAAGCAAAGTTTCTGCATCAAATAAATTGATTTACTGAGATTAATTTTTACATTTGCGTTATTTTTATTTATTCTAAATAGAATAGCTTTCAGAAATGATTTTCATCTCAAAAAAGCTACAACTTTTAACAAATTGAAAAACAACAAATACCAAAATATGAAAAAGAATTTCTTTCTTTCTTTGGCATTAACTACTGCTTTATTTGTTAGTGCGCAACAAAAAAACACTTTATTAGACGCTTCATTTTGGAAAACTGCGCCAGATGTGAATACGGTTAAAGCAGAAATAGCAAAAGGAAACAATCCTGCAGCAGCTAATGCAAATGCCTTTGACGTAACTACTCTTGCAATCAACAACGACGCACCTTTAGAAAGCATAAAATTTTTATTAGATCAACCTGGAAACCCTGTAAGCAAATCTACTCATGACAATCGTATTTATTTACATTGGGCAGCTTACAGAGGAAATACTGAATTAGTTCAATATTTGATTACAAAAGGTTCTGACATTAATTTTGAGGACAGCCACGGGACTACGCCTCTTGTTTTTGCTGCTACCAGCGGGCAATTTGATCCAGCGCTTTACGAAGCTTTTTTTAAGGCAGGAATCAATCCGAAGAAAAAATATAAAGATGGAGAAAACTTGCTTCTTTTGGCTATTCCTTCTGATAAAGAGTTAAAACTGACTGATTATTTAATCACGAAAGGTTTATCGCTAAAAGACGTTGATACTAACGGAAGCACCGCTTTTGATTATGCAGCTAAAACTGGAAATATTGCTCTTTTGAAAAAATTATTGGACAGAAAAGTCAAATATACTGACAATGCGCTTCTTATAGCAACTCAAGGAAACCGTAGAGAAACGACTTCTCTTGACGCTTATAAATTTCTAGTTGAAGAATTAAAATTAAAACCAACTGTAACTGGAAAATCTGGCGAAAATGTATTGCATTTATTAGCAGCAAAACCAAATCAAAAAGAAACCCTCTCTTATTTCCTTTCAAAAGGCGTAGATGCAAACAAAGTAAACAGCGACGGAAATACGCCGTTTATGATTGCAGCAGGCGCCAGAGAAAATGGTTCTTTAGAAGTTTTATTGCCAGTTGCTAAAAACATCAATTTACAGAATGCTAAAGGAGAATCGGCCTTGACAATGGCGGTAAAATCTGGAACTCCAGAGGCTGTGGCACTTCTTTTAGGAAAAGGCGCCGATGTTAATGTAAAAGATAAAGACGGAAATAATCTAGGTTTTTACTTGGTACAAGCTTATAGACCAGATCCAAAACAAGATACTTTTGATGCAAAAGCAAAACTGCTTCAAGAAAAAGGCTTAAATCTTGCTGCTCCGCAAAAAGATGGAAGCACTTTATATCATTTTGCAGCCGCGAAAAACGATTTATCTTTGCTTAAAAAATTAGCTCCTTTGAATATTGATGTAAATGCAAAAAACAAAGATGGAATCACCGCTTTGCATAAAGCGGCAATGGTTGCAAAAGATGATACTATCTTGAAATATTTGCTTTCTATAGGCGCTAAAAAAGAACTTACAACAGAATTTGACGAAAGTGCTTATGCTTTAGCAAAAGAAAATGAGTCGTTAACAAAACAAAATATTGCAATCGAGTTTTTAAAATAAATTTAAAAAGTTATGAAGTATGAGTTATGAATTCAATTCTTTAACTCATAATTCATAACTCATAATTCATAATTAACAAAAAATGAAATCAATTCTAAAAATCGCACTTACAAGTGTTCTTATCTGCCTTATTTCTTTTCAATCTAATGCACAAGCGAGCAAATACAAATGCATGCTTCAAATGTCAAACTATATGGGCGAAGGTGCATATATAGTGGTTTCTTTAATTAATCCAAAAGGCGATTACGAGAAAACACTTTATGTAATGGGAGATGATAAAAAATGGTATAAATCATTAAAAGAATGGAATAAATTTCATACTGCAAAAGGTAACGATATCAGCGCTATCTCAGGAGCATCAGTTACTGGTGGTGACCGCAGTGTTACTACTTTCGAAATTGATGATTCTAAAATCAATAAAGGATACAAATTGCGATTTGAATCGGCTGTTGAGGATCAAAAATATTACGTGAGCGATCTTGAAATTCCGTTGACAACAGCTGGTTTAGCTGATAAAACGGAAGGAAAAGGCTACATCAGATACGTACGATTGAACAAAATTTAATTCTAGCTTAAACTAAAAAAATATAGCTTTGTCAAAGTTTTAAATTTTGACAAAGCTTATTACATTTCATTATATTACAATAGCTTACATTCAATGACTCTTTCTTTTTGGCGTTACACACACTTGGCTCTGGCTTTGTTTTCTTCTTTGTTTTTACTGCTAGCATCTGTAACAGGAATTATTCTTGCTGTTGATGCCGTTCAGGAAAAAACATTGCCATACAAAACAGAAAATTTTAGCGCCTTAACTTTAGGAGAAACACTCCCAATTTTAAAAAAGAAATATGCTGAAATCACTGAATTAAGTGTTGATTACAATCAATTTGTAACACTTCAAGCTATTGATGAAGATGGAAATGACATTAAATCTTTTATTGATGTCAGAACAGGGAAAATACTAGGAACTCCGGCAAAAAAAAGCGAATTTATTCAATGGATCACTAGTCTTCACCGCTCCTTATTTCTTCACGAAACGGGACGTTTTTTCGTTGGCGTGATTTCATTTTTATTATTTCTAATTTCGATTTCAGGATTTATGCTTGTCTTGAGCAGGCAAAGAGGAATTCGAAATTTCTTTTCGAAAGTAATCAAAGAATATTTTGCTCAATATTATCATGTTATTTTTGGAAGGCTTGCTTTAATTCCGATTTTGATTATTGCGCTTACAGGAACTTATTTGTCTCTTGAAAGATTTAATTTCTTTATGGGAGATGAAAAAGCAAAACCCGTAAAAACAGAACTTTCGGCGGAAGCCAAAAAAACTTCTATTTTCAAAACGACATTATTATCTGATGTTAAGAAAATTGAATTTCCTTTTACAGATGATCCAGAGGAATATTACATCATCGAATTAAAAGATCGTGAAATTGAAGTAAACCAAGTTACGGGTGCGATAGTTAGTGAAAAGCTTTCGCCAATGACAATTCAATTGGCCGATTTAAGTTTGGATATTCATACAGGAAGAATAAATGCCGTTTGGGCTATTATTTTAGCCATTGCATGTTTAAATATTCTATTTTTCATCTATTCTGGTTTTGCAATTACTTTAAAAAGAAGGTCTAGCCGAATCAAAAACAAATTCAAGGCGGCAGAAAGCTCCATCATTCTTTTAGCCGGTTCTGAAAACGGAAGCACTTTGCGTTTCGCCAATGCCATTTTGAAACAATTGATTGATCAAGGCCATAAAGCACACATTTCTGAACTGAATAATTTTACCGTTTTTCCAAAAGCAGAACATATTATTGTTTTTTCATCTACACACGGTTTAGGAGATGCCCCATCTAATGGTAGAAAATTTATTTCAATGCTGAAAAAACACAATCAACAACAAAAAATTAATTTTTCTGTAGTTGGTTTTGGATCAAAATCGTATCCAGATTTTTGTGGTTTTGCCGTTGAAATCGATCAACTTTTACAAAAGCAAAATTGGGCAGAACGCTTTTTAGAATTGCAAACCGTAAACGATAAATCAGCAGTAGAATTTGTGGAATGGATTAAATTATGGAGTGCCAAAACAGGAATTTCATTATCGACAACACCTTCTCTTTACAATCATGCCCCAAAAGGTCTGCAAAAATTAATGGTTTTAGACAAAACTTTAGTGTCGGAATCAGAACAAACTTTTATGCTGACTTTACGAGCTAATATGAGAACCAAATTTACTTCGGGAGATTTATTGGCAATTTATCCTGCAAATGACAGCAGAGAGCGTCTTTATTCTATTGGAAATCATTCTGGCAATATACAATTGGTTGTTAAATTGCACCAGCACGGATTAGGTTCTGTTTTTTTAAACGAATTAACAGCTGGAAAAGTCATCAAAGCAAGAATCATCAATAATCAGGCTTTTCATTTTCCGAAAAAAGCTTCAAAAGTTGCCTTGATTTCGAACGGAACCGGAATTGCGCCTTTTCTTGGAATGATTGAACAAAACAAGAAAAAAACGGAGACGCATTTGTATTCTGGATTCCGAATGGAAACCGAAATGGTTTTGAGCTATAAAAAATTTGCTTCTGAAATGATTCAGAAAAACCAGCTCAAGGATTTCCACTTGGCTTTATCACGCGAAAACAATCATTTTTATGTAATGGATTTGATCAAACGCGATGCTGATTTTTTTGTTGATTTATTAAAAATTGGCGGTATTATCATGATTTGCGGTTCACTTGCGATGCAAAAAGATGTTGAAACTATTTTAAATGAATTATGTCTTGCAAATGGACTCAAAAATGTATCCGAATATAAAAACAATGGGCAATTACTGACCGATTGCTATTAAAAAATTTATATCATGAAGCCAAAATTAGTATATCGGCTATTATTCTTTTTTGCAATTTTATCCTTCTTTTCGGGCAATGCCCAAGTATTGCGAAAAAGAACTACTCTTTTGATGGGTGGACGTTTCGATATAACAATTGTAGCAAATGATTCATTAACAGCGGAACAAAATATTGATTTGGTAATTGCCGAAATCTCAAGAATTGAAAACCTAATATCAGACTGGAAGCCAACTTCTCAAGTTTCAGAAGTAAATCAGAATGCGGGAATAAAACCCATAAAAGTCGATCGTGAAGTTTTTGAACTTGCTCAAAGAGCCCTGAAATTATCTGAAATTACCAATGGCGGATTTGATGTAAGTTTTGCCGCAATGGACCGAATCTGGAAATTTGACGGTTCGATGACCGAAATGCCTTCGGCGGAAGCCATAAAAAAATCGGTAGAGAAAGTTGGTTACAAAAACATTATTTTAGACAGTATACAATCGACAATTTTTCTAAAATTGAAAGGAATGAAAATCGGATTTGGCGCTTTAGGCGAAGGTTATGCCACCGATAAATGCCGCGCCATGATGCTAGCAAAAAGAATAAAAGCCGGAATTATAAATGGTTCTGGTGATATGAGCACCTGGGGAAAACAACCAAACGGAACACCATGGAAAATTGGCATTACAAATCCGTTTGATCCTGAAAAACTTTTGGCAGTTGTTCCACTTGAACAGCAAGCTGTCACAACTTCTGGCAGTTATGAAAAATTTGTTATTTTTAACGGCAAGCGTTATTCGCATATTATTAACCCCGCAACGGGTTATCCCGCAACAGGTTTATGCAGCGTAACGGTTTTTGGTCCAAATGCCGAAAACGCAAATGGACTCAGTACTTCAATTATGGTTTTAGGCCAAAAAGAAGGCTTGCTCTTGATTGAAAAATTCCCCGAATATTCTTGTTTGATGATTACCGACAAAGGAAAAGTAATCAAATCTAAAAACTTCAACATCAAACACTTTAAGGCAAAATTTTAATTTTAGATACTAAGGTGCTAAGATTCTAAGCTACTAAGTTTTTTTTCAGAAATTAACTTCCATTTTTACTTCTTTTATTAGAAATGAAAATCAGAATACAAGATAAAACCACAAACGCCACCAAAACAAAAAATCCATTTATAATTGCTTTCTCCAAACCTATTTTTGTTACATCTACAAAAGGATAGGGATAAAAATTAGTCAACATTCCGTGGCACAAAGTATAAATCATATAAATAATTGGGTAAATAAGCCAAAACGAAATAACCTTAAAAGAGATTTTTTCTGGATTGACATATAACAACCAATAAACAAAAAACAAAACTGGCACAACAGTATGGAAAATTTCACTTACAATACGATGTTGGCCTTCTAAATGCGCAACAGAACGTAGTAGCAAATTAAAAACAATTCCAACAATTAGAATGTAAACTGTGATTGCCGTAATTGTAGCACATTTAGAAAAGAAAGATTTAATATTAGATTTTCCTCCAAATAAAAACAATGCAGACCACAAGAATACTATAGAATTAGTGAGAATTGTAAAAAAACTAAAAAATCGCACGGTAGTGCTTAAAAAAGTAAATCCAGATCCTTCATAAAACAAATAAAACTGCATTGGTAGCACATACAATTCCAAGATAAAAATAATACTTGGCAAAATTTTTCTTTTTGTGGTATTTTCTTTTTCCATATTTTATTTAAAGTCAGATTACTAAAATAAAATTTTTATATCTCATTTTTGCGATTATGATTTGATTTCGCTCAGCAAGACAGATTCAGAAAATATCTAAATCAAAAAACGCCCCGAAATTCGGGGCGTTTTTATCATTATAAATTAATTACTATTTCCAGCCTCCGCCTAAAGCTCGGTACAAATCAACAACTGCCTGCAATTTTTGCAAATTATCATTAATTCCGCTTAATTGTGCTGCTAGTAAATTCTGTTCAGATGTTAAAACGTCTGTATAATTGGTTGCCGAACTGTATTCTAAAAGCTGTTGTGTATAATCGACTGCTTTTATCAATGCATCAATTTGTTTTTGTCTTGAATCTTCTTTTTCAACAGCCATTTGATAGGAATATAAAGCATTTGAAACTTCCTGACCCGCTACTAAAAGGCTTTGCTGAAAATTATTATAAGCTTGTAATTGCTGTGATTGAGCCGTTGTCAATCTCAATTTGTTACGACCTTGATTGAATAAGGGCTGTGTCAATCCTCCAATTAAGGAATAGAAAACCGAATTTGAAAAGAAATCTTTCAATTCTAAATTCGAAAATCCGCCACTTGCCGTAAGTGTCAAACTCGGATAAAAATACGTTTTTGCCATATTTGTCATTTCAAAAGCAGTTCTGAAATTAAATTCGGCTTGACGAACATCCGGACGATTTTGCAATAATTGAGACGACACTCCAATCGTAAGGCTTTCAGGAACAATCTGTGAATCTAATTCGCCTCTGTCAATTGGCCCCGGTGCTTGTCCTAATAAAATATTCAAAGCGTTTTCTGTTTCTCGAATACTCTGTTTTAAATCCGGAATCAAAACTTCAGCCGCATGTTGATTGGCTTCACTTTGAACAACAGCCGCACCTGTAACAATTGCACCTTCTTTTAATTCTTTTATTGTTTCGACATTTTTTATACGGCTTTCTAATGTTTCCTGCGTGATTTTAAGCGATTTGTCAAAAGCCAAAAGCCTAAAATAATTATTTGCAATATCCGAGATCAATTGCGTCTGTATAGCCTGTTTTGCTGCGTCTGTTGCCAAATATGTCGCCAAAGCTGCTCTTTTAGAACTGCTCAATTTTCCCCAAATATCTGCTTCCCAAGAAGTACTTAAACCTAATTTATAAGTGGTTGTAAGCGTATTGATATTGATTCCTGCTGGAAAATTCAATCCTGCTTCAGATTGTTTGGTGTGCGTTGCATTGGCGTCCAATTGTAAAGTTGGATAATAAGCCAATTTGCTTTGACGCAAAGAAGCTCTCGCTTGCACGATATTTTCAATTGCATTTTTTAGATTTAGATTTTGATGTAATCCTTTCTGAATTAATGCGTTTAGTTTTTCATCTTTAAAAACACTTTGAAAAGGCATATCAGCAATCGTAGTGGTATCGGCGGAAGCCTGATCACGATACAATTTATCTGTCGAAATTGTGGTCGGACGTTCGTACTTTTTGGTAACCGAACACGCACTCAAAAGTGCGGCTGTCATTACCAACAAAATATATTTATTTGAACTATTAGTCATCTCTTTTTTAATTAAATTTTACTCTTTGTGAGTTTCCAATAAATGAACTTCCTCATCATCTTCATCATCATAACTTTCTTTGGCCGGACCGCTGACTTTTTCTTGCAAAGTCTGGAAAATGATAAATAAGACCGGAATTACAAAAACTCCTAAAATGGTTCCAATCAACATTCCGCCTACAGCTCCAGTTCCAATCGATCTGTTTCCAACGGCTCCTGCTCCAGTGGCAAACATCAACGGCACAAGTCCGAGGATAAAGGCAAACGAAGTCATTAAAATTGGTCGCAAACGTGCTACTGCTCCTTCAATAGCCGCTTGAACAATTGGCAAACCTTTTCGCCTTCTGTCTAAAGCAAATTCGACAATAAGAATTCCGTTTTTCGCCAAAAGCCCAATCAACATGATTAAGGAAATTTGGAGATAAATATTACTATTCAATTTGAAAATTATCGAGAACAAATACGCTCCTGCCAATCCAAACGGAATTGAAAATAAAACTGCAAAAGGTAAAATATAACTCTCATATTGTGCACTCAGCAAGAAATAAACGAAAACCAAACACAATAAGAAAATGAAAATAGTCTCGCTTCCTGAAGCTAATTCTTCACGCGTTAATCCTGAAAACTCATAGCCATAACCAGCTGGAAGACTTTCTGCGGCAACTTCCTGAATTGCTTTAATCGCATCTCCCGAACTGTAACCAGGTTTTGGCGCTCCTGTAATCGAAATAGACGTAAACAAATTGAATCTTGAAATCGATTCTGGCCCGAATACTCTGGTCATATTGACAAATTCAGTAATTGGAGCCATTGTTCCGGCACCGTTTCTAACAAATATTTTGTTCAATCCCTCTTTATTGGTTCTAAACTCCGGTGAAGCCTGAATCATAACACGATATTGTTTTCCGAATTTATTGAAATTTGAAGCATACAATCCTCCATAATAACCTTGCATCGTTGATAAAATCGTATTTACCGAAACGCCTGCATCTTTGGCTTTAGCCAAATTAATTTCCATCATATATTGTGGGAAACCAGGATTAAAAGGCGTTGTAGCATATTGAATCTCTGGACGCTCAGATAGTTTTGCCAAAAATTCATTATTGACTTTATAAAATTCTGCAGTAGTATGCCCACCTTTATCTTGCAATTGAAATTCGAATCCGCCACTTTGTCCAAAACCTTGAATGGTTGGAGGCGAAATAAAGAAAATGTTAGCCTCACGAATACCGCTTGTTTTAGCAAATAATTGACCAATTACATCATCAACACTTAAATCACGTTCGTCCCAAGGTTTCAATTTCACAATTACCATACTATACGCACTACCCGCTCCCGCTGTGAAGTTTTGACCCACGATACGAAGTGTATTTTTAACTCCCGGAATACTTTGCGCGATGCTATCTACTTTTTTAGCAATTACATCAGAACGTTCCATTGATGCCGATGGTGGCAAACTAATATTCGCAAAAACAGTTCCTTGATCTTCTGAAGGCACAAATGCCGATGGCGTAGTTTTCATCATATAAACCAATGCAACACCTGCGATGACAATTGATGCCAAAGCAATCCATTTTTTTACTGATAAAAAACTTACTGAACGTTTGTATCTTTCGGTTACATTATCAAATGCAACGTTGAATGATGTGTAAAAACGCTGTAAAAAACTTTTATGTTTATGATCGTCTGCATGTGGTTTTAGCAAAAGTGCACACAAAGCCGGACTCAAAGTCAACGCATTAATTGCTGAAAGAATAATAGCAATAGCCAATGTAATACCAAATTGTTTATAAAAAACTCCCGTTGATCCGTTGATAAAAGTTACCGGAATAAATACCGCCGCCATAACTAAAGTAATCGAAATGATTGCTCCAGAAATTTCGTCCATGGCATGAATAGTGGCTTTTTTAGCCGACTTATAGCCGTGATCGAGTTTGGCGTGCACCGCCTCAACGACCACAATGGCATCATCGACGACAATACCAATGGCTAGAACCATCGCAAAAAGCGTCAATAAATTAATCGTAAATCCGAATAAATTCAGGAAGAAAAAGGTTCCTACAATCGCAACCGGAACCGCAATTGCCGGAATTAATGTCGATCTGAAATCTTGAAGGAAAATAAAAACAACAATGAAAACCAGAATAAAAGCTTCAATCAAAGTATGGATTACTTTTTCAATGGAAGCATCCAAATTTTCATTAACATCAACTAAAACAGTATATTTTACTCCTTTTGGGAAGCTTTTTGCTGCTTCTTCAATCAGTTTTTTAGAATTGATGATTACGTCACGTGCATTCGAGCCTGGCGTTTGGCTAATTGCCATTGCCGCAGATTCTACACCGTTTGTTTTAATTGTTGATGCATAACTCAAAGATCCTAATTCTACTTTGGCAATGTCTTTCAATCGCAACATTTGGCCATTTCCAACCGATTTTATTACAATGTCTTCAAATTCTTTTGCGCTTGTTAAACGTCCTTTGTACTTGATCACATATTGAAAAGCCTGATTTCCATTTTCACCAAATTTACCTGGCGCCGCTTCAATATTTTGTTCTGCTAATGCTGCCGAAATATCACTCGGAATCAGCTTATATTGTTGCATTATGTCTGGTTTCAACCAGATTCGCATTGAGTAATCTTTTGCACCAAAAACCGTAACATCACCCACCCCAACTACACGCTGAATTTGAGGCACCAAGTTGATCTTGGCATAATTTTGAAGAAAAGTTTGATCGTATGTTTTATCATCGCTATATAACGAGAAGATCAACAAGTTACTGCTCTGGCTTTTAGTTACAGTAACCCCTGCCTGAGTTACCTCTACCGGCAGTAAACTTGTTGCTCTCGAAACTCTGTTTTGCACGTTTACCGCTGCCAAATCAGGATTTGTACCTACTTTGAAAAAGATTTTGATTGAAGCATTTCCGTCATTGGTTGCTGTAGAAGTCATGTAAGTCATGTTTTCTACTCCATTGATTTGCTCTTCAAGCGGAATTACGATACTTTTCAATACCACATCGGCATTGGCTCCGGTATAACTTGCCGAGACATTTACCGTTGGTGGTGCGATATCAGGGTATTGAGAAATAGGCAACTCAATAAGTCCTAAAACACCTAGAATAACAATAATGACCGATATTACTGTTGAAAGTACTGGTCGTTGTATAAATTTTTTAAACATTTGATTTTATTTTAAATCGGCGTAAACTTTTTCAGCGTTTTCATTTTGGGCTTTTATTTCTGTTCCATCTTTTAAGGTTGCTACACCTTCTAAAACGATTTGATCACCCGTTTTTAAGCCGCTTGTAACTACATAATAATTTCCTGCACCATTTTCCATAACTGTAATGTTGGTGCTTTTTGTTTTTCCATCTTTCCCAACAACCACTGCAAAAAGCTTATCTTGAAGTTCATAGGTTGCGCTTTGCGGAATAATTATAGCATCTTTTACATCAGTTGGAATTCGAACTGTTGTGCTGCTTCCACTTCTGATAATACTTTTTGGATTGGCAAAACGCGCTCTGAAAGTAACCGAACCTGTTTCGGTATTAATTAATCCGTTTACGGTTTCAACGCGTCCTTTTTCTGGATAAGGTGAACCATCAGAAAGAAGTAATGAAACTGCTGGCATATTTTGGATTTTTTGTGCCAATGTCGAACCCGGAGACGAGCTCTGTGTAAAATCTAAAAGTTTCTTTTCATTTATAGCGAAGTATGCGTACACATTTCCAATGCTTGAAACTGTCGTTAAAGCCTCGGCAGTATTTGAACTTACCAAACTTCCTAAACGAAACGGAATTGAACCAACAACACCATTAACTGGACTTGTTACTGTTGTATATCCTAAATTAGTTTTGGCATTCACCAAACTTGCATTGGCTTGAGCCAAAGAAGCCAAAGCCGATTCATAAGTATATTGCGCAGACTCTAAATCGTATTTACTGATGATTCCTTTTTCAACTAATGGCTTTACTTTGTTTACTGCCAATTTTGCAGCGCTAACATCAGCCTGCGCACTTTTAATGCTTGCAGATGCCGTACGAACTTGTTGCTCATATTCTGGCGCACTAATTTTGAACAAAGGCTGTCCAACTTTTACAACCGCACCTTCATCTACAAAAATCTTATCGATATAACCTTCAACTCTTGGGCGAATTTCAATGTTTTGTTGTCCCTGAATGCTTGCAGGATAATCACTATACATAGTTGCAGATTCAGGTTGTAAGGTCAGCGTTTTATATTCTTTTACCTGTGGAGCACCTCCGGCCTGAGCCGACTTATCATTTTTATTGCCACATGAAGAAAGAATCACCGCAGCGGTTAGAATACTAAAAAAAGATTGCTTATTCATTTTGATGAATTATGAGATTTTCTATTTATTAACAAGCAAAAGAACTAAAATAGAACACGCAAAATTTTTCGAATAGACGTACGGCAAGAGACAATCGATAGAGATAGTTTTACACCCGATGAAATTACTTTAAAAATTAAACGCTCGTTTAATTCCTGACTTATCGGCTATAAAATGGTTTTTAAAGACTATAAATGTATTTTGGGCGATTGCTTCATTATTGTATTCAAATAAAATGTAATATTGTCTTTAAAAAATCAAAAAATATAATGGCATCAAACATTTACAGACCTTATTTATTTACCGGACTGCACATTCTGGGCTGGTTATTATTGGGTTTTATCATGCTGTTTTACATTCCTTTAACTTGGAATGTGGTTCTTCCATCTGTATTTTGGCTTTGGCAGATGATTGTGCTGACACTTTTGATACTCATTTTTTATTCTAATGCTAAAATCATTGTTCCAAAAACCATTATCAAAGACAATACGTCACCTTTTTTGATTTGGGCATTTCTTACCATTTTTGCCATGCAATTTATTGCCTATCTCTATACTTCACAGACCGATCTACATGCTAAAATCAGTGCGATTATAGGATTCAAAAAATATAAAAGCCCTTATTTTGACAATTATGTCTTAATGCTTACGCTTTTGGTTTTAGGAATCAGCACCAGCTGGTCAATGTTGCAATATTGGCAAAAAGCCGCACAACACAAGCAAAAACTCGAACAAGACAAAACCATGGCTGAGTTGGCAATGCTGAAGGCTCAAATAAATCCGCACTTTTTCTTTAATTCGCTTAATAGCATTTATTCGCTTACGTATTCAAATATTGAAGATTCCAGAAATGCGCTTCACACTTTAAGCCGAATGATGCGTTACTTGCTTTATAGTACTGAAGAAAGAACAACCTTACTCAAAGAAGCCGAATTTATGAGAGATTTTATTGCCTTGATGAAACTTCGTGCCAACAGCAAACTGACCATTACTACTAATATTCCAGAAACGATTCAGGATTATCCAATTGTTCCAATGTTGCTTTTGCCTTTGGTTGAAAATGCTTTTAAACACGGAATTCATGCTACTGATAAAAGCGAAATACATATTACGCTTACGCAGAATGGAAACAACTTAGAATTTGAAGTCGAAAATACCTATTTCGAAAAATCTTCGACCACAAATGAAGGTGGCATTGGCTTAACAAATACAAAACGCCGACTGCATTTAATATACCCAAACAAACATTCCCTAAAAGCCGGAATCGCGCCAAACGGAATGTATAATGTAAAACTGCAAATAACTTTAGAACAATGACAGTATTAAAATGTATAGCAGTTGACGATGAACCACTTGCATTAAAACTTGTGGAAACTTTTATTGAACAAACTCCATTTCTGGAATTAACCGCTAGTTGTGACAATGCAGTTGAGGCAATGAGTTTGATTAGAGAAAAACAGCCAGATTTGGTTTTCTTAGACATTAATATGCCGAATTTAACCGGAATGGAATTAGCCAGACTTTTGCAAGAACAACCCGGTTCCTTGCCAAAAATTGTTTTCACGACGGCTTATAATCATTATGCCATTGAGGGTTATCGCGTAAATGCAGTGGACTATCTTTTAAAACCTTTCAGTTATGAGGAATTTTTACGCGCCGCCAATAAAGTTCTTCAAATCACAGAAGAAGCTTCAAATCAATATCATCCGATTACTACAGATGATGAATTTATCTTTTTGAAAGTAGAATATCAATGGGTCAGAATTTCTTTAAAAGACATTTCGTACATTGAAAGTTTGAAAGATTATGTAAAAGTGCATCTTGATGATTCTCAAAAAACAGTGCTTTCATTGATTTCTTTAAAAGCATTGGAAGAGAAATTGCCTTCTGCAAAATTTATGAGAATTCACCGTTCCTTTATTGTTTCGCTGGATAAAATAAGTGCGATTACCAAAAACTCCATTTTAATTGGAAAAACTGAAATTACAGTTGGCGAACAATACAAAGAAGCTTTTAAAACCATTGTAGACAAATGGTTGAAATAAATTAGATTAAAAATTACCATGGAAAAAAGATCAAACAAATATTATTTGACATTAAGTCTAAAAGAATACGCTAACGGAGACACCAAGCCCGCAAAAGAACTCGGAATTGAATTTTCTAATCACGATGAAATTTTTGGCATTATTCAAAAAATGAAAGACAAAAACCTGTTTGACGATCCATCTGAGGCAACGCAATTTGCTATTGGCCTAAAATTATTCAGCGAAATAAAATTGAAACACCGCAAAAATCCTTTGTTTGATGAGCTAAATGAAGTTTTTCCTGTGTTTATGAAAAAACTGAAAAGCTTGTAAAACAAAAAACGTCCCGAAATTCGGGACGTTTTTTTACAAATTAAATTCAAATAATTAAGCTTTCGCTTTTCTTTTTACCGTGCAACCAATTTCTTTAGTTTGAGTAACTGCAGGTTTTTTGTTGCTTTGTAAAGCCGCAATTGCATCTTCGACGTATTTCGTTTTTTCTGTTTTTGTTCCTTCTGGATCATTATCAATCGCACCAACGTACTCAATAACATTTCCTTTTGAAGTTTTAGAAACAATAAAAATATGTGGCGTATGTTTTGCACCATATTGATCTGTAATTAATTGTCCAGCATCAAATAAATATGGGAAAGGGTATTTTTTCTCTTTTGCTAAATCCTGCATTTTATTGAAAGCATCTGCCTTTGAAGCTTCAGGATCATTGGGGTTAATTGCAATTACCGGATAGCCTTGTGGCCTGAATTTTTTATCCAATTCAATGATTCTTTGCTCATAAGCAACTGCATACGGACATGTATTGCACGTGAAAACCACAATAAATCCTTTTGCTTTAGGAAAACTTGCAAAAGAAACGTCTTTATTATCCACATTTTTAAGTTTAAAATCTGGTGCTGGATCTCCAGGTTTAAGCGTTGCGGTTTGTGCCTGAGAAAGCCAAGCCGTAAACGTTAATACTAATAAAATGATAATCTTTTTCATAATTTACAGTTTTTTATATTCAGTTAATAGTTGTTCGTATGTCAATTCGGTTTCAACAAATTTTCGTTTATCGTCTTTGATGAATAAGGTTGCCGGAATACTTCCAGACCATGAAGGATCAATTCGGTCAATGTATTCCTGAGGACTGCTTTCATTCAGCAGAAATACTTCGTTTTTCATGTTTTTTCGCTTGACGAAAGGAATTACGGCCGAATTTAGTTTCGATTTAAAATCAACGCTTACTAACAAAACAGCCAGTTTTTCCGATTTAAAATCGGCTTGAAGTTTTTCAAAATGAGGAAGTTCCTTAACGCATGGTGCGCACCAAGTGGCCCAAAAATTCACGACATAAGTGCTGTCTTTACCTTTTTTAATTCGTTCCTGAAGCTGATCAACAGTAATTAATTTCACATTTTGGCCAAATGAAACTGTCGATAAAGCAACTAATAAAAAAAGGCATAAAAATGACTTTACTTTCATAAGAAACAGGTTTTAAAATTGATTTGTCTCTTACAAATATAAACGAATGAAAACTTTCTTTTTGTTAATGAAAGTTTAATATAAAAAGCTTTTACGAATACGATTTTTCTGTTTTATGTTCTCAATTAAAAGGAGATACCACAATATTTAAGTTATTTACAAATACTAATGGCTTCATATCATCCATTTTGGTAAGCGATAAAATCCCATTTTTATTCTTATTTATTCCATTTATTCTAAAACAATATTGATCTCCGTCTTTATCCATTAAGGTTAAATATTCGATCGCATCATCTGAATAATTTTGGCAACTGTTCGAAATGGTATAATGATACATTACTTTGAAAGTATTCTTGTCATAATTGTACACTTTTCCATCCTGATTGAAAACCCATTTTGTGTTTCTATTTAAATCAGCATACCAAGTTCCGATAATTTTTTTTGATGAAGGCTCGTCCTGATAATTTCCAGAAATAGCAGGAATTTGCAACAATAACAGTAAAATCAAAAATAGCTTTTTCATACTCTCCACATTTTTTTAATTGTTAATTACGTTTTCAAAAAATATCAAAAATTATAGGAGTCTCTAATTTTATCATTCAGAAAAAAATTCCAATTGTCTAAAAATCGGAATTAGAGATTTTCCTTTTTCTGATAAATTATACTCCACATGAAGCGGTTTTAATTTAATGACGCTTCTGTCCAAAAGTCCGTGTTCTTCCAATTCCCTCAAAGCAACAGCAATTGACTGTTTGTTTGAGTCTTTGATGTCTCTCAAAAGTCCGTTGAAACGTAATGGCCCATCGACAGCTAATAAAAAGATTTGCGGTTTAAATTTTCCTGATAATACTTTTAAAAGTCCCGCTGCAGGACATTCAGTTTCTTTTGGAGTTTTGTTTTCTGTAGTCATATTTTTTTGACTAATTGATTTTTGGTTAAACACTAGCGAACTTTGTTATAAAAGTACAAAATTTTAAAAAACTGAGCACGAGCTTTCCAACCAGTTTTATGAAAAAATGGCCGTTACTATTAATCCTGATCTGCAGTATATGCTGTAAATCGCAAACGAATTTAAAAATGACCGAAAACAATCCGAATCCATTATTATGTGATCCCGTAACTGGCACATGCGAAATGCCTTCTATCACAAAATCTAATGAAACTGCCGAGATTAAAACAGAAATCAAACCCGTCAAAATAGTTTATTATACAGATCCAATTTGTTCTTCGTGTTGGGGAATCGAGCCACAGCTCCGAAAACTAAAACTGGAATATGGCGATTATTTTGAGATTGATTATCGAATGGGCGGTTTGCTTCCAGATTGGAGCTATAACAGCGGTGGCATAAGCAAACCATCAGACGTAGCGCACCATTGGGATGAAGCAAGTTTGCATTACGAAATGCCGATTGATGGAAATGTTTGGCTTGAAGATCCGTTGGATTCCTCTTATCCTTCTTGTATCGCAATGAAAGGCGCTCAAATGCAGAGCAAAGAAAAAGCAGTTCTTTTCATGCGCATACTTCGTGAAAAATTATATCTGGAAAAGAAAAATATTGCGAAATGGCAAAACATTGAAGAAGCAGCAAAATTAGCAAAACTTGATATTGGGAAACTTAAAGCAGATTATGATGATGCCGAGGAACTTTTTCAGGAAGATTTAGATTATGCAAAAAAACTTGGCGTAAGAGGTTTTCCAACCTTATTTTTTGCCGACAAAAATGATACTCGTTTTGTGGTTTACGGTTCAAAACCATATTCCGATTATGAAAATGCATTACTGGCAGTATTTCCAAACGCAAAAAAGAAAGTCATTCCAAATGAAGATCCATTATGGCTTTTTGAAATTTTCCCTACTTTGACGCCAAAAGAATATGCCGTGATTTTAAATAAATCTTATTTTGAAGCTCGAATGATTCTTGGAAAATTACATGAAAAGGGAATATTGGAAAAGAAATCAATAAAGAATGGTTCGCTGTATCGCAAAAAATAACTTCTGTAAAGCCACAAAAATTAATTTTTGTGGCTTTATTATTTCAACAAAATCTCAAGATTTTATATTTCAATATAAAACGTTTTCGGATTTTTAAGGATTTTTTAAGCTCATAAAGATTCCTTCGGCAAATATCAATTCGTAAATTAGCCAAAATAAAAATTATTCGAATGACAGTACTTACGTTTACCCTGATTATGATTCTTGGCGCTTTTTTAGCAGGTTTTATTGGTTCATTATCAGGTTTAGGAGGTGGTATTATTATTATTCCGCTTTTGACCGTCATTTTAGGAGTTGATATTCATTATGCTATTGGAGCTGCATTAGTTTCTGTAATTGCAACTTCTTCAGGTTCGGCGGCCGCGTATGTAAAAGAAGGAATTACCAATATGCGATTAGGGATTTTTCTCGAAATCGCGACAACAATTGGTGCTGTTGGTGGTGCATTGCTTTCTGCCATTGCTCCTACTTCATTTATAGCGGTTTTATTTGGTCTTACTTTGATTTTCTCAGCAATAAATTCCCTTCGAAAAAAAGAAGAACATATTGTTTTAGAATCTAGTCCATTGGCCAAAAAATTAAAATTGAATGGAACTTACCCAACACACGACGGAGAAGTCGTAAGTTACGGTACTAAAAATGTAGTAGGCGGTTTTGGAATGATGGGACTTGCAGGAATGATGTCGGGTTTGCTCGGAATTGGCTCTGGCGCTTTTAAAGTGATCGCAATGGATAATATTATGAGAATTCCGTTTAAAGTTTCGACTACAACCAGCAATTTTATGATGGGTGTGACTGCAATGGCGAGTTCTGTGATTTATATTCAAAAAGGATACATTGAACCCGGAATTTGCATGCCGGTTGTAATTGGAGTTCTTTTTGGAGCTATGGCTGGAGCCAAAGTATTGGTGCGAACAAATCCTAAAAAATTGAGAATCTTTTTTGCGTGTTTGATTTTTGTACTTGCAATTAATATGATTTATAACGGATTAAATGGAAAAATCTAAAGCTATGCAACACGAAAAATTTGGAGAAAAAGACTTTCAAGCTATTGTTGGAAACTTATTGCGATACGGCGTATGGATTTCACTATCAGTAGCTTTTATTGGCGGCATTGTTTATTTGTTGCATCACGGAAATGACATTGAAGATTATTCTGTTTTTAAAGAAAACGACCGAAATATATTTGAAGTAATCGCCGATGTTTATCGCGGTGTAATCAAGGGAAATGGCGAATTTTTAATCTTCTTCGGAATAATATTATTGTTTCTGACACCAGTTTTTAGAGTATTGCTATCATTATTTTCTTTTCTTATCGAAAAAGATTATCTCTATGTTGCAATTACATTGATTGTTATTTTGATCATTATAACGAGTATTTCATTCGGGTTTTCACATTAGAAAATTTGGAATTTTGAATTTGGGATTTAGAATTTGGAATTTAGAATTTGGGATTTGGGATTTCAGTAATTGGAATTTAAAAATAAAGCTTTATGGAAATAGGAATTGACAGTTTTGCTTCGGCAATGTACGGCGACAACAACACTTTAAGCAGTGTTGACGCAATGGAACAATTGCTCCAGAGAATTGAACTTGCAGATCAAGTTGGTCTTGATGTTTTCGGAATTGGAGAACATCACAAAAAAGAATTTTTAGATTCAGCTACCGCTGTAATTTTGAGTGCAGCGGCGGCACGAACAAAAAACATACGTTTATCAAGCGCCGTTTCGGTTTTAAGTGCTGCAGATCCAGTACGAGTTTATCAAAGTTTTGCGACTTTAGATTTAATTTCGAAAGGAAGGGCTGAAATTGTGGCCGGTCGAGGCTCTGCAATTGAAGCTTATCCCCTTTTCGGATTTGATTTGAATGATTATGATGCACTTTTTAAAGAGAAGTTAAATTTACTGCTTCAAATTCGTGATAATGAATTTGTGACTTGGTCAGGAAAATTTCGTCCCGCGCTAAATAACCTTCCTGTTTATCCGAGAGCATTGCAAGAAAAAATGCCAATTTGGCTTGGTGTTGGCGGCACTCCAGAATCTTTTATTAGAGCCGGAAGTTTAGGATTACCTTTAATGGTCGCTGTCATTGGCGGCCAAACGCATCGTTTTCGCCCGTTGATCGATTTGTATCGCGAAGCAGGAAAAGCGGCAGGTTACAAACCCGAAGAATTAAAAGTTGGTTTGCATTCGCCAGGTTTCGTTGGAAATACCACTGAAAAAGCAATTGAAGAATATTATCCTGGTTATGCTGAACTTTGGACAAAATTAGGATACGAACGTGGCTGGCCTCCAGTTACCAAAGGAAAATTTGATGGCTTAATTGATGATTTAGGTGTTTTGATTGTTGGAAGTCCTGAACGTGCAGCCGAGAAAATTTTAAGACACAGCGAAGCACTTGGAGGTGTTGACCGATTTACTTTTCAGATGGATAATGCTGGACTTACGCATCAACAATTAATGAATTCCATCGAATTAATCGGAACAAAATTGATTCCGTTAATTAAGAAAGGATAATATAAAACTAGATTTTTAATCTCAGCAAATGAATTGCGTCAAGCTTTAGCTGGATGAGAATCAAAAAGAAACAGAAAAGGCTTTAGCCAAACGAACAATGTTTGGCTAAAGCCTTTTCCAATCTTAATTTAGAACCTCCAGTTAAAACTGGAGGCAATTCATAAAATTCCAGAACCTCTTAAACCTTACTCTTGATGGCAATTAGTTTTAACAGATTAAAGCATTTTTTTTAAACTTAGAACCTTAGAATCTTAGTAATTTTAAAAAAAAGCATCCGCTAAAACTAACGGATGCTTTCTCATTTATAACAATTCTTTTTAAAAAGCGTATAATTAAAATTTATACGTTACACCTACTCTAAAGTTTGTTGGCGCTTCAGTCTGCCAATAGTAAGCATTTAGCCAGCTGTAAAATGAACCGCTGTATAAATATTTATTTAAGATATTAAATACGTTGGCTGTTACTTTAACTTTACCGGTTTCATAAGATAGACCTCCGTCTAACTTAAAGTATGAAGGCAATTTTTGAAGACCCTCGCTCCACGTATCAGTTTGGCGTCCGTCAAGAAAAGTTCCACCAATAGAAGCTCCAAAACCTTTTAGTTTTCCATTTTGAACAGTATAATTTAACCATGCATTTGCAGTATGTTTAGCATAACCGGGAACAATATCTCCTTTTTCAATTCCTGTTGCATCAGAAACCAATGGATCAACCTTATTTACAATAGATTCCGTAAAAGCATAATTTGCAATAAGATTCAAACCATCAAACAATTTTCCTCTAACATCAAATTCAACTCCTTGCGCTCTTTTTTCTCCAAGAACAATTTTGTATTGTTCATTTGGTGTATTTCTAGGATCTGCGGTAAGTTCATTCTTTTTCAAGATGTTATAAACAGAAACACTTGTATTCCAAGAACCGTCAAACCAGTCTTTTTTGATTCCAAATTCAACATTATTTCCTGTAAGCGGTTTTACTTGTCCATCTCTAACAACTCCTGATTGAGGTGAAAAAGCCTGATCATATAATCCGTAAAAGGCTGTGCTTTCATTTAGAGAATAACTAACTCCTACGCGAGGTGTAATATGACTATCTTCTTGTGGATTATCATAACTACTAGTCTGCTTAATCCATGTATATCTTGCAGCAAGAGTCAATCTTAATTTATTTTGAAAGAATCCAAGTTCATCCTGAACATAACCAGCAGCATATTCTGAACCATAAAGTCCGCCAGCTCTTTGGCTTAATGGTGTATCGTGGTCAAAAGCTGGGAAACCATTAGATGGCGTTCCATAATTTGGATTATAAACATTAAACGGATTATCAAGTGTATCAAGATTGTGCGATTGTCCCCAATCAGCCATATAATCTTTGCTTCCTAAATCTACTCCACTTAAAATTTTGTGACTAACAGATCCTGTATTGAATTTCCCATTTAAGAATATTTGTCCCAAATACATATTGCTTTCTGCATCCCAAATACCAACATTTCTAATGACATCTCCTTTATTAATAAAAGTATCAAGAATTTTATCATTATCGGTATCCACTCCAGCTGGTCCAACTAAACTTGGCCATGAGCTATATCCTTGTTGAATGTATTTAAAATAAGAAGTTTGTGCCGTAAGTTTCCAGTTGTCATCAAATTTATGTTCGAACTGTAAGTAACCGCTATGATCCTGAATATTGGTATCAGGCAGTCCTGGCTGCGTCATTGTAAATCCAACAGGCAAAGTCGCATAACCATCAGATGCTGGTCCGAAAACATAGTAAGAACCAACTTCAGTCATATTTGCATATTGAAAATTGTATTCAGCTGTAATTTTAGTTTTGTCGTCAACTTGATATGAGATTACTGGAGCAATTACGTAACGGTCGTTATGTTCAAAAGGACGATGAGAACGTTTTTTTTGAGCTGCACCATTAAATCTGTAAAGCAGTTTTCCTTTTTTATCTAATTTTCCATCAAGATCAAGACTCACTCTGTAAAAATCGTAGCTTCCGCCAAGTACTGAAACTTCACCTTTTGTAATTCCGGTTGGTTTTTTAGTCACAACATTATAAAGTCCGCTTGGATCACCACTTGAAAGCATGAAACCTGCTGGACCTTTCACAAATTCAATATGATCTACAAAACTCATATCTTCAGTTAATGGTCCCCAGAAAGACGAAACTACATTAAATCCGTTACGGAAAGCCTGAATTTGAGAACCTCGCATGGTAATATTGGTGTACAAATCTCCCCAGTGTTCCAAACGTACAGCACCGCTTACATTTCGAATAACTCCATCGCTCATACTTGTAATTTGCTGATCTTTTAAAGTCTGTCCACTTACAATTTGAACGTTTTGTGGAATTTCCAAAACTGGGGTTTGCAAACGCAAAGACAATGATGGTTTGTCTTGTTTGTATTTGTTTTTTGTAATCACTACTTCGTCAAGATCTTCCTGGCTTTCAGAAAGCGAAAAGTTTTTTGTAGTTATTTTTCCTGCAGTCACAACAATTGCATCTTCTGTGCCGTGAATTCCAACAGAATGGATACTAATGGTATAAGAGCCTGGTTTGATACTTCGAATGTCATACTGGCCATTTTCATTGGTCACAGCGCTATATTTGGTTCCTTTAAGTGCAACAGAAATACCTTCTGCTGGAACATTGCCACTCAAAAATATTTTTCCTGTTATTCTTCCTGTATTTTGATTTTGTGCCATCAAATTCAATGATGCCAAGAAAAACATAAAAAAACAGATTTTTTTAATGGTTAAGTTATTATTCATTTTGTCTGGTTTTAAATTCGCAGGTAAAAGTACTTTCTAAATCTTGTTTTTCCAAATTATTTTTATTTATTCTAAATAAGAATAATTGAAAGATGTAAAACCAAAACTTATAAAACAATGACTATCAATAAAAAAGCCTGCTTTAAAATAAAACAGGCTTCATTGAAATTTCTATTATTCTAAATAAAGTAAAATGATTTTTGAATAAAGGTTTTAAATTTAATTTTTGTTTAAAAAATTAAAGCTCTCTGGGTTTGCAACTAATTTTTCTCCTTTAAATTCAATTGAAATCATTCCGGCTTTTCTAGGTGAAACGGCGCTTTCATTAAAATCGCTGAAATGGTTGGCTATAAATCGCAAACAAGTTTTGGTAGAAATTTCCAAAAGCATTTTTCTATGTCGCCTTCGGATTATATTGCGATGAATAAGTAGAATTTGATAATGTGGCAATTTGATAATTAGATAATTTATTGATGTTTATAATTTTCTAATTGGCACATTATCTAATAATCACATTTCAACGACAAACCCGACAGGTTTTAAAAACCTGTCGGGTTTACTTTATAAAAATCTAGTAAATCTGCGAGATCTGCGAGAGTATTTTTTTCACGCAGATCTCGCAGATTTGGCAGATTTTTTTTTGATTTTCTTAAAAAGCAAATTCTTCAACAGAAGACAACGCTTTCGGCAATGCATTTGCAGCAAAATCTGAAATTGCAGTTCCTTCTACTCTAAAAGTCGTAACATCTGTCATTCCTAAAAAGCCAAATACCGTTCGCAAATACGATTCTGAGAAATCATAGCTTTTCATTGGTCCTTCAGAAAAAATAGATCCTGATGCTATTGACAAATACACTTTTTTGTTGGTTACTAATCCTATTATCCCTTCGGTACCATAAGTAAATGTTTTTCCAGCTCTAGCAATTTGGTCAATCCATCCTTTTAAAACTGCGGGAATCCCAAAGTTATATAAAGGAACGCCAATTACAATAATATCGGATTCCAACAAGCTTTTTATCGCTTCATCAGAATATTTGATTGTGGCAATCTGCTCTGGTGTATGCGTTTCGGCAGGAGCATAAATAGCGCTTATATGAGTATCTGTCAAATACGGTAACGGTGTTTTAGTTAAATCCAATGTTTGTATTTGGCTATCAGGATTTAGTAATGCCAATTTCTCGATAATCGCATCTGACAATTTAGTACTAAATGAATTTTCTCCATTTGTACTTGTTATTATTTTTAGAATTTTCTGGCTCATAATTTTTAGTATAAATTTGTTTACAATGCAAACTTATCTACATTTGCTATACATTTTATAGTACTATCCTTGAGGATAGCGCTATCATTGAGGATAGTAAAACAAAACATATGAAAACAAAAGCCGAAATAACTAAAGAAATGGGTTGTGAACCAGAAGAGTGTCTTGCAGCATTATTACCGGTAAGAGACGCGTTAGAAGTTTTAAGTGGCAGATGGAAATTGCCCATTTTGATTGCATTATCAAACCGACCAAAACGATTCAAAGAGATTTCTAAAGATATAAATGGAATAACAGATAAAATGCTTTCTAAAGAACTTAAAGATTTAGAAATGAACAAACTAGTTACCAGAACGGTTTATGATACTTTTCCACCAACAGTTGAATATGCAAGAACTGAGCATAGCCATACTTTATATAATGTTATTGGAGCCCTAAACGAATGGGGAACTTTACATAGAAAAGAAATTATTGGAAAGTAGATAAAAAAGAGACCACAAGTTAAAACACTAATTACTAAGAACTAATTACTAAGAACTAATTACTAAGAACTAATTACTAAGAACTAATTACTAAGAACTAATTACTAAGAACTAATTACTTATAAATAAACTGAAACTGTAACAAAATGTAAAAAAAAGTCTCTATAGATAAAAAACCTGATACACTTAATCTTTTTACTATGAGAACATTAAAATTTGCTACATTAATTATCTTCAGTTTTGTTTCATTTTCAAAAATAACTTCCCAGACCATTCAAAATGACAGTATAAAACTGGATTATACCAAGATTTATTCGCTTGCATTAGACGGAAATCCTAAGCAGGCTTTGCCTTTATTAGCAATTGATCCTGCCAAAAAAATATCCAAAAAAGACTTAAAATTTAAAACCGATTTTGAAAACCGTTTTAAATTTAAAGAAGATAAAAGCGACTTTCTGGCTACCCGAAAATCCAAAATAGATGAATTACTAAAAATCTACAGCGATTACTGGCGCTTATCGTTCTTAGATAAAGAAAAGAAAAACGATACGCTGATTATGAAAAATGTCTTCAATTTTCTTAAAACAAAACTTCCTTCTGCACAAAAACTGACTTTCAGCGAAGACAGTATAAATGTGTATCAAAAAAAATACATTTCAAATTTAGGATATCATACTACTGGATTCGGAAAAACTGGTGGTTTGTACGATTTATTAGTTTGGAAAACAGAAAAAGATACAATCTATAAAGTCAATTATGACGGAAAGGAAACCGCTATCAAAATCTATTTCATGGATGATTTTATCACTTTAGGATGGAGCGAGTATGCCACTTTAGGACGTTATTATCCTGCAGGATGGGCTACTCAAGAAGCACTGTTTTGTGTAAAAAAAGCCTATGATTTAAAATCTGAAACATTCAGGATTAGTTATATTGGTCATGAAGGCCGACATTTTGCTGATTATAAGTTGTTTCCAAAATTAAAAGGAGTTGGTTCTGCAGATTTAGAATACAGGGCAAAATTAACCGAACTCGCTCTTTATTCAGAAGACGGATTGTATAAAAGAATACAATTCTTTATCAATAATGGAAATTACGAGAGCCAAAATGGACATTCGATTGCCGCTTATTGTGTCATAAGGGATTTATCTCGAGAACTGTTTCAAAACGATTATGAAAAAGATCTAGAAAAATGGAAAACAATTCCAGCAAAGAAAATAAATGAAGCCGCACTTAAAATTTTAGAAGAAAACACAAAATCATTGGAACAAATTCCAAATGTCGAAAAGTTTATCAAGTAATAATCCATATCGATCTCATTTGAAACAAACACAGCTTAAGAATTTAAGTTGTGTTTGTTTTTTTTACTATTCCATTGATTAACAACAAGTCATGTGAAAAATCATAAATTAAAGACACATTATTAATGTGCAAAAAATAGTTTTTTATTTACAAAATACCGATTTTTTATAGTAAATTAGATTTTCTTATAATTCCGTTTCTTGTTTAAACTTTTGTATCATTCATTTTAAACCGTAAAAATGATGGAATCAAAAATACCCGAAGGACCTCTTGCCGATAAATGGAGCAACTACAAAGCTAAAGCTAAACTTGTAAACCCTGCCAACAGAAAAAAAATGACCGTCATTGTCGTCGGAACTGGACTTGCCGGAGCTTCTTGCGCGGCTTCATTAGCAGAACAAGGTTATAACATCAAATCTTTCTGTTTTCAGGATTCTGCCAGAAGAGCCCATTCTGTTGCCGCTCAAGGCGGTGTAAATGCTGCCAAAAACTACAAAAATGATGGCGACAGCACTTACCGAATGTTTTATGATACCATAAAAGGCGGTGATTTTAGATCACGTGAGGCAAATGTGTATCGTCTTGCAGAATGTTCGGCAGCTTTGATCGATCATGCTGTAGCCCAAGGTGTGCCTTTTGCAAGAGAATATGCTGGTTATCTCAACAACAGATCTTTTGGTGGCGTTCAGGTTTCACGCACATTTTATGCACGCGGACAAACCGGACAACAGCTTTTATTAGGTGCTTACCAAGCGCTAGAACGCCAAACTGCATTAGGGAAAATCAAATTATATACCCGTCATGAAATGCTTGAATTAGTTGTAATTGATGGGAAAGCAAAAGGAATTATTGCAAGAAACCTTGAAACTGGAAAACTAGAACGTCATGCTGCCGATGCTGTTGTATTAGCTTCTGGTGGCTACGGAAAAGTATATTATCTCTCAACATTGGCAATGGGCTGCAACAGTTCGGCTATTTGGCGTGCACACAAAAAAGGCGCTTTTATGGCCGGTGTAAGCTGGATTCAGTTTCATCCTACTTCTTTGCCACAACATGGTGAAAATCAATCAAAACTTACTTTAATGTCGGAATCACTTCGAAATGATGGCAGAATCTGGGTTCCAAAAACGGCTGCTGACGACCGAAATCCAAATTCAATTCCAGAAGAAGAACGTGATTACTACTTGGAACGAAAATATCCTTCATTTGGAAATCTGGCTCCGCGAGACATTTCATCAAGAGCGGCAAAAGAAAGAATTGATGCGGGACATGGTGTTGGGCCAATGAAAAATGCTATCTATCTTGATTTTTCAGACGCCATAAAAACGCAAGGAAAAAATGCCATTGAAGCCAAATACAGTAATCTTTTTGCTATGTATGAAAAAATTACTGGAATTAATGCTTATAAAGAACCCATGCTGATTTCGCCTTCGGCACATTTTACAATGGGTGGACTTTGGGTTGATTATGAATTAATGACTACAATTCCAGGTTTGTTTGCCCTTGGCGAAGCTAATTTTGCTGATCATGGTGCAAATCGTCTTGGCGCAAATTCGCTACTACAAGCTTGCGTTGATGGCTATTTTATTGCCCCATATACAATTCCAAATTATCTTTCTGGAGAATTAAATGCGCAAAAAATAGATATTTCGCATCCCGCTTTTGAAGAAGCCGAAAAAACAGTCCGAAGACAGCTGGACCGTTTTTTACATACCAACGGAACGCTTTCAGCAGATTATTTTCATAAAAAAATTGGACGCCTTCTTTACGAGAAATGTGGTCTTTCACGAAGCCGAAACAAGCTGAAAGAAGCTTTGATCGAAATTCGCGAACTCAAAGCTTCATTTGAAAAAGACCTCAGAATTACTGGAGATAACACTTTAAACAGTGAACTCGAAAAAGCCGGCCGAATTGCTGATTATATCGAATTGGCCGAATTAATGTGTTATGATGCCTTACAGCGTGAAGAATCCTGTGGTGCTCATTTTAGAGAAGAATATCAAACGGCTGACGGAGAAGCTGTACGCAACGACGATGAATTTTGTTATGTATCGGCTTGGGAATGGAAAGGACTAAATAACGAACCCGAACTTCACAAAGAACCCCTAAAATTTGAGTCAGTAGAACTTGCAGTGAGAAGCTATAAATAAATGATGAATTGTGAATTGTAAATTATTAATGAACAATTCATAACTCATAATTCATAACTCATAATTCATAACTCATAATTAACAATTAATAATTATCTATGAAACTTTATCTTAAAATATGGCGTCAATTTGATGTTGCTTCAAAAGGAGAAATGGTAGATTATGAAATAGATAATGTTTCAGAACATATGTCGTTTCTAGAGATGCTGGATCTTTTGAATGAATCTCTTATTCAAAAAGGAGAGCGCGTAATTGAATTCGATCATGATTGCAGAGAAGGAATTTGCGGGCAATGCGGTGTAATGATCAACGGACGAGCGCATGGTCCTTTAAAAAACACCACAACATGCCAGCTTCATATGCGCAGTTTTAAGGACGGAGATACTATTTATATCGAACCTTTTAGAGCAAAAGCATTTCCTGTTTTAAGAGATTTAAAAATTGATCGCAAAGCTTTTGATTCGATTATTGCATCTGGAGGTTTTATAGGTGCTTCTACAGGTCAGGCGCCCGAAGCAAATAGTATCCCGATTTCTTATGAAACTGCCGAAGCCGCTTTTGATGCTGCTGCCTGTATTGGTTGTGGCGCTTGTGTTGCCTCATGCAAAAATGCCAGTGCCGCTTTGTTTGTTGGTGCCAAAATCACGCATCTTGCATTATTGCCACAAGGAAAAATTGAAGCTCCTAAACGCGCGGTTTCGATGGTAAAACAAATGGATGAAGAAGGTTTTGGCGCTTGCTCGGATACGAGAGCCTGCGAAATTGAGTGTCCACAGGGAATTTCGGTGCTTTCAATTGCTAAAATGAATTTAGAATATGTGAAGGCTTTGACTTTTAGAAAGTAAATAAGAGGATTGCTCGCAAAGACGCAAAGACGCAAAGTCGCGAAGCCTTATTTTTAAGTTTAAAACTTTGCGTCTTTGCGTCTTTGCGAGATTAAATATACATTGAACTTATCCTGCAACTTAGCTCAGGAAAACAAACACACTCCAATTATTTTTTCAATAAAAGACTTTGCGCCTCAGGACTTAGCGACAAAACAAACTTACACCGCAAAATAAGGCGTCAAAATATCCTCAAAATTGTAGAAACCTTTTTCTTTTTCTTTTAGATTCTCGGCTACAAAAATAACGCCGTTTCCAAAAGCTTCTCTCGAAATAGATTCGTGAATCAATCTTACCGTTTGATAGGGAAAACCAAAAATGACTTCATGTTTCCCTACAATTCCACCCGCTCTCACCGAATTTATGCTTTCTTTTTCAACATCTAAAGCTTCAGCAATTTTTACCGCGGTTCCCGAAGTTCCTTCTTTTGCTTTAAAATGTTCTTCGTTGACTTCAATATCAACCCAAGGGGCAATTTTCTTTAAAAACTTAGCTGCAAACAATAAATAATTAACACCAAGCGTAATATTTGGCGACCAAAATACTGTCGTACGCTCAGACAATTTTTTCAGAAATTTTACTTCTTTCTCTTTATAATGCGAAATTGCAGAGATAATTTTGACGTTTCGGTCAGCGGCAGATTTTCCATAAGCATAAATTCCTTCGCTTGACGAGAAATCAATAATCACATCTACAGGATGTTTTTCTAATAATTCTTCTGCATTGGTTTCTGAACTGGAATAAATTAATCCGGGTTCGTCTGATTCGATGCCAAAAAATTCAGGAACAGATCTGTGTTGCAAAACTTTGCTTTGTCTTAAAACCCATTCCAAAGAAAATTTCTTGTTTTCTAACAATATCGAAGCTACAGATTTTCCAGTTTTTCCGAATCCGATTAATCCTATTTTCATATTTTTTATTTTTAATGGGCGAAAATACCCGTTAGAAGAATTTGGCATTTTCCGAAACAAATACCGTCTTAAAAATGATTCACCACAATGGTCACAATCATGCTCTTTCGCTAAAATAAAAATTTTGCAACAGGAATACCAGTAAAAATTGATTTTTGTAACAATAAAAAAAGACGTTAGTCCGAATAATAGTGCTAAAATAAAAATAGGCTTTAATTCTGATTTTGCAATTTTTTTATTTTTTCGGCTTTTTATTCGAAATCCTAATCAGTTTGTTCAGCAAAAAACAAGCTTAAATTTTTAGTTTCGCATTTCTTTGAAAATAGCTTCAAAAAAAAGATCCCAGCGTGTACAACTAAACAATTTTTGAGTAGTTTTATGACCTGATTGCCCCAAATAAAATCAGTACAGAATGTCCTACAACAACAACGAATTAATGCGTTTTTTAGACGCACAAAACAAGCTATACCTATCTGCGCTTGCCGAAATTAAGAAAGGTAAAAAAGAATCTCCTTGGATGTGGTTTGTGTTTCCGCAGATCAAAGGATCAGGATCTTGCGATACTTCAAGATTCTACGAAATCAAAAATGCCGATGAAGCGATCGCTTTTTTGGAACATCCGATTTTAGGAAAACATCTCATCGAAATAACTTCTGAATTAATCAAAACAGAGGAAAAAACGGCAACAGAAATATTTGGAAATCCAGATGACGAAAGACTTCAATCTTGCTTAACATTATTTGCAAGCGTTCAAAATACTGAACCGGTTTTTCAAGAAGCGTTGCATAAGTATTTTGATGGATCAACCGACTTTCATACGTTGCAATTATTGTACAGTAATTTGTAATCTATTAAATAATTTATCTAAAATTAAAAATTTGTGAATACGCCCCAAAATTCACAAATTTTCTAGCCTGTTTCTATAAATGAAACAGGCTTTTTTATTTTTATTACAGCGATTAGAAATATATTTGCGCCCAACCAAACTTATACTATACGCCTTTAAACTATTTATTATCCAAAAAACCAGTAAAATCATGAAAAGAAGTTTCTTCTTACTCGTGCTTTTTGCAATTACTTCGTTGAGTATTGCGCAAAGCAAAAAGTCAAATTCAAAACCCAATATCATTATCATCAATATGGATGATATGGGCTACGGAGACACTGAGCCATATGGAATGACAGGTGTCGCTACGCCTCATTTTAATCAGATTGCTCAGGAAGGAATGCGATTTACAAACTTTAATGCCGGACAAGCGATTTGTACTGCTTCGAGAGCCGCTTTATTAACAGGTTGCTACCCAAATCGGATTGGAATGTCAGGCGTATTGCTTCCAGGCGCTAAGCATGCCTTAAATCCAAATGAAGAAACGATTGCATCGCTTTTAAAGAAAAACGGCTACAAAACTGCCAATTACGGAAAATGGCATTTGGGAAATGAATTGCCTTATTGGCCAACAAATTATGGTTTTGACGAATTTTTCGGGATTCCGTATTCACATGATGTGTGGCCAATTGATTATGATGGCTACTCAAAAGTTACAGATGCTAAAGATATGCGTTCTAGCTTCCCTCCGCTTCCATTAATCAGTAACACAACAATTATTGACACCATTGAAAATATCAAAGATGCTTCAAAACTAACTACTCTTTTTACGGAAAAAGCAGTTGCTTTTATTAAGAAAAACAAAAAAGATCCTTTCTTTTTATATCTAACACATCCTTTGCCACACGCGCCTTTAGCCGTTTCGGACAAATTTAAAGGCAAAAGCGAATTAGGGCTTTTTGGGGATGTTATAATGGAATTGGATTGGTCTATTGGCGAAATAATAAAAACATTAGATAAAGAAGGAATTGCAAAAAATACCGTTTTAATTTTAACCAGCGATAATGGTCCGTGGTTAGTATTTGGTGACAATGCGGGTTCTTCTGGTGGTTTTAGAGAAGGAAAATCGACAACTTGGGAAGGCGGTACGAGAGTTCCATTCTTAATTCGATGGCCAGGAAAAATAAATGCAGGAACCGTAAATAGTTCGCTAATGACCAATATGGATTTATTGCCTACAATTGCTTCAATTACGGGCGCATCTTTGCCAAAAAATCAAATTGATGGTTTGAATTTTGTTCCTGTTTTGACGGGAAAAACGACTTCAGGACCAAGAGACGTTTTTTATTACTATTTCGCAAATGGAGGCAATAATTTAGAAGCCATTCGATACAAACATTGGAAACTGGTTTTTCCACACAAAGGAACAACCTACAATAAAAAACTGCAAGGAAAAGACGGTTACCGTGGTGAAGGAGCTTCCACAGAATTTCCGATGGCGCTGTACGATTTAGCCCATGATCCGGGAGAAATTCGTGATGTACAACAATTATATCCTGAAATTGTAGCCGAAATCCAGAAAATTGCAGATCAAGCAAGAGAAGATCTTGGAGACGATTTGAATAATAAAGTTGGTAAGAATGTTAGAAAACCTGCTACATATTAAAATATAAATGCCCGATGATGATCGGGCTTTTTTTATTTAAATGCAGAGATTACAAAATGAAAGTTTTTACGATAATTTTACAACAATCACCTTTTGTCTTTTTGTAACTTTAATAAAATATTTAGAGCTGTAATTTAACTGCAATTAATACTTATTTGTTATCCTTTCATTGATGGATAAAATAGCGTTGCAACTTTGATATTACTGACATTCTTTAAATTTGATTGTCATTCAAAAGAAACTTTTTTCTTTTTATAAAAAATTATTGTCATGAGAATAGATCAGATACAAATCAAAACAAACGATCTTCAAAAAACGAAAGCCTTTTATCAAAACATTTTTGGACTTTTTATTCTGGAAAATGACCAAAAATCGATAACATTTCAGGCTGGAACTTCCATTTTAAAATTTGTTGAGGATAAGGAGTTTGATTCCATATATCATTTTGCCTTCAATATTCCCGAAAATCAACTGGAAGAAGCCATTCAGTGGTGCAAAGACAAAGTGGATTTAATTGTTTTAGAAGATAAAAGCGTGGTTACTCATTTTGAAAATTGGAATGCGCATTCTATTTATTTCTTCGATCACAATGGAAATTTACTCGAATTCATTGCCCGACATGACCTTAATAATGAACAAGTTGGCGAATTTAATTCTGCTTCGATTTTATGCATAAGCGAAATCGGAATTGTGACCGAAAGTCCATTCAAACTTGGAAAACAATTAATCGAAGAACACGGATTGCATTTCTTTTCTCAAAATACAAATACCGATAAATTCTCCGCCATTGGCGATCATGAAGGTTTATTAATTTTGGTACAACCCACTAGAAATTGGTATCCAACCCAAATTCGATCTGAAAGCAATCCGGTGAAAATAACTTTGGAAAATAATGACAACATAATTGAATTGAATTTTTAAAACACTCTTTTTCAGACATATAAAAATATAATTCGTATTTTCATCTTCCAAAAAGCTGAAAAATGATTTTAAAATATCTGAAACAATTTGGATTTGCCTTGCTGTTATTTAGTTTTTATACTTCTGAAGGGCAAAACAATTTGAACTACGAAGCTTTGATTGCAGAAGCTTCATTATTTCATCTTCAAAAAGATTATAAAAATGCTATTCCGAAACTGGAGAAAGCATTTTCAATTCAAGAACCAGATGCTTTAAATTCCTACAAAGCGGCAGGAATGTATTCGCTTGACGAAAATAAAACAAAAGCATTTCAGTATTTAAATTTGTCGCTAGATACTGGCTGGACCGAAGCTGATCAATTACTGATAGATCCGTATTTTGATTTTATTAGAAACAATTATCCTGAAGAATGGAAAGTCATTGCCCAAAAAGCACGTTTAAAAGAACAGGAATACGAAAAGACATTAAAAATGCCGGAACTTCGAAAACAAATTAACGCAATGGGAATTGAAGATCAAAAAATCAGATATGCAAAAATCCAGACTTCAGATCCCGAACAATTGAATGCTTTACAGCAGAAAATTAATGAACTGGATTATAAAAATTTTTCTGTTGCAAAAGAGATTCTAAGAACCAACGGTTGGCCAAAAATATCCCAAATAGGAAAAGATGGAGCTCATAATTTTTGGCTTATTGTTCAGCACTCAGATCAAGATATTCTGTTTCAAAAAGAAGCTCTACAAGAAATGAAAAAATTAAAGGAGACCAACGAACTCGACATGGAAAATTATGCTTTTTTATACGATCGAGTTCAATGCAATTTGAATTACAAACAACTTTATGGAACGCAAGTAAATTGGACACGAAATGGCAAAGCTTCTGGTTTTAGAAGAATTTTAAAAGAAAATGAAGCGGATAAAAGACGTGTTTCTTTTGGACTTTTGCCTCTAAAAATTTATGCTCTCAATTACGGTTTTATTTATGAACTTCCAACTGTCGAAAAAGCTTCAAAAAAAGATAAAAAAGATATTGATGATACCTTAAAACTTATTAATGAAGCAAAGAAATGGTACCAAACAAAAGAATTTCAAAAAGTGTATGACAATTACAACAATGCTTCTATGATTTTAGGTGGAATGACGAGTGCTCAAAACTTTGAAGCAGCAGAACTTTTTGCAAAAATTTACAATCAAACCAACGAAGAACAATTCCGAAGCATTGCTTTAGATTTTTTAAGTCTAAACCATCTTAGAGGTGATTTAAGTTTAAAAAATCTTTTATCTAATGGATCATTTCAAAAGTTTTACTCTGAAGACAGATGGAAGGAGATTGTTATTGCTTTACATCAGCATTAAAACCTCATTTTCTGAATCCTTACGGCATTCAAAATCGCTAGCAATGCCACACCGACGTCGGCAAAAACAGCTTCCCACATCGTGGCAAGTCCGCCCGCGCCAAGAATTAAGACAAAAGCCTTAACTACGAATGCCAATGTAATATTCTGCCACACAATCTTTTTGGTTTGTTTGCCAATATTGATTGCCGTTGCAATTTTGCTTGGTTTATCATCCTGAATAACCACATCGGCAGTTTCTATGGCAGCATCGCTTCCTAAACCTCCCATCGCAATTCCAACCGTACTTAAAGCAATTACAGGCGCATCGTTTACGCCATCACCTACAAAAGCAATGGTTTCGTTTTTGGCTTTAATTTCGTTGACTTTATTGACTTTATCTTCTGGAAGCAAATCGCCAAAAGCTTTTGTAATTCCTAATTTATCAGCTACGAACTGAACCACATTGGTTTTGTCTCCGCTCAGCATCGTAAGTTTTACTCCTAAAGATTTTAACTTAGAAACGGTTTCTTTGGCATCTGCTTTAATTTCATCAGCAATGGTTAAATAACCAGCAAATCTGCCTTCATACGCAATTGCAATTGTAGTGTAGACTATTGAAGATGCATCAATGTCGTATGAAATCGAATATTTATCCAAAAGTTTAAAATTCCCAACAAATAATTCTTTTCCGTTGTGTGTTGCTTTTAATCCGTGTCCTGAAATTTCTTCGATTTCTTTTAATTCTACTGAAGAATCAACTGGCCCAACATGATTATGAATGGCTGTTGCCACGGGGTGCGTGCTTCTGTTTTCAAGAGCATTTACTAGTCTTAGAATTTCGTTTTTGTCAAACTCGGGTTTTATAATGACTTCTTGAACCTTAAAAACACCTTCGGTCATGGTTCCTGTTTTGTCTACCACAACATTCTGGATTGTCGAAATACTGTCAAGGAAATTACTTCCTTTAAATAAGATTCCGTTTCTGCTTGCAGCGCCAATTCCACCAAAATATCCGAGGGGAATACTAATAACCAACGCACACGGACAAGAAATCACAAGAAAAACCAACGATCTGTAAAGCCAATCTGTGAAAACATAATTCTGAACGAAAAGCATCGGAATCAAACAAATTCCGATTGCCAAAAACACCACAATTGGCGTATAAATTTTAGCAAACTTTCTGATAAACAATTCCGCTGGCGCCTTTTTGGTTGTGGCATTTTGTACCAGCTCCAGAATTTTAGATAATTTACTATCGCTGTAAGCTGTTGTTACTTTAACCTCGGCAATTGTATTGCCGTTTATCATTCCTGCCAAAACAGTTTCGCCTTTCTTTTTGGTAGCTGGCTTACTTTCTCCTGTTAAAGCTGCTGTATTAAATGAGGCGGAATCTGATAGTAGTTCGCCATCCAAACCTAATTTTTCTCCTGCTTTTAGCTGAATAATAGCTCCAATCTGAACGTCTTTGGCTTTTACTTTTACTGCAACATTGTTTTCTAAAACATGAACCTCATCGGGACGCTGATCCAATAGACTTTTAATACTTGATTTTGCTCTACTAACTGCCATTCCCTGAAAAGTTTCGCCTATAGTATAAAACAGCATAACAGCAACACCTTCTGGATATTCTCCAATGGCAAAAGCGCCGATTGTGGCAATAGACATGAGGAAAAATTCAGAGAAAATATCTCCTTTTAAAATGCTTTCGTAAGCTTCTCTTAAAACGGGAAGTCCGATTGGAAGATACGCGATTGCATACCACGCAATTCTGACATAACCTGTAAACCAGCTTTGGGGAAAATAGTTATCAAAACCAATTCCTATTAGCAATAAAACAAATGATATAATTGATGTCAGAAATAGTTTGAAAAGTCCCCCTTCAACATTATGCTCATGATCGTGTCCTTCGTGATCATGTCCTTCATTATCAATATGCACAGGCTCGTCATGTGAACAACAGCAAGACGGCTTGGCTTTATTTTTTGTGTTTTTCACTTCTTTATCTTGATGTATCATTTTTAGAGTTTCAAGTTTAAAGTTTCAAGTTTTAGATTCGAGAAACTTTGTTTAAAATAATGTTCTAAATTTAAGCATTTTGTGGTAAAGTTTATTGCCACAAAGGCGCTAAGCCTCTATGTTTTTTTTTAAAGTCTGATGGAGTTAATCTCGCAAAGTCGCAAAGACGCAAAGTTTTTTCTCGTTTTATGTCATTTCGACGAAGGAGAAATCTCCACAAGTAGCTCTGCTCCCAAAATCCAATCTTTGTAGAGTTTCTCGCGGAGATTTCTCCTTCGTCGAAATGACAAATAGATCGTTTATTCTCTATATCAAAAACTTTGCGTCTTTGCGCCTTTGCGAGCAAATTTAATTCCAGCATAAAAAACTCAGCACCTTAGTAACTTAGAACCTTAGCTTCTTAAAAAAATTAGTGTGTATGCTCTCCTCCGCCTTTCATCACAGAAAGTAGATAAAATGCGCCTTTTGTCACAATTTTAGCATTGGCTGGAATATCATTTACGAACTTCACTTCGGTAAAACCTAAATCGGTTGTTCCTGGGATTACTTCTCTGGCTTTAAAATGCACTTCTTCTTCGTGAGCTTCTTCTTTTTCTCCTTCTTTGTGATCGTGTTTTTCTTCTACTTGTCCTTCCTCCTGTATAAACACAAAATATTTATCAGCATTTTTGACAACGGCATCTTTTGGAAGCGCTGGGACAGTTGCATTAACAATATTAATATTCGCAGAAACATACATTCCCGGAATCAGGCCTTTTGCATCAGCAGGCTCAATTTTAGCATGAACGGCAACCGTTTTGCTTTCGTTAGAAAAAGATTTATTGATTCCGAAAATCTTTCCTTTAATCGATTTATTTGACTGATTCGTTAAGACAAAATCAATTACCTGACCAATCGAAATGGAACCTAAATCTTTTTCATAAACGTTCAAATCCAAATGCATCTGACTGTTATCAACGACTTCAAAAAGCGAAACTCCTGTATTCGCAAAAGCGCCTTTCGCAATATTGATTTTTCCAACAAAACCATTTATCGGAGAAACAATTGGCACAACTGATGTCGTTCCTTTTGTATTAACATGTAAGGCATCCAATTTGTTTTTTGCCGCCTGTGCGCGGGCTCTTTCTGCAGCTAATTTGGCTTTTACCTCCTGAAAAGTTTTTCTCGGATTGACATTTTCGTCGCTTAAAGTCTTCTGACGGTTATATTCTAACTGCAAATATTCCACATTAGCCACAGCCGACTGATAATCTTCCTGCATTCCGATAACTTCCAGATTCTGAATCGTTGCTAAAACTTTCCCTTTATTTACATATGTTCCTTCCAAAACAAAGATGTCTTTTACTGTTCCACCAATTAAAGTCGAAACTTCAGCTGAATTTTGCGGAGGAACTGTCGTATATCCATTCGCTTTAATGATTTTATTCAGATTTCGATCTTCTACAATTCCTGTTTCAATTCCGATTGTTTTGTATTGAGAAACGGTTAAAGCCACTTCTGTAGTTGACTTTTCTTCTTCTTGTGGTTCTTCTGCTTTCTTTTCATTGCAGCTTAAATTAACCGCAAAGAGCGCAAAGACTCCGCAAAGGACACAAAGTTTTATTCCTTTGTGGACATTGCGTTTTATCTTTGCGTGCTTTGCGGTTAAATCTTCAGTTAAATTCATAAATATATTTTTCATGATTAATTGTTTTTGATGGTTGGGAATTGAAGTTCTATGGCGCTTTGATTATAGCTGTGCGTTGCCTCGGCAAATTGTTTTTTAATATCAATCGCCTGATTCAAAAAACTGATGTACGACCAATAACTCATATCGCCATTGGCATAACTTTTTTGTGCTGTTTCGATAATCTGATCGGCATAATGTAAACCTTCATTTTGGAAATACGCTAAATTTTTCTGTTGTTTTTGAAAGTTATTCTGCAATTCTTCTCTTTGCAAATTCAGAATCATTTTATTTCGATCTAAAGCCAGTTGAGACTGCGAAACACTAATTTCTGCTGCTTTTGCTTTGGTAGTATTAACACCTCCAAACAACGGAATCTGCAATCCTGCTGTAAATCCCTGAAACAAAGATTCGGTATTTATCGTCTGAGCAAAATATCCTAAACCAACTTTGGGTGTTCGCAACGCCTTAAATGTTCCCACTTCTTTCTGATAAACCGAAATCTGTTGCTGATAAAAATCGGTCATTAAAGTCTCAGCTTTTGTATTTTCCTGATTTTCGATAAAAGTATATTGCAAAGCAGTATTTGAATCCGGAATTACATTTTCATCTGTCTGAATGAAAAACTGCAATTGTTTCTGATAAATGGCCAAATCGTATTCCAATTGCGCTTTCTGGGTTTCAATTTCCTTTACTTTTGCTTTAGCGCTTATTACTTCAATGTTTCCACTTTCCCCTGTTTTAAAACGTAGTTCTGCATTTTTTAGGAATTTCGTGTAAATATCATTTAATTCTGTATTGAGTTTCTGAATCGAAACACCATACAAATATTGATAATATGCCAATGTCACGGCTTTTTCAATTTCATACGAAGACAAAGCTTTTCGTTTTTCTGCCAATTTTGCCAATTCTTCCTGCAATTGTCGATTCGCTTTTGTAATGTTTCCTAAAGGAAAAAACTGCTGCACCGAAACGTTATGGTCAAAATCGGCACTATTGAACTGACCGCCTTGATACTGTACTTGTAAAGGATCTGGCTGAAAAGCTACTTTTTTGAGAACGGTTTGTTTCTCAATTTCTTTATCAGCAATTTTTAAGTCGATGTTGTTTGATTTGGCAAGTTCTATGGCTTTTTCTAGACTGATAGATTGTTGTGCAAATGTTGCTGTTCCTGCTATTAGAAATGCAATTAACCGAAATCTGGATAACCATCTGAAGCAGAGATTTTTCGATTGATTTTTATATTTTAAATTTTTCATTTTTATCATTTTTGTCTCCCGCAGATCTTGCAGATTAAGCAGATTTTTTCTTTTTAAATTAATCTGCCAGATCTGCTTAATCTGCGAGAAAAATTATTTTCTGCACGTAGTAATAAATTATCTAATTATCAAATTTTCTCATTTACTAATTATCTCTGCGGTTAAACTTCTCCAACAATAAGTACAAAATCGGCAGAACGATTAAGGTTAATAAAGTTGCAGAGATTAGTCCGCCGATTACAACCGTTGCTAAAGGTTTCTGCACTTCTGCTCCCCCGCTTGTGGATAATGCCATTGGAAGAAATCCTAATGAAGCTACTGCTGCGGTCATTAAAACAGGACGCAAACGTGTTTTAGTTCCGATCAAGATTCTCTGAAACGGATCTGAGATTCCTTCTGCTTTTAATTGATTGAAATACGAAATCAGTACAATTCCGTTTAAAACTGCAATTCCAAATAAAGCTATAAAACCAATTCCAGCCGAAATACTAAACGGCATTCCTCTTAGCGAAAGCGCAAAAACACCTCCGATAGCCGATAACGGAATCGCACTAAAAATCAGCAGTGCTTGTTTGGCACTTTTAAAAGTAAAATACAGTAAGACCAAAATAAGTCCTAAAGCAATTGGCAATGCTACAGAAAGCCTTTTCGATGCTTCAATCAGATTTTCAAATTGTCCTCCATAAGTCACATAATAACCTGCAGGAAGTTTAAAGTTTTTATCCAATTTTACCTGAATTTCTTCGACAACGCTTTTAATATCTCTTCCGCGAACGTTTAATCCCACAGTGATTCTGCGTTTTCCGTCTTCGCGGATGACCTGCACAGGACCTTGCTCATATTCAACAGAAGCCACTTGAGAAAGTGGCACTTGCTGGCCATTTGGAAGCGGAATAAACAAATTGCTTACATCTGTGATGTCTCCACGATTGTTTTCGTCCATTCTTACCACAACATCAAACCTTTTGCTTTCGTCATAAATCTTTCCGGCACTTTCACCTGCAAAAGACGAACGGATGATTTGATTGATATCTGAAATATTGAGTCCGTAAAGAGCAATTTTATCGTAGTCGTATTTAATGGTAATTTGAGGCAATCCTGTCACCTTATCCGCTTTTAAATCTCCGATTCCTTCAATTCCTTTTATTTTCGAAATTAATTCTGTGGCTTTTGCGTCCAGAATTTCCAAATCATCGCCAAAAATTTTAATGGCAATATCAGATCGGCTTCCTGTCATTAACTCATTAAAACGCATCTGGATTGGTTGAGAGATTTCGATAGTGGCTCCGGGAATTATTTCCATTTCCTTTTTCATGGCATTGGCCAATTCTTCCCAATTATGATATTTTCCTTTCCATTCTTTTTTGTCTTTTAAAACAATAATCAAATCTCCGCTTTCAATCGGCATCGGGTCAGTCGGAATTTCACCGCTTCCAATTTTGGTTACAATGGTTTTAATTTCTGGGAATTTGGCTTTCAGAATCTGTTCGTATTTTGTTGTAGTTTCGACCATCTGCGTAAGCGAACTTCCCGTCATAATGGTTGCATTAATTGCCAAATCGCCTTCTTCGATTGTTGGGATAAATTCGCCTCCCATATTTTGGAAAATAATAAAAGCAAGAGCAAAAAGTCCGACAGCAACAGAAAGCACAACTTTTTTAAATTCTAGCGCTTTTTTCAATAATGGCGTATAACGGCTTTCTAACCACGCAATCATGCGGTCACTGAAATTTTCTTTGTGTTCTGTTTTTTTCGAAAGAAACAAAGCACTCATCATCGGAATATAAGTCAGCGAAAGAATAAATGCTCCAATAATTGCAAAACCAACTGTCATGGCCATTGGTTTGAACATTTTTCCTTCGGTTCCAATTAGTGCCAGAATTGGCAAATACACAATCAGAATGATAATTTCTCCAAAAGCTGCGCTATTTCTAATTTTTGAAGCCGAATTGTAAACCTCAGCATCCATTTCTTCCTGCGTTAATTCTTTTTTATTTTTGAATTTCTGCAGATGATGCATCGTGGCTTCTACAATAATTACGGCACCGTCGACAATGATTCCAAAATCTATGGCACCGAGACTCATTAAGTTTCCGCTTACGCCAAAGGCATTCATTAAAATAACGGCAAACAGCATTGCCAGCGGAATTACTGAAGCGACAATCAATCCCGCACGAAGGTTTCCTAAGAATAAAATCAGAACAAAAATTACGATTAAAGCTCCTTCTAATAAATTCTTTGTAATCGTTTTAATGGAATTATCAACGAGTTTTCCTCTGTCAATAAAAGCTTCGGCAACAACGCCTTCCGGAAGACTTTTATTGATTTGCTCCATTTTTTCGTGAACACGATTCACAACGGCACTGGAATTTTCTCCTTTCAGCATCAAAACCATACCTGAAACGATTTCTCCTTTTCCGTCTTTAGTAGATGCTCCATAACGCAATGCTACGCCTTCACGAACCTGCGCTACATTTCGAACCAAAACTGGCGAACCATTTCGATTTTTTACTACTACATTTTCAAGATCTTTAATGCCTTTCGCCATTCCCACACCTCTTATAAAATAGGCATATTGGTCTTTTTCAATATAGGCTCCACCGGTATTTTGGTTGTTTTTTTGTAGCGCATCAAAAATTTCTGTGATGGTAATTCCTAAACTATTTAATGTATTAGGGTTCACCGCAATTTCAAATTGCTTTAGTTTTCCTCCCCAAGCAGTTACTTCGGCAACACCTGGCACTCCTTGCAATTGCGGAATAATGATCCAATCCTGAATGGTTCGCAGTTCTATTGCACTGTATTTGTTTTCGTAGCCTTTTTTAGCATACACATCGTATTGATAAATTTCGCCCAAACCTGTAGAAATTGGCGCTAATTCAGGAGAATTTACATAATCTGGAATATTTTCCTCAGCTTCTTTTAAGCGTTGAAAGATTTGTTCCCGCGCCCAGTAAATATCTACGTCGTCTTCAAAAACGACAGTTACGACTGATAACCCAAAACGGGAAATACTGCGGAGTTCTATTACATTAGGAACTGTTTTAACAGCTCTTTCTAAGGGATAAGTTATTAATTGTTCGACTTCCTGACTAGCCAATGTTGGTGCTGTTGTAATAATCTGAACCTGATTATTAGTTACATCTGGCAGAGCGTCGAGTGGTAATTTTTTAAGCGAATAGCTTCCCCATGCTATGAGTGCAAGGGTAAATAGTAGTATGACGAATTTGTTTCGTATACTAAACTGAATGATTTTATCTAACATTTGAATCTATAATGACGTGAGAAATTAGACAATTAAATTGCCTGTAAAAATGTGGAAAGTCCACAACTCTCTCGCCCATTTTCAAAACATTGAAATGGGCACAATCATTATGCTATTTGAGGGGGTTGCCAAATACTTCCGTAGAAATTGGAAATAAAGACAGAATTATAATTTGGTAATGGATTAGTAATCAAACTGCTTGGCAAAGAAAATTGAAAAACGGCAACGGGCTGGTAACTTAAAACTTGTGCTCCGCAACAATTGCAAGCACAAAATGGAGAGCACAAATCATTGTCTTTGTCATGAGTATGGCTGTTTTCAGAAGAAAATTGAGCTGTTTTATGCATAGCACTATTCACTTCCATATCTGCACAAGGCATATTTGAGAGTGCCATCAAGTAAATTGATAATAATGCTGCTATCCATTTCATACCGTAAAAATACTATTTATTTTCGAAAAAAATTAAATAACTGATACTGACAAATGTAAAAAATACAACGCAATTTGAGCAACACAAAAATTATTTTTAGCTTAATTAACACTTTCTAAAAAATTATTGCTTGTGGTAAGAAAATTTCGTTAACTTTAACATTAATTAACATTTTTAAAAGCCTTTAAACCTAATTTAAAAAAACCTACTTTAAGCATATTCAATAGAAAGATTATCCAAAATTATTAGTACATATATTTTTCGCAGTTTATTAATTAAATACCACAAATAAATGAAATGCAATACACTAATATCAGCCTTTTTATTATTATTCAGCCTACAAATTTTCGGACAGGTTTATACCGATAAAATTGTAGGAAAAAAAAATGAAGATTTAAAAGACAGCCTCAAAGTCGAAAAATATCCATACGCTCTGCCAATTTGGGGAGAAAAAGTAGCTCAAAAAGGATATAAACTTCCTTATTCTGCAGGTGTTTCTGTAAATTGGTTTTGGCAGGATTCTGAAATTGTTATCAATGATTTAAATATTGGATTTAATCATGGCCCCCAATATAACTTAGATGAAATCGTTCGTTTTGATAAGTCTTCCGTAGAAGCAACAGCCTTAACTATTAGACCAGATATTTGGTTATTGCCTTTTTTAAACATTTATGGAATTTTTGGAAAAGCCAATACTGCTACTAAAATCAATGCCGGCATTTGGATTCCTGATGCCAACAACAATTGGTCTGAAGTTGCCAATTTCAGCACAAGGGCAAATTTTGACGCCACAACTTTTGGTCTTGGTATGACGCCAACAATTGGTATTGGAGGCGGATGGCTTGCCTTAGATATGAATATGGCATGGACCGATATCAGCTCACTTGACAAACCTGCTTTTTCCTATATTTTTGGGCCTAGACTAGGTAAAACATTTAAATTCAATAAACCAGAACAAAATATAGCAGTTTGGGTTGGAGGTTTCAGAGTTCATATCTCTGGTGATACTAATGGCGATTTGCCTTTGTCCGATTTTATTGATTTAAGCACTGCTCAGGCGAAAGTAGATAGCGGCCTTCAAAAAGTATCAGAAAATCAGACAAAAGTAGACAACTGGTGGGACAGTTTAAGTCCGGCGGAACAAAAAAATCCGGTTAATATAGCCAAACATAATACAGCTGACAGAGCCTTAGAAAGAGCCGGAACCTTCCTAGCAACTCTAGACGGAGCATTAAGCACAGCCGAAAATTCTTCTGTACAATATTCATTACAAAAGAGACCAAAAGACATGTGGAATTTTATTATTGGATCTCAATACCAATTCAACAAACATTTTATGTTTCGTGCTGAATGTGGTTTCTTGGCAAGCCGTACACAAGTATTAGGAAGTTTGCAATACCGTTTTGGACTGTAATTCATTTATATGAAAAAAAGTATATTCATCGTCATCACTTTCTTTTGTATTTCATCGGCACAATCACAGGTATTGATTTCTTTAATTTTTGGAGACAAGCTTAACTCAGAGTTTTTGGAATTTGGTCTAGAAGGCGGTGTCAATTTCTCTACCATTTCAAATATGAATGCTTCAGGAACCAATCCGGGTTTTAATCTTGGATTTTATTTTGACCTTCGATCAAAAAAAAATCCAGCTTGGATGATTAATACTGGTGTAATAGTGAAATCTCCTATGGGTGCACAAGGAATTCCAGTTTATCCAACTGGTGATACAAATCTAGACAATACTTTTGCCGGAGGAAGCGTGAACCGAGAAATTCGCTATTTTAATGTCCCTATTTTGATTAAATATCAGTTTAAAAACAGAATTTATGTAAAAGCTGGGCCGCAGTTTGGTTTATTGGCGAAAGCGTTTGATGAATTCAAAACTGAATATGAAAAAGATGATGTACTCTACAAAAGAAATATCCGCGATCAAATTCATGTTATTGATGCTGGACTTGCAGCAGGTCTTGGCTATCACTTAAATGTTGGAAACGGACTTAATTTTACGGTACAATATTATTATGGCCTCGTTACGGTAATGAAAGGCGATGGACCCAATAATCAATTTAATAGATCGTGGTACATTACTGCTGGAATTCCTATTGGAAAAGGAAAAGCGGCTCAAAAACGAGCTGAAAAAGAAGCAGAATTGAATAAAATTATTCTTCCTGAAGATGAAAAACCAGCGCCGAAAAATTAAGTAGCCTGTTTAGAAATAACGAAAAAAAAATTTAAGGTTTGAATGCAAGATTTCCAAAACCTTGTAAGTGTTCGTAAATACGAAAATAACACCTGCAAGCTGGATTATCAAATTTGATTAAACTTGTAAAAACTCATTAAAGCTGTTTTTTATCCCGCTAGGGATTTAATATTGGTAGAAATTAGTTTTACCGAATCGCCATTTGTCCCGTAGGGACTACATTTTGCATAAATCCAAATAAAAATGGCATTAAACATATAGTCCCTAGGGGACAAAATAGAAGTGGGATATTTTTTTTCTACCAATATTAAATCCCTAGCAGGATAGAAAAACGAAAGAAATTTTTTAATTTATATCTTTTAAATTTCACATCTCAACTACCAGATTTTAAAAAACTTGCAAAAAAAGAAAAAAAAGTTCTAAATAGTTGTTTCTCATTCAAAAAAACAAAAAAATCGAACTGAGATTCTGGTCTATTTCGTATTTATTGAGGCAATAAAATGAAGGATTTCCTGTGTACTCAAAATAAAATCTGGATTTGTATATAAAATAGCATTATTTGGCATGAAAGGCATTTCGGCAGAAAGCGGATTTTGAACTGCAATTGTTCCTCCCATAGCTTTTATGGCTTTCAAGCCTTCTGTGCCATCAGTATTTGAACCTGACAATAAAATTCCAACTAAGGAAGATCCGTAAATTTCTGCAGCCGATTCAAAAGAAACATCTATACTTGGACGGCTGTAATTTATTTTTTCGGAAGTATCTAAAGCCAGAATTCCTTCTTTTTCAAATAGCAAATGATAATTAGAAGGTGCAATATAGATATAACCTGGCAAAAGAGGTACCTTATCCTCAACGGGTTTTACTTTTATATTTGATTTCAGAGTTATTAAGTCTTCTAAAGTTTGATCATCGGTGCTTTTTCGATGAAGAACAATAACTAATGAAAAATCATTTAATTTTATCAATTCAGGCAAAATTAGCATCAAAGCATTTAGACTTCCTGCTGAACCGCCAATAATAACTACTTTACAATCTGATATTATTTTATTTTCCTCCATATTTTATCTTTATCCAATTGTTTGTATTTGTTTGGAGCTATAGAATATTTTATGGTTTCTTTTGTGCCTAAAGCCAAAAATCCAAGAACAGCCAGACTTTCATCAAATAGATTGATGACACGCTTTTGCAAATCAGCATCAAAATAGATCAAAACATTTCGGCACAAAATCATGTCAAATTCATTGAAGGAGGTATCTGAAACGAGATTATGCTGTGAAAAAACCATTTTTTGTGCCAACTCTTCATTAAACTTCGCAATTCCGTAATTAGCGGTATAATAACTTGAAAAATCTTCCTGACCACCTGCATCGCGATAATTCTGGGAGTATTCTTTCATCATTCTTAATGGAAAAATCCCTTTTTTAGCTGTTTCCAAAACTGTTGCATTAATATCTGTCGCATAAATTAAAGATTTATGCAATAATCCAGCTTCTTTTAGCATGATCGCCATGGAATACACTTCTTCGCCAGTAGAACAACCCGCATGCCATAAACGAATGAATGGTTTTGTGCCTAATAATGGTAAAATTTCGTTTCTGAGCACAGCATAAAAGGCTGGATCTCGAAACATTTCGGTCACATTCACCGTAATTTCATCGACCATTCTCTTATAATATTCTGAATCTGAACGCACTTTTGAAAGAAATTCAGTAAAATTTGTGAAGCCATCCAAATGAAAAATTCGGTTTACTCTCCTCTTCAGCGACGCGCGCGAATAACTTCCAAAATCAAATCCATAGTATTCGTAAACCTCATTGATAAGTGTTTCTAGCTCAATATCCTCAATCATATTTTTATTCAAATTTTGCTCAAAACAAGCAGTAACTTATCAACATCAACTGGTTTTGAAATATAATCATCTGCCCCAGCCTCTAAACATTTTTCTTTATCTCCCGTCATTGCCTGCGCCGTAACCGCAATAACAAAAATAGATGCTCTTGACGGAATGGCTTTGATTAACGGAATGGCATCGTAACCGTCCATTTCCGGCATCATCATATCCAATAAAACGGCGTCAATCTTTTCATCCGATTTTAATAGCTTTATAGCTTCTTCAGCACTTGTACAAGACAGACAATCATAGGATTTGACACGCAATGTATGCGTTAATGCGAAAATATTCCGGGAATCGTCATCTACAATTAAAAGTCGTTTTTTACTCATCTATTATAATTTTTCTTGCCACGAATTTCACCAATTTACACTAATTTTTAATTGTTAATTACCAATTGAATTTGTATCAATTCTTGTGATTCGTGGCATAACTTTTTAATTAAACTTTATCGTACAGCCAAACGCGTAATAGCGACAACAGCTGATCAACATCTACAGGTTTTGTGATATAATCTGATGCTCCTGCCTTGATGCATTTTTCACGATCTCCGGTCATTGCTTTTGCTGTCACAGCAATCAGAGGCAAATTCAAGAATTTAGGATTTGCTCTTATCTTTTCGGCTGTTTCGTATCCGTCCATATTCGGCATCATCATATCGAGCAAAACAACATCAGTATCTGGATTTTCATTCAAAATTTTGATGGCTTCCTTTCCATCAAAAGCGGTAATAATATTCATTTTAAAAACTTCTAAAGCTTTTGTCAGTGAATAAATATTTCGAACATCATCATCAACAATCAGTACTTTTTTCTCATGCAGAATGTTGTTGAGTAAATTTAGTTTTTTATGGCTTTCGTTCTTGTTTTTCCCTTCTTTTTTCTCTTCGACCAAATGCAAGAAAAGCGAAACCTCATCAAGCATTCTTTGATACGAATGAGCCGTTTTTACGATAATAGAATCGGCATATTTTTTAATTTTAACCTCTTCTTTAAGCGATAAACTTTTTCCTGTAAACACAATGACAGGCAGTTTTTCCAAGCCTGGATTTTTCTTGACGCCATCCAAAATTTGATACGCTTGTTTGTCTGGAATTCCCATATCAAGAATTACGCAATCTATTTCTTTTTTATTCAGCGCTTGAATTCCATCAGAAACTTCGCTTTTTATTTCTGAATTAATATTATAAGTTTCCAAGAAAAAAGCCAATGCTTTCGCATGCTTTGGATTGTCTTCAATAATCAAAACTTTTTGCGCTTCTTTATTGATGATATGTTCTATTCTCAAAAACACTTCGGGAATCTTATCAAAAGCAACTGGTTTGTCTAAAAAGTCAACCGCACCTTTCAGCAAACTTTCCTGTTTCAATTTATGCGAAGACATAATATGCACAGGAATATGCTTTGTTTCCAAATTGTTTTTCAGCTCTTCCAAAACTTCCCAGCCACTTTTTACAGGAAGTTCAATATCCAGCAGAATACCGACCGGTTTATACAACAATGCAAAATTCAAAGCGTGATCTCCTCGAACAGCAACTACCGCTTTATATCCTTTTTTATTAGCAAAAGCCAGTAACGATTTCGCAAAATTGACATCATCTTCAATAATCAAGATTACTTTGTCGCCTTCTTTTACCGCGTTTCGATCATCTTCAATTTCATCAGGAATTATCGGGCTTATGTATTTTTTTGTGGCAACAGGCTCTTGTTCAGTCTCAATTTCTACAAAATCAGTTGGAGGAATTTTATCTACATTTACTTTATTATAAGCCGAGCCAAACACCGGAAGACATAATGTAAACGAACTTCCTTCATTTACTTTGCTATGAAGAATAATTTCTCCTCTTAATAATTTTGCCAATTCTCTGCTGATTGACAATCCTAAACCAGTACCGCCATACTTACGTTTTGTAGAACCATCTGCTTGCTGAAAAGCTTCAAAAACAAGTGGCTGTTTCTCCAGCGGAATACCAATTCCGGTATCTTTTACAATGAAACAAATGATTTTTTCATCATCAGTATCAATTTTTATTTCCAGGCTAACTTTTCCTTTTTCAGTAAATTTAATAGCATTTGAAATCAAGTTTTTTAGAATTTGCTCCAAACGCATTTTATCTGTTTTAATGACAATTGGCGCTTCTTTCGAGATAATCTCAAATTCAATTCCTTTTTCTTTGGCAACCAAATTGAATAAATTCCAAAGCGAGTCTGTAATTTCTTTTGTGGAAACATCCAGGAATTCCAATTCCATTTTTCCAGCTTCGATTTTTGACAAATCTAAGATTTCATCAATCAATCCTAATAAACTGTTTCCTGAACTCTGAATCACTTTTGCAAACTCAATTTCCTCATTATTCATGCTTTTGTTATTGTTTTCAGATAACAATCGGCTTAAAAGAAGGATTGAGTTCAAAGGCGTTCTCAATTCATGTGACATATTTGCCAAAAACTCTGATTTATAACGCGTTGTAAGTTCTAAAGCTTCCGACTTTTTCTGAATTTCATTGTTTTTTTCTTCCAATAAAACACTTCTTTCAGACAATTCTTCATTGGTTTGTTCCAATTCTTCCTGTTGCACTCGCAATTCTTCCTCAGAAGCTTGGAGTTTTTCTGTTTGTGCTTCTAACTCTGCATTAATTGCTTCCAGTTCCGTATGTTGTTGTTGTAATTCTTCCGATTGCGATTTGGTTTCTTCAAGCAATTCCATGACGCGTCGTCTATTTTGAGTCGATCTGATCGCAATTCCTATGTTGCTAGCCACTACTTTTAAAAATTCCAAATGCAGTTCTGAAAATCCATAAATACTTGCCAATTCAAGTGCTCCTTCAACTTTATTATCCAGCAAAGGCACAGCAACAATGTGTGTAGGTTTGATTTGCCCTAAAGCATAATTAATTTGTATATCATCTGAAGTTAAAGTCTTCAATTCCAAAATCGTGCGCGATGAAATTGCCTGTCCAATAAGGCCATCTCCCTTTTTAATACGCTCCCTGCTTTTGCTTGGTATATAACTATAACCACCTGCAGCTAAGAGCTCGTCTCCATCAACCACATATAATACTCCCGCACTACTGTTGGTATAATTGCACAAAAATTCTATTACATCTTTTGATAGTTTTTCTAATGCTTTATCGCCGAGCATGGCATTATTCAATTCGGCAATACCAGTTTGAAGCCATTCTTTTTGCGACAATAAATCAAAAGAATTCTTAAGACTAACGCCCATCGTATTTAACGACTCTCCTACACTTCCAAGGGCATCAGCTTTTGTATCATCTACCCGAATATCATAATTTCCGTTTGAAATATTATTTGCAATTGTGCTAATCGCCTTGATTCTTTGAGCAGTTTCGATATCTTTTTTCTCTAACTCATTTTGCAACGCGGTACGCTCATTGTAATCTTTCAAAATTCGGATCAAGAAAACTATTGAAATTATAAAGGCAATAAAAAATGCTACTACAATCAAAATCAAGCTATAAGTTCCATAACGTTCTGAATTGGCATTTCGCTCTGCTAGAAGTCCTTGTTCTGTACTTTCTGTTCTCTTAATCGCAGCACGTATTTCAGCCATCATATTTCGGCCTTCATTTAAATCAAAAGCCAATGTTTCCTTATTCAAACGCTTCTTAACAATCTGATTATTTAAATATTTAAAGAAATTTTCGCGAAGCCTCTCCAATTCAGCCAATTGCTTTTGTTGTGAAGGATTATCGACAGTAAGTTCTTCTACTTTTTCAAAATAACCATTGGATTTTGATTCAGCATCTCTAAATCGCTCGACAAATTGCTCATCGCCCGTAATCAAATAGCCACGCATGCTAGTTTGCGCTTCAATAATCACCGAAGAACCTTCATTTAAATTATAAATTACTTCCTGTGTATGATTGACCCAAAAATTGCTGTTCAGCAAACTTTTAATACTGATAAACGAAGCAACAGAACTTATTGTAAGCACTAACAATGAAACTAAAGAACTGATTAGTAAATTTCTTTTAAAGTTATTCTTCATAGATCTAATTTGTATATTACTCATATTTTAAAGGAAGCACAATAATAAAACTTGCGCCTTCTCCTACTTTGCTTTTCGCAGTAATTAATCCGTTGTGTTTCTCGATGATTTTTTTTGCAATTGCTAGTCCAATTCCCGTTCCTTCATAAGTTTGGCGGTCATTGAGACTTTGAAAAATAATGAATATCCTGTCCAAATAAATTTCGTCAAATCCAATTCCGTTGTCTTTTACGATGATTCGGCAAAATTTTCCTTCGGGAGAAGTTGGACTATCAAAAGATTTTTCGGCGATTAATTCTGAAGTGATTTCAATTAACGGCGGTTCATTTGCGCCTGAAAATTTAATGGCATTTCCAATAAGATTTTGAAAAACTTGGCGCAATTGGCTCGGAATACTATCAATTGTTGGAAGTTCGGAAGTTTTGACTGTTGCATTTTTTCGATCAATCAGATAATCAAAATCAGATAGCACTTCCTGCAAAACAACATTTAAGTCGGTCGTTTCAGGCTTTACTTGTGCCGACAATCGAGAATATGCCAAAAGATCTATAATTAAAGTCTGCATTCTTTCAGCCGATTTTATGGTTCGATCGACGTAATCAATTGCTTTGGCATCTGTACTTAAATAAAGATCTTTTATAATTTTAATAAAAATCTGAATTTTTCGGATTGGCTCGTTCAAATCATGCGAAACTACCCACGCAAATTGCTGTAATTCGTGGTTTTTCAATTCCAATTCTTCATTTTTCAAAACCAATTCCTTAGTTCTTTCTGCAATTTTGATTTCGAGATTGTCCTGCGCCTCTTTTCTGATTTTTATTTCTTTGGAAAGAAGATCCTTTATGCCTTTTAATTCGTTTTGTTGTTCGTAAATTTTGATAAAAGTTTTTACTTTCAGCATCAGCAAATCAGTATCAACAGGCTTTGTGATATACTCGACCGCGCCGGTTTCATAACCTTTAAAAATGTACTTTTTTTCGATATTTAAAGCAGAGAGAAATATAACCGGAATATCTTTTGTGCGTTTATTTCCCGAAAGAATTTTCACCACCTCAAAGCCATCAAGACCTGGCATCTGGACATCCATAATAATGAGGCAGTAATTTGTTTTTAAAATTTTCCTCAGTGCTTCTTCCCCAGATTCGGCAGAATCGACATCAATATTATGCAGCTCCAAAGTTTTCTTCAAGGCAATAATATTTGCCTTTATATCGTCTACAATTAATACCATGCTTTGCGGGGTAATAAAAAGTTATGAATTAAATGTTTTTGGTTTGAAATGGTTTACTAAGAGATTCAAAGCATCTGATCCTACTTTGAAAACAGCTTTAGCGCAACCTTCAAATTTATAAAGAAAAGTTAAAAAGGATTTTCATTGAAAATCAAATTCGTTACATAATTCCCATGTTTTAACATAAAAAAATACATTTTTTTGAGGCAATCATATATTTATTTCAGTCAATTAAACTTCTAAAAACTTGATAATTTGCTACAAATTAAATTATTATGAAAAAGAGAAAAACATTTCCTGAACAAAAACAGGAACTTCCCGGACATGAATATTTAATGCATCCAGAACCCGAAATTATCAGGGAAAATTATGTAGGAAGTGGAAAGCTTTTTGGAAAAGTTGCTTTTATAACCGGTGGCGACAGCGGTATTGGGCGAAGCGTCGCGGTGCATTTTGCACGAGAAGGCGCTAATATTGCGATTGTTTATTTAAAAGAAGATAAAGATGCCTTGCAAACAAAAGAGCTCATTGAAAAAGAAGGCCAACAATGTTTGCTGATAAGCGGTGATTTGAAGGACGAAAAATTCTGCAAAAGTGCCGTAAAAAAATGCATAGACACATTCAAAAAAATCAATGTTTTGGTCAATAATGCTGCGGTTCAATTTCCGCAAAGCGAATTAGAAAAAATTACTTCATTGCAACTCAAGAAAACTTTCGAAACCAACATTTATCCTTATTTCTATATCACAAAAGCAGTTTTGCCCTTTTTACATGAAAATGACACCATTGTAAACACAAGTTCTGTAACAGCATATCGTGGCAGCGAACATTTAGCCGATTATGCAAGTACCAAAGGTGCTATTGTGAGTTTTACAAAATCATTATCAACAATGCTTGCCAAAAGAAAAATCAGAGTAAATGGTGTTGCCCCTGGGCCAATATGGACTCCGTTAATCGTTGCCAGTTTTGACAAAATTTCAGATTTTGGAAAAGATAATCCGATGGAAAGAGCTGGCCAACCTTCTGAAGTTGCTCCTGCATATGTTTTTCTGGCATGCGAGGACAGCAGTTATATTACCGGGCAATTTATTCACATTAATGGCGGGGAAATGGTAAGTTAAAAAAGTTTCTAAGGTTCTAAGATGCTAAGGTTCTAAGTTTTTTGTAATCTACTTAATAAACCTAATTGCAGAACCGACCAATACCTTAGAACCTTAGCATCTTAGTAGCTCAGAACCTTTAAAAATAAAAAAATGAACTACATAGACATCATAGGATTATTTGCTGGGGCATGTATAACATTCTCCACAATTCCACAAATTTTAAAGGTTTGGAAAACAAAAAAGGTAAAAGATATTTCGCTTAAAACTTTTGGAATCCTGACTTTCGGAATAGTTGTCTGGATTATCTATGGCATTTTAAAAAAAGATCTTCCCATCATTATTACCAATAGTGTTTCGCTCTTCTTAAATTTACTGATGATATATTTTATTATTTATTATGAAAAAGAATGAGATTTTCAGATTCTAAGTCACTACGTTGCTAAGTAAATTTTCTTTTCAAAACTTCAAAAAAAAATTCTGAGATAACTTAGTTTAAAAACTTAGTATCTCAGAATCTTAGTACTTAGAATCTCTTCTAATAATATATAATGCTTGGCTAGCTAGCTAATTTCTGGTTGTATAATTTAAACGACCAATGATGTTTTGCTCTAAATAGTTTAGCAGAGGCGATAACTTCAGAAAAACTCATTGAGGTAATTCTTCTAATTTCATTCAATTGTTTTGCCGCAATATCAATTAAAGGCTCAAATGTTTTCAAATAATTGTAAGCATGCTGTTCGACCTCCATTTCGACAATATGATTCAAAATGCTTTTTTTAAGAATCGTTCCTACAATCCCTTTTTCTGGCATTGTCTTGAATTGATGAATCTTTTTTGAAATCTTTGAATTCTCTTTTCCAATATAAATGTAATTTCCCGAATCATTTGTAAAATGCTGTTTAACTTGAGAAACTAATGCATCGTTTTTATTTTCAATTGTTGGCATTCCTAATAAAGTGAATTGAATACGTTTGTGGCTTTCAAAATACAAAACACTGTTTATAACAGATGAATTGCTTAAAACCGCCGACTGGTTTTTGTGCAAAATCTTTCTTTCGCCATTTGCACCAAAACTATGGCACACATTTCCGTTTTCGCAATAAACAAAAAACACAGGCGCCGATTGAAATGCTTCAATGCTCAAACTCACATCCTGATGAAAAACCAAATCAAAATGCATAAACAAAATCTTATCATCAAAACGAGTTCCTTTTATTGATCCTTTTGTCCATTTGGACTTTATGTCAAGATTATAGTCATTGTCTTTTGCACTCAAAGTGCCATGAAAACTATCTTTAAGATCATTAAAAACAGTATCAAATTCACCATTGTTTAAGTATAGTTTCTTCATTTTGGTTTGATTTTTTATAATATGGTCAGTATTCGATTTGTTAAATAAAATGAGTTTATTAATTTTCTCATTTTGTATAATCCAAATTTCGTACATATTGCAAATCAAACCCTTACAGAATTTCAGTCAGATATTTCATAATTTTTATTTGAAAGGGACAGAGTAACAAAGGGACAGAGGTTCAAAGCTTTATAAAGCAACTTTCTTACTTTGTCACTTTGTTACTCTGCCCCTTTGCCACTCAAAAAAAACAGCCGCCTCAGAATTCTCTGAAACGACTGCTCCTCAGCAAAATAAAAATACCTATTTATTTTATCTTAAGTAAGTTCGCTGATATCAGCATTTTTTGAATAATTTTTCTTCGGAATATCTTTGAAAAACTCAGCTTCATCTAAATCTGCCGTTGGACCGTATCCTAATAAATGTGTTCCTTTTACATGATCTTTAGTTTCAATTACATATAAAATTGACATATCATCTGGATTACTCATGCCTTCATAACGATGATGTGCTACAATGTAAATTTCATCTGGCTGATAAGCATATTTTGTGTCAGAATCTATCAATGTGCCTTCGTCAAATAAAAAATTTGCGCTATAACCTTCGTCTTGATATTTCTGTATATAATCGGTTTCGTGTTTTTGTTCTTTTTTCATGGTTTAAAAATTTGAATTACAGTCTTTGCAATCTTAGTTTTATCAAATTTCATCATACCATTCAAATAAAATTAACTCTATTGATTTTAAAATTAGCTCATTCAAAAAAGATCAATTCTAGTCCTGAAAATTTTTATTAATTTTAATTTTCAGGCACATGAATCATAAAATGCGCTATATTTATCTTAGATAAAATTTATTTTTCAAGTCAGCAAAAACGAATTTTAAATGAACAATACAAATTACGATTTTCTTTCAAATGGAGGTGAAATGGGAGCCCTAACCCGCACCAAAGATTGGAGCAAGACACCTGTGGGCGCTGTTGAAACTTGGCCTCAAAGCCTTCGCACTACTTTGGGAATCCTTTTGCATTCAAAATTTCCCATGTTTTTGTTTTGGGGACCAGATCATATTTGTTTTTACAATGATGCCTATCGTCCAAGCTTAGGAAAAGAAGGAAAACATCCCGATATACTTGGCCAAAAAGGCGCTGAATACTGGCCAGAAATATGGCACTTCATTGGCCCGCTTATAGACCAAGTTTTGAATGATGGCGAACCTACTTGGCATGAAGATCAATTAGTTCCGATTTATAGAAACGGACAACTTGAAGATGTGTATTGGACATTTAGCTATAGTCCAGTTATTAACGACGACGGAAAAATTTCTGGCGTTCTGGTTGTATGTACGGAAACGACGGAGAAAGTAAACATTCGAAAAAAATTAGAAGAAAGCAATGAACGCTTTCGAAACAATATATTGCAAGCCCCAACTGCAATGTGCATTTTTAGAGGAAAAAATTTTGTTGTAGAAATTGCAAATCGGTTAATGCTGGAAATTTGGGAACGTACAGAAGAAGAAGTGCTCAACAAACCCATTTTTGAAAGCATTCCTGAAGCTTCAGGAGTTGGCCAAGAAGATCTTTTAATGCATGTATTTTTGACCGGCGAACGCTTTATAGCAAATGAACTTCCTGTAAAATTAACACGAAACGGCAAAATTGTAGATACTTTTATTAATGTTGTGTATGAAGCTTTAAAAGAACCCGACGGAACAATTTCTGGAATTGTAGCCACTGCAAACGATGTGACGCTTCAGGTTATAGCGCGAAATGCAATTGAAGAAAGCGAAAAACGATTTAAAAACATCGTACAGCAAGTACCATTGGGCATTGCAATCTTAAAAGGACCTGATCATATTGTCGAATTAGCAAATGATACCTATTACAAAATTGTAGATAAAACCGAAGAAGAAACACTCAACAAACCCGTTTTTGACACGGTGCCTGAAACAAAAGAAGCTGTGTATCCATTGCTTTCTAAAGTTTATGAAGAAGGAATTCCTTTTTTTACAGACGAATTGCTTGTAAACTTAAATCGGTACGATAAAACCGAAGAATGTTATTTTAATATTGTTTTTCATCCTTTGAGAGAAGAAAACAGTGAAATTTCTGACGTTATTGTAGTTGGTTATGAAGTAACTGAATCTGTAAGATCTAAATATCTATTAGCAGAACAAGAAAAAGCTTTTAGAAATCTCGTTATGCAGTCGCCAATCGCAATGACATTTTTAAAAGGAAAAGATCATATTATTGAATTGGCGAATACAACAATGCTAAATGATATTTGGCAGAAAACGGAAAGTGAAACGATTGGCAAACCAATATTAGAGGTTTTCCCCGAATTATTAGACCAAAAATATCCGCAATTGCTTCGTGAAGTCCTTGTTAATGGAAAAATCATTCGCGAAAATGAATCTATGGCCTACATTGACATTAAAGGAAAATTGGAGAAATTTTATCTGGATTATCAATACACGCCACTTTATGAATCTGATGGCGAAATTTCGGCAGTAATGGTTACTGTGAATAATGTTACTGAGAAAGTGGAAGCGCGAAAAAAAGTGGAAGAGGCAGAAGAACGACTTCGGTTAGCTTCGCAAATTGCCGAAATTGTAACGTGGGATTTGAATGTCTCGACGCAAGAATTAATATATTCGGATAATTTGCCGGCCCTTTTTGGCCTTGACAAAAATCAGAAAATTAGCCGTGCTCACATTTTGGAACAAATCTATCCAGATGACATTCCGGTTATTGAGAAAGCATTTGCTAAAGCAATAAAAACCAATATTTATAAATATGAAGCCCGAATTATTAAGCCCGATAATTCAATTGCATGGATTAAAGTTCACGGAAAAATGTTTTTTGATGAACTAAAAAATCCTGTAAAAATGCTGGGAATTGTAATGGATATAACAGATGAGAAAAACAGACAAGAAGTTTTAATGAAAAGTGAAGAAAAATTCAGGCTTCTTGCCGATTCTATTCAGCAGTTTGTTTGGACAAGCGATGCGATGGGAAATCTGAATTATTTTAATCAGGCGCTTTATAATTTTTCTGGCAAGTCAAAAATCAACGTAAACGAAAATGGTTGGCTTCAAATTATTCATCCTGATGACCGCGAAGAAAACATCAACCGTTGGATGGAATCCATAAAAACGGGAAAAGAGTTTTTGTATGAACATCGCTTTTTACGACATGATGGACAATACAGATGGTACGCCAGCCACGCGATTCCGCAAACTGATGCTGATGGAAAAATCCAGATGTGGGTTGGAACAAGCACAGACATTCAAGAACAAAAAGATTCGACTAATTTACTTGAAAAACAGGTTTTAGAACGTACCGAAGAACTGGAAAGCAAAAACAAAGATTTGATAAACATGAATATCGAGCTTCAGTCTTTTGCCTATATTTCGAGTCATGATTTGCAAGAACCGCTACGAAAAATCCAGACTTTCGCCAGCCGATTAACTGATTTGGACGAGCAGAATATTTCGGCAAAGGCCAAAGGATATTTGGAACGTATTGAATTTTCGGCCAAAAGAATGCAAGCCTTGATACAGGATTTGCTCACTTATTCCAGAACCAATTCGGCTGAACGGTCTTTTATCAAAACTAATTTAGACGAAATTGCCGAAGAAGTTATCATGGATTTTTCTGATCGAATTGAAGAAAAAAATGCTGTTATTGATCTTCAGCCGTTGGGCGAAGGAACTGTTATGCCATTTCAATTCAGGCAATTGTTGCATAATTTGATTGGAAATGCATTAAAGTTTTCTCGAAAAGATGTTCCGCCTCATGTTCAAATAAAAGCCCGAAGGGTTATAGGAAATAAATTAGATTTCAAAGTCGATTATCCAGATAAAATCTATTTCTGCTTACGAATTTCAGATAACGGAATTGGTTTTGACGATGAATACAAAGAACGCATTTTTGAAGTTTTTCAAAGATTGAATACAGAAAGCGAATTTTTAGGAACCGGAATTGGACTCGCTATCGTAAAAAAAATCGTTGAAAATCATAAAGGAGTTATCAAAGCGCACAGTGAAAAAGGCAAAGGAGCTACATTCAAAATCTATTTGCCAGAATTATAAAAAAAACACCAGATTCATTTTAAAAAAATAAATCTGGTGTTTCTTTTTTATGAATGTATGCTGAAGTTATAATCTGTAAACAAAATTCTTTCGATCAGGAACAAATTCTTTCCAATTTATGGTTAAGGAATGTTCAATAGATTTTATAATGTCTTTCATTAAGACCGGTTTTGTAATAAAATAATTGGCTCCTAAAGTGAGGCATTTTTCAATAATGCTTGGCTCATTTGAAGTTGAAAAAATGATAACCGGAATATCGTTGTTTTTTTCAGATCCTTTGAGTTCGTTTAAAACATCAAACCCGTTTTTGCCAGGCATATTGAGATCTAAAAAAATGACATCGGGTTTTGGAGGTGAATGTGCAATGGCATTAAGCAGTTTTTCTCCGCCAGAATAGGTCTGCAGAATTATATCTTTTGACAATGATTCTACCGCATCAGCAAAAAGACTCAAATCGTCCTCATCATCATCAGTGTAAAATATTAATAGTTCATCCATGTAGAAAGGGCTAAAACTGTTTTCGTAAAGATACTACAAATAAATTTACAGACAATATTTTGGTAAATAATTCTGACAAAAGCGCAAATTGAAATCTGATAATTTTAAAAAGCAATTCTATAATTTTTTTAAACTCAAAAATCCCAACTTTGTTTAAAATCAATTATTTAAAACATTAAATAGAGAAATCATGGGAGATCATAAAAACCTTACCGAGGAATTAGCGGTAAACAAAATAAAAGACTTGGCCGAAAATATAAAAATATGCATGTTTTGCACTTATAATTCGGATCGTTTGCAATCACGACCAATGTCTGTCCAAAAAATTGATGATTTGGGCAATCTTTGGTTTTTATCTGACCGAAACAGCAGTCAAAATGCTGAAATTACATTAAATCCGACAGTTGAATTGTTTTTTTCTGAACCAAGTGATAAATTCCTAACCCTTCATGGATCTGCAACAATTAGATATGATAGAGAAACAATTAAAGATTTATATGATCCTATTGTAAAAGTTTGGATGCCAGGAGGTATCGATGATCCTAATTTAAGCGTCATAAAAGTGGTGCCTGAAGATGGTTATTACTGGAACAATAAACACGGCAAAATGGTTGCGATTGCTAAAATGACTGCAGCTCTTGTGACTGGAAAAACAATGGATGACGGTATTGAAGGAAATTTGCAGTTGCAATAGTTTTAATTTAACCGCAAAGTTCGCAATCCCGATAACTATGATATTGCGAACTTTGCGGTTAAATCATAATGCGTTTCATCTCTAAAGCATTTAAAATTCCGGCATCGCTAGCGGTATTATTAAAATAGACAAATCCTGATTTTAGAAAGATTTCTTTTTTTATTTGAAATAATTCATCAAAAGAATAGCTGGAATAAAACATCTTGGGCACGCCATGCAAACGAATGTATACAATTGGAAACTCGGTAAAAATTGTTCTTGGAAGATTAGGATGACTGACACTGCAAAATGTAATGCCGTTTTTTAAGAAAACATCCCAAACTGCATGATTCCACCAACTTTCATGACGAAATTCTACTACGTTTTTAAAGTTTAAATCTAAGTTTTGGATAATCTGATGTAATCGTTCAGAAGTAAAAGAATAACTGGGCGGAAATTGAAACAAAACACAAGCTAATTTTTCCTTGAATCCTTCCTTGCAACAATTGTAAAAATCATTCAATAAAACTTCGCATTCCTCAAACTTTCTGATATGTGTAATTTCTTTCGGTGCTTTGACCGAAAACAAAAAGCCTTCAGGCGATTTTTTATACCAATTATCAAATATCCGTATCGTCGGGAATTTATAAAAACTTCCGTTGAATTCGTACGTACTAAAATGTTGGCAATAAAAATCAAACCATTTTGAAGAAGGCAGATTTTCTGGATAAAAAACACCTTTCCAAAACCGATTATTGTAGCTTGAGCATCCTATTAAAATATCATTTTTCATTTGTGGAGTTGTTGGCAGTTCGTACAGAAAAAACTTCTGCGTTTCCATTTTCCTGTTTGTTTTCTGACGAAAGGTAAATTACATCGCAGACATAAGCTTTTCGTATAAGCGAGCCAATGTTTTTTCAGTTCGAATTTCTTTTTCCAATACAAAAATTCAAAACTATAAACAGAACATTCAGAAATAATTTCGGCAATTTTATCGGCTGGAATTTTTCCAACCAAAGATTCCGGATGAACAAAACATCGATACAAAACCTCATTTTTTATAATATTTCCTACTCCCGAAAATATATTCTGATCCAAAATTGCATCGCAAATCATTTCATTCGGAATTTTGTCCAGGCTTTCTTTTGCCTTTTTCGGATTCCAGTTTTCATTGAGCACATCAACTGTCCAATCATAATATTGATTGATGGCTCCTTCTAAAATCTTGATCGAACAAGTGTAAAAATTAATTTCTCCGTTAGCAAATTGCAAGTGCATTCTTGGCATTGTTTCTTTTTGTTCGTTTACTCGATACGTGCCAAACATCAGCATGTGAATTTTGACGGTAAAATCTTCAAAACAAATCAAAAAATGTTTTCCCCAAGTTTTGAATGACAAGATTTTTTTATCTTTTAATCGCTGAATAGCTGCACTGCTGTTTCCTGAAACTTCTATTACTTTTTGACCAGAAAATTGTTGTACTTCTTCTTTTAATATCAATATCGATGGACCTTCGGGCATAATCTTCTTTTTAGATTTATTAAAAAAAGTGCAGTTTTTCGACTGCACTTTTCTACACGATTTTTAATCTTACTCTGTTTCTGCAGCTTCAAGATTTACTGCATTTACAGCAACTTCGGTCAATAATTTATCGGCTCCTTTTTCTTCATCAAGTGTTTGTTCCAATAATGAAGCCACTTCTTCCCAACCCAGCGTTTCGGCAAACTGTCTTAAAGTTCCGTAAGTTGCAATTTCATAATGTTCGATTTTTTGACTGGCAGCGATAATTCCGGCATCTCTAACTACTCCAATTTCAGTTTCTTCCAAAATTCCTTTTCCTTCTTCAATCAAACCTTCCATAGCGTCGCATTTTTTTGCGGTTGGTTTTTTGCCAATGAGCTCAAAAACCTTTTCTAATCGGGAAACATGTTCTTCGGTTTCAACTAAGTGTTTATTAATAGCCGAAATCAATTCTTCTGAAGTTGCATTTCTCGCCATTGTTGGAAGCGCTTTTGTCAAAGCTTTTTCGGCCCAATATAAATCCTTTAAGCTTTCTTCAAACAATTCGGTTAAACCGGCTGCTGCGTTTGATTTTGGTTTAGTAACTCCTCTTTTCACAGCAGGAGTTTCTTTTTTATGATCTGTACTTTTCATGGTAAATTTTTTAATGATTAATAGATGATAAAATTAACATGAGAAAAATAAGCAGGGTTATACGATTTGATGATTAAATTTCATTCTAAACATCTGTTAATTATACAATTGCAAGAAACAATTCTATAAAGAATACTCTTGCATTTAGAACTAGATTTGTTTTATAGAAATTATAAAATCAGATATCATGAATACTATAAATAAAAACAACAGCATTCTTAACAGAAACCCAAACAGAGCCGACAGAAATACGGTGATGAATGAAGAACTGTATGATTTAAACGATCAAAAAAATACCGATAACAGCATTGAGGAAACAGCAAATCGCGGTTATACAGTACGAAACGGACATAATCCTGATAAACCAAATCCTGATGAAAACGTGAGGGATTATAGCGATGATGATTTAGACGATCTGGATGATGATTTTCATAATGATCGAGATTTAGAAGACAACAACGATGATATTTATGAAGTTGAACTGGAAAATGACCAAGATTATGTTGACGAAGATCTTGACGATGAAGTAGAAAACGACGAATTTGACAATCCGGCAGATACTTTTGAAAATGATTTTAATGAAGACGAAGATGATTTAGAGGATCTTGACGATGACGATGATGACGATGATATGGACGACGACGAAATTGAAGATGATGAAAATGATTATGTAGAAGATGACGTACAAGAAGATGATGAAGAAGACAGTTATCCCGATAATGATCCTCGTAAATTTTAAATTAGAAAGGATACAAAATTCAAAAACCGTTAAATTACTTTAACGGTTTTTTTGTGATCAAAACAATGGGAAAGTTCCCAAATGAACGTGTAAGTAAATTGTTTTAATCACCAATTTTTTCAAGGGTTGGAATGTCGTCCATTTTTTGCAAACGTTCTGCTAATTCATTTTTGGCTTCTCTCAATTCAATTTCGGCTTTGCCTAATTCTTTGTACCATTCTTCATTTCCTATTGTTGAATTTTCAATTTTGCGCAAGATTTCGAAGATTTCTCCCTCGGCCTCCATTACTTTGAGGCGTTTGTAATAAGTCAAACTTTCGGTCATGTGCGCAAGCGCAATCATCGCTGTCAAAAACGGATGATTATTGGTCACATTCACATCTCTGACACGTCCGTGCTCCAATTCGACTTTTAACGCAAAAGCAAATTCTTCCATATTAAACTTTTCGTGTTTGCTCTTTGGATTTAAATACGCTTTAATTGCTTCAACATTATCCATTGTCGAAAGATCAATTTCTGTTTGTTTGCTATCTATCAAGTCTTTATAAACCACACTAGCAACAGCTCTTGCTTCATCTATAGTTGGATCATTTTCAGGATTTTCAAAATCTCGAATGCCCCAATCCCAATTTTTAGGATGCACAGGTTTAATGTATTTTTCACAAAAATCTGTTACATCATTTTTCAAACTCACCATTTTGTCCTCTCTTTTGATGTAAACGTCTTGGTAAGCACCGCTTTTTGTTCCCATGATATTTTGTTTAAAAGGCAAACGACACATTTATCGAAATAGATGTGCCGCCTTAATTTGTTCTAATTCACTGAGTCTATCAGCACTAAACACTTCTTCTTCCGCTAATTAGCGATATGATAAATAATACCAAGAATATGAAAAATAAAATTTTTGCTATACTAGCGGCTCCCGCGGCAATTCCGCCAAAACCAAATATTCCCGCAATGATTGCAAGAACAATAAATATGACTGTCCAACGTAACATAATAAGTAATTTTTAGTTAATAATGATTTTGTTTGTTACTCAAATTTCATGCTTTTAAAAGAGATGCATTAACTCTAAATATTTTATTTTTAGCACTATAAAATATTGATTACAATAAGTTTACAGTATATTTTTCTATCAACTCTGAGAAAGCAGTTTCAGTTCGTGAAAAATACTTTTTGGCACTTCTGCTCTTTTTTACTTTGTCAAAATACTGCTGCATCGAGCCATCTTCATACGTCGAAACCAGCAAAGGATGTACGTAATAATTTTTGCAGACATTTCTCGTATTTCCGAGTGCTTCTGCCGTGGCATCATACGCTGTCAGAATATTTTTTTTGATTTCTTTTTCGTCCGTTGTGGTTCCGATTTCCATAAGGTTTTCGAAAAAAATAATCGAAGCGGCCCAGGTTCTAAAATCTTTTGCGGTAAAATATTCTCCCGAAATCTCGTGCAAATATTCGTTAACCATGTGGCTGTCTAAAACCTTTTTTTCGCCATTATTGTCGTAATATTTAAAAACTTCCCAACCTGGAATTTCTTCGCAACGGCCAACTAATTTTATTAATTGCTTGTTTCGAGTCGTAATGGTGTGCTGTTTTCCTTTTTTTCCAATAAATTCAAATCGGAGCGCATTTTTATTGATATTGATATGTCGTTTGCGCAAAGTCGAAAGTCCGTATGATTTATTGTCTTTTGCATACTTTTCGTTTCCAATTCGGATATGTGTTTCCTCCATTAACCGAATCACAAGCGCTATAACCTTGTTTTTAGACCACTCCTTCTCTTCTAAATCTTGATCGACCCTTTTTCTTATCAAAGGCAGTTTTTGTCCAAATTCGGCTATTTTATAAAACTTGGTTTGATTTCGAATTGAATTCCATTTTGGATGATAACGATATTGTTTTCTGTTTTTTACGTCCAAACCTACTGCCTGCAAATGTCCGTTTGGCAAATCTGAAATTCTGACATTTACCCAGGCTGGCGGCAAAACCAAACTGTTAAAGCGTTTTAATTCACTTTTCTGTTTAATACAACGGCCATTTTTTTTATAAATAAAGCCATCTTCGCCCTCACATCTCTCAATTGGCAACTTTTGATTGCTCACATAAACCAAATCTAATTTTTCAAGAACCAAATGCGGAGTCTTGATTAATTTTTCAATAAGTTTTTGCTGAGCGACTTTTGTGGGCATAGTTTTTAACTTTAATTGTTTCGCAAAGAATTTATCAATGCTTTTTTATTCATGTAGGAACGTCCTTTTATTCCAACTTTCATGGCTTGTTTCAAAAGTCCTTCTTTTGTCCATTCTTCATAAGGCTTTGCTTTTCCGCCTTTTTCTCCTGCATCTGGTGTATTTGCAATTCGGGCCGATTTCTCTTTGCTGTAGCCTTTTTTCACCAATGCTTCGTACTGTGCTTCATTCTTGATTCTAGGATTTGGCATGACATAAAATTTTAGGTTAATGATTTAAGATGTATGGTATTTCAAAGTTCCCAAAAAAGTAAGGCAATTCTGTTATAGAATTTTGGTTATAACTTTCATAATTAAGTCGAAAGTCATAAAGCCGAAAGTCATAAAGCCGAAAGTCATAAAGCCGAAAGTCATAAAGCCGAAAGTCATAAAGCCGAAAGTCATAAAGCCGAAAGTCATAAAGCCGAAAGTCATAAAGCCGAAAGTTGAAAAGTCTAAAAATTGTGGGCAAAAAAAATCTCATTCGTTATAAGGAATGAGATTTTAAAATTGTAAAAAAACTGAAACACTAAGGTATAATTAGTGCTGGATTTTTATCATCATCTAGTGACCAAACACCTATTTTTTCCCGCATAGCACCATCTTGCATGGCGTCAACAAATCCATTATTTAATTGTTTCTTATTAATCCATGCTAAACCTTCCGTCAATAATTCTTCATAAAGAGATTTTTCATCATAGTTTATCCATGCATACGCTTTATAATTTTCTCTAGAATTAATAAAAACACGGACTTTTTTATTTAGAATTTCTTTAGCAATAAATTCATGCGTTTCTTTATAATAAGGTTGTTTTGTCGAAGGCGTTTTTATTCCCGCCAAAAAAACTTTATTTAATTTATTTGATTTGTCTTTAATCAAAATCACATTTTCGTCTAATATTTTAATTACTTTTCCGTCGTAAATATCACTTTGAGCCTTAGAATTTATTACTAATAAAAAAGTAAATAGTAGAAATATGAGTTTTTTCATATATGCTTTTATTTTAAATTATTTATGTTGATCTTTTATTCAAAACCTGCTCTTTTTTGATCGTAAATTTAGCTCCAACTCATATTAATTAGAACTTTATTTCCCGTTATTTCTACTTTACCACCATACGATTGAAGTTCTTTTGGATGGATTTGAAATATTTTGGTTTTATTTTTAATTTCTAAAGTGCTTTTTTTAAACCCTTTACTTTTCAGCATCCATTTTTTAATTTGAGATTCGGAGCTTGTAAATTCGATTATAAATTGTCTTGTAAACATTGAGCCTCTTTTTTCTATATGGATGAATTCCGCATCGTCAGGAAGTTTTTCCAATTGTCCCCAACTTAATGCTGCTTCAATTGCTTCTTCTTTTTGCCATGGCATTACAATAGAAGAAAAACAACTTATATAAAAAAAAGATATTCCTAAAAATAATATAACAGCGATTACCTTAATAATTTTCATTTGAAATTGAATTTATACTATACATTTAATCACATTTCTTTTCTACGAAATCACCAGTTTTTTCATCTAATTCCAGACAAGTTTTCTTTATTAAAACCATTTTATTATTCACTACTTTATATTCTGCATTCATGTGACTAGTACCGGCGCAACATTGATTGTGCTCATAAATTCTTTTGGCCTGAGAATCAAAATCTAAAGAAGTTCCGCTGAAACTACTCTGAAAATATTTTCCTGCTTTTGGATTATAAAGGATATATAAACTTGATGTATTTGGTCCGGCATGACTCATTTTAAAAACAGAGAAATCAGGAATTCCGTCAAAATTATAATCATCGACACTTATGTTATTCAATCCCCAAAGTTGACAATCTAAATCTATTTTCTGAATCAGTTTGTCTGTCTTTTTTTCTATGATTTTTACGCCCGATACTTTGGCATAAAAACGCCCTTTTTCTTTCGAAACAATCAACTTGAAATATTTGTCTTTAAAAGATTCCGGTTGCAGAATTTCTCTATCTGCCCATTCAACATTATCGCCGTAATCAATCACAAATTCTTTCAATAGAGTAATTTTGAGTTCTCTTCCTGAATTTAAATCTTTCCATATTCCGTTTAACTGTTGGCTTTTTTCATTATAATTCGGAAAAGTCAATTTTGCAGTTTCCTTATCTTTTTTGTCTTTTTCGGTAAACACTAAAGTCTTTCCGGTAAGTTTGGCGCTTAAAACAATTGGAGTGTCAAAATTAGAATAAGCATAAATCGCCGTTCCCACACCATCAGAATAAATGTAGGTCACAAATTCAATCGGATATTTATCTATAAATCCGGTGTAGCTTATTTGAGCAGATAAAAATGTTGTTGCAAGAAGGAATAATAAGGTAATTTTTTGTTTCATTTATTGGGTATTAATTTCAGGAAATTATTTTCTTTTTTTGCGAATACTTTTCTTTATTAAAACTTTTTCTTCGTTAGCATTATCTTTTCGTTTATTTATTTCTATTTCATCTTTTTTCAGTTTTAAATAAGTTAGAAAAGAAATACTCAATACGATAAAAGCTAAAAATAGCGTTCCGTTTCCATCTATTGTTTCAGTAGAAATTCCTCTTTTCCCAAATACTAAACTAGTGGAAGAAATTTCAAACACATTCATAATTATACCACCAGAAAAGAAAAATAATCCGACGAACAAGCATAGTTTAAAAAAGATTTTCCTTGAGTACATACATTAATAATTGATTTAGTGCTAATATAAAGTTTTCATTTAAAGTAGCATCCAAATCATATAACAATCTCAAAAAATCCTGTAATACATTTCTCCTACTTCCAAGATAATTTTACATCATAACAATCAAACAATTAAAATCATGAAAAAGATACTATTAGCCGGAAAAGCAATTTTAGGAGCGGGACTTATCATTATATTTCTAAATTCTTGTAAAAACGAAACCAAACAGGAAGATCCAAAAGAAGTTGCAGAAGATGCAAATGAAGCCAAATTTGATACTATAAATAGTAAAGAAGATGATTCTGAATTTTTAGTAGATCAGGCGGAAATTAATTTGGCCGAAATTGAAATTGGAAAACTGGCACAACAAAAAAGCACAAATGCCGAAGTGAAAAAATTTGGAAAAATGCTTGTTGACGAACATACAAAATCGGCTTCTGAAGTTAGTGCTTTGGCGAAAGCCAAAAACTTTACGCTTCCAACTTCATTAACAGAAGAAGGCCAAGACGAATACAACAAACTAAACGAAAAATCAGGTATAGATTTTGACAAAAAATTTGCCGATATGATGATCGACGGTCACGAAAAAGCAATTGAAAAACTTCAAAAAGCCTCAAAAGACGCCACAGATAATGATGTCAAAATGTGGGCATCAAATAATATTGCAGGCCTAACCGCGCATTTGGAACACGCCAAAATGCTGAAGCAAAATTTAGACAAAAAGTAATTTTTTAAGATGCTAAGATATTGAGACACTAAGGTGCTAAGATGCTAAAATTGAAAAGTAAAATAAATTTAATTGGTTATTATTTATTTTCAAAAACCCCTCAAGAGTTGAATTGCTTGAGGGGTTTCTTTTTCTCTAGATACTAAGATTCTGAGATCCTAAGATTCTAAGTTTTTTTTCTGAAGTTTAGTTGCTCAGAAACTTTGCAAATTAGTTCCATGCTATTTTTTTTAAATATTTAAGATTCTAAGTATTTTTCCCGTGAAGCTTAGAATCTTAGGATCTCAAAATCTTAGAATCTTAGAATCTTAGTATCTTAGAATCTTACTTCCCCGCTATCTTTTGCAAATGCTCTGGATATCTTGATCCTTCGATTGTTATTTTTGAAGCGGCTTCGTTGATTGCTGCAACATCTTGAGCAGAAAGTCCTAGGTTTATTGCGCCTAAATTTTCCTCTAAACGATGCAATTTTGTAGTTCCCGGAATTGGCACGATCCAAGGTTTTTGGGCTAAATTCCACGCAAGTGCAATTTGAGCGTTTGTTACGCCTCTTTCTGCTGCAATCTGGGTTAATACTTCAACAAATTGCTGGTTTGTTTTTCTGGCTTCCGGAGCAAAACGAGGCAATGAATTTCTGAAATCGGTACTGTCAAATTGTGTGTTTTCGTCAATTTTTGCAGTAAGAAAGCCTCTTCCTAGCGGACTGAAAGGCACAAAACCAATTCCGAGTTCTTCTAATGTTGGAAAAACATCTTCTTCGGGCGTTCTCCACCAAAGTGAATATTCGCTTTGAAGCGCCGTAACAGGCTGAACTGCATGCGCACGACGAATCGTCTCTGCTCCTGCTTCTGAAAGTCCAAAATGTTTTACTTTTCCTTCCTGAATCAAATCTTTTATTGTTCCCGCAACATCTTCGATAGGCACATTTGGATCAACGCGATGCTGATAATACAAGTCGATTACATCTGTTTTCAATCTTTTCAATGAACCTTCGATACTTTCTCTGATCCACTCTGGGCGACTGTCTAATCCTTTTTTAGAATCACCTTCTAAAAATCCAAATTTAGTAGCAATCACCACATTATCGCGAAAAGGCGTTAAAGCCTCTCCCAATAACTCTTCGTTTAAATGAGGCCCATAACATTCGGCTGTATCAAAAAAAGTAATTCCTTTTTCATAAGCTGAACGAAGCAGACTTATCATTTCATTTTTGTCATGAGCTGGACCATATCCAAAGCTCATTCCCATACAGCCAAGCCCCAATGCTGAGACTTCAAGACCGCTATTTCCTAGTTTGCGTGTTTTCATTTTCTTTAAGCTTCTAAGATGCTGAGATACTAAGGTTCTAAGTTTTTTACTTTGCCTTTAAATCTCAGCTTCTATTTTATTTAATTTTTAAACACCAAAGTTTTAAAGATTCTAAACTCTTAGTGTCTTAGAACCTTAGCAACTTAGCATCTTATTTCAAAGAAGCCATATCAATCACAAAACGATATTTGATATCTCCTTTTAATAATCTTTCGTAGGCGTCGTTTACTTCGTTTACACCAATTAATTCGATATCTGCGGTAATGTTGTGTTCAGCACAAAAGTCAAGCATTTCTTGAGTTTCAGCAATTCCTCCGATAGCTGAACCTGCAAAACTCCTTCTTCCTAACAAAAGACTGAAAGAAGTTACAGGAAGTGGTTCCATTGGTGCTCCAACAAGCGTCAAAGTTCCGTCAACTTTTAGCAAATTCAAATAAGCATCAATGCTGTGTTCTGCCGAAACGCAATCTAAAATAAAATTCAGGCTTTTTGCATGTTTTGCCATTTGCTCTGGATCTGTAGATAAAACTACTTCATCAGCGCCAAGGTCTTTCGCAGCATCAAATTTTGATACTGATGTAGTGAAAACTACCACGTGAGCGCCCATAGCTTTTGCTAATTTGATTCCCATGTGTCCTAAACCGCCAATTCCAACGATTCCTACTTTTTGACCAGGGCCAACTTTCCAATGTTTTAATGGCGAATACGTTGTGATTCCTGCGCAAAGCAATGGAGCAACTCCGGCTAAATCTAGTTTATCTGAAATATGAAGTACATAATTTTCATCAACTACAATGCTTTGAGAGTATCCACCAAAAGTATGTCCGCCTAAATGTTTATCTGGTGAATTGAATGTCAATGTGCTTCCTTCGTCGCAATATTGTTCCAAATCGTTTTTGCAATGATCGCATTCTCTGCAAGAATCAACCATACAGCCCACACCTGCTAATTGTCCAACTTTGAAATTTTTAACGTGGTCTCCAACTTTAGTTACGCGACCAACGATTTCGTGTCCCGGCACAATTGGGTACATCGTTCCATGCCACTCATTTCTAGCCGAATGCAAATCAGAATGACAAATTCCGCAGTACAAAATTTCAATTTCTACGTCATGCGCTTGTACTGCTCTTCTTTTAATATCTAATGTTTTCAATGGTGCTTCAGCAGCTTCTGTACCAAAGGCTTTGATGTCTTTTGTTTCCATAATTTTATTTTGTTGTTTTTTGTTTGAAGTTTCAGGTTTTGCAACGACTAAAATTCGCACGCAGATTTGGCAAATTCAAACAGATTTATTCCTGTAAAAATTTGATAACATGAAAGTTACAAAAATATTTTTTCAGTACTATCAAAATAAATCATTTAAAAATCTGCATAAAAACTTAGCTAAGAAACTTAGCTAAGAAACTTAGTAACTTAGCCTCTTAGTCCCGATAGCTATCGGGATAGTATCTTAAAAAATTAAGCGCTTTGAAAAGAAAAATATTCTTCATCAGAGACTTTTTCAAGCCAAGTTCCAAAACCTTTATCTATTTCTGTGATAATGGCGATATATGAGAATTTATTGAACGGAGTTGCTCCATACCAATGCTCAACGCCAGGCAAAATCGTAACTACTTCATCTTTTTGGAGCATTCTAATTTCGCCTCCTCTTTCTTGATAATAACCAACTCCTGCAGTAGCGATCAATAATTGCAAACTTGCATTACTGTGCCAGTTGCTTCTTGCGCTTGGTTCAAATGAAACTTCTTTAATAGTCGTATTTTCAGGATGAATTTCGCTGGTTTGCTTTTTATATGACACTTCACCTGTCATATAAGTATTTGGAACTCTTCCTTCTTCGGTCACTGTGGTGTATTGTGTCGACATAATTTTGTTGTTTTTAGGTTAATAATTTATTCAAAAGCTATTGTAAACTATCTTTCGATAGAAAAATCAGAACATCGATCTCTTCAAAAGAGATTTTGATTTAATTAATTCTTTAAAACTTTATATTATTTTATATCAAGTATTTAAAACTAAACCGTAAAGCTGGGACCTTGCTTTTGTGAAGTGTTTTTTAGTCTTTAAAAACCGATAAATGATTTGTTTGTTAATCTGGGACAAATGTAGTGCAATACTAAAGTTCAGAAATAACAATATTCAAACAAAAAATTATGAAAATGAAACAATTTACATTCTTAACGATTTTGGAACCGTTCCTGTAAGCCTTTTAAAATAATTATTAAAGTAGCTCGGATATTCAAATCCTAATGAATAACCAATATCTGAAATACTCCAATCTGTATGTTGCAAAAGTGCTTTTGCTTCGTTGATGATTCTTTCTGTAATGTGCGAAGTGGTTGGCTTTCCTGTAACTTCCTTTACCGAACGATTTAAATGATTTACATGTACAGCAAGACTTTGCGCATAATCCTGAGGTGTTTTCAATAAAAGTGGCTGATCTTTTGTTTCAATTGGAAATTGTCTTTCCAATAATTCCAAAAACAAAGAAGTTATTCTAGAAGACGCATTTTTTGGTTTAAAGAAATTCTCCGAAGGTTGCATTTTCATTGATTCATGCAAAATCAAATTGATATAATTGCGCATTAAATCATCTTTGAAAGCATAATCTGTGTCTTGTTCTTCTATCATCTTCTGAAACAACGAGTCTATAAAAACCTTTTGTTCAGGAGATAAAGAAAAAATAGGAGTTCCACCGATTTTAAACAATGGAGACTCATGAAGCGTTTCTGAACGTTCTTTTGATCGTAAAAACTCTTCCGTAAACACGCAGGCATAACCATGATGATCTGGAGAAATAAATTCCCATGAATATGGAATAATCGGATTTCCGAAAAACAAGAAAGTCCCATCAGTTTCTATACCACGATCGGCATATTGAATAAGGCTCTTGCTAGTATTGATACAGATTTTATAAAAATCCCTTCTATTGTAAGTCGGAATTTTGCTTACATCTCCATTTACTTCATATACTTTGAAGCCTTTTAGTTTTAAATCTGAAGTATTAAAATCGCAATTGTTCATTTCTGTCTGATTATTCATTTTGCAAAGTTATGAAAATCAAACATTATTATTTTGTTATTTTTTTGTTTCTCCTGAGGCTTCGGGATCAAGTTTCAGGTTTCAGGTTTAACCGCAAAGGCGCAATCCCGACAGCTATCGGGATTGCGCTCCTTGCGGTTAAAAACTAATTCTTTAAAATCGCAGATCGTAATCCTTTTGCGGAAGCCGTTAACGCAACTTCATTACTGTTGTCATCTTTTTGAATGATAATTTGAGCATATCCATTAAATAATTTTCTTTTCCAAGGTTCCGCCGGTGTTATAACCTGAATGATTCCGGGATCTGTATTCATGATATCCCAATCTTTTACTTTTTGGAGAGGCGCTGCCGAAATATTAATGAAATTTTTTCCTTCTTTTAAAATAGCTGCGCCTAAAATATACTTTTTAGAATCTTCTTTACTTGGTTCTACAACAACACCATTAATATAAATAGTTGGTTCAATTCCGATTTTTTTATAAAAGAAACTTACTTTATTGGTTTTTAAGTTATTTTCCAGATAAAACTGACCGCGATACACATAGGTTTTTGCTTGATTCTTGTAATCCCTATCTTTAAAAGCTTCTTTCCATTGATATTCTTTATCATCCAATTTTCTTGGCTGATCAACATTAAATGCAATTCTTTCCTGAAAATTGGTAATTGAAACGAGTGAAATTTCATCCAGAAACTGATCTTTTTCCAGTGAAGTTGGATCTCCATTTCCTACGCCTAAAATCTTTCCGCCTTTTATAGAAAATTCAATTTCATCATTTGCAGTTGGAACATGGAGACCGTTTTTATCTGTAGTTCCAACCGTCACTACATAAACATTTCCTTTTGAAACATTTTCTTTATCCAAAGACAGCTTTATATTTTCTGCATTTCCGGTTGTTCTTTGAATCTCCGAAAGCACTTTTTTACCGTTTTTATATCCAATTGCTTCTAAGATCCCAGGAACGTATTTGACTTTCCATTCCAAATGGCTGTTCAATTCCATTTTCTTTTTTCCTATACTTTTTTTATTCAAGAAAAGCTCTACTTCATCACAATTTGACTGCACCCAAACATTGATTTCTTTGCCTTCCATTCCGTTCCAATTCCAGTGTGGCATGATGTGCAAAACAGGTTTGTTTCCCCACCACGATTTCAAATAAAAGACATTATCTTTTGGAAAACCGCAAACATCCATCATTCCAAAATAAGAAGTCACTGATGGCCAGCCATAAGGTGTTGGCTCACCATGATAATCAAAACCGGTCCAAATAAACATTCCTGCCAAATAGGGTCTTTGAGCATAAAATTTCCAACCTTCTTCAATGCTGTAAAAAGTTGGCCTAGGCTTTTGGTCATAGGCACTTTTATAATGTTTCGCATCATCTGTGAAATACACCCCTCGCGTGGTGAAAGTTGAGCCTTCCTCCGTTCCCATTCCGGGTTGACTTTTGAACTCATTTCGGTGTGCATCAATATCTCCATTTCCGAGGTAATTATACCCCATAATTTCAACTACAGATGAAATTCCACTTCTAAAGCCACTGCTGATTCCAACTGTCACAGGTCTTGTTGGATCGATGGTTTTGGCAAAATCCTGCATGATATTCGTAATTCTTTCACCCACGATATTGCCTTCGATATTCCATTCTTCATTTCCAACCGACCAGCAAATAATGCTAGGATGATTTCGATCCCGTTTCATCATTTGTTCCAAATTATTCAAATGATAATCGTTGATTCCCATCAAACGGGTTTCATCAATAACCAGCATTCCAAGTTTGTCACAGGCTTCTAATAATTCAGGAGTTGGCGGATGATGCGAACAACGATAAGCATTCGAACCCATTTCTTTCAGTTTTTTAATTCGGTAATACTGTATTTCATCAGGCAAAGCAGTTCCAATTCCCGCGTGATCTTGATGATTGTTGGTTCCTTTTAATTTTAATGGTTTTCCATTCAGAAAAAAGCCTTTTTCAGCATCAAATTTTATAGTTCTTATTCCAAAAGATGTTTCATAATTATCAATTCTTTGTCCGTTTTGCTTTAATTCAGTAACCAAACGATATAAATTTGGATTGTCAATATCCCATAGAATCGGATTTTTGACCTTCAATTTCGACGTAAAAGTTGCTGTTTTATAAAATTCAGGAGTCAAAAAATTTTCAGAAACTGATGCAATTTCTTTATTTGAAGCATCTAAAATTGTTTGAACAATTTCGATAAAACCTTTATAATTTCCTTTATTTTCAATTGAAACTTCGGCTGTAACTGTTGCTTCATTTTTTTCCAATTCAGACTTCAAATAAGTGCCATTCAAAGCAACATGAATTGGGTTTGTTTTCTGCAAATATACATGCCTGTAAATCCCTGCGCCTTCATAAAACCAGCCTTCTTCCATTGAAGCATCTGCACGAACTACGATTGTATTTTCTCCGCCATAATTAACATAAGCTGTCACATCATATTCAAATCCGTTGTATCCACTTTGCACTGTTCCGAGATAATAACCGTTAAAAAATACTTTTGAATCCCGAAAAACGCCATCAAATTTCAAAGAAATAATTTTTCCTTTATCAGCATCTGGAATACTAATTTTTTTTCGGTACCAGCCAATACTTTTCTCGGGAAAACCTTTGCCGGCTGTTTTGAATCCGTGGCTGAAACTGCCGCTTTCGCCAAAAGGTTGCTCGACCGTCCAATCATGTGGCAAATCAACTTTTCGCCAGGCACGATCATCAAAATCTTTTGCTGCTGGACCATCACCAAAACCTGTTTTTGTCAAATATGAAAAATATCCTGTTGCATGGTCAAAATCCTTTTCGGTGTCAAATAAATGTCCGAATGAAAAACGCCAATCTTTATCCATCAAAATCAATTCTCTATCTGATTTGCTTTGAGCGAAAACCGAAAAAGAAATCAAAACAAAAACTGAAAGGACTTTTTTAAGACAAGAATTTCTCATAAAAATGAATTGGCAAAAGTTAGAAAATATAAAATTAGACTTTTGAAGGTATATTTTTTAATAGTATTTTATCAAAACCATAAACAATTATCCTTTTAAACCTCGTCAAAAATGGGTGCTAAAATTTAGAATCATTCTATTGGCTATACTTTCAAAAATGATTTTCTTTTGATGTAATTTTATATTAAAATAAAAAAAAGAAAGACTAGTATGAGTGTTATTAAAGATGAAAAAAAGCTTCTGAACACCATTAAACGAATCGATGAAAAGATCGACAAGATTAATGATCAAAAGATAGTTGCCTTTTTTGATTCTCTTGGATTAACAGAAAGAGAGGACGTTCCCAAGAATTTTCTGGACTGGGATACAATTCTGATTGTTGTACCCGACCGCCACATTTCGCATGAATTAAAATATTACAAATTCTCTATATCCAGACTCTTTTTTGTAACTAATCCGTACGCTGATAAAATCCATATTTATGATTTTAACGAATGGAAAAATGTTACTCGAAACAAATCGCAGTTTCAAATTAGGGAAATGATGAAAACAAGCTTTGGAGGCGTCAAAAAGGCAAATACAGAAAACGAATAATAAAAAAAGTCCATTAAAATGGACTTTTTTTTGTTTCAGGTTTTCTTTGTTTCAGGTTTCAGGTTGATATACTTTGCGGTTAAACATGAAACTTGAAACAAAAAGTTTATTTTGCTGTAATCAATTCTATTTTTCCATAAACCGCTCCAAGTGCCTCAAAAACCTCATCTTGATTTTCATTAGCTATCCACCCTTTTTGAGAAAGTTCATTTCTCACTTCAGTTTCAGATTTACCTTTTATAAAGTAATAAGTAGTGAAATCTAAAACCTCAACAGGAATTTTTTCAAGCTGATAAGTAGTTACTACAGAAACTACTCGTAAAAGAGCAACATAATAGGTCAAAACCAATTGAATAATCCAACTTATTATCAAACCTATCCATCCCGTATTTAACGTTTTTATCGTTAAACCTTCTTCAAATCTGATTTTTAAAAATTCCAAAAAACTGATTCGCTCATAATTATTTTCATTTAAAATGATTTCCATCTGAAAATATTGATTGGAAAGGTATATCAAGAATATCATCCCCATGAGCAGATACTCAATTTTAGCCATTTCTGTAAAATTGGACCATTTGATGACATATTTTAATAAAAGTGAAATGGCAATTCCTACTAAAACTTCATAAACTCCAATGAAATATATAAAATGTATGGAAAGCTCAGCCACTATAAAACCAAGAATTAATGAGATAAACAAGCCTCCCGCTATTAAAATTGGAAAATTTTTCTTTCTTGTTTCGCTTGGCTTTGGCAAATCTTCTGGAATTACATAATCATCCCAATTATTTTTCTTTTCCGTTTCTCTTTCAAGTTCGTTTAAAGCCTCTTTATCAAATTCATTTTCAGTTTCTTTAAAAGCATAAATAAATAATCTTGCTCTTTTAGAATTACGTCCATTATCCCAAATTTCACCCCCTAAAGACTCGCTTTTTACTTCAACATTTCCGTGATTATACGTTATCGTAATTCCTTCAGTATATTGATCAATACCAAATGAGCTTACTTTTTTTTTGGCTTCAATTGAGTTTTCGCTTTTATAAACAATATCCCAATCTAATTTAGAAATTGTTTTTTCGGCAATGGGAATGAAAACTGTTTTACTTAAAGCGGTACGAAATTCTTCTGTAAATTTTGGCGAACCGAAACTATGTTTTTTCTTAATTGATTTTTCGTAAATTTTTAAATTCTCTTCCATTTTGTTTTTTATTTCAGGTTTCAGGCTTCAGGTTTCAGGCTTCAGGTTTCAGGCTTCAGGTTTCAGGTTTCAGGTTCGTTGTGAATTAAACCCGACAGGTTTCAAAAAACCTGTCGGGTTTGAACTTGAAATGTCTCGTCCTGAAAAAAGTTGACTATAATTAACTTAATTATGTCACTAACAAGAGAAGTATTTAAAAGAATTGTGCCTGATTGCACTTACAGTGAGGCATTCAAAAAACAGGTTGTAAAAGAATTTGAACTGGGATTATTTTGCAAGGCAGATCTTCGCCGTCGTTACCAAATCAGAAGTCATAGCTGTATCGACAGTTGGTTAAGAAAATATGGTAAATTTACATATCTGGAAAAACTAACACTGGGACGACCTATGAAAGATCCTCAATCTCAACGCATCAAAGAACTCGAAGCTCAATTAGCTAAGAAAGAGCAAGAATTATTGGTCTTTAAAAAGTTTATTGAAATAGCCGAACGCGAGCTAAAAATCGAGATTGTAAAAAAGTCTGGTTCCAAGCAGTCCAAGAAATAAATCGTATATACAGGGTTAGTCCTTGTGAAATATGTCGATTGTTTGGATACAGTAAACAAGCTTATTACAAACGAAAATCACATCTATTAAAGTCAATTCCCGACAAAGTACATCTCAAATCTTTGGTAATGTCGGTTCGTCAAAAGCTGCCAAAAACCGGTGGCAGAAAACTGCATTATATGCTGAAAGATGATTTAAAAAGACATCAAATAAAGATTGGCAGAGATAAATTGTTTGATTTTTTACGTGATGAATATTTATTAGTCCCTAAAGCTAGAAGATATTACAAGACAACAAATTCAAGACATTGGATGCGTAAATATCCAAATTTAATAAAAGAAATCAAGCTCAATGAGCCTGAGCAGGTTTGGGTTGCTGATATTACTTATCTAAGAACTAAAGAACAAACATATTACCTGCATTTGATAACAGATGCATACTCGAAGAAAATTGTAGGTTATAATTTATCGGATAATTTAATGGCTTCTTCTACATTAGAAGCTTTAAAGATGGCTGTCGGTAATAGGAAATACAGCAGAAATCTCATACATCATTCAGATAGAGGTCTTCAATATTGCAGCAAAGAGTACACGGAATATTTATCTCAAAGCAAGATTCTGATAAGTATGACACAAAACTATGATCCATATGAAAATGCAGTTGCAGAAAGAGTAAATGGTATTTTAAAAGAAGAATTTGGATTATCTGAAATCTTTGAAGATTTTGAAAATCTGAAAAAGCAAGCTCTAGAATCTATTTTATTTTATAATCAAATAAGAGTGCATTTATCAATAAATATGCTGACTCCAAATCAAGCACATTTACAAAATCAAATCAAACTCAAAAGATGGAAAAAAACAAATCGGAACAAAAATAATTCTGTTCCGATTTAATTAATTTTATATTACTAATCGAGTCAACCTTTTTCAGGACAACTCAAAACTTAAAACCTGAAACAAAGAAAACTTGAAACAAAAATTATTTAGTCAACAATCCGTTAACCATATCTTCTAATGCTTTTCCGTGAATGTTTTTAGCTAAAATGATTCCGTTTTTGTCAATCAAAAAGTTCAACGGAACAGATTGCAACATATAATCTGCTACAACTGGCGATTGCCAATATTTCAAGTCACTTACATTTGTCCAAGGCAATTTTCCTTTTGCAATTGCGCCTGTCCACAAAGGCTTTTTCGTATCCATAGAAACGCCATAAATCGATAATTTCTCTGGATATGCGTTATGCAATTTTAGCAATGTTGGCTGTTCTTTAATGCATGGTCCGCACCAAGACGCCCAGAAATCAACCAAAACTAGTGAACCTCTAAAAGAAGAGAGCGCAACAAGATTTCCTTTTGTATCTGGAAGTTCAATTTCTGGAGCAATATTTCCAACATCGACACCTACAACTTGCGCTTTTGAACTAGTAATTACAAAACATAAGAATGCTACAATAAGTAAAGTTTTTTTCATAATTGATTAAGTTTAATTTGTTTTGGGGATTGTTTTTAATCTCGCATAGTCACAAAGTTTTTAGTTATGCCAATTGAATCGCCTACAGCTAACGCTGGAAATAATTCAAAAAGCTTTGCGACTCTGCGACTTTGCGAGATTAATACATTAGCAAATATAAATTTTCTTTCATAAAACAGCCAGTTTTACTTCTCCAATCATAAAATTATCCTAAATAATTTTATCTTAATTGATATATCGAGAAAAGTCGATATATTTGCTTCATGGAAAATATAGAACTTTTTAAAGCCCTTTCGAACAAATCCAGACTGCAAATGCTGGAATGGCTGAAAGAACCTGAAATAAACTTTCCAGGTCAGCTGGAACATGGTGGATTTGAACACGGCGTTTGCGTTGGGCAAATTCAGGCAAAAGCCGGTTTGACGCAATCTACAGTATCTGAATACTTGTCTATTTTACAGCGCGCTGGTTTTATCGAAGCCAAGCGTGTTGGGCAATGGACTTATTATAAACGCAACGAAGGTGCCTTTGAAGCACTTAGTAAATTAATTCAATCTAATTTGTAAAATTACTATGAGTACAAACAACCTATTTTCAGAGTTTAACTTAAAATCATTAAATCTGAAAAACCGAATCGTAATGGCGCCAATGACGCGCTCTTTTTCTCCAAACGGAGTTCCAACTGACAATGTCGCTTCTTATTACCAAAAAAGAGCCGAAGGTGAAGTTGGTTTAATCTTATCAGAAGGAACTGTAATTGACAGGCCTTCATCATCAAACGATGCTAATGTTCCTCATTTTTATGGAGAATCATCTTTAAACGGATGGAAAAAAGTAATCGACGGAGTTCATGCTGCTGGCGGAAAAATGGGGCCACAAATCTGGCATATGGGAATTATGGACAATCATCATTCTGGATGGGTTCCTCCTGTTCCTTTTGAGGGGCCGTCTGGATTAAACCGTCCTGATTTCAGAAACGGAATTACGATGTCTGAAAAAGATATTGAAAATACTATTTTGGCTTTTGGAAAAGCTGCCGCTGATGCTAAAAGATTAGGTTTTGATACAATCGAAATTCACGGCGCACACGGTTATTTGATTGACCAATTCTTTAGAGCCGAAACAAATTTACGCGATGATATTTATGGCGGAAAAACGTTGCCAGAACGTAATCGTTTTGCTATTGAAGTCGTAAAAGAAGTTAGAAAGCAAGTCGGGAATGATTTTGCTGTGATCATGCGTTTTTCTCAATTCAAGCCTTCTGATTACAACTATAAACTGGCCAAAAATCCGCAGGAATTAGAAGCTTGGCTAACGCCTCTTGTTGATGCCGGAGTTGATATTATACACGCTTCACAACGCAGATTCTGGGAATCAGAATTTGAAGGTTCTGATTTGAACTTTGCTGGGTGGGCTAAAAAAGTTACTGGAGCTCCAACTATTACTGTAGGTTCTGTTGGACTTTCTAGCGATTTCTTTGGTGCTTTTGCAGGAGAAAGTTCTGAACCAACTTCTTTAGAAGAATTAAATAGACGTTTCGACAGAGGTGATTTTGATTTGGTTGCTGTGGGAAGACCACTTTTATCTGATCCAAATTGGGTTGCTAAAATTAAAGCTGGAAAAACTGAGGAATTGAAAGGTTTCAGTAAAGAAGCTTTGGGAGCATTAGTTTTAGAATAACTTGCTATGAGACTCTAAGCTACTAAGTTGCTGAGATCCTAAGCTTTCATTCTCATATCAAATTCTTAGAGTGTCTTTAAATACAAAAGGGATAAACAAATTATGTTTATCCCTTTTTTGAATATCTATAACTAACAAAATTAGAAATTCAATATTTTTAAAGAGGCCCAAAGGTTCAGAGTAACAAAGTGACAAAGTTTTCCCTTACTATCTCTGAATCTTTTAAGCAACTTTTCTTTTCTGAAATTTATTCTGAAGCCAATTTCTAACGGGTTCATCATATAATTTCAAGCATACATACGCTAAAACTATGCTCGCAATTAAAAGAGCAATTCCGGGAATTAAACCGTCTTGCAAAGAAACTTTATTGTTTACAACCCAAGCCGTGTACCAGTAAATCAGCGGATAATGCGTAATGTAAATTGGATATGAAATATCGCCTAAAAGCTTGCATATTTTAAGAGAAAAAGGATTTTTTATTTCTCCTCCTGCTCCAATTGCAACAATCAGCGGGAAAACCAAAATAATACAGACAGATTCATATAAACCGTTCATCCATAATGAATTTTCGTCTCCAAATCTTGGCAAAGCCAAAACAACAGTGATTAAAATAGTGCAAATCCAGAAAGCTCCTTTTAAATGAATTAATTTTCCTAAACGGCAAAGCAACATTCCTGCAAAAAATGGATAAAGCAAACGAGTAAATCCTATATTCATTTGTTCCAAGTTTAAAGACCATCCTCCTATTACATCGCCTTTTGGTCCAAAAACAAGATAATTAATTAGCAGTCCGGCAAATAGCAGCACAAAAACTGATAGTACTTTTTTCGAAAATTTGCGAAAGATTAGGGCGTACAAGATATTTGCAATATATTCAAAAAAAAGCGACCATGCCGGACCGTCTAAAGGATGCATTTCTCCCCAACCCCTGATTTCTAATGAAGGTGGAATTGGCAATAATGTAAATCCGATTACCATTGTTACAATCACTTTCCAAACTTCCATATTTGCAATCATTGGAAATAATATATCTGAAGCTTGAAAATAATAAAATAAGGCGCCAATAATCATTCCCATAATTACCATGGGCTGCAATCGAATTAACCGGCGTTTGTAGAACTCCCATTGTGTCATTTTTGTCCAGCGATCGTCATACGCGTAAGCGACAACAAATCCGGACAAAAGGAAAAAGAAATCCACAGCCAAATAGCCATGATTAATAATTTGTTTAAATCGATTTCCTGCAGCGAAAGTCTCAAAAATGTGAAACGTCACAACTAAAATGGCTGCAACGCCACGCAAACCGTCGAGTATTTCGTAATGTTTTTTTGGTTGAATATTGGTCATTTTAATGGTTAATTATAAATTGTTAATGGTGAGTTTTAATTGATAATTATTATTGATGATTTTTCAGCCATTCTAATCTTCTTTGATCTGGAAGATGCTTTACAGTGAAGTTTTCGAATTTCGCTTCAAAACCATTTCCGTCTGGCGAAGCGGCCATTAAGCCTACCATAACTGGCGTGTTATCCTGCAAAGGTGCATTTCTGGTCATGATGTAATTTTTATCATCATAAGAGAAAAAAACCTCAACAGCATCTAATCGTCGCACAACTTTAATCCAAACAAATGGTGGCGCTTTGTCAAGTGTGGTAACGCTCCAATCGCTTTTATCATGCGTTACGACCGTACTAATATTGAATTTTCCGTCAACAAATTCGACTCCTGTTTTGATGTAGTTTTTCTCATCAATACGAATCATTAATCCCATTTGGTCAAAACGTGCGATATAATTTCCTGTAATTTTTACTTTGGCTTCAAACTCCCCGCCATAAGTGGCATAATAAAAAGGCGCATCATCAACCGTAAATCCGTAATGCGAAATTCTCCAATAGTCACTGTTTGGAGTAACGTTCATAATTAATGCATTGTTTTTGATTTCCCATTTTTCAGGCTCATTAAACCATTTCATTTTACTAAGAGTTTGTGCCGAAAGGTTTTGTGCAATAAGCAAAGTAAAAACAATAAATAGAATATTTTTCATGTCATTTATTTTTTTGAACCATTAAGATAGTAAGAAAATTAAGACTGACTTAATGAATCTTACCGTTAAAAAAATAAGAAAATAAAGCCTTAATTGTCTTACTATCTTAATGGTAAATTTTAAATCAAAAGCAAAGCTGTAAACTTTTACATTTACAGCTTTACAAACCAACCAATTTAGAAATAATAAAACTTATTGAAGTGAGAATCCCACTTTAGATTTTATATCTGTAGATGATGCACCAATTAAAGCCTCAAAAGCTCCTGGTTCAGCAACCCAGTCGTGTTTTTTATCATCAAAGAAACTTAAGGCTGTTTTATCGATCGTAATACTCACCGTTTTTTCTTCTCCAGCTTTAAGCGAAACTTTCTCAAAACCTTTTAATTCCTTAATTGGACGAGGCAAAGATGATTTTAAATCGCTGATATAAAGCTGTACTGTTTCTGATCCTTCACGGCTTCCTGTATTTTTTACAGTAACTGAGAACGTAATTTTCTCGCCAGAAGTCATTTGTTTTTTATCAGCTGTAACTTTTCCATAAGCAAAAGTGGTATAGCTTAATCCATGTCCAAAAGGGAATAATGGTTTGATTTTTTGTTTGTCTGCCCAACGGTATCCAACATAAATTCCTTCGTTGTAAACAACCTCATCTCCGCCTGGGAATTGTCCTAAAGCGTGTGCCCCGTTATCATTTAATTTTACTGGGAAAGTAAAAGTCAATTTTCCTGACGGATTCACATCTCCAACTAAAACATTTGCCAAAGCATTTCCAGCTTCAGTTCCTAAAAACCATCCTTGAACAACTCCAGGAACTTCTTTAATCCATGGCATTGCCACAGCATTTCCAGAAATATTGATGAAAACAATGTTTTTATTTACTTTCGCTAATTTGCTGATTAACTCATCTTGTCCATAAGAAAGTTCCAATCCTTTACGATCATGTCCTTCGTCATCTTGATTTGGGCTTTTGTTCAAACCTCCAATGAAAAGAACGATATCTGCATCTTTTGCCACTTTTAAAGCTTCAGCAGTCAATTCTGCAGGTGAACGTTTTTCTTCTAAACTTACTTTAGCTACAACTCCATTATAATTGCTTGTTGGATCTCCAACGTAACCGCGAGCATAAACGATTTCAGCTTGATTTCCGATTTTTTTCTTTAATCCTTCTAAAGGTGTAATTTCGTATCTTGCTTTAAGAGAAGAACTTCCCCCTCCTACTGTCATCATTTTGATTGCATTCTCACCAATTACAGCAATTTTCTTTGTTTTAGAAAGGTTGATTGGCAAAATGTTGTTGTTGTTTTGTAATAAAACAATTCCTTCTTCAGCGATTTTACGACCTGCATCAGCGTGTTCTTGTGTTCCAAAAGAACCAAAAGGGCGATTTTTATCCATTGTCGTCAAGAAAGCCAAACGCAGAATACGACGCACTTTTTCGTCTAATTCTTTTGTTCCAACTTCTCCCTTTTTAATCATTTCAGAATAAGGTTTTGCTAAATAATAATTATCATAAGCATTGCTCGTTCCCCAAGAAAGCCCGTTTGTCCAAGAACCGAATTCCATATCTAAACCATTATAAATAGCTTGTTTGGTATCGTGAACTCCACCCCAATCTGAAACTACAACGCCTTTGAATCCCCATTCTTTACGAAGAATATCGTTTAACAAAAACTCATTGTGGCAACATTGCTGTCCTTTGTATTTGTTGTAAGATCCCATGATCGCCCATGCATCACCCTCTTGCACAGCTGCTTTAAAAGCTGGAAGATAGATTTCGTATAATGCGCGGTCGTCAACCACAACATTTACGGTATTACGATTTGTTTCCTGATTGTTTAATGCAAAGTGCTTTACACAAGCAGCAACTCCATTTGACTGAACTCCTTTAATATAAGGAACAACCATTTTTGAAGTCAAAAACGGATCTTCTCCCATATATTCGAAGTTTCTTCCGTTCAATGGGCTTCTGTAGATATTAACTCCAGGTCCTAATAGTACGTTTTTATTACGGTAACGTGCTTCTTCTCCGATAGATTTACCATATAAAGAAGCCAATTCCTTGTTCCAAGTTGCAGAAAGTGCTGTAAGGGCAGGGAAAGCAATACATGAATCGTTTGTCCATCCTGCTTGATCCCATTCGTCCCATTTTACTTCCGTACGAATTCCGTGTGGTCCATCGGTCATCCAGTTTTCTGGAATTCCAAGACGTTTTACACCTGGCGAACTAAATTTAGATTGCGCATGAATCATGGCAATTTTTTCGTCAGTTGTCATTCTTTTAAGCGCATCTTCTACACGCTCATCAATTGGCTTTTTATCATCAAGATAAACCGGAACTTTATTTTGTGCATTCAACCCGAATGAACTCAATAAAACTAAAACAACAATTGTTTTAACGTTTTTAAACATAACTATTATAATTTATTTAAGCATTCAACTTATATAAAAGGTCTAGTGGGCAATTGTACCTTTTATTACTATTGTAAAACTAAAACGTTATCGTATAAGTTACATTTTTAAACGCAAAAAAGTAGTGAATTAAAAAATCAAACGACTGATTATCAATTGAATAAATAAAAAAAAGCACTAAAAAAAGTAGTGCTTTTAAAATTTTTCTTTACGATTTCAAAGTAATTAAACCTATTTTCATGACCATTTCTTCAAAATCATTTCGGGAAACTGCCGCTTTATTTCGAGCTCTGGTTCTGTAATTGTAAATTGTGCTTAAAGAATAACGAAGAAATGCCGCTATCTTAACACTGTCTGTAATTCCGAGTCGGATTAAAGCAAAAATTCTTAATTCGGTATTCAGCAATTCATTCTGTTTTAAAACAATTTGCTCTTCCGGAATTAGCAACGCGTTAAAATCTTTTACAAAGGTTGGATACAGATTCAAAAAGATAATATCGAAGTTTTTGTACAATTCTTCCAATTCATTATCCACCAAAGTAGTTGATTTCAGAATTTTATAAATCTCATCAAACTGTTTTGCTGTCGCTTTTTTATTTAAAATAATCCTATAATTCTCTAATTTATTGATGTAAGTCGAACAAAGGCTAAAAAAATGCGCGATATATTCTTCCTTAACATGGTTTGATTCAGACAATTGCGAGTTTCTTTCCTGCAATTGTTCATTGGTTTCGGTTATATCTTTGTTTAATTCGGCTAATTTCTGACTGGTTTCATACAATTCTCCCCGAATTCTAGAAACCTTTTTCATTTGTTTGTACACGTAAATTATCGCAACAATCAAAAATAGAGACAACAAACTGATACACAATAAATAAACCTGCAATTCGGTTTTTCGTTTTGCTTCTCGCTCCAAATAAACAGTATTAATAATCGAATATACCTCAGACATTAAAAGCGTCCTAAACTGTACATTGCAGTAAAGTGCATCTTCAATTGCAGATTGCGTGAGCTTATATGCCATATCAACATCACCAATTTCATAAAAAACAGATGCTAATTCCTGCAACGAAGCATTGTCTTTATTTGCATTTTTCAGATCAGATGTGGCAGAAAGTGCATAATATATTTTTCGAAATTCAAGATTATTGGTCGCTTCGTATATTTTTGCTAAAAGATAAGTAATCATCGCGTATTGTGGATTATCTTCTTTAGTAACTTTCAATAAAGCTTTTAGCTGCTTTTCGGTGTTGATGTATTTTTTTAAAAAGATATCTTGCGTAATCCTATTGATTTTATAATCTAAAGTATTTGGCTTTAAAACCATTAAAAGCGAATCGCGGTATTTAGCAATTTGCTGACGGTATTCCTCATTATAACTATTGGCGGCATAATGCTCAAAAAATTCTCTATACGAAATGTAATAATTTGGCACTAAATCAGGAGACAAAGCTTTCTTATTGATGCTTTTTAAGATCGCTTCAGACTCTCGATATTTTCCAGAAGAAGAATAAAGCGTTACTAATTCCAATTGAGCCAAGTTTAAAAGTGCTTTATTCTGAAGTGTTTCTGCAATACGTACATTCTTTTTCACATAGCGAATCGCCGAATCCGAATTGAATTTCTGATACTCGAGATATAGTGTTTTATTGTAATTATATTCTTGTTCTGGCGTTAAACCTTCAGATTTTATTTTCTTAAAGTTTAAAATTCGTTCTTCTTTGAGCTTTACATAATGCTGTTTATTTTTTAACGCATCATTTAATTTAGCCAAAATAACATCCTCGCTATCCAAAGCAAATGTTGGAAAGCTAAGCAAAAAAGTAAAAAACAATAAAAGGTTTTTCAATGTGGTGGTGGTCGATAGTTTTTAGAAAAGCAAATATAGGGAGATACTCAGATTCTAAGATGCTAAGGTGCTAAGTTTTTTTTCGCCACGACCCGAGCGATAGCGAACGGACGAAGTAATTGCACTAATTTTCACTAATTTTTAAAATTATAATTCGTGTAGATTCGTGCAATTCGTGGCAAAAAACCTTATTTTCTTGCAATTGGTGCCGAAAGACAGCTTTCTGGAATATCAAAAGCATTTACCAATGCCACAGCGTCAGGACGAATATCCCAACACAATTGATTGACCATTTTTCGTATGGCTTTTGTTTTAACGGCTTCCATATAGCCATCTTCAAGATACCAGCCTTTGTTTTTTTCGATCTGCGAAAGCGCAAATAATTGATATAGTTTGGTCAATATTTGTTTCGAATTTTCATCTTTAATCGCCTTTAAAGCTTCTTGGAATTGCTCTAAAACAATTCGTTCCAAATAAGCCTGAGCCACATCAATCATTTGATGTTGCACCACATTAAAGGCATCATAAGCTTCTAAACCGCCGTCAACTAATTTTTTAATGCGTCGCGCCGCCGAAGCCAAAATTGTTTTTTCTCTATGAACAAAAGCTTGATGATGGAATTCTGAATCCAATAAATGCTCTTCCTCCGTTCTTCGGGTTGCGATTGGGTTTTTCTCCGCAAGCGCCGTTTTGGCATTTTCATACACATAATTGATGATGCCGAGCGAACCCATTTCGCCAAAAGATTTTCTGAATTCTGACAAACGATTTTTTGCCACTAATTGCATCAAAACCGTATTATCGCCTTCAAAAGTCGTATAAATTTCGGTGTCATTTTTTAAAGCGTCAATTCGGTTTTCAGATAAATATCCTTTTCCGCCACAAGCTTCGCGACATTCTTGCAGAATATCTCTTGTGCTCCAAGTAGAATATGATTTTAATCCTGCAGCCAAAGCTTCGATTTCTTGCATTTCAGCTTCGGTTCTGTTCAAAAATCTATTGGTCAAATATTGAAGCGCAAAATGAACCGCATAAGTCTTCGCTAGATTTGGCAATAATCTTCGCTGATGCATTCTGTAATTTAGAATTGGAACTTCAGATCCGCCTTCTGGTCCAAATTGTCTTCTTTGATCGCTGTAGCGAATGGCAATGGTCAATCCTGATTTGGCTGCTGCCAAAGCTGATCTCGGAATTCCGATTCTTCCTCCTACCAAAGTTCCCAACATCGTAAAAAATCTACGATTATCACTTGGAATCGCACTTTCGAATTCGCCCTTTTCGTTTACAGAAGCAAAACGATCGAGCATATTGTCCTTCGGAATTACGACATTGTCAAAACTGATTGTTCCGTTATCAACGCCATTTAAACCCATTTTATGGCCACAATCACCAATGGTTACTCCGTTTAAAACATTTCCATTTGGATCACGCAACGGAACCACGAATGCATTTACGCCATAATCGTGATCGTCAATAATTAATTTGGCAAAAACAGTCGCCATTTGGCCGTGAACTGCCGCGTTGCCAATATATTCTTTCTGCGCGTTTTTATTGGGCGTATGAATCGTAAAAGTCTGATTGTCGTGATTATAAGTTGCCCTCGTTTCTAAACCTTTTACGTTTGATCCGTGATGGGTTTCGGTCATCGCAAAACAACCCGGGAGTTTTAGTGAACCAATGTCTTTTAGATATTTTGCATAATGTTTTTCGGTTCCAAGTGACTGAACGCTCATTCCCCAAAGTCCAAATTGCACTCCAAATTTAATTACCAAACTTAAATCGTGATAACTCAGCGTTTCCATAATCGCAAAATAATCCTCTACGCTTCCACCTCCGCCATATTCTTTCGGATACGCCATATTTCCGAGGTTTTCTTCTGCTAAAATTTTGCACCAATTGTAAACCGTTTGGCGAAAAACATTGATATCTGTCGAAGTTTCATAAGCAAATTCAGGTCGGGAAATAATTGATTTTACTCTTTTTATGATTGGCGCTTCTTTTCCATCCAACAATTCGGTTATTTTTTGAATATCAAAATTGTTTGTCGTTTGAGAATTCGCCGTAAACGAATCTGCTTTTGTTTTGAAATTCTGAAGCGCTTCTTCGCCTAAAATTCCTAAATCATTTTCGAGTTTTTTAAAATCAGATTCAATTGGGGTTAAATCCAAATCACTTCCAGAAAGCGCTTTTGCAATATCAAAAATTGATTTTATAGAAGATTTATCCTGAATGCTTTTTTCAATATCCGATTTCCATTGTGTGAGTTCATTTCGCGAAGGCGGATTTGAAATATCTACTTTAGAAAGCAAATATTCTTTTTCGTCTGGAGATAAAACATTTAAGGAATTTATAAACTCTTTTAAAGTTGTAAATTCTTTCTGTGTCAGTAAATCATCTGACCACACTAGATAAAATAACGGAGTAAAGGCTTGAAGTTTGGTATTTTGCATAACGAATCTTAAAATTAACTTTTGTTAAATTAAAGAAATTTATGGTTTAAAGTAAGTTAAGGTTCTCTTAATAAATCTGACCAAAGCTAAAAAATCAGCCATTAACTTTACTATTCATCATACCGCTCACCACTTTTATCATGATTTTTCTAGGAAGAAATCTCGGCAAAAAAGATTGAACATAATTCATTCTTCCAACAATTTTAAAGCTTTTATTTTTAAGCAATGCCTGTATTCCTTGTTTTGCAACTGTTTCTGGAGTATCAGCCGCCATTCCTTTGGTATTGGCTTTTGCAACTGCTTGAAAACCTGTTGTGGTATTGCCTGGGCAAAGTGAAGTAATGGTAACACCTTTATGATTATACTCTCCATATAACGCTTCCGAAAAATTAAGCACAAAAGATTTACTAGCACAATATGCTGCAACATATGGACAAGGCTGCAACGCTCCAGTAGAAGCAACATTAATAATGCCGCAATCTTTCTTCTTTATCATGTCTGGAAGCACCAAGTAAGATAGTTTAACGAGAGCATTAATATTGATTTCTACCATTTCTTCATAATCTTCCATTGTCTCATCAAGAAAATTGGTCCATTTTCCAAAACCCGCATTATTAACTAGCAAATCGACAGAAAGACCTGCTTGTTTTATGCTTTCATACAATTGCTGTGGTGTTTCTTTTTTAACAAGATCGCCTTCAAAAACATTTACTTTAACTTGATATGCTGCAGCGATTTTTTTGGCTAAGAGATTTAGTTTATCTTTTGATCTTGCAGTTAAAATAAGATTTACGCCTTGTTTAGCCAATTCATAAGCAAAAGCTTCTCCAATTCCAGATGACGCACCTGTAACCAGTGCTGTTTTGTTTTTTATTGTTTTCATTTCTTTAGTATTAATGATGAGGCAAAATTCATTAATAACTAAACCAATCTACTTGACCTATGTTAGGAAATAAGCTTTTTCCTGATTCGGCTTAAACTTTCAGGTTTTATCCCAATAAAAGAAGCTATATATTGAAGTGGAACATTTTGAATAATATCAGTATTATCTTTGAGTAATTTTAAATAACGTTCTTCAGCAGACAAATTAATAATGTCTTTTGTTCGCTGTTCATTATAAATAACGGATTGTTCATAGGTTATTCTGGCAAAATCTGCCCATTTTTGACTTTCCTGACATAAAAGGTCGAGATTGCTTTTGGTAATTCTCAGCACTTCACAAGAAGTAATGCACTCTATATTATCCGTTGAATTTGTACCGTTTATAAAGCTATTAAAAGACGAGATGAAACCTGACGGACAATTAATATGTGTGGTAATCTGACTTCCTTCTTCATTATAAAAAATCCGAATAAAACCTGAATTGATGAAATACAGATATTTTGTAGGCTTATTCTCTACCTCCAATAACTGTCCTTTTTCACAACACACAGACTCAAAAAAGTTTTCCATCAAAACCATATCTGTATCATCTATGGCAATAATTTCACGGATTAAATTTACAAGTCTGCTATTCTTCATATTAATAAAATCAATTTGTTGTTTTTTTTTTGCCACAGATTACACAGATTAAACGGATTTTTTTTCGCCACGAATTACACCAATTTCCACTAATTTCTTTTTTAAGTAAGCATTCCTTTAGACAAATCAATTCGTGGAAATTGGTGTAATTCGTGGCTATTTTTTAAACACAGTAATTAATCCGTTTAATCTGTGTAATCTGTGGCCTATTTTTTTCATAAAAAAAACAGGAATGAAAAATAATCATTCCTGTTTTAAAACCCTGTTAAGATTCTCGTAATTTTACTTTCTAAACCAATAAAAATTGCAAAACCAACTATTGAGAATCTTTAGACGACAGGATGTATTTTTGTCTTATCGCAAAAATATGATGTGAATTAAAAACTAACACCGCTATAAAAATTATGCTGTAAGCTGCAATCTGCAAAGTGCTTATTTTCTCTTTGAAAACAAACGCAGCCAACATAAAAGCAATCATTGGATTAATATTCAATAACATCCCAACAGTTGAAGACGGAAGTCCTGAAAGCGCATACAAATTCAGAAATAACGGAATTATCGTAAAGGCAATCGCAATCGTTTCGATACAGAAATAAAACTTGAATTCTGTTGGAACTGGTCCGCTGTAAGCTGGATAAAAAGGTAATAAAACCAACGCTGCCAAAGTAATATGAAATGTTAGCACAATGAATTTATCGAAACCTTTATTGATTCTTTGGCTTACCAAATATGAGGCATAAGTCAATCCGATTATGATGCTGTAAAACATATCCATAATATCTGCATAAGAAAGCAACAGACAGCCCAAAATACTTAGTCCAACAGCGAGCCATTGTGTTTTGGCAAGTTTTTCTTTCAATAAAAAATAGGCCAATAAAGTGGTCAAAATCGGGCAAACCAAATAAGCCAGAGAAGTCGCCTTAACGCTTACATGATTCATTACATAAATAAAAGTGAACCAATTGGCCATTAAAAAGAAGCTTCCGCCAATGTTAAGCAAAACTGCTTTCTTCTTTTCTGAAGAAGAAAGCGCTTTGAAACTCCCCACGGTTTCTTTTATTTTGCTTCTTTTGAAAAGAAAAGCAATCAACAGCATTAAAATACTGCAGCTGAAAACTCTAAAAAATAAAATATCTAAGGATTGATAATCATGAATTGGTCTTAAAACCAAACTGAAAAACCCCCAGACCGTATAAGCGGTAATCGCTGCTGTATAATATTTTGTTGTTTTCACGATTTCTATTTCTTCTTTTTTCTGAGACAAATTTCTTAAAAATAAAACAGCAATACAGATACAGTTTTTGTAAATTGCAGCATAACAGTTTATTTTATGAAATGAGCATAACCATAAATTAGTCGCAAACACTAATGAAAATATGCGAATTACATATTACCTATAAAAAACAATGAATATCACAATATGAAAAGTTCCAATTACTTGTATTTACAGTTTGCAGATGTTATTGAAAAACAAATAAAATCTGGTCTTTTGAATGTTGGCGACAAATTACCCTCAATTAGAGAAGTCTGCGCAGAAACGGGCTACAGCATGAGCACCGTTAGCAAAGCTTATTATGAAGTAGAAAGCAGATCGCTGATTGAATCGCGCCCGCAATCTGGATATTATGTGAGTAATATTTCTGCTCGAGCTATCGCTGAACCTTCTGCGAGCAAGCCAATATTAAAAGTCGAAAATATCGATCGAGAAGATTTACTTGATTTGGTTTACGGCGACATGCGCAAAAAAGACATTACAATGTTGTCACTTGGTTTTCCTTCTAATGAATTGCTTCCAATTGCAAAATTAAACAAAGGAATGGTGCAGGCCATGCGCCAATTGCCAAATAGCGGTACAAGTTATGAGGAAGTTCAAGGAAACAACAATTTAAGAAAAGAAATTGCTCGCTGGTCTTTTACTTGGGGCGGTTCGTTGACTGAAGATGATATTATTACAACTCCAGGCTGCATTTCTGCAATTTCAGATTGTTTGTTGACGCTGACAAAACCAGGTGACACTATTATTACCGAAAGTCCGATTTATTTTGGAATTCTGCAATTAGCCAGATCTTTAGGATTATATGTAATGGAACTTCCAACCAATATGACAACAGGAATTGAGTTGGAAGCAGTAAAAAAAACGCTTAAAACAAATAAAGTAAAAGCCTGTGTTTTAATGAGCAATTTCAGCAATCCGTCTGGAAGTATGATGCCGAGCGAACACAAAAAAGAAATTGTAAGATTAATGGATTTCTACAATGTTCCGCTTATTGAAGATGATATTCACGGCGATTTGTATTTTGGCGCAAGCCGACCAACAAATTGTAAAACTTATGATGAAAGTGGCATCGTATTATGTTGCAGTTCGGTTTCTAAAACATTGGCGCCCGGATATCGTGTTGGCTGGGTTTCTCCAGGGAAATTCAAAAAAGAAATATTGCGAACTAAATTGTATCATACCATCTCCTCGCCTACTATTACACATGAAGTTGTGGGCGATTTCCTGAAAAATGGACGTTATGAAAATCATCTCCGAAAAATTCGTCAGATTTTAAATCGGAACTGCAATAATTACATTAATACCGTTTTGGAATCTTTTCCCGCAGGAACAAAAGTCAGCCAGCCTCAAGGCGGATTTTTCCTTTGGGTTGAATTGGATAAAAAAATTGATACTGCCGCGTTTTATCATTTGGCAATGAAACACAATATTAGTATTGCGCCGGGCAGGATTTTCTCGTTTCAGGATCAATTTTCAAACTGTATGCGTTTGAGTTTTGGACTTCCTTGGACAAATGAGTTGCGACAATCGATTCAAACTTTAGGGAATTTGCTTAAAAAATATTCGCTTTAAAATAAAAAAACCAGACAGCGCCACTAATTAAAACGCTGCCTGGAACAAATTGAGAAACCAAGTCAATTATTTTTTATAAAACATAGTAGGCATCTTTATCTGCCTTTTTAGGTTCTTCGTTTAATTCAAATTCTTTCAGAATATCAAATTCGCTTTGGTATTCGTTTAGCATTTGCTTGATATTTTTTTCAATGGTGTTTGCAATTGCTGTCACTGGAGTATCTGTAGCTCTGTTTTCAAACGGATCCTGCAAATGAATTGCCATTCTTTCAATTAAAAAGAATACAGCACCAATTGCCGTAATCAGCGGAATTGCAAACCAGCTTAATACACTTGTGAGTCCAAATGGCAACAACATGATGAACAACCATAACATCAATCTTATGTACATGCTATAAGTCGTTGGGAAAATGGTGTTTTTAATTCTTTCGCATTTACCCATTCCGTCACACAATCGCGTTACAGTATTGTCTATTTCAACCTGCTGATACTTATTGAATCGCTTATCGTTTTTAGCATTTCGCAAATCTCGGCCGTGCAACAGTAAAATTGCATTCGGGATATTTTGATGATTTTTGATGTATTTAACTTCCTCTTCACTCATCAATCCTTCAAGTGGTTTTACGGCATCTTTATTTCGAAGTGCTTGTCCTAGACTATAACACCAAGCAATTTGTCTTTTTGCAAAATTTTCTTTGAATTCACTTGCTTCAACAGAAAAATCTGGGTCTTTATAAAACGTCAAAACTTGACGAATTAATGTTCTAGAATCGTTTACAATTCCGCCCCACACAATTCTGGCTTCCCACCATCTATCATATGCCTGATTTGACTTAAAAGCCAACAGCAGTGATATAATTGTTCCAATCATTGTTGGAATTGCAATCGGAATATCTACGGGCAAGTTGATGAAATAATAATGAAAAATCTCAAATAAAATCGTGTAAGCTAATACAAGTACAATTTCTACTTTAATTTTCCCGAGAACGTACTTCATTGGTATTCTTTTCTTTAATAACATATTTTCGGTTTTAATTAAATTAATATTTTGTTCTGGCGACTAGCAATTAATCCTTAGTGATTAGTCTTATAGGTTGAATAAATAATATTTAAAGTCATGTTTTATTACTAAGAACTAATTACTAAGAATTAATCACTTTTTAAGCCATCTCTTCGTACAATGAAAGAACCGGAAGTCCTAGTTTTTCATTGATGTTTTCTTTTTTATTTTTTTTGAATTTGATTTTTTCTCCTTTTCTGGTTTCAACTAGCAAATCGATCTCATACTTCGAAATCGCTTCAGATAAATATGGAGCAAGATTTTCGTAATCATCGTCTATTTTAGAAGTCTGACTTACAATTTCATAAGAGAAATTCTCATTCAAAAATTGCTGTACATCTTTGACATGCATATTGGCTCTGCCGTTTTCGATATAAAGCGCTTTGGTAAAATCTTCTTTTAAATTTTCATTTCCTAAATGCAGAATTGGACATTTTTGATTTCCAGCTAATTGAATCAAATATTGATGAATACGTTTTGTTTCTCGTTTATATGAATTCGTCAAAATGACCAATTTTACTGAGAAATGCTCAATAACACGTTTAAAAAGTGGTGACGAAAGTCCGTATTGATTATGCACTTTGATTTTGCAATTTGGCGTATGATCTACGATATATCTGCAAGTTTCTAAAACTTCTTCTTGACTTATTGTAAGTCCTGTTTTCATTTCGCGTAAATAAAATGAAGAAGAAAATGAATCTGGAGTTTCGGCAACCATCAATAAAATGATTTCACAAGCCGAATCTTTGCTTTGATTTACGGCAGATTTTACTGCGCAAATGGTATCATTTTTTAAAGTAGTCGGTATAAGGATATTTTTCATAAGTATAATCGTTTAGTTTATACATACAAAATAACTTCCTGTAAATTAGAAGGATATTAATCTTAAATTAGAATTTTCTAAGATTCAACATTAGAATTTTTAATGTTGTTTTTCTTGAGTTTTGATTTATTGAAAATAATGGTAACTATTGTTCCTTTATTTTGTTCAGACTGTACCTGGATTTCTCCGTCGTGCATACGAATGATTTTTGATGCCAAAGGAAGTCCTAAACCATAACCAATGTATTTAGTCGCAATTTTTCCTCTAAAGAAAGGTTCATACAAATGCGGAATATCTTCTGGCGGAATCCCAATTCCGATATCATTGATCGCAATTTTAATCGATTCCTTATTGGCAGAAAGTGTTACAAACACCTCATTATTATCAGAATATTTCACTCCGTTGGTAATAATATTATTGATTGCCAATTCTAAAAGCGGTTTATTGCAAGGAATTAAAAGTAAATTAGAATCTTTTGGCGCAAAGTTAAGTTTGATGCTCACGCGATTGTCCGGATAAATTTTATCCAAATCAGATTTTACATCTAATAAAAGTTCATCAATTCTGGCAATATCCAAAACCTGTTTTTTTCCATCGTAGCCCGTTTGTGTCAGCTTCAGCAAACTTTCTGTCAAATTTCCTAATCTAGATGCTTGACTGTATATATTTTGCAACGATTCAATATACTCAGAAACCTGACGCTCTTTTAAAAGCATAATTTCCGCCTCGGCAATAATAGTCGTAATTGGGGTTTTTAGTTCGTGCGAAGCATTATTTATGAAATTGGCCTGAATTTCAAACGAAGTTTCCAATCGATCTAACATATCATTAAAAGTATGCGTCAGATCTGAAATTTCATCTGAATTTTTAACTTCTGGCAATCTATTATGAAGATTTGACGCACTGATTCGGTTTACTTCTTTTGTAATTCTCGCAACAGGATCAATGACTCTTTTTGCTAAAAAACGCCCTAAAAAGAAAGCCAGAAGCACAAATCCGATACCGCCAAAAAGCAATATTTTTATAATATAAATGCTCGTCGTTTTTCCTCTTCGATCTCTTGCACCAATAATAACAATATATTTTTGATTGCTTTCTGTAAAAACCTGACCTAAATAATACTTACTGTTGACTTCAAAATAATCTTTTCCGGTATTTAGAATGTTGGTATAAAACTCGTTGGGTAAATTCAGTTTTGTATTGTAATCAAAACTATTGGCACTGTTTATTTTAAGAACATATTCTTCTTCTTCAATAAGTTCTTCCAATCCATTTTTTTTTAGATTGCTGTAGTATTTTATTTTTTCGGGATCTTTTTGAAAATGAATTGAAGCTACAATTTTAGCACGGTCTTCCAACCTTTTTAAAAAGTGATATCGGTTATTTTCTCTAAATAAAACAAAAACTATAATACATAACAATAACGTACTAAAGGTCGATAAAGCTACATAATTGAACGTAATTTTTTTTCTTATATCCATTTTATAGCTGTATAACATAACCCAAACCTTTCATGGTATGAATAAGTTTGATTTTATAAGGTTTGTCAATTTTCTTTCTCAAATAATTGATGTAAACATCTACAACATTTGTGTTCATATCAAAATTAATATCCCAGACATTATCCAAAATTTGGTCACGGGAAACTATTCTTCCAGCATTTCTGGCTAAATAATAGAGTAATTTAAATTCTTTGGCCGTTAACACAATTTGTTCTCCACCTCTCTTTACCGCTTTGGCTTTTCCGTCAATTTCCAAATCTCCAATTATAATTTTATCAATTTTTTCATTGTCCTGATTGGCTCTTCGATGTAAAGCATTAACTCTGGCATCAAGTTCTCCAAATTTAAAAGGCTTTACTAGATAATCATCGGCTCCGGCATTTAAGCCCGTTACAATATTTTCAGAAGTTCCTAAAGCTGTCAAAAGCAATATCGGCACGAAGTTTTTGCTAGCGCGAAGTCTCCGGCAAATTTCAATTCCGTTAATATCCGGAAGCATAACATCTAAAACGATAACATCGAAGTGGTAATTGTGAATCATTTCGAGAGCCGTTTTGCCATCGAGCGCCACACTTACTTCGTTGTTGTTTTCAGCAAATCCTTTTCGTAAAATCGACAAAAGATTTGGTTCGTCTTCGACTATTAGTAACTTCATCTGAATTTGGATATTGAACAAAAATAAGGATTGACATTAAAAATATAAATTAGAATAGTTAAAAATTATGATTTATTTATGAACAGGAACTTTATGGTTTTACTTGAACCAAGGTGGAAAATGGGACACAGATGACACAGATTTAGACCGATGGAAACGGATTTTTATATTGAATCTGTGAAAATCTGTCTAATCAGTGTCATCTGTGTGCAATATTGGGCTGTTGCTCGTCTTAAAAAGATATTAGAAAGTTTCTCCTGCATTCAAATAAAAACCTTTAGAGCTGTTCCCCCAAGCATAATCCATAATCAAATTGGTTCGTGTGGCTTTATCAATTAAAATACGCAGACCCAGACCAAATGCTGGCTGAATATATTGAAAAAGCTTGGTATCGGTATCAGGATTGCTGGTCGTGACAAAGTTTGTAAAAGCAGTACCGCTTAACATTTGATTGCAAGTAATTGGGAATCTAAATTCAGCGGCAGCATAAACCAAATTTGTCCCTCTAAATAATCCCTGAGTATACCCTTCCCCGCTTCGGCTTCGTTGATCCCAGCCAATTGCAGGCAAATTCAAATAGGGAACTTTTCCTTTGGTCACAAATTGACCGTATGTCCAAAGTGCCAGAATATATCTTTTGTCTTTTTGTGAAACGGGAATGAAATTTCGGTATTCCGCATATAAAACGTTGCTTACTTCTTGATTATCAAATATTTCAGGATTAAAACGATAATTAATATTTGCAAACCATCCATGCGTTGCATTTACCTGATTATCTCTAGAATCGTAAACCAAATTAAGACTCACACCGTTTAAAAAATATTCAGTTTCATCAAAGCCGTATTTCTGATTATAATTATAATGATACGTAAACTTCCCATTTGCAACATCAAGATCTTTATCAACAATGCTCGAATACCAATCGATGTTAATTCCACCGCCAACATAAAAATTTGGATGTACTTGAAAAGAAACTGCCTGATGAAACTTTAAATAATTATAATCCATCGGCTCGGCAATTGAATCAATACTGAATCCCGGAATGTCATCTCGTCGAGGCGGAATAATATTTGTTCCTAAACCATAATTTGGCTGTGAAAATATATACAAACGATAATCACCACTTAAAAATATCTTGTTGTTTTTCAGCAAAATATTATTCTTGACATTCACAAGCCATTGCTTTTTTGTGGTATAAGTGATTCCAACATTCGCAATAGAATATTTATCTGCTTTTTCTTTTCCTTTAAAAGTATATTGGGCTACAGCGCCAAAAAAGAAACCTGTAGCTGGTTGTGAACCAATTGCAGGAATAATTAAAAAAAAGCTATTTTTTACGGGTTTTACAACATAGGCAGAATCCTTTTTTTTAAAGATTTCTAATATTGTTTTCGGAGGGCAAATTTTGGAAGAATCAATTTCAGTTTGTGCTTTTAAACTAAATTGAATAAAAAAAAGCAATCCTAAGATTATATAGTTATTCTGAAAGTAATTATTTTTTAAAAATTTTACCATGCTAAGTTTTAATTTTTGGAAACAATAATCAATTCATATGTAAATATATGGCTTATTTTCAATATTTTATATTACTAAATCAATAAATATAAAATAAAAAAAAGCCGTCAACAAAATGACAGCTTCCTATAAATTTTATAATACCAAATATTACTTTGTGATAAATTTTGGATGGATCAAATTCTCTAACGAATAAATTTCATCCCACTTTTCCTGAGTAATTAACTTTCTTTCTAAAACAGCAATCTGATGAACACTTTTATTTGTTTTTAAAGCTTCTCCAGCGATACTGGCACTTTCTTCATAACCTAAAATTGGATTCAATTGCGTTACAATTCCAATGCTGTTCATGACCATATTATAGCAGTGATCTACATTTGCAGTAATTCCGTTAATACATTTGTCAATCAAAGTTTGAATTGCATTCGAAAGATAATCTAAAGATGTAAACATGGCAAAAGCAATAACTGGTTCCATTACATTAAGCTGTAATTGTCCCGCTTCTGCCGCCATAGTAACGGTCAAATCTTGGCCAATTACATAAAAACAAGTTTGGTTAACCACTTCTGGAATTACCGGATTTACTTTTCCAGGCATGATCGAAGATCCTGGCTGACGCGCAGGAAGGTTGATTTCGTTTAAACCGGTTCTTGGCCCAGAACTCAATAAACGTAAATCGTTACAAATTTTAGATATTTTGACTGCCGAACGTTTTAAAGTTCCCATAATTTGAACATAAGCACCTGTATCAACCGTTGCCTCAATTAAATCTGGAGAAAGTGTTAACGGAATTCCAACCTCATCGGCCAAATATTTTACACAAATTTCGGGATAACCTTCTGGCGCATTTACTTTTGTTCCAATGGCTGTTGCGCCCATATTGATCTCCAACAATAATTCCTGAGCATTTTTCAAACGCTGAATATCTTCACCAATTGTTGTTGCATACGCTTTAAATTCCTGTCCTAAAGTCATCGGAACGGCATCTTGCAATTGTGTTCTTCCCATTTTCAAAACCTCTTTGAATTCCTCGCCTTTTTTGGCAAAAGCGACTTCCAAACCAGCAAAAGTTTTGATGAAGCTTTCCATTTTCAAATACAAAGCAATTCTAAATGCAGATGGATAAGCATCATTTGTTGACTGTGAACAGTTTACATGATTATTTGGATGAAGGAACTGATATTCTCCTTTTTTATGTCCTAAATATTCTAAACCAATATTAGCAATTACTTCATTGGCATTCATGTTTACTGAAGTTCCTGCGCCGCCTTGAATCAAATCGCTCACAAATTCTTTGTCAAATTTACCCGCGATAACCTGATCGCTTCCGTAACAGATTGCTTCGGCAATTTTAGGATCAATTGCATTGCAGTCTTTATTTGCCAAAGCTGCAGCTTTTTTTACGTAGCCTAAAGCTTTGATGAATAAAGGTTCTTTTGAAATTGGAATTCCAGTAATATTGAAGTTTTCTACCGCTCTAAAAGTCTGAATTCCGTAGTATAAATGATTGGGAATTTCTAATTCTCCTAAAAAATCATGCTCTTTTCTTGTTGATTCCATATAATAAAATTGATATGTTTTACCTTAAAAAAATAAGCGTAAAGCTACATTATTTTTATACGAAAGCAGATAGATTTTTAAAATGTTTTGTGATTTAGTCCGAATATTTTGCTACAAATTATTACCTTTTCAGCCTCAAATAATTACCGAAAAAGAGTTGAAAAAGGAAAGCGAATATTTTCTTGATAAAGAATACAATGCCATTATTTACGCCAAAGAGGACTTAAATTTTAAGGATTTTGAATGTTGCGTTTTTAATAATTGTAATTTTTCGGCCTGTACTTTTCTAGCTGTTACTTTTATCGACTGCGTTTTTAACGATTGTATTTTCAGCGAAGCCAAAATTAATTATGTGGCTTTTAGAACAGCAAGATTCAACCGATGCGAAATCAAAGACGTTAATTTTGCGATGTGCGACAAATTGATCTTCGAAATCGAATTTAACGATTGCATTTTGGATTTTTCAAAGTTTTACACTTTAAAATTAAAAGGAACATTTTTTACCAATTGCAGTTTGATAGCTGTAGATTTTATGGCTGCAGATTTGACGAACGTAGTTTTCTACAATTGCGATCTATACCGCTCAGAATTCGATAAAGCCATCGCCAACAAAACCGATTTTAAAACAAGTTATAATTATACAATCGATCCGTCAAAAACTAAATTGAAGAAAGCTGTTTTTTCTTTGAATGAAGTGAAAGGATTATTGTTTAAGCATGATGTGGTAGTGAGTTAACGCACAGTTTGTAATTTCGACTAAGGAGAAATCTTCATGAGTAACTCCGCAACGAAAAGCCAATCTTTGTAGAGCTTCTTACGAAGATTTCTCCTTCGTCGAAATGACAAGATTGTGAAAAAACTACTTTTAAATATTTTTCCCCATTACATAATCCTCCATCAAATACCCATTTCCAATTTCTATATCAACGGTTTCTTTAATTTCGAAACCTAGCTTTTTATAGAAATTCAAAGCTGTATTAAAACGGTTTACATTTAATAAAAGTTGGTTTGAGTTATTTTCTAAAGCCAATTTTTCGATCGATTCAAAAACTATTTTGCCATAGCCTTTTCCTTGAGTTTCTAGCAAAAGATAAATTTTATGGATTTTCGTTACCGCTTCGTTTTTATAATTGTGTTCAATTCCAATAAAACCAATTACTGATTCTGAATCTGAAATTAAATAAAATAATTGTTCTTTATTCTCGATTTGCTTTGATAAAGCTTCATCAGAATAAATAAGATCCAGCATATAATCTAATTGTTCTGAAGTCAAAATTTCGCCATAAGTTATTGGCCAAGTTATATGTGCGATTTCTTGAATTTTAGCAATATCTTCAACAAATGCTTCGGTAATCTTAATCATATTATTTTTTAAAAACTTGATTTTCTTGTTCGCTTACGCGGATGAAAGTGGTTCGTTTTGTTAATTCTTTTAATCGTGAAGCCCCAACATAAGTACAAGTACTTCGAATTCCTCCCAAAATATCTAAAACCGTGTAAATTACATCTCCTTTGAACGGAACTTGGACCGTTTTTCCTTCGCTTGCTCTATATTCTGCAACACCGCCAGCATGTTTATCCATAGCGGTTTTAGAACTCATTCCGTAAAATTGTTTGAATTTTTCGCCTTTCACTTCGATTAGTTCACCGCCACTTTCGGTATGTCCGGCTAACATTCCGCCTAACATTACAAAATCGGCACCAGCTCCAAAAGCTTTTGCAACATCGCCCGGAGTTGTGCAACCGCCGTCGCTTATAATATGCCCACCTAAACCGTGAGCGGCATCAGCGCATTCTATAATGGCAGATAATTGTGGATAACCAACGCCTGTTTTAACTCGCGTTGTACAAACTGAACCAGGACCAATTCCTACTTTTACAATATCAGCTCCTGCTAATAAAAGTTCTTCGGTCATTTCGCCAGTAACTACATTTCCAGCAATAATTATTTTGTCGGGATATTGCTTTCTTGTTTTCTTTAAAAACTGAACAAAGTGTTCTGAATAACCATTTGCAACATCAATACAAATGAATTTCAGCAATGGATTTGCAGTTATTATTTTTCCAATTTTGTCAAAATCTTCTTTTCCTGTTCCTGTACTTACAGCAATATAATCGTAAATCTCAGAATCTGCTCTTTTTAGAAATGTATTCCACTCTTCTAATTTGTAATGTTTATGAATGGCCGTAAAAAGCTTTTCTTTTGCTAAAACCTTCGCCATTTCAAAAGTTCCTACAGTATCCATGTTTGCTGCCATAATCGGAATTCCTGTCCAACTTGCAGTGCTGTGCAAAAACTTGAAATTTTGTTCTAAGGAAACTTCGGATCTACTTTTGAGCGTTGATCTTTTAGGTCTAAACATTACATCTTTAAACCCTAGCTTTAGGTCCATTTCTATTCTCATAGTTCGAGATTTTGGTTACTCTCAAATGTAAGAATTTCTGATTTTAGATTTCAGATATTAGATTAACAAAAAGTTGAACTTTTGAACAATTAGGTTTCTGATTTACTTTGAAATTCTAGAAAGATTCGCAAAAGATTTCGCAGAGATTCACAAAGTTTCCAATTGGAACGCGTTTCGACTTCGCTCAACGTGACAAACTTGAAACTTGAAACAATAGAAAACTTCGAACAAAAAAAGAACTATCCGTGAATAGTTTCTCCTTTTCCGTAATTAGTAATAATTGATTCTTCGAATGCTAGCCATTCTCTCCAGCGTTTTTCAACATCAATTCCAACTCCGTATTTACGTGCATAAGTTATGAAAGTGGTATAATGCCCTGCTTCGCTTTCCATTAATTCTCTGTAAAAAACAGCCAATTCTTCGTCTTGAATGTTTTCTGAAAGTACTTTAAAACGTTCGCAGCTTCTTGCTTCGATCATTGCTGAGAAAAGAAGTCTTTCTACAAGTCCAGAAACACGGCTTCCGTCGCCGCTTCTTTTCATGTATTGATACAATTCGTTTACGTAATCATCTTTGCGCTCACGACCTAATTTCAATCCTCTTTTGATGATGATATTATGCACCTGCTCAAAATGATCCACTTCTTCTTTTACCAAAGCCAATAAATCTTGAACTAAATCTTGATGCTCTGGATTGTTTGTAATAATCGTAATCGCGTTGGTTGCCGCTTTCTGCTCGCACCAAGCGTGATCGGTCAAGATTTCTTCGATGTTTTTCTCAACAATATTTACCCATCTTGGGTCAGTTGGCAATTGTAATCTTAATACGCCCATTTTTTTTAAGTCTTAAAGTTTGAAAGTCGAAAGTCATAAAGTCATAAAGTCATTAGAAAACCTTAAAAGAAAAATCGAAGATCAAAGACTAAAATAGAAATTCGCATTCCATTTTAGACTTTCGACCTTCGACTTTATGACTTTTGACTAATTTTTAATATGCAAAAATTGGTCTTTCGCTCATTAATTCGTTTACTTCTTCAGCAACTTCTTCGATAAGATCTTCGTTTGTATGATCTGAAAGAACTTTATCAATTAAAGCTACGATAGTTTCCATATCTTTTTCAACTAAACCACGAGTTGTGATTGCAGCTGTTCCAACGCGAATTCCAGAAGTGATAAATGGAGATTTATCGTCAAAAGGAACCATGTTTTTGTTTACTGTAATTTCAGCTTTTACTAATGCGTTTTCAGCTTCTTTACCAGAAATGTTTTTGTTTCTTAAGTCAATAAGCATCATGTGGTTATCAGTTCCGCCAGAGATAATGTTGTAACCTCTTTTTACGAAAGCATCAGCCATTGCATTTGCATTTTTTTGCAATTGCATTGCATAAGTAAAGAACTCATCTTTAAGCGCTTCACCAAAAGCAACCGCTTTAGCAGCAATAATATGCATTAAAGGTCCACCTTGATTTCCTGGGAAAACAGCTAAGTCTAATAATGAAGACATCATTCTGATTTCTCCTTTTGGAGTTGTTAATCCTTGTGGATTTGGGAAATCTTTACCCATTAAAATTAGACCTCCACGTGGTCCTCTTAATGTTTTGTGAGTTGTTGTAGAAACAATATGACAATGTGGAATTGGATCGCTTAATAATCCTTTTGCAATAAGACCAGCTGGGTGAGAAATGTCAGCAAATAAGATTGCTCCTACGCTGTCAGCAATTTGTCTGAAACGAGCAAAATCCATATCACGAGAATAAGCCGAAGCTCCAGCGATGATTAATTTTGGCTGTTCTTTAGTTGCAATTTCTTGAATTTTATCATAATCTAAACGACCAGTTTCAGCATCTACACCGTAGAAAACTGGACGATATAAACGACCTGAGAAGTTTACAGGAGAACCGTGAGTCAAGTGACCTCCGTGAGATAAATCGAAACCTAAAATAGTATCACCAGGATTCAAACAAGCGTGGTAAACAGCTGTATTTGCCTGAGAACCTGAGTGAGGTTGTACGTTTGCATATTCAGCACCAAATAATTCTTTAGCTCTGTCAATTGCAATTTGCTCAATAACGTCAACTACTTCGCAGCCTCCGTAATATCTTTTGCCAGGATAACCTTCAGCATATTTATTCGTTAAAACAGAACCAGCTGCTTCCATTACTTCGTCACTTACAAAATTCTCTGAAGCGATAAGCTCTAGTCCGTGAATTTGTCTTTCTTTTTCCTCTTGAATAAGGTCAAAAATTTGTTCGTCGCGTTGCATTTTTTCGTTTTTCGTTAATTTGATGCAAAAATACAAAAAAACGTTTGTCATACAGTTAGATTATGATATATTTGACATGTAATTTTTCAACAAATAATTAACATCTAACATGCCAATAACCGCCAACGATACCAAAAGAAAATCATGGTTAGAAGTTCCAGAAAATAGCGACTTCCCTATTCAAAATATTCCTTTCGGTGTATTTCTTACTAAAGAAAATGTCGTTACTGTAGGAACACGAATTGGTGATTACGCTATAGATTTAGGGGCTTTACAACAGTTAAACTATTTTGAGGGAATAGATTTAACCGATGATATGTTTATGCAGGACACGCTGAATGATTTTATTTCTGACGGAAAAAAAACATGGCGTTTAGTTCGAAATCGTATCGCTGATATTTTCGACGAAACCAATCCGCAGCTTAGAGATTCAACAAAACATCGCGATATTGTGATATTTAAAATCGAAGATGTAGAGATGCAATTGCCGGTTTTAATTGGTGATTATACTGATTTTTATTCGAGCAGAGAACATGCGACAAACGTGGGAAAAATGTTCCGCGATCCAGAAAATGCTTTATTGCCAAACTGGCTTCATATTCCGGTTGGATATCATGGAAGAAGCTCTACAATTGTTCCTTCTGGAATTCCGGTTCACCGACCAATGGGACAAACGTTGCCTGCTGGTCACGACACGCCAGTTTTTGGCGCTTCTCGTTTGGTAGATTTCGAATTGGAAACTGCTTTTATTACTACCGATGTCAATGTAATGGGCGAAAATATCCCAACTTATGAAGCTGAGGATTATATTTTCGGAATGGTCTTGCTAAACGACTGGAGCGCGCGCGATATCCAAAAATGGGAATATGTGCCACTTGGACCATTTTTAGCAAAAAACTTTGCTACTTCAATTTCGCCATGGATTGTGACTATGGATGCTTTGGAGCCTTTTAGAACTAAAGGTCCAAAACAAGATCCTACACCACTTCCTTATTTACAGACCAAAGGAAAAAAAGCTTTCGATATTCATTTAGAAGTTTCAATACAACCTGAAAATCAAGAAGAAACTGTAGTTTCTAAATCAAATTTCAAATACTTATACTGGTCAATGGCTCAGCAATTGGCACATCATACTTCAAATGGATGCCGTGTAAATTCTGGTGACATGATGGGTTCCGGAACTATTTCAGGTCCAACTCCTGATAGTTTTGGCTCTATGCTGGAATTAACTTGGGGCGGGAAAAACCCTTTAAAAATGAATGACGGAAGCGAACGTAAATTTATTGAAGATAATGATACGGTAATTATTCGTGGTTTCTGCGAAAATGCCGAAGTAAGAATTGGTTTTGGAGAAGTTTCAAGCCAACTATTGCCTCCGTTTATCAGACAATGAAGAGAAGATAAAGATTCTGAAGACATATAGAAAAATTAAAACCTTGGTTAGAGCCAAGGTTTTTTATGTTTTTTTTTGCCACAGATTAAAAGGATTAAAATGATTTTTCTAATCTGTGAAAATCCCTTAATCTGTGGCAAATATTTTTTTAAGCAGGAATCTGCTGGCTTAAGCAATGTAATGTTCCAAATCCCCAAATGAAATCGATACAGCTTATTCCAATAACTTCACGATCTGGAAAACATTCTGATAAAATATTTAAAGCTACTCTATCGTTACTATCGTTGAATGTTGGCACTAAAACGCAATTATTCAAAATCAAGAAATTCGCATAACTTGCCGGCAATCTTAAATCTTCAAAATCAACACGTTTTGGCATTGGCAATGCTACAATTACTGGCGATTTTCCGTTTTCTAATTTTGCATTTTGCAAACGCTTCAAATTATCCTGCAAAGGCTTGTAGTTTGAATCGTTTTTATCAGTTTCTACAATAGTTACAATCGTGTCTTCGTTTACAAATCGGCATAAATCGTCGATATGACCGTGCGTGTCATCACCTTCGATTCCATCTCCTAACCAAATTACATTGGTAACTCCAAGATATTCTTTAAAAACCGCTTCGTAATCTTCTTTTGTAAAACCAGCGTTACGAACCTGAACTGTCGGGTGCATCAAACATTCTTCAGAAGTCAACAAAGTACCTTTTCCGTTTACGTCGATAGCACCACCTTCAACAATTACCGGTTTTCCCTTGTACATTACTTGTGTAAGAGGAACATCAATAAAATCAGCCACTTTACCTGGAACAAATTTATCTAGTTGATAATTTTTATACTTTGCCCAACCGTTGAAATTAAAATTCAGCGCCTCTCTTTTAGAACCATTTTTTACAATAATCGGTCCAGAGTCACGCATCCAGCTTCTGTTGGTTTTATGAATGATATAAGAAACATTTTGAATGTTAACACGAGCTCTTTCAAGCATATCAGCAACTTTTTCTTTCATTTTTTCATCGGCTACGACCAAAAAGACAGTTTCAAAAGTGGCTACTTTTTTAATAAATTCTACAAAAGCCCATTGAACAGCTCCATATTTTCCTGGCCAATCGTTGCCATTGTGAGGAAAACATAATACGATTCCTTGTTGTTTTTCCCATTCTGCTGGAAATCTTCTATTATTTGTTGACATAAAAACGTTCTATATTTTGAAAGTGTACAAAGATAAGCATTCGTTAGGACTATAAAACATTTGATTAAAATTCGGGTATTATTTCACAAAAAATATCTTCCAAAAATTAAGTTAAAGATTAAATAATGAAGGCTTAATATCCAGAAAAGTTCTCCTATTTACTTTTGGCAGAACTAAAAACTATTAAAATGAAAAAATTATCTATCTCATTATTAACAGCTTTACTTATCATGACAAGCTGTAATAACGATGAAAATTCTAACAACGAACCTGAAGTTGTTGTAAATGAAAATCCCGGAACTTTTAAAGAGATTGGTTCTATCACAATTGGCGGTGAAGCTGCTGCCGAAATTTCAGCTTATTGCGAAAAAACAAAAAGACTTTTTACAGTAAACAACAGCGGAACAAATCAAATTGATATTATTGATATTTCTGATCCTACAAAACCTTTAAAAATTGGAAAGATTGATTTGGCAGCTTATGAAGGCGCTTCAAACAGCGTTTCTGTTTTTGACGGAAAATTGGCAGTTGCATTAGAATCGACTACTAATAAGCAAGGAAACGGAAAAGTTGTTATTTTCAATACTTCAGATTACAGCTTGATCAAACAAGTAACTGTGGGAGCTTTACCAGATATGATTACTTTTTCTCCTGACGGAAAATATATTATGACAGCTAATGAAGGCGAACCAAGCACAGATTATTTGCAAGATCCAAATGGAACAATTTCTATTATCGAAACAAGCACTTATACTGTTACTACTTTAGATTTCAGCTCATTTGCAAGTCAGGCAGAAACGCTGAAAAAGGACGGATTCAGAATTTCGAAATTTGCAAAAAGCTTCGCACAAGACATTGAACCAGAATACATCACAATTTCTGATGATTCTAAAACGGCTTGGGTAACTTTACAAGAAAACAACGGAGTTGCAAAAGTTGATTTGAATTCAAAAACCATTACGGCTATTTATCCATTAGGCTTAAAAGACTACAATACTGCTGAAAATGCAATTGATGTAAGCGACAGTGACAGCAAAATTGCTTTTAATCCTTGGAAAGTAAAAGGACTTTATATGCCAGACGGGATTAGTCATTTCACTGCAAACAATATTCCATATTTTGTAACTGCTAACGAAGGCGATGCAAGAGAATACACTGCTTATACAGATGTGAAACGCATGAAAAGCATGACTTTAGACGCCACACTTTTCTCAGATGCGACTACTTTAAAATTAGATGCTAATTTAGGAAGATTAAACCTTGTTGCTGATATGGGAGATACTGACGGAGATGGAGATTTGGACGAAATGGTAAGTTTTGGAGGAAGATCTTTCTCTATTTGGAACGGAAATACTGGAAAAATCGTTTTTGACAGCAAAAATGATGTTGACAAAAAAACGAATGAATTAGGCACCTACGACGACAAACGCAGTGATGACAAAGGTTCTGAACCGGAAGCTGTTGTAGCTACTAAAATGGGAAGCCAAAATATCATATTTGTTGGTCTAGAAAGATCTGATGCTTTTATGGTTTATGATGCTACAAACCCAACGTCACCACAATATTTGCAAACTGTAAAAACTGGTGACGCACCAGAAGGAATACTTTTTATTCCAGCTTCAAAAAGTCCTACTAAAAGAAGCTTATTAGTAGTAAGCAACGAGGGCGACGGAAGTGTCAAAATATATCAACCTGATTTGAAATAAATCTTATTTTTCAAAAAAGAGAGGAAGGACAAAATGTAAATTTTGTCCTTTTTATATGTTTCTAATTTTGATTTTATTAACGATTTTATATAATAAAAAGCCAAAACGTGGGAATTATGTAACAGCAAATAGAACACATTCTAAAACCCACCGCATAATTTTGTCATGAGTTTAAAATAAAAACCAACCTAAATTTGAATATCATGAAAAAGAAATTATGCTCTCTGTCCTTTTTAATATTAGCGTTTTCAGCAAGCGCACAAGATATGGCAACCACTACTACTGCTCCCACTACTAGTCAGGAATACAACAAATGGTCTTTGGAATTAAATGGCGGAGTAAACAAACCTATGCGAGCAATGACTCCCGGTTATTCTACTGCAACTTTAAATCCGTTTCACGCCGATTTAGGAGTTAGATATATGTTTAGCCCAAAGTTTGGGGTGAAATTAGATGTTGGATACGACCAATTTACAGAACGAGATGATACACCAGATTTTGAAAGCCGATATGTAAGAGCCAGTATTCAAGGAGTTATAAACGTTGGTCGTGCCTTAAATTTTGAAACTTGGACAAATACAATTAGCGTTTTGGCGCATGGAGGTTTTGGAGTTTCACAAATAAGCACTGAAACTGGTCCAGGAGGTCAAGACTATATGGGACACGGAATTTTAGGTTTAACCGGACAGGTAAAACTTAGCAACAGAGTTGCTTTGACTGGAGACCTTACCGGAATTGTAAACGGAAGACAAAACTGGAACTTTGACGGAATGGGAAATACAAGAACAGGTTCTCTTGACGGAGTTTTATTAAATGCTTCTGTTGGTTTGACGTTTTACTTAGGTAAAAATGAAAAACATGCCGACTGGGTTGGTGAAGAAGACAGAATCAGCGAATTGGAAAAAAGAGTGGATTTAGTTGAAACTGGGCTTTTAGACACTGATAAAGATGGTGTTGCCGATTTGTACGATTTAGAGCCAAACACCATTACAGGAGTTGCTGTTAACACAAAAGGCCAATCTATTGATACCAATCAAAATGGTGTGCCAGATGAGTTAGAAAGCTACTTAGATAAAACTTACGAAAAGAAAGGCGCTGGAAGTGGAAGCCTTACAAACAGTACTGTTGAAGAATTAATCAATGGAGGTTATGTAAATGTTTATTTCGACTTTAATTCGGCTAAACCTACAAACGCTTCATTGTCAGGAGTTGATTTCTTAGTGAAATACTTAAAAAACAATCCAGGAAAATCTGCTGATATTATTGGTTATGCCGATGAAATTGGAAGCTCTAGCTATAACACCGAATTGTCAAGAAGAAGAGCTGAAGCAGTGAAAAAAGTTGCTGTAAACGCTGGAATCGATTCTTCAAGATTGAATGTAATTGCTAACGGAGAAGATACTTCGGTGAATAAAAATTCTAAAGAGGCACGTCAAATCGTGAGAAGAGTTACTTTCCAAGTGAAATAATAATCCTATATAAAAACAGAAAAGGCGGTTTCAAAATTTTGAAACCGCCTTTTTTATATCAAAACAAATCTAATTATTTATCAATTGCTCTTTTTGTAATATCTCCAAAAGCATCAATTCTTCTATCTCTGAAGAATGGCCAATTTTGGCGAACATTTTCTTGAAGATCTAAATCAACTTCAGCAATTAAGATTTCCTCCTTATCATGTGAAGCTTGAGCTAAAATTTCTCCTTGTGGTCCAGCAATGAATGATGCTCCCCAGAATTGAATTCCTTCAGTTCCTTCAATATACTTTTCCAAACCAATTCGGTTCGCAGCTGCTACGAAAACACCGTTTGCTACCGCATGTCCTTTCATTACATTCATCCAAGCTCCATATTGATTTTCACCGTATTGCTCTTTTTCTTTAGGATGCCATCCAATTGCTGTTGGATAGAATAAAACCTCAGCTCCTTTTAAAGCTGTAATTCTAGCCGCTTCTGGATACCATTGATCCCAGCAGATTAATGTTCCAACAGTCCCTTTTTTAGTTTCAATAGCCTGAAAACCTAGATCACCTGGAGTGAAATAGAATTTTTCATAGAAATGCGGATCGTCTGGAATGTGCATTTTACGGTACAAACCAGCTTCTGTTCCATCTGTATCGATAATATAAGCACTGTTGTGGTAGATTCCAGCCATTCTTTTTTCGAAGAAAGGAACAATAATTACTACTCCTAATTCTTTAGCCAATTCGCTGAAAGCAATAAATGAAGTACTGTATAATGGTTCTGCTAATGCAAAATTATCTACATCTTCGCTTTGGCAGAAATAATGACTACTATATAATTCAGGAAGCAAGATAACTTCAGCACCTTGGCTTGCAGCGTCTCTTACCCAGCTGATACATTTTTTAAGATTATTTTCAGCAACATCATTCAGGTTTAACTGAATTACTGATATTTTATATTTTCTTTTCGGCATGACATAAAATTTAGAGTGCAAAAATAACACTTTTTAAAGGAATGGCAAAGTCAGTTCAATTTACTTAACAATATGGCATAACAAAAGAGCTTAAAAGCCCTTTTTATATTTGTTGTGCAAAACTTCGTTTGGTTGAAAATATTTTGGAGATATAAATTACTTCACCTTCCACCAAATATAATATTTTAAAATCCTTAACTATAATTCTTCTATATTCAGGTTCAATTTCATCTTTTTGATATTGCTCACTAACGTATATTTTTAGTAGAATTCAAAATCTCGTTTTTAATATTATTTGCGCCTTGTACAGATTTCTCTTTATAATAATTAAAAATTGTCCTTAATTGATTTTTAGCTGTATTAGTCCAAACTACCTTCAATCGCTTTTCCATTACCAATTCTCAGATTCTTTTTCTAAATCTTCTTGTGAAATATATTCTCCTCTTTCAATTTCTAATTTCACGTTAGCCAGTTCAGTTTTATACTCACTTCTGGTAACTGGTTTTCCATCTATTGAAAATGCAACTATTTCTTCCTCTTGATAACTCTCAATTACTGCTTTTACAACTTTTAAAAGACGCTCATCAGCTGTGTTTATATATTCTAACACACTTTCTCTCAACTCTAAGGCTCCCATAATTATATTTTTTTTTTTTGATCTTTCAAAGATAGAAATTTTCGTTCATATTTTTAATTATAACAGAAAACCATTTTACATCAGCCTAAAATCAAACCTCTGCAAAATGGCTTATCAACCTAAAAAAATATCAACTAAGAAAGCGGTTTATTCAATCACAACTTTCTGAGTCAAGAATTCAGTTTCTGATTTTTTGAATTTGATTTCGATTGTACCTTTTGCAGTTGCTTTGAATTTGTAAACTGTCTTTTTAGGATCTGGCACTTGTTGTGTACAAACTCCATCTACTGGATATTTTGCTACAACTTGTAATCCTTTTGCTTCGCCGATTGTTGTTTCTGAAATTTTATCAAATTCGCCACAAGCGTTATCTACTAAGTAAGTAACATCATAGCTTAATTCGTCGTTTACTTTTCCAGTTGCAGGACCTTCAATTTTTGTTACAAATGCAGTTTTTGTTTTAACTGATGTTTCAGCTTTGTCGTCGTCATTGCTGCATGAAAATAATGCAATTGATAAAAATAATACTACTAAAACAGATTTTAATCTAAACCTTTTCATATAAAATAATAATTAATTGTTAATTACTATGAAGATGCAAGCTAGTTACAAAGGTTGCTTGGACAAAATGTTAAATAGTTTGCTTAAAAAATCAATCTACTATAAATCAGAAACTTATTTTTTGATATTTTTTTTAAAAGTGCGGATATTTCTTATGAAAATTTAAATTATCTCGTCTAGCCCCGATAGAAACGGTATCTCTCGATTTAGAAAAACAAGGCTTTTTCAGCCGTAGTTTTTGTTAATCGGGAATTTAGTGAATAGCGGGACAAAAGGTTCTTTTGAAAACGATTTTATCTGCTCCTAAAACAAAAAAAAACACCAGCCTCTCGACTGGTGTTCTGAATATCTAAGAACAGAAATTAAACTGCTGCTTCTTTCTTTTTGAATAGTTTTTTGAAGAGATTTACAATTGCCAAAACGATAAATCCAATAATTAAGCCGATTGCAAACTCTTTAATGATTGAAGGGAAATTTGGCAAAAGATGGTGGAAAAATTCGATGTTATGAACGAATAATCCGCCTGCAACCATAATTAAAGCAATTGTTCCAATTACGGTCAAAGCTTTAATTACTTTTGGAAGTGCTTGAACTAAAATGTTTCCAACGCTTTTTAAAAGGCTCTTTTCTTTTTTGCTGTGCTGAATCATTTTAAAACCAACTTCGTCCATACGAACAATTAGCGCTACGATTCCGTAAACACCTATAGTGGCAATGATTGCAATGATGGATACAGTAATAATCTGTTGCAATAATGGTTTCCCGATTACTGTTCCTAAAGCGATAATTACGATTTCTACAGAAAGAATAAAATCAGTTACAATTGCTGATTTTACTTTGTCTTTTTCGATTACCAAAATTTCTTCTTCGGTAAGAACTTCGTCAGTTATTCCTTCTGATTCTTCGTGTGCGTGAGGAAAAAAGAATTCATAGATTTTTTCGGCTCCTTCGTATGCTAAAAACAATCCTCCCAAAACCAAAATTACCATAATGGCAATTGGAAAAAATGCACTTAATAAAAATGCTATTGGAAGAATGATAATTTTATTCAATAACGAACCTTTACTGATCGCCCATAAAACTGGAAGCTCCCTAGATGATGCAAATCCTGAAGCTTTTTCGGCATTTACAGCTAAATCATCGCCCAGAATTCCAGCTGTTTTTTTTGCAGCAACTTTACTCATTACTGCTACATCATCCATAATTGCAGCGATATCATCTAATAAAGCGAAAAAACCTGAACCCATTTTTTAATTAATTTTTTAGTGATGCGAATCTACACTTTTTATCCTAATTTTTGAGGTAAAATTTGGATTAAATTCTAACTGCACTGTCCCAATAATAACCAGATAATTATAAAAACTAAAATGGTCCCGAAACAACCTCCGCCTAACTTTTTTGCGCCATATCCGGCAATTAATCCTCTAAATATATTATTCATAACTTTTAATTTTAATTACTATTTTACTGATTTTTAAAAGATTAAAATTGAATATTTCTTCAAAATTTATTGTTATAAGAATTTTGCAAAAAGTTTCAGAATTAACGGATAAAAAAAGCATCAACCTTTCGGCTGATGCTTTTCTTAAGAGTAACATATAAAAATTATTTAGCTGTTTGGTTTCTAAAAACCAATTGGCCATCGAAAGCATCTAATAAAATGATGCTGTCTGTTGTAATATTTCCTGCCAAAATTTCTTTTGACAACTGATTTAAAACTTCTCTCTGAACTACACGTTTTACAGGTCTTGCCCCAAAATGTGGATCGTAACCTTTGTCTGCTAGATAAGCGATCGCTTCTGGAGTTGCATCCATAGTAATGCCTTGCAAAGCCAACATTTTTGTAACGCTTTTTAATTGCAGACTTACAATTCTTGAGATATTCTCTACCGTAAGCGGTGTAAACATTACGATTTCGTCGATACGATTGATAAACTCAGGACGAACAGTCTGTTTTAATAATCCTAAAACTTCGTTTTTAGCCGCTTCTGTTGCTGCTTCAACGCTTCCTTTGAGGTTTTCAAATTTTTCCTGAATAATATTACTTCCCATATTTGAGGTCATAATAATAATCGTATTTCTGAAATCAGCCAAACGTCCTTTGTTGTCTGTCAAACGTCCTTCGTCGAGAACCTGCAATAAAATATTGAAGGTATCTGGATGCGCTTTTTCGATCTCATCCAACAGCACAACAGAATAAGGTTTTCTACGAACGGCTTCTGTCAACTGACCTCCTTCATCATAACCAACATATCCTGGAGGCGCACCAACTAAGCGGCTCACGCTGTGGCGTTCTTGGTATTCACTCATATCGATACGAGTCATGGCATTTTCATCATCAAAAAGATATTCTGCTAGGGCTTTCGCCAACTCTGTTTTACCCACTCCGGTTGTTCCCAAGAATAAGAATGATCCAACAGGTTTTTTCATATCTTGTAAACCAGCACGGCTTCTACGAACTGCGTCACTTACAGCTTCTATCGCTTCTTCCTGACCCACTACACGTTTGTGCAATTCGTCTTCGAGATGCAATAATTTTTCTCTTTCTGTTTGAAGCATTTTTGTAACTGGAATTCCTGTCCATTTTGCTACAACTTCTGCAATATCTTCTCTGGTTACTTCTTCTTTGATTAAAGAATTTCCAGATTGGAATTCTAACAATTGTTTCTGCAAAGATTCTTGGCGTTCCTGCGCTTCTTTTATTTTTCCGTAACGAATTTCGGCTACTTTTCCGTAATCGCCGTCACGTTCTGCACGTTCTGCTTCGTATTTAAAGTCTTCAATTTCGTGTTTTACAGCCTGAATTCCGTCAACGATATCTTTTTCCTGTTTCCATTTTGCATAGATTTCGTTGCGTTCTTCTTTCAGGTTGGCCAATTCCATTCCTAAAATTTTCAGCTTGCTTTCTTCTTTTTCACGTTTGATGGCTTCGATTTCAATTTCTAACTGCATGATTTTACGATCCAAAACATCTAATTCTTCTGGTTTTGAATTGATTTCCATACGCAGTTTAGAAGCCGCTTCGTCCATCAAGTCAATCGCTTTATCTGGCAAGAAACGATTCGTAATATATCTTTGCGAAAGTTCTACCGCAGCGATAATCGCTTCGTCTTTAATTTGAACTTTATGATGTGTTTCATATTTCTCTTTGATTCCACGCAAAATCGAAATCGCACTTTCTGTATCTGGCTCATCGATTAGAACTTTTTGGAAACGTCTTTCAAGCGCTTTATCTTTTTCAAAATATTTTTGATATTCATCTAAAGTTGTTGCTCCAATTGCTCTCAACTCTCCACGAGCCAAAGCTGGTTTCAGAATATTGGCAGCATCCATTGCGCCTTCTCCTCCACCTGCACCAACAAGCGTGTGAATCTCGTCAATAAACAAAACGATATCTCCGTCTGCAGCTGTAACTTCTTTTACAACCGATTTTAAACGCTCTTCAAATTCTCCTTTGTATTTTGCTCCGGCAATCAAAGCTCCCATATCTAGAGAGAAAACGATTTTATCTTTTAAGTTTTCCGGAACGTCTCCATCCACAATTCTGTGCGCTAAACCTTCTGCAATGGCTGTTTTACCGACTCCAGGTTCTCCAATTAACATTGGATTATTTTTTGTTCTACGAGTCAGAATCTGCAATACACGACGAATTTCTTCGTCGCGACCAATAACTGGATCAAGTTTTCCTGTTCTTGCTAATTCGTTTAAGTTTTTAGCGAATTTATTAAGCGAATTATAAGTTTCTTCAGCAGAAGCTGATGTTACTCTTTCGCCTTTACGTAATTCTTCAATCGCAGCTTTCAGCCCTTTTCCAGTAACTCCCTGATCTTTTAAAATCTGAGAAACTTTACTTTTTGAGTCAAAAATGGCTAAAATTAAATGCTCGATCGAAACATATTCGTCGTTCATTTTTTGTGCAATAATCTCCGCTTCATTTAAAGCTTTGTTTGCATCTCTGGAAAGCATTACATCTCCTCCTGAAACTTTTGGAAAACTCTGAATTGTACTGTCCAAAATTTGAAGAAACAACGGAACGTTTACATTGAGTTTTTTCAAAATAAACGGCGCAACGTTTTCATCCACTTCAAAAATGGCTTTGAAAATGTGTTCATTTTCAATTTGTTGCTGACCATTTCGCTGTGCTAATTGCTGCGACAACTGAATGGCTTCTTGTGATTTAATTGTAAATTTATTAATGTTCATGTTTTTATTTAATTTGATTTGATTGATTTTACTGTTTGAAATTTATAAGATTAAAGTTACGATTTATCGAGTTAGATTTTTAATTCAAATGGTTTAACTTTGTATTCGAATAGACAAATTATATTCCATAACAAAAAAACAGACAAAACGGCATTAAAAAACTGATTTTTATCATTTTTAAATGTCAAAAAGTCACAAAACGCGCCAAATATGAGTTTTTTTAATTCAATCTTCGGAAGTTCAGAGAATTCAGAAGCCCCAAAAAGTAAAGTAAACTGGACAGAATTAACCGATATTCTTCAGTTAATGGAAATTGAAGCCATTTCACAGGAAAAACCAGTTGTCATTTTTAAACATAGTACAAGATGCAGCATTAGCCGAATGGCTTTAAAACAATTTGAAAGAGAATATGATCTTGAGAATGTTGCGGATGCCTATTTCCTTGATTTAATAGCACACAGAGATGTTTCAAACGAAATTGCAAACAGATTTGGAGTTTATCACGAATCTCCACAATTGATTTTAATCAAAAATGGAAAAGCTATTTACGATGTTTCGCATAGTGATATTGATGCAGAAGCATTAAAAAGCAAAGTATAGTTTTTTTTTCTGCCACAGATTAAAGGATTAAAATGATTTCTTCAGCCACAAATTACACAAATTTACACAAATCAATTCGTAAAATTTGTGAAATTCGTTTCAACTTAACCAAGATTAGAAAATCATTTTAATCCTTTAATCTGTGGCAAAATAATTTAAAAACTTTCTCCAGACCCGCCTCCGCTGAAACCTCCTCCTCCAAATTCCATTGGAGAATCTTGTGGTTTTACTTCTGGTTTCATTCCGAAAGTTGAAGCTACAACTAAAGCCTCAGCATTTAAAATTGAATCGGAATGATTGATTCTGTCTGCTTTAAATGTCAGACCACTTTCTTTTTCTTTCAATTTTTTAATTGAAAAATATGCTATTGCAAATAAAACAAGTCCGCCCAAAGTTAGTGCTACTTCTACTGGCAAAACTGCGTAATAAAATCGAATGGTATAGATTGAAAATCCAATGGCTAAAAAACTAATCCAAAGCATAATTCTATCTTTCGTTCTTAGAGCTTGAACTAAATAAATAATTGGAACAACAAAAGTAAATCCGTAAAAGAAAAAAGCAAACGGAATATCGGTTCCTGGCTTCACTTCAGTTCCTAGAAGTTCAGCCGAAAGCTCTCTTACAACCAGATAGTTACACGAAAGATAAAACAATACTAGACAAAAACTGTTCGCTAATAAAAGTCCATTATAATAGTATTTTTTGGTTATTCTACCTATTAATTTCTTCGTTAGGAAATAGAAAACAACAGCAAAAATCATCACGGTGAATGGCAAAATAGCTTTTCCAAATTCACCAAATTCAAACATTTGAAAAAATAAAAATCCCGTAATTGATAGACAAAAAATCAACATCGAAAGCAAATGCAGGTATCTCAGAAACATATAAAGAGAAGCTACTGCCATAAAAAAAGCTATCACAGACTCATATCCGTCTGTAGTAATCCCTATAGCAAATCCGACATTTAAAACAGCGCCTACGATAAAAGCATCGTCTAATCCGTGATTGTGATAATTTTGATTTGCCAATAATTCTGCTCCAACAAAACCAACCACAGCAAAAATATAGCAACAAATTTTGAAAAAAGAGTCTGCTCCACCAAGAGCAAACAATGAAATTGCTCCACAAACAGAAGCATATAAAAATGAGCCTAGCAAAAAGAATCCTACGCGAACCAAAATATTATTCTGACTTTTAAAAACAGGTAATTCTTTATTGATGAATTTCTTTTGTTCTTTGCTTAAAAAACCTCCTTTATATAAATTATCAACTTCAGCAACTAAAATTTCATTGTCCAATATTTTTGTATCGTATACTATCATTCTGCAATTTGTTTATGAAAGTTTTTAATTAATTTAATGAACATTACAATAGAGCCAATAAAATAAGCTGGCAAAAGAAAAACAAATAATTCCCAAATGTCTGAGAAATCGAGATTTTCAAAAAGTCTAAATAACATTATATTTGCTCCAATATAACCATAAACAATCATAAAAACATACAGAGACATTGCCTTAAATTGATAACTAACTTTATAAAAATAAAAAGTTGATCCTCCTAAAACTACAGCAAAAATCAGCCAAATCAAGCGATCATAATTCATTAAATTACTGATCGAAGCAATGCTAATAATATGTAAAGCAAAAGTTAGAAAGATTAAACTAAAATGAGTTTTCAATGCAATTCTATTACTATAAATCGTCCATAAAATCAATAAAACGCCAAGCATAACTGCTGAATAACTCAAACTCTCACTGGCATAAAAATCATTATTATTTAATAAATCCTGAGGCGTAACAGAAAGTCCGACATAAGCAGCCAACCCGGTAACGGCAATAGTTAGCACACTTCTATTATCAAAATAATAAGCACAGAAGAAACTTACTATTGTTGGGACTAATGTTGCTAATCCGTAATGTTCTCCAAAGGGTTTATATTGAAATTGAAGATATCCTATAAAAATGCATGTCAAAATATTACCTGCTAAAACAAGATATTCTAAAACCGGATTTTCAAAAACGGTTTCTGTTTTTTGAAAACCCTTGGAATTTTTAAAACAGTAATAAAAACAAACCGCAATTACAAGTAACAAAATTGAAAGAATGGCTATATGGCCAATACTGTCGATGTTTTTGTAAATCAAAATTCCAATTCCCGAAGTAAAAAGAAGAACAGACAAATACAGTAGCAACTTTAATTCAGCATTTAAGGAAAAAATATTCTGGCTTCTATAAGCGGTAATTTCCTGAAATTGGTTTTCAGTAATTAAGTTCTTATCCAAGAGCGCTTTAGTTGCCTGTTCGTCAAACTGGTTCATATTATATATTTAAAAGCAATGCAAATCAAAAATAGACTTTTTTATATTAAAAAAACAGTGATTTTGTAAACAAATTCGGGCTTAATATTTCCAGGAAAGGATTTTTCTATCAAAAAAATGCAAATTATTCTTAAATCAAATTGACTTTAAAATTAATTAACTACATTCGTGTAATCGATTACATTATATTGATATCAAAACCACTTAAACCAAATATTATCATGAAAAAGAATTTGTTTTCGCTCCTTTTTTTCTTGAGCTTATCTCTTTCGGCACAACAGTATGTAATGTCTGCCCCCGAAGGCTTTGGAGCCGGAGCAACTGGCGGAGGAAATGCCACGCCTTTAACGGTAAGCACCTATGCCGATTTAATAACAAAATTAAAATTAACGACCCCGCAAGTTATTTTAGTTTCGGGAACGCTAAATTGTACTTATACAAGTTTGCTTGTTACCAACAAAACCATTATTGGGCTTCCGGGAGCTCGACTAGTCAGCACAGACCAAACCGCTTCAGGTTCAGGAATTCTAAGTTTAAAACCTGGTTCTGATAATATTATTATTAGAAATCTAATTTTTGAAGGTCCAGGCGCTTATGATGTTGACGGACATGATAATCTAACTTCTGAAGCGACAAATCTTTGGGTTGATCATTGCGAGTTTCAAGATGGTATGGATGGTAATTTTGACAATAAAGGTGTCGCAGACAATGTTACCATTTCATGGACAAAATTCACTTATCTAAAAACTCCAAAAGCAGGTGGCTCTGGTGGGGCCGACGATCATCGTTTTTCAGATCTAGTGGGTTCTTCTAAAAGTGATGCACCCTCAGATGGACATTATAGTATTACTTTCAAAAACTGTTATTGGGCAGAAGGATGCAAGGAAAGGATGCCAAGAGGAAGAAATGCCGAATTGCATATTTTGAATTGTTATTACAATACTTCAGTTTCAGGCTCATTGGCGATTGGTTTAGGTGGAGGCGATAAAAACTCAACTTGCTATGTTGAAGGAACTGATTTTGCTAAAATTGGAACTGCTTTTAAAAATTACATCAGTACTGATGGTGGAACAGTGGGAATCAGCTTTGTTAATTCACTAAAAGCTCCAGTTGACTATGGCGAAGCTGTTGCAAAACCTTTGTATACATACGCTACAATTCCTGTAGCTGATGTTGCTGGTTATGTGACCAATACTTCATGCGGAGCCGGCGCCACTCTTCAAGTTACTGCTGATGGAAAAATTTCTTCGAGCTGTAGCAATTTAGGATTCGGTGAAAAAAAAAGTCTAGACGTAAGTCTTGACTATTACCCAACAGTTATAGACAGCATCTTAAACATTAAATTTTCAAGTTCAGAAAATGGAATGGCAACAATAAATGTCTTTTCATCTAATGGTTCAAAAGTATTCACAAAGTCAAAAAGCATTGTTTCCGACGAAAAGATCGAATTAAACTTAGGAAATCTTGCAAAAGGAACCTATGTCTGCAAAATTCAAATTGAAAACAGAACAAAAACTTTTAAGGTTATTAAAAACTAAAACCTTCTTATAAAAAAAAGGTCATTGAAATCAATGACCTTTTACATTTTACATTTTACTTTTCATATCTCATAGTGTTAAAAAGCAGCTTTCATTTTATCTTTAATAGCATCAAGGCATAAATTGTTGATACTTCCTTCATGCGTATGTTTCGTTTCTTTTGGTGATTTGTACGTTCCGGCTTCTAATTGTTCAGCAACAGCCTTGTATGCATCTCTAAACGGCATTCCCGCAACCACCATTTCGTTTAAAGTATCTACGGTAAACAAATAATCGTATTTTTTATCTTCTAAAATATGATCTTTTACTGTGATATCTTTTATTGAAAAAATCGCAATATCCAAACAAGCTTTCAGGTTTTGAATCGCTGGGAATAAACCTTCTTTTAAAAGCTGTAAATCTCTGTGATAACCGCTTGGAAGATTATTTGTAATTAAAGTGATTTCATATGGAAGCGCCTGAATCTTATTGCATTTCCCTCTGATCAATTCAAAAACATCCGGATTCTTTTTATGAGGCATTATACTTGAACCTGTTGTGAGATGTGCCGGCAAACCGATAAAATCAAAGTTCTGGCTCATATACAAACAAACGTCCATTGCAAATTTTGATAACGTTCCTGCAACGCTCGTCATGGCAAAAGCAACTGTTTTTTCTGCTTTTCCACGGCTCATTTGTGCCGCAACAGCGTTGTATTTTAAAGTTTCAAAACCTAATTCCTTAGTCGTAAAAGTTCTATTGATTGGGAATGAACTTCCATAACCTGCTGCAGAACCTAACGGATTCTGATCTACAATTTTTGAAGTGGCATTTAGCATCGTAATATCATCTATCAAACTTTCGGCGTAAGCTGAAAACCACATTCCGAAAGACGATGGCATGGCAATTTGCAAATGTGTATATCCTGGCAATAATACATTTTGATGTTTTTCTGCCGATTCCATCAACAAATCAAACAATGTTTTTACCTGCTCTTTTATAGCTTTTAATTCGTCTTTTAAATACAAATGAACATCTACCAAAACTTGATCATTACGAGAACGCGCAGTATGGATTTTTTTCCCTGCATCGCCTAGTTTTACCGTTAGAAGATATTCGATTTTAGAATGTACATCTTCAAAACTGTCTTCGATTTCGAAATTACCAACTACGATATCTGCAATGATTTCGTTTAAAGCATCAACTAAAGATGTTGTTTCTTCAGCAGTCAACAAACCAATCTGTCCAAGCATTTTCGTGTGAGCAATTGAACCTAAAGCATCGTATTTTGCTAAAACCAAATCCAGCTCACGATCGTTTCCAACGGTGAATTGTTCTATTTGTTTATCTGTTGGTATTCCTTTTTCCCAAAGTTTCATAACTTAGATTTTTAGACTTCTTAGATTTTAGACTTCTTAGATTTTAGACTTCTTAGATTGTTTTCTAATTTAGATCTAATGTCATTGTTTATACTGATGGTGTTTCTAGCCCCGATAGTAGTGGAAATCCTTTTGTGCCGGGGTTCGGCACAAAAGATTGTAACGGATAGCGGGATTAGCTCCTAATCCTTCGTCTACGCTCAGGATTTATTATAATTTAAAGAAATCGGTTAGTATTTTAATATACAGGTCGACTCCTTCTACAATTTCATTTACAAAAATAAATTCGTCTGCTGAATGTGAACGCAATGTTTCTCCTGGCCCTAATTTCAAAGACTGACAGCTTAAAACTGACTGATCTGAAAGTGTTGGCGAACCATAAGTTGTTCTTCCTAAAGCGATTCCTGCCTGAACCAAACCGTGCGCAAGCGGAATAGACGAAGCGTTTAAGTGCATTGATCTTGGCGTTACTTCAGCATTTACGTTTGCTTTTACCACTTCCAAAATTTCGGCATTGGTATAACGGTCTGTTACACGAATATCTACAACCAAATCACATTCTGATGGCACAACATTATGCTGTTTTCCGGCATTAATCTGTGTTACGGTCATTTTTACAGGCCCTAAAACATCAGAGATTTTGTCGAATTTATAGTTTTTAAACCATTCCATTACCGGAATTGACTTGTACAAAGCATTATCATCGTTTTGATGCGCAGCGTGGCTTGCGGTTCCTTTCACTTTTACATCAAGAACTAAAAGTCCTTTTTCTGCAACTGCCAATTGCATTAAAGTCGGTTCTCCAACAATTGCACAGTCTAATTCTGGCAAATGCTTTAAAACACTATTTAAACCATTTTTTCCGCTACTTTCTTCTTCAGCAGAAGCTACAATTACAATATTGTGAGAAAGGTTTTGGTTTTCGTAGAAATGTACAAAAGCCGCTAATAATGAAACTAAACATCCTCCGGCATCATTACTTCCTAATCCGAATAGTTTGCCGTCTTTTTCGATTGCTTTAAACGGATCGTTGGTGTAAGCCTGATTTGGGCGTACAGTATCGTGATGTGAATTTAGTAAAAGTGTTGGTTTGTTTTCGTCGAAATATTTGTTGAAAGCCCACACATTGTTATTTTCTCTCTTGAAAGGAATTTCATTCTGATTGAACCAATTTTCGATTAAAAGAGCCGTTTGATCTTCTTCACTTGAAAATGAAGGGGTTTCGATAAGGCTTTTTAATAAACTAATTGCTTCTTGGGTAAGCGTATCTATATTTTTCATTTTATTGTGCTCTTGCCACAAAGGCGCTAAGTCGCTAAGTTTTTTTAAGCTTTTACTTTCTTAAATCAATAATATGCGACATTTTTAATGTACGCAAATTTCTTAAATTAATATTTAAAAGCACTGCGCAGTTCTGTTTTTTTGCCACTAATTGCACGAATTTTCACAAATTATTTTTTTGTTACAGATTAAAAATCAAAATAAACTTTTTCATATCTGTTTAAAATTATTTTCTCTTTTTTAAGCAGAAAAAAATTAGTACCAATTCGTGTAATTCGTGGCTATATCTTTACAACGTAATCGTTGTATGCGGAATATCTGAATTTTGGAGCATTCTGTGATGCCCAATTTTGATTTTCTGCACACCTCTTGATAAACTATTGAAACAGTTATCCAGTTTTGGAATCATTCCGGAATGGATTACTTTTTCTTCTTTTAGTTTATTGTATAATGCTTCATTGATTTCTGTTATTACAGACGAATCGTCTTCTGAATCCATCAAAACACCTTGTTTTTCAAAACAATAAGTCAGCGTAACATCAAAAACTTCAGATAAAGCAATTGACAATTCGCTTGCAATTGTATCAGCGTTAGTATTTAACAATTGTCCGTTTTTGTCGTGTGTAATAGCACAGAAAACTGGGACAACTCCAGCTTCCAGTAAAGTTGCCAATAACTTGGTGTTGACTTGTTTTACATCACCTACAAATCCGTAATCAATTGTTGGATGGTTTCTTTTTGTGGATTGAATTAAATTTCCGTCAGCTCCCGAAAAACCGATGGCATTATTATCTTTTGCCTGCAATTGCGCCACAATATGTTTGTTGATTTGTCCTGCATAAATCATCACGACAACATCAAGCATTGGAGCATCCGTAATTCGGCGTCCGTCAATCATTTGTGGCACCAAACCAATACTCTGAGCCATTTTTGTAGCCGATTTTCCACCGCCGTGAACTAAAACTTTATATCCTTCAATTTTAGAGAAATCAGTTAAAAATTGTTCTAATTCTGCAGGATTGTCGATGATGTTTCCACCTATTTTGATTACGGTAACTTTTTTCATAAGATTCTAAGGTTCTGAGATTCTAAGACACTAAGTTTTTCTTTGCAAAGTTTCTTAGCATCTTAGTAGCTCAGAATCTTAGCAACTTTGAAAAAATTATATTTTTTTAAGAATCTTTTGTAAAACTAATTGTGCTGAATACGTTCTGTTATTCGCTTGCTCGATTACGATTGAATTTTCTCCGTCAAGAACTTCATCGCTTACAATTACATTACGACGAACTGGAAGACAGTGCATGAATTTTCCGTTGTTGGTTAAAGCCATTTTTTCAGCAGTAACGGTCCAATTTGGATCGCTGTTGGTTACTTTTCCGTAATCGTTGAAATTACTCCAGTTTTTTACGTAAACGAAATCGGCATTTTCGAAAGCTTTGTTTTGATCATACTCGATTTTACAGTCTTTTGTGATTTCTGGACTCAATTCGTAACCTTCTGGATGAGTAATTACAAAATCCATATCTTTCTGCATCTGCATCATTTCTACGAATGAATTGGCAACTGCCTGCGGTAATGCTTTGGGATGCGGTGCCCATGAAAGCACTACTTTTGGTTTGTCTTTGTGTCTACGTTTAAATTCTTCCATTGTAATCGCATCTGCTAATGACTGCAACGGATGACGAATAGCACTTTCCATGTTTACAATTGGCACTGTAGCATATTTCAGAAATCCTGAAATTACTGTTTCCTGATAATCTTTTTCTTTGTCAACTAAGCCTGCGAAAGCACGAATTGCGATAATATCGCAATATTGCGAAACTACTTCTGCCGCTTCTTTAATGTGTTCTGAAGCACCAGAATTCATTACTGCTCCGTCTTCGAATTCTAATGTCCATCCTTCGTTGGTAAAATTCATTACCATAACGTTCATTCCTAAGTTCATTGCCGCTTTTTGAGTACTCAAACGCGTTCTTAAACTTGGATTGAAGAATAACATTCCAAGAGTCTTATTCTTTCCTAAACTTTGATTTTTAAGCGGATTTTTTTTGATTTTAATCGCTTGTTTTACCCATTTTGATAATGAGTTGATTTCTTTTATTGAGATATAGTTCATTTGTTTTCTTTTTAATTTAGATAATGTGATAATTAGAAAATTGGATAATTCTGTCATTATCTAATTGACTAATTTTCTAATTGACTCATTAGATTATTTTTGTAAAAGGAATTTCTTCCTTTAATGCTTTTAGAATAAAATTATCATTTAACCCATTCACGATCCAAGTTTCTATATTTGCTGCTTTTGAAATTGCTGCTGCTTCTATTTTAGACTGCATCCCTCCTGTTCCATGTGATGATTTTGAATCTCCGATTTCTTTTTCGAGCGTTTTTAAATCATTTACCAATTTTATCGTTTCTGGATTTTCATTATGAATTGATTCTTTGGTATAAATCCCGTTTGTATTGGTTGCAATAATAAGAATGTCAACATTTAAAAGAACCGCTGTTAAAGCTGCTAATTTGTCATTATCTCCAAACCGAATCTCATCTGTCGCAACGGTATCATTTTCATTGATAATCGGAATGTAATTGTTTTTAACCAATACATTAATCGTATTTACAATGTTCTTTTTAGTCTGCTCTTTTTCAAAATCAGAATAAGAAAGTAAACACTGTGACGTATTTAACCCTAAATCTTTGAAATTCTCATTGTAAATTCGCATTAAATGAGGCTGTCCAATTGAAGCTAAAGCCTGCTTTACAAAAACATCTTTGTCTTGATTGTCCAGTTTTACAAATTGCTTTGCTGCCGCAATTGCTCCAGAACTTACTATGATAAATTCATATTCGTCGTTTAAAGCCGCAATCTGTATTCCGAGGTCTTCAATCTTTCCCCGCGAAATATGATTGGTTTCCTTGGTTAAAGTATTACTTCCTATTTTTAATAAAATCCGTTTTTTTGCCATGTCTTTTGTTTTTGCCACGAAGGCGCTAAGGCACTAAGTTTTTATGTTTTTTTTTCCACGAATTATACAAATTGACGCTAATTTATTCAGCATCTTAATAAAAAATAATTTGTGTGAATTAGTTTAATTCATGGCAAACCAAATCTAAAATTCTAATTATTGAATATCTAATTGCCTCAATTTTCAAATTATCTCAATTACCTAATTTGTCCTTCTCCGTAAACATACCATTTGTTGGTTACTAAATGCTGTAAACCAATTGGTCCTCTTTGATGTAATTTATCGGTGCTTATTGCTAATTCTCCGCCAAGACCAAATTGTCCGCCGTCTGTGAAACGGGTTGAAGCATTTTGGTAAACTGCTGCTGCGTCTACTGATTCCATAAACTGCTGTGCTGCTTCGTTATCTCTGGTAATAATTGCTGCTGAATGTCCTCCGCAGTATTTATTAATCATATCAATGGCATGCTCTTGGGAATCGATTGTTCCGATTACAATTTTATAATCTAGAAATTCTTCGTACCAAATATCTTCGTTTTGTAACGTTTTGGTATTTTCAAAATTTGCTAAAGATTGATCTACAATAACTTCAACTTTTGCTTCAATTAAGGCTTCAATTAACATTGCTGTGAAACCTTCAAAATTAGGAAGCTTCGAGTCGATTAAAACTTTATCTAGAGCATTACAAGCCGATATTTTAGCAGTTTTAGCATTTAAAATCACCTTCAAAGCTAAGTCTGTGTCCGCTTTTTCATGAACGTAAACAAAATTATTTCCGCGTCCGCTCACAATTACAGGACAAGTTGCATGCGCTTTTACAAACTCAATTAATTTCTCTCCACCTCTTGGAACTATTAAATCAACTTTTTGAGTTGGTTTTTCTAGAAAAGCCTGAGTTTCTGTTCTGTTATAATTCAGATATTCGACCCAGTCTTTCGAAACTCCGTTTTCTTCTAAAGCTTTATGCCAAAGGCTTACGATTTTTAAGTTTGATTTTAAAGACTCTTTTCCGCCTTTTAATAAAATTTTATTTCCGGATTTAAAAGCGATTCCTCCCGCTTCGATTGTAACGTCTGGGCGAGATTCATAAATAATTAAAATCGTTCCGAAAGCAGCTGTTTTGTTCACCACCTTTATTCCATTATCATGAGTAAAATGAAAACGCTCAACGCCAACGGGATCTTCCTGAGAAGCTAATTGGTTTAATGATAAAATCATTTCGTCTACTTTTTTATCATCTACTTTTAAGCGTTCTTCCATCGCTAAATCTGAGCCGTCGTAATCAGCAAGATCTTCCTGATTGGTTAGGATTATCTGATTCCGCTCCTGTTCGACCAGCTTTGCCATAGTCCGCAGAACTAGATTGCGTTTTTCAATTGATAATGGATTCATTTTTTTGGTTTAATTGGTTAGTTGGTTTAATCGTTAATTCGTTTAACCGGTTAATCGATTAAACGAATTAACGATTAAACGATTAAAGTTCTTCTAAACTTTCTTTTAAAGCTTTTACAAACGTATCAATATCTGATTTTTTCACAGTTAAAGGCGGTAAAATTCTTAATAGATTTTTATTGTTGGCACTTCCTGTAAAAATGTGTTTTTCGATGATTAATTTCTTTCTCAAAGCCGCAACATCAAAATCAAATTCAACTCCAAGCATTAAACCTTTTCCTTTTACTTGTTTGATTCCCGGAACTTCTTTGATTTTTTCTAAGAAGTATTCATAAATTTCGTTTACATTTTTCTGTAAATCCAATTTTTCAATTACATCTAAAACCGCAATTCCTGCTGCACAAGACAAGTGACTTCCTCCGAAAGTTGTTCCTAATAATCCGAAACTTGCTTCAAATTTTGGAGAAATTAAGATCGCTCCAACAGGAAAACCGTTCCCCATTCCTTTTGCAACTGAAATAATATCGGCGTTGATTCCGTGATGTTGGAAAGCAAAGAATTTCCCGCTTCTTCCGTATCCAGATTGTACTTCATCTAAAATTAAAACCACATCATGTTTTTTACATGCTTTTTCTAAAGCCTGAAAAAACTCAGTTGTTCCTTGATCTAAACCTCCAACTCCCTGAATTCCTTCGATAATTACAGCTGTAACATCACCTTTAGCCAATTCAGCTTCAACTAATTCAATTTGGTTTAGAGGTAAAAACGTTACTTCTTGCTGAGCATTGATTGGCGCAACAATTTTCTTGTTATCTGTAACGGCAACTGCTGCAGAAGTTCTTCCATGAAAAGAGTTATGAAAAGCCACAACTCTTGATTTTCCGTTATGGAAAGAAGCTAATTTTAAAGCATTTTCATTGGCTTCAGCTCCAGAACTGCATAAAAACAATTCGTAATCTTCAAGACCAGAAAGTTTTCCTAATTTCTGAGCCAATTCTACCTGCAAAGGATTCTGAATCGCATTAGAATAAAATCCTAAATTATCTATCTGATTCTTCAATTTTGCTACATAATCCGGCTGTGTGTGTCCGATAGAAATCACACCATGTCCGCTGTATAAATCTAAATATTCTACTCCTTTGTCGTCAATAATTGTACAATCTACTGCTTTTACTGGAGTTATGTCGTATAATGGGTAAACGTTGAATAAGTTCATTTTTGTTTTTTGTTTAATTGTTTAATCGTTGATTTGTTTAATCGATTAACCGAATTAACGATTAAACGGTTAACCAACAATCTAAAATCCGCTTGGTTTCAAATGTAAACCTGTGGTTTCTTCTAATCCGAACATTAAATTCATGTTTTGAATTGCTTGTCCTGAAGCACCTTTGGTTAAGTTATCTATAATTGATGTTATGAGAACCCGGTTTCCTTTTTTCAATAAACTAATAATACATTTATTCGTTTGCACCACCTGTTTCATATTGATGTTTGTTGTGGTAACGGTTACAAAAGGTTCGTTTTTATAGAACTCTTCGTATTTTGCTACTAATTGTTCCAAACTATCGTCGCAAACTGTATATAAAGTTGCAAAAATTCCTCTTGGGAAATCTCCTCTGTTCGGAATAAAAAGCAATTCGCTGTCAAAATCATCCTGCAACTGAACTAAACTTTCTGAAATTTCTCCTAAATGTTGGTGTTCAAAAGCTTTGTAATGCGACATATTATTGTTTCTCCAGCTGAAATGAGAAGTTTCTGAAAGACTTACTCCTGCTCCTGTGCTTCCAGTTGTAGCATTAATATGAACATCATTATTCAACAAATTATGTTTTGCTAAAGGCAATAAAGCCAACTGAATAGCAGTTGCAAAACAACCTGGATTCGCTATATAATTCGTCTTTTTGATTTCGGCTTTATTGATTTCAGGCAAACCGTAAACAAAATCTTTTCCTTCAAAATGCGCATCTTTGTTCAATCTGAAATCATTTCCTAAATCGATGATTTTGGTATGATTAGCAAACTGATTTTCTTTCAAAAATGAAATCGATTTTCCGTGACCTAAACACAAGAAAACAACATTCACATTTGGGTTGATTTCGGCTGTGAAATTCATTTCGATATCACCCATCAAATCGTGGTGTGCTACAGAAAGAGGCTTTCCAGCGTTTGTTGTACTGTAAACAAAATCGATGTTTACTTTGGGATGATACATTAAAATTCTGATGAGTTCTCCGGCCGTGTAGCCCGAACCACCAATAATTCCGACATTAATCATGATCTAATTTGTTTACAGATGAGAATATGTTTTGTGCATTTCCTAAAATCTTGATAAATCCTTTTGCATCGTCAGATGTCCAAGCATTGTTCATTTCGCCGTACTGACCGAAACCTGTGTTCATCAAATCATTTTCAGATTCGATTCCGTCAAGTGAGAAATGATATGGTTTTAATGAAACTGTTACTGTTCCATTTACTGTTTTTTGAGTATCCTGCAAGAAAGTTTCAATATTTCTCATAACTGGATCTAAGAACTGACCTTCGTGGAATAACATTCCGTACCAGTTTCCTAATTGTTCTTTCCAATATTGTTGCCATTTTCCAAGAGTGTGTTTCTCTAACAAATGGTGTGCTTTAATGATAATTAACGGAGCAGCAGCTTCGAAACCAACTCTTCCTTTAATTCCGATAATCGTATCACCAACGTGAATATCTCTACCAATTGCGTAAGCACTTGCCAGTTTTTCCAGCCCTACGATATTATTTGAAGGTTTATCAGTTTTTCCGTTTAAACCAACTAATTCTCCTTGTTCAAAATGAAGAGTTACTTTTTCCTCTCCTTCTTTTTGCAATTGAGAAGGATAAGCTTCACTTGGCAATGGCTGGCTTGAAGTCAAAGTTTCTTTTCCTCCAACGCTTGTTCCCCAAAGTCCTTTATTGATAGAATATTGTGCTTTTTCCCAAGAATAGTGAACTCCATTTTGAGCCAAATAATCTACTTCTTCTTGTCTAGATAATTTTAAATCTCTAATTGGCGTAATGATTTCGATTTCCGGAGCTATAGTCTGGAAAATCAAATCAAAACGAATTTGATCATTTCCTGCACCAGTACTTCCGTGAGCGATTGCAGTTGCACCAACTTTTTTCGCGTATTTTATAGCTTCAATTGCTTGAAAAACACGTTCAGCACTTACTGATAAAGGATATGTATTATTTTTTAATACGTTTCCGAAAATCAAATATTTTATAGCTTTATCGTAATATTTATCTAAAATCGTTAAGTTGGCGTGTTGAGCACTTCCTAACTCGTAAGCTCTTTTTTCAATAGCTGTTAATTCTTCAGCAGAAAATCCTCCTGTGTCAACAAGAACAGTGTGAACTTCGTATCCTTTTTCATTTTTTAAATATTTCAAACAATACGAGGTATCTAATCCTCCGCTATAAGCTAATACTACTTTTTTCATTTTTTATAATTTAGGCTAATACTTTCGTATGTAGCAGTTTGAGATTTCTTTTTGATTAAATTTTGAATAAAAAAACAAATGACAATATTTTGTTTAAGAATAAAGCCTGTTTAATTTTTTTAAGTCTGCTTAAAACAGCCTCGTTAAAAGGGTGTTTTGGCGGTGTTTTTTGTTTTTCTTTTGGGTCATACAACATTCCAGTACAAAGACACATTTTGTTCTGTTTGCTTTGCAGAATTTCAAAGTTTGTACAAGTTTTACAGCCTGCCCAAAAACTTGGATCGGTTGTTAATTCTGAAAATGGGACCGGTTTATAACCTAGTTCAGAGTTAATTTTCATAACCGCTAAACCAGTTGTAATTCCGAATATTTTAGCGTCCGGATATCTTTTTAAAGAATAGTCAAAAACTTTTGATTTGATTTTTTTTGCCAAACCTAAACTTCTGTAATCAGGATGTACTATTAATCCTGAATGTGCCACGAATTTTCCGTGTTCCCAGCTTTCGATATAACAAAAACCTGCAAATTTTCCATCGGCCAGAGCAATCATTGCATCACCATTCGACATTTTTTTCTGAATGTACTCAGGAGTTCTTTTAGCAATCCCCGTACCTCTTAACAAGGCAGATGATTCTATCGTATCACAAATTTCTTGTGCGAATTTGAAGTGTTCTTCCTGGGTAACAACAATAGAGATCTTCATTTTCAATAATTGAAGTTAGAGTTAAAAATTAAAGCATATTGATTCGTTTGAAATCCAGAATTGAATCCAATAAAATTAAGCAAAATAGAAGTAACACTCTCAAAATCAAAAACTTGATCAAGAAAATTTACAAAATAATAAATACTTTTAGGATATGTTTGTCCAATGGACAAATTATGTGATTTCAAAATGAAAAATGGATATGAATAAATATACGGCTATAAAACTCAGTGAACACTATAGAGATAGCGTCCGTACTTCGGGAGAAGTAATCGGTGAGTTTGTCCGTGACAAAGAAGTTATATGTAAACTTATTTTATTCATCGGTGCAAAAGTACATCTTTTTTTTATTCACAAAACAAAAAATTAAAATTCTAACATTTTTTTTGTGTTTTGTTAATATCCTTAAAAGCAAAACCCGATAGTTGCTGACAACTATCGGGTTTTAAACAATTTAAAACTGTTATATTTTTTAATTCTTAGTAAACGGAATTGCTTTACCATCAGACAAAATCATGTCAACAGCTGTTTTCGCTTCGTTGAATTTAAACTTCACTCCTGCTCTTTTTGATTCAAATGTATCTTTTTCTCCAGCTACTGCTTTTACAGAAAATTTCGGGTAATTAGTCAACTCAGCATATAAAGCACTGTTTTTCTCTGTGAACTCAATTTTTATAGGCGCTTTAGAAGTTGAATAATTTCCTAAATAACCATCTAAAATCACATCTTGCTCAACCTTGCCTTTTCCCGCTGTCCAAACATTATTTGACTCATTAAAATCAGGAAATGCATGATCTGGGTCTAAAGTAATGCTTTCAATTTCTTCAGTTGAATTATGTTTGAAAGACCAGTCATTGTTACGTTGCCATATTTCTACTGGCAAATTCACTCGAGTAACTTTTCCGCTTTTTGTTTTAACATCCAAAACAATCGGCATTGGCATTTTTTCAAAATTTTCTACCGTAATAATTACACCTTTTGCAGGATCGTTTTTCACATATTTAATAGAATTAATACCTTGGTCAAAACGCCAGTTGTTTACATACCAGCTTCTCCAAAACCAGCTTAAATCCTCACCAGCAACATTTTCCATTGATCTAAAGAAATCATCTGGCTGCGGATGTTTATAAGCCCAACGCTCAATATAAGTTCTAAAAGCCGTATCAAAACGCTCTTTTCCTAAAACTTGCTCTCTTAATAAAATCAATCCTGCGCTTGGCTTGAAATAACACAACATACCTATATTTGCCTCCTTCATATTATCAGGAGAACTCATAATTGTTTCTAAATCAGGACGAGTAAAAGATTCTGCTTCTTCATGCAAATCTGTTGGTTTTTCTTTATATTCTCCATTATTGAAAGCAGCGGTGCTCAACGAATTAATAAAAGTATTGAATCCTTCATCCATCCAAGCAAATAATCTTTCGTTTGACCCCACAATCATCGGAAACCAAATGTGCCCAAATTCGTGGTCTGTTACTCCCCAAAGATCCTCTTTCTTAGACTTCCATCCACAGAAAACAATTCCAGGATATTCCATTCCGCCTTCATTTCCTGCTACGTTTGTAGCTACTGGATAAGGATACTCAAACCATTGTTTTGAATAATGTTCGATCGCACCTTTTACATATTCGCTTGAACGACCGTAAGCATCATTTCCGTTGCTTTCAACAGGATATGCTGACAATGCTAATGCTTTTTTACCGCTTGGCAAGTTGATTTTTGCTCCATCTAAAATAAAAGCCGAAGATGACGCCCAAGAAAAATCACGTGCATTTTTGATTTTATAATGCCATGTTTTCTCTGTTCCTGCATTAGTATTTACAGTTGCAGCAACTTCATCTGCAGTACGAATCATAACCGTTTTGTCACTATTTGAAGCATCTTTGTAACGCTTTAATTGTTCAGCCGAAAGAACTTCTGCACCATTAATTAATTCTCCAGAAGCCACAACATATTGATTTCCTGGAACCGTCAATTTTACATCAAAATCTCCGTACTCCAAGTAAAACTCAGAAGCTCCTAAATATGGCGCTGTATTCCATCCTCGCACATCATCATACACACACATACGCGGGTACCATTGTGCAATTGTAAAGATTTTTCCGTTTTTAGTTTCCAAAACTCCCATTCTGTCAGATCCTTCAAAAGGTGCAATAAATGAGAATTCGATTTTGATTTTTACAGAAGCTCCTTTTGCCGCTAATTCCTGCGGAAGAAAAATCTGCATTCTTGTATCTGTAATGATATATTTAGCAACTGTTTCAGTCTTTGTTTTGCCTCCTGAAATTATTTTTACAGATTTAATCTTATTTCCTCCGTCAAAAACCTGACCTTGAGCGCCATTACGGCTTCCTGACAATGGCACAACTGCATTTCCTCGTGAATCATCTTTAAATAAATTCTGATCTAAATTCAGCCAAAGAAAACCTAATTTGTCAGGACTATTGTTTGTATAAGTTATTTCATCTGTACCTGTAATTTCGTTAGTAACTGCATTCAATTTTGCCGAAATCTGATAATCGGCTCTGTTTTGCCAATATTCTGGACCAGGCTGACCACTTGCAGTACGTGTCGAAGTTCCGTTTTTAGTATAAAAATGCGGAGCAAAGGCATCATGATAATTGTAATTGTTTGTTGGATTTGTTGTTGTCGCCTGCGTAGTTTGCTGCGCCCATAACGAAGAAATCCCAAAAAATAAAGCCGCGGTTAAAAAGGCTTTTGCTGATTGCTTTTTCATATTTTTTAGCTGTTTATGTAGCAAATTAATGAAAAAAAATACTATTTACAGAGAAATACCCAAGGTTAAATTTAATTTTAGCAAAATTTTATCAATTAAATAAATTAAGCGATTTTCTTAAAAAAATAAAATTTATTCAAATACCTTTACAACAGCATTAAAATTAACTCTTACAATTCTATTATTTTGAATACAACTATATCAAATTCAGTATTAACAGCTTCAATAAAACATGCTGGAGCCGAATTATTTTCATTAAAAAACAATCAAGGCAAAGAATTCATTTGGGAAGGAAATCCTGATTTTTGGGGCAAACATTCGCCTATTTTATTTCCTATTGTAGGGACTTTAAAAAACAACACCTATACTATTGATCAAGAGGAATACCAATTACCAAGACATGGTTTTGCAAGAGACATGGAATTTCAATTGATTGAAAAAACGGGAAACAGCGTGGTTTTCTCTTTAGAATCAAACGCAGAAACTTTAAAAAAATATCCTTTTGAATTTGAGTTGCAACTTATTTATACGTTAGAAAACACTTCTTTAAAAATAGAATATATTGTAATTAATAAAGGAGAAACAAGAATGCCTTTTTCAATTGGTGCACATCCCGCAATTGCACTTCCGGAAAGTTTTGAAAATTATGCTTTCAAATTCGAAAAAGACGAAACTCTGAAATTCAACCTTTTAGAAAATGATTTAATTTCTAATAAAACCGAAATTTTAAAGACAACAAACCATACAGTTCCTTTAAATTATAAACTTTTTGAAAATGATGCCCTTGTTTTTAAAACACTAGAATCAAATTCATTGACAATCCTTGAAAATTCAAAGCCTTATGTTCAAGTTGATTTTGAAGATTTTCCTAGTTTAGGAATTTGGACTAAAGACCAAGCACCTTTTGTTTGTATTGAACCTTGGTTTGGGTATTCAGACACAGCAACCAATTCTGGAAATTTATTTGAAAAAGAAGGTGTTATTATTTTAGAAACAGACCAGACTTTTCATTCTCAGTTCAGTATAAAAATTTTGTAAAATGCTAGATTTTAATTTTTATCCGTTTCCAACAATAGAAACAGAACGTTTACTTTTAAGAAGAATTACAAACGACGATGTCACTGAAGTTTTTGAGTTACGCTCAAATCCCGAAACCATGAAATATATTCCGCGTCCATTGGTAAAAAACAATGAAGATGCTTTGGCTCACATTGCCATGATTGATGAAAAGATTGACACAAATATTGGCATCAACTGGGGAATTACCTTAAAAGGCAATTCAAAGCTTTTAGGTATTATTGGTTATTATAGAATGCAACCTGAAAATTACCGTGCCGAAATTGGTTATATGCTATTGCCCGAATTTCATGGAAAAGGAATCATTCCTGAAGCCGTAAATCGATTAATAACTTATGGATTTAACGATATGAAATTGCACTCTATAGAAGCAGTTATCGATCCTGAAAATATAGCGTCTGAAAAAGTATTGGAAAAATGCGGATTTGTTAAAGAAGCTCATTTAAAAGAATCAGAGTTTTATGAAGGTCGTTTTTTAGACAAAGTAATCTACTCATTACTAAATAAATAGGATTTCAACAGTTTCTGACAAAAAAATAATATTGTTAAAAACAAATATTATAAATCATAAAAAAACGTTTATATCTTATATTTGCACGCGAAATAAGCCACTTTAATACTATTTCGCTCTAAAAACATCTTTATGAAAAAAATATTTTTATTAGCCATTATCTTCTTTTCTGTTCAATCTCAAAGTCAGACTTTTATCAAATTTAACGGTGCAACAGCACTTTTAGCTGTTCCAAATGTTGGTATAGAGACCAGCATTGGAGAAAAAACGACTTTCAGTTTTGATGTTATGGCGTCTTTTTGGAAATCGTTCAATGGACATAATCCGATGGAATTTTATACTTTCACTCCTGAAGTTCGATACCACTTCAAAGAAAAATATGATGGATTTTATGTTGGAGCACATGCTGGCCCAGATATTTACAAAATTCAAAAATGGAATTATTGGGACACCAATATGTACGAAGATGGCTTCGGATATCGTTTAGGTGTTACAGTTGGTTACAATATCAAACTAAGTGATAAGTTTTTATTAGATATTTTTGCAGGCGGTGGATGGCATCAAGGATTTTATAAAGGTCATTACAATGACGGGACACCTGGCAGATATCCTATGGATAAAGCGACAGATTACAATAAAAGCGGAGAATGGATGCCGTACCGTGGCGGTGTTATGATTTCATATAAATTATAAAAATCAGCTTAATTTAGGAAGTGTTTTAATATAAAGATCTTCAACTTTTTTACGAGCCCAATCTGTTTTTCTTAAAAAAGTAAGTGATGATTTTACACTCGGATTTGAATTAAAACATTTTATTGGAATTAATTCGCCTAAAGTATCAAAACCATAATAATCGACTAAAGTTTCGACAATTTTTTGAAGTGTAATTCCGTGTAAAGGATCATTTGATTTGTTTTCCATTTTATGCTTTTTAAATTATATCAAAAAGACCGTACTCTAAAAAGTACGGTCTTTTTCTTTGTAAAATTACTAAAAGAATTTCACGTTAATAAATAAAAACAAATTAGAATATAAATTTGAATCCTACAGAAATTGGAGTTGTTAAGTTTGGAGCACTACCGCCCAATTTAGAATTGTAATAAGAATCAACATTCGCAACATGAGCTAATCCAAAATTTGTAACAGTTGTTTTCTCTCCATTTTCTGGTTTTAGTGTTGTAGAAGTAAAGTTTACTAAATCATAAGAAAACTCTACAGAGAAATTCTTAGTTACAAAATAATCAAAACCTCCTGATACAGACACTCCAACTTGATTTACTTTTAAATTGCTTTCTTTTTCTTTTCCTGTAATCACAGGTACTGCAGCTTGTCCGAAGAAATATAAAGAACCTGCTACGTTCCAGTATTTTCTAGCCAATGGCTGAATAACAATCAAGTCTGTATTGGCAAGTGTTCTAACATCTGTACTACCAACTACATAACCATCTGATTTAATGTTAATGTAACCAATTCCAGCACCTACTGCTACAGATGGTGTAACAAATGTACCAACTATTGGCAACACCGATATATTTGTTCCTTTAACCTCTCCACTTTTAGTTTGTTGATAACCAAATTGAGAAGTTGCAAACCAAGCCCCTTTTAGACCTTGACTTGAATCTTGAGCATGAGCCATAAATCCAATAAATGCAATACTAACTAAGGTGAAAATCTTTTTCATTTTAAGTTTGTTTTAAATTATTGAACAAACTTAACTGTAAGCTTTTTCTTAAATACTGATTAAAATCATAGATTAAAAAAAAACTTTTAATTATATCATATCGCATCAAAATTTTTCAATTTTGTTTTACATTTGCGTTATGATAAAATCAGTTAACATACTAAACAAAAGAGCCCGATTTGATTATGAAATAATCGATACATATACTGCCGGAATTGTTTTGGCAGGTACTGAAATCAAATCAATACGCTTAGGAAAAGCAAATATTACAGAGAGTTTTTGCGAATTCAGTGGCATGGAACTTTTTGCCATCAATACTTATATCGAAGAATATTCTTTTGGTAATCAGTTCAATCACAAATCAAGAAGTGAACGAAAATTACTTCTAAATAAAAAAGAACTAAAAACGCTTCATAAAAGTGTTCAAGCAAAGGGACTTACAATTGTTCCGTTGAAATTATTTACAAACGAAAAAGGATTAGCAAAACTGCAAATCGGTCTTTGTAAAGGAAAGAAAAATTACGACAAACGTGAATCTCTAAAAGAACAAGACACAAAACGCGATTTAGACAGAATCAAAAAAGCATACAACTAATGCTTCTTTAATTTTCTCAAAATGATGCTTTTATAAATATTTTATCGTTATTTTTACTACAAACAATATAACCGTAAAATATGAAAAAGTATCTACTTATGTTAACCGCCGTGCTGTCTCTCTCAGGTTGTGGCAGCAATACTTCTATCGTAAATAGCTGGAGAGACCCAGATGTAACCGTTACACAGGAGCAATTCAAAAAAGTTTTAGTCGTTGCTTTGGTCAAAGATGAAGCTTCCAGAAGAATTACTGAAAATAGAATTGCATCAACAAATCCTGTATTCAAAACTTCATATCAATATTTAAATGCAACTTCAGAATTAACAAAGGAGCAAAAATTAAAAATATTGCAAGATGAAAATTTTGATGGAGTTGTTACAATGCGTTTAGTTAGTAAAGAAAAAGAAGTTAATTATGTTCCAGGGACTTATACAGGAATGTATTACGGAGGATTTGACGGAATGTACACGGGAGTTTATGGATATGGTTTTGGTAATTGGTATGGAATGTACTCGCCAAATTTCTACGATCCCGGATACTACCAAGAAACGACTTCTTATCTGGTTGAAACCAATATTTTTTCATTAAAACAAAACAAATTAATTTGGACCGGAACTACCGAATCACAATATGCAACAGATTTAGGCCAAACTATAGATGCGATTATGCAAGCTGTTGTAAAAGAAATGAGAAAAGACGGCTCGCTTCCTCCAAAATAAGATATTAAAAAGCAGTATTTGAAAATGCTGCTTTTATTTCACCCTAAAAATTGACTAAATTTGTCAAGACTAAATGTTTCATAAAATGAAATCGCTTTTAAAAAATGCCCGAGAACAAAAAGGTTTAAAAACACGTGAACTAGCGCAACTTTCGGGAATTGATCAAGCCTTAATTAGCAAATTTGAATCTGGAACGAGAAAACCAACCAAAGATCAAGTTATTAAGCTGTCTCAACTTTTAGAAATTGATTACGAAACCTTAATGATTGCATGGCTTAAAGAGAAGATTCTTTATGAAATTGGCGATGATGATCTTGCTCTAAAAGCATTAAAAGTTGCCGAAGACGAAATCAAATACAACAAAACGGTTTCAAATCTTAAGCTATCTACTTCTTTAGAGAAAATCCTAAAAGAAATTGATATTTTAAAAGAAAAACTAGATTCTTATCGCCAGAATGATAGCTTTAAAGTAAAACAAGCACTAGAACTAGAATACACTTTTGAAAGCAACAGAATCGAAGGAAACACCATGACACTTCGTGAAACTGATATGGTTATCAATGAAGGCTTAACAATTTCTGGAAAAAGCATGCGCGAACATCTTGAAGCCATTAATCATCAGGAAGCTATTGGTTTCATAAAAGAATTAATGAGTAAAAATAATTCGTTAAACGAGCGAGACCTATTATCTATTCATAATTTAATTCTTCGTGGAATAATTCCAGAAGATGCTGGACGCTACAGAAAAGTTCAAATTATGATACAGGAAAGCACACATATGCCTCCACAGCCGTTGATGGTTCCACAAGAAATGGAAAAATATTTCACTTGGTATGAAATCAATAAAAACAAGTTGCACCCAATTATTTTAGCAGCCGAAATGCATGAAAGATTAGTTACAATTCACCCTTTTATTGATGGAAACGGAAGAACTTCAAGATTGATAATGAATTTAATTCTGATGCAAAGAGGTTATCCTATTGCTAATATTAAAGGTGATTACGAAACTCGAATGCAATATTACCAGTCTTTAGAAACTGCTCAAACCAAAAAAGATAAAGAAGATTTTTTTCTGTTTATCGCTCAAAAAGAAAAAGAAAGTCTGGAAAGATATATTTCAATTCTTACGCAATAAAAAAGCCCATTTTAAAACGGGCTTTTTATTTAATTTTTATCTTCTAGCAAAGGAACAAATCGAAATTCTCCAAACTCATGTTTTTCAAATTGCGTTTCGTTCTTTCTTATCAATAAAGTCATAATTTGAACATCTTCTCCTAACGGAATTACCAACCTTCCTCCTATTTTTAATTGTGCCATTAATGGCTGCGGAATAAAAGGCGCACCTGCTGTAACTATGATACTGTCAAAAGGTGCAAAATTTGGCAATCCTTTATAGCCGTCTCCAAAAGTAACGTGTTTTGGGCGAATGTTTAATTTTGGAAATAAATTAGATGTTGTTTTAAATAATTCACTTTGTCTTTCAACTGTATATACTTTAGCGCCAAGCATAAACAAAACAGCTGTCTGGTAACCAGAACCTGTTCCTATTTCTAAAACTTTATGATCCTTTTTAACTTCAAGCAATTGCGACTGAAAAGCTACTGTATAAGGTTGCGAAATGGTTTGTCCTGCACCAATCGGAAATGCTTTGTCTTGATAAGCGAAATCTTCAAAACTTGAATTCAAAAAAAGGTGTCTCGGGATTTTTTTTATCGCATCCAAAACTGCTCTGTCAGTAATTCCTTTTTGTTCTAAAGTGCTTACTAATTGATTACGAAGTCCTTGATGTTTGGCAGTGTCTTTCAAAATGGGTAGGTTTTATTTTCGCAAAAATAAGAAACAAAACAGGATTTCAAATATTGATTTTTAAATAATAAATTTTATAAAGTCGAAAGTCAAAAGCCGAAAGTCAAAAGCTGCAACATATAATTTACAATTCACAATTCATAACTCACAATTAGATGAATTCATTTTCACTTTCAACAAATAAATTATATTTTTGTTTAAAATACATTCTCATGTTAAAAGTAGGAGTTTTAGGTGCTGGTCATCTTGGTAAAATACATTTACGCTTATTACAACAATCTGACAAATACGAATTAGTTGGATTTTACGACGAAAATCAAGAAAATGCCGAAAGAATCTCAAAAGAGTTTGGCTATAAAAACTTCAGCACAATTGCAAAACTCATTCACGCTGTCGACGTGATTGATATTGTTACTCCAACACTTTCACACTATAAATGTGCTAAAGTTGCAATCAAATCTGGAAAACATATTTTTATTGAAAAACCAATTGCCAACACTGTAGAAGAAGCTGAAGAAATCATTGCTTTGGCCAAAGAATACAATGTAAAAGGGCAAGTTGGCCATGTAGAGCGCTTTAATCCTGCGTTTATTGCTACAAAAAACATGATCGAGAACCCGATGTTTATCGAAACACATCGTTTGGCAGAATTTAATCCGCGTGGTACAGATGTGCCTGTAGTTTTAGATTTGATGATTCATGATATTGACGCTATTTTGAGCGTTGTGAAATCAAAAGTAAAAGATATTCACGCTAGCGGTGTATCTGTAATTAGTGATACTCCTGATATTGCCAATGCCAGAATTGAATTTGAAAATGGCTGTGTTGCCAATTTAACGGCAAGCAGAATTTCGATGAAAAACATGCGTAAATCACGTTTCTTTCAAAAAGACGCTTATATTTCTGTTGACTTTTTGGAGAAAAAATGCGAAGTGGTTCGTATGAAAGACGCACCAGAAGTTCCTGGAGATTTTGATATGATTCTTCAAAATGCTGAAGGCGTAAAAAAACAAATCTATTTCACCAATCCTGATGTAGAGCACAATAATGCAATTTTGGATGAATTAAATTCGTTTGCAGACGCTATTAATAACAACACAACTCCAGTTGTAACACTTGAGCAGGCAACAGACGCATTACGCGTGGCTTATCAAATTATTGATTGTTTCAATAAATAGTTTAAAAAAAGTAAATCAAAATAAATAGCCACGAATTCACGAATTATTTGATGAATTCGTGGCTAAATCATAAAAAAACACCTAGCATAAAATGAAAACAATAGCTGTAATTGGAGCAGGAACAATGGGTAACGGAATTGCTCATACTTTTGCACAAAGCGGATTTACCGTAAAATTAATTGATGTTTCTGAAAAATCATTAGATAAAGGAATGGCAACAATTGCTGCCAACTTAGATAGAATGTTATCTAAAGGAACCATCACGCAAGAAGACGTTGCTAAAACCATCACCAATATTATTACTTATACTGATATTAAAGATGGAGTTGTTGGCGTTGATTTAGTTGTTGAAGCTGCAACAGAGAATGTTGAATTAAAACTGAACATCTTCAAACAATTAAACGAATATTGTTCTCATAACACGATTCTAGCAACCAATACTTCTTCAATTTCGATTACTCAAATTGGAGCTGTTGTGGCACATCCTGAACGTGTTATTGGTATGCACTTTATGAATCCGGTGCCGATTATGAAATTGGTTGAAATAATCCGCGGATACAACACAAGCGATGAAGTAACTAAAATCATCATGAATTTATCTGAAAAATTGGGTAAAGTTCCTGTAGAAGTAAATGATTATCCAGGTTTTGTGGCAAACAGAATTTTAATGCCAATGTTAAACGAAGCAATTGAAACCTTATACAATGGTGTTGCTGGAGTTTACGAAATTGACACGGTAATGAAATTAGGAATGGGACATCCAATGGGACCATTACAATTAGCTGATTTCATTGGTCTTGACGTTTGTCTTGCCATTTTAAACGTAATGTACGACGGATTCAAAAATCCTAAATATGCCCCTTGCCCATTATTAGTAAATATGGTTAGAGCTGGAAAATTGGGAGTAAAATCTGGTGAAGGTTTTTATGATTATAGCGAAAGCAAAAAGGCAGAGAAAATCTCGAAACAGTTTATTTAGCATTTCCATTTCCTAAAGTAAGAATACTTTTCGTCTAATATATGATTACATTTGAAGGAGAATATAAAAATTTAAAAGCTCGAATTTTTAGCGAAAAAACCTTCGCATTTTTATTTGTATTTATATTTTACTCATTTATACTTTCTCATTTTTTTAAAGACGAAAATCTAAAATATTATGCATACTTTCTTGAATTTGCTCTTTTAATCTTATGCATTGCATTAGCCGTAAACACATTTAAAAGTATTATTAATGTGGTCACTATTGATGAAAATAAGGTGATTTTAGAAGGTGAAGTATTCAATAATAAATGGGAAAAGTCAATTCCATTAAAAGGAACAAGAATTGAAGTTAAGGGTAATGCCTCTCGATCAGGCTTATCTGGAGTTACTTTTTATATAAACTTAAAAAACAAAAAAAACAAATACAACATAAATTCATTTCAAACATTTTCTGATGAGCAAATAATTGAAATATTTAATGAATTTAAAAAGTACAAAGGAGAAAAAATTATAATTGACGAAAGGTTATATATAATGAGAATCCATGAAAAAATAGAAAAATGTCAATAGCCTCAAACTTAAATACAATCAAATCAACTTTACCTGAACACGTAACTCTAGTTGCCGTTTCAAAAACCAAACCTGTATCCGATTTGATGCAGGCTTATGAAGCTGGCCAACGCATTTTTGGAGAAAACAAAATTCAGGAAATGACGGAGAAATGGGAACAAATGCCAAAAGATATCCAATGGCATATGATTGGTCACGTTCAGTCGAATAAAGTCAAATTTATGGCGCCGTATGTCACTTTGATTCACGGCGTTGACAGTTTGAAATTATTGCAAGAAATCAATAAACAAGCTTTAAAAAATAATAGAACAATAGATTGTCTTCTTCAGATTTATATTGCTGAAGAAGAATCTAAATTTGGTTTAGACGAAAATGAATTAAATGAACTTTTAACTTCTTCGGAGTTTAAAGAGTTGAAAAATATTCGTATATTAGGTTTAATGGGAATGGCAACCTTCACCGAAGACCAAAACCAGATTAAAAAAGAATTTACCCATTTAAAAAACATTTTTGATTCGATAAAAGATCTGCAAACAGAAAACTGCAATCTGAACACGATATCAATGGGAATGTCTGGAGATTATCAATTGGCAATAGAATGCGGAAGCACAATGGTAAGAATTGGAAGCAGCATTTTTGGAGGAAGATAATAATTGTAGATTAAAGATTGTAGATTTACTGAATACTAAAAATTGAACACTGATTACTGAATTTGTACGCGATATTAGACATAGAAACCACTGGAGGACAATTTAATGAAGAAGGAATTACTGAAATCGCCATCTACAAATTTGACGGGCATGAAGTAGTTGATCAATTCATAAGTCTTGTAAATCCTGAAATTCCGATTCAGCCTTTTGTAGTAAAACTGACCGGAATCAATAACGCTATGCTGCAGTCTGCGCCAAAGTTCTATGAAGTTGCCAAACGAATTATTGAAATCACTTCAGACTGTGTGATCGTTGCTCACAACGCTTCTTTTGATTACAGAATCCTTCGAACAGAATTTCGTCGTTTAGGCTATGATTTTGAAGCCAAAACACTTTGCACAGTAGAATTAGCTAAAAAATTAATTCCAGAACAACCTTCATATAGTCTAGGAAAATTGGTGCGCGCGCTCGGAATTCCAATGGCAGACAGACATCGCGCCAGCGGAGATGCAATGGCAACGACCAAGTTGTTCAAAATGCTTCTAGAAAAAGACATAGAAAAAACAATCGTCAAAGATTTTATAAAATTAGAAATAGAAAAAGGAATTGCGCCAAAATTTCTCGATCTTTTAAGCCAAATGCCAACTAAAACTGGTGTTTACTACATCTATAACGAAAGTGGCACTTTGATTTATATTGGCAAAAGCCAAAATATTAAAAAGAGAATCAATCAACATTTCACGGGAGTAACAACCAAAAGTAAAAAAATTCAAGCCGAAGTTTTCACCATTACCTATGACGAAACCGGAAGCGAATTAATTGCTCTTTTAAAAGAAAGCGAAGAAATAAAAGTAAACAGACCGAGATACAACCGTGCACAACGAAAAACAATTTTTCAATATGCACTTTATGCTGAAAAAGATGCAAACGGGTATCTTAACCTAAAACTTGAAAAAGCAGATGGACGAAAAAAGGAAATTACATCTTATGCTAGTTTGCAGGAAGGCAAAAATGCACTTTTTAGATATACCTCAAAATATCATTTATGTCAAAAATTAACAGGTTTGTACATCACTAAAAAGGAATGTTTTCAATACAAAATCAAAGAATGTGATGGCGCGTGCATTGGCGAAATTACACCCGAAGTTTACAATTTAAGAGTACATCAATTTATTTCAGAAAACAGTTTCGAGAACAAAAGCATGATTTTAATTGACCGCGGGAGAAATGTAAATGAAAGAAGTGCTATTTTGATCGAAAACGGAATCTACAAAGGATACGCTTATTACGATCTTAATTATCAAATTTCTAACATCGAAATTTTAAAAAACATATTGATTCCAATGCAACACAATCGTGATGTAAAAAATATAATTCAAAGTTATCTTCGCAAAAGTAAATCAATAAAAATCTTACATTTTTAACAAAACAAAACTTTGATTATCTTTAAGGATATGAAAAAGACAAAATCACAATACGAAATCTTTAGAGAAAAAGTCAAAATCGTTCTTTATGGTACCAATACCATTTTAGGCAGGATGTTCGATTTAGTATTGCTGGGCCTAATTTTATTGAGCGTTCTTTTGATCATGCTTGATACGGTTGAAGGAGTCAGTTCTAAGTATCATCAACAATTGCTGATCTGCGAATGGATAATCACAGTGTTTTTCACTATCGAATACATTCTAAGAATTATCTCAATTCAAAAACCCGTCAAATACATTTTCAGCTTTTACGGAATCATCGATTTACTGGCCGTTTTACCCATGTATTTATCGATCTTTTTTCCAGGAGCGAGCATTTTGTCAATCGTAAGAGCATTGCGTTTTCTTCGATTATTCAAAATTTTGCATATTCCGCAAATCAACCATCAATCCCTGCAATTAAAAGAAGCTATAGAAGCCAGCAAAGAAAAAATTCTGGTATTTATTTATTTTGTTCTAATTAGTACCGTAATAATCGGGACAGTAATGTATCTAGTGGAAGGTAGAGTATCAGGATTCACAAGCATTCCGATGGGGATTTATTGGACAATAGTAACTTTAACAACTGTTGGTTACGGTGATATTTCGCCACAAACCCCACTTGGGCAATTTATTGCCGCTTTTGTAATGATTTTAGGTTACGGAATCATCGCTGTTCCAACCGGAATTGTAACAGCCGAATTTGCTAAAAGCAGTTTGAGAAACAACTCTGTAAGCGGTAAAAAAACATGCCGAAAATGTCAGTCACAAGCCCATTTTGACAACGCAAAATATTGTTACGAATGCGGAACCGAACTGCCAAATAATTAATTTTTAGAAGCTAATCCAGCTGTACATTACAACTCCTCCTTATATTTGTAATTTTTTAAGGCATAAAAGGAGCTTCCGTTAGTCGCTCTTTTACACCAAAAAAATTCAACAAATATAAGTCCGGGGTTTCCATTTCCATCTGGGCTAAAAAATATGAAACACCTAATTACCATTGTCGGACCAACAGCTATAGGCAAAACAGCCTTGAGTATTGCATTAGCACAACATTTTAAATGCGAAATCGTTTCTTGCGACAGCCGTCAGTTTTTTAAAGAAATGACCATCGGAACTGCAGTTCCAAGCCAAGAAGAACTCAATTCAGCCCAACATCATTTCATTCAAAACAAATCTATTTTTGAAAATTATACCGTTGGCGATTACGAAAAAGAAGCTTTAGCCAAAATTGAAAAATTATTTCAACACAATGATTTTGTAATTTTAATAGGCGGATCAGGTTTATATGTTGACGCCATTTTAAAAGGATTCGACGAATTTCCAGAAATCGATCCAAAAGTTCGTGCAGAAGTAAATTCAAACTACGAAAAACTCGGAATTGAATATCTTCAAGAACAACTGAAAAATTTAGATCCCGATTATTATCAAAAAATAACTTTAGAAAATCCACAAACACTACAAAACCCACAACGAATGATGCGTTTTGTTGAAGTTTGCATTGGATCACAAAAACCATATTCTTCTTTCCTAAATTTAAAGAAAAATAATAGAAACTTCACTCCTATTCTAATTGGCTTAGATGCAGATAGAGAAATCATTTACAGCCGAATCAACCAACGTGTTGACATCATGATGAACGAAGGATTATTAAAAGAAGCGGAAACGCTTTATCCTAACAAAGCGTTAAATGCGCTTCAAACGGTCGGTTATAGAGAATTATTTAGTTATTTTGACGGAGATTTCACTTTGCCTTTCGCCATAGAAGAAATCAAAAAGAACACACGAAGATTCTCGAAAAGACAATTAACGTGGTTCAAACGAAACGAAAACACCAAATGGTTTGATTATGCTACAGATAGAAAAGAAATCATCAAGTACGTAGAAAAAATTCTAAAATAAAATCTTTTTTCTTTCTTCTATATTCTATTTTCTAAAGCAAAAATCTAAAATCATCAATCTAAAATCTAAAATCAACAATGCCAATATCTCCCAATTTCACATCAGTTCTAAGCAAAGACTGGGAAATCAATTTCACGCAATGTACGCCAAACGGCTACTTAAAATATACCGATCTATGCAATCTTTTACAATTAACCGCTGCAGCGCATTCAGAAGTTGGCGGAATTAGTTTTTATGACATGCAGGAGTTTCATCAAGCATGGGTTTTGAGCCGAATGCGTGTTGAAATTACCGCATTGCCAAAATGGCAAGATGTTGTCACTGTAAAAACATGGATTAATAGTTTAGAAAATTCACGTTCCGTTCGTGCGCTAGAAATGTACGTAAATGGAAAAAAAATCGTTGGTTGCGAAACCTATTGGGCTGTTTTCAACACACAATTACGCCGTCCTGAAGCATTGGCACTTCCTTATGAACATTTCGAATTATTCCCAGATGAAAGAGCAACAGAAGAAGGATTTTCAAAAATCAATATCAATCACGAAAAAGAAGCCGTTTTCGAAAAAACCGTCTATTTATCCGATTTAGACATTGTAAATCACGTAAATAACGTAAAATATCTGGAATGGTGTTTGGATCATGTTGATCCAAAACGAATCATGAAACAAGAAGTGAAAAGTTTTGAAATGAATTTCATGAAAGAGCTTTCACTTGAAGATAATGTTGTAATTCACGAAAGCGAAGATGATGATCATACTACTGCAACATTCAGCATCACAAAAGGCGAAAAAACTTGTTTTGCTTTGGAATTGCATTGGAAATAACTTGGTAAAGTCCCTACGGGACATTTTGCACTTGAAAATTATTTTTCTACCAAACTTTAGTCTCTCCGAGACATTTCTATTTACTTTATCCAACAGCCATAACGCAATTACACAAAAAACTCCTCTAGGAGTTTAAGATTGGTAACACTAAAACATTACATAAGCATAAGTGTCCCGTAGGGACATCACTCAGTGACAAACAAAAAAAAACGATGCAATTTGCATCGTTTTTTCGTCAAAATCATTTCGATTTCTTTTTAGAACCTTTCCTAGATTTCTTTTTCTTCTTTTTCAGCAAATCAATTTTATTCTCAATCCTCTTCTCAACATCTGTAATATCAGACTCATAATTAAATTGCAAAGAATGAAGTTTTGCATTTTTAATTTCTTTCAATGCTTTTTTAAATTCACTTTGTGCTTCTAAAAGAATAGCTTTTTTGACATAAATCTCTGACTTATTGATTCCTTTTACCGTCAGAGCAAAATCTATTAACTTCTGCGCTTCTTCATAATCTTCATTTAAAATCAACGTTTTTAAATAATACGGATATACTTCAAGAGCATGAATATTAATCGATAAAGCTTGCTGAAAATAAGATTTCGCTTCTTCATAATTCATTAATTGTTCTGCCTGAATTCTTCCATACAAACACAAAACCATTGTATTTTTATCATCATAAGAAAAAGCATAATCTAAAGATTCAATTGTTCCTTCCAACCAAAACGGATAATTATCCAAGGCCTGAAAAAGGTATTTATCAGTTGTTTTCATTGCGTAAATCGTTTTTTAATTTCTGACGAGTTCCTTTGTAGCTTTTCTCTACTTTGTTCTTTTTAAAATCACTTCCTGTAAAAACTCTTGCCGGATTTCCACGTTCTACATTGAGTTGGTTTTCCCATTGTTTTCCAACGTGATTTTTAAGCTGAACCAATTTTTCGTCTTCTAATTTTTTTAATAATCTTTCTGTTGCCAGTTTTTTGTTTTGATGCTGAGAACGGCTGTCCATAGAAACGACTGCAATTCCAGTCGGAATATGAGTTGCCCGAATTGCCGAGCTCACTTTATTCACATGCTGACCGCCGGCGCCAGAACTTCTCATAGCTTGATACTGAATATCATTTTCTGAAACTAATACATTCTTTTGCTGTTCAATTTCAAAAATTCCAATAAACCAGTTTTTGCGTTTGTGCATTTTCCTAAACTGACTTTGTCCAATCCATTGAATCGTTCCAACCCAGGATTTCACAAACTGATCAGCATTTTTTCCTTTTACAGAAATCGATGCGGTTTCAATCGTTCCGTTTTCTTCTCCTTTTTCTCTTTGGAGCAAAACCACATCTAAATTTTGATCATGAGCTTCTTCCAAAACTTTTTTTAGCACTTGGGCAACAACCCAAGTGCATTCTGCAGGTCCGCGACCCGCTGTTATCTGAATTATTTTTTCCATTTTAAATTTCTTCTTAACGATCCATTCTAACGATCTTCGGCGTAAAAGTTCCCAAAACTTCAACTAGATCAGTTTGGTTTGCCATTATTTTTGTGATGTCTTTGTATGCCATTGGCGCCTCGTCAATATTACCGCCAATTAAAGTCACCTCATGTTTCTTCAATTCTTTATTGATTTGACTTTGTGTAAAACTGCTTTTGCATTTTGCTCTCGAAAACAAACGTCCCGCTCCGTGCGAAGCCGAATTCAAACTTTCAGCATTTCCTTTACCTTTTACAATAAAACCCGGAGCAGTCATCGAACCCGGAATAATTCCTAATTGTCCTTCTCCGGCTGGTGTTGCACCTTTTCTATGCACAATACACTCTTGACCGTTTACGATTTCTTTCCAAGCAAAATTGTGATGGTTTTCAATGGTAACCACTACCCTCTTGCCGATCGCTTTAGCAATTCGTCTGTGAATATCATCATGACAGGCTTTTGCATATTCTCCTGCTAAATTCATTGCCAGCCAATATTCCTGACCATCATGCGTATTCAAATCCAGCCAAGCCAAATGCTGTACATTTTTAGGTAACGGACATTGTTTTGTTGCCAAATGTGTGTAATGCTTCGCAATGTTAGCGCCCAATCCTCGAGAACCGCTGTGTGAAAGAACCGCAAAATATTCCCCTTTTTCTAGCTTCCATTCATTCTCAGGATTTTCAATTTTAGCAATTCCAAATTCTACGAAATGATTTCCTCCTCCTGAACTTCCTAATTGCTTATACGCTTTTGGCAAAAGATTCTTTAACAACGGAATATCTTGAAATTCGCTTTTATGAAAAACTTCATGATCCACTCTTGAAGATTGCACTTCGTTCATGCCAAATTTGGTATTATCTCTTAAAATCGCTTCCAGTTGATATTCTCTTCCTTTAAAATGAGAAGCCGGCAAATCAAAAATCGAAAGGCTCATTCGACAACCAATGTCAACTCCAACTCCATATGGAATTACAGCATTATCAGTGGCTAAGACACCGCCAATTGGCAGTCCATAACCGGAATGCGAATCTGGCATTAAGGCTCCAGCAACAGAAATAGGCAATTTCAAAGAATCGTATAATTGAAATTTAGCTTGCTGGTCAATTTCATTTTCTCCAAAAATGGTAAATGGCGCTCTAGTTGCTTTAAGCTGATGCATTCTTACTTGAACAGGCTTAATTAAACCTTCAGCTACTTTTCCCCAAGTTCCGTTTCCTTCGTATTTTTCAGGATTTAGTAAAACATCTTTTGCTTCTGTTAGAATAGATTCTTTTTTTTCTCTTTTTCTATATCTGTTTATCTGCCCTAAGGCTATGTTTATTGAATTGTTCTTTGGAAAACCCAACTTAATCAGGTCTTTTCCAGATAATTTATTTCCCATAAATTGTTTAATTATATTATTGTGCAGAATAAATCAGATTGAAATCTCAAAGAAATCAAAATGAAATAAACATGCGTAATCATTTATCTTTCGGATAAATACTAAATGCTTTTTTCGGGAAAATTTTGAAGTGTCTAGAATAAAAAAAGCCCGAAACTTAATATCTTCGGGCTTTTTTATATATCTAAAAGTATATTCTAAGATTGAAATAAGCCACGAAGAATTGCTACACCAAATCTGTTTGGTGTGAAGCTTTGTGATGTCGATGTAAGTACAAACATTTTTCTTCGTTTTTAAAGGGTTATTATTTTTTCGTGTGCAAATATTCAGAATTGTTTTTTTATTTTCCAAATTATTTTAAAGAATTTTCTTTAAAATAATTTCAAATCAAACATGACTAAGAAAACAACACTTACATATTCATCTAAAAATCAAAAGATTAAACCAATTAAAGTCTCGAAAAAATTTTAATTTATAGCATAAAAAAAGCCCCGATTTCTCAGGGCTGTATATATTTAGACGAATTATTATTCAGTTACTTTACTTTTTACAACTAGTCTGAATCCTTCTCCGTGGATGTTTAAAATTTCAACATCTTCATCCGCTTTTAGATATTTTCTAAGTTTAGCGATGTAAACGTCCATACTTCTCGAAGTGAAATAGTTGTCATCTCTCCAAATTTTTGTCAAAGCTAATTCTCTTGGCATTAAGTCATTTTCATGAAGAATCAACATTTTTAGCAATTCATTTTCTTTTGGAGACAATTTGATTGGCTCTTCATCTTGGAAAGTCAAGAATCTAAGTTTTGAATTTAAGTGAAATTTACCTATGTTGAATTCAAATTGAACTTGTTCGGCTTTATTATCAGCAGATTTTCTCTGGATAATAGCTTTAATTTTCATTAACAAGACCTCTGAATCAAAAGGTTTATTTAAATAATCGTCTGCACCAGCTTTATATCCTTTCAACACATCCTCTTTCATTGATTTTGCTGTCAAGAAAATAATTGGCACTTCGCTGTTTTTCTCTCTAATTTCTTTGGCTAAAGTATAACCATCTTTATAAGGCATCATTACATCCAAAATGCATAAATCATATACATCCTTTTTGAATTTTTCGAAACCTTCCATACCGTTTTTAGCTAAAGTAACTTCAAAGTCATTTAACATTAGATAATCTTTAAGAACCGCCCCAAAATTTAGGTCATCTTCTACTAAAAGTATTCTTTTGTTAGTATTTTCCATATTTTAATTTATTAATGGTATTTTTATTATAAAGGTGCTACCTTTTCCTTTTTCGCTTTCAACATATACTTGACCGTTATGGTCTTCAACTATTCTTTTTACATACGCCAATCCCAAACCATGTCCTTTAACATTGTGCAGATCTCCTGTGTGTTCTCTGTAAAACTTCTCAAATACTCGTTTTTGAGCTATCTTACTCATTCCCAAACCATGATCTTTTACTTTTATCAGAATCATATCTTTTACATTTTCAGTAAAGATTTCGATTTCTGGAATATCTGGCGAATATTTAATTGCATTTTCTAAAATATTAACCAATACATTGGTAAAGTGCACTTCATTTATCAAACAAGTGGTTCTTGCAGCATTGTAATGTTTAACGACTGTCCCTTGTCTGTCTTCTAAAATCAGATTTACGTGCTCAATTGCATCATCAATAATATCAGTAATAACGGTTGGCTCTTTAGTGATATCTAATTCTCTCTTTTCTAATTTAGAAATTCGAAGAACGTTTTCAACCTGTGCATGCATTCTTTTATTTTCGTCCCTGATCATTTGAAGATATCGATAGACTTTTTCTTTATCTTCAATAACTTTTGGGCTTCTAATAGCATCTAGTGCTAAATTTATCGTCGCAATTGGAGTTTTAAACTCATGCGTCATATTGTTTATAAAATCTGTTTTGATTTCAGATATATGCTTTTGACGCAACAATTGATTTAATGCACTTGTGTATGCTATTATGATAATAAGCGTAAAAACAATAGACAATATTGTGATGCTCAATAATTCTGACAGCAAAAATTTCTTTTTGTACGGAAATGTTAAAAACAATTCATATTTGCTGTTACCTTCATTATCAGTATAAATTGGCACATGATAGCTCAAATCTTTATCATAATGAAAGCCATCAGATTTTACTTTTGTTGGCAAACCACTACTCAGAACACCAAACTCAAATTTGGTTTTAACACCATATTCCTCCAATTCTTTCTTTAAGAGTTTATAAAGTTTGTCTTTTGTAATTCTGCCTTCAATAGGAGTCAGCGAAGCGATATCTTTGTACTGAATTTGTTGCTGTACTTTATTTAAGATATCTAAACTGCCTGATTTTTCAATTTTCAAATCAGGAATGATAGTCTGTCCTAAAGAATTATTATCAATACCATTATTGTTATTGTAGACTTCAGTTACACGTTTAGAACTAAAGTTCTTAAATCTTTCACTACTGAATTTTTTATTGAAAAGCGAACCGCTTATATCATAATCTTCAGAAGTCAGTGTATTTGAATATACAATCGTTTTATTTGTTTTTGTATTTCTCTGAACGTACAAAACCTCCAGCAAGTCTTCTTTTTTTGGAATTTTGCCTGTACTATCTTTTATGCGGTTGTATTTATCGTAAAAGCTGTATTCTTCTTGCTGTTCAAGCTTATCAGCTACATTCCCAATTACTTGAGTAACGTGGTATTTAAATTGCTCATCATTGTTTTTGAACGACGAATTGAACCAAAATACCTGAACCAGAATTATCCCTATCAAGGACAAACTCATAAGCAAAACAAGTATTCTAAAAAATAATTTATTCATCGAAACAAAATTAATATTTTAACAATATACTAAATAATACATTAACCAAATATTAACATTTAAGACTGATTTTGTTTTATATTTAAAATTTTAAGAATTTTAACAACTTCTTCTCTAGCAATTTTAAGATTTACGTTATTAATAACAAAATTACTCTTGGAAATGCGATCTTCATCTTTCCATTGCATTTGCATTCTGCTTAAAACTTGTTCTCGTGTGGTATTATCTCGTTTTAAGACTCTTTCAATCCTAACTTCTACTGGGGCGGTAACCGTAATTATACTATCACATTCTTTATATCGTCCACTTTCAAACAATATTGCGGCCTCATAAATCACATATTCCTCTTTTTTATGCAACAAAAGCCATGCCTCAAAATCTTTTTTTACTGCGGGATGCACAATTTCATTCAACTGTGCGAGCTTTTCCGAATTATTAAATACAATATCAGCAAGTTTTGCTCTGTTTAAGACATTCTTTTCAAAAAGAGCTGTTCCAAATGTCTTTTTAATTTTTTCGATGACTTCTTCGGACTGCATCACTGCTTTTGCACCATCATCAGCAATATAAACAGGAACTCCCATTTCTTGGAAATAGTTTGCAACAGTCGTTTTGCCGCTCCCTATTCCACCAGTTAAGCCAATAACTTTTGTCATTTTTATATTTTAAAAAACATTTTAGGAAACGCTTCTTGTGGCTTCTTTTTCAAAAGAATAACTTTTACAAATGATTCTAAAAATCCCGTTCCGTAACCATAAAATTGTTTCCACACTGCAATTACTGAAAGATACCCAATCTTGATGCTTTTATTTTGAACACTTGATGTAAGAAAAATAATAACGAAATATACAAAATATAATTGTAATAAAATATCAATGTTGAAAATTAACAATAAAAAAGCTAATAATAATCCAAACAGGAAGAATGTTGGAAAGAAAAAAGTTAATTTATTATGCTCTGGGTACCAACTATTTAGAATTGGTCGAGCTATTCCGAATTTGTGCACTTGAACAGAAAACTTCTCCCAATCAATTCGGCGTTTGTGATACACGTATGCTTCTGAAAACAATCTGGTTTCGAAACCTAAATTCCACAAACGAATTGACAAATCTGGATCTTCTCCTGGGTGAATATTGCCAAAACCTTTTGATACCAGAAATGCTTTTTTTGAAATTCCCATATTAAAACTTCTTGGCTGAAATTTGCTGATTTTTTCAGAACCCCCACGAATTCCCCCAGTTGTCAAAAAGGATGTCATTGCAAAATTAATTGCTTTTTGAATGCTTGAAAAACTAGCCAGTGCTTTGTCTGGACCTCCAAAACAATCTACATATTTTTCATTGAGCGCTTTTCTAACTTCGGTCAAATAATTAGGCGGAATAATACAATCTGAGTCAAAAATGATGAAATAATCACCTCTAGCTTTCTGCATTCCAAAATTTCTTGAATCGCCTGGCCCTGAATTTTCTTTAAAATAATACGAAATATTCAGTTTTCCTTGATACGTCATTACTACATCCTTGCACGGAATCGAAGAGCCGTCTTCAACAAGCACAATTTCAAAAGGTTCATTATAATCAGATTTTGTAAGACTTTCTAAAAGTTCATCAACTTCATCTGGACGATTATACACGGGTATAATTAAAGAAAAAATCATAACAGGATATGCGGTATTAGAATGGCAATTTTTTTATAATTCAAAATTTTAACAAAGATAGGCTATATTCATAAAAAAACCATCAACTTTTGGTTGATGGTTTTTCAATTTATATTTTTCAATATCCTTATTTGATACTTTCAATTTCAACGATTTCATTTGCCTCAGCCTGATAATCAACTCCTGCAAATTCAAATCCGAATAAATTCAAGAAATCATTTCTGTATCCAGCTAAATCACCAATTTCTGGCAAGCTCTCAGTCGTAGCTTCTAACCAAAGTTTAGCCACTTTTTCTTGAACATCGTCTCTCATTTCCCAATCATCAATTCTGATTCTTCCTTTTTCATCAACTGGAACCTCAGAACCATTGTATAATCTGTCTTGGAATAAACGTTGGATTTGTTCAATACAACCTTCATGAATTCCTTCTTCTTTCATGATTTTGTAAAGAAGAGAAATATACAACGGAATTACAGGAATTGCAGAACTTGCTTGAGTAACCAATGCTTTGTTTACAGAAACATAAGCTTTTCCTCCAATAGCTTTTAAACTATCAGAAATAGTAAATGCTGTAGCCTCTAAGTGATCTTTTGCACGGCCAATTGTACCTTTACGGTAAACCGCTTCAGTCAATGATGGCCCAATATAAGAATAAGCAACTGTTGTAGCGCCATCAGCTAATAAACCTTCAGCTTTTAAAGCATCAATCCACATTGCCCAGTCTTCTCCGCCCATTACAGCAACTGTATTTTCGATATCTTCTTCATTTGCTGGGGCAATTGAAACCTCAGAAACTTTTCCCGTATGAAAATCAACTGTTTTATTTGTAAAAGTTTGTCCAATTGGCTTCAAAACCGAACGGTGCGTAACACCAGTATTAGGATTTGTACGAACTGGAGAAGCCAAACTGTAAATTACAAGATCAACTTGACCTAAATCAGCTTTGATCAAATCAAGTGTTTCTCTTTTAATTTCGTTTGAAAACGCATCTCCGTTGATGCTTTTTGCATATAAACCTGCTTTATGAGCTTCTTTTTCAAATGCTGCAGAATTGTACCAACCTGGTGAAGCTGTTTTACCTTCAACTGGTGGTTTTTCAAAAAACACTCCAATTGTTGATGCATCAGATCCAAAAGCACTTGTGATTCTTGAAGCTAATCCAAAACCTGTTGAAGCTCCAATAACTAATACTTTTTTAGCACCAGCAATTGCTCCTTTTGATTTTACATACTCTATTTGATTTTTCACATTTTGCTCAGCTCCCTTTGGATGGGCAGTCAAGCAAATAAAGCCTCTCATTCTAGGTTCTATAATCATATTTTCTTGTTTATTCGTTAATATAGCAATCATCAATTCAGATGATTAATTAACTTATTTAGCTTTGTTTAATTCGTTTTTAGATGACAAATATAAAGTATTTCTTTAGTTCAACAAGGCTTTGGCATGATTTAAAGCCGAATCAGAGACAACTGCTCCTGATAACATTTGAGCAATTTCGATAACTCTTTCGTCCTGAGACAAAAGCTTTAATTCTGATTGTGTATCGTCATCAATAGTTGATTTGAAAACTTTAAAGTGTGAATCTCCTTTTGCAGCAATTTGTGGCAAATGGGTAATGGCAAAAATTTGCATTGTTGTACTCATTTCTTTCATGATTTCACCCATTCTAATAGCGATTTCTCCCGAAACACCAGTATCAATCTCATCGAAAATCAATGTTGGAAGTTTTGAATATTGGGCTAAAATTGCTTTTACAGCGAGCATAATTCGGGACATTTCTCCTCCTGATGCCACTTTTTTAAGCAACCCAAAGTCGGTTCCTTTATTTGCTGAAAACAAAAATTGCAGTTCGTCTTTACCATTAGAAAAATAATTTTCGGATGGCAAAAGTTGAATAGCGAAACGTACATTTGGCATTCCTAATGTTTCTAAAATCGAAATGAGTTTGTTGGATAAAACCGGAATCGCATTCAAACGATTTTGATGAATCAATGCAGAAAAAGCATCCAACTCCACTATTTCCTGATCAATCACTTTTGTCAACGAAGCGATTTCTTCTTCAATATTTCCTAACTCTAAAACCGTATTACTTAATGCGGCTTCAATTTGGATCAATTCGTCAACAGTGGCTACTTGATGTTTCTTTTGAAGATTATAAATCAGTTGCAGTTTTTGGCTTATCATTTCTAATTGAGCCGGATCGCTCAGTAATTTTTCAGAACAATTTTGGAGCTCTTTCGAAACATCATCAAATTCAATTGTCAAACTTATTATTCTTTCAGATAAAGCTTGATATTCTGCAGAAAATGGAGCAATTTTTTGAAGCGCCGTTTTTACTTCGTTTAAATTATGCAAAACCCCGAATTGCTCTTCATTGGCAATTGTCAAAGATTTATCTAACGATTCCTTTATCGCCTCGATATTATTCAGTTTTTCAAAATCAGCTTCAAGTTCTTCTTGTTCTCCCGATTTTAATTTCGCCGAAACCAATTCATTCAATAAAAAAGTATTGTACTCTTGTTCTTTTCCTGAATCGCTTTGTTTTTTCAGCAAAGTATTAAGTTTTGACTTATCTGATTTATATGTTTTTAATAATTTTTGATAGTCTAAAATCACTTCTCCATTATTTGCAATGGCATCAATTATTTTAAACTGAACGCTTTCATCAGACAATTCCTGAGTTTGCTGTTGCGAATGAATATCGATTAAAAACAAACTTAAATCTTGTAATTCCTGCAGATTTACAGGGCTGTCATTTATAAAGGCACGAGATTTTCCTGAAGGCAAAATTTCTCTTCGAATGATAGTTTCATCTTCATAATCCAAATCATTTGCTTCAAAAAATTCTTTTAAATTGTATTTTGAGATTTCAAATTGTGCTTCGATTACGCATTTTTCTTCTTTGTTTTTCAGAGAAGTCAAATCGGCTCTTTTTCCAAGAACCAACCCTAAAGCACCTAAAATAATCGATTTACCTGCTCCTGTTTCACCTGTAATTATTGAAAATCCTTTTGAAAAATCGATAGAAAGTTTTTCAATCAAAGCATAATTTTTAATCGACAGCGAAGTAATCATAAAATAAATTTGAGGATATATTAGTTAATGGCGAACGTAAAAATAAGACTAAAAAAGCAACTAAAACTTAATTTGCGTCCATTTTGTACTGTTCAGCGGCGAAACTTTATTCAAAACATCGGTTAAGTCTGAGACAGAAACACTTGGCCCACCAGAAAATATCGACGTTATCTCATCTGATTTTGCATCAAAAAAGACTCGTGTTAAAAAAGCATTCGGCTTGACCGTATTAAATTTCCCAATCAGCAACAATGAAGCTTTAATTCTTTCCTTAGCGCCTTTCAAATCGTCGCTCATTTTATCCAAGCCTGTGTGATACATATAGGTAACTTGACGAAGATCGCTGTACATTGGCGAAATCATATCGGTGATCAAATAGTAACGATTTTGAATACCATCTGCTTGGCTCCATCCTTTTGAACCGCCTTGTTGCGCCACATTTGCAATATTCTGTGCCATTTGAAGATATTGATTTCCGGCTCCCATTTGAAAAGTATCTGCATCCATTCCTAAAATCATGTAGCAGTAAAACGAAATGACCGAAACCAGATTTGACTCATAAGTGGTTGGATTAAACAGCAAAGGCTCGTATTCTGTGTATCTGAAATTAAAATCTTTGTCATTATAATTCAGTACTGGAGAAGAGTATGTGGAATTAAAAATCAATCGCGAAGATTGCACTTGAATTGTTCCTGAAAATTGATCTGAACTGTTTGAAGACAATGTAATATACATCGAGCAGTTAATTCGTTCATTTTGCTTTAAAACTGATCCAGTCCAGTCTGTTTTATTTACAAATTCAGACAATGAAGTTTGAAGGGTTTTAAAAACTTGCTGATTTGGATTTGGCAATCTTTCCGTATTAATTGTTACAATACAGTTTAGTTGTTGTGCCTGAGTAAAGCCAAAAAATAAAAACATTAAAAATGTAACTGCTTTATTCATAAAAAAAAGATTTGTGTTGATGTAAAATTGATGTTGATACTCTATTTTAAACTTTAAAAAAGTTATTATTTCGAAAAATGCAAAATCACTTTGTTTAAAATATCAACAGCAACAGACTCTTTTGATTTTAATTCCATTGGCTCGATTTTAAAATTTTTGTCAATAAAAGTAACTTTATTAGTTTCTTTTTTAAAACCTGCGCCTTCATCCTGCAAGGAATTAAGAACAATCAAATCTAAGTTTTTTTTCTGAATTTTCAGCTTAGCATTTTCAATTTCATTTTGAGTTTCCAAAGCAAATCCAATTAAAAACTGAGTTTTCTTGATTGCTCCCAATGAAGCTAAAATATCTTTTGTTTTTTCAAGTTCAATTGAAAATTCTTCGGCTGCTTTTTTAATTTTCTGCGTAGCCACTACTTTTGGCCTGTAATCTGCCACAGCTGCCGCCGCAATTGCCACGTCTACATCATTATAATGCAAATGACAAGCATCATACATGTCTTGCGCAGAAACCACATTTACAACTTCGATCGAACTGTTTTTTGCCTTAAAATGAGTTGGGCCAGCAATTAAAATTACCTGCGCACCTAATTTTGCTGCTTCGTTTGCGATATCAAAACCCATCTTTCCAGATGAATGATTTCCTATAAAACGTACAGGATCTATCGCTTCGTATGTTGGACCGGCAGTTATTAGTATTTTTTTTCCTACTAATGGAAGTTTGCTTTGCAAATCGGCTTCAAGAAAAGCCACAATATTCTCAGGCTCAGCCATTCGCCCTTCACCAGACAGACCACTCGCCAATTCGCCACTTTCAGCAGGAATCATAATATTTCCGAATTGCTTCAAAGCTGCAAAACTAGACAAAGTTGACGGATGCTTATACATATCCAAATCCATTGCCGGAGCAAAATAAACAGGACATTTAGCCGATAAATAGGTTGCAATCAAAAGATTATCACAGTTTCCTGTTGTCATTTTAGACAACGTGTTTGCTGTTGCCGGAGCAATCAACATGAAATCAGCCCAAAGCGCCAGATCAACATGGTTGTTCCAGACAGCGTCTTGATCATCTTCATTAAAGAAACTTGAATGTACAGGATTTTTTGATAACGTAGATAACGTCAATGGAGTTACAAAATCCTTAGAAGCAGGTGTCATTATCACTTGGACATGTGCACCTGCTTTTATGAAAAGTCGTACTAATGAGGCTGTTTTATAGGCTGCAATTCCGCCAGAAACTCCTAGCAGAATTTTTTTCCCGTTTAAAACTGACATTATACTATATTATTTGTTTGAACTTCTGTGGTAAGTTTTACCGTCTAACCATTCTTGAACAGCTAAAGCGTGTGGTTTTGGCAATTTTTCGTAAAATTTAGAAACTTCGATTTGCTCTTTATTTTCAAAAACTTCTTCAAGACTGTCATTGTAAGTCGCAAACTCTTCTAATTTCTCAGTTAATTCTTTTTTGATTTCAGAATTAATCTGGTTTGCTCTTTTAGCCATAATGGTAATTGCTTCATACACATTTCCTGTTGGCTCTTCAATAACTGTTTTGTTGTAAGTTATTGTATTTACAGGAGCATTCGTCTTTTTTAAATCCATGACTTTTTTTTATTTAGTATATTTTTGTAAATCCGTTTCAACACGGGCATTCATTTCGTCTGCCTGTTTTCTATATTTTGTATCGCTTTTAAACTTAATCAAGTTATTGTAAGCTACTTTTGCAACATTTAAACGTTCTTCCATTTTTTGAGGAACACTATTTATTGCCAATTGATATGCCGAATCATATTTGTAGAACAATGCATCTTCTTTAAAAGGCGTTCCAGGGAAATCAGCAATAAAATTATCAAATGCCACTAAAGCTGATTTATAATCAGAAATTGTATTGTATCCTTTAGCATTTTCGTATGCTTTTTTCTCCAATTTTCCGTTTAAAAGCTTCACAGTTTCGTTCGCCTGAGGAATATACTCAGAATTAGGATAATTATCTATAAAAGCTTGCAATTTCTCTAAAGCTTTTACTGTATCTGCCTGATCTAAACTATAAACCGGAGCTAATTTTGAATAACTGTATGCACCCAAGAATGCGGCTTCCTGCACTTTTTCACTTCGCGGATAACCTGATACAAAGCTTTCAAACTGATAACCCGCCAAATAATACTGGTGTGTTTTATAATAAGATTGTGAAAACATATAAAACAATTTTTCTGCTTGAGGCTTCCCTCTATACGAAGGCGCTAATTGCTCAAAAAGACGAATTGCTTTTGAATATTTACCTGCATCATACATTTTTGTTGCCATTTCAAATTTTGCTGCAACATCTTCGTTTTTTAATACCTTTTGGTAATCACTACAAGAACAAAAAAGGGCAACAACAATTAATAATGATACTATTTTTTTCATTTTCTTACTTTTATTATGATTCTCTCAGACAATTTGCCAAAGCAAAATCACACCGAAGTTTCGGTGCAAATTTAGTTATTAATTTAGCGACTGCAAAATAATTTTTTAGTATCTTAAAATACTAACACTTTAACAATTATTTAATGCTGTTTTTTACAAACTCATTCAGCCTCTCTGCTAAAGAATCATCTACAGAAACCAATGGAAGACGAACAGTATTATCAGCAATTCCAAGGGCTTGGAAGATTTGCTTAATTCCAGCTGGATTTCCCTGCTCAAAAATCATATCAATACTGTCTGATAAAAAATAATGTGTTTTAAAAGCATCAGCTACTTTTTTATTTAGACCTAAACGAATCATTTCTGAAAATTCTTTAGGAAAACCTTGACCAATTACAGAGATTACTCCTGCTCCACCTGCCAAAACGATTGGTAATGCAAGCATATCATCTCCAGAAATAACTAAGAAATCTTTTGGAGCATTTTTAATAAGCTGCATGGCTTGAGCCATATCTCCAGCTGCTTCTTTTATCGCTACAACATTTTCAAAATCATTAGCTAAACGAATTACTGTTGAAGGAAGCATATTGCTTGAAGTTCTTCCTGGAACATTATATAAGATTACAGGAATTGGAGATGCCTCAGCAATTGCTTTAAAATGCTGATAAATTCCTTCTTGCGTAGGTTTGTTATAATATGGCGAGACAGATAATATCGCTTCAAAAGCTGAAAAATCTCTTGTTTTTAATTCTTCAACAATCTGCATTGTATTATTTCCTCCCACTCCAAGAACTAGAGGCAATCTCCCTTTATTTACGTCGATTACTGTCTTTATAACCAACTCTTTTTCTTCTGATGTAAGGGTAGCATTTTCCGCTGTTGTTCCCATAACAACAAGATATTCAACTCCTCCATCGATAGAGAAGTTTACAATTCGTTGTAAAGCCTCGATGTCAACTGAAAAATCTTTTTTAAATGGAGTTACAAGCGCAACACCAGTTCCTATTAATGATTGCATATTTTTTATTATAATTTATTTTATACTTTTTAAATACCTAAACAATTCGGAAACAAATACTTTATAATTATTCATTTCTGTGTGTATCATCCATCGATTTAATCTTTGATCCACCGATGAGAATCCGATTTTAAATTTTGCTTTTGACCTGTTCGTCATTATCATCAAAATCGTTTTTTCGATTTCATAATAACTAACCAAAAGATCAAATTCTGCTTCTATAAATTCATTTAAAAAAGATTCTGAAAATTCTCCCATCCAATTGATGTGTCTTTCACCAAAAGTAGGTCTTGAATACGTTATTTTCTTCTCAAATTTATCTTTATAAACTGCAACTTTGATGTTTTTGCTAGCGATTCCGTGCTGGACAAGCTCATTTATCAATTCTTCTGATTTGCTAAACTTGCTTTCATCTATCAATAAACCAATTGTTTGTATCTTGCTAGTAAAGACTTCGTTTTTGACATTATGATTCAGGCTATTTTTTAATGATTTTTTTACAAATAATTCCTTTATATAATTTAAAAACATAGTATTTTTACCAGATTACAAAATTAATTATTTAAGTCGCATTTAAGATGGTAAAACTAAAAAAGTATAACGTATTTTTAAAACTTTTTGTTATATTCTTAACACTTTTTTTTATTTTCTCCTGTAGCCCTAAAAACTACAATTTAACTAAGATAGAAGGAAAACAGATTCCGATAACCGAAAAAGGTGCTGAAACTCCAGAAATCGAGAGTTTCATAAAGCCATACCGAGATCATATCAACAAAGATCTGGACAGCGTTTTGGCCTATTGCCCAGAGACTTTAGACAAAAGCAACGGAAAATGGCAAACTACAATTGGCAGTCTTATGGCTGATGTTTGTGTGCAGAGGGGAAACTTGGTTTTCAAAAAACGTGAAAACAAAACTATTGATTTATGTCTTTTAAATCATGGCGGTATTCGTGCTATTCTTCCAAAAGGAAATGTGACGACAAGAACTGCTTTTGAAATTATGCCTTTTGAAAACAATCTCGTTGTTCTAGGTTTGAAAGGAGAACAAGTTCAAGAAATCACTGCTTATATCATTAAGGAGAAAAAAGCCCAGCCACTTTCGGGAATGACATTTACAATTGCGAAAGACAAAACTGCTAAAAACATCATGATCCAAGGGAAACCTCTTGATTTAAATAAAATTTATTATGTCGCTACCAACGATTACCTAGCTAATCGAGGCGACAACATGAACTTCTTTGGCAAAAGTGTTGAGAAATATGATTTAAACTACAAACTTAGAGATGTATTGATCGATTATTTTAAAGAAGTAGATACAATTCCGGTTCCAAAAGACATCAGAATTACTGAAGAATAACATTTCAAGAAAAACTAAAATTCCACGCGTTTACGCAAAAAACATATTCAATGAAAAGAAGAGAATTTATCGAAAAAACTGCTGCAAGTACTGCTTTATTAAGTTTAGGATTGTCATTAAGCAGTTTTGAATCTAACGATATCAAGCACTTGACTATTTTACATACTAATGATGTTCATAGCCATATAGATCCTTTTCCTGCTGATGATCCAAGAAATGCAAACAAAGGTGGCGTATCTCGTCGCGCGGCATTGATTGAAAGCATTCGTCAGGAAAATCCAAATGTGCTTTTATTGGATGCGGGAGATATTTTTCAAGGAACTCCTTATTTTAATTATTACGGAGGAGAATTGGAATTCAAACTGATGAGCATGATGAAGTATGATGCTTCGACAATTGGAAATCATGATTTTGACAATGGTTTAGATGGTTTGTATGCTCAAATGCCTCACGCGAAATTCGAATTCATCAATTCGAATTACGACTTCAAAAATACAGTCATGAACGGACTTGTAAAACCTTATAAAATTTTCAACAAAAACGGAATCAAAGTTGGTGTTTTTGGTTTAGGAATCGAACTTGATGGTTTAGTTGATAAAAAAATGTATCAAGAAACGGTTTACAACGATCCTGTAGAAATTGCTCAAGACATGACGCAGTTACTGAAAAAGCAAGAAAAATGCGACTTGGTTATTTGCCTTTCACATCTTGGCTACAATTACAGAGACGACGAAAAGAAAATTTGTGATTTGAAATTAGCTGGATTAACACAAGATATTGATTTAATCATTGGCGGACATACGCATACTTTTCTTGACAAACCAACGATTGTAAAGAATAAAGCTGGCGAAAATGTATTGGTAAATCAAGTGGGTTGTTACGGAATTAATTTAGGCCGAATTGATTTTTATTTTGATAAAAACAAGAATCATACAAACCAAGGAAAATCAATTATTGTATAACATTTTCTTTTGGATCTTTGTTTTCTCAAGAAAATATTCGACCATAAAATAGTATCCTAAAATTTGTGTCACATCACGAATAAGTACTAAAACCACCGAATATGAAAAATACTGATTGAAAATATAAAAGATGTCTGAAAAAATATAGCTTATCGCCATTAAAGACATTAAAAGCGCCAAATGTGTTCCTTTTGTGATATAAGTGACAAATGAATAGTAGCTTAATACACTTAAAACAATTCCGTAAAAAGTATAAAGCACATTATATCTTTTCATATTGTCAAGCTGAAGGCTCAATACAGAAACCAACAAATAAACAATAAATATGACCACGATTGAAACGGGAAGAATATCCTTTCTTTTTAATTTTATTCTTTCGTGGTCTATTATAAAAAGCTTTAAAATCAATAAATAAACGATCAAAAAGCTTATTACTGCACCAAGTTCTGATATTTCGATATCCATCAAATCAAAAACTTGGCCTACAAAGCAAAAGAAAAAAATCACTCCTTCGGTTTTTCCAATTTTAAAATCACTGCTGATGATGAAATAGAAAAAAATGGCAGGCAAAACAACAGCCTTAGGATAAATTGCCAAAATATCCTGTTGTGTGTAGTCCAATATTATCGTAAATAATAAGGCTACAAAAAATAAAATCAAAGACGGTTTATTCGCTTTCATTTAATTTGGTTATAAAATCTTCCTCCGACAATATAGGAATATTCAATTTATTGGCTTTTTCTAATTTTGCTGGTCCCATGTTATCGCCTGCGACCACAAAATCAGTTTTTGCAGAAATCGAACTTCCTACCTTTCCTCCATTATCTTCGATTGTTTTTTTCAATTCATCTCTTGAAAACTGAGCAAATACGCCTGAAACAACAAATGTTTTTCCAATGAATTTTTCTGTAGCGTTGGGGTTAATTTTTTCAACTATTTCAAATTGAACGCCGTAACTTTTTAAACGCTCAATTATTCGTTTATTTTCTTCATTTTCAAAAAATTCAATTACGCTTTTGGCAATTCGTTCACCAATTTCATCGACTAAAACCAAATCCATTAGTGAAGCTTGTGCCAAAGCATCGATGCTTTTATAATGTTTGGCCAATTTTTTAGCAACAGTTTCGCCTACAAAACGAATTCCTAGAGCAAAAAGAACACTTTCAAACGGAATTTCTTTCGACTTTTCAACGCCGTTTACTAAATTCTCTGCCGATTTTTGGGCCATTCTTTCCAAGTGCAAAATATCTTCGACTTTCAATTCATATAAATCAGCATAATTATGAACTAATCCATTTTTGAAAAGCAAAGCTACTGTTTCGCCACCTAGCCCTTCAATATCCATTGCTTTTCTAGAAATGTAATGTTGCACTCGGCCAATAATCTGTGGCGGACATCCGTAGAAATTTGGACAATAATGATTTGCTTCGCCTTCATTTCGAACCAATTCAGTCTCACATTCTGGACAATGCGTAATATAATGTGTCTTTTCTGAATTTTCTGGTCGTTTATCTAAATCAACTGCAATAATCTTCGGGATGATTTCTCCTCCTTTTTCGACAAAAACAGTGTCATTTATTCTAATATCTAATTTTTCAATTTGATCTGCATTATGCAATGAAGCTCTTTTTACAATCGTTCCCGCTAATTGAACAGGCGCTAAATTGGCTACCGGAGTAATTGCTCCTGTACGTCCAACTTGATATGAAATTGAATTTAATTTAGTCGAAACTTGTTCGGCCTTGAATTTATAAGCTATTGCCCAACGCGGTGATTTTGCGGTGTAGCCCAATTCTTCTTGGTACTGAATATTGTTCACTTTTATTACAACACCATCTGTTTCATAGGGCAAATTATGTCTGTGCGTATCCCAGTAATCGATAAAATCAAAAACTTCGTTCATATTATCAACCAATTTTGCTTCCTTCGGTACTTTAAATCCCCATTTTCTTGCTGATTCCAATCCTTCAAATTGGGAAGAAAAAGGTAAATTATTCCCTATAACAAAATACAATAGACATTCCAACGGACGTTTAGCAACCTCAGCACTATCTTGAAGCTTCAAACTACCAGAAGCCGTATTTCTTGGATTTGAATAAGGCGTTTCTCCTATTTCAATCAATTCCTGATTCATTTTTTCAAAACCAGCATAAGGCAAAATTATTTCTCCTCGGATATCAAATTTTTCAGGATAATTTCCTTTTAGCTGCAACGGCACCGATTTTATCGTTTTGATATTATTTGTTACCTCATCGCCTTGAAAGCCATCTCCACGCGTCAATGCCTGAACTAGCTTTCCGTTTTCATAGGTAATACTGATTGACGCTCCATCATATTTTAATTCACAAGTATATTCTAATTTTACATTTCCTAAGACCTTCTGAATTCGATTTTCCCAATCTAACAAATCTTCTTTAGAATAGGAATTATCTAAAGAATACATACGATATTGATGCGCGATTGTTTTGAAATTTTTAGTAATTGCACCTCCCACTCGCTGGGTTGGCGAATTTTCATCAAAAAATTCTGGATGTTTGTTTTCTAAATCTTGAAGTTCTTTAAGTTTAATATCGAAATCATAGTCTGAAATTGTAGCATTATCAAGCACATAGTAATTGTAATTGTGCTGGTTAAGTTCCTCTCGTAAAGCTTGAATATTTTCTTGAATTGTCATAAGATATTATAATGATGCAGATTGTAATTTTGAATAATTGAATATCAAAATTAGGATTATTTTTTTTCAAAAACATCATAGAAACTAAAGTTTTAAAAAATCAAAAATCAAGTCACAAAACAATGTGACTTGATTTTCTTCTTGTCCACTATTCTTAAAAAAGAATTAAACAAAACCAACTTCCAAATGGTTTCTTCGTTTTATATTTTCAGTATTGATAATCAAATAATTAGCCTGCAAATATAAAACTATTTCTGGATAATGATAAAGTCAGAACGTCTATTTAACAAATGCTCTTCTTCGGTGCATTTTACTCCGTTTTTGCATTTGTTAATTAATCTGCTTTCTCCGTAACCTTTTGCGCTCTCAATGCGAGAAGCATCAATTCCTTGAGAAATAATATAATCACGAGTTGATTTTGCTCTATTGTCTGAAAGTTTCAGATTATACGAGTCTTTCCCTCTAGAATCGGTGTATGATTCAATTTTGATTCTGATGTTTGGAAATTTCTGCATAATGAAAACTACTTTAGTCAATTCTTCAACTGCCAAAGGCGTAATGTCATATTTATCGTAATCAAAATAAATTGGTTTAACATCAACTTTTTCAACGCCTTTGCTTTTAACAACCAGATCATCATAATTACTCAATTCAAAGTTGACATCTTTAATTTCGCCACCGTTTTCTTTAGTGGTTTCAACCGTTTTTTCGTCACTGGCATAATTTGGCTTTGCCGCAATCATTTTCACATTTTTCCCACAAGGCACTTCAATAGCATATTTACCTTCAAAATTTGTTTTTGTTTCACCAAGAACTTCGCTGTATGAATTGTAAGCCATAATTGAAACATCAGTAAGAGGCAATCTAGTCTTTTTATCGATTGCCATTCCTGAAATTGTCTGGTTGCAAACCGGTTTTCCTTTTACAAAAGAATAAATATCATCATCGCCTTTTCCTCCTTCTCTATTTGATGAAACATAACCGTAGGTTTCTTTGCTGTCAATTACAAAAGTAAAATCGTCTTTATTGCTGTTAATTGGTTCGCCTAAATTTACTGGATCAGAAAAAGTTCCGTCGGGCAAAAGTTTGCTTTCGTAAACATCTAAATCTCCCAAACCATAATGACCGTCAGAAGAAAAATAAAGCTTTCCGTTTCTGAAATAAGGAAAAACTTCATTCCCTAGCGTGTTGATTTTTGGACCAAGATTTACGGGAGAACTCATTGTTCCGTCGTCGGCGATTTTTACGTAATACAAATCGGTTTCGCCAATTCCGCCTTTCATATCAGAAGCAAAGAAAAGCCATTTTCCGTCTTCGCTTAATGAAGGATGTCCAACCGAATAATTGGCATTGTCGAAGAAAAGCTGCTGTGGATTTTCTAATTTATTGTTTACGATACTTCCTTTAACGATTTGAAAATTATTGGTTTTGCTTTCATCAATTACCAATTTGTTCTTTTTGACAATATTGGTAGAATAATAAATGGTTTTTCCGCTTGCATCAAAAGAAGCCGTTGCTTCGTGATACTTTGTCATTACATTTGGAAGAAATAATGTTTCGTTAAACAAACTTCCATCAGCTTGATTTCTTTCTGCCAAATACAGATTCAAGAAAGGCTGATTGTTCCAAGTGTATAACTTTTCACTAAATTTTGTAGTATCTCTAGCAGATGTAAAAACAATTCTGTCTTGAAAAAAAGTAGCTCCAAAATCAGATTTACTGGTATTAATATCTAAATTTTTGACTGTATAAAGTGATTTTGCTTTAGACAAACTATCGAGTTGTTTTTTCTGCGCAACATATCGGTTTATCTCATTTTGATCGCCTTTTTTATTCAGATATTCTTTTGTCATTTTGTCTGCCTGATCATAATTCTTTACCCCTTTCAAGGTTTGAATATAGCGCAAGTAGTAAATATCAGTTAAATTATTGCCTTGTGCTTCGTATAATTTTTTATACCATTTCATAGCATTTCTTTCATCGGAAATAAAATAATACGAATCGGCGGCGTTCTTTAGCGTCTGTGCTGATGGATTTTTGCTGTTTTGCAGAATTTCTTCGTATGCCTTTGACGCATCTGCGTAAGCATAATTTCTAAACAGCGCATCCGCTTTCTTTAAATTAGTCTTTTGAGCAAAACTAAACGTAATGCTCAAGACTAAACTTAGGATATATAGTTTTTTCATAGGTTTTGGATTTAGAAGAATCGTGGGGATTTGATTTTACTTTCGCCTTTGTTAAACTGGTAACGCAAGATAATCTCGTGCGATCCATCGTTGTATTTATTCAACTCACTAACGGTATAATCGAAAGCGTATCCAACATAAAAACTTTTAGAGATTTGAAAACCTGCCAAGATGCTCACAGAATCATCTGTTCTGTATGAACCCCCAATCACAAATTTTTCAGCAATCATAAAATTCGCCGATATATCAGCAGTAATTGGTGCTCCACTTACTGCTTTCACTAAAAATGCAGGTTTGAATTTTAAATTTGGATTCAAATCAAAAACATAACCTCCCATGAAATAATAATGCAAGCGATCATAGTTAATCGATTCCTGAACATCATCGTAATAATCATTTTGGATGAAACTTGGAACCGATGCTCCTACATACCATTTGTCAGTATAATAATAGATCCCCGCTCCAACGGCTAATTTTGCCTGATTGTCAATATTTTGATTTAACAACACATCATTTGGATCGTAATACCTCCCTTTTGACCAATCTACATTTAGCATTCTCATACCGGCTTTCAAACCAAAAGCTAATCTTTTTTCATATCCAAGCGGAATTGAGTAAGAAAAGTTTCCGTCAAGATAAAGTTCGTTTGATGGACCAATTTTGTCATTGACAACGCTAAGTCCTAAACCAACTTTCTCGTTTCGAAGCGGTGCGTGAATTGAAAAAGACTGTGTTTCTGGTGCTCCAGAAATTCCAACCCATTGTGAACGGTGTAAAAGTGTTGCTTCCAATGTGCCGGTAGACCCAGCATAAGCTGGATTTACCGCCATTGTATTGTACATATACTGAGTGTACTCCGGATCTTGCTGTGCGCTGGCACAGACTGTGATAAAAGAGCATATCAGTATAAAATATGCTTCTAATGATTTTATATATAGTTTCATAACGATACTTATTTAGTTTAATTAATTAGATGATTAACATTGTCTGCTTATCTCATTATAGATAACCATCCTTTTTTAACCGTTCCGTCTCCAATGTCTATCACATAAAAATAAGTACCTGTTGGCAGCATATCTCCTCTACTAATAACTCCAGACACATTGGCCGTTCCGTTCCAATCATTTTCATAATGCTGTTTGCTGTAAACCAATGCACCATATCTGTTGTACACTTTCAACTCATTGTTTGGATACGATTCGATACAGTCAATTCGGAATAAATCATTAGCACCATCATTATTTGGTGTAAACTCATTATACACTGTCAAACAAATTGGATCAACAGAAGCGGAAGCCGAGTTGTTTGCTGCAGAAATATCTAAAGGAGTTGAAATTTCAATAGTTGCAACAGATAAATAATCAGTTCCATGAACTACTTCAGCAACAATTGTAAGCACTACACTTTGACCAGCATTTAGTGTTGGAATTGTCCAAAGCTGTGTTATTGGGTCAAATGTTCCTTGAGTTGTGCTTGAACTAATTAATTCATAACCGTTAGGCAATAAGTCGCTTACAAGTGTATTGATGAAGTTTCCTTGTCCAACATTATTTACTGTTACTGTAAATGTTATCTGCTCACCAAAATTTGGAGTTGGATTACTCACTGTATTAGTAATTGTTAAATCTGAACAAGTTGCTACTGTAACATTTAATGTTTTAGTAGTTGTTTCATCACAAGTGTTGATGTATGTAACTTTTACTTGACCAGAACCAATATCTGACCATGAAATTGTTACATTTCCATCAGCAGTTCCTCCGCCAGAAATAATTGTTCCGTTGGTAACTGACCAAACATAATTTGATTTACCATTTGCTACTGAATAAGTTACACCTTGGAAAACACATGGAGTATCGTCGCTTGTTGTAATTGGAACCAAAGCATCATTTTCAAAAGCAATTGTGATTCCTAATCTTGTTGCGCTTTCACATCCATTTGTTGTACTTGCAAGAGCCGAAGCATAGTAAGTTCCAGCAGTTAATTGTGTATTTGCTGCTAAAGGTGTTCCGCCTGTTGCAGAAGAATACCATACTACATTTGGTTCATTTACTAAGATATTCGCAAGTGTTGGCAATTTTGACAAACAGAATGTTTGTGTTGTTCTTGGTGTTGTAATCACTCCCGGAGTATTTACATTTACCACAACTGCCAAACGTACTGGATTCTCACAACCTATTGCACTTGAAACAGCTCCGTAATATGTTCCTGTAACCAATGCTGTTGCTGCTGGAATTGCTGTTCCTCCTGTTGGTGTACTATACCAAACTACATTTGCTTCATTAACCTGAATATTAGCAACTGTTGGTGCATTTAGTGTACAGAAGTTCTGAACTGCATTCGTTGTTGTTGGTGTCGGACTTGGGTTTGTAACCGTAACCGTAACCTGTAAACGAGTTGAACTTTCACATCCTGTAGCAGGATCTACAATATTTCCAAAATAAGTACCTGTGGTTAAAGCCGTTGTTGCTGGAATTGCTGTTCCGCCAGTCGCTGAACTAAACCAAGTTACATTACTTTCGTTTACCTGAATATTCGCAATTGTCGGTGCTGATGTTGAACAGAAGCTTTGAGAAGCATTTGTTGTAGTAGGATTAATTGTATTTCCAACTGTAACATTTACAGCTAATCTTACATTGCTTTCACAACCAGTTACCGGATCTTTGATTGCTCCATAATAAACGCCAGTCGCTAACGAAGTTGTTGCAGGAATTGCAGTTCCGCCTGTTATAATACTGTACCAAACCACATTTGCTTCATTTACTTGAATATTAGAAACTTTTGGCATATTTCCTGAACAGAAAACCTGAGTTGCATTTGTAGTTGTTGGAGTCGCTGGATTTGTCACATTAATTGTCACACTTAATCTTGTTGCACTCTCGCATCCTGTTGCTGGATTGCTGATTGCAGCATAATAAGTGCCATTAGTCAAAGCTTGAGTTGATGGAATCAATGTTCCTCCTGTCAAGGCAGTGTACCAAACAATGTTTGCTTCATTGAACTGAACGCTTGCAAATGTCGGAGCATTTACCAAACAGAAGTTTTGTGTTCCTGCATTTACTAATGTCGGAGTGCCTGGATCGTTTACATTGATTACAACTGCCAATCTTGTTGCGCTCTCACAGCCTGTCGCTGGATCGCTGATTGCAGCGTAATAAGTACCGCTTGCCAATGCCTGAGTCGATGGAATTGCATTTCCTCCTGTCTTAGCATCGTACCAAACGATATTTGTCTCGTTGAACTGAACGCTTGCAAAAGTCGGAGCATTGATCAGACAGAAATTCTGAGTTCCTGCGTTTACCAATGTCGGTGTGCCCGGATCATTTACATTTATTGTTACGCTCAATCGTGTCGCGCTCTCGCAGCCCGTCGCTGGATCGCTGATTGCGGCATAATATGTGCCACTTGCCAATGCCTGAGTCGATGGAATTGCATTTCCTCCTGTCAAGGCATCATACCAAACGATATTACTTTCATTGAACTGAACGCTGGCAAAAGTCGGAGCATTGATCAAACAGAAATTCTGTGTTCCTGCGTTTACCAATGTCGGAGTTCCTGGATCGTTAACGCTTATTGTCACGCTTAATCTTATAGCGCTCTCGCAGCCTGTTGCCGGATCGCTGATTGCAGCATAATAAGTACCGTTAGTCAAAGCTTGAGTTGCAGGAATCAATGTTCCTCCTGTCAAGGCAGTGTACCAAACGATATTGGTTTCATTGAACTGAACGCTTGCAAATGTCGGAGCATTTACCAAACAGAAGTTTTGTGTTCCTGCATTTACTAATGTCGGAGTTCCCGGATCGTTTACATTTATTGTTACGCTCAATCTTGTCGCACTTTCACAACCTGTTGCCGGATCGTTGATTGCAGCGTAATAAATGCCACTTGCCAAGGCTTGAGTTGATGGAATCAATGTTCCTCCTGTCAACGCTGTGTACCAAACAATATTTGTTTCATTGAACTGAACGCTGGCAAAAGTCGGAGCATTGATCAAACAGAAATTCTGTGTTCCTGCGTTTACCAATGTCGGAGTTCCCGGATCATTTACATTTATCGTTACGCTTAATCTTGTCGCGCTCTCACAGCCCGTTGCTGGATCGCTGATTGCGGCATAATATGTGCCACTTGCCAATGCCTGAGTCGATGGAATTGCATTTCCTCCAGTCATGGCATCATACCAAACGATATTGCTCTCATTGAACTGAACGCTTGCGAATGTCGGAGCATTGATCAGACAGAAATTCTGTGTTCCTGCATTTACCAATGTCGGAGTTCCCGGATCGCTTACATTTATTGTAACGCTCAATCTTGTCGCGCTTTCGCATCCTGTTGCCGGATCGCTGATTGCAGCATAATAAGTTCCGTTAGTCAAAGCTTGAGTTGATGGAATCAATGTTCCTCCTGTCAAGGCAGTGTACCAAACGATATTGGTTTCATTGAACTGAACGCTTGCAAATGTCGGAGCATTTACCAAACAGAAGTTTTGTGTTCCTGCATTTACTAATGTCGGAGTGCCTGGATCGTTTACATTGATTACAACTGCCAATCTTGTTGCGCTCTCACAGCCTGTCGCTGGATCGCTGATTGAAGCGTAATAAGTACCACTCGCCAATGCCTGAGTCGATGGAATCAAGTTTCCTCCTGTCATTGCATCGTACCAAACAATATTGGTTTCGTTTAACTGGACGCTTGCAAAAGTCGGAGCATTGATCAGACAGAAATTCTGAGTTCCTGCGTTTACCAATGTCGGTGTGCCAGGATCATTTACATTTATTGTTACGCTCAATCTTGTCGCGCTCTCGCAGCCCGTTGCTGGATCGCTGATTGCGGCATAATATGTGCCACTTGCCAATGCCTGAGTCGATGGAATTGCATTTCCTCCTGTCAAGGCATCATACCAAACGATATTACTTTCATTGAACTGAACGCTTGCGAATGTCGGAGCATTGATCAAACAGAAATTCTGTGTTCCTGCGTTTACCAATGTCGGTGTGCCCGGATCGTTAACGCTTATTGTTACACTCAATCTTGTCGCGCTTTCACAACCTGTTGCCGGATCGCTGATTGCAGCATAATAAGTGCCATTTGCCAATGCCTGAGTTGACGGAATTGCATTTCCTCCTGTCATGGCATCGTACCAAACGATATCGGTTTCATTAAATTGAACACTTGCAAATGTTGGAGCATTTACCAAACAGAAATTTTGTGTTCCTGCGTTTACCAATGTCGGCGTGCCAGGATCGTTCACGTTAACAACAACCGCCAGACGAACACTACTTTCACAATTCGTAATCGGATCTTTTGCTGTAGCATAATAAGTACCGTTTACTAAAGCATCAGTAGATAATAAAGGGGTTGTTGATGTATTGCTATTGTACCAAACTACATTAGATTCATTTACTTGGATATTAGCAACTGTTGGATTATTGATCAAACAGAAATTCTGAGTAGAATTTGTTGTAGTTGGTGTATTTGGATCACTAATAATAATTACAGCATCTTGTAATGTTCCTGCAAGATTTTCACAAGTTCCATCGCTAGAAACTGCAACATAATAAGTTATTGGGCTCACAGCTCGTGTTAAACCTGTAACTGTTAAAACTCCCATCGTGCTTACTGAATAAGTTACTCCTGCAGGCGTGTTGTTTACAAGAGGAGTTTTATTGTTGTCAGCGTACCAAGTGAAAACAGGATTTGTCAATGTTGGTGCAGTTGGTGTCAATGACGCTGCAACTCCATTACATACTGTTACATCGTCTACTTGAATATCCGTTGCCACTGACGGAGGCAAAATAGTAAATGTTATTTGTTTTCTATCTGCTTCGGCAGTTTCGCAATATTCATCTGAACTCACACCAACAAAATAGGTATAGGTTCCTGGCACTAAACTAGTCACCGTTAATGATGGCCCTGTTGCACCAGCGATTGGCTGGCTTGTTGTTCCATCAAATTTGTACCAATGATATACTGGATTTGTAAATGTTCCAACCAAATTTGTAGCCAAAGTTACAGTTCCTGAAGGTGCACAAATTGAAGTTGCTGATCCGCCGTTCAATGTAATGTCAGCTAAAATATTTTCTGGACTAGTTGCTCTAACCTCAACTGTAACTTCGCCTCTTGTCATTGCTTCACATCCGTAACGAACTGGCTGAACATAATATTTATATATTCCCGCAGCTAATGTAGCTGGAACTGTATAAGTAATACCGTTAGCAACAATTGCACCACCTGTAGGGGAATCATACCAAACATAAGTCGAACAAGCTTCTTGTGGTATTTGGAGCGTTACTGTACCTCCTGGACAAACTGTAACCTTATTAGTTGGGTCTCCTCCTATAACCGAAGTATTTGCAACACGCTCAACTGTGTGAACTCTTAAAAATTCTAGAACACCTGCAACACCACCAAAACGAATTCTCACTCTATCATACGATTCTGTTGGTGAAGAAACCAATACCATCGCCATTGTATTTGCCGATAATAATTTCAAACTTAGTAATGTACTATTATTTTGAATTGGAGCTCCAACTGCAACGTTTCCTAAATAACGCTGAATGCTAAAACCTGTCAATAAATTAACGTTCAAAATTGTACCTGGTTTTGAAATCACAATTCTTAATGTATCGCTAACAACAGATGGCGTTTTAAATTGAACTGTCATATCTGCCGAAGCAAGAACTCCTGCTCCACTGTACATTGTTGCGAAAGTTGTAACATCATTATCAGCTACATTCCAAGCATCGCTTACTCCAACAGTTGAAGTCAGTGCTCCAACTGGAAGTCCTAAATCAGTTGTTCCGTAAAAAATATCTTGAATGTCACCAGGTGTACATGCAACAGTAGTAACCGATTTTTTATAATAAGCCTCATAAACTTTCGTATTTTGAGCAACACTCAAAACAGCTCCTGATATAATTCTGATTCCGTCATAATCTTGCGGACCTGCTGCATTTGAAGGAACAAAAGTAAATTCATACGCATTATCTCCCGGAAGCACATTCAATAACGCTCCAGAAACAGATTGCATTACTCCGATATCAACTCCAGCTTTTCTTCCAATAACAGAAACTCCTTGTGCAACACCTAAACCGCTGTATTCAGAACCAAGCTTAACACTTACTGGTGTTCCTTTTGCAATCGTTGCTGGCCAGGTTAAATCTTGCCAAGTTGTACCAATTCCTAAAAGTCCAACTCCTGTTGTGATAGTTGAAAATGTCTGTGGATTTCCATCAACTGCGTTAGCTCCGTTAGAAACTCCTCCAGTTACAATTGAGCCAGAGCTTTGTGCTGTAGCATATACTCTTTCAGTTAATGATTGACAATTGTCTGGATCTTTAACATTGATAGAAAGTGTCCCTGTTACTGAACATGATCCTAATGTCGCCACAACAGTATAAGTATAAATTCCCGGAACATTTAATGCTCCCGTAGAAAAAGGAGGACCTGCCAATGCATTTCCTTGCGGATCATACCATGCCAATGTTCCATTCGAAGTTGCATTTAAAGTTACATTTGTACCTTGAGCAACAGATTGAGCAGGATCGACAGTCAAGCTTGGCAGCGGATTAATTGTTACATTTACTGCTTGTTTTGTAGATGGACAATCAACTCCGTTTGCTTGAGCCTGAACCGAGTAAACACCACTAATTGTTATGTTCATAGCTGCTTCATCTGTCATAACTGCGTCTGAAGGGTCAAAGAAAGTATATGTTGTATTGCCAGTTGTGTCAAATGCCGTAATAGCATTTTTTAAGTTAGCACTTCCACACGCAACTAATGGAGATGTTACAGCCAAAGTTGTAGTAGTTGCTGGAAAATTAACAACTACTGATTGTAGCGTATTTGCATCGTTTTCACAAGTTACAGTATTTCCAACAGAAACAAAATATGTATAAGATGTACCAGAAGTAAAGCCATTAATAGTAAGTGCTCCAGTAGATGGATCTTTAGAAAAAGTAATCCCAGGTTGTGCCACTACTGTTGAACCAGTTGTAATTTCTTGTGTTTTAGCTTGATCTGTATAGTATTTAAATTGTGCTCCTGTCAAATTAGAAGTTGGAGACAACACTGCAGTTCCTGCACAAGATGACACTACTGAACTAGCAATCGTAACATTTGACGCAACTGCTAATGGTAGAACAGTTACCGTTACTGGCTGACGTACACTATTAACACAAGTACCTCTTACTGTTTCAATATAGTATGTTTTTGAACTTGTTAAATTTCCTGTATTATACGTATTTGTGTTTGAGGCCAAAGCTGTTCCTGCACTAGCAACATCATACCAATTAAGTACATCGCCTGCCGTAGTTGAAGCTGTTAATGTTGTTGAAGTTCCTGAACATATTGGTGAAGAAGCACCCGTAATACTCGCTTCTTTGTATCTAAACGAAGCCCCATAAATATCTAAACTAGATATTACAGTTGCTAGTCCTCCTAATCGAACTTCTACAGCTGTAAAATCCCCAGAAGTTGTAAAACTTGCTTTAAAACGATCACCTCCTAATAATTGAACACTAACTAATGAGCCTATATTAACTTGATCACTATTTGGTGTTGCTCCGTTATAACTTCTTAAAGTTATATAAGAAAGTGCAGTTACATCAGCTATTCCACCAGGAATACCTAATTCAACATCTATAATATCTCCCGATTTTCCTGAAGTCGAAAAAGTAAGCATCTGCTGCATATAATCATCAACTAGACCTAGTGCAACAGAAAGTCTTGCTGCTGTCGCATCATTGCCATCAACTGAATCAGCGTCATTAGCAGAGGAACATAACAAACAACCTGTCAAACCTCCTCTTGAAGTTACTTGTGCATTTGCTTGCAAACAAGATGTAATTGGCGCCGGAGGCGTAACCACAACATTTATTGTAGTTCTTGTAGCACTAACGCAATTTGAAGCACTTCTTGCTTCAATGTAATATGTTTTATTTGCCGTTAAAGCTGGACTTGGAGTATAACTAGGATTAGTCGCTAAAGCTGTTCCTCCTGTAGGCACGTCATACCAGTCATAAACTACTCCTCCCACAGGATTTGAAACCTGCAAAGTAACAACTTGCCCTGACGGAATTATTACTGTCGAAGAAGCTACAGTCGGATCTGCTGGCAATGGATTAACAGTAATAGATGCTTGTGCACGAGTTGGACTTGTACAACTTCCAATTACGGATTCAACATAATAGTTTGTTGAAGATGTTAAAGCTGGTGTTGTAAAAGAAGTTCCTGTGAACACCAAATTACCACCTGCTGCCGCATCATACCAGTTATAAGTTGTTCCCGCTACCGGAGACTGAACTGCTATGGTAGCCGTTTGTCCTTGACAGATACTTGCAGAACCTCCTGTTAGAGTCGCTACTACAGGATCATTAACCGTAATTGGGACTGCAAAGCGTACACTGTTTACACAACCATTTCGAGTTATCTCTGCCCAATAAGTTGTATTGGCAGTCAAATTTGGTGTGGTAAAAGCTGCAGTACTTGCCAATGAAGCGCCGCCAGTGGCTGCAGAATACCAGTTAACGGTTTCTCCAACAGCAAGGCCTGCAGTTAGTGTAGTATTTTGTCCACTACAAATAATTTTATTTCCAGTAACATTTGGATCAGCATATCTATAACTTGCTTGATAAATATCCAAGCTTGTCAAAGCCGATACCAAACCACCTAAACGAACTTCTACACGATCAAAATTTGCGCCAGCAGTAATACTAGCTCTAAAGCGGTTTCCTCCCAATAATTGAACACTCAATAAATTATTTATTGAAACTCTGTCATTATTAAAAGTTGTTCCATTGTAAGTTGCTAAACTGATATAATTTAATAAACTTAAATCAAGAACACCGCCTGGCAATTCTAATTCAACATCTATAATATCTCCTACTTTACCAGGATTGTTAAATTGCAATGTTTGCTGAATCCAGCCATTTATCAAACCAACAGGAACTGTTAAACGCGCTGCAGTATTAATATCTCCGTCAACAGAATTATCAGGATTTGTACTGCTACACAATAAACAAAGACCATTTAAACTGGTTTGTTGACTGTTTGCTAATAAACAGCCACCAGCCGGAGTATTTATAACATTTACTGTAATCGCAGTTCTTGATGCGCTAACACAACCGCCAGTTACACTTTGAGCTTCTACATAGTACGTTTTTGAAGCAGTTAAAATTGGAGTGGTGAACGTTGATGTATTGGTTGCAATTGCCGTTCCTCCTGTTGGAACATCGTACCAATTTAAAGTCACTCCAACTTCAGATGTTGTTGCACTTAAAGTCGCATTTTGTCCTGATTGAATAGTTACACTTTGCGTCAATGCTATAGCAACCGCAGGAACTGCAGTCGATACAACATCAACTTGTGCACGAGTCGGACTTATACAACTTCCGATAACTGCTTCCACATAAAACCTAGTCGTACCAAGAGGAACTGTTGGCGAATAAGAATTTCCTGTTGCTAATACTGTTCCTCCTGATGATACAGAATACCAATTATAAGTGGTTCCCGGAATCGGATTTATCAAAGACAATGTAGTTTGCTGCGTCGCGCCAAAAGAACACACTGCCGTTCCTGAAGAACTAATTGCAGGTGCTACCGGGTTAGAGACATTAATAACAACTGGTACTCGATTATTTCCTTCACATCCACCTGCTCGAGCTACTCCTATATAATAAGTAGTGTTTGCTGTTAAGCTTGGAGTTGTGTAAGTGTTTCCTGTTGCCAATGCTGTTGTCGAAGAAGCCGAACTGTACCAAGCTAAAGTAGTACCAGCCACAGAAGTAGCAGTCAAAGTTGTTGATGTTCCAGAACAAATCGTTTGATTTAAGCCTCCTGTTACTGTAGGTTTAGCAAAATCCAATCGAACATCATAAACTCTTAAACTAACCAGAAGACTTAAAAGTCCTCCAACTTGAATTTGTACTTGATTGGCATCACCCGGTACAGTGTATCTCACCTCTCCGATGGCATTGCCAGATAACAAACTTAGGTTCAAAACTGGGCTGTTAAGCGCCACTCTTGGACCTACATTTGTTCCGGAAAGTTTGGTTTGAATGGATACGTTAGACAATAGTCCAACATCAAGCAAACCATTTCCTGTACCCAAATAAAGTACAATTTCATCGCCCGCTTTAACAGTCTGATTCAATGTCATGGTCTCTTCGACCATACAAAGAAGTCCGACCGCATTTTGCAGCGTCGCAAATGTCGTTAGCCCCGGATCATTGTCGTAGGCCAATGTGGGATTACTTACATCTAAACCTACACATAATAGACCTGCTTCACTGTTTGTTTGAGACACTGGTCTACAAACAGACTGCGAAAAAGCATTACTACATAATAGGAATAAAAATAATAGCCCCACTAATCTCTTCTTAAAGATGAGATCGCAAAAAGTAAAATTTCTTTTCATAATTTGGAAGATTAGAAAATGGACAATAAAAAACCTGCTGCGATAAACACGTATGTTTATGCAATTTTAAAAAACACTAATAATCAACAGTTTAAAATATAATTTAAAGTATTTGGGGCTTACCTATAAATTACATTTCAGTTTAAAAAACATTTGGATTACACATAACTATGTATACCATAGAGCACTATTATTCATTTTGAATAATGAGTTCCTCAAAACCTTTAGGAAATACTGATCTAGACCATTCTTCCTAACGAAGTGATTTGTTTGAAGCTTAATTTTCATAAAAGAAAAATTAAATTACTATGTGCGGGGGAATTTTTTTATTCATATTCTAGTTCCAAAGCTATAGAAGTTGATTAGGCTCCGTCAGATTTTCTATTCAGAAAAATCCAAAACATTGAAACTTTTAAAGCAATAAATAATAATGATCGCAATTATTTAAAAAACAAACACGACACAACATTATTCATTAGCAAAGCCGCCGACAGGGGCTTGAAAACAAATTAATACTATTATGAATAGATTTTTGGAACAAATCCAAAGTTGAATACAATGAAAACTTGTGGGCAAATTTTATAGCTAACAATAAGCTTAATAGAGTAAGAATAATTTGAACACCTAATGCAAACTTGATAATGAGAGTAATTGTCAATTCCATACGCGTATTAATTAAGTTACTTAAAAAATAATACCGATAAACACTTTTAGTTCAAAATTCAAAACATTAAACAAACTACTCTAAAAAAGATCTCATTTTAAGAAACCAAGTTGTTTTGTTTAATCTTTCTATTTCAAAAATAGGAAAAATAAAATCAAATAACAATCTAATATTTCCATTTTTTTTCTAGATCTGAATTGAAAAAAGCGACATAAACGACAAATACATAAGAAAAAACACCATTTTTACTAGGAAAAACAAACTTTATGAAGTGTATTAAAAACACGTTTATTTAACGTTAATTTTTAATTATCAAAGAAAAAACCTACAATTAATCCAATTCAAACGTTATAGATTTAACAATAAATCTAAAAAAGATAGAAATATTATCTTTTTAACGCAAAAGTCTTAAAATATTGAGAAAACTGAAATAAACACGTAAAACTACGTGCTCGAAAAAAAAATAAAGATTAAACAAATGTTAAAAAAATAAAAAAGATTAAACAATTTTACAACAAACTGTTTAATCTTTTTAATATTTAAAAAACTAATTTATCGCCTAATTAAGACTCAATAATCGAATTGATCTGTTTAAACAATTGTCCATCACTTAAAAAAGCCCCTTGTTGAATCAATTCAAAAATTGAAGAATTTCGATCTTCAGTAAAAACTTTTTTTCCAACTTTCATTTCTATTGTTTCCGTAAACATATTATCACTCAACCACTGCAAACCTTCTTGAGTTAAAAAATCAGTTTCTGGAACTAGCGATTTCAAAACGATAGATTGAACATAAGTCTCGAAACATTGAAATAAAAAAATATGATTTTTAGAAAAATGCTCTAAAAATTCGGCCCTACTCAAAACGCCTTCCCAGATCAAATCTGAAAAAACATCTAATTCCTGCTCAGCAACTTCAGGTTTATTTATTTTAAGAGAATCCCACTCCGCTTTATCAATTGCCTGAGTTGCTAAAAAACTTGCAAATTCTGCATGCAATTCATCAAATTGCTCTTTTGTTAATCTTGCGTATTTCATTTTATTTATGCTTTATGCATTATGTTATAAACTTCAAGCGAATAACACTTTATTGTTTTTTCTATTAAACAAAAAAATCCCGATTTTCATCGGGATTTTTATATAGATTTTTAAAACTATTACTTTTCAGCAACAATTTCGTAAGCTAATTCAACGATTACATCTCTGTGTAAACGAACTGTAGCATTGTATTTACCAATACGTTTTACAACACCGCTAGTGATGAATTTTCTATCGATAGCATTACCAGATTTCTCTAAAGCTTCAGCGATATCGATGTTAGTGATAGAACCAAAAAGTTTCTCTCCACCAGCTTTTGCAGTAAGTTTAATTTCAAGAGCTTTCAAAGTTTCAGCCAATGTTTTTGCATCAGCAACAATTTTAGCTTCTTTGTGTGCTCTTTGTTTTAGGTTTTCAGCTAAAACTTTTTTAGCAGAAGGAGTTGCTAAAGTAGCAAAACCTTGAGGAATTAAAAAGTTACGACCGTAACCAGGTTTTACAGATACTACATCATCTTTAAATCCTAAGTTCTGTACGTCTTGTTTTAAAATAAGTTCCATGTTGTTGTCCTTATATTTTAGAAGTTAGGTTCTATTATTAGAAACCAGCGACTAGAGTTTTTAATTATTTTAATAAATCGGCCACGTATGGCATTAAAGCTAAGTGACGAGCTCTTTTTACAGCTACAGAAACTTTTCTTTGGTATTTTAATGAAGTTCCAGTTAAACGACGAGGAAGAATTTTTCCTTGCTCATTAACGAATTTCAATAAGAAATCAGCATCTTTATAATCGATGTATTTGATTCCTGATTTTTTGAAACGGCAATACTTTTTAGTTTTGTTAGTTTCAATGTTTAAAGGCGTTAAATATCTGATATCTCCGTCTTTTTTTCCTTTTGCAGATTGTTCGATTGTAGACATAATAATTACGCTTTAGTAGATTTTAATTTTGCTCTTCTTCTCTCAGCCCATGAAATAGCATGTTTATCTAAACTTACAGTTAAGAAACGCATAACTCTTTCATCACGTCTGAATTCAGTTTCAAAAGCTAAAAGAACTTCTCCAGCTACTTTGAATTCGAATAAGTGATAAAAACCACTTTTTTTGTTTTGGATTTCGTAAGCCATTTTTTTAAGACCCCAATCCTCTTTCGATACCATTTCTGCTCCTCTACTAGTAAGAAATTCTTCAAATTTCGTTACTGTTTCCTTCACCTGAACCTCAGATAAAACGGGATTTAAAATGAAAACAGTTTCATAATGATTCATAAATAAAATATTTATTTGTTAAAATTGGGTGCAAAAGTAAGCATTATTTCTGTATATCCAACTTTTTTTTGCTTTTATTCGTCATAAAGCAAAAAATACTCGCTCAGTTTAGTTTTTTTTCCAAAAAAACAATACATTTACTACTGCTATCCTGAATTTATTCTAAATTTAAATGTTATGAAACTAAACTGTGTTGTTGTAGATGATAGTTCTATACAAAGGACGATTATTGCAAAATTAGTTAATAATCACCCAGGTTTGCACTTAATCGGGGACTTTTCTAATGCAATAGAAGCAAAAAGCTGTATCTCTTTAAATAATATCGATTTAATATTTCTTGATATCGAAATGCCTGTTATCAATGGTTTTGACTTCCTTGACGGACTAAAATCAAAGCCACAAATTATATTTATCACTTCTAAAGCCGAATATGCTTTAAAAGCTTTTGACTATGATGCTACGGATTATCTGCAAAAACCAATCGCAGTTGATCGCTTCAACGCTTCTGTCAAAAGGGCAATCGATATGCACTTGCTTAAAAAAGAAGTCAAAGAAGAAGAAGGCGAACATATTTTCATCAAAAGTAATCTTAAAAAACTCAAAATCTTTACGGCTAAAATCAAATGGATTGAAGCTTTTGGAGATTATGTAAGAGTCGTTACCGAAGATGATAGCAATTTGGTGCTTTCGACTATGAAATCTTTTGAAAATGATTTATCGAAAGATAAATTTATTCGAGTGCACAAATCTTATATCATTAATATTGATAAAGTAGAACGCTTCAACAGCAAGTTTGCCGAAATCGGAATTACAAAAATCCCATTAAGCCGAAACAAAAAAGAAGATTTGGTAAAAGCATTGTCAACGTCGTCTTAATAGAAATCAACGTTAACAGTAACTTTTATCGATCTGTACTGTGCTACAGCTTCAAAACTATTCAACATTTTCTGAATAGTCTTTTTTGTGTTTCCTAAATGAAGATTTTGCGGAATCTTAATTAGTATCGTTCGGATATACTCATTTCTGATTCTGCTTATCGCCGGCTCTTCTGGCCCCAAAACTGGCATATTCAAATTTTGGCTCAAAACCTGATACAACCACATCGACCCTTCTTTCAATCGATCAAAGTCGCGGTGTTTCAATGTCAATTTGATGATGCGGAAATAAGGCGGATATCTATAAATCTGTCTGTCGTACAACTGCTCCTTATACATACCTATATAATTATGGTTTGTAACTTGCTGAATCGTATTATGATTTGGATTATAAGTCTGAATAACCGCTTTTCCTTGTTTTTCAGATCTTCCGGCTCTTCCAGCAACTTGGGTCATCATTTGAAAACTGCGTTCAAAAGCCCTAAAATCGGGATGATGCAACATATTATCGGCATTCATAATTCCAACCAAGCTTACATTCTCAAAATCTAGACCTTTAGCTAACATTTGAGTTCCTACCAAAATATCAATTTCGCGGTTCTTGAAATTATCTATAATTTTTTCAAAACCAAATTTGCCCCTTGTGGTATCTTGGTCCATTCTTGCCGTTTTTGCTTTTGGAAAAAGCGATGCCAACTCCTGCTCTATTTGTTCTGTTCCAAAACCTTTCGTTGTCAAATCGATGCTGGAACAACTATGACAATTAGTAGGTTTTGCAATTGAATAACCACAATAATGACATCGAAGCTGATTTTTATTTTTATGGTACGTCAAACTTACGTCGCATTGTTGGCAATGTGGCACATGACCGCATCGCAAACACTCCATAATAGGAGAATATCCTCTTCTGTTTTGAAATAGAATGACTTGTTCGCCTAAAGACATAGCTTCTGCAATTTCATCAATAAGAACATCACTAAAATGTCCTGTCATTCTTTTTCTAAAATGTTTGTCTTTTAAATCAACCAACACGACTTCTGGCAAACGAACATTTTTATAACGTTCGCTAAGAGTCACCAGTCCATACTTATTGTTTTGTGTATTAAAATAAGTTTCAATACTTGGAGTTGCCGAACCTAAAATTACTTTTGCAGTATGAAAATTAGCCAATACAATTGCCGCATCTCTTGCATGAAATCTTGGCGCAGGATCAGTCTGCTTAAATGTTTGTTCATGTTCTTCATCAACAATCAACAATCCCAAATCATTAAAAGGCAAAAACAAAGCTGATCTTGCTCCTATTATAATTTGCGCTTTTTCTGAATTCTCAAGCGTTTGCCTCCAAACCTCAACTCTTTCATTATTATTATATTTTGAATGAAAAACCGCCACCTTATCTCCAAAATGAAAACGCAAACGAGCAACTAATTGTGTGGTGACTGCAATTTCTGGAAGCAAATACAACACCTGCCTTCCAGTTTGCAAATATTCTTCAATTAACTTGATATAGATTTCTGTTTTTCCACTTGAAGTTACACCATGAAGCAAACAAACATCTTTCTCAAGAAAATTTTCTTTTATTGCTTTAAAGGCATTCTCCTGCGCTTCACTTAACTGAAGTTCGTTTTCTGATTTTTCACCACTAAAAGTAACCCTATCATGCTGTAAAAAATATTCTTCAAAAATTTCTTTTTCAACCAATGCTTTTACAACTGCAGACGAAACATTAGAAAACTCAGTCAGTCTTTTTACCGTAATTGGCTTTTTCTCAGAAGCGCTCAGCTGAAAAAATGCCATAACAATTTCTTTTTGTTTCTTAGCGCTTTTCAAGACTTCAAGCAACTCGGCCAAACCATTATCCGATTCGTATTTCGAATGTAATTTCACATATCGAATCATTTTTGGCTTATAGCTTTCTTTTATTTCTTCTTCTAAAACAATAATATCTTTGCTGATCAATTTTTGAAGAACCGGAAGTATATTTTTCTTATTTAAAATCGAAGCGATTTCCTGAACTTTCAATGAGCTTTGATGCTGTAAAGCTTCATAGACCAAAAATTCATCATCTGAAAGTTCAGAATCATTAACCAAAACTTCTGGTTTGTGCGAAATAATGGTTTCACTTTCCAGCAATAATCCCGTCGGAAAAGCACCGCGATATACATCGCCAATTGCACACATATAATAATTTGCAACCCAGAGCCAATGCTTAATTTGGATTTCTGTCGCGATTGGTTTTTCATCTAAAATTTGATGAATTTCTTTGGCTTCATATAATGTTGGCGCATTTTCATGAATATCCAGAACAAGCGCCGTGTAAATTTTGTTTTTACCAAAAGGTACCGCAACGCGCATTCCTTTTTTAATGAAATGAAATTCGGCCTCAGAAATTCGATAAGTAAACGTTTTTGCTAAGGAAAGCGGTAAAATAACTTCGATAAAAAACATGTAGAAATTTTATGGGATTTTGAATAATTTTTAATTATTCTGCAAGTATTTTTTCAACCTCTTTTTTAAGAATGGGAAGCTGTTTTATCACAATACCCCAGATTACAGCATCAGAAACTGAATCGTATCCGTGAATAATTCTATTTCTTACGTCAACAATTTTTCGGGAATCCGTTATTTGAATTTCATTGTTTACTTTTAATATCCGACTCATCGCTTCACCTATAATTTCAACATTTCTTTCCACAGCCGTTTAGTACGCATATTCCTTTCATAATCCTGAAATTGCATCGTTTTTGGAAAATAACTTTCAATTTCATTTATAGAATTCAGAATATCAAACAGCCAAGTTTTAATATCGTTATCCATAAATTAATTGCTTTTGCTTATTTAAGTTTTCTTTAAAATAAGGGTTTTTAATTGCCTTTTCTTCTAACAAATCAATTGGTCTTTTGAAAATTTCTTCTAAAGAAAATTTAAAATCAAAATAATTATCTGCATAGTCCAAAACATCTAAAGCTTTAAAATCAACGACTAAATCGACATCACTTTTATCATTAAATCTTCTCTAAGCACTGAACCAAAAGCGTACAGAGCCTTTACTTTGTGTGTTTTACAAAGCTTAGAAATATCTAATATGTGATCTTCTAAAAAGTTCATTTTTTAAAATTTTATCTGACTCAAATATAAACAAATTACACTATTCCTCCAATAAAGATAAGGCTCTCTATTATTTCTCTAAAGATTTAGCCAAATACTCATCAACCAATTTCAAAGTATGATTTAAAGATTCAATATTAGTCCAATCGTCATGCCCCGGAATAATATACTTTGGATTTTTAAATTTAGTTTGAACTCTTGCAATTGAATTTTTCCATTCTTTCACATCAGCGTCTCCTAAATAACCCAGATCCTGAGCATCGGCACTTTTCACAAAACAACCTCCGTACAACACTTTTTCTTTTGGAAACCAAGCTACAATATTGTCTGGCGCATGGCCTTTTCCTGGATAATAAACCTCAAAAGTATATTGTCCAACTGTAAAAATTTTATCATTCGGGATTATAAATTCGGCTCTGGGTTCATTTTTCTTTTTCAGAATATCATCCGTCAATTGAATTGAATACGTTTTAATTCCTTTTTTTCTGTAAAAATCAAATCCGCCTGCGCGATCATCATGTGAATGTGTTGCAAAAAGCATTACGACTTCTTTATTATGTTTTGCTTTTATTGAATCTAATAAAGGCTGAAATTGTGTTTGATCCCATGGAGCATCAAACAAAACAACACCTTTATCTGTAACCAGATACATGGCATTGGCAGAAATCAACGTTCCTTTATAATCATGAAACGTTTTATAAACATAAAAGTCACCCGTAAGATGACTTATTTGTAATGGCGAATTCTTAGATTGTCCAAAGCTATTTGCAGTTAAAACTAAGAATAAAATTATCGAAGCTAATTTTCGCATGTATTTTTTGAATTAGTTATTTCACTCGTGTCCAGTATTGTGTTCTTCCCATTAAAGAAATCCCAACATACCCGCGAAGTTTTAATTTATCAGCAGATTCTAAAGTGATATAACATTTGTATTTTTTACCATTTGTAGGATCTAAAATAGTTCCGTCATTATATTCTGAACCATCTTTTTTAAGTCCGTTGATAATAATCATTCCAAGAATTGGTTTGTTTTTTTCAGCACCATCGCATTTGGAACAAACATCTTTTTTATGATTTTCACGAAGTATCTCAACAACCTTTCCGTAAATTTTCCCTCCTTTTTCGTAAACCTCTACGATTGATTTTGCTTCTCCGGTTTCGTCGTCAATTGTTTTCCATTTTCCAATTACACTTTGACTTTGCATGGTCAGCGCAAAGAAGAACACTCCGATAGTTAGCATCAAATTTTTCATACTTATTTATTTTTTTTTTGTTTTAATTTTCTGATTGTAGCGTTCAATTCGAACCCTAAAAGCAGAATCATACAGTTTATCCAAATGTAGAACATTAGAATTAATAATGTCCCAATTGAACCATAAAGTTCGTTATATTTTGAGAATTTTATAACCCAAATCCCAAAAAAGAACGAAGATATAACAATTAAGACCGTTGTAAAAACAGATCCAATACTTATAAAAGGCACTTTATTGTACTGTTTAGTACCATAACGCAATAATATTGAAGATGTTATCAAAATCATCAAAACAACAAACAAATATCGACCCAAAATTATCAACGGAATTCGATCACTAAGCACATCTTGGATGATTGTTTTTTGAATAAACACCTCAAAAACGACAATTGTTGCTACTGTCACAAACAAAATAACGGTCATTACAAGTGAAATCGCCAGCGCTACTAAATATTGATGCAAAAAGCCACGTTTATCAAAAACGTGTTTAGAGGATTCAAAACCGCTTAAAATTCCGTTAATTCCGTTTGCCATCAAGAATATAGACAGAAAAAAACCCGTTGACAATAATCCGGAATGACTATTATTTAAGATATCGCTGATAATTTTACTTATAGCGTCGAATGTATTTGGAGGAACACTCTGTTGGACAAACTGAAGAAAATCATCCTGAAAATTATCAATTGGAATAAACGGAATTAAGTTCAAAATAAATAAAGCAAACGGAAACAAAGCCATAAAAAAGCTAAAAGAAACCGCACTCGCATGATACGAAAATGCGCCATCAATAATACCGATAACGTACATTTCGATCAAATCATACAACGAAAAGCCTTCCAGCCAAGGCAGTTTTATTTTCTTTAAAAGTCGGGCTAAAGAACGTACCACAGGCAGTTTCTCAATCCGGGCTTCTATTTCTTGCGACATATTTTGTTGATTTTAGATTTTAGAGTTTAGATTTATGAGTTTAGTCCCGATAGCTATCGGGATAGACCACAAAATTTTAACTCATAACTTATAACTCAAAACTCATAACTTAACTAAAACGCTTTTAAGCTCAAATCCATATTGTAAATAGAATGTGTCAAAGCTCCCGAAGATATATAATTCACACCGCAAAGACCATATTCGCGAATTGTTTTTTCGTTGATATTTCCTGAAGATTCCGTTTGGCATTTTTTACCAATTAAATCAACTGCTTTTTTAGTATCCTCATAATTAAAGTTATCGATTAAAATTCTGTGAACACCGTCGCTTAATAAAATCTCACGAATTTCATCTAGATTTCTGGCTTCCACAATAATCTTTAAATCCAAATTATTGGCTTTTAAATATTCTTTGGTCTTTTTGATTGCAAGGGTAATTCCGCCAGCAAAATCAATATGATTATCTTTCAACATAATCATATCATACAAAGCGTAACGATGATTTTCGCCTCCGCCTATTTTCACCGCCCATTTTTCAGCCACTCTAAAATTTGGCGTTGTTTTGCGTGTATCTAAAATTTTCGCTCCAGTTCCTTCTAACAATTGCATCAAATGATGCGTTTTTGTAGCAATGGCCGACATACGTTGCATGGTATTCAGAACCACTCTTTCGGCTTTTAAAATAGACTGTGAACTTCCCGAAACTTCAAAAACAACTTCTCCATATTCAACACGAGTACCATCTTCGATAAAAGTTTTCACTTTCAGTTTTGGATCGACATGTTCAAATATCATTTTAGCCAATTCAACGCCAGCAATTATTCCTTGATCTTTTACCAATAATTTGGCCTGACCATGTGCCGTATCTGGAATACATGCTAACGAACTATAATCGCCCGGACCAACATCTTCTCTAATGGCATTACTAATCAAAAGTTGTAATTCTGCTTGAAATTGAGCTTCACTTATCATTTTTCTGTTTTTAATAATATGCTAAATTAGGATATATTTTATGGATTTGAAAGTTTACTTAACATGAAAATTTTTTCAAAACACTAAAATTTTCTTTTTAAACCATTAAGAAATTAAGAAAATTAAGTTCTAACCCTTAAATGCCACTTTTAAGCAATGACCTTAAAATATTTCTTTTTTAAACAAGCAACTGGCCAAGAAAAATTAAGCGAAAAAACCTAATAAACTTAATGCCTTAATGGTAGAAATTTCAAAGAACATTAAATATCTTTGAGGTTCATTCAAACAAAATCATGGGATTAATTAAAGATATTTACTCGGTTTCTTTTTACGAAAAATTTGGTCAGGCTGTCGCCGAAGTGCATCCAACATTCAACAAACAAAAATTTATACAAGCCATTTACGAAGGCGATTTTGCTCAAAAAGAATGGAAAGAAAGAATGAAACATACTACTGCTGTTTTTCATCAGTTTATGCCTCAAAACTTTCCCGAAGCCGTTTCTCTAATTGATAAAATCATCGAAAATTTAAAGAAAAACAACTTTTCCGACAGCAATTTGGCTTTTATTTTCTTTGCCGATTATATCGAAATGTATGGTCTAGACGATTTTGAAACTTCGGCGAAAGCCTTTGTAACCATAACCCAATTTATCAGTTGTGAATTTGCTGTTCGTCCTTTTATTTTAAAATATAAAGAAAAAATGATTGACGAAATGTTAAAATGGTCTTTGCATGAAAATCATCATGTTCGTCGTTTGGCCAGTGAAGGTTCACGTCCGAGATTACCGTGGGCAATGGCGATTCCGTTTCTGAAAAAAGATCCTTCTTCTATTCTTCCTATTTTAGAAAATCTAAAAAACGATCCTTCAGAATATGTTCGCCGAAGCGTTGCCAATAACTTAAATGATATCGTAAAAGATAATCCGCAGATTGTGTTAGAAATCGCCAATAAATGGAAAGGTCACAGCAAAGAAACGGATGGAATTATTAAACACGGATGCAGAACTTTATTAAAACAAGGTCATCCAGAAATATTAAGCCATTATGGCTTAGAAAGTACGAATATTGAACTTTCTTCTTTCGAAATCAAAACGCCTGTGGTTAAAATTGGTGATTATCTGCAGTTTCAATTTCATTTAAATAATAAAAATGAAGAGCCAAAAACGGTTCGTTTGGAATATGCCGTTCATTATAAAAAAGCAAAAGGTCATTTGGCGAAAAAAGTCTTTAAAATCAGTGAAAAAATTTATCATCCAAATCAATTGACTAAAATTGAAAGAAATCAGTCTTTTAAATTGATTACAACTCGTGTTTTTTATACTGGAGCGCATCAATTGTCAATTATTATTAATGGTGCTGAAAGTGAGGTTTTGGAGTTTGATCTGGTAGATTAAAATTTAGATTAAAGACAGAAACGAAATCACTGCTGTCAGACTGAGCGGAGTCGAAGTCCCGCAAAGTGATTCGGCAAATGTAACTTCGACTCCGCTCAGTCTGACAAAAAAGAGCATAAAATCAACAATTTGAAATATTCTACATTTTGCCTACTTTTATAGCTAACACAAAAAACAACTTTCTTAATCTAAATTAAGTTACAGATTTCTATCACAACTGTAATTTTGTTTTCAAATCAAATAATACCATGTCAAATATCAGTTTAATTATCGAAGAACGTGCTGCCAATATTGGCAATTTTTTGGTAGGCCGTTTATTGCCTTTCCGTGAAAAAAGAGCCGTTGGGCCATTTGTATTTATCGATCATATGGGACCGGCACATTTAAGTGACCATGAAAATATGGATGTTCCTCCGCATCCGCATATCGGACTTTCAACGCTTACTTTTTTGTTTGAAGGAAGCATTATGCATCGCGACAGTTTAGGAACCGAATTAGAAATAAAACCTGGCGCAGTAAATTGGATGACCGCTGGAAAAGGAATCGTGCATTCTGAAAGAACTCCTGAATATTTAAGACATACAGATAAAATGCTTCATGGATTGCAAATTTGGGTGGCGCTTCCAAAAGAATTGGAGCAAATGGAACCGAATTTTACGCATGTTGAAGCTGACGATATTCCGGCTTGGGAAGAAGATGGCGTTTCATACAAATTAATTGCTGGCGAAGCTTTTGGCAAAAAATCTCCAGTTCCTGTTTATAGTCCGTTGTATTTTATTGAAATTAAAAGCAAAGAAGCCAAGAAAATCAATATTGGACATCACTTATTTGGCGAAAGCGGTTTATATATCTTAGAAGGGAGCATCAAAAATGGCGAACATGTTTACGATCCAAAACAGATTTTAATTACAACTGAAGCTTCGCTTTGCGAGTTTGAAATTTCTGAAAATTCTACGGTTTATCTTTTTGGTGGACAGCCATTTCCTGAAGAACACTTTATCTTTTGGAACTTTGTTTCATCAGACAAAAACCTTATCGAAAAAGCTAAAATTGACTGGACAAACCAAACTTTCCCAAAAGTTCCTGGCGAAACAGAATTTGTGCCATTACCAGAACCAAGAATTAAATAATTATGGATACAATTTCAGCAAAAATAGATACGCGTTTGTATCGAACGGAAATCACTTCGGCAAGTGGAAATGTCTTAATTTCTGACGAACCACAATCATTAGGCGGAAAAAATTTAGGACTAAATCCAACAGAACTTTTGGCTTCGTCATTGGCTTCTTGCACGTTGATTACTTTACGAATGTATATTAATCGCAAGCAATGGAACGTTGAAGAAATCAATATCAAAATTGATTTTGAAAGAGATTCAGAGCGAAATTGTACTTCATTTACCCGAAGAATCGAAGTAATAGGGGAAGTCAACGAAGAGCAAAAACAAAGATTAGAAACGATTGCAAACAGTTGTCCAATTCATAAAACATTGACACATTCAATCGAAATCAAAACCACACTAATATAATTATCATGGAAATTCAACAAATAAACGATACAAGAAGAGGCTATTTTGAAGCCGTAGAAGACGGAAAAGAAGCAGGAAAAATGACTTATACTTGGGCAGGAGACTCAAAATTTATAATCGATCATACTGAAGTAAGTCCGGATTTTAACGGAAAAGGTGTTGGTAAAAAACTGGTTATGGCTGCCGTAGAATATGCGAGAGAAAACAACTTAAAAATTATCCCACTTTGTCCTTTTGCAAAAAGTGTTTTTGATAAAGTGGAAGAAATACGTGATGTACTTTTTTCTTAAGTTTCTAAGATACTGAGATGCTAAGGTTCTAAGTTTTTTTAAACCGCAAAGTTCGCAAAGAATTACGCAAAGTTCGCAAAGATTTTTTAGACAAAGCTTTGCGAACTTTGCGTTTCTACTTAGTTAAGCTTGGAACAAAAACCTTGCGTTCTTTGCGTTAAAAAACAACGCAACGAATTTCAATTTTCAAATTTCCGCAGAAATTCCTATATTTGCGCGTAATTTAATCTTAGAGTATGACAAGAATAATTACGCTTTTCTGTTTTTTTATAGCACAAATCGGCTTTTCTCAATCGGCTGAGAGTTATTTAGAAAAAATCAGAAATAATGAAGCTCTCTTAACAGCTTTCTTTCAACAAATGCCAAAAGGAGGCGATTTACACCATCATTTTTCAGGATCTGTTTATGCAGAACCGCTTTTAGAAAGAGCTATTGCAGAAGACTTTTATTTGAATATAGAAACTATGGCAGTTTCGAAAACTAAACCTGAAAAAGGAAACTGGCAGACTTTTTCTTCTCTAAAAAACGAAGGCAAATTAGATTATTATCAGCAACAAGTTATGCAAACTTGGTCAATCAAAGATTACAATGGTTCTGTGCCTTCTGACGATCAGTTTTTTGATTCATTTATGAAATTCGAACCAACAATTCAAGGTCATTTTGCAGAAGGAATGCTGGAACTAAAAAAACGCGCCATTGCTGAAAATGTAAGCTATATTGAAACACAATTATCAACAATTCCATGTGATATGAATGTTTCTGATTTAGCCGATTTTAATTCCAAATTACGTCAGGCTTCAACTCAAAAAGATGAAAAAGCTGTTTTGAAACTTTTGGATGAATTATATAAATCACTTCAGAAAAAAGACGCTAAAAAATATGCTGAAGATTTCAATACTAATTTCTTAGCTAAACTTCACAAAGACTTAAAAATAGATGACGAAAAATTCACCATGCGTTATCAAAACTTTGTGCTTCGTTTTATGGAACCGGTAGATTTATTCAAAAATCTAGTTATTGCTTTTATTTCGTCAAGCGAAAGTAAACTGACTGCTGGAGTAAATATCGTTTCTCCAGAGCATGGCGAGAATTCTATGAAAGATTATTGGTTGCACATGGTGATGTTTAAATATTGTCATTCTAAATTCCCAGACGTAAAATATACGCTCCATGCGGGCGAATTGACTTTAGGTTTGGTTCAGCCAGAAGAATTGACTTGGCATATTAACGATGCGATTTATGTGGCAGGCGCCAAGAGAATAGGTCACGGAGTTGATATTGCTTATGAAGCCAATTCGTATGATTTATTGAAATATATGTCTAAAAATAATATTCCGATTGAGATCAATCTTGCGAGCAACGAATTCATTTTGAAAGTAAAAGAAAATAGACATCCGTTTACACTTTATAAAGAGTTTAATGTGCCAATTGTAATCAGTACAGACGACGCGGGAATTTTAAGAAGCAATATGACAGAGCAATATGTTTTATTGGCTAAAAGATATCAGGATGTTTCGTATGCAACGATTAAAAAATACGTTTACAATAGCATCAATTACAGTTTCATTCAAGATGAATCGGTTAAAAAACAATTGATCAAAGATTTAGATAATCGTTTTAAAACTTTTGAAGCGAAGTTTTCTAAAAATTAATCTGTGTGAGATTGCACGCAGATTTTTTTATTTCAAACTATAAATATAAAATCTGCAAAATCTGCAAAATCTGCGAGAGCATAATTTTTTCTCGCAGATTTGGCAGATTTAGCAGATAAAATTGAATTTAAATGATTTTAGAAGCAGTATATTTATTCATTAAACCAGAATTAGCAAATCAATTTGAAGCTGATTTTGCAAAAGCAAGTCAATATATTTCATCAATCGATGGTTATTTAGGACATCGTTTAGAAAAATGTCTTGAAGTCGAAAACAAATACCTTTTACTGGTTAATTGGAATACACTTGAAGATCACACAGTGGGCTTCAGAACTTCTGAAGCGTATTTGGAATGGAAAAAGATTTTGCATCATTATTATGAACCGTTTCCTATTGTAGAGCATTTCGAAACGGTTTTTGAGAATAAAAAATAGTTTTTTGCCACAGATTTCACAGATTAAAATGATTTTTATTCAGTTTAAATAATTTAATCTGTGTTAATCTGTGAAATCTGTGACAAAAAAATAAAATTAAATTCGTGCTAATTAGTGTAATTAGTGGCAAAAAAACTAAACTAATGAACATCAAACTCATCGCCATTGGCAAAACCGATAATAAATCGCTTCAAACTTTGATTGACGATTATACCAAACGTTTGTCGTTTTACATCAAATTTGATTTGGAGATTATTCCGGATATTAAAAACGTAAAAAACTTATCTGAAAGCCAGCAAAAGGAAAAAGAAGGCGAATTGATTCTATCAAAACTTTCAGCAACGGATCAATTGATTTTATTGGATGAAAATGGGAAAAACTTCTCAAGCGTTGGTTTTTCAGAAGAATTACAAAAGAAAATGAATTCAGGCGTAAAAACTTTGGTTTACGTAATTGGTGGTCCTTATGGATTTTCTGAAGCAGTTTATAAAAAAGCGCAAGGAAAAGTTTCGCTTTCGCTAATGACGTTTTCACATCAAATGGTTCGTTTATTTTTTATCGAACAATTATACCGCGGATTTACGATTTTACGCAATGAACCTTATCATCATCAATAATGGTTAATCGTTAATTTGTTTAATTGTTCAATCGGATAAAATTTAGAAGATAAATTCCTCATTTGTTAGGTTCATTTCTGGAATAGGAAATTTTAAAGTATTGATGAAAATTTTATTATCAATATAACTTCCATAATCTAGATTCTTATCAAAAGAAAACATATATTTATTTGGTTTGTCGCTATCCATACTGTTTAAATAATTCTGCAACTCTTCTCTTTTAACTGGTATTCCCTCCACCAAAATCGAGCTATCTTTTTTAAAATAGACCTCAACTCCAAACTTTGGTTTTTCCAAATTATAATACACTTTCGTGAAAGGCAGAAAGGCTAAATTCTTTCCGATTGAATCTGCATAAGAATAATAATTTTGAGCATTTTCATTTTTATGCGCACTATCTTCGCGTTTCTTTTCCTGCAATTTCATTACCTCAGGAATTACCAATTTTAAAGGAAGACGCTTGTCAATATTAAAAATCCAATTGGTTGAAATGATGCTATTTTTTCGATTGACATCGGCAATTGTGTCTTTTCCTTCTGTTTTAAAGAAGATATAAATTGGTGAATGATCTTGTACGTCTTTTACAATTGTAACGTTTGATTTTGGGAGCAAAACATCTTTTTTTTCTCCACAAGAGAAAAGAAGTAAAGCAATCATTAAGCTAAAGTATTTCATATTTATAATGTTTTTTTTCATGCAGTTGGTCATTCCGAGGAACGAGGAATCACCGCAAGAAACTCCGTCTAGAAATTCGCCAATCTTTGTCGAGCAACTCGTGGAGATTCCTCGTTCCTCGGAATGACAAACTAGTGAATTAAATATACAATTTGTTATATAAAGTAACACATTCCACCGCTTCTTTCACATCGTGAACACGAAGAATTTTTGCGCCTTTCATTAAAGCAATCGTATTCAAAAAAGTTGTTCCGTTTAAAGCTTCTTGTGGCGTAATATCAAGTGTTTTATAAATCATTGACTTTCTTGAAATTCCTGCCAAAACTGGTAATTCTAAAAGGTTAAAAAGTTCCATTTTTTGCATCACTTCATAATTCTGATCGGTTGTTTTGGCGAAACCAAAACCTGGATCCAAAATCAAATCATTGATTCCTAAACTTCTGGCTTTTTTTACTTTTTCGGAAAAATAAAAAAGCATTTCTTTTACAATATCATCATATTGTGTCAAACTTTGCATCGTTTGCGGATTGCCACGCATGTGCATCATAATGTATGGAACATTATATTTGGCAATAACATCAAACATTTTATCGTCCAGTCCTCCCGCAGCAATATCGTTTATTGTTGCCGCACCGCTTTCAATACTTGCTTTGGCAACTTCGGCTCTAAAAGTGTCGATGGATAATAACGCTTTTGGAAATTGCTTTAAAATCAATTCAATTGCAGGAACAATTCTGTCAATTTCTTCTTGCTCCGAAACAAATTCGGCGCTTGGTTTGCTTGAATAGGCGCCAATATCAATAAATGTTGCACCTTCAGAAAGCATTTTATCGACTTGCGAAATAATTTCGTCTTCGTTCTTATATTTTCCGCCGTCAAAAAAAGAATTTGGCGTAACATTCAAAATCCCCATAACTTTAGGAATCGATAAATCTATAAGTTCGCCTTTGCAGTTAATTGTCATTTGTTTTGTTGTTTTTGTTTCAGGTTTCAGGTTTGCTTCGCCAGTTTGGCTTTCGGCCTCGTGTCAGGTTCCAGAACTTGCGCAATCTGCATCAACTTGAAACCTAAAACCTGAAACTTGAAACATTATATTTTAGTTTCAAGTTATACCGTTAACACTTTGTTTAGAAAAAACTTGGGACAAAGCAAACCTGAAACTTGAAACTCTAAAAAAATTATCCTTATTTTTGAAAAAATTTAAGCAAATATACAGCAATAAATGAAGAATACTTCCCTAGAATTTGATAATGTAATCACGGTTTGCCGAACCTTGTTTATTAACAAAATGAAAGATTATGGCAGTGCATGGAGAATTTTAAGACTTCCGTCTTTGACAGATCAAATTTTCATTAAAGCACAACGAATTAGAAGTTTGCAGGAAAACGATGTGCGCAAAGTGGATGAGGATGAAAAAGGAGAATTTATCGGAATTATCAATTATTCGATTATGGCTTTGATTCAGTTAGAGCTTGGCGTTGTAGATCAGCCGGATCTTGATGTTGAAAAAGCAACTGAATTGTATGATGCTAAAGTAAAATTGACAAAAGATTTGATGGAAGCAAAAAATCACGATTACGGTGAGGCTTGGCGCGACATGCGTGTAAGCTCTTTAACCGATTTGATTTTGCAGAAACTCCTTCGCGTTAAACAAATTGAAGACAACAAAGGAAAAACAATAGTTTCTGAAGGAATAGATGCAAATTACCAAGATATGATTAATTATTCTGTTTTTGCTTTAATTCTAAACCCAATCAACAAGTAAAATTTCAATTTTAAAAATCGCAAATCCCAAAATTTTATTGAAAGTTGGAATTTGGAATTTTAGTTTTGAAATTTTAAAATTTTTATTTTTATGAAAAACATCATCACCCAATTCTCCCGATTATTTGTCGGCGTACTATTTATTATTTCCGGATTAATAAAACTAAATGACCCAGTTGGTTTCTCTTACAAACTAGCTGAATATTTTAGCGAACCCGTTTTCAATATGCCATTTTTAGAGCCTTTGGCATTAGGCTTGGCAATCTTTTTAGTGATTTTAGAAGTGGTTTTGGGTGTAATGCTTTTAGTTGGCTATAAATCAAAATTGACAATTTGGGCTTTATTGTTGTTGATCGTTTTCTTTACATTCCTTACCTTCTACTCGGCTTATTTTGATGTGGTAAAAGATTGTGGCTGTTTTGGAGATGCTTTACACTTAACGCCTTGGCAATCCTTTACAAAAGATGTCGTTTTACTTTTCTTTATCTTGATTTTATTCATCAACAAAAAATTAGTAAAACCATTATTTTCAAAAATGGTGACCAATATTCTTACCTTGATCAGCATTGTTTTATGCGTTTTCATGGCAGTTTGGGTTTTAAATCATAATCCGATTAAAGATTTCCGTCCGTATAAAGTAGGAACAAACATTGAGAAAGGAATGGAAATTCCGGAAGGTGCACCAAAATCGGTTGTAGAAATGATTTTCATCTATAAAGTAAACGGAGTAGATAAAGAATTTACAGAAAAAGACTTGATGAATATTCCACAAGGCGCAACTTTTGTTGATCGTAAAGACAAAGTAATTACAGAAGGATATATTCCGCCAATTCATGATTTCACCATGACAAAAGACGATTCTGATTATAAAGCAGAATTATTGCAAGAGCCTAAATTAGTGATTTTTGTAACTTATGATCTGGCTTTATCGAATCCTGAAGGAATGAAAAAATTAGAAAAAGTAAATCAAGATGCAAAAGCAAAAGGTTATAAAGTAATTGGGATGACGGCTTCTGGACCTGAAGAAATTGCAAAAGCAAAAAAACAATATGGATTAAATGTTGATTTTTATTTCTGCGACGCAACAGCTTTAAAAACAGTTGAAAGAGCAAACCCGAGCATTGTAGTATTGCATAAAGGAACTATCGTTCAAAAAGTACACTACAATGACGTAGATGATTTGAAATTGTCCGATGTAGCTTACGGTATTTAAAAAAATCCGAACAATAGTAATAACGCCAATATTTCTCTTTTTTTTAGATTTATTGGCGTTTTTTTTTGAATAAACAATTAACCAATAAGAAATATGTTTTCAAGGCCAAAAAATGAATCAACTACCAAGTTTTCTAAAATTCTTTACTTTATTTTATTTATATTCTTTGTGATTCGTTATGCCATTTGTGATTCTAATTTTTACGAAACTGATGGTGTGCATTTGATTCCTCTTCATATTCTGGCATTAATCTCAGGCATTATTTTCGAAAGCAAAAGAATCACAAAAACATGGACAACAGCTGCTGTAATAGCTATTATTTCTTTTATTTCTACTTTTGGTCTAGGTCTTTATTTATATCACATCTCGCCTGATTCAAAATTTGATTTGACGCAAATTTTAAATCTAAGTATTTTAGCTTGGCCTATTGTTTTCTTTATTTTATATGTTGCTTTTTCACTACTATTTAATAAGAAAAAAATTGTTCCTCAAATGACAGAAGGCATAACCTTAATACTTTCGATATCCATGATTTATTGGGTTATAGATAATGGTTTGGCAAGATTTGATAATATCATTTTACGAACATTTATGATTATTGTAATTTCACTTTCCTTATTTTCTCTGTATAATGCTTTAAGCAAAGCTTATTTATCAGATACTAAAAAACTAATCCTGAGCATCTGGAGCTCCTTAATTATGTTTTTTTTCGCTATCGATAATTTACATGGATTTTTTTATTATGGAAATGCTGTAAGCACTAATGAATTAATACAAGGAACTTACATTGCAATTCAATATTTTCTTTTAGGTGTTTCAAGTATTTACATGATTCAGAATTTTATGATGCTTATTGGTTTTCTGCTAAGTTGGAAAATATTCTTCTTTACAAAATATTCTGACGCAGTAAGCGAACTCAAAACTCAACACATCGATAGATATTCAGATACACAAGTAAGTAAATCAGACTCTAAGTTTTGTCTTCTTTTTGTTGGTACTATTTTCTTTTTAAATTATTATTATCAAATCTTTCCCAGACAATTTATAATCTGGCTAACTTTTGTGTCATTTCCATTTATTTTAATGGCGTATAATCATTTTCTGAAAAAGAAAAGATAAACTGGAAATCTGACGTTTTTTTGCTTTGAAATTCCGCTATAAAATTAAAATTCTGCCTCGTTTTTTATTTTTTAAAAATTGCAATTAAAAATTAATCGGAATTTTGGCTCTACTATTACGATTTCATTTTTACTTTTTTAACCCAAATTTTACATTTTGTTACAAAATAAACGATTCTTCAAATTTTGTTAATGAACAATTGGCATTCCATTTGTTTGTTTAACTTTGTGAATTCAGTACTTAACAAAAATAATTTAATTATAATATGAAACAATTAGCCCTAGTCGTTATAGCGTTTATTACTTTTTCATGCACTCAGGCTCAGAAAAAAGAATTTTCAAAAGAAGCATTATCTGAAAAATTATTAGCTTCAAATGACAAACAAGTTGCCTTCGAAAAGATTTTAAAAAAATACAAAGGAAAAACCTTAGTTATTGAAGTTTGGGCTTCATGGTGTGGCGACTGCGTAAAAGCAATGCCAAAAGTGAAAGAATTACAAGCCAATAATCCAGATGTGTCTTACTTATTTATTTCGGCGGATAAAACGGCTGACAAATGGAAAGCTGGAATCGAAAAACACGAATTAAAAGGCGATCATTACATGATGAATGATGGCATGAAAGGCTTATTCGGAAAAGCGATCGACTTAGATTGGATTCCACGTTACATCATCGTTGACAAAAAAGGAAATATAGTGCTTTACCGTGCTATCGAAACTGATTTTGATAAAATCAACGAAGCTTTGAAAAGTTTAAAACAAGCTTAACAAATTAACGCAAAAAACAAAAAATTAAAAGAATAATAAAAACTACCAAAATGAGAAAATCGATTGTTGCAGGAAACTGGAAAATGCATAAAAATGCTGCACAGACTGAAGAATTGTTGAACGAATTAATTGCTAAAATTCCAGCAAAAACTAATGCACAAGTAATTGTAGCTCCAACTTTTGTTAACTTACAAGCTGCAGCGACAAAATTAAAAAATACAACTATCGGCGTTTCTGCTCAAAACGTTCACCAAGCTGAAGGTGGTGCTTTTACAGGAGAAATTTCTGCAGACATGTTGACAAGCATTGGCGTTAATACAGTAATTTTAGGTCATTCTGAGCGCAGAGCTATTTTTCACGAAACTGATGCATTGATCGCAAACAAAGTTGATACTGCTTTGAAACATGATATGACAGTAATTTTCTGTTTTGGAGAAGAATTAAAAGATCGTCAATCTGGAAATCATTTCAATATTGTTGAAAATCAATTACGTGACGGAGTTTTCCATATTGCAAAAGAATCTTGGTCAAAAATTGTTTTGGCTTATGAGCCAGTTTGGGCTATCGGAACTGGAGAAACAGCTTCGCCAGAGCAAGCTCAAGAAATGCACGAATTTATTAGAGAAACTATCCGTAAAGCTTTTGGAGCTGATATCGCTGACGAAGTTTCTATTTTGTACGGTGGTTCTGTAAAACCAGAAAACGCAAAAGAAATCTTCTCTAAACCAGACGTTGACGGTGGTTTAATTGGAGGTGCAGCTTTAAAAGCAGATGATTTCTTAGCTATCGTTACTGCTATCTAAATTTATTTTTTGCCACAGATTAAAAAGATTTTTAATATTGAGTTAAAAAAATCTGTGAAAATCCTTTTAATCTGTGGCAAACCAAAATACAAAGCGATACATTGTGTGTCGCTTTTTTTTATGTTTTAAATTATTCTTAAATTAAGAATGTTCTTTTAGTTTTTTAGGCAACTTCTACTTTGTATTCTTACCTTTGCAAAAATTTTTTATTTATGTCGAATATATATTTAGGATATCATTTTACAATTGAGCCAAAAGAATTGGGTTCTGAAATTTTAGTGGCTGAATTGGGCGAAAAAGCGTTTGAAAGTTTTACAGAAACAGAAAACGGAATTTCGGCTTTTGTGAAGAAGGATTTATGGGATGAAAATATTCTGGATGATATTTACATTTTACAATCTGAAGAGTTTAAAATCGAATATACGATTGAAGAAATCGATCAGGTAAACTGGAATGAAGAATGGGAAAAGAATTTTGAGCCAATTGACGTGGACGGAAAATGCCATGTTCGTGCTCCATTTCATCCAAAAACTGACGCTGAGTTTGACATTGTAATTGAGCCTAAAATGAGTTTTGGAACCGGTCATCATGAAACAACTCACATGATGATTCAGCATTTATTAGAAATGGATGTTAAAGGTTTAAAAACACTTGACATGGGTTGCGGTACTGCAATTTTGGCAATTTTAGCCGAAATGAAAGGCGCTGAGCCTATTGATGCAATTGATATTGACAACTGGTGCTATTTGAATTCTATTGAAAATGCTGAACGCAATAATTGCAAACATATCAGCGTTTATGAGGGAGATGCTGCCTTATTGGCGGGAAAAAAATATGATTTAATTATTGCTAACATCAACAGAAATATTTTATTGAACGATATGCAAGCTTATGTCGATTCTTTGAACCCAAAAGGAATAATTCTTTTTAGTGGTTTTTATGAAGAAGACATTCCGTTTATTGACGCTTCATGTATTGAAAAAGGATTAACTTATGTTAAAAAGCTTCAACGAAACAACTGGGTATCTTTAAAATACGTAAATTAGATTATTGATAATCAATTAAGTACAAAAAATAAAACTATGAGTACTAAAGAAAAAGTAAGAGAAAGAGTTCGCGAAAAAGAAGCCATTGCTTTTAATAACGAGATCATTGTTTACAATGATGATGTAAATACTTTTGATCACGTAATTGATACTCTTATGCGTGTTTGCGACCACACTGCCGAACAAGCAGAGCAATGTTCTTTGATTGTACATTACAACGGAAAATGCACTGTAAAAACAGGTCCGATTGAAAAACTTAAACCTCAATGCACACAACTTTTGGAAGCTGGCCTTAGCGCCGAAATTGTTTAGTTGCAAATTTTTTAGAAAGCATTCTATTTTATTCTATATTTGAATAAAATAGAATGCTTTTTTTATGGAAGAATACGGAAAAATACTAATCATTGCGATGCCCGTTTTTTTGGCCTTAATCATTTTTGAAAAAATCTACGGCATTTATAAGAAAAATGATACTGCTCCGTTAATTGACAGCGTATCGAGCATCAGTTCCGGAATTACAAATTCGGTAAAAGATGTTTTGGGGCTGAGTGTTACTTTTCTTTCTTATGAATGGCTGGTTTCTAACATTGCTTTGCAGCATTTAGAACCAAGTGTTCTCTCCTATTTTATAGCTTTTTTTGTTATTGATTTTTATGGTTATTGGAGCCACCGATTAGCACATCAAATCAATTTTCTTTGGAACAAACATGCCATTCATCACAGCAGCGAAGAGTTTAATCTGGCCTGCGCATTGCGTCAGCCTATTGCAAGTTTGGTTAATCTGTTTACGTTTTTATTGATTCCCGCGGCGCTTTTAGGAGTTCCAGCTTCTGTAATTGCCATTACATTGCCTCTTCATTTGTTTTTGCAGTTTTGGTATCACACGAAACATATCAACAAAATGGGATTTTTGGAACATATTATCGTGACGCCTTCGCATCATCGTGTTCATCATGCTATAAATCCAGAATATTTAGACAAAAACCATTCTCAGATTTTTATTTTTTGGGATAAGCTTTTTGGCACTTTTCAAGCGGAGTTAGATGATGTTCCGCCGGTTTTTGGAATCACTAGGCCTGCAAATACTTGGAATCCTATAAAAATTAATTTTCAGCATTTGACCTTACTTATAAAAGATGCATGGCGCGCTCCTAAATGGAAAGATAAATTAACCATTTGGTTTAAGCCAACGGGTTGGCGACCAGAGAATTTTGAAGAAAAATATCCTGTAAATAAAATTGAGAACGTATTTGACTTTGAAAAATATGGCACACAAAACTCTCAAAAGCTGATTTATTGGTCGGTAACTCAAGTTTTGATAACATTATTGTTTGTTAGTTATTTGTTTGATAATATTGCTAAAATTGGTCTGCCAAATATTTTTGTCTACGGTTTTTTTATTTTTACAACTATTTATAGTTACAGCGAGTTAATGGACAAGAGCAAATATGCCATTTTTTGGGAAGGATTCCGTCTAAGCGTTGCTATCGGAATTATCGTTTTCAACGGTGATTGGTTTGGACTGAATACCATTTTTTCTTTTGCCAATTCTATTATTTTAACCTATTTAACTTTATCTTTTTTAGCTACAATTTATTTTGTGACTGTCGATTTCAAAAACAACCAACCCCAAACTACAAACCCCATGAATGCCTTATGAGAAATGCCACATATTTTAAAATTTACCTCGCTTTCTGCCTAATTTATCTAATTGTTTTACTGTTAGGATATGAAAACCTTGATTTATACTTAAAACCAATTTTAATTCCGCTGTTAAGTTTTAGCGTTTATTTTTGTCGATCATTTCCAACAAAAAATATTTTATTACTTGCTTTGCTCTTTTCATGGATTGGCGATGTGATCCTGCTTTTCACAGAATTAGGCGAAATTTATTTCATTCTCGGATTAGTTTCGTTTCTTATTTCTCATATTGTTTATTGTATTTTATTCAACAGGCAAACTAAAAGAAAAACCTCAAGAAATTTGATCGTTTTTGGAATTGGCAGCGTTATAATTGCATTATACTTAATCGGAATGCTTACGGTTTTGCTTCCATCTTTGGGCGATTTAAAAATTCCGGTAATTGTTTATGCAAGTGTGATTTCGATTATGCTTTTGTTTGCTTTTAATGGGTATTTGATGTGGCAGAAACCCGGAAATCTGTATGTTTTTTTAGGCGCAATTGTTTTTGTGGTTTCAGATAGTATTTTGGCCATTAATAAATTTTATGCACCATTAGAAAAAAGTGCATTTTTTATCATGCTTACGTATCTTGTGGCACAATATCTGATTGCGGTTGGTATATTGAAAGTGAATCCAAAAAAGGTCGATTGAAACACAATATGGATTTGATTTCAAACTAAAAAAGATTTCAAAATCATTTTTTGTGAATGAAAAGCCGATACTTTTGTATGACCAAAACTCTTAAAACCATGAAAAAAATACTCTTTTTTTTAATTTTAGTATTTTCTACAGTTTCTTGCGTGAGCACAAAATCAACTCTAAAAAATGTTGATGATAATGCTCCTGATTTAATTTTGAAAAAAGACAATACGTTTGCCATTACTCTTTTTGCAAAAGATAAAAAATACGGCTACGATCCTGATTATCCAATCAATATTTTTTACCGAAATACCAAAGATGAAACCTTAAACGAAACCCGTTTTTTGAACGCTCTTGCGGGACCAAAAGGAGAGAAAATAACCTATAAACGCATGGAAACATGTTGTCCTTTTCCAACAAAAAGAAGCGATATGGGCGCTGGATTCCTGAATGTTTATGAATTGACTTGGGAAGGACAAAAAAAGCCAGTTATCCTTTATTTGAATATTTATGAAAAAGGAATATTAATGGTTCCGATGGGATTGAGCTTGAAGCAGAATTAATTTAGAATATGTTGGGAATACTATCTCTAATCTTATTGCTTTTGCCGATAATTTTCCAATTTATTTATGGAACGAGAGCTATTTATAAGACAATAGAAATGAGTTTCGCAAAAGTCTCATTGATTAGCATTTTCTCACAAATACTATTTTCAATCGCTGCTTTTAGTGTGGCCAGTTATAATTTTTCAAAATATTTTGATGAACATCCAAATCAAACCAGATGCGGAACACCTTTAGCAGCACTTTTATTTGGTCTGATATTTATTATTATTGTTTTAATACTTCTTATTGTCTTCCAATTCTTTATTAAATTATGGAAGGAAAGGAGAAACAAATCAAACTAGTTTTTTTCAATAAATAACAGATTTTCTTGCTCCTTAAAGAATTTGTAACTTTACATAAACTCAACCATTGAGTTTTATGAACATGAATTTAAGTTTCACAATGAAATTGAAACTATCAAATGAAATCATAATGAAACAATTAAAAAACCAATATAAAATTGAAGCTCCAAGTTTCAACCTACAACAATATTTAGACCGAATCAATTTTTCGGGACAAATTGAATTAGATTTTGCTGGCATCAAAAAATTAATGCAATCACAGTTGTTTAGTGTTCCTTTTGAAAATATTGATGTTCAAGCTGGCAAAATCATTTCGCTTGCTGGTGATGATATTGTAGATCAAATTATAAATAAAAATCGTGGCGGTTACTGTTATCAGATTAATGGAATATTTTCGTTGGCACTTCAAGAAATAGGAATTCCGCATTATTATATTGCAGCGCGGCCAATGGTAAATCCGGGAGAAAATGCAAAAACGCATTTTGGTATTATTGCCACTATTGAAAACGAAGAATATTTGATTGATTTAGGTTTTGGAGGAAATAGCATTCGGGAACCTTTAAAACTAAGCGAAATTGGAAAGGAAATTCAGCATGATTCTGATATTTTTACTTTAACCAAAACCGATGATGATGAATATCTTCTTCAAATTTTAGTTGGGAAAGAATGGTCGAATTTATATTCATTTAATCTCTCTCCACAAAGGTGGATTGATTTTAAACCTGCTAATTATTATAATTACTCACATCCAGATTCTTTTTTTACCCAAAACTTAATTGTAGTTCTACAAAACCCATTGGGTAAAAAAATATTATTTAAAAATTCCATAAAATCGGTAATCAGTGGCAAAACAGAAATCATTTCATTTGAAGATGAAAACTTGAAAAGTGTTCTTGAAACTGAATTTAATTTAAAAGGCTTTTAAAATTTTAGATACTTGAAATCTACAATTAACTTAATTTTCTTAATTCCACCAGATTCTTAGTACATTAACCTCAAAGTAAACAATTCCTTTCAAATATAAAACACTTCTCGTTTTACAAATAAGGAAATACTTAAACATGATAAATATCATTTCTTAGATTCTTTTCATGCTTTAATATTGTCATGGAAAAAGTACTTGATTATTTTTGTATCGATTTTAGAAATTCTTTAATTCCACTAAAGTTTAGCCCTGATAGCAGTGGAAATCATTTCACTCTTAAACTTATTTTTTCCTGACTGGGCAGAGCGACCGGAGGAAGCTCCTGAACAGACTTTGGAAAAAAAAGTTTAAGAGTGAAATATTGAAACGGATAGCAGGATTAGCTTCATAAAATTATCTTAAATCTTCATTCGAAACTCATAAATCATAACTACCTTTGCAGTGCAAAAAAATAATTTTATGAACTTACAACATATTCCTCAAATTAAGCATACTGACAGCGGGAATTTCTTTTTATTGGCGGGGCCTTGTGCCATCGAAGGAGAAGAAATGGCGCTTAGAATTGCTGAAAAATTAGTTGGTATTACCGACAATCTTCAGATCCCTTACGTGTTTAAAGGATCTTTTAAAAAAGCAAACCGTTCTAGAATTGATAGTTTCTCTGGAATTGGTGACGAAAAAGCCTTGAAAATCTTAAGAAAAGTTTCTGAAACTTTTCATGTTCCAACTGTAACAGATATTCATACGAATGAAGATGCTGATATGGCAGCACAATACGTTGATGTTTTGCAAATTCCAGCATTTTTGGTTCGTCAAACTGATTTAGTTGTTGCAGCTGCAAATACTGGAAAAACAGTAAACTTGAAAAAAGGACAATTTATGAGTCCGGAGAGCATGAAACATGCGGTACAAAAGGTTTTAGACTGCAACAATGAAAATGTTATGGTTACGGATCGCGGTACAATGTTTGGCTACCAAGACATGATTGTTGATTTTAGAGGAATTCCTACTATGCAACAATATGCTTCTACAGTTCTAGATGTAACGCATTCTTTGCAACAACCAAATCAAACTGCGGGTGTTACAGGTGGAAGACCTGACATGATCGAAACGGTTGCAAAAGCTGGTATCGCTGTTGGTGTTGATGGTATTTTTATCGAAACACATTTTGATCCTGCAAATGCAAAAAGCGACGGTGCTAATATGCTTCATTTAGACTATTTTGAAGGTTTAATGAACAAATTAGTTGCCATCAGAAAAACAGTTAACTCATTCTAAATTTATAATACTTAAGTTCTTTGAAAACAAAAATTTTATTTTTCTTTCTGGCTTGTGTTTCACTAAACACTTTTGCTCAGAACGAAATTTCGGTTCAAGAAAAATATACTGCTCATAATAAAGGAAAATTCTTTGTAATGTGGGGAGGAAATAGAGAAAGCTACACTAAATCTGATGTAAATTTTAGAGGGAAAGATTACAACTTTACAGTTGCTGACATGTCTGCTCATGATAAACCAAAAGGATATCATGTTGATTATATAAATCCGGCGAACATGACAATTCCTCAGACAAACTTGAGATTGGGTTATTTTTTTAGTGACCACTACAGTGTAACAATTGGAGTTGACCATATGAAATATGTAATGACACAAAATCAGATTGCCAATGTTACTGGAAACATCAATTTACCTGCTGATCAACCTGGATCTTATTACAATGGAGTATACAACAATACACCTGTAGATATGTCTCAAAATGGTGCTATTGAAGGTGGATACCCAAAAGGTGAAGCACAGGGATATCCTCCTGCTTTTTTAATGTACGAACATACAGATGGTTTAAATTACATTAATACTGAAGTTTCAAGATTTGATGATATTTCGAAATGGTTTGGTTTGCCAAATATTGACAAAGTTCAAATTAACTTGACTGAAGGCTTAGGAGCTGGCGTTTTATACCCGAAAACAAATACAAGTTTGTTAGGAATGGAACGTCATGATGATTTTCACGTTTCTGGATTTGGAGTATCTGCAAAAGCAGGTTTGAACTTTACTTTCTTTAAACATTTTTACCTTCAAGGTGAATTAAAAGGAGGTTACATCGACATGAAAGATATCAGAACAACAATGAGCAATGAAGATAAAGCTTCACAACACTTTATGTTTTTTCAACGAATTGTTGCAGTAGGCGGAATTTTTAGAATCTAAAAAATTCATTCACAATAGTAAAAGCAGAATTTCATTCATTTGAGATTCTGCTTTTTTGTTTCTGTTAATTCCGAATGAAAACTGAAGAATAAATTATACTTTTATTTTTTTTTTAAATTTAAACATGAAAAAACAAAAATATCTTTTTCTCATAGTCACTTTTATATTGAGTTTTGGCTGTGCTTTATTTGTAGCCATGAAAGTTTTCCCGAATAATCCATTTTCAGGAAAAAAAGTCGAAACTGCAGTTTTTGATAAAATTCAAGATGGTGATATTATATTTCAAACTTCCGAATCTCAGCAATGCGAGGCTGTCCGAATTGCAACAAATTCTAAATTTTCTCATTGTGGCATTATTTACAAAATAAACGGAGATTTGTTTGTTTTTGAAGCCGTTCAACCTGTCAAACTTACACCTTTGCAAAATTGGATTACGCATGGGAAAGACAATAAATATGTTTTAAAGAGATTAAAAACTACTGAAATCTTAACTCCCGCAACAATGCAGAAAATGAAGGATTACAGCCAGCAATTTAACGGCAAAGAATATGATGCTTATTTTGAATGGACAGACAATAGAATATATTGTTCTGAATTGGTTTGGAAGATTTACAAAAACGCGGCCGGAATTGAATTATCAAAACTCAGAAAGCTAAAAGATTTTAATTTAACTGATGAAAGAGTTCAGAAAATATTAAAAGAAAGATATGGAAATAATATTCCGCTGGAAGAAAATGTTGTTGCTCCTTCAGATCTTGCCGATTCAAATTTATTAAAAACAGTGATCGATACTTATTAGAAATACACTATTAAAAGCAAAAAAAGCTATGAGTTTTTACTCATAGCTTTTTTGTTTAAATTATAACGATAGCTTAGTTTGCGGTTGGCAAAACAATTCCGTTTTGATCTACTAGATAAATTAACGATGTCATAGTTGCAGCGCCAAGTTCAAGTTCTCTTTTGTTGATGGCATCAAATTTATCGTTTGCTGCATGGTGATAATCAAAGTAACGTTGAGAATCTGGCTGTAAACCAGCTTTTACAATCGTTTTTGAAGTTAAATGCTCGATATCAGATCCTGCATGTCCTTTTGTGAAATTATGAATCAAATAAGGCTCAAAAAGATTTTTATATTCTTGCAGTTTTTTAAAGTTAGCATCATCAGCTTCGATTGAAAATCCTCTTGGCGTAAAACCTCCTGAATCACTTTCTAAAGCAAAAATGTGGTTTTCGTTCTTTTGTTTTGCAACTTCTTCATATTTTGCACCACCTTTTCCACCATTTTCTTCATTCATAAATAATACCACACGAATTGTGTTTTTAGGTTTATAGTTCAAATTTTTCAAGATGCGAACCACTTCCATACTTTGCACTACTCCTGCTCCATCATCATGAGAACCATCGGCTAAATCCCAAGAATCTAAGTGTCCTCCAACAACAATAATATTTTCAGGAGTTACTGTTCCTTTCAATTCTCCAATTACATTATACGACTGAGCATCTGGCAAAGTCTCGCAAGATTGTTTGAAGTAGAATTTTATACCTGGATTGGCTTTCAACGTTTTGCTTAACAATTCCGCTCCATTGGTACTAATTGCAGCTGCTGGAATATATTGCTCTTTTGGCAAATCACCATAACTTTGAGCTCCCGCATGAGGAAAATCATCTAAACGTAAATTTAAAGAGCGTACAATTGCACCAACTGCACCAAGTTTTGCAGCTTCCTTAGCGCCACTTCTTCTTTGATCACCAGCACTTGAATAAGAATCAAAAGTTCCTATGTTTTCAGGATTCATCGGTCGGTTAAAAAATACGATCTTGCCTTTTACTTTATCTCCAAGTCCTTTTAATTCATCAAGGCTTTGTACTTCGATTACTTCAGCTGTAATTCCAGTTTTTGGAGTTGCAACAGAACCTCCCAACGCACAAATTGGCACAGCAGTTTTTACTTTTCCGTCTAAGATAAAAGCAGTTTCTTTTTCACCGCGAACCCAGTGAGGAACTGTAACTTCTTGCAGATAAACTTTATCAAGACCTAGACTTTCTAGTTGTCTTTTAGTGTATTCTACGCCTTCGGCTGCACCTTTTGATCCAGACAAGCGGCTTCCAATATCATTTGATAAATATTCTAACCAAGAATAACATTTAGCTTCGGTTAAAGCTTTTTTGTAAAATAATTTAATGTTTTTTTCATCATTTGATTGTGCAAACGATGCGGTCAATCCATTTAAAACTAAAGCAGTTAAAAGAATCGTTTTTTTCATTGTTTTTATAGCATTTTTGGGTTGTTTTACAAAGGAACAAAATTCTTTAGACCTGTCAGAGTTTTTTTGCAATCTTTTCTCAAAAAAAAACTCTGATCGCAATCTTTAACATTACAATCAGAGTTTTTAATATTTTAGTAAATAAGCCACTTCGAACTTAAAGTCAATGAGCTTGATTAACAGGCTCAAAGTTTACAAATTGTAAATCTCTAATAACCGAAAATCCCACAAATTTCCGCAAATTTATTTGTGGAATCTTGTGGAATCTGTGGTTGACTTTTTTATTCAATGAAAATTATTTCACTTCAATAAGTTTATTTCTTGTACCAATTCCGTTTTCGTTAAAAGGCTCAATGGTAAAATAGTATTTTGTGCCTTTGTCCAAACCTCTAAAATCGTATGTATTGTCTCCATAAACCATAATGCTATTGTACAATTTATCAGGAGCAATGCCATAAAAAATATTATAACCAATGGCATCTGACTGTTTTTTCCATGATATCATAGCGTTGCGAGAATCTACTTTGCTTCGGTCAACTTTGAAGTTAGAAACTGCTTTTGGCTTTTCAGACAAACCATTCCCAAATACTCTAAAATCTGAAATTGCAAATAAACCTGAAGCATTGTGACTATTTTCCATTTTGATATAGCGCGCTTTTATCGATTTGGAAAGCTCCACATAATCGTGTGGTGCATCTTTATCGTTTTTAGATTTATCGACAACCAAAGTCCAATTTTGAGCATCATCAGACATGAATATTTTGTATTGGTAATAAATATCCATTGCTTTATTGTATTGCGTCGCTTTATGATCTGCATAATTAATCTGCACTGCATTTATTTCCATTTTTCTTCCCAAATCCATTTGAAGCCACTCGCCGGGATTGCTTGTTTTTGCCGACCAATAGGTTTGAATATTTTCATCCGTTAGATTTTCAGGACCGTAGCAGAATTTCTCATAAACTTTTTTGCCTCCATTATCCATTCTGTGTGTTTCTACTTCCATACATTCCTCAGAAGAAGAAACTGCTACCGGTTTTTTATACGAAAGCAACATCCAGCCAGATGAAGCACCTTTTGTCTGATCGCGCTGACTTGTTGGCAAGACAATCGGGAAATCTCCATAAGCTGTAATAGAATACATTACATCATCTTTGTCAAATCCGGCAGGAAACATATCGATACGGCGCTCAAAACGGTCCTTTATTGAGATTTTACAGGTTCCTGTATTCCAATAATTTCCATAATTATCAGCAAAAGTATTTCCGTGTCCAGCACCAATTACAAATCCACCCGGTTTATAAGACATTGGATTGTGTTTTTGATACGTAAATGGCCCTAACGGATTATCACCCACATGAACACCATTCGCATAACCTTTAAATTCGGTTGCAGGCGCGCCGTATTGCATATAATATTTTCCATTGTGTTTGGTCATCCAAGCTCCTTCAATGAAATTTCCCCAAGGTGCAGGTTCCATGTCATTATTTGGGCCAAAACGTTCCCAACCATGTGCTGACGGATCTAAAATCGCAACTTCCTTAATTTGTCCATATGGTTTTTGAATATCTTCAACTTCGGTAGCTTTATATAATGTCGCGTAATCTGCTTGATTTCCTTTTGGAAGCCAAGTATTATAATCAACCTCAACACCAACTAGCGGTAATTTTCCGCTTGAACCGTAGTACATGTACACTTTTTTGTCGTCATCCTGAAAAATTGCCGGGTCCCAAGTCGGCAACATTGCTTTATCTACGTGACGTATCCAACGACCTGATTTTGGATCAGCGGTTTTCCAGATTGGGTGATCTCTTTTCCAGGTTGAGCCTACATAAAACAAAGTATCATTTACAACCCAAGCCGCTGGAGCACATTGATCGTCATCGCCCGGTTGTCTTTGAAAACTTCCGTAAACGAAATTCCAATTTGACATGTCTTTACTCCAAAAAAATCCTGCCTGATTGGTAGCAAATAAATAATATTCGCCTTTATACGTAATAATGACAGGATCAGCACTTGAACGACGAGAATACGGAATTCCGTTGTGATTGTAAGTCGTATAATTATAACCTATATTTATTGGATTACAATACGTTGTCGCAGGTTTATTAGGGTCAAACCATTCTGTTTTTCCAGTCGTATTTTGAGCCAACATATTGCTTTTGAAAACGATCAAAAACAATACAATTGGCAATCTCATTTGTTTAAATATTTTTTTCATGATTTGGTTTGTATTTTATAAAGGTTGCGAGATTATTTTTTTGCCTTTACTCTTTCCTTTAAAAGTTCCGGTTCATTTGTAGTGATATAATTGAATTTATTTTCGATAATCCAATCCATGTCTTTTGCATCATTGACAGTCCAAGCATTTAGAATAATATTATTATCCTTTGCTTCTTGGATCCATTCGGGATGCTTCTGAAAAACGGAAAAATGGTAATCAACACCATTGATATTGTCTGCTTTAACTTCTTTTGGAGATTTATTTCCTTCTAAATATTGAAGCGAAGTTTTAGCATCTATCGCTCTAATTTGTTTTAGAATGTCATAATCAAAACTTATATAGCACGTAATTCTATCTGCTTTGAGTTTTTTGATCACTTCAACCGCTCTTATAGCTGTTTCTTTTCCGCGCTCTTTACTGATTTCTGAAGGCTTTATTTCGCAAACCAAAAGCGTTCTTTTGTTTTTTCTTTTTCCTTCCGAAATATATTCATGTAGTGTTGGAAGTTTTTCGCCATTTGATAATTGAAACTTTATCAAATCGGCATAATTTGTCTGCTCAATCAACAATTTATTAAAATGTGCATCGTGATTGATGACAAGCGAATCATCGGCTGTTCTCCAAACATCAAATTCTGATCCTGGCAGTTTTAAGTCGATTGCATGCCGTAAAGAAGCAATCGAATTTTCTGGAAGATTATTTTTTTTCCAAGCACCTCTATGCGCTACAATGGCATTTTTTTGCGCATTACAGAAAGAGAACGCAAATAATAAACTTAAGAAAAAGAAAGTATGTGCTTTTTTGAAAATATTCATGGCTTTTAAAGATTAAAGTGTGCTTGTCTTTTAGAAAAAAAGCCCTCCAAATGAAGGGCTCTTAACTAACCAATAAACCAACTATTTAGTTAACTCAAAACTAACTTTCTTGTCGGCAGTCGAATTTCCTCCAACGAAAACATCAAACTGTCCAGGCTCTGCTACGAATTGTAAATCAGAGTTATAAAATTTTAAATCTTCAACAGTAATATCAAAACTTACGGTTTGTTTCTCGCCTTTTTTAAGCGCTATTTTTTGGAAACCTTTTAGTTCTCTAACTGGTCTTGTTACTGAACCAACTAAATCTCTGATGTATAATTGAACGGTTTCTTTTCCGTCAAAATTTCCAGTATTTGTTACATCAACAGTTACTTTTAATTTTCCAGATGCATTCATTTTATCTGAAGAAATTTTCAGGTTTGAATAATCAAAAGTCGTGTAGCTTAATCCAAATCCGAATGGGAATAAAGGCTCATTTCTTTCGTCAATATAGTTTGATCTGAATTTTTCGAATTTACCTTCTGTATTAGAAAGTGGTCGTCCCGTATTTTTATGTGCGTAGTAAATTGGCAATTGACCAACGCTTCTTGGGAAAGTTGTAGTCAATTTTCCTGAAGGATTTACATCACCAAATAAAACATCAGCAATTGCATAACCAGCTTCTGTACCAGCGAACCAAGCATTTAAGATCGCTGGAACCGTTTTTTCTTCGTCAGTAATTACTAACGGACGTCCGTCAAATAAAACTAAAACAACTGGTTTTCCTGTTTTTAATAAAGCGTTCAATAAATCTTTTTGCGCTTGTGGAATCTGTAAGTTTGTACGGCTACTAGATTCTCCACTCATTTCTGCAGATTCTCCTAAAGCCGCAACAATTACATCAGATTGCTCAGCCACTTTTAAAGCTTCTGCTAATAATTCTTCTTTTGAGCGTCCGTCACGGTGTAATGTTTTTCCAAACATTGTAGCGTTAGTTTCAAAAGTTTCATCGTAATCTAAATTGCTGCCTTTAGCGTATAAAACTTTAGTTCCCGCTCCGGCAACTTCTTTTATTCCAGCTAATAATGAAACTGCATTTTCCATTTTTGTAGCTACACTCCAAGTTCCTGGCATGTTTTCTTTAGCATCAGCCAAAGGTCCAATCAAACCAATTGTTCCTGATTTTTTAAGAGGCAATAATTGGTTTTGATTTTTTAATAAAACCAATGACTGCGCAGCAATTTGACGCGCTTCTTTTCTGCTATCCATTGTAAAGATTTCAGTTTTTGCTCTTTTTTCGTCACAATATTTATAAGGATCTTCAAATAATCCTAAATCATATTTTGCTTCTAAAATAAGTTTTACAGCATTGTCGATTGTTTCGATAGAAACTCTTTTTTCATCCAAAGATTTTTTCAAAGTTCCTAAGAAACCTTCTCCAACCATATCCATTTCAACACCAGCATTTAAAGCTAAGGCAGAAACATCTTGAAGATTACCCATTCCGTGCTCGATCATTTCAGGAATTCCTGTAAAATCAGTTACTACGAAACCTTTGAAGCCCCATTGTTTTCTCAAAACATCTGTCATTAACCATTTGTTTCCAGTTGCTGGAATTCCGTCAACTTCGTTGAAAGAAGCCATAACCGAACCTACCCCTGCATCAACTGCAGCTTTGTAAGGAGGAAAATAATCATTAAACATTCTGATGTGGCTCATATCAACAGTATTGTAATCACGACCAGCTTCTGGCGCTCCATATAATGCGAAGTGTTTAACACAAGCTAAAATTGAGTTGTTTTTAGAAAGATCGTGTTGCTGGTAACCGTTTACCATTGCTTTTGCAATCTGCCCTCCTAAGTATGGATCTTCTCCAGAACCTTCAGAAACTCTTCCCCATCTTGGATCGCGAGAAATATCAACCATTGGAGAAAATGTCCAGTTGATTCCGTCAGCACTTGCTTCTTTTGCGGCAATTTGAGCACTTCTTTCAATCAAGCCCATATCCCAAGTACAAGACAATCCAAGCGGAATTGGGAATGTTGTTTCGTAACCGTGAATTACGTCCATACCAAAAAGCAACGGGATTTTTAAACGGCTTTTTTCAACCGCAATTTTTTGTACTTCTTTAATTTTTTGAACTGATTTTATATTGAACAAACCGCCCACTTTTCCTTCAGCAATATTTTTTGCCACATTTGAGCTGTTTGCCTGCCCTGTGGTAATATCACCTGATGTTGGCAAGTTTAACTGACCCAATTTCTCGTCTAAAGTCATTTTTGACATTAATTCCGCCACAAATTCAGACTTTGGTTTAATTTTCACTGTATTTTTAGCTGGCTTTTTTTGAGCGTAACCCAAAACAGCGCATCCTAAAAAAAGTAAGACTAATTTGTTTTTCATTATAATTTATTTATTTGTTTGTATTCGTTTTTTTCTGTTGCAACATCCAGTCATAAATCGCTGCATTATCATAAACCCTTGTCCAGCTATTGTGTCCTGCATCATCAAAAATGGTCAGCTGAACATCTTTAGCATTGCATTTTTTTAATTCCTTATAAATGGTCATCGCGTACTCAACATTTACTACGTCATCTAATAATCCGTGGAAAATTCGGGTCGGAATGTGAGCAATTTTACAAGCGCCTTCTAACGGAATCAAATCCACAAAACCGGCAATCGGTACCACTGCGGCAAACATATCTGGATAAGAAAGCGCCAAATTCCAAGTTGCCCATCCTCCCGAACTTAAACCCGTAACATATATTCTATCGGAATCAATTTTGTTTTCCTTTTGAATTTTTAAAATCAATTCATAAATTGATTCAATACTCCAATTTTCATCTTCCTTGCATTGTGGAGCCAAAACATAGGCATCCAACTGATGTGTTTTTAAATAATTTAAAGGACCATGAATTTTCACTTTTACGATATCAGTTCCTTTTTCTCCATCTCCTGAAATAAAAACGATCAAAGGCTTCTTTTCTTTAGTATTTGCTGGTTTGTACAAAGCGTAACCCAGCTCGTACTTTTCCATTATTACTGTATTGATTTTTCCTGTAGTTTCGGTTTGAGAAAAACCAACTGCCGAAAACAATAAGATTAAAAGCGTTACTTTAAATTTCATTGAGATGTATAATTAAATTCCGTATTTACTTGATGTAAAACCAAGTTTTTTCAATCCTTGTTTTGTATCTGATGCATTCATGAACAATTTCCACAACAAACCACTTCTATAGTTTTCAACCATAGGAGCAATTGTTCCTTGATCGATTGCCAAATAACGTGCTGTTACCCAATTGTACTGAGGAGAAAAAGCATCATAAGGTCCTGCAATTCCAACTAATTTTGCTTTATTATCATCATACAAATAATGCAAAAACTTCATTGATTCTACTGGCGTATATGGAAAAGATGACAATGCCGCAGTTGGCGAAATTACACCGTTATCATTATTTGGCTGATGTGCTGTATAACCCGTTGTTCCGTCAGGATTACGAGTGTAACTGGCTGTAAGTCCCCAACATTTATCAGAGTAATCTTTGAAACCTTTTGGGTTAGCAACACTATACTGAACCATAATTTTAGCATGATTTTGTGTCAATTGCCAATAATCAGCATATTTGTCTTTTAAGTTATTTGGATCTAAACCTAAATACGAATAATGCGACCAAAACATTGGCCCAACATTTCCAACTGCTCCATTATAACTTAAAACCACCGGAATACCATATTGAGAGCCTCCATTTACAATAGCGCCATTTCTTGCCCAAGCTTGGTGATAAGCTTCTGCAGAAATTGGATGTGTTGGAGATGAAGCTGCCATTACATAAGTAATCAAACATTCATTATATCCTTCCAATTTGAAATTCATTTCCCAGCCATAATTTGGTGACCAGTGCCAATATAGAGCATTTTCTCCTTTTGTGTACCAGTCCCATTCTACGCCTTTCCAAAGTTCATCGGCTTTTGCAGCTAAAGCTTTTTCAGAAGTGCTTCCATCTTTAAAATATTCTCTAATCGTAATTAAAGCTTGACAAACGAAAGAAGTTTCAACTAAATCTCCTCCATTATCTTTTGTTCCAAACGGAATAACTTTTCCAGAAGTGTTGTCCATCCAGTGTGGCCATGCGCCATGAAATCTGTCGGCTTTTTCAAGAAAGTTTAATGCTGTGGTAAGTCTAGAAACAGCTTCGGCTCTTGGCAAAAAACCTCTTTCTACACCTACTACAATTGTCATTAATCCAAAACCTGAACCTCCTGTTGTTATAATATTGGACTCAAAACTTGGATCTTCTGTCAAGTATCTTTCTCTTGCCAATTTTGAATTCGGATCAGCATAATCCCAAAAATATTTTATTGCGTCTTTTTGAACCTGATCCATTGCTTCGGTATCAGTCAACGGCTTAATTGGTGTCGTTGGATTTGTAGGCAAAGGGGTTCCGCCTGTTGATCCTTCTGGCGTTGATGATGAGCATGAATTAAAAAAGCTCAAAAAAGCAACTATGTATATTGAAATTTTCATTTTGTTCTAAATAATATTAACTAAATAATACACCTGGAAGAAATCCTCCAGGTGTATTGAAAAATACTTATCTTTTATCTTTCTCCAGTTTGTATAAAGCTGTCACTTCATTATCTGAAAGAGCAACATCATAAATTCTAAACTCGTCCATTAAACCAGTATAGTTCAGCATCCATCCATCAGGAGCATTCCAAGGCGCTCCTAAATGTTGCTGATAACCTCCAATAATGAATTTTGATACTTCAGAGTTAGCTAATTCACCGAAAGGACCACCACCTGTTGCAGGATCACTTGCGTATCTTTTTGAAAGAGATGCCGGCAAAGCTATTTTTTGTCCGTCAATATAAAGACTGTAAGTAGAACTAGTTCCATTGTATGACCAAATTACCTGTTTCCAAGCACCAAACATATTAGGCAAAACATTTGCTCCATTATGTTCAATAAATTGTCCAGCCCAAGGAATACTTGGCGTAACGTCTCTTTGAATATGGTTTTTCATCAGCATTGTTGTTGCTGGTCCAGTTCCTTCGATAAGTGTAAAAATATTACCCCAGAAATCTGTTTTCTTTGGAAGCATGAACAATGACTGAGCTCCGCCTGTATGAGGATCAGTTTTGATCCACATTGAAATTGTGATATTCTTTAAACCAGCAATAGAACTCGAAACATTATTATATGCAATAAATGAAGTTGCTGAGCCTTTGTAAGCACTTCCTTTTACACCTGTGTCATACGAAACATTTGTTCCTGTTCCGCCAGTTATGCCACCTTTTGAGTCGTTGATATTTCCATCAAAACTGAATTTCGCTAGCAAATGGGTTGGTGCAACATCATCTGAATTCTCATATCCGCCAATTGACTCATATGGAATTGGGCTGTTTACTTTATCTATACTATCCTCACAGCTTACAAAAATTTGTGAAGCCAAAGCAAAAGAAAGTAATAAAATAGATTTATTTTTTTTCATTTTAATGTCTTTTAAGGATTAATAACCAGGATTTTGAGATGATAAACCTTTTGCTTGATTAAGGAATGATGCCGGAATTGGGAATAATTCATTTTTACCTTCTGTAAAAGTTTTTCCATCAATTGCAAAAGCCGCTTTAGCCTGGCCAGTTCTAACTAAATCAAAGAATCTATCATGTTCGAAAGCCATTTCTACTCTTCTTTCTTTCCAAATTGCCGTTCTAACATCAGCCTGAGAGCTAGCGCCAGTATTTCCTAGTCCTGCTCTGTTTCTAACTTGGTTCAATAACGGAATCGCAGCAGAAGTTTGACCTAATTCATTCGACGCCTCAGCTTTCATCAATAAAACTTCAGCATATCTTAAATATTTGATATCAACATCCGTTTCCCATGCATCTGTGTAAGCAGAAGAATATGCTTTGTAGTTGTATCTTTCGTTTTCAACTGTATTTGGCACCACTCTACCATCATATAAAGTTTGCCCTCTAAAAATGATAGTTGCCGCTTTTCTAACATCACCCGGCTCATAAGCATTTACTAAACTTTGAGATGGTGTGTTGAAGCCCCAGCCCCAACCGCCAGTACCACGAGCACCTTGCGTATTTGAGTATCCTTCAATTCCTTTTGCAGGTACAGCCCCTTGTGCGTAAATTTCGAAAATTGACTCAGAATCAAACTTACCTGTAGCTTTATACATTGATGCATAATCACTTACAAGTGAGTAACCCGTAACTTTATTACAATTTTCGATTACTTGCTGCCATTTCTTTTGATACAAACTTACTTTTGCCAATAATGCATAAGCCGCGCCTTTTGACGCTCTTGATCTTTCGTTTGAAGAATAAGCACCTTTTTCTGGCAATGCTGCGATTGCATCATTCAAATCTTTTTCAATAAAAGCGTAAACATCAGCGGCTGTTTTACGTGTTAATTGCATAACTCTGTCTGATTCTGAACTTGGAACAGGTATATGGTCTACAATTGGAACTCCTCCATAACATTTTACCAAAGTAAAATACATGAAAGCTCTTAAAAATTTAGCTTCACCAGCAAGTCTGTTTCTAAGGTTTGCATCTGCTTTGTCTAATTTTGGAAGAATAGCCAAAGCCTGATTGCATCTATTAATTCCATCATAATTTGCAATAAAAGTACTTTCTGCTGAAGGATTAGAAGCATTGTATGTCAACGCATCTAATACATCTTTATCTGTTCCAGTATCTCCAGGTGAAGATCCTTTATCAGCATCATCAGATGTAATACTTGATAATCCGATCCAACCAAAAGAAGTCATATCCCAATTTAAGAACTTGTTGTAAATAGCAGTTACAAACTGCGATGCTCCTGCGTCATTATTATATAGCTCAGTATCGTTTGTCGAAATAGTTTCTGTTTGCTGAACATCTAAATAATCGTCTGCACATCCTGTAAAAAAGAATGCCGAAAGCACAAACGTTGTAATATATATCTTTTTCATCTTTTTAAAATTTTAAATTAGCACCAATTACAAATGATCTCAATGTTGGGTAAGCATCAAGCTCAACTCCTTGAGTACCATATGGATTTCCGTCTCCATTTAATTCTGGAGAGAATCCTGAGAATTTTTGTGTAATAAATGGATTAATAGCATTTACATAAATTCTGCAAGCGCTAATAAAATTATTTTCTTGTATAGGCAATTTGTATCCTACAGTAATATTGTTGATTCTGAAGAAATCACCTGACTCTAAATAATAAGTAGAAGCAACTGGTACCTGATTAAATGGTGCAGGGTTTGAAGCTGTCAAATTATTTGGTGTCCAGAAATCAGTAGCGATTGCATCTTCAATATTTTCTCCTGCAAAACGTTGTGCTTTTTTACCATTGTAAACTTTAGCACCGCCCGTTCCATATCCGTCAACAGAAAAATCAAAGTTTTTGTAGTTGAATCCTAACGTAACTCCATAGTTTGTTTTTGGCAAACTAGATCCAACATATTTTCTGTCTGTATTTGCATTTAATGCATCTTGAGTAACTTTGTCTCCTGCTGCGTTATAGTACAACATTTTTCCGTTTGTAGCGTCAAAGCCAGCATAATCATAAATGTAGAAACTTCCTAAAGGTTGTCCAATTGTAGTATTATCCAATAATTTAGTAGTTTGTCCATTTCCTAAACTTCCACCAACAACTGGAGATAAAATAGCATCTTTTAAACCTGTAAGTTCGTTTTTATTATTAGAGAAGTTACCACCAATCCAATAACTGAAATTGTCGCCAATTTTATCATCCCAACGCAATGAAATTTCATAACCTTTGTTTGAAACTTCCCCTACGTGTGATGGCGACTGATCGGTAAGACCTGATGTCATATAAGGTTTTGTATATAAAATTACATTTGATGTATTTTTGTCATACAAATCAAAAGTTCCTTTTAATCTGCTATTTAAGATTTCGAAATCTAAACCTACAGAAGATTCCTCTGTAATTTCCCAAGATAAAGTAGGATCAATTTGAGAACTAATTGTAGTACCTTCATTTAGGATAGAACCTCCTAAATAAGCATTTTTTCCAGAAGCGTAAGATTGATTGTTAAGTGGTACATTTTGATTACCTAATTTACCCCAGCCTCCTCTTAATTTCAACAAATTAATTGCTGTAACATCAGACATAAAACTTTCTTTTGTTATCACCCATCCTAAACCGAAAGCAGGAAATGTTCCCCAACGGTAATCTTTACCAAAGTTTGATGATCCATCACGTCTAAGTGTTCCAGTAACCAAATATCTATCCATTAATTTATATTGGAAACGTCCAAAATAAGAAGCCAATTTAGTTTCGTTGAAAACTATATTATATAAGCTAGTTACTGATGCAGCATATTCAACTCCATGTCCAGCATTAGGATCATTCAATGCCCAATAATTAGAATCTGGGTTTACATTTTTTCTAGCAATAGTAAGTGTTTCTCTTGGACCTTTTACCGAAGTTTCAATACCAGCTGTCACCTCTACATCATGAATATTGGCAAACAACTTATTATATGTCAAATAATTAGACAAATTCCAATTGAAATAATCTTCTCTTCCTTTTGTCAATAAATTAATATTTGCATTAGGAAATTCTTTAGCATAATCACTATCCACTTTGTTAGGATTTGCTGCTAACCAGATATTTTTTGTGTCATTGAAATTATATTGTTTCCAAGTATAATACTCACCATTAAATTGTGAAGTAAATTTTAATCCTTTTAAGATTTCATAATCTAACTTCAATCCACCTTGAAGTGTCACACTTTTTTGTTGTTCGTCATAAAAATCCAATTGAGCAACTGGATTTCCAACATTATTAAATGAAGAACCTGTTTCACTTGCAAAACCATTATCACCTACACGAGATACACCATATTTGCCATCAGGAAAATAAACCGGTACAATAGGAGATTGTTTGTAAGCATTTGTAAATGCACTTAATGGTTTTGGAGAAGAATTAGCTGATGTAAAGCTAAAAGTTTGATTCAAAGTAAGTTTTTTAGAAATTTTGTATTCATTATTATTTCTAAAAGTAGTTCTTCCGTAATCAAGTCCATTTAAAACAGCTTTTTCTTCGTAGTTTCCTAAACTGAAAAAATACTTGATATGTTCTGAAGATCCTGAAATTGAAACGTTATTTTGAGTATAACTTCCGGTTCTTGTAATTTCATCAAACCAATCCGTATTTACAGGCTGATCCTGAGAAAAGGTTGTAGATTGCAAAGCAGCGTTTGAGTAATAAGCATATTTATTGCTTCCTGCCATCTTAACTTTCTTAAGTGGCTGTCTTACACCTCCAAAACTTTCTATTTCTACAGAAACTTTATCTCCTGTACCTTTTTTAGTTGTAATAATGATAACTCCATTTGCAGCACGAGTTCCGTAGATTGCTAATGCAGAGGCATCTTTTAAGATTTCATAAGAGGTAATATCATTTGCGTTGATATTGTTGATGTTTTCTGTCTGCATACCATCAACAATATATAGAGGATTTCTTCCTCCTAATGCCGTTCCTAAACCTCTAATAACAACAGAAGGGGTGCTCCCTGGCAAATCAGACGAAATTACCTGAACACCAGCCGCTTTACCTTGAATAGCTTGTGAAGCGTTTATTACTTTCGTTTTAGTAATTTCCTCTGCTTTAATAGATGAAATAGCAGTAGTGTTATCTACTTTCTTTCTTGTTCCATAACCAATAACCACAACTTCTTTTAAAGCAGTATCGCCTGCTTCTTTTAGAGTAATTGACATTGCTCCTGCAGTAGCTGGCACAGAAACAGAATCAAAACCAAGCATAGAGATTTTTAGAGTTTCTCCAACTTTAGCATTAATGGTAAAATTACCATCGAAGTCAGCATCAGCAGATGTTCTGGATTCTGGAGCGCTAATTATTGCTCCTGGAACTCCCATTCCATTACTGTCTACTACTTTCCCTTTAATTGCTTGAGCCTGCCCCATCATATATGTAGGCAGCAACAAGAGCGCTAAAAAGCTAAAAATAAAATTTTTCATACAGTACGTAATCGTTTAAGTTAGTAGAGCCAAATTAAACAATTACAACGTTGTAGTACATCAATTTGCACTACTACATAGCTACATCATTATGTTAAAAAACATTCATATATTACTAAAAATCAGCATTATAAATGTTAATATATTTTCTTTAACATAACCTTATGATGTAGTAATGATGTATTGGAATTCTATAAAAAAAGAACTGAAAAAATAGAATATTTTTAAAATTTAAATGCGAATCTTACAGAGTTAATAAAAACTTTGACAGGTTTTCCTCCTGATTTAGATTAAGTTTCTTTCTTAAACGATATCTGTGCAATTCCACGCCTCTAAAGGAGATGTTCATCATAGGTGCAATTTCCTTGGAAGAAAGGTTCATTTTAAGATAAACGCAGAGCTTTATATCTTTTGGAGTAAGATTTGGAAACTTTTTAGAAAGATTTATAATAAACTCATTATGGATCTGATTCAAATTGGTTTCAAAAATCTCCCATTCGTGTTTATTGACCTCATTAATTTTGATGGCTTTTTTGATTTCACTTTTCAGTTTATTAAAATCTTTTTCTGAGTCTAAAATATTCTGAATTTTATCAATCATTTCACTTTGCTTCGCTATAGACAAAGATTTTCCAGCAACTTCAGAGGATTTGGTCTGCAATTCTAATTCAAGAATGTGTTTTTCATATTCCTGAATATTCAATTCATTTTCTTTTTTTAATTCCATTTCCAGAATTTCACGCTGATGCTTCAGTTCTTCTGCTTGAAGTTTTAATTTTTGCGTATAACGGAGTTTGTTCCATTTGTAGTAAAAGAATAATACTGCACCAACAACGAGCAAATAAAGCAGAATCATCCAAAAAGAAAAATACCAAGGTTGAGCGACTTTAAATTCAAAACTTGAAACCTCATCATAATTGGCACCATCATGTTTAAAAATCTCTATCGAATGGTAGCCACTATTTAAATTGTTTAAAACGATTGTTCCATTTGAAATTGGAAAATAGTTTTTCCCTCCATTAATTTTATAAAACAAATTAGGTTTGCTGGCGCCATAAATTCCAGAAATTACATTTATTCTGAGCTCAGTATTGTGCTTTATTTTGCCTTCATTTTCTAATAAAACATTATCATTATACGCTTCAACTTTTACGGCTTCGTTTTGTTTGTTTTCATACGAGAGTTGAAGTGATATAAATCCGTCATCGAGATTCATCAAATAATGATTTTTGCTTTTGAAGATGCGCAAATTCTCATTAATCAATTTTCCTTTATAATATTTCTCCTGAATCATGTTCCAGACAAATTTGTTGCCCGTTGCATAAATATGATATAAAATACCATCCTGAAGTACGATAAAATGATTCTCGTCGATCGCAACAACATCAGAAACATTCTTGAAATTTGTATTAAACAATTCGTTTGTTTCTAATTTATTTGAAATCGAGTTGAAAGTATACCAAACATTATTAATTAAGAAGAGTATTTCATCACGAAACTCGAAAATCTTAACGCCAAAATCATTTTCTATTCTGCTCTGTTGGGTGATATTTTCAACTTTTTTGGTTCTAAAATTATCATCAAAAAGAACTCTATATAATCCTCGATAATTATCGGCAGCCCAAATTTCATTTTTTTTATTTTGAGCAACATATTTTATTGGTTTTGTAAAATCATTAATTACTTTGCTTTGCTGTAAGTTTAAAGCATTGTCATAAACCAAAATTCCGCTGTAAGTAGATTGAAAATAAGTTTCGTTGATGATACTTTTTGACAAATTCCATCCGCCACTAACATTATTGACTTTTGTCAATGCGCCATTTTCGTAGCAAAATGTTCCGTCATTGTGACCGATTACATATTTATTTCCAATTTTGGTAATATTCCAACCTTGGCCTTGTGTATTGGGAAACATTTTGAAATTTCCCGAATCAAACTCAAAAATACCATGATTTGAGGCAATCAAATAGCCTTTGTCAATTGTGGCAACAGAATAAACAGATCCTAAAATACCCGAATTATCATAAAAAAATGAAATTGGAGAATTGACTTCAACATGTGCAATTCCGTTATCTAAACCAAGCCACAAATCTTGTTCTTTATCAAAACCAATGCACAAAACCGAATTGTTCATCAAAACATTATTTCGGTCAATGTTTTTATACGTCTGCGAAGCAATATCATAAATAAACACCCCTTTATTTCCGGTTCCAATTACGAGTTTATCGTTTTTAATAAATTTGGCAACATTGATTCCGGTTCCTTTTAAAGTTTCATTTAATGGACTTTGCCATGGGCTCAAACCGTTTTTCTCTACAACAAAAACGCCTCTTTTATGCGTAAAAATATAGGTCTTTCCGTGATATTTTTCAACCGCATGAACAACCGTGTTTTTCAGAACGTGCCATCCTTTTGGACTTGCAATTTTAGAGTCCTGCATTCTAAAAATACCTTTATCGACAGAAGCTACATAAAGATTTTGATCGACAACAAAACAATACGAAATTAAGAATGGGAATTTGATTTTTTTAATGTGTTTTCCGTCGTAAATAAAAACATCATTAAACGACTGAAAGTATAAGGAACCATTAAATCTGAAAATTTTCCAGATTTCTTCATTGTCTTTTTCATCAAACAAACGCAGATTTTTCGTAATTGAAATGTACTGCATTTTTCCATCTTTCCTTTGCCAATAACCAAATTCCTTATAAGAACCCGAATAAATTCGGTCACCTTCAATTAATATCGAACGGATAATGGTTTTATTTGGCAAGGAATATTTTTCCCAAACAACGCCATCATATCGCAACAAATAATGGTTGTTGGCAAAATACATGGCTTTATCATTTCCCTGGGCAATATTCCAAATTTGATTATCGCCCTGATAATCTGATTTATTATAATTTTCAACGAAAGGAAGTAATTCTTGTGCTTGAATTTGAAAAGCAATGAAAAAGAAGAAAAGTGATTTTAAAAGTATCGATTTCAAGATATTCAGTTTTGTCACCAAAGATACAATTTTAAGAAGTAAAAAAGCTTCTCAAAGGAGAAGCTTTAAAAGTTTAGAATGGTTCAATTTTAATTTTTTAACAACTGAAAAACTTGATTTGCAATTTCATATTCTTCATCAGTTGGGACAACCAAAACTTTAGCTCTTGAATTTGATTTATTGATTTCTCTCACTTCTTTTGAACGAATTTGATTTTTTTCTGAATCAATTTCAATTCCGAAATAATCCATATCTGCACAAACCAAATTTCGCATGTAAGATGAATTTTCGCCAATTCCAGCCGTAAAAACAATTGCGTTTAAGCCATTTAAAGCTGCTACATAAGCACCAATTGTCTTTTTAATTCTATAAGCATTCATTTGTAATGCTAATTGGCAATCTTTATTTCCTTTTTCGGCTTCAGCTTCAATATCTCTTAAATCGCTATAGCCTGTAAGGCCTAGCATACCGCTTTGTTTCAGCAAAACTGCATTTACTTCATCTGGAGTATATCCTAAATTTTTGATCATATAAAAAATGACAGACTGGTCAATATCGCCCGCACGAGTTCCCATAATCAAACCATTTGAAGGTGAAAATCCCATTGTGGTATCAATACATTTTCCGTCCTTAATTGCGGCCATACTACAGCCGTTTCCTAGGTGAATGGTAATTATTTTTGAATTATCTTTTAAATACTTAATGGCTTTTTCAGAAACGTATTTATGGCTCGTTCCGTGAAAACCGTAAACACGCACTTTGTTTTCTGTCAATAGATAATTTGGAATTGCGTATTTATAGGCTACTTCAGGCATCGTTTGGTGAAAAGCCGTGTCAAAAACAGCAATTTGCTCTGCAGAACTGAAAATCTCTTCAGCAACATTAATTCCTTCTAAATTTGCCGGATTATGCAACGGTGCCAATTCAAAAAGTTGCTTGATTTTTGCTTTTACTTTTTCATCGATTTTTACGGTATCGCTAAAATCGCTTCCGCCATGCACAACGCGATGCCCAACTGCCGCAATTTCTGAAGTTGATTTAATTACTCCTTTTTCGGCATCCAAAAGCATATTGGCAACTTTTTGCAAGCCTACTTTATGATTTGGAATAGGAAGTGATTCCTCAATTCCGTTTGAAGAAGTTTTAAAAGTAACATTTGAAGTTTCTAAACCAATTCTGTCAATCATACCAGAACAAATTACTTCGTTTTCCGGCATAACCATTAATTGATATTTGATTGATGAACTTCCTGAGTTTATAATTAGTATTTTCATTTTTTTTAAAGTTGCTAAGGTTCTAAGATGCTAAGCTTCTAAGTTTTCTATTTTAGTGTTTATTGTCATCCTGAACGTAGTCGAAGGCTCAAAAGGGCTTCGACTACGCTCAGCCTGATTATTATTTTAAATTAATTAAATTCCTTGTGCTTGAATTGCTGTGATCACAACCGTATTGATAATATCATCAACCGTGCAACCACGGCTTAAGTCGTTTACCGGCTTATTTAAGCCTTGTAGCATCGGACCTATGGCTAAAGCTCCAGTTTCTCTTTGAACGGCTTTATAGGTATTATTTCCTGTATTTAAATCTGGGAAAATCAATACGCTCGCTTGTCCTGCCACTTCAGAATCTGGCATTTTGCTTTTTCCTACAGCTCGGTCAACGGCAGCGTCATATTGAATTGGTCCTTCGATTTTTAAATCAGGACGCTTTTGTTTTACAATTTCTGTTGCTGTTCTCACTTTATCTACTTCATCACCTTTTCCTGATGCACCAGATGAATACGACAGCATCGCGATTTTTGGCTCAATTCCGAAAGCTGCACTAGATTCCGCTGATGAAATCGCAATTTCTGCCAATTGTTCGGCGGTTGGATTTGGATTAATCGCACAATCTCCAAATACCGAAACTCGATCTTCCAGACACATAAAGAATACGGAAGAAACTACAGATGAATTTGGTTTTGTTTTAATGAATTGTAAAGCTGGCAAAATCGTATGTTGCGTAGTATGCGCCGCGCCCGAAACCATTCCATCTGCGTGGCCTTTATAGACCATCATGGTTCCAAAATACGAAACATCTTCCATTAAATCTCTTGCCATGGTTATACTTATGTTCTTAGCTTTTCTAAGCTCGTAATAGGTGTTAGCATAATCCTCAAAAAGTTCTGATTCTTTTGGATTAATAATCTGCACTTTTGAAAAATCTAAAGTAACTCCAAGTTCAGCAACTTTGCTTTCGACTTGTTTTTTTTCTCCAATGATCGAAATATCAACTACATCCATATCCATCAATCGCGAAGCCGCCAAAATGATTCTGTCATCATTCCCTTCTGGCAATACAATATGTTTTCGGTGTTGTTTGGCTCTTTTGACCATATTATACTGAAACATTTTTGGCGTCATGCCTTCTGGCTCAAAAGTAATTACGCGTTGAGAAAGCGCTTCGATTTCAACATATTTCTCAAATGTATTGATTGAAGTTTCTATTTTATGCGTGTTATTGGCATAAATTTCAGATTTTATTGATCCAATTTTATTAGTAATGTGGTATGTTCCGCCATCGACTGCAATAATTGGCACTACTGCCGAAAGTCCTTCGATTAATTTTAAAATACTGTCTTCAGGCACTATATTTCCGGTTAAAATAATTCCTGAAATCGTGGGATAATTTGCTGATTCATTTGCTTGCAAAGCACCTAAAATAATATCTGAACGATCTCCAGGTGTAATAACCAATGCATTATTATTCAGGTGAACCAAATAATTATGCAATTGCATTGCTCCTACACTGTAATGCCCGATCTCATTGTTCAGATAATTTTCTCCAAACAAAACTTTGGCATTAAGCGCATTTACAATTTCTTGCATCGTAGGATTGTTCAAACTTGAAATAAGCGGAATTGTATTGACCAAAACACTTGGCGGCAAACTTTTTTGAAGACTTTTGGTAACCAATTTAATATTCTCAGGCTGTACTTTATTTGCAAAAACTGACAAAACCTCAACTTCTTTTACTTTAAAGGAATCATAAACCAAATATAAGCTGTCAACTAATTCTTCTAATGTTTTTCCAACTCCTGAACCTATAATAATAGTTGGAATTCCAAGATTTTTAGCAATTAAGACATTCAAATCCAGTTCAATCGAAGTTCCTTCGCCGGTAAAGCTTGTTCCTTCAACCAAGACAAAGTCAAAACGGTCTTCAAGTTTTTTATATTTTTCAATAATCAAGTCTAAAACCTCTCCTATTTTGCCTTTATTTTTTTTCTTGATCAGTTTGCTTTTTGTTATTGCATAAGCATCTTCAAACTTTATATCAAGGTTAAAATAAGACAAAACTGTTTCAATATGATTGTCTTTTTCACCATCTACAAAATCTTCAATAATAGGCCTAAAATATCCCACTTTAGCCGTTTTGCCAATTAAAATGCTCATCACTCCAAGCGTAATAATCGATTTTCCGCTATTGTGGTCACTTGTGGCAATATATATTGCTTTGCTCATAATTTATATGTTTAATTTGCTGCTGTTTGTACTAATTGATTTTAAAACCAACGTCTTCTTTTAAAATATACAATTAAGGCTATAACTAAGAAAAACATGGATCCCATAGTTATAAAATAGCCGTTTTGTGTTTTAAGCTCTGGCATATTTTCAAAATTCATTCCGTAAACTCCAACAATAAAAGTAAGCGGAATAAATATGGCAGAAATAATCGTTAGCGTTTTCATGATTTCATTCATTTTTCGGCTTTGTTCCGAAAAATAAAAGTTAGACGCACTTTCTAATGAACTCATATCGGATTCTATTTGTTCCAATAGCTCCAAACTTTTTTGATGCAATCTGATAAAGAAATTAAAAGTATCTTTTTGGATTAATCCATTTGTTTCATCATCCTTAATGGTTTTCAGATAGTACAAAGAATCTCTTAGAGGCACAATGGAACGTTTCAAGAAATTAAAATTGTCACGGTGATTTTCGATCTTTTCTAAAATTATAGGATCTGCTCCCTTTTTAGTCAAATTGATCAATTCTTCAATATTTTCTTCTTCATCTTCTATGGTAATATAGAAGTTTTCCATTACAGCATCCAGCAATAAATACAACAGATAATCGACTTTTTTAGTTCTGACAATTCCTGCATGGGTGCGCAGGCGCTCGCGTATATGTGTGAAGAAATCACTTCGTTTTTCCTGAAACGAAATCAAAATCCCGTCTTTCAAAATAAAACTTAGCTGCTCTACTTTAAGATCGTCTGAAGATTCTGAAGGCAAAAGGGATTTTATATTAAAGAATAAAACTTCTTGCTGTTCTTCAAGTTTGGTTCTTTTTGTTGTGTTTAAAATGTCGGCCAGCAAAAAGTCGTCTAGCTTAAAATGTTCTCCAATTGTTTTAATAAGATCAATATCATTTAATCCATGGATATTGAGCCAATTGTTTTTCGTAAAATCAAAACACGAATTCAGTGCCGAAACTGTAAACTTCTCATATTCTATGACATCTGCATCATTATAGACGAAAAGCTGCATCTCTGTCTTAAAATCTTTATGAGATCCTGTGTACTCTAAACTAGTATGCTGTAGTTTGCGCCCTTTCTTGTATTTTATCTTTCTCATTCACGAAAATTTACAATAGTAATATTACGAAAAAGATTTTGAATGGGAAATGAGAATTCTCATTTTACTTTGAAAGATTTAGCAAAATGGTGTGATATAAAAAAGTAATCTTTTTACTGCTTTTACACTAAATTAAACCCGATAGTGAGTTGTCCTGAAAAAGGTTGACTCGATTAGTAATATAAAATTAATTAAATCGGAACAGAATTATTTTTGTTCCGATTTGTTTTTTTCCATCTTTTGAGTTTGATTTGATTTTGTAAATGTGCTTGATTTGGAGTCAGCATATTTATTGATAAATGCACTCTTATTTGATTATAAAATAAAATAGATTCTAGAGCTTGCTTTTTCAGATTTTCAAAATCTTCAAAGATTTCAGATAATCCAAATTCTTCTTTTAAAATACCATTTACTCTTTCTGCAACTGCATTTTCATATGGATCATAGTTTTGTGTCATACTTATCAGAATCTTGCTTTGAGATAAATATTCCGTGTACTCTTTGCTGCAATATTGAAGACCTCTATCTGAATGATGTATGAGATTTCTGCTGTATTTCCTATTACCGACAGCCATCTTTAAAGCTTCTAATGTAGAAGAAGCCATTAAATTATCCGATAAATTATAACCTACAATTTTCTTCGAGTATGCATCTGTTATCAAATGCAGGTAATATGTTTGTTCTTTAGTTCTTAGATAAGTAATATCAGCAACCCAAACCTGCTCAGGCTCATTGAGCTTGATTTCTTTTATTAAATTTGGATATTTACGCATCCAATGTCTTGAATTTGTTGTCTTGTAATATCTTCTAGCTTTAGGGACTAATAAATATTCATCACGTAAAAAATCAAACAATTTATCTCTGCCAATCTTTATTTGATGTCTTTTTAAATCATCTTTCAGCATATAATGCAGTTTTCTGCCACCGGTTTTTGGCAGCTTTTGACGAACCGACATTACCAAAGATTTGAGATGTACTTTGTCGGGAATTGACTTTAATAGATGTGATTTTCGTTTGTAATAAGCTTGTTTACTGTATCCAAACAATCGACATATTTCACAAGGACTAACCCTGTATATACGATTTATTTCTTGGACTGCTTGGAACCAGACTTTTTTACAATCTCGATTTTTAGCTCGCGTTCGGCTATTTCAATAAACTTTTTAAAGACCAATAATTCTTGCTCTTTCTTAGCTAATTGAGCTTCGAGTTCTTTGATGCGTTGAGATTGAGGATCTTTCATAGGTCGTCCCAGTGTTAGTTTTTCCAGATATGTAAATTTACCATATTTTCTTAACCAACTGTCGATACAGCTATGACTTCTGATTTGGTAACGACGGCGAAGATCTGCCTTGCAAAATAATCCCAGTTCAAATTCTTTTACAACCTGTTTTTTGAATGCCTCACTGTAAGTGCAATCAGGCACAATTCTTTTAAATACTTCTCTTGTTAGTGACATAATTAAGTTAATTATAGTCAACTTTTTTCAGGACGAGACATAGGTTTTAAAAACCTGTCAGGTTTAAAAACGAAAACAATGCCCATAAAAAAACCGAGCCATTTCTGACTCGGTTTTCTATCTTAATACTTTGTACTAATTACTTAGTACTAAAGAATTATTTTACTTCTTCGAATTCAACGTCTTCAACATTGTCTCCAGATTGCTCTTGTTGTGGAGCTGCTTGTTGAGCGTCACCACCTTGAGCGTACATTGCTTCTGTAGCTGTTTTCCAAGCTGCATTTACATTGTCTAATCCTTTTTGGATTGCGTCAAGATCTTGAGATTGGTGAGCCATTCTCAATTCAGTTAAAGCATATTCGATAGCTGTTTTTTGATCGTCTGTCAATTTATCTCCTAACTCTTTCAATTGAGATTCAGTTTGGAAGATAGTACTGTCAGCTTCGTTCAATTTCTCAGCTCTTTCTTTTGCAATTCTGTCAGCATCAGCGTTAGCTTCAGCATCTTTTTTCATTTTTTCGATTTCTTCAGCTGTTAATCCAGAAGAAGCTTCGATACGGATATCGTGAGATTTTCCTGTTCCTTTATCAGTTGCAGAAACTTTGATGATACCATTAGCATCGATATCGAAAGTTACTTCGATTTGAGGAACTCCTCTTGGTGCTGGTGGAATACCGTCTAAGTGGAAACGACCGATAGTTTTGTTATCAGCAGCCATTGCTCTTTCTCCTTGTAATACGTGGATTTCAACAGATGGTTGAGAATCAGCAGCAGTAGAGAATACTTGAGATTTTTTAGTTGGGATAGTTGTGTTAGACTCGATTAATTTAGTCAATACACCACCCATAGTTTCGATACCTAAAGAAAGAGGTGTTACGTCAAGCAACAATACATCTTTTACATCTCCAGATAAAACTCCACCTTGAATAGCTGCTCCAATAGCCACAACCTCATCAGGGTTAACACCTTTAGAAGCTTTTTTACCGAAGAATTTCTCCACTTCGTCAGCGATTCTTGGCATACGAGTAGAACCTCCAACAAGGATTACTTCGTCGATATCAGATGTAGATAAACCTGCATCTTTTAATGCTTTAGCAACTGGCTCCATAGAACGTTTTACTAAAGAATCAGATAATTGCTCAAATTTAGCTCTAGATAATTTTTTCACTAAGTGTTTTGGTCCAGAAGCAGTAGCCGTTACGTATGGCAAGTTGATTTCTGTTTCAGCAGAAGATGATAATTCAATCTTAGCTTTCTCAGCAGCTTCTTTCAAACGCTGTAATGACATTGGATCTAAACGTAAATCAATTCCTTCTTCAGATTTGAATTCGTCAGCTAACCAGTCAATAATAACTTGGTCAAAATCATCACCACCTAAGTGAGTATCACCATTTGTAGATAATACTTCAAATACACCGTCTCCTAATTCAAGAACAGAGATATCAAAAGTACCTCCACCTAAATCGTAAACAGCAATTTTTTGATCATTTCCTTTTTTATCTAATCCATAAGCAAGTGCAGCAGCAGTTGGCTCGTTGATGATACGCATAACTTTAAGACCAGCAATTTCTCCAGCTTCTTTTGTAGCTTGACGCTGCGCATCGTTAAAGTAAGCAGGAACTGTAATAACTGCCTCAGTTACTGTTTGACCTAAATAGTCTTCAGCAGTTTTTTTCATTTTTTGAAGTGTCATTGCAGACAATTCTTGAGCAGTGTATAAACGACCGTCAATATCCACACGTGGCGTATTGTTGTCACCTTTTACAACACTGTAAGGAACTCTTTTTGCTTCTCCTTCAGTTTCAGCAAAAGTGTGTCCCATAAAACGTTTAATAGAAGCAATCGTTTTTGTAGGATTCGTTACTGCTTGTCTTTTTGCAGGATCACCTACTTTAATTTCTCCACCTTCAACAAAAGCGATGATAGATGGTGTAGTTCTTTTTCCTTCTGCGTTAGGGATAACAACTGCTTCGTTACCTTCCATTACAGAAACACAAGAGTTCGTCGTACCTAAGTCAATTCCGATTATTTTACCCATTTTTTATATATTTAATTTTTGATTTAATTTTTAAACTCATGTGGCATAAGTCAATCTTTGTGCCAAGATAAAAAACTAAATAAAATTGTCAGTTTTAGCGTCAGAGCTCTAAAAATCATCTGACAACATGACATTTTTAAAACATGACAGGTATGGCATAACCATATAATTATGTCATTATTAAGGAGCTGACACTACCAAAACAATCAAAACGTTTTTCAGTTTTGGAGATCTAAAGATTTTACAAATTCTAAATAAAACAAAGTAATAGTTGATATCGACAATTTGGTAAATCCAAAATTAGAACTTAATTTACCTCAAATTTTAAATTAACTAGAATATTATTAGTATTATGATACCAGAGTTTTATGTTTTTGTGAACGGTTATAGTTATGATTACTTGGCAGATAGTTTATATTACGGGGACAGGCCGGAATTTTATAGAGAACATGAAAAGAAACTATGGACATTATATCAAATTGTCAAGAATAATAATGAATTAACAATTACAAATAAAGCCAAACAAATAATTAAGAAGATTGAGAACGTTGAACAATTAAAAAATTGGATTGCAAAAACATATCCCGAATTTCTGCAACAAATTGAAAATAAAATTTACACAAGATATCCACACCCTAACGATAAAATCGAATAAAAACTCTCACTAACAACTAATAAAGTTATTATGTATTTGTACGATTTGACAAATCGAAAATGGCTTTTAAAATATCAAACTAATAAATAAGCAACAGTTTAGACATTACAAAAATGTTAGAAAACAGCATTAATAAATATTTTGAATTTCTCGAAAGCGAATTTGGTTTCAAAAAGATACCAGAATATAACTATGTACGAGAAATACATAATGCTTATATTAACGACAATTAAATAATTCATATTTTGTATTGCTCAGAAATATTAAAAACATAATCCATAAGTTATAAATAAAAATACCTTCAAATTTTCATTTTTAAACAAAATGCTGAAGAAATTTGGAATCAAGAAATAGAAAAAACAATACGCCATAAAATGAAACTAAAACTAACCTTACTTTTCCTGATTTTGTCTATTTCGATATTGGCACAAACAAACTTAGGAATTGGTTTGATTTCCATTAAATTTAATGATCAAACTGTTTTGTCATTTTATTCTTCAATAAATGATAAAGAGCCTATAAAAACTATTCGTTTTTTTAATGATAAATCGATCAATAGCTGGAATATTAAAGATCTTAAAAATGAGCAAAAATGGTTGAAACCAGAAGTACTTTGGCTGGATTACAATTTCTTTGTCTTTCGTTGCGAGAAACAGGAAAATAATTGGTTTAAAATAATTGTAGATAATAAATCCGGAAAATCACTTTGGATTAAAAAAAGTAAAATAACCGAATTTAAAAATTGGGAAAAGTATCTTCAAGATATGTTTAGAATTGAAAGAGTCTCAAAAACGGACAAAATCTATAAATTACCCAATAAAAATGCGACAGTAATTAAATACTCTGGAGAGGATTGTTTTCAAGTTAGATCAACGAAAGGAGACTGGATTGAAATTTTCACTTCAGAATGTGATGATGCAAAAAATGAAATAAAATCGGGTTGGATAAAATGGAAAGAAGGAAATCGTTTATTGATTGAATATTTCCCAATCAGCTAGTAAAAAGTAAATTATTGTTTATTAACATTTTTCTATTTTTTTTTAAATGAAAAAACTAATTTTACCTATCATAGCAATTTCATTTGCTTATACAATTCAATCTTGCAATAAAAAAGAAACAATAAGTCTAAAAAAAAATGTTTCTATAATCGACAGCCTTCCTGAGCACGACTGTACGGAAGAAGAGTACGAGGAAACTGTTTCTGGAGAACCTAATGATGTTACCTATCCTGAAACAGGAAATAAAATTGCAGACTTTCTTCCTAACTCCGACGTTTATGAGGTACAATATAAAGCTGAAGGATATTTAAACAATGACAATTTACCTGATATTGCTGTTGTATTAAAACACAAGGAAAATAATACTTTCAAAAGACCTATGTTAATTCTTTTACAAAATGCAGATAAATCATATCGTTTAGATAAAATTTCCAATATTGTAATGCCCCCTGAATACAACGAAAATGATTTTAAAATGTACACTGAGACTATCAGTATAGAAAAAGAAGAACTGCGTATTTATCTCTTTGGCGGTCCGCATAATGCTATTTCCAGTACATTTAAATATATTGAAAAAGATCTTGTTTTAAACACTTTAACTGCATATTCTGGTGGTGCAGGAAGTATCGTTGAAATGTCTTATAATTTTGAAAAAAGTGAGAGCACAACAACAGAAACAAATACAATGGAAGAAAACATGCCTTCAACATCTGAAACTTTCCCAGTAAAAAAAGAATTTCATTTTTTTGAAGACACTGCCCTTACGGAATTCTATAACGGAGATAGTGACGAATCGTGAAATACAACAATTTTAAGCTAAGGTTTTGTATTGATATTAAAAAGCCAGTACAAAATCTTGGAATCAATTAATTAACTCAAAAACACATTCTTTTTGCAATATGTTTACTATCTTTTTTAAACTTTAAAAAATGGAAAACTACACCATAATCATTTTCATATTAGCCATTGTAATTGGTCTTTCTGCTTTTGCTGAAAAATCAAAACTGCCCTATCCTATTCTTTTGGTTATTGTTGGAGTTGCTATTGGTTTTATTCCGACAATGAATGAAATTGAAATTAATCCCGAAATTATTTTCTTGATATTTCTGCCTCCATTATTGTATGACGCTTCGTTTAATATTTCACCAAAACATTTCAAAACAAACCTAAGCACGATAAGCACATTAGCCATTCCGTTAGTTTTCCTTACTACATTTTGGATTGCGGTAGTTTCGCATTATATGATTCCGGGCATGAGCTGGCCTTTGTCATTTGTTCTTGGCGCTATACTTTCAGCAACAGATGCCGTTGCAGCAGTAAATATCACAAAAGGGCTCGACATTCCAGAAAAAACCTTGACGATACTTGAAGGCGAAAGCCTGATAAACGATGCATCTGCATTAGTTGCTTATCGTTTTGCCGTGGCGGCCGTTATGGGTTCTGCATTTATAATCTGGAAAGCGACATTCGAATTTGTTTTCTTGCTTGGTGGCGGATTTTTAGTGGGTTTTGTAATGGGCAAAATTTTAGGTTTTATTCTGAAAAAAGTACGCAACAATATGAATGTCACTGTCAGTTTTATGTTGCTTATGCCTTTTGTAACTTATTTAGTCGCTGAACATTTGCATGTTTCGGGCGTAATTGCTGTTGTTATATTAGGTTTGGCGATGGCGCGTTTCAGCAACAAAATTTTGCCTGAAAATTTAAAAAATAATGCTAGAAGTCTTTGGGATGTTATTATTTTTCTGCTCAACGGATTGATTTTTATCTTAATCGGACTCAATTTTCGATACATTCTGAAAGATATTGACGACGGCATGATTCTGCCTTATATTGGTTATGCTATAATAATTACAATCATCGCATTGTTAACGAGAATGACAAGGGTCTTTTTCCAAAAGAAGAATCTGCAGAAGGCTTTTCAAAAGAACAAAAAAAGAAAACGGAAAGTCAGCGAGCATGCATTGCTTGATTTTGGCAATAGTTTAATTATAAGCTGGTCCGGCATGCGTGGCATTGTCTCTCTCGCAATTGCCCTAGGTTTACCCAAAGTTTTAGAAGATGGAACTCCTTTTCCGGAACGAAATGCTATAATTTTTATTTCTGTAGCAGTTGTATTGATAACCATTATTGGGCAAGGACTTACGTTGCCTTGGATTGTTAAAAAAATAAATTCTTTGAAAGAAAAACAGCATTAAGCAGATAATTGTTTTATTTTTAATGTATCAAATAAAAAATAAAATGAAATCAGAAATTACCAAAACCACGCCAGAATCAGAAATCGTGACAACCCGAGTTCTGAATTTTCCCCAAGAACTGGTTTTTAAAGCTTGGAGTGATCCTGATCATTTGAAAAATTGGTGGGGACCAAAAGGCTTTACCAATACTTTTCACGAATTTGATTTTCGCGAAGGCGGAAGATGGAAATTTACAATGCACGGTCCTGAAAGAGGAAATTTTGAAAATGAATGCGAATTCATAAAAATTGACAGGCCAAATCTTATTGCTTGGAAACGTTATTCCAAACCGTTGTTCCAAATTCTCACCACATTTGAAACGGTTGATGAAAACAAAACTAAAGTTGTTTTTAAAATGCTTTTTGAAACAGTTGAAGAATGCCAAAAACTGAAACCTTACGTTGTCGATAAAAACGAAGAAAACTTTGATAAACTTGAAGTTGAATTATCGAAAATGAAAAAATAAAAACAAATTCTGTAATGAGTGAAAATTTTGCTCCTGGAATGAAAGTTTTCCTGAATGGAGAATATGGTGTCGTAATAAATTCAGATTCTGACAGATCTAATTTTTATGGAATAATTCGTTGGGACACTGAAAAAGAAGATGATTCTGAGGATTGGCGTGGAATGCTTGAAACATTTACGAGTATAGGCGGGAAAATAATTGATATAAATTATCAATTTAAATTTATTAATGATGATGGAACATCAAAATCAAGAAATTGATAAAGCCTGCATATAAACATTTGACATTAAACACAAGTAAAAATAAATTTTATCTTTTAAAAAATTTTTATCTTTATATAAACAAATTGCCTCTTTATTATACTCCACTTAGCCTAAAATTCTTATCTATATAAACTGTAACTTATATCTTATGGCAACAAATCTAGAAAGAAAATGTGCAGAGTTTATAATACCATCGGATGTCTCAATACTTTACAAATTGATTTAGTTCGATATAACATCGACCATTTTCACTCGTTGAATGAATTGATTAATTTTAAAAAAAATCATCAAATCAACGAAGCGCAAATCATTTCGAATCATACTTTATTTATTGAAGAAGAAAAATCAGCGCTTGAAAGAGATTTATCAGAATTAAATACTTCCATTTCGCAAAAGAAAATGATTCTCGAACTGCAATTAAGACAGCAACTCGATAATTTTAATGACGAAATTGACAATCTTCCCGAAACCCATTCTAAAATTTTTCCAACAATAAAAGACTATTGGCTCAACCTTGTTATCTGCACAAAATTTTGGTCGGCACAACTTAAATTTCATTACGATATCTTCCTTTTTAATTATCAGATAAAAAAACAGCTTTTTAGAAAAAAAAAAAAACGGTTCGAGTATATTGCTGCCAATTTTCAGAATGTTGTAAACGAAAGCAGTTATCAAGATTTACTGGTATTTGAAAAGAAAAAAGAAATAATCGAAACGCTTAACAATACCATTTACGGAGCAGTTGGCGAGCAAAAAGTAGAAAGTATGCTAAAAAAATTGACTGACGATTATATTTTGATAAATGATTTTTGCTGCACTTTCAATCCGCCAATCTATAATAAAAACAATCACGATCCTATTCATTCCATTCAAATTGATCATCTTTTGATTTCTCCCGCCGGAGTTTTTTTAATCGAAACAAAAAATTGGGGTGACAGTTCCTTAAACAATCCCGATTTGCGCTCGCCTGTTGAGCAAGTTCTTCGAACCAATTATGCTTTGTTCAGACTATTCAACAATCAAATAAGCAAAAAAACACTGATTTTTCTCGGCAATATTGGGGAAATCGAAAAGTGCCAATCAAAAACATCATTGTTTTTACCAACAAAAAACCAGTTGAGGAATTCGAATTTGTAAAAATCCTCACTGTTGATGAATTGCTTCCTTACATAAAATATTTCAGCGCAAGCTTTCTTATTGAAGAAACCGAAATAATCGCGGACTTCCTTCTTAAATTCTCCGAACAAAAACAAGTTCACTCTAAATTAACAAATTAACAACAACCTAGATTTTATACAATCAAATAAATAATAAAATTTTCTCTTATAAAAAGTTCTATATTTATAAAAAACTATAAAATCTAACCTATGAAAAAATTAATTTGTTTTGCTCTTCTGTTAATTGCACCATTCTTTTACGCACAAAATAAAGTCGCAAAAAAACCTGAAACAATCATTGTAATCAATAACGAAATTGTCACGATGGCACAAGTTGAGAAATATGCTCAGGAAGGCAGAATTAAATCAATGAATAAAGGCGTTACAGAAGAAGAAAGAAACAAATTAGCCGAAAAATATGGTGATAAAATTGGAGACAGAGAATTTATAACTGTCGTTGAAGTATTTACCGAAAAAGAAAAATTAGAAAACGATAAAAAAATTCAACCAGTAGCTACCAACCAAAAAGCGGAAGCACCAGAAAAACAATATCTTTTGAACGTAAATGATACAGCAAAAGACTTTACTTTGAAATTAATCGATGGCACAGAAGTAAGACTTTCTGATTTAAAAGGGAAAGTGGTTTTAGTCAATTTTTGGGCAACTTGGTGCGCGCCATGCTTACAGGAGTTTTACGATATTCCAACAAAAATTCTAGAACCATTCAAAAACGATAATTTTGTGTTTTTAGCCATCTCAAGTGGAGAAGCTGAAAAAATAGTAGCAAAAAAAGTGACTAAACTTAAAGGTGACGGTCTGAATTTTAATTACGGATTTGATCCAGAGAGCAAAATTTGGAATAGTTACGCTACCAATGCGATTCCAAAAAATTTCTTGATTGACCAAAACGGAGTTATAAAATTTGTAACCACCGGAAATGCAGAAGGAAATCTAGACAACATTGCCGCTGAAATCAAAAAACTGCTTTCAAAATAATTTATTCGAATGCATCTATTGAAATAAATCAAAAATAGCAAGATTTGGATTTTCTACTATTCTAAAACAAATGATTTTTGCTTAAAAAAACTATGAAAGCAAATTTTAAAATTCTTCCTTTAAATCATGATGAATTTTTAGGATTATTTGAATTAACTGATTTAGAACTAGAAAAAATCGGTGCAATTAAAATGACAGTTGATAAATTTCCGGGGTTTCCTTGTAGAGTAAGTCTAGAAGATGCAGAAATAGGAGAAGAAGTAATTCTCTTGCCCTATAAGCATCACAAAACAAACTCACCTTATCAAGCCAGCGGACCGATTTTTATTCGAAAAAGAGCCAGTACGCCACTATTTAAAAACAACGAAATACCAACAATGCTAAATCATAGGTTACTTTCACTCCGTGGTTATGACAAAAACGGCATAATGAAGGAAGCAGTTGTAATAGAAGGAAATACTCTTAAAGAACAGATTTTTAAATCTTTTGAAAACGAAAAAATAGATTACATCCACATTCACAATGCAAAACCTGGCTGTTACAACTGTCTAGTTGAAAGAGTAAAATGAAAATATTTCTTTTATAGAAAAACAAAAAAAATATGCATGCATAACAATTTCATGCTATTCGTTTATTTTTTATTCGTAATTTCGGTTTTTCAATAAAATACAATAGTAAAAATGGCTTCATTTATTAAAGAAATTTCTTTTCGCTGGTCAGATTTAGACCCAAATTTTCACGTTCGTCATAGCGCTTACTACGATTTTGGTGCGCAGCATCGTATTGAAATTCTTGAAGAACTTGGTTTGACCTTGAAAGTGATGCAGACACAAGGTTTTGGCCCTGTTTTATTTAGGGAAGAATGCGTTTTCAGAAAAGAATTAAAACTTTCAGACAAAATATTCATTCATACCAAAACATCAAAAATGAAAGCCGATGCTTCGCGCTGGTCAATCATTCACGAGTTTAGAAGAGAAGATGATACACTTTGTGCAACCATTACCGTTGACGGTGCTTGGATGGACACAAAACTTAGAAAACTAGCTTCGCCAACGCCTGAAATTGCAATTGAAGCATTGAGCATTTTCCCAAAAAGCGATGATTTTGTGGGACTATAAAAACAAAATTATTTGTCTTAACTTTATAAAATCCAAAAAGCAATATTAAATTTGTTTTTTGGATTTTTTTTCTAAAAATAACAGCATATGATTGATTATTTAAAAGATTTTAGAATTGGCGTTTTTATTGCTATTATAGCCGTTACAACAATTATTCTTGGCGCAATTACAGATAAAGTGCTTCGTTATTTTTTGTACCGAAAACTAACTAATAAAGAATATGATCCAACCGGGTTTAGATTCTTAAAACACTTGATCATAACCGTAATTTATATCTTAGGATTTGCCTTTGCTTTAATCCAAATTCCAGAATTTAAAATCATTGGACATTCTGTTTTGGCTGGCGCCGGCGTAATTTCTATTGTCGCTGGTCTCGCTTCACAACAAGCGTTAAGCAATATTGTAAGCGGTATTTTTTTAGTGATTTTTAAGCCGTTTCGCATCAATGACAAAATTACCATCAACAATTTTGTTGGAACAGTTGAAGATATCAATTTAAGACAAGTAGTCCTTAAAGATGCCGAAAACAACCGAATTATTATTCCGAATTCTGTAATTAGCGCTCAAATTATTATAAACACGAACATGCATGACACAAAATGCTGTAAAATAATCGAAATCGGAATCGGTTATGATTCTGATGTCGAAAAAGCATTGGAAATTATGAAAGATGAAATCGCAAAACATCCATTTTTTATAGACACCAGAACTGCCGAAGCCAAAAAACAAAACACACCGCTGGTTGTGGCTCGCGTTGTAGCATTGGCAGATTCTAGCGTAAATTTAAAAGCGTGGGCTTGGGCAAAAAACTCTACAGACGGATTTGTAATGTATTGCGATTTGCTGCAAAGCATTAAAAAACGTTTTGACGAAGCCAAAATCGATATTCCTTATCCACAAAGAGTAGTGACAATCAAGCAGTAATTAATTTTAACGCATAGAATCATAGATCCTATAACTCAAATAAGGCGTTTCACTAATTTAAATACATCCCGATAGTTATCGGGACTATGTGTTAGAAACTAGTTTCTTTCTCAACTCTTTTCGTTAAATAAAATCTATATTTCTATGTGTTAGAAAATTTAGAAAATATAGACGATACTTTATTCAAACTTTAATCCAAAATTTACTTTTTCAAAAGTTGTACTGCAGGAAAATGCAAATCGACCAACATTGATAGTTCCGAAGATTCCTCCTACTGAGTGTCCAGAATAAAATCCGCCGGCAGAAAATCGGTGCACTTGATATTTCAAGGCAATATCATTCACTCTTGAACTCAATTGTCCAAAAGCAATCACATGCGGAATGATTTCATAGCTTCCAAATAGCTTCGGAACTAATTTTTTATAATAATCAAAACTTTCATCGGTTTCGTAATCAACACTTGTAGAATGCAGATTTTCTAGATTTCCGCCGATATAAGTATTTTCAGAAAAATGCCATGAAACGCTAAAACCCGTAAAAGTTCCGTCATAACCGCTCCGCGATTCTAGATAACCCACTCCAATTGTGGCTCTGAATTTACCGCAAATTTTTCCGATGTAGCCAATGTAAGTCCGGTCAATTTCAGACTTGTCGATTCCAGCGCCAAAAATAATATCGTCATCACACATATTAAAAGCATACTGAAAATAAGCCGAATATTGATCTTGGTTGGCTGCGACCACGCTCCGCCCTTTATCAAGATCGATATTTGCAGAAATTAAGGTTGAGTTTATAACGGCGAAATCAAATGTATTGAGTTCTTGGGCAAATGTGGGGACTGTCAGCAGGAATAAAAGTATCGTTTTTTTCATAATACTATTTTTTAGCTTACAACTTTCTGATACTAAATTACATACAATTTTCCTATTAATAAAAGAAGTCCTCTGAAGTGCTACATTACTCGTCAAAATGCATTATTTTCAAAATCCGCATCATTTAATCGATAAAATTTCAATAAATCATCGATAATTGGCAATAAAAACCATCAAACTATTTCGAAAGCTTTTTTTCTGATAACTTTAAGACCGTATTCTTTGCATTTCAAATTGGTTAACGGTAATTTTATGCTTCAAACATATAATCAGCTCAAAAATGAAAATTGCAAAGCTTTTATTGTTCTTGTTTCCTTTTTTGGCCTCTTCGCAAGATGTCAACATCAAGTCTCTAGATATTAATTTGACCAATTACGAATATCCATTTCCCGTTCATTTTTTGGAGTTAAACAATCAGCGTCAATACATGCAAATGTTTTATATGGATGTGGTTCCAGAAAATTACAACAACAAAAATATTGTTCTGCTTCACGGAAAAAACTTTAACGGAGCTTATTGGGAAACTACCATAAAAGCATTAAATGCGGCAGGTTATCGTGTAATTGTTCCGGATCAAATTGGTTTTGGAAAATCATCAAAACCAGATAATTTTCAATATACTTTTCAGCAATTGGCAGAAAACACTAAAAAATTATTGGATCATCTCGGAATCGGAAAAGCTACCATCCTCGGCCATTCAATGGGTGGTATGCTCGCGACGAGATTTGCTTTGATGTATCCTGAAATGACCGAAAAATTAGTTCTCGAAAATCCAATTGGCTTGGAAGATTGGAAATTAGTCGTTCCATACAAACCTGTTGATTGGTGGTACGAATCGGAGCAAAAGCAAAACTTTCAATCCATAAAAAATTACCAAATGGCCAATTATTATAATGGAAAATGGAATGCCGATTACCAAAAATGGGCCGAACTCGGCGCAGGTTGGACAGCCGATCCTGAATACGATAAGGTAGCTTGGAATTCGGCACTTTTGTATGAAATGATTTTCACACAACCTGTTTTATACGAATTCAAAAACATCCAGGTTCCAACTCTTTTGATTATTGGAACAAGAGACAAAACGGCTTTAGGAAAACCTTTAGTTTCTCAAGATATTCAAGCGACAATGGGAAATTACGCCGAATTAGGCAAACGAACCCAAAAAGCAATTCCGAATTCAAAACTGGTTGAGATTCCAAATACAGGACATTTGCCACATATTGAATCTTTTGACCAATTTATAAAACCATTAATCGTATTTTTGAAAGAATAAAATTTATTAGCCACGAATTACACAAATTAGCACAAATTATTTTTATTTATCTAAGTCAAAATTAGTGTAAATTAGTGTAATTCGTGGCAAACTATAACTTAAAAACTAAATATTTATGTTTACAATCGAACAAATAAAAGAAGCACATGCTAAAGTAAAAAGCGGAGCAGATTTTCCAAATTATATACAAGACTTGATTATTCTAGGCGTAAAAGGCTATGACACTTATGTGAATGATGGCCACGCAGAATATTTTGGTGTGAATAATTATTCTGTTTCTTCAGATGAAAAATACAGCACCATTCCTGTTGCTTCATCAGTTAACAAAGAACTTTTCATCGAATTTTTGGTAAAGCACCAGCACGGAGAAACCGATTATCTAACTTTCTGCAATCATTGCGGACAATGTGGAATAGCAAAGTGGCGCGTTGATATTATCGAAATGACATGCACCTATTTTGACAGTGCCAACAACGAAATTTTAATCGAAAAGATTCCAAGCTAATTTTAAAATAAATATGAAGATTTTCAAGAAAATAAATTCAGCTTTCAAAACAAATATTTTAATTGCTCTTTTGTTGGTTTGCTTTACAGGCTTTTCACAACATAAAAAAGATAAAACTAAGTTTAAGGTAATTGCTTTTTACACCGCCAAAAATGATCAGGCACACATTAGCTTTGTTCACGAAGCCAATAAATGGTTTCCAAAAGTTGCTGAAGAAAATCATTTTGAATACGATTCTACAAGCAATTGGGACAATTTGAATGCAAAATTTTTAGCAAAATATCAAGTTGTATTGTTTTTAGACACAAGACCAGAAACTCCGGCACAACGTGAAGCTTTCCAAAAATATATGGAAAACGGCGGTGGATTTATCGGGTTTCACTTTTCGGCTTTTGCTTTGAATGATTCTTCATATCCTCAAAACTGGGATTGGTATCACAATACTTTTTTAGGTTCTGGCGAATACGGAAGCAATACTTGGCGACCAACATCGGCTATTTTGAGAGTTGAAAATCAAGATCCTATAACTAAAAATATTCCGAAAACCTTTAAATCGCAACCGAATGAATGGTACCGATGGAGCAATGATTTAACAAAAAATCCAGACATCAAAATCCTTTTGGCGATCGATGAAAGCAGTTTTCCTTTAGGAACTGGCCCAAAAGCACATGAAATCTGGCACAGCGGGTATTATCCAGTAGTTTGGACCAATAAAAAATACAAAATGCTCTATATAAATATGGGACATAACGATATTGATTATGAAGGCAAAACCAATAAAACCCTTTCGTATACATGTGAAAATAAAACACAAAACAAATTGATTTTAAATGCTTTACAGTTATTTGGAAAATCAAAAAAATAAACTTCCGTAAAATGTCTAAATTGTCATCTCTAATCAATCCAGAGGAATTACTTGGATTGCAAAATCTTCCTGAATTTGTTTTAATCGACGCCAGAGCCGGACTCAATGCGGAAGAAAATTATAAAAACGAACATTTAAAAAATGCACGTTACGTTGATTTGAACAAAGATTTGGCAACAGTCGATTGCAATCCGAAAAATGGTGGCAGACATCCGCTTCCATCTTTAGAAAAATTTTCAGAAGTACTCTCTAAAACAGGAATTTCACCAGAAAGTCATGTTGTTATTTATGATGACAAAAACGGTTCAAATGCGGCTTCGAGATTTTGGTGGATGCTGAAATCAATTGGACATGAAAAAGTTCAGGTTTTAAACGGCGGTTTGCAAGAAGCCATAAAAGTTGGTTTTCCGATAAATTCTGGAAGTGAACAATTTGAAAAAAGCAATTATCCCGTTTCAAATTGGAAATTGGCTGTCGCCGATATTGAAGAAGTCGAAAAAGCGCGTAAAAACGATCAAAACATCGTAATTGATGTTAGAGATAAAAATCGTTTTGATGGCTTAACAGAACCGCTGGATTTGATTGCAGGACACATTCCGGGCGCTATCAATATTCCGTTTAGTGAAAATTTAGATGAAAACGGATTTTATAAATCGGCAGAGGTTTTAAATGAAAAATATACAGCCATTTTAGGCGACATCAATCCTGAAAATGTAATTGTGCACTGTGGTTCTGGCGTAACGGCCTGCCACACTTTACTTGCAATGGATTACGCAGGAATTCCAATTCCGAAACTTTATGTTGGTTCATGGAGCGAATGGTCGAGAAATGATCGCGAAATGGCAACAAAAAAATAGATTAGTTTTTTTGCCACAGATTAAAGGATTATAAAAGATTAATCATTTTAATCTGTGAAATCTGTGGCTAAAAAGACTCTTTGTAGTTAATAAATTTCAAAATACAAAAATGCAACACTGGGATATACTTTTATCAAATCAGGTAAATAAAAAAAAACTAATAGACAACATATTAAACGGTGAAGCAATTGGAGAATTAGCTGTTTTTAATACCCAAAAAGGAATACTGTTTTCTGATATCGCGATTGAAAAATTCATTGAAAAAGAGTTTCAATATGACAGCGTAGAAGCTTCACCAGAATCGCACAGGCAACTTCGAACTTTTTCGTCTGGCGAACGCAAAAAAGAGTTTTTAAAATACTGCATCAATCAAAAGCCCGATTTTATCATTTTCGACAATCCTTTTGATCATTTAGATCAGGCTTCAAGAGTAGTTTTAGCTGATTCCTTAAAAGATCTCACAAATAACATTGCAATTATCCAGCTCTTAAACCGTACTGTTGATGTACTTGAATTTGTTCCAAACAAAGCTCAAATCAAAGACAATACTTTCGAACTCCATCCATTTGTAAAAAACGAAAATCATTTCAAAACCTTAAATTCAACCGCAATTCCAAAAGCCACAGAAGTTCATACTTTTCCTGAAAATGAATTAATAAGACTGAAAAATGTTTCTGTAAGTTATGACGAAAGAAAGATTCTCAATGACATTTCGTGGACAATCAAACAAGGAGAATTTTGGCAATTAATTGGCCCAAACGGTTCTGGAAAAAGCACCATTTTATCTTTGATCACAGGAGATAATCCAAAAGGTTTTGGGCAAAATTTATATTTATTTGGAAGAAAAAAAGGAACTGGAGAAAGTGTTTGGGACATCAAAAAACAAATCGGTATTTATACTACTGCTATGATGGATTTGTTTCAAAAAGGCCATACTTTGGAACAAATGATTTTATCAGGTTTCTTTGACCAAATCGGACTTTATACAGAACCCACAACACATCAAAAAAACATCGTAACACAATGGCTAGAAGTGATTGAAATGACACATCTAAGAAAAAAGCGTTTCATCGATCTTTCAATTGGCCAGCAAAGAGTTGCCTTAATTGTTCGCGCTGTTTTAAAACATCCGCCATTATTGATTTTAGATGAACCCGTAGAAGGTTTAGATGACGAGAATGTAGATTTGGTTATTCAATTAATTAATACTATCAAACAAGAAACAAATGTGAGTATTATTTATGTTTCCCACCGAATCGAACAAGGCCTTGCTCCTACTTCTGTTTTCGAGCTTTTGCCTTCAGAAACAGGCTCAATTGGAAAAATAAAATACCACTCAGAATTGAATTAGATAATTAGAAAATTTGTCAATTAGATAATGTAACAATTAACACAACGTATTCCTGTAGAGATGCACTGCAGTGCGTCTCTACAGAAAATTGGGACTATGATAATTCTCAAAAAACAAAAAAACTCCCTAAGGAGCCTTTTTGTTTTTTATTTCCGTTAAAGAAATTATCTAATTTTCAAATTATCTAATTATCTAATTGACACATTATCTAATTCCCTTCATCGTCAGTATTATGCGATTTCACATAATTTTGCCATTTCTCGATACAATCCTTAAAATCTTGAGGAAGTTCAGTATCAAAACGCATCATTTCACCAGTATTTGGATGAACAAAACCAAGCGTTTTAGCATGCAGCGCCTGACGTGGCAATGCTTTAAAACAGTTTTCGATAAACTGTTTGTATTTTGTAAAAGTCGTTCCTTTCAAAATCAAATGTCCGCCGTAACGCTCATCATTGAACAACGGATGCCCGATGTGTTTCATGTGCGCACGAATCTGGTGCGTTCTTCCAGTTTCTAGTTTGCACGAAACCAAAGTTACATAACCAAAACGTTCCAAAACTTTATAATGCGTAATAGCAGGTTTTCCAATTTCAGGATCATCAAAAACAGCCATTTGCATGCGGTCTTTTAAATGTCTTGCCAAGTTTCCTTCAATTGTACCGCTGTCAGCCGCAACATTTCCCCAAACTAGAGCAATATATTCACGTTCTGTTGTTTTAGCTTCAAATTGTTTGGCTAAATGCGTCATTGCCGCTTCAGTTTTGGCCACAACCAAAAGTCCAGACGTATCTTTATCGATTCTGTGAACCAAACCTGGGCGTTCGCTGCTGTTCATTGGCAAATTTTCAAAATGAAATGCCAACGCATTCACCAAAGTTCCGGTATAATTGCCATGACCTGGGTGAACAACCAATCCGGGTGGTTTATTGATCAGCAAAAGTGCATCATCTTCATAAACAATATCCAGCGGAATATCTTCGGGATCAACTCTATTTTCAAATGGCGGATGCGACAACATTACCGTTATCACATCAAAAGGTTTTACTTTGTAATTTGATTTTACCGGAATATCATTCACAAAAATATTCCCATTTGTTGCCGCGTTCTGAATTTTATTTCGCGTGGCATTCGGAATCAAATACATTAAATATTTGTCAATACGCAAAAACGCTTGACCTTTAGGCACTTCAAATCTGTAATGTTCGAATAATTCGTCTTCCAGATCTAAGTTTTCTTCAATATTATTGCTCATCTTTTGGGGTTTCTACAGGCTCAGTTGCAGTACTGTCTGCCTGACTATCATCTACATAACTCGCTTTTCCATCACCTAAAACCAAATCAATTTTAGACGCTTTCAATACGCGGTCTCCTACTTTTAAATTTCTTCCTTTGTAACGCATTTCCAAAACCATATCTTTTCCAAGATTCGGAATATAAGTAATAGTTCCTGGCTCAAGTCCTAAAGCTTTCAATGTTGGAACCGCTTCACGATATGTTTTCTCGATTAAATCCGGAATTTTAACAGATGAAAATCCCGATGCATTAATTTTGATATATATTTTTCTACCTACTTTAACCATCGTTCCCGGCAAAGGATCTTGCTCAACAACGCTAAATTTCGGATATTCACTTCGGTAATCAACACTATCCAAAAGCACATAATCTAAGTCCAACTCATCAAGTTTTTCCTCAACTTGCTCTTCTGTCAATTTAGATAAATTCGGAACCGCAATTTCATGTCCGTGATCAGTTGTAAAAGTCAACCAATGCATAAACAAATAACCCAAAACTGCAATGATAGCTGCCGCACTTAACAATTGTAAAAAAAATACGCGACTAGTTAAATACTTACGTAAACTCATAAATTAATTTTTAGATGAACGCAAAGATAAAGTATTTCATTTCAAAAAAAATGATAATTTTGTTTAAAACAAAAATGCTCTGCGATTGTTATTTCTATTAAAAACTAAAATTTTTGGAATTTGGTATTTTAGAATTTAAAATTTCAATTTCTAGGAGCTGTTTCCTGCTGTCCGCTGTATCTTTTGCGCCGAACCCCGGCACAAAAGGATGCCGCTCCCATCAGGGCTAGAGCACTCATTTTCAAAAGAATATTTTGTTTTTATTTTATTAAAACAACTGCAAAATATTGTCAGACTGAGCAAAGTCGAAGCTCCGCAAAGTGATGCAGCAAACGGGACTTCGACTACGCTCTGTCTTACAAGCAAAACGAATACAAAGAACAATTCGTGAAAATTAGTGGAATTAGTGGCAAACAAAACGATTAAACATATAAACGATTAAACACATAAACAAAAAGTCAATGAAAAACATTGCCATCATCATGGGCGGATATTCAAGCGAATACAAAATTTCGCTTATCAGCGGAAACGTTGTTTACCAATATCTTGACAAAACAAAATACAACGGATTCCGAATTCATATTTTCAAAGAAAAATGGGTTTATGTAGATGCCAACGACGCCGAATTTCCAATTGACAGAAATGATTTTTCTGTAACGGTAAACGGGGAAAAAATCACTTTTGATTGTGTTTTCAACGCCATTCACGGAACTCCAGGCGAAGACGGATTAATGCAAGCTTATTTTGAATTAATTGGTTTGCCACAATCATCTTGCGATTATTACCAATCGGCATTGACTTTCAATAAAAGAGATTTATTATCGGTTTTAAAGCCATACGGAATCAAAACGGCAATTTCGTATTACTTAAATAAAGGCGACGAAATCAATACAGCCGAAATTGTTAAAAAAGTTGGTTTGCCATGTTTCGTAAAACCAAACAAAGCAGGTTCAAGTTTCGGAATTTCAAAAGTAAAAACAGAGGCTGAACTTCCAATTGCAATCGAAGTAGCTTACAAAGAAGACAACGAAATCATCATCGAAAGTTTCCTTGACGGAACTGAGGTTTCTGTTGGCGTAATCAACTATAAAGGCGAAATCAAAGTATTGCCTATTACAGAAATCGTTTCTGACAATGATTTCTTCGACTATGAAGCTAAATACGAAGGAAAATCACAAGAAATTACACCGGCAAGAATTTCTGACGAACTGACACAAAAAGTTGGAGAAACAGCAAAACGCGCTTACGAAGTCTTAAAAATGAAAGGTTTCTCAAGAAGCGAATTCATTATTGTTGACAACGAGCCTTATATGCTTGAAATGAACACCATTCCAGGTTTAACAACCGAAAGTTTGATTCCGCAACAAGCAAAAGCAGCAGGAATTTCTCTAGAAGATTTATTTACAAATGCTATTGAGCTGGCTTTAGCCTAGTTACTAAGATACTAAGGTGCTGAGATACTAAGATTTCAGCGCCTTATTTTTTTATCATTAATTGTCAGACTGAGCGATCCCGAAACTTCGGGAGAAGTCATTCAAAAAAGCCTTTGTGCCTTTGTAGCTTTGAACCTTAAAAATAAAAAAAATGCTATTTCTAGTCGGGACTCGAGATTTTAATGTAAAAAATGGCGTGATTTCAAATGAAAAATGTCCAAAATGCGATACCGAAAATTCGTTGCATTTTAGTATTTTCAGAAAGTATGCACATCTTACCTTTATTCCTTTATTTCCTGTAGGCAAAATTTTAGTAGTTGAATGCAATAATTGCAAAAGTACGTTTGACTATGAAGATTTATCTGAAAATGGTCAGTTAAAAATGAGATCTGAAAAATTAGATGCCACGTTATGGACCTATTCGGGGTCTATAATTATTTTTATCGTTTCTGTTTTTTTTCTAAACAACTATTTCAGCGCAAAAGATGAAACAGCAATTTTAATAAAAAATCCTTCTGAAGGCGATGTCTATAATTTGAAATTCTCAAATGGTTATTATTCCAATATGAGAATAGACAAAGTGACCACTGATAGCATTTATACGACCCACAACGATTTTGACGCATACATGCCTTATGAGGTTGATGACTTAAACAAACCCGAAAATTACTCGGACAAAAAGTTTTCGTATTCCAGACAAGAACTTTTGAAATTATATAAAGACGACGAAATCATAAAAATTTCGAGAAAAAACGTGATTAATAATTAAGTTCTGAAGCTTTACATATAGTAGCTCAGCCTCTCAGAACCTTAGAACCTTAAAAAAAATGCGAAAAGCCATATTTCCAGGATCGTTCGACCCCATTACACTCGGACATGAAGACATCATCAAAAGAGGAATTTCATTATTTGATGAAATCGTAATTGCGATTGGTGTAAATGCCGAAAAAAAATACATGTTTTCATTAGAAGAAAGAAAACGTTTCATTGAAGAAACCTTCAAAGACGAACCAAAAATTTCGGTAATAACTTATGAAGGACTAACTATTGATTTAGCAAAAAAAGAAAAAGCACATTTTATTTTAAGAGGTTTGCGCAACCCAGCCGATTTTGAATTTGAAAAAGCCATTGCCCACACCAATAGAAAACTTTCAAAAATTGAAACTGTATTTTTATTGACTGCCGCAAGTACTTCTTTTATCAGTTCAAGTATTGTGCGTGATGTATTGCGAAATGGCGGCGAATATGAGATGCTGGTTCCAGAGGCGGTAAGAGCTAAGAAATAACTGAATAAATCATTTTTTAATTTACTTGCATAGGTAAGATAAATCATTATTTTTGTTGACATAACCTATAAAACTTAACTAATGATTTTTTACGGAACCAAATCAAAACACATTAAAAACGACCGAATTACCAATGTAGATTGTCCAGATTGCAACGCTACAGTTTCCATGAACTACAGTTTATATGAAAAATATGCGCACATTTACTGGATACCTTTTTTTCCAATTAAAAAATTAACTTTCGCCGAATGCAACTCGTGCAAAAAGACATTTGAACAAAAAGAATTTCCAGCACCTATTAAACAAAAAATACAACACTCAATTGGAAGAATCAGTAGCCCGCTTTGGATGTATTCAGGAATTTTTATTATAGCTGGTCTTTTTCTATTTGGAATGTATAGTACGGTACAAAAAGGAAAAGATAATATCGCTTACATTGAAAGTCCAAAAATTGGAGATGTTTACAGCATCGACAATGCAAATGGTTTTTATTCTACGATGAAATTGACTGAAATTTCAAAAGACAGTTTGACTTTGTTGCTGAACGATATGGAAGTGGATAAGAAAACTGGAATTGATAAAATTGACCTGGAAAAAAATTACAGAGATAAAAAAATTATAGCAAAAAAAGATTTACAAAAACTTTTTAAAGAAAATAAAATTTACGAGGTAGTGAGACATTAATAGTCACTTGCCTCAAACTTGCATGCGAAGCAAAATATAAGTAATTTCGCATTTTTTAAAACAAACAAAATAATGAGCATCGAGAGAGAATTAAGCAAACGAAGCGGATCTAAATGTGAACTTTGTGGCGCCGAGGAAAACCTAAAAGTATATCAAGTACTGCCAACTCAAAAAGGCGGAATTGATGAAGCAATATTTGCCTGCAATACCTGTATTGACCAAATTGAAAACCCAGACAATGTCGATTTAAACCATTGGAGATGTTTAAACGACAGCATGTGGAATGAAAATATTCCGGTTCAAGTGGTAGCATGGAGAATGTTAAGCAGAATGCGTGCCGCAGGCTGGCCTCAGGAATTGCTTGACATGATGTACTTAGATGAAGACACACTGGCTTGGGCCCAAGCAACTGGCGAAGGCGAAGACGACGAAAACAAACTCGTTCACCGCGACAGCAATGGCGTTGTTTTGCAACATGGAGATTCGGTTGTTTTAATTAAAGATCTTAAGGTAAAAGGCTCAAGCATGGTTGCCAAACAAGGAACTGCGGTTAGAAACATTCGTTTAGACCACGAAAATGCAGAATACATCGAAGGGAAAGTTGATGGGCAACAAATTGTGATTATTACACAGTATGTAAAGAAAATATAGTTTTTTTGAAGGTACAAAGGTTCAAAGAAACAAATTGACAAAGGTTTTCAACCTGAAACTAAACAAAAAAAGCTGTTCAATTGAACAGCTTTTTTTATGATATAGAGACAAAGATTTGAAGCCTTTGTCACTTTGTTTCTTCGTCCCTTTGAACCTTATAAAATTATTTCTGGAATAATTTATTGATTTGATCTCTTACGAATGGCTCAGAAACACTGCTTGTTGCAGAAGTAGCTTCTTTGCTAGAAACCATAAATTGAACAGTTGCTTTATCTGGAACAACACTTCCTGTGTAATGCAACCAGATATAGTTGTTTGGTAATTCTAATTTAATATCGTACAATGGATTTGCGCCAAAACCATTCATGATAATAGTGTAAAGATTTGAATAATCGTTATTCACATTTTTGAATGAAAATTTTCTTAAAGAAGAAGAATCGTCATCATTTTGAATACTAGTGTAATACACTGTGTACTCGTCTCCAATTTTTTGAATGTAGTTGTTATTTACTTTTCCTAATTTCTCAACAGGAACTGTTTCAAGAACTTTAATTTGTGCAAATGAAACGAAACTTAAAAACAAAGCAGCAACGGTAATAATGTTTTTCATAACAGATTTGGGGTTTACAATTTTACTGTAGCAAAAAAACATAGAAATAATGAAAAAATCGCTATCAAATCATTATTTTTTTAACACAAAATTGCAAAACTTAATTCAAATTTTACAAAACACTGATAAACAACACAATAGGTTAAATTTTACGCACCTATCCAATTTTTACCCATTCTAGTATTTTTTGTTTTTGTCCTCTTCTTTCTTAACGACATTGCGGGCAACTTCAATTTTAAACTTTTTGCCTTTCATTTTTTCGTCTTTAATATTCTTCAAAAGATCTTTTACTTTATTGAATTTTACTGCGGCAAACGATACAAAATCTTTTACTTCAATCAACCCTAAATCATCTTTTTCCAATTTTCCTTTTTGAGAAAAGAAACCTACGATGTCAAATTTGTTCAGCTTTGTTTTCTTTCCGCCACTAATATAGATAGTTTGAAATTGTGGCGGTTTTGGCAATGAAACTTTTCCTTCAACGTCCAAAATCTCCATTTCATAATCAATATAATCCAATTCTTTTTCACTTTCGTGGATAATTACATAAGCCGTTCCTGTTGCCTGCATACGAGCCGTACGCCCATTTCTATGCGTGAACTCGTCTTCTTTTAACGGCAAATGATAATGAATTACGTGTTTCATTTCTGGAATATCCAATCCTCTTGCAGCCAAATCTGTTGTGACCAAATAACCAATACTTCCGTTTCTAAACTGAATCAAAGCACGCTCGCGCTCGTCTTGATCCATTCCGCCATGATAATAAACCGAATAAATTCCTTTTTCGTTCAAAGTGTCGCTGATTCGCTCTGCAGCATCTCTGTGATTACAAAAAATAATGGCCGATTCTGATTTTAGTGAACAAATCAAATTGAACAAACTCTGCAATTTATCTTTTGCTGGGGAAATCACCATTTTCATCGAAAGATTTGTTTTTTCCTCTTCTTCTGGAATAAAATCCAAAACAACCGGATTTACAACTTTTGTATATTTCGGAATTTCGATATCTGAAGTGGCCGAAACCAAAACTCTTTTATTGACTTTCGGCAATCTTGCAATAATAAAAGACATTTGCTCATGAAAACCCAATTGCAACGATTTGTCGAATTCATCTAAAACAAGCGTCTGAATTTTATCGGTTCTGAAAGTTTCTCTGTCAATATGATCTGCAATTCTTCCTGGAGTTCCAATCAAAACCGCCGGCGGATTTCTCAAATTCTTGATTTCAGTATCTATTGAATGTCCACCATAGCAGATGTTTACTTTATATTGCGTTCCCATTTTTTTCCAAACCTGCTCAATCTGCAATCCAAGTTCGCGCGACGGAACTAAAATCAAACATTGCACCGATAAAATTTCAGGCTGCAACAATTCCAAAATTGGAAGCAAAAAAGCTAATGTCTTTCCAGATCCAGTTGGAGAAAGTAGTAAGGTGTTGTTTTCGTTTAAAACAGCATCATGTGCCATTTCCTGCATTTCATTTAGGCTATCAATCCCTAAATTCGAAAGTATATCTTGAGAATGGTGTTTTTTGTTCATTTTGCAAAAGTAATTAAAATTTATTTCAAGTTTTCTTGTTTCAGGTTTCAAGTCACTTAACATAAAGTTTTGTTTCTCGCAGATTTGGCAGATTTAGCAGATTAAATTTTAAAATAAAAATCCGCTCAATCTGCCAAATCTGCGAGAGAAAAAATAATCATAAAGCAGATCAACATGAAACTTGAAACTTGAAACCTAAAACAAAAAAAACTTATATTTGATTTCTATTAAAATAAAACTCATGAAACTTTTTACATTTCTCATTTCACTTTTTACCATCACTACTTTTGCTCAAAACAATAAAAAATACGATACGTTTTTTGAGAAAGGAAACGGAAACCAATCGGCATCTTATCAAGAAACTATAGCTTATTTTAAAATGCTTGCTGCCGATTTTCCAACCATTCAAATGAAAGAAATGGGATTGACCGATTCTGGTGAACCTTTGCACATGATAACTTTTAATCCGGACAAGGAATTTGATTTCGATAAAATTCAGAAAACCAAAGCAGTTCTTTTTATAAATAACGGAATCCACGCCGGAGAACCAGACGGAATCGACGCTACGATGCAATTCTACAGAGATTTAGCAACCGGAAAAATGAAAGCACCAAAAAATACGGTTTTGGTTACGATTCCCGTTTACAATATTGGCGGTTCTTTAAACCGAAATTCAACAACGCGCGCCAATCAGGACGGGCCGGAAATTTATGGTTTTAGAGGAAATGCCAGAAATTACGATTTGAATCGTGATTTGATGAAATCGGATACTCGAAATACGAAGAGTTTTGTAGAAATTTTCCAAAAAATAAATGCCGATGTTTTTATCGATAATCACGTGAGCAACGGCTCTGATTACCAATACAAGCTGACGTACATCATGACGCAACACAACAAACTCGGAAAAGTTTTGGGTGATTTTATGAATGACGAAATGATGCCGGCTTTGGTAAAAGATCTTCAAAAAAAGAAAATCGAAACCACGCCTTATGTGGATTCGTTTAAAGATACGCCAGATAAAGGTTTTGGACAATTTGTTGATAGTCCGCGATATACTACTGGTTATACTTCATTATTCAATACAATTGGTTTTGTAGTTGAAACGCACATGCTGAAAAAATATGCTGAACGCGTAAAAATGACATACGAATACATGAAATCAACTTTGGATTTTACCGATGCGAATTATCAAAAAATAAAAGATTTAAGAGTTAAGAATTTAGAACAGTATCAGCCTAAAAAATCCTATACTTTACAATGGGAAATGGACAGCACAAAAGCCACAAAATTTACTTTTTTAGGCTACGAAGCGGGTTACAAAAAAAGTGACGCTACAACTGGCGACCGTTTGTATTATGACAGAAGCAAACCGTACAAAAAAGATGTTCCGTATATCAAAGAATTCAAATCGGCTAAGGAAATTGTGATTCCTACGGCGTATATAGTGCCACGAGGTTATTGGAATATTATTGATCTTTTGAAAAACAACAATATCTCATTTCGTCAATTTAAAAACGATACGATAATTGAAGTCGAAAGCTACAGAATTGCCGATTTTAAAACGGTTCCATCTGCTTACGAAGGACATTATGCCCATAGAAACACGACCGTAACTTCTAAAATGGTCAAAATGGCTTTCGCCAAAGGAGATTATTATGTTCCAACAAACCAAAAAGGCGTTAAATATTTAATCGAAGCTTTTGAACCAGAAGGCGTTGATTCATTTTTTAACTGGAATTTCTTCGACCCTATTTTACAGCAAAAAGAACATTATTCAGAGTATATTTTTGAAGATACTGCCGGACAACTTTTAAAAGACAATCCAGCTTTAAAAGCAGAATTGGAAACCAAAAAACAAAACGACCGCGAATTTGCTAAAAACGCCGAAGCGCAGTTGGATTGGATTTACAAGCATTCTGTTTATTATGAGAAGGCACATTTGCAGTATCCTGTTTATCGAGTTTTGTAGTTTTTTTTGATGGCGCATCTATTTTTTAACGCAAAGTGCGCTAAGATTTTTTTGATTTTGATTGAGTTTAGCAAACGCTAAGATCGCAAAGCTATGCGTGTAGAACTTTGTCAAAGTTTAAAACTTTGACAAAGTTGAAGCTCACACACTTTTTTCCTCGATAACGCGAATATGCATTCCCTGCCACTAAAAGAAACAATAGCGTGAACGAGTACAAACGGTGCGCTCGTGAACGCATAAAATTAAATTACTAAAAAGTATATTCAAATTAATGAAAGAATGACAATGATAAACAAAATCCTGAAACCAATAATTATTTCTTTTATTCAACTAATTTTATCGGTGATAACATATAAGGCAATTGTCCGACTTTATCCAATACCACACAAGTCTGTTGGGTTTGGATTAACGATTCTTTTCACTGGGATTTTTTTCAATTTGGCTATTCTTTTATTTAATTTTTATTTAGCATTTTTTAAAAAGAATATTTATTGGGTCGCATTAATTCTTTTTGCTTCAGTCGCTATTTTTCCCTTTGCTGCTTTTAACGAAAAACCATTAAGAAGCTTGCTCTTAATTTTACTCGCTCTCGCTGGTTTTCTATCTTCTTTGATACTGAATAAGATGTTAACTAAAAAAAACAATAACTCTGACTTATAAATCCGCGCTATCGGTATGGTAATTTCTTTATTAGAAAAAACTTTACGGTTTGCCGTAACTATATTCAATTTCAACATTCTATATTTGAGTTTCAATAGTATTACCCGTACTAATCAGAAATATTGATATTGTGCTTTCCATATTTTTATTCGGAATTGCTTATGCTGAATTGATGTAACATTTTGTAAAATTATTTCTTTTAATAAACTAGCCAGATGAAATTTAAACTCGCGTTGATAATCGTATTTGTTATTGGAATTTCTTCATGTAAAAATGAGACAAAAGAAGAAAATCTTAAATCTAATCCCGATTCTTCGGGAATAAAACTTGAAAAGGATACTATTTTAAATGATGATTTAAAAACGGATACTGCAGTTATAAGTTCGCCAAAAAATAATGTGGCCGAAAACAAAAAATTATTATCTGATTTCTTTATCAAAAATGACAAAAAGCCACAATTCTTTTTGATTAATAACCAGAAAGACACAACAATTTTATGCGCAGAGAAAACCAAGATTACCATTAAAGCAAATTCTTTTGTTTTGCTTAAAACAGGAAAGGAAGCGACAGCAAAAATCAAAATATCGGTTAAAGAATATTATTCGATTTCGGATATGATTTTGGGCGGACTTTCGACAACTTCTAATGGAAAATTGTTGGAAACGGGCGGAATGTTGCATATTGCTGCAACAGCAAATGGCGAAAAATGTGATTTAAGAAAAGGAAAGAATATGGAAATTGCTTTTCCAAAAAAAGGAAATAAAGATGGAATGCAGCTTTTTAATGGAATTTGGCAAAAAAATCAAATCAATTGGATTGTCGACAAAAGTTCGTTTGATTTAAGTGAGACTTTTGAAAATGTTGACGAAATGCCAGTATATATAGGTGGAAAGGATGCATTTTACAAATTTATTGGTAATAACTACAGACTGTCCTGACGAAGAAATTAGCGGCAAAATATATGCTACTTTTGTTGTAAACAAAGAAGGAAATGTCACTGATGTTAAGATAAAAAAAGGTTTGAGCAGAGCTGCTGATGAAGAATTTCTTAGAGTTCTCAAAAAACTTGGAAAATTTACTCCCGGCAAAATAAAAGGTGTTCCCGTAAACTGTATCTATACCATATCAATTACCTTACAATCAGCAGACTCCGATATTTCCTCCTCAAATAATTACAACAATAGAATCGCTCTAGAACCGTATGTTACAAAAACTGATGAAAATAAAAAGGCAGATGAAATTAGTTACTATATGTTCAATAGCACAAATCTAGGATATATAAATTGCGATCGTTTTTTGACCTATGTTCCATCAATGGTAATCAATTATGGTGTTATTGTTGAAGATGAAAGCAATATTTCTGTCAACATTATCTACCATCGTTTTAAATCGATTATGAGGGGCGCCTTAAGTCCTAAAAAAGTTGTTTTTTACAATTCGCTTTTAAAAGAAAAAATTACAATCGTTGCTGTTAAATATTTTGAAGGCAAACCATTTCTAGCTATTAACGAAACGACTACAAGTGAAAAATCTGCAAAGGATTTACAATTTAATCCAGTAACACCTGAAGAATTGAAAACTGAAATTTTAAAGCTGAATAAATTTAATTAATAGAAACTTCGTTTTATGCGAAAGGCTGTAAACTAGAAACGCCTTGCCGCGTGAGGGATAGAGCTAATCCGCCGTGGCGGAGGCGAAAGCCCGACAGCATCCCGATAAAAGGGCGAATAAGCGCACAGTGAATTAGCCCTTTTATCGGGATGGTGGCACGCCCAACTATTTCTGTTTAAAAATCAATCTTCGAACGCAACCTTTTCAAGCTTTTTGTACTATAAAATATAACGCAAACAAAAAGCAAAATGAAAAAATTATATGTAATATTCGCAACGCTTTTCATCGTTTCCTGTTCTAATGATGAGAAAGCTGAAGCTGGCAATAAATCTAGCATACCATCGAACCTACAAGGAACATATTGCTACATTTCTGGAAATACTGTTTTCTTTGACAAGGACAATAATGCGACTTGTATTGCAAAACCAGGATCAACTACTGATTTTTACTATAGTAGCTCATTAAATGCTACAAAAATTCAATGGACAATTGAAGCGCAACCAGCCGGAAGCATTGTTATAAAGGGAAACAATAATGGAGAGATGATTAGTTTAACTTTTAAAGACAATTTTGAGAAAGGATCGGTTCATTCCGTTGGTGAAAGCGAAAAAGGAACCTGCGGACCTACTTTGTTTATTACAAACAAATAAGACATTAAAAAAGCCCAATAACAAATTGTTATTGGGCATTTTTTATACCATTATAGAAATCTAAATTTAAGATTATAAGTTTTCTTTTTTTGTTTTTAAATCTGAAGGAGAGTAATTTTCTTCTTGAAAAAGCAATTTTATGTTTTCATAAGAGTTTTTAAGCGCTTCTTTGATTTGTTCTCGATTTAACCAAGCAACTTTTTCAATTCCTTCTTCAAGTTGTCCGTGCGGTGTTCCTTCAAAATCAGACTGCATTTCGAACCAATGCGTGATTTTGAGTTTGTATTTTCCATTGCGTTTAAAGATGTGGTAGGTTTTTTGAAGTTTATTCGTAATACGAAGCTTGTTTACTCCTGTCTCCTCCTCTACCTCACGCATAGCCGTCGCTTCAATGTCTTCCCCTTTCTCGATACCGCCTTTTGGCAAGTCCCACTTTCCGTTTCTGAATATAAATAAAACTTCGCCTTTTTTATTGTACACAAAACCTCCACCAGCTTTGTTCACCGGAATTTTGGCTTTAAGGGTTTTCATGATCTCACTTTCATCTGGATGATATAGAATGGCTTTTTGAATTTTATTTTGAAAAATTTTTATAATAAGCTGTTCGATATCAATACTCTCCAACAAGAACAATTGGAAATCTGTTTCACGCGAGATTTCATTTGTCAAAAAAAGTGGTTTGTCGTTTACAAAAACTTTATACATTTGTATTATGATTTTTAATAAAGATACTGCCGAAAAAACAGCCGAATTGCTTTTGCAAATAAATGCAATTAAATTGAATCCCGAAAATCCTTTTACGTGGGCTTCTGGTTGGAAATCGCCTATTTACTGTGATAATAGGTTAATTCTTTCATTTCCGAGCATCAGAAACTATGTTCGTGATGAATTTGCTAAAAACATTGAAAAACAATTTGGAAAACCTGATGTGATTGCTGGTGTTGCTACTGGAGCCATTGGTGTTGGAATTTTGGTTGCCGAAAGTTTAGGTCTTCCTTTCGTATATGTGCGTCCGGAACCTAAAAAACACGGAAGACAAAACCAAGTGGAAGGTTTTTTACAAAAAGGACAAAATGTTGTGGTTGTTGAAGATTTGATTAGTACTGGAAAAAGCAGTTTGATGGCTGTTGAGGCTTTAAGAAGCGAAGGTGCTAATATTAAAGGTATGGCCGCAATTTTTACATACGGTTTTGGCGTAGCCGAAGAAAATTTCAAAGAAGCGAATGTTGATTTATTCACGTTAAGCAACTACGAAAATCTTTTAAGCTTAGCTGTTCAGAAACAATATATCACCGAAGATCAACAATCGACTTTATTAGAATGGAGCCAAAGTCCATCGACTTGGGGACAGGAATAGATTTTAGATTTTAGATCTCTCCAAAAAATCACTTCGCTCTTTTTTGGAATTTAAAAATTGGAATTTAATAAAGTTTCAGCTTTGCGAACTTTGTGTTTTTTTTCAAAACCTAGCATATAAAAAACTTAGCGCACTTTGCGTTAAAAAACAAAAACAAATACAATATGAACTTAGAAAGTCCAAAAGTTACTGTTCAGAAATCGGCTCAAGATTTGTTTGACCAACTGACCGACGTAAAGAATTTCGAAAAATTAATGCCAGACAATATCGCTAAATTTGAAGTGACTGGCGAAGACGCTTTTATTTTTGGATTGAAAGGGATGCCTGAAATCAAATTGAAAATGAAAGATAAAGTAGCGCCAAACAAAATTGTTTTGGGTGCTGCAAGCGACAAGCTTCCGTTTACTTTGACTTCAAATATTGATAGCGTTTCTGACTCTGAAAGTGCAGTTCAATTATTTTTTGAAGGCGAATTCAACGCTATGATGGCCATGATGATCAAAGGCCCAATCAGCAAGTTTATTGAAACTCTCGCAAACAATATGAACAAATTATAATTGTGAATTGTAAATTGTTAATTATAAATGAAAGCCTGATATTTAACGATCGGGCTTTTTCTTTGAATGCCACGAAGACACTAAGACACAAAGTTTTTTTACGCAGATTTTGCAGATTTGTTTCTCGCAAAGTCGCTAAGTCGCAGAGTTTCTCTTTTAGCAAAGCTTCATACAGTTTGTCATTTTCACACTTTTTCACACTTGGTTTTCTGAATAAATCTGTAAAAAAACTCTGCGACTTCGCGTCTTTGCGAGATTTCACCAATACGTTAGACGCACTGCAGTGCGTCTCTACAAAAAACTTCGTGGCAAAAAAACTTAGAATCTTAGCATCTCAGAACCTTAGCACCTTAGTTAGACGTTGCAGTGCGTCTCTACGAAAAACCTTTGTCACTTTGTCCCTCAGTCACTTTGCAACTCTCAATAAAGCATTTTCACTTCTTTAATCTCAAACTCTACAACAGAATCATCTTCTAATAAAACTTGTAGTTTTCCTATTGGAGAAACTCCTTGAATGATTCCCATAAAATCTTGATTGTTATTGTCTCTAAATGCAGTTGGAATTCCTTTTTTAAATAAAAAATTAAAATAGTCATCCCAGAAAGTCTGCGATGAGGTGTTCCAAGATTGAATTTTTTCTTTTAGTTTTTCAACGATTAAGATTGCCAACTCTTCCTTGTCAAAAGTTTTTCCTAAAATAACTGCCAATGAAGAAGCATTTGGCAATTCGTCAAAATTTGTCTGATTGACATTTAACCCTAATCCGACAACTGACACGATTCTGCCATCACTTTTGATGGTATTCTCGATTAATATGCCACCAACTTTTTTATTATATGACATAATGTCGTTTGGCCACTTTATGCTTAATTCGGGAATATTTAATGATTTTAACACTTCAATGACACTTAATGAGACTATTAAACTTAAATTAAAAACCTGTTCGTTATCAAATATAAAATCTTTTACCAAGGCACTCATAATTAAGTTTTTACCTGATTCAGACTGCCATTTCGCTCCCATTTGCCCCTTTCCTTTTGTCTGATTTTCAGCCGTTACCACAGTAAAATTCTCCAGTTCATCTTGGCTTGACAATGCCTTTAGAAAGTCATTTGTAGAATCTATGGCATCGAGTTTGATTAGTTTCATTTAAATAATTTAAATTAACTTAATTTAATATTTTGTTAAGGTTCAAAAATAATCACAAATTTTGGTAACTTTACAAATTCATAAAAATAATTCATGGCGAAAAAGACTATTAATAATGATGTTCTATTGGCGAACATAATCAAAGGGATTGAAGAAGTAAAAGGGAATGATATCGATATTCTTGACTTAAGAGATATAGATACCGCTGTATGCGACTATTTTGTTATTTGCAACGGAACTTCAAACACTCAAGTTAACGCCATAGTAAACTCTATACAGAAAACAGTATCTAAAGACTTAAAAGACAAACCTTGGCACGTAGAAGGAACCGATAATGCAGAATGGGTTCTGATGGATTATGTGCATATCGTGGTACATGTTTTCCAGAAACACATTCGCGAATACTATAATATCGAGAGCCTTTGGGGTGACGCCAAAATAACTACAATCGAAAACAAATACTAAAGAAAATTTTTCTAATGGCTAAAGATAATAATCCAAATCCGAATAAATTTAAAATAAGTCCTTGGTTAATATATACCGCAATACTTTTAGTTTTTTTATTTATAAGTTTTGCAACCGGAGGATCTAACTTAAGCGAGCCTGCTCAATTGACTTCTTCTAAATTCAATACCCTTTTAGAAAAAGGCCAAATTGAAAAAGTTATCGTTTATAATAAAGCCGAAGCTGAAGTTTACCTGACAGCTGCCGCGCTAAAAGACAAAGCAAACGAGAAGGTTTCTAAAGACATTTTTAAAAATGTAAATAAAGGACCGCACTATACGTTAGAAATTGGTAACGATCAAATTTTCCAAACTAAACTTGAAAAAGCGGTTAGTGAAGGAAAATTAAAAGATTTCAATTTCTTGCAGAAAAACAATTGGAGCGACATCTTAATCAGTCTGCTTCCAATTATCATCATTATTGGTGTTTGGATTTTCATCATGCGTAAAATGTCTGGCGGAGGCGCTGGCGGAGGTGGACAGATTTTCAATATTGGAAAATCTAAAGCAAAACTTTTTGACGAAAAAACAGATATCAAAACAACATTTAAAGATGTTGCTGGTCTAGAAGGTGCAAAAGAAGAGATTCAAGAAATCGTTGAATTCCTTAAAAATCCAGAAAAATATACAAACTTAGGAGGTAAAATCCCTAAAGGAGCTTTACTTGTAGGGCCTCCGGGAACTGGTAAAACTTTATTAGCAAAAGCTGTTGCGGGTGAAGCTCAAGTACCTTTCTTCTCATTATCAGGTTCTGATTTCGTTGAAATGTTTGTAGGAGTTGGTGCATCTCGTGTACGTGACTTATTCAAACAAGCAAAAGAAAAATCTCCTGCTATCATTTTCATCGACGAAATTGATGCTGTAGGTAGAGCAAGAGGAAAAAGTAATATGTCTGGCGGAAACGACGAGAGAGAAAATACTTTGAACCAATTATTGACAGAAATGGATGGTTTTGGTACAAACTCAAACGTAATTGTTTTAGCAGCAACAAACAGAGCTGACGTTCTTGATAAAGCATTAATGCGTGCAGGACGTTTTGACAGACAAATTTTTGTTGACTTACCAGATATTCGCGAAAGAGCTGAAATCTTTAAAGTTCACTTAGCACCTATCAAAAAAGTGGAAGGCCTTGATCTTGATTTCTTGGCAAAACAAACTCCAGGTTTCTCTGGTGCTGATATCGCAAACGTGTGTAACGAAGCTGCATTAATTGCTGCTCGTAATAATAAAGATGCTGTTGACAAACAAGATTTCCTTGATGCAGTTGATAGAATCATTGGTGGTCTTGAAAAGAAAAATAAAATCATAACTCCAGACGAAAAAAGAGCAATTGCGATTCACGAAGCGGGTCACGCAACTGTGAGCTGGATGTTAGAGCACGCTGCTCCACTTATTAAAGTAACAATCGTTCCTCGTGGACAAAGTTTAGGAGCTGCATGGTACCTTCCAGAAGAAAGACAAATCGTAAGAACAGATCAAATGTTAGACGAAATGTGCGCTACAATGGGCGGTAGAGCTGCTGAAAAAGTAACTTTTGACCGAATTTCAACAGGAGCATTAAGCGATTTGGAAAAAGTAACACGTCAGGCTCGTGCGATGGTAACGATTTATGGTTTGAATGATAAAATCGGAAATGTTACTTATTACGATTCAACAGGACAAAGCGAATACAATTTCTCTAAACCTTATTCTGACGAAACTGCAAAAGTAATTGACAAAGAAATTTCAGAATTAATTGAAGGCCAATATCAAAGAGCTATTCAAATTCTTGAAGAAAACAAAGACAAGTTAAACCAACTTGCTGATATACTGATAGAAAAAGAAGTTATTTTTAAAGATGACTTAGAAACAATTTTCGGAAAACGAACTTTTGACAAAAATCTAGAAGAAGTAGTTTCGTAAATTGTACTGAAATATGTAATATTTTTTAAAATCTTAATTCAAAATCGCCTTTTGAATTAAGATTTTTTTATCTTTGAACGTTTTCAATTAACATGTAAAGTATTTCATATAAAAATGAATTTTTTCAAAAAAATATTTGGTTCGAGTGAATCTGCTTCAGACGAAGAGCACGAAAGCGAATACGGAGGAAATCCTATTCAGAACAGTCATTTATCTATAGACGAACAATTCATTTTTAACTTTAAGAAAAATGGCGGTAAATTTTTGTATTGTGAAAACACACAAGAAGTTGCTGAACAATTTGAAAACATATTAGAAGAAAATGATTGGTTTGAAAACGAAGTTTTGTGTTACGAACCTGCTTTATTTCATTTATTAGAAGAAAATAAGCTCACTTACATTTCACCAAGAAATCCAAGATTTTTATTGGCTTCATGCGAAAACTTAATTGCTGACGAAGGTTCAATTTTGTTTTCTTCCAAACAAATCAGACAGGATAAACCTAATGAACTTCCTGCAAACATTGTCATAATTGCTACAACTAGCCAAATTTTACCAATGAAAAGTGACGGCTTGAGCGCAATTAAACGCAAGTACGAACGTGACTATCCAACCAACATTACCACAATAAAATATTTCGAAAAGGCAAAAGAGGAAGATTTTACACAATACGGAAGTGTTGCCAAAAATCTTTATTTACTGCTTTTAGAAGATCTTTAAGATGAACGAAACATTGAAGAGAACCATCTCTGGTGCTGTTTATATCGCTTTGCTGCTTACCTCTATTCTGTTTTCGACTGAAAGCTTTATTATTCTTTTTGGAGTATTCTTGATTATCACGATTTACGAATTCAGTAATCTAGTCAATCTGAACAAAATATTTTCAATTGTTTTTGGAACGTTGATTTATGCATCGGTTTTGCTGATTAGTCATTATAACAAAGAAATTACTTTGTTTTTGAATGATGCTCTAAGATCTAATTTGGATTTAAATATCAATATAAAGCAGTTAGATTTAATCTTGCTCGCCGTTACTATAGTGGTTTCAATAAAATGCATATTATTTTTATTTTATGATTCCGTTCAAAAAATAAGTACTTCATCAAAATATTTATATTTATTAGGATACATTACACTTCCTTTTATTTTTATCGTCAAAATCTCTTTTGGAACCAATGATTATAACCCAAAAATCATTTTAGGCTTATTCATTTTGATTTGGACCAATGATACTTTTGCTTATTTGGTTGGAAAATCAATGGGAAAACACAAATTGTTTGAAAGAGTTTCTCCTAAAAAAACCGTTGAAGGATTTTTGGGTGGTGCCGTTTTTGCCGCTTTTGCAGGTTTTTTAATATCAAAATTGTACATTCAGCCGAATCCAGAATTTAGCAGCAAATCAATTTTAATTTGGACCATAATCGCTGTAATTGTGAGCATTTTTGGTACAATTGGAGATTTGATTGAATCCAAGTTTAAACGAATTGCTGGCGTAAAAGACAGTGGCTCAATAATGCCCGGACACGGAGGCATCTTAGATCGCTTAGATAGTGTTATATTTGTAGCACCAATTATATTTTTATTTTATCAAATTTTATATTATGTTTCATAAAGAAGGAGGACCATCGATTTTAATAGGTACCGTTTTTGCAGTAGCCTTGCTTTTAATAGCTGAAAAGTTTATTGATATCACATGGCTTAGAATGCTAGTTCAAATTTTTGGCGTAGTAGTTTTGATTATTATTTTACAATTCTTTAGAAATCCTAAAAGAATTGCAATTCGCAACAGCGATCATGTTCTTGCACCAGTTGATGGAAAAGTAGTAGTTATTGAAGAAGTTTACGAAGGCGAGTATTTCAAAGACAAACGTTTACAGGTTTCTATCTTTATGTCTCCAATTAACGTACACGTAACACGTTACGCAATGGACGGAATTATAAAATTCAGTAAATACCATCCAGGGAAATTTTTGGTGGCGTGGCACCCTAAAGCAAGTGAAGAAAACGAAAGAACAACTGTAGTTATCGAAAATGATACTTTTGGAGCTGTTCTTTACAGACAAATCGCCGGAGCTTTGGCACGAAGAATTGTAAACTATGCAAAAGAAGGAATGCAGGTTGTTCAAGGAACAGATGCTGGTTTTATAAAATTTGGCTCAAGAGTAGATTTATTTTTACCTTTAGGCACACCAATTGATGTGGTTTTAGGCCAAAAAGCAATTGGCGGAAAAACGATTATAGCTAAAAAAGCTTAATGACTGAAAAAGATTTAGATACACGCTTTTCAGAGGCTGTTAAAACTGCCATGCAAATGACTCAAGCCTCGCTGCCACAAGATGTGCAGTTAAGGCTTTATGCATATTACAAACAAGCTACATTTGGAACAGCAGTTTACAATCAGTCGCAAAATTTTGATTTGAGGGACGCCTTCAAAACAAATGCTTGGATGCAAATTAGTCATATTTCTATTGAAGAAGCAAAAGAAAATTATATCGAAATCATCAATTCACTAACATCAAAATAACTTAATCATGAAGAGAAACATTACTCGTTTTGGCATTTTAGCTTCATTTTTTGTATTATTTTCTTGTAATGACGGTAATAAACTTACTGAAGTTGTTGAAGTTCCGCTGCCAACTAAAGAAGAAAAAATTACTATCGGGACTCCAGATCAGGTGACTATAGATCCGGGCTCCTTTGGACTTACAAAACTGTCATTTGGTTATGACGGTTTAGCACCAGATATTCGTTCGCTAACTCTAGAATCACATTATTCTAAACACTATGTTACGTTCACGAATAATTTAAACAAAGAAATCGTTGCGACTGAGTATGAAAATATGCCAATCGAAGATATTCTGAAGAAAATGGATCTTAGCAATGCGAAGCTTCGTCAAAATGCTGGAGGTTATTATAATCATACATTATATTTTAATGTGCTTACTCCAAAAGAGCAGACTCCAAAAGATACACTTTCAGGATCGATTAATAAGGAATTTGGCTCATTCAACAATTTGACAAACCAATTTAAAACACAGGCTGAAAAACAATTTGGTTCTGGCTGGGTATGGCTGGTCGTTGATCGTTATGGCAAATTGCAAATTACCACAACAGACAATCAGGACAATCCTTTAATGAAAAATGCTTTGATTCCCGGAACTCCAATTTTAGGAATTGATTTGTGGGAACACGCTTATTATTTGGACTACCAAAACAGAAAAGGAAGTTATATTGATGCTTTTTACAAACATATAAATTGGGAAAAAGTAAACGAAAATTACGTCGAGGCTTTGAAGAAAGTCAAAAAAGTATAAATCATAAAAAAGCTGATACTCAAAAATGTATCAGCTTTTTTTTATATCTTAATGTTTATTTTCAGAAAACATGAAAGATATTGCCAACCGTTTTATCGAAAATCCACTATTGTCTCCTACAGATATTCCTCCAAGCAGAGAAGGATTAGAAATCACCTGTCTTTTAAATCCGGGTGTATTTCTGTTTCAAAATAAAATATGGCTGGCCGTGCGCGTGGCCGAAAGACCAAAACAAATTGAAAACATTATTTCCTTTCCAATTTTAACTGAAACTGGCACCATCCAAATTATTGAAATTTTAAAAGATCATCCAGAATTGATTGCCACAGATGCGCGAGTAATCAATTTTCAAGGAGTTGACCATCTAACAACACTTTCGCATATTAGATTGCTGTGCAGTGAAGACGGACATCATTTTTATGAGCCAGAAAATTATCCGCATTTAGTTGGCGAAGGAATTTTAGAAACTTTCGGGATTGAAGATTGTAGAGTTTCATTTCTAGAAGGAAAATATTATTTGACTTTTACATCTGTTTCAGAAAATGGTGTTGGAGTTGGATTGCGTACCACGACAGATTGGAAAGTCTTTCAAAAACACGGAATGATTTTGCCTCCGCACAATAAAGACTGCGCTATTTTTGAAGAAAAAATAAACGGATTATTCTATGCTTTGCACCGCCCTAGCAGCGTTGATCTTGGTGGCAATTACATCTGGATTGCTTCCTCTCCAGACGGCATTCATTGGGGAAATCATAAATGTATTATCAAAACCCGCAAAAATTTCTGGGATAGCATAAGAGTTGGCGCCGGAGCTGCTCCTATAAAAACAGAAAAAGGTTGGCTGGAAATTTACCATGGCGCAAATGAGCATCATTTGTATTGTTTAGGCGCTTTTTTAATGGATTTGGAAGATCCTTCAAAAGTAATTTCAAGAACCGAAGACCCAATTATGTTTCCAACAACTGATTATGAATTGAGCGGCTTTTTTGGAAATGTAGTTTTTACCAACGGACACATTATAGAACCTGATGGCGACACGCTAACAATGTATTACGGCGCATCAGACGAATTTGTTTGCGGTGCTCAATTTTCAATTAAAGAAATCTTGTCACTTTTAGTGGCCGTTTAAAAAAACAAAAACAGGTTTAGAAAATCTCTTCCTAAACCTGTTTTCAATAAAATTTAATGTGTGAATTTAATTCACTTCAAAAATAAATGATTCTGAAGGCTTGATTTTGACTCTCGCCACTCCTTCTCCATTCTTCACCGTAAAATAGGTTTTATTTTCTGAATACAATTTATCAACCAAAACATACGAACCGTCTTTTAATTTCCATTTTGAGATAACATCAGCAGGCACTTTCAACTCAAATTCGCTTGTTTTTTCAGATGAAAAATTAGCAACAATAATTAGTTTTTGTTTTTCAGACCATCTTGTGTACGAATAAATCAATTCGTCATAACCTGTATTCTGGCGATTAACAGATTGGATTTCTTGAAAACTTCCCATTAAAGCCGAACTGTTAATCGAAAAATTCAATAATTGTTTATAGAAATCACGCAGCTTTTTCTCTGAATCAGATAACTTTCCGCCATCAAATTTTCCGTCGTTCATCCATTTTTGATGATTTGGAACTCCTATATAATCAAAAATTGAAGTTCTCGAGCGTTTTCCAAAACCAGCATCTTCATTTCCGGCCTCTCCTACTTCTTGTCCAAAATAAATCATTGTAGGCGAAGTGCTTACTGTTGTCGAAACAACCATCAAAGGTTTTCCACGTTCTGGATTTCCCGCAAATTCCGGACTTGCCAAACGTTGCTCATCATGATTATCCAAAAAGTGAAGCATATGATGCTCGATATCTGCCATTCCTTTTTGAATATCTGACAAACTATCTGGTGACGATTTTCCTCGAATTACATCTTTGAGTTTATCATACGTTTCAACTTTATCATACAAATAATCCATTTTTCCTAAACGAATGTAATTTCGATATTCGTTCGGATTATAAACTTCGGCTAATAAAAAAGCATCTGGATTTTTCATTTTAATTGCCGAATTCATATAACTCCAAAATTCATAAGGAACCATTTCGGCCATATCATAACGAAAACCATCAACACCTTTTGCCGTCCAATACAAAGCAATATCTCTGAATTTTTTCCATGAACTTGGCACATCTTTATCTTGCCAAAAAGCGAAATGTTCTTTGTATGATTTTTGATCAAACCCTGCAGTAAGCTCAGGAAAATCTTTTGAACCATCAGGACGAACCCCATAATTTACTTTTACGGTTTCGTACCAATCATTTTGGTCTGGTTTTGCTTTTCTAGAACCATTTCCGGTCCATTTCGCAGGATTTTCTGCAAACTTACCATCAATCAACGAATTTTTTTCTCCATTTAGAGGAACATCTCCGTCAGGAATTTCAAAAGAAGCATTCGGAATATAATAAAAGTTGTTATCTCTTTTGTATTCAACTGTTACATCATCATCGGCACCAAAATCTCTTACGCCTTCGGGATTATTTTTCCCTTCATATTTTCTCGCAATATGATTTGGAACAATATCAATAATGAGTTTCAAACCTGCTTTGTGCGTGCGCGCAATCAAAGCTTCAAATTCCTGCAATCTGTTCGCTGGATTTACTGCCAAATCAGGATTTACATTGTAATAATCCTTAACCGCATAAGGTGATCCCGCGCGTCCTTTTACCACTTCTGGATCATCATTCGAAATTCCGAAAGCGGTGTAATCTCGCACTAATGCATGATGAGGCACGCCAGTGTACCAAATGTATGTTACCCCTAAATCTTTAATTTCATGAAGCGCTTTGTCAGTAAAATCATTAAACTTTCCAACGCCATTTTCTTCGATTGTACCCCAAGGTTTATTTGTTGTATTCTTATTTCCAAACAAACGTGTAAAAACTTGATAAACTACAACTTTATTTGCTGGAGCATTTTCTTCTTTGACATTACTCATTTTTAAATCTTTTGTTTTACATGCCGTAAAAAGCATGCTTGCTGCCATTCCCGCAGCAAAAAATCGTTTATTTATCATATTCTTTATAAAATCAGTCTTTTTTAAGATTTCAGAATAAAATTTGGTTCTGAAAATCATTTCCTAAATTTACTCTAATTTTTAAAACTCAAATAAAACTGATTTTAAATTGTTTGAGAATCAGCAAAAAACAGTTTACTACAACGTGAGAGTTGGTTATTTTGTTGATAAATTTAAGATTCAGAGGTTCAAAGTTACAAAGACACAAAACTCTTTAAAAATCAATAAAAATGTAAAAAAAATCATTTTAAAACTTTGACATTTGCCCGTTTGGGCCTCTGAACCTAAAAATATAAATTAATCCTAATAACATTATATGGTTGTAACCTTTTTCATAAATTTGACAAAAATTTAATCAATTGAAGAAATCACTCTTTTTCATATCTTTTTGTCTGCTGTTATTAGCTGTGCAATTTGGTTTTGCACAGGCATCAAAAAATAAGCCGGGAGCTAAAAAAATAATTATCGAGAACGCTGACTTTTCTGACGTCAACCAGGAAATAGCACCAGATGCGGTTTTATTAACTGGAAACGTAAAAATAAACCATGATGGAGTGGTTTTGACCTGCAACAAAGCCTATTTTTTTCAAAAAGAAAATTACTTAAAAGCATTTGGAAATGTACAATTGGTACAAGGTGATACTTTATACTTAAACAGCAAATATGCCGAATACAACGGAAACCTGAAAAAAGCGTTTGCTACTGGAGACGCAGTAATGACTTCGCCGGATGCTACTTTGCAAACCGATACAATTAATTTTGACCGAAATGTACAGCAGGTTTTTTACAATACAAAAGGAACAATTGTCAACAAAGACAACACTTTGGTAAGCAAATCAGGGCGCTATTTTGTGGAGGAGAAAAAATTCCAATTTTTAACCGAAGTAACGATTACCAATCCGAAATACGTAATCAAATCAAATCATTTGGATTATTACAGCAATTCTGGACATACTTATTTACTCGGACCTTCGACTATTACAAGCAAAGCCAATTATATTTATACCGAAAAAGGTTTTTATGATACGAAGAAAAACCTCGCTCATTTTCTCCGAAAATCATACATAAAATATGACGATAGGCGCATTGAAGGCGATAGTTTGTATTATAACCGGAATATTGAATTTGCATCGGCAACTCGAAATGTAAAAATAACCGACTCTATAAATCGTGGTATTGTAAAGGGGCATTATGCCGAAATTTACAAATTGAAAGATTCGATGTTTGTAACCAAAAGAGCTGTTGCCGTAAATTTTGTCGAAAATGATTCAGTTTACATTCATGGAAAAAAATTAATGGTGACTGGAAAAGAAGGTGAACGAATTTTAAGAGCTTATAATAATGTTCGTTTCTATAAAACGGATATGAGCGGCAAATGTGATTCGATTCATTCAAACTCTAAAACTGCATTAACAAAATTGATAGGAAATCCTATTTTATGGAGTGGAGAAAGCCAAATTACGGGTGATGTTATGCATTTGATTGGCGATAACAATACCAAAAAAATAGATTCGCTAAAAGTATTGAACAACACTTTTCTAGTCTCGCGGGACACATTAGGAACTGGATTTAACCAGGTAAAAGGGCTCAATTTATTTGGAAAATTCAAAGATGGAAAACTTCACAATGTTGATATTATCAAAAACACCGAAGTAATTTACTATAGTCGAAATGATCAAAATGAGCTTGTTGGAATCGACAAAAGCGTGAGCAGTAAAATCAATTTGATTATTGAAGACAATCAAATCGAAACTCTGACTCTTTTTACAAACGTCGACGGAGATTTATATCCTGAAGCCGATTTGCCTGAAAATGCACGAAAACTTAGAGGTTTGCATTGGCGCGGTGATGAACGAATAAAATCTAAAGATGATATTTTTACCGATGAAGACAATGAACTAAACGAAAAATTAGTAAAAGAAGGAAAAGAGCAAGAACAAAAAGGCAAAGACATCCCGATGAAAGTCAGGAAAGAAACCTTGAATTACGATAAAAAGAAACCTGCTGCCAAAACTGCTCCAGCAAAAACTTCGAAATAGTATTCGGTTTTCAGTCTCAGTCTTCAGCTTACTTGACCTTTTTCTAGAAATTTAGTATAGAAAATTTAATCTTGGTGCAAAATTAACCTAAGCCAAAAATAAAAAACTTAGTCCCTTAGTACCTTTGCCACTTTGAACCTTAAAAAAAATGAATCCAGATTTTATAAAATATCAGGCACAAACTTCTCCTTATCCCTTAGGAATGGAAGTTTCTCACGCCATTGGCTCTTATATTTACGATACAAACGATAAAAAATATTTAGATTTCGTTGCAGGTGTTTCTGCTTGTACGCTTGGGCACCAGCATCCACGTGTCAATCAGGCGATAAAAGATCAATTGGACAAATATTCGCATGTTATGGTTTATGGCGAATATTCACAAAGTCCGGCGGTTCAATATTGCAAATTGATGGCTTCGCTCCTACCTGAATCTTTAAACAAAACTTATTTGGTAAATTCTGGCACAGAAGCGATTGAAGGCGCTTTAAAACTAGCCAAAAGAACCACGGGACGCAGCCAATTGATTTCTTGCCATAATGCGTATCACGGAAACACAATGGGTTCTATGAGCGTTATGGGTTTTGAAGAGCGCAAACAAGCTTTTAGACCGCTTCTTCCAGATGTTGATTTTGTTACCTTCAACAATGAAGAAGATTTACAAAAAATAACCACTAGAACAGCTGCAATTTTATTAGAAACCATACAAGGAGGCGCTGGATTTATTCAGCCAAAAAACAATTATCTGGAGAAAGTCCGCAAGCGTTGTGATGAAGTTGGAGCCTTGATGATTGTTGATGAAATTCAGCCTGGTTTCGGGCGAACAGGAAAGCTTTTTGGTTTTCAAAACTATGACGTCGTACCAGATATTGTGGTAATGGGAAAAGGAATGGGAGGCGGCATGCCAGTTGGCGCATTTACTGCTTCTGCCGAAAAAATGGATCTGCTCACCGAAAATCCCAAATTAGGACATATCACAACTTTTGGAGGACATCCTGTCATTGCGTCAGCTTGTCTTGCTACTTTGCAGGAATTAACTGAAACAAATTTAATGGCAGAAACGCTTGAGAAGGAAAAACTCTTCAGATCGCTTTTGGTACATCCTTTGATAACAGAAGTAAGAGGAAAAGGATTGATGTTGGCCGCCATGACAGAATCGGCTGAAATTACAAATGAAGTCATCTTAAATTGCCAAGACAAAGGATTGATTTTATTTTGGCTTTTATTTGAAGGATGTGCGATCAGAATAACGCCTCCTTTGACCATTTCAGAAGATGAAATTAGAGAAGGTTGTGCAACAATTTTGGCTGTGATGGATGAAATATTGGAAAAACAAAAATAACTCAATTTTGAGATGATTTTTCAAATTTCAACACGACGACATCAAATAATAAACAACACATTTTCAATTGAATAAAATTCATCTTTGAAAATAAAAAAGAACAAAAACGAAGTTAATCCTTTAAGAATAAAGGATATTTCTTCCTAAAACCGAATAAAAAACATCATATTTTGTTAATTAAATTGTTCAAAACAATTAATTCCCTTTCCTTACAACAATTATATGGTTGCCTAAATTTATAACAGGCTAATTTCAAATAGAGAAAGTATGCAATTAAGCAACGAAGAAGAAGATTATAACCTATCTCTATCCAAATTTGAGTCGATGTTAAAAACTAACAAAGTACTCTTTTTTGATTCTGAAGAATTTGAAGAAATTATTCTTCATTATTTAGATATAGGCAAGGCCAATTTAGCAAAAAAAGCCTTAAAACTTGCATTAGATCAGCATCCAAAATCTACAGGCTTAAAATTAGTACAAGTAGAAATGCTGGTTTACGACGACAAACTCGATATCGCCGAGAAGCTTTTAAACGAGTTGTATGCAATTGAACCGAACAACGAGGAAATTTATATCCAGAAAGCCAATATCTGCTCTAAAAGAGATCAACACGAAAAAGCTGTAGAATTACTGAAAATTGCTTTGCAATATACAGATGATTATGCTGATGTGTACAACTTGATTGGAATGGAATATCTTTTTATGGATAATCTTGAGATGGCAAAAGACAGCTTCATCAAATGTCTTGAAGAAGATTTAGAAGACCAGTCGGCCTTATACAACGTAGTGTACTGTTTTGAATTTTTAGACCAAAATCAGGAAGCTATCGTTTATCTTAACGAATATATTAACAGAAATCCGTATAGTGAAATTGCCTGGCATCAGCTTGGACGCTTGCATTATGGCGTAAAAGAATATGAAGCCGCAATTCGCGCTTTTGACTATGCAACGCTTATTGATGATGAATTTTTAGGCGCGTTTATGGAAAAAGCGAAAGCTTATGAACGTCTTAAAAAATACAACGAAGCAATTGAAAGCTACAATCGTACAATTGAGCTGGATGATGCAACATCATATGCTTTATTGCGTATTGGAAAATGTTACGAAAAACTTGGAAATGCGGTAAAAGCGCTTCAGTATTATAATCAAACCGTTCACGAAGATCCGCTTTTGGATAAAGGATGGATTGCGATTACTGATTTTTATATGCGCCAGAAAAATTTCCAAAAAGCATTGTTTTTTGTAAACAAAGCTTTGGCAATTGACAATCAAAATCGTTTGTACTGGAAACGCTACGCGACAATCAATAAACAAATGAATTTTTTTGAAGAAGCTGAATTTGGATATAGAAAAGCAGTAGAATTTGGAGATTATGCACTAGACACTTGGTTGTTTTGGGTTGACATTCTTCAATTTCTTGGCGAATTTGAAAGTGCGATTCAGACATTATTGCAAGCATCAGAATATTTTCCAGAAGAAAACGAAATTGAGTACCGATTAGCTGGATTGTATTTCATGATTCAAGACAATACAAAAGCAAAATTCCATTTAAGTAATGGATTGCGTTTAAACTTTGACAATTACATCTTAATCGAGGACTTGTTCCCTGTAGTATGGTCAAAAAAAATGGTTAAAAATTACATCGAAAAACATAAGAAATAAGGATGATTGATACTCTAAAAAGACGATTTGGCTTATTGGGCCGTAATATAAGTTACTCTTTTTCAAAAGGATATTTTACAGAAAAATTCAACAACGAAGTTTTTGCGGGCAACACCTACGAAAACTTCGACATTTCTGAAATCAGCCATTTCAAAGGATTGCTAAAAAACAATCCTGATTTGAAAGGCTTGAATGTTACCATTCCTTACAAAGAGCAAGTTATTCCCTTTTTAGATAAACTTTCAACAAAAGCCACTTTGATTGGCGCTGTAAACACCATTAAATTCACCAAAAAAGGTAAATTGAAAGGCTACAACACTGATTATTATGGATTCAAAAAATCCTTAAAGCCTTTACTTGAACCACATCATAAAAAAGCTTTGATTTTAGGAACCGGAGGCGCTTCAAAAGGTGTAGCTTTTGCACTTGATGAACTTGACATTCCGTATGTTTTTGTATCTCGTGAAGCTAGAGAAAACATCATTGATTATAGCTTGATCAATGCAACAACTTTTGATAATTTTCAAATCATAATCAATTGTACCCCAATAGGAACAAGCCCAAACATTGAAGCTTGTCCTGACTTGCCTTATGAATTTTTCACAGAAAAACATATTGCCTGCGATTTAATCTACAATCCGGCGGAGACTCAGTTTTTGAAAAATGCTAAAGAAAGAGGTGCAATTATAAAAAATGGTTATGATATGTTAATTTTTCAAGCTGAAAAAGCTTGGAAAATATGGAACAAATAAAAAAATGGTGACTGTTAAAATGTTAAAGTAATTTTTGTAAATTAGTCTACTCATTTGCAGACAGTTATGAAAAAAAAATTACTTTACATTTTTCTGTTTTTTCTATTCTCATTTGTTGTCAAAGCACAAGATGAAGATATCAACAGAAGCGAGGGACCATTTAACGAACCTCGTTTTAATTATTTCTTAAAAACTATTTTACTTTACAATGAATATCTAGACACGAAAAACGGTTCCTTCAACACCACTAATTTACGTGTCTTACACCCTATTGGAAATAAATCTTGGAATCTTCGATTTGATCTTCCTTTAATTTCAACCAATTCAAATTCTACTAATCAAACTGGTCTTGGCGATGTTGGCGCCGGAATTAGCTACATTCCTTACTTTAAAAAAAATGAAGGTTTTGCCGTTAGAACTAGAGTAACGGCAAACTCAGCCGTCGATCCAAGTTTTGGAAGCGGAAAATGGGTTGTTATACCAGCAGTTTTTTATGCAAGATATTTTAAACAAAAAAAGTTTCTATGGATTTCTGACATGGAACATTCCCAAAGTTTTGCAGGTTCTAGCAACCGAAGTGATGTTAGCGTAACCATACTCGAAAACAATTTTCTATGGTTCTTTGGCAAAAACTGGATTGCAACCGATGTAGCCTTTCGATACAATTATGTTCTGGACGGATTTCAAAATAATGCTTTTGTAGAATTTGGTCGAAAAATCACACCTACTAATTTGGCTTACGTGCACCCCAGCGTAGCTTTTGGTGGAGAAAAATCATATAACTTTGGAGTAGAAATGGGATTGTTAATTTTATTTTAATTTTAGATAAACAATAATTTTAATCATCTGACGCCTTTTTTTCCTTTCTTTTTCCAAAATTTATAAGAAATTAAAATTTACACTTCATTTAAAGAAAAAGTAAAAATTAATATATCACACTTGCAAAACAGAGCAAAGAATAAGAATTTCATCGTAAAATAAAGCATAAACAAGTGATTTATTTTGTATTTAGAAACACCTTTACTATCTTTCGCACTGTTTAAAGTACAAACCTTATACATTTAAGATGTTAGAAGAAAAGAATGATAACCTGCAAGAAGCAGACGGAAAATTAGGAATCGATACTACTGATTCTATTCAAGAAGACGCAATTGATGCATCAAGCGATGAAACAACTACTGAAAATTCAGTTTCAGAAACAGAAACTGCACCAGTAGAAACCGTAATTGTTGAAGAAAATGATCATCAACAAGCGTTAGACGCGATTACAAATTCTAATGCAGAAGAAAGTGAAGATGAAACGCTGAAAGAGCGTCATGATATTCCTATGAAGGATTATGACACTTTTACATTAGATGCTCTTGTTGATGAATTAAGAAAACTGATTCAAATAGACAAAGTAATGTCTGTCAAAGATCATATTGAAGAAATTAAAAAGTCATTTTTACTGCAATACAATCATTTAATTGAAGAGAAAAAAGAGGAATTCAACGCTTCAAAACAAGATCCAAATGAAGAATTTGAATATCATTCTCCTTTAAAATCTAAATTTGATGAATATTATAATGTTTTTAGAGAAAAAAGAAATGCTCATTTCAAGCATTTGCAAACCAATCTAAAAGCAAATTTGGAAAACAGACTTGCTATTGTTGAAGAGCTAAAAGAGCTTATCAATCCGCAGGAAAACATCAAAGATACGCTTAAGCATTTTAATGAATTAAGAGAGAGATGGAAAAATGCTGGAGCAATCCCAAAAGACAAATACAACCACGTTTGGAACAATTACCATTTCCATGTAGAAAATTTCTATGATTATCTGCATTTAGACCGTGAAGCAAGAGATTTGGATTTCAAATACAATTTGGAACAAAAACAAAAAATCATCACACGCGTTGAGGAATTGGCTAATGAAACTGACATCAGCAAAGCATTCCGTGAACTACAGGATTTACACAGAATTTGGAAAGAAGATATTGGACCTGTTTCTAAAGAACATCGTGATTCAATCTGGAACAAATTCAGCGAACTGACAAAAAAAATCCACGACAAGAGAGAATTATTGTTTGAAAGCCAAAGAGCAAACGAGCAGAAAAATCTTGAAGTGAAAAAAGAAATAATTGGCAAAATCGAAGTTTTAGGAACTGAAAAAGTAAATTCGCATTCGCAATGGCTAGTTCAGATCCAAAAAGTTGAAGCACTTAGAAATGAATTTTTCGCAGCAGGAAAAGTCCCTTCGGAAGTAAATGAAGAAACTTGGGCCGCTTTTAAAACCGCAGTTCGTAACTTCAATGCATTCAAAAATTCGTTCTATAAAGACATCAAAAAAGATCAAAACGATAATTTAAACAAAAAAATGGCTCTTGTAGCAAAAGCTAAAGAGCTCCAGGAAAGCACTGATTTCAGTTCTACCACTCCAATCATGAAACAAATTCAGGAAGAGTGGAAACAAATTGGCCACGTTCCGAAAAAATATTCAGATAAAATCTGGAAAGAGTTTAAAGATGCCTGCAATCATTATTTTGACAAGCTAAAAGAACATAAATCTGAAGAAAATGCTGATGAAGTAGCTGCTTTTGACAACAAAAAAGCATATTTGGACATCTTGAGAGCTTATCAACTTACTGGAGATCACAAAACCGATTTGGATGCCATTAAACAGCATATCGAAATCTGGAAAGGGTACGGAAAAGTACCGTTTTCAAGACGTCATATTGAAGGCAAATTCAACAAAATCCTGGATGCACTTTTTGAAAAATTGAGCTTAAGCAAAAAAGAAAGCGAAATGATGCGTTTTTCTAATCGTATTGATTCACTTTCAGACAGCAACGATACACGCAAATTAGACAATGAAAAAATCTTTATTATGCGTAAAATCGAGGAAGTTCAAAATGAAATTTTCCAATTAGAAAACAACATTCAGTTTTTTACTAATACAAAAAATGCAAAAAAAGAAAATTCAATTGTTTTAGAAGTGCGTAAAAACATTGCAATCCACAAGGAAAGCCTTGAATTGTGGAAAGATAAATTAAAACAGTTGCGTAATTTAAATCAAGAATAAAATAGCATTTAAATTTCAATTCTTAAATTCCAAATTCCAATCATAATAGTTTTGATTGGAATTTGGAATTTTTATTTTTTGAACGTTATTATTAAAATCCTTGCGTCTTATTTTGTGCTTATTTTTTAACGCAAAGTTCGCAAAGCTATCTTCAGACATAGCTTTGCGGGCTTTCATAATTGTATAAAAAAAAGACTTTGCGAAAATCTTTGTGTCCTCAGCGTTAAAAATACAATCCAATTTTCAACAAAAGCTCAAAACTTAACATTCTAATTAAATTCCGCAAAAATATTCTGCAAAATATTGATTATATTTGAGTTACAACTGTTAACAATCAATCAAACAAACATTTAATATTAATTTTAAATAGAACAAAAATGAAATTTACAAGAAAAGCACACGCTAACTGGCAAGGAACCGGCATGGAAGGCAAAGGAACAATAAGTACACAAAGCACAACTTTAAATAATGCACAATTGTCATTTAAAACCAGATTCGCAGACGGTGTAGGAACAAACCCAGAAGAACTTGTTGCCGCCGCGCATTCAGGCTGTTTTACAATGCAATTAAGCTTTTTATTGAATGACGCAGGTTTTACCGCAGACGATTTAACTACAGAAGCCACAGTAACATTTGAAGACGGCACCATAACATTGATTCATCTTGAATTAAAAGGAAAAGTACCTTCAATTTCTGAAGCGGAATTCAATGCCACAGCAGCAAAAGCAAAAGAGATTTGTCCAATTTCCAAACTTCTAAACACCACAATTACACTTAACGCGACTTTAGAAAGTTAAAAAAGGAAAGTATAAAGCATAAAAAAACCATTCACCGTGGTGAATGGTTTTTTTATTTATTTAGAAAAAGCTATTACATTTTAGCTTTCAATGCTTTCGCTTCAGCAGTCATTTCAAGAGCACTGTAAACTCCTAATAATGTTTTAGTAACATCTTCGTTTTTAGGATCTAATTCGTTAGCCTTTTTAAGGTAAGGAATTACGCTTTTGAAAACTCCTTCTCTTTGTGCTTTTAACACATCGTAGCGTTTCATATCTTTAGCAGAAGTACCTAATTTATTCATCTCGTCGATGATTGGTTTTTCAGCCTCTAATTTCAATGCTGCAATATTGATGTATGCATTTACATAGTCAGGTTTGATTTCGATAGCTTTTAAATAGTATTTCTCAGCATCTGCAGTGTTTTTTGCACCTGCACTGATAACTCCTAAGTTAAAAATCAAATCAGCATTGTTTGGATCTTTCTCTAAAGCTTCATTTACTAATTTTTTGTAAGTGTCAAAATCTTTAGTTTCAAGATACAAATTAGCTTCAGTAAGAATCAATGAAGTATCTTCTGGGTTTGTTTTTCTTGCATCAGCAATTGCTTTTTTAGCGTCTTCAGTTCTTCCTTTCTGAACTAAAATCAAAGCTAAATTTTTGTAGATCTCACCTCTTTTAGAAGGAACTGCTTCTGTTTTTGGTTTTTCGTGAGTTCCTAATTTTACAGCTAAATCCCTGTCTTTTGCATTAGCAAAACCATCTTCACTTCCTGAAATTTTATTTACAGCAGTATAAAGAGTTCCTTTTCCTGAGTAATTTAATTTTTTCAATTCTTCATACATAGGCAAAGCAGTATCATAATCTTGCGCATTTACCGCTGTAGAAGCTGCATAGTATAAATTGATCGTATCATTTTTATCTAATTGATAAGCGTCATACAGTTTTTGCGCACTTTCCTTATGTTTATTAGCTTGAGAATCTGCAATAGCCGAATTGATTAATTTTCCTTTAATTTCAGTAATTGAAGCAGCAGCTTGAGTTGAATATTTTGGTTTTCCAGAAGTTTTTTCAACATCAATTAATGTTTTGTAGCTTTCAGCAGCGGCAGACAAGTTTTTGCTTTCGTCTACTTTTTTGTTTGCTAAATCCAAATAAGCATTTCCTTTAACAAAATAGTATTGTGCTTGCTCAACATCTTTAGCATTTGTAACTAAATTTTCAGCATCTTTCAAAATTGCAATTGCTCCTTGAGCATCACCGCTTTTTAGCGCTTTTTCAGCACTTTTGATTTGATCCTTCTGAGCAAAAGTAGCTACTGAAATCAATAATGCTGAAGCAAGTATTACATATTTACTTTTCATAATATTCAATTTGTGTATTTAATTTTAATTTTTTTAATAATTATTTATTCTTCCGAATCCTCATCATCAGATTCTTCTTCGTCCTCAACTACGTCATCAGCGTCATCATCGTCATCCTCTGATGCTCCATCGTCTTCAAGAACTTCATCAAGATCAGGCTTAACTCTTTCGATTGCAGATTCAATAACATTTCCATCTTCATCAACAACAACTTCCTCAGCTTCGTCTTTCATTACGGTTGTTACGGCAGCGATAGAATCTTTTCCTTTTAAGTTGATCAATCTCACACCTTGAGTTGCACGTCCCATAACGCGTAAGTCTTCGATTGCCATTCTGATTGTCAATCCTGATTTGTTGATAATCATCAGATCATCAGAATCTGTCACAGCGTTGATAGAGATTAATTTACCTGTTTTTTCAGTAATATTAAGTGTTTTAACTCCTTTACCACCACGGTTTGTAATTCTATAAACATCTTCTCCATCTTCGTCAACCAATTTGGTACGTTTTCCGTATCCATTTTCAGTAACAACCAAGATTTGAGATTCAGCTATATCATTTTTATCAACAGTTACCATTCCGATTACTTCATCAGTTTCATCTTTTAAAGTAATTCCACGAACTCCAGAAGCTGTTCTTCCCATCGGACGTGTTTTAGTTTCTTCAAAACGAACTAATTTACCAGATTTAACCGCTAAGATAATTTGGCTTTCTCCGTTTGTCAACTGAGCTCCAATTAACTCATCACCTTCTTTAATTGTAATTGCGGCAACTCCATTTACACGAGGCTTAGAATATTTCTCTAAAGAAGTTTTCTTAACCTGCCCTTGTTTCGTTACCATTACAAGATTATGTGTATTGATATAATCTTTGTCTTTTAAATCTTGCGTACAAATGAAAGCTTTTACCTTATCATCACTTTCAATGTTCACCAAGTTCTGAATTGCTCTACCTTTTGCCGTTTTGCTTCCTTCTGGAATTTCATAAACACGCATCCAGAAACATTTTCCTTTTTGCGTAAAGAACATCATATATTGGTGATTGGTTGCAACAAACATGTGTTCCAAGAAATCCTGATCTCTTGTTCCAGCACTTTTTTGACCAACTCCCCCTCTATTTTGAGTTTTGTATTCTGTCAAGTTCGTACGTTTGATGTAACCTGCATGCGAAATGGTAATTACCACATTTTCATCAGCAATCAAATCTTCAATACTTACATCTCCTCCTGAGTATTCAATTTTAGAACGACGCTCATCACCGTATTTATCACGGATTTCAGTCAATTCTTCTTTAATCAAATCAATTCTCAAATTAACATCTGCTAATAAAGCTTTCAAATGTTCGATCAACTTCATTAACTCATCAAACTCAGCTCTTAATTTATCCTGCTCCAGACCTGTCAATTGACGTAGACGCATCTCAACAATTGCACGAGCCTGAATATCTGACAATTTAAATCTTTCGATTAATTTTTCTCTAGCTTCATCTGTATTTTTAGAACCTCTAATTAACGCAATTACTTCGTCGATATTATCAGAAGCAATAATTAATCCTTCTAAAATATGCGCTCTTTCTTCTGCTTTGCGTAATTCAAACTGTGTTCTTCTAACTACTACATCATGACGGTGCTCAATAAAGTAGTGAATCATATCTTTTAGATTCAACAATTGAGGGCGTCCTTTAACTAATGCAATATTATTTACACTAAATGAAGATTGTAATTGAGTGTATTTGTATAAAGTATTTAAAACTACGTTTGGTGTAGCATCACGTTTTAAGATATAAACGATGCGCATACCATTTCTATCCGACTCATCACGGATATTGGCAATGCCTTCAATTTTTTTATCGTTAACCAAATCAGCCGTACGTTTGATCATTTCGGCTTTGTTAACTTGATATGGAATTTCTGTAACAATAATACATTCTCTTCCGTCCACTTCTTCGAAACCGACTTTAGCACGCATTACAATACGGCCTCTACCAGTTTTGAAAGCTTCACGAACACCTTCGTATCCATAAATAATACCTCCTGTTGGAAAATCAGGAGCTTTGATGTGAGACATTAATTCGTCTACTTCAATATCATTGTTATCTAAGTACGCTAAAGTACCGTTGATCACCTCAGTTAAATTGTGTGGTGGCATATTTGTTGCCATACCAACCGCAATACCTGTTGCTCCATTTACTAATAAAGTAGGAACTCTTGTTGGCATTACTTTTGGCTCATATATGGTATCGTCAAAGTTCAATTGAAAATCAACTGTTTCTTTTTCGATATCTGCCATAATCTCTTCAGAAATTTTGCGCATTCTAGCCTCAGTATAACGCATTGCCGCAGGACTGTCACCATCTACAGAACCAAAGTTACCTTGACCATCAACTAATAAATAACGCATACTCCATTCCTGCGCCATACGCACCATTGCGTCATAAACAGAGGTATCACCGTGCGGGTGATACTTACCCAGAACCTCCCCTACAATTCTCGCAGACTTTTTGTGGGCAGATCTTGATGTTACACCTAAATCATACATTCCGTAAAGAACTCTTCGATGCACTGGTTTCAAGCCATCTCTAACATCAGGAAGTGCTCTCGATACAATTACTGACATCGAATAATCGATGTAAGCTGACTTCATTTCATCCTCTATGTTAATAGGAATTAACTTTTCTCCTTCAGACATAAGTTGTTATATTAAATAATTATATTAGTTTTCAAAGCGTGCCAAGATACGTTTTTTTGAAATTTTTTCAGCTATTTCCTTACACTTATTTCAATGATTTATTAACAACTTTATTTTGGCTTTTAGTTAATAAATTAAACGTTTTTTAACTCTTTTATTGTCTTTTTTTTCGTCTATTAGCTGACAGGAGATGTCGATGGGTATGGTTTTTGTTTTTAAAACTGTAATTCACTAAATTTACAATACCAATTATATATTATGGATGATAATTTTTCACCAAGAGTAAAAGATGTTATTACCTACAGTAAAGAGGAAGCTCTACGTCTAGGGCACGACTTTATTGGTACAGAACATCTTATGCTAGGTATTTTAAGAGATGGTAACGGAAAAGCTATTCATATACTTAATAACCTAGCTGTCGATTTAGATCATTTACGCAGAAAAGTAGAAATACTGAGCCCTGCCAACCTGAGCGTTGAAGTAAATGCAGAAAAGAAAAACCTTCATCTTACCCGACAGGCCGAAAGAGCCCTGAAGACCACTTTTCTTGAAGCAAAAGTATTTCAAAGTTCATCGATTAGCACGGCACATTTGCTGTTATGCATCTTGAGAAACGAAAACGATCCAACAACCAAGCTGCTGAATAAACTAAAAATAGATTATGACGTAGCTAAAGAACAGTACTTAAATATGACTCCAAACGAAGAAGAATTCTTAGAAAACTTGCCAAGAAACGAATCATACAATGACGATTCAGGACAAGATGACAGTCTAAAAGAAAGCAGCTTTAATAATCCCGCCAATAAGTCAAACAAAAAATCAAAAACTCCTGTTTTAGATAATTTTGGGAGAGATTTAACAGAAATGGCCGAAGAGGGAAAATTAGACCCTGTTGTAGGACGAGAAAAAGAAATTGAGCGTGTATCGCAAATTTTAAGCCGTAGAAAAAAGAACAATCCGCTTCTTATCGGAGAACCGGGAGTTGGTAAATCTGCTATTGCAGAAGGACTTGCTCTACGTATCATCCAAAAGAAAGTGTCTCGTATTCTTTTCCATAAACGCGTTGTTACTTTAGATTTAGCAAGCTTAGTAGCTGGAACTAAATACAGAGGACAATTTGAAGAAAGAATGAAAGCCGTAATGAACGAGCTTGAGAAAAACGACGATATCATTCTTTTTATAGATGAGATCCACACTATTGTAGGTGCTGGTGGAGCAACAGGTTCGCTTGACGCTTCAAACATGTTCAAACCTGCTTTAGCAAGAGGCGAAATTCAATGTATTGGTGCTACTACTCTTGATGAGTACAGACAATATATCGAGAAAGACGGTGCATTAGAAAGACGTTTCCAAAAAGTAATTGTAGAACCAACTTCTGTTGAAGAAACAATCGCTATTTTGAACAACGTAAAAGACAAATACGAAGATCACCATAACGTAACTTATACTCCAGAAGCTATCGAAGCCTGCGTTAAATTAACGAACAGATATATGTCTGAGCGTTTCTTACCAGACAAAGCGATTGATGCGATGGACGAAGCTGGTTCACGTGTACACATCACTAACATCGATGTTCCGAAACAAATTTTGGATTTAGAACGTCAGTTGGAAGAAGTTCGCGAAATGAAAAATATGGTTGTTAAAAAACAAAAATATGAAGAAGCAGCCAAACTTCGCGATGATGAAAAACGCATCGAAAAAGATCTTGCTACAGCACAAGAACAATGGGAAGAAGATTCTAAGAACAACAGAATTGAAGTTACAGAAGATAACGTAGCCGATGTTGTTTCTATGATGACTGGAATTCCTGTTAACAGAATTGCACAAACAGAAAGCAACAAATTGGCTCAATTGCCTGAATTGATTCAGAACAAAGTAATTGGTCAAAATGAAGCTGTTTTAAAAATCGCTCGTTCTATTCAACGTAACAGAGCTGGACTTAAAGATCCGAACAAACCAATTGGTTCATTCATTTTCTTAGGCCAGACTGGGGTTGGTAAAACGCAATTAGCTAAAGTTTTAGCAAAAGAATTATTTGATTCGGAAGATGCTTTAGTTCGTATTGACATGAGTGAATACATGGAGAAATTTGCGATTTCTCGTTTAGTTGGAGCGCCTCCAGGATACGTTGGATACGAAGAAGGTGGTCAATTGACTGAGAAAGTTCGTAGAAAACCATACTGTGTGGTTCTTTTAGATGAGATCGAAAAAGCGCATCCAGATGTATTCAACATGATGCTTCAAGTTTTAGATGACGGATATTTGACAGATAGTTTAGGTCGTAAAATTGACTTTAAAAACACTATCATCATCATGACATCTAACGTTGGCGCACGCCAATTGAAAGATTTCGGACAAGGTGTTGGATTCGGAACTGCTGCAAGAACAGCTCAGGCCGATGAAAATTCAAAAAGCATTATCGAAAATGCATTGAAAAAAACTTTTGCTCCTGAGTTCTTAAACAGAATTGATGACGTAATTGTATTCAACGCACTAGAAAAAGCTGATATCGATTTGATTATCGAAATCGAATTGAAAAAACTATATTCTCGCATTGCAGAGTTAGGATACAAATTAAGCTTAACTGACAAAGCGAAAGCATTTATCGCTGAAAAAGGTTTTGACAAACAATTTGGAGCTAGACCGCTGAAAAGAGCAATTCAGAAATATGTTGAAGATTTGTTAGCTGAAGAAATCATCACTTCAAAAATTCATTCTGGCGATGAAATCATGATGGATTTGAAAGATGACTCACAAGAATTATCAGTTGAAATTCATAAAGCTGAAGAACCGACAAATCAGTAATTTAGTTTAAATCTATAACAGAAATAACTTACCCGTTACGTTTTCATAACATAACGGGTATTTTTTTTATTAAAAATCACTATCTTTAGTAAAAGCAAATAGCTATTTTTGAATTTAAATTCTATAATAAAAACAACTTATGCTTCAAAACAAAGTCATTTTAGGCAGCGAAGAATGGTGCTCATTTCCAGAACTTGGAATCCCAACAATTAAAGCTCGTGTGGATTCTGGTGCCAAAACTTCGGCAATGCACGCAATAAACATAGCTCCTTTTATAAAAAATGATGCCAATTGGGTGAAATTTGACATTAATCCAATTCAAAATAATATCAAAACTATCATTCATTGTGAAGCACCGCTGGTTGATAAAAGAATTGTAAAAAGCTCAAGCGGGTTTAGAGAACATCGATATGTGATTCAAACCAGCTTAAAAATTGGCGATGCAAAATGGCCAATTGAAATGACTTTGACTAATCGCGATTCTATGGGATTCCGAATGCTTTTAGGACGCGAAGCTATGAGCGGAAGGGTTTTGGTTGATCCGGAACAAAAATATCTTTTAGGGCAACCTACAGCAGAATCTCTTAAAGAATTATACCAGAATTCAGAAAAAGCAAAAACGGGTTTACGAATTGGTCTTTTAGCCAGCAATCCGGAATTGTATAGTAATAAAAGAATTATGGAAGCTGGAGAAATGCGTGGGCACGAAATGCATTTCTTAAATATCAAGGAATGTTATATGAAACTTGACGCCAAAAAACCTGAGATCCATTATCGAGGCGGAAAAATCCTGAATGAATTTGACGCTATTATTCCGAGAATTCGTCCGAGCATTACTTTTTATGGCTGTGCATTAACGCGCCAATTTGAAGCTTTAAAAGTATTTGTACTAAATTCAGCCACAGCAATTACGCAATCTCGAGACAAACTATATTCTTTACAATTATTATTGAATAGCGGCATTGATATTCCAACAACTGGATTTGCCAATTCTCCGCTTGATACAGATAATTTGATTAAAATGGTTGGCGGTTCGCCTTTAATTGTAAAATTGTTAGAAGGAACACAAGGAAAAGGTGTTGTTTTGGCCGAAACCAAAAAAGCGGCAGAAAGTGTTATCAATGCTTTCAAAAGTTTAAATGCCAACATCTTAGTTCAAGAATTCATTAAAGAAGCCAACGGAAAAGACATTCGTTGTTTTGTGATTGACGGAAAAGTGGTTGCGGCAATTCAGCGTGAAGCTATGCCGGGTGAATTTAGAGCAAACATTCACTTAGGTGGCACAGCATCTGTAATCAAAGTAACTGCCGAAGAAAAAAAGATTGCCATAAAAGCCGCAAAAGCAATGGATTTGAAAGTAGCCGGAGTCGATATTATTCGCTCTTCTAAAGGCCCATTATTGCTTGAAGTAAACTCTTCACCTGGCCTTGAAGGGATTGAAGGCGCAACCAATAAAGATGTTGCAGGAGAAATGATTAAAGCGATTGAAAAGAATTTTAAATTATAATTAAGTTCATTTCAACTTAATATCCCATAAATAATTTAGCAGCTTTGTCAAAGTTTAAAACTTTGACAAAGCTTTTTTATTTAACTTTAAAATAAAAAACATGACTTTTCCTTATTTAGATATCGTTTTAAGAAGCATCGCCGTTTATTTTTTCATGACGATTGCTTTACGAATATTTGGCAAAAAAGAACTTTCACAACTAAATACTGCCGACGTTATTTTGATCTTACTGATAAGCAACTCTGTACAAAATGCTATGGTGGGCCCTGATACAAGTTTAACAGGTGGCTTAATCGCCGCTTTAGTCCTATTTATCATTAATTACATAATTAAAAAACTGACTCACAAATACAAAGTTTTCGGAGAAATATTGTTAGACAAACCAGAAATATTAATTCATGACGGAAAACTTGATTTCAAAGCCTTAAGCAGGCTAGATATTTCAGATGAGGAACTCAAAGAAGCCATGAGAGAACATGGCATTGAGTTTTTTAAGAATGTAAAACTAGCGATGCTTGAAATCGACGGAACTATAAGTATTATTTCTGAAGATGAAAAAAAGCTAAAACAAACGCATTACAAAAGAAAACACAATCGAAAGAATTTACAGAAATTCTAACAATCGTAATTTAAAAATTTTTATTGGTTGTTTCTTTTACAGAAATATGCGATTTTCCATAAAACGGCAACAGCAAATCTTCATTGGCAAATTTTCCATCCAAATCATATCTCAGAGGGCTCTTCACCAATAACGTATTAAAATTGCCCTCTACATCAATATAAATTGCTTTGTTGCAAGTATGCTCACACATTCTTAACCCATCTTCTACTGAATACAAAAGCATTTTCCGCGAGGATCTATCAATCGTCAACATATCACCCACTTTTACAATTACAAGCAAAGTGTCATTTTTTTCTCTTGTATAATACTTCAATTTATCTGTATCAATACCTTTCAAGGTTCTGTTTATCCAATTTTTCAGAAAATAAGAAATTGAATCCGATTCTTCATTGGGTCTTTCAGTCACTTTCTTTTGATCTCCTTCCAAATACACCTTTCGCATATCATCTGGCTTTTTACACGAAAACACAAAAACCGCAACAACCAATAAAAACAACTTAAGGACTATACTATTTCTTGACATCAGCAAATAATCTTTTATAAAAACCTATTATTTCAAGCCGCGAAGATGCCTTTATCTAAGTAAACTATTTTACTCTATAAGCCATTTAAATACCATTTGAAGGTTTATTTTAAAAGTCTTTGCCAAAGAAAAAGCCGATTTCAAATTTGAAATCGGCTTTTGTATAGCAATAAAACATGATTTTTATTTCATGTTTTACAAATTCTTCTAACATCTTAAATAAATACGCTCAAAACAAAATAAACCAAACCTGCAAGAATAGCTGAAATTGGAATAGTCAAGATCCAAGCCCAGATTAAGCTCACTGTAACTCCCCATCTAACGGCAGAAACACGTTTTGTTAATCCAACACCAATAATAGAACCTGTAATAGTATGCGTTGTACTTACTGGAATTTTTAAATGCTCTGTAAAGTAGAGCGTCAAAGCACCGGCAGTTTCAGCTGCAACACCTTCAAATGAGCTTACTTTTGTGATTTTTGAACCCATTGTTTTTACAATCTTCCATCCTCCACTTAAAGTTCCTGCAGCAATTGCAGAATAACAAGCTAATGGAATCCAGCCTGGCATAACACCTTTAACTCCTAAATCATCATTTGGCAAGACAACGTCTAACCAAGAATCCATATGAACACCAGGATTTGTATTGATGTAAACTGCTACTGCCGCAGCAATAATACCCATTACTTTTTGAGAGTCATTTCCTCCGTGTCCTAAACTAAATGCAGCAGAAGATATTAATTGCATCTTTTTCAAAGCAGCATCAGCTTGATGCAGATTCAAACTACTGAAAATCAAACAAAATCCACTTACTGTTAATATAATAAAGGCAACTAAGAACCATTTAATATTGTGCGCATCAAAAGCTACGCTCCAGAAGTGAGAATCAAATCTTGGTTTTTCGATTTTCTCATAAGGAACCATTTGGCTGTAAACAAACCAAATTGTTGCAATCATCAAGCCTACTGTAAATATTTTTGGCCAAATACTTTTACGAGAAGCATTTAACAACCAAATCGAAATCAAATAAGATGCTAACGCTCCTAATAATGGTGCCAAAACAATGAAAGCAATAATGATAAGAACTCCCGAAGGCATTCCACCATCTTTTCCGGCTTTATACCAGCTAACAATTTGGTACCAATAATGTGTAGCACCATCTTCTCCAATATATCCTGAAAATCCGTGAACTGCAATCGCATGCGCAACCGCCGCTCCTGCAAAACCTCCGATAAGTGTATGTGAAGAACTTGAAGGAATTCCTAACCACCAAGTCAATAAGTTCCAACAAATTGCCGCAATAACTCCGGCTAAAATCACCACTAGGTTGATTTCCATGGTGTGTGCCGTTTTTGCAACTGTATCTGCAACACCAAACCCGAAAACCCAATAGGCTAAAAAGTTGAAAAACGCTGCCCAAAGAACGGCCTGAAAAGGCGTCAGAACCTTCGTTGCAACAACTGTCGCAATAGCATTTGCCGCATCATGAAAACCATTGATGTAATCAAAAATTAAAGCTAATACTATAATTAATATAAGTATCGTCATAAAATTATAACTTCAGATTGAAAAATTAAGAATGTTTTACAGAAATAGATTCTAGTATGTTCGCAACACTCTTACATTTATCTGTTGCTGATTCTAAAACAGATAATACCTCTTTGTATTTAATGATATTTTTAGCGTCTGTTTCGTTTTCAAAGATTTCAAAAACTGCTTTGTTGTAAACATTATCCGATTTGTTTTCCAGTTTGTTGATTCTGGCACAAGCATCTTTAATGATTTTAAAGTTCTGTAAATTTCTCAACTCTTTTACAGCACTGTCGATGTTTTGACAGGCTTCAAGGTTGATTTCTGTCATTTTTCTGATTGATTTTGTGATCTTATCAACTTGATACAATCTCATACGACTTGCAGCACCGTGAAGGTAATCAGCAACGTTATCAATAGAAGTAATTAATGTGTGAATATCCTCTCTGTCAAATGGAGTAATGAAGTTTCTGCTCAATTCCAAATTGGTTTGACGTGTAATGTCCTCCCCTTTTTGTTCTAATTCGTCAATCTTTTGAAAAAGGATTTCTCTTTCTTTTAATGGAAGGTTTACAGCTTCGTGTAAGTTAGAAGCTAATTCAATTAAATTGCTTGAAGCCTCTTCAAAAAGTGGAAAGAATTTCTTGTCTTTCGGCACTAAAAATTGGAAAATACTGTTTATTGACATTTTTATATTTTTGATAGTGCAAAATTACTTCATTAATATTTTGCAGTGTTAAGCCATTGTTAACAAATCGTTTTCAATTTGGAAACTATTTAGAAACGCAACGGTATTCTCAATGTCATAATGCAAGATCCTGTCTTCTTTTACCAAAGGCACAACTTCACGATAACTGCTCAAGAACATTTCGATGAAATCACTTGATTTCAAAGGCTCTCTGTAGGCAATTGCCTGTGATGCATTCAGCAATTCAATTGCCAAAATACGCTCTAAATTATCTAAAACTCTCAACGCTTTTGTAGCACCATTTGCTCCCATACTTACGTGATCTTCTTGTCCATTACTTGAAACAATACTATCAATACTTGACGGAGTTGCCAATTGTTTGTTTTGGCTTGCAATACTTGCCGCAGTATATTGCGGAATCATAAATCCTGAATTCAATCCCGGATTATCAACCAAAAATGCTGGAAGATTTCTCAAACCAGAAATCAACTGATACGTTCTTCTTTCAGATATACTTCCTAATTCGGCTAAAGCAATTGCCATAAAATCCAAAGCCAAAGCTAAAGGCTGTCCATGGAAATTTCCTCCTGAAATAATCTGATCCGCTTCAACAAATATGTTTGGATTATCTGTAACAGAATTAATTTCTGTCTTAAATACTTTTCGAACATAATCAATCGCATCTTTTGAGGCGCCGTGAACTTGTGGCATGCAACGGAACGAATACGGATCTTGAACGTGTTTCTTTTCTTGAGCGATAATTTCGCTTCCGTCTAAAAATTCAGCAATTCTTTGTGCCGTTACAATTTGGCCTTTGTGCGGACGTATATAATGTATCAATTCGTTGAAAGGTTCGATTCGCCCATCAAAACCTTCCAAAGAAATCGTTCCGATCAAATCAGCCAAATACGAATATTTATAAGCTTTTATTAGAATATGAGCTCCATAAGCACTCATGAATTGCGTTCCGTTCAACAAAGCCAAACCTTCTTTTGATTGCAAAACGATCGGTTCCCAATCAAAACGTTTTAAAACTTCAGCAGAAGCTACTTTTTTTCCTTCAAAGAGCACTTCTCCTTCGCCAATTAAAGGCAAAGACAAATGAGCCAAAGGAGCCAAATCACCAGAAGCTCCAAGTGAACCTTGCGTATATATAATAGGAAGAATATCATTATTGTAGAAATCAACTAAACGCTCCAGTGTTTTCAACTGAACGCCCGAATGACCATAACTCAAAGATTGAATTTTAAGCAGCAACATCATTTTTACGATTTCGGAAGGAACTTCTTCGCCCGTGCCACAAGCGTGCGATTTCACTAAATTCTCCTGAAGCTTAGATAAATTTTCGTTAGAGATTTTTACACTATATAATGAGCCAAAACCTGTATTGATTCCGTAGATTGGCGCAGTATGCGTTGCCATTTTTTTGTCTAAATAATCACGGCATTTCTGAACATTTACTTTTGCTTCTTCAGATAATTCAAGCATTTTATTATTGCTCAAAATTTCTTGCAATGTTTCTAAAGTTATGGTTTCAGTACTTATATAATGAATCTCTCTCATGATTATTTTAAATTTAAGACGTCAAAATTCAACAAATCAATATTAAAAAGCAACAATTTATCACAATAATTAAAATTTGCATCAAAGCAATTCTCCAGTTTTATTTATTCAGCAATCTGAAATTTTGCCAAAATCAACGATTTTTTGCAAAGCTTTAGTTAAAAATCAATTCATTATGCATCTTTTATCAGTAAAAAAACCAATACTAAATATATCAAAACTTCAATTTAGCCTAACGAATTTTAACAAATACTCAATATTGATTTTTTGAGATTTGAATTATTAAAATATTCGCAAAAAGCCTTTCAGAGTTTTTAATCCTACTTAAAAGCTGTACTTTTGAAAAATCAAAAATGAAAAATAACAGCACAAAATATCAATCTACTATGACAGTTCAAACTAGAACTGCGATTGCTGTTACGATTATTTCTACTACAACAACTACTACCCCTTAGGGGTATACATTTTCACATATAATCCTAGGTTACCTATACTTTTTTCTTGAAAGAAGAGAGTTATTGGATACATAAAAAATATTTACAAAGAAAAAAAATAGTTGCAGATTTCAGTCTCAGTTCACAGTTAATAACCATTGAACCTTTTACTCAAAATTTGTGCACCTTATTAAAAAATATCATAAAAATGAAAGTATTAAAATTTGGCGGAACTTCGGTAGCCAATGCTCAAAATATAAAACTCGTTCTTGAAATCGTTAAACAAAAAGCCGAAAAAGATCAATTAGTTGTTGTAGTATCTGCATTAAGCAAGGTAACCGATTTACTGCAATTGGCAGCGGCAAAAGCAGCGGCAAATGACGAAAGCTTCAGGGAAGTTGTTGCCGAAATCGAGAAAAAACACCTTGACACTCTAAAAGAATTGATTCCGGTAAGCGAACAAAGCAGTTTGTTGAGCCATGTAAAAAGAATCATTAATCACTTAGAAACTTTATTAGACGGCTGTTTCCTTTTAGGAGAATTATCTCCAAGAACTGCCGATACCATTTTAAGTTTTGGAGAACTATTATCTTCTTTCATTATCGCACAAGCGTATCAGCAAATCAATAACGACGCCATTTACAAAGACAGCCGAGAATTGATCAAAACAAATGCTGATTTCGGAAAAGCGGTTGTAAACTTTGAAATTTCTAATAAATTAATTCAGGAATATTTTGCTCAGAATGAAGCAAAAATCAATATTCTGCCTGGATTTATTGCACAAACTTTAGACGGAATCACTTCGACTTTAGGACGTGGCGGATCTGATTATACTGCAGCGATTATCGCTGGAGCAATTGATGCTGAACAACTTGAAATCTGGACTGATGTGAACGGAATGTTTACTGCAAACCCGAAAATTGTAAAACAAGCACAGCCAATTGCAAATATCTCTTATCAAGAAGCGATGGAATTGTCGCACTTTGGAGCAAAAGTGTTATATCCGCCAACAATTCAACCAGTTTTAAGAAAAAACATTCCGATTTTAATCAAAAATACTTTTGAGCCAGAAGCGGAAGGAACTTTAATTTCTGACGTTGTTTTATCAAAAGATACAGTTGTAAAAGGAATCAGCCATATCGATAATATTTCGCTTTTAACTCTTGAAGGTCCAGGAATGATTGGAGTTGCAGGTTCTTCTAGACGTTTGTTTGAAGTATTGTCTCAGGAAAAAATCAACGTAATTTTTATCACTCAGGCTTCTTCTGAGCACTCAATTTGCATCGGAATTTTAAATTCGGATGCTGATAATGCTGAAGCTGCGATCAACCGTGCATTCGAAATCGAAATTTCGCAAAACAAAATCGACCCTTGTTATGTAGAAAAAGACCTTTGCATCATTGCTTTGGTAGGTGAAAACATGAAAAACCACCAAGGTTTGAGCGGAAGAATGTTCAGTACTTTAGGAAAAAACAACGTAAACATTCGCGCGATTGCACAAGGTGCTTCTGAAAGAAATATTTCGACTGTAATTAATGAAAGAGACGTTAAAAAAGCCTTGAATACTTTGCACGAGAATTTCTTCGAAGAAAACACAAAACAGCTTAATTTATTTGTAATGGGAGTTGGAAATGTGGGTGAAAAATTCATCGAGCAAATCCACAATCAAAAGAAATTCTTAAAAGATGTTTTAAAGATCAATGTTCGTGTCATTGCTTTATCAAACTCAAGAAAAATGGTGTTTGACGAAGACGGAATTTCTTTAAAAGACTGGCAAGCGACTTTAGACAAAGGTGAAGAAGCAATTCCGACAGAATTTATCGCTCGTGCCAAAGAACTGAATTTAAGAAACAGCATTTTTGTGGATATTACAGCAAATGCAGGCGTTTCTGATCTATATGAAAAATTCTTAAAAGAAAGTATTGCGGTTGTAACTTGCAACAAAATTGCTTGTTCATCTGCTTACGACAACTATAAAAAACTAAAAAGCTTATCTCGTCAATACAACGCTCCTTTCTTGTTTGAAACGAATGTTGGTGCGGGATTGCCAATTATTGATACGGTAAAAAACTTAATTGCATCTGGCGATAAAGTGCATAAAATTCAAGCGGTTTTATCAGGAAGTTTGAACTTTATTTTCAACAATTTTGATGAGAATAATTCTTTCCACGATGTGGTGAAAGAAGCTGGAGTTCAAGGTTTCACAGAACCAGATCCGAAAATCGACTTAAGCGGAATCGATGTGGCTCGTAAAATCCTAATTCTAATTCGCGAAAGCGGTTACGAAATGGATATTGACGCCATTGCAAACGAATCGTTTTTGCCAGCAGAATGTTTAGCAACAACAAATAACGAAGATTTCTTTGCGTCGTTAATCAAACATGCTTCTCATTTCGAGAACATTTATAAAGAAGCTTTAGCAAAAGATTCAAGACTGAAATACGTAGCGCAATTCGAAAACGGAAAAGCAAGCGTTGGTCTGCAATTCATTCCAAAAGATCATCCTTTCTATAATTTAGAAGGGAAAGACAATATCGTGCTTTTCTACACCGATCGTTACGTAGATCAGCCTTTATTGATCAAAGGAGCCGGCGCTGGAGCAGCTGTAACCGCATCAGGAATTTTTGCTGACGTGATACGCATTGGGAATGTATAGCCGCTAAGGCACTAAGACGCTAAGTTTTTAAGTTTTTCCTTTGAGACTTAGCGCAAAAAATAAAAAAATCTTTGCGTCTTAGCGCCTTCGTGGCAAAAAACCAAAGCCTTAAAAAAATAAAACTTTGTGACTTTGTGCCTTCGTGGCAAAACCAACCAAAAATGAAAGAAATAAAATTATTCTGTCCCGCTACAATCGCCAACCTCTCGTGCGGATTTGACGTATTGGGACTTTGCTTAGACAATGCGGGCGATGAAATGATTGTTCGAAAAGTCGATCAAAAAGGAGTTCGAATCACTAAAATTGTGGGTGCCGATTTGCCTTTGGAAACCGAGAAAAACGTTTCTGGAGTTGCCGCTTTGGCCATGCTGGAAACTTTAGACGAATTGGATTTTGGATTCGAAATCGAAATTTATAAAAATATCAAAGCCGGAAGCGGCATCGGAAGCAGTGCTGCAAGTTCTGCCGGAGCGGTTTTCGGAATAAATGAATTATTGGGAAGACCTTATTCCCGTAAAGATTTGGTTCAGTTTGCAATGCAAGGCGAGAAATTAGCCAGCGGAAACGCACATGCCGACAACGTTGCTCCTGCTCTTTTAGGCGCTTTTACTTTGGTAAGAAGCTATTCGCCTTTGGATATCATTAGAATTGACAGTCCTGAGGAATTGTACGCAACGGTTGTTCATCCGCAGATTGAGTTAAAAACTTCTGACGCTCGTTCGGTTTTAAAACAAAATGTTTCGCTAAAAAGCGCTATAACGCAATGGGGTAACGTAGGCGGATTGGTTGCTGGTCTTTACACCAAAGATTATGATTTGATCGGAAGATCACTTCATGATGAAATTGTTGAACCAGTTCGAAGCGTTTTAATTCCAGGATTTGATCAAATCAAACAAACGGCTTATGAAAACGGCGCTTTAGGTTCAGGAATTTCAGGTTCAGGCCCGTCGATTTTCGCTTTAAGCAGAGGAAAAGATACCGCCGAAAAAATCGCAAAAGCCATGAGCGACGTTTACGAAAAAATGAATTTACCGTATGAAATTCACGTTTCGAAAATCAATCCTGATGGCGTAAGAATTATATAACACAAATTTCACGAATTTACACCAATTGGTTTGTGTAATAATTTAAACGCAAAGAATTAGTGACAATCTGTGAAATTCGTGTTCAAATAAAATCAAAATGAAATACTACAGTTTAAACCATAATGCCCCAAAAGTTTCTTTTCAAGAAGCAGTTATACAAGGATTAGCAACTGACAAAGGATTATATTTCCCAGAAAGCATTACACCGCTTGATCCTTCCTTTTTTGAGAAAATCGAAAGTTTAAGCCACGAAGAAATCGCTTTTGAAGCGATCAAACAATTTGTTGGAGACGAAATTCCAGCAGAAAAACTAAAAGAAATCATTGCAGAAACTTTAGTTTTTGATTTTCCGGTGGTGAAAGTCGAAAACGGAATCTATTCGTTAGAATTATTCCACGGCCCGACAATGGCATTTAAAGACGTTGGAGCGCGTTTTATGTCGCGTTGTTTGGGTTATTTCAACAAAGACAAAAAAGATTCTAAAAACACCGTTTTAGTAGCTACTTCTGGAGATACAGGCGGAGCCGTTGCGAGCGGATTTTTAGGCGTTGACGGCGTTGATGTTGTTATTTTATATCCGTCTGGAAAAGTCAGCGATATTCAGGAAAAACAATTGACGACTTTAGGGCAAAACATAAAAGCATTAGAAGTTGACGGCGTTTTTGACGATTGTCAGGATATGGTGAAAAAAGCGTTTTTAGATGAAACTTTAGCGCATAAAAACCTGACTTCGGCGAATTCTATTAATATTGCGCGCTGGTTACCGCAAATGTTTTATTTCTTCTTTGCTTATAAAGCGTTGAAAAGCCAAAACAAACCTTTAGTTTTCTCTTGCCCAAGCGGAAACTTTGGGAATATCTGTGCCGGAATTATGGCAAAAAAATTAGGTTTGCCAATTGAACATTTTGTTGCCTCTACAAACGTAAACGACACGGTGCCAAGATTCTTAGAAAACGGAAAATACGACCCGAAACCTTCTAAAGCCACAATCTCCAACGCTATGGATGTTGGAAACCCAAGCAACTTTATTAGAATTCAGGAATTATACAACAATGACTTAAAAGCTTTCGAAAAAGACTTTTCTTCTTATAGTTATACTGATGAAGAAACGCTTGAAGCGATGAAGAAAATTTACAACACAGACGGTTATATAGCAGAACCGCACGGCGCTGTTGGTTATTTAGGTTTAAAAAAAGAATTGGAAAAACACCCCAACGCAATTGGTATTTTCTTAGAAACGGCGCATCCTATTAAATTCTTAGATGTTGTTGAACCGGCGCTAGGAATTACGCTTCCTATTCCTGCTCAAATTGAGAGTGTTATTAATGAGGAGAAAGTTAGTGTGAAGATTGGGAGTTATGAGGAATTGAAAGATTTCTTGGGGTAATAAATTTACAACTCATATTTAAAGCGACTGAAAAAAAATTCAGTCGTTTTTTTTATGGATTAATTCTATTCTATATACTTAATGCAATCTAAACATCTTACAATAGATTTTCGTTACACAAACAACAGTTATCAACCGAAACATGTTTATAAAAATAAATGTTAACAATCATAACAATTTGTAAATTTGGGAAACTTACAAACTAGTTAATTATTAAGGGCTTATTAGAATAATTGATATTCAAAATAAACAACCTTAAATTAATATAGAAATTTATGACTGACGACAAAGAAAAAGAAAGGGATGAAAAATATTTAGTTGCACTTAAAGAGTATATTTTAAAAGCTGAAAATAGAGTTAAATATTCAATAGAAAGATTTGACATTTTGATAATCACATTGTCAAGTGGAGGCTTAGTTTTATGTATTAATTTATATTCTAATTTTAAGGAAGCCGATAAATATGTAGTTGGATTATCGTGGATGTTTTTTTCAACTGCATTAATTATAAACCTACTCTCTCAAATTTCTGGATATTTTTCAAATAAATTTGATATCAAGTGCGTGAATAATATAATCAATGAAATTGAAGAACGAGAAATTGATGGAAATCCTAAACTTATAGAAATTATACATACGATCTGCAATAAAACAACAGATTTTTTAAATCTATTATCATTTGTATGTTTAGTAATTGCAATAATTCAAACAATAATATTTGTTAAATGTAATATATAAAAATCATGAGTGAAGAAGAAAAAAGAAGAAGAGAGTCCGAAGCAAAACAACAACAAGACATTAGACGTCATGAAGAAGAAAAAAGGCGTCAACAACAAGAAAATGAAAGAATTAAAAGCGGAACAGGTTCTGGAGATAGACCAAAAAGATAAAAAACAATTTCCTGCTTGCGCGAGCTTCTCGCTCGTGAACGTTCCAATTGTTTTTTGAAATTCTTTGTGTTCACAAGCGAGATACTCACGCTAGCGACATACCTTTACTTTTATCCCATTGTAATAGTGGGACGTTATGTGACATTTTAAATCTTATTAATGAACAATATTTCCTCGAAACATCATTACCTTCCCGTTTTTTATTTGAAAGGATTCACAAAGGAATCTGGAAAATTTAAAATCTATAATGTTCAAAAAAAATGTTTTGTTCAAAAAGGAAAAGAATTTTCTCCGGGTTCATATTTCTATGAAAAAAATGCCAATACAGTTTTTACACCTCAAGGAAAAAGTGATTTCATCGAAAAGTCTTATTCTGATTTAGAAGGAAAAATATCTAAGATTATTAAAAAAATTGATTTAGCAGACAGCGACACAAAGTTTGGTGTAAATGAAGATGATATGCCAATGCTCAACACTTTTGTGAGTCTTATCTATTGGCGTTTACCAAAGAATAAAAAAGAATTAGAAATAATTATTGAAAGCACACCCGCTAATCAATTAGGTTTCAATGTCCATAATGCTGATAATTCTGTAAATCAAATTGCATCAGAAGAATTGAAAAACGACCTTCAATTTATAAAAAGTTACAAATTTCTAACTTCTTTATTTGATAGTGTGCGAGGACTTAATTGCAGAACTCCTTACACGATTATTCCGAAACACGAAAATTTACCTTTTATTTGCTCCGACAATCCAATCATTTTTGAAAAAGATGAGTTCCCTAATGTTTATGAAGATGATTACATAATTCCATTATCTGGAAAAAGATTTTTTGTAAAAACCGAAATCGGTAAAATGGATCCCTATTTATGGATGTTGATTGACATTGTGATATATAAACAAGCTATACAATATGTAAGTTGCACTCATGAAGAATATCTTAGAATGCTAGACGATAATTTTGAAAAATACAATATTTCCTTAACAGAATTAAAACAAATTATTTTCAAAAAACTAAGACTAAATTTCCCCCGCTAGCGCGAGCGTCCCGCTCGTGAACACAAAGAAATTCAAAAACCAAAATCTTTCTTTTTAAAATTTGAGTAAGTTCATTATGTTTGATTAAAAACAATAAAATTCAATATGGGTACAAACATTGTTCTGGTCTTTTTAGCATTAGTTATTATTTCTCTTTTCATTTACCCCAAAGTTCAATCTTGGGTTGATTACTATCGAGAACAAAGAGCCATAGAATTTAAAAAAAGAACAGGTCTTGATTTGTGGTCTCTTTATAGATTATCAGCACCAACGCCATTTTTCTGGGGTTTAGAAAAATACATCTTTAACACCACTATTTTTTATTTCGACGAAAACAATTTATACGTAATAAAACCAAATGAACCTTTAATTAAGCATCCGCTCTCCACAATTATTGAAGCTAGAAGAACTGCGGTTACCATTAACAAACGAAGAGTCTGGAAAATAATTATAGACAATTCAGGCCAGCAATTAATTTATAAGTTTAGAACTTATAGCAACTTTAGCCATTTCTTAGAGAAAGTAAGTGAAAACCCAAATGCAATTGTAGACGACAGATACATTTGGGGAATATTTGAGTAATATTAAATTTTAATTTCCCCCGCTAGCGCGAGCGTCCCGCTCGTGAACGCAAAGAAATTCAAAAAACAAAATCTTTCTTTTTAAAATTTGAATAAGTTCATTATGTTTGGTTAAAAACAATAAAATTCAATATGGGTACAAACATTGTTCTGGTCTTTTTAGCATTAGTTATTATTTCTCTTATCATTTACCCCAAAGTCCAATCTTGGGTTGATTACTATAAAGAACAAAGAGCCATAGAATTTAAAAAAAGAACAGGTCTTGATTTGTGGTCTCTTTATAGATTATCAGCACCTACGCCATTTTTCTGGGGTCTAGAAAAATTCATCTTTAACACCACTATTTTTTATTTCGATGAAAGTAATTTATACGTAATAAAACCAAATGAGCCTTTAATTACGCATCAGCTCTCCACAATTATTGAAGCTAGAAGAACTGCGGTTACCATTAACAAAAGAAGAGTCTGGAAAATAATTATAGACAATGCAGGCCAGCAAGTAATGTATAAGTTTAGAACTTATAACAACTTTAGCCATTTCTTAGAGAAAGTAAGTGAAAATCCAAATGCAATTGTAGACGACAGATATATTTGGGGAATATTTGAGTAATAAAATTAAATACCGTTTACAAAAATGGCAATTTGGCAATATCTTTTAATCGTTGTTCCTTAAAAATCCCTGAAAATTATTTCCCCTAACTAAAATAAACCTTAAAATTATATGCACATTATAGTTACAATCGTAGTCGTCATACTAGCAATTATCTTCATTGGTTTTATATTGTATATCCTACTTTCAATGTTTGGAACCTTATTTTTTATTGGTTATGTTTTTAAAAAGTCAGTAGAAAAGAAAACACCTGATTTCTTAAGAGCTGAAAAATTAGAGATGGAAAAAAAGGTCAATAGTCTAAAAACATCGATTGTAGATTGGAATAAATATTCCATAAATGACATTACAAACGACCTTGAATACTCCTATAAAAAGTGGATCACGAACAAACTAACTGGGCATATTTTAGCACAAGATGGCAATCGTGTAATTGCTTTTCAAAGGCTTCAAAGGGGAATTCGCTTAAATTGCAGAATATTGGCATGTTCTACTGAATTCAAATATTTTTATGAAATAAATCCGGAAGAAATTATCATTGAATACAATGATCAATATTTTGGAAAAATCATGCATTTAAAGGATATTTTTGATTCTTCAAATAACAGAATTGGAACTTTAAACCGAGACAATCCTAATAGCAAATACGTTATAAATTTTGATTCAGAAAATAGTTTGGAAATCAACAAAAGTTACGATAATAATAGATTTGTAAGAAACGTATTTTACGAAAGGCCAAATTCTGCATACCGCTATAAACGAAGTATGATGGAATATAGAGAACCCTATCCAGAATATTCATTAATGGATAATAACGAAAACTTAAATGCAGAAGAACAAAAATGGGCTATTGCAATTGGCATTTATGAATCTGTATTTTATAGTTTCGATTTTACTTTCGCGTAATTTCAAGGATTGCTTAGAGCATATAAAAATCAATTGCCTCCAACTTTAGTTGGAGGTTTATATTTTGAGCAAGATTCGGCTTTAGCCAAAAAACATTGTGGATTCGGCTAAAGCCATTTTCTAATGTAATTTTATTCCCCCAGCTAAAGCTGGAGGCAATTCGAAAAAATAGCATCTTCTTAATTGAGCACTTTCATAAAATGATTTTGTCCTTATTTAAGTCTAAAAATCATCGCTTATAATTTTTTTATATCTTTAAAAACTTTAATCGACAATCCCCAAATTCAGAACATCAAAATAATAATACCCAAAAATTTTATGAAAAAAGCATTACTTTCATTTCTTTTAGTTGGATTTTTAACTGCCTACGCTCAGGAATCAAAACCAGACTCAAAACCGAAAACGCCTCCCGCAAAAGAAGAAAACTCTCCTTCTAATCTTACTTTTAATCCAGATTATCAAGTCGTAACCAATCATACAACGACAATAAAAGGCCAAAAAGTTTCGTACAAAGCGACAACAGGAACGATGCCTGTTTGGGATGAAGATGGAAAAGCAATTGCGGGATTATTTTATACCTATTATGAGCGTTCTGATGTGAAAGATCGTGATTCTCGTCCTTTAGTGATTTCATTTAATGGCGGGCCTGGTTCTGCTTCAGTTTGGATGCAGATTGCGTATACAGGGCCAAGTTTGTTAAATATTGACGATGAAGGTTATCCTTTGCAACCTTACGGAATAAAGGAAAATCCGTATTCGATTTTAGATGTTGCTGATATCGTTTTTGTAAATCCTGTAAATACAGCGTATTCAAGACCTACAAGCAAAGAAATCCCTGCTGCAAAATTCTTTGGCGTGAATGCCGACATTAAATACCTAGCCGATTGGATTAATGGTTTTGTGACTCGATCTAATCGTTGGGCTTCACCTAAATATTTGATCGGAGAAAGCTATGGCACAACTCGAGTTTCGGGATTAGCACTTCAATTGCAAAACAATCAATGGATGTATCTTAACGGAGTGATTTTAGTATCGCCAACTGATTTAGGAATAACGCGTGGTGTTGTTTCTGATGCTGCGCTTAAGTTGCCCTATTTTGCTGCTACGGCTTGGTATCATAAAATGCTAAGTTCAGATCTTCAAAGCAAAGATTTAACGGATATGTTGCCTGAAGTTGAAAATTTCACCATAAACGAACTTCTTCCTGCATTAAGCAAAGGAGGTTCTTTGGACGAACAAAAACGAAAAGAAATTGCTGCAAAAATGGCGCGTTATTCTGGTATTTCAGAAAAAGTTATTCTGCAAAACAATTTAGATGTTCCGTATGATTATTTCTGGAAAGAATTGTTGAGAGATCAAGGTTATACGATAGGAAGACTTGATTCAAGATACAAAGGAATTGACCGCAAGGACTCTGGTGAAAGTGTTGATTTTAATGCCGAGCTTACGTCTTGGTTGCATTCGTTTACACCTGCTATCAATATGTATGTGCGCAATAATCTGAACTACAAAACGGACTTTAAATACAATATGTTTGGACCTGTACATCCTTGGGACAGATCTAACGATAAAACAGGCGAAAACCTAAGACAAGCAATGGCACAAAATCCGTATTTGCATGTCATGGTGCAATCAGGTTATTATGATGGTGCCTGCGACTATTTTAATGCAAAATATGATTTATGGCAAATGGATCCAAGCGGAAGACTAAATGATAGAATGTCTTGGAAAGGCTACAGAAGTGGCCACATGATGTATTTGAGAAAAGCCGACTTAGAAACCGCAAATGAAGACATCAGAACATTTATAAAGCAATCGTTGCCTAAACCTAGCGAACCTGCAAAATATTAAATTTAATTTCTTTGTTCCGAATAAATACAAAGTCAATTGCCTCCAGCTTTAGCTGGAGGTTTTGTTTTATGGAATAATTTGATTTTAGGTAAAAGCCCAATCAATTCGAGTTTCCCAAAAATCAAATTAGCTTTTTGTAAGTATAATCACTATGTTTGAAAACGGAATATTTTTTATTTATGAAAAGAAGGAATTTTATTAAAACAGCTCTACTTTTTGCAACTTCTGTGCAAATGTTTCCTAATACGATACTAAATCTGACTTTAGAAGTTCGGAACAACTTCAAGCATATTTATACCAATGCAAAGCTGAAAAATCAGTTCTTTTTGTTTTTAAAAAATGTTTTCAATTTATATCCAGAAAACGAATTCCACGAATTAATTTCTAAAAACACGATTGCAAAAAATAGTGATAAAGAAATTTATCTTGCAACACAATCACAGCTGGACGATATCACACCTTTTTTATCCAGTTTTCGCTATCAGCTTCCCGCTTTGATGCATCAAAAAAATGAAATGTCGATTGAAACGGTTGCTCTGCTAGGCGAAGACAGTTCGTACAATGGTTATTTAGAAATTGGTTCTTCGGGTAGATATTTGGATTATCTGGAAGAAAAAGTTTCCATTAAAGGAAAAAGATATTACGCTGACGGCAGAAAGCCAAAATACTCTTTTTCTGAAATGGTCGATCGCGGTCAAATTGCCATTGGTGCCGAATATATTCCGTTTACGAATTACAAAACTAAGTTTGGCGATCATGTTCCACACAATAGTGTTGATTTGGTGACGATTTATATTGGTTTTCATCATTGCCCTTTAGAGTTGCGAACGCAATATATTTCTTCGATTCGCGATACTTTACGAGTGGGCGGAAAAATGATTTTAAGAGATCACAATTGCGATACCGAAGATCAAAAAGTATTGGTGGCATTGGCACACGACGTTTTTAATTTGGGTGTAAACGAAACTTGGGAATACAATGAAAAAGAGGTTCGAAACTTTTATTCTTTGGATTTTATCATTGCTTTTGTGGAAAATATCGGGTTTAAGTTTCATAAAAAAACCTTGTATCAAAAAGGCGATCCAACCAAAAATGCTTTAATGCTTTTCACCAAAATCTAATCATTGTACTTTCTTTTATGAAAAAAATCTACCGTTTGGTTAAGCTTCTCTTCGCCTATTTTCTAAAAATCATAAAATTTATATACGCCGGAATCAAAAATTCGATCCGATATATTAATGGCAAAAAACGCTTATTTATTCCGTTTTACAGTTTTATTGCCTTTGCGATTTATATCTTTTTATTGATTCAGTTTTCGGGAGATTCAGCATTCGAAACCACTTTAGAAAACAAAACCTTAAACGATGTCACGCAATTAAATCCGATTCAGGTAAATCAGGTTATAAAACCCAAAACGGTAAACGAAATTGTTTCTGCTATAAAAAGCACAACCGGACCAATTTCTATTGGCGGAGGAAAATACAGCATGGGCGGACAAACGGCTTTTGAAAATAGTCTGCATATCGACATGCGTTCTTTCAATAAAATCATCCATATCGACAAAACAAAAAAGCAGATTACAGTACAAGCCGGAATTCGATGGAGAGATATTCAAAAAGTGATTGATCCTTTGAATTTGTCGATAAAAATCATGCAGACGTATTCTAATTTTACAGTTGGAGGCGCGATATCCGTAAATTGTCACGGAAGATATGTAGGTTACGGCCCAATTATTTCATCGGTTTTAGAAGTTAAAATTATTACGGCAAACGGCGATATTGTCGTTGTGAATCGGGAAGTAAATCAGGATATTTTCAACGCCGTAATTGGCGGTTATGGCGGAATTGGCGTTATCGCCGAAGTGACGTTGCAATTGGTCGACAATGAAAAAGTAGAACGATTTCACGAGGTGATGCCAATTGAAGAGTACAAAGATTTTTTTGATAAAAACATCAAAAACAATAAAAATGTCGTTTTTCAAAATGGTAATTTGTATCCGCCGAAATACGACAAAATAATGAGTGTTTCGTGGCAAAAAACAACAAATCCATTAACCGATACGGATCGATTAATTCCTGAAAATGAGAATTATTGGATCGAATCGCATTTAGCCGGCGTGGTTTCCTGGGGAAATTCGGGAAAATGGATTCGGGAATACACGATCGATCCTTTATATTATATTCCGAAAACAGTGCGATGGCGAAATAAAGAAGCGAGTTATGATGTGAAAGAATTGGAGCCGGCTTCGCGCGAAAAAAACACTTATGTTTTGCAGGAATATTTTATTCCGGTGGAGAACATAAAATCTTTTATTCCGAAAATGAGTGCCGTTTTTCAGAACAATAAAGTAAATGTTATCAATGTTTCTTTGCGACATGCGCTTCCGGATCATGAAAGTTATTTGTCGTGGGCGCGAAAAGAAGTTTTTGCTTTTGTGATTTATTACAAGCAAAATACCGATCAACAAGCGAAAGATCACGTAAAAAAATGGACGCTTGAAATGACCGACGCTATTTTGAGCGAAAACGGAACCTGGTATCTTCCGTATCAGCCTCATGCGACGGTTGAGCAATTTAAAAAAGGATATCCGGACAGCGATAAATATTTTGCTTTAAAGAACAAATTAGATCCTGATCAACGCTTTACAAACAAGCTTCTGGACAAATACAATCCGTATGCGAAAAGCAAAATTGCTGAGGAAAAGAAAAAGATAAAAGACTATTTCAGAGCCGAAGAACAAACCGTTTTGACAGTTCCGGAATGGTATTTAGTTTACAATCCGAAAGAATATGCTGATTATCTGGAAAGTGGTAAAAACCCGTCCGATTTTCCTTTTTACAAATCGATTGATGAATATTGGAAATTGTATGACCGTTCGATAAAACTGGCTTCTGAAGCGTATCCTGAAAACGGCGAGTATAAAACCATGTTGCAGGTTATTGGAGTAAGCATGACAATGGAATATGGCGCGAAAATCCTTTATGAAAATACGATTGGAAGGTTCTTTGCTTTATTTGCAGAAGAAAAAAACTCCGAGGCTGAAAAGACAATTATTGAAGCACAGCGCGCGTACAGCGATTTTATTTATCAAACGGCTTGGTATGAATTTAAATTTCTGCCTTGGATTAAAAAAGTATGGACGGCTTCTGAAAATTCAGATCACAGCATACTTCGAAAATGGGAAAGAACAATGATTTTTACATTAGAATTTTCATTTAAAGCTTTTTATTCGAAAGTTATCGAATGGGGCGCAAAATCCAGTTATGAAATACCTTCTAATTCTATTTATTTAATTGTTTCGAATGTTGATACGATTAAAGAAAATCCGAACCTAAAAATCATTAGCAGAGATCGCGATAAAATGATTATTTCAGTTACCCGCTGGGAAATCTTTACCAAAGAAATGATAAAACTTTCAAATCAGGAGGTGAAAATTTATGAGATTTCGGGGAATGATGAAATTGTCGTTTCTACAATTGAGAATGAGCATAATAAACCCAATTTAAAAGATGTAAAATTATTATATCAATCTGAAATTGTGACGGATGACAGTTTAAAACGAAATGTTTATCTTTTATCCGTTGAAAAATTATTGCCTTTTATAAAGGATTCGAAAAAGAATAAGCTTACCATTGAACATGTTTATGATTATTAAGAATAATTTTTACTTTCATTCTCAAAATTTTGCAATAATATAATTTTATCCAAATCGAAATAATAAATTAACCATAGTGATAAATATAGAAATTCCATTTAATAAGGACATTTACACCGAACAATCCAAATTACATTTTGATGCCGCTTGGGCAAAAAATTTAAAGACAAACAGAACAAATAAAATCATTTCAATAGTTACAACATTGCTTGGAATTCTGATTATAGTTGGAAAAAACAATGTTGGTGGAATCTTTTGCATGATTGGATGGTTTGGTTTCTACTTGGTTTATCGTACGAATACATCCTATAAACAGAATAAAAAAAAATATTTTGAAGCCATTTCTAATGAAATAAAATCTAGAGAAACTGCATCAGATCATCCAATTTGGGAACTTCACGATGATTACTTTCATTATAAAGATTATCAACATGATTTAAATTTTAAATGGCCTGCAATAGTGAAATATACAAAAATTGATGAAACAATATTTGTAGACTCGAAATTAGGAATTCGATTTATGTTATCTGAAAAAGAAGTTGGAAAGGAAAAATTTGAAGAAATAATCGTTTTCTTTGATCGCAAAATAATTCCTATTAGTTAAAAAATCTTTTTTTATATCTTTAAAAGCTATAATTATACACCCTAAATTCTATGAAAAAAACATTAATCTCATTTCTTTTAGCAGGATTTTTAACTGCCTACGCTCAGGAATCAAAGCCGGATTCAAAACCGAAAACACCTCCTGCAAAAGAAGAAAACTCTCCTTCTAACCTTACTTTCAATCCAGATTCTCAAGTAGTCACAAATCATACAACCACAATAAAAGGACAAAAAGTTTCTTATAAGGCAACAACCGGTACTATGCCAGTTTGGGATGAAGACGGAAAAGCAATTGCCGGATTATTTTTTACGTATTATGAACGTTCTGATGTAAAAGATAGGGATTCCCGTCCTTTGGTTATTTCATTTAATGGTGGTCCAGGATCAGCTTCCGTTTGGATGCAGATTGCTTATACGGGACCAAGTTTATTAAATATTGATGATGAAGGATACCCTTTGCAACCTTACGGAATAAAAGAAAACCCGTATTCTATTTTAGATGTTGCAGATATCGTTTTTGTAAATCCTGTTAATACAGCCTATTCAAGACCTACAAGCAAAGAAATCCCTACTGCAAAATTCTTCGGCGTAAATGCCGACATTAAATACTTAGCCGATTGGATCAATGGTTTTGTAACCCGTACTAATCGTTGGGCTTCGCCTAAATACTTGATAGGTGAAAGTTATGGCACGACTCGAGTTTCGGGATTAGCGCTCCAATTGCAAAATAATCAATGGATGTATCTTAACGGCGTAATTTTAGTGTCGCCAACTGATTTAGGAATAACGCGTGGTGTTGTTTCTGATGCCGCGCTTAAGTTGCCTTATTTTGCTGCTACGGCTTGGTATCATAAAATGCTAAGTCCGGATCTTCAAAGCAAAGATTTAACGGATATGTTGCCAGAAGTAGAAAATTTCACCATAAACGAACTCCTTCCTGCCTTAAGCAAAGGAGGCTCTTTGGACGAACAAAAACGAAAAGAAATTGCTGCAAAAATGGCGCGTTATTCTGGTATTTCAGAAAAAGTTATTCTGCAAAACAATTTAGATGTTCCGTATGATTATTTCTGGAAAGAATTATTGAGAGATCAAGGTTTTACGATAGGAAGACTTGATTCAAGATACAAAGGAATTGATCGCAAGGACTCTGGCGAAAGTGTTGATTTTAATGCCGAACTTACGTCTTGGCTGCATTCTTTTACGCCGGCCATCAATATGTATCTGCGCAATAATCTGAACTACAAAACAGACTTTAAATACAATATGTTTGGTCCTGTGCATCCTTGGGACAGATCTAACGATAAAACAGGCGAAAATCTAAGACAAGCGATGGCACAAAATCCGTATTTGCATGTCATGGTGCAATCAGGATATTATGATGGCGCTTGTGATTATTTTAATGCAAAATATGATTTATGGCAAATGGATCCAAGCGGAAAACTAAATGATAGAATGTCTTGGAAAGGCTACAGAAGCGGTCACATGATGTATTTGAGAAAAGCCGACTTAGAAACCGCAAATGAAGACATCAGAACATTTATAAAGCAATCGTTGCCTAAACCTAGCGAACCTGCAAAATATTAAATTTAATTTCTTTGTTCCGAATAAATACAAAGTCAATTGCCTCCAGCTTTAGCTGGAGGTTTTGTTTTATGGAATAATTAGGCTTTAGCCAAAAAACGTTAAAGATTAGGCTGAAGCCATTTTCTAATGTAATTTTGTTCCTCCTGCTAAAGCTGGAGGCTATTCAATTTTATAAAATACATTTCACTTAATACATAATGATTACAAAATCAACATTACAAGACATTCCTGCATTAACAACCCTAATAAATTCAGCTTACAGAGGGGAAACTTCTAAAAAAGGCTGGACAACCGAAGCTCATTTATTAGAAGGAAAGAGAACCGACGAACAGGAAATGACAGCCATTTTCGAAGATCCAAAAAATACGATTCTGAAATTTACAGAGAATGGTAAAATTATTGGTTCGGTTTTATTGGTTGAAAAAGGTCATCAACTCTATCTAGGAATGCTGACGGTTTCACCGGAACTTCAAAACGGCGGCATTGGGAAAAAGCTTTTGGTTGCAGCCGAAAATCATGCTAAATCTTTGGGTTTATCGAGTATTATTATGACCGTTATTTCGGTTCGTGAAGAACTTATTGCTTGGTACAAACGTCATGGTTATGTTGATACAGGCGAAAGAGAGGCTTTTCCGGAAAGTGGTATTCATGTTACTGTTTCTGAAGAACCTTTGGAGTTTATTTTCTTGAAGAAAGTGTTGTAGCGTTTTACCGCAAAAATTCACATAGTATTGCACAGAGATTAACCAAGTTCTTAATCACGCAAAGACGCAGAGTCGCAAAGAAAAATAAAACGTTGCGACTCTGCGTCTTTGCGTGATTTTTTTTTAAGTCAAAGCTTAAATTAACTTATATAACTTATATGGTTTAAAGAACAAGTTCCTGAAACAAACGCTGAACCGTTTTCTCCAAATCCTGACACAAACCCGGATGAGGTCTGGAAGTTTGAATTGCAGAGCTTCTAATAGCTGTTAACCAACGAAAACGCTCCGGAATTTCAAATTCTGCGATTGGGCCGCCATCTTTGGTTCCGTTGGCAATTTTTACTAATGACGTCAAGTTGCATTCTAATTGCTCAATGTCGAAATCGGCAGAAAGGGCTTGTATTTTTTCTTTATTTAAGTGAAAAAGAACCTTTATAAATTTGGCTTTTTTGCAAAACAAAATAATTCCGATATTCAGGAATTCTTCGCGCTCTACCCTTGGCACAACACGAATCACAGCATATTCGTATAAATGGTTATCTTGCATTTTGAGCCTGATTTACAAATATTTCTGAATTCTCTAATCTTGTTTTTAAAAACTGCAAATATACATTTCGCAAACCTTCTGGCGTTTCGTCTGCATCTTCCCATTGTAACCAGTCTAGCGGAATCGTATTGACAATTTCTTCTAGAATTTCTGAAGTCAAAATCGCTTTAAATTCGGCGTCAACTTCTTTTAACAGTGAAGCTTGAGGCAATAAAACGTGATCTTTTATCAAAGCAAACGGACTTTTAGCATGTTGTTCCCAGTTGTTCCATGAATGGTGGAAATACAAACATGCTCCATGATCGATCAGCCATAATTCTTTATGCCAGATCAGCATATTCGTGTTTTTGAAAGTTCGGTCAACGTTTGTAATGTAAGCATCCAACCAAACAATTTGTGAAGCTAATTTGGCGTCGACAGTTGTAACAGCAGGATCAAATGTAATTGCTCCAGACAAGAAATGTAATGCCAAATTCAAACCTTGACTTCCTTGCAATAAATCCTGAATTTCTTCATCGCCTTCGGTTCTTCCAAAAGCTTCGTCGAGATTCGCGAAAACTAATTCTGGCAATTGTAATTTTAAGGCTTTTGCAATTTGTCCGCCTACTAATTCGGCTATAAGAGCTTTTACGCCGTGTCCGGCTCCTCTAAATTTTAATACGTATTTAAAATCGTCATCGGCTTCTGCCAAAGCGGGTAAAGAACCGCCTTCGCGCAGTGGTGTTATGTAACGCATGACGTTTACCGTTCTGAGATCGAAGTTTTTCATGTTACAAACTTAATGATTTTAACCGCAAAGAGCGCAAAGGTTTACGCAAAGAACGCAAGGATTGATTTACATGATAGAGAATTTGCTCGCAAAGACGCAAAGTCGCAAAGTCTTTGTTTCATGCAAATTAAATAATTTAAGTTGATTATACTGATTTTCTATTCTCCCTTTTTTGCTCTCGCAGATTTTGCAGATAAGGCAGATCGATTTTCATTTTATGTCATTCTGAGCGATCCCGAGACTTCGGGAGAAGAACCGCAAAGTTTAGCCACTTTGTCGAGCTACTTGATCTTCTTGGACTTCGCTCAGGGTGACAAGCTCCACAATAAAAATTATCTTATTCTCTAATTGACAAATTATCTAATTCAAGAAAAGCTTTTCCTAAATACTTAATAATCGTTGATGCCGTAAAAGATTCATGACCTGTTTTGGGCAAAGCTAAATCTGCAGTTAATCCGTGGAGGTAAACTCCTAGTTTTGACGCATATTTCGGTTCATAACCTTGTGCGAGTAAACTTGTCAGGATTCCCGTTAAGGTGTCGCCACTTCCTGCGGTTGCTAGTGCAGCATTTCCTGTGGTATTTTCGTAAACTGAGGTTTTATTTATGATGTAAGTTGGAGCGCCTTTCATGACCACAATAACTTTGTATTTTTCTGAAAAAGCAATTGTTTTTTGGAATTTCTCTGATTCTGAATTCCATTTTCCAATTAAGCGTTCTAATTCTTTTGGATGAGGTGTCAAGATTGTGTCTTCGGGAACTAGTTCTAACCATGATAAATTTTCTGAAATGATGTTCAGCGCATCAGCATCTAGAACTAAAGCCGTTTTATTTATTCTCAAAAACTCAAACAAGGCTTTTTGTGTTCCGAGCTCCTTGCCTATTCCCGGACCAATTCCGATGGCTTGAGGTATTAATGGCAAATGAATATTGGTAATGAAATTGGTATTTTCATCGGTTACGGTCATGACTTCTGGAATGGAGATTTGCAGAATTTGATAACCGCACTTGGGTATAAAAATCGTTACGAGTCCGCATCCTGATTTTAGGCACGATTTTGAAGCTAAAACTCCTGCTCCCATTTTTCCATAACTTCCGGCAATAATCACAGCGTGGCCTTGGGTTCCTTTATGTGCTTGCGGATTTACAGGTTTATATATTTTTAGAATTTCTTCTTTTGTGATTAAATACGGAGACTTCATTCGGCTTCTTTTTGTTGTTGCGATTATTTTTTAAACACATCGAATCATAGTTTTACTTTGGGGAAAAGGCGCTTCGCTGGTTTAAATAAACATAGCTAGACTTGAAAAAGCATGATTTTACATTAAAATTACATAAAAAATCGAAATCATGAATCTTCTTTTGAAACTCTCACTCCTAGCCCTGATAGTAGCGGCATCCTTTTTGTTTTTTCTTTAAAAACAAAAAGATATAGCGGATAGCAGGAAATAGCTCCTAAATATTGCGAAATTTATAATTTAACGTATTCGAAATCGATATTTTTTGAATAGATTTGCATAACAATTTTATAAAACAACACAATGAAAAATACTGCGCTTACGCACATACATGAGGGTTTGGGAGCGAAAATGCTGCCATTTGCAGGTTATAACATGCCTATTACATATGAAGGAGTTAATGCTGAACATGAAACAGTTCGTAATGGTGTGGGCGTTTTTGACGTTTCGCATATGGGTGAATTTTTGTTAACGGGTCCAAATGCTTTGGCTCTGATTCAAAAAGTGACTTCAAATGATGCTTCGACTTTAACAATTGGAAGAGCGCAATATTCTTGTCTTCCTAACAACGAAGGTGGAATTGTTGACGATTTGATTATTTATAAAATGAAAGAAGAGCAGTATTTACTGGTTGTAAATGCTTCTAATATTGAAAAAGACTGGAACTGGATCACTTCTCACAATGATTTGGGAGTGGATATGAAGAATATTTCTGATGATTATTCTTTGTTAGCAATTCAGGGTCCAAAAGCGGTTGAAGCGATGCAGTCTTTGACTTCTGTTGATTTGGCAGCTATTACCTATTATCATTTTGAAGTTGGTGATTTTGCAGGAATTGAGAACGTAATTATTTCTGCTACAGGATATACTGGTTCTGGCGGATTTGAAATTTACTGCAAAAATGATGAGGTAGAGCAAATCTGGAACAAGGCTTTTGAAGCTGGTGCATCTTTCGGAATTAAACCAATTGGTCTTGCTGCGCGCGATACTTTACGTCTAGAAATGGGATTCTGTTTGTACGGAAATGATATTAACGATACTACTTCGCCGCTTGAAGCTGGTTTAGGATGGATTACTAAATTCACAAAAGATTTCACCAATTCTGAAGCGCTTAAAAAACAAAAAGAAGCTGGTGTTACTAGAAAATTAGTTGCTTTTGAAATGCAAGAGCGTGCTGTGCCAAGACATGATTATGAAATTGTTGATGGTGAAGGAAACGTTATTGGAATTGTAACTTCAGGAACAATGTCGCCATCTATGAACAAAGGTATTGGTTTAGGATACGTAACTGTTGCAAACAGTGCTGTTGACAGCGATATTTTTATCAGAATTAGAAAAAATGATGTTCCTGCTAAAGTGGTTAAATTGCCATTCTACAAGAAATAGTTTCTAATAAGTCTTAAAGTCAAAAATCGAAAGTCATAAAGTTGTGAAATACAAGACTTTTGACTTTTGACTTAAAGAAAATTCGAAAAATGCATTACAATTTTAAAAAGTTGTAATGCATTTTTTTTATGTGAATTCGCCAATTTCAATATTTCTTTTTGAGTTTTTAATTAATTTTTAATAGCCATTTTTTGTGATTCAATGTCATTCATAGATAAAATCTTTAAGTTGTCGATATTCTTCGGAAATTACTGTCTTTTCTGAAAAAAATACCGTAATTTTAATATAACCGATGATTTAGAGATTTATGAAAAACCTAGTAATAATATTTCTGCTGACTTCAACTGTACTATTTAGTCAAAATAGCGATCGCACTTGTGAAATATTAAATAAAATCAATGCGCTTATCCAGAAAGAGCACATCAGGCCAAAACCAGTTGATGATAGTTTATCTGTTTTTGTTTTTGACAATCTGATCAATGAATTGGATCCGTCGCGAAACATTTTTTATAAAAGCGAATACGATGAAATGTCCAAAAAATATCGCTCAAATCTTGATGATTTAATTTTGAGCAATGACTGCAGTTTTCTAGACGACATTACTTCAAAATACAGAGCGGGACTTTTGAGAACGAAAGCTGTTTTAGAAAAAATTCAAACCTCTAATATTGATTATTCTATTAAAGACACCATCCGATTTTATAAAAAAGCATTTCCTTTTTATTTGAAAAAAGAAGATTTGGAAAAGGTTTGGAAAAAAAAACTGCGCTATCAGATTTTAGATGAAATTGCCGAAACCAGCGAAAATCTGGATTCGATAAAAACAAATTTCAAATCGATTGAAGCCGCTTCGAAACAAATGATTTTGTCTAATGAAATTTGCAGAATAAGCACTCTTTTAGAGAATAACAACAAGCAAGAGGAAAATTTATATAATTATTTCTGTACTTATTTTGACCCGCATACGGCTTATTTCAGCGACGATTCTAAAACGAGCTTTGTGGCATCTTTGTCGAAGGAACATCTTTCGCTTGGAATGAGTGTGAATTTGAATGAAAAAAATGAAATAATTATTGCTGAAGTCGACCCGAATGGCCCTGCATATCAAACCGGGCTGATTAAAAAAGGCGATCAAATTATTTCGATATCAAATCAAAAGGAAACTTTAAAGGTTTCGTGCGCTTCATTAGAATTGATCTCAAACATGATTTTATCAGAATCCAACAAAAGTATTACGCTTACGCTGAAACGAAATTCTGGAAAAAGCTTTGATGTTTATATCGAAAAGCAAGTCATGAAGGATGAAGACAATTCGGTTTACAGTTTTATTATTGGAAAAGACAGCAAAATAGGCTACATCAAGATTCCGAGTTTTTATGCTGATTTAGACGAAAACAATCGAAAAGGTTGCGCTGATGATGTGGCACGCGAAGTAATGAAGCTCGAAAGAGACGAGATACAAGGCCTCGTAATTGATCTGATCGACAACGGTGGCGGTTCTATGGAGGAAGCCATCAAACTTGCAGGAATGTTTATTGATTACGGTCCGATTTCGATTGTTATTGATAATAAAAAAGAGAAATCGATAATAAATGATCCTTATCGCGGGCTGATTTACAAAGGTCCTATGGTGGTTTTGATAAACAGCAATACAGCATCGGCAAGCGAATTCTTTGCTTCAATTATGCAAGATTACAATCGCGCACTTTTGATAGGGAGCAACACACTCGGAAAAGCAACTATGCAAACCATTCTTCCGCTTGATGAGAAAAAAAATACTGATTTTTTAAAAATCACAATCAATAAATTTTATCGCGTTACGGGCAAAAGTCATCAATATATCGGCGTTAAGCCAGATGTTATTTTGCCTGAATTTTATGAAGATGTCTATCAAAAAGAAAGCGATTTCCCTACTGCAATTAAAAACGACAGCATTCAATCTTTTTTGAAATACAGACCTTATGCAAAAAGAGCTTTAATAGACAAACTTGCTAAAAATTCCATAACGAGGCTGGCCGATAACTACTATTTTAACGACATCAAAAAAATAAATCTAAAAATTGACCAAATTGTCAATACACCAAAAGCAGAAATTCCAATGACTTTGGATGCCGTTTTCAAACAAAAAAAACTAGTTAATTCGCTTTGGAAAGAAATCAATACTTTCAATGACGAGAATAATCCGTTGGATGTTTACAATTCGACAGTGAATCAATTCTTGCTTGGGGTTTACCCAAACGACAAAACAGCAAATCAATATCAGCTTGAGAATTTAAAAACAAATCCGTATTTGAATGAAGCTGTAAATGTGATCAATGAATTCAATGCTTCAAAGTAGAAATTTTGTTTCCGGTTTCAGGTTTCAGGTTTAACCGCAAAGCACGCAATTTTTTTTTGTTTGAGGTTACGCTTATTAACGCATCCCGAAGCCTCGGGACGCAAAGCTTTGTGTAAAACTTCGCGTAAACCTTAGCGTCCTTTGCGGTTAAACCTGAAACCTGAAACTTAAAACAATACAAAAAAAGAACTGCAATGTTTTTGGAAAAATAAGGAATAACCGTATTTTTGCATCACAAAACTAAAAATTAGAAATGGGAAGAGCGTTCGAATTTAGAAAAGGAAGAAAAATGAAACGTTGGTCAGCAATGGCCAAAACATTTACCAGAATTGGTAAAGATATCGTTATGGCTGTTAAAGAAGGCGGACCAAACCCAGACGCCAATTCTAGATTAAGAGCTGTAATACAAAACGCGAAAGCGGCCAACATGCCTAAGGATAATGTGGAGCGCGCGATCAAAAATGCAAGCAATAAAGATACTGCCAACTATAAAGAAATTTTGTTTGAAGGATATGCGCCTCACGGAATTGCAATCTTGATTGAAACTGCTTCTGACAATAATAACAGAACTGTTGCAAACATTCGCAGTTATTTCAACAAATGCAACGGAACTATGGGAACTCAAGGTTCTGTTGAGTTTATGTTTGATCATACTTGTAACTTCAGAATTGCTAATAATGGCCTTGATGCTGAAGAATTAGAATTAGAATTAATCGATTTTGGTGCTGAAGAAGTTTTTGAAGACGAAGACGGAATCTTGATCTATGCTCCTTTTGGAAGTTTTGGTGCTTTACAAAAAGAATTAGAAAACAGAGGTCTTGAAATTTTATCTTCTGGTTTTGAGCGTATTCCGCAAATCACTAAAGAACTTACTGAAGCTCAAATCGCTGACGTTGAAAAACTAATCGAAAAAATCGAAGAAGATGATGACGTTATGAACGTTTATCATACAATGAAAGAAGAATAGTTTTCTGCAAAATATTTTTTTTTAAAGCTCTGGATTTTTCTGGAGCTTTTTTGTTTTAACAAACTTTCACTTTTTAAATTCAAATAAAAAATTATATTTGCTTTTATCAGAAACAATACAATTTAAATTTTTATTTATGCAATCATCAAAATTCATGAAATTTGCCGTAATAGCGCTTGTGATCTTATTTATTGTGATCAGCGTTATCAGCTAAAAAATACAAGTCTTCTGGTCTTTGGAAGACTTTTTTTATTTTCTTATTTTAAAGTCAATACAAAATGAAAGGAAAAATTATTTTTCATGGTTTTATATTAATAATTTTTCTGATTTTCCTTCAACGAATCGTCATTAATATAATTTATACTAGCGAAAACAATCTTGGTGAAGGCAAAATTTACGTTAGCAGTTCTTATAAAAGGAGCGCCAATTCTGCAAAAACATATTCTTATTCAATTGTAGATAAAAATGGAGCAAAATATCATGATAGCGGTGATAGCGATACCAAACAATATGGTTTTTCAATTGGAGATAAAGTCGTATTTAGAAAACTTCACAATGGAGACTCAAAAGCGGTACGGATGATCAAAAGAAATGGCGAACAAGTTCGAAATTATTATGGCTTTGTAGATTATGCCAGTGTCGTTTCTGTGATACTAATAATCCTTGCTTATATCTATCTTCCAAAACTACTAAAAACCTAAACCATACACAAAAAATGAGAAAACTATTATGTTCCATTACATTGGTTTTTGCTATTGGCGGATTAATTTCTGAATCAATGCATAATTTGGCAGACCTTAAATTAATATATTACAATTTGGATCCAGCCAAATATTACATAAAAGACAAATTATACATCAACAAAATAGAGAATAATAATTCTTCTAATTCTAGTGGATCCAATTCTTGGTACTATGGTATTTTGGAAAAACAGGGAACGAATGAAGTCATATATTATTCGGCTTCTTATTTAATGGAAAACACTTTACTTGATAAAAAGGGAAAATACTTAGCGGTTTGGTATTGCAAAAATGCAGATGAAACCAAATTGCGAAACACAAGCAAACTGCATCCTACAATTTATATAAAAGGCATAATTGTTTACATATTAATTTTACTTATAATTCCATGCTTAATTTGTGTACTTAAAAAAAATCAAAATCAAACCTGATAGTACGGATTGCGTTTATCTTCCAAAATTTTTAAATTCAAAATAAGAAAAGCCAGAAATCTTATGAAATAAATATGAAGACACTTATGTCCAAAATTTCAATTATAAAAAACATACAACTAGGCAAAAAATCATTTGCAATTGAAAATCCAGATGCTGCATTGTGTTTTAGCTTTTACTGCGGAGATGGTGAAATACAGCACAACGCAGTTATTTCATTCGAAAAGTCGAATTTATTAAGTTCATTAATTGAAACTGGCCAGTTAACGAATCTTGATTTAATTCAAAACAATATCGATAAACAACTAAATCGAGGAAATCAAAACGGCCTCCTCTACTGCAGATATCAAATCTGCAATTTTAAGGAATGTAATAATAATTATCTGATCATTTTTGACATTAATGAATACAGAGATTATTATAGCTGTTTTATATATTCGGTTTTGCAAATAGACTAGCAACTATCTACAAAAAAATATAAACCACTATTTGAAGCCATTATAAACTAAATCAAATACCTTTAAACAAATATTGTTTCTCTTATATTTGCATTACCTCAAACTAAATTTTAAAACAAATGCAAACATCAAAATTCACAAAAATAGCAGTAATTGCACTGGTACTTTTGTTTTTAGCACTAAGCGTTATTAGTTGCACTGCTCATGTACATACAAGTAGGCCTGCACCACCACCAAAAGCTAAAAAAGTACCACCAGGGCAAGCTAAAAAAATGTCAGGAAGCAAGAGCGCAAAAGCTTACGCTCCAGGACAACAAAAATAAAAACTAAATCGAAAAAGCCTTCTGAAATTCAGAAGGCTTTTTTGTTTGAAATCGGTAAATTTTACAATCTCATTTATTTTTTTGCTGGCTTTTTTGTGACTTTCAACAAATAAGTTCCTTCTGGCAAATCATCGATATTAGAAGCGTTGCTGCCCGTAATTTTTCTTCCTTGCGAAAAGACTTCGATCACTTTTTCTGTATTTGCTTCTGGTGCGCTTGGTGTTACAACTGGCGCTTTTGGAGGATTTTGAGTTTTTACAGGTGCAGACACCACTTTTTTCTCACTTGAAACCGTTTCTGTTTTTGCACTTCCAGCTGGTTTTGAACTGTTGTATGATTCCAAAACTTGTTCATCTGTCATTGCGACATTATAAATTTTCAAATCGTCTATATCAGCGTTTAGAGTCGTCGTGGTATTGATTTGCCCCAATCTCAAAACATAACCTTTAGTAGCACGTAAAATGCCGCTTGCTGATTTTAATAATTCACCATTGCGGTATATTTTAGAATTATTGCCGTCGTAAGTAATATTATATTGATACCACACTTCTTTTTGGAGCGGCACCGCAGCAATAACATTATTTGCATCGCCCCATCCTACCAAGCTTACATCTGAACTTCCAGAAACGGCAGGTTGCTGCAATAAACCAAAAAATTGAGAATTTGATGGCGTCCCATAACCAAAAACGTAATTTGCCGTATTGACCGTATTGAATTTTATCCAAAACGAGATTGATCTAGGTTTATTTTCTTGCGGAAGCTCTCCAACCATACCTTGCAACACTTTATTTGTAATGCGTTGCGCTGCTTTAGCTGTTCCCATTCTGTCTGCAACAAAATTAGGAGTTCCCAGCAAGGAAATAGTATTATCAGCACTATTGAGGGTTCCGTTAAAAGTAAATTCCTGAATAGGATTTTGAGCATTAGAAGTTAAAAAAGTTACAAACATTATCGTAAGTAATAATTTTTTCATGGGCAGGATTTTTGAAGATTTAGGGGTTATATCTTTTTTTAAAAAAATTTTATAATTTATTATGAAGAGAACCTTTTTTAAATAAAAACGATTCCCAATGTTCATTAAATAATTTTATTTATTTGTTAAAATTATAAATTTAATTCAAAGTCGCAAAACATTTATCGATAACCAATACGATATTCTTATTAAAATTCAGTAAAGCGAACTCCAAAAGAAGTTTTTCTTTTTATTTGTAAAAACATCTTTACAAAAACCATGTCGACAATAAAAAAAACCTTCTGAAATTCAAAAGGCTTTTTCTACTATCCAAAATAAATTGCTTACTAAACAACATGATAAAAAAAAACTAAAAACTAACTATTAACCAAATTTTTAAATCTTATTTCGATGTCAATTTGTTCGCAGGAGCATTTGTAATTTTCAACAAATAAGTTCCCTCTGGCAAATCTTTAATGCTCATAGAATTATTCTCAAGAACCTTTTGTCCTTGCGAATAAACCTCAACATTTTTTTGTCCTTCACTTACATCATTGTTTCTAATAATTGCATTTGATTGTGTAGTCTTAGCAGCAACTTTAGTTTTTCCTGCAACAGTTTTTACAGGAACTGTTTTAGGAGCTGCTTGCTCAACCGCAACCGCAATTATAGGTTTTGTTTCTTCATAAAGTGCTAAGACTTGCTCATTTGTCATTGCAACATTGTATATTTTTAAATCGTCTATATCAGCATTGATTCCCACCGTAGTGTTTATTTCACCTAGTCTAAAAATATTACCTTTTGTAGCACGTGTTAAACCGCTTAATGATTTTAATAATACTCCGTCACGATAAATTTTTGAAACGGTTCCGTCATAAGTTATTGTATATTGATACCAAGTTCCTTTTGATAATGGAACAGAAACCATGACATCATTGCTTGCGCCCCATCCGGCCAAGCTTAAATCTGAATTTGATGAAACTGTAGCTTGCTGAAGCAAACCAAAATATTGTCCGTTATATGCTGTACCATAACCCAAAATGTAATTGGCTTTAGAAATATCATTTAGTTTTACCCAAATACTAATTGTTCTAGCCGAATTATTTTGAGGAAGATCATCTATTACAGCTTCTAAAGATTTATTATTAAGACACTGTGCACCATTAATATTTCCCATTCGATCCAGAACAAAATTATTTGTCCCGACGAAGGTAATGGTATTTTGAGTATTATTTAAAGTATTGTTGAAGTTAAATTCCTGAATAGGATTTTGCGCAGTAGCATTCAAATAACTTACAAACATTAATGAGAGTAGTAATTTTTTCATAGCGATAGATTTAGGAGATAAAACAACTTTGTGTCATTTTAACACTGCTAAACTATATTTTTATGCTTTTTAGCGAAAATTTTTTCGACAACGAACCTAAAAACTCGTTAAAATAACCAAAATTGATGATTTTCAACAATTAATTGCATTTATTTATACTATTAGCAATACTATTAAATTTTTAAATTTACTTCAATCAAAACAAATGTTTCTTACGTATAAATACGGTATTTACAAAAATATACAGAATATTCATTTTAAATACCTTATACATAAATAGATAATTTTCACCTTTCTAAAATATTCCTTCAACTAAGCCCAAAAAAAAACTCCATCAACAGAGGATGGAGTTTTGATATATTTAAAAATTGCTTTATTTGACAAATTCAACTTTTTGAACTTCTTCTTCATTAATACTGTCAAAGAATCCTTGTTCATTCATCCAGTCATCACTAAATACTTTACTCATGTAACGAGAACCGTGATCTGGGAAAATCGCAATGATATTGCTGTCTTTTGTAAACTCACCTTCTTCAGCATATTGTTTGATCGCTTGCATTACTGCTCCAGATGTGTATCCAACGAATAAACCTTCTTTACGAGTGATTTCCCTAGCAGAGTGTGCACTTTCTTCGTCGGTTACTTTCATGAATTTATCAATAATGTCAAAATCAGTAGCTGACGGAATTAGATTTTTTCCTAAACCTTCAATTCGGTAAGGATAAATTTCTTTATTATCGAATTCTCTTGTTTCATGGTATTTCTTTAATACTGAACCAAAAGCATCAACTCCAAGAATTCTGATATTAGGATTTTGCTCTTTTAAGAATTTCGCAGTTCCTGAAATCGTTCCTCCTGTTCCACTGCATGCAATTAAATGCGTAATTTTTCCTTTTGTCTGTTCCCAGATTTCTGGACCTGTAGTGTTATAGTGTGCATCAATATTCAACTGATTGAAATATTGATTGATGTACACTGAGCCTTTTGTTTCTTCATGCAAACGCTTGGCTACATTATAATAAGATCTTTCATCATCTGCTGAAACGTGTGCTGGGCAAACATAAACTTTTGCCCCTAAGCTTCTCAGCATGTCAATCTTATCTTTTGATGATTTTGAGCTTACTGCTAAAATACAGTTATATCCTTTAATAATGCTGACCATTGCCAAACTAAATCCTGTATTTCCTGATGTAGTTTCAATAATCGTATCACCTGGCGACAAAATTCCTTTTCTCTCGGCTTCTTCAATAATATATAATGCGATTCTATCTTTTGAGGAATGACCTGGATTAAAAGCTTCTACCTTTGCGTAGAAATTTCCTTCTAACTCTTCGGTGATTTTATTTAGCTTAATAAGTGGGGTGTTACCTATTAATTCTAAAACATTATTATAAGCATTTATTTCTTCTTTCATAAAAAAATAGTTAATCAGAGGTCTTTTTGGAAACCCCGATAGGTTGCAAATTTAACAAAATTTTTCTAATTAGCTTTTAATTTTCTCTAAATCTAATAAAAAACTAAATTCCTTTGCTAAGTCTTTCAAAGCCTCAAAACGTCCTGAAGCTCCACCATGTCCGGCATCCATGTTAGTATCCAAAAACAAAAGTTTTTCGTTTGTTTTTGTGTTTCTCAATTTGGCCACCCATTTGGCAGGCTCCCAATATTGTACCTGCGAATCATGCAATCCTGTAGATACATACATATTTGGATAATCTTGCGCTTTTACATTATCATATGGTGAGTACGATAACATATAATCATAATATTTTTTGTTGTTTGGGTTCCCCCATTCGTCGTATTCTCCTGTTGTTAACGGAATAGTATCGTCTAACATTGTTGTAATAACATCAACAAAAGGTACTTGAGCAATTACTCCGTTATATAATTGTGGAGCCTCATTTACGATTACTCCCATCAAAAGTCCTCCTGCTGATCCTCCTTCTGCATACAAATGTTCAGAAGAAGTATATTTCTCGTTTATTACAAATTTAGAGCAATCGATGAAATCTGTAAAGGTATTTTTCTTTTTTAACAGTTTTCCGTCCTCATACCATTGTCTTCCCAAGTCTTCTCCACCTCTAATATGTGCGATCGCGTAAACAAATCCACGGTCTAAGAGCGAAAGTCTTGTCGAAGAGAAATAGGCATCCATTGTGATTCCATACGAGCCATAAGCATACAATAAAAGCGGATTTTTGCCATTTTTCTCTAATCCTTTTTTATAAATCATCGAAATTGGCACTTTTACCCCGTCTCTTGCCGTTGCCCAAATGCGCTCTTCAATGTAATTTTCTTTATCAAATTTGCCTCCTAAAACCTGTTGCTCTTTTAAAATTTCTTTGGTTTTAGTTTTCATATTAAAATCAATTACAGACGATGGCGTTGCAAGCGATTGGTAACTATAGCGCAAAATATCAGTATCAAAATCAATATTTGTTGTCGTGAAAGCATTGTAAGTTTCGCTTCCAAATGGCAAATAATAATCTGGCTCGCCATTCCAAGGCATTATTCGGATATGATTCAAACCGTTTGAGCGTTCTTCTACAACTAAATAGTTTTTAAAGATTTCAATATCTTCCAACAAAACGTCTTCTCTGTGCGGAATAACATCAACCCAATTTCTTTTTCCTGTTTTATTCTCAGGCGTTTTCATCAGTTTGAAATTGGTCGCTTTATCTTTATTCGTCAACACATAAAACGAATCTTCAAAATGCGAAATACTATATTCCAATCCGCGCACACGAGGCTGAAACACTTCAAACTCACCATCTGGATTATCAGAATTCAAAATTCTATATTCTGTCGTTAAAGTACTTCCAGAACTGATAACGATATATTTTTTTGATTTTTCTTTATGTACCGAAACATTAAATGTGTCATCGACTTCGTTATAAACCAAAACATCAGCTGCAGAATCTGTGTTTAATTTATGTCTGAAGATTTTGTCTGCTCTCAACGTAACTTCATCTTGTCTGGTGTAAAATAAAGTATTATTGTCATTTGCCCAAACAGAACTTCCAGTCGCATTTTCGATTTTGTCTGACAAGATTTCTCCCGTTTCTAAGTTTTTAACTTGAACTGTATAAATTCTTCTGCCAACAATATCAATTCCAAAACTTGCAAATTTATTATCCGGACTAATGCTTAAACCACCTAATTTGAAATAAGCATGTCCTTTTGCCAATTCGTTGCAATTGAACAAAATTTCTTCATCTGCCGAAAGACTTCCTTTTTTTCTAGCAAAAATTGGATAATCTTGACCAGTTTCAAAACGTGTGATGTAGAAATAACCGTTATAAAAATAAGGAACAGATGAATCGTCTTCCTTGATTCTACTTTTCATTTCCTCATACAATGATTCTTGCAAATCTTTAGTATGGGCAGTCATATTTTGGTAATATTCGTTTTCTTTGTTCAGATAATCAATTACTTCTGAATTTTCACGGTCATTCAGCCAAAAATAATTGTCAACTCTGATTTCTTTATGCTTTTTGAGTTTTTTTGGAATTTCTTTCGCCTTTGGGGCAATTATGTTGTTTTGCATTGATTGAGCATTTATTTTTAAATACGAAGAGGCAAAAGTAGTACAATCAAAAGAGAACGAAAATTAATTTTTTCATAAAATATTCTATTGATTTACCATAGCAATATACTAATTTTGTCTGAAATAATTTAAAAAAGCAAGAAAAATGGATTTAATGGGAATGATGGGCAAACTTAAAGAAACCCAACAAAAAATTGAAGATACAAAGAAACGCTTGGATACTGTTTTAATCGACGAGCAAAGCGCTGACGGATTATTGAAAATAACAATTACTGCAAGCAGAAAAATAAAATCGGTTTCAATTGACGACTCTCTTTTAGAAGATAAAGAACAATTGGAAGATTATTTAGTGGTAACCTTAAATAAAGCAATCGAAAAAGCTACAAACATCAACGAAAGAGAACTTGACGCTGTCGCAAAAATGGATATGCCGATGATTCCAGGGATGGATAATCTTTTTAAATAAATATTCTAAGATACTAAGATTCTAAGTCGCTAAGGTTTATAGCAAAAAAATAAAAAGACGCACTAATTGTGCGTCTTTTTTTTAAGCAAAATTAAAAGCTCAGAACCTTAGCGACTTAGAATCTTAGTATCTTAAATCTTTGAGAAGATTTCCATCACATACGTATGCATGACTTCTTTGTAATCTAAATGCGTAACGATTCGGAGTTTATTATGTCCTAACGAGCTTATAAGGATGTTTTTCTGTTTTAATTTTTCGATTAAAAGCGTATCGCTGTATCCTTCTGCCAAAGAAAAAATCAGAATATTAGTTTCTACCGGCTCTACAGAAGCAATCCATGATTTTGCACTCAAAATTGCACCAATTTCTTTTGCTCTTCTGTGATCTTCAGCTAATCTTTCAATATTATTTGCTAAAGCGTAAAGCCCCGCTGCTGCTAAATAACCAACTTGGCGCATTCCGCCACCTAATATCTTCCTGATTCTCAACGCTCTGTGAATATCAGCTTTGCTACCAAGGAGCACCGAACCAATTGGCGCACCTAATCCTTTTGACAAACAAACTGAAATGGTATCGAAAATTGCTCCAAATTCCTTCGGATTTTGTCTTTTGGCTACTAATGCATTCCAAATTCTTGCTCCATCTAAATGGAATTTTAAATTATTAGCATCGCATACTTTTTTAATTTCTCTTAAATCTTCCAATTCATAACATGCTCCACCTCCTTTATTGGTTGTATTTTCTACACAAACCAAACTCGTCAAGGGGCTATGATAAAATTCGGGATCATTAATTGCGGCTGCAACTTGCGAAGCGGTGATCATACCGCGGTGTCCATCCAGCAAACAGCACGAAACGCCACTGTTGAATGAAACTCCTCCTCCTTCATAATGAAAAACGTGGGCATATTTATCTGCAATCAACTGCTCTCCTGGTTGCGTATGCAGTTTTATGGCGGTTTGATTGGCCATAGTTCCAGACGGAAAAAAAAGTCCAGCTTCCATACCAAAAAACTCGGCTACTCTTGTCTCTAATTCGATAACCGTAGGATCCTGTTTGTACACATCATCACCAACTTGCGCATTAAACATGTATTGCAGCATTTCGTATGTTGGTTTGGTAATGGTATCGCTAACTAAATTTATTTCCATATAAAACTGATATCTTTTTTTCGGACAGCAAAATTACGTATTACTGTTATTTAATAATCGTAAGTTTTAATAAATTTTAACTTTCGATTATGATATAACCAAATTAACGTTTTATTTATAAAAAACATATAAATCTAACATTAATAATTTAGAAATTGTTTTTTCAGGTCGGGACTCTCTTCGTCAAAATTAAAAGCGGTATTCTTTTACAATCAAAGAAACAATGCAAAATCACTAAATACCAAACACTTAAAAAGACAGGATCGTATTCTAAATTATTTCTGGTATTCTGAAAACTAAATCTTATTTTTGTATAAAGAAATGGCGTTAAAAAATGAACGCAATTTCACCGAAAACATTTAAAACTACTTATTAATTTATGACAACAGCCGAACAAGTAAAAGGTATTGTGGAGCGCCTTGGTGCGTTGAGGAGGTATCTTTGACGTTGATGCCAAGCTAATCGAAATTGCAAACGAAGAAGAAAAAACTTTTGCACCTGATTTTTGGAACAATCCAAAAGAAGCCGAAAACATTGTAAAAAATCTTCGAAACAAGAAAAAATGGATTGAAGATTATGACAAAGCCGTATCATTGACAGAAGAATTACAGCTAGCTTATGATTTTTATAAAGAAGGCGAACTTTCTGTAGATGAATTGGATGAACAATACAATAACGCGCAATCGCATATTGAAAACATTGAATTCAAAAACATGCTTTCTGATGAAGGTGACAGTTTAAGTGCTGTGGTTCAAATTACCGCTGGAGCTGGCGGAACCGAAAGTTGTGATTGGGCCGGAATGTTAATGCGTATGTACATGATGTGGGGCGAAAGTTATGGTTATAAAATCAAAGAACTTAACTTTCAAGAAGGCGATGTTGCCGGAATCAAAACGGTTACTCTAGAATTTGAAGGAGATTATTCTTTTGGATATCTAAAAGGAGAAAATGGAGTTCACCGTTTGGTCCGAATTTCACCTTTTGACAGTAATGCAAAACGTCATACATCATTCGTGTCCGTTTATGTTTATCCATTAGTTGACGACAGCATTGAAATAGACATTAATCCTGCCGATATTGAGATTACAACTTCTCGTTCAAGTGGTGCTGGTGGACAGAACGTAAATAAAGTTGAAACAAAAGTTCAGTTGGTTCACAAACCAACCGGAATTCAGATTCAATGCTCTGAAACACGTTCGCAACAAGACAACAGACAGCGTGCTATGCAGATGCTTCGTTCTCAATTATATGAAATCGAATTAAAAAAACAACAAGCACAACGTGCTGATATTGAAGCTGGAAAAATGAAAATTGAATGGGGTTCGCAAATTCGTAATTACGTTATGCAACCTTATAAATTAGTAAAAGATGTTCGTACAGGTTATGAAACCAGCGACGTTGACGGTGTAATGAACGGAAATATTGACCCATTTCTTAAAGCATATTTAATGATGATGGGACAAAAAGAGGAAGAATAAAGTTTACAGTCACAGTCGCAGTTTTCAGTTTAATTACAACCGTAAACTGTAACTGAGACTGAAAACTGCGACTGAAAACTTAAAAAAAGTAGTTATGATAAAATGGGCCGATGTAATTCATTTTACAAATAAAGGAAATCCTGCTCCAGACAAAAGAGTGGAAAAAACAGAGGAAGAATGGAAACAAATTTTGACTCCAGAAGAATTTCAAGTTACTAGATTAAAGGGAACTGAAAGATCTTTTAGCTCAGAATTATGCAGTTTATTTGATCCTGGAATTTATGAATGCAAATGTTGCGCAACCGTTCTTTTTGATGCAAGTGAAAAATTTGAATCAGGAACCGGATGGCCTTCTTTTACACAACCAATCAAAGAAAATGCAATTGCATATCACGCTGATCGATCATACGGAATGGTTCGTGTTGAAGTAGTCTGCAATGTATGCGATTCTCATTTAGGTCACGTTTTTCCTGATGGCCCGCCACCTAGCGGTTTGCGTTATTGTATTAATGCTGTTTCACTTTCTAAAGTAAAATAGCCTAACTATTATCAAATAAAAAAACAGAAGTATTTGCTTCTGTTTTTTTTATGCTTTATCAAAAAAATTAGAAAACTACATTTTTCAAATATTCGCTTTATTTCAATTGATTTTGTAAATTAGCCAACACTATTTTGTAAAAAAAGCAATATCTCATGGATTTAAACTTCAATAAAAACGAAGATCACAATAAATTACTACTTTCAGAATTAAAACAAAAATTTGCTAAAGTAAAATTAGGCGGTGGCGAAAAACGAATTGCCAAACTTCATTCGGAAGGAAAAATGACTGCTCGTGAGCGCATCGCATATTTATTGGATGAAAATTCAGAAAATATTGAAATTGGAGGTTTTGCCGGCGAAGGAATGTACAAAGAACATGGAGGATGCCCTTCTGGCGGCGTTGTAGTGAAAATTGGCTATATAAAAGGAAAGCAATGCATAGTTGTTGCCAATGATGCAACGGTAAAAGCTGGAGCTTGGTTTCCTATTACTGGAAAGAAAAACCTTCGCGCACAAGAAATCGCAATAGAAAACAGGCTTCCAATTATTTATCTTGTAGACAGCGCAGGAGTTTATCTGCCAATGCAAGATGAAATTTTCCCGGATAAAGAACATTTTGGGCGCATTTTTAGAAATAATGCCCAAATGAGTAGTATGGGAATTACCCAAATCGCCGCCGTTATGGGAAGTTGTGTTGCGGGTGGTGCTTACTTGCCTATTATGAGCGACGAGGCTTTAATTGTCGATAAAACCGGAAGTATCTTTCTGGCGGGAAGTTATTTGGTAAAAGCTGCCATTGGCGAAAGTATTGACAACGAAACTTTGGGAGGTGCCACAACACATTGCGAAATCTCTGGAGTGACTGATTACAAAGCTAAAGATGACAAAGATGCTTTAGACAAAATCAAAAATATCGTTGATAAAATCGGTGATTTTGACAAAGCGGGCTATAGCCGAATCAAAGCCGAAAAGCCTGCTTTAGATCCACGTGATATTTACGGAATCCTGCCAAAAGCTCGCACTGAACAATACGATATGATGGAAATCATCAAACGTTTAGTCGACAATTCAGAGTTTGAAGCTTATAAGGAAGGCTACGGTCAATCCTTGATTACTGGTTATGCCAGAATTGATGGTTGGGCTGTCGGAATTGTAGCAAATCAGCGAAAAGTGGTAAAAACCAAAAAAGGCGAAATGCAATTTGGTGGGGTAATTTATTCTGATAGTGCCGACAAAGCAACCCGTTTTATAGCAAATTGCAACCAAAAGAAAATTCCGCTTGTGTTTTTACAAGATGTAACCGGTTTTATGGTGGGTTCAAAATCAGAACATGGCGGCATTATAAAAGATGGCGCAAAAATGGTGAATGCAGTCAGCAATTCGGTTGTTCCGAAATTTACTGTAATTGTCGGAAACTCTTATGGCGCAGGAAATTATGCGATGTGCGGAAAAGCTTATGATCCGAGATTAATATTTGCTTGGCCAAGTGCAGAACTTGCCGTAATGGGCGGAACACAAGCCGCTAAAGTTTTGGCGCAAATTGAAGCTTCTTCGCTTAAAGCAAAAGGAGAAATTGTAGATGAAGCTAAAGAAGCAGAACTTTTCAATAAAATAAAAGCAAAATACGATGAGCAGGTTTCACCTTATTATGCTGCATCAAGATTATGGACTGATGCGATCATAGATCCGCTTGACACGCGCAAATGGATTTCAATGGGAATCGAAGCCGCAAACCACGCTCCTATTCAAAAACCATTCAATTTAGGCGTAATTCAAGTTTAAAGCATTCCGAAATTCTTAAAACAAAACAAACAAACATCAAAAAATTCATTTTCAAGCACTTATTTTTATATATGTGATTAAAATTTTGTAATTTTAATAAACAATTTTTAATCACATTATGTCATGGAAAATGTAAAAAGCTTGAATAAATGGGCGAATTCGCACACTTATTTGCCAATAGATTTAGTACGTATTGTATTGGGTGTTTTTTTATTTATGAAGGGGATTTCATTTGTAACTAACGTTCAATATCTGCATGATTTAATTTCTCCAATAGATCAGTTTGGAGGCGGAATGTTCTTACTGCATTATATAGCGCCCGCACATATGATTGGTGGAATAATGATCGTTTTTGGTCTGCTCACCCGTTGGGCAATTGCCGCACAGCTTCCTATTCTTTTTGGAGCCGTTTTAATTAACTTCATGGGAAGAATGCATTCTGAAAGCTTAATTCTTGCAATAGCAGTATTGGTGCTTTGCATTTTCTTTCTATTCTATGGCGGGGGAAAGCATTCTGCCGACTATTATTTTAAAATGCAACAATAATATATTTTATCCTCAGCTTAGCATTTAGGCTGAGGATAAAACAAAAAAAGCATTTTTAAGAAGTAATTAGCACTTCAAAATTTCTTTTATTGTGTTTTATGAACTAAATTCGCCCCATGAATTGGATTCGTAAAACGGTTTTATTTATATCACTTTTGATTATAGGATTCTTTGCTGCTAAAGCAAGCGATATTCCTATGCAAAAAATCGAAAGCCAAAAAACAGATACCAATTTCTCTAAAGAGGTTCCTGATTCCTCTGCATTTATTCAGCCACAAGGCAGTTATCAATTTGCTGCAAGCATTAAAACAGAATATCCAGTTGCAGTAAGATGGTTTGACTCTTTACTATCAATTGTACCTCAACATGAAGCAGTTAAGTCTGTTTTTAACTTTTCCCGTCAATTTTCGACACAGAGCAAGAAAATAACGCTCATGCTCTATGCTTTCCATTTTTTTTGGTAAATAAATCCGTGAAATTTTAACGCGAAAGACATTTTCTTTCACAACCCTGAATAGTTTTCTAGCCAGAAAACTATTTGGAATTTCATCATATTTATCCAAATAAAAATCAAAAATGGAAACAAGTATAACCATAATTGGTATTGTGATTGCGATTATTGTCGCTATTCCAATCTATTTTTCAGCACGATCGAGCGCTGCAAACAAAACTAAAATCTTAAACATCAAGAAGAAATTTGATTCTGTCAATCCAGAAAATTTCAGCTTGACTGAATCTCAAAGCAACAAAACTCTTACTATAGATCAAAACAACAAAAGATTTATTCTGATGAATTTTAATCCAAATCAGCAGGAATCTACTTATGTTGATTTAAAAAATGTTTCTTCCTGCAAATTGGTTTTGACTACAGATGGAAATTCAGATACAATCTTGAAAATTGATTTCGAATTTCAAGAAAAGGACAACACTAAAAAAATCAACATACCGTTCTATGATTTTGATGACGACCGTATCAAACAGATTAGCGCTTATCAAGATCATATATTTGCAGAAAAATGGCTTAAAATCATCCAAGATTCTATTTCACGTTAGTTATTTAATTCAGAGAAGAGGCTCAAGTTTTGAGTCTCTTTTTTTTATATTCCGATATGATATTTATCATTTTAATTTTTTAATGGTCACTGTAATTTTGATGATCTTTAAATGTTTTATTAATGAAAATATCACTGACTCAAAAATATAACGTCCCAGGTCCAAGATATACAAGCTACCCAACTGTTCCATATTGGAATGAAGAAAATTTCAATTTAGAAAAATGGATAACTTGTTTTCAAAAATCATTTTCAGAAAGCAATTCACAAAACGGAATCAGCTTATATATTCATTTGCCGTTTTGCGAAAGCATGTGCACATTTTGCGGTTGCAATAAACGAATTACTAAAAATCATTCTGTAGAAGAAAAATACATCGATGCCGTTTTAAAAGAATGGAAATTATATTGCGAACTTCTTTCTGAAAAGCCTCTTATAAAAGAAATTCATTTAGGAGGAGGAACGCCAACTTTTTTTTCGGCTAACAATTTAGAAAACCTTATAAACGGCATTTTTAAACTAGCCGATAAAGCACCAAACTACGAATTTAGTTTTGAAGGGCATCCAAACAATACTACTTACGAACAACTTAAAAAATTATACAATTTAGGCTTTCGCCGAGTAAGTTTTGGTGTGCAGGATTATGCCGAGAAAGTTCAAAAAGCCATTCATCGCATACAACCATTTCATAATGTCGCAAAAGTAACTTTTTGGGCAAAAGAAATTGGATATACTTCTATAAGTCATGATATTATTTTTGGGCTTCCTTTTCAAACTTTAGAAGATGTTGTCGATACAATTGAAAAAACAAATTCATTAAAACCAGATCGCTTAGCTTTTTACAGTTACGCCCATGTGCCTTGGATAAAAGGAAACGGGCAAAGAGGTTTTAATGAAGAAAATTTACCTAAAGACGCTGAAAAAAGAATGCTCTATGAAACTGGGAAAACTTTACTTTCCACTAATGGATATCATGAAGTTGGAATGGATCATTTCGCATTGGCTTCAGACAGTTTATTTCACGCAGCGCACAATAAAAAAATGCACAGAAATTTCATGGGATACAGTGCTTCAAAAACACAGCTTATGATTGGTTTAGGTGTTTCGTCCATTAGTGACAGTTGGTATAGTTTTGCTCAAAACACTAAAACTCTTGAAGATTATTACCAAATTTTAGAATCAAATCAGCTGCCTGTTGTAAAAGGACATCTTTTGGATGAAGAAGATTTAATTATTAGAAAACACATCTTGAATTTAACTTGTGACCTTGAAACTTCCTGGAGCAACGAATATCTATATTTTACTGAATTACCAGAAGTTTTATTGGCTTTAAAAGAAATCGAAAATGATAAGTTGATTGTCATCGAAGAAAACAGAATTAAAATTACAGAAGCCGGAAGACCTTTTGTTCGCAACATCTGTATGGCTTTTGATTTGCATTTAAAAAGAAAATCTCCAGAAACAAACCTGTTTTCAATGACTGTTTAATGACAATTGGGAGTCTGTTGCACAAACAAACTCATATTTGAAGGCGATACATAAGGAATTCCAAGTCCTAATCCTCTTAGAATAAACAATACGCCAATAAAAACAGTTACATAAGGAATTGCCTTCTGAATTTTATTTCGGAACGGCAGTTTTAATAATGAATGAATGTAAACTACGATGGTCATAAGCGGAATCGTTCCTAATCCGTAAAGCAACATGTAGAGCACGCCCAAACTGGCACTTTGCATAGCAATTGCGCCAAATAAAGCCACATAAACCATTCCGCAAGGAAGAAAACCATTTAATAAGCCAATTATAAAAAGTGATTTGTAGCTTTTCTTTTTAAACTGGCTTCCTAAACTTGATTTAATTTTTGAAATTACTTTATAAACAGGTTTTGAGAAATTGTATTTAGCAACTGTTTTTTCGGGAATCAAGACAACTGCAATCATAGCGATGCCAATAAAAATTGATATTTTTTGCTGTATTCCTGCCATGAAAAAACCACGCCCTAATAAGCCAAAAATCAAGCCTATTGTAGCATATGCAGTCAAACGTCCTAAATGATATGTTATAATCTGAGTTACTTTTTTTGTTTCATTGTGATGGTCAACAGGAAGCATGACAGCAATCGGTCCGCACATGCCAACGCAATGCAAACTGCTGATAAGACCTAATATGAGCGCAGAATACAACATTGCTATTTAATTAATGAATTATGAATTATAAGTTATTAGTTTCAAGTTTCAAGTCCCACGTTTTACTTTCGACTTTCGACTTATCAAAATTAGTTTACGTAAATCACTTCTTTAGTCAAATATTTTGTGCCATTATATTGCCATTCCATATTAACATCCCAACGCCCTTTAATCAATTTATTTTTCGGAATTACTAATGCTGAATTTGTCAAAGCAATTTTAGTATTAAAATCAAATTTCTTATTGGAAGGACGATATAACAATATATTTCCTGTCACTTTTTCACTTTCAAAAGTTGCCGGGAAAGCAACTTTTACGCCAGCATCACTCGACGTAATTGATGGTTTTTGCTGTAAATCATGCGCATTTTGAACACGAGCCATTTCTTCTTGAAAATGCGAATCGTGTTTGTAATATTCTTCTACAACTAAATCATTGTCATACTTTGAATTAGATTGTACTTCGAAAACAAAATACAGGATAAAGCTCATGAAAAGAGCAAAAGCTATAACAATTCCGGTTCCCCAATTTATTTTCATAATCGCATTTTTTTTAATTAAAACTTCTCGGACTTAGAAAGTTTGTTTTTGTAGTTTGAAGCAATTCTTTGCCATTATAAACTCCAAGTTTGACTGTTGTTTTATCACTTTCCAGAATAGCTTCATTGATTTCTATGAAAAGGGTTCCTTGAGCGGTTTCTTCTCTTTTAATTTTGAAATGCTTATTTCCAACATTTTTAATTTCACCTTTTTGATCAATCAATCCAAAATGAATATCATTGTAATCATTCATTGTTTTATTAACTATTTTATAGGTGTAAACATTGCTTATATTCTCGCCTTTGTGCTGAAACAATTGTCCTGGCAAACGCAAAATAACCGCCTCCACATTTGTTCTTAAAAATAGCATTCCAACAAACACGCTCAACAAAATAAATAAGACAGCGGTATATCCTTTCATTCTCGCAGTGAATTTAAAAGGCTCTTTCTTTTCGATTTCATCTTCAGAAGCATAACGAATTAAGCCTTTTGGCAGACCTACACTCTCCATTATATTATCGCATTCGTCAATACATGCCGTGCAGTTTGTACATTCTAATTGAGTTCCGTTTCGAATATCAATTCCCATTGGGCAAACATGTACACACTGAAGGCAATCGATGCAATCTCCTTTTCCTGTTAAGGCTCGATCTTCTTTTTTATTGAATTTCCCGCGTCCGGTTTCTTTTTCGCCGCGAACAAAATCATAAGCAACATTTATTGATTTATTATCTAACAGAACACCTTGAAGTCTCCCGTAAGGACAAGCAATTATACAAACTTGCTCACGAAACCAAACAAAAACAAAATAGAAAACACTGGTAAAAATTAATAATGCTATAAAATTGCTGGCTTGCTTTACTGGTCCCTGCTCAATCATTAAAAATAATTGATCACTTCCTACTAAATAAGCTAAGAACACATTTGCAATACCAAAGGAAATGAGAAAAAAGACAGTCCATTTTAGAAGTCTTTTTCTAATTTTTTCGGCGTTCCATTCTTGTCTGGCCAAACGAGATTGTGAACCTCTGTCACCATCAATCCAATATTCTATTCGGCGGAAAACCATTTCTAAAAAAATAGTCTGCGGACAAATCCATCCGCAAAAAATCCTTCCAAAAACTACTGTAAACAAAATGACAAAAACAACGCCAACCAACATTGAGATTACAAAAAGATAGAAATCCTGTGGCCAAAACGGAAAACCAAAAATATTAAAACGACGTTCCAAAACATTGAACATCATAAACTGATTTCCGTTTACCTTTATAAAAGGATTTGCCACTAAGATGGCCAATAAAACATAACTGACAAGCTTTCTATAATCATAGAATTTACCAGACGGTTTTTTAGGGAAAATAAATTTTCGGTTACCGCCTTCATCAATTGTTCCGATGGTATCTCTAAAAGCTTCGTCTGGTAAATTTGACATAATTTATTATTTTTTAACTTCTGTACTATCTTTTGTATTACTTGTTGCTGCTTCTTTTTTTGGAGCACTTTCATCTACCCAAATGTCGCCTTCGGCTTCTTTTGGATCTTTAGGATTGCTTCCTTGCAAAGACAAAATATAACTTGCTACTTTTTGAATGTCTTTTGGTTTCATACCGTTAGTTTTCCAAGAAACCATTCCTTTTCCGTCTCGACCTCCGTTTGTAATGGTATGGAAAACGTTTTTGATGCCACCACCTAAAATCCAGTGATCATCTGTCAAGTTTGGACCAATTTGCCCTCCGGCATCAGCTCTGTGGCAAGCGGCACAATTTGCCATAAAGATTTCTTTTCCTGCGTCTAAACTTGCAGCATCTGTAAGCAAAACCACAGTTTTTTCATCCATTAAATCTGGAGCCGTTTTTAGGTATTCATCAACATCAATTTTAGCCTGAGCCATTTCTTTTTTCAGCTCTGTTTCTTGATTGTCTCCTCCAAAAATTTCATAATGTCCTAAATAAACAACACCAAATATGATCGTAATGTAAAACAAATACACCCACCAAGGCGGTAAATTATTATCAAGCTCTTTAATTCCGTCATAATCATGATCCATCAACAATTCGCCTTCTTTTTCTATTGGCTCTGTTTTGGTTAGCTTATGCATCAATTCCTTGAACCAAGTGCTTTCTGTTAAGCTCAAACTGTTTTCATATTCTAATTTAGCCTTTTCTTCGGGCGACATCAATTGATACAAAACCCTGTTTACTGCATGAAGTGTAATTTCAATTGCAATTAAGACAAATAGAAATACAAACAAAAAGACTGAAACCATTGGGTATTTTATAAAAGCTGGCTTATCACCTGAATCAATAAAATACTCCATCAAAGCAAAACCGATGAAGAAAATAAGCGGTACTCTTACATATACTGGGAAAAATTTTTTCATTTTATTTATCTTTTGAAATTATACCAAATCCTCATTCAAAGGAATTTCACTCATTTCTTTAATCTTGTCTTTTTTATATGAAAACACCCAAAAGGCCAATCCTACGAAAAACAAAAAGAAGATCATTAGAGAGAGAATCGGGTAAATTTCTACACCCGATATTGTCTCCATATTGTGTTTTATCTGTTCAAACATAATGCTGTTATTTAGAAGTTTCTTTTACCTTAATATCAGTACCTAGTCGTTGTATATAAGCAATCAAAGCAACAATTTCTCTTTCGTTCATTGGAACAAATTTTTCGCCTTTAGCTTCTGCTTTCTTTTTGCTATCTGCATAACTTTTCACGAAATCAGGATCATTTTCTAAGCTTTTCTCAATTTTAACCGCTTGATCTCTCAATGTTTTTTGAGCATTTGCAATTTCAGCATCTGAATATGGAACTCCAAGAGAAACCATTGCTTGCATTTTCTTTTGCGTTAATGAAATATCCAGTGGTTTGTTGTCAAATAACCATTTGTAGCCTGGCATAATTGAACCTGCGGAAGTACTTTGTGGATTCCACATGTGGTTGAAATGCCAGTTGTCATTGTACTTGCCTCCTACTCTAAGCAAATCTGGACCAGTACGTTTTGATCCCCACAAAAATGGATGATCGTAAACAAATTCTCCTGCTTTCGATTGTGGTCCATAACGTTCAACTTCACTTCTAAATGGGCGTACTGACTGTGAATGACAGCCTACACAACCTTCTCTAATATACAAATCACGTCCTTCAAGTTCTAATGGTGTATAAGGTTTCACGCTAGAAATTGTTGGTATATTTGATTTTACCATTATTGTTGGAACAATTTGGATAATTCCTCCAATCAAGATTGCAATCGTTGCCAAAATCGTCAATTGAATAGGTTTTCTTTCCAACCAAGTATGGAATTTCTCACCTCTAAGTCTGTTTCCACTTATAGTTTGTAACGCTGGAGCCTGAGCCAATTCATCTTCAATTGTATCTCCCGCCTTAACAGTCATTATAATGTTGTATACCAAAGTCAGCATTCCAACTAAATATAAAGTACCACCAATTGCTCTCATCCAATATAAAGGCATAATTGCGGTAACTGTTTCAAGGAAGTTTCCATAAGTCAAAGTTCCATCTGGATTAAATTGTTTCCACATAGATGCTTGTTGAAAACCAGCAACATACATTGGAATTGCGTACAAAATAATCCCCAAGGTTCCGATCCAGAAATGGAAATTCGCCAATTTTTTAGAGAACAAAGTGCTTTTTGTCATTCTTGGAATCAACCAATAAATAATAGCAAATGACATAAATCCGTTCCAAGCCAATGCACCAACGTGAACGTGTGCAATAATCCAATCTGTATAATGCGCAATAGCATTTACATTTTTGAAAGAAAGCATTGGGCCTTCAAAAGTTGCCATTCCGTACCCTGTAATTGCTACAACAAAGAATTTTAAAACAGGTTCTTCACGAACTTTATCCCACGCACCTCTTAAAGTCAAAAGTCCGTTGATCATACCTCCCCAAGATGGCGCAATAAGCATTACTGAGAATACTACACCTAAATTCTGAGCCCAGTTTGGCAAAGCAGAATACAATAAATGGTGTGGTCCTGCCCAAATATAGATAAAGATTAATGACCAAAAGTGAATAATCGATAATCGATAAGAGTAAATAGGGCGATTTGCGATTTTAGGAACAAAATAGTACATCAATCCTAAAAATGGCGTTGTCAAGAAAAATGCCACCGCGTTGTGCCCATACCACCACTGCACTAATGCATCCTGAACACCTGCGTAAACAGAATAACTTTTTAGAGCAGAAACTGGCAATTCGATATTATTAAAAATATGAAGTACTGCTATTGTTACAAATGTGGCCAAATAAAACCAAATCGCTACATATAAATGTCTTTCACGTCTGCGAAGCATTGTACCTATCATATTGATTCCCATTACTACCCAGATCACGGCAATTGCAATATCAATTGGCCATTCTAGTTCGGCATATTCTTTTGAAGAAGTATAACCTAATGGCAAAGTAATAGCTGCGGCAACAATAATCAGCTGCCAACCCCAGAAATGAAGATTGCTTAAAAAATCACTAAACATTCTGGCTTTCAGCAAACGCTGCAGCGAGTAATATAAACCCGCAAAAAAAGCATTTCCAACAAAAGCAAAAATAACTGCATTTGTATGCAAAGGTCTTAATCGGCCGTAGCTTAGCCACGAAATCCCATCTGTCATGTTGGGAAAAAGGTACATAACCGCTAGGGTCAGTCCCACTAACATACCTACTACTCCAAAGAGGATAGTGGCGTAAATGAATTTTTTTACAATTTTGTTGTCGTAATAAAACTGTTCCATTTCCATAATTATACTTGTTTTTCTTCGGTTGGTGAATTATTTTTCTGGGTAGTGATTTTGGTTTCATCATCAAAAAGCATTCTGACTGATGGCGTATAATCATCGTCGTACTGTCCAGATTTGACAGCGACAATAAAGGCTATGAAGAAGCCAATTGCTACGAAAATACTAACTGAAATTAATAGATAAATTACACTCATACCTTAAATTTATGTTAACAAAATTAGGAGGTTACTATCGCATAAAATATGATAATTATCATAGTCAAATGGCTTATGCTAAATTTAATAAAAAAACTCCTAAGTATTATTTATAATCATTTTAAATTTCTAGAACTGAAGTAGTTAGACATAAAAGTCACAAAACTTACAATTGTAATTGTGCTCAAAGGCATGATTATCGCCGCAACTAATGGAAGAAGATTTCCTGTTATTGCAAAAGCAAGCCCAACAACGTTATAAAGTAGCGATAAAGCAAAACTCATTTTGATAATCAAGATTGATTTATGAGAGAGTTTTAAAAAGTAATTTAATCGTGAGAATTCGCTAGCATCCAAGATTGCATCGCAAGCTGGCGAAAAGACATTAACATTCTCTGAAATGGACACACCGACATTGCTTTGTGCCAACGCCCCAGCATCATTTAAACCATCTCCAACCATCATGACATTAAGGCCGCTTTCCTGCAGTTTCTTAATAAATTCAAGCTTTTGTTCTGGTTTTTGATTAAAAATGAGTTCGGTTCCTGTTGGGAGGATATTTTCTAAATTTGCCCTTTCTCCATCATTATCACCTGAAAGCACTTTTAGTTTATAATTTTCACTCAAGGTTGAAAACAACGCTGCAAGGCCATCTCTATATTGATTTTGAAAATTGAATCTTCCATAATATTGATTTCCAATTCTGATATGAAGCGCTGTTTTTTCAATTTCTGAAGAATCTAAATCCGGGCTTCCTACAAATGTTGCCGAACCTATTTTTATAATTTCACTTTCGGCTTTCGCCAATAATCCTTTTCCAGTAATTTCTTCAAATTCATCAATTTTGATTCGTTTAGTTTCTGGCAAGAAATCATAAAGCATTCTGCTCAAAGGATGATTTGAAGCACGCAGTACATTTTTCAGCAAACTCATGTTTTCATCAGAAATTGCTGTTCCTTCGTAAACAATATTTGATTTTTTAGTTGTTGTAATTGTTCCCGTTTTATCAAAAACAATGGTATCAACTTTAGCTAATTGTTCGATTACCAAAGCATTTTTAAGGTACATTTTTTGTTTTCCCATAATTCTGAGAATATTACCAAAGGTAAATGGAGCCGTTAGCGCCAGCGCACATGGACAGGCCACAATTAAAACTGCAGTGAAAACATTGAAAGCCGTGTTGGCATCAATAAAAATCCAATAACCAAATCCTGCAAAAGCGATTAATAATAATATAGGAGTAAAATATCGGCTAATTTTATCTGTTATGGTTTTATGCTTTTGAATGACTTGTTTCTGGAAAATTTCATTACTCCATAACTGCGTAAGATAACTTTGAGAAACCGAATGCAGCACTTCCATTTCAATAACTTTTCCAATCTGTTTTCCTCCGGCAAATACCTTATCACCCGACTTTTTTGTTATTGGAGCTGCTTCTCCGGTAACAAAACTATAATCAATATCGGCTTTTTCACTAATTAAAATGCCATCAACTGGAATCAATTCCTGATTTCTGATCAATAACCTATTTCCTTTTAAAACATCATAAATAGGTACACTTTCTTCAAAAGCATCAGAATTAATTCTCGTAACCGCAATTGGAAAATAGGATTTAAAATCTCTTTCAAAACTCAAAAAACTATAGGTTTTGATTTGGAACATTTTTCCTAGAAGCATAAAAAAAACCAAACCTGTAAGGCTGTCAAAAAAACCGCCTCCATAATTCATTACGATATCAAAGGTACTTCTAACAAACATTACAATAATTCCCAAAGCGATAGGAATATCAATGTTTAGCATTTTTGATTTGATGCTTTTATAAGCCGAAACGTAATAACCGCTCGCTGAATATAAAAAACTCGGCAAAGCCAAAAGAAAAATCAAAATTCTGAAAAAAGGCTTGTAATTATCCAACCAAAACTCTTTGATTTCAAAATATTCAGGAAATGAAAGCAGCATGATATTTCCAAAACAAAAAAATGCAACTCCCAATTTATATGTTAAACTTCGGTCGACATTGTTTTTTCCGGTTTCATAATTTTCAAGACTGATATAGGGTTCGTAGCCTATCGAACTCAGCAAATAAGCAATCGATTTAAGAGAAACAAGCTCAGAATTGAATGTAATTCGGACTTTTTTTTGCGGGAAATTAACTTGAGACATACTGATTCCAGGTTGAATTCTGTTTAGATTTTCCAGAATCCAAATACAAGAACTGCAATGTATATGGGGAATATTTAAAGAAACTATTGAAGTATTTCCTTCCTGAAAATCGACGATTTTTGAAGTGATTGCTTCATTATCTAAAAAATCGTATTTCCCTTGAATATCTTGAGGAGTAGCACCTGGTGATTTTTCGAAATCATAATAACAGGTCAAATCATGAAGGCTAAAAATTTCATAGACGGTTTTACAGCCGGCGCAACAAAACTTTTTTTCATCAAAATTGATTTCTTCATTTTTAGGAATATCTATCCCACAATGAAAACAGCTCTGCTCAGTCATAATTTGTTTCTTTTTTAATGCAACAAATATTCCAAATAAGAATTAACTATAAATATGACATTTATCATTTGACAATGAAATCGAATTCTAATTTAATGAAATAAAATAGGCAAATTACATTCGTAAAATTTTTCTTCACATTTTAATGCCTTTCAATGCGAATATTGGTTAATTTTGCATTAAATTATTTTGCGATGAATAAATGTGATCAATGTATTGTACGCCAGTTGTCGTCTTTAAAAGCCCTTAGTAAAGAAGAAGTTATCAAATTAGCGAATAGCAAAACAAGTTACTCGATAAAAAAAGGGGAAGCTATTTTTGAGGAAGGCGAAGTTACCAACGGTGTATTTTGCGTAAAAGATGGTGTAGGAAAATTGTCAAAATTAAGTGCAAACGGTAAAGACCAAATTGTAAAATTGGTAAAGTCTGGTGAACTTTTAGGCCAGCGTTCTATGATCAGCAATGAACCGGCTAATTTAACTGCGAAAGCCGTCGCTGATATGGAGGTTTGTTTTATTCCAAAATCTGAAATCATACATTTTTTCAACAACAACAATCAATTTTCTTTGAATTTAATGCAATCCATTTGTGAAGATTTGAAAGAATCTGAAAACGACAAAATTGCTTTAGTGCAAAAAACCGTAAAACAGCGTTTAGCAGAAACTTTATTGCATTTGCATGACGAATTTGGAGAAAATGACGATAAAACCTTGAAAGTTCAACTTACTCGCGAAGAACTTGCCGGAATTATTGGTACCGCAACTGAAAGCTGTATTCGACTTTTATCTGATTTTAATAAATTAGGGCTGATTGAGCTTGTTGGAAAAAAAATTATGCTAAAAGATGTTCGAGCATTAAAAAAAATGGCCGAATAATTACAGCTTTTTAGCCTCGTTCCAAAAAACGTCCATTTCAGCCAAAGTCATTTCTGAAAGAGGTTTTCCTAATTCGCTGGCTTTGCTTTCCAAATATTGAAATCGCTTGATGAATTTTTTATTGGTACGTTCCAAAGCATCTTCGGGGTTTATATTTAAAAATCGGGCATAATTGATCATTGAGAATAAAACGTCGCCAAATTCGGCTTCGATTTTATCTTGATTTCCTGATTTTACTTCAACTTGCAGTTCCTCTAACTCTTCCTGCACTTTGTCCCAAACTTGATGTGGTTCTTCCCAGTCAAATCCAACTCCTTTTACTTTATCTTGAATTCGACTCGCTTTTACTAATGCTGGAAGACTTCTTGGAACTCCTTCCAAAACTGATTTTTTGCCTTCTTTAAGCTTTAGTTTTTCCCAGTTTTGTTTTACTTCTTCCTCATCTTTTACAACTGTATCGCTGTAAATATGCGGATGGCGATGAATCAATTTATCGCAAATTTCATTACATACATCGGCAATATCAAAATCATTGGTTTCTGAGCCTATTTTGGCATAAAAAACAATATGAAGCAACAAATCGCCAAGTTCTTTTTTGACTTCGTTTAAATCATTATCCAAAATTGCATCGCCAAGCTCATAAGTTTCTTCGATTGTCAAATGACGCAAAGTTTGAAGTGTCTGTTTTTTATCCCACGGACATTGCTCACGAAGTTCATCCATGATAATTAGTAATCTTTCGAAAGCCTTAAGCTGAAGTTCCTTGCTCATTTTGATGTTTTTTGATTTGTAACGGAATAGTGTAAAAGTAAAAAATCCTGTCAAGAAAACATCTCAACAGGATTAATATATTTGAATGCAGTAACTACTATTCTTCTTTTTTAGCTTTTGCTTTTTTAGCAGGCGCTTTTTTAGGTTTTTCTTCCGCTGCTTGAGCTTCTTCAGTTGCTTCTACTGCTGCAGGAGCTAAATCTGTAACCAATCCTTTTGCTTGAAGTGTGTTGTACCAGCTTAATACTTTTTTAATATCTGACGGATAAACTCTTTCCTCATCATAATCAGGCAAAATTTCTTTAAAATAAGTGCTTAATGTAGCATTATCTTCTTTATGCGAAATCGCTTGACCTTTATTTTCTTTAGTCGCAATTTTTTGCATTACTTCAGTTAATGGTTTTTCGCCTTCGTATGTATAAATTGAAATTTCTGACAATAAACTTACATTGCTTTTTAAGTTTACTGTGATTTTTTTTCCATCTGTTAATGATTCCGCCACAAAACCTGTACGAGTCTGAACTTTAAGTACATATAAACCTGGTTTCCCTGAAATGGCTAAAATTTTGTCTAAATTCATGTTTTATTAATATTAGTATTAGGAATTTTTATTGTATGTTTTTTTTGCTGCTTCCGATGATTATCTTCCTTTTTTAGCAGCTGCAAATTTCATTCTGTATTCTTGAAAAGTCTTGCCTTCGGTAATATTTTTCAATTTCTTTTGAATCAAACGCTTTTTCAAAGAAGATATTTTATCGGTAAACAAAACACCTTCGATGTGATCATATTCATGCTGAATAACTCTTGCAATAATTCCGTCAAAAACTTCTGTTTTCATTACAAAATCCTCTTCGCAATACTCGATTGTAACAGTTGGTTTTCTGTAAACATCTTCGCGAACATCAGGAATACTTAGACAACCTTCGTTAAAACTCCACTCTTCTCCTTCTTCCTTAATGATTTTAGCATTGATAAAAGTTTTCTTGAATCCTTTTAATTCTTTTTGCTCGTCTGAAGCCAAATCATCATCATCACTAAAAGGAGTTGTATCAATAACAAACAAACGAATTGCTAAACCTACCTGCGGTGCAGCTAGCCCAACACCGTATGCATTATACATGGTTTCATACATGTTTGCTATTGTTTCTTTTAGGTTTGGATATTCTGGCGTAATTGCCACACCTACTTTTCTTAAAACAGGATCACCATATCCTACAATTGGTAAAATCATTTGTATTAATTTATTGTATTATCTACTGTAAAAACTGAATTTTAGTTTCCTTCAATTCAGCTGGCAAAAATAGTAAAAAATAGTCTACTAATGATTTCAAACAGCATATTATATCTTATTTTTTACCTAGATGTTAAAATCTCATCCATAATTATGCCAAATTAATTCGTACAATTCTTACCTTTGTTAGTAAACCTCTATATATGTTTGATCGCATCTCGAAATTCACGAACAGTACATCTTTCTTAAACGCCTCAAAAGTAACTATTGCTTCGGTAGTTCCTGTCGTGATTTTAAACTTCTTAGGACATTTCGAAATAGGGTTTACGATCGCGCTTGGAGCCTTTTATACGTATCCCAGCGATATACCAAGTTCATTGAGCCACAAAATAAAAGGGCTTATTGTTGCTTCATTTATTGTTTCTGGGGTGACTTTACTTGTAAATTTTGCTTATCCCTATCCGCTTTTATTTTATCCTTTCTTGGGTGTTCTATTGTTTTTATGTTCAATGATTTCGGTTTACGGACAACGTGCAACACTTGTATCATTTTCTGCTTTATTATCTATTTCATTATCATTTGGGCATTTGAACCAAGGCTGGCAAGCGATTGAATATGCTGGATTTATTTTTCTAGGTGGTATTTTATATTTGATGGTCTCGCTAATTTTTCACTTTATACAGCCGTATAAATATGTTGAATTAGAAATTGCAGAAGGAATAAAGCTGACTGCAAAATATTTGAAATTAAGAGGTGATTTGTGGAATCCCGAAGCAAATAGAGACGCTATCACAGAAAAACAATTAGCGGTTCAAGTCGAATTGAATTTGATTCATGAAGATTTACGAAAAATGCTGATTGGAAATCAAAATGCATCAGGAACCACGGCTCAAAACCGTAAAATGCTTTTGGTTTTTATCACTTTAGTTGAAATTCAAGAACTTGCACTTTACACTTCATTCGACCACAGCAAACTTCATGAAAAATTCGCCAAACATCCAGAAGTACTTCGCACGTATCAAAATGTAGCTTACAAATTGGCATCGACTTTAAAAAAACTTTCTAAAAACGTACATCATATTGCGGTTTATGTGGATAAAAATGATTTGAAAAATGAATTGGACGCTCTTGAATTTGCCATTTTTGATTATGAAAAAAGCTTAGGAAAAGATGAAGCTTCAGAAGGTGTTTTGATGCTGACCAATATGCTGAATTATGCCAAAAACCAAGTTGGAAAAATCAAAATCATTCAGCGTGCTTTTTCATTGGCAATGCAATCGTACAAACTGAAAGACAAAGACAAAGAGTTGGAAAAATTCTTGACGCCGCAATATTATCCATTGCGAACATTGACTGAAAATTTAACTTTTTCATCCTCAATTTTCAGACATTCGATTCGATTGACCATTACAATTCTGATTGGTTTTCTGATCGGGAAAATACTTCCGTTTCAAAATGTCTATTGGATTTTATTGACAATCGTTGTAATTATGCGCCCCGGTTATGGACTGACAAAAGAACGTTCTTATAACAGGATTTTCGGAACCGTTTTGGGAGGCGTCATCGCCTTCGGAATTGTCTCTGTCATTCAAAATCACATTGCGTTGAGCATTTTTTCAATCGTCTGTATGCTTTTAGGGATTTCATTTACGCAAATCAATTACAAAATCAGTGCGACTTTTGTAACCATGTATGTAGTTTTCATATACGGAATTTTGACACCAAATGTCGTTGAAGTAATTCAGTTCAGGATTTTAGATTCGCTTGCAGGAGCTATTTTGGCTTTTATTGCCAATCAGTTTTTATGGCCAGCATGGGAATTTATAAATACGCCAATACATATTGAAAATTCGATTCGGGCAAACCGAAATTACCTTAAAGAAATTGCTGATTTTTATAATAAAAAAGGAGAGGTTCCTACTTCATACCGATTAGCAAGAAAACATGCTTTTGTTGAAATTGGTAATTTGATGACCTCGTTTCAGCGTATGATGCAGGAGCCAAAGTCAAAGCAAAAAACCATGCCTTTGGTAAATAAACTAGTTGTGCTAAATCACTCTATTTTATCGGCTTTGGCTTCATTATCGACTTATATTCAGTCGCATCAAACTACATCGGCATCAGATTCTTTCAATTACATTATCAAAACGATTTTATCCAATTTAGATCAGTCGATTTCTATTCTGAAAAATGAAATGATTATAAAGGATACTTTTTTTGAAAAAGAAGATGTAACGTTGCAATTTGAAGAATTAAAACGCAAAAACTTTACACGTCTGGCCGAAGATGATGAACTTGACAAAGAAACGCGTCAAGCCAAAATGCAGGAAGCTCAAATGGTAATTGAACAATTAATCTGGATGAGCAATCTAGCCGAAAAGATTTTAAAAATCACAAAAGAGCTAAAAGCAACAAATCCAGATTAATTCATCTGGATTTGTTGTTTTTTATATCTACTTTAGGCTTAATTAAGCTTTAAAACTTCTGAAGTTTCTTTTCTAAGTTGAGCCAAAAGCTCTGGTTTGTCATTTAAAGTTTGACCGTAAGAAGGAATCATTTTTTTCAATTTAGCTTCCCATTCTGGCGTTTTAATCTGGTTTGTAAAACATCTACTTACAAGATCTACCATAATCGCTACTGCAGTTGACGCTCCAGGAGAAGCACCTAATAAAACCGCAAGAGTTCCGTCGTGTGTATTTATTACCTCAGTACCAAATTCTAAAACTCCACCCTCTTTTTCATCTTTTTTGATTACTTGAACACGTTGACCTGCTTTTTCAAGTTTCCAATCTTTAGAACGTGCAGAAGGCAAATATTCACGAAGCGCTTTCATTCTGTCTTTTGGAGACTGACGCACTTGCTCAATTAAATATTTTGTCAACGGAATATTGTGATATCCTGCTGCTAACATCGGAATTAAATTGTTTGACTTGATGGACAAAGGCAAATCTAAATAAGAACCATTTTTCAAAAAACGAGTTGAAAAACCTGCAAATGGACCAAAAAGCAATGCTTTTTCGCCATCAATTACACGGGTATCAATATGCGGTACTGACATTGGAGGGGCTCCAACGCTAGCTTTTCCGTAAACTTTAGCTTGGTGTTTTGCAATAACTTCTGGATTTGTACATTTCAACCACTGGCCACTTACTGGAAATCCTCCATATCCTTTTCCTTCTGGAACGTCGGCTTTTTCTAATAATGGCAATGAACCTCCTCCTGCTCCAATAAATACAAAACTCGTATAAGCTTTGCGTTTTTGTCCAGTTGAAAGATCTGTGATTTTGATTCTCCAAGATTTATCTTCGCGCTGTCTTAATTTTTTAACCTCGTGATTAAAAAACAAACTTACACCATCTAATTTTTCAAGATAATTGAACATGCTTCTGGTCAAAGCTCCGAAATTAACATCGGTACCAATTTCCATGTATGTAGCCGCCAATTTTTGGTTATCTTCCCTGCCTTCCATCACTAATGGCATCCATTTTTTCAGCTGCTCAAAATCAGTACTGAATTTCATTTCAGAAAAAATTGGATTGCTTTGTAAAGCTGCGAATCTCGTTTTTAAGTATTCAACGTTTTTATCGCCCCAAACAAAACTCATGTGAGGAACACTTCTTATGAAATTTTCTGGTGAAGGAACTTTATTTTCCTTCACTAAGTAAGACCAAAACTGGCGTGAAATTTCAAAAGATTCTGCTATACTGATTGCTTTTTTAGGATCAATACTTCCGTCCGCCTTTTCTGGTGTATAATTTAATTCACAAAAAGCAGAGTGTCCAGTTCCTGCATTATTCCAAGCATCAGAGCTTTCAGCTGCAGCAACATCTAATCTTTCGTAAATTTCAATTTTAATATCCGGTTGCAGCTCTTTCAAAATTAATCCAAGAGTTGCACTCATAATTCCAGCTCCAATAAGCACTACATCACTATTGGAACGTATTGTATTGTCAGGCATAACAGTATTTGTTTTTAAAAATGCAAAGGTACTTTTTTCAATCGCAAAAAAAAACTAAATTTTGCATGATAAAAGTTAGGAAATCATATTTTTTTCTAAATAAAGTGAAATTTTTAAGCCGGAAACTTAAAATCGATTAGAAGAAAGATAGTCTTGTAGCATAATCGTTGCAGAAATTTCATCGATCAGTCCTTTATTTTGGCGCTGTTTTTTGCTAAGACCGCTGTCGATCATGGTTTGAAATGCCATTTTTGAAGTAAAACGCTCATCAACGCGAACCACTTTCATGTCTGGAAAAATATTTGAAAAATGAGTTACAAAACCTTTTATAATAGAAGCACTTTCTGAGGGTTGGCCGTTCATTTGTTTTGGCTCCCCAATTAAAACCGCTTCGACTTTTTCTTTGGCAAAATAATCTTTTAAAAAATCAATCAAAGTATGTGTCGGGATTGTAGTCAAACCCGATGCAATAATTTGCATTTCGTCTGTAACTGCAATTCCTGTGCGTTTTTGTCCGTAGTCTATGGAGAGAATTCTTGGCATTTTATATTTTTTTCAAAGATAATCATTTTAGTTTTAGCTTTTCAAAATGCGTACTAACAACGTTTTCTTGTCTACGTTTAAAAAATTGAAAACAAAAAAATCCACTTTAAAAAACTTCAAAGCGGATTCGTCCAAAATATTCAAAACCTAAAAAAATTCAAATTTATCTATTAAAAAGTCTTCTAAAAAAGCCTCTTTCCTCCTCTTCTTCGTCTTCTGCCTGCTGTTCGTATTGTACAAATTTAGATTGAGATTTTTCATGCTCGAGAATCAACTCCTTAATATATTCTACGTATGATCTCTTTTTTTCCTCTAAAAATCCAATTAAATATTTTTCACTGAATTCAACTCCGCTCGCTGCTTCAATCTGCAAAAGCTTTTTATATAATGGTTCGATATGCAACGAAATCACCTCATGAGGAACAGCTTGTCGTCTTCCAAAATAATTGACAATTACGCCATTTTCATCTTTTGCAATTTCAAAATCTGTAATAACCCAGTAATATCTCCCTGATTTTGCTAAGTTTTTTACTATTGCGTGAAAATTTTTCCCTTGTTTCAGATTCTCCCAAAGCACTTTAAAAATAACCTTTGGCATATCTGGATGACGTATAATATTATGAGGCTGTCCCATCAATTCATAATCCTCGTAACCTGAAACATCAACAAATACTTCATTAGCATATTCAATAATACCAAACGCATTTGTTTTACTCATAATTACTTGCGTCTTGTCCCAAGTAACTTCTTTATCGATTATTGCAATTTTGCCTTGAAGCTGATTTTCCTGATTCATAATGTAGTGCTTATATAATTTGTTTTGGAATGGTTTGTATCAATTCCAATTGTTTCATTGAAATTAACGGCGCGAAAGTAGCTTGAAGAAAAAAAGCAAAATCTGATTTTTGTCATATTTTGATATAAAAAAAACTTTTAGAGGTATTTAAAAAGTTACAGATTCATATTGGAATTATTTTATTTATCAAATTCAAAACAAAATGTTACACACGTAACACTTTCAAAAGGTTTTACTTTTCCGCTTTTCCACAAATACGTTATCTTTGCCAAAAATTAAAACTTATGAATTCTTTACAGACTATAATTGAACAAGCTTGGGAAAACAGAGCTTTATTACAAGAAACTGCTACAACTGATGCTATAAGAGAAGTTATCGAATTAGTAGATGCAGGAAAATTACGTGTTGCTGAACCTGTTGGTGACAGCTGGCAAGTAAACGAATGGGTTAAGAAAGCGGTTGTAATGTATTTCCCAATTCAAAAAATGGAAACATGGGAGTCTGGTATTTTTGAATACCACGACAAAATGTTGCTAAAAAGAGGATATGCTGAAAAAGGAATTCGTGTAGTTCCAAATGCAGTTGCGCGTTACGGAGCATACATTTCTAGCGGTGTTATCTTGATGCCAAGTTATGTAAACATTGGTGCTTATGTTGACGAAGGAACTATGGTTGATACATGGGCGACTGTTGGAAGCTGTGCACAAATTGGTAAAAACGTACACTTGAGTGGCGGTGTTGGTATTGGCGGTGTTCTTGAGCCATTGCAAGCTGCTCCAGTAATTATTGAAGATGGTGCCTTTATTGGTTCTCGTTGTATTGTTGTAGAAGGAGTTCACGTTGGTAAAGAAGCGGTTCTTGGTGCTAACGTTTGTTTGACTGCTTCAACAAAAATTATTGACGTTACAGGTGATGAGCCGGTTGAAATGAAAGGTTTTGTTCCTGCACGTTCTGTTGTAATTCCAGGAAGCTACACTAAGAAATTTGCTGCTGGAGAATTCCAAGTTCCATGTGCATTGATTATTGGTACACGTAAACCATCTACAGATTTAAAAACTTCTCTAAATAATGCGCTTCGCGAATACGACGTTGTGGTGTAGATTTAATAAAAATCAATTTAAAAATCCAAATTCCAATGTAATAATTGGAATTTGGATTTTTTTTTGCATTATCAGAAAAAAAAATTATACTATTGCACAAATTTTATAAGATTTAAAACTGCCTTTTTATGTCTAAAAATAAAAAATTATCTGTCATTATATTAACTTATAATGAGGAATCCCATATTAGTGATGCAATAAAATCTGTAGCATTTGCTGATGAAATAATTGTTTTAGATTCTCATAGTACTGATGCAACTGCTGAAATTGTTATAGACCTTGGTGCTGAGCTTCTTTTTAGAAAATTCGACAATTATTCGAATCAAAGAAATCATGCCATTGAATCTGCAAAAGGTGAATGGATTCTTTTTCTTGATGCCGACGAAAGAGTTACACCTGAACTTAGAGATGAAATTTTAGAGAGCATTCATTCAAATAAAGCTGATGCCTACAGAATCTGGTTTCCTCACTTTTTTATGGACCGCTTTTTATTTCATTACACAGATAAGGTAACGCGTTTGATGAAAAATGAAAATCTTCGTTTTGAAAATGAAGTGCATGAAAAATTAGTTGTAAAATCAAAACCGCCTGTATTAAAAAACTACATGATACATTATACCTATAAAGGCCTATTTAATTTTATATACAAAAAAGATAGATATGCATGGTTTCAGGCAAAAATGTCACATCAAAAAGGGAAAAAAGCAACTCTTTTTCTATTATTCTTTAAACCTTTTTACCGATTTTTCCATACTTACTTCGTAAAAAGAGTTTATCTTGATGGAGTTCCTGGATTAGCAGCTGCTTCAATTGATGCGTATGGTGTTTTTTCTAGATATGCAAAAATGGTATTGCTTGAGAAGGATTTAGAATAATTTTAATTTTCCAAATCGTATTTTCAATTTAAAAACCATTAGGCTATCAAATCCCTTAATATCAATACGTTTAATTTCGTAATTATCTTTAAACGGAAATGAATTGGGCCTATTTCCTATTTTTAATCCAAATTTCATCTTATTTTCTTTAAGTACTATTTTGAAATTTGCATTTTCGGCACCTTCTTTTTGGTAATTCCCGTACGGATATGCAAGTGCGGGAAATACGTTAAGATTATGCTTTTTGATTTCCTCCTCGCATTTTAAAAAATCGTCTTCGATTTCTGATGTGCTCAACGTGTCATATTTATTATGTCCGTATGAATGATAACCAAGTTCAATGATATCATTTGGCAATTCTTTTAATTGCTCGACAGACATAATTTTTTGTTCAGGTTCTCCCGTATCCTTATTCCACGAATCTGTTTTTCCTATGTATTTAAAAGGAATAAAGAAACTGGCTTTTAAGTTGTATTTTTTCAATAAAGGCAAAGCAAAAATTAACTGATTTTCAGTGACATCGTCAAAAGTTAGGATAATACTTTTTTGCGGAATCGTTTTCATTTTTTCTAATTCAGAAAAATGAAATGTCTTATAATTATTGTCACTTAAATATTGAAATTGTCTTTCTAAATTTTGTACCGAAACTGTCAATTTATTACAATCTGAAGAAGATTGACAGACATTGTGATACATTAAAATTGATAATTTAGACATTTTAATTAATTTTCGGCAAAGTTATGGTTTTTAACATTATTTTTGGCGAAAAAATCAGAAATCGTGTTGGCAGAAAAAATAAGCATCATCTCGCTTTGTTACAATGACGAGACCTACATAAAAAAACATTTCGACAATTTATCATTTGCCAATGAGATCATTCTAATTGACAATAACAGCACGGATAAAAGTGTTGAAATTGCTAAAGAATTGGGCGCAACTGTTATTTCGCAAAACGACAAGTTCAAAGCTGATTGCATAAAATTGGCAATTGAAACTGCAAAAAACAATTGGGTAGTATTACTTAATTGTACCGATCATCTTTCTGAGGAACTTATAAACGAAATGAGTTCTGAAATTTCCAAACCAAAAACTGAAGCATCCTATTTTTCGGGACAAACCTTGTTTTTCTTTGGAAAAACAATAAAATATGGCGTATTTTTAACAAGAAAGAAACTCTTGCTTTTTGACAAAACGAGATACTCTTTTAGTGAAGTCGCATATAACAGCTTTTTTAAAAGGCCAAAACGCTTCAAAAACAAAATAGAATCTTTTGCTTATAAAAATTTCGATGATTTTAGCAACAGGGTAAACATAGTTCGAAAAGAAGAAGCTTTGGTTTTGTTTAAGAAAAACAAAAGACCTACTATTTATCATTTTTTCATAAAACCATTTTTCATTTTTATAAATCAATTTTTTCTAAAATTAGGCTTCCTTAATGGTCGCGAAGGATTTATTTTGGCTTATATATATGCTTTTTCCATATTAAAGCGTTATTTTATCCTATGGCTGTTATATCGTAATATGGATTGATTTGTTCAATACATTTAAAAAAAGCCTTAATTTAAAATACTCAAAACAATTTAAAATGAAAATATTAGTAATACAGCAAAAAAGAATTGGAGACGTTTTGCTAAGTTCTATCCTTTGCAATAGTTTAAAACAAGCACACCCAGACGCTACAATAGATTTGATGTGTTATCCTAATTGCAAAGATGTTTTGCTTGGCAATCCAAATATTGATTCGATATTATTGCTTCCAAATGAAATCCGCAAATCATATCCTTCGTTATTTAAGTTCTTTTTTGAGATCAGAGCCAAAAAATACGATGTTCTTATAGATGTTTACGGAAAATTAGAAACCAATTTAATCACCTTATTTTCTGGTGCAAGCACAAAAATATCTTATTACAAATGGTATTCTTCGTTGTTTTACAATCATAATCTTCATCGATTGCCAAAAGAAACCAAAACAAAATACGGTCAGGCGATCGATAATAGACTTTTATTATTGCAACCATTGAAACTGAACGAAAATTCAATTAATCCATATCCAAAATTATACGTTGATCCTAAAGAAAACGAAGAGGCATTGGCTTTATTCCAAAAGAATAATGTAGACAGAAACAAAAAAATTGTAATGGTTAGTCTTTTAGGAAGTGAAAAAAATAAGACATATCCTTTAGAATATATGGCTGAAGTAGTTGAATATGTTAGCCAAAATAATGATGTAGAAATTCTATTCAATTACTTTCCGAGCCAGATCGAAGATGCACAGAAAATTTATGATTTGTGTTCAGCCACAACTCAGAAAAAAATACATTTTGACTTGCTAGCTGGCAATTTAAGCTCGTTTATTGCTATAATGGATTTATGTGATGTTATTATAGGAAACGACGGAGGCGCAATAAATATGGCAAAAGCGTTAAACAAACCTTCTTTCACTATCTTTTCTCCTCACGTTGACAAAAATGACTGGGCAACTTTTGAGGATGGAAAACAAAATATTTCTGTACACTTAAATGACTTTAAACCAGAATTATTTAGCGAATTGGGAGACAAGGAAGTAAAACAAAATTCCCTTCAACTATATACACAGTTTACTCCTGATTTTTTCAAAGATCAAATCTCTTATTTTTTAAGCGAGAATTTGTAATCATCACTAATTTCAAGAAGCAAAGACAGATCTTATTATTTTTTCCAGAATTTTAATTTCTTTTTAAGTCTTTGCTTTCTCGCAAATTTCTCTTGGAATTCACACGTTTCGCTCCACATTCTTTCAAAAATCTCAGCTTCTGTTTTGCTAGGATAAAGCTTAGCATATTCATTGCTCATTACAGCAATCATATCCTTTTCAGGCGTCAAACGTCTTAAATTATGCATTCTTTGCTCAAAACTCATGGTTTCATGAAAATCCATTCGATTTAAATCGACTAAAAAGAATTCATATTTATTGTCTGCAACCTTTTTTATCAAAGTATTTCCAGGTGAATGATCTAAAAATTCAATTCCTTTTTCATGCAGATCAAAAGAAAATCTGGTAAACTGCCTTAAAATATTGTCTCCATCTGGATAATCAGGAATTAGAATCAGTTCTCTATAAGTCAATTCTGTTACCAAATGCTCACTTACGTAATAACTGTCTTTCAAGCCCAATGCGTTAAAATTTTCAACAAATGCAATTGGCTCTGGAGTTCCAATTCCCTTACTCAACAAAATGGTAGCGTATTCATAAGAGCGCTCTGCTTTTGATTTTCTAAAAAATCTATAAACGACTTTATTTATTAAATTAGGAACCTTAAATGATTTAATATTAATTGTTTTACCATCAAGATCAAATAACTTAATAATATTACGTTGTCCGTTACCAAAAATAGTTCCAGACACATTGAAATCTCTAGTAACACCAAGAATAGATGAGATAGCGTTTAAAAAAACGGGGTTTACTCTAAAATTCATTTATGATTTTTTATAGACGGCAAAAATACACATAGAATATAATACTTCCAATGGATATGCTTTTTCATATTCATTAAATGACAATAAACCGAGTAGTTTGTCGTAATTTGTTTTTTTGTTTGTTTTTAATTTTCAAAAAACACATAATCTCTTTAAAAAAATAAGTGTTTTCCAAATGGAAAACGGATATTTTGCCTTTATATTACTTCAAAGCAAATTAAATCGAAAAAATATGTTTTAATCTTAGATATCAAAAAAGAAAAAAGGTTTAATCTAAAAATAAAAAAACATGATTTTAAATTTGGCACTAGTCGTTATTCAACTCAAACCGTTTAATTTCATATTGATTTTCAAAAAACTGTCGAGAAACATGGAAATCTTATATAAAAGTAAGAATATCTTTTGATTTTTTTATTAACAAAAAAGTTTATGTGACGATTTAGAATATTTATGAATTGATCACTATTGTATAAGCTTCGGCTGTTTTTCTAGCAATGACGGGAGCTATAAATCCTTTTTCAACAGCAATTTTACCCTTTTCAGCAAAACTTCCCCGCAAATTTTCATCATTCAAAAGTAAATTGACATTATCTCCTAAACTTTTAAAATCTTTAATTGGACAAATAAAACCATTTTCGCCGTTAATAATAACCTCAGGAACAATACCTATATTTGTTGAAACAACTGGAACGCCCATCAGCATTGCTTCCAGAACAGACGTTGGCCCTCCTTCTCTTTGAGATGTCATCAAAAAAACATCAAATTCTTTATTTAAAACGCACGCATCTTCAATCGTATCAGTAAAAATAACGTAATCTTGGAGTTTTTTTTCTGCAACAAGCTTTAAATACGCATCTGTCCGTTTTGTAAAATCTCCAATCTGAAAAAAAACAAGATCTTTTCTATTCAATACATTTACTAAATAGTCTGCTGCATTTACAAACGTTTCTAAATCTTTTGCTTCTGTATGGTTTGCAATGTTTCCAATTAAAAATTTGCTTTCGTCAATATTATATTTTTCCCTTAAATTGATATTGGCCTTTTTATCTAAAATTTCCAAAGAAACACAATCTGGAACAACCATTAATTTTTCATTATTTGAAGGAGAAAGAACTTGTGCAAAGTTGTTTTTAACTGCATTTGAAACACAAAAAACAGCATCAATTACTTTTGAATTGTATTTGAACTTGCTAATAAAACTGCTGCTTGCGCTAATTGCTTTTTTTGAGAAAACAACTTTTATATTTAGCCTTAAAAGTAAATTACTTAAAACATAAAAGGTCAAAGAATTACTGGTATGAAGATGAATTAAATCAGGTTTAATATCTTTTACCAATTCTTTAAACTGCTTATAATTTGAAAATTTTACAAGCTTTCTGTTTTTAGTGGGAATAAATGAAATATTATTTTCTAAACAAAGTTTTTCTAACACAGTATCTTTAATTCCGAAAACTACATTTTCAATTTCTAATTTATTTAATTGCGGAATGCAATAAACTAATTGTTGTTCATTTCCGCCCCATGCCTTTGCTCCTGATATATGCAATACTTTCATAAGATACATTTTAAAAAGTACAAACATATAAATATAAATAAGAAAAAACTTTATAATAACAATTAAAAAGAAAGTTTTTTCTTATTTTTTTTATTTAAAAAAAATTAAATAACTGCCTAAAATTTTCCAGCCATGTTAATCTGCTTCAGATGAAATTTGGAGTAAACAAATTCGAAAATCAATTGGCTTTAGCAAGTAAAAGACACAACAAATCCGTTTCATATTTTTTTACCGAAACGAATGAAATCAAAAAAGAAATAATGGATTAAGAAAATAGAATTTCAACAGTAATAACAGACTGTAGCAACAAAAGAAGATATTAAAAACAGGCTTGCAAGAAAACGCTTTTAGAGTAGTAAAACAAAATCCTGACTATTATGTCATGCAAAAGAATTACTATGATTTTATAAAAATATACTTTTTAATATTTATCAATAATTGGTTTCCAAAAATCAATCACTTTTGGCTTATTAATTCCATGACAGCCAAAAGGAAGTTCGTTATTTGTAAGTTTCATGCCAATATTTGGTTTTCGGTCCAATGCGAAATAAATAGCTTCTTTATAGTCTGGAATTTTAAAATTTCTTTCAAATTCAGGAGCCTTTAACGACCAAAATACATCTTCTATGGCATAGATTTTCTTTTTTTCCTCTTTTAAGAAATCAGAAATAAATTGCTGGTATTTTTTTGCAATTACAAAATGTGAAGCCACTTTTCGTAACGAGAAACCGCCGTTTCCTGACTTATAAAATATCTGATGTCTTTCTTGCTTTTTCTTAGATAGCTTTCGCACCATTTTATGATAATATTTCAAAAACAAAGTATCTTCAGGTGTTGCAAGCCAAGGTGCACCAATATAGTCATACCCTTTTTCGCACCATTTTACCAAATCATCCTTAAAAACGAAAGCATCTAATTGATAAATCAAAATATATTCAGAATCCAAAAAGCTTTCATAAAATAATGGAGACAACAACAATTCATTATATCCATCTATAGATTGGAAATATTTTTTTGGAAAGCTTTTGGCTGAAATAGTTTCAAACTTATTTGTAAGATAAGAATGATTTAATCCTTCCGGATGCACAATTACAATTTCATAGTCTTTTAAGACTTTACAACACTGCAGAAATGATTTTTCTTCAAGTTCACCAAAATATTCCTTATAAACAGGAATAATTACTTTTACTAATTTTTGAGACATGTGGTATTTTAAGATTAAATCTGTACTTCAAAGAATACAATTTGACTTATATTTTTCTTTTGGATATTTTGACTTAAGCAACAAAAATAATCTTATAAATTACAAAAACTTGATTATTGGAAATATTTTTAAATTTTATACGAAGAAGAAATATTATTTTTGCAATAAAATTACATTCAATTCTACAATGAACGAAGAAATAATCAACGCTTACGAAGTCATTAAAGAAGGTGGCATCATTTTATACCCAACAGATACTGTTTGGGGAATTGGTTGTGACGCAACTAACGCTGAAGCTGTTGCAAAAATTTACAAACTAAAACAACGTGCCGAAACTCAAAGTATGATTGTTTTGATGAACGGTGAAAAAATGATATACAATGTTTTTAAAAACATTCCTGAAGTGGCTTGGCAAATCTGGGATTTATCAGACAAACCGACAACTTTAATTTTGGATGATGCAAGAAATGTTGCTCCAAATATTATTGCTGCAGATAAATCATTAGGCGTTCGTTTGGTAAAAGAGCCTTTCTGCTTTAAATTGATGGAAAGAATGAAAAAACCTTTAGTTTCTACTTCTGCCAACATTTCAGGACAACCTACTCCAATTGCTTTTAAAGATATCAGTCCAGAAATAGTTAATGGCGTTGATTATGTCGTGAAACTGAATCAAGATAAAATCAACGGAAAATCATCTACCATCATAAAATTGACGAACGATTCACAAGTTAAAGTGATTCGTAAGTAGTTTTTTTTCGTTTTAGGTTTCAAGTTTCAAGTTTCAGGTTTTATACAGAACTTGAAACCTGAAACTTGAAACTTGTTTTAAACCACCTTAAGGCTTTCAATAAGCCAATCAATATCTTCTTTTGTATTATAGTGGCTGAATGAAATTCGGAGATTTGGTAATTTTAAATCCATTTCCGAAAGCATTTCTTTTAAAACATGCGAAGGTTTAATGCTTCCTGATTGACAGGCGCTTCCTCTAGAAACCGCAATTCCTTTCATGTCGAGACTAAACAAAAGCATCGAAGTTTTATCTGAAGAAAAAGGCAAAATGATGTTGATGATATTGTAGAAATCCTCTTTTTTCCCATTAATTCTGAAACCGGGAAAATGAATTTCTAACTGTTCAATTAAGTACGATTTCAAACCCGAAATATAAGCTCGTTCTTGGTCGAGATTTTCATACGAAAGCGATAATGCTTTTGCCATTCCTGCAATTTGATGAACGGCTTCGGTTCCGGCGCGCAAGCCTTTTTCTTGTTCGCCACCAAAAATCAAGGGTTGCAAACCCGAATTTCTTCTCACGAATGCAAATCCAATTCCTTTTGGCCCATGAAATTTATGTGCGCTTGCTACGATAAAATCAACTTGGATTTTTTGAAGATCAATCTCCGTTTTTCCTACAGACTGAACGGTATCTGAATGAAATAATGCATTATATTGTTTGCAAATAACTCCAACCCTTTCAATATCCAAAATTGTTCCTGTTTCATTATTTACATGCATCAAACTCACTAGTGTCTTTTTATCTTCGGAAAGCAAATTAGACAAATGCGTCAAATCGATACTTCCGTCTGGATTGACATTTACGTAATCAACCTGAATTCCGTAATCCGATTCTAATGCCAAAACAGCATATAAAACGGCGTGATGTTCAATTTTTGAAGTAATGATTCGCTCGACTTTTAAATCTTCAACAGCAGAGCGCAAAATCCAGTTATCAGCCTCGGTACCGCCTGAAATAAAAATAATTTCCTGAGCAGCACAATTTAAATGCTTGGCAATGCTTTTTCTAGAAAGTTCCAAAATGGTTTTTCCATTTCGTCCAAAACTATGCGTAGATGATGGATTACCAAAATCTTCTGTCATAACTTTTGTCATTTCCCGAATCACTTCAGGTCGCATGGCACTTGTAGAGGCGTTGTCTAGATATACTTTTTTCATTGCTGCAAAGTTATGAAATATCAATTGTCCAATCTTCAATATCATTTGCCAAATTTTTCACTATTTTTGACCCAAATAAAATTACGATGAAAAAATATGCAAGCCTTCTATTATTTGCGCTTTTACTAAATGGTTGCGATGATGGTGATTTAACGGTAGAAACGATTGATTTTAAAGATATAACAGCAACAAGCTGCGATGCCGCTAACACGTTAATTTACAAGCTAAAACCTCAGGAAGCTATAATATTACAAATGCCTGAAAACAAACTTGCAACTCAACCTGATACCTTAACTTACACCCTTGATAATAGCCAATATCGTTTTTTTTATAGAACCTATGACGGAGCAATATCAAAATCAAACATTTGTGATGCCATACCGCCTGCTACACCAAACATCAATCAAGAATGGTATGCAATTGGCGGGGAAATAGAAATTGTTACCACAGCAGTTTACAAAACTCCACCTCCAACGGACGGACATACAGAAATTGAGGCCTACAATCATAATATCACCTTCAATGGAATTACATATTCAAAACCTGGGCCAACTCAAGTTCAAGATAATTTTGTTTTTGGAGATTTTAAAACTACCGTAACTCCTGTTGTGGTAGCTTTTACAGACGAAGTTGCAAAATATTGTGACGTACAGAATAAAGTTTACAACAATAATTTGTCAAACTCATTGGTGATTGAAAATCTAGATAAAAATTTAATTAAACCGGAAGATACTCCAATTGGGCAACCGAGAAAAAGTTTGATCAATTTAAATTCTGGAGGAACTCCTGCAGTCATTTCAAACAATGTCTATTACAGAACTTATAACAGTAATTTACCGGAAACCACAAGAGACTATTATTGCACTAATACAGTACCTGCAAATCCAACTGTAAAAGATACTTGGACAGGTATTACAGGAATCGCAAATGTGAGTGGAATTATAGAAGTAACCACTACGCATAGCAATAACGTTTACAAGCACAAAGTTGTTTTAAGAAACGCTAGCTTGAAAAAAGGCAACAATACTTTTAAACTTGCAACCGAATTTGTTTTAGGAACAGTAACTACTGTTGTACCATAAATTCGAATCTTAAAAACTAAACAAAAAAGCTTTTCAAATTCTTACAAAAAAACATCCGTTTTTCAAACTGATTTCACAACAGAATCAGATCGAAAAACGGATGTTTTTTTATGCTTTGAAAACAGCAATTTTAAAGCACAAAAAAAAGATTATTTATTGTTTTGCCTAAAATAAACTTCGGTTGCTCCAAGTCCATATTTTTGATAATTGGCATCTTGAAAATCTATTCCGTCATAACGTCCTAATAAAAAATCAAGTTCGGCTTTTAGAATTCCTTCTCCAACGCCGTGAATAAAAACAATTTTTGGAATCCTGTTTTTGATTGCAAATTCGATGTGTCTTTTTGCCGTTTCGGTCTGCAAAGTCAAAATATCATAATTCGACATGCCACGCTTATTTGGAACTAATTTTTCGATGTGCAGATCAAATTCTGGAACGGCAACATCGCGTTTATCTTTCTTTTCTTTGACAAAACTGCGTGGTTTTGGCTCTGTTTTTTCTTTTTTGATTTCATCTAAATCAATTCTTTTAATAGAATTCATTAAATTACTGGTTTCTTGAATTTTAAGCAATTCATTGACAAAAAATGTCATCATAAAACCATCCTCAGTTTCAATCAAAACTTCGTTGTTTTTAACCGAAACCACCGTTCCGTTTATCGCTTCGTCTAAAACCGAAACCTTGTCTCCTTTACTCAACATTGTCTTCGTCTTTATCTTGATTTTTACTTGGCGTTTTTGCACTCAGTTGCATCATTCCATACATGAAAACTACAATTGCAACAATCATGATGTAGATATTTTTCTCCTCGGATACTTGCTCATAAAGTGCTACTCCAATTGCGAGAATCATTATTAAAATTTTAAAGGCTTTCATTTTTTCTGATATAATAAGATTTCAAAAGTATAAAACTTTAAAATAGCAGTTTGCTTATTCTAAAATCCTATCCAATATTTTTTTGTAAAATTGCAAAAACACCTCGCATGAATTTCGAAAATTACATGGTTCCTTGCGTCTTCAAAATGCTCTTCGGATTTGACTGTTTAGGGTGTGGTTTTCAGCGTGCCTTATTCTTACTTTTTCAAGGTGATTTTTTAGGCGCTTTCAAAATGTATCCGGCACTTTATTCGACGCTTTTATTTTTCGGTTTTCTGATATTTCACTTTTTCGATAAATCAAAAAAATACAAAAAAGCAGTTTGGAATTTTGCATTCATCAACCTCATTTTTGTTATTTTCGGTTATTATCTCAAGCATTTTTACTTTTAATTTTTGTCCCGACACCTCGGGATTATTTTTTAATCTGATTCAAAATATCATCCATCATTTCGATTTGAACTTTTTGAATTTCGATTAATTCTTGTTGCTGATGCATAATCAAATGATCAATTTTATCATGAATCATTCTGATCTCCAATTCCGATTTTAGGTTGATCATAAAATCTTTTTTAGCGCGATTTCTGTCTTTTTCTTCTTGACGATTTTGGCTCATCATAATGACCGGAGCTTGCAAAGCCGCAATGCAAGACAAAATCAAATTGAGCAGAATAAACGGATACGGATCAAAACCTTTGTTCATTAAAATAAAAACATTGGAGCCGATCCAGATCACTATAAAAAAAACAAACGAAATGATAAAAGTCCAGCTTCCGCCAAAATCGGCTACGTGATCGGCCACTTTTTGTCCAAGATTTCGCGTTTCTTCTTCATCTTCAACAATACTTACGATCGATTTATCTTCTTTTAATGAAGAAATAACGTTTTTTTCAAGATCCGAAAGCATTCCTATTTCTCTTGACAAATAATTCGTAATATACTTTTGACGGTATTCATTCAATTCATGTACCGAGATACAGTCATCATCACAAAACGAAGGATGATCTTTTGTAATAAGGCTTAAGATAGGATCGTGAATCGTTTTTCCGCAGATTTTCTCGCTTTCCGAAAATTCAATACCCGAAATTGCGCTTTTAAAAGTTGAATTATTTTTCATTTTGTAAATTTTATAAAGCTAATTTAAGCAATTAACTTCTTAAGACTTACATCTAAATTCATGATTTGGCAATCTTTTTAATATCACAAATACAAGCGGCAATGCAAAATTTCTTTAGTTAATTCATGCCCTTATTTACAAAAAACACCTTACTTTTAACGTTTCAAAATTATCCACTCAATTTTACAATTGTGACAAAAGAAAGTATCATACAAAATATAAAGGCCTTAAAGAGCCATTCTAACATAAACTACGGTATTAAAACTAAAACAGAAGACTTTACCGAAAAGCTTTTTTACACTCTATTTGATTCGAATGCGGCTTTAGACGAAAGCATCAATGATCTTGAAATTCGTTTTAAAGAAATTGCTGTTTTGGCTTGCAAAAAACCAGAAAATTTATGCGAGTCTATTTGGGACAAGTTTCTTGAAAAACTTCCTGCCGTTTTAGAAAAACTAAATCAGGATGCTGCATATATCCTAGAAAATGATCCGGCATCAAACAGCATCGATGAAGTTTATCTGGCTTATCCGGGCTTTTATGCCATTGCCATTTACAGATTAAGCCACGAATTATACTTGCTTGATTTGCTTCTTTTTTCAAGATTGATGAGCGAATATGCCCATAGAATTACGGGAACCGATATTCATGCCGGAGCAAAAATTGCATCGCCATTTTTTATTGACCACGCGACGGGAATTGTTATTGGCGAAACGACTGTTATTGAAAAACATGTAAAAATTTACCAAGGTGTCACATTAGGCGCGCTTAGCGTGAGCAAAGACATGAAAAACGCAAAACGCCATCCTACGGTTGAAAAAAATGTATGCATTTATGCCAATGCAACGATTCTTGGCGGTGAAACTGTTATTGGAAAAAATAGTATTGTGGGAGGAAATGCTTGGATCACCAAATCGATTCCTGAAGATTCTATTGTTTTAAATACCACTACTACTGAAGTAAAAATAAAAGAAAAAAAATAAAATGAGTCCACAAAAATTGCTAAACCTAATTGGAAATACTCCATTGATGGAAACTGTCAATTTGGTTAAAAATAAAAACGTAAAACTGTTGCTTAAACTTGAAGGAAATAATCCTGGCGGAAGCGTAAAAGACAGAGCAGCATATAACATGATTGCAGCCGCTTTAGAAAGAGGCGAAATTAAAAAAGGCGACAAATTAATTGAAGCTACAAGCGGTAATACTGGAATTGCACTTGCAATGATTGCACAGTTATTTGGCATCGAAATCGAATTGGTCTTACCTGAAGATTCGACAAAAGAACGAACTCAAACCATGCGTGCCTACGGCGCAACAGTGATTTTGACACCTGCTGATGAAGGAATCATCGGCTCCAGAGATTATGCTGACAAAAAAGTCGCTCAAGGCGGTTATTTGATGCTAAATCAATTTGCAAATGACGACAACTGGAAAGCGCATTACAAAACAACCGGACCTGAAATTTGGAATGATACAGAAGGAACTGTAACTCATTTTGTTTCGGCTATGGGAACCACAGGAACTATTATTGGAACTTCGACTTATTTAAAAGAAAAAAATCCAGCGATTCAGATTGTTGGCGCACAGCCAAGTGATGGATCACAGATTCCGGGAATTCGCAAATGGCCTCAAGAATATTTGCCAAAAATATTTGATGCTTCTAAAGTTGATACAGTAATTGATGTTAGTGAAGAAGAAGCCAGAGCCATGACCAAAAGATTAGCGCTTGAAGAAGGCGTTTTTGCTGGAATGAGCAGTGGCGGCTCTGTAGCTGTTGCTTTGAAAATCGCAGAACAATTGGAATCTGGCATTATTGTAGCGGTTATTTGCGACCGTGGCGATCGTTATTTGTCATCGGATTTATTTGATTAAAAAAAGATGCTAAGATTCTAAGTTGCTAAGACTCTAAGTTTTCCATACTTTATCTACAAATTTAAGCATCTCAGTAACTTAAAATAAAAAAACTTAGCAACTCAGAACCTTAGCAACTTAGCACCTTAAAAAAAATGAACTACAGAAAACTAGGAAAAACGAACTTTAATATCTCTGAAATCTCACTTGGAACTTGGCAAGTTGGAGGAAAATGGGGATCAGGATTTGACGATAAAACTGCTGATGCGCTTATAAACACAGCAATTGACAACGGTGTTAATTTTATCGATAGCGCCGATGTTTACGAAAATGGTTTGAGCGAAACTGCTGTTGGACGTGTAGTACGTTCGCGTTCTGAACGTATTTATGTGGCTACAAAATGCGGACGCCAAATCAATCCGCATATAAATGAAGGATATCAAACAAAAGTGCTTCAAAAATTTGTTGATGACAGCTTAAAAAGAATGGGCTTAGAAACTTTAGACTTGATTCAACTGCACTGTCCTCCTACCGAAGTTTATTATCGCCCAGAAATATTTGAATTGTTTGACCGCTTAAAAGAGCAAGGAAAAATTTTAAATCTTGGCGTAAGCGTAGAAAAAGTCGAAGAAGCATTAAAAGCAATTGAGTATTCAAATGTAACTACGGTCCAAATTATTTTTAATCTGTTTCGCCAGCGTCCTTCACAATTGTTTTTCTCTGAAGCAAAGAAAAAAGATATCGGAATTATTGCGAGAGTTCCACTAGCAAGCGGACTTTTAACCGGAAAATTTGATTCGAAAACTACTTTTGAACCTCAAGATCACCGAAATTTCAATCGTAATGGAGATGCTTTTGATAAAGGCGAAACATTCTCTGGAATCGATTATGAATTAGGACTAAAAGCCGTTGAAGAATTGAAAGCTTTATTTCCAGAAAATCCTAATCTTGCTCCGATCGCTTTGCGATGGATTTTGAATTTTGAAGAAATTAGCTGTATTATTCCAGGCGCTTCAAAAGCTGATCACGTTTTATCAAATTTATCTGTTTACGATCTTCCTAAAATAAGTCCTGAAAAAATCGATGCTATGAATGCGATTTATGAAAAATACATAAAACCTTCCGTTCACCATTTATGGTAGGCTAAGATACTGAGGCTCTAAGATTCTAAGATTCTAAGTTTCTGAGATTGTGAACTTAGCAACTTAGAATCTTAGAGCCTCAGTATCTTGTCCCACCACGCAACCTTTCTTCATATTGCTCATCTACATATAAAACTAACCAACAATGACTTACCATGAAAAAATCAAGTTTTATACTAGCTGTACTTTGTTTGATATTTGTTTCTTGCAATAATGACGATGCCAATTCAAATGCTTCTCAGGAAGAGGACGCTCAGAAATTAGAAAAAATGTACCAGGAAATTGTAACACTTTCGCAAGTAAACACTACGCCTTGCACCGATTCTAAAGATTGGGATTTTACCGCAATTGGCGCAAAAGCTTGTGGTGGTCCAGCCAAATACATTCTTTATTCTAAAAAAATAAATACGATAGATTTCTTAGCTAAAGTAAAATCATATACAGAAGCAGAAGCTGCATTTAATGTAAAATGGGGTATTTTCTCGACTTGCGATGTTCCTGTTCCGCCAGATGGAATTGGTTGTGTTGATGGGAAACCAACTTTTTTACGAAATACTGCTTTTTGAGATACTGAAATTCTAAGTTTTATTTTCAATCTTAGCGCCTTAGCATTTTAGTGCCTTAGAACCAAAAAAAACTAAAGCTCAAATTCAATCTTAAATTCGGCGCCTTTGTTTTTTCCTTCGCTACTGGCTGTCAAGGTACCTTTGTGGCGTTCGATTATTTTTTTGCATAAATAAAGGCCAATTCCGGTTGACAATTCGTTTGCAGTTCCCAATCGGCTCATTTTGGTGAATTTTTTAAATAATTCCTCAATTTGATTTTTATCGAAACCAACGCCTTTATCTGCCACTGTTATAGCTAATTTAGAATCTTCATTATAAATTCGAACTTTAATCTCGCTATCAAAAAAAGAGAATTTGATAGCGTTGCTAATCAAATTCACCAAAACTTGAATCAACAAACCTTCATCTATTCTAAGTTCGGCTTCAGAAATTTCCAAACTTAGATTCATTGTAATGTTTTTATCTAAAAGCCTTTGCTCGACTTGTTCATTAATAAAATGTACAATATTTGAAAAAACAACTGTTCTTGCTTCAGGATTAGGATTTGCGACCTGATCTTGCTCTTTCAAAAGCTTTATAAAGTTATCGATGTATCGAAATTGTAAATTGGTCGATTCACAAATTAATTCTGCCAAATGTTTTACTGACTCAGATGGATTTTCGCTTAAAATTAATCGCGCCAATCCTTGCGGATTTCCAGCAAAATTTTTCAAATCATGCGAAAGCATATAAATCAAATCTTGTTTTTCGTTGATAAAACTTTCAGATTCGTAAATTGATTCCTGAATATTGCGCATTAACAATCCAGCCTCATCATTATATTCAGTAGGCAAAACAGAAAGTTTTCGATTATTTCGATAATCATCGAGAGATTTTGAGGCAATTGAGATGGGCTTGATTAATTTTTTTAAAATAAATAAAGTCGCAAGAGTTGCTACCAAAGTCATAACCAAGGCAAAAATCAAAATCGAAATTGCTGAAATATCGTTCGCTGAAAACAACACAAAGAACAAAATACCAATTAAAGGGATATGTATTCCTATGAAGGCAACAAACAAAAATTTCAATACATAGCTCTTTTTTAGGAAGCTTATTTGTGACAGATTATGATATAACTTCATAAAAAAACAACAATACTATAGGTTAAAAATGCGACATTTGGGGAAATTACCAAAAAACAAAGTTAACTTTTAAACTTAATTTATGTGTTAAATTACACAATTTGATAAAATATTTTGAAAATTAAATTTATAAAAGTTTTCAAACCCTTATTTTTGCGCTATGGGAAGAAAAAATACAGACAAAGTTGTCTTTCATCAAATTGAAGTATTAGACGCAGGAGCAAAAGGAGTATCAGTTGCAAAAGCTCCAGACGGAAAAGTAATCTTTATTCCGAATGTTGTGCCTGGTGATGTTGTTGATGTACAGACATTCAAAAAAAGAAAAGCATATTACGAAGGAAAAGCCGTAAAATTTCATGAATTATCAAAACACCGTATTGATCCTATCTGTGATCATTTTGGAGTTTGCGGCGGATGCAAATGGCAAAATATGAAATACAGCCAACAGTTGTATTACAAACAAAATGAAGTCAAAAATCATTTACAACGAATTGGAAAAGTTGAACTTCCTGAATTTGAAGATATTTTAGGTTCAGAAAAACAGTTTTTCTACAGAAACAAAATGGAGTTTTCGTTTTCAAACAGCCGTTGGTTGACTGAAAAAGAAATTGGAAGCACTGAAGATCTAGGAAACAGAAATGCATTAGGATTCCATATTCCAAAAATGTGGGATAAAATTCTAGATATCCAAAAATGTCATTTGCAAGAAGATCCTTCAAATGCGATCAGAAACGAAATTAGAGCTTTTGCTAATGAGCATAATTTAGTCTTTTTTAATCCAAGAGAGCATTCTGGATTATTGAGAACTTTAATGATTCGTACCGCTTCAACTGGCGAAATCATGGTTTTGATTCAGTTTTTTGAAGATGACAAAGCAAATCGTGAGTTGGTTTTGGATCATTTATATGAAAAATTCCCGCAGATTACCTCATTGCAATATGTGGTAAATGCAAAACAAAATGATACCATTTACGATCAAGATATCAAACTTTATAAAGGAAGAGATTATATCTTGGAAGAAATGGAAGGTTTGAAATTTAGCATCAACGCTAAATCTTTCTATCAAACAAATTCTGATCAAGCTTACGAATTATACAAAATTACACGCGATTTTGCTGGATTGACAGGAAACGAAACCGTGTATGATTTATATACAGGAACTGGGACTATTGCTCAGTTTGTTTCGAAAAAAGCGAAAAAAGTAATTGGTGTTGAAAGTGTTCCTGAAGCCATTTTAGACGCAAAAGCAAATGCTGAACGCAATAACATTACTAATTGTGAGTTTTTTGTTGGAGACATGAAAGTCGTTTTCAACGAAGCTTTTATTGCGCAACACGGCAAACCTGATGTTATCATTACAGATCCGCCGAGAGATGGAATGCATGCATTGGTAATTGATCAAATCTTGAAAATTGCTCCAAAAAAAGTAGTTTATGTAAGTTGTAATTCGGCTACACAAGCACGTGATTTAGCTTTAATGGACGAAAAATACAAAGTTACCAGAGTACGTCCAGTGGATATGTTTCCGCAAACGCATCATGTTGAAAATGTTGTACTTTTAGAACTTCGCTAATAAATTTTAAATGAAAAAAATAGTTTCAGTTTTACTGCTTTTTACTTTTGGCTTATCAAGTTGTGAGAAAGATGATATTTGCGATCCAAATACGCCTACGACTCCCAGATTAGTTATTGAATTTTATGATGCCAATAATCAACTTAAACCTGTTACAAATTTAAAAGTAATTGGGGAAGGAATGAGCCAAGGAATTATCTTTAATGAAAATGCGGCAACCGACGAAGCAAAACAGCTTACAAACGCCAGCAAAATATCTATTCCATTAAAGACAGACGCAGATTCTACAACCTATACTTTCATTTTAGATTCTGGCAATGAAAACCCGGCAGCAGTAAATACAGATCAAGTAACATTTTATTATACCCGTCAAAATCTTTATGTTTCTAGGGCTTGCGGATTTAAAACAATTTTCAAGCTTGATCCTCTTTCTGACGGAATACCGAGAACTGCTCCATTTGAAAAAAAAGACACCGATTCAAAAGGTTTTTGGATGACCCAAATTTATGTAAATGATTATAACATAGAATTAGAAAATGAAGTACACATTAAAATATCTTTCTAGTTTTTGCTTATTGTTTTCAATGTTTTTGGGTTATGCTCAAGAAACACCAACAACTACAGTAAACAAAGAAATTGTTACAGAAAAATCTAAAACCGAGACGACAGCAAAACCTGCATTACAGGAAGTAAAAAAAGCCGACAGCATTAAAACTGATCGCTATGGACTTCGTGTTGGAGTTGATTTGTACAAATTGACTCGCGGTTTATATGACAAAGATTATAAAGGCGTAGAATTTGTTGGTGACTGGCGATTAACAAAAAAATATTATTTGGCCGCCGAACTTGGTTTTGAAGACAAAACTACTGACGACGACCGATTAAATTCGACTGCAACTGGAACTTACATAAAAGGTGGTTTTGACTACAATTTGTATCAAAACTGGCTTGATATGGAAAACTTAATTACAATAGGTTTACGAGGCGGATTCAGTACTTTTAGCCAAGAATTAAACAGCTACAAAATTTACAATCCAAATCCGTATTGGGGTGAAATGCCTCCAATTACAGAACATCAAAAATACAGCGGACTTACAGCAGGCTGGATTGAAGTTGCAATGGGCGTAAAAGCAAAAGTATTCAACAATGTTTTTGTAGGTTTTGGTGTTCAACTGAAAATGTTGGTTGCAAATACAAAACCAGATGGTTTTGACAATTTATATATTCCAGGATTTAACAGGACTTATGATGGAAGTTTTGGAATTGGTTTCAATTATACTGTTTCGTATTTCATTCCTATTTACAAGAAGAAAACTGTTATTCCGGTGCCAGCTAAAAAAGCTCCTAAAAAATAACGTTATAATTTCCAAAATAAAAAACCACGAATTCAAAATGCTGAATTCGTGGCTTTCTTTTATTTTAAATCGTATTAAGACAACTGAAAATCAACCGCCGCTTTTGAATGGATCAAAGCAGTATCAAAAACAGCAACCGAAACATCTTCTGGTTTTATTACTAAAGGAATTTCGGTACAACCTAAAATAATTCCTTCAGCACCTTTTGAAATCAAATCATTGGCAATTTCTAAATAACGTTTTTTAGTTTCGTCGGTTACCAATCCTCGGCCTAATTCTTCAAAAATAGTGTAATGAATAAAATCTTTGTCTTCCTGATTTTCGGGAATTATCGTTTCGATTCCTTTTGCTTGTAGCTTTTCTTTGAAGAAATCAAGTTCCATTGTAAACTTGGTTCCTAATAATGCAACTTTCTTAATATTTTGCTTTTGAATTTCAATCGCCGTAGCTGTAGCAATATGAATTAGCGGAAGACCAATTGCTTCTTGAAGCCTGTCAGCAATTAAATGCATGGTGTTGGCACATAAAATAATCGCTTCCGCCCCACCCGATTTCAAAAATTCGCATCCTTTTAAAAGCATTTCAAAAGTCGAATCCCAATCGTTGTTGTCGTTATTTCTTTTAATATCAGCATAATTAAAAGAATAAACCAAACATTCTGAGAAGTTCAAGCCTCCCAATCTTTCATTTATTCCTTCGTTAATAAGTTTGTAATAATCTCCGGTTGAAACCCAACTGATTCCCCCAATAAGACCAATTTTCCTCATAAATGCCTTTTTTAAAAAATTATTCGATTTCTTTAATTCCTTTTATAAAAATCCATTTCATAAAAAGCTTTTCGCCATCTTTTGTTCGTACCGCTTGGAATTTTGGTCCAATAATAGTCGCAACAACAAAAGAAGTCATTGGAATCCAAATTCCAGTTAATCCAGTATACATTGCAATTACATATCTTCCTGCGATAAATAAAATTGCAAATGTTCCTAATTGATATAAAAAAGCTCTTACTTGTAGTTTTGTCATTATTTTTATAGTTGCTAAGGTGCTGAGGTGCTAAGATTCTAAGGTTTCTTTCTTTGGACTTAATCCCTTAAAACCTGAATCATCTTTTATACTTAAAGCTAAATTTCTTAGTCCTTTAGAAGCTTAGCACCTTAGAACCTTATTGTTGAAATTTCGTTCTCTTGCTTCCTTCGTACATTTCGTATTTAACCAAACGTGCTTCAAGACTTCCGTTGAAAAGTTTGATTTTTCTTGAAGGTTTCAATCCAACAAACTTTAAGGCTTCCAAGTTTGCTGTAATGAACCAAGCGTTTGTTCCTGGATAATTTTTCTTCAAAGTATCGCCAATACTAGCGTAGAATCTTTCCATATGAATGTCCAAACGCTCATCATAAGGCGGATTGAAAACAATATGTAACTTGCCTTCTACTTCTTTTTCAGTATCAAAAAAGTTGTCTTCGCGAATGGTCACATAATCCTCAAGATTTGCATTTCTTATATTGTCTTTTGCTTTGCCGATTGCACTTGGTGCTTTGTCAAAACCTTTAATTGTATAATGAAACTCTCTAGTTTTTTTCATCAAACTATCGACAATCTTGTCAAATAAGTCATTATCCCAGTCTTTCCATTTTTCAAAAGCAAATTCTTTTCTGTTGATGTTTGCCGCAATGTTGCAGGCAATCATTGCCGCTTCTGCCAAGAAAGTACCTGAACCACACATTGGATCTAGAAAATGACTTTGCCCGTCCCAACCTGATAACAAAAGAATTCCAGCTGCCAAAACCTCATTAATAGGCGCAATATTTGTAGCTGTTCTATAACCACGCTGATGAAGTGAAGCTCCAGAAGTATCTAAAGAAACCGAAACCTGATCTTTGTCAATATGAATGTTGATTCGCAAATCTGGATGTTGTTTGTCAATACTTGGGCGCTGGCCTGTTCTTTCTCTAAATTGGTCAACAATCGCATCTTTACATTTTTGTGAAACAAACTCAGAATGGTTAAAGTAAGTCGAATGCACGGTTGTATCAATCACAAAAGTTTGATTGGCATTTAGAAATTTAGCCCAATTCATGCCTGAAATTCCTTTATACAAAGCTTGATCGTTGTTTGCTCTAAAAGAATAAATTGGCTTCAAAACCTTAAGTGCTGTTCTAAGTGACAAATTGGCTTTGTACATAAAACCTTTATCTCCTTTAAAACTTACCATTCGCACGCCTTTCTCAACATCTTGAGCACCAAGTGCGCGCAATTCATTCTCTAATATTTCTTCGAAACCAAAAAAACATTTGGCTATCATTTTAAAATTTTCTTCCATTTTTTTTCAATTAAAAAAAGCCAATCACCATTACCTATGATAGCGAAATAGTTATTTTTCGGCAAAAATACACTAAATTTGCCGGACTTTGAATTAATTGAAATAGAATAAATGTCTGAAGCACCGAACTCATCAACACCTAATCAAGATCGTAACACTGAAAACTGGTTTACATCATGGTTTGATACTCCCTATTATCATATTCTTTATAAGGATAGAAACTATAGAGAAGCTCAGATTTTCATGGACAACTTAACGCATTACCTGAACTTGCCAGAAAAAGCAAAAGTATTAGATTTGGCTTGCGGAAAAGGAAGACACTCTATTTATTTAAATCAGTTAGGGTTTAATGTTTTGGGCGCCGATTTATCTGAAAACAGTATTGCCGAAGCCAGCAAAAACAGCAACGAAAATCTTCATTTCAAAGTGCACGACATGCGTGAACCATTTGAAGAAAAATTTGATGCCATTTTTAATCTTTTTACAAGTTTTGGCTATTTCGAAAGCGACGATGACAATCTGACAACCCTAAAAGCCATTAAAGAAAGCTTGTCTGAATATGGTTTTGCGGTAATCGATTTTATGAATGTGACTCAAGTTATTGAAACTCTTGTTCCTGAAGAAGTCAAAACGGTTGACGGAATCGATTTTCACATTAAAAGATATGTTGAAGATGGTCATATTTTCAAAGAAATAGATTTTGAAGATCAAGGCCGAAAATTTCATTTTACCGAAAAAGTAAAAGCACTGACTTTAAAAGATTTTCAAGATTTAATGGACGAAGCTGGAATTTACCTTTTAGATATTTTTGGAGATTACAAACTCAAAAAATTCCACAAAACCGAAAGCGAAAGATTAATCATGATTTTTAAATAGGTTTAATCGTTAAATCGTCAATTTGTTTAATCGTTTAAGCACGTTGACCAAAACCGATTAAACAATTAAGCAAAAAAACGATTAAACAAAAAGATGAACTATTTACTACCCTTAATTTCTGTACTTTTAGGATATAGTGTGGCTTTGTTTATTAAACCAGAAAACAAAACCAATTTAAAATTACTGCTGGCTTTCAGTGGTTCTTTTTTATTGTCATTGACCGTAATGCATCTTCTGCCAGAAGTTTACGAATCTCATAATCGTAATATTGGCATCTTTATAATGATCGGAATTTTATTCCAGATTGTGCTCGAGTTTTTCTCGAAAGGTGCCGAACACGGACACGTTCACGGGCATGCGAAGATGTCTCAAATTCCTTGGCTTTTATTCATCAGTTTGTGTATTCATGCTTTTTTAGAAGGTTTTCCTGTTAGTCATCATCACGGTTTGGCTGTTGGAATTGCGATTCATCATTTGCCAATCGCGGTAATTTTAACGACATTTTTCATCAATGCCGATTTAAATAAAAAAGCCATTTTTGCCTTCATGCTCACTTTTGCGATCATGACGCCTCTCGGAACAATCGCTTCAGAATATTTATCAATTTTAAATGACTATTATACCGAAATAACCGCAATCGTAATCGGAATTTTGTTCCATATTTCATCGACGATTATTTTCGAAAGCAGTGAAGGACATAAATTCAATGTTGCCAAAGTTTCAATGATCGTTCTCGGAATTTTATTGGCATTCTTTTTATAATGAGTCAATTAGAAAATGAGCCAATTAGATAATTTTCTAATTGACTCATTGACACATTATCTAATTATCTCATTTAATTCGCTCTCTTTCTCTCGTCCTGATTACCGAAATTTCGTTCCTTCGCATTGATTTTATTATTTCCGAAATTGTAAATTACTGACAAACGAACAAATCGATTGCTTTCATTATTGCTATAAACCTGTTTTACGCCATTTACAACCGAAGCAAAATCTTTTAAGTAAGAAGTATTAAAAATATCATTTGCCAAAAACGCAATTTGCATGGTTTTATTAAACAAATCTTGCTTAAATCCGATATCAAAACTAGAAGCATACCCTATTTCATATAAACCACTTTTATAAGGTGTCGTATATGAAAAATCAATTTGCAATTTTGTTGTTTTGCCTAACGTAAAAGTATTGTTTGTAGAAAAATCAATTTGCAAACTATTAGATGGCGTTGCATTGATATCTTTGATAAACTCCGTTTTTGCACCTAAAAAATATACCGAATTTTCACTCTGCCACCATTTAGCAAATTTTGCGGAATAATTCTCTCCAATGCCATAATTTAAACTTTTAAAATAATTATCACGTGTTATGATCTGTGTGCTTGTTTCTGGATTCGAAGTAAACAAAACGCCGTAACCATCTGTGATTATGTTTAAGAAAACACTTGTTCTTAAAATTTCTTTGTACGAATGAGCAAACTCAAAATTGTCACTAAAAGAAGGCTTTAAAAACGGATTCCCTTCTGAATAACTATTACTGCTGATGTAAATACGGAATGGATTCAGCAAATCAAAACGAGGTCTGTTGATTCTTTTTCCATAATTTAAACTAAAACTATTGTTCTCATTCTTTTTGTATGACGTAAAAACAGTCGGAAAAAGTTTGAAATAATCATTTACTGTTTCTTGATTCAATGTTTCAGAAAATCCTTTTGTTTGCGTATTTTCAAGTCGCAATCCCAATTGAAAATTCCATTTTTCATTTACTTTTTTATCTCCATTAATATAAACTGCCTGATTATTTTCAGTGTATTTAAATCGGTTTGATTGGCTTGGATCTAATACTGGAGTTCCTGTAATTGTATCGTAATAAAGTACATCGCTTATGCTATTTGTAAAACTAGCTTTGGCTCCATAAGACAAATTCAACTTTTCTAGCGGATGTTCCATATCTGCTTTAAAACTCAAATTATCAATATCTTGATTCGAAATATTTCTTCCAGATTGATTAACATCAACAAAAGTTCCATCAGCCAAGTAATTATTTGCAATAAACTCACGATCAAATTTTGAACTGTAATTAAAGTAATCTACATCAAAGGATAATTTTCGGTTCAAGGGATCTAATTTTGTAATCAAATGCGCATTATATGTTTGATTTTTGGATTCTCTGTCAGCAAAACTGTTGTTGATGATGTAATGCTGCAATTCATTTTCTGTATTGTATTTATTAACCAAAATATCGGATTGAAAATCAGGATTGGTTATATCATTCAAAATTTGAAAACCAACGGTTGTTTTTTCTGAAAAATCATAATCCAAAGCTATTTTTCCTGATAGACTTTCGTTTTTCAATTTTGTTCTTGCATTCAGATTCGAAAGCCCATCTTCAAAATAAACATTTGAAACTTCATCTACATTTTTATAACCTGTTTTTCCATTGACACTTGCTGAGAAACGGAATTTATTTTTGTTGTAGAAGAAATTATCTCTCAAAGTAAAAATTCCATATTTGCTTTGATCATAAGAAGCCGTAATTGTATTTTTCCAAGAATCACGAGCTCCTTTTTTCATAATAATATTAATCAATCCGCCAGTTCCTTCAGCTTCATATTTTGCGGGCGGATTGCTGATGATTTCAATATTTTTGATGTCGCTTGCCGAAATTGATTTTAAAAAATTATTCAATTCTTCGCCCGTTAATTCAATAATTCTTCCATCAATCATAACTCTAGAAGTTCCTTTTCCTAAAATATTAATTGTATTATTCTGCACGACAACACCAGGAGCCGTATTAATAGCGCTCAAAGCGTCGCCACCCACGTTGGTAACATTATTTTCTAGATTATAAACCAAACGATCTGTTTTCTGTTCGATGGTTTTCTTTTTAGACTGAACGACAACTTCAACTAATTTTGTTTCATTTTCACTAAGTACAATAGTTCCTAAATCGGTATCTTTTTCTAAAGAAATTTCTTTTTCATAATCTGCAAATCCCAAAAGACTAACTTTGATTTTATAAGAACCATTTTTTAGATTGATTTCAAAAGAACCATCTTCTTTTGCCATAGTTCCGTCAATAATTTTCCCTTCTACATTTAAAATGGAGACTTCTGCCCACTCTAAAGATTTTGTTTCACTTGCAATTTTTCCTTTTAATTTTAATGTTGATTGTGCTAGACAAAATAAAGGCAATACTAAAAAGATAAGGAGATGTAATTTTTTCATGGTTTCTAATTTTAACTTGTTCGATTAATTTGAAGCAAAGTTGCCTTAGAAAATCTTCCTGTGCGACCGACAAAAAAAGTCGAACCATTTTCTGTTCAAGAAATTGGTTCGACTTTATTGCGCCTGAAGTACGACTTTTTACAAAGCCTTTATTATGAAGCGTTTCGGTACGCTGTAGGCGTTAAATTAGTGTACTTTTTAAAATACGTATTAAACGACGATTTTGAGTTAAAACCCACTTCGTATAAAATTTCCAGAACGGTCAAATCATTTTTTAAAGGATTTTTTAAAATATTCATCGCTTTTTGAATACGATATTCATTTACAAAATCAAAAAAATGTTGATCAATATGATGATTAATCAAAATTGACAAATCCCGAACCGGAATATTTATTTGATTAGAAAGTTCTTGAATAGTAAGCGACGGATCAAGAAAAGGTTCCTTTTCTGTCATGTATTTTTTCAGCAAAGCAATTTGAGTCGCAATTTCATCATTTTGATTCTCTTTTACTTCATCAATATTTTTATGCTCATGAATAATATCTCTTGCCAATAGCAGTTTAGAATCGATTCCTCTAAAAAGTTCTGGATAATTCAGCGCTTTTAAAATAAACCAGCAGGTCACCGCCAAAACCAGAAATTGCAGTATTGTATTAGACCAAATCCACAAGAAATCTAAAGCAGCATATCGCACCATATTTTTAGCGATCGACAGGTAATAGATCACAAACAGAACCATGGCGATTTGAAACAACCATTTAAAAATAGAAGTTCTTGGATTCGTATAATTTTCCTGAAATATTTCTCTGTATTTTTTTAAAACTAAAAATACGCCAATACTATATACGACTGTTTGTAGGCCCAAAACAAAAAACATATAGAACATTTCGGGAGATTGATCACGATGTGCGTAAAACAGTTTTTTTTCGGCATCACTCAAAAGATAAAGTCTGAACAAAAAAACTGCATTTGTAACGATAAACGGAATTAGATGCAACAAATGTTTTGACCTTAACCTAAAATCAGCAAAACAAACCGACAATACATAAAGATAAAAAGCTGGTAATATCAAAGCACAAATTGTCCATCTAAAAAACTCCAAGTTAAAATGGTTTATAATGAAGTTGTCGTCAATAAAAATACCGCTATTATCAAGCGCAAAAAAAATCAAATAACAAGCAAATAGCCTATTTGCCAGTTTATTTTTGGTTTGCACAGTTAGCAAAAAGAAGGCCAGCAATAAGGAAACAAAAACTGATATTCCAGCCATGGCAGTTAAAAAACTTATCCTATTCATTCGTTTTTTTGATTATTTATCAAATATAACATTTTAGTTCTTTAGCACGATTTACTTACTACGAAGCATTTCGGTAAGCTGTTGGCGTAAGATTTGTATATTTTTTGAATGCGGCATTAAAGGAAGATTTTGAGTTAAAACCCACTTCATACAAGATTTCTAAAACAGTTAACTCTTTTTTTAACGGATTTTTCAAAATTCCCATAGCTTTTTCAATGCGATACTCATTGACAAAATCAAAAAAATGCTGGTCCATTTTATGATTAATCAAAACCGATAAATCCCGAACCGGAATATTAATTTGATTTGAAAGTTCCTGAATTGTTAGCGACGGATCGAGATAAGGTTCTTTCTCTGTCATATAATTTTTTAATGCAGAAATTTGAGAGAGGACAGCTTCATCCTGATCATTTACAGTTTCTGTTATACCATTATTTTCTTTAGAAAGAAATTCTTTAGTTAATTGTATTTTAGAATTAATTCCTCTAAAAAGTTCAGGATGATTTAACGCTTTCATTACAAACCAGCATATCACACATAACGCCATAACTACCATAAGAACATTTCCCCAAAGAAAATTATCTCTGGAAGTTGTGTAGCGCATTAAGTTTTTTGTAGCCGTAATCGAATGCATGACTACAAAAACGCAAGTCATCTGAAAAAGCCATTTATAGGTAGAAGTGCTGGGATTGGTATAATTTTCAAGATAAATTCTTCTGTATTTTCTTAAAACTAAAAACATACCGACAATATAAAACCAATATTGAACTTCGATTAAAATTTGAAAAAAGTAAATCTCAAACATTTCATTGAAATGATCTAAAACATATTGCTTTTCAGCCCCAGATTTCAAATAAATCCTCGGCATCAAAACAAAATTCATCACTACAAAAGGAAGCGTGTAGACTAAATGTTTCCATTTCAATCGAAAATCAGAATAACAAACAGCCAAAACATACAGATAAATCAAAGGCATTTCCAGCAAACAGATTGTACTTCTAAAGAATTCTATATTCATATACTCCAAAGGACGAGAATATGCTAGAAGTCCGCTGAAATCAACGGCTGAAAAAATAATAAAACAAGCAAATAGTCTATTAGCTAATTTATTTTCCGTTTTTACCGTTAATAAAAAAAGTGCCAGTAATAACGAAACAAAGACAGCAATGCGAGCAACGCTATCCAAAAAGACTAATTTATCCATTCTTATTTTTTTATTTAACAAATATAATATTTTAGTTCATTTTTTGCAGATGTAAGAAAGCTTTCGCAACATCACAAACAAAACTTTAAATCTTTGTGAGTTTGTAATCTAAATTTCGGGATTCAGAGAAAAAAATATTAATTTTGACCAGTCTAAATAACGATAAAATGACATTTACAAAAACTACTGAACAAGCCTCAAAATACGAACATTTAGAGAAAATGTCTGTTCATGAATTGTTGTCTAATATTAATCAAGAAGATAAAACTGTTCCTTATGCAGTAGAAAAAGCTTTGCCACAAATTGAAGCCTTGATTCCGCAAATAGTTGAAAAACTGAAATTAGGTGGCAGATTGTTTTATATTGGAGCTGGAACTTCTGGCCGACTTGGTGTTGTTGATGCTTCAGAATGTCCTCCAACATTTGGCGTTCCTTTTGATTTAGTAAATGGCATTATTGCAGGCGGTGATACTGCCATAAGACGTGCAGTAGAAAATGCAGAAGATAACCCTACACAAGCTTGGATTGATCTTAAAAACCATAAAATCGATTCAAATGATGTTGTAATCGGAATTGCGGCCTCGGGAACAACTCCTTATGTTATTGGGGGGCTAGAAACCTGTAATCAAAACAATATCATTACCGGCTGTATTACTTGTAATGCAGGAAGCCCATTGGCATTAACGGCGCAATTTCCTATTGAAGTAGTTGTAGGTCCTGAGTTTATAACCGGAAGTTCGAGAATGAAAGCGGGAACAGCACAAAAATTGGTTTTAAACATGATTTCGACTGCTGCGATGATTCAGCTTGGAAAAGTGCGCGGCAACAAAATGGTCGATATGCAATTGAGCAATATAAAATTAGTTGACCGAGGCGTTAAAATGATTATGGAAGAAATTCCTGTCTCGTATGACGACGCTTCAGATTTATTAAAAAAATACGGCAGCGTTAGAAATGCTGTTGACAATTATAAAAGGTAAAGGTTTTACTGTGTAGAAATTTAACCGCTAGGTTCGCCAATATTTACGTAAAGTTCGCAAGGTTTTTATCTAAAACTTTGCGAACTTTGCGATTAAATAAAGTTCCAACAACTTGGAACTTGAAACAAAAAAGATGGCAACAAATAAAGAATTACTAAAAAAAGGAGTGAAATATTTATCAGGCGCTCTGCCTCTTATGTTTCTTGGACCAACATTGATTTATAATGCTTTTCAGAATCAGCATACAAACTGGCATTATCTGGTTTTGGGAATCGGAATTATAGCTTGTTTGAGTTCAATGTTTTTGATTTTTTATGGATTGAAAACTATCATGAAAGGCTTATTTAATGACTAATTTGTATCTTTACTAAAATTCTTCGTTATGGATATGCAAGCAGAAATAAACTGGATTCATCAGGAAATTGATAAAGTAAAAGACCCTTCTTTTGTTGAAAAACTCAAACATCTTTTGCAATCAATAAATAATACCGCAATTAACTCAGATGAAGCTTATAATTTAGATATCGAAAATGCCTTAGACGATATTAAAAAAGGTAATTTTTATACTGAAGATGAAGCTAAAGAAATTGCAAAAAAATGGGGAAGAAAATAATTTGGACAAATAATGCTTTGAGCCAATTAGAAGACATTCATTTTTACATTTTCTTTGAAAGTAAATCGATTACTATTGCTGATAAAGTTGTTAATACTATTTTTGATAGTACCGAAATTCTTAAAACTCAACCTGAAATCTATAAACTGGATAAACAGAAAACCAAAAATGATGGCAGTTTCAGAGTTTATTCTGTTTACGATTATGCGGTCTCTTACCAGACAACAAAGGAGAACATCTATATACTTCGAGTTCGTCATAATGCGCAAAAACCTAAAAAACATTCATGGAAAGTCTAATTCACATTCAGAAAACATTCGAAAAAGTTGTTTACATTGACAAAAAAATAAACAATCGGGAGTTTGAAGATTGTGTTTTTAAAAACTGCGATTTTTCAAACAGCAATTTTGGCTACAATACTTTTTTAGATTGCGAATTTATTGATTGCAATCTCTCCATGACAAGCTTGGCAGGGACAAGTTTAAAAAATGTCACTTTTAGAAATTGCAAGCTTTTAGGAATTGCTTTTAACGAATGTGATGATTTTTTATTTCAAGTTCATTTTGAAGAAAGCGTTTTGGATTATGCATTATTTTCGAATAAAAAAATGCCAAAAACCAAATTCATTAATTGTTCCGTACGCGAAGTGACGTTTATTGGAACCAACTTAACGAGTTCGTTATTTGACAATTGCGACCTTGACGGTGCAATTTTCAATGAAACACAATTAGCCGGAGTTAATTTTAAAACGGCTTACAATTACAAAATCGATCCGGAATTCAATCCGATGAAAAAAGCGCAATTTTCTAATGAGGGAATTGCTGGACTTTTAGATAAATATGATATCAAAATCGTTTAATTATGAGTGCCGATCAATCTTATTTAGAAAGTGCAAAAAAGCAGTTTTTGTATTATAAAATGCTTGGTGAAAAAGCCATTGATCAGTTAGAGCCTGAACAGCTTTTTGTTTCAACTAACCCCGATACAAACAGCATCGCTACAATTGTAAAACATATTTCCGGCAATATGCTTTCGCGCTGGACCGATTTTTTGACTTCTGATGGTGAAAAAGATTGGCGTGACCGTGATTCAGAATTTGAGAATGATTTACAATCTAAAGAGCAAGTTTTGGAAATTTGGAACAAAGGCTGGAATTGTCTAGAAAACACTCTACAAAGTTTAAAAGCAGATCAACTTTCAGACATTATTTATATCAGAAATGAAGGCCACACGGTTATTGAAGCTATTAATCGTCAATTGGCGCATTATCCTTATCATGTTGGGCAGATTGTTTTTTATGCCAAACAATTGAAAAACAGCGAATGGAATAGTTTGTCGATTCCCAAAAACAAATCGGGAAATTATAACGCCGAAAAATTTGCTAAGGAAAAAGAAATCAAGAACTTTGCAGACGACGAATTAAAAAGATTGAAATGATAGAATATTATGCAAATTTTGGTGGAACATGTTGGTGGATCTTAATTAAATTCTGTAGAACAAATTTAACCGAAGAACAGAGTCCAAAAAACAAAAAGCGGAATTTGCTTTTCTTAACTTTTATAACTCTCATAATTTTCTTTTTGTTCTTTAATTAATAAAAGAACTCTTGAAAACTAAATCCCTAGCCCTGATTGAAATGGAAATCCTTTTTGTTTTTTCTTTAAAAACAAAAAGATTGTAATGGAAAGCAGGATTAGCTTCTAAAAAACAACTCAATTCAAAATGAAAAAAATTATATTCTTATTTCCTTTTCTGGCTTTAGTATCTTGCTATAACGCCGAACATAATTGCAAAGATTTCAAAACCGGAAAGTTCAAATTTGAAACCGAAGTCAATGGAGTTAAAAAAACTACTTTCTTTGAGCGAAAAGACAGTATTGAAATCGAGACTTTTGAAGGAAAAACAGATACTGCCACAATTCGCTGGGTGAGTGATTGTGAATATGTGCTGCAGAAAAAACATCCGAAAAACATGGCTGAAGAAAAAGCCATCAGTATGAAAATTTTAACCACTGCAAAAGATTCTTATACTTTTGAATTTGGATTGGTGGGCTCTGAAGAAAAACAGCGCGGAACAGTTTATAAAGTAGATTAAATAATTAAGTTTTTCTGCCACAAAGGCACAAAGACGCCAAGGACTTATTTCTTTGCGACTTTGTGCCTTTGTAGCAAATTAATATAACGTGTTTCTTTTACATTTATATTTTAAATAGTACATTAGGGCTTTAATCTAACCAAATGAAAAATACCATTTCGCAAAGAGTTGCCGACTTTTTAAAAAATTATCCGCCATTTAATTTTTTGCATCAGAAAGATCTGGAAAAACTGTCGGAACAGATTTCTATTATTTATAAAGAAAAAGATGCTGTGATTTTTGCCGAAAATGACAAAACACATGATTCCTTTTACGTGGTTCATAAAGGAGCTGTGGCTTTGAAAAAAAACACAAAAAATACTGTTTTGGACATGTGTGATGAAGGCGATATTTTTGGATTGCGTCCGCTTTTGGCACAAGAAAATTATATTATGGAAGCGGTCGCGCATGAGGAAAGTATTTTATATGCTATTCCGATTGCGGTTTTTAAGCCTTATGCGTTGGAGAACAGAAATGTTGGCAATTTTTTGATCGAGAGTTATGCCTCAAATACCCGAAATCCGTATTCTGACATTCATAAAGATAAATTATATGGTCATGAGGATCAATTGAATGAAAATTTGCATTCGAGCAATCATTCTTTTGATTTGGCGCCGATAAAATATTCTAAAAAAATTGTGACCTGCAGTCCGTCAACTACGGTTAAAGATGTTGCAAAAATTATGAATAAAAAGAAAGTTGGTGCCATTTTGATTGTTGACGAAATGTTGCCAATTGGTATTTTGACCGATAAAGATCTTAGAAATAAAATCGTTACTGGCGACTTTCCAATCACAACTACAGCGGAAACTATAATGACAAAACCCGTTATTACATATCCAAAAAAAATGACGGTTACAGAGGCGCAAATGGCCATGATGAAAAGCAATATCAGCCATTTGTGTTTGACAAAAGACGGAACTGTAAATACCAAAGCTGTTGGAATTTTATCGAAACATGACGTTATGGTCGCGCTTGGAAATAATCCTGCAGTTTTGATAAAAGCTTTAAAACGCACCAAAAAAATCAAAGAAATAAAACCAATTCGCAATCGAATTATGCAATTGCTTCAAGGTTATCTGGATCAAAATATTCCGATGACTTTGATTACCAAAATCATCACAGAACTTAATGAAGCCTGCACCAATCGGGTTATTGAGATTTGTTTAGAAAAAATGAGCAGTCCGCCACCTGTGAAATTTGCTTGGCTTGCACTTGGAAGTCAAGGAAGAGGTGAACAAATGCTTCATACCGATCAGGATAATGCGATTGTTTATGAAAATGTAAACGAAGTTTTTAAAGACGAAACCAAAATTTATTTTCTAAAATTTGCCGGATTTGTCAATAAAGGCCTTTTTGATATTGGTTATGATTATTGTCCTGCCGAAATGATGGCTTCAAACCCAAAATGGTGTATGAGCCTCGATGAATGGAAAAATCATGTGCATCATTGGATCACAAATCCGGGCAAAAATGAGGTTTTATTGTCATTCATTTTCTTTGATTATAGTTTGACGTATGGCGACTCTGAAATTGTAAGCCAATTGTCAAATTATATTTTTGAAGATGTAAAGGCAAATCCGATTTTTTATATGCATTTGGTGAGCGGTGCTTTGCAAAGCCCTTCTCCTACCGGATTTTTCAGGCAGTTTCTAGTTGAACAAGATGGAGCCAATAAAGATAATTTTGATATTAAACGAAGAGCTTTAATGCCATTGACTGATGCTGCACGTCTTTTAATTTTATCTCATTCGGTAAAAGGAATCAGTAATACTGCGGAGCGTTTTGAGAAATTAGCCGAATTAGAACCGACCAATAGAGAACTGTATTTATCGTGTTCGTACTCGTTTAAAGCTTTATTGAAATTCAGAACCAAACAAGGTCTTTTGCATCACGATTCCGGCCAGTTTATCGAATTGGAATCTTTAACCAAAATGGAAAAAATTAAGCTGAAGCGTACTTTTAAAACCATAAAAGAACTTCAGGAACTTATTTCTGTACGTTTTAACATCTCAAATCTGGTATAATAATGAGTTTATTCAATTTTTGGAAGAAGGAAGAAAGCAATCTATTCGATGAAAATAGTACTATCGAAGAAACTCGTTTTGTGGTTTTAGATACCGAAACTACAGGATTTGACTATGAAAATGATCGAATTTTATGCATTGGTGCACTTGTTCTTCAAAACGGAATTATTAATGTCCAGGAAAGTTTTGAAGTGTATTTAGAACAAGATCATTATGATAAATCAACAGCACAAATTCATGGTATTTTAAAAGATTTGCTTGTAAAACGTCCGACTGAATTAGAAGCTTTACAACAGTTTTTAAACTTTTTAGGAGATTCCATAATCATTGCGCATCATACCATTTTTGATGTCACCATGATTAATAAGGCTTTAGAAAGAAACGGGCTTCCACAATTAACCAATAAAACTTTAGATACCGCTTATTTATATAAAAAGACTTTGATTCAGTCGCATTTATTTGAACGAAAAGATCATTATACATTAGACGATCTTGCAGACAAATTTGATATCTCTAAAAAAGATCGTCACACTGCTTTGGGCGATGCATATATCACAGCAATTGCATTTTTAAAAATTGTGAAGAAATTGAAAGAGAAAAAAGAAATTAATTTGAACTCTCTTTTTAAATAGAAAAGACTTGATTTGCTATCAAGTCTTTTCTATTCTTACTTATCTATAAATAAGCGATATGGATAAACATTTGAAGATTTATTTTTAAGGTTTTTCAAAACTATCACATAAATAACTCCACTCAACGGTGCGCCTCCTGGCTATGTTGGTTACGAAGAAGGTGGCTTATTAGTAAACAAAATTAGACAAAAGCCCTATTCTATTGTTTTGTTTGATGAAATTGAAAAAGCACATCCTTCCGTCTTTGACGTATTTCTACAGATTATGGACGAAGGAAAACTGCACGATCGTTTAGGAAAAGAAGGTGATTTCTCTAATGCCATTATTCTTTTTACCTCAAATATCGGTGCAGATTATATCGTCAATACATTCAATAATGGTGAAATTCCGACTTCAAATTCTCTAATGGAAATTATGGCTAATTATTTCAGGCCTGAATTTTTGGGACGTTTAACAGAAATTGTACCTTTTGCACCTATCAGCAAAGAAAATGCATTGAAAATATTTGAAATCCATCTTAAAAAAGAGTTCATGGATTTATTGAAAAACATCAATATTAAAGTCGAGATTCCTATGGAAGCCAAACTCCATCTTGCCGAAAATGGTTACAATGCCAAATATGGTGCAAGACCAATTAAAAGCATTATTAGAACGCATTTAAGAAGGCCTCTAGCTAAGAAAATAATTTCCGGAGAAGTCAAAGATGGTGATACTATTTCAGTAGTTATTGAAAACAACGAAGTAAAATGGATTAAAGAAGAAATTGTTCCTGTTGAGAATTAATAGGGACATCTACCTATAAAAAAACGCTAAGAAATTAATCTTAGCGTTTTTTTTTATTCTAAAACCAAACCAATTTGGCCGTCGTCATCTAATTCTGTCTCCACAGCATCATCTTCTGAAATTTCTGGTCTTTCAGGAACTTCTTCAACAGGTTCTTCATAAGGAAGCGGGTCTAATAAGTTTACCTGTTTTAGTTTATCTGTTGTCAATTGATTCCCAAGAGCTTTAAAACCTTTTACGGCTATAAAATCCTCTACATCAATATGAAGATCGTCTTTTTGAACACCTTTTACTTTGGCAAAAACCAATTGTGCAACCGGACGATAATCTGTCGAAACGATTTCCAATTGTGAATTTGGGTGATCTGTAATAAAGCTTTCTTCTTTTCCTTCATTTTCAACCAAGAAACGTTTCAAGAAATAACGCTCTTTTTCACCATCATAATAAATTGCAGAAATTGGTTTTTTAGGTTTCCATTTTTCCAGAACAATCATATCTTCATCAAAATGGGTTGATAATTCTGGAATGATTACTTTTAATTTTCCTGACTGGCTAATTACTAAAATTTTATCTGTTGGTTTAAATTCTCCTAACAATTCTCCTCTTGCGTCAACATTTAAACGTTTTACGGTATCATCAAACCAAACTTTTCTTGGCAACAGAGTCGAAATTCCTTTCTCTTTTAATTCGATTTTCTTGATTGGATATTTGGTCACCAAGTTTCCTTTAGAGCCACGTCCTTTAATGGCTAACTTAGCGAAATCAATATCGAATTTCAGCTTCTTAATTGTTCCAACTTGACGCAATAAAATAGTGACAACTTCAGCTTCTCCATTTGGATTATGTGAAAAATAAACTACTTGCGAACCATTTGTTCCATTTGTTAAATCGTAGGCTTTATCACGTGTTACTCCGGTAACATTAAAACGTTTTATATAAGACGGACCTGATTTACCATCACGGTACATCATATTATAAATCGTTCGTTTATCATTTTTATCAAAAACCGCTGCGTGTATAATGTCTTTTCCGATAAAAGTCTTGGCATCGACTTTTGTAATCATCATGGTTCCGTCTCGCAAAAACACGATCACATCATCAATATCAGAACAGTCGCCTACGTATTCATCTTTCTTTAAACTAGTTCCTACGAAACCTTCTTCGCGGTTTACGTAAAGTTTTGTATTTCTTAAAACAACTTTTGTTGCTTCTACATTATCAAACACGCGAAGTTCTGTCTGGCGTTCGCGTCCTTTTCCGTATTTCTCTTTTAATTTGGTAAAATAAGCAATTGCAAAATCTGTTAAGTGTTCCAGATTATGCTGTACTTCTTTCATTTCGTCTTCTAACTTCGCAATTAAATCATCGGCTTTATCAGAATCGAAACGTGTTATACGAATCATCGGGATTTGAGTCAAGCGCTGTAAATCATCATCGTTGATTTCTCTAACAAATGATTTCTTGAAAGGCTCAAAACGATCGTATAAATATTTATAAAGTGATTCTCTATCGCCGTATAATTTGAAGTCAATATACATTTCTTCACGAATGAAGATTTTTTCCAAAGTAGAGAAATGCCACTTATTTTTTAATTCTTCTAATTGAATTTCAAGCTCTTGTTTTAGCAAATCAACCGTTCTTTCGGTTGAAATTTTCAACATTTCAGAAACTCCAATAAACAATGGTTTATTATCTTCAATCACACATCCTAAAGGTGCAATAGAAGTTTCACAGGCCGTAAATGCAAATAAAGCATCGATCGTTTTATCTGGCGAAACACCAGGGAAAAGATGAATCAGAATCTCTACATCGGCAGCCGTGTTATCTTCAATTTTCTTGATTTTGATTTTACCTTTTTCATTGGCTTTCAAAATACTATCAATCAAACTCGATGTATTGGTAGAAAACGGAATCTGCGTAATGACCAAAGTGTTTTTGTCTAATTGCGAAATTTTAGCACGAACACGCACACGTCCGCCACGCATTCCGTCGTTGTAATTCGAAACGTCAGCAACACCGGCTGTTGCAAAATCTGGGTAAAGAGTAAACGATTTCCCTTTTAAGATTTTAATCGAAGCGTCAATTAATTCATTAAAGTTATGAGGAAGTACTTTTGTAGAAAGTCCAACTGCAATACCTTCTGCACCTTGAGCCAAAAGCAAAGGGAATTTTACTGGAAGATTTATCGGTTCAGCTTTTCTACCGTCATAAGATAGTCCCCATTCTGTAATTTTTGGAGAATACAAAACCTCTAAAGCAAATTTAGATAAACGTGCCTCAATATAACGGGGTGCTGCTGCACCATCACCAGTTAAGATATTTCCCCAGTTTCCTTGACAGTCAATCAATAAATCTTTTTGACCGATTTGTACCATGGCATCACCAATACTCGCATCACCGTGTGGGTGATACTGCATGGTGTGACCAACAACATTGGCAACTTTATTATAACGACCATCATCCAGCTCTTTTAAAGAGTGCATAATACGACGCTGAACAGGTTTAAATCCGTCCTCGATAGCAGGAACTGCACGTTCTAGAATTACATACGAAGCATAATCCAAGAACCAGTCTTTATACATTCCCGTTACCTTCGTAATAACATCTTCTCCTTCTTCTTCCTGATTTTCGTAAAAATGTGCTCCTTCAAAATGTTTTCCTTCACCATCAATCACATCATCATCGCCATCCTGAATGTTATCCAGATTTTCCTCTGAATTATTCTCGTCGTCGTTTGGAATTATGTTATCGTCTTCTTCGTCTTTCATTTTATATGCTGAATTATTTCAGTAAACTATTTCTATTATTCATAATCTTCGTCAAAATATTTGATTCCAGCTTTTTTAAAAAGCTCTTCCATTTGACTATAACAAAAGCCATTGTAATTTTCCAGATTTTTTGATTCTCTAAAACCATGACATGACAAACAAAGCTCTTTGTAACCAATTATTCTATTTTTTTGATCTCTAAAAATTATCATATGTCGGGGCATATAACAATCTCTAGGTAAATTTTCTAATTTACAACTATCCTGAGACATTAATTCCAGTAATTCTGTTTTCAATACTGAATTTAATACTACTCTTTCTTTGACTTGTGTACTATCGAAATTCAATTTATAATCAACAACAAGGTCTTTTGTATATCTATTTTTAATATCATCCCATCGCATTCGGTCTTCATAAGATAAAAACTCAACTTTAGATAAATCCTTCAAAGGAAAATCTCTTTCTCTGATTTTTTCTGTAGAAGATTTACTAACCATTGGCGTCAAATCAGACGAAGACTTCTCTTGCTCTTTTTTACAAGAAATCAATATTAAAATTGTCAACAAAAAAAATACTTTTTTCATATACTAAAAACAGGTGTTAATTTTTTAAGCCTCTTCAAGCTCATCAATCTCAACCTTCAGATTCTTTATAATAAAGTCCTGTCTGTCTGGTGTATTTTTACCCATATAGAAAGATAACAGCTGCTCGATTGAAGTATGTTTATCCATCATAACAGGATCAAGGCGAATCGTATCTCCAATAAAGTTCTTGAACTCATCTGGCGAAATCTCTCCTAAACCTTTGAATCGCGTGATTTCTGGTTTTGGCTTTAATTTTTCAATCGCATCTTTTCTTTCTTCTTCAGAATAACAATAAATCGTTTCTTTTTTATTTCTAACTCTGAAAAGCGGCGTCTGTAAAATATACAAATGCCCTTCTTTGATTAATTCTGGGAAAAACTGAAGGAAAAACGTAATCAACAATAAACGAATGTGCATTCCGTCGACATCGGCATCGGTTGCGATTACGATGTTGTTGTAACGTAATTTTTCCAGACCGTCTTCGATGTCAAGTGCCGCTTGAAGCAAGTTGAATTCTTCGTTTTCATACACGATTTTTTTAGACATTCCGTATGAATTCAAAGGCTTACCACGCAAACTGAAAACGGCTTGTGTATTTACGTCGCGCGACTTTGTAATTGATCCAGAAGCCGAATCTCCCTCGGTAATAAAAAGCGTACTTTCTAAGTTTCTAGGGTTTTTAGTATCTGGAAGATGCGCTCGGCAATCTCTCAATTTTTTATTGTGCAGATTGGCTTTTTTAGCACGATCTGTCGCTAATTTTCTAATTCCTGACAATTCTTTTCTTTCACGTTCTGCCTGAAGAATTTTACGCAATAAGGCCTCAGCTGTCGGCGGATTTTTATGCAAATAATTATCCAGCTTCGTTTTGATAAAATCGTTTACGAAAGTACGAACAGAAACTGCTGGCGTTCCATCATCAGAACCCATATCGGTAGAACCTAATTTAGTTTTAGTCTGAGACTCAAAAACTGGTTCCATTACTTTAATACTAATCGCACTTACAATCGATTTACGAACGTCTGATGCTTCAAAATTCTTGTTGTAAAACTCACGAATTGTTTTTACAACAGCTTCACGGTAAGCAGCTAAGTGTGTTCCTCCCTGCGTTGTATTCTGACCGTTTACGAAAGAGTGATATTCTTCACTGTATTGGGTTTTACTATGCGTTAATGCAACCTCAATATCGTGGTCTTTTAAATGGATAATTGGATATTCTAAATCTTCTTCGCTGATTGTTTCTTCCAACAAATCACGAAGTCCGTTTTCTGAATAATATTTTTCTCCGTTGAAAATAATCGTCAAACCATTATTCAAATAACAATAGTTTTTGACCATTTTCACTACATATTCCATACGGAATTTATAGTTTTTGAAAATCGTTTCGTCTGGCGTAAAAATTACTTTTGTTCCTTTACGTTTGGTCGTATCGATTACATCTTCTTCTAAAACCAAATTTCCTGCCGAAAACTCTGCTCCTTTTTGTTTGTCATCACGAACAGATTCTACGCGGAAAAAAGTAGAAAGCGCATTCACTGCCTTTGTTCCGACACCGTTCAAACCTACTGACTTCTGGAAAGCTTTAGAATCGTACTTTCCTCCAGTATTCATTTTCGAAACTACATCGACCACTTTTCCCAATGGAATTCCACGTCCGTAATCACGAACCGAAACTGTTTTGTCTTTAATACTTACCTCGATAGTTTTTCCGGCACCCATAACGAATTCATCGATACAGTTGTCTAAAACCTCTTTCAAAAGAATGTAAATACCATCATCCGGTGATGATCCGTCCCCTAATTTCCCGATGTACATACCCGGACGCATACGAATATGTTCCTTCCAATCGAGTGAACGAATATTATCTTCGTTGTATTGATTTTGCTCTAGCATAAATGAATTTAGGATTTTTGGCTAATGTACCATTTATCGGTAAAAAATGAAAGCGTATTTTTTCTTTTGTTACGAATAATAACAGTTTTTAAACCAATTTAAATTTATTTTAAAAAATACGACCGTTAAAAATATAAAAAATCAGCTATGAAACAAAAAAATACTATTTGATTCCGAGTACTTCTTTTGCGAGCGCAATCATTTCAGGCGTTCCCGTATTTTTATTTTTTTCGTCAGAAAGTTTCACAACGCCTTGCCAATGTGTATTGTCAGGTTTTGTTTCAGTTAATTTTATAACCATATTCATCGCTGGTAAACCGACATCATTGGTAAAATTTGTTCCGATTCCGAAAGACATTTTTATTTTGTCTTGACAGAAATCTACAATCGTTTTTACTTTGTCGTAATTAAGCGAATCTGAGAAAACGATGACTTTTGATTTTGGATCAATTCCCATTTTTATATAATGAGAAATCACTTTTTTAGCAAATTCTATCGGGTCGCCACTATCATGTCGAACACCGTCAAAAAGTTTGGAATATTTTTTATCAAACTGATTGAAGAATATTTCGGTCGTATAGGTATCTGTCAACGCAATTCCGAGATCTCCTCTGTAAACATTTGTCCAGTTTTCAAGACTTGTAAAATTCGCCACCTGAAAACCATATTGTGCGGCATGAAACATAAACCATTCGTGTGCATGCGTGCCCAAAGGCCTTCTATTGTTGACCATCGCAAAATGCACATTACTGGTTCCAATAAAACTCTGTCCTCCATAAGTTTGTAAAGTTTCATTTACCAGCTCATGAACATCATAGGAATGACGTCTTCTTGTTCCAAACTCTAAAATAGAAACACCAAGTTTATTGTATTTATCAATTTTTTCTTTGGTCAGCTCTTTTATGGCTTCATCATTCAAACGAATTAAATGATTGGATTTATAAAAAAGTTCCGAAATCAAGGCCATTAAAGGCACTTCCCACAAAATAGTTCTGTACCAAAATCCTTCAACGGTAACTTTTATTTCCGAGCCTTCCTGACTGATCTGAACTTCAGATGGATCGTAATTATATCCTTGCAGAAAATCTAAATAAGTGGGATCAAGATAAGGACAATAATGCGCTAAATAATTCTTTTCTTCTTTTGTCAAACGAAGTTCAGACAATGCATCAACCGATTTTCGAAGCAAATCTCCAAATCCAGGCGGAAAAACATGTTTTCCTCGATTTATAAATCCATAACGAACTTTTGCCTTTGGAAAAAGCCTGATTACGGCATGTTGCATCGTAAATTTATAGAAATCATTGTCTAAGATTGATTTCAGAAAAGTTGTTTCCATAGCATTTAAATTCATTTCATTCTTGCTAAGATACGGCTATTTCGTAAAAGAATAAAATGTAATAAAAGACTTGGCTATGAATTATTCGAAACAATTTTAAAAGAAACAATACTATTTGTATTGGCATAAATCGTAATATATTCTCCTACACTACTATCAATCAAAATCTGAAACTCCAAACCTCCCCTTTTTTCTTTTACGTTTTGGATTTTTACAGGCTGATTTCTTTTATTCAAATAAAAAACCTGATCTGATTTTGAAAGATTTTTGATCTCAACTGTAATTTTATCTCCTCTCCTTGCTTCGATAATTCCTGAATCTGGCGTTTTAACTTGATAATCTTCTTCGATGGTTTTATTGTAAATCAAAGGGCCGTTTAAGAATGCATCTTTATCTAATCGATTTCCTAAAAAAGTTCCTGAATCTGGAAAATGTTTGGCAAAGAAATAATCTGGATCTGTATCAAAATAAGCAGGATTAAAATCATTGACCATTCGGCCTTTACTGCTGTCGTAATAGCCTTGTCCCCAAGTCACATCGACCAAGCGCCATTTTTTATCAATCAAAACCATATTCCAAGCATGATTGGATGAAGTTGTTTTTCTTCCGATATCTCTCAATGAAATTTTAGAATCACCACGAATTATTTCACATTTAATCCCCATTTCATTAGCCAAATGCTGATACAAGGCTGTAAAACCTTCACAAACGGCTTTTTGAGTTTTAAAAGTTTTTTGAATCAGATTGTCATTAATCTGTTTAATTTTTCGTTGCTTTTCAGCCTCGGAAGAATAACTGAAACCTTGTGTTCTGGGCGGATTCAAAAAAGTATTAAAGTCATATTTTACATTGAATGCAATCCAGCTGTAAATGGCGCGCGCACGATCATAATCGGAATCAAAATCTTTTTCAATCCTGTCGGCTAATTTTTCAGTACTAGCAAAACTTTTAGGGTATTTTGCAACAATTTTATCAACTTCGCTTACTTTTTGTGCAGAAGCGAAATTGAAAAAAATAATATGAAGCAAAAGGAATAATAATGAAATCTTTTTTTGTGGCATTTAAAAATTTGATTTGATAATATCTTTCAGTTCTTTGTCAAACTCGACATTTGAAATTTTATTATCATTTAAATCAAAATTCGCGCCAAATGATGGCAATGAGAAACTTCCTTTTATTTCGGCGCCATAACGTGGGAAAAGATTCTGTGCAATTCCTAAAACTGATGCGCCTCCTCTGCCTCCCGGCGAAGTTGCCAACAACAACATTGGTTTGTGCTGAAAAACATCTTTTTCTATTCGGGAACTCCAGTCAAAAACATTTTTGAAAGCAACAGAATAATTTCCGTTATTTTCTGCCATTGAAACTACTAGAATATCAGCTTCTTTCAATTTGTTTAAGAATGCTTGTGCAACTTTGTGCTGACCAACTTCTTTTTCAAGATCAACGCTGAATACTGGCATTGCAAAATCATTCAAATCTAAAACTTCAACATCTGCATTTTCAAATAAACTAGATGCATAAGTCGCTAAACGCTTATTGATTGACTGTTTGCTGTTGCTTCCTCCAAAGGCTATTATTTTCATATTGTGGTATTTTTTGCCACAGATTAAATGGATTAAAATGATTTTTTAATCTGAATAAATCATTTTAATCTGTGGCCGTTTTTTTAATTATTTTCGATTTCAAAAATCTCTTTTTGTATTTCTACAGAATAATCATTTGGCGAAATACTTCCTCCAAAAGCTTTTGCATAGACTTTTGTAAATTCAGCTCCAAAATACAAAATAATAGCCGAGTAATACACCCAAACTAAAATTATAATCACAGAACCAGCTGCACCGTAAACACTTGCTACAGTAGAATTTCCTAAGTAAAGTCCGATCGCAAATTTACCTATCATAAATAAAATTGCCGTGCAAGAAGCTCCAATAAAGGCATCTTTCCATTTGATCACTCCGTCAGGTAAAGTTCGGAATATAATTGCAAAAAGCAAGGTGATACTAGCAAAAACAATCATCAAATTAAGCACATAAAAAAAATAAACTGTTGTGTCTGGAAAATAAAGTTTCAAACGAGCATTTAAAACGTCTAAAGTAGCGTTGATCATTAAACTGACCAACATCAAGAATCCAACCGAAACTATCATAGAAAACGACATAATTCTGTTTTGGATAAATTTTCGCAAACCTCTATTGGGTTTGGCCCGCAATCCCCAAATATAATTAATAGAACTCTGGATTTCGGCAAAAACTCCAGACGCCCCAATTAGCAACATTACAACCCCAAAAACGGTCACAAACACATTGCTGTCTGATAATTGAACATTTTTTATTGCCTCCTGAATTTGTACCGCTGCATTATTCCCTACCAATCTATTTATTTGGCCGTATAACTGGCCTGTGACTGCCTCTTCCCCAAAAAAGAAGCCACAAATAGTAATTATAATTATCAATAAAGGAGGCAATGCAAAAATGGTATAATAGGACAATGCTGCGCTTAACTTAATCGCATTATCGTCGCTGAATTCTAAAAATGTCGTTTTTAATAAATACCAAGTTTTTGAAAAGATATTATGATTTTTCATTTGCTGGCTGTTTGATATTTACTCAAATGTAGGCATTAATGAAAATTCTCTACTTCTTGGATTTTAGCCGAATTTTATATTTTTCCCATGTTTATTTGGAGACCTTTTTATATTCCTGATCGTATCCTAAATGTTTAATTTTAAAAATCTTTTTGAATTCGCTTCTTGCTGGTTTCATCAAGTAGGAAATAGAATCAAGCTTTTTTGCTTTTATTTTAGTTACTGAATCTAATTTTTTAAGGTCTTTTAGATCGTACAAGTTTTTAAATTTGAGTGCTTCTTTATCAAGCGAAACAAATCTCACTTTCCAAAATATGGAATCTTTTTTACTCAAAATTAATTGTCCGTCAATTCGTTTTGCTTTTTCATAAAAAGAAAACCTAAACAGCGTATCAATATTTTTTTGAATTAATTCGATTGAGTCGCCTTTTTGACGCATGTCGTACCAATATTTTGTATCCTTTACCACTAATTTGCCATCAACAATATCGCAGTCAGCTTTTAGTGAATCTAATTTAAGCTTATGAATTTTGAACTTCCAAAAATATTCTTCTAGAATTCTATCTTCTTCAATTCTTATAAAAGTTGAATCGTTATTGACATACAATCCTCTGAATTTATTCGGGAAATGATCTAACTCAGAATCATTTTCAGGTTGCGGTTTTTCAAAATAAAAAGTCGCGCATCCTTCCACACATTCTGCCGGCGCATCTACTTTTTTACAAGAAATGCCTAATGTTAATATTGCTACAATTAAAGCTATCTTTTTCATGGCAGAATTATTTATAATGACAGAAAATCCCTTTATCATAAACTGTCCATAAACTCGCTTTTTGATTGGCAGCTTTCAAAGCATTATTTGCCCAAGTATTGCATGTATAAAAAAGGCTATAACTTCCTTTTGCTTCATAAAAAGCATCTTTTTTTCCGTAACTATGACCTTCAATCCATTGTGGATGAAGCGGATTAGTAAAACTATCTGAAATATAGGTTACAAGATCTTGATAATTTTCTTTAGAAATCAAAATACGCTTACAATCTTCGCCTTCTCTCAGTTGTTTGAAAAATGTCGCGTGCATTGCAGAAGAACTCACACCAAAAGCGGCTTTTAAAGCTGTACTTGCTTTTAAATCTGACCATTCGGGAGTTTCTAGATAAAAACCTTTATCTCCCCAGCCAAAACCGATATAATTCATCAAAGAATCTTTGGATTGGGTTTGATTAAACTGGATTTCGTTTCGCCAATCTTTGATTTCGTTTTTTACGGGAACTACAATATCTGTATGAACGCCATTGGAAAGAATGTAAATTGGAATTGCATTTTGTTCTTCGACTTTTGCAACATCTGAATTAACCGTTATTTTCGAAATAATTAATACTGAAGAAATGTACAATGCAATAAAAGTGAAAATCCCGAAAAGTGTCCAGCCCAGAAATTTGAATGATTTTTTTAGCATTTTGATTGGTTGATTTTAGATTAGTAATTAGTTAATTTTTCTGTAACCAATTTTTAAGCCAAAAATTTTCACTTCCTGAAATGGAAAACGGATTTTACGGATTCGCTTTCGCGAAAACGTATCCACACTGATTTTTATTCGCATTTTTTGTCATCCTGAGCGAAGTCGAAGGACACGCAAGAAGCTCCATAAAGAAAATCTACAATCTGTGCGTGGGCGTGGGCTTCGACTTCGCTCAGCCTGACAAACAAAATCTTAAGTTATAGACAAAAAAAAACTGCTGAATCTCTCCAGCAGTTTAGTCTTTTATCTCTGTTCTTTCTTCTATTATCTAAAAAAAGATTAAACGTTAAAACGGAAATGCATTACATCACCATCTTTCACGATATATTCTTTTCCTTCAACTCTGAATTTTCCAGCTTCTTTTGCTTTTGCTTCAGAACCGTATTGAACGTAATCATCGTATGAAATTACTTCTGCACGGATAAATCCTTTTTCAAAGTCGGTATGAATAACTCCAGCTGCTTGTGGCGCAGTTGCTCCAATATTGATTGTCCAAGCGCGAACTTCTTTTACACCAGCTGTGAAGTAAGTTTGCTGTTTTAACAATTTGTAAGCTGCACGAATTAAAACTGACGCTCCTGGCTCTTCTAGCCCCATATCTTCTAAGAAAACTTGGCGCTCTTCGTAGCTTTCTAATTCTGTGATATCTGCCTCTGCTCCTACTGAAAGTACAATAACTTCAGCCTCCTCATCTTTTACTAATTCACGAACTTGATCAACATATTTGTTTCCGTTTACAGCAGAACTTTCGTCAACGTTACAAACATATAAAACTGGTTTTGCTGTAATTAATTGAAAAGCTTCCATCAAAACTTCTTCATCGTTGTTTTGAGGAACAATTGTTCTTGCAGATTTTGCCTGTAAAAGAGCTTCTCTAATTCTGTTCAATAAAGCTTCTTCTGCCTGAGCTTCTTTATTTCCAGTTTTTGCAGCACGTTTTACTTTTTCTAAACGTTTTTCAACAGTTTCTAGATCTTTTAACTGCAATTCGATATCGATAGTTTCTTTGTCACGAATTGGATTTACATTTCCGTCAACGTGAACAATATTATCATTGTCAAAACAACGCAAAACGTGAATAATAGCATTACACTCTCTAATGTTTCCTAAAAACTGGTTTCCAAGACCTTCACCTTTACTTGCTCCTTTTACCAAACCTGCAATATCAACGATATCAACAGTTGCCATTTGAACGCGCTCTGGTTTTACCAATTCTTCTAATTTATTGATTCTCGGATCTGGAACGTTTACAACACCAATATTAGGTTCGATTGTACAAAACGGAAAGTTTGCACTTTGCGCTTTTGCATTAGATAAACAATTAAATAATGTTGATTTTCCAACATTTGGCAATCCTACAATTCCTGCTTTCATCTGTTTGTTTCTATATTATTTATTCGACCTTTTACACTAAATGGTCTAAAACATTAAATATTGTGTTTTAATGTTTTGTGATTTAAATGTTCATTTTTGATTTTCTGCTGAAATGATATTTTTCAGCTCTAAAATTTTGCAAATATAAGATTTAATAGCTCTTGCACGAAGTAAAAATGTTCAATAATATAATTTTAAAGCTAATCTTAAAAATTTTTAAACATTTAATTAAATTTTTGTTAAAAAACATTACTTTTATAAACCTAACCAATGAAAAACAAACCAAAAAACCAAACTAAAATGAAAAAAATTGTTTTATTATTATTTCTGCTGAATACAGCATTTCTTTTTGCTCAAAAAGAAGTCTCAGGTGTCGTGAAAGACAAAACAGGCACACCTCTGCCTGGCGTAAATATTCTCGAAAAAGGAACATCAAATGGTGTTTCAACCGATTTTGAAGGAGCCTATAAAATCAAAGTTAAAGATGGCGCCACATTGGTTTTTAGCTATGTTGGCTTTTCAACCGTTGAAAAATCGGCTTCGAGCGGTAAAATAGACATCACTTTAAGCGAAAGCGATGGCCAAGTTTTAAATGATGTTGTTGTCGTTGGTTCGAGAAGTACCAAAAGAACCGTTGTAAATTCGGCAGTTCCTATTGACGTCATCAATGTAAAAGATGTTACTACTCAAAGTGGGAAAATCGAAATCAATCAATTACTACAATATGTTGCTCCCTCATTCAATGCCAACAAACAATCTGGTTCTGATGGAGCCGATCACGTTGATCCCGCTTCTTTGAGAGGTATGGGACCTGATCAGACTTTGGTTTTGATTAACGGAAAAAGAAGACATCAATCGTCACTTATCAATTTATTTGGTACTCGCGGACGCGGAAATACAGGAACCGATTTAAATGCGATTCCGGCTGCTTCTATCAAAAGAATCGAGATTCTTCGTGACGGCGCCGCAGCTCAATATGGTTCTGATGCGATTGCTGGAGTTATCAATATCATAACAAATGATAATGTAAATGAATTAACAGGATCTGTAACTTATGGTGTTTTTAATACACATGCAAAAGGTGATTTTCTTCCTGGAACTCCAAACACCAAAGGCTTTAGACTAGATCAAGATGGAAATGGAAATTCGTACGGAAAAGATCAAGATTTAGATGGCGGTTCTGTAAAAGTTGCTGCCAATTATGGAACAGGTATTGGAAGCAAAGGCGGTTATGTAAATATTACCGGTGAGTTTTTAAGCAAAAACAAAACATTAAGGCCAGCTTATGATTTTAGAAAAGGTTTTGGTGATGCCGAGATGCAAGGCGTAAACTTATTTGCCAACTTATCTATTCCAATAAGCGATAAGACTGAATTTTATGCTTTTGGAGGAAGCAATTTTAGAGATACTGATGCTTATGCTTTTACCCGAAACGATGGGGAGAGAGTTGTTGAATCTGTTTATCCAGGCGGATATACTCCAAGAATCACATCAAAAATCAACGACAATTCGATTGCGGCCGGAATAAAAACGGAATCTTCTGGAGGATGGAAATTTGATTTGAGCAATACTTTTGGAAAAAACAAATTTCAATATGACATCAAAGGAACGATCAATGCTTCTCTTGAAGACAAATCACCGCATGAATTTGACGCCGGCGGACATAGCTTGCTTCAAAATACAACCAACTTTGACATTTCTAAGAATTATGATGATATCATGAGCGGATTTAATATCGCTTTTGGGACAGAATTTAGAGTGGAGCAATTTGAAATTTTTGCGGGCGAAGAAGGCTCGTACGCTACTTACGATACTAACGGAAAAGTTATTACAGATCCTACAACACAAAGCCCTCCAATTGACCCAATTTCGGGCGAACCAAGACCAGGAGGATCGCAAGGTTTCCCTGGATACAGCCCGTTAAATACTGTAAACAAAGACAGAACAAACTTTTCGCTTTATACTGATGCCGAATTAGATGTTACTGAAGCTTGGATGCTGAGTGGCGCTGTTCGTTTTGAAAATTACAGCGATTTTGGAAGTACTATTAACGGAAAATTAGCTTCAAGATTAAAAATTACAGATCATATTAATGCTAGAGGATCTATTAGTACAGGTTTCCGTGCACCATCTTTAGCTCAAATTTATTACAATCTGCATTTTACAAATTTTAATGCACAAGGAGCACAAGAAGTTTTACTTGCACCAAATGACAGCCCGGTTACGCGAGCATTTGGAATTCAAAAATTAAACGAAGAAAAAGCAGTAAACGCCTCTTTGGGACTAACTGCAACATTTGGTGATTTTACAGCTACTGTTGACGGATATTACATTAAAGTTAAAGATCGTATTGTATTAACAGGATATTTTGACGCAAGCAGTTTAAACCTTGGTGTTGATTCGGCGCAATTTTTTGCTAACGGAGTTGATACAAGCACGCATGGTTTAGATTTAGTTTTCTCTTGGAAAAAAACGTATGATTTTGGACATATTGGCGCCACTTTAGTTGGAAATATCAATGATATGAAAATTGATAAAGTAAAAAATGGTGATTTAGACGAAGCGACTTTCTTTGGAAAACGTGAAAAAGCCTTTTTATTAGCTTCAGCTCCAGACAGCAAGTTTGGTTTAAATCTTACGTATTCAAAAAATAAATTTGATGCAGGATTGGCTTTTACACGTTTCAGCAAAGTAGTTTTAGTTGATTATGCAGATGAAGATGACGTTTATAATCCAAGATTAGTTACTGATTTAACTGTAGGTTATCAATTAACTAAAAATTTAAAATTAAGTCTTGGAAGCAACAACTTATTCAATGTTTATCCAACAAAACAAGACGAGCAAGGAAATACAGAAGCTGGAGGTTACTGGGATGCCGTTCAAATGGGATTCAGCGGTGCATATTACTACGCAAGACTTGGATTTAATTTCTAAAATATTTCAGAAAAAAGGGCTTCCCCGAAGTCTCGGGATCGCTCAGCCTGACACAAATAAAAAATCCTGAACCAAAAAGTTCAGGATTTTTTTTATCTAAAACATTTCACAACTCACATTTTACAACTTATAATCCAAACCTGCAATAATCGCTTTTTCTTCCTCAGTAGCTGTAAAACCAGAAATATCCCAATAATTGGTCATAATTTTATTCTTTTTATTGAAGAGTGTTTTCTCTTTAAAAACGTCGCTTTCCTTATAAGTGAAATTTTGTCGGTTGAAATGTGTTGTGATAAAACTATTTCGAACCTCAATTTTCTTTATTTGTTCTTTCAAAACAAGATTATACGCAATTTCTTCATTCGAATTCAACAAATAATAGTCCTCACCATCGATTCTGTAACTAACTCTGATATTCGATTTAGTCACATTTTTTGAGCCTGGCTTAGTTTGTTCTTCAATTTGCATTAGATTCCCTGGCTCAATGATGATTGTATATTCTACAATCAGTTTCTTAACAGGATCGTAAACAATTTCAAAAGTATCCAATGCCTTTTTTGATTTATCAAGAGGCGTAATTTTTAGAACATAATAATCTTTATTAGTAGGATGCCCTGTTGTTGTAAAATCATATTCTTTTCTAGTTTTGGGATCTAGAACCGGATCAAAATATTTTAAGTTCGAATAATTTTCCATGATATTATTCAAATTATATCCTTTTAAATCGGCACTAACATCTGTTTCCAACAAACCGTAGGATCTATTTTGCTCTACCAATAATGTGGTTTTTGATTTTTTTTGATTTACCGAAAATTGAAAATTAACAAGTCCGTCATTATAATAAGAGTACTTGTTATCGAGCATAAAAAATTCTCTTACATAGACTTTTAATCTGTAAGATGATGCTAACTTTTTCCTGGAATTGGCAACAATTTTTTGAAAGATTTTTTGGGGATTTTCCTTTGAAACTACAATTTCATCTAGTTTATTGTTCTTGTTCTTCAAATAAACCACAAACTTTTGATCATCTTTTAAAGACACCCAGCGAATATTCAAAGTCTCATAATCCGTTTGTGAAATTTCAATATTAGAACCTCCTGTTAGCATAAAAGTGACTTTGCCCTCTTTATTGCTTAACAAAATTTGTTTGGTTTTCATAATGACTACAGTGGCATTTTCTATAGGCAATTGAGTTTCGATATCCTTTACAATAATAGAATATTCAGATTTTTGCGCAAAAGCTGTTATACTAAATAATACGATAAATAAACATACCAGTCTCCTCATAGGCTGTTTTTGGAATATTAACATCAAATTAACAAAATAAATCGTTATGTAACAGCATTATAAAGAATAAATATCAAAAAAAAGACAAAAAAAATCCTGAGTACATTACTCAGGATTTTATAAAGTTCTGAAAATTGGATCTCAGAATATTATTCGCCATGTAAGAAAGCTTGTCTATTCAACAAGGTTTCTTCGTCTTCTACGTGGTTATCATCTGGTACACAGCAATCAACAGGACATACTGCAGCACATTGAGGTTCGTCATGAAACCCTTTACATTCTGTACATTTTCCTGGAACAATATAATAGATTTCATCCGAAATTGGAGTTTGTGCATCATCAGCGTCAACCTCAGTTCCATCAGGTAAAACTACTTTTCCAGAAAGACTTGTTCCGTCTTTATATCTCCAATCATCTGCACCTTCATATATTGCTGTATTTGGGCACTCTGGTTCGCAAGCCCCACAATTAATGCATTCGTCAGTTATAATAATTGCCATCTTTTTTAGTCTTAAAGTTTAAAAGTCATACAGTCTAAAGTCATAAAATTTGTCATAAAGTTTGAAAGTATTAAAGTAAAAACATTAAAGTCTTTTCAACTTTGGACTTTCGACTTTAGACTTTTGTCTTTCGACTTAATTATGCTTATTTTTGTGCAAAATTACAATCAAAACTCTTCATAAACAAACATTATGACATTAGAAACAAAAAAAAGTGTTTTTGTTGAATTAGGAAATTTTTTAAGTCAGTTCTCTGAAAAGGAATCAGTAAAAAAATCTAACGTTTTATATAACGAGATTTTTTTTGATGATTTTGAAAATCTAATTCATTTATCACAATCTCATAATGGCTGGTACACGCCAGAGCAAGTTTATTTTGCTATAAATTCTTGGGCAGAAGCTCTGACGGAGGAAAACATTACAAAATGGATTTCTAAATATTCCATCGACTCCAATGACAAAAAGGAAAAAACCGTGGCTTTGATTTTGGCAGGAAATATTCCACTGGTTGGTTTTCATGATTTTTTATCGGTTTTGATTACCGGAAACAAAGCTTTGATCAAGACTTCGTCAAACGATCAGCATCTACTTCCTTTCTTGGCCAAATATTTAATTGCTGTAGATGAAAATCTAAAAGATAAAATCACATTTGCAGAAGGGAAACTCGAAAAGTTCGATGCCGTAATTGCCACCGGAAGCAACAATACGGCTCGTTATTTTGAATATTATTTTAAAGACAAACCGTCAATCATTAGAAAAAACAGAAATTCTGTTGCGGTTTTAGATGGAAAAGAATCGAAAGAAGATTTAGAAAATTTAGGCGAAGATATTTTTCGTTATTTCGGATTAGGATGTCGCAATGTTTCTAAACTTTTTGTGCCAAAGGATTATTCATTTGATGGATTTTTTGAAGCCATGTTCAAATATCAAGATGTGATTCATTATGAAAAATACGCTAATAATTATGATTATAACAAAGCGGTATTTTTAATGAGTAATTTCAAGCTTCTTGACAATGGATTTTTGACTATTAAAGAAGATTCCAGCTACGCCTCTCCTATCTCGAGTGTTTTTTATGAATTTTACGAAAACATTGAGGATTTACAATCCCGTATCGAAGCTGATTCTGAACAAATTCAATGTATTGTCAGCAACAATTTATTTGAGAATAGCATCATATTTGGACAAACTCAAAAACCTCAATTGTGGGATTACGCAGATAACGTTGATACTATAACGTTTTTGTTAACAATAAAGTAAAAATATGTTTAAATATTTCGAATAATTTATCGCTTTTTCGTCTCCTATTGCCGAAATTTGCATCTTTAAATTTTTCGACTATTAACAACAACCATGAAAAAACACAACTACAGCGCAGGACCAAGTATTTTACCTCAGGAAGTTTTTGAGAAGGCATCAAAAGCAATTTTAAATTTTAATGATTCAGGATTATCTATTCTTGAAATTTCGCACAGAAGCAAAGATTTTGTTGCGGTTATGGAAGAAGCTCGCTCCCTTGCTTTAGAATTATTAGGACTTCAAGGAAAAGGATACCAAGCTTTATTTTTACAAGGCGGTGCCAGCACAGCGTTCTTAATGGCTCCATACAACTTAATGAAAGAAAACGGAAAAGCAGCTTATTTAGATTCAGGTACGTGGGCAACTGCGGCAATCAAAGAGGCTAAACTTTTCGGAGAAACTGTTGTCGTAGCTTCTTCAAAAGAAGACAATTATACTTATGTCCCAAAAGGTTACGAAATTCCAGCTGATGCTGATTATTTTCACTGTACTAGCAACAATACCATCTTTGGAACTCAAATGAAAGAATTCCCATCGACTAACATTCCAGTGGTTTGTGATATGAGTTCTGATATTTTTTCACGTGAATTAGATTTTTCTAAATTCGACTTAATCTATGCAGGTGCTCAAAAAAATATGGGACCAGCAGGAACTACTTTAGTTGTAGTTAAAGAAGAAATCTTAGGCAAAAACGGAAGAACTATCCCGAGTATGCTAGATTACGCGAAACACATCAAAGGAGAAAGCATGTACAATACTCCACCTGTATTTGCTGTTTATGTTTCTCTTTTAACTTTACAATGGATTAAAGAAAAAGGCGGAATCGCCGCAGTTGAAAAATTAAACAATGCTAAAGCTGAATTACTTTACGCTGAAATCGACAGAAACCCATTATTCAAAGGTGCAGCAAAAGTGGAAGACCGCTCTAACATGAACGTAACTTTCTTGTTGAACAATCCTGAACACACTGAAACTTTTGATGCTTTGTGGAAAGCGGCAAACATTTCTGGATTACCAGGACACCGTTCTGTTGGTGGTTACAGAGCTTCTATCTACAACGCTATGCCAATTGAAAGCGTTCAGGTTTTAGTTGATGTAATGAAAGCGTTAGAATCTAAAGTTTAAAAAAGTTTAATCGGTTATTCGGTTAATTGTTTAATCGAAAATACTTATTGAAACTTTAAATCCTAGCCCCGATAGCAGTGGAAATCCTTTTTTGTTTTTTCTTTAAAAACAAAAAAGATTGAAACGGATAGCGGGATTAGCTCCTAAATAAAAAAAAAGAAAAAATTAAAATTGGTTCATCGATTAAACAATTAAACGATTAACCAAATAAACAAAACATACAAAATGAAAGTATTAGCAAATGACGGGATTTCTAAAAGTGGAATTCTAGCCTTAGAAAAAGGCGGTTTTGAAGTTATCACTACAAAAGTAGCTCAAGAACAAGTAGCTAACTATATAAATGAAAACAATGTTGACGTAATTTTAGTGCGTAGCGCAACTAAAGTTCGTAAAGATATTATCGATGCTTGCCCTGGAATCAAAATTATCGGTCGTGGTGGTGTTGGTATGGACAACATTGATGTTGATTATGCTAAAAGTAAAGGAATTCATGTAATAAATACTCCAGCTTCATCTTCAGAGTCTGTTGCTGAATTGGTTTTTGGACACTTGTTTTCTGGTGTACGTTTTTTACATGATTCTAACAGAAATATGCCTCTTGAAGGAGATTCAAACTTTGACGGTTTGAAAAAAGCTTACGCTAACGGAACTGAATTAAGAGGAAAAACTTTAGGTATTGTTGGTATTGGTCGTATCGGACAAGCTACTGCAAAAATGGCTCTTGGTTTAGGAATGAAAGTTATCGCTGCTGATAGCTTTATACCTGAAGTTGATGTAAAAGTTGAGTTTTTTGACGGACAGTCAATCACAACTAAAATAGTTTCTCAATCTTTAGAGTCTTTATTTAAAGAAGCAGATTTCATTACATTACACGTTCCTGCGCAAGATGGATACATAATTGGAGAGAAAGAACTTGAAATTATGAAAGACGGTGTTGGAATCGTAAACTGTGCTCGTGGAGGAGTTATTGATGAAGTTGCTTTAGTAAAAGCTTTAGATTCAGGAAAAGTTGCTTTTGCTGGTTTAGACGTTTTTGAAAGCGAACCAAAACCAGAAATGGCAATCTTAATGCACTCTAAAATTTCGTTGACTCCACACATTGGAGCTGCAACTGGAGAAGCACAAGACAGAATTGGAACAGAGCTTGCTTCACAAATTATTACTTTGTTGAGCTAAGCAATCAAAAAATAGATTAACTTTAGAGGGATTTATTACAAATTTGTAGTAAATCCCTTTCTTTTTTTTGTATTTTTGATGTCTAATTAAACTCGTAAAATCATGTTTGAACAATTAACACAATTAGTACAGCAATATGGCGGTAATGCCGTTGTAAACAATTCTGCTGTCCCAAATGAGCATAATGAAGCTGTACTTGGCGAAACCAGCAATTCTATTTTTGAAGGATTAAAAAAGATTGTTTCGGAAGGCGGAACTGATCAAATTGCTGGGTTATTTAATGGGAACTCCACTATTGACAGCTCAAATCCTGTCGTACAACAAATTCAGCAACAGTTAAGCGGGAACCTTGGCCAAAAATTTGGTTTAAGCAGTGCTGATTCAAATGGAGTAGCTTCTAATTTGATTCCACAGATTTTAGGCTCTTTAGTCAACAAAGCAAAAGATCCTAACGACAGCAGTTTTCAAATTTCAGACATTATAAATTCTATTTCAGGAAACAGCGGACAGGCTTCTGGAATAATGGATACCATTTCTAAATATGGAATGCAATTTGGCCTTGACCAAAACAGCGACGGAAAAGTTGATGTAGCAGATGTTCTTGTTGTTACTAAAAGCAAAGGAGGCATTGCCGGTTTTATTGGTAAATTGTTTGGAAGCAAGTAAAGGCTCTAAGTTGCTAAGGTTCTAAGATTCTAAGGTTTTAGTCTCTTTGTAAAATATTCAAAAAGCTGTTTATTAAAATAAACAGCTTTTTTTTAATAGCCGAGAATAACTTAGCATCTTAGAACCTTAGAATCTCAGAACCTCAAAAAAAATTCGTAACTTTAATTGTTTAAAACAAAAATCATGAAGAAATTCATTTACATATTGATTGTTTTATTTACAGTAATAGCGTGTTCTACAGGTTCAAAAAATAACGCGGTTGCTTCAAATTCGCCTAAGCCACATTCTGGTGTAAATGACACAGTTCGAATTGCAAATGATTCCTTAGAATATGAAGTAATTATTATCGACAACGGGTTTTCGACTTGGTTGGCATCTGTTGCGCAACCTCGTTTTTATTATTCTCTAGCTTATCTTGAAAATAAAAATTACATTTATGTAACCGAATGGAATAATCGTGTGCGCCAGCCTCAGCTTTACAATCCAAATTTGTATGAAATGCTGATTGACTACCGCCCAGAGATTCACTATGGCTACGAAGTGAATTACCTTATTTACAACTACATGATTTATTTTCAAAATACTTATAAACAAAAGCTTTGGGGTTACGTTCCATCTAGATAATGTTACTATATTTGTAATCATTACAAATAACAATGAACAAACTAAAGCAACGCTGGGGAATTACCTCAAATTTACAAGCTGTTATTATTCTTGTCGTTTTTGCTATCACGGGATCGGCATCGGCGTGGTTGTCTAAACCTTTCTGTGTTTGGCTCGGAATTACAAAAGAAGATTTTGGCGGTTGGTTTACTTTAATTCGTTTATTGATTATTTTCCCAATTTATCAGGTTTTACTGGTTGCAATTGGAGCAATTTTTGGGCAATTCAAATTCTTTTGGAACTTCGAAAAGAAAATGCTCAAAAATATGGGACTAGGTTTTTTGTTTAAAGACTAAACCTCTTTGTTTCTTTTCTGAAAATAATACGTATAAATCCACGTAATCGTGAAGGAAGGAATTACGTCCGTAAAAGGTAGAATCTCTTCAACAAAAGTCAAAACACTAGCCACTTTCCCCACTCTGCCTTTATACATTCGTGTCATAATAAAAGCAGCAATTGGCGCCCAAATCACGTCGCCAAATTCTCCAATAAATGGAATCGTAAACGAAATCATTCCGATTCCATCTAAAAGCAAACCCAACAGAAGTTTTCTGGTTTTATCCTCTTCATCTATAACTTTCAAATCTTGCATATCACATTTATTTAAAGTGAATCGAAATTAAAAATAATTGATCAAATCGAATTATTTCTTTCCAGAATTTAATTTCTAAATTCCCATTATCAATAAACATACCGATTTTAAATGTAAAGTAATAGTTATACTATTTGGAATTTGGTCCCGAAGCCTCGGAATTGGATTTTGGAATTTGGAATTTGAATATTGATTATAATCTTCGTTTCTTTGTAGAAACAGTTTCAAAAAATGATACACGCAAAAAATATACATAAATTCTACGATCAGCTTGAAGTATTAAAAGGAGTTGATTTGCATATTAAAAAAGGAGAAATTGTTTCGATTGTTGGTGCTTCTGGTGCCGGAAAAACTACTTTACTGCATATTCTAGGAACTTTAGATAAACCTTCAAACGGCAATACAGATACTTCATTAACCATAAATGGAGAAAATATCCTGAAACTGAATGATAAGGCTTTATCTAATTTCAGAAACTTGAATTTAGGTTTTATTTTTCAGTTTCATCAGCTTTTGCCTGAATTTACAGCATTAGAAAATGTTTGTATTCCTGCCTATATCGCCGGAAAAAAACCATCGGAGACAGAAGCCGAAGCCAAAAAACTTCTTGCATTTTTAGGTTTGTCACATCGTGTAGATCATAAACCGAATGAACTTTCGGGCGGAGAACAACAGCGTGTTGCAGTTGCGAGAGCTTTAATCAACAAGCCCGATGTTATTTTTGCCGATGAACCATCGGGAAATTTAGACACCCATTCGGCTGAAAATCTTCATCAGTTATTTTTCCAGCTTCGCGATGAATTTGGACAAACATTTGTGATTGTAACTCACAACGAAGAATTGGCAAATATGGCAGATCGAAAATTAGTAATGTCTGACGGGCAAATTCTTTCTTAATGCTTTTAATTGCAATAAGCTGGATTTATATTTTATTCACCACTATTAATTTAGGTGTTGGTTTTGACAAAATTATGGGTTTAAAAAACCAGAATTTTGTTGTTAACTCGATTCTTGGTTTGTTTGCAGTTACAATATTGGCAAGCGTTTGGGCAATATTTGGAAGAATTAATATTGAATTCCATTTGTTTTTATTAGTGCTGAATATCTTTACTATAGCAAAATATCACACTTCTATTATTGAAAGCTATAAAACATTTTTAACCGAACTTCGGCAATTACAAAACATATTAAAAATTGTCTTGGTCATTATTTCAATTTTGATCATTGCGCAATGTGCTTCTATTCCCTTTGTAATTGACAACGAATCGTATTACATTCAGACCATAAAATGGTTCAATGAATATGGTTTTGTAAAAGGCTTAGTGAATTTACATTTGTTTTATGGACAAGCCAGCGCGTGGCATATCGCACAAAGTGTTTTCAATTTTTCTTTTTTATATAAAAACTTTAATGATTTAAGCGGTTTTTGTTTGCTTTTAGGAAATATTTTTGCAATTCAAAAGCTGAATGAATATTATAAAAATAACAATGTAAATTATTTGATTATTGGCTTATTGCCACTATTTAATATTTTCTTTTTTCAATTTATTAGTGCGCCCTCACCAGATATTCCAGTTTATGTTTTCTCTTTTATTTTGTTTTTTTACTTTTTAGAAAACTTCAAGAAAATAACTTCTGAAATCTATAACTTGGTTGTTGTTTTAGTGCTTTTTCTGCTCTACATCAAAAATACCACTTTGACTTTTGCCCTATTTCCAATACTAATATTAGGTCTTAATTTTAAGATTTTATCTAAAAAACTTGTAAAACCTGCATTTCTAAGCATATTGTTGTTATTGCTTTTTGTGATCAAAAACATGATCATTTGCGGTTCGCCAATCTTTCCGTCTAAAATTTCTACCGCATTAGCAATGGATTATGCCATTCCAGATGCTATACAAAGTTTTTACTATGATCAAATCAAATATTTTGGTTTTTTCATCACTAAAGAACAGTATGATTCGATGTCGGTTTGGGATTTGTTCTTGCAATGGATATCAATGCCAAAACTAAATGGTTTATTTAATAAAATTGGAATTCTACTAATTCTAATGGTTCCGTTTTTTCTTTTAAAATTTCAAAATAAAAAAGCTTTGTGGGTACTTTATTTTATAATGGTTTTACAGCTTTTATTGCTTGGCATAACATCGCCACAGTACCGTTTTTTCATGAACTTTATATTGTTTTTTTCGCTGGTAGGTTTAGTGTGCATGGTTCAGAACAAAAAAACAATTAACTTATTATTGTCAATTTCAATTATTCCTGTATTTATCGTCTTATTTGTTCCCATAAACTTAAATCGCTTTGCAAATCATAAATTTATGATGCAAATCAGTAATTTCTCTATCACAAATATTGTTTTTCCTTATAAAAACACTAAAAACGATACCAATTTTGAAACCATTTATTTAGGGAATTTAAACTATAATTCTCCCATAAACAATGGCTTTTTTTGGTCCAACGGAGATGGCGATTTACCTTGTGTAAATAAAGAGCAGATCGAGTATTTTAAAAAATATTTCAAGACCATTCCCCAAATGCGAACAGATGATTTAAAGGATGGCTTTTATGCCAAACAACTTTCAGAAAATGAATAAAACTGAACTCAAAGAATTTCTTGACGAAAAAGTCATTCAATATAATAATCAGGATTTTATAGAAAGTGATCCTGTGCAAATTCCGCATTTGTTTTCACAAAAAGAAGATATTGAAATTGCTGGTTTCTTAAGCGCATCTATTGCTTGGGGAAACCGCAAAATGATTATCAAAAATTCACATAAAATGATGGAATTAATGGGCAATACGCCTTATGATTTTGTCATGTCACATTCTGAAGAAGATTTAGCCCGATTGGAAAATTTTGTTCATCGCACTTTCAACGGAAAAGATTTGGGCGGATTTATTAAAGGCTTGCAACATATTTATAAAAATCATAATGGGCTCGAAGCTGTTTTTGCAAAAAATCAAGAAGAAAACAGTCTGCAGAAAAGCATCAGCGAATTCAAAAAAATATTTTTCGAAATCGATCATTTGGCCAGAACCCAAAAACACATTTCAGATCCATTAAACAATTCGGCAGCAAAAAGAATCAACATGTACCTGCGTTGGATGGTTCGTCAAGATGCAAAAGGCGTTGACCTCGGGATTTGGAAAACTATTTCTCCTTCTATTTTATCTTGCCCTTTGGATGTTCATTCAGGAAATGTTGCTCGTAAATTAGGCTTGCTTTCGCGAAAGCAAAACGACGGAAAAGCTTTGGCTGAATTAGATTTAAAACTACGAGAAATGGACAGCCAAGATCCTGTAAAATACGATTTTGCTCTTTTTGGCTTAGGCGTTTTTGAAGGATTTTAAACCTTAATCTAGTTCTTTTTCGTTAGCTTTTTTCTGTTTTTTTTTGTAATATTACGGTATAAAGCTATTGGTATGGAGCAACTTATAGGTTATATCAAATATTTTGTCATCCCGTTTTTTTTATTCCTAACCTCATCTTTAATCGTAATTCTTCTTTTTAAAAGAATACGTTATCAACTCACGCTGCCGTATCGCTCCCGCATTATTCGCAAATCAGAAGTTTTCTTAACTGAAATTACACTTTCAAAACCAGATAAAAATACTTTAAATTATAAAATCTCGGAATTCAAATCCGAAATTCCATTACACAGAAACTGGTGTAAAGAGATGCTGATCGACGACATGATTCGGATGAAAAGTAATTTAAAAGGGAAAACGGCTAAAAATATCTTGGCAATCTACAAACAGCTTGAATTGAATCGTTACTCAGCGCGTTTGATCCGAGATTTCAGAAAATACAAAAAATGCACTGGTTTTTATCATTTTCAGGCATTAGGATACACGCCAGGAATTTTGATGATCAAAAAATATTTGCTACATCCCAACAAAATCATTCTGTCGAATGCTAATATTGCTTTTTTAGCACTTTCAAAAGGCAACTGGCTGGCTCTGGACAAAATACCTGTCAAAGTTTCTCGTATTACAACTATAAAAGTGATGGATGTACTTCATTCAGAGAATATTCCAATGCCTAAAGACATTGATTTTTGGATCCATTCCAAAAACAAGGCCATTTTGAAATTAGCTGTAATGACGATGGTTTTTTACAACTACAGAAACAAATCGGCTGAGATTATAAAACTGCTTAATCACGAACATAAAGCATTACGAACTGATGTAATTATTGCCATTCGCGAACTTTTTCTATATGAGGCAGAAGATGAACTTCTTTCTATCCTTCCTTATGAAACGCGAGATACTCAAATAGAAATATTAGAAACTTTGGCTGTAATAGGCACAAAAAAAACAATTACCTTTTTAGAAAATGAAATTCCAAAACAAGAAATAAAAGATGTAAAGCTAAAAATGGTTTTTTGTTATAATAACATAGATACTATTGGCATAGACAAAATAGGGCTCAAAGATCCTGACACTCAAAAAATGATTAACCACATTAGAAAAATTGAATTATGATCCAGGATTTTTTTTACCTGCTGATTCATTGCTATGCAATTTTTGCAGGCATATTTTCTATCGCTTATATTTTATTTTATGTCTTTTTAGCCATTTTATCTTATTTGGCAATCATAAGGCATGTCAAATATCAGCGTTATCTTGAAGAAGAAGTTTTGCTTCGTTCTAATCATATATTAGGAGTTTCAATTGTAGCACCGGCTTTCAATGAAGGTGTAAATATTGTCTATAATGTAAAATCGCTCCTTTCGCTTACTTATCCCAAATATGAGATTATTATTGTAAATGACGGAAGCTCTGATGATACACTCGAAAAATTGATAGCCGAATTTGAGCTGGTGAAATTTGATTTTTATTATCAGGAAAAAATTCCGACACAGCCCGTAAGAGGCCATTACCGATCCAAAAATCCTGTTTATTCTAAATTGCTTGTTGTAGACAAAATAAACGGCAAGAGCAAAGCCGATGCTTCAAATGCAGGCATAAATTCATCACAATATCCTCTTTTTTTATGTACTGATGTTGATTGCATTTTAAAAAAAGACACTATTCTTAAATTGGCAAAACCTTTTATGGAAAGCGACATCCAAATTATAGCTACGGGTGCAGGAATCAGAATTTCGAATTCATGCGATGTAAAAGAAGGTTTTTTGTTTAAAGTACATTATCCAAAGGAATGGTATCCGCGTTTTCAGGAATTAGAATACGTTCGCTCTTTTTTATTTGGCCGAATGGCTTGGAGCCAAATCAACGGCTTGCTTTTAGTATCGGGCGGACTCGGAATGTTTGACAAGGAAATAGTTGTAAAAGCCGGCGGATATTGGCATCAGTCGCTTGGGGAAGATATGGAACTTGTCACAAGAATGCGAAGATATATGCACGATACCAACCAAGAATTCTTAATCAAATATATTCCCGAATCACTTTGCTGGACTGAGGTTCCAAGCACAAGGAAAATATTTTTGAGACAAAGAATACGCTGGGCAAGAGGACTTATACAAACACTATATCTACACAGAAAAATGTTTTTGAACCCAAAATATGGAAGAACAGGATTTCTGGTTTTGCCTTTCTTTTTCAGTTTTGAATTTTTAGTGCCAATAATTGAATTTATAGGAGTCATTATCTTGGTAGTCAGTTTTATACTTGGTATAATAAACTATCAGTATTTATTTATTGTGAGTCTTTTAGTGTATCTTTTTTATTTTTCCGTCACTATAATTTCAATATTGATTGATGAAACATTATACAGGACATATTCTAGCTACAAAGAACTGCTCACCTTGATTGCAATGGCGGCAATTGAGCCTTTTGTGTATCATCCGGTAAATGTTTATGCTTCACTAAAAGGATATTGGTATTTCTTTGGAAAAAAAGAACAAAAATGGGGCGTCATGGTTCGAAAAGGTTTTGATCAACCAAACAAAAAATAATGCAATTATGAAACACAATAACGTTTTACATACATGCCTAATGATCTGGATCATTCTGTTTTCTGTCCAAAATATAAAAGCACAGAAAATAGATACCGACAGCCTATTGATTGTTATCACCAAGGATATGCAAACCAAACATCCTGATTATACGCTCAATATTCAAAGAGCTCTATTAGGAAAAAAACTGGCTCCAGATTATCTTGATTTTCATTTGGCTCTAGGACGCAATTATGATTTTGTAAATGCAAAAGACAGCGCAAGATATTATTACAATTATGTCATCGACAAAAACCCGAAATATCAGGAAGCTTTTATTTATTTGATCAATTTAGATATTGAGGAAGAAAAATATGATGACGGCGTTGCAGTTGCAAACAAGGCAATAGAATTATACCCTGAAGAAAAAACATTCCGCCTTAAAAGGATTGCTTTTTATTCACTACAAAATGATACTAAAAACGAAGCAAAATATTTAAAATCCATCAGAGAAAAATTCCCCCATGATCCTGATATTGAACAGCGTCTTTTTGAATTATATTCGCAAATCAATATGGATCGCATGGGCGCCTATTACAATTACACTACGATTAGTCGCGATGGTGTTGGGCCTTGGCATTTAGGAAGTGTTGATTATTTAAGGCAACGCTCTTGGGGAAGCTTAATTGGAAGAGTGAGTTATGCCAATAGACTTGCAGGAAATTCGGTGATGACCAGCGGTCTGCAGTTTGAAGTAGAATCTTATCTTTTTGCAAAAAAGAAAAACTATTCATACATTGATGTCGCTTATAGTCAAGATGATGCGTTTCCAAAATTAAGATTAGGCTATTCCTTTTTTCACAATTTCAACAAAGGTTGGGAAGCCGATTTGGGAGTTCGTTACATTTTGATGAATGACGACAGTAATGTAAAAACTTTAAATATTGGAATCGGAAAATATTTTGGCTCTTATTGGGTTAATTTAAGATCGTATATCCAAAGCGAAGGCCCTTCTTTTACACTGACTTCGAGATATTATTATAAAACAAAATTTGATTACATCGCACTAATTGCTGGTTACGGAACTTCCCCAGATGACAAAACAAGATCAGCAGATTATGAAAGCAGATTATCTTTGCGATCATATCGCTTGAGCGCCGGTTTTTTTAAGCTAATAAAAAGCCATTATATCGTTGGATTCATGATTACTGACAATGAACAGGAATATACAGCAAATAAATTTCAAACCGAACTTGATTTTGCCTTTGTACTGCAATATAAATTTTAAATAATTATGAAAAAGAAGCCTTACCATAAATTACAGCTCCTCTTTTTTCTCCTATTTAACCTAACTATAATGGCTCAGTCTGAAATTATTATAACCCACAAAAACAACATTATTTCTAAATCTGATGAAAGCCGTGATGCCGCTTTGATTTTAAAAAAATATATTGACAAGGCTTTTGGAAGACAATTTGAAAATATTACCCAAAATAAAAGCGATGATGCGTCTGAAATTATTCTCGAAGTTTCAGATACTGAAAAACTAAAACCAACCGAATTTCTAATCAAAAGCGATTCAAAATCTATTTATTTGATTGCTCAAAATCCAAAATACCTGCGATATGCAGTTTATACTTTATTGGAAATATGGGAATTCAGAAAATTTACTGCGACAGAAACCTATATTCCAAAAGTGACTGAATTTTCATTTCCTAAAAACTTCACAAAACGCTATCAACCCGCTTTTGATTATCGTGCATTATTTTTTCCTGATTGTTATGACGAAGCTTTTCGCGATTGGCACAAACTCGATTGGCACATTGATGATTTTGGCATTTGGGGGCATTCATTTAATGTTCTTGTTCCGCCAAAGGAATATTTTAAAAGCAATCCAAAGCTTTTTGCTTTGTATGAAGGAAAAAGAAACGGCGAATCTTTATGCATGACAAACGACACCGTTATCGATTTGGTAGAGAAAAAAATGGCTAAAATTATTGCCGAAAAACCTGATGCTCAATTTTATTCCGTTAGCCAAAATGATGATGTAGTATATTGCGAATGTACAGAATGCCGAAAATTAAATGAGAAATTCGGCGGACCACAAGGCTCTTTCTATTATTTTTTGAATAAAATTGCAGCTCATTTTCCAAATACAAAAATTACGACGCTTGCCTATTTGCATACTTTCAAACCGCCGATTAATTTAAAAATAGCATCAAATATTTATACTATTTTATGCCCAATAGAATTAAACCGAGGAAAAGCAATTTCAAATGAAAGCGCGCCTTCATTTGTAAAAGTATTAGAGAATTGGAGCAAGACTTCGCCACATTTACTCCTTTGGGATTATACCGTTCAGTTTTCTAATTATATGTCGCCTTTTCCAAATTTTGAGTCTTTTCAGAGCAATTACAAGCTTTTTGAAAAAAACAAAGTCAAAGGATTGTTTGTTCAAGGTTATGCCGATGTTCCCGGAGATTTTTCAGAATTGCGACAATATCTCTTAGCGAAATTACTTTGGGATACCAATATTGACATCAAAGCCGTCACAGCCGATTTTTTAAGAGGTTTTTATGGAAAAGCAGCGCCACATATAAGTGATTATTTAAAACTTCTGATTGAAAATCAAAATAAAAGCAATTCCTATCTCGATATTTATTCCGGTCCGGTTCAGGCTCGAAATACTTTTTTAACGCCTGAAGCAATGGATCAATACGATAAATTGCTGGAATTGGCTTCTGATGCTGTCTCCGATGATACCGTTTTAAAATCACGAGTCTTAAAACTTCGCTTGGGTCTTGAATTTGTTTATTTTGAGCAATCCAAATTTTATGGAAAAAACCAACACGGAATGTTTATCGTAAATGATAATGGAGAAAAACAAGTCAAAGATAAATTGACTGAAAGAGTTCAAAATTTCAGCAAATCCTGTAATGATTTTGGAATTTACGAATTAAGTGAAGACGGACTTTCGCCTGACAAATATTATCAAGAATGGCTAAAAATATGTGAAAACACAGTAACGCATTTGGGCGAAGATTTAAAAGTCAATTTTATAACTGAACCTTCGGATGACTTTAAAGGTAAAGGAAGTTACGGACTTGTCGATGGAAATCGAGGCTACAAAGATTTTAATATTAACTGGATTGGCTGGTACGGCACAAATCCTTCTTTTGAAATCGAAACCAAAAAATTAGATTTTAATCTTATAAAATTGAATTTTCTTGAAGATCAGAGACATTGGATTTTTCCACCAAAAAAAATCAAAATTTACGGTTTTAAAGATCAGAAATGGAAACTTATAGAGGAGAAAATTTATGATAATTTAACAGAAGACTATGAAATTACAACAAAATCATGGGAATTTAAAAACCTGAACCTTAGTACTTTTGCCAAAATAAAAGTGCTCATAGAAAATCAAACCAAATTACCTGAATGGAGATTACGAAAAAATAAAAAACCTATGGTTATGATTGATGAAATCGAACTATACAAAAAATAAAAGCCAAAAACAGCAAAATGGGTATCAGCGAAAAAAAAATTTTGATCATCGAAAACGATGATATGGCAATTGAAATTCTAAAATTTATTTTAAAAAAAGAAGGTTACAAAATAAGCATCGCCAGAGATGGTATGAATGCTTTAGAACGTATTCCGGTTATTTTGCCAGATTTAGTGATTACCACAATCATTATTCCGTTGAAATCGGGTCTAGAAATTATTAATCACATCAAAAAAAACTTCCAAAATATTCGTGTAATTGCACTCTCGTCGCTTGGCGAAGAAGAAAACACTGTAGAAGAAGCTTTTGAATTGGGTGTTGACGATTTTATTGCAAAACCATTTAATCCGAACGAACTTTTATTGCGAATAAAGCGATTATTATAGCTTTTTCTAGTCGGTTTTTAAGAAATACGAAAGCTTTAAACTATCGTAATTTTTAACATATGCCGATTTTTCAGCTATTTATAGCTATCTTTGCACAAAATTTAATGCAAATGAGCACTTTCGAAAAATTCAATCTCCCAAAATCATTACAAAAAGCAGTTGACGAATTAGGATTTGTTACGCCTACTCCTATTCAGGAAAAATCTTTTTCTGTAATCATGTCTGGACGTGATATGATGGGAATTGCACAAACCGGAACTGGAAAAACATTTGCTTATTTATTGCCTCTTTTAAAACTTTATAAATTTACACATACCAATACACCCAAAATCGTAATACTAGTTCCAACGCGTGAATTAGTAGTTCAGGTTGTAGAAGAAGTAGAAAAACTAACTACCTATATGTCGGTTAAAACTTTGGGAATTTACGGAGGCGTAAACATCAATACACAAAAAAAAGCCGTTTATGAAGGTGTCGACATTTTAGTTGGAACACCTGGTCGTACAATGGATTTGGCGCTTGACGCAGTTGTTCGTTTTGATGAAACTCAAAAACTGGTTATCGACGAGTTTGATGAAATGCTGAATTTAGGTTTCAGACCGCAATTGACTGCGCTTTTTGCGATGATGAAAACCAAACGTCAAAACATTCTGTTCTCGGCAACAATGACAGATGAAGTGGATGATCTCTTGAATGATTATTTTGATTTTCCTGAAGAAGTTACACTTGCTCCATCAGGAACGCCGCTTGAAAAAATTACGCAACTTACCTATAACGTTCCGAATTTCAATACCAAAGTAAATTTATTGAAGCATTTACTTGAAAACGACGAAAGCATGAGTCGAATTTTGGTTTTCGTAAACAATAAAAAGATTTCAGATATGCTTTTCAATCGCATTGATGAGCTTTTTGAAGGACAATTTGGTGTCATTCACTCTAATAAATCTCAAAATTATCGTTTGAGCACAATGGCCGAATTTCAAGAAGGAAATCTTCGAGGCTTAATCACCACTGACGTTATGGCGAGAGGTTTGGATATTTCAAATATCACACACGTAATCAATTTCGAACTTCCAGAAGAACCAGAATTGTACATGCACAGAATTGGTCGTACAGGTCGTGCGGACGCAACAGGAACTGCAATTAGTTTTGTTACGCCAAGAGAAGAAGAATTCAAAATTGAAACAGAACTTTTAATGGATCAAGAGCTTGACATTGTTGATTTTCCTGAAGAAGTTGAAATCTCAGAAAAGCTAATAGAAGCTGAAAAAGACAAACTACCAAGAAAGTTTTTAATGAAAAAACCAAAGCTTGAAGGTGACGGTGCTTTTCACGAAAAATCAAAAAAGAATCAAAAAGTCAATCTTGGTGGACCTTCAAAAACCAAAAAGAAAACTCATGGTTCTGTCAACCGAAATATGTTGAAAACAAGAAATGAGAAAAAGAAGAAAAAGAAATAACTTTTTTAGATGCTAAGATTCTAAGCTACTAAGATTCTAAGTTTTTTATACAAACTTAAAAGGGTGAAAATTCCAATGAATTTTCACCCTTTTGCTATTTATCTTAGGAGCTCAGTAACTTAGTATCTTAGCAACTTTTTTTACTAAATTTTCGTAAAAACTAAACCTACAGGCGAACACAATTCAATCTTTTTACTAGTATCAGTAAGTTTTCCTGTTGTTTTATCTCTTTTAAAAATAATAATATCATTAGTGTATTGGTGTCCAACCAAAAGATAATTTCCTGATGGATCAATTGCAAAATCTCTTGGCCCTTTTCCTAAAGTACTTTGCTGTTCAACTAGTTCGATTTTACCATCTTTTAGAATTTTAAAAACCGAAATTGCATTTACATCTCCACGATCAGTCGCATAAAGGAAATTTCCGTCAGGCGAAATCTTTATTGCCGCCGAACCTGTTGCGCCTTTAAAATCTTTTGGCAAAATGCTTGTTTCAGCAATTAATTTCAAATTTCCTGTTTTATCATAACTAAAAGTAGTTAAAGTAGCATCCAACTCTTGAATTAAATATACAAATTTACCGTCTTTGCTGAACGTTAAATGTCTTGGTCCGCTTCCTGATTTAACGTCAACAGTTCCTTTTAAAGTCAGCATTTCGTTTTTAGAAGTTGGATTGTATTTATAAATAAACACTTTATCCAAACCCAAATCATTCGATAAAACAAACTTTTTATCTGGTGAAAAAACAACTTGATGCACGTGTGCTTTTTCTTGACGTGCCACATTTGGTCCTTTTCCTTCGTGCTGAATTAATTGTTGTACTGTTGTAATGCTTCCGTCTGCATTTTTCTTAAAAACAACAATATTTCCACCAGAATAATTGGCTACAATTACATTTTTGTCATCATTGATCAAATGACAAGGATCGGCTCCTAAAGCATCATTTGTGTTCAAAAATTTAAGTTTTCCAGAAGCAGCATCAAAACCAAATGCGCTCACAGCACTTTGAGTTCCGTTTTCATTTACCGCATATATAAATTTATTATTTGGCGAAACCGATAAATAACTCGGACTTATTACATTTTCAGAAGAATTTTTAAGCTTAAAATCACCCGATGCAGCATTGAATTCATAAACATAAATTCCGTTGCTTTGGCATTTATTGGTATAAGTTCCAACTAATAAATTGAATTTACTTTGAGCTTTTGCTGTTGTTAGCACTAAAGCTGAAAATAAAACTAAAAATATTCTTTTCATAATTTGTTTTTTTGAGTACGCTAAAATACGCATTAATATCTTTTTCATCATTACAAATAGAACCAGAAAAATTACATTTTTTTGTTACATTCCACCATATAAGTCATAAAAGTTCATTTAACTGAAACGCAATAACTACTTCCTTATAATCTCTTATATAACTTATATGGTTTGACCAAAAATTTGTATTTTTGACTGCATCTTCGCGAAAAACAAAACGTAGCGAAGTAAATCGAAGCCAGAATGCATTTTAAACATCCCGAAATTCTATACTTTCTGTTTTTGTTGATTGTTCCAATTTTGGTTCATTTATTTCAATTACGACGTTTTAAGACTTCTTATTTCAGCAATGTTCGTTTCCTGAAAGAGCTTGCCATTCAGACTCGTAAAAGCTCAAAAATCAAAAAACGATTATTACTTGCCACGAGATTATTACTTCTGACATGTGCAATTATTGCTTTTGCTCAACCCTTTTTTGAAGCAAAAGACAGCAAAAATGCCACGAATGAAATGTATATTGTTTTAGATAATTCATTCAGTATGCAAGCAAAAGGCAAAAAAGGCGAATTATTGAAACGTGCCGTTCAAGAATTATTGGAAAACACTCCAGAAACGACACAGTTTTCACTTTTGACAAACACTGATAACTATTGGAATACCGATATCAAATCGTCGAAAAGCGCGCTTCAAAATTTAAATTACAGTGCTTCGCCATTTGAGCTTACTTCTATTATTGCAAAAATAAAAGCACACAAATCGGCACATAAAAAGGATATTGTGATTATTACAGATGCTGTTGGCTTAAAAGAAAAAGATGTCAAAAATATTGATTTTGAAGAAAAACCGTATTTCATAGTTCCAGAAGCAGAACAAAAAAACAACGTTTCGATTGATAGCGTTTACATCAACCAAACTTTAGAGAATTTCTACGAAATTGGCGTAAACTTATCGGCTTATGGTGACGATTTCAGCCCAATTTCGACTGCATTGTACAATCAAAACAAACTGATTGCTAAAACAATAATCAATTTTGACGCAAAGAAAAAGAAAATCAATTTTACAATTCCGAAAGAAGCTTTTCATGGTTATGTTTCGATTGAAGATAACGGATTGACGTATGACAATAAATTGTATTTCAGTATTTCAAAAAACAAAAAAACAAACGTAATCAGCATTGGTGAACCGGAAAAAAGCAATTTCTTAGCCCGAATTTATACCCCAAACGAATTCAATTACAATAATTATTCGATCAGTTCTTTAGATTATAATACTTTAGAAAAACAGAACACCATTATTCTGAATGAATTAGTTGAGATTCCGCAGGCATTACAAACAACTCTTAAAAGTTTTGTTTTAAAGGGCGGAAATTTAGTTATTATTCCTTCTGAAAAAACTTCAATTTCCAACTTCAACACTTTCTTAGCAAACTTTGGAAAAGTTCAGTTTAATAATTTAAAAACCGAAAGCAAATTGATTACCAAAATCAATTTTGATCACCCTTTGTTTTCAGGAGTTTTTGAAAACAAAATCACTAATTTTCAATATCCAAAGACAAATTCTTCATTTGCGGTTTCAAGTCCATATCCGGCTGTTTTATCTTATGAAGACCAAAGTCCTTTTGTAACCGCAATTCAAAATTCGGTTTCCGGAATTACTATTTTTTCGGCACCAATAAATAGCGTCAATTCGAATTTTCAGCAATCGCCTTTAATCGTTCCTTTATTTTATAAAATTGCGACAAACAACCAAAAAACAGGAGTTAACGCGTTGACCATTGGAAACAATCAGCCTTATTTTGTTGATGTTTTATTGACAAAAGATGCAATTTTAGAAGTAAAAGGAACCGAAGATTCGTTCATTCCAATTCAGCAAATCTTAAACAATAAAGTTAAATTAACGTTTAACGATTTCCCTGAAACAGCTGGAAATTATAGCGTTTTTGACAAAAAAGAATGGGTTGAAAACTTTAGTTTCAATTACAAAAGAACGGAAAGCGACCTTAGTCAGGTAAACACAAACGTAGTTTCCGATTTCAAAACCGCCGATACAATTTCGACCATTTTTAATACGTTACAAACTGAACGAACAGACAGCCAAATTTGGAAATGGTTTGTTATCTTTGCCCTGTTATTTTTAGCATTAGAAATGGCAATTATAAAATTTGTAAAATAGAACCTGTTTTGATTCTTAAAACATCGGACATTTTACAAAATCATTTTACGATATAAAATAATCTACATATGAAACTAATCATCAAAAGCGCCAAAATTATCGACTCAAAAAGTCCGTTTCACAATCAGACCGTTGATCTTTTAATTGCAGATGGTGTTATAGAAAAAATAGGTGTTTCTCTTCCAAACGATGATGCCAAAGTTGTACGATTTGAAAATCTTCATGTTTCTCAAGGCTGGTTTGACAGCAGTGTTTCGCTTGGAGAACCAGGTTACGAAGACAGAGAAACAATCGCAAACGGATTGAATGTTGCGGCAAAAAGTGGCTTTACGGCAATTGCCTTGCAACCAAATTCATTGCCCATTATTGACAATCAATCACAAGTAAATTTTGTAAAAAGTAAAGCAAATGGTTTTGCGACAGAAATTTTTCCAATTGGTGCTTTGACAAAAGCTAGTGAAGGAAAAGATATGGCAGAACTTTTTGACATGAAAAATTCGGGAGCAATTGCGTTTGGAGATTATAATAAAAGCATCGACAATGCTAATATTTTGAAAATCGCTTTACAATATGTACAAGATTTCGACGGATTGGTTATCGCTTACTCACAAGATCCAAACATCAAAGGAAATGGTGTTGCAAACGAAGGAATTGTTTCAACAAGATTAGGCTTAAAAGGAATTCCAAATCTAGCCGAAGAACTTCAGATTTCAAGAAACTTATTTTTATTGGAATATACAGGCGGAAAACTTCATATTCCAACAATTTCTACAGCAAAATCAGTTCAATTGATCAGAGAAGCTAAAGCAAAAGGTTTAAATGTAACTGCAAGTGTTTCTGTACATCATTTGGTTTTAACCGATGAAAAACTAGACGGTTTTGACACACGTTTTAAAGTGACTCCGCCATTAAGAACTGAAGTAGACAGACAGGCTTTACTTAACGGAATTGCTGATGGAACCATCGACATGATTACATCAGACCACAATCCGATTGATATTGAATTCAAAAAAATGGAATTTGATATGGCCAAAAATGGAACCATTGGTTTAGAAAGTGCTTTCGGAGCTTTATTAACTGTTTTACCGGTCGAAACTATTGTTGCAAAACTAACTTCAGCAAGAACTATTTTCGGTTTAGAAAATAATTCAATTGAAGAAGGCGCAAAAGCTAATTTCACTTTATTTACTACTGAAGGAAAATCAACTTTTACGAAAGAAAACATTCTTTCAAAATCTAAAAATTCTGCTTTTTTAGGAACTGAAATCCAAGGTTCTGTGTACGGAATTTTCAATCAAAATCAACTTGTTACAAAATAATACAATGAATAACACAGTCGAAGAAGGAAAATCAATTGCTATTACCAGCTATATTCTAATAGTGGGCGTCTTGATTGCCATGAGCATGAATTCTGAAAACAAAAACAGTTTTGCTTCTTTTCACATTCGCCAAGCAGCGGGAATATCGATAACTTTTGTTTCCTTAGCATTAATCGTTAGCAATTTCGATAGTTTTTACATCACATTCCCAATGTGGATTTGCGTTTCTGTTTTATGGACATACGGAATTTTTAGTGCCATTCAGGGACAAACTAGACCGATGCCTTTAGTTGGCGGTCTTTATCAAAAATTACTAAAAAACATTAGTTAATTTTTTAATTCCAAACTTGAAACTTTAAAAACTTTGTCAAAGTTTCAAACTTTGACAAAGTGAAAAATTCATAATTCACAACTTACAATTCACAACTTACAATTCATAATTAGAAAATGAATCTATCTTTAGAATATAAAATAAGAGAACCAAAAGCAATTTTAGATAAAAATCCGCTATTGCTTTTATTGCACGGATACGGAAGCAACGAAGCCGATTTATTTTCTTTTGCCTCTGAACTTCCAGATAATTACTACATCATTTCTGCAAGAGCACCTTATGATTTGCAATATGGCGCTTATGCTTGGTACGCCATCAACTTTGATGCAGATCAAAATAAATTTACCGATAATGTACAAGCTAGAACTTCAAGAGATCTAATTGCTGGTTTTATTGATGAATTAGTGGCAAATTACCCAATTGATGCCAATAATGTAACGTTAATTGGATTCAGCCAAGGCTCAATTTTAAGTTATGCTACTGCCCTTTCTTATCCAGAAAAAATTCAGCGCGTTGTTGCGATGAGCGGTTATTTCAACGAAGAAATTATAAAAGAAGGATTTGAAAATAACGACTTCAAAAACTTAAAAATATTCGCTTCACACGGAACTGTAGATCAAGTCATTCCGATTGAATGGGCAAGAAAGACGCCTGCAATTTTAGAGAAATTAGCTATTCCTGTTGTTTACAAAGAATATCCCGTGGGACATGGCGTTTCACCACAAAATTTCTTTGATTTTAGGAATTGGCTAGGAAATTAAGTATTCCGTCACAGCTTTCAGTGTCAGAGTTTAACAGCAATTAAAAACTTTAAAAATGAGCACAAAACTTAATAATCCAGCATTAATTTTAATTGATATCCAAAAAGGTTTTCATGATGTTGCGTATTGGGGCGGAGATCGAAACAATGTTGATGCCGAACAAAAAGCAGGAGCGCTTTTAGAAATTTGGAGAAGTAAAAAACTACCTATATTCCATGTTCAGCACTGTTCTTCAAATCCGAATTCGATTTTAAACGAAACAAATCCGGGGAATGAATTTCAAGACGTGGTAAAACCTCTTGCAGGCGAAACAATCATTAAAAAAAATATCAACAGTGCTTTTATCGGAACCAATTTAAAGGAACTTCTTGATAATTCCAACATCACCAATCTTGTAATTGTTGGCTTAACAACAGATCATTGCGTTTCAACAACAACTAGAATGGCAGGGAATTTTGGTTATAACGTATATTTAATTGCTGATGCAACAGCAACTTTCAATAAAAAAGGGATAAATGGAGAAGAATTCTCCGCAGAAATAATTCACCAAACTGCTTTAGCGAGCTTAAACGAAGAATTTGCTCAGGTTGTTGCTTCTGATTTTATTAAAGAAATAGTTTAAGTTTTCAGTCACAGTCGCAGTCACAGTCACAGTTTTCAGTTTTCAGTTTTCAGTTTTCAGTTTTCAGTTTTCAGTTTTCAGTTAGAACTTTGTCAAAGTTTGAAACTTTGACAAAGTTTTTCGAAAATCAAGACTGAAAACTGAGACTGAGACTGAATACTAAAATTTTATTGTCCCGTATAAAGTATCTTTTCCCCTTTTTTCAAAACATATCCTTTCCACGGAATTAATTGCCAATCGCCATTTATCCAAGAATCACCTTCTGCTTTTCTTTCTAAAACAATAGATTCTTTTTGAGTGTCTAAAAAAAGTTCGGCTTTATTTCCGTCAAAAATCACGTAGGAAACAGTAGAATACGTTTTTCCATCATCAGCATGATTTAATCTTGTGCTATTTTCAAAAACTCGAATACATTTTTTTCTCAAAACCGACCAAGTATAGCCAGCTGAAGCTTTGCAACCATGCTCATCTGAATCAGCTCCAACGATAGCTTCTTTTTTCGGTTCTTTTACTTCTTGCGAATCTGACTTTTCTGGCGAAACTTTTTTAGCACAAGAAAATGAGCTAACCACAATAAATGCAACTAAAATAATCTTTTTCATAATCCTATAGTTTTTAAAATTGGACAAAAAAAATAGGATTATAAAATCCTATTTTTGATATAACCAACTTTGATTTACTTCAAATGTAATATTATCATCGTTATCTACAAAATATTTTAACAAGACTTCTCCCCATAATTCGCCATTGCTATAATCTGCAATAATCCATCTGTGGTTTAAAATTTTAATTTTATTGATGATAAACTTCTTTCCATCAATCATATCTTGTCCTGTATATGGATTTCCTTTTGGACCAGCATTTAAGTCCAATAATTTCTCTTTTACAACAGGAATCAATTTTTCGTATAAAATCACTTTTCCGCCAGAAGCGCTGTTGTCAAAGTAATTTTGAGCATTTTCATTGTGCTCTAATGAGAAATAATCGGCTTCAGCTAGTTTTTCAGTAACTAAATTTATACTGTCTCTTAGTTTCTTAGTTGTTTTATCGTATCTCTCCTTCTCAAATTTCACTTCACCGCTATAAAACGTATAGGTAAAAACGTTCATTAATATTGCCAGGAGAAAAAGATAAAGCATTAAGGATTTTTTCATTTTGTGGTATAATTAAATTGTAATTTCTAAATTGTCATAAGCCAGAAAAACATTTTCTGGAAGTGTTTTTTGTACTTCTTCATGAAAACCCAATACATGGCTGATATGCGTTAAATAAGCTTTTTCAGGTTTGACAAGATTTATAAAATCAAGCGCTTCCTGCAAGTTAAAATGAGTATCGTGAGGTTCAACGCGAAGTGCATTTATAACCAATACTTTTAAGTTTTTCAGTTTTTCAATTTCAGCATCTTCAATTGTTTTAACATCGGTCAAATAAGCAAAATCGTCTATGCGATAACCAAAAACCTGCAAATCGCCATGCATGACATTAATTGGAATTGCCAGTTTATCGCCAACAGCAAAAGCCTTATTGTTTTCAACTTCGATGGTTTTGACACTCGGCGCTCCAGGATATTTGTTTACGGTCTCAAAAACATACTCAAAACGGCGTCTTAAATTTTCAATGACACGTGTGTGTGCATAAACAGGAATTTCACCTTGTCTGAAATTAAACGGACGAATGTCATCCAATCCAGCAGTGTGATCTGCATGCTCATGCGTGAACAAGATAGCATCCAGTTTTCGACAACCGCAGGAAAGCATCTGCTGTCTAAAATCAGGACCACAATCTACAACATAAGAATGCTCGTCCCACGATATCCAGATGGATACTCGGAGCCTTTTATCCTTAGCATCAGTGCTTTTGCAAACGGGATGATCAACCCCAATAATCGGGATACCTTGAGAAGTCCCAGTACCTAAAAAATAGACCTTCAATTGAACTTAATTTTTTTACAAAAATAGGATTATTTCTCTTTCATTAGAAGCCTAATTTACTAACTTTGTAACAAATCTATTTAAAATAAAATGGGTACAGAAATAAAACTCAAAGGTGACAAGGTCATCGAACAGATTCCTTCTATAAAAGACAAAGCGTTACGCATTAACTTAAACGAGAATATTTACGGAACATTTGCCGAAATTGGCGCTGGACAAGAGACCGTTAGGCATTTTTTCAGATCCGGAGGTTCGTCGGGAACAATTGCAAAAGCGATGTCTGCCTATGACAAAGATTTTAGTGATGCCGTTTACGGAGTTGAATCTGACGGACGCTATGTGACAGAAAATCGACTAAAAAAAATGTTGACGTTTGAAGGTGAATTGATCGAAGAACGTTTAAGTCGAGAAAAACACCCTAACAAACTTTTTTTCAGCTACGCCAATACAGTAGCAACCATAGATTTTGCCAAGCAATTTAAAGGCCACGGATGGGTCGGAATTAGATACCAAATCGAACCTGACGAAGCTTACAACGAAATTATACTTCATATTCGTTTTAAAGAAACAGATGCCCGTTTACAACAAGAAACTCTCGGAATTTTAGGTGTTAACTTAATTTACGGTGCATTCTACAAATACAATGATCCAAAACGTTTATTGCGTTATTTATACGACCATTTAGACAAAGATCAGCTTGAAATTGATACCATCAACTTTTCCGGACCTCGTTTTGCCGATGTTGACAACCGATTAATGAGTTTACAGTTGGTTAAAAACGGAATGACAGACGCCGTAATGTTTAACCCAGAAGGAAAGAACGTATTGCCGGCTGCTGTTTTGTACAAAAAGAATCTTTTGGCTTTTAGAGGAAGTTTTCGTCCTGTAACGAATGTAAACCTTGACATGTATGAGAAATCATTAAAAATGTTTCTCAGCGAAAATAAAGTTGACAAAGACAATACTTTAACCGTTTTTGAAATTACACTTTCGAACCTGCGTTCTGATGGTGAGATTGACGAACGTGATTTTATGGACAGAGCCGAATTGCTTTGTTCGCTAGGTCAAACGGTTATGATTTCGAATTTCCAAGAATACTATAAAGTGGTTGAATACTTCTCTAATTATACTAAAGCCCGTATGGGATTAGCAATGGGAGTAAACAACCTTGTAGATATTTTTGATGAGAAATATTACCGTCATTTGAGTGGAGGAATTCTGGAAGCTTTCGGGAAATTATTCTACCGAGATATGAAAGTATTCTTATATCCTATGTTGGGCGAAGATGGCGAAATTATCACTTCAGACAACTTAAAAGTGCATCCTCGAATGAAAGAATTATACAAATTCTTTAAATTCAACGGAAAAGTAGTAGATATTAAAGATTATGACCCAAATATCCTAAATATTTTCTCTCGTCAAGTATTAAAAATGATTGGCCAAGGACAATCCGGATGGGAACCAATGCTTCCTTCTGGAGTTGCCGAAATCATAAAAGAACATCATCTTTTTGGATATCATCCACAGAAAGAGCTAGAGCAAAATTCTTAATATAAAAAAGTCCCTTAATTGGGACTTTTTTTATTAGTATTCAGTCGCAGTTTTCAGTCGCAGTTTGTCAGGCTGAGCGAAGTCGAAGCCCACGTTCCAATTGGAGTGCCCTTCGACTTCGCTCAGGGTGACAACTGAAAACTGAAAACTGCGACTGAAAACTTATTTCAAAATCTGATCTGCGTGTTCTTTTGTTTTTACTTTTTCGATTACCTCATCGATAATTCCGTTTTCGTTGATTACGAAAGTGGTTCTGTGGATTCCGTCGAATTCTCTTCCCATGAATTTCTTTGGTCCCCAAACTCCAAAAGCATTTATAACCGATTTGTCTTCATCTGCCAATAAAGGAAACGGTAATTCATATTTTTCTTTGAATTTTGTTTGTGCTTTTTGGCTGTCGGCACTTACGCCAAGAAGTTCATAATTATTAGCCTGAAAACGGTGAAAATTATCTCTTAAATCGCAAGCTTCGGCTGTGCAACCTGGTGTACTTGCTTTTGGATAAAAGAAAACTACTAATTTTTTCCCGGCGTAATCTGCCAATTTATGTGTTTTTCCTTCTTGATCAATTCCCGAAAAGTTTGGCGCTTTATCGCCTGCTTTTAATGTTGTCATATGTTTTATTTTAGATTTTATACTTTAGAAAAAAGAATAAAGAGCAAAGAGCAAAGAACAAAGACGACTCATAACTCATAATCCATAACTCATAATTCATAACTTTTTTCATGCCCCAGATTGCAGTGAAAACCCCGGAGTTGTGGCAGTTTACATTTTTTGTATTTAAAAAGCGACCAAAGGAAGCTCTTTTAAATACTTAAAAATGTTGCTGGCACAATGAGGAGTTGAAACGGAAAGCTGGATTAGGCACATCATCAAAAATACACTATTTTTACGACTCTAAAAACACCGAAATGAATAAAGAAGCTCGTGTACAATTTGTCATCGATACATTAAAAGAACTCTACCCTACTATACCTGTACCGCTAGATCATAAAGATCCTTATACTTTATTAATTGCTGTTTTGCTTTCGGCACAATGTACAGATGTTCGTGTGAATCAAATTACACCTTTGTTGTTTGCAAAAGCTGATAATCCGTATGATATGGTGAAGATGTCGGTGGAGGAAATCAAGGAAATTATTCGTCCGTGTGGCTTATCGCCAATGAAATCTAAAGGAATTCATGGTTTATCTGAAATTTTAATCGAAAAGCACAATGGCGAAGTACCTCAAAGTTTTGAGGCACTTGAAGCTTTACCGGCTGTTGGACATAAAACGGCGAGTGTTGTAATGTCACAAGCATTCGGCGTTCCGGCTTTTCCGGTTGATACGCACATTCATAGATTAATGTACAGATGGAATCTTTCGAACGGGAAAAACGTTGCGCAGACAGAAAAAGATGCTAAAAGATTATTTCCGAGAGAATTATGGAACGATCTTCATTTACAAATCATTTGGTACGGACGCGAATACTCACCCGCGCGTGGCTGGAGTTTAGAAAAAGATATCATCACCAGAACTATAGGAAAGAAATCCATAATCGAAGAAATGACAAAATAAAAGGCGCAAAGATTTTAAACCTTTGCCCCTTTATATTTTTTTTTAATGGCCAATTAGATAATTAGATAATTTGCTTAAAACAACTATTATAAATTATCTAATTATCATATTTTCTAATTATCTAATTTTACATTCCAGCTTTTAAAGCATTGTATTCATTTGTCATATCAAGAGACCTGTAAACTCCTAAAAGTGTTTTTGTTACATCTGGATTTTTAGGCTCTATTGTAAGCGCTTTTTTAAGATATGGGATTGCACTTCTTGCAATATCATCTTTTTTAGCATTTAGCTTGTCATATTGCTGCATTTCTTTTGGAGTTGTTCCCAAGTTTGCAATTTCATCAGCTATTGCCTTTTTTTGCTGCAATTTCAAATATGCAAGGTTAATGTAAGCATCAATATAATTAGGATTCATTTCTAAAACATAATTGTATATCGCTTCTGCTTTAGCATAATCTTTATTCTCCATATAAGAATATGCTAAGTTGTTATTTACATCAATTCTTTTTGAAGGAACTGATTCCGTTCTTGGTTTCTCATAAAGGCCTTGATCAATTGCTGATTGTCTTGCTTTTGGAGAAAGGAAAGCATCTTCTTCTTTTGTCTTTTTATTTGTAGCATAATAAAGCACGCCACTTCCCGAATAATTCTTTTTCTTTAGTTCTTCGTAATATTTAATAGCCGAATTATAATCTTTAGCGTTTATAGACGACGAAGCTGCGTTGTATAAATTCAGCGTGTCTTTTTTGTCAAACAAATATACTTTATAGCTTTTCTCTGCACTTTCTTTAAATTTTCCCGCTTTGAAATCGGCCATAGCACCGTTTACCAAGTTCGACTTCATGTCTTTTAAAGCGGCACTCGCTTTTACGGTAAATTTGAACTTTCCAGATTCATTTTCAAACAAAAACACATCTTGATAAGCTTGTGATGCAAGACTGAAGTTGTTTGCTGCATCAATATTTTTACTGGCTAAATCCTTATATACATTTCCTTTCAAAAAATAAAAATCAGATTTATCCTCATCCGGCGCGTTTATGATAAGATATTCGGTCTTGTTTAAAATTATTAGTGCTTCTTGTGAATTACCTTTATCAAAAAGAGACTGCGCATCTTTAATTTGTGCTTTTTGGGCATATGCTCCAACATTTATCAATAGTATTGATAAAATCATAAATTTCATTTTCATTGTAGATCAAGTTTGATTGTTAAATAGATTGGGTTCTTTTCGTAAACAATTTTGCTGGTTTTCCAAAAATTGGACAAAATTGCATTTTGATATCCTTTTGTATGGATTCAAAAATCATCAAACTGAATAATTAGCGAGAGTAGTTTTTTATCATATTAAATATTTTTGAGAATTAAACATTTTCATTTTATCACTTTTTAAAAAATCAAATTTTAACAGTATTTACATTATAAATAACATTATTTATCATTATTTTCTGCAAACATTTTATTTTTTTATCTAAAATAGAATTAAAAACTGAATACGCAATAAAATATTATTATTTTTTTATTTAAAATTTAACTTTTTTTTAAAGTGTCGATTCGCTCAAAATTTTAAATTATTTAAAAACAGACAAAAAAAAACTCACTATCAGTATTTTACATACTGAAGTGAGCTTTAAACCAAAACGACCATTTGGCTTTTTTATTAGCGATAAACTTTTAGCGTAATTGCCAATTGCCTAATTTGCTATAATATCAAAGTTTCTATTTTCAATTTTCACAACAGTCAATGCCTGTGAATAACTTAGTAAAAAAGAAACTACTTCTTTTTTAGGTTTTAAATTTTTAGAAGCTAATGCTTTTTTAGAGTAAATTTTTGCCATACTATAGAGATATTTATATATAGTATAACGGGTTAATAATCAAATTAGTATTAGTTGGTTAAAATAATTTGATGTTTATCTATTATTTTTCTCAAATTCATTAATGCATAGCGCATTCTTCCTAGTGCTGTATTGATGCTAACATCCGTCAACTCTGATATTTCCTTGAAACTCATGTCTTGATACATACGCATTACTAGCACTTCTTTTTGATCGTCTGGAAGCTCTTCGATTAATCTTTTTAAATCAACTTCGACTTGATCCAGAATCATTTTGCCTTCAATTGTCAGCGAATCGTCAGACATTACAGAAAAGATTGAGAATTCTTCGGTCTCTCTATACATTGGCATTTTCTTGGTTTTACGGAAATGATCTACAATCAAATTATGTGATATACGCATTACCCAAGGCAAAAATTTGCCTTCTTCGTTATAGGAATTACTTTTTAAGGTTTTGATCACCTTAATAAAAGTATCTTGAAAAATATCATTTGAAATATCTCTATCAGCAATCTTAGAATATATGAAACCATAAATCTTAGATTCGTGCCTTTTGATTAATGTCGACAGCGCAACTTCATTGCCATCGATATAATTTTTCACTAACAGAGCGTCTGGAATGTGCAGATGAGCCATAATACTACTTTTTTAGTTTTTAATTTGGAGTAATTTTCTAAAAAGTAATTTTATTGTATAGGCTTCTCTTTTTTTAGTTATGTTAATTAAGTGACCAAATTTAACAAATAATTATTTTAAAAAGCAAATAAAACGCAGAATAATTAACAATAAAAACTTAAAAAATAGACACATAAGTTAATTTTTACTGGAAAAGGCCGTTAAATCAGCAAATTATTTGCATTCACAAAAAGACATAAATTACTTACAATTAAGCAGTTAAAAATAATTTATGTCTTTTTAAAACAAAAAACTATTGATACACGCGCACGTAATCGACATAGTACTTTTGTGGAAAGATTTTATCATCAACTTCTGGTCCTCCAAAATTTCCTCCTACAGCTAAATTGACAATGATATAAAAAGGTTTGTCAAATGGCCAAGTATCTTCATTTTTTACTGGCGGATTAAAAGTGTACACCAATGTTTTATCTACAAAAAAATCCATTTTTTCTTTTGTCCATTCGATTGCAAATATGTGATAACCTTCTTCAATATTAGGATAAGGCGTTCTTTTGGTATTGATCGTATTTCCATGGCTGTCTTGCGTATGTAGCGTTGTATAAACCATTCCGGGATCGCGTCCTATATATTCTAAAATATCAATTTCTCCTGCTTTTGGCCAATGAATTTCATCAATATTAGCTCCTAGCATCCAGAATGCTGGCCAAATTCCCTGACCAACAGGCAATTTTGCTCTGGCTTCAATTCGGCCGTATTTAAATTCTTTTTTGCCTTTAGTCGTTATTTTTGTCGAAGTATATTTTGCACCTTCTTTTCTGGCTTCTATGACTAGATTTCCATCTTTAAACTCATGATTTGTTTTGGTATAAACCTGTCTTTCATTGTTTCCAAAACCGCAAAGATTCGGACAACCGTCGCCTATTTCAAAATTCCAATCTTTTTCATTCAATTCTTTTTTATTGAAATTTTCTTCCCAAATGAGTTTTCTTTTTACTTCCTGCGCAAAACAAGCACTGCTGATCAACAGCAACATAATTACCTTTTTCATAGTTTCTTTTAAAATTATAAAAATTGAGAAGGCCAGCCTAAACTGACCTTCTCATTTCATTCTTACTAATTAATTTATACTCTATTGGTACACTCTAACGTAATCAATCTCCATAGAAGACTGCGTGAAAGCTGCATCAATATTACCGCCAAAGCTACCTCCCATTGCGACATTCAAAATTAAGAAAAAGTCTTTGTTGAAAGGCAAACTCGCATCATTAGGAACCGAATGAATTAACTGATCATCTACATATATTTTTACAGCTTCAGGACTCCAGATTGTTTTATAAATATGGAATTCTGTCGAAACATTTGCAATCGTTTTTGAACCAGTATTAGCAGTTCCACCTGAATGTCCAGGATAATGAAGCGTACCATGAATTACATTCTGGCTGTTTCCTACATGCTCCATAATATCCAATTCTCCACAAGCCGGCCACGCATTTGTAGCATAGTTTGCTCCAAGCATCCAGATCGCTGGCCAAGTTCCGCCACCAATTGGAAGTTTTGCACGTACCTCAACTTTTCCGTAGGTAAATTTATATTTCCCTTCAGATTTCAATCTAGCTGAAGAATAATCAGCCCCTCCTGACGCTTCTTTTTTAGCTGTAATTTTTAAATTACCTCCCTGAACAATTACGTTTGTTGACGAATTCGTGTAATTCTGTTTTTCATTATTTCCCCATCCGTTGTCGCCACGTCCTAAATCGTAAACCCATTTTGAAGTATCTGGCGCCCCATCAGTATTAAATTCATCAGACCAAACTAGATTTGTATAATCCTTATCTGGTGTGGTTGGAGTTTGACTTGGTTTTGTAGTCGTAAAAATGTGATACCAAGCCAATGATGCATTTCCGCCCATAACAGCTCTTACTACCATTCTGTTAGCCGTAATCGATAAAATCTCATACGAACTCTGACCAATATAATACCCCATAAATCCGCCATCTGAAAAGTTCATCATTGTTCCTCTTGTTTGCGTTGCATGATTTGGATTTTTCATTACCACAGATTCTGAAGGACTCAACGAAACTGTTTTTTTGCCTGAAGTATCATAAGCCAAACAAGCATCAGAACCTGAGCTTCCTCCTCCTACGCTTTCGAAAGCGGCGTTAAAGAATGTTGCGCCACCATTGTTTAATTGGAATTTAAGCTGGCCACTTTCTAGAGAGAATGTCAATTCATTTTCATATAAACAGCTGCTGGTTGGTGAACCTGCTTTTTCCCAAGGTCCAGCCTGATAATAGTTTCCATAATAGTTTTTAGTTGCATCACCATCATTTTGACCAACTCCTAAATGTCCAGCTTCTGAAGCCGACCAATACCATTTTTTAGAAGTACCGCCAGTCAAGAATTGTATAGCTTCAGCATCACTAAAATCACTTCTAACTGTAACATCTGTTGTTGTTGTCGTGCTTACGCCACCTTTTCCAGAAGCAATTACAGTTACCGTATAGGTATTTACTCCTGTTTTTGTAAAACGTTTTGTAATTACTCCGTTTGGAGCATTATCAGATGTTCCGTCACTATACACATATTTATAGGATATTGCACCATCAGCTTTAGCTGTAAATTTTACCGTTCCTGAACCGTCTCCGTTTGGAGCTGCAGTAGTTTTACCAATAATCTCAGCCGTAACTTTGAGATTTGTTGGTGAGTCAATTGATCCAAAAGTGAAATCATCATTTTGACATCCCATCATCAAGACAATCGCAAAGAAGGATACTATTTTTAAAATTATTTTTTTGTTCATGATTTCTCGTTTTAATTGGATTGTTTAATGTCATCAAAGTAATATGTCGCTCCCGTTCCTGTTTGACCAAAATCTGGGAACAAAATCACTCTGTCGTATTTGATGCTAGAATTGAAACTTGCTGCACTTGTAAGGTCAAAAGTTAAAATCTGCCAAGCATTTGCTACTGTTGTTGATGCATGCACTTCAAAATTTACGCTTGGGTTTCCGTTTCCGTCTTTTGGCGATGTCGAAAGCTCCATTTTGTATAAAATATCAGCACCAACTTTTGGCGACCAAACGGCTACTTTTACTTTAGTTCCTTTTGAGAAATCTGGTGAAGCATCAAGATTCAAGCTAGCTCCAGCCCAAGTTTCTGCACCTGATTTTTTCTCCAATTTAACTACTTTATCAGATACGTTTGCTCCTGTTTTGTCTGGATTTGTTGTCATTGAAGCAATAACATTTCCAAATCCGCCCCAGTTATAAGCAAGATTAGCAGATTCAAAATCAATAGGCAACGCAATTGATTCTGCAGGTGCTTTGTAGAAATAAATATTATCAATAAATACCGTTCCTCCTGCCCAAGGCGTTCCAACAAATTTCAATTGGAAAATTTTATCAACCGTTAATCCTTGGCTTGTCCATGCCGAAATTGGAATATCAATACTTGTCCATTGATTTGCAGTAAGATCTTTTACGACAGGTTTTTCTGAAGGTCCAGTCTGAATCAATGAAGTCTCAATTTTTTGTAAATCAGCTGTCCAAACGTCCATGTGTAGATATTCCATTTTAGAAACATCTATCGTTACATTGTCTGCTAATGCAATTCCTTGGTAGCTTAATTTGATATAATTCAGCATTTTATCGCCATTCAGATCAAACTCTGCCCAGCTACTTCCTTGTCCTGCTTGTCCCCAGTCTGGAAAATAATTTGTTCCTGCAACATTGGCATATTTTGTACCATAAATAGAAATAACATCAGCTGGCTGTCTGTTAGGAGGCGTTGGTGCAGATGCCGAAGGCGCTACAACCAGTTTTGCTATAACTTGAGCTGTATATTCAGTTGTTTTGATTGCAGCACTTTTTGAAACAACACGAACTGTATAAACGCCAGCTTCCTTATATGTATAGGAAACAGATTCACCATTGTTTGCCGAAACTGGGTCTGGTTTTCCAGCTTCTCCAAAATAAACGTCATAAAACAAAGCAAAATCTGCAGTTGCTTTAACTGTCACTTTTTTCGAAACTGATAAATCATTTGTGATTTCAACAACCAAATTTTCAGGAGCTCTAAATGAAACGATAACATCTTTCGTCACTTCAGTTGTTTTTCCATTAACATTCATTGCAGTAATTTTCGACTTATAAGTTCCTTCTTTATAAGTATGTGTTACAGTTCCGCCAGAAGGAATATAAACCGACTCCGGAGTTCCATCACCAAAACTGATTTTATATTGTGTTGCCCCTTCTCCCGTCGGGATAAAAGTTACTTTTCCTGTATTGTCTTGTGTAACTGTTGTCAGCGCGGACACATTTGTTGGCGCCGCAATACTGTCTAAATCAACATCAAGAGCATCATCGTTTGCGCAACCAATTAGCGTTGCCAAAACGAAAAGATTTACTATTAAATATATTTTTTTCATAATTGTGTTTTTTAGTATCCAGGATTTTGTTGCCAGTTTCCGTTTGAAAATTGAATTTCTTCAATTGGAAGCGGGAATAATTCGTTTTTGTTAGCTGTAAAACCTGGTATTTTACCAACCGCTTTTCCAGTTCTTACCAAATCAAAGAAACGATGTCCTTCGCCAAAAAGTTCCACTCTTCTCTCAGCATAAATAAAATCGGTCAAAGCCTGTCCTGAAGCTGTGATATCGTGATTGTTATCTCCAAAAGCTCTTCTTCTTACCTGATTTAAATACTCTCTTGCTTTTGCATCATTATTTCCTGCACGACTGTAAGCTTCAGCCGCCATCAATAAAACATCAGCATAACGAATGGCTCTGTAATTATTTGGATTTGTCAAATTCAAATCTCCAGCAGCAGCTGCGCTTCTTTTTCTTGGAAGATATTTTCTGTTGAAGTAACCCGTATCTTCATTTCCTTTTCCGTAGCTTACCCCTTTTCCTCCATCATAATTAGAATTTGCAGCAGCAAAAGCAACAATATCTAAAATCGCAACATCTTTACGTTTGTCACCTGCTTCAAAAGCTTCGGCGCTTTCTTTTGTTGGAATATTAAAACTGAATCCAGAAGAGAAAAGTGGGCCAGAATAATTTCTGACACCGCTAAATCCAACAGCTACGTTACCTTCACTACATTGCAGACAACCAAATCCAGCACCTTCAATATCTGTATATTGCACTTCAAAAACAGATTCAGCATTATTTTCTCCAGCTTCTTCAAAAATTGAATTGTAATCTGATACTAGAGAATATTTTCCTGAAGTAATTACACCATCTAAAGCTGTTGCTGCTTGAGCGAATTTATTTTCATACAAATATGCTTTTCCTAGAAGCGCCAATGCAGCACCTTTTGTAGCACGTCCTTTTTGAGAAGCAATTGGAGATAAATTAGCAGCCGCAAAAGTCAAATCGGCTTCGATTGAAGCAAAGACTTCTTCCTTACTTGAACGCGGTATTGTTTTTTCATCTCCAATTTTAAACCTCGCATCGCCTTTCATCGGAATACCACCAAACCATTTCACTAACTCAAACTGATAGTATGCTCTTAAAAAACGTGCTTCGGCTATAACTTGTGTTTTTCCTTGAAAATCAGTCTTATCCTTAAACTCAAGAATATAATTGGCTCTTTGAACACCTGCAAACATCCAATTCCAAATATCTCTTAAATTGCTGTTTACTGGAGTATGAATCATATTGTCAATTTGTTGCCAACCAATTACGTCTGTTGGGCTTTCTCCCCCACATAAGGTATTGTCTGAAGCAATTTCACCCAATATGACATTTGCATACGATGATTGCAATAGATCATAAGCGGCAACTAGTGCTTGATTGTAATCTTCTTTTGAATTGAAATAATTTTCAGAATCGATAGAATATTCTGGTGTAGGATCTACGAACTCATCCGAACATGAAATGCATAATGTCGAAAACAGAGTAAGCGTTATAACGGTTGTGTATAAATATTTTTTCATTTTAATTGCAATTAAAAATTAAAGTTTAATCCCATCAAATAAGTTCTAGGAATTGGATAGAAACCGTAATCGATTCCTGCACCAATTGGCGACTGAGAAACATTATCACGATTTCCTGGACCAAATGATGCACCCGGATCAAAACCTTTATACTTTGTAAATGTGTATAAATTATTTACCCCAACGTAAAGTCTTAGTTTTGTAAGTCCTGCTTTTTGAGCCACATTTGGATTAAGGGAATATCCTAACTGAATATTTTGGATTCTGAAATAAGACGCATCTTCTACAAAATAATCAGAAAAAACATTGTTTGCTGTTGCTCCAGTCGTAACTCTAGGCGTTGAATTTGTTGATCCTTCGCCTGTCCATCTGTCTAAAACATAATTTAAACGATTGGCATCAGAAAGTGTTCTTTCGTAATTTCGAACCATGTCATTGCCAACAGACGCAAAAGTGTACATGGCAAAATCAACATTTTTGTAATTCATCTGAATATTGAAACCCATTGTTGCAGATGGAATTGGATCGCCAATATTAGTTTTATCATTTGTATCGATTTTTCCATCTCCATTTACGTCAACAATACGAAGATCACCAGGAGCTGCATTTGCACCTAAAGCTAATTGAGAAGGATGCGCGTCAATTTCTGCTTGATTTTGAAAAACTCCATCTGTTTTATATCCGTAGAAATAACCAATTGGTTTTCCAACTTCCATGCGTGAAGGCGCTGGCTGACCAACACCAAATGCTCCTCCTTCAATAAATCCTGTACCATTATTAACTTCTTGTACCACATTTTTAAGGAAAGTGACATTATAACTAACAGCGAAATTGAAAGAATCAGAGAATTTGTCTTTGTAATCAATTGCAAATTCAAAACCTGAGTTTTTAACCGATCCAGCATTTAAAGTTGGAGCACTTGCGCCCGGAGCGCCTGTTCCGTTAATTCCTGAAACTGGGATATTTGGCACCAATAAATCTTTTCTGACATCATTGAAATAATCTGCTACGATATAAACTTTGTCGTTTAAGATTTTCATATCCAAACCAACATCGAATTTTTTCGCTTCTTCCCATTTTAAATCCGGATTTGGAACTTGTCCTGTTGAACTTCCATTTACAATTGCACCGTCAAAAACATAGGTCGCTTCACCGTTCAAAAGTCCTAAATAACCATAATTCGGAATCTGATCATTTCCTAACGTTCCGTAACTAGCTCTTAGTTTTAAGAAATTGATAAACTTAGGCTCTCCAAAAAATTCTTCCTTAGAAACAATCCATCCACCTGTAACAGATGAAAAATATCCGATTTTATTTCCTGGACCAAATTTAGTCGAAGCATCACGACGCGTCATTCCAGACACTAAATACTTTTCTTTGTAATCGTACTGAAGTCTTGCATAATATGACAACCTTCTTTGGTCATAATTATAAGAACTATTTGTCAATGTTTCTGAAATTCCTTTTGTTAAAGAAATATCTGCGAATTGCCATGAGTTGTTCGGAACATCATAACCCGTTGCTGAAAGTCCATTACCCCATTCTTTAAAGATTGTTGTCCCTAAAGTTCCTGTAATATTATGAGCATCGGCAATTTTGGTTGTATAAGTTCCAAAAAGGTCAAATGAATAATTATTATCATTTACCGCACCTTGCGTAACCGAACTTCTTTGTACATCAAAAACTTTTCCGCCGTAGCTTATTTGTGGATTAAATGTTTTTGACTCACTGTTTGAAGTATTAAAACCTATTGCGCTTGAAAGCGTAAATCCTTTGAAGATTTTATAATCTAGTCCAAAATTTCCGTTGATTTTCTTGTAATTGTAATTGTTGTAAGAATTTGCAATTTGTGCCAATGGATTAATGATTTCATTTCCTAATCCTGTAGTATTTGGCACAAGCGTAAAACTGCCGTCTGCATTATACGGACTTAAAGTCGCCGGAACGTTTAACGCATTAAACAATACAGATCCTAGACCATTTTCATTTAATGTTTTTCTGGTGAAATAGGTGTAGATAACATTTGTTCTTAACTTGATTTTACTGCTTAAATCAGCGCCTAAACCAATTCTTGCCGTATTTCTTAAATACCCTGATTTATCGCCACCAACAATTCCTTCCTGATCTAAATGCGATCCACTGATGGAATACGTGATGTTTTCTGAACCTCCAGAAATAGTTAAATCATTATTAATAATAGGTGCACCTTTCTGGAAAACTTCGTCTTGCCAGTTTGTACCTGTTCCTAGTCCGCTCACATTTGGATAAGGAAGCGGTTTTCCGCCATTTGCATAACTTTCATTTAATAAAAGTGCGTATTCTGTGGCGTTTAAAGTTGGAAGTTTTCGAGATGTTTCTTGAAATCCTGCGTAGCTGTTGAAAGAAACTTTTGTTTTAGAATTCTTTTTTCCCATTTTGGTTGTCACCAAAATAATTCCGTTTGCACCAATTGTCCCGTAGATTGCCGCTTGAGCATCTTTTAAAACGGTAATGGTTTCAATGTCATTTGGATTTAACAAACTAAAATCTCCCACATAACCGTCAATAATAGCAGTTGGCGAGTTTTGTCCGTTTGTAGCAATACCACGAATACGAATATCCAACCCTGCACCTGGCGCACCAGATTGTGTAGTTACATTCACACCCGAAACCGTTCCTTGTAAAGCTTGTTCAATTCTGGCCGGTTTCAAGATGTCCAGTGTTTTACTGTCAACAACAGATACTGCTCCGGTAATTTCTCTTTTTTTCTGAGTACCGTAACCAATAACCACAACTTCTTCGAGTGATTTTGCGTCATCAGCCATTTTTACAGTCATTTTGGTTCCAGTAACGGCAATTTCTTGCGTTCTGTATCCTATATAACTGAATACAATTGAAGCCCCTTTTGAAACTCCGGTTAACTTAAAAGATCCGTCAAAGTCTGTGGTTGTACTTTGCGACGAACTTTTAACTTTTACATTTACGCCAGGCAATGATAATCCTGACCCATCTACTACCGTTCCGCTTACATCAATTGATTGCGCAAAGGCAAATGATGTGCACAACGATAGTACAATTAGTAACAATTTCGATTTCATAATTAGTTAGTTTTTATTGAAAGATAAATTTATTCGTTCCGATTAGGAATCCGATAAATTTAACCTCAACAAAAAACATACATCATAAAAAAACTGTTAGTAATTTTAAGATATCGCAAAATACAACTCAAAAAAGCTAGTAATTACGAATGTTAATTTCTTTAACATTTGCTTTACAAAAACCCAACAAAATCATAATGTTGTGGTAATGTATAGTTTTTTTGAGCTTATTTTTATTTTACTATACAGCCAAAATATATTCAACTAAACCGTTTTCGTGCTGCAAATCCATTTTTTTGCGCAAACGGTATCTTTTAATTTCAACACTTCGGACCGAAATATTAAACAGTGGCGCAATCTCTTTTGAAGAAAGATTTAATCGAAGATAGGCGCACAAACGAAGGTCATTTGGAGTCAGAAGAGGATGTAATTGTTTGATGCGTTTTAAGAAATCCTTATCTGCATTATCGAAAGCTTCTTTAAATACATTCCAAGAATCTTCTTCAGTAATATTTTTATTAATCGTACTGATCACTGATTTGATATTTTTCCCTTCACCCGTTTTCTGCAAATCTTCTTTGATAAAAGCCAACAATTCATTTTTACTATTTAAACTCATTGTAGAAACTGCCAATTCTCTGCTTTTCATATCGACATCTTGAGAAAGCTGTTCATTTCTGAGTTTCATTAATTGCTGTTCGTTTTCTAATTCTTTTATTTCAAGCAAAAGATTATTTTCTTCAATTAATTTTTCTTTTTGCTTTTGATAATAATTTCTGTACGCTTTATTAATAAAATAAGCCATCGCAAGCATCAACAGAAAATATATAAAAACAGCCAAATTGGTCAAATACCAAGGTTTTGAAATTACAAAAGTGTAAACGGCCGTGTTTTCAAGAATGGTGTTGGCGTATTTCGCTCTAACTTTAAACGTATATTTTCCTGGTGAAAGATTTTTGAAATTCACCGTCGCTTTTGTACTCCACTCGCTCCATTCATTCTGAAAACCTTCCAATAAGTATTGATATTCTGTATTGATGTATTTATTGTACTCCGGAACCGTATAATTTAAAGTAATATTGTTGTCGTTTGAGTGAAAACTTCCTTCTTCTCCAATTGCAACATCTTTCAAAACTTCATTTTGCTTATTTATCGCAATACCTGTGATATTAACTTTGTAATTTTTAAAAATCAAATCGTCAATATTTAAAGTATAATAACCATCTGTTGTACCAATTAAATAAGTCGATTTAGAAATTTGAGTAATGTTTTCATACCCAAGCATCGAATTGGTCAGAGATGCCGGAATCGGAATGACATTTTGTTTCAGCTGATTGCTGAGTTTGCTTGCCGAGAAATAATGGATATAATTTTTAGAGAAAAGCCAAATTTTATTGGATTTATCTGTAATTAACTTGCCAGAAGTATATTCATCTTTTTCAAAAATTGAACTCAAAAGAGCGTCTTTTTCAAATTGTCTTGTTTTTGAATTCAACTTGAAAATACCGCCTTTGTAAGCGTAATAAATTGCATTATTGAATTTGGTCAAACTCGCACGTGTACCATTTTTAGGCGATTTATACGTGTAAAAACCATCCGTTTTTTGCAATGAATTGTCAAGTTTCAATCTAAAAATTCCTTTGTATTCGTGGCTTACATAAATTTCTGAACGATTTGCAATTTCAAAATAGCGCGAAGAATAATCGAATCCCTGAATTTTATTTCGAAATGCCCATTGATTATTGATTTTCTCCAAAACCGAAATTCCGTAATAATTTCCTTGGAGCAATAAATTTTTATTATTTGGAGAAGGTTCAAATTTCCAAGTTCCCGAAGCAGAGAAAATACTTCTGGCTGTATCATTTGTCACGACAAAAGTTCCAGAATCATGCCCGCAAAAAAGTGTGTCCTCATAAACAAAAAGTGACCAAACTTGCCCTTTTGTTCCATTTATGAATTTAAAATCACTATTGCTTTGAAGCGGTCTGCAAAAAAGTCCCTGATTTGTTCCAATGTATAAAATTCCTTTATAAACCGCCGAGGCATAAACGGTTCCCAAAACGCCCGAATCGTCAGTAAAACTATGTACAGGCGATTGCATATTAATACAATTGATTCCGTTGTCAAGTCCCGCCCATAAATTTTGGTCTTTATCTTCAAAAAGTGACAAAGCCGTATTATTACTCAAACCTTTGCTTTGCGAAAGATGATATTTTAATTTCCCTTTATCTGATAAAACAAAAATTCCGTTTGAAACCGTTCCTAAGGCAAAACTCCCATCTTGAAGTCGCTGACTGCTATAAACAAAACTCGATTTTAATTCTGAATCAACATCAGTAACAAAAGGCGTTAACGTATTTCCAACGAGTTTATACATTCCGTCGAGCTGTGTTTGAAGTAACAGTCCTTCATCAGTTGTAAAAATATTGGCAATTGTAAATTTTTTAAGAATTGGATGGTCTGAAACCAATTTGGCTTTGCCACTTTCAATTTCAAAAAGACCTTCCTTCGAGGTCTGAAAGTATATCGCATTTTTTGGTGCAAATGATTTGACAACACCATTTTTGGGAGCGATTATTTTGAATTGTCCTGTCTTTGTATCGTAAATGTAAATTCGGTTTAATGACTGAAACAAAATCCATTGATCGTACTTTAATATATTCCAAAATTGCTCATCGTCGAGAATCTTTCCTTTTATCTTGTCACTTAACGAAGTATATTTTAGCTTCCCATCCGATTTTCGCGTCCAATAACCAAAATTCATGTATGTTCCTGTATAAATCTTATTTCCAATGACTTTTACAGATCGCAAAATCGTTTCGTTCGGCGCCGGATACAATTGCCAGTTTGTACCATTATATTCCAGAAGCCCATCGTTATTTGCGAAATATAAATAGTTCTCATCATCTTGCGAAATCATCCAACTTTGATTTCCAGCACCATAAACTGAAGCCGAATATTTTACAATTGGCGGAAACTCTTGTGCAAACAAGAACAAACTCATTAATAGAAAAAGGGCAGAAAGTTTTGTTTTCAATTCCAGTAAAGTATTAATTTATTATAAAAACAGTTCTAAAATAGCTTATTTTATATAGAAATAGCAAGTTTTTAGTAAAAAACCTTACTGCCAGAAATCAAGATTTGCTTGACGAATTAGTTAAAATTTGGAACAATCTCGTTAACTAAACTCAATTCAAAATTGATTACTTTTGTAAAAATTGACTTTTTTTATGCAAATTGATCTTTCTACACTCGACCCAAAGCAAAATATCATCATTAAAGGAGCACAAGTACATAATTTAAAAAATGTAGATGTTGCGATTCCGCGAAATAAACTTGTTGTGATTACAGGGCTTTCAGGATCGGGGAAATCCAGTTTGGCATTTGACACTTTATATGCCGAAGGACAACGCCGTTACGTAGAAAGTTTATCATCATATGCGCGTCAGTTTTTGGGTCGTTTGGATAAACCAAAAGTTGAATATATAAAAGGAATTGCACCAGCAATTGCAATTGAGCAAAAAGTAAATACTACAAATGCGCGTTCGACAGTTGGAACGTCCACTGAAATCTACGATTACATCAAACTTTTATATGCCAGAATTGGGCGCACTTTTTCTCCGATTTCGGGACAAGAGGTCAAAAAAAATACCGTTAGCGATGTTATTTCGGATGTGAAATCATTAGAAATTGACAGTAAATGGCTTTTATTGGCTCCAATTCATTTAGAAGAAGGAAGACAGCTTGAAGATAAACTTAAAGTACTTCTACAACAAGGCTTTGCGCGTATTTTAGTTGATAATGAAATGGTTCGTTTAGATGATTTTACAGCTTCTGAAATGCATTCGCTTGACAATAAAGACATTTTATTGATTATTGACCGTATTGTTGTAAAAGAGGAAGAAGAATTCTACAATCGTCTTGCAGATGCTGTACAGACTGCTTTTTTTGAAGGAAAAGGAATTTGTTTTCTTCAAGAATTGGGATCAGAAAAGCGTTTTTCATATTCCAATAATTTTGAACTTGATGGTATTACTTTTTTAGAGCCAAATGTTCATTTATTCAGTTTTAATAATCCATACGGCGCTTGTCCAGTTTGTGAAGGTTACGGAAATATTATTGGCATTGACGCCGATTTGGTAGTTCCAAATACTTCTTTATCTATTTTTGAAAGCGCAATTTATCCTTGGCGCGGAGAAAGTATGAGTTGGTATAAAGATGAATTGGTAAAACATGCCTATAAATTTGATTTTCCAATTCACAAACCTTATTTCCAACTGACAGATGATCAAAAAGATTTGATTTGGAAAGGAAATCAGTATTTTCAAGGTTTAAATGATTTCTTCAGAGAGCTGGAAGAAAAAAATTACAAGATACAAAACCGCGTAATGTTGTCGCGTTACCGCGGAAAAACAAAATGTCACGCTTGCCGCGGAAGACGTCTTCGTGAAGAAGCTTCATACGTAAAAATCAATGGAAAAACGGTTTCAGAATTAGTTGATTTGCCAATCAGACATTTGGTTACTTTTTTCAAAAATATCGATTTGAATGTTTATGAAGCACAAATCGCAAAACGTTTGATGGTGGAAATCAACAATCGTTTGTCGTTTTTGACAGAAGTTGGCTTGGATTATCTTACTTTAAACCGAAATTCGTCAACGCTTTCTGGAGGAGAATCACAGCGTATCAATCTTGCCACTTCGTTAGGAAGCAGTTTGGTTGGTTCAATGTATATTTTAGATGAGCCAAGTATTGGTCTGCATCCAAAAGATTCAGAACGATTGATTAAAGTTTTGCTTTCGCTTCGTGATTTAGGAAATACTGTAATTGTGGTAGAACACGACGAAGATATCATGAAAGCAGCCGATATGATTATCGATATTGGTCCAGAAGCGGGAACTTTTGGCGGAAAATTAATGGCTCAAGGAACTTATCCTGAAATCCTGAAATCTGATTCGCTTACTTCTAAATATTTGAATGGCGATTTAGAAATTTCGGTTCCAAAAAGGAGACGAAAATTCAAAAATCATATTGATATTATTGGTGCAAGAGAAAACAATTTAAAAAATATTGACGTTACTTTTCCATTAGATGTCTTAACGGTTGTTACAGGAGTTTCTGGAAGTGGAAAAAGTACTTTGATCAAGAAAATCTTGTTTCCAGCAATGCAGAAAAAACTGGAAAGCGCTTCTGAAAAAGCAGGACAATTCAGTGAAATAAAAGGTTCTTTTTCTCAAATAAAACATATTGAATATGTCGATCAAAACCCGATTGGAAGAAGCTCGCGATCAAATCCTGTAACTTATATCAAAGCGTATGATGATATTCGGGATTTGTATGCCAAAGAAAAACTATCGAAAATAAGAGGCTATCAAGCCAAACATTTTTCTTTTAATGTTGATGGAGGTCGTTGTGAAACTTGTAAAGGAGAAGGCTCAATAAACGTTGAAATGGTCTTCATGGCCGATGTTTCGCTTCCGTGTGAAACTTGTGGCGGAAAACGATTCAAAAAAGAGATTTTGGAAGTTACTTTTGACAACCAAAACATCAACGATATTCTGACCATGACTATTGATGATGCGATTGCTTTTTTCGAAAAAAACAAGCAGTCTAAAATCACTCAAAAATTACAGCCTTTACAGGATGTTGGTTTAGGATATGTGCAATTGGGGCAATCTTCCTCTACTCTTTCGGGAGGTGAAGCACAGCGCATCAAATTGGCTTCGTTTTTAGTGAAAGGTGCTACAAAAGACAAAGCTTTATTTGTGTTTGATGAGCCAACAACTGGACTTCATTTTCATGACATCAAAAAATTATTGGCTTCGTTTGATGCTTTAATTGAAAAAGGACATTCTATAATTGTTATTGAACACAATCTCGACTTAATAAAATGCGCAGATTGGATTATTGATCTTGGTCCTGAAGGCGGTGAAAATGGAGGCCATTTATTAGCAACGGGAACTCCCGAAGATATTGTGAAAGTAAAAGAATCTGTTACGGGAGTTTATTTGAAGGACAAGCTTTAAAAGAGGTTCTGAGACACTATCCCGAAGCTATCGGGACTAAGTCTTTTTAGTTTTGTATTTAGGTATAAAAAAAACAGCCATTTTTAGTGGCTGTTTTTTTTTAAGTTACTTCTGCTTATAACTTACGGCATACGGCCTATAGTATTAAGCGACTAAACATCTTTCTTCAAAAGGAACACCATCTTCATCGATGGCTACTAATATTTTTTTCTGCTTTGAAGCTTCTAAAGTAAGATAAAGCCACGCAAACGACCACAATCCTAAAGTCAAGCAAAAAATAATAAAATTCAAACCATGATTTACTGCTTTTCCGCCTTTTGAAAGTACTGCAAAAAGTAATTCATCATTTCTTTCTTCTAGTGTAAATCCATTATGAACTTTGTTTGAGATCATATTGGAAAATACTTGTAAGCTTTGTTCTTGACTAAGTGGATTGCCTTTCATAATCATTAATTAAGTTAAAAGATTATTAAATACTACTACAATTACTTAACACTTTTCAAAATTTGAAAAGCATTTCAATCTCAATAAAACTACAGAACTTCAGCTTTTATTGCTGTATGAATTATATTTTTTATCATTCCTGACAAATCATTGCTGAATTCTTAGCTAAAGTTACTTTTAATAAAATTAATTGCAAAGAGAAAATATGTTAAAATTTCAAACTTAACGACTTATTACCAATGCCTTAACTCTTATTCTTTATATTAAAAGGAGGCGCTTCATAATCGGGATTTAGATTTTCTGGTGGAATAGTTGTTGCATTTCCGTCACGAAGCGCATTGTAATGAGGCGACATGATTTCGATTCCAGCAGCATTAAATGAATCTTGAATATTTTGATGCAAAGACGAATAAATTCTAGGCTGTTTTGTTGGCTCTTTTGTATAAACATTAATTTGATAAGAAACATAAAAATCATCCAGGCTTGTTTGAAGAACAAAAGGCTCTGGTGTTTGCTCTGTCAATTCTGTTTTAAGTGCAGCATCAATCAAAGCTTTGTGAATGTCTTTCCAAGGTACATCATACCCAATTGTTACTGTAGTATGAATAAGCAATCCGTTTGTAGAATGCCTTGTATTAGCAGAAAAATTAGTAGAAGTACTGGATAATACAGTTGCATTCGGAATTGTGATATCTTCAAACTTTGGCGTTCTGATTCTGGTAACCAAAGCCGTTTTTTCAATAACTTCACCGCTCACATCGCCGATTTTTATAAAATCGCCAATTCTAAAAGGCCTCATATAGGTTATGACCAAACCCGCAACCATGTTTGCAATTGCGTTGGAGGAACCTAATGAAAACAAAATACCAACAAATACTGAAACTCCTTTAAAAATATCCGAATCTGATCCTGGCAAATAAGGAAAAATGATGACCAGCATAAACGCAAACATCAAAAATCGGATAATATTGAATGTCGGCATTGCCCAATCGCTATAAAAACCATCAATTTTTATTTTCTCCTTTTTAATTTCATCAAAAAAGAATTTGATTATCTTGATCGTATATCTGAAAATTACGATTATAACGATAATTGTGATCAAACTCGGCAAGAAATCAACAAAACCCATAACTGCCAATTTTGCCGGAGTTAGGATCCAACGCAATAAAGTTGTGGTATAAGCTTCAGTTGCAGGGAAAATACTGAACAAAACCGGAAGAGAAAGATAAACTATAAAAATCAAAGTTATCACCTTGATAATACTGAAAACTTTCATCATTAGAAATTGTTCTTTTTCTGCAGATAAAATACTAATCTTATTATAAAAAAATCCTTTGAAATACTTGTCTTTTCTATTTAAGATTCGGATTCTAACCCAATTGAAAATTTTGCTGACTGCATACAGTACAAGAACAATTATAAAAATCAACAATGCAGTATATCCAAGTCTTTTTGGAAGTTGCGAATAATTTTCATTTTGATAAACAATCGCTTTTTTAATCAAACCAAGATTTCTTTTTGCAATAATGGCAGCAGTCTGATTTTCGACTTTTGCATCATTGTTCAAAACAGACATGATAATTAAATCATTTTTATAAGTAATGTCTTGAGAAATATCAGATTGGACAATCTTTAAGGAATCAGGATCTAAAAAGGAATCCTCATAAAGTTTTTTAATCTTTTCAGTAATGGTACGTGCCCTATTTTCAGCAGAAAACGATCCAACGTTATTATAAACATAAAACAGAGTATCTTTAAAAGGACTTACAGGATATCCTTTTAGCTTCTGGCTATGGGTCTCTTTTTGAGCAAAAATAAATGGGGAAGATAAAACAAAACAGAAAACTAAAAAACATTTGAATTTACTTTTCATAATTCATTAGAAATAAATTGGTTATCCTTTCTAACAAATATAAAAACAAAATAGACTCAAATCTAAATTAGTTTTAATTTTCTCATAAAATCAAATTAGATTTTAATTCTCAGTTTTCTCAAAACATCATCAATTACTTTATTGATATCAGGTGAAATATTGAATTTATAATTCAGATATACATAAAGGATCGTAACCAAAATAGATTTTAAAGCAATACTGATCAATTGGAAAAATGGAAATTCCCAGAAATAAAACACTAAAAACAAAGCAAATGTCAACAATGCTGAATAGATCGTTTGCTTTGTAAAAGGATATAAATCCAATTTTTTAACCACAAAAAGCAATTTTGCCAAACTATATAAGGTTATAGACAATAATGTCGCAATAGCAGATCCCAAAATTCCCAAAATTGGAATAAAAATCATATTTAAGATCACCGTCAAAACCACAAGCATCAAACCTAAATACAATACCATTCGGTAATATTTGGTATTAAAGATAATAGCGTTGTTGTTTCCTAAAATCAAGTCAAAGTATTTCGATAATCCAATCATAAATACAACAACAATTCCGCCACTGTATTCTTTTGGTACTAATTCATAAAGCTGATTGATGTTTACAAATATGCAAAGCATCACAAATCCGCCCACGATTTGCAAATTAATAGACGTTTTTTTGTAAAGCGAATTCAATTCGTCGTGTTTATTTTCATGCATCAGTTTTGCCGTAATTGGGTAAACAATTTGATGCATCGCGCGACTCGGAACTGAAATTACCAAGGCAATATAAGTTGCAACCGAATAATAAGCGATATTTTCGATTTTCATGTATTGATTCAACATCAGTTTGTCGCCGTCCAAAAGCAAATTGGCAACACTTCCCGAAAGAATAATGTAAAATGTATATTCCATTACTGCTTTTACATTATCAGGAATGGTTATTTGAAAATTCGGTCTTTTGATATAAAAAGCATAAAACATTGTAATCAGAAATGCAAAAAAGTAGATTCCGGCTGTTATATAGACAAAACCAACCAATGAAATCCAATTAAAATACAAACCTATCAAGGCAACAGTCGAAAGCAATCTTAACCCAACTTCTTTGATGAAATTTCCAAAAACAGAATGCATATGAACTCTCGCCCAGGCATAAAAAATCTCAAAATAAGCCATGCAAATTCCAATAAACGGAATCAAATACATAAACTCTTTTACGACAGGGTTTTTCTTGGTCACAAAAGCCGTTATATCATCAAAGAAAAATATCCCGATTATCCCTAAAGGAATACACATCAAAATGGGAAATAAGGCTGTAAAAGATAAAAATTGCTCTCGTTTTTCTTCTGTATCATACTGCGAATAAAACTTGACCAATGTATTTTGCATTCCAATGGCAAATAAAGGCATGATCACATTTGCCGCCGATGTGATGTAATTTGTTAATGCATAATATGTTGCACCCAAAAAAACTGGATACAAATAAAGTGTATTAATGGCTCCAATAGCGAAACCTATGTAGGTTATGATTGTATTTTTAAAAGATTGGTTTAAAACAATACCCATTTCTTGATTGAAGAGTTTAGATTGTAGAGTTTAGATTTTTGATTTCTGCTCTCCTTTTATTTTGAAATTGTTATTTTACTGAATTAATTGCGCTAATTGTTTGGTCAAGTTTTTTCGCGAATATTGTTGTAAACCAACACCATTGGCTTGTAATTTTCCTTCTAAAAACTGATTATAAAAGCCCAAAAGTACACTTTTTAATTTCGCTTTTTCAGAATAATCAAAAAATACTCCTGTATTTGTTTCGGCAATAATGTCGGCAAAATCTGAGCCTTGTGGTCCAATCGCAACAATTGGGCGATTTGACACCATATATTCGAAGAGTTTTCCTGGAATAATACTTTTAGTATCTTCCGAATTAATTTCTATTAAAAGTAAAACCTGAGATTTTCTTTGGTGTGCAACAGCTTCTTTGTGCGAAACGTAACCTACTAAATTTAAATAATCATTTAATTGATGTTCTTTAATAGCATCTAAAATTTCCTGGCTTACCGCCCCTATCAATTTGATTTCTAAATGAGACTTAAATTCTGAAACTTCTTGAAGTAATTCAACTAAAACTTCCCATAAAAAATTAGGATTTCTATCAGATAAAAATGAGCCAATATGCGCCAAGGTAAATTTAGAATCCAAGGTCTGTTTTTCAACATTCTCAACATCATAACCATTTGTAATTACAGAAATTGGCTTGTTGGTGATTGCCTGAAATTCTGTTTTTGTGGTTTTGCTGGTTACAATAATCGTATCTGCTGTATTTAGTACTTTATGTTCTAAATATTTGTGCTTTTTATCGGCGTAGCTTGAGAGACGCAATGCTTTGTGATAACCAATCGTTGTCCAAGGATCACGAAAATCGGCAAACCATTTTACGTTTAGTTTTTCTTTTAATTCTAAACCAATCAAGTGCAGACTATGAGGCGGTCCAGAAGTTACAATGGTATCGATATTATTCTCCTTGATATATTTTTCAAGATAAGCAACAGAAGGTTTTACCCAAAAAACACGAGCATCAGGAATAAAAAGATTGCCACGGATCCAAAGAAACGTTTTGTCTAAAAATGTCTGCTTTTTTTTATGTGGAAATATCCCAGAACTGATTTTCTTAGTCTTATTTTTCGAAAATATAGAAGCCAATTGATACGGTTCCCAAATTTTATTCTTCAAAACAATTACCTTGTCCGATATTTCGCTTACCAAACCTTCGTCCACAATTGGATAAGTTGGGTTTTCAGGAATATAAACTATTGGCTGAATATCAAATTCAGGCAAATATTTTACAAATTTCAACCAACGCTGCACGCCCGGTCCACCTGCAGGCGGAAAGTAATAGGTAATTATTAAGAGCTTTTTTTGTTCCAAGAAAATTGGGTTTTATATTTAAAAGTTGCTTCGAGATTAAACTGGTTTCTGATTATCGAACAATTTCTTTCTCTCAAAATAAATCCCACCAATCAATAGCAAAAACATTCCAATTGAACTAGCCAAAGTAATTGTTCCTCCAGTTTTTATTACTTGTGGCTCAAATTTGAACTCCACTGTATGTTTTCCGCCAGGAATTTCCATTGCTCTTAGAACATAATCAACAGGGAAATGATCTGTCAATTTACCATCAACATAAGCATTCCAACCATTTTTATAATACATTTCAGAGAAAACAGCTAGACCGTCATTCTTGTTGTCAGATTGATATTTAATGTAATTTGGTTTGTATTCCACAACTTTAATAGTTCCAGTTGTATCCCATTGTTTTTTCATACGAGCATTTTTAAATTTGGCCTCATGCTCATGAACATTGAATACAGCAACTTGTTTGGTATCGATATGATCTAAAGCTTTCATCACATCATCTGGTTTGTTCACCAATTTTACAGTGCTTACAAACCAAGCATTTCCGTTTGCTTCAGGATTTATTGTTGGAATTTCTTTTCCTTCTTTATCGGTCTGGATTACGTACTTAACATTAAGCATATTAAGAACTTCTAGATTATTCTTCGCAATTTGATAATCAAAAAGTTGTTGCATTCTTCTAGGTTTTGCTGCATGATAGCCTCCAATAGAATTATGAAAATACGAAGCACGAGCACTAGACATGTTTCCGCTTACTTCAAAAACTCTGTAATGCGTTGTATCTTCTAAAATCTTTGCATCGGCTGGAGTTTCCTGAAATGGAGCCGCAATTTGAACCGGACTCACAAAATCTTTGGCCGAAACGTATTTTTTATCTACAAAAAACAAATCAAAAACCATTAAAACAGCAACGATAATCAATGCAGTGGTCTGGGAAAATTTATTTTTGATAAATAACCATAAAACTCCAAAAGTCACTACAATAAAGAATCCTGAACGAAGTAAATCGGCAGAATATAAAGACATTCTGTCTTCTTTTAATGCATCAACAAAATCAGGTCCGTAAGTTTCCATGAAATAACTGTCGCTGCTTCCTGAAAAATGGAAGAAACCTTTGGCAATTACTAAAATCAAAATAACACCTAACCCAAAAACTCCTGTTTGAACAAGCGCTTTTTGTTGCAATTTTGGTTCTTCTTTCGCTTTAAAGAAAGATTGAATTCCCATTACAGCAAGTACCGGCATACATAATTCAAGAATAACCTGAATCGATGAAACTGCTCTAAACTTATCATACATCGGAACATAATCAATAAAAAAGTCTGTCAGTACAGCGAAATTTTTACCCCATGAAAGTATAAGTGAAAATAATGTTCCTGCAAGGAATACATATTTTATTTTTCGATCATCAATAAATAGAGCCAAAACAGCCAAAAAGAAAACTACAGCACCAATATAAGCAGGCGCAGCAACAATAGGCTGATCGCCCCAATATGTTGGCATTCCAGATACAAAATTTTCTGCATCTGTAGTTGGAACTCCATGCTCAATCATAAACGAATACATTCGGCTGTCTGTACCCACATTTTCATGATTTGAACCTCCAAAAAGTCTTGGTGCAATCAAGTTGAAACTTTCTGCAATTCCATAACTGTATTCTGTAATATATTCTCTGCTTAAAGCATTTTCGTTTTCTTTTTTAGTTCCATCAGGATTAAAAGTCAACTCACTATTGCTTCTTGTACTGAATTTAGCATATTCACTAGTAGCTAATAAATTTCCTGCATTGGCACCAATAGCAAAAATTCCTGCCACTGCCAAAGTTCCAATCGAAATTAAAAGCGGCTTGTATTCTTTCTCTTTTATAAAATTGAAGGCAAAATAACCTGAAAGAATCAATAAGAAAATCAATAAATAATAGGTCATTTGAAAGTGGTTGGCATTAACTTCTAAGGCAACCGCAAACATGGTGAGCAAACCTCCCCAAATGTATTTTTTTTGAAAAACGAGTATAAATCCGGCGATAACCAGTGGCATATATGCAATTGCATGCGCTTTTGCATTATGACCAACGCCAAGAATTATAATCAAGTAAGTTGAAAAACCAAACGCGATAGCACCAATAAAAGCTTTTAGAGGATCTGTTTTTAAAACCAACAACAATCCATAAAAACCAAGAAAATATAAAAATAGATAATCTGCTGGGCGCGGAAGAAAACGTAAAACATCATCTATTTTACCCACAAAATCGTAGGGATAATTTGCTCCCAATTGATAAGTTGGCATTCCTCCAAAAGCAGAATTTGTCCAATAAGGCTCCGCATGTTCAGCAGCTCTGAAATCATTTTGCTCTTTTGCCATTCCGGTGTATTGAGCAATATCTGACTGGAAAATTTGTTTTCCTTGCAGAACTGGATAAAAATAAATTAATGAAACGAGAATAAAGCCCAGTACTACAAGGGCGTGCGGAATGAACTTATTTGCTATTTTCAATTTTGGCAGGTTTGGTTAAATGATGAATCCTAATTTTGTCAGGATACAAACTTAATCTATTTCTTCGTAATCAACATAATCCCCTACTTTTTTGGTTTCACGAGGATTTTTTGCATTCGCAGTGTTGATGATTATTTCATCGTTATTATTTTGAGTTCTTTGCCAAGAATTATCTTGACCATATTGTTGTTGTTGTCTCTGAAAATTTTCGCCTGCTTTTTCAACCGCTTTTTTCACCAATACTGGTAAAAAAATTCTAGCTAAAAATTTAAAAATATAATAAAACGCAATAATCCATATTATCGTTTTAATCAAATTTGTAAAAGATGCTTCTTGCATAACTGTATAATTTTTGCCAAAATTAATAAATCCGCTGTTTAAAATTAAAATATCAATCTTAAATAAATAATAAAATATAGTACATTTGAAATGCGTTATAGCTTTTTAATCAAAAAATACATTTATGTTGAAAATTAAAAACTTACTCATTGCTTCTCTTTTTTTTGTGCCCCAATTCTTTTTCGGACAATACACTGATGTTATAAATTCTAATCGCCCAGGCGAAACTATGTCGGCTTACGCTGTTGGAAAATCAGTCATTCAAGGCGAACTTGGGATTTACGGAATCAAAGAAAAGCACGATTTATTAGATTATGATGCAAGCGGTTTTGGAACCGATTTTACGCTTAGATACGGCGCTTTTTTAGAGCAACTGGAGTTTGTTTTAGACGTACAATATCAAATGGAAAACTTTGACACTCCGTACACTAGTTACAAGAAAAACAATTTCAGACAAACCGTTCTGGGAGCTAAGTATTTAATTTACGATCCTTATAAAAATTACAAAAGAGAAGCCAACATTTACAGCTACAAAGCCAATCATGCTTTCAATTGGCGTGAATTAATTCCGGCAGTTTCTATATTTGCAGGAGCAAATTTTGTTGGCGCAGATAATCCTTATTATTTTTCCGCAAACAGCGAAATATCTCCTAAAGTAGCTTTGGTAACCCAAAACTTATTTGGAGGCGGAAGATGGGTTTTTGTAACCAATATTATTGCAGATTATATTGGAACAGATTATCCAAGTTACGGATATATCTTAACTTTGACCCATGGATTTAATGACAAATGGTCTGGATTTATAGAAAATCAAGGATATAAAAGTGATTTTTACAGTGACGCCATCGTTCGTGGCGGCGCCGCTTATCTTCTTTCACCAAATATGCAGGTTGATGCCTCTATAAGTACAAACTTCAAAAATACGCCTTCCATATTATACGGTGGCGTTGGGATTTCTTGGCGTTATGATGGCTGGTACAAAGAAAAATTGACCGCGGTTAAAAACAAAGAAAAGGCAGATAAGAATTCTGACAACAAAAAAGATATTGATTATCAAGCAAAAGAAAGAAAACGAAAAGCGAAATACGAATAACTAAAACTGATATAGTAACTGTATTAAATAATTAATGTTTTTATAATATTCAAATTTTATCATGCAAAAAATGCTTAGCCCTATAGTTGGTCTAAGCATTTTTTTTATAATAATGCATTTTAAAAATATTAACCAGTGAATTTTCAGTACGAAATAGCGTTCACAAAATTGACAAATTGACAATTGTGTTTTCAGCAGACATTTAATTTGTTCTTAAAAAGTAAGAAAAAATTTAATTAAAATAAAATAATCATAAGTATTTTCCTTATATTTGATTTTTATTCACCTCATTTATAACCTTATAAACTATTATATTATGTTGAAATATGTAAAAAAAACTAACGGTTTTGTTCTTATAAAAAGCTCTTTTTTGCTTCTCTTATTATTTATTTTATGTATTGCCTGTGACAAACAAGATGACAATCAAGAATTAGTATCAAATTCAAACAGTATTAATTCATTGATTGCATTAGATATTGCAAAATCTTTTTTTACAAAGAATAATTCCTACAGTAAAAATAAAATCACTAGTAACAAAACAGTAAAGGATTTGGTCACTTATAAAACATCTAAAAATGACAATGCCTTTTATGTAATTAATTATAGTGAAGGTGGCTTTCTAGTTATTTCCGCTGACAATAGATTAAGTCCCATATTAGCATTTTCGGATACCGGCACATATTCTGCTAACCCAAGTGAAATACCAGATGCAGTTTTAGCTTGGATGGAAAGCCAAAAAGAACAAGTAAAATATGTAATACAAAATAAGGTAAAACAAAATGAAAATATTGCTTTTGAATGGGATTTAGCATTAAATAATAAAACCAAAATTTCACAAAAGAAAAGCTCTTCAAATTTGACAAATAAAACCAAAGAAGCTCCAGAAGAAACCGGTTGTGAAGACACTTTTTATACAAAAACTTCACTTTTAAGCACTAAATGGCATCAAGGAGATACATTTAATAATCTAATTCCATTGGCATGCCCTACAAAACCCGGAGGAAAAGCTCCCACTGGATGTGTTGCAACTTCAATCGCTCAAGTACTATTTTATTTCAAGAAACCTAATAGTTATAACTGGGCTAATATGCCAATAGATTACGGAACATACGATACACAAGTTTTAATGAGAGATGCTGGAGAATCTGTAAATATGACATACTCTTGTGGTGGATCTGGAGCCTATGACTATTCAATAGTACCTTCATTAAAAAACTATTTTAAATACTCAGGTGCTACTTACTCAACAACATATGATTGGAACAAAGTCAAAAACAGTCTCGATCAAAACAAACCTGTTATTTTAGGTGGTACTAATCCTTCAACATTTTCAGGACATTCATGGGTTTGCGATGGTTACACGCAATGGACTACACATGAAGTAGACTATTTAGGCCGTTGTACAGGACTCGCAACCAGCTATTTATATTTACACATGAATTGGGGATGGGGAGGACTAAATGATGGCAACTACGCATACAATAATTTTAACCCAGGATCAACTTCATATAATTACGGAATCAATATGATATATAACATAACACCTTAAACTAATTCAACATGAAAAATATCACTTTTATTCTTTTAATCACAATTGCTTTTTATTCATGTGATAATGAAACCACTCCCCCAAAAGCAACATACATTAATACATGTATAAATATAGACCTTAAAGATAATAAATCTGGGGAAAATCTTCTAGGAACAGAAAAGTTTCCCGAAAACATAATCTATGCAGATTATCTTATTGCAGGGAAAAAAGTTTTAAATATTAGCAATGCTATTACAAGTGACTATCCTAATAATGTTCATGTTGTAAACGAATTTGACAGACATTATATTAAAGTATTCCTTAATGCGATTGAAAATGAAGATTTCCCAATAACTTACTTGCATTGGAATAAAACAGAAACAGATACCATTAAAGCAAAATATGATCGAGAAAATGGAAAATTTGGAATTTCAGTTACTTTAGAAAAAGTATGGATTAATAATGTACTCGTCTGGGAAGTTACAAAACAAGGACAGACTAATTCAGACATAACTATATATAAATGAATTTAAAGCCCTTTCAATTGAGCTTTTTTTATACAATTCTTTTTTGTTAAACTAAAGATAACTATATTCGTTCTAAAATACATGTTGATCAAACAAAAATGCAATTAATAAAATCTTTAATGATTACAATAAAAGAAGCCAAAACTAAAAAAGAATTAACTGAATATATCAAATTCCCGTTTTCACTTTATAAGGACAATCCGTATTGGGTTCCGCCTATTATTGCAGATGAATTGGAATCGTTTGATAAGACTAAAAACCCAGCTTTTGATAATGCCGAAGCTTATTTTTATATTGCTTATAGAAATAATGAACCTGTAGGCCGCATCACGGCAATTATCAATTGGGCAGAAGTCAACAATCAGCATAAGAGAAAAGTGCGTTTTGGCTGGTTTGATGTTATTGATGACATTGAAGTGACAAAAGCATTATTAGAAAAGGTTTATGAATTAGGCCGAAAACACAACTTGGAGCATGCCGAAGGCCCAATGGGTTTTTCAAACTTAGATAAAGTAGGTGTTTTGACCGAAGGTTATGACCAAATTGGAACTATGATTACATGGTACAATCACCCGTATTATGTGACGCATTTGGAACAATTAGGCTTTCAAGTCGAAAAACAATATATCGAAAGTATTTTTCCTTTTTCAAATGTAAAACCGGAGTTTTTTCAAAAAGCTCAAGAATTAATCAAAAAACGCTACGGATTAAAACCGCTTACTTTTACGAGAACAAAAGACATTATGCCGTATGTTGACGAAATGTTTGATTTGTTTAATGAATCCTATGAAAAACTAGCGTCATTTGTCGCTATTTCTGATGTGCAAAAAGAATATTTCAAAAAGAAATACATCAGTTTCATCAATCCAGAATATATCAAATTTGTAGTTGACAAAGATGACAAATTAGTTGCTTTTAGTATTGTAATGCCGAGTTTTGTTGAAGCTTTGCAAAAGATAAAAGGAAAACTGTTTCCTTTTGGCTTTCTTCAATTATTAAAAGCTAAAAAACACAGTAAAGATGTTGTTTTTTACCTAATCGGCGTTCGACCTGAATATCAAAACAAAGGTGTTACTGCCATCATTTTTGATGAATATTACAAGACTTTTTCTGCAAAAGGAATTCAGACTTGCATTAGAACTCCAGAGTTATTAGAAAACAATGCTATTCACTTGCTCTGGAAAAACTTTGACCCAACAATTCATTGCCAAAGAAAAACTTATTTGAAGAATCTTTAGTTTTAGTTTTCAGTCGCAGTAAGAATTTTCAGTTTTAGAAAATTAAAAATAAAAAAATCCATTCGCCCCCAAACGAATGGATTTTTACTTCATGATCACTTTCATTATTCTACTTTACAATCAACTTTAGTCAATGTATTTTTTGCATCAAATTTTAATTTTGATTTATCTTTAAAGGTAACTCTATCATTTGTCGAAACCACATCACCGTATCCTTCAATTAAAGCGCCGTCTTTTTGCAGAAAAACAACTTCTCTAACAGATGAAACTCCTTCAGACAAAAACGTATAATCTCCAATTAAAGTATCACCTTTCATGTTGCCTACTAAAGTTCCATCGTTTTTATCTTTTCCGGTTAAATTGTAACTTAGTTTTCCGTTAACTTCTTGATGTGAATTCACATTAAAACTTATCAACACTACATTTCCATTTTGTCTTGAAGCATAACATTGATCGCCAGCTGGCTCTACTAATTCGGCATCTTTTGGCGCTTTTGGTTCAATTTGAACTGGTTCAGTATCGGTTGCTTTTTTACAGGAAATAAGAACTGTTAAAACAAGTGTCGTTATTGCTAATACTCTTTTCATAATTCGTTATTTTTATTTTGTTGATTATGAAATAAAGTTAGTCCAAATAAAAAAAATCCATTCGTATAACAAATGGATTTTTTTACATAATTCCCACTTAAGAGAATCTGTTTTTATTCGTAATTACGAAACGTCAACAGTTGTACGTTCAGCAATTTCTTTATAAGTTCCGTTAACTAATTTCTCGCGAATTGCTTCGAAAGCAGTTAATGTTTCTTCAATATCAGCAAGTGTATGAGAAGCAGTTGGAATCATTCTCAACAAAATAATTCCTTTTGGAATAACTGGATAAACAACAATCGAAAGGAAAATACCGTAGTTTTCTCTTAAATCGTTTACCATTACCATTGCTTCAGGAATGCTTCCTTCTAAATAAACTGGCGTAATACAAGTATTTGTATCTCCAATATTAAATCCTTTTTCTTTAAGACCGCTTTGCAATGCATTCACGTTTTCCCAAAGTTTATCTTTAATTGCCGAAGATTTACGCAACAACTCTAAACGCTTCAAAGAACCAATTGTTTGAATCATTGGCAATGCTTTTGCAAACATTTGAGAACGCAAGTTGTATTTTAAATAGTCAATAACCGTTTTATCAGCCGCTACAAAAGCACCGATATTAGCCATAGATTTTGCAAAAGTAGAGAAGTAAACATCAATTTGATCTTGAACTCCTTGCTCCTCACCTGCTCCAGCACCTGTTTTACCAAGTGTTCCAAAACCGTGTGCATCATCTACCAACAAACGGAAATTGTATTTTTCCTTCATTGCAACAATTTCTTTCAATTTTCCTTGCTGTCCGCGCATTCCAAAAACTCCTTCAGTGATAAATAAAATACCTCCACCAGTTTCTTCAGCCATTTTTGTAGCACGCTGCAAGTTTTTCTCCATACTTTCAAGATCATTGTGTTTGTATGTGAAACGTTTACCCATGTGCAAACGAACACCATCAATGATACAAGCATGTGAATCTACATCATAAACAATAATGTCATTTTTAGTAACCAAAGCATCAATGATAGAAACCATTCCTTGGTAACCAAAATTCAACAAATAAGCAGATTCTTTCATTACGAATTCAGCTAATTCATTTTCTAATTGTTCGTGGTACGTAGTGTGTCCAGACATCATACGAGCTCCCATTGGATAAGCTGCACCAAACTGAATTGCCGCATCTGTATCTGCTTGACGAACTTCTGGATGATTTGCTAAACCTAAATAATCATTTAAACTCCAGTTTAAAATATTTTTTCCATGAAAAGTCATCCTAGGACCCAACTCTCCTTCTAACTTTGGGAAAACATAATAACCTTCTGCTTGAGAAGCCCATTTTCCTAAAGGTCCTTTATTGTCCTGAATTCTCTCGAATAAATCTTTTACCATAATATAATGTAGTACTTTTTTTAATTTAATCAGCGAGCAAAAATAATCATTATTAATTTAAAATGAAGACCCTCAATTATTTTTATTAAAAAATATTCAAGATAAAAGATTTAACAGGTTTTTTCCTTAGCATAAATTACTACAAATACTCAAAACTAGCTCGTAATATTTTTAAACATGATTTTTATCATAATAAAAGATAAAATCATCTTTTATTTTTGAATAAATATTTTTTTTACCTTTAATAAAACTACAACTAAAACAAAATCAATAAATTATGAAAAATAAAAACAAAGCTCTAAGTAAACTAAATGTTCTATTAAGTACATTCTGTATGCTTCTTATCTTAGGAGGCTGCAAAAAAGAAGAAACTAAAGATTATGCAGACATTATGACTGAAGGCGAAATGAATGCAGAACTTACCTCACCACCACATGTACCCAAACCGGTTGGAGAACGGCCTGCCATGAAGTTAAAATTAAATATGGAAATTAAAGAACAAGAAGGTACAATGACTGATGGCGTAAAATATACCTATTGGACATTTGGAGGTTCTGTTCCTGGAAGTTTTATTAGAACTCGTGTTGGCGATGAAGTCGAATTTCACTTGAAAAACCATCCTGATAATAAACTACCTCACAATATAGATTTACATGCCGTGACTGGTCCGGGCGGTGGAGCAACTTCTTCTCTTGTAGCACCAGGACACGAAAAAGTTTTCAGTTTTAAAGTTATAAATCCGGGATTGTATGTGTATCACTGCGCAACAGCTCCTGTGGGAATGCATATTGCAAATGGTATGTACGGACTCATTTTGGTTGAGCCAGAAGGTGGACTTCCTCCTGTTGATAAAGAATACTACGTAATGCAAGGTGATTTTTACACTCAAGGTGAATATGGCGCAAAAGGCTTACAACCATTCGACATGAACAAAGCTGTAAAAGAAACACCTGATTATGTAGTTTTTAACGGAAAAGTGGGATCACTTACTAACGGAAACGAGCTTACTGCAAAAGTAGGCGAAACTGTTCGTCTGTTTGTTGGAAACGGCGGGCCAAACTTGGTTTCTTCTTTCCACGTTATTGGAGAAATATTTGACAATGTACATGTTGAAGGCGGAAGCACAGTCAATAAAAATGTTCAAACTACTTTAATTCCGGCTGGTGGTGCTGCTATTGTAGATTTTAAAGTAGAAACTCCGGGAACTTTTATTTTGGTTGACCACTCTATTTTTAGAGCGTTCAATAAAGGTGCATTGGGAATGCTTAAAGTGGAAGGAAAAGAAAATAAAAATATTTATTCTGGAACTATTCAAGAAGGTATTTATCTGCCTGAAGGTGGAACGATTCAGAAAATGCCTGGTACTGTAGCTACTAAAACGGTAGTTCCAAAACGTACTGTAGAAGAGAAAATAAAAATTGGTAAAGAAATCTTTGGAACAACTTGTTTTGCTTGCCACCAATCTGAAGGGCAAGGAATTCCAAACACTTTCCCTCCTTTAGCAAAATCAGATTATTTAAATGCCGATTCTAAACGTGCCATAAAAACCATTCTACATGGTTTAACTGGCGAAGTAACTGTTAACGGCAAAAAATACAACAATGTAATGCCATCTCAGAATTTATCTGATGATGAAATTGCAAATGTGCTTACCTATATCTATAGCAGCTGGGGCAATAATAAAACGGAAATTACACCAGAAATGGTAAAAGCGTTAAGATAACAGTAAACATTGAGCATGAAAAAATACATTTTCATACTAACTCTCTTTTTCTCTGTGTTTAGTGTCATGAAGGCTCAGGAAAAAGGAATGGCATTCATAAAAGAGGGATCTTATGTCCCTCTTTATGGAGCTGTTTCTCAAAAACCTGTTGTTGTAAAGTCATTTTACATAGATATTTATCCAGTTACAAATAGTGAGTTTTTAGCATTTGTCAAAAAAAATCCTTCTTATCAAAAATCAAAAATTAAAGGAATTTTTGCCGATAAAAGCTATCTCTCTTATTGGACTAATGATTTTGATTTTGGAAATGCAAAACCAAAGTCGCCTGTAACAAGTGTTTCTTGGTTTGCAGCTAAAAAATATTGCGAGTGCCAAGGAAAACGTCTGGCAACAATGGATGAATGGGAATATGTAGCAATGGCAGATACCAAAAAGATTGATGCACGTACCAAAAAAGAATTCAACGAATATATTCTGTCTTGGTATGAGAAGTCGAGAACCTATGAAAATGAGATTGGAAAAACTTTCAAAAATTACTGGGGAGTTTATGACATGCATGGTTTAGTTTGGGAATGGACTTATGACTTTAACAGCATTTTTTTATCGGGAGAATCTAGAAAAGACAAAAGCACTGACAAGAATCTTTTCTGCGGAAGCGGATCAGTAAACGCATCCGATTTAATGGATTATGCTGCTTTTATGCGTTACGCGTTTAGAGGAAGCTTGAAAGCGCAATATTCAACACGAAATCTTGGCTTTAGATGTGCCAGTACAACAAAACCAAAAATCTAATTTAAAATTAGTTTTATAATGAAAAAAACAGCAATTGCTTTTCTTATTTTATTCTCATTTTACAGCTGTAAGGAAACAGATAAAAAAGAGGTTAAAGTAGAGACAAAAAAAGAAATTAGCGATTTATCAATTTATAATCTGCCATCAAAATGGACAACGCAAAATGGTAAAGACATTGAATTAAAATCGCTTAGAGGAAATGTACTCGTAATGGTAATGATTTACACAAGCTGTAAAGCGGCATGCCCTAGATTAGTGGCCGATATGCGTGATATTGAATCAAAACTGGAGGAAAAGACAAAACAACATGTCAAATTGATTTTGGTCAGTATAGACCCGAAAACAGATACGCCTGAAAGATTAAAATCATTTGCAATTGAAAATAAAATGAATCAAGATCCTTGGATTTTTCTTCGTTCGTCTGAAGAAAACACAAGAGAGTTTGCAGCCGTTTTAGCTGTTAATTACAAACAAATTTCTCCAATAGATTTTTCGCACTCTAATATTATAAGCGTTTTTAATCCAGAAGGAGAATTGGTATTTCAGCAAGAAGGTTTAGGTGTAAATAATGAAAAAACAATTGAAGCAATAAATCTGGAAGCTGGAAAAATATAGATATTTAAATAGGTTAATTACTAAGAAAACAAGAGCAGATTTAGAAATAAATTGACTCTTGTTTTTTATTTAAATCGGACTTCTATCAATAAATTTATGATTTAGAAAAGTTTGACTTCCTGCAAGGTTTCAAAAACCTTGTAGGTATCTAAATATTTAAAATATAAGACCTACAAGGTTTTTGAAACCTTGCAGGAAAGAAAATTTATTTTAGATATCACAATCAAAACCAATCCCAAAACCAAAAGTATACTAAATATCAAAATACTTTGAAAATATCCCGGAAGAGTTCCTTCTCCAAAAAAGAAAAACCAGCCTTGCAGAAATAATAAAACTTCTGTCAAAATATATCCTGAAATAAAACACTTCACTCCTATTTTCAATGATGAAGAATTGGCAGGAAGCATTTTATTCTGAAGTAAAATCCCGAACAAAAATCCAGTTATGATTCCTAAAGTCGCTAAATGAATAAATCCGATTACAAAATTTCTGATTTGATGTGAAACTTCTGCCAGATTTGGAAAAAGAGTTAGCAATTGAATTCCGACTTTCAAAAACAAAGAACTTAAAGCCAAACCATAAACTATTTTAGTCGTTTTATCTAAAGTGCTTTTGAAATGATGAATTTGAGGTTTGAGCATTTTATAAAAATAAATAAATGATCCTAATTGCAATAAAACTCCTAAACCATTGACGTAACTCAAAATATCATTTTCGACAAACCATCGCACTGGAAAGCAAATAGTTAAAATTGTAGAAATAATAATCAAAAAATAAAACTTTTTAAACTTTGCCTCATCCATTTTATTTTGAAATTGTTTTAAAAACAAAGCTAAAATTGCCAATATAAACCAACCATTAAACTGAAAATGGAGAAAGAACTGAATCGCAATCTGATAAAAAGCACTTTGTTTTCCTAACGTGCTCACGGCAGGACCAAGACACCAGACACCGCAAGTAGACAAAATCATAAACAGAATCGAAACCAATAAGAGTCTTTGTGATGGAGATTTATCTCTTGAAATGTCTTTCCAAACCAAACGGCAAAAAACATAACTCAACAAAATATGCAGCGTTGAAAATACAATCGAAAACACAGCATATCCTTGAATTGGAAAAGCAATCATCATTCCGATTACTGAAAATTCAGTCAGCCAAAATAAACGGTTATAAATTGGTTTCTGACTTTTTTCTTTCGGAATAAAAAAATGAACAATCAAAACATAAATGATCAAATAAACCCAGCCTAACATGGCAACATGCGAATGTGCATGAAGCAGAAAACCATAGTTCAAAAAATCTAAAGGGAAAAGATACATTAACCGCATTAATAATCCGAAAGCACAAGCAATCAGAAAATTAAAAAAACAGCAAAGTATCCAAGCTTTTTGAGAATTCATATTGCAACTTTTTAAACATAAAATATTTAAACCATATAAGCAATATAAGAAATTATACAATTTGCTAAAATGAACTTATATTACTTATATGGTTAAAAAATAAAAACACCGATAATTATCACCTTACAAGATTATTACCGATGTTTTCGAACTATTAAAATTACCCTTTTATTCTACTTCAACAAAGTCTTTTTCTAAAGCCACAGCTTTTGGAAATAAAATATTGTTTTCCAAATGAATATGTTTGTGCAAATCTGCTTCAAACTCTTTCAGCATCGCAAAAGTCACTCTATAAGTCGTGCAAGCATCTGCTGGCGGCGTATAATTATCGGTCAACTTAGCTATTTCTCTAAAACGTTCGCCTTCATTATCGTGTTCGTGCATCATCATCGCAATCGGATTTGAAACAGTACCAAAAGATGGCTGATGCAAAACTCCATCTGTGTCTTTTGTTTTCACCATTCTTTTTATAAACGGAAATAAAATCAATTCTTCTTTTTTCATGTGTTGAGATAATTCTCCCGCACAACCAATAAACAATTCATTAATCTTGAATAATTCTGGGTGATTTGCTCCATGTACTTTGCATAATTTATCTAAGAATGGAAGTAAAACATTCGTTTTTTCTTCTACATAACGGTGATGCGTTTTCTCAATGTAATCTGCCAATAAATCTAATGGCCATGAGTTGAAATCAATACTTCCGTTATTTTCTGACTGCACAACTTGCAATACATTTTCTAATAAAGCATCTGCATCAATATTTTGTTTTTCGCAAACTTCAGTTACTGTTCGGTTTCCTTTGCAGCAAAAATCTATTCTATATTTTGAAAAAACTGCAGCTGTTCTAAAATCCTCAGCTACAAATGATCCTATTGTTTTGTTTTTTAAATTTTCCATGATTCTTATTTTTTAATGTTTTTATTTTTTGTTTTTTAATGTCAGTTCAAATACAAACCAAGCCATTGTAATAAATCCGATTCCGAAAATTGAATCTCCGATAGCACGAAGCCATTTTAAAGTAATCATTGCTGGTTGCTGCATTAATTCTGATGAACGAGCGTACCACATTCCGTGATTAATACTTTCTACTGCCTGCCAAACTCCAATTGGAAGAAGGCTTAAGATTGCCATTAAGAACAATCCGATATTCAAAGACCAGAAAGTGATTTTAAGCAGTTTAGTATTCCAGCTTACATTTCGATATAAACTTCTCAGTACGAATAATACTAAACCAATTCCCAACATTCCATAAACTCCGAACAATGCGGTGTGCCCATGTAAAGGCGTTGTATTTAATCCCTGAACATAGTACAATGCAATTGGTGGATTAATAATGAATCCGAAGATTCCAGCTCCAAGGAAATTCCAAAAGGCAACAGAAATCATAAAGTAAATCGGCCATTTGTAATCGGCAATCCATTGTGTTGATTTTGAGATTTTATAGTTTTGATACGCTTCAAATCCGATTAAAGTCAACGGAACCACCTCTAAGGCACTGAATGTTGCTCCTAAAGCCATAATTGCTGTTGGCGTTCCTGAGAAATACAAGTGGTGGAATGTTCCTAAAATACCTCCAGACATGAAAATAATGGTTGCGAAAAGTACATTTAATGTTGCTGTTTTCGTTTTTAATAATCCCAAACGAACAAACAAGAACGCAATTACAACCGTTGCAAATACTTCAAAGAAACCTTCAACCCAAAGGTGAACTACCCACCATCTCCAATATTCGGCAATTGCTAAATTGGTTTGTCTTCCCCACATTAATCCAGCTCCGTAAAACATAGCAATTGCAGTACAAGAAACTAAGAACAAAATGATTAAGTTTTTCTCTTCTGTTTTTTTCTTTAAAACGGGAAGTAACGGACGAATCATTAAAGCCAACCATAAAAACAATCCAACTAAAAGGAAAATCTGCCAGAAACGGCCTAAATCAACATATTCATAGCCTTGATGTCCAAACCAGAAATTTTGAACTAAATTTAATTTTTGCATTACTCCAAACCATTGTCCAGCCATTGAACCTAAAACAATAATCAACAAGGCAATAAAGAGAAAGTTGATACCAAAACATTGAAATTTAGGATCTTTACCTGAAACTGCTGGTGCAATATACAATCCAGTCGCCAGCCAAGCCGTTGCAATCCAGAAAATGGCCAATTGCGTATGCCAAGTACGTGTTACGGCATAAGGCAGGATTTTATCAATCGGAATTCCGTATAAACCATTTCCTTCTACACCATAATGCGCTGTGATGATTCCGAAAACCATTTGTAAAACCATCAACAAACTCACAATCCAGAAATATTTGGTCACCAATCCCATCGATTTGGTTTTGCCTTGTTTGATCAACGGATCTTCTTTTGGAAGTGGAAATTCTTCTTCTTCACCCGATTTTGCATGATAGAAAACTAAGATTCCGACACTCAAAATCAGTAAAATTATGCTTACTCCAGACCAAGCTAAAAGCTCTGTTGTGGCGGTATTTCCAACCAATTCATCAGATGGCCAATTGTGCGTATACGAAATGTCTCCGCCCGGACGATTTGTAACTGTTGCCCAAGTCGCCCAAAAGAAAAAGGCATTCATTTTATGCATTCTTTCAACATCTGTAATTGAGTTTTTCGGAATTGCATATTCTTCTCTCAACTTATCAAATTGAGGATCATTCGTAAAAAGACCTTTATAATATTCGCTTAAACTTTGTATAGCCACAACTCGATTTTCAGAAATGGTAAGAACTCCTGTGTCAGGATTATAACGATTAGTTCTAACATCTTTCTGCAATCTAATTTTCAAAGCCGATTGTTTTTCGGCATCCAATTCCTCATATTTTTTATTAAAATCTTTCTTAGCATAAATATCCAAGATAAAAACGGCTTCTCTATGCAGCCAATCAGCGGTCCAGTCTGGGGCCACATAGGCGCCGTGTCCCCAGATCGATCCCACTTCCTGGCCTCCTATACTCTGCCAGATATTTTGTCCGTCTTTAATTTCGCTTTCGCTAAAAACAATTTTTCCAGAATCGGTTACAATTTCTTTTGGAACAGGTGGTGCCTGCTGATAAATCTCATAACCATAATAACCCAGCACTGCAAATGATATACTCATTACCAATGCAAAAACCAGCCATAATTTTTTTTCTCTTTTCATTCTTTTTTCATTTAATAAAAGATAATTTTATCTTTTATTAGTTTTTAAAAAAACTCCAAATCCAGTTACAGCATTTGGAGCTTTTTGTTATTTACTCAACAATTAATACACCTTTCATCATAGCTACGTGCCCTGGGAAAGAGCAAATAAATGGGTAAGATCCTTTTTTATCAATTGTAAATTCGATTGTATCTTCTTCTCCACCACCAATTAATTTAGTGTGCGCAATGATTGAAGCTTTTTCAGATTCCGGAATATAATCCGTTGCTTTGGCATCATTTGCTTTTAAAGCAAAAGCTGCTTGATCTGTTCCTTCCTGTAAAATCACAAGATTGTGTCCCATTGCTTCTTTCGGAATTTTACCAACGTGTTTCAAAGTTAATTTGATTGGTTTTCCGGCAACAGCTTTCAATTCATTTACATTAAATTGCATTTGGTCATTTCCTTCAATAACTAAAACATTTTCCTCTGTAGTTGCAGCTGTTGGAGCTTTTTCTCCTTCAATAGATGTTTCGGTAGGTTCTGTTGGTTCAGCTGGAGTTGTTTCTTTTTTACCGCAAGAAGTAACTGCTAAAAATCCCATTAGGATTAATACTGAAATTTTGGTTTTTGTATTCATTTTTAAGATATTTAATAATATTAATTGTTCGCATTTGTCGTTTTAAGAAAGAATTCTCCCGATTTTACATCAGAAGCTAGCTGTTCTAAAGTTGTATTTTTAAGCATTTCTAACAGCAGTCCTCTTATTTTCTTGAACTCGTGATGAACGGGACAAGGATGTTCTTCTGAGCATTCCTTCAATCCAATTCCACAACCGCTGTATATTTTATTCCCGTCAATAGCATCTACAATCTGAATCAATTTTATTGTTTTTGATGCCGATGGCGAAACTTCGAATCCGCCTCCTACTCCTTTTGTCGAATGAATTATGCCACTTTTGGTTAAAATCTGCATAATCTTGGCTGTAAATGGTTCCGGCGAATCAATCTCTTTTGCTACGTCTTTTATTCCAACCCTAATCCCTTTCGAAGATTTGGTTGCAATAAATATCGAAGCTCTTATTCCGTACTCACACGCTTTAGAAAACATACATCCTTAATTAATTCCATACAAAGATAGAGAGATTTTAAATAAAAGACAAACTTATCTTTAATTATTTTTCTAAAGACTGAATATTATTTATAATGAAACTAATTAGTACACATCAAACCACTTATTCATCATTGAATTCTTATAAAAACCAATTTTAATTTTAACTTTGAGAGTATTAAATTTTAAATATTTAACAAATGCCTTTAAGCAATTCAAAAGATTTAAAACTGGCAGTTCTTATTGATGCAGACAATGTGCCTTACAGTAATGTAAAAGGCATGATGGAAGAAATTGCAAAATTAGGAACGCCCACTACGAAAAGAATTTATGCCGACTGGACAAAACCGAATGCAAATGGATGGAAAGGCGTTTTATTGGAACATGCTATTACTCCTATTCAGCAATACAGTTATACCGTTGGAAAAAATTCGTCAGATTCTGCGCTAATTATTGATGCTATGGATTTGCTTTATTCCGGAAAATTAGACGGTTTTTGCATTGTTTCCAGCGACAGCGATTTTACCCGCCTTGCAGTCCGCTTAAGAGAATCTGGCATGAAAGTAATTGGTATTGGAGAAAAGAAAACGCCAAATTCTTTTATTGTTGCCTGCGACCGATTTATATACATTGAAGTTTTGGATGGCGCAACTCAAAAGAAAAAACCAAAAGTAGTAGCTGCAGACACCAAAAAACCAGTTGAGAAACCTGCTGAAAAAGCACTTCATAAAATTGACAAACAAACCATTGAACTAATCGAATCTACAATTGAAGACATCGAAGATGATGATGGCTGGGCATTTCTTGGGGATGTCGGCAATTTGATCGTGAAGAAAAAACCTGAATTTGATCCTCGAAATTATGGTTATTCAAAACTGACACCAATGCTTAAATCGTTAACTGATATTCTGGAAATCGACGAAAGAGAATCAGACAAAAAAGGAATCAAACACGTTTATGTACGCTTAAGATTCAACTGATTATCGGATTTATTACCTATTTAATTTTTTAAAAACATGAGAAAAAAATTCTTTATTTACGGATTCTTATTGTTTCTAATTGTTGCTGCAATTTATTATTACACCGGGCGAGGTTATTTACTCGTATTTATTATTCCGCTTTTGCTGATTGTGGGAGTTTATAACGCATCTCAGGAAAAACATGCTATTTTAAGGAACTTCCCGGTTTTGGGATATTTCAGATATTTATTTGAAATGATTGCACCTGAGATTCAGCAGTATTTTATTGAAAGATCGACAGATGGAAAACCATTTTCTAGAAACCAACGTTCCTTGGTGTATCAAAGAGCTAAAAACATCGATTCTAGCACTCCTTTTGGAACGCAATTAAACTTAAACACTGAGAATTATGAAGGAATAAAACATTCCATTTTTCCAGCAAAAGTTAATGAAGAACTGCCTCGCGTTTTAGTAGGCGGAAAAGACTGCAAACAACCTTATTCTGCTTCTTTATTTAATGTGTCGGCAATGAGTTTTGGTTCGCTTAGCGAGCATGCAGTTCGCGCGATCAACATTGGAGCTCAAAAGGGAAATTTCTATCAAAATACTGGAGAAGGCGGATTGACCGAATTTCATCTTGCTGGCGGTGGTGATATTACATGGCAAATTGGTACAGGTTATTTTGGATGCCGAGATGCCGAAGGAAATTTCAGTCCAGAGAAATTCTCCGAAAAAGCCAATCTTCCAAATGTAAAAATGATTGAAATCAAGCTTTCTCAAGGCGCAAAACCAGGCCACGGCGGTGTTCTTCCAGCCAGAAAAAATACGGAACAGATTGCTAAAATTAGAGGTGTTGAGCCACATACCATGATTCTTTCTCCTCCTGGCCATCGTGCATTTTCAGACTCTAAAGGATTAGTTCATTTTATTAAGCAATTGCGTGATCTGTCAAACGGAAAACCAATTGGTTTTAAATTATGCATTGGAAATACAGCAGAATTTGAATCGATTTGCCACGAAATGATTGCCGAAGATATTTATCCTGATTTTATTACGGTCGATGGAGCCGAAGGAGGAACAGGAGCCGCACCGCTAGAATTTGCAGATGGAGTTGGAATGCCATTCGAGCCTGCTTTAATTTTCGTCAACAAAACTTTAGTCGGACTAAATATCAGAGATAAGATGAGAATTATCGGAAGCGGGAAAATCATTTCTGGTTATTCTATTTTACACGCCATTGCATTGGGCGCTGATATGTGTAACAGTGCAAGAGGATTTATGTTCTCTTTAGGCTGTATTCAGGCTTTGCGTTGCCATAATAACGAATGCCCTACCGGAGTTGCCACTCAAAACAAAATGCTGATGAAAGGATTGGTTGTCACCGACAAATCAGAGCGTGTGTATCATTTCCATAAAAATACGCTTCATTCTGCAAATGAACTTTTGGCAGCAGCCGGAAAAACTTCTTTTGCCGATGTCGACATCAACATCTTTATGCGAGGTGATGAGTTTACTAATTTATCTGAGTTGTATTTTCCAGATAATTTGACAAACGTCACCAAGCCGAATTAAACTTAAAAAGCCTTTTTGATCATATTTTCAAAAAGGCTTTTTTTAGCTATATAAAGTAGTTTTTATTTCACAAGCAATTACAATTTTGCAGTTTCTTTTCCATTTCCTCCTCCAGAACCTTCTAATATGGCCAATTCGTCTTTGTCAACTAATTGTTTTGCTAATATGATATTATTATAAGATAAGAAATAAACATCAAACGACACTCCTTCTTCAATCAATTCTTGAGAAATCTGATTGTTTTTAATCATTTCTTTCAGCAAGTTTGGAAAAGATGTTTTTGTTGCCAGTTTATTTTCGTCATTGCCTTCTAAATTAGTCTCGATTCTTATCTCAATTTTATTATCATTTAAAAATGCTTTTGCACTTGTGCTAATAATTCCCGCACCCTTTATAGAGGACGAAATATTGTAATTACTGACATGCTCCTGTATTTTCTGCTTGGTGTTTTTACAGCTAGCAAGCGTTAAAATCAAAATGAAAGCAAATGCGATTTGGGTAATTTTTTTCATAATTTTTTAGTTATTTGATTATTTTTTAACTCAAACATAACAAACTTATAACACAAAAACAACATTGGAGTGTAAAAATAAAATTTGTAATTATTTGATTACAAATAATATAAAGCCACATAAACCCATTTTACAGCAAACAAAAAAGCCTCTTTAGAAAACTAAAGAGACTTTTTGAATATTTTAAATGATTTTGAAAATCTATTTATTTTAATATTTCTGAAATTGATTCTTTATCTATCACTTTTTTCGAAAGAACAGTATTATCATCTGCCAAAAAATAAGCATCAAATCGGATTCCTTCTTCAACTAAATCTTTAGGAATCTGATTTTTTTTAATCATTTCTTTCAGCAATTTTGAAAATGCCAAATCACCAGCCATTTGATTAGCTTTATTTTGCTCCAAAGCAGTTTCAAATCGCAATTCAATTTTATCATCATTAATATAACCTCTTGCCGTTGTCAGCGTAACATTTTCAGCTTTAAAAGTTTTTGCCGAAGCATTGTATGCCGTTACATATTCCTGCAGTTTTTGCTTGGCATTTTTACAGCTCACCAACAGCAAAACAATCATTATCATTGACAAAATTTGGCTTATTCTTTTCATAGTATTTTAATTATTTTATTTTTTGAAGTCTTAAAAGTGCTTCAAGATAATAATAATCAGCATAATTTATAGAACAATCTATTTCGCTTCCAGCTGGTTTATGACCAGTTGCATGAAGCAAAAATGCCGAATTGACATCACGGCTTTGATAATTATTTGAAAGAGAAACGATCATTTTCTTAGCTTTTGTCAAATATTCTTTTTTCAGATTCTTATCTTTTGTATAAGAACTCAATTCCAAAAGAGCCGACGAAACAATCGCGGCCGCAGATGCATCACGAGGTGCATTTGGAATATCTGGCGCATTAAAATCCCAGTATGGAATCAAGTCTTCTGTTGTTAATTTATCCAAGTAAACGCGAGTCACTTTATGAGCAAAATCCAAAAATTTAGGATCTTTAGTTTCCCTGTACGTCATGGTAAAACCATAAATAGCCCAAGCTTGGCCACGCGCCCACATGCTATCATCACTATATCCTTGCGCAGTTCTGCCTTTTATTTTTTTACCAGTTTCATAATCGTAAATTATAACATGATACGATGTATTGTCTGGCCTAAAATGATTTGCCATTGTAGTTTCGGCGTGTTTTACAGCAATGTCATATAATTTTTTACTTCCTCCATTTTTTGAAGCCCAAAACAACAACTCCAAATTCATCATATTATCAATAATAGTATTATGACCGCCCATTTTATTATGAGGCCAAGATTGAATCGTTCCCACTTTTGGATTAAAAAGCGTTGCCAATGTATCGGCCGTTTTCAGAATAATTTCTTTGTATTCTTTGTTTTTGGTCAAACGATATCCATTTCCGAAGCTATTAAAAATCTGGAAACCCAAATCATGATCCGCCGCTTTGGTTACTGATAAAGGAGTTAAAAATCGGCTGAATTTGTCGGCTTCTTTTTCCCATTTCTTATCGCCGGTTGCTTCGTATAAGTACCATAATTCACCTGGCCAGAAACCGCTTGTCCAATCTTTATAACCAACAAATTTCCATTCTTTACTCCCATTCGGAACTGTTCTTGGAGATGTTCCGTCATCCGGAATCACTTTTAATGTCTTTGAAGCCTGCTCTGCACAGTAATCAAGTTGTTTTTTAATATTAAACGAATTGTCTTTTTGAGAATAACCCTGATTTCCAAGCAAGCACAAAGCCGCAACCAGAGTAAAAAATTTTGCATTCATGTGGTTATTTTTTGAGGTATAGTTTATTGAATCGATAAATTTATAAAATAAAGTAAACCTATCCGAATCTTTGTATTTCTTACTAACCAAAAATGTACAATTTTACTCTTTCGTAGGTCTTCTTTGTCAAAGTTTGAAACTTTGACAAAGAGAATAACCGGTTCTAAAAAATGAAAGATTAATTGTAGTTTTGCTTTAAGGGTAAAATCTAAAATAAAATTGAACAAAACCAGAATCCAATATCTCCTTCTATTCTTGTCAGTTATCCTTCTCGGAATTCTTTCAAGGAAAATTTCACTGATTCCATTATGGATTGGCGATTTCCTATATGCTGTGATGATTTATTTCCTTGTTAGAATTGTATATTTCAATAAAAAAGCAACTTACATCTTTATTCTTTCATTAGTAATTTGCTATGGAATTGAATTTTTACAGCTTTATCAAGCTCCTTGGATTATTGAACTGAGAAAAACACTTTTTGGAAGATATGTTTTGGGCCAAGGCTTTTTATGGTCGGACATTCTTGCTTATACCGCAGGAATACTTTTCATCTTTTTTATCGAAAAAATCATTTTAAAATATACCCATTATGAAACTCGTTTTCGCATCAAACAATAAAAACAAAATCAAAGAGATCCAAAGCATTTTAAAAGGATCTATACAATTATTAAGTTTAGAAGATATTGGCTGTCTTAAAGATATTCCGGAAACCGCCGATACAATTGAAGGAAATGCCATTTTGAAAGCCAATTATGTAACCGAAAAATATGGTTACGATTGTTTTGCCGATGATACTGGATTAGAAGTTCACGCCTTAAATGGAGAACCGGGAGTTTATTCAGCGCGATATGCGAGTGAACAAAAAAACGCCGATGACAATATGAACAAGCTTTTAGACGCTTTAAAAGACAAACAAGACCGCAGCGCACAGTTCAAGACCGTTATTGCTTTGAACTTAAATGGCGAACAGCATCTTTTTACCGGAATTGCAAAAGGAGAAATCACGCTACATAAAACTGGCAATCAAGGCTTTGGTTACGATCCAATTTTCAAGCCCGAAAATTATAATGAAACTTTTGCCGAATTACCTTTGGAAATCAAAAATAAAATTGGCCATCGCGGAAAAGCAACGCAGCAACTTATTGATTTTCTGAACTCCATAAAATAATTGTTTAAAATACAACATTTTAGAAGCTAAAATTTATATTTCACGACGTGTTTTTTCCGAAAATTCTTCAATCTTCAAAAAAAATCATTTCACACTAAACATAACTTTTTGATAATCAAATCATAACAAATGCATAATTCTTGAAATAGCATTAGCATATCTGAATAATTAACAGTAATTTTGCACCCTATTTTAAAAATACATATGAACAAATTTGAACAATTAGGATTAAATGAATCGTTACTGAAGGCGATTTTAGATCTAGGATTTGAAAATCCGTCAGAGGTACAGGAAAAGGCGATTCCCCTATTATTGGAAAAAGACACGGATATGGTTGCGTTGGCTCAGACAGGGACAGGGAAAACGGCAGCTTTCGGTTTTCCGTTAATCCAAAAAATTGATGCTGACAACAGAAATACACAGGCATTAGTTTTATCGCCAACAAGGGAGCTTTGTTTACAGATTACTAACGAACTTAAAAACTACTCAAAATACGAAAAAGGTATTAATGTGGTAGCAGTTTACGGAGGAGCTAGTATTACAGAGCAAGCGAGAGAAATTAAAAGAGGAGCACAAATTATTGTGGCTACTCCAGGAAGAATGCAAGACATGATCAACAGAGGCTTGGTAAACATTAAAAACATAGATTACTGTGTTCTTGATGAGGCTGACGAAATGTTGAACATGGGATTTTATGATGATATCTGCTCTATTTTATCAGATACTCCAGACGAAAAAAGCACATGGTTGTTCTCTGCAACTATGCCACAAGAAGTTGCTAGAATTGCAAAACAATTCATGAGCGAACCGGTTGAAATTACTGTTGGCGCTAAGAACTCAGGTTCTGCAACGGTTTCTCACGAATTTTACTTAGTGAATGCTCGTGATCGTTACGAAGCTCTAAAACGTTTAGCAGATGCAAATCCAGATATTTTTTCTGTAGTTTTCTGTCGTACAAAAAGAGATACACAAGCTGTAGCTGAAAAATTAATTGAAGATGGATATAGTGCCGCTGCGTTACACGGAGATTTATCTCAAGCGCAACGTGATGGTGTAATGAAATCGTTCCGTGGAAGACAAATTCAGATGCTTGTTGCTACTGACGTTGCTGCACGTGGTATTGATGTTGATAACGTAACACACGTTGTAAACTACCAATTGCCTGATGAAATCGAAACATACAACCACCGTTCTGGACGTACTGGTAGAGCTGGAAAATTAGGAACTTCTATTGTAATTGTTACAAAAAGCGAGTTGCGTAAAATTTCTTCTATCGAAAGAATCATCAAACAAAAATTCGTTGAAAAAACGATTCCATCTGGAATTGAAATCTGCGAAATTCAATTATTGCACCTAGCAAACAAAATCAAAGATACTGAGGTTGATCACGAAATTGACAACTACTTGCCAGCAATCAATAATGTTCTTGAAGATTTATCTAAAGAAGAATTGATTAAGAAAATGGTTTCTGTAGAATTCAACCGATTCATCACGTACTACAAAAAGAATAGAGATATCTCAGCTCAATCTTCTGGAGAAAGACGTGAAAGAGGTGATTCTGAGCCAAGAGAATTTAGCAATAATGGAGCAGTTCGTTATTTCGTAAACATTGGTTCTAGAGATAATTTCGATTGGATGTCTCTTAAAGATTACTTGAAAGAAACATTAGACTTAGGTCGTGATGATGTTTTCAAAGTTGATGTAAAAGAAGGTTTCTCTTTCTTTAATACTGATCCTGAACATACTGACAAAGTAATGGATGTCTTGAACAATACGCAGTTAGAAGGACGTCGTATCAATGTTGAGATTTCTAAAAATGACGGTGGAGGAAGACGCGATCACAACAACCGCGGAGGAAGACGTGATTCTGGAAGAAGAGAAGGAAACTTTGCTCCAAGACGTGAAGGAGGTTCTGACAGAGGCGGATTTAGAGGAGAAAGAAACTCTTCATCTAGACGTGAAGGTGGTTCTGACAGAGGCGGATTCAGAGGAGAAAGAAATTCTGCTCCAAGAGAAGGTGGTTTCAGAAGAAACGAAGGTGGTTCTGATAGAGCTCCAAGACGTTCTGAAAGCTTCGGCGATTCGTCAAGACCAAGAAGACCAAGAAGAGATTAATTTTTTAAGATCTTAAAATACAAAATCCCAAATTCCAGAAATAATTGGAATTTGGGATTTTTTTATGCCATGAATCTTACTCTTTGCCACTTTTTAGTTAAATACTAAAAGCAATACTTTTTTGCTTTGTTAATTTTCTTATAATTATATTCCAAGACAGTAAAATATTTAATCCCTATTTACTACTTTTAGTGCTTTAAATCAGGATATGAAATATTTCGCAGTTTTCTTTTTTATATTATTCACGAGTATTGGTTTTGCCCAAGATACAGAATCAACAGCTCCTCAAAGAGTTTCAGGTTTCATCTTTAATGATAATACCAAACAGCCTCTTCCCAATGTAAATATTATCAACAAGAACAAAGTATTAGGCGCAAAGTCTGATGCTAAAGGTTATTTTGAAATTGATGTTCAGCAAAATGACACACTGCAATTCTCTATTCTGGGATTCCAATCATTACGTATTAGAGTTACCAATGACTGGATCAAAAACAAAATCACAAGAATCCAGCTTACAGAAAAAGCAATTGCACTTGAGGAAGTCGTGATCGCTCCTTTCAGCTTGACTGGATATCTTGAAATCGACTCAAAATTAATTCCGACTAAGGAAAACTATCGTTATAGTATTTCTGGACTTACTCAAGGTTATGAAGCCGGTGAATATGCTCCAAATGCATTTGGAAAAGTATTGGGTTCTATTTTCAACCCCGCCGATATGCTCTATAATTTCTTTGGAAAAAATGGAAAAGAACTCAGGAAACTCAAGGACATGAAGAAAGATGACACCATCCGAAATCTTCTTGAAACCAAATACGACCGCGAAACTCTTGCCCTACTTTTAGGAATTACGAAAGAAGAAATTCCGGAGATTTTACAGCGTTGCAACTACTCGGAATCCTTTGTTCAGCAGGCAAATGACTTGCAGATTCTAGATGCTATTAGTGGTTGTTACGAGCAGTATAAAGTTTTGAAACGTAATTAAAGTATTCAGTCGCAGTTTTCAGTTGCACTAACATTGAACAATATATAAAAATAATCCCTGATTGCTAAAAGCGGTCAGGGATTTTTGATTTTTTTGACATAAGATAAACCTTAGGGATTTATAAACTTTAGCACAAAAAGTATTCGACAAATTAAAAGTTGTTATGATGACTTATAAGACAAATATTCTATATTTGAGTTTTATAAAATAACAAAACACTGATACTTATTAGACAAAGCTGCCTATTTTAAGGGTGCTAAGTCTGGTTTTGTTAGATATGTATACTAGTTGTATGCAACCAAAACTAAACGTACCAACAAAGTCGAAAAAATGAATATTCAAAAATTAATTGAAAACCTATTTCAAATTGACAGTAATACGTCAGCAACAATAATTATAACAATTATCGTTTTTGGTTTAGGTTATGCCTTTTCTTCATGTGGAAAAGCTATAAATAACTATTACCTCAGAAAAGCAAATAGAAAACTCTTTATAAAAAACCTTGAAACCTTAATTGCTTCGTTAAAAAAAAGACGCGAAGTTATAAAAATCCAATTGGGCCACTTAAATATCAAAACATTTAGTGCGGTTCCAATTGGCAAAATTCAATTTTTTCAAATTGCTATTCTTAATTCAATGACTCACAAAGATTCTTTTGAATGTTTTTTTTCGGGTTTTGAAAATATTTTTTACTGGAATAAAGAAAAAAGATTGCGAAATAAATGCTTTATAAAAGTATGGGAAAACATGGCAAACATTGAATTCTGGGAAAATAGTATCTATGAGTCTATGAAGCTTGCTCAAGAAGAAATAAATAGAATGAATGAAATAATGGGAAATCATCTGAGAGACATGCGTATTTTATTTACAGAACTGCTGACACAATTAAATGATCCTACTACTAAACCAGATGAGAAACAATTCCTAACAGAAGTAAAATCGATAGTTGATTTATGGGCAAGCCAACAAAATATAGACCATGGTCAAACAGTTAATGAATATTTATCGAAAAAATTTATTTTACTAAATAGTAAATATGGAGCTATTCCATCCGCAAGAAAATTGATCCAACATTCTATTGACGCATCTTATTGGTATGGAAACATTGTATTGATAAATCAAAGTTTACAAAATACACTAGAAAACCATGATATATCTATGAGATATTTTATGAGAAGTACAAAAGTTATTATTAAAACTCTAAACTAAAATAGGCTGCATACAACAGGCGTTTAAAAGTGACTGGGAATTTAATGGAATTAGCGTTTTTAATTATAATTCCGTTCAGCGTAAAACACTCTGTCATTAAGTCCCTAGCCACTCAAAACACCAAAATGTATGATATATAACCTAAAAATACGCTAAAAAAAAGATCCGAAAAATGAAGATTACAAAACATCTCTTTTTTATAATGATATTGATGCTTTTTTTAAGTTGCAACAATAATAAAAATATTGAAAGGACTAATAAAGAATCTAAACAAATAAAACAGACCCTTAAAAATCTAGTTAAAAAAGACGTTCTTAAACTTAGTCAAACAAATGAAAAATTATCAGGGCGATATTATGTTGAAAATTTTACATTTTTTGCGAAACAAGGATTTGGTTTAACCAAAGTAAAGCCAATAAATGATTTTGTATTATATGAATTCAATTTTAAAAAAAATGGGGAAATTGAGTTTAAAGATTTAACTGAACGTTATGATTGTGGAAATGGAATTATAACTTTAAAGAATTCAAAATTTTATTCAAAAAGCAATGATGAATATGTCATCGAATTTACTGGTAAATATGAAGCTGAACAAAGATTCAGAGTTAAAGCGATATATCAGTTGACCAAAATTGAAAAGAATGGATATTTCTTGTTTTTAAAAAAAGTAATCGAAGATAAGAGAGAACCTATATATGGTTATCAATAACATTTCGAATTAAATATACATCACACAACAGCTACTACAACGGATTTGTGCAATTGCCTAAATGGAAAGATGGTTTTGTATTTGGAATGATTTGTCAAACCCGAAGAATGGGCTTAATTTAGTCCCAAACCCGTTTTATTACCAGAACGTCGGGCATAATATTACGGAACTACGAAGAAAATAAAACATTTTACACAAAATATAATATGGGATTTTTAGACAAGCTTTTTGGAAAGAAACAAACAGAAGACAATTCTCAAAATTTAGGAAAAACCGAAACTGTTCAATTGGAAAAAGGCGACAAATTTATTTCGACAGGAGATAATTATGGATATAAAGTCATTAGACAATTAACCGAAAAACAAAGAGAACGTATTGACAAATCGACAATTTTACTTCGAGCAAGCCAACTATATATGCACTATTGGACTGAAAATTTAGTTTGTACGGGCCCAAACGATCAAGAATGGCTAAATAAAGTTATGTTCTTTTGGAAAGCCGAAGAACCGTTTCCTAAAAAATCATTGCCCCCAGTATTTGAAACTTTTGAAATTAAGAACTTTCTTTTTGTTGGCGATACTTCAAACATTTCATTGCAAATTGCGCAAGCAATGCCTTGGTTTGGAATGCCGGGACTTGGAGAGAAATGCGTTTGCGAAATAAATGGTCAAAAAATAACGATTCCTGAATTAAATAAACTTAAGGTGGTTGAATATGTTGAACCCGTAGAACTAACAGATGAAAATCTAGATATATTGACAAACAGAGAAGACTACTTTTTTCTAATCGACGAAAGAATTACTCCTTTTAAAAACGGAAATTTTCAACTAAAAGACAAACCAATTCCTATTGATGTTGCATATAGTATTGGCGGAATTCATATAATAAAGAAAACTGAGTTAGAATAAACACAGCTATTACAACGGATTTGGGTAATTGGCTTAATGGAAAGATGGTTTTGTTTCTTATTTATGATATTTGTCAAATCAGAAAATAGAGCTCAATTTAGTCTCAAACCCGTTGTACTGCCATAACATTTGCAAAAGGTTATAAAAAAAACATGGAAATACGTTTATTAGTTTTAAGAACAAGTGATACGAAGAAACTCTCTGAAATTTATAATTTATTTGGATTAACATTTGAATATCATAAACATGGAAATTCACCATTTCATTATTCTGCAACTATTGGAAAAACAGTTTTAGAAATTTATCCTTTGACAAAAAGTCAAATTGAAGCTGACAAAAATCTTAGATTAGGATTTGGAATTGACAACTTTGAGGCGACAATTCAAAAATTGATAGAATTAGACGTCGTATTCTCTTTACCTCCAACACAAACAGAATATGGTTTTATGGCTATAATTGTAGACATTGATGGAAGAAAAATTGAATTATATAAAAATAATTAATGGGATTTTACAAAACTCCAGCTTCCAATAGCTACTAAAACAAATAATTCAACCAAATCTTTATAAACCAAAAAACAAATGAAGAAAAAACTAGCCGTACTATTTTTAATTTTAGGATTTACAGCAGCATATTTTTTAGTCAAGAATTCTCCTCCAATTCATGGTATGCTTTCCATTATTGCCAATTACCTTTTAATCCTTATTCCTTTGTATTTTTTCCTAAAAACTTTTTTTGCTTCTCCAGATGGAGTCAGCATGTTTAATAATGGGAAAATGACTTTTGCTACTTGTGCAATAATTACAGTTATAACTATGAATTTTCTACAATCAAATATTCATGGTGGAAGATCAACTGAAGAAAAAATGCAGACAATTAGTGGAAAACACAGCTTAACTACACAAGCCAATATTAGAGAAATTGTTCGTCAGGATGGATTTTTTATTAGAGGGAATGAAGTTCAAGAATCGTGGTTAGTACTATATTCTTTTTACGTTGACGGAAAAGAATATTATGGTAAAGAAATATTTCATTCAACACCTGATTTAAAACCGGGCAAGGCCATTAATGTGAAATATGTAGAAGATACTCCAACAATCAATATACCTTTATTATAAATTAAGCTAAAGATTCATCTTTTGCAAAAATCGGTCAGCACAAACCCGAAGCGAGATAAATGATGAAACCGACGAAATTATAAAAAACCAAATAGCCCATTTTACCACTTTTTTTGATTAAATTAGACATTCCGAGCAATTTCTATTCTAATCAAAAGACTAAATGGCTGATATTACACAAAAAATTCTAAATTTTATTGACCTCCATAAAGGAGAAGAAAACAAAAAACTCGTAATCGAAAACATTACGGGCGCTGTATCTTTTAGAGGTTCAAATATCTGGATTTTGGCCTGCGCCATTATAATTGCTTCAGTTGGATTAAATGTAAACTCAACGGCAGTAATTATTGGTGCAATGTTGATTTCGCCTTTGATGGGGCCAATTGTAGGAGCGGGTTTTGGTTTAGGAATGTATGATTTTGAACTTTTAAAAAAATCGATCAAAAACTTATTGATTGCTACAATTGTCAGTTTATGCACATCGACTTTTTATTTTTATATCAGTCCGTTTAAAGATGCCCAATCCGAATTATTAGCCCGAACGTCTCCTAATATCTATGATATTTTAATCGCTTTTTTTGGAGGATTAGTTGGCGTGATAGCCGTAACTCGTGTTGAAAAAGGAAACCCAATTCCAGGCGTCGCGATCGCAACTGCGCTTATGCCTCCGCTTTGTACCGCTGGTTATGGTTTGGCTCTCGGAAATTATATTTACTTTCTTGGCGCTTTATATCTATACACCATAAATTGCGTTTTTATCTGCATTGCAACTTTTGTTATTGTCAAATATTTAAAATATCCTGTGGCTAAACAACTTGATGTAAAAAGCGAAAAAAGAGTTAAATATGGTATTTCGATACTTATATTGTTTTTAATTGTTCCAAGTGTCTATTTTGCATATCAGCTTTATATTCAGAAAAGTTATAATTCGAGAACAGAAGTATTTATTCAGAACGAATTTATCAAAAACGACTTCCCTATTATTTATAAAAACATTCGGTATAATACTGATCCCAAAAGAATCGAACTGGCATTTTTGACCAAAAAGTTTACTGAAAAAGAAATTGATAGTCTAAATAAAAAACTTGTTTCTTATAATCTGCCAAACACAAAACTGATTATTCGGCAAGACACCGTTAATTTGAGAAAAGACATCATGAATCAAATCAACAGCAATCAAAATATTGTGGATCAAAAAGATATCATAATCAATAATCTACGAAATCAGTTATCTGAATATCATTTTAACACTGAAAAAATCAGCGCCGAAAGCAAAATATTATTTCCCGAAATCACTTCGCTTGAAATTGGAAATTATACCATCAAAACAAGTGGCGAAAATGCTAATGTAATTCCGATTATTCTTTATCAAACCAAAAAAGATTTAAGTTCAGAGAATCGCGAAAAACTAAAATTATGGATAAAAGAAAGACTTGCAAAAGATTCAATTGAGATTTATCGCCAAAATCCTGAATAAAAAAGTAGTTACGTTTTTAGTCGCACTAAGATTGAAAAACAAATAAATATTTCCTTCATTTTACAATGTACCAATTTCAAGCTTATATCCTTTCCCGCGTACAACAACAATTTTTAGATTTGGATCAAATTCTAGTTTTTTTCTAAGTTTTGATATAAACATATCCAGACTACGCCCCACGACAACACCTTCATCTTCCCATATTTCTTTCTGAATTCGTTTTTTTTCTATAATCTGGTTTGGAGACAATGCAAAAATGAGCAGTAAACGGGTTTCTGTTCCGGTCAGGTCGATTGTCTTTCCATTTATAAAAAGTTTCTTGTTTACCGCATCAAACAACGCCGAGCCCAAAGCGATAGCGTCTTTATGTTCAGTATGCCACAAAACCCTTTTCGGCTTAAAAGTTCTAAAAAAAATAAAACCTAAAAATCCTAAAAAGGACACGCTAGCCAAAAAATATCCATTCTTAACTATATTTATGTTTGCTGCTTCAAATTTTATATTAATCATATAGCAGGCTTTGGGTTGCTTTCTTCCTAAACAAGCTACAATATCATCTTTCTTGTTTTTGGAAATAGCATATCCATAAGCTACACTTGAATCGCTACAGTTCAAAACCTTAACTATATAATTATTGGCAAACGAAGATTTGTCTAAAAAACGATTCGTTGTAGCTATTAAACTGTCCGGTTGAAAAGTAAAATCATTCTCAAAACTAATCTGATATTCATTTTCTGCGATTTTTTTCACAGGTAGCACTCTCGATATACTATCACCCGATTGTAGTAATATTTCATGTCCAATTCTGCGGAGCAAAATTTCTCTTCTGGCATAATCAAAGTCATCACTATCCTTACCGCTAAAAGCAGCACAGATTACACAGATAAAGGAGAGAAATAATAATCCCAACACGTATTTGCGTTTTCCTGAAAGGAGATTTCTGCTATTAAACATCGTATCAAGTTTTTATTTACAAAGTTTACATTTTTATTTACAATTTTAAGTTCACAATCCGTAAAATAATAAAGTAATTTGCTTCATAAACTTTAAAAAGAGATAAAATTAGAGTATTAATTAAAACAACAAAAACATGAAAAAAATCATTTATTTGCTGATCTTATTATTGGTTGTGGTAAGCGGAGTGGTATTTGCTAATCACGGAATTAAAAATGAACCCATTAAAAATACAATCTCAAAACCCCTCTCTGTTGCAGAAAGAAAAGCTGCATTAAAAAAATGGGAAGCCACACCTGATGGCATAATGTACAAAAAATGGGAAGCATCTGCGGCAGGTCAAAAAGTACATGCCAGTGCAATTAAAATAAGCAAATCCATTAAGGATTACACCAATATGGAAGCAGTTGTAACCTCTCTTTCTCTTCCGGCTGGCTCAAGATTAGGTTTCGGTATAATGGCCAAGATTAATGGAGAAGATTATATCCTTGCTTTTGGAACAGAAAAATCAGATTATACTGTCTTGAATTTTAACAATAGTTTTGACCAATTAAAAACATTAAAAGTAAACGACAAAATAATTATACGAAGTCATAGCGTATCGCAAGCGCCAAAATATTCATATCCGATAATTAGCGTTGACTATGTAGAACAAAACAATAAAACAATTTATAAACGCGCACCTCGCAATGACGGTGACGGTTGTTAAGTCAAAAACGGATAAAAGAAGAAAGAAAAAAGAAGAAAGAAAGAAAAAAGAAGAAAGAAAAAAGAAGAAAGAAGAAAAATTTTCTTAAAAAGGATTAATTAGTTTTCAGTCGCAGTCGCAGTTTTCAGCCTCAAAAGAAACTGAAAACTGTAACTGAAAACTGAGACTTTTATTTAACCGGAATATTAGAAAGAATTTCCAATACAAATTTCCAATATTTTTGAGCAGATGAAATACTCGCTCTTTCGTCTGGAGAATGCGCTCCGTGAATAGTCGGGCCAAAAGAAATCATATCCATATCTGGATAATTAGTTCCTAAAATGCCACATTCCAAACCAGCATGGCAAGCAACAACTTTTGGTTGTTCTCCGTTTTGTTTTTCGTAAATCTCTTTTAAAACTTCTAAGATTTCAGAATTCACATTTGGTGTCCATCCTGGATAAGAACCTGAAAGCTCAACCTCGCATCCAACCAATTCAAATGCAGAACGCAACGAATTTGCCAAATCAAATTTTGAAGATTCTACAGACGAACGTGTCAAACATCCAACTAAAATTTCTCCGTCTTTAATAACAACTCTAGCAATATTATTTGAAGTTTCAACCAAATCAGCCATATCTGCACTCATTCTGTAAACTCCATTATGTGCTGCATAAATCGCTCTGATGATTCCTTCTTGAACACCTAAATCCATTACTTTTTCAGGCAAATCGCCTTTTACGATTTCAATCGTTAAGTTTGGTTCAGTTGTTTTATATTCTGCTTTGATATCAGCAATAATTTCCTGCATGTCATAAACATAAGCCTCATCAAACATTTGAGAAATAATTACTTTGGCAACACTTTCTCTCGGAATCGCATTTCTTAAACTTCCGCCATTGATTTCAACAACCTGCAAACCAAAGTTTTCAAAAGCATCAAACAATAAACGATTCATAATTTTATTGGCATTCCCTAAACCTTTGTGAATATCCATTCCTGAATGTCCTCCGTTTAAGCCTTTTACTGTTATGGTATAACCAACAGAACCTTCTGGAACTTCTTCTTCATGATACGTTCTCGTTGCAGTTACATCAATTCCGCCAGCGCATCCAATATCAATTTCGTCATCTTCTTCAGTATCTAGATTCAGCAAAATCTGACCTTGCAAAATGCCTCCTTTTAAGTTTAAAGCTCCCGTCATTCCCGTTTCTTCATCAACTGTAAACAAAGCTTCGATTGCAGGATGCGGAATATCTTTGCTTTCCAAAATAGCCATAATAGTCGCTACTCCAAGTCCGTTGTCAGCACCAAGAGTTGTGCCACGCGCACGGACCCAGTCACCATCGACATACATATCAATTCCTTGAGTATCAAAATCAAAAACAGTATCTGCATTTTTTTGGTGCACCATGTCAAGGTGTCCTTGCATTACAATTGGCTTGCGGTTTTCCATTCCTGGAGTCGCAGGTTTTCTAATGATTACATTTCTGATTTCATCTTCAAAAGTTTCTAAACCTAAGCTGTTTCCAAAATTTTTCATAAACTCGATAACACGCTCTTCTTTCTTTGATGGACGCGGAACGGCATTTAAATCTGCGAATTTGTTCCAAAGTGCTTTTGGTTCCAGATTTCTTACTTCTTGACTCATATATTTTTGTTTGACGTTTAACAATTAAGAGCTCCAAAGTTACAAAGTTTATATTTTTTTTTCGCCACGAATTATGCGAATTAGAACAAATTATAATGGCTCTAAAATTAGAGCTTGAATTATCCAAGTAGAACAAAAAACTTTAAACCGGAAACTAATTCTTTTAAATAGGGTATTTTGAAGGATTCAATGAAGTATTAAAAACAGATAGAACATATACTGTTTTCAGTTTCTCTTCAATGAAAAAGAAGATAATAAATGGAAAATTCTTAGTAGGAAGACCACGATAATCCTTATATTTAATTTCAAAAAATGGATTTATCGATAGTGTATTTAAATGATCATCAACAACTTGATAAAAACAATCACCTAAGCCAACTTGTTTAGACTCATAATAATCAATTGCATCTTGAATATCGGCAAGTGCCCTTGGCTCAATAACAACTTCAAAACTCATTTTCCTGATCTAAAACGTAATTGCTTTTTCGCCTCATTCCAAGGAAGAAAATCATCTTTTTCTACAGTCGATCTTCTTTCATCTAACAAATTTTTCATTTCATCAGTTACAGAAAAATCGTTTATTACAGTTTCGTAATTAAATTTTTCGATTAACTGCATAAAGAATGACAATTCGTTATCTGGAATATTTAATGTGATTTGTGTCATTTTTTCTTTATTTTGAATAACAAATTTACAAAAAATAACACAAACTATCTTTTAATTCTTATTTTTATAAAAACGTAAAACTGTGACACGAAAATACATTCTTCCCCTATTTTTACTAATTCAAATCGTCTTTTTAAAAATTCTCGCATACTTTCCAGATTATGTTGAAGGCTTTTACAGCAATAATTTATACGTCCGAATTTCGCATTTTTCACGAAGCGTTTTGGGCAAAATTCCGTTTTCTGTTGGGGATTGTTTTTATGCTATTTTGATTCTTTCGATAATCAGTTGGTTTTGGAGAATCAGAAAAACTTGGAGATCCGAATGGAAAGATCATTTGTTAAAAATCTTAGGCAAAATCTCTATTTATTACTTCTTATTTCATCTGCTTTGGGCATTCAATTATTATCGAGAACCATTATTTGAAAAAATGGAAATCAAAAGAGAATACACGGATGCTGATCTTTTGGCCTTTACCAAAAGATTGATTTCAAAAACCAATGAAATTCAGTTTCAAATCACAAAAAATGCTAGTTCAAAAGTGGTTTTTCCGTATTCTCAAAAAGAAGTTTTTGAAATGAATATTAACGGATATAACAATCTAGCCAAAGAACATCCTTACTTTAAATATGAAATTTTGAGCGTTAAAAAATCATTATTCAGCGTTCCTTTGACTTATATGGGATTTGGAGGTTATTTGAATCCGTTTACAAATGAAGCTCAAGTAAATGATTTGTTGCCAATGTATAACTTCCCGATCACAAGTTCGCACGAAATGGCGCATCAAATAGGTTTTGCCAGTGAAAACGAATGCAATTTTATTGGAGTTTTGGCAACCGTAAAAAACAAAAATCCTTATTATCAATATTCTGGCTATAGTTTTGCTTTGCGTTATTGTCTCGGAATTTGGCAATTCAAAAATGAAAAAATCTTTAATGAATTGAAGAAAACAGTTCATGTCGGAATTTTGAAAAACTATCAAGAAAGTCAGGATTTCTGGAAAAAATATGACACTTTTATCGACGAAGGTTTTCACTTTCTTTATGATAATTTCCTAAAAACAAATAATCAGAAAGACGGAATGGAAAGCTATAGCAAATTCATTGATTTGATGATTAATTATTATAAAACAAGAAATTTTTGATTCAACTGTAACAAAAAACATTTCACGACTACTAATACTGATATGAGCGAAAACCTAGAACAGTCATTTGTTGCGCAATTGCAGGCAAATCAGAATATAATCCACAAGATTTGTAGATTATATACTGCCGGCGAAGATGCTCACAAAGATTTGTTTCAGGAAATTACCATTCAGCTCTGGAAAGCCTATCCTAAATTTAGAGGCGACAGCAAATTTTCGACCTGGACTTATCGTGTTGCTTTAAATACTGCAATTACCCTATACCGAAAAACCAAAAGAACCGTATCGACAGTAGAATATGAAAGCCATCAGCATTTTGTGAAAGATGTCGATTACAATTATGAAGAGGAAGAGCAGATCAAATTGATGTACAAAGCGGTTTACCAGCTTAATGACATTGAGAAAGCATTAGTTTTTATGTATTTAGAAGACAAAGATTATCAAGAAATAGCTGAAACTCTAGGGATCAGCGAAGTGAATGCGCGCGTGAAAATGAACCGAATTAAAGGGAAACTTAAAAAGATACTAAATCCTTAAAAATTATTATGAAAGAACTGGATTTATTAAAAAAAGACTGGAAAAAGAACTCAGATTCTTTTGAGCAAATTTCTGAAAAAGAAATCTACAAAATGATTCATAAAAAATCATCGTCAATTGTAAAGTTGATTTTGATCATAAGCATTTTGGAAATTTCGTTTTGGACTTTTTCTAATTTATTTATCAATACCGATGATTTATTAAATAAAATGAATCATCCCGAAATTGTACTTGCACTTGATATTATAACTTATTTCAACTACGTTGTAGTTTTGATTTTTGTTATTATTTTTTACAAAAACTACAAAACAATTTCGGCTACTGTTGCTACAAAAAATTTGATGAGTGCCATATTAAAAACCCGAAAAACAGTTCAATATTATGTATGGTATAATCTTGGAATGCTTGTTATTATTACGATAATCAGTTATTTCATCGCTTTTGTTTACAATCCTGACATGGCATTTTTAAGAGAAAAATTAGCCGAAAACGGAAAAGCATTATTCTTTACTGTCGGAATTTTGATTCTGATTATATTAGGATTGTTCGGCATGTTTTGGTGCATTTACCGATTAGTTTACGGAACTTTATTACGCAGATTATATGCAAATTATAAGGAGCTGAAGAAGATTGATTTCTAAATTAAGATGCTAAGGTTCTGAGATACTAAGATACTAAGATGCTAAGTTTTTTTTAATCTTTGCAGAAAATGAACTTAAAATGTAAGGGACAAAGTTTAGACAGGGCTTCGACTTCGCTCAGCCTGACAAGGCAAACTTGAAACAAAAACAATCTAAAATCAGAAATCTAAAATCCCTAGTATTCCCATTGTCTTAATCTGTTCAGTTCTTCTTGTGCTTTGATTTCTTCAGCTGGGATAACTTTTAAGAATGATGGATGTTGCTCGATTGCGTATTCTACTTTTTCTACAATTTCTTCGATTGTATCATTTTCATAATCAATATCAAGAGGTTCTTTGATGATGAAAGATTGCAGAATTCCTTTTTTCTTCATTCGTAAACCTTTTTTGTCAAATGATCTGCGGAAACCGTCAATAACAATAGGAATTACAATTGGTTTATGCTGCTTTATTATATGAGCAGTTCCTTTACGAACTGGCTTAAACGACTTCGTAGTTCCTTGCGGGAAGGTAATTACCCAACCATCGCTAAGGGCAATTTTGATGTTTTCTGTGTCATTTGGGTTAACGTCTCTTTTTTCAGTAACATCAACTCCTTTTGCACGCCAAGTTCGTTCAACTGTAATCGCTCCAACGTAAGCGAGAATTCTTGGTAACAAACCTGCTTGCATGGTTTCTTTTGCGGCAACATAATAAATGTTCATTTTAGGTTGCCATAAATATCCAATGTTCTTAATAGTATCTTGACGTCCGCTTAAACTTGCGTTAAAGACATGAAACATCGCCACAACATCAGCAAAATAAGTTTGGTGATTCGAAATAAACAGCACATTTGTATCCGGCAATGTTTTAATGATTTCAGATCCTTCAATCTGCAATTCATTAAAACCTCTGTATCTTCGGTGCGTCATGGCTCCCAAGACACGGATTAACCATTTCTTGATGAATAAAATATGTCCAAAAGGATTTCGTTTAAACAATCCCATAGCTGTTTATTGTATTTTTTTTGTTAGTCCGCAAACATACAAAAATTATTCTTTCAGCAATACTGTATAGCAATTTCGGAAATAAATAGTTAAAATAATGAATATCAAATTGTTAATTTTTCATTTTTACGATTTTTAATCCAAAACTGTTTTTAGCACGTCGCGTAATTCACTTAATATCATTGCCGTTGCTCCCCAAACAATATGATTTTGGATGCTAAAAGCGGGAACAGGAATGTTGGCAGCATAAGAAGTTGATAATGTGGCTTCGGTAATAATTTCGTCATTCAAAAAAACAGACAAAGGCAATTCGATAATATCTGCTACTTCTCGGATATCGGGATAAAATGAAAGTTCTTCTTTTGCAATTCCCATAAAGGGATGAACCAAAAAATTACTTGGCGGAATGTACATTGGCGTAAAATGCTTTATCACTTCAATTTTTTCTGGAAGTATACCAATTTCTTCATTGGTTTCTCTGAGTGCGGTATCTTTAAAATCAAAATCGGAAAGCTCATATTTGCCTCCAGGAAATGCAATTTGCGACGAATGAACTCCATTATAAGCATTTCGGACAATCAAAACGAGATGCGTTTTTCCATTTTTTGGATAAAACAGCATCATAACGGCGGCAATTCTCGGATTTTTTGTGCTTAAATCAAGGTTTTTGAGTTCCTGCATGCGTTCTTTTGGAGCCATTTTTATGTGCGACGCTGTCGCTGGCAGTTCAACAGGAATTAAATTAGGAACATATTGCAAAAAATCTTGAAAATCCATATTCAAAGTTTATTTTTGTACTTTCAAATAAAATATAAATATACTCTAGAAAATGCGGTTCTACAAATTTTCTAAGATAAAGCCATAAATAATGTACAGTAAAGAAGAATCACAGCGAATGAAAAGAGAATTCTGGGTAGCTTTTGCAGAAAAATATCCGAGAAAATGGGTTCTTTATGATACAAAAATCAAAGATTTCTCTTTTAAGTTTTATGTAGATAATAAAAAGGCGCAGGTTTTAATCGATATTGAACATCGAAGCGAAGAAAAACGATTGGCTTATTTTGAAAAACTCGAAGCGCTAAAAAACATTCTGGAAGAAGAATTTATAAAAGATTTAGTTTTCGAAAAAAACTATACGCTCGAAAGTGGCAAAACCATCAGCCGAATCTGGGTTGAAAAACAAGGAATTGGTTTCAGTAACCGCAATAATTGGGATGCCATTTTTGATTTTTTCAATGAAAACATGCATGCTCTGGAAATGTTTTATCTGGAATATGATGAATTTATAAAAGATATTGAATCGTAAGTTTCTAAGACTCTAAGATGCTAAGATACTGAGATTCTAAAATACTGAGATGCTAAGATACTAAGATACAGAGATTCTAAAACGAATATTCAAACCCGACAGGTTTTTAAAACCTGTCGGGTTTACTTTTATATTTCAATTTTACTTTTCACTTTTGCATTTTACATTTTACATTTTACATTTTACATTTTACATTTTACATTTTACATTTCACTTTCGACTTTCGACTTTGGACTTTGGACTTTCGACTTTGGACTTTGGACTTTCGACTTTGGACTTTCGACTTTCGACTTTCGACTTTGGACTTTCGACTTTCGACTTTCGACTTTCGACTTTCGACTTTGGACTTTCGACTTTGGACTTTCGACTTTGGACTTTGGACTTTGGACTTTCGACTTTGGACTTTGGACTTTCGACTTTGGACTTTCGACTTTGGACTTTGGACTTTCGACTTTGGACTTTGGACTTTCGACTTTGGACTTTCGACTTTGGACTTTCGACTTTGGACTTTCGACTTTGGACTTTCGACTTTGGACTTTCGACTTTGGACTTTCGACTTTGGACTTTCGACTTTGGACTTTGGACTTTGGACTTTCGACTTTGGACTTTCGACTTTGGACTTTTTATTCAATTATCAGCAATATCAAGACATCACAACAGATTTATTTGATTTTTAAGATATTTAAAAATAATTAATAAAGAAATACCTATAATAGACGCAGATTTGAACAAAATTTCTATATTTGAAAAAACCAACGACTATAATGAAAAAAATTTTACTGCTGTTTTTATTAGTTTCATTTTCAAAAAACTATGCACAAACTGATTATGCTTTTGTTTACAACAACGATTCCATAATCAAAAAAGGTGAAAAATTATATGATGACAAAAAATATGATGAAGCCTTAAAAGAATATCAAAAAATCAGTAAAATTGACCCCCGATACTTAAACGCACAATATGAGATTGGCTTAGTCCTGAATGCGCAGGAAAAAAAGAGCGAACTCAAAGCTTTTTTAGAAGATTTATATGCAAAAGGAAAAATGCAGGAATTTCCGGAACTGTATAAAATGTACGCCATCTTTTTAAGCAACGAAAAAGAATACGAATTGTCAGAAAAAATCTTCAAAGAAGGCGAAAAATACATTGGAAACTATTCAACTTTTCAGTACAATTTTGCCATCCTTTATATTCGTAAAGAGGAGACACAAAAAGCGCTGGATATACTAAAACGAATTGTTACAAATGATCCTAACTATGCTTCGGCCCATTATTTATTAGGAATAATGGCATTTGAAAACGGAAAAATTACCGAAGGAACTCTTGCCCTAATGAGCTACCTTGCCATTGCTCCTACTGGGCAATTTGCCAGTAAAGCGGTTTTGCAGTTGAATGAAAATTTCGGGCAAAATTATCTAGCAGAAAACAAACTAGTTTTTTCAAAATCTGGAGATAATTTTGAAGAAATCGAAACTATTTTAAGAAATCAATTGCCGTTGAAAAAAGTATATAAAGTAAAGTCAAGCATTGATGACAAGATCACACGTCAAGTACAAGCAGTTGCCGAATATACTTTGGAACATAAAATGGGCGACGGTTTTTTTGAAACTACCTACATTCCGTGGGTAAAAGACATGGTCGAAAAAAATCAGCTGGAAAATTACTCTTACTACAGTTTGCTTTCGCTTGAAGATAAAATTGGGAAAGAGTTAAACAAGCAAAAGAAAAAATTAATATCATTTAATGATGACTATGTGCAGAAAGATTTCTGGAGTGCTTTTGGGAAAAGAAATTTAGACCTTTTTGGCAAAAATGAAGAAGTTGTTGTTAGCATCAGAAACGAAAGACCGTTTATTATTGGGCAACAAATTAACGGCGAATTTGTCGGAAAATGCAAATATTTAAACGCATTTGGAAACCTAAACGGTGAGCTTAATTTTAAAAATGGAGAGCTAGAAGGACAGCAAAAATATTACGATGAAAAAGGGCGTCTTACTGAAGAAAAATCCTTTACAGCTGGAAAACTAAACGGAGAAAGAACTACTTATTATGAAAATGGAAACATTGCATTATTTGAAACTTACAAAGATGACAAACTAGACGGAATCAGTACTTCGTATTATCCAAATGGGGGTAAAAACTGCGAAATAAACTTTACAAACGGAGAACGAAACGGTACTTTGATCTGCCTGCACGAAAATGGAACTAAGAAAAATGAAATTGATTTTGCCAACGGAAAATTAAGCGGCAAATACAATACATACAACGAAGCTGGAGATTTGACCGAAACATACAATTGCAAGGATGACAAAATTGAAGGGAATTATGCTGAATATTTTGACGGCAAAACTTTAAAATCTGAAGCTGTGTATAAAAATGGTTTTATTGAAGGAAGTTATAAAACCTATTATGCCAACAAGACCTTAGAAAGAGAAAATATTTGTGCGCTTGGCAATGTTTCAAAATCAACTGATTATTACGAAAACGGCAAAAAATCGACTGAAAGTTTATATGCTCCAAAAGGTGTTTTAGAAAATTATAGTTGTTTTGATACTGCTGGAAACAAATATTTTGAAGAAAAATACAAAGCGGGCGAATTAAAAACTGGAATTCAATATACTGCAGATGCTCCTAAAGGAACTGAAGTAAGCGTTACCAAAAAAGGTTTTGAAATGAAAAACTTTGATGGAACACTCCGCATTAAAGGCGACTTTGAAAAAGGAAAAAAAACTGGTGAATGGAGCTACTTATTTTCTTCTGGATTGCCTCGTTTGAAAGAATTTTATGTGAATGGAAAAAACAGCGGTTTAAGCACTAGTTATAATCAAGGTGGCGAAATTTCTACCATATCAAATTATGCGAATGATACTTTAAATGGACGTTATGAAGTGTATGATGCCGCAAATCTTAACCAAATTTACAACTATCAAAAAGGAAAGCAAAATGGTCCTTTTCAAGTTTTTTATCCTGATGGAAAAGTAAGTACTGAAGGTTTTATGAATGAAAATAATGTTGTCAATGACAAGTATGTTTATTTCCAAAACGGAAATATTGCATCGATCGAACATTATGTGAATGATTATATGACCAGCAAAAAAACATTTGGCCTTAATGAAAAGTTAGAAAACGATTTTGACTATAAAAACAAAACCGGAAAATTCAACTTAGCATTCAATAATGGTACGTACACCAAAAACTGCGAAATGAAAAACGGAATCTTGAATGGAAAACTGATTGCACAGGACAAATACAAAGCCAATATGCTTGATGCGGAATACGTTAACGGCAAACTTCATAATTTATATAAAAAATACAGTCCGGTTGGTTCACTTTTAGTGGAACAAAACTACTATTGTGGCAAACTAAACGGAACCGCTAAACAATATGATTATGTTGGAAATTTAAAAACTGTCGAAGAATATTCTTTTGGAGCTGAAAATGGAAAATCGGTTCGTTATTTCAATAACAAATCAAAAATGATGGAAAATTCAATGGTTAATGATTCACGAGAAGGAGAAACCACGTATTACAATCAAAAAGGTGAAGCTTTATTGATTATTGGTTATGAAAACAATATGCCACAATACTTTATTTCAAGAAGCAAAACAGGCGAATTGAATGAAAAAACACCAATCAAAAATCAAACTGCAACTATTGTATCAAATTACGCAAACGGAAAACCTGCAATTGAATTAACTTTAAACAAAGGCCAATTACAAGGCAAATTTGTAATCAATTCTATTGATGGAAAGCCAGAATACGAATGCAGATATAACAACGGTAATCTAGATGGAGAACGCGTTGAATACTATACAAATGGAAAACCATACAAAAAAGAGCGTTTCTCAAACAACAACTACGAAGGTCAGCAAGAATATTTTAAAGAAGATGGACAATTATGGGCCAGTGTTTCGTTCAAAAATGATGAATTGCACGGAAATACCTTAATTTACAATGCTGGGAAATTAGTACAAACCAAAAAATATGATTCAGATGAATTGGTTGACATCATCAAATAAACCTTTAATTCTGAGTGCGTTTTTTTGTCTCTATTCTGTTTTAGGTATTGCACAAAAATCATTTCAGGAAATTAAAGATTTGTATCCAGATCATAACGAAATCATCTTGGATAATACTGAAGTTTATGATATTTCTATTGAAAACAATGGTTTAAAAATCATCAATGACAGTCATTACGAATCGATGATTTTGACACAGAACGGAATAATCAACAATAAAGAATCTTTCTCATATTCCGATTTGATTCCGCTTAAAAGTTATGACGCCTATACTGTTGTGAATGAGAACGGAAAAGAGAAAAAGATAAAAGTAACACAGACTATTGAAAAGCAATCGCAGTCAAGTTCTATTTTTTACAATGGCGTAAAAGAGCGCCAGCTTACTTTTCCGAATTTAGAAATGGGCGCCAAAAAAGTGTACAATTATCAGTCCCAATTTTTAGATCCGCATTTGTTGCACAAATTTATATTTGGCGATAATATGCCAATCCAAAATTCGACTTTAGAAGTACGAACCGACAAAAATGTCGTGATTGATTATAAAATTTTCAATGATCCAAACAAAACGATTACCTATTCTAAAACAGAAAAGAAAGGAAAATGGATTCATAGATGGACATTATCTGACATTAAAGCTGCCAAATACGAAGATGGTGCTCCTGGGTATTTATACCAAATTCCGCATGTTGATTTTTACATTAAAGAATATACCATCAATAATGTGACGACGCCGGTTTTAGGCACTATTACAGAATTATTCAACTATTACAGGGATTTTGTAAAAGATCTCAATAAAAAAGAAGATCCTGAATTAAAAGCGCTTACGCTAGACATTACAAAAGACAAAACGACCGATGAAGAAAAAGTAAAAAGCATTTTTTATTGGGTGAAAGATAACATCAAATACATCGCTTTTGAAAATGGTTATGAAGGATTTATTCCGCGCGAAGCAAGTTTGGTTTTTGAGCGAAAATTTGGAGATTGCAAAGATATGGCAAGCATTATTTCGTGCATGTCGCATTATGTAGGCGTGAAAGATGTTACTTTGGCTTGGATAGGAACGCGAAGTATTCCGTATTCGTATAATGATCTGGCGACGCCGTCTGTAGACAATCACATGATCGCCGTTTACAAAAAAGGCGATCAATACATCTTTTTGGATGGAACTGACAAAGAAACACGCTATGGCATTCCAACAGCTTTTATTCAAGGAAAAGAAGTGCTTTTCAACGAAAATGACCAATACAAAATTTACCCTGTTCCCGTTGTTCCGGCAAATCAAAATGAGATTAAAGAAACTGTCAATTTGAAAATCGAAAACAGCAAATTGATTGGAACTGCAAAAATGGAACGTTTTGGTTACAACCGAAGCCATATTTTAATGCAAATTGGCGATGCATCAAATAAAGCGCGCCAAGAAATGATCAAATCTTTGGTTTTAAAAGGAAACAACAAATTCATTTTAAAAGATTATAAAGAAGAAAATCTATCCGATAAAAATCTGCCATACATCATCGATTACAATTTTGATCTCGACAATTATATTGTAAAAGTGGATAAGGAAATTTATTTGAATCTATTTTTGGACAAATTTTTTGACCGATCGAATCTTGCAAAAGACAGAGTTGCTCAATATGAATTTGAATATCTAACTCAATTTTCGACACAGTATGTATTAGAGATTCCGAAAAACTACAAGATCAAATATCTTCCAAAAGATTTTGACATCGACAATGATTATTTGAAAGCGCATTTTGCATACGAAGTAAAAAACAATATGCTTTACTTGAATATCAATTTGCAGCAAAAGAAATTATTGCTCAACAAACCCGATTTCGAGCCTTGGAACGAAACCATCAAAAAACTAAAAACTAACTATAGCGAAACCATAATTCTAATTGAAAATAATGAAAAAAAACTTCCTTAAAACCATTTTTACCTTTGTCGCATTACTGTGTACATCAGTCTTTTTTGCGCAAGATTATAGTTTCAAAAATTACGATTGGAATGAAAAAGATGTAAAAATCGAGGTTCCAAAAAAATATGAAAACGAGAAAGAATTCATTCTAAATCGTACTATAAAAATTGAAGTTGCTGTTGATAAAAACAATGTAACACAATTTCGCTTGATTCATGAAAAAAAATACATCAATTCTGATGATGCAATCGAGCGCAACAACAAAATCTATATTCCTTTTGGCGACAACGAAAATGTGCTTGTTACTAAAGTTCGCGTCATTCTGAAAAATGGAAAAATCATCAGCTTAGATAAACAAGACATTAAAGAAGAAGTTGATCAAGAAAAAGGAATGAAATACAACTATTTTGCGATGAACGGACTTGAAAAAGGAGCTGTAATCGAAAAACTGTATGTGTTGCAAGAAATGCCAGATTTAAAAGGAAATACCATCAAAATGCAAGATGAATATCCTATTGCTGACTTTAATTTTGAATTGATCACGCCAGCGCATCTTATTTTTAAAACAAAATCTTATAATGGTTTAAGCGAAGCTGTTGTGGATGACAAAAAATTGGAAAATAAAAAAGTAATCAGTGTTACTGAAAAAGATATTCCAGCTCTAAAAGATGATGAAGAATACTCCAACTGGGATGTGAAGCTTAAACTTTTCCGATACAAATTGGATGCAAATTTATTCACCGGAGGAAAAAACTTGAATAATTTCAAGGAATTTGCGACAATGACTTACGAGAGAATTAATCCTGTTTTAGATAAAAAACAAGAAAAAGCGATCGCATCTTTCTGCAGTTCAATTCCAGAATCAAAAGACCCTCAGGAACAAATTTGGAATATCGAGAATAAAATCAAAAAAACAATCATTTACGACAAATATACCGACATGAAGCCTTCGCTGACTGATGTAATCAGTACAAAACAAGCAAATAGTGTTGATATCATAAAATTATATGTTGCTGTTTTCAAATACTTTAAAATAGAGCAAAATCTAGTTTTCACTTCTAGTCGTTACAAAGTTCCTTTTGACAAAGATTTTGAAAGCTATGAAAACTTAAATGATTTCTTGTTTTATTTTCCTGCCATCAAAAAATACCTTTCGCCAACTGAAATCGAATACCGTTTGCCTTTATTTCCAAATTATTTAGGAAACAACAATGGTTTATTCATAAAAGAGAAAGTTTTTGCAGGCGTTTCAATGGGAATTGGAGAAGTTAATTTTATTGAAATTCCAGGAACAGAAATTACGCATGATTTTATGGATATTACGGTAGATTTTACAAAAGACCTTGAAAATCCAACAATTACAAGCATTATGACTTACGGAGGATATTCTGGAATGAATTTTCAGCCTATCAAAGATTTCGTTTCGGCAGATCAATACAAAACCATGCTGAAAAGTATTTCTGAAAATTATACGCTTCAAAGCGAATATAAAACGCTTACCACAGAAAATGACGGAACAGAATTTATTGGCAAAAAACCATACAAACTGAACTTGACTTTTGATGGAAAAGATATGATTCAGAAAGCGGGAGAAAATTATTTGTTTTCTGTTGGACAAACGATCGGAAGACAAATGGAATTCTACCAAGAAAACAAACGTGTTCTTCCTGTAGAGATTGATTATCCGCACTATTACACCCGCAAAATAAAAATTGTTTTGCCTGAAGGAGCAAAAATCAAAAACTTGGATAAGTTTGTAATGGACTTCAAGACCGATTTAAACGGCAAAACGGAAGCTGCTTTTACCAGCAATTATTCGCAAAACAAAAATGAGGTTATTGTTGAAAACACCGAATTTTACAATATTGTAAACTACCCTTTGTCAAGTTTCGATCAATACAAAGCCGTAATCAACGCTGCCGCAGATTTTAATAAAATTGTGGTTATTGTAACGCAGTAAATTTTAAGAAATACATAAAAACAAAGCCGACAAATTTATATGATTTGTCGGCTTTGTTTATTTATTAAAATTCAAAATCTTAGTATCTTAGTCCTGATAGCTATCGGGATAGCATCTCAGTAACTTTTTATTAAACACTAAAAATATTATAAACGATAATATGATCGTCGTAGTTGATATAAAGTTGTTTTCTGAAATCTTGTTTTTTTCTAGTTATAATAGAAAGTTTGCATTCTTTTCCATCATTATCTTTACACATGAAAGAATAGGTAATATCAGTATCATTTTCTTCTCTTTCGATATAATCCAAAATATTAAAAAGCTGAATTTCTTGAGAATACACTACAATTCGATGTTTGTTTGTATCTAAAACCACGCTCAAGTTTACCAAATCGAGATCAGACCATTCGCCCCATTTTCCTCTTTCATTTTTTTCTAAAACACTAAAACCAGAAGTTTTAAAATGATAGGACTGACTTTGGACTTTTTGCAGTCCAAAAATTAAAAACAATATTACTATAGAAGTACGAATAAAATTCATAAAATATTTCTTACCAAAAATTAAAATTCAAATGTAGCTTTTTCTTTTCTTGCTTCCTCAAATTCAGCTATCATTTGTTGCACAATTTGCTCTACGGGCAAAATTTCACGAATTAGTCCAGCAATTTGTCCAATTTCAAGTTCACCTTCGTCAAGATCGCCTTCAAACATTCCTTTTTTAGCTCTGGCTCTTCCCAAAAGCTGTATCAATTCTTCTTTTGAAGGGCATTTTTCATATAAATCCTGAACATCCTGATAAAACTTATTTTTTACCAATCTAACAGGAGCTAATTCTTTCAAAGTTAAATGCGTATCGCCTTCTTTTAACTTAACTATCGTTTCTTTAAAATTATTGTGGGCCGAAGATTCAATTGATGCCGCAAAACGACTTCCTACTTGTACGCCATCAGCGCCCAGAATCATCGCCGCCAACATTCCTCTTCCTGTCGCAATTCCACCAGCGGCAATTAACGGAATCTGAATTTTTTCCCTAACCATCGGGATCAAGGTCAAGGTTGTAGTTTCTTCTCGTCCGTTGTGTCCTCCCGCTTCAAAACCTTCAGCTACAACTGCATCTACGCCGGCATCTTGAGCTTTTAAAGCAAATGTACTGCTGCTCACTACGTGCACAACTGTAATCCCCTTTTCTTTCAAAAATGAAGTCCAAGTTTTAGGGTTTCCTGCCGAAGTAAAAACGATTTTCACGCCTTCTTCAACCACAATATTCATAATTTCTTCAATGTTTGGATACAACATCGGAATATTGACTCCAAAAGGCTTGTCCGTCGCTTTTTTACATTTTTGAATATGTTCTCTCAAAACTTCAGGATACATTGAGCCCGCGCCAATTAAGCCTAAACCGCCAGCATTACTCACCGCCGAAGCTAATTTGTAACCGCTGTTCCAGATCATTCCGCCTTGAATTATTGGATATTTTATATTGAAAAGCTGCGTAATTTTATTCATGCAAATAGGCTGTTATTGTTTAATTATCTTTCCCGTTTTATGTAAACCTTCGGAATCAAAAGTATAAAAATAAAGACCGTTGTTTAGCGCTTCAACAGAAAGAAATGGATTTTGATTTGTAATTTGTTTTTCAATTAATTTTTGCCCCAAAAGAGAATAAATGGCAACAGAAGCATCATAATTTCCTTCGGAAAAAGAAAAAGTAATCATTGTTTTCGCCGGATTTGGGAATACAGAAAAAGACGAAGAAACTAAGAAATCATCAATTCCTAAATTAGCGCCAAAATTCGGAATTCCGTAACCATAATTATTATCTGGAGCATTATATCGATCTGCTGATTGCAAAATCATTTGCCTGATTTCTTTATTTGTTTTTGTTGGAAAAGCTTGCCAAAGACAAGCCACTAATCCCGCCATGACCGGACATGAAAATGAAGTTCCGTTTGCAGTACCAATATTTCCTGAAGCATCAGAAACTGCTGTTGCAGTTCCCTGAGCCATAATATCTGGTTTAATCCGATTGTCAAAACTTGGCCCAATAGAACTAAAATCTGACTTTACTTTTGTCGAAGTCACAGAACCAACAGCTAACACCGAAACGGCATCTGAGGGAGCACCAATATGCGGTTCTGTAGTTCTTCCCTCATTTCCTGCTGAAGCTAATACCATCATTCCTTTACTGAACGCAACTTCCGCTCCTCTTGAAATAAAAGTAGTACTGCCATTCATATCGCTATAAGTATGGCTTTCGCCTACTTTATCAAATTCAAAATAACCTAGTGAAGTGGTAATAATATCAACGCCAAGACTGTCTGCTTTTTCAGCGGCTTCCACCCAAAGCGATTCCTCAATTGGATTCTCAGATGCATCGTTTTCAGTAATAAACAAATAATAGGACGCGTCTGGAGCTGTACCAACCAAGGAGTTTTCTTTATATCCGCCCATAGTCGAAAGCACTAAAGTTCCGTGATCGTCGCCAGTGTAAAAATTAGAATTTCTGTTAACGAAATCATATCCGCCTAAAATTCTATTATTGATTTGAAGATTCTGAAAAGGCTGTGCTGTATTTACGCCTGGAAAACCCGCATCTAAAACCGCAATAATTTTTCCAGATCCTGTATAATTTTGTTTATGTAAAGCCTGTCCGTTAAGCATTTGAATTTGGCTTGCAGCATTTCCGTAAGCGTAATCAATTGTCGTTTTAAGTTTATTATTTGTTCGAGCAGAATTGCTTTCATTCACTCTTTTTCCTGTATTTAAAGTTTTGTTTGTAAAAACAACTTTATCAACAAATGACAATGATTTTAACGCCGAAACATTTACTTGAGTTCCTCTAATGTGAAGTGCATTCAGCCATTTCGATTTAGCTAAAACTGTAATTCCAGTGCTTGATTTTATTTGTGACAGATACGTTTTTTCAATTGGAACATCGGTAATATCTAGAGCAATATTTTGAGCCGTTCTTCGGGTTAAAGAACGCTGTGTCAGCATATCAGAAGGTTTATCCAGAAAAGATTGCGAACTTGGTTTATCTTTAAAATAAACCCATGCATCTTCCTGCGAAAACATCGTGGAAGTGATCAGTACTAAAAAAAAGAAAAAATAGTGCTTCATAGCGTACTTTTTTAAAAAGAGAAATCCCTTATAAAAAAGTATAAAGCTAAGAAATTACTCCCGAACCAACTAATTCATTATCCAAATACCACGCAACAAACTGACCTTCAGTAATTGCCGATTGCGGTTCATCAAAACGAACATACATTCCGTCTTCAAATTGATATAAAACAGCTTTCTGCAAAGGCTGACGGTAACGAATTCTTGCCATTACTTCTTTTGATTCACCCGGTTTTAAAGCCATATCTGTACGAACCCAGTGTACTTCAGAATTGCCAACAAACAAAGCTTTTTTAAACAATCCCGGATGATTGCTTGACAAACCTGTAAAAATTGTGTTTGTTTCAACATCAGTCGCAATTACAAATAATGGATCTGTAGTTCCACCAACGTTTAAACCTTTTCTTTGTCCAACTGTAAAATAATGAGCTCCTTGATGTTTTCCAACTACTTTGCCCATTGTTGGAAGATAATTCAGTTTTCGAGATTCTATTTTTAATTGTTCTTCTAAAGATAATCCTGAAATGTCTTCCACTTCATAAATGGGATCATTTTTATCGATTTGAACAATTTTGCCTTCTTTTGGCTGTAATTTTTGTTGCAAAAATTCAGGCAAACGAACTTTCCCAATGAAACACAAACCTTGAGAATCTTTCTTTTCTGCCGTTACCAATTCCATTTCAGCCGCAATTTCACGAACTTGTGGTTTGGTCAAAGCGCCAATTGGAAATAATGCTTTTGATAATTGTTCTTGCGACAATTGACATAAAAAGTAAGACTGATCTTTATTCACATCATTTCCTGCAATTAATTGATAAACAGTCTTTCCATCAACTTCAATTTCACTTTTTTGGCAATAATGCCCTGTTGCTACATAATCTGCGCCAAGACTTAGAGCAATCTTCATGAAAACATCAAATTTGATTTCGCGATTACAAAGCACGTCAGGATTTGGAGTTCTCCCTTTTTCGTATTCGTTGAACATATAATCAACAATTTTCTCTTTGTATTCTTCGCTTAAATCGACAGTTTGAAACGGTATTCCAAGTTTTTCGGCTACTAATAAAGCATCGTTACTATCTTCTAACCAAGGACATTCGTTAGAAATAGTAACCGAATCATCATGCCAGTTTTTCATAAAAAGGCCAATAACTTCGTATCCTTGCTGTTGCAATAAATAAGCAGCAACACTAGAATCTACTCCACCAGAAAGTCCAACAACTACACGTTTCATTTTAAAGTCTTTAATTTTTCAAGGTTGCAAAGGTACGCCAAATAATAGAAAATTTTACAAACGTTTTGATTACTTTAAGCAATCCCGCGGTAGATAAAACCTATTACTTTTTTGAGTACATTTAATCATCAAATCAAAAACATGAAAAAATACATTTACAGCTTATTTTTCCTGTTCGCGCTTACTACTTTAAGCGCTCAACGCTATTCATCTTCTCTAAAAGATTACGAAGCTTATAAAGCATTTAAAGGAAAACCGCTATCTGATAAATTTTCTAATATCGAATCTGTAAAAATTGTTTACGATTTAAGAAAGAAAAAAATGTACTATTTCAATAGTCAGCTTATTTCGCATCATTATCAATTTGCCACTGAATATTTGGGTTATGACAAAGATATCGAAGTCTTTAACAATGAAAATTACAGCGATAGTGAAAAAGACAGAGATTATCTGCTCGGAAATTTAAATCACGTTAAAGGAACCGAAAAATGGATTTTTGAGCTTGCAGCTTCAGATCACATGAAAGTCTCACAAATCGAATGGTTTTATAATCAAGTCAAAAACAGCTCTTTTATTGGCAATGATCTCAAATTTTATTTGAATGATCCTGAGAAAATAGCCTTATTCCAAGAAGGGAAATTTAAAATTCCTTGTGTCAAATCAGATTATATTTTTAATGAAATTACATATCAGCAAGTCGCTGGTGGCTCAACAATTGGAATCCTCAAGCAATACAAAATAAAGGATTTGGATAAAATAAAACCCAATCCAGACGAAATTATAATCCTCGACGGAACTCCAAACTTATTGCCTGAAGCGAAAGGCATAATTGTAAACGAACTTCAAACACCTTTGAGTCATTTAGTGCTTTTGGGCAAAAACCGAAAAATACCTATAATGGCTTATAAAAACATCGATAAAGACAACAATATCAAAAGATTGCTTTCTAAAAAGGTAGAATTCAAAATCGAAATTGATACTTTTTATTTGAAAGAAACGACAAAAAAAATCGCTCAAAAAAATGCTTCAAAAAAGAAAATACTAACCATCGACAATTCTGTGACTGATATTGTTGATCTCTCTTCAATTCCAAAAAAAGGAGTGAATTATATTGGTTCAAAAGCACAAAACATGGCTTATTTAATTGCTATTTCAAAAGAGATTCCTTTTAAAACTCCCGAAAATGCGCATGCCATTCCTTTTTATTATTATACAAAACATATTCAGAAACCATCAATTTCTGTTTTAATAAGTGAATTGTTGAATTATCCTAAAAAAGATTCAAACGCTTGGATAAATAAAAAACTGAAAGAAATTAGAGAAGCAATCAAAGCAGAAAAAATTGATCCGGAATTGATTGCGAAACTGAATCAGACCTTTAAAAATGCATCTTTTAAAAACTTCAGATTCAGATCATCAACTAATGCCGAAGATTTGGATGATTTTAATGGCGCCGGATTGTACGACTCTAAAACGGGAGTTTTAGGCGATAGTATTAAAAGTTTCGAGAAAGCAATTAAACAAGTTTGGGCGAGTGTATGGAATGAAGCTTCTTATAACGAAAGAGAACTTTTTGGAATCGATCAGCAAAATATTGCAATGGGCGTTTTGGTACATCGTTCATTTCCTGAAGAAGTTGCAAACGGCGTTGTAATCACAAAAAATATATTTAGAAGAAATTTTCCTGGGTTTACGGTCAATGTTCAAAAGGGAGAAAATTCAGTCGTAAAACCCGAAAAAGGAGAAGTTTGTGAACAATTTACCGCCTATCATATCAACGAAGGAAACGATGATGAAGATTTTGAAATTGATTACACTTCAAATTCAAATTTAAACAATAACGAGCCATTATTGACCCGAAAAGAAATGAACCGGCTTTATATTGTTAGCAAAACAATTGAATCCAAAATGTACCGTTATTGGCGAAAAAACCAATTTCATCCTGTAGATATTGAGTTTAAGATTGTAGGCGAAAACAGAGATTTATACATCAAACAAGTTCGTCCTTTTAATGATTAATCAATAGAAAACCTGCACATCGATTTCTTTTGCAACTGTATTGACCAACACAATTTTAAAATCAAAATCAGAAATATTAATTCTTTCTGTAATGGCTTTTCTAATATTTCCATTATCCAAAGAAAAATCATTTTCTAGCGGGATTTTCAAATCAACTGTATTCAAATATTTTGATGCCTTCTTATTGACAATTATTGATGCCACAATATAAAAACCAATAATAATGACTTGAAAAAAGAGCAATATTTCTATTTTTTCAAAAGGATACATAATATCTAAAATGGATAAAGTAAGTGTCGCAAAAAGAAAAATGATTGCATTTACAGTAAAAGATTGCGTTCTGAATCGTAAAATGGAAAAAATGGCAAATAAGCCAAAACCTATTCCTACTCCGATTTCAATCTTTGTAAACAAATAACAAAGCGAAAAAGTACACAAACCGACAATTACCATTAATGGATTTATTGTTTCGTTATCTTTTCTGTTGGAGAAAAAATACAAAACCAAAATTGAAAAAAACAGCAAAAAAAATCGGCCAATCAGTTCGTTTAAATCCATTTACAAAATTTTAGTCAATCAAATTTAAAAAATAGTTTGCCACAAATTCCACGAATTCTCACTAATTTTTATTCTGGAATATAATTCAAAAAATATTCGTGTAATTAGTGGCAAAAAAAAGTCTGCAAAAGCAGACTTTATTCGTATTTATTCCATTTTAGGCTTTGAGTCGGCCTTGTAATTGCTTTTTGGATCACTCATGTTTACTTCTTTGGTCAATTTTCCTTTCAAATAAAATTGCCATTTTCCGACTTTTTTACCGTTGAGAAATTTTCCTTGAGAGGCCATAAGCCCTTCTGAATCATAAAAAATTGCATCACCATTATAAACATTATCTTTAAAAGTTGACTGCTCTAGCAGAATTGCATTTGGACCATATTTTTTATAAACTCCGGCTTTTAAGCCATTCTTATAGGTCGTTTCTTCAGCAATTTTGCCATCTGGATAAAAAACAGATCGAACGCCTTCCAACTTTCCATTTTTATAATTTTCAAGCGTCATAACCACTTTAGAAGCTTTGTGATAATATTTCCACTCGCCTTCTCTGGCTTTTCCAATTTCCTTTCCTTCGCTTACTTTATTTTTATTTTGATCATAAAAAATAGTGTATGAACTCCCGTCATTTGCAGTAAAATCACGTGTTGCAATTACGTCGCCTTTTTTAGTATCGTCAAAAAACTTAAAAACTCCAGTTTCTTTTCCGTGACTAAAAGTGCCTTCATATCGAGGGCGTTTTGAGGTTTCATAAGTTCCTTTCCAAACTCCGTCTTTTTTGCCATCGGCATCCAATTTATTGATGTCTTGCGCTACAACCAAAAAAGCATTAAAAAAAAGAAGTCCAACTATTATTTTTTTACCAATCATATAAAATTCAGTTTTAAGCTTTAACGAAAATGCTTGTTACAAAGTATATTTTAAAAATAAAAAAATCCCGATAAATCGAGATTTTTTATTGAATTATTTCTTTCTCTGAGCTTTTGCAGCTTCTTGCTGTTCCATTACCTCTTGAAGACGCTGTTGGAATTTGCTCTGCTTTTTAGGCTCTTTTAATTTGTTTTCTTGAATTTGAGCATGAATTTTTTCACTGTCAACAATATAATTCTTGATCACAAACATAATTCCGATTGTAATTAAGTTTGAAATGAAGTTATACAAACTCAAACCTGCACCATAACTGTTGAAGAAAATCAACATCATTAATGGTGACACGTAAATCATGATTTTCATCATTTTTGCCATATCTGGCATTCCTTCTTGTTGCGGTGCAGCCATTTGCTGATCTCCAGAAGTCATTTTCATATAGAAGAAAATCGCAATTGCAGCCAAAATTGGGAACAAACTGATGTGATCTCCATATCCTGGAATACGGAAAGGAAGTTTTGCAATAGAATCAAAAGATGATAAATCGTCTGCCCACAGGAAGCTTTTTTGTCTTAATTCGAATGCTGCAGGGAAAAACTGGAACGATGCGTACATAAATGGCAACTGAATCAATGCTGGGATACATCCAGCCATTGGGTTTACTCCTGCTTTGTTATAAAGTTTCATTGTTTCCTGTTGTTTCTTCATTGGGTCTTTTTTGAATTTTTCTCCCAACTCAGCGATATCAGGCCTTAAAACTTTCATTTTGGCCTGAGACAAGAATGATTTATACGTAATTGGCGACATTCCTACTTTAATAATAATAGTAAAAATGATAATTGCAATTCCTAATGACAATCCGATTGTAGAGCTTAAGAATCCGAATAACGGAATAAAAATCCATTTGTTGATCCAACCAAAAATACCCCATCCTAGTGGAATGATTTTGTCGAAATTTTTATCATAAGACTTTAATGTCTTATAATCTACAGGTCCCATATACAAACTCATTTTGTAATCTACCTCGCCATTTGAAAATGCTAAAGGCAAATTAGCTCTAAACTGTTTTGTAAAAACAGTATCGATTTTTTCGTCTTTAACTAAATCATCAGATTGTAATTTTGAAGTTTCAAATGGTTTTTCTGTAGCTAAAATCGTTGCAAAGAAATGTTGTTTGAAAGCTACAAAACTAACTTTTGTTGGCGCTTCTTCTTTTCCTTGCCCGTGTGAGCTTACATTATTGTATTTTGATTCTTCGTATTTGTAATCAATTTGAGCATAACGATTCTCATAAGAAACACTTTTCTCATTTCTGTATGTTCTCAAATCCCATTGCAAATCTAATGGCTTAGAAGCATTTAAAACTTTGTTTAAACCTTGAGAACGAATATCAAAACCAACTAAATAATCATTTGGTTTTAAAACGTATTTATATTCTAAAAACTCATTAGCACCAGCTTTCAAACGCATTGACAAAACTTGATCTTGACCCACTTTTTCTAATGTTGGCTCAAAATACAGATCTTTAGAATTTAATGTTCTATTGTCTGTAGTTTGTAACTGAATATTTAAGTTTGAGTTATTGTTTTTAATCAACTCAACTAATTGCCCTGAACCTTTTTTTAATCTTTCGAATTCTTTTAGAGTTGCTTCAACAATATAACCACCTTTATTAGCAATTTTCAATCTTAATTTTTCATTTTCGATTGTAGTAAAAGCTTCTTTTGCAGAAGGAAGTGTTGCTGAATAAGCAAATCCTCCTAAAGTTTTTTGCAATTGAGCAATTTGAGCCGTATCACCAGGAGTTGTAGCAACTGGCAATGCCGCAGTTTTAGCTTTATCAGCTTTTGCTTGCGCTTCTTGTTTAGCAACTAATTCTTTCTTGGCTTTTTCAGCAGCAATTTCTTTTTCAGAAGGTTGATTTTGGTACATAATCCAAAGCAAAATCCCGAATATTAATACAAAACCAATGATTGAATTAAGGTCTAATTTTTTTTCTTCCATTATTAATTTAAAAAAGTTATTCGTTTGAGGCTATTAGTATTCGTTTAAGTTAAAAGTTACAGTCTCTTAGAATATAATTATTATTTTTTATGCGCATTTACAGCAGCGGCCACAAAGTTTACAAAAATAGGGTGCGGATTTGCAACTGTACTTTTGTATTCTGGGTGGTATTGTACACCAATGAAGAATGGGTGGTTTTCAAGCTCTACGATTTCAACTAAACCTGTATCTGGGTTAACTCCAGAAGCTTTCAAACCAGCTTTTTGTAATTCATCGGCATATTTATTGTTGTACTCATAACGGTGGCGGTGACGCTCCGAAATAGTTTTTTGTCCGTAAATTTTGTACGCTAAAGTGTCTGGTTTGATATCACATTTCCAAGCACCTAAACGCATTGTTCCTCCTTTATCGGTTACATTTTTCTGTTCTTCCATTAAATTTACAACCGGATGAGGCGTTTTGTCGTTCATCTCAGTTGAATTTGCTTCGGCATAACCTAAAATATTTCTAGAATATTCGATAACAGACATCTGCATTCCTAAACAAATTCCGAAGAAAGGAATGTTGTTTTCACGAACATAACGAACTGCTTCGATTTTTCCTTCAATACCTCTTTCTCCAAATCCTGGAGCAACTAAAACTCCATCAAGAGAACCTAATTTCTCTTCAACATTATCAGCATTGATATGCTCTGAGTGAATTGAAATCACATTTACTTTCGTTTCATTTGCAGCTCCTGCATGAATGAACGCCTCTAAAATAGATTTGTAGCAATCCTGCATTTCTACATATTTCCCAACCAAACCAATATTTACAGTTTGTTTTGGACTTTTTAATCTTTTTAAGAAAGTATTCCAGTTTTTCAAATCTGGAGATGCTTTTTTAGGCAAATCCAATTTCTTTAAAGCCACAACATCTAATCCTTCTTCAAGCATTAAATTTGGAACTTCATATATTGTAGAAGCATCAATTGATTGAATTACTGCTTCTTTCTTTACATTACAGAATAAAGCTAATTTTTGGCGTAATTCCTGAGACAATTCATGTTCAGTTCTACAAACCAAAATATCGGCTTTAATACCGCTTTCCATTAATGTTTTAACAGAGTGTTGCGTTGGTTTTGTTTTCAATTCTCCTGCTGCTGCTAAATAAGGAACTAATGTTAAGTGAATCACGATTCCGTTATTTTCACCTAATTCCCAAACCAATTGACGAACAGACTCTATATAAGGTAGCGATTCAATATCACCAACCGTTCCACCAATTTCAGTAATTACAATATCATAATCGCCAGATTTACCCAGCAATTGCATTCTGTCTTTGATTTCGTTTGTAATATGAGGAACAACCTGAACTGTTTTTCCTAAAAACTCTCCTCTTCTTTCTTTTTCAATAACCGAAAGATAAACTCTTCCTGTAGTAACGTTATTAGCCTGAGAAGTAGGAACGTTCAAGAAACGCTCATAGTGTCCTAAATCTAAGTCAGTTTCAGCTCCATCATCTGTCACATAACATTCTCCGTGCTCATACGGGTTTAGTGTCCCCGGATCTACGTTAATGTATGGATCAAATTTCTGAATAGTTGTGCGGTATCCTCTTCCTTGTAACAATTTTGCCAAAGACGCCGCGATAATCCCTTTTCCTAATGAAGAGGTCACACCTCCTGTAACAAAAATATATTTTGTTTGATTCATTCTGTTGTTGTTTGTAAGTAGTTGTGTAAAAAACTTGGCAAAAGTACAAATTTAATTAGACAATTTATCAATTCGAGAATGAGATAATTTGCAAATTTTTAAACAGATCGATTACTTGGTTTTGTAATCGATAATTTTAACTTTTAATTAGAGATTTTTTTTGAGGAATATGATTGAAAAGGGCGGAATGTCCTTCAGAAAAGTACAAAATAAATTAATGCCGATCATTTTAGTTTATATCTCAAATTATCGAAGAAACGTTCAATTAGCCTTCGATCCTCTGTGATAATTTCTGCAGTTCCTTTTGCTTCAGCATGAAAATTTAATTCAACTCCATAATTGGTTTTTAATCCAAAAGGCAAAGTAACATCAATAAGATAAGAGTTGATTTTATTTTGATTATCAGACATCATTTGCTGATTTGTTGCCAATGATATTCTTTTTACTTTTCCTTTTACAGAACCATATTCATTATATGGATAATTATTAAGCTTAATAATAACACTTTGGCCAACTTTTACTTTACCAGATCCATTTTCTGGTAAATTGACCTGTCCAATCAATTGATTGTTATCGGGTACAATTTTAAATAATTCCTGACCCGACTGAATGTAATCATTGGTTTTCGTGAAATTGAGAAAATCAATTTTACCTTCAATAGGAGAAACAAAAACATAAGTTCGTTCCCATTTTTTCACTGCATCAGCCAACTCATAGTAGCTGTTAAACAAATTAACTACGAGTTCTCTTTCCTTAACTGCTTTTTCAATTGCAATAACTTCTGCTTTATTTTGAGCTTCATTTATCTGATAAGCCGTATTATTAATTTCTTTGTCAATAGCATAATAATCTAATTCACTATTCGCTTTAGCAATAAGAGAATGCTCAATATCGGATTTGGAAGTTACATCTTTTGCAAATAGTGTTGAATCTTTTTTAAATAAACTTTGAGCTATTAAGTACTTCATTTTTTGATTTTCAGCATCATTTTTCAGTTGAGAAAATTTAGTTACTTGCAACTCTAATAACTTCTGATTTATTTGCTTTTGAAATTCATAAGGCTGTTGTACTGAATAATCTAAATATTGATATAACGAATTTAAAAAATTAAAATATTTATTATTTATTTCTCCTAATACTAGATTTTCAGGAAACGAGTGACGATTTTCTTTATAATTAAGCCCATGAATATTTGTTTTAACAAGCATGCGATCTAATAATTTAACATCTTCCAAATTAGCTTCGTTTTTAATGTAAGCCAGATATTCATCTCTTTTAACTTTCGCTTCTGATTTATTTACCAACAAAATAATATTTCCTGAAGTTGACGCTATTAGCCTGACTGGTGCCTGACGCGTATTTATAACAATCTGACCGGCCAAGATCGATGGATATTTTATAAGCCATCCAAATAAAAGCAGAAGCAAGACTAAACCTAATGCGACACCACTAATTGTAAATCCGAATTTTGTCGGCATCCTTTCAATTATTGACGCAACTTCTTCTGTTCTATTTTCATTAAGTGTTTTATGAAATCCTTTTTTAGCCATTTATAGTATCTCCTATTTGTGTTTTAACCAATTGATAATAATGCCCGCTCTCTCTGGACATCAACATATCATGATTGCCTATCTCAGTTATGTAGCCATTTTTCAAAACTATTATCTGATCTGCTTTTCGAATAGTGCTTAATCTATGAGCTACAACAATTACCGTTTTATTTTTAAATATTTCTTCCAATGCCATAACAATTTTTTGTTCATTTATAACATCTAAAGAATTGGTTGCTTCGTCAAAAAACAAATAGTCCGGATCTTTATACAAAGCTCTTGCAATTAAAACACGTTGTTTTTGTCCACCGCTCAAACCTCTTCCGCTCTCCCCCATCATGGTTTGATAGCCTTTTGGCATCGATTCAATTTCAGAAGCAATATTTGCAGCTGTGACAGCTTTTTTCAGCCTCTCAAAATCTATATTTTCATCATCCAAAACAATATTATTCTGAATTGTATCACTAAAAATTTTGCCATCCTGCATAACTGCTCCACAACTCTCTCGCCATTGTTTTAAATTGATATTCTTAATATTCAAATTTCCCATTGACAATTCACCGTGAGTAGGATTGTATAATCTTAAAATAAGCTTTAGCAACGTTGTTTTGCCACTTCCGCTGTCGCCGACAATTGCTGTTACTTTTCCTTCTGGAATCATTACAGAAATATTACTCAAAATATAGTCGCCATTTCGACTATATTGAAAACTGACATTTCGCAAAAACAAACTTTTATCTTCCGGCAGTTTTATATTGTTGTTGATGTCGTTTTCTTCTTCATTTTCAAGCTCATGTATTTCATTCAATCTCAAAAAACTTATTTTAGCGTATTGAGCCGATTGAATAAATGAAATAAACTGCATAATTGGACCATTCAGCATTCCTATTATAAACTGAGTCGATATCATTACTCCAAAAGTAATATCGCCTTTTATTACTGCTTTGGCACAATAAAATGTAATCACTAAATTGGTTAATTGATTGATAAACTGAGCGCCGAGATTTTGAGCATTTGTAATTCGAAGTATTTTTTGATCAATTTTGAATAACTGAACTTGAAGCGCTTCCCACTTCCATCTTTTTTGTTTTTCGTAATTATTGATTTTGATATCCTGAATGCTTCCGATAGTTTCTACCCAATAACTTTGATTTTTAGTATGAACATCAAAATATTCCCAATCCAGTTTTTTTCTAAATCGAAGAAAAAACAAAACCCAACCCATAAACAAAACACTTCCAACAACATAAATCAAACATAAAATTGGACTGTAAATACAGAGAATAATTCCGAAAATGAAAAAGGTCAAAATTGAGAAGACAAAATTGAGCGAATTGTTCATGATGAAATCCCGAATACGCTCATGATCCTGCGCACGTTGCAAAATATCCCCAATAAGCTTGTTTTCAAAAAAAGTAATGGGCAACCTCATTAATTTAATCAGATAATCAGAAATTAATGAAATGTTAATTCTCGAAGTCAAATGCAGCAAAATCCAATCTCGAATCATATTGCTTAATAAAATACTCACTATGATTGTTATGTTCGCAATTAAAACCAGATCAATAAAATCTAAATCATTAGTCTGAATACCAACATCGATTACTGATTTTGAAATAAACGGCAAAAATGCCTGTAATACTGTTACGATCAACATTACCACAAATAGGTTTATAAAACTCTTTTTGTATGGAGTAAAATAACCTAAGAAATTTTCGAGCGTTTTACGTCTTTCTATTTTGTCATTTATAGATCGCTGTTTAAAATCAGCCATAGGCTCAATAGCCAAAACGGCTCCAGTTTTAGATTCTTTTAACCAACCTTTCTGGAAATCTTCAAATGAATATTTTAAAAGACCCTTTGCAGGATCAGAAACAAAAACTTGTTTGTGATTTATTTTATAAACGACAATAAAATGATTATCCTGCCAATGTACAATACAAGGCAAGGGAATTACCTTTAAAGTATCAAAATCTATCTTAATACTTTTAGTGCGTAAACTGATTTTTTCACAGGCATCACTGAGATCTAAAAAGCTGACACCTTCACGCGTAATACCACATAAATCGCGTAAAAAAGGCAGGCTATAAAACCTGCCGTAATATTTAGCAATTATTTTTATACAAGTAGGACCACAATCTTTTGCATCGAGCTGATGCTCGTGGGGAAAATTGAACATTTAATTTTTTATTTTGAAGTTATAGGCAATGCCCATTTTTCCCATAATTCAACATTTACTCCTTTATTTTTAGCTGAAACATACTTCACCATGTCATTAAAAATAAATTTAACTTCATCCTTTATAGCTTGTACTTTTTTCTCATCTCCCTGAATACCAAATATTTTCAAATCTATTGAATCATTTGCAGTTATTTCAAACTTGACATATAGACGCCCTCTGTAATTGTCATACAACAATCGAGAGTTTTTAAATCTCCTAACTAAAATTTCAGTGAATTTTGGATTTATACCGTTTTTATCAAATAGTGGGTATTCTTTTTCCTTATAAATGAACTTAGGTTTTTCTTGAACATCATCGATTGACATTATTGTGCCGTTTCTAAAATTTGGGCAATGCTTTTTAATTAAGAGCAATGCTTCGCCATCATTTAATAAAAAAGCCTGATAAAAGTGCTCGCATGCATTTTCATTTTCTCCAAGTTCTAATTCAGATGCACCTAGATTATACCAGCCATTTTTATCATTCGGGATTACATTTGTCACTTTTGTGTAAATTTCCTTCGCTTGTGAAAAATTACTTTCAGAAAATGCTTTTTCACCACTAATCATCAATTCATCAATCTCTTTAGTTTGTGAGATACAAACTTGCGAAAAAACGAGAATTACTATTATAAATTTCATTTTAGATATTGATGTTTTAATTATAAGTTTTTTTAATTCATGGAACTTCTCCTATTTTCGCTCTAACCTTTTATAATCTGAATTAATATTTGTTTTCAATAATTCAAAAAACTTATATTTCTTATTCTCTACCCTTTATAATAAGCAAATTAAAATTCATTTTCTTCAGAAAGGGTTAAAATCAGGAGTCCAAACTAAACTTTCCATTTTTATAATCTTCCAGTATTTTTTGTGCATTTTCAAAATCTTTTTCGTTTACCTGCAAAAAAACTGAATTAAAACCACCAGCGCTTAATAATGAAGGTTTTATCGTCGCCATATATTCATTTTCAATGTAACTTTCAATATTAAAGCTACTTAAAAGGTTCTTTATATTTATTACTTCAATGTAGCTAGCATTAAATAGTACTACCATAATTTTTACTATTCAAATAGTTTAAAATTTTAGAAAAATTAAATCTTGTATTTATATGTTTTTGGAAATCAAAATGAGATTATTGTCACGCTCCTGCAGAATCAAGATAACTATTTGAAGACTTATAAATGTAAAAAGTCGATTATAAACCCTTGCTCCCACACGAATCCTTTCATGTGGTACGTTCTGCTCTCACTCTTAAAATCATTAAAGTTCTTGCCATTTTTATTTTTATTAATTTTCATATATGTATTACCTACACACGGCCACACGACAGGATTCGTGCGGGAGCGGGGATTACAAAAAGAAACAGCAGACAAAGTAAATTAGATCTATATTTTTTCATAATTTGATCTTTACCATCACAAATAAGTCATATTTAGTTTCTGATCTTGCCTATAAGATTTGATTGAAAATGTACTATCCTTGTTGTAAATAAACTGGTAGATCCTTAAATTTTTTGGATCTAAATATGCAACAACAGCGTTTTTTTGATAAAGAAGATATGTACGTTTGTTTCTCATAATATCTATATAATTTTTTCTTAATCTTTCTCTCACATTCTCTTCTTGTTCATTACCTTCCAAATATTTACCAAAATGAGCTATAGGTTCTTTCATTATTAAACTATCTTTTTCCATAAGATCTGAACAATACAATAAAGAGTGCCTCATTTCCTCTGCAACATCAAAAAGCTCAACTTTTTTATCATGTTTTAAAAACAATAATGCATTTCGCAATTCCTTACTAAAAGTACCCTTCACTTTCTTTAGATTTTTTAAAGATTCTTCATTTGGAAACTCCCAATAATCTGTGTAGGTATTAGAAAAAAAAGGAATTGCGCAATATTCTCTTTTAGAGTTTACAAACACTAGTATGCTTTGTCTGTCTGCTATCGAATCAGGCTCCGTACGTAATTGAATTTCAAAATTATTATTATCATAAGCAACACTTCTAACCAATCTATAATAATCAGAATCTCCTTTCTTTAATTTGGGATATCTTTCTGTAAGCTTTTCGATTACAATATCCATCCTGTCTTTTTCAGTTTTATTATTACAACTGCAAAAAAAGAGAACAAAACAAAGTATTATCATTTTATATTTACTTTTTTTCTGAGAAAGAATAAAAAATAAAATATCGATTATCGTTTCTTTCATTTTTTAGTTTTTAGCTGGATTATAATCAACATCATATATTTTGCCATTATTATCCATAATTGATAATTGCAATTCTTTAGGATTAAGACTAAATGGTTTATCGTTATAAATTTGATATCCATTATTCAATTGATTAAATTCATTTATTTTATTAATAATGGTATTGCGACCATATTCATTATTAGGATCATTACGATCCATATTCATTAAATAATTTGACAATGATGCTACTTGTCCTAACTTAAATTCGGCTGTAGTATTGGTAAAAGTAGGATCCGTAAATTGTCTCAAATAAACATTAACATGTGTTTCAAAATTAGTTTTTTTCTTATCAGCAAATTCTATTTGATGAAATTGCTCATGCTTTAAAACGTTCATCAAATTATCAAAATTATTAAGTAATTTACTAATACCTCCATTGGTATTTATGTACACTGTTCCGTCAGGTTTTGTAAAAGCTAAAACAGAAGATGACAAGCTATCACTTTTGCTTGCACCAACAAAACCTACAGAAATCCCAGCTTGTGTTGCAAAGTAGGTCGCGATTTTTGCCGCAATAGTCGCACTATTAACTCCTTGAATAGGCGAAGTATCTAAATCTGAAAAATCAAGCAATTTGTCTCCTATTTATATTTTTATACTGTGATTGGCAGCTACGTTTTGTATTGTAACCAAATTTCCATTGGCATCAAAAATACAAGTACCAGGTTTATCAAATATCGAAGAAGAATTTGAAATACTCGTTTGACCCCCACCACCACTTACATTTGTACTTCCATTATTATAAATAGAATTATCATATTCTAATATTCCATTATTATACATTAAACCTGGCGCTATAGTACTAGGTCCTTTATAATTATTTGAAACATTTACATTATTTAGTACTGTTCCATATAACCTAGTATTTTCTTGCTGTCCTGTCAATGTCGATTCGTTATTAACAAATGCATTTATTTGACGAGTAATTGCATATGGGTCAGATGTTGTACCATAAATATGCGTAAAAACATCGTACCAGCGGTTAATTATAGCAGGATCATTAGTTGTCATTCTTCCGTTACTATATGTCCAGCCTACAGTATAACTGCTAGATCCATAATTTGTGCTACCTCCTGTAGCAATACCGTTATTACTGGTTGACGTATTAGAATTATAAGGTACTCCTCCAAATGTACTGCCTATAGCTGTACCTCCACCAAATCCTGCCAAAATAGAATCAGGATTATAACTTCCTCCTCCCGTAGAAGGACCTGCATAAGACCCGCAAGCATAGGATGTTCCATAACCACCTGTAATCTCTCTCATTTCATCATTTTCTAACATTCCGTTAATATCAGAAAACTTAATTTTTTGAATATTTCTCATGTTACTTTAATTTAAGATTATTTCAAATATATGTAATTTAATTCAAAAAGTAATATTTATCTTGTTAATATTTAGATATTTAAAAAAATTACCTTAATTGACTTTGTATGTAAACCTGATTTTAATCGTCCAAATATTAATTTTTCAAATTCTAATGAAGATTTTTTCAATTCTTCTTCATCAAAATATTCTTTGATTTCATCTAAAACTTCTTGAATTGTTTTTTCAACACTAAGAATTTCAAGCAATAAAACATCTAATGAATCAATTGCTGTGGCAGAAAATCCTTCATTATTACATTCCGGAGTTACCATAATTTTTGATTCAAAATTTGTTTTAAATAGCTTTACATTTGCAAACCCTTTTCTATTTTGTTCTCTCAAAAGACACCAATTATATCTAGTTTCTAGAAGCTCAAAATTTTCAGATGCTATTATTTTTTTTTCATATATACTGTCTCTGTTACCAAATAAGTATTCATAATAATAATTTGAATTACAATCCCTACCATACAAAAAATCTCTCGCAATATTTGAAAATTTATTGTCCCTGATTTCATTAAGCCTAAACACAAAAATTTGAAGATCTTCGAGTTGGTCTGGATCGAGACTTAAAATTTGTTTGTCATTTACAAAATAAGAGTATGATACTTTTTTTTCTATACTGCTTTCAAAAACTTCTAAATTTTGAAACTTCTCTTTATTCAAAAAATCATTTTTTAATATATGATATCTTTTTACCAAATATTTTTCATCGAGCTTTTCTAAATGATTATAACAATCTTTAAATAATGGAATTTTATTTTTTTTCATCAATTCAATTATCCTGTAGTAATAAATAGGATAATCTTGCCTTAAACGATCTGCCATTTGCGCGCATACAAATTCATTTCTTTTATAAGCGCCTAGCAAATGCAAATAATCTTTTTCATATGGCACTCTTGCAAAATCTGCGAATCCTCGATATCGATTATCTTCAATAGGTTCAGAAATAAGGACATTAACTTGTTTTTTATTTTTTTTGACAAGACAATAGAATAAATATTGCTCAAAAAATATATTAAAGTTTGTAACATTAATATTTGAGAGATTAGGCAAATTCCTGTCAACAAACTTGAAAGCTTTAGAGGTATATTCTTTGAAAAAAGCAATATCGTTTCCTCCAAATATGCCAGCATTATAAGCCAACATTGGCATTTTGGATCTTCGTTCAGAAATAATTTCAGGCGGAAAATAATTTAACCCAAATTCTAATGAACGCATTATATTTTCATAATATTCTGTTGCTGTTTCAATATTCTGAGCAATTAAATCGCCTTTCACCAAATCATCATCAAATTTTTTCCAAATAAAAACATCTCCATCTACATGAAGAAATGGCTTTTCTTGTTTAGAGTAAGAGTGAATTTTTGGCAAAGCCCAAAGCTGAGAGTGATAATTATTTAGATTATCCAAATCACAAACAACATTACTATAAGGTAATTGTAATGTATCTATTAATAATTTAGCATAAACACTATCGCAATGTAATATTAATTCTGCGTAATGCTTTTTAAGTTGCAAACAGCTTAATGTCCATGACATTAAATTATATTCAGGAGCCAACCATCCCGAATTTGTAGTTAGCAAATTTGAATTATTACATGCCCAAGCGCTTTGAATAATTCTCATAACCTATTTTGCAACTAGATTAACAAAATCATTAAAAACATTATTATTTAAACCGATAAACAAAAAGGATACAGAGAAAGATTTAGGCATAAAAAAAATATTATAATTTAAAAAACACTGACTTGTACACATTTATGAATTCAGGCTGGAATTCTGTGGTATCACTTTGTTTTTGAAAATTATAATATTTTGTATTTCAAACTTATAAAAAAAATTTTAAAGCACAAAAGATTTTTCTTACTATTTAATAGGTTTTGGATACTGCTTCTTAATATTCCTAATCAATTCCTCCAATCCATTTAATTTCAATTCATAAATGAGTTGCAGTTGTTGCCCTAATTCTCCTTTTGGAAATCCTTTGTTATGATACCAAACGACATAATATTCAGGCAAATCAATTAAATATTTTCCTTCGTATTTCCCGAAAGGCATTTTGGTGTGGGCTAATTTTATGAGTTGTTTTTTGTCCTGATCCATAGTTTTTAAGAAGAAAGAAGTAAGAGGAAAAATATAATAGATCTTCTGCTTATTTCATTTCATGCAAAACTACCATTTATTTTTCTTTTGCCACAGATTAAAAGGATTCCCACAGATTAAAACTTAGCTTCTCGGCAACTCAGCAACTTAGCATCTAAACAAAAAAAAGAAGCAAGAAAAAAGAACCTATTTTAATTCTCTCTTCCTGCTTCAAAATTATTATTTAACTAACTACTAATTTCTAAAAACCTCTAAGAAAAAAAACTTAGAATCTCAGAACCTTAGCAACTTAGCATCTTAGTAGTGCCATCTCACGAAAGCTTCCATTGCGGCATAAGTTGCCAAACCTAACTGATGATACAATTCTGCTGTTTCTCGATTTCTGTCTTCGGCTCTCTGCCAGAACTCTCTTGCATCTGTTCCTTGGAAAACCACTCCATCTTTTTGAGATTGGTGTTTGAAGATTCCATGACGTTTTGCCAAAACTTGGTCTGGGCTCATTGGAACTGCCATTTCAACTTCGTCAATTCCCCATTCTTGCCAAGCACCACGGTACAACCATAACCAACAGTCGTCCATGAATTCTTTTGGTTTTAAAACTTTAACGGCTTCAAAAATTGCATCTAAACAAACTTTATGCGTTCCGTGCGGATCTGCTAAATCTCCAGCTGCGTAAATTTGGTGTGGTTTAATTTTCTCAATTAAATCAACTGTCAACTGAATATCTTCTGGTCCGATTGGTTTTTTCTCGATTGTTCCAGTTTCATAGAAAGGCAATTCCATAAAGTGAATTTGGCTGTCTGGCAAACCAACGAAATAACTTGTTGCTCTAGCCTCTCCTTTTCTGATCAATCCTTTGATATAACGAACTTCTGGAATGTCAATTTCGCTGTTCTTTTTGTTTTGTAAAAATGCTTCTGCTTTTTTGTAGATGTTATCTGCTTCTTCGCTTTTGATTCCGAATTTCTCGTTGTAATCAATTACGAATCTTGCAAAACGAAGCGCTTCATCATCAGCAACCGCAATATTTCCTGAAGTTTGGTACGCCACATGCACTTCGTGCCCTTGCTCTTGCAGACGCATGAAAGTTCCTCCCATACTGATAATGTCATCATCAGGATGCGGACTGAAAATCAATACGCGTTTTTTAGCCGGCTCCGCTCTTTCCGGACGGTTTGTATCGTCAGAATTTGGTTTTCCACCTGGCCAACCTGTAATTGTATTTTGTAATTTATTAAATATCTTAATGTTAGTATCGTAAGCAGGACCTGAATCTGCCAACAAATCGCTCATCCCGTTTTCGATATAATCAGCATCTGTAAGCATTAAAATTGGTTTTTTAAGATCTAATGCCAATCCTAAAACTGCTTTACGAGTCAATTTGTCTGTCCAAACGATTTTCTCAACCAACCAAGGTTTGTTGATTCTCGTTAATTTTGAAGAAGCTTCTTTATCTAAAACAAAAACAGCATTATTATGTTCTTGCAAGAATGAAGCAGGAACACGGTTTGTCACTTCATCTTCAACAGATTTTTTTACAATATTAGCTTTTCCTACTCCCCAAGCCAATAAAATCACTCTTTTGGCTTCCATGATTTTTTTCACTCCAAGCGTAATCGCAGTTCTTGGCGTATTATTCAAACCGAAGAAATCTTTGCTTGCCGCAACTCTTGTAATATGATCCAAAGCCACCAAACGTGTTTTAGAGTTTTGAAGCGAACCAGACTCATTAAATCCGATGTGTCCGTTTCCTCCAATTCCAAGAATCTGAAGATCGATTCCGCCTAAAGCTTCGATTTTAGCTTCATATTCATGGCAATAATCTGCAATTTGCTCTTTTGTTAAAAGTCCGTCTGGAACATGAGCGTTTTCAGGTAAAATATCGACATGATCAAACAGCAATTCTTTCATAAAACGAACATAACTGTTGATTGAATTTGGTTCCATTGGATAATATTCATCCAAATTAAAACTGATTACGTTTTTAAAACTCAAACCTTCTTCTTTATGAAGACGTACCAATTCAGCATACAATCCTTTTGGAGAAGATCCTGTTGCCAATCCCAAAATACATGGCTTTCCTTCATTTTGTTTCTCTCTAATTAAAGCAGCGATTTCCTGCGCTACTTCTTTTGAAGCTTCTGAAGAATTTTCAAAAACAACCGTATTGATGTTTTCGAATCGTTTTTCGAATCCTGTTGCTTTGTCGATTTTGCTTTTTAACATGATATAGTTTTTTATTTAGTTTCTCATTTATTTACCATCGTCGGTATTTATGTCCTTTTACAGCGTAAAAAAGAATCATTATGTACGATGGCAAAAGCATTAAATACGCCAGCTGATTACCACTTCTTGCAGTTGCTTGCGTTCCGGCTGCAATATTTGAGGCATTTATAGTTTCGGTAATCAAGCCATAGAAAAGCGGAAAAATAGCCCCGCCGATAATTCCCATAATCAAAATTGCGCTTCCTATTTTAGTATATCCTCCCAAATCTTCTAATGCCATTGGCCAAATTGCCGGCCAGCAAAGTGCATTTGCCAAGCCCAAAAGTGCTACTAAAAGAATCACGACTGGCAAAGCTGGAATTCCCGGAAGCTGAATCATTATTTTAGGCGAAATCACAACAATTGCCAGCACTAGAATAATCCCTAAAACTCCAGATCCTTGCAAAGCTGTTGCTTGCGAAAGGTGTTTCGGAATCAATGTTATTCCTAAAATATAGCCGATAACCATTGCCGACATCGTAAAAGAGGTTAATTTGAGATAAAAATTGCCTTCATCTCCATAAACTCCTAATTGTTTTCCAAAACCTCCGATCGAATCTCCTGCCAAAACTTCAGCAGAGATGTAAAGCATTAATGTAATAACTCCAAAAACCAATTGAGGTCGTTTGAAAGCATTTTTAACTTGCTTCAAAACACTCAAATGCTCTACATTTCCATCTTCATCCAAATCGATTTCTGGAAGCGGCGAAAGCTTCACAAAAAGAGCTAATACCATAATAATCAATCCCATATAAAGATAAGGCCTTTGCAATTGTAATGCAAGAGAATTCAAGGCATTTGATTTTGAAACCGAATCGAGCATTGCAATTTTTTCTGCGGTAAAGTCCTTCATATTAGACAAAACCAAAGCTGTCAATACAATTGGCGCAACAAACCCTGCCAATTTATTAGCGATTCCTAAAACACTAATTCTTGCCGCGGCGCTTTCTCTTGGACCAATTACAACCACATACGGATTTGAAGCGGTCTGCAAAATTGCCAAACCTGTTCCCATCACAAAAAGCGCTAGTAAAAACAATAAAAAAGTACGGCTTTCGGCAGCTGGATAAAATAAAAATGCTCCCAGAGCAATGATCAACAATCCAAGCGAAATCCCATTTTTATAACCTACTTTTTCAATGACCCAAGATGATGGCACAGCCATAACAAAATAAGCAATGTAAAAAGCGAAAGTCACAAAATACGCCTGAGAGGATGACAACTCGCAAGCCATTTCAAAAAACGGAATCAATGGTCCGTTTAACCAGGTTACAAATCCTAGGATAAAAAATAATGCAGTCAAGATAACCATCGGAATAATTGAATTCCTTTTTATTGCTGGTATGACATTTTCAATGTTTGACATAATACTTTGGTTGATTGTTAATAGATTTTTTGTTTTTCTATCTAAATTAGAATCAACACTAAATTTATCTTTTTGCATATTTTGTGCAAATGTATGCATTTTTTTTGCAACACCAAAATTAATGCAATAAATGATCGTTATCCTAAAATAGAAATGAAGTTTATGTTAATATTGCTACTACTTCCAATCAAGTACTGGATAGTGTTTTTTAAGATATTCTTTTACCTCTAAAATATCTTCTTTTGCCGTCAAATCAGGCACATGCTCAGAAAACGGGATTCCAATAGTGGTATTTGGATTTGCTTTCACCGTGTTTAAAAGAACCGTCGGAAGTTCCTTTTCATCTCTTTCTGGATTCACCGGACAATTTTTGAGATGCGGATATAAAATACTTCCTTTAAACTTAAAAGCATTCATACTGACTCTTATTTTTCCTTCAACATCTTTGTAATTTTGCAAATCATTTGCAGTCGGTTTTTCTAAAATATCCAAAAGCTGATTGTTTTTATCCAATTTTGCAATGGCAAAACGTGAAATTCTTTCCAAAGGAAATTCTAATGCATCACGATCATAACTGATAAAGGCATTAGGGCTTTCTGTTTTTCTTAATGCTAATAGCGCTTCAGCAGAATACAAATTATCACTATTGCAAACTGAATATTCCATTCCGTTTAGCTCTGGATACTGCTCAACGGCCTGAAATAAGGCATCTGCAGTTCCAAAAGGCTTTGTTCTTCCATCAGGAATATATTGTACAGCAAACGAAATATTCAAACCGTGAAAATCGTTATCGGCATCATGACTTCCGTAAAATTCTTTGAACAATTCGCCTTGCTCACCTATAATGATATAAATGTTCTCATAGCCCGCTTTCTTTGCATTCAACAAAAGATAATCCAACAAAGGCCTTCCAGTTGAACCAACTCCAATCAAGCCCTTACTTCTTTCATTTGCCTGAGCGATTTCTTCTGCAGATAAATTATCCGCAATAGCTTCTTTTTTCATGCGAGACGATGCTCCGCCCGCTAGAATAACTAAATTGTTGTGCATATTTATTTTCTAAATTTCTATATTTTCAATAATTCGAACACCCGGATCAACCGTTACAGCATATGCCTCTTGCGCACCTGCTTTTAAGATAGCTTCGATAACTTGAGCTTCATTTTTAGGATCTGCAATTACAACAATGCTTCCGCCCCCGCCAGATCCAACGATTTTTGCTCCATATGCGCCAGCTCGTAAAGCCGCATTGATCATGTCATCAATTCGCGGAACGGTAATTTTCAATAAATCACGCAAAACTTCATGGTGCTGATTCATCCAATAACCAATTTTTTTCAAGTCTAAAACTGGCTTTTCGAATTCTTTTAAAGCTTCTTTGGTATAATGGTAATTTTTTAAAGCCGCCTCAAAAAACGGAATCAAACGATCTGGTAAGCAATTTTTGTAGCGATCAACATCTTCAATTACCGATTCATTCAAATCAAAATCTGGGTAATTTTGTTTTACAAGATCAATTGCCATCAAGGCATTTCCTTTCAATTCTCCAATTAATCCAATAGTTTCTTTAGGCACTCCTGAAACACCAGTAATAAGCCCGTTTAACTCAGTTCCGATACATCGATACGAAAAAGGCTGTTTTGTATTGATATAAATAATGTTTCCTGCAACAATGCTAAAATGATCCATCATACCGCCCGGCTCGCCATGTTCTAAAACTTCTGAAGCATAGCCTATTTGCGCAACAAATTCAGGAGTAGCTTCTTGATCAGCTCCAAAAGCTTCGATCAAAAACCTAATCCAAGCCATCAATAATGCAGAAGAACTTGATGTTCCTGAATTTATAGGGATATCGCCTGTTATGGTAATGTCATATCCACTTGTTGGCACACATCCATGCCTGCGCAAAACACGCAGTGAAGAAGCAAAATAATCTCGCGGTTCAAGTTTTTCGAAAGTTGCATTAATATCAATAACCCGAACTTCATTAATATCAATCATATTAATTACAAATGTTTCGGTATTATTTTGCGTTGCCATCAGCTTTATATTACGATCTATGGCGCAGGCTATCACAGGCAATCCTAAATAGTCTTGATGATCTCCAAAGAGACAAGTACGCCCTGGGGCTAATGAAGTAATTTTTCTCATGTAAAAATTTTACATTAAAACATTAAAAATCACTAATTTAAAATGTTTTCTGGTTATTAATTTTCTTTTATTTTTAGGTTTTGATTTTACGAAACTATAGATTATATTTTGATAAAACAAGAAAAAAATAAAAAATGTGCTCGAACACACTAATTTTATGTTCTCGAGCACACAATATGATTTTGACGAAATTTTTTACCAATTATTGAATCAAAGTTTTTATATTTGCTTATATGGATAAAAAATACACGATTAAGGATATTGCTCAAATGGCTGGAGTTTCTAAAGGAACTGTTGACCGTGTTTTGCATAATAGAGGGAAAGTTTCTCCTGCCGCGCTCGAGAAAATCAATGAGGTTTTGAACGTTATCGATTACGAACCCAACCTAATAGCCCGTAATTTAAAAAGCACAAAAGTGTATCGCATTTGTGTTTTGCTTCCAGATCCAGCATTTGATCCCTATTGGCTTCCGTGTGTTAATGGAATCCAAGATGCCATCATTGAGTTTAAGGCTTACAATGTAATTATTGAGACTCATTATTTTAATCCCGAAAGTACTAAATCCTTTTTAAAAGTCAACGAAAATATTATCTCGCAATCACCCGATGCAGTTTTGTTGACACCTTTATTTCATAAAGAAACGGTCGAAATCATAAAACAATATGACGAATTGGGTGTTATGGTAAACACGTTCAACAACGAAGTTGAATCTTCTTCGATTAAAAGTTTTGTAGGACAGGATCTTCACAAAAGCGGACGCGTTGCTGCCAGCTTAATGAATTTAATTTTAAGCCAAGGCCAAATTGCCATTATACATATTGACGAAAGCCTTAAAAATGCAGTTCACATGCAGGAAAAGGAAAAAGGATTCAGAAATTATTTTGAAGAAAAAGAGCTTCACGACTTTTCGATCACCACTCTGAAGCTGAAATACTCTAATATTGAAACAAAATTTGCCTCGTTCTTAGAAGAAAACCCAGATTTAACGGGGATTTTTATTACTACCTCAAAAGCATACCAAATCGCATCATTGCTGTCTTCGGTCAAAAACAAAAAAATTGCGCTTATTGGCTATGATTTGATTGAAAAAAATGTCAATTTCTTAAATCAAGGACTGGTTCATTTTTTAATTCATCAAAATCAAAAAAGGCAGGTTTATCTAGGAGTAAGTACATTAGTTGAACATTTTTTATTCCGAAAAGACATTCCGGATACGATTTTACTGCCAATTGATATTATCAATGTTGAGAATGCTTCTTATTATTCTTGAGATTCTAAGACGCTATCCCGAAGCTTCGGGACTAAGTTTTTTATATACTTTGCAAAATATTTCTCGCAAAGTCGCAAAGTCGCAAAGTTTTTTTATGTGACTAACAAACTTTATGTAAGCTTGGTCTAAAAAACTTTGCGACTTTGCGTCTTTGCGAGATTAAATCTCACTACTACACTTTATTTGATCATCGCAGTAAAATCAATCTCCCAAACGAAGAAGCAATATGAAAATTGGGTTCAGCAGTATCTGGATTTACCCACGAAATCCAGGTTGGTTTATAGTTTTGGTTGTCATCTTTAGAAAATTTCGCTCTAAAAACGCCTGTTTCAATTGTATTATTCTGAATCAAATTCAATTGATTCAACGATTTAATACTGATTTTTCCTTGTACAACGAAAGAGATTTCATCTTTTGACGCATTTACACTTAAATTTTCTTTTGGCCATTTCCAATCAAAATCGAAAACTTTGTCAGGTCGCGCTTCAAAATCCATTAATCGTGCCGAAGCATCCATTTCGAGGCAGTAGTAGGGATCCAAGGAATCATTTGCACGAAAAAACAATTCTACGCGATCAGAATTCCCAATACTGTCAAAACTATCGTCTTTTTGGTCAATATAAATATCAGTATCAAAAACTCTGAAGTTAAAATACAAATTCTCAAAATCCCAAAGTGCGCGAAATTCAATTTTTGAAATTGGATCGCTGTTCCAAGGCGATGAAAAATCGGTAAGACAAATTGCATTTTCCCAAAAAAAAGAATCAGAAACTTCATCTCCTTTTGTAAAATTTTTATCGATTAAAACTACCTGATACTCTTTCATAATTGTAGGTGAAAAAATTGTTAATTTTTGATTTTAGAAAAAGCCGAAACAAACTCCAATTCGACTTCACTATTATTCATTTTTTACAACTTCTAATATAACTTAAAAAATGAAGAAAAAAAGCTTCGTTTTCTTGTCTATGAAATTAAAATCTTTCTCTCAAAACCCATAAGAAAACACTGTTTAATTTATACGTTTTTGAATCACTCATTGCGAAATTCACAAGTTTTTTTAAAAACCTCATTTAAAATTCAAAAAACAGACATTTTTACGTATCTGCGAATTTCCGAAATATTTTAAAAATATCACATCATTTTAGCGTAAAAAAAACGTCTTGTGCAAATTTATGTGCTCGAGAACATAAATTTTGTGTGTTCGAGCACATTTTTTGTGTTTTTTCTTGTTTTATAAAAATATAATCTATAGTTTCGTCAGAGATTAATCTTAAAACCAGTTAAATCAGTAAAATTTTTGATGATTTTGAAGCTTGAAAAAGGATCAAAATTGAACAAAACAAGCTGTATTTCGAGTGAAAAATTAAATGATTTTTTTACTCGAAAAAGAGACAGGAAAGAATCAAATAAAAAACAAAAATGAAATTGCCAATCAAAAAAGAAATCTAAAACCTACAAACAGAAAAAAAACAAATAAACATTAACCAAAACCAATTTTCAGTATGAAATTATTAACCCAAAAAAAGCCAAGAGATTTTCGGATTAACAATTTATCCGGTAAAGAAATTAAACTGACATTGCTTTCATTGTTGGCATTTACATTTCAAGCTTCGGCAGTTTCATCAATAAATATCTCTGAGAAAAATTATTCTTCAATATTTTTTGAGAAAACCATAAAAGGTACAGTAACCGATCAGGATGGATTGCCTCTTCCGGGCGCAAATGTTGTGGTAAAAGGCACAACAAAAGGAGTTCAGACAGATGTTGACGGAAGTTTCTCGATTACTGTAGCAGATAATGTTACAAAACTTATTGTTACTTACATTGGTATGGAAGATCAGGAAGTATCAGTAGGAAGCTCTCCTCTAAAAATTGTCATGAAAGAAGCAGGACAAAAACTAGACGAGGTTGTTATTGGATATGGAAAAGCAAAGAAAAAAGATCTTACAGGTGCTGTAGCTTCGGTTGGCAAAGACAATTTAAACTTAGGCGGTACAGTTGCCAATGTTGGTCAAGCTTTGCAAGGACGCGCTTCGGGGGTTCAAGTACAACAAAATAGTTATGCTCCTGGAACCAATCCTTCTGTGGTTATTAGAGGTGGAAACTCTATCACAACTTCGAATGCGCCTTTGTATGTAGTGGACGGATTTATCACTAGTACGGGTGCATCGATCAGTCCGAATGATATCGAAAGTATCCAAATCCTTAAAGATGCTGCTTCTACTGCTATTTACGGTTCTCGAGGAGGAAACGGAGTTATCATGATTACTACTAAAAAGGGAAAATCGGGTAAAATGCAAATTGAAGGCGAAATTTCTGATGGTTTTCAAAATATCATTCAAGAACCATCTTTATTGAATGGCCAACAATATGCTTCGATTCAAAATGCCATTGCGGCTGAAAACGGAAGACCAGCGGTTTTCCCTCCAAGTTTTCCAATCGCCAACACAAATTGGTTCGAAGCTGCAACCCGTCCAGGTGAAGTTTTGAACAGAACCTTAACTTTTAGCGGAAGCGATAAAACATCAAAATTCTTTTTATCTGGAAATTATTTAAAACAAACCGGAGCAATTGAAAATACTGATTTCACTAGATATAGTGTTCGTATTGGAACGGAGAAAAAATTCACTGAAAAAGTAACTGTAGGCGCAAATGTTTATGGCGCTGCAAGTGAAGGCCATAATAGTGATTTTGGAGACAACATCTTATCTCCTATGTTCTCAATCCAGACTGCGCCTCCTTCAATTCCAATCTACAATGCCGATGGTTCTTATTACAAATATCAAGGAAAAGATAATGCTTTGGCACTTTTGCTAGAACCAACTGACCACACGATCAATCGTCTTGTAAACGGAAATATGTTTATGGATTATGAAATCATCAAAGGTTTAACATACCACTTTGGTGCAGGTGCTGAATGGCAAGAAAACATTCAAGGAAAATATACTCCAAGAACCCTTGTAGCAGGTGCCGCACTGAACGGAACAGGTTCTGAAGAAAACAAAACCTATTTTAGATGGAGTACAGAACAATATCTAACTTATAAATTCAATATAAAAGAACAGCATTCTTTTACGGCAATGATTGGAACATCTAACCAAAAAGATACTTACGAAAGAATGAAAGCTTCTGGTTCTGGTTTTGCAAATGATATCTTGACATACTATAATCTTGAAAGTGCTTCGGTTTATTTGAAACCAGAAACACAAAAACAAGAAACAAAACTTACTTCTTATTTTGGAAGGTTGGGTTATACGTTTGATGACAAATATTTGGCTTCATTCACTATTAGACGTGATGGTTCTTCTCGTTTTGGTCCAAATAATAAATACGGTACTTTCCCTTCTGGAGCTGTTGCATGGAGAATCTCGAAAGAATCATTTATGCAAAATTTTGAAAAGCTATCAGATTTAAAATTAAGAGTTAGTTACGGTATTACAGGAAATGACGGAATTGCTGATTATGCGTATATGTCAACTTTACAGCCTTGGAATGTTACCATTTCTGATGGTTCTTTTGTAGGCGGTAACGAACCTAAAAACTTAGCAAACCCTGATTTGAAATGGGAACAGCAAGCACAAGCCAATATTGGTTTGGATATGGGATTCTTTAACGACAGAATTACTGCTACAATTGATGTTTACAAAAAGAAAACAACAGATGCCCTTTTAAATGTTCCTGTTGGAGGATGGTGGGGATTTTCTACACAAGTACTTAACTCAGGAACAATTGAAAATAAAGGAATTGAGCTAGGAATAAGCAGTGAAAATTTCAGAAATGACAAATTCTACTGGAGAACTTCTTTAAATCTTGCTTACAATAAACAAGAGGTTATTTCATTGGCAGATAATGTTAAAATCATCAGTTATAATACTTCTAATCCTAGTGGAACTGTTTCTGGCCGTGAATTCACCAGACTTGAACCAGGAAAAGAAATGGGTCTGTTGTACGGATTTGTTTATGCAGGGGTTGTTAAAACGGGAGAAGTTTATGCTCCACAGCCATTATCTAAACCTGGAGATCCAAAATATGCTGATTTAGACGGTGATGGCAAAATTACAGCCGGAGATAGAACGTATTTAGGAAATTCTACTCCACATTACATCATTGGTTTCAACAATGATTTCAGATTTGGAAACTTTGATGTGAATGTCTTTTTCCAAGGTGCTCTTGATTACTCTGTTTACAACATGACAAAAATGGTTGGAGAATCAAGCACAAGTACTGATGCCTTGAATCGTTGGGTTGCTGGAACAAATGAAAATACTGACATTCCAAGAGATGGTTACTACAAAAGCTCGTACGGAAGTTATGTAAACTCAAAATTTGTTGAAGATGCGTCATACTTACGTCTTAAAAATTTATCGATTGGGTATTCTATTCCGGAAAGCATCTTAAAACCAACAAAATTTATTGATACTATTAGATTGTATGCAACAGGTCAAAATTTATTGACTATTACAAAATATTCTGGAAATGATCCTGAAATTAATGGACATACTGGTACAGCCACGGCACAAAACCTTGGTGGAGGAATTGATTTCAACTCTTTCCCGGCTTCAAGAACGTTCATATTAGGAATCAAAATAGCAATTCATTAATAGCTTTTCAGTAACATTTAAATTTATCAAAATGAAAAAATATACAATATTATTGCTTTTACTTGCTGCAGGTTTGCAATATTCCTGTAATGAGGATCTGGATCCTACGGTTTACAGCAGTTTAACAAATACCAATGGATACCAAACCAAATCTGACGCGATTGCTGCTGTTAATTCCATTTACGGCCGATTAAAAGGCCCCTCTGTAGGAGATAACTTTTCGTACTGGGCAACCCGACATTTTGCACTAACTGATATTGCTACCGATTTAGGTCACTGTCAATATGGAGGTGATCCAGGACAATTGTCTTTAGGTACTTGGAGTTCTACAAATGGTTTGCTTTTAGAAGACTGGAATGCAATGTATAAATTAGTTTCAAATGCAAACAATGCCATTTTTTACATCAACAAAATGACTTCAATTACTGATGCCGAAAAAGCGCAATTTATTGCTGAGGCTAAGTTTTTGAGAGCTTCTGCTTATATGGATTTGACAGATTCTTGGGGTCCAGTTATTTTAATTACCGACGAAAATCTTGCTAATCCAAACTATTTAGAGCAGACTCCGCCAACATCTGTTGAAGAAATTGATGCTTTTTTAGTTAAGCAATTAACTGATGCTGCAGCTGTATTGCCTGTTAATTACAAACAAAATACAATTTACGGTACTAATGATGTAGCACGTGCAACAAAAGGAGCCGCACTGACTTTATTAGCAAAACTTTATCTGCGTAGTCATGACTGGCAAAAAGTAGCAACCCTTACAAAGCAAGTAATGGATTTAAACGAATACCGTCTTTTTCCATCTTATTTAGGTTTATTTAAAGAGAGCAACAAATGGTGCAGTGAGAATATTTTCTCTTCTTTAAGTGATGCCAATACAAATGGTACTGAGTTGCTAAATCATTTTGGCCCAATTGATCACCCTGTAGTTCAAAACAGATGGCAATATTATACTGTAAACTGGGATTTCTACAACACTTTTGGCGACGAAGATGAGAGAAAACAATGTTTCTTCCCAGAATTTATGGGAACTGACGATCTTCTTCATAAACAAGCGCCATCATTGGGAGCGCAACCGCCAGCTGGTGAATTTTACATGCCTGACGTTTCAACAAGAAAATATGCTGACGATGAAACCACTACTTATTATGATGGGCACAGTGTAAACATTTTACGTTATGCTGATGTTTTATTAAGCAGAGCTGAAGCATTAAATGAAATCAGTGGTCCAACTCAGGAAGCTATTGATTTAATTAATCAAGTAAAAGGAAGATCTCATGCAAAACTATTAGTTCTAGCAGGTCTGACAAAAGAAACTTTGAGAGATGCCATACTGCAAGAAAGAGGCTGGGAACTTTTCTATGAAGGAAAACGCCGTGCCGATTTGATCAGAATGAACAAATATGATGTTCTTGTAAATGCATACCATCTTAGAGTTGGAGAAGCGGCTTTAGTTAAAATGCCACAAAACAAGTATTATACATATCCGCAAAGTCAGGTTGATCTTAACCCTAAATTAAGTAATGCCGATAGACAATAAATAAATTTTCAAATCAAGAATAGACAGTTAAAATGGTCTGTCTATTCTTGATTTATTACACAAAAAAAGTACTTTTCTGTTTCACAAAGAAAACCTTTAAGATGGTCAAAAAAATAGTATTAAAATGGAATTTTGTTTTGGTTTTGCTTGTTTTGGCAAGCTGTTCCAAAAATAGCGGCACTGGTATCACAAATATCAACATTGGGACTCATAGCAACAACGAATTGAAAATTCAGATCGATGTTACTACGAAGGACGATGTTCAGGTATATGCAGCATATTGGTCTGATAAAAAAGGAAATAAGGACAAAATAACTTCTCCCATTTCAAAAACTGGTTTTAAGCATTCTTTGGTTCTTTGCAATATCAGTCCAGAAACGAATTACAGTTATCAATTGATTACGATTCAGAATGGTGAAAAAAAACCGAGCAAAGTCTATACTTTCAAATCAAGAAAACTTCCAGAATGGTTGCAAAAGCAATTCAAAGCCAATTGCCCAAAGCCAGAATTACTGCCTGAAAATTTCAAAAAAGGCTTTATGCTGTTAGCAAAAAGAGAAACTCCCGGAACAGCTTACATTGTTGATTATAAAGGAAATTTAAGATGGTATCATACCGTTGAAGGAACTGGATTTAAAGTAGCACATTTTACAAAAGATCAAACCATACTTTCTATTTTAGGAACAAATGACGAACCAACAAGCTACGGAAGCGAAATTCTTGAAATCAATTTGCAAGGCGATACTTTAACGCATATCAAAAAAGGACAAGGCGATTTAAAACAAACCATTCATCACGAAATTTTAAAAAAATCGGCTAATGAACTTGTGACTATTACGGTCGATCAAAAAATAATCGATCTAACTTCTATCGGAGGAAAAAAACAAGATACCATCAATGGAGATGGAATTATAATTTTAAATAAAAAAGGAAAACAGCTTTGGAAATGGAGTGTTTTTGATGACTTAGATCCGTTTAAAGATAAAGATTTACTAAAAACCAAAAAGGATTGGACGCATGCTAATAGTTTGAGCTACGATACAGATGGAAACTTTTTAATTTCTTTCTATAACAACGGTCAGATTTGGAAAATCAATTCTAAAACTGGAAAAGTAATCTGGAAATTAGGAAAAGGAGGAACAATGAAAATGGCTCCAGACACCAATTTCTCTCAGGCGCATGCCGCACATATCGACCAAGAAGGCAGTTTATTGTTTTTTGACAATGGAGTCGACATCAAACAATCTTCTGTTTTTGCCTTAAAAGTGGATGAAAAAACTAATTCAGTAAATCTGGATTTTCATATAAAATTACCAAAAGATATATACAACGACCGAATGGGAAGTGCTTATATGATCAATAAAGACCTCTTTTTGGTATGTTGCTCTAAAAGACATATTACCGTTTTAACCAATAAAAAAGGTGTTTTGTTATGGGCTTTAGAATCTGAAATTCCGCCTTATAGAACCATCTTTATTCCAGAAGAAAAACTGAAACCTTTTCTTTTGAATTAAAAAGATATTTTCCTGCAAGGTTTTTAAAACCTTGTAGGTATAAGTAAATTAGAATAAATACCTAACAGGTTTTTAAAACCTGTTAGGATAAAAATAATAGACATGAAAAAAACAATTCTTATCGGACTTTTTTCAGCATTATCAATCGCTGTTTTCAATTCCTGTACCAAAAGCAATTCTCAGACTTTAGCTTCAAATACAATCGAAGAAGGAGAAGAAGATGAAGGTTACATCACAATTGATACTTCTCAAATTCCTGATGATCAATTTGGAGAATCGGTTCGTTACGGAAGAGAATTAATGATGAAAACCGCTTATTACATTGGCCCAAACGGAAAAAACGGACAATATTTAGGCAATAAAATGAACTGCACCAATTGTCATCAAGATGCGGGAACAAAACCTCATGCATTCAATTTAATGTCTTCACATGACAATTATCCACAATATCGCGGGCGCGAAAATAAGGTGCTTACACTAGCAGAAAGAGTTAATAACTGCATTATGCGCCCGCATTCTGGAAAACCGCTTCCGCTAGATAGCAAAGAAATGGTAGCCTTTTTATCTTATTTTAAATGGATTAGCAAATTTGTACCAAAAGATGGTAATTTTAAAGGAGCTAAAAATTTAGAAATCGAATTCCCGGATGTTGCCGCAAGTCCAGAAAGAGGAAAAGTTTTATTTGCCGAAAACTGCGCAAGATGTCACGGAAATAATGGTGAAGGAGTTTATAATGCTGATAAATCTGGCTACACTTATCCTCCTCTTTGGGGACAATATGGTTATCAGCCTGGCTCGAGCATGCACCGCGTAATCAAACAGGCGCAATGGTTAAAAAGCAACATGCCTTATGATAAAGTACAGCTTGGAAAACCGTACCTTACAGACAAACAAGCGCTTGATATTGCTGCTTATGTAAATGACGATTCCCAACATTCAAGACCAAACCCAAAAACATTGGATTATCCAAATAAAATGGGCAAGCCTATTGATTATGCACATAGCCCTTTCAATGATAATTTCTCTGAAGAACAGCATAAATACGGTCCTTATAAACCTATTATCGCTTACTGGAAAAAACAAGGATGGAAAGCCGTTTACTAAACTCAAAATATACTATTTAACCTGATTATACAATACAATGAAACTAAACCTAAACAACACAACGCTTTTAAGCAGAATACTGATAATGTGTTTTATTACGATCAGCATTCCTCTAACTGCACAAATTAAATATTCAGACGGAAATGACAGCTGGAATCCGAATCAATTAGGGAATCACCGCGCTGTAGTTGCTTTTTCTGGTTCAGGAAATGTTGCTAAAACAACGATCGAATGGCGAAGAAGAGACACAAATCCAGAACTTAAAAAAATTATCGTTCAGGATGCATCTGGAAAAGATATTCAGAATATAAAAACCGAAAACATCAATAGAGAAAACGGTACTATTTACTTCGAACCAATTTCTGGAAAAGGAACATACTACGTGTATTACATGCCTTATGTTGATGAAGGAACTGCAAATTATCCAAAAGGAATTTATCAGAAACCTGAAGACAAAGCCGATGCAAAATGGCTTTCTAATGTAAAAGCAAACTTAAAAGACAATGCGGCTGTAACAGAAATTCAGAGCGTAAATGCTTTCAATAGTTTTTACCCGATGGAAATAATTGCGACAGCTGCTGAAACTTCGGCTCTTCTTGCAAAAAATAGCAGAAATTCTTTCTTAGTTTTCCCAGAAGACAGAGAACATTCTATCAAATTAAAATCAGATCTGCCACAAAGATGGATTCAGAAAGGCGTTCAAAACAGCTTTTCTGACACGGCAATGAAAGGTGAATATTTAGCTTTTCAATTAGGCGTTTACGCTCTTGAAGATTTAAAAAATGTAAAAGTATCTTTTACCAACTTAGTAAGCACAACTGGCGCAACAATAGAAGCGAAAGACATCAGCTGTATCAACACTGACGGAACTAAATATGACGGAAATCCTTTTACGAATACTGTTTCAGTTTCAAAAGGAAAAATTCAGGCTATGTGGTGCGGTGTTGATGTTCCGCAAACGGCAGCGGCTGGAACTTACAACGGAAAAGCAACTGTAACTGCTGACGGAAAATCAAAAGAAATCAATCTACAAATTACGGTTTCTAACCAAGTAACAAAAAATGGAGGCATCGACAGTCCAGAAAAAATGACTCGTCTAAAATGGTTAAACTCAACATTAGCTCAGGAAAATACCGTTATTGCTCCTTATACTCCATTAGTCGTAAACAATTCTGAAATTGCTTTATTAGGAAGAAAACTGGTTTTAGCTCCAAACGGATTCCCAGCGCAAATTCAGACTTTCTTTACTCCAGAAATGACTTCTGTAACAGCAAAAGCAAATGATGTTTTAAGCGCTCCAATCGATTTTCATTTTGTTGACGCTTCTGGAAAAGAAGTACAATGGAAAAATGGCGGTTTAAAATTCACTAAAAAAGAAGCTGGAACGGTTTCTTGGGAAAGCACTTCGACTTCAAAATCAGTTCAAATGGACGTAAACGCTTCGGTTGAATTTGATGGTTTTGTACATTATATCGTTAAAGTTACAGCTCTTGAAGATGTATCTTTTAATGATATTAATTTTCAAATGCCAATGCAGCCAACTTCTGCAAAATACATGATGGGATTGGGTCAAAAAGGAGGCGATCGCCCTGCTACTTTCGACTGGAAATGGGATGTTGCGCATAAAAATCAAGACGGAGCTTGGATTGGTGCTGTAAATTCTGGATTACAATTTTCTTTAAGAGACGAAAAATACAGCCGTCCGTTAAACACGAATTTCTATTTGCAAAAACCTTTATTATTGCCAACTTCTTGGGGTAACGAAAACAAAGGTGGAATTACCATTACACCAAATCAAAAATCGATTGTAGTAAATGCGTACAGCGGTGCTAGAACAATGAAAAAAGGTGATGTTTTATACTATAATTTCAACTTATTGATTACACCATTCCATACGATCAACACCGATTTTCAATGGGATACAAAGTTTTACCACAGATATAGCCCAATCGATTCTATTGCTAAAACTGGCGCTACGGTAATCAACATTCACCACGCAAATGCTATCAATCCGTATATCAATTATCCTTTTATCGAATTTAAAAAGATGAAAACGTATATCGATGAAGCACACGAAAAAGGATTAAAAGTAAAAATCTACAATACAGTTAGAGAGGTTTCTAACAAAGCTTATGAGACTTTCGCTTTAAGAAGTTTAGGGCACGAAATCTATTCTCCGGGAAAAGGTGGCGGATTCTCTTGGCTTCAAGAACACGTTGGGGATGATTATATCGCGGCTTGGTTTGTTCCTGAAATTAAAGATGCTGCGATCGTAAACAGCGGTATGAACCGTTGGCACAATTATTATGTAGAAGGAATGAATTGGCTGACTCAAAACGTTGGCATCGACGGAATTTATTTAGATGATGTTGCTTTCGACAGAATCACAATGAAACGTATCAAAAGAGTTTTGACTAAAGACGGACATCCAGGAATTATCGATTTGCATAGTGCGAATCAATACAATAAAAGCGACGGATTTAATAATAGTGCCAACTTATACATGGAGCACTTCCCGTACATCAACAAATTATGGTTTGGAGAATACTTTGATTACCAAAAAAATCAGCCTGACTTTTTCTTGACAGAAGTAAGTGGAATTCCGTTTGGATTAATGGGAGAAATGCTTCAAGATGGCGGAAATCCTTGGAGAGGAATGGTTTACGGAATGACAAACAGATTGCCTTGGAGCGATGGTGCTGACCCAAGAAACATTTGGAAACTTTGGGATTCTTTCGGAATTAAAGGTTCTGAAATGATTGGATATTGGAGTGAAAACTGTCCAGTAAAAACAAACAACGACAAAGTTCTAGCAACAGTTTACAAAAAAAATGGAACAGCTTTAATTTCAATCGCAAGCTGGGCAGATGCTGATGTAAATGTGAAACTAAATATCGATTGGAAAAAACTAGGAATCAATCCTGCAAAAGCAACGATTACTGCTCCAGAAGTTACCAATTTCCAATCTGCAAAAACGTTCACAGCAAAAGACGAAATACCAGTTTCTAAAGGAAAAGGCTGGTTGTTGATTGTGAAGTAATTACAACTAAAATTTAATGCCACAGATTACACAGATTAACACAGATTAATTTGTATTACACACAGATTAAAAAAATCCTTTTAATCTGTGTAATCTGTGGCAAAAAAAATAACCACAAAAACTAGCTCTCCATCATGAAATTTAGACCATTATTATCCATTTTACTCTTTGGAAGCCTCTTTGCCACAGCACAAAACAAACCCACTGTAAAAGAATACAAAAAAGTATTTACCACATATCCGTTCTCAGATCCTGATCCGATTCCGAAACCTGATACCAAGTTTTATCCGTATTTCCGTTTTGATGGTTTTACCGATAAAGCTGTTCAAAAAGAATGGAAAGTGGTCGAAATTGAAAACGATTATATCAAACTGATGATTCTGCCAGAAATTGGAGGAAAAGTCTGGTCGGCTATAGAAAAATCAACGGGAAAAGACATTGTTTACAATAATCATGTGGTAAAGTTTAGAGACATTGCCATGCGCGGACCATGGACAAGCGGCGGTGTTGAAGGCAATTATGGCATTATCGGCCACACGCCAAATTGCGCCACTCCTGTCGATTACAAAATTATAAATCGAGAAGACGGAAGCATTAGCTGCGTGATTGGAGTTTTAGATTTATTAACGAGAACTTCTTGGAAATTAGACATCAATCTGCCAAAAGACAAAGCGTATTTTACCACAAATTCGTTTTGGTCTAACACAACCGAATTCGAACAGCCTTATTACACTTGGATGAATACGGGAATAAAAGCTGCTGAAAATCTGCAGTTTATTTATCCAGGACAGACTTACATTGGCCATAATGGAGAATACAATTCTTGGCCAATTGATAAAAAAAACGGCAAAGATTTATCTTTTTACAAAAACAACAATTTTGGCGGTTACAAATCGTATCATGTATTCGGGAAATATGATGACTTCTTTGGCGGATATTATCATGACGAAGATTTCGGAATGGGTAGATATGGCAATCACGATGATAAACCGGGCAAAAAAATCTGGATTTGGGGATTGTCACAACAAGGCATGATTTGGGAAAAATTATTGACGGATACTGACGGACAATATGTAGAAGTGCAAAGCGGAAGATTGTTCAATCAGGCGAGCGAAGGCAGTAATCTTACGCCTTTCAAACAACGCTCATTTGCGCCTTATCAAACGGATACTTGGACCGAATATTGGTTTCCTGTAAAACACACAAAAGGTTTTGTAAAAGCCAATAACTATGGTTCGGTCAATGTTAAAAACGAAAACGGCTGGCTGAAAATCTATTTTTCTCCGCTTCAAAAATTAAATGAAAAAATTGAAGTTTTTGAAAACGATAAAAAAGTATATTCTAAAGATATTGCTTTGAATACAATGCAAACTTTTAAAGATTCTATTCAGGTAAAAGTCGATTCTAATAAATTGAAATTCGTTTTAGGCGGAAACAAATTAGTTTGGAATTCTGCGCCAGAAGACGGAAACATCAATCGTCCCGTAGAAATTCCGAAGGATTTTGACCATAATTCAATTTACGGATTGTATCAGCAGGGAAAAAATTACATCGCTTTTAAAGATTATGTTCAGGCTGAAGACAAACTGAATGCTTGTTTGAAACTAGATCCGAACTTCGCTCCTGCCCTTTCTGCATTGGCTTCTTTGCAAATCAGAAAATTAGATTATAAAGCAGCTGTTAATTCGGCAAGCAAAGCTTTAGCAATTGATACTTATGATCCTGCTGGAAATTATTTTTATGCTTTGGCGAATTTCCATTTAGGAAATACTATCGACGCAAAAGATGGTTTTGATATTGCTGCTGCAAGTGTTGAATTCCGCAGTCCGGCTTACACTGCTTTAAGCAAAATTTATTTGGCCGAAAACGACTTGCCAAAAGCTATTGAGTATGCAGAGAAAAGCTTAATATATAATCAATACAATATCGAAGGTTTACAGGTTTTAGCGGTTTTATATCGTCTTCAAAATAATTCGGATAAAGCAAATTCGGTTTTAAAAACCATTACAAAATTAGATCCGCTGAATCATTTTGCTGATTTTGAAAAATACCTTTGGAACAATTCAAACGATTCAAAAAATACTTTTGTTTCTGCTATTCAAAACGAAATGCCAGAACAGACTTTTCTTGAATTAGGAATTTGGTACAATAATATCAGTCGAAAAGAAGAAGCTCTAAAAGTGTTTTCTATTGCTGAGCCGAGCGCAGAAATCATTTATTGGAAAGCCTTTTTAGAAAACAAACCAGTTGATGTAAGCAAAATCAAACCCGGAACAAGTTTTCCTTTCAGAAATGAAACGGCTGAAATCCTAAAATCTTTAATTAAAACAAATGATCAATACCAATTAAAATATCATTTAGGATTAATTGAATGGAATCGTAATCGTATTTCAGAAGCTAAAGAGTTGTTTTCGCAATGCGACACAAAACCAAATAATCCTGCTTTTTACGGAGCAAAAGCTTCTTTATTCAAAGATGATTCGGCAATTGTATTGGCAAGTCTTCAGCAGGCAATCAAATTAGATCCGCAAGGCTGGAGATATCACAAAATGCTTGCAGAACATTACATCGCTCAAAAACAATTTGACAAAGCGCTTACAACAGCTGAATCTTTCTATAAAAAACATCAAGATAATTATTTGATTGGAATGCTGTATGCCAAAACATTATTGCTGAACAAAAAGTATCGTGAAGCTGATTCATTCTTGACCAAATTGCAAATCCTTCCCTTCGAAGGCGCAACGGCTGGAAGACAACTATATCACGAAGCTAAATTGATGCAAGCTTTGACAGAAATGAAAAACAAGCAATACAAAAAAGCATTACAATTTATTGCCGATGCAAAACTGTTTCCAGAGAATTTAGGCGTTGGAAAACCGTATGACGAAAATATCGATGAAAGATTAGAAAACTGGCTGGATTATCAATGCTATAACAGTTTAGGAAACAAAGAAATGGCTTCAAAATCTTTAGAGAAAATCGTGTCTTTCAAGCCGGTGGTTGATAATACGGTTATGAATTTTCTTCCAGCAAACCAATTGGTTTCGGCTTGGGCGATTGAAAAAACTTCTTCTGCTCAGGAAGCTGAAAAATGGATTAAAAACCAAGCAAGCTTGTATCCGACAAATAAAATAGTTCAGTGGAGTTTATTGGCTTACACCAAAAAACAATCGAATTTTTTAAGTGAAGATGAAAAAGACGGTGAAGTTAGAATTATCGAAAAACTTTAAAAAATGTAGTAAAAGTACAATACAATTAACTGTACTTTTAAACCATAAAACAATCATTTAAAATCAAAAAAATGAATAACCTTTTTTTAAAATGTACTCTTTTTGGCCTTGCCTTATTGGCAGTTCAAAATACAGAGGCGCAAAACACAGACAAGAGCAAAGATGAATTGTCTGTTTACCGAGTTACCCCTCAAAAAGTTCACGATTTAATTCACACTAAACTTGACGTATCTTTTGATTATGGCAAAAGATATCTGTATGGGAAAGAGTGGCTGACTTTAAAACCACATTTCTATGAAACCGATTCACTTACGCTTGACGCAAAAGGAATGGATTTTAAAGAAATTGCAATTATTGAAGGAAACAAAAAAACACCTTTAAAGTACACATATGACAATGAGCAGCTTTTTATTGCTTTAAACAGAAAATACAAAAGCACTGAAAAATTCACTATTTACATTAATTACACCGCAAAACCAGATGAATTAAAAGTAAAAGGAAGTGCTGCAATTACAGATGCAAAAGGATTATATTTTATAAATCCTGATGGAAAAGATGATAAACCAATCCAGATCTGGACACAAGGAGAAACAGAAGCATCGTCTTGCTGGTTCCCAACAATTGACAAACCAAATCAGAAAACAACTTCTGAAATTGCGATGACGGTTGACGCAAAATATGTAACCTTATCTAACGGTAAACTGGCATCACAAAAAGCCAATTCAAACGGAACCCGCACGGATATCTGGAAAATGGAATTGCCACATTCTCCTTATTTGTTTATGATGGCTGTTGGTGATTTTAAAATATCCAAAGACACTTACAATGGTAAAGAAGTAAGCTATTATCTGGAACCAAAATATGCCCCATACGCAAAACAAATATTTGGTAAAACTCCGGATATGATGAACTTTTACAGCAAAATGCTAGGCGTTGAATATCCGTGGGCAAAATATGCGCAAATCGTTGCCAGAGATTATGTTTCAGGCGCAATGGAAAATACATCTGCAACTTTGCATGGCGAGTATGTACAGAAAACAGCCAGAGAATTACTGGATGATAATCAGGAAAGTACGATAGCTCACGAGCTTTTTCACCAATGGTTTGGCGATTATGTAACGGCTGAATCGTGGTCAAACTTAACCATGAACGAATCGTTTGCCACTTTTGGAGAAGTGCTTTGGCATGGTCACGACGCAGGACAAGACGCGGAAGACAGATCACGTTATGAGAAATTGCAGAATTATTTGCGTTCGCAAAAAAATGGCGACAGTCCTATTTTGGCACGTTTTCATTACAAAAATGCAGAAGATATGTTTGATAATATCAGCTATTCTAAAGGTTCGATTATTTTGTATGCCATGAAAAACCAAATGGGCGACGAAGCCTTTTTTAAAGGTTTAAATCATTATTTGACAACAAATGCTTTTAAATCTGGTGAACCGCATCAATTGCGTTTGTCGATGGAAGAAGTAACAGGAAAAGACTGGTTGCCATATTTTGATCAATGGTATTATAATGCTGGAAGTCCGATTCTGGATGTGACTTACAGATATGTTAACGGAAAAATCCTCATTACGATAAATCAATCTCAGGATAGTGCGGTTCAAACCTTTACGTTACCTCTGAAAGTTGATTTTTATGTAAACGGAACCAAAATAAGAAAGGATATTTTAATTAATGAAAGACAACAAAGCTTCAGTTTTGATCTTCCTTCAAAACCAGAATTTATAGATCTAGATCCTGATAAAATTTTAGTGGGCGAAGTTAAGATAGATAGAAAAACTGCTGCAGATTATCTATTCCAATATAAAAATGCACCATCCTATTACAACCGAATTGAAGCCATAAAATTTGCTTCAAAAGACAGAAGTCAGGAATCACAACTTATTTTATTGGAAGGTCTAAAAGATCCTCAAGAAGATTTAAGAGTACTGAGCATCAAAGCAATTGATTTGAATGAAAAACAAACCAAGGATCAGGTTTTAAAAATGCTTCTTGATATTGCTAAAAATGATAAAAAAACAATTGCCCGAGCAAATGCTATAGTAAAATTAGCTTCTACGGGAGATGCTTCTTATAAAAGTTTGATGGAAGAAAGCATTAAAGAACAATCATATAACGTAATTGCAGGAGGATTAACTGGATTAACAAAATATGCACCAGCCGAAGCTGATAAAGCATTGGCCTCATTAGATGACGATACAAAAAAACATGTAACGACATTAATGAAAAGATTTAATAGTCAAAAATAATTAGCAAGGTCCATTTGAATTGTTTTGTTTTTGAAAACCTCTCTAATCTGGTTCATTAGAGAGGTTACTTTTAAATAAAAAACCAAAATTGTAACAAATGAAAAATTTATTTTACTTGTTTTTTGTTTTCGTTTTAGTCTCTTTTTCGAATGAGAAAAAAGAGGCCGAAACAACCATTTCTATTCCGCTTGCGGGAAATGCATTCAGCTCCAAACATATTGACGGAAGTAATACAATTACTGACAATGGCATTGAAAATTGGACAAATCCGAATGAGGTTTTCACTTTATATTTTAAAATTTCAAAACCAGGAACTTTTCAGATTTTTGTTGAAGAATCAGTAGAAGTTTTTGGAAAATCGGAAGTTGAATTTTCTATAAACAACGAATCCAAAAAAGTAAAATTTGTTGCTTCAAAAAAAGCAGTTTCCATTGGAACTTGGACAATAAATAAAGAAGGTTATGTCGCTTTAAAAATAAAAGGAGTCAGTAAAACTGGCACTCAATTTCCTTCCATCAATCGTATAACAATTTCAAGCAAAGATTTTGATGGAAAAATTTCTTATGTTCCTAATAACGAAGGCAATTTTTATCACTGGGGACGTCGCGGACCTTCGGTTCATTTGAATTATCAAGTACCCGAAAATATAAATGCCGAATGGTATTACAACGAAATTACCGTTCCTAAAAATGAAGACAAAATTGGCTCTTATTTTATGGCAAATGGTTTTGGCGAAGGCTATTTTGGTATTCAGGTAAATTCGGCAACAGAAAGACGAATTCTGTTTTCAGTTTGGAGTCCATTTGAAACTGATGACCCGAAAAGCATTCCTGATTCGCAAAAAATCAAAATGCTCAAAAAAGGAGAAAATGTTCATACCGGAGAATTTGGAAGCGAAGGTTCGGGCGGACAAAGCTATCTGAAATATATGTGGAAAGCTGGTACAACCTATAAATTCTTATTGCGAGGAAATCCTCAAAACGACAATTCTACAAATTACACCGCTTATTTTTATGCTCCAGAATTAAAAAAATGGTTGTTGATTGCGAGTTTCAATCGTCCTCAAACGCATACTTATTTAAAAAGATTTCATTCCTTTTTAGAAAATTTTGTTCCGGAACAGGGTGATTTATCCCGAAAAGTTTTATTCAGTAATCAATGGGTTTGTGATGAAAAAGGAGTTTGGACAGAAATTAATTCGGCTCGTTTTACAACCGACAATACAGGAGCAAAAGGCTATAGAATGGATTTTGCTGGCGGATTGGAAAAAGATTCTTTCTACTTAAAAGATGGCGGTTTCTTCAACGATTTCACAGCACCAAAAACCGTTTTCACAAAACCATTAAACAATAAAAAACCAGAAATCAATTTTGATGCTTTGCCTTAAAAATGATTGCTTTAAATAATCAAAAAAATAAATAACCACGCATGAAAACTCGTATTTTAAAACTCTTTTTAATCGTTTGTATTTTATTTGGCTGGACAGTCTCGGCGCAAATGATCAAGACCAAAACACCATCAAGGCCAAAAGGACAGCAAGATGTTCTTAGAATGTCTGCACCTGCTATTCCAACCGTTCGTATTGCTTTCATTGGTTTAGGAATGCGCGGACCAGGCGCTGTAGAACGCATGACACATATTCCAGGTGTTGAAATTATAGCACTTTGCGACATGAAGCAGGAAAACACGTCAAAAGCCAATGAAATTTTGGCAAAAGCGGGATTTCCAAAAGCACAAGAATTTTATGGCGATGAAAATGCTTGGAGAAAAGTTACAGCGCTGCCAAATGTAGATTTAGTTTATGTAGCAACAGATTGGCTTCATCATGCCGTAATTGGAGTTCAGGCCATGAAAGATGGAAAACACGTAGCAATTGAAGTTCCGGGCGCTTTGACTATGAAAGAAATCTGGGAGTTGATTGATACTTCAGAAAAAACGAGAAAACATTGTATGCAATTGGAAAACTGCGTTTATGATTTCTTCGAATTGACTACTTTGAATATGGCTCAGCAAGGTTTATTTGGTGAAATTCTACATGCTGAAGGTTCTTACATTCACGGTTTACAGCCTTTCTGGGGAGAATACTGGAACAACTGGAGAATGGATTACAATATCAAACACCGTGGCGATATTTATGCGACACACGGAATGGGACCTGCGTGTCAGGCACTAAATATTCACCGTGGTGACAAAATGAATTTCCTGGTTTCTATGGATACAAAAGCCGTTGGAAATCCTGCTTATATCAAAGAAAAATCAGGTCAGGAAATTAAAGATTTTAGAAATGGAGATCATACTATGACGATGATTCGTACTGAAAATGGAAAAACAATTCAAATTCAGCACGACGTTACTTCTCCTCGCCCATACAGTAGAATGTATCAATTGAGCGGTACAAAAGGTTTTGCTAATAAATATCCTTTGGAAGGTTATGCGCTTGACGGAAAAGAACTTGGCGACGATGTAAAACCAAATCATGAAAAATTAAGCGCACATTCTTTTGTTCCCGAAGAAGTTAAAAAAGCTTTAATGGAAAAATACAAACACCCAATTGCCAAAGGAATTGAAGAACAAGCCAAAAAAGTAGGCGGTCACGGTGGCATGGATTTTATTATGGATTATCGTTTAATTCACTGCCTTCAAAAAGGGCTTCCATTAGATATGGATGTTTACGATTTAGCCGAATGGTCTTGTTTAGGTCCATTGACAGAAATTTCATTAGACAATAATTCTGCACCCGTAGAAATTCCAGATTTCACAAGAGGAGGTTGGAATAAATTGAAAAAATTAGAGTTTTCAGAATAAATATTGGTTAGTTAGGAAGACAAGAGGGCAAAGTTTATATTTGTCCTCTTGTCTGTTTTCAAGCAAATCTTATCACTACACAATGAAAAAAATAGCTTTATTTCTTTTTATCGCTTGTTGCTTATTTTTCGACGCATCGGCACAAAACAAACAAACTTTCGCAATTAGCGATGGAAATTTTCTTTTAAATGGAAAACCCATACAAATTCACTCTGGAGAAATGCATTATTCGCGAATTCCGCAACCGTATTGGAGACATCGCCTAAAAATGATGAAAGCAATGGGATTAAATGCTGTTGCAACTTACGTTTTCTGGAATTATCATGAAGTTTCACCGGGCGTTTGGGATTTTAAAACCGGTAATAAAAACCTAGCCGAATACATAAAAACTGCTCAAGAAGAAGGTTTATTCGTGATTTTACGCCCGGGTCCGTATGTTTGTGCCGAATGGGAATTTGGAGGTTATCCGTGGTTCCTACAGAATGTTCCAAATATGGTTATTCGCGGAAATAATGCACAATATTTGGCTGCAACAAAAGCTTATTTTACCGAATTATACAAACAAGTTGCCAATTTGCAAATCACGAAAGGAGGACCAATTATCATGGTTCAAGGCGAAAATGAATTTGGTTCGTATGTTTCACAACGAAAAGATATTCCGCTTGACGAACATAAAAAATACAGTGCTGCCGTTTTTCAGCAATTAAAAGATGTTGGATTTGAAGTTCCGTTTTTCACTTCTGACGGAAGCTGGCTTTTTGAAGGCGGTGCTTTGCCTGGTGCATTACCAACTGCAAACGGCGAAGATGATGTGGCAAAACTCAAAAAAGTCGTACATCAATTTCATGATGGAAAAGGGCCTTACATGGTTGCCGAGTTTTATCCGGGTTGGCTAGATCATTGGGCAGAACCATTCCCAATTCAGAAGCCGGAACAAACCGTTCGTCAAACCAAAAAATATCTGGACAATCAAGTTTCTTTCAATTATTATATGATTCACGGAGGAACCAATTTCGGATTTACTTCTGGCGCTAATTATGACAAAGAACACGACATTCAGCCTGATATGACTTCTTATGATTATGATGCACCAATAAGTGAGGCAGGCTGGGCAACTCCGAAATATAATGCTTTAAGAGAGCTTTTAAAAAATACAGAAACACCCAATATTCCAGATCAGATTCCGGTAATTACAATTCCGAATATCTCTTTAACGAAAGCTATTGATTTAGAAGATTTAAAATCGAAAATTGATCCTGTAATTGAAGATAATCCGCAAACATTTGAGCAATTAAATCAAGGTCATGGTTATGTTTGGTACAGTAAAAAATTCACACAACCAATCAGCGGAAAATTAGAATTAAATGGTTTAAGAGATTATGCCATAGTTTATTTAAACGGAAAAAAGGTTGCCGAATTAAACCGTTACTACAAAAATTACAGCTGCGAAATCGAAGTTCCTTTTAATGCCACTTTAGATATTATAGTTGAAAATATGGGACGCATCAATTACGGTTCTCAAATTAATTCAAATAATAAAGGCATCATCAGTTCTGTAATTATCAATGGAGAAACCATTACCGGAAATTGGGAAATGTACAAACTGCCTATGAATACAGAACCCGATTTGGCCATTTACAAAAATTCTGCGAAAGCAAATCGTCCAACCTTATATCAAGGTACTTTCAATTTGAAAAAAACTGGAGATACTTTTCTCGATATGAGAGATTGGGGAAAAGGAATTGTTTTTATAAACGGTATAAATATCGGTCGTTATTGGAGTGTTGGTCCGCAACAAACTCTATATGTTCCGGGTTGTTGGCTTAATAAAGGTAAAAATCAAATTACCATTTTTGAGCAAAAAAACTCAACCATGCAAAAAGAAGTAAAAACGATTGCAACACCAATTTTAGAAGATTTAAAACCAGAAAAAGGGTAAAAAGCTATAAAAAAATCTAGAATAAGTAGATACTTTATAACCCGAGCGGGGTAAAATATTTATAGAATTTAAATCAAATAAATGAGAAAAAGCTCCAGCGGAGCGACATATCAAAGATGTCGCTCCGCTGGAGCTTTATTTTGCATAAATATTCTTTTCTATAGATATTTTGCTTCTCCGAAGCTTACAAAAAAAGCTGTCCTTTTGAGACAGCTCCTTATTAATATTCATTCAAAAATTAATTCCAATTGAAACTAATTTTCTTTTCAATTTCACTGCTTAAACTTAAAAATACCGGGCAAGTCATTGCAGCACGTTCTAAAATTGTTCTGCTTTTCTCATCAGCATTGCTTTTCATTTGAAAAATAATTTCGATTGCTCCAATTCGTCTTGGTTCTGCATTCATTATTTTTGTTACTTCTGCTGTAGAACCTACAAAATCTACCTCCATGTCTCGAGCTTTGATTCCCATAATCGTCATCATACAGCTTGCTAAAGCATTTGCTACAGTATCTGTTGGAGAAAATGCCTCTCCTTTTCCGTTATTATCTAGAGGTGCATCTGAAATGATTTCGCTTCCAGATTGCACGTGAATTGAACTTGTTCTTAAATCGCCTAAATAGGTTACTTTTGATGTCATTAGTTTGCTGCTTTTAAAGTTAAATCGCTGTCGTAATATAAAATGTAAACACCTTTGTTTGCGTGTCCTCCATCTTCTTTTTTGTAATATTGAAATTTATTGTCCACTTGTTCTGTGGTCATTAAATCGGCCGTTTCTTGGTATGTTTTCCCTTGAACCAAACGCATCATGGTATCAAAAGTAACATCAAATCCTTTTGTTGCATAAACATTCGGATTTACTTTATTTTTCAAACGGTATTCTTTTTTGAAAATCATAGCTCCAACTTCACTGCTTTCGCGTGTCACAGACGGATACATCAACTTCAATTTAATTAAATTATCAAAACTAATTTCATCTGTATCCAAGGTGCTGTTTGGTTCTAAAATCACCAATTGCACCTGACATGTTTTTTGTGAATCAAGCAACGCTTTTATTGTTGCTTTCACCATTGCCGTATTTCCAGTTTCCATCACTACATAATTCATGCGTCCAGGAAGCAACAAACCTTTTAAGTTTGCAACATCTAAACCACCCGTTTCTGTCAATGTAGCAAATACAACTCCTTTTTGGTTTTGTTTAATATAGTTGATTACAGATTCTTTTTTCTTGTCAACAACCGCTACAATATTTCCGTTTTTGGCGCGCATATAATCAAAAACTGCGTTACGTACTACATCATTTGACGGAATCGCTTGATACAAATTATCAATTGGATTTGCAGTATCTTTTGATAAAGGTGAAATCACCGGAACACTATCTGAACGCAACATGTTTGCAGTCGCTTCGGCATTATTTTGATAAAATGGGCCAATCACGGCATTTGCATTCTGCAATTTATTCTGTGCAATCAAACTCGAAATATTTGATGACGTTTTGGTTTCTCCCGAATCGTAAATCGAAACATCAATCGGCAATTTCAAAGCTTTAGCCGAATCAATTGCCATCATTGCTCCGGAATAGAAATCAAGCGTCATGTTTAAAAATTTATCATTTTTAACTTTTGTCGCCAAACTCGTTGTATCACTTTGCAGTTTCGCCAAATTAAACGGCAATAACAAAACCACTTTCTGGCGCTCTGTCTGACCTCTTTTCTTTGTCAATTCTACGACTTCAGGATCTGCAGAAACCGTTTCAGATTTTACTTTATCAACAATTTTAATACCGCTTGGTGCATCTGCAGTATTTATAGTTGGTTTTTCTACCGCTTTTTCAACAATTTTTTCAGCTGGTTGTGCTTGTGCAATAATTGGCTGTGGCGCTAAATATCCTGTCGGAACTTTCAAAACCATTCCCTCTTTTACACCTTCAGAAAGTGACGGATTCAAAGCGACTAATTCATCTTGCGACAAATGAAATGTTCTTCCTAAACTATAAAAAGTCTCTTTCGGCTTCACTTGATACTCCATATAAGTTGTGGCTTTTTTAGGCGCATCTGCTTTTTTAGTTTCAGCAGGTTTTGCGGTATTTGCAATTGGTGCCGCTTCCGTTTTAGGTGCTGTTCCTTTTATCGTTAATCTGTAACCAATTGGCAAATTCTGAACAATTTCAGGATTACGTTTTTCTAATTCTGCAACAGAAATGCCATATTTGTTTGCAATACCAAATTTCGTTTCTTTAGGCAAAACATCATGATAAACATATTTTTCTTGAGCTAAATTTTTAGCTGATTTTGCTGTTGCTGCCGTTTTGGGAACTGAACCTTTAGCTGGAATTACTAATTTTTGTCCAGCCTGAATACCATCTTTTTCTAAAAATGGGTTTGCCGCTATTAATGCTTCATGCGAAATTCCGTATTTATGTTCAATCCTCCAAAAAGTTTCTTTTGACTCTACTTCGTGAATAATTTCTTGCGAATTAGCGGCTGTTTTTGCCACAGCAGTCTCAGATTTTACTGCTGTTTTATTGCCACTTGCAGGAATCAGCAAAACAGTATTTGGTTTTACTCCATTTCTAGCATCTGGATTTAATGCATAAATATCATAAGGCGTAACTTTAAATTTTACGGCAATCTGGTTTATTGTTTCTCCGCCTGTAACTGTATATTTCACTACCTTTTCCTGAGAAAAAGCCGAACAGGTTACAAAAAAAACCAAAGACAATAATGTTGAATAATATTTCATAAATAGGACTTAAAACAATTTTATTTTTAATTCAAAAACAAGTTACTAAATTCTTGTCAAAGCAAGATTCGGGCCAGTGTTAATTCCGCCTCAAATTTTATCTCAGATCGATTTCTGCTTTAGCAATAATTATTTCTTTATATAACTCATCTTCCTCCTTTTTCTTGCATTTATACAAAACTTCTTCCATGTTTTCGAACTTATCCGAGTAAACATAATACGAAAGACTGTTTATATTGAAAAAGAAACTTGCGTTAAAATCACCAGAATCAATAAGTTTCATGATAAGCTTATCGCGAAGTGTTGCGTCTGTAAATATACCTAAAACTAAGTAATAACCGTTTGAAACTTCTTTAAGATTATCAAAAACTTCAACTTTTACCGTTTTATCTGTTTTAAGCGGATTTTCTTCTAATTCGCGTTTCATTTCTTCTAATGAAACCGTTTTTGAAGCCTCAGAAACACCCGATTTATTTTGTTTTTTAATCGCTTCATCCTGATACTTTTTCAATTTCATCAAAGCTAGTTTGTCATCAAATTTTCGAGCTTCCATACTATAATAGGAAGCTTTGCTGATATGTCTTTTTACTTCAATTTGTTTTTGAGTATCCAATGAATCGATTTTGGCAATCAAAAGCTGGTTTTGAGCATCGCCTTGCTCCTGTTCGATTTTGTAACGCTTGATTTCTTCCAAAGAAAGTCTTTGCTGAATTGAAGTCACATTATTATTCTTCTCGCTTTCGCGGATTTTCTTCTTGTATTCCTGATTTTCTTCAACGGCTATTTTTTCTACTTTATTCATTAGACCGGCGTATGCTTTTCTATTTTCTGCCAATTCTTTTTTCAACTGAGAAGACAATTCGTTTGTTTTGCTGATTCCCTCTGAAGATTGTTTTTCTAATCTTTTAGATTCTTCAACATTCAAAATATCCATACGTTTTAACTCGTTCAAATCATTGTTCATCGCAGTTACAAGCGAATCCAATTTGGTCATCAAAATATCCTGAACATTTTTATTTGCCTCTAGAACCAATCGAAGTTTTTCAACTGAATTTTCTTTGGAACCATTCATGTCATTCAGATTTACTTTCAAATCATTAATTTTTATGATTTTCTGATTCATTTCCTTCTGAACAACCAATCGGTCTTTCAAATCTTCAATTTCAATTGTTTTAGCTTTTGTCTTTTCGACTACAACTTGTTTTTCGGCCAAAGCAAGCATCAATTCTTCGCTTTCATTTGCTGGTTTTATTGCTGCGGTATTGATAGCCAATTTATTTCCAACAATTAATCCGTTTACGATTTCGGGATTTTGAGATTCAAGCTGATCGATCGAAATTCTATATTTCTTTGCAATCGAAAATTTGGTTTCCTTTGGCTCAACAACATGAAAAATAGTTTCCTGATTAATAACGCGAACTCTTCCGTCCAAAGTTTTCTTTTTATTCGGAATTGAAATGGTTTGACCAATCTGCAAACCGTTAATCAAAATATCCTTATTCAGATTTTCTAGATCCTCAACCGAAACATTGTATTGTCTCGCAATGCTGAATAAAGATTCCTTAGCAACAACAAGATGTGAAGCTTTTAAAGTATTTATATTTTCAATTTTCGAAAGATTTGAAGAATTTTGCGGAATAACTAATTCCTGACCAACCTGAAGTCCGCTGGCAAGAATTTCTTTATTGGCTTCCTGAAGTGCTTCTTGAGAAACATGATATTTTTTTGATAAACCGTAAAGTGTTTCTTTCTCGCCAACAATATGAGTAATTTGTTGATCTGATTTTATTTTTTCTGAAGAATGAACCGGAATCTTAATAATCTGATTGTCTTTGATTCCATTTTGAGATTCGGGATTGAATTTAAAGATTTCATCAACCGAAACCTTATATTTTTGGGCTATAAAATACGCGGTTTCTCCCTTTTGAATTTTGTGCTCAATAAATGAATCTTGTGCAGTTATTCTGTTAAAAGACAAAATAAAGACAAGAAAAAACGTTAAAAATTCTCTCATAAATAGTAGGTTTAAAAAATTAAGGCATAACAAATGTAACGCCTTAATTTGAAAAATCTTACTATTCCCACTCAATTGTTGCAGGTGGTTTTGAACTAATATCGTAAACAACACGATTCACGCCTTTTACTTTATTGATGATGTCGTTTGATACTTTCATCAAGAAATCGTAAGGTAAATGAACCCAGTCAGCAGTCATACCATCTGTTGATTCCACCGCTCTAAGCGCTACAACTTTTTCATAAGTACGCTCATCGCCCATTACTCCAACAGAATTTACAGGAAGCAAAATTGCTCCAGCTTGCCAAACTTTATCGTATAATCCCCAAGATTTTAAGCCTTCGATAAATACAGAATCTACATCTTGTAAAATTCTAACTTTCTCTGGAGTAATATCTCCTAAAATTCTGATAGATAATCCTGGTCCTGGAAAAGGGTGTCTTCCTAATAATTCAGGATCGATTCCTAATGTAGCTCCTACTCTTCGAACCTCGTCTTTAAACAACATTCTAAGCGGTTCTACAATTTTTAATTTCATATAATCTGGCAATCCACCAACGTTGTGGTGCGATTTAATAGTTGCAGATGGTCCTTTTACCGAAACTGATTCAATTACGTCTGGGTAAATTGTTCCTTGTGCCAACCATTTTACGTCTTCTAATAAGTGTGACTCATCATCAAAAACTTCGATAAATACACGACCAATTGTTTTACGTTTTGTTTCTGGATCGCTAATTCCAGCTAATTCGCCAAGGAAACGATCTCCTGCATCTACACCTTTTACGTTTAATCCCATTCCTTTGTATTGATCTAATACATTTTGGAATTCGTTTTTACGTAAAAGTCCGTTGTTAACGAAGATACAGTATAAATTTTGCCCGATTGCTTTGTTTAATAAAACAGCTGCTACAGTAGAATCTACTCCTCCAGATAAACCAAGAACTACTTTATCGTTCCCAAGTTTTTCTTTTAATTCTGCTACCATTTCGTCAACGAAAGCATTTGGAGTAAAGTTTTGCGGAACTTCAGCAATTTTAACCAAGAAGTTTTCTAACATCTGTTTTCCATCTGTTGAATGGTAAACTTCTGGATGGTATTGAATTGCATAAGTAGTTTCGCCTTCAATTTTATAAGCTGCATATTCTACGTCATGCGTGCTTGCTAATTTTACAGCATTTGTTGGAAGCGCTTTGATACTATCGCTATGGCTCATCCAAACTTGGCTGTTTTCTGAAACTCCTTCAAAGAAAGTTTCACCATCTTTAATATAAGACAAGTTAGCTCTTCCGTATTCTCTAGTATTTGAAGCTGCCACTTCTCCACCGCTGAAATGAGCTAAATATTGTGCTCCATAACAAACAGCAAGCAAAGGCATTTTACCTCTAATTTGTGATAAATCAGGATGTGGTGCATCTTCTCCTCTTACAGAGAAAGGGCTTCCTCCTAAAATTACGGCTTTATAACTTGATAAATCACTTGGAATGTGATTGTAAGGAAAAATTTCGCAGAATATATTTAATTCGCGAACTCTACGCGCAATAAGCTGAGTATATTGCGATCCGAAATCTAAAATAAGTACGTTGTGTTGCATGCGCAAAAGTACTTTTTATATTCGAAATTCAAAAATCAGAGCACTGAAAAAAATATTTTTTTTTCAGTGGAGTTCCTAAGATGCTAAGTTGCTAAGATTCTGAGTTTTATTTTTAGTCTCAAAAAAGAAAAAAACTTAGTCACTTAGAATCTTAGAAACTTAGTATCTTAGCAAAAATCCAAAAACCAATTAATTTCGTATGTAACGAAAAACCCAATTTTAAATTAACTATGAAATCAAAACTTATTGCCTTGACAATTTTTTTGTCATTTTTTTTAACTTCTTGTGATGCTGTTGACGATTTATTGACTTTCACTATTTCGAATAATACTTCGATTACAATCAAAAGCACTTCACCAATTAATTTGCCTTCGGAAATAATCACGCCGGAAGTAACGACAAATTCATCAGCAGAATTTCAAAACAACAAAACAAAAGCTAGTCTGGTAAAAGATGTAAAATTGAGATCGTTGAATTTATCGATTTCTGATCCGTCAGATAAAACATTCACATTCTTGAAATCAGTCCATTTGTATATTTCAACTACAAATTCAGATGAAATTGAATTGGCTTATCAAGATAATATCATGTCAACCAGCAACACAATTGACTTGATTTGTACCGATCAAAAATTGGATCAATACATTAAAGCTGATAGCTACAAAATAAGAACTAAAGTAACTCTAAAAGAAACTCTAACGAAAGATGTGACTATAAAAGCAGATATGAAGTTTAAGGTTACTGCGGATCCGTTCTAAGAGGCTAAGACGCTAAGACGCTAAGATTCTAAGGAGCTAAGACACTAGTTCATTAAATTGTATAACAAAAAGGAGATTCTAAAATAGAATCTCCTTTTTGTTTGTATTTTAAGTTGGTAAAAAAACTTAGCACCTTAGAATCTTAGCATCTTTAAAAAAATCATTCTTTTGTCACCACAATCGAAGCCTTAAATCCTGCGGCGAGATTATCCCAATAATCGTTGGTTACTAATTGGCCTTTATCGTCAAAAACCTGAATTTCAGCCGTGTTTCCTCCGAGGCTTCCTATGTTTAGTGCTTCAAAATCTAATTTGTTAAATCCGTCGGCCAGATTAATTTTTACATCTTTAAAATTGGCATCCAAAAATATCTGATCGCGAATGACTTGATCGTTATTTGACACTTTTACCAAATCGCCGTCTATTGCTCCAAAATCGCGGAATTTGACAATAAAATATTGCGATTTTGTTTTGAAATCTCCCAAAGAAATATTCTTTTTGACCAATGTTCCTCTGCCCTCGCGAAGTCCTGCGTCTTTTAGAGCTTTATCCAAATCTTTTTCCATTTTGGCTACATAACGATCACCCGGATTAGCAAATTGACTTTCGGTTGACATCGAGAATTTGCTTTTTTCTTCTCCAATTTGAAATTTAGATTTTGTCGTTAATTGCGTATTATCATAAACATTGGGTGTTTTGATACTCGGAATTTCAGCAGTTGGCGCAGCTGGATCGTTCAAATCTGGCAAATCTGGAGCCGGAATCTTTTTGGGTTTAGCATTAAACTTTGGTGCAGGAATACTCTTGAATTTAGTACTAAATTCATTTTGAGCTGAAAGTGTTGCAGCAGTAAAAAATAATATGAAAAATAAAATGTGCTTCATTGAAAAAGTTTTATCGACTCGGCCTGTATAATTTTTACAAAATATTCTTAGTGTTAAGCAAAAATAATATAATTTGTTTACGCACTTCCACTTTAAGTATTTTATAACAATAATTTGGGCTAATTTTTAGAATCAAAAAACCTGCCATAGTTTAATTCAAATCTTTAAAATTTAACATTATCCCAAAAGATATCCGTACGATTCTTTTGTAAAAATTTTGTTATAAAATCCTTCTTGACTTTGAAAATAAACAACTTATTCCTAAATTCAAGGTTTAAATTTTGTTCCTCAAAAAATCAAGAAAATGGATTATATCGATTATTACAAAGTTTTAGATGTCACCAAGTCTGCAACTGAAGCAGAAATCAAAAAAGCGTACAGAAAATTAGCCCGAAAATACCATCCCGATTTGAATCCGAATGACAAAGAAGCGGAGAAAAAATTCAAAGAAATCAATGAAGCCAATGAAGTTTTGAGCAATCCTGAAAATCGTAAAAAATATGATAAATACGGAAAAGACTGGAAACATGCGGACGAATTTGAAAAAGCTGGCTACGACCCGAATCAGCAACAACAGCAATATTCGAGACAGCAAAGCGGACAGGATTTTTCTGGTTTCGGGGAAGATTTTTCGGGAAGCGATTTTTCTGATTTCTTTAACTCGATTTATGGATCCCGGCGAAGCAGAAGCCAATCCAAATACCGAGGCCAAGATTTCAACGCTGAATTACAACTTGATTTAGAATCGGCGTACACAACGCATAAACAAAATTTGAGTGTAAACGGCAAAAATATCAGAATCACCATTCCGGCAGGTGTTGAAAATGGTCAAATAATAAAAATTTCAGGCCACGGAAGTCCAGGCGCAAATGGCGGGCCAAACGGTGATTTGTATATTACTTTTTCAATTTCCAACAATTCTGATTTTAAAAGAGATGGAAACAATCTTTATTCAAATGTTGACTTGGACTTATACACAGCGATTTTGGGTGGCGAAATCAACATTAAAACCTTTGATGGACAAGTAAAAATAAAAGTTCCTGCCGAAACGCAAACCGGAACAAAAGTAAAATTAAAAGGAAAAGGCTTCCCTATTTATAAAAAGGAGAATCAATTTGGTGATTTATATTTGACTTACAATTTGAAAATTCCGACCAAATTATCTGAAAAAGAAAAAGAATTATTTACAGAATTAGCTAAACTTAGAAATCATGGCCAGTAAAAATTTGATTCAAATAAAACAATTTTGTCTGTATCACGAAATTGAAAATACTTTTATAAAAGAGCTCAACAATTATGGTTTGGTAAAAATTATTCTTGAAGAAAATGATGAATACTTGGAGCCAGAAGAGTTGCCAACAATCGAAAAAATGATTCGAATGCACTACGATCTTAATATTAATATGGAAGGAATTGATGCGATTTATCATTTGTTGAACAAAATCGAAATTTTGCAACAGCATTTGACAAACACACAAAACAAACTCCGAATTTATGAAGAGGAAAATCTTAAGTAAAGCCCGAATTCATGCTTAAAATATCACAAAAAAGAAAGATTTCCCAATTGATTTCAACCCGAAATGATTCTTTTTGATGAGCTTATTTCATAAATTGCAACACATTAATTAACCTGAATTTGTTTTAAAAAACCATCAAAAAAAAATTCAAAAAAACTCATAAAATGAAAAGAGAAAACATCTTGACAGGATCGCCTTGGGAAGACAAAATGGGATATTGCCGTGCCGTAAGAATTGGCAATATCATTGAAGTTTCAGGAACTGTTGCAATCGTTGACGGCGATAAAGTAAAAGCCGATGACGCTTATGCACAAACGTACAATATTATTGAACGCGTTGAAAAAGTTCTTGAAGATTTGAACGTTGGAATAAAAGATGTGATCAGAACTAGAATTTTCACTACAGATGTTTCTACTTTTGAAGAAGTTGCCAGAGCACATTCCGCTTTTTTTAAAGATGTGAAGCCTACAACTGGATTTTATGAAATCAGCAAATTAGTTGCTCCCGAATATTTAGTTGAAATCGAATTTACTGCTGTAGTACAGTAAAGTTTTTTTGCCACGACTCGAGCGATAGCGAACAGGCGAAGCAATTCACGAATTTCCACTAATTATTCTGCCACAGATTATAAGGATTAAAAAGATTTATTTTTTTAATTTTCTTAATTACAAAATGCTATTAATTCGTGAAAATTCGTGAAATTCGTGGCAAAACTATTTTAGTGCTTATTAATGACTTCCCAAAACCTCAAACAATTATTGCTTTCGATTCCAAAATGGATAATTATTTGTGCATTAATTGGTATATTTTCAGGATCAGCTTCAGCATTTTTCTTAGTTTCTTTAGAATGGGTTACGCAATTTAGAATTGCACATGACTGGATTATCTGCCTTTTGCCAATTGGCGGATTATTAGTTGGTTTGAGTTACTATTACTGGGGAGAATCTGTTGCAAAAGGAAATAATTTATTGTTGGAGGAATACGAAAATCCGCAAAAAGTAATTCCGTTTAAAATGGCTCCTTTAGTGCTGTTGGGAACTTTGCTAACTCACTTATTTGGAGGATCTGCGGGACGCGAAGGAACTGCAGTTCAAATGGGAGGCGCAATTGCAGATCAATTCACCAAAATTTTCAAACTCGATAATTCCGAACGCAAAATTTTAATTATTCTTGGAATCGGTGCTGGTTTTGCATCTGTTTTTGGAACACCTTTGGCGGGCGCCATTTTTGCTTTGGAAGTTTTATACTTTAGTAAAATCAACTTCAAAAGCATTTTACTTTCTTTTTTAGTCGCTTACGTTGCCTATTTCACCGTTGAATTTTGGGAAATAAAACATACGCATTACAGCATTCCAGTTGTACCCGAATTTAATTTCAGTAATTTATTTTACATCATAATTATTGGACTTTTATCTGGCCTTGCCGCTTTATTATTTGCAAGAAGCACCCATTTTTGGAGCTCACTTTTTTCAAAAAACATCAAATATCCGCCACTTCGTCCCGTTATTGGTGGTGTTATTTTAGCAATTGCCATTGCAGGTTTTGGAATGACAAAATTCTCGGGACTGGGCGTTCCAGTCATTGTTGATTCTTTTTCAAATCCAAATGAGTGGTATGATTTTTTGCTAAAAATTCTTTTCACCGGATTTACTTTGGGTGCCGGTTTTAAAGGTGGCGAAGTAACCCCTTTGTTTTTTGTCGGAGCAACTTTAGGAAGCGCATTATCAATCGTAATTCCAATGCCAATTGCACTTTTGGCGGGAGTCGGGTTTGTTGCTGTTTTTTCTGGCGCGACTCACACTCCTATCGCCTGCACTATCATGGGAATGGAATTATTCGGAATTGCTCCCGGAATTTTTATCGCCATCGGCTGCACAATTGCTTATTTTTCCTCGGGTTCTGTTGGTATTTATAAATCGCAGATTGTCAAAGGAGCAAAATATAAATTGTATCAGCGCTTCAAAAAAGAAGAATTGGAACATTTGTAATAAAATATTTTACAATTATTACCTCTTTTTTTGTAGTATTGTTTTTCCTAAATCAAAACATAACTGCAAATGGCATTTGGATTTCCTGCGAAGTATTCTGAATTAATCCCGTTAAATAATTTATCTCATACAACTTTCATTTTACATGCAATTTCAATATGCAAAAAGCTAAATTGGAATATTGTAAGTGTAGATGAAAATCATTTAAAAGCTTTTTCACAAAACAACAAAAACACATGGAATGAAATCATTCTAATTGATTTTGATGAAAATACGGCCAAAATCACAAGCTCTTCAAATGGAAATCAAATTTATGACCGCAGCAGAAATAAAAAAAATGCGGTATCTTTTTTAGATCTGTATTTTGAAGAACTAAATTCTGTTTCAAATTCGGAAACAGATGAAGTTAAAGTTCAGGAACAAATCAAAATAGCAAGAGAAAATACTGTTTCTAAAGAAAACTCTTCTCACAAAAACATCTCGAGATTTTATTCTGTTTTCTCCATTTTTATTCCTACCAAAGATTATTTGTTTACACCAATCTTAATTTATTTAAATCTTCTGATTTTTATAATTATGACCTATTCAGGTGTAAACTTTTTCAAACCTTCCCCTCAAAATATTATTGATTGGGGAGGAAACTACGGACCTATGATTTATGAAAACGAATGGTGGAGATTGCTTTCTTGCCGTTTTGTGCATAACGGTTTTTTACATTTGCTTATCAGCTGTTTTTCCTTGGCATATATCGGATTGCTTTTAGAATCCTACCTCAAAAGATGGCAATTTCTTGCTACTTATTTATTGTGTGGCATTATTGCATCGTTAAGCAGTTTGTGCTGGAATAAAGATTTTGTGAGTTCAGGTGCGGCAAGTGCTTTCTTTGGTTTATATGGCATTTTGATCGTCTTATTTTTATTTAAGAGAACAAGTATAAAAGTCAATTTAAGAATTATCTTGAGTATCATTATTTTATTGGTACTAAATCTTGCCTATAATTTTATACATGAAATTAATTCTGTTGCAGAAATAGCAAGCTTTGCATCAGGAATCATTTTTGGTTTGGCCATTTCTTTGGCCAATAAAAAGAAAGAATATGGCTTTGCGTTTGCTTCTACTGTCGCTACAATTATTATAGTTTTCTTATTTATAAATTTCAAAAATTCTAAAGTTTATATTTATCAGGTAATGGAATATGAAAAAAGGATGCAAGAATTTACAGACATGGAAAAAATGGCATTAGAAGCTTACAGCAGTTATTATGGAGGTTCCTTTGAGGAAAGCAGAGACAATGCCTTGTATATGATTAAAGACCGAGGTATTTACTATTGGAATGAAAATATTACGCTAATTACAGAATTAGACAAACTATATCTTCCCAAAGAAATACATGAACACAACAACAAATTGATTGAGTATTGCAAGTTAAGAATTAGCTTATATGAACTGGCATATAAAAAAATAGCCGAACAAAGCACCTTATATGATGAGCAGATGCTTGCTTTAAATTTTCAAATTCAAAGTATAATGAACAAGATTAAAAAAGCGCAAACGCCAAATTAATTTCATGACTTGCCTAAAAATTCACTAATTAGCCTTGTTTCCTAAAAGCATGTTAATCTATAAAATGTTTTCAGCATTACATTAAAAAAATGTAAATTCGCACACTATGAAAATACAAGATATACAAGCGATACAATTGTTGCTTGCTGCCCCAAAGAAAATTGCAATAATTCCGCATAGAGGCCCAGATGGAGATGCCATGGGATCTACCTTGGCTTTATACCACTTTTTAATAAAAAACAATCATCAGGCAACAGTAATTGCGCCTAATGATTTTCCTGAATTTCTGGCTTGGCTTCCAGGTTCTGAAACTGTAAAAGTTTTTGAAAAAGATACTGAAAACTGCACCAAAATTTTAGAAGAAGCTGAGTTGATTTTCACACTTGATTTTAATGCATTTCATCGTACAGGCGAAATGGAGCATACTTTAGCAAAACTAACTGTTCCGTTTGTCATGATCGATCATCATCAAAAACCTGATGATTATGCGACTTATATGTATTCTGACACTGAATTCGGATCAACTTGTGAAATGGTTTACAACTTTATTTCTTTCTTAAACAAAAAAGAAGATATTGACAAAACCATCGCAACTTGCATTTATACCGGAATTTTGACCGATTCAGGTTCTTTTCGTTTTCCGGGAACAACAGGAAATACACACCGAATTATTGCTGAATTGATTGACCTTGGAGTTGAAAATACTCAAATTCCGGTTTTATTATTTGACAACAGCTCATACAGCCGTTTGCAATTATTAGGACGCGCGTTGCAGAATATGAAAGTTTTTGAAGAACACAAAACGTCATATACCTCGCTTACTCAAGACGAATTAGATTCATTTGATTATGTGAAAGGCGATACCGAAGGAATAGTAAATTATGGCCTAAGCATAAAAGGGATTGTTTTTACTGCTATTTTTATCGAAAATAAAGACGAGAAGATTATCAAAATATCGTTCCGCTCGCAAGGAGGTTTTGATGTAAACCAATTTGCCAGAGATCATTTCAACGGAGGAGGCCACAGCAATGCCGCCGGAGGAAAATCAGAATTATCAATGGAGAAAACTTTAGCTAAATTTGAAGATTTAGTATCTAAACTTACAATATAACTGAATATGAAATATTTAAAAATCAGTATCTATACGCTACTTTTTACTGTTTTGCTTTCCAGCTGTAAACAGCACGAAGAAGCCAGAAGGCCACTTTCAAGAGTGTCTGGGACTTTTATGAAAAAATCGGCTGACCGAAATAAAAAGTTGGTTGCCAATGAAGAAGAAGTCATCAAAAAAATCATAAAAAGCAATCCGAAAGTAAAATATTTCGCGACCAGAAAAGGATATTGGTTTTCCTATGACGAAAGAAATTTAAATGAAACGCAAACGCCTAAAAAAGGAGATATCGCTTATTTCAATTTGGAAATAAAAGATATCAAAGGCAATATAATTTACTCAGAAGCTGATCTTGGTCCTCAAACTTATTATGTTGACAAACAAGACATCATGATGGGATTGCGCGATGGTATCAAATATATGCACAAAAATGAAACGGTTACCTTTTTGTTCCCTTCACATATCGCTTACGGATATCATGGCGACAATAAAAAAATTGGCCCAAATGAATCGTTAATGTGTACCGTAACGCTTCGTAATTTTGTTCCTGATCCAACTGCTCCAAAAGTTGCTGCTCCTGCGGGACAAGCTGCTCCAATGGATGCTTCGGCTGGACAAACGCCAAAACCGACGACACCAAAGCCAGTTGCCGCAAAACCAGTCGCTCCCACTAAAAAAGATACAGTAAACCCATAAAAAAACATTTTAGAAATGAAAAAAAGTATTTTATTATTACTACTAGCCGTTACTTCTCTTTATTCATGCAAAGATGAACACAGTAATTTGCCTGATGGTTTATACGCCGATATTGAAACAAACAAAGGGCACATTATAGTTGAATTGGACTATAAAAAAGCACCAGTTACTGTAGCAAATTTTGTTACGCTTGCAGAAGGAAAAAATGAATTTGTTACTAAAGATTACAAAAAAGGAAAACCTTTTTATGACGGACTAAAATTCCATAGAGTTATTGAAAATTTCATGATTCAATCTGGAGATCCTGAAGGAACTGGTTCTGGAGATACTGGATATAAATTCAAAGACGAAATCACAGATTTGAAATTTGACAAAGCTGGAGTTTTGGCAATGGCCAACAACGGTCCTGGAACAAACAGTAGCCAATTTTTTATTACACATGTTGAAACGCCTTGGTTAGAAGGAAGACACACTATTTTTGGTCATGTAGTTGAAAAAGGACAAGAAGTAGTAAATCAAATAAAACAAGACGATACAATCGTTGCAATTACTATTATCAGAAATGGTGAAGCGGCAAAGAAATTTGATGCTGTAAAAGTATTCCATGATTATTTTTCAGAAATTGAAAAAGAAAAAAGCAAATATGCTGGCGTTCAAAAAGAAAAAGTAGCTTATTATGCTTCTATTAAACCTAAAGCTACTAAAACAAATTCAGGCTTAGAATTTGTTATTACAGAAAAAGGATCTGGCAAAAAACCAGCAATTGGATCTCAAATCTACATTCACTATGCAGGTTTCCTAGAAGATGGAACATTATTTGATTCAAGTATTGCCGATGTGAATAAAACATTTGGAAAATACGATGCTGCAAGAGCAGAACAAAACGGTTACCAACCAATTCCATTTCAAGCAGGTAAAAAAGACGGTTTGATTCCTGGATTTATCGAAGGAATTGAGCAACTTTCATTTGGAGACAAAGCGGTTCTTTTTATTCCGTCTCATTTGGCTTATGGCGCAACTGGAGCTGGAGGAGTAATTCCGCCAAATGCTAATATTATTTTCGAAATTCAATTGTTAGAAAAACCACAATAATAAATTAGTTCGCAGACTTAAATTTGAAACAAAATGAAATTTAAATTTCTATTATTATTCTGTTTGGCTTTAGTAAACCTACAAGCCCAAACAACAAAAAAAACGGTAGCAAAGCCAAAAGCGCCTCAATCAAAAGTCGCTCCAGCAAAACCAGCTGCAACAGCAAAACCAGCTGTTCCTGAAGACCCAAACAATGGTATTTTTGCAACAATTTCGACTTCAAAAGGCGATATTGTTGTTTCTTTAGAATATGTAAAAGCTCCAGTTACTGTGGCTAACTTTATTTCATTGGCAGAAGGAAACAATCCTAATGTAAAAGTGGAAAGATTAAAAGGAAAACCATTTTATGATGGTTTGAAATTCCATAGAGTAATTAACGATTTCATGATTCAAGGTGGAGATCCAGACGGAAATGGTACTGGCGGTCCCGGATATTCATTTAAAGATGAATTTACCGAAGAATTGAAATTTGACAAAGGCGGTATTCTTGCAATGGCAAATTCTGGCCCAGCAACTAACGGAAGCCAATTTTTCATTACACACAAAGACACGCCTTGGTTAAACGGAAAACATACTATTTTTGGCCATGTAGTTTCAGGAATGGACAATGTAAATAAAATTGTTCAAGACGATATCATGACAAAAATTACGATTTCACGCAAAGGAGATGCAGCTAAAAAATTTGACGCAGTAAAAGTTCTGGCAGATGACGTAAAAAAAGAAGAAGCTAAAAAGCTAGAAGCGCAAAAAGTAATTGCTCAAAAAGCGGCTTATTTTGCAGCAACAAAAGCTAAAGCAACTACAACAGCATCTGGTTTAAAATATGTAATTACTCAAAAAGGATCTGGTGTAAAAGGTGCTGAAGGATCAACAATTTATTTCCACTATGCTGGTTATTTTGAAGACGGAAATCTTTTTGACAGCAGTATAGCAGCTGTTGCTAAAGCATATGGAAAATATGATCCAAATAGAGATGCGGGTGGAGGATATAAAGCTTTTCCTTTTGCAGTTGGCAAAAAAGACGGAATGATTCCTGGATTTATTGAGGCATTAGATATGATGACAGATGGCGAAAAAGCAATTTTCTTCCTTCCTTCAAATTTAGCTTACGGAGAAAGAGGTGCCGGAGGTGTAATTCCGCCAAATGCAACCTTAATTTTCGAAATCGAAACTTATAAAAATCAGCCGGTTAAATAATTAACACGAAAGGTTTATAAAAATAGAAACCCTCAAAACGTTTGTTTTGAGGGTTTCTTCCTTTAAATCAAATTTTGATTTTCTGCAAAATATGTAATTTACAAATCTAAAACATCCTTAAAACAATATTAAAACTAACGTTTAACCATAATTTCTGTCAAATCACAAACAAAATAGCTTACCTTTGCCGGCCTTAATTTTTAAAAACAGAATTTCCAATGTCACAAAACAATGTATTAAAAGGAGTTTTTTTAGTTGCTTTAGGAGCTACAACTTACGGAATGTTAGCCACTTTTGTAAAAATGGCCTATTCTGAAGGATATACAACTGCCGAAGTAACCACTTCACAATTTGTTTTGGGAATAATTGGAATACTGATCATCAACACATTTCAGAAAATAAAAAATAAAGGAACTGCGGTTAAAGCTTCTTCTAAAAATATTGCCAGCTTAATGCTTGCCGGAACATCATTAGGAATGACAAGTTTGTTCTATTACTTAGCTGTAAAATACATTCCTGTTTCAATTGGAATTGTTTTATTAATGCAAACGGTCTGGATGGGAGTTTTGCTTGAAATGATTTTAGAAAAAAAATTGCCTTCAAAACAAAAAGTAATTGCTGTTTTTATTGTGCTAATTGGAACTGCTTTGGCTACAAATCTTATTCACGCCGATTTTAAACTCGATTGGAGAGGAATTGTTTGGGGACTTTTGGCGGCAGCATCTTTTACCACTACTATGTTTACTGCAAATCGTGTCGCTACTGAAATTTCTTCGGCACAACGAAGCCTTTATATGCTTTTAGGTGGAGCTGTCATTGTCTTTTCTTTTGCTTTTGCAACTCAAGTGGGCGCATTTAATTTGGCAATTTTCATGAAATGGGGAATTGTGTTGTCTTTATTTGGCACCATCATTCCTCCTATGCTTATGAATGCAGGTTTTCCACTAACCGGAATTGGTTTAGGAAGTATTGTTTCTGCACTTGAACTTCCTGTATCGGTAACAATGGCTTTTATTCTTTTAAACGAAAAAGTAATCTTTTTACAATGGATCGGAATTGCTTTAATCATTCTTGCCATAATTATTATGAATGTAAATTTCAAGGCAAAAAAGTAAACGATTTTACAAAGCTTTAAAAAAAAGCCTCTTGTAATGCAATAATTGTTAATTTTTTTATAAATTCGTGATATACAACAAGATATCATGAAACAACCTTGGCATTTATATTTAATGGCTTCTTTATATATACTTGCTGGTATCAATCATTTCAGGAAACCGGGAATGTATATTAAAATCATTCCTCCTTTTTTTAAAAAACCCAAATTAATAAATAATTTAAGTGGAATTGCCGAAATCATTCTAGGCATACTCCTATTGCTTTCTTTTACCAAAAATTTTGCCGCATGGGGAATTATTGCATTGCTAATTGCTGTATTTCCTGCGAATTTATACATGTACCAAAATAAAAAAGCAAGTTTTAGTTTACCAAAATGGATTTTATTTGTACGTTTGCCCTTACAAATTGTTTTGATTTTATGGGCGTACCAATATACCCTTTAACAATCGAATCTATTAATTTAAAATTATTTAATTATGAAAAAATTATTTGCAGAGTTTTTTGGAACTTTTTGGTTAGTTTTTGGAGGTTGCGGAAGCGCCATTTTTGCAGCAGGAATTCCTGATTTAGGAATCGGATTTGCTGGTGTTGCTTTAGCATTTGGTTTAACAGTTCTAACAATGGCGTATGCTGTTGGGCACATTTCTGGCGGACATTTTAATCCCGCAGTTTCATTTGGATTATGGGCCGGCGGAAGGTTTTCAGCTAAAGATCTTGTTCCGTACATCGTGGCACAATGTGTTGGAGCAATTGCAGCGGCAGGAACTTTGTACACAATTGCTTCCGGGAAAGCAGGTTTCGTAATTGACAATACTAAAGCTGGGGCATTTGCATCAAACGGTTTTGGAGCTTTTTCTCCTGATGGTTATTCTTTGCAAGCTTGTTTTATAGCTGAATTTGTATTGACTTTATTTTTCCTATTAGTGATTTTGGGCGCAACAGATAAATTCGCTAACGGAAGATTTGCTGGAATTGCAATTGGTTTAGCTTTGACTTTAATCCATTTAATTAGCATTCCAATCACAAATACTTCTGTAAATCCTGCAAGATCTTTATCTCAAGCCATTTTTGTTGGAGGTGAGCCATTATCTCAAGTTTGGTTATTTTGGGTGGCGCCAATTCTAGGTGCAATCGTAGCCGGATTTATCTATAAAAACTTGCTGCAAAATCAAGCTGAAGCCTAATTTTTGCTTCAATTAAAAACATTTACAAATCTAAAATTTAAAATATGGAATTTTTATATTTCTTGCTTATTGGTGCAATTTCAGGATGGCTTGCGGGCCAAATTTGGAAAGGCGCAGGTTTTGGCCTAATTGGCAATATTATCGTCGGAATTATTGGTGGTTTTGTTGGCGGATGGATCGCTGGAAAACTTGGTATTGGTGGTGGCGGACTACTTTGGCAAATATTGATTGCTGTGGGAGGTGCGTGGGTATTGCTTTTTATTATCAGCCTAATCAAAAAAGCGTAAAACTACAGTATAAATTAGTTGCCTAATATCCTATAAAAAGAGAAAAGTTCTTAATGAGCTTTTCTCTTTTTATGTTTTTCTTCAAAGCAATTCACAAAACACTAAAATCAATAAATCAGACTAAAAAACTCATATTTCATAAAATCACAATTGTTATTTCATCAATTTTATTACATTTGAAGAAATACATTGTCGAATTATGAATACTATAATTGATTATTTCAGTACAATTCCATCTTCACACCGAAGCTTAATTTTGATTGGAGGCATTACTATTTTTTGGTTGATTGAAAATACTTTTCCGCTTTTTCAAATGCAATACAAAAAATGGCATCATGCAGGAATCAATATTTTTTTTACGCTGACTACTATAATTGTCAATTTTGTTTTGGCATTTATTTTAATCAAAACCGCGGCTTGGACAACTGAAAATCATTTTGGAATTCTCGAATGGCTTCCCGAAATTCCAATTTGGCTTTACACGATAATCGGTTTGCTTTTACTAGATTTGATTGGCGCCTATTTAGCGCATTATGTCCAACATAAAGTAAAGTTCTTATGGCGTTTTCATTTGATTCATCATACCGATACTTGGATTGATACAACTTCGGCAAATAGACATCATCCTGGCGAAAGCGTAATTCGATTTATTTTTACCACTATGGGCGTTTTGATTGTTGGAAGCCCAATGTGGATGGTATTTCTGTATCAATCATTATCCGTAATAGGTTCTCAGTTTAATCATGCTAATATTTCGCTTCCTGAAAAGCTTGATGTTTTTCTGAGTTATTTTATTGTTTCGCCAAATATGCATAAGGTACATCATCATTATGTACTTCCTTATACTGATAGCAATTATGGAAATATTTTTTCCATTTGGGATCGTCTTTTTGGAACTTTTACAACTTTGCCAAAAGACCAGTTAATTTACGGAGTAGATACCCATATGAGCCCTGAGGAACACAACAAATTGGGAAATTTATTGCAAATACCCTTTCAAAAATCGAGATCGATAAAAAACAGTTAAAATCAGTAAAAAAAAATAGTTCGGCGAACCAAGTAATTATTTTTTTTATTAATATTGATATATAAAATGAAAATCAATCTATTATTAATCATTAACCTCTATTTTGAATTAATTTTCACGAGATGAAAAAGAGTAGCCGCAAAGAATTGAATTGGGAACAAACAGAAAGACTTGTTTCGTTAGCTTTAGAAGAAAAAAATCCATTTGAAATTATAAAAAAAGAATTTGGATTAGCAGAAAAGGAAGTTCTGGAAATCATGAAGAAGAAAATGCCTCTTGAAAAATTTGAGATGTGGAAAAAGAAGGCAATAGCAAATAAGCCAAAACCAAAACCAGTCAAAATTGATGACTTCGACGAAGACTTGGACGGAAAATATTACATAAAGAACAAACTAGACTAATAGAAAACTCCTGAAATTCAGGAGTTTTTTTTTATTTTTATATAAAATGTAACAATTTGATAATTTAGAAGTCAAATACACATAACTAAACGCGAACAAATGAGAAAAATAATTTACACCTTAGCTCTTGCTGTAACATTTTGGAGCTGTAAAACGGGAAGCACATCTGGAGATGCAAAAAGCAAAACTGTTGATGTCAACATTAATCTTGTAGATGTTAAAGACGACAAAGTCTTGGTAACTGTAACACCTCCGGCAATTAAAACGGATGAAGTAATTTACAGTATCCCAAAAACAGTTCCTGGAACTTATTCAACAGATAATTATGGTAAATATTCTGATGGTTTTAAAGCTTTTGATGCCAAAGGAAATGAGCTGACTGTAAAAAGAATTGACGATAATTCTTGGTCAATTTCGAATGCAAAATCACTTAAAAAAATCACTTATTTAGTTGGAGATACTTTCGATACTGAAAAAGGAACTGGATTTGGAAATGACGATGTGTTTTCGCCAGCCGGAACAAACATTAATGCAGGTGTCAACTTTATGGTCAACACGCATGGTTTTGTAGGTTATTTTCAAGACAAGTTAGATGTTCCTTACAAAGTTACCATCACGCATCCTGAAACACTTTGGGGAGCAACTTCAATGACTGATACAGACGACAGCAAGACAAGCGACGTTTTTACAACGCCTCGTTATGCCGTTTTAGTTGAAAATCCAATTATGTATTCTAAACCAGATTACACTACTTTCAATGTAAACGGAATGGATATCTTGATTGCCGTTTATTCTCCAACTGGAAAATTTACTGCTGAAAGCATTACGCCAGAAATGAAAACCATGATGACGGCGCAGAAAAACTTTTTAGGAAAAATCAATTCGACTAAAAAATATACCGTTTTATTATACTTATCAAGTCTTGCAAAAGATGATGCACATGGTTTTGGTGCTTTGGAACATCCAACAGCAACAACAGTTGTTTTACCAGAATCTATGCCGAAGGAAAAACTGGTAGAATCAATGAAAGATGTGGTTTCGCATGAGTTTTTCCATATTGTAACGCCATTGACGATTCACTCAAAGGAAATCCAGTATTTTGATTATAATGCGCCAAAAATGTCTGAGCATTTATGGATGTACGAAGGTGTAACGGAATATTTTGCAAACCTTTTCCAAATCAACCAAGGTTTGATCGATGAAGCAGAATTTTATACTAGAATTGCCGATAAAATCGAACAAGCAAAAGGTCTAAATGATACAATGTCATTCACGGTAATGAGTAAAAATGTATTGGAACAGCCTTATAAAGATCAATATTTGAATGTATATCAAAAAGGCGCATTAATTGGAATGTGTATCGATATCATCATTAGAGAAAAAAGCAACGGAGAAAGAGGAATTCTTGATTTAATGCATAAATTATCAAACGAATATGGCATTGAAAAACCATTTAACGATGATGAGCTTTTTGCTAAAATCACACAATTGACTTATCCTGAAGTTGGTGAATTCTTAAACAAATATGTAGCAGGAACTACACCAATTCCTTACGATTTTTACTTAGCTAAAGTTGGTGTTACAAAAGCAAATGAGAAAAAAGCAGGGCCAGTATTCTTGAAAGGACAAACGCCTTATATTACTGTTGATAAACAAACGAAAGAAATTGCTGTCCGTTCTGATATTGAACCAAATGAGTTTTTCAAAAATCTTAATTTAAAAGGTGGCGATATTTTGGTTTCTATAAACGATAAACCTTATTCACTTGCTAATATTTATGATTTAATTGGAGAAAGTGAAAATTGGAAAGAAAATGATCCAATTACTGTAAAAATTAAACGTGCGGGCAAAGAAGAAACTATAAAAGGCACTGTTAAATTGCCATATGAAGAATCTGAAACTTTTAAAGCTACTGATGCTTCAAAAGAGAAACTTAAAAATGCATGGTTGAAAGGATAATTCCTTTTAAGACAAATAAAAAAACCGACGAGTGATTGTCGGTTTTTTTTATGCTTTGTCATTCTGAGGGACGACGGATCAAACACGTAAATCGACAAAGATTGTCCGGATATACTTCGCGGAGCTTCTGTTATAATCCTTCATTCGAAATGACGTTTTTTTGAATTGCGTCCAGCTTTAGCTGGATGAATAAATTATAGTCACTGAAAGGGATTTAGCCAAACCATACTATTTGGCTAAAGCTTTTACTTCTCTTTATTTGTAACCTCCAGCTAAAGCTGGAGGCAATTCAAATTTTACTTCTCCTGTCAAAGACTATCTTTATGAAACTATTTCTTCACAGGAAATTTCCAGTCAAACTCATCTTTATCATTGATGATTGCTCCTATTTCGAATTTCACTACTTCATCAAATTCGGTTTGAAGAATAAACCAATTGTCTTCATTAAAGTAATTTTCAAAAGTATCGAAAGTCTCTTGATTAAATTTCGTGATTCCTTTTGTTGCTAAATCTTTCTTCACCTCAGCAATTTTTCTTCCGATTAATTTAAATCCAAAAACTTCTAAATCATTGCTCGATGCAACTGCATAACCAAATTTAAAATCTTCTTCTTGATAAAAAGTCAATCTGATTTTATGTGCATTGTACACAAAAATCACATTTTCATCTTCGTCTTTATAGTTTTTATCAGGTTTACCTAAAACAGCCGTTACATCGTTCTGTTTCATTCCAAAAAGCAATTTGTCAATTCCTGATTTTAGATTTATTTTCATATTTTGTTTTCTTTATTTGAAATGCAAATTTCGTGAAGTTTTTTGTTGTTTCGCCACGAATTACGCAAATTTTCTCGAATTTTAATATTGTGACAACTCGTCGATTTACCCTTTCTGTCAGGCTGAGCGAAGTCGAAGCCCTTTTCCTCAACAAAAACCCTTCGACTTCACTCAGGGTGACATTTGCGAGCAGACTAATTTTAATTTTGATAATTCTTCTTATTCGGCTTGTTGCTCATATAAAAAGTAATTTTTCCTCCATTCATAACATCAGCATGCTTTAAAAATGGTTTATCCAATTCTTTCCCATTCAATAAAACTTTACTAACAAATACATTTTTATCAGATTGATTTACGGTTTCAACTTCGAAATTTTTTCCGTTTTCTAAATTGAAAACTGCATTTTTTACTAATGGACTTCCTAATGCATATTCGTCTGAACCTGGCGCAACAGGATAAAAACCTAAACTGCTAAAAATATACCAAGCGCTCATTTGTCCAAAATCATCATTTCCTCCTAAACCATCAGCTCCATTTCGATACATTTTTTTCAAAATCATTCTGATTTTGTCTTGTGCTTTCCAAGGCGAATTTGTCCAATTGTATAAATACACAACATGGTGCGAAGGCTCATTTCCATGTACATAATTTCCAATAATTCCGTCTCTTGTGATATCTTCGGTATTTTCGAAATATTTATCAGGCAAATGCATATTGAATAATGAATCCAAACGAACGCCAAATTTGTCGTTTCCGCCCATCAACTTAATCATTGCAGCAGGATCTTGCGGCACATATAAACTGTAATTCCATGAATTTCCTTCAATAAAACCTTGCCCGTGCGTATCTAGTGGGTCAAATTCTTTTTTGAAAGTTCCGTCAATTAATTTTGGACGCATGAATCCTGTTTTTTCATCATAAACATTTTTATAATTCTTCGATCTTTCAATGAATTCATTATATATGTCGGTCTTTCCTAATTTCTTCGCTGCTTGAGCAATTGTCCAATCATCATAAGCATATTCTAATGTTTTTGAAACCGAAGAACCATTTTTATCTTCAGGAACATAACCCATTTTCATATAATATTCCAATCCGTCATAATAAGGAACTTTTGCGGTATTCACGCATGCCTGAAGCGCTTTTTCGGCATCAAAACTTATATTTCCTTTTACAATTGCATCGGCAACCACAGAAACCGAATGATAACCAATCATGCACCAATTTTCATTAGCATAATGTGACCAAATCGGAAGCATTTTGTGTACACTTTGATCGGAATGCGCCAACATTGAACATACCATATCAGCATTTCGAGTTGGCTGAATGATATTAAAAAAAGGATGCAAAGCTCTGTATGTATCCCACAAAGAATAACTGGTATAGTTTTTAAAATTTTCAGCTTTATGAACGTTCATATCCAAGCCCTTATAATTTCTGTCAAGATCCATATATTCTGTTGGACCTAAAAAAGCATGATACATCGCAGTGTAGAAATTCACATAATCTTCTTTTTGAATAGTCTCAATCTGAATTTTGTTTAATTCATTGTTCCAAATTTCCTGGCTTTGCTTTTTTACTTTTTCGAAATCCCAACCTGGAACTTCTTTTTTCATGTTTTCCAATGCCCCAGCTGAACTTACAGGCGACAATGCCATTTTAATTTTGATTTTTTCACCTTCGGCAGTATCAAAATCAAAGAACAATTTTAAATTTTGTCCTGCCATTTCTGGGAAGTTTTTTGTTTGATCAAATCTTCCCCAAAAACCTCGGTAAACACTTTTTTCTTGAGCCGCTTGTCCGTAACTTTTGATTGGTTTGCTGAAAGACATCGCAAAATAAACGGTTCTGGTTCTCGCCCAGCCGTTTGTCTGGCGATAACCTGTAATTAAAGTATCATTTTCTACACGAACAAATGTCCAAACATTCTTTTTGTCATAATTATAAATTCCCGAAGTCAAATCTAAAATGATATGTGCATCATTTGCCTTTGGAAAAGTATATTGATGCATGCCTACTCTGGTTGTTGCTGTCAATTCGGCTTTGATTTTATGATCCTCTAAAAAAACGCTGTAATAGGCTGGTTCTGCTTTTTCTGTCGTATGAGAAAATGCAGATCGATAACCTGATAAAGGTTTTGAAGCTACTCCTGGATTCAATTGCAGTTTTCCCGTTGTTGGCATTATCAAAAAATCACCTAAATCGGAATGTCCGGTTCCGCTAAAATGTGTGTGGCTAAAGCCCACAATTGTTTTGTCTTCGTATTGGTATCCAGCACAATATTTATATACTTCACCATTATATTTCCCATTTAAGCCATATGCAATTGTATCAGTTTCTGGACTCAGCTGAACACTTCCAAAAGGCACTGTGGCACCAGGATACGTATGTCCCATTTTGGCAGTACCAATCATTGGATCAACATATTGAATTAGATTTCGTTTTTCAGTAGTCTTTTTTTGTGCCGCTGCACTAAATGCAAACATCAAAAATGAAAATCCAAAAAGAAGGCTTTTGCAGTGTATTCTATTCATTGGGTATTTTTTAAAACATTACATTTTTTTCCAAAAATAATAAAGAAGTTTCTAAAACGATTTACCTGATTTTTAGTTCAGAAAAATACAACAAAAAATGCTTTTAAAAAAAATAAATTTTAGCGCAATGTAAACCGGACTGAAGTCCGGCCCTACAATATGAATCGAGCCTAACGGCTCTTTACAATGATTCTGTTCATTTTTTTTATTCTATGAAAAAATGCGATCGATTGAAAAAACATATACAATCAAAAAAAGTTCCGAAGGAACGTTTTATATTGTAGGGCCGGACTTCAGTCCGGTTTAAAAATAGTTAGAGCCATTGGCTCTTTTTTATTAAAGCTTTCGCTTTAAATTTTCTTTTACCTCATCAAACCATTCGTTTTTGAGGATGCTTAAAACAATAGAATCACGACGAACACTGCTGTCTCTTGTTGGCATATTGCTTCTCAAAACGCCTTCAACTTTACAACCAATGCTTTTCATTGCAGCAATACTGCGCTCATTGTTATTGTCGGCACGAAGTTCCACACGTTCCATCCCTAAGGTTTCAAAGGCAAATTGGAACAAAAGAAATTTACAGTGTTTGTTTAGTCCGGTACCCCTAAATGCCGATCCGTACCAAGTGTAACCTAATTGTAAGGTTTGAAATTCAAGATTAATGTCGTAAAATCGCGTAGAACCTGCGTATTTTTGAGTTTTTTTGTCGAAAACGATAAATGGAAATTCTTTTTTGGCGTCTCTTGCTTTTATCGCCAATTGAATGTAATTGATCAAATTTTCTTTTCCTTCGGCACCAACTAAAGAATATTTCCAAGTTTCTGGCTCGTTGATTGAAATTTCTAATAGATTTTCGACATCTGATTCTTGAAGCGGACGCAATAAAACGAAATCATCTTCTAAAATTATATGGTCTGAGAAACTGAAATTTGATATTTTACTCATAATTCATTTTTCGTTATTAAATTATTTTCGTTTATAAATATAAAGTCCCTACGGGACAAATAAAAATCGTCAATCATTTTTTTTCTACCAATATGTAATCTCTACGAGATATTTATTCTAATTTATGTACTCTGTTACAAGCAAAATATTGGTAGTCTATCATTATAAAGTCCTGACGGGACAAATAAAAAACGCAAACCATTTTTCTACCAATATGTAATCGCAACGAAATATTTACTATAATTTATGTACTCCGTTAGGAGTAAAATATTGGTAAAAAACAAATCCCAAACTAAACCACTCTGCACTGAAAGTGCAGAGGTTTGTTTGACGAGGGACTGAAAGTCCCTTTTTCTATTTCATTCAAGAATGAAATTTGAATCATCATCATTATCTTTCCTTCTATGATGCTCCAGATATTCATTTACCATTTCATCAGTTATATTTCCTGTACTCCAAACTCCATAACCACTTGCCCAAAAATGTTGTCCCCAGTAACGTGCGTGAAGTTCTGGAAACTCCATTTGCAATTTCCTTGAAGTACGACCTTTGAAACTTTTTAAAATTGAACTTACATTTTGCTTTGGCGCATACTCAATATGCATGTGAACGTGATCTGCGCTCACAACTCCTTTCAAAATTTCTATCCCTTCCGCTTCGCATATTTGTATCAAAAGTTCACGACAGCGCTTTTGGATATCACCTTTCAAAACCTTAAACCTATATTTCGTAACCCAAACAACATGACATGTTAATCTGCTTACTGTGTGCGAACCTTTTCTTAATTCTGTAGCCATAAATTAAAGATAAAGATTTTTTCGCATTACTAAAGTACTGCAATAAATTGCAGGGTTTTTAACCCAAATCTGAGACCAATAAAAAAAGTCCCATAGGGACTTAACTTATATACTATAATTTACAAAAATCTGAAAAAATTATTCGCTCATTTCATCGTAACGTTCTGGAACTTGCGGATCGTAAAGCGGGCATTTGAATTCTTCCATTATCGAAACCAATTGGTTCATCGTTTTACCTTCGGTTCCATAACAATCAATTTTAACGCTTTGCGGTGTTGTAATCACTTGAAAAGCACCTCTTCCTGCATTATTTTTCCAACTGTTTTCATCAACTCTTTCCCATTTCGAAAACACTGAATTGATTCTGTTAACGATTACATCAATTTGAAGAACAGCCAGACCTTCTACTTCTTCTTTTTCTACAAGAGCTTCATAAACTTCTTGATTATTAAGGTAGATTTCGTCTAGATATCTCCAAAAAAGTAATTCGTACATAATACAGTGTTTTATTTATTGTAGAGGCGCACTGCAGTGCGTCTTTCGTCATGTTAGACGCACTGCGGTGCGCCTCTACGCAAAAAAATTAATATTCGAATGTTCCGTATTCGCTTGTAATGGTCAGCTTTTTATCATTTGAAGCTTCTACTCTACCAACGATTTGTGCATCGACATTGAATGATTTCGAAATCTCGATAATATCTTGTGCAATACTTTCTGGAACGTAAAGCTCCATTCTGTGTCCACAGTTGAAAACTTGATACATTTCTTTCCAATCTGTTTTTGATTGTTCTTGGATTAACTTGAACAATGGCGGAACTGGAAATAAATTATCTTTTATGATGTGTAAATCTTTTACGAAATGTAAAATTTTAGTTTGTGCACCACCGCTGCAGTGTACCATTCCGTGAATATCTTTTGGAGTATATTTATCTAAAATTTTCTTGATGATTGGCGCATAAGTTCTTGTTGGCGAAAGCACTAATTGTCCAGCGTTGATTGGGCTATTTTCTACTTCATCAGTCAAATTAACTTGTCCTGAGTAAATCAATTCTTCTGGAACTGCCGCATCGTAGCTTTCTGGATATTTTTTTGCCAAATATTTTCCGAATACATCATGACGAGCAGAAGTAAGTCCGTTGCTCCCCATTCCGCCGTTATAGCCTTTTTCGTAAGTTGCCTGACCAAAAGAAGCCAAACCAACAATTACATCGCCAGCTTGAATATTTGCATTATCCACAACGTCACTGCGTTTCATTCTTGCAGTCACTGTAGAGTCAACAATAATGGTACGAACAACATCACCAACATCAGCAGTTTCACCGCCTGTTGAATGAATGGTTACACCAAAAGATTTTAATTCGTTAATTAATTCTTCTGTTCCGTTGATGATGGCAGAAATAACTTCGGCAGGAATTAAATTTTTATTTCTTCCAATTGTAGAAGAAAGCAAAATATTATCTGTTGCTCCAACACATAATAAATCGTCAATATTCATGATCAACGCATCTTGAGCAATTCCTTTCCAAACTGAAAGATCTCCAGTTTCTTTCCAATACATATATGCTAATGACGATTTTGTACCGGCGCCGTCAGCATGCATAATCAAGCAATGTTCTGAATCTTGGGTAAGATAATCTGGAACAATTTTGCAGAATGCCTGCGGAAATAAACCTTTATCAATATTTTTTATGGCGTTGTGTACGTCTTCTTTTGATGCCGAAACACCTCTTTGTGCGTACCTTTTGCTAGAATCTGAACTCATGAAACTTAGTTTGTGTTGATGTGCTGCAAAGATAATCCCTTTTTTTAATTCTTTGACCTATTCGATTATTTGATTCTAAAAAAAATGCCACGAATTACACAAATTTTCACAAATTTTTATTCTTTCTATAAAATCATCTTCATCTTAAGATTTTTGATAAAATTAATTTGCGTCAATTCGCATAATTCGTGGCAAAAACTATATGCGAAAATTATTATTTCGTAAATAATAACTCTCTGTATTTGGTCAAAGTCCAACTTTCGTCATCTACTAATAACTCTAATTTGTCACAGTGATTGCGAATTTCATCAAAATAAGGTTTTACTTTATTGCAATAAGCTTCTGCCATTTTTTGCGCATCTGTCAATTGATTGGCTTTCTTTCTTTCATTAGTCATTGCCAATACTTTTGAATTGATTCCTTCAATATGTCCTGAAATTTCTTTAATCAAAACAATTTGTTCTTTAGCTAATGCTTCAAAATCTTTTGCAAAAATTTCTTTTAATCCTTTTACATTTTCAATTAAAGTATTTTGGTAGCGAATCGCCGTCGGAATAACATGGTTTCTAGCGATATCGCCTAAAACCCTTCCTTCAATCTGGATTTTCTTAGTGTATTCTTCTAATTCAATTTCATAACGCGCTTCTGCTTCAACGTGATTAAAAATTCCTAACTCTTCAAATAAATCCAAAGCTTGTTTCGAAACTTTTGCTTTAATTGCTTCAGGAGTTGTTTTAAAATTGCTCAAACCTCTTTTTGCGGCTTCTTTTTCCCAAGCTTCACTATAACCGTCGCCTTCAAAAAGAATCTTTTTAGATTGTTTGATGTATTCTCTTAAGACATTAAAGATTGCATCATCTTTTTTCATGTCTTTATTTTCAATCAGATTCTCTACTTCATTTTTAAAGTCAATTAGCTGTTTTGCCACAATTGCATTCAAAGTTGTCATTGCATTCGAACAGTTTGAATTTGAACCTACAGCTCTAAACTCAAATTTATTTCCTGTAAAAGCAAAAGGCGAAGTTCTATTTCTGTCTGTATTATCTAATAATACGTCTGGAATTTTACCAACAACATTTAATTTCAAATCTGTTTTTTCTTCTGGCGAAAGTTTCCCTGTTGTTACACTTTCTAATTCAGACAAAACTTTAGTTAATTGCGCTCCAATGAAAACCGACATAATTGCTGGTGGTGCTTCATTTGCTCCTAACCTGTGATCATTACTTGCCGTTGCGATTGATGCTCTTAATAAAGTTTCGTTGTCGTTTACTGCTTTTATTGTATTAATAAAGAAAGTCAAAAACTGTAAATTGCTCATTGGCGTTTTACTCGGACTCAATAAATTAACTCCAGTATCTGTAGCCAAAGACCAGTTATTGTGTTTTCCAGAACCATTTACACCTTTAAATGGCTTTTCGTGGAATAATACTTTAAAATCATGACGTTCAGCAACTCGCTGCATTACATCCATTAATAAAGAGTTATGGTCAACTGCTAAATTTGTTTCTTCAAAAATCGGTGCTAATTCGAACTGATTTGGCGCAACCTCATTATGACGCGTTTTTACCGGAATTCCCAATAACATACATTCCTGTTCCAAATCTCTCATATAAGTAAGAGCACGAGTTGGAATCGATCCAAAATAGTGATCATCTAATTGTTGTCCTTTTGCAGATGTATGTCCTAATAATGTTCTTCCGGTCATCATTAAATCTGGGCGAGAATTTGCCAGCGCTTTATCAATCAAGAAATACTCTTGCTCCCAACCTAATGTTGCCGTTACTTTTTTTACGTTTTTATCAAAGTAGCGACAAACTTCTGTCGCAGCTTCGTCAATTGCAGACAATGCTCTTAATAAAGGTATTTTATTATCTAAAGCTTCACCTGTGTAAGCGATGAAAACTGTAGGAATACATAAAGTTGTACCATAAATAAATGCCGGCGAAGTCGGATCCCAAGCGGTATATCCTCTAGCTTCAAATGTATTTCTGATTCCTCCGTTCGGGAAACTAGATGCATCTGGTTCTTGCTGTACCAATTGCGCACCGCCAAATTTTTCTACAGATTCACTTCCGTCATAAGAAGTTTCAAAAAAAGCATCGTGTTTTTCTGCCGTTGTTCCTGTAAGAGGCTGAAACCAGTGTGTATAATGTGTCACACCTTTAGACAAAGCCCACTCTTTCATTCCCATAGCAATATAATCCGCTAGTTTTCTATCGATTTTAGTTCCATGCTGAATGGCATCTCTTACTCCTTTAAATGCATCTGAAGTCAAATACTGCTTCATCGCTTTTTCGTTAAACACATTTGATCCGAAAAGATTTGATTTTCGACCAATTTCTTCAAAATGCACCGGCTTTCTGTTTGAAGCTTGTTGTAAAGCTTGAAAACGTAATGTTGACATGGTATGTAAAGTTTTAATTCGTACTAATTTTCATAAAAAAATGAAGAACAAATATAAACAATAAAAGTGCCTCTTGAGAATATAAATTTGAGTTTTTTGAACTATGATTTCTCAACAGATACGTCTTTTTTCAGAGAATAAGCAAAGGCATTTGAAGAAATATAACAATTAACAACAATATTCTCTATTAAATAAACATTTTTTCATAATTCCTTAACTCAAAAATTCAAAAATACTCCTTAATTATTACGAATTTATATTTTTAAGGTTAATAAAATTATCTTTTTTAAAATATACCCCTATCAAAATTGCGCTTCTCTAAAAAATAATACTTCGCAAAACAAAATAGCCCCCTAATTTTTAGGACTAAAAAAATAAATCTATATTTGACCCAGCGAAAAAACAAAAAAAATAAATTTATATTATTATGGCTAAAATTAAGTTAGAGTACATTTGGTTAGATGGATACGAACCAACTCAAAATCTTAGAAGTAAAACTAAAGTTGAAGAACACGAAAATTTCAAAGGAACATTAGAAGAACTTGGAAATTGGTCATTTGATGGTTCGTCAACTAAACAAGCTGAAGGTGGTTCTTCTGACTGTCTTTTAGTTCCTGTTGCAATTTATCCAGATCCAACTCGTATTAACGGATGGTTAGTAATGTCTGAAGTTATGTACGCTGATGGAACACCACACCCTTCTAACGGTAGAGCCACAATTGATGATGAAGATGATGATTTCTGGTTTGGTTTCGAACAAGAATATTTCATCATGGATACTAAAACTCAACTTCCACTTGGTTTCCCAGTTGGAGGATACCCTGCTCCACAAGGGATGTACTACTGTTCAGTAGGTGGAAAAAACACACACGGTAGAAAATTAGTTGAAGAGCACGCTGATTTATGTATCGCTGCTGGAATCAACTTTGAAGGAATCAACCAAGAGGTTGCTTGCGGACAATGGGAATTCCAATTATTCGCTAAAGGAGCTAAAAAAGCTGGAGATGAAATCTGGGTTGCTCGTTATTTATTAGATCGTTTGACTGAAAAATATGGTTACTATATTGAATACCACCCAAAACCTCTAGGAGATACAGACTGGAATGGTTCTGGAATGCACGCTAACTTCTCTAACTCAGTTCTTAGAACTTGTGGTTCTCAAGAAACTTATGAGAAAATCTGTGAGGCTTTCCGTCCTGTTACTAAAGAGCACATCGCGGTTTACGGAGCTTACAATGAGCAACGTTTAACTGGTAAACACGAAACTGCTTCTATCAACGATTTCTCTTATGGAGTTTCAGACAGAGGATGTTCTATCAGAATTCCTTTAATGACTGTTCAAAAAGGTTGGAAAGGTTGGTTGGAAGACAGAAGACCTGCTTCAAACGGAGACCCTTACAAAATTGCTGCTAGAATTATCAAAACTGTTAAATCAGCGCTATAATTCAAAGCTTAAATTATATTCTAAAAAGTGCCAACTTAATTGTTGGCACTTTTTTTTTATCTATTATTCTCCGTTTTACATTTCACATCCAACAATTTCACTCAATTTACCAATACCTTTCTTATAATTAATTTTTAATTTAAACTTCAAAACTTATCTTTGTAGATCATTTAAAAAAATTGTTATGATAGTCTGGTCTCTCTTTTTACTTGCTGTAGTTTTTATTCTTGCTTTAGACTTAGGTGTCTTCAACAAAACTCCTCATATTATTAGCACCAAAGAAGCCAGCAAATGGACCTTGATTTGGGTTACATTATCTTTCTTGTTTTCGGGAGTAATCTATTGGCTTTATACAACAGATTATATTGCAAATCCTGATAAACTGCAACCTGCCGTAGCTTCAATGAAGTTTATTACAGGTTATTTGATTGAGCTTTCATTAAGTGTTGATAATATTTTTGTAATTGCCATCATTTTTGCTTCGTTCAAAATACCGCAAAAATACCAACACCGCGTATTGTTTTGGGGAATTTTAGGCGCAATAGTTTTCCGTGGCTTGATGATTTTCTTTGGCGTAATGCTGATTAATAAATTTACTTGGACAACGTATCTATTTGGGGCATTCCTGATTTTTACTGCTGTAAAAATGTTATTTTCTGGAGAAGACGAAGATTTTCACCCAAAAGATTCTTTCATCTACAAAGCATTAGGAAAAGTTATTCCGATAACTTCGCACATGGATCATGAGAAATTTTTCATTTTAACTGAAAAAGGAAAAAAAGCGGCTACTCCATTATTCGTGGCTTTGATCGTAATTGAAGTTATGGACGTTTTATTTGCAGTTGACAGCGTTCCGGCAATTCTTGCAATTACCTCAGATCCGTTTTTAGTATTCAGTTCTAATATTTTTGCCATTCTAGGATTGCGTTCTATGTATTTCTTCTTGGCAAATATGCTGGCAAAATTCAGTTATTTGGAATACAGCTTAGTCGCAATTTTAGCTTTCGTAGGATTAAAAATGCTGCTGCACGATTGGATTCACGTTCCAGAATGGGCTTCTTTAGGATTTATCGCATTGTCACTTTTAGTAGGAATCTTAGTTTCTCTTAAATTCGGAAAAGAAAAATTATTGACTGATTCAGATTTGGATAAACAATAGTATTGAAAAATATAATGTCTTAAAAAAAAAGGAAATCTTGCGATTTCCTTTTTTTGCGCATAAATTAAATAATATATAAGCATTAACTTTCATTTTATTTTAAAAAAGTAAGAAAATACATTTAATTTTACTTATATTTAGCTCATTATAAATTTAAAAATCTTTTATTATGAGAAAAAATTATTTTTTATGCTTTTTAACATTGTTCACAACAATGCTTTTTGGTCAAACTGTTACTTTAACTCCCACAACAGTGAACGGAACAAATTATAGTTCCGGAGCCATTAATTTAGCGTCAACTCCATATTCTACAATTGCATTGGGAGTCAAAGTAGAAATTCCCGCCAATGTTGCTGTGGGAGACGACGGAACATTAAAGGTTTATTTTTCAAAAGGCCCAGCGTTAGGCGCAGGTGTTGCCATTGGTGGTGATGGAGGCTTACTTTATTTTGGAGGTGCAAAAGTTGCTACCAAAAGTTTTGTTATAAATTTAAACTGGACTGATTTCCCAACTTCTGGTGGATACATTTTTGCTGAATATAAAAGCACAAAAGCCTATAACAGCTCTAGTATAGCAGTTATAAAAAACACAACAATGACAACAGGAACAACTTTAAACCCTCCTGCTGATGCTCCAAATCCGACAAATATAACAAATACAGTATGTTGTAATCAAACAGTTAGATTAGGAGATAAACCTGCACCTATAGCTGGCTCCAATTACCTAAATCCTTATAAAAATGAGCCTTATGGAATATCTTATTCTTGGAGTGGAGATGGAAATGTAAGCACTCCCGTTTTAAGTTTCGAGCAAAACACATTAAATCTAGATTATGTTCCAACTATTGGAAGCTTTACGATTTACAGAAGTTTAGGTTACAGTTATATTAATGACAGGCCTAATAAAAGTAATACTGCAACTATCACTGTAGTTCCCTCACCAATAATTTCCAATGAGATTTCTATTGTCGACGTACCAACTACTGATAATTTTATAGAAATAATAAATACCAACCCAAAATCTATAGTCGGTGGTAGATCAGACAATTCTGTAAATTTAAATATTCTCCAAGCCCCATTTCATGTTCCTCAAAGAGGAGATAATATAGTGAATGTTGAAAGATATGAATGGGAATATGCTAAAACAAATATTGCATTAGGTGGAAATAAATATTGGAAAACTATTGAAGGAGAAAATTCACCTTCCTTAAACTTCTTTAATCCATCGGATATAACAAACAATGAAGATAACTATTATTTAGTAAGAAGAGTTGCGGTTTATCAAAACATAAAAAGAGTTAGCAACTCTCTAAAAATATTGCTGAGAACAGTTCGCGATAATAATAACATTTGTTGTGATCAAATATTAGATATTCCATCAGCTGGAATAATAGAATCTCCAAATTCTTTTATTGGCTCTACCCCATCCATCAATCGACGTAGCCACAATTAATGGCACAAATTTAGAATATACATTATCATATCAATGGCAAAGTCAATCAGTAACCAATAATTCTGCATATGGAAACTGGGTAGATGTCTCTGGCGCAACATCCAAAGATTACCTCCCCTTACCGCTTAAATTTGTAGCAAATCCAAGAGGTAGCTTAATCATTCAAACTACTTATAATTACAGAAGATTAGCAACAATTAATTATCAAATTATAAATAATGGTCAATTAGTAAAGGGAACTACAAAATCTTATAGTAATGAAGTAAGCTTAATACCTTCTAACTCTGTATATACATCTCCAACAATAATAATCTATCCAAATCCAGCTTCTTCTGTTATAAACATTGAAAACAAAGGAACAGATTATATTTTAGCCAATACTAAAATAACTATTGCAAATACAATGGGAACTATAGTAAATTCAAACAATTTCTCTATCATAAATCCAAATCTAATAAGCATAAATATTTCAAATTTAATCATGGGAACTTACTTTATAAATATTCAAACTGGAGGTAATAGAAATACTCAGTTAACATTCATCAAAAACAGTCAGTAATGACCATCAACAAAAAAAGGAAATCATTACGATTTCCTTTTTTTGTTAGTGATTCACTTAATTAAGTTTTTTCACATTTGAATCATCAATATTATACTTTGCAATAACTTTGTAGTAATCTGAATAATCAGGTTTATTAACCGACTTTCCTGTAACAAGAGGATCTAAACCAGGAACTACCACAATACGAAATATTTGAGCATTTCTTAAATCAGCAGGAATAGGATTTACATTTAGTCCAAACCCATCAGTAAAAATTCTGACATTATCCTGAGTAAAATCAAATTTATAAGCAAAATAAAGAGAACCATCACTATAATAATGAGACTCTGGAAGCGGAACCCATATATCACGTTTTGTTACAGGATCAGCTCCATCATATCTATAAACTAGAACAACATCTCCTAAGTACAATTTTGATTTAAAATTAAAATAAACCTCAGAGTTAGCTGTGCCACTAAAATTTACGTTTTCAATTTCATAAACTTCAGCAAGAGGCCCAGGTTCTCCCGGAGGCCCTTCTGGCCCTTCACAGCTTGTAAAAGCTATTAATCCAATAACAGCAAATAAGGTAAGTATCTTTTTCATAATATATATTTTTTAAAGTTTATAAAGGTATTCCAAAAATTAAACCAAAAAAAAGAAAAACATGATTTTTCCTCTATTTTTTTAAACCTCACCGACATTTAACAAATCGCTTTACTCGTAAAACACACATAATTAAAGGATAAACAAAAAATAATTTTCATAAAAAAAGCATCCGCTTTTAACGGATGCTTTAAATAAGATTTATAAATGATTTTAATTACCGGCAGAAATGATTTTTTTAGTACTACTGCCTTTATTAGTCGTAATTTGTAGAATGTAAACTTGAGATTTGCCTACGTAGAAATCAATATTAAAGTTGTATTCTTTTCCAAAATAAGAATCTGTATCTGTTTTTGAAGATAACAGTTTTCCTGATAGATCAAACAATTCAATTTTGACATCTGTTGCATAATCAAAGTTATAACGAATCGTAATGTAGTTTTTGAATGGAACAGGATAAGCATCAAAACCAGGTTTTTTACTTTCTTTTCCAGTACTTTCCACTACAGCTGTATCCGTAGTAATAGGAGTCTGAGCAACTATTGTTTCTTGAGTAGCTGCACAAGCAAGTGGCTGAATGTTGTATCCTATTGATATTCTACATTCATCAAATGCATTATTTATCAAATCCACCAAGCTTGCAATATCAGAAAGAGAAACTCCATTAGTGCTTCCACCTCCCAATGCTTGATTAGCCAAGTTAAATAAATCACCAACTGTTTTATCTCCTGGTAGTTTGCTAACCACATTATTCGGAATAGTGTAATATTTGTATTCATTACTTACTGTTCCGTCAGGATTACAAGAACGTACTTTTGGAGTTTTAGATCCGCAACCACCTTCAGGTTGAGCAACTGCCAATATACCTGCCTGCAATTTGAATTTACTCAACTCACTATCAACACCTAAATTAAGTCCTAAGGTAATGGTTTGAGCCAATAAGGTATTATTAATTTTTCCTTTTTTAAGATATGATGCAGGCAATGCATTAATATGAGGATTTCCATTTGCTAATACTTTACTTGCACCTCCTCCTGGTAAAACTGTTATTACACCATTAATATCATCTTGATTATTTGATACTAAAACAGATTTTCCAACTAAACCAATTGTCATTGTTCCTCCTGGATAAGTACTTAATGCTTTCGCAATAAGAGCTTTGGTTGTGTAAGATTGTCCTCCTACACAGGCCATACCTCCAACATTTCCGTAAGCTCCTTGAGTATAAGTACAAATTGGAGTTGTACATGAAGTGATTAAAAATGTTGATACTTTTTTAATCGTTTCACAATTGTTCGAAACAACATATTCAACAACTAATGCCGTTCCTATCTGAGGTTTCACAAACTGAGATAAATCCGTAGCCTGAACATTTCCAGAACATCCTCCAGTAAATTTAAATCCAGCAATCCATGCTAAAAATGCACCATCTGGATCTTCACCGCAAACAACTGTTTTATTTGGAGGACTTAAAACATTAAGCAAATTAACTTTAGTAATAGTGAAGTCTTTGCTGATTGTAGTTTCATAACATTTGTCGGTCACTTTAAAGGCAACTGTCGTTGTTCCTCCTTCACATAATTTTGGTGCAATCGGATTGCCTTGGATTACTCCTTTCGCATCGCAGCCACCGCTTACTTTAAAACCTGCTTTGAAGGTTTCGAAAGCTGCATCAAGTGCCGCCTGATCGGCATATTTGCAAGCTGAGGCATTCACTGCTGTTGGAGCCTCAGTGCTTACTGCTGAAGGAACGGTAATAGTGAAGTTTTTAGTAATTGTAGTTGTGTAACATTTATCAGTTATCATATAACTTACACTGGTGGTTCCGCCCTGACATAAGTTTGGCGCTACCGGATTACCTACAAATACACCTTTGGCATCACATCCGCCGCTCACCTTGAAGCCCGCTTTGAAGGTCTCGAAGGCGGCGTTTACGGCAGCCTGGTCGGCATACGCGCAGGCTGAGGCGCTGAACGGATCTGGCGATACTGGAACTACCGCTGCAGGAGCCGTGATGGTGAAGTCCTTGCTGATGGTGGTCTCGTAGCATTTGTCGGTCACTTTATAGGTCACTGTTGTTGTCCCTCCGTCGCATAGTTTCGGAGCCACCGGACTGCCTTGGATCTCGCCTTTCGCATCGCAGCCGCCGCTTACTTTAAAGCCTGCTTTGAAGGTCTCAAAGGCAGCGTTCACTGCAGCCTGGTCGGCATAAGCGCAGGCTGAGGCGCTGAACGGATCTGGCGATACTGGAACTACCGCTGCAGGAGCCGTGATGGTGAAGTCCTTGCTGATGGTGGTCTCGTAGCATTTGTCGGTCACTTTATAGGTGACTGTCACCGTTCCTCCGTCGCATAGTTTCGGAGCCACCGGACTGCCTTGGATCTCGCCTTTGGCATCACATCCGCCGCTCACCTTGAAGCCCGCTTTGAAGGTCTCGAAGGCAGCGTTTACGGCAGCCTGGTCGGCATAAGCGCAGGCTGAGGCGCTGAACGGATCTGGCGATACTGGAACCACCGCTGCAGGAGCCGTGATGGTGAAGTCCTTGCTGATGGTGGTCTCATAGCATTTGTCGGTCACTTTATAGGTCACTGTCACCGTTCCTCCGTCGCATAGTTTCGGCGCCATCGGACTGCCTTGGATCTCGCCTTTGGCATCACAGCCGCCGCTCACCTTGAAGCCCGCTTTGAAGGTCTCGAAGGCGGCGTTTACGGCAGCCTGGTCGGCATAAGCGCAGGCTGAGGCGCTGAACGGATCTGGCGATACTGGAACCACCGCTGCAGGAGCCGTGATGGTGAAGTCCTTGCTGATGGTGGTCTCGTAGCATTTGTCGGTCACTTTATAGGTCACTGTTGTTGTCCCTCCGTCGCATAGTTTCGGAGCCATCGGACTGCCTTGGATCTCGCCTTTGGCATCGCATCCGCCGCTCACCTTGAAGCCCGCTTTGAAGGTCTCGAAGGCGGCGTTTACGGCAGCCTGGTCGGCATACGCGCAGGCTGAGGCGCTGAACGGATCTGGCGATACTGGAACCACCGCTGCAGGAGCCGTGATGGTGAAGTCCTTGCTGATGGTGGTCTCATAGCATTTGTCGGTCACTTTATAGGTCACTGTCACCGTTCCTCCTTCGCATAGTTTCGGCGCCATCGGACTGCCTTGGATCTCGCCTTTGGCATCGCATCCGCCGCTTACTTTAAAGCCTGCTTTGAAGGTCTCGAAGGCGGCGTTTACGGCAGCCTGGTCGGCATAAGCGCAGGCTGAGGCGCTGAACGGATCTGGCGATACTGGAACCACCGCTGCAGGAGCCGTGATGGTGAAGTCCTTGCTGATGGTGGTCTCATAGCATTTGTCGGTCACTTTATAGGTCACTGTCACCGTTCCTCCTTCGCATAGTTTCGGCGCCATCGGACTGCCTTGGATCTCGCCTTTGGCATCGCATCCGCCGCTTACTTTAAAGCCTGCTTTGAAGGTCTCGAAGGCGGCGTTTACGGCAGCCTGGTCGGCATAAGCGCAGGCTGAGGCGCTGAACGGATCTGGCGATACTGGAACCACCGCTGCAGGAGCCATGATGGTGAAGTCCTTGCTGATGGTGGTCTCATAGCATTTGTCGGTCACTTTATAGGTAACTGTCACCGTTCCTCCGTCGCATAGTTTCGGCGCCATCGGACTGCCTTGGATCTCGCCTTTGGCATCACAGCCGCCGCTCACCTTGAAGCCTGCTTTGAAGGTTTCAAAGGCGGCGTTTACGGCAGCCTGGTCGGCATAAGCGCAGGCTGAGGCGCTGAACGGATCTGGCGATACTGGAACTACTGCTGCAGGAGCCGTGATGGTGAAGTCCTTGCTGATGGTGGTCTCATAGCATTTGTCGGTCACTTTATAGGTCACTGTTGTTGTCCCTCCGTCGCATAGTTTCGGAGCCATCGGACTGCCTTGGATCTCGCCTTTGGCATCACATCCGCCGCTCACCTTGAAGCCCGCTTTGAAGGTCTCGAAGGCGGCGTTTACGGCAGCCTGGTCGGCATAAGCGCAGGCTGAGGCGCTGAACGGATCTGGCGATACTGGAACTACCGCTGCAGGAGCCGTGATGGTGAAGTCTTTGCTGATGGTGGTCTCGTAGCATTTGTCGGTCACTTTATAGGTCACTGTCACCGTTCCTCCGTCGCATAGTTTCGGCGCCATCGGACTGCCTTGGATCTCGCCTTTGGCATCACATCCGCCGCTCACCTTGAAGCCCGCTTTGAAGGTCTCGAAGGCGGCGTTCACTGCAGCCTGGTCGGCATACGCGCAGGCTGAGGCGCTGAACGGATCTGGCGATACTGGAACTACTGCTGCAGGAGCCGTGATGGTGAAGTCCTTGCTGATGGTGGTCTCATAGCATTTGTCGGTCACTTTATAGGTCACTGTTGTTGTCCCTCCGTCGCATAGTTTCGGCGCCACCGGACTGCCTTGGATCTCGCCTTTGGCATCGCAGCCGCCGCTCACCTTAAAGCCTGCTTTGAAGGTCTCGAAGGCAGCGTTTACGGCAGCCTGGTCGGCATACGCGCAGGCTGAGGCGCTGAACGGATCTGGCGATACTGGAACTACTGCTGCAGGAGCCGTGATGGTGAAAGTCGCAGAACATGATTTCTGTAATCCGCAAGCATCAGTAACATTATAATTTACGGTTACAGTTCCTCCACATAATGCTGGAGGAGTCAAATTCTCTAATCCCGTAATTGTCAAGGTACCGTTACCTCCCGAAGCTGTAAAGCCTTGTTTAAAGGTATCAAAAGCAGCATCAACTGCAGCCTGATCGGCATAAACACAAGAACTTTTTATATTATCTCCAGGACAAGTTATATTAATAGGTGTTGGCGGAGTGCTTGTTACAACTACATCATCTGCCTTTTTACATCCATTTATAGGGTCGGTAACTGTTAATGTATAAGTTCCAGCCTTATCTATAGTTGGTGTCAGGGTTGTGCCACCTGAAACAATGTTTCCGTCCAATGTACTCCATAAATATGTAGCATTAGGCGTACTTGATGAGCCAGACAATTTTATTGATGTTATTAAACACGTTAAAGCTTTATCATCTCCTGCATTAACATTTGGCGGTTCTTTATTTTCAAGAACTGTGACCGTTTTTTTAGCAAAACAGCCTTCTAAATTTGTATAAGCATATACCGTATAAATTCCTTTAACAGATACAACCGGTGCATTTCCTGATATAAAAGGCCCATCGGCTATACCATCAGGTGAAGGTCCGTACCATTTTATAATAGCATTTGCTGGAGTTGGTGTTGCTGTTAAAGTAGCAGTTGAATTAGTACAAGTTAATGTATTACTAACATTACCAACTACGGCTACATCAGTAATATTTCCGAATAAATAAGGTCCCGAAAAATCTTTTAATTCTGCAGTAAATGAAGATGATGATCTCGTTTTTACTATCAGACTACCCAATAAATTTGAACAAGGACTTTGGTTAATATTTCGGCTATCCAATCCTAAAGCTGTCAAATTAAGTCCAAACTCTGTAAACTGCAAAGCTTTATAATTATCTTGAAAATTGGCTTGCGAACCTTCTAAAGTTCCCCAAGGCGGTCCTAAGGTAGGGGCTGTTACATTAACAACTGCAAAAACGTTGGTAAGTATACCTCCTCCTTTAGCTTTTATTTCAGCATATCCGTACGGAGGCGCACCATTACCTTGATCAAAAACACCAGTAAGATCAAATGGTCTGTCAGCTTTTGAGTTAAAACTAGCGATATCAGCACTAGACATCCAAACTCTTACACTACCCAGTGGTTTTGTACCACCATTTTCAAAATCGATAGCAACAAGTACGTCACCAGGAACAAGTATTTTTCCTGTAGCATCAAAAGTCCATGCAGTGTGTCCTGCTTGACTACCTGTACCTACTAATGCACTACCGTTATAGCTTACTTCTGTTCTAAAAAATTCAAAATCAAAATGTGAATTCCCATCAGAAGAAATTTTAGATGCTCCACCATATCCCCATAAAACTCCATTAGGATTAATCGCTAATGCGGCTGGAGATAAATCTCTTCTCAAATAGCCGTACACATCAACAATATCATCCTTTTGAGGGATACTACCTGAACCTAAAGCCCAAGTAGTTGGATTATCACCATTCTTGTTAGAATTTCCCGAAAAAGTATTAGAGTCGCTGTTACTTTGCGTTGAATTTCCATCACGTCCATAAACAGCATCAATCCACAAAAAATTACCAACCATGGTATTTTTTGGTTTTGACATTCTTTTTTCGAATGTAAAATTATTATTAGCCTGGATTGAAGTTTTTAGTCCCGCAGCATTAGTCTGATCAATAACATTTTCGCCGGTTCCATTAGCAAAAGAAGAGCTAAAAAACCAGTCATCATAAATACCCGAAACCGTTGGAGGAACTAAAAATTGTTCTTTGTTTGCATAAACGTCAGCATCAATACCAAAATTAGCTTGTACAGCTGCTCCAGATATAGCTTGTGAATGCAAATAAGGTTGGAAAGCAAATAGCATAAAAAGTACCATCAGATAAAATTGATACTTTTTGTACACATTAATTTTCACCAAACTAAAATTTGGAAAAACTAAATCGATAAAAGAACAACGAAAGATTTTACAAAATTCATGTATAATCTTCATGTGATAAAAAATAGTTTTTTTCATGATAATAGTATTTAGAATACCATTACATTAGCAAAAAACAGATAGTTTGCAGATTTGGCAATTACATGTAGATAATAAACCATCTTCAAAAAGTTATGAAGCACAAAATCTAAAAAACTCTTATAAAAAGACTTGACCCTCAGAAAAAAATCTGACATTCACGATCAGGGGGTAAACATTTGTTAAAATTAGTTAATAACCTGAATGCGCTTACTTAAAAAGAAGTAAAATCGATATCATTCAAAAATAATCGACGAACGGAACACAGTAAGAAAGAAAAATAGTACGCGTCTATTCGAACAAATAAAAAAACGACCTTTCATTTTTAAAATCAAAGGTCGTTTTTATCAATTTCTTAAAAAACACGTCACCAAAATAAGATTATAAATATATACCCATCAAAAAGTATAAATTTCGCAATTACTTCGTTTTGGTTTTAAACAATATTTTACTAAAAAATAATGCATGATACGGAAGAGAATTTTCCCAATAATCCCACGTATGGGCTCCTGGACGTTCGGTATAATCGTGCTCAACTTTGTTGTAAACTAATCGTCGATGCAATTCTCTGTTTGGTTCAATCAAAAAATCATCAACACCGCAATCTATAATCAACGGCAGTTTGTTTGCTTTTATTTTATCAAGCATATTCATTACTGCATACTGTTCGTACATTTCGGTACTGCCGCTTTTATCACCAAAAACGGGTTGCATCAATTTTACCACTTGCGCAGCCGAATCTCTGTTGAGCATTGTACTCATATCTACGGCACCACTCATACTTCCAGCTGCACAAAACAAATCAGGATATTTTGCAGAAAGATACAAAGCACCATGGCCTCCCATTGAAAGTCCCGTGATTACTCTTCCGCTTTTATTACTGATGGTTCTGTATGTTTTATCGACTTTCTGAATAACTTCCTGCGTTATAAAAGTCTCAAACTGACTTTCTTTGTTTACCGGACTATCCAAATAAAAACTGAAAACCTCACCTTCAGGCATTACGATAATCATATTGTATTGATCCGATAAATTTTGAACTAATTTTTTGTTTGGCGTATTTTTCAACCAATCGCTAAAATGTCCATAAGCGCCATGCAAAAGATACATTACCGGAAAGGCCGATTTGCTTTTGGCATAACTATTAGGTAAAACTACCGCTGCTTTGTAGGTTTTGCCCATAGCGGTACTGGCAACTTGTAACGTATCTACTTTTGCTGCATAAGTCAAGGTTGAAATGCAGATCAAAAAGGCAGCTAACAGCATTTTAATTTTTTTCATATATTTTATTTTCTGATTAGGGAATGTAAATATACCTTTTTCAAAATAAATTATATGAAAAATCCGACTAGCTTTTGCACTAAAAAGTAATAGCCACGAATTACACCAATTTTCACGAATTTTTAATTGCGTAGAGTTCAACTTTGACAAATTTTTAAACTTTGTCAAAGTTTTAATTCGTGAAAATTGGTGTAATTCGTGGCAACAAAAAACTAACTAATTATAGTCTTGTGTTCTAAACGGTATTGCGACGCGCTTTTTCCTGTATATTGTTTGAACGATTTGCTGAAATGGCTGAAGTTATTAAAACCGCTTTCATAACAAACTTCATTAATACTGATTTGCTTTTCGGCCAAAAGTTTAGAAGCATGCACCAAACGATACTCATTTACAAATTCGGTAAACGTTTTGTTCGAAATTTTCTTGAAATAACGACAAAATGAAGGCGTCGTCATACTTACTAAATTCGAAACCTCGTCAATAGCAATTGATTCCTGAAAATGATCTTTTACGAAATTAAAAATCAAATTCATTCTGTCATTGTCTTGATTTTGTAATTCTAACGAAAATCCGTCAGCATTTAAAACCGTATATTCATCTGATGATTCCAATTCATCTAAAATACTCAAAAGTGTCAATAAGCGCTCAAAAGGAAGCTGATGCTCCATCATTTCGATTTTTTTGCCTATCTGTTTTTTGGTTTCGCCATTAAAAGCAATTCCAGTTTTTGACTGATTGATAATATTTTGCACTCTTTTCATTTCGGGAGCGACAAAAAAATCATTTGCCAAAAATTCCGGTTTGATATGAATAACAGTTTCTTTTTTATTTCCCGTTTGTTCATTTGTAAAACCGCAATGTGGCAAATTGGCACCTATTAATATCAAATCTCCGTTTGTATAATAAGAAACATGGCTTCCTATTTGCCTTTTTCCCGCACCTCCATTTATATAAACCAACTCAATTTCTGGATGATAATGCCACAAATGGGCTTTACTGTTGGTCTTTTCGGCATGTTTGGTGTAGGTAAAAGAACTTCCGTATGAGTTTGATATCACTTCAAGAGCTGGGGCGACTGTTTTCATGATATATATCTTTAAAAAATAATAGCAAATTTAACAAAAACACCTAAAATAATTTAAATTTTAACCTATAACGGTTTCGTAAATGAGAATTTTTCATGAAAACAACTAAAACAGCAATATCATTTTTATACCAAAACATCATTTTTTTTGAAGCCTCATTTTTTTATCCGTTATTTTTTCTGAATATCATATTTAAAAACGCCTTTTTATAGAAAAATATAATTTCTGTAAGAAAAACAGAACTTTTTAACATATCTCATTTTTACCAAAACGTTAGAAAATAGTAACCGAATTAACAAAAACACTTAAAAAAATTCAAATTTTAACCTATATCGGTTTCGTAAATGAGAATATAGCATATAAATCGGAAAATAGAGTTGTGCTCAAAAAGCAACTGCTGCAGTAATTTTACATCAGAGAAATGAACTAAAAATTTAAACATAAAGAATTATGAAAAAGATATTAAAATTAAGTTTAGTAGTTGCAGTATTATTATCAGGATTAAATACTTATGCAATTGATGGTGATGCAGAATTTGGTCTTCACGTATTAAAAGGAAATGGAAAGCTTATCACGTTTGCTTTAAACCAAACAAAAAAAGCATACTTATCTATATATGACAAAGACGGATCTTTATTGTATTCTGAAAACGCATCTGGAAAAGATGGTATCTTAAGAACTTTCAGTTTAGAAGAATTTCCAGCTGGAACTTATTATTTAGAAGTTGAAGACAGCACGAAAAAAGTAAGACACGAAATTACAGTTTCTGATGATGCTACAGTTTTATCATCAAAAGCAGTTTCAGCTGTTTACAAAAATGCTGCAAAAAATACTAGCGTAGCAGTACGCTAAAAAAGTTATACTCGAATACAGTATAAAAATGAGGTTAGATAGTTAGTAAAGTTTAAAAACCGAAAGGTTTTAGAAACAGCTCTTTGTGGTTATTGAGCTGTTTTTTTTTTGCTTCTTTTTTACCGCAAAGACGCTAAGGTTTTACGCAAAGTTCGCAAAGTTCTATTTTTAAAGCTTTGTGAACTTTGCGTTTTTTCTTTGCGCTCTTTGCGGTTAAATTATATACCCTCTTGTAAATAAATCATCACGTAAAAATCATCAAAACTTTAAAAAATAACTACCCAATTAACATAATCATTAAATTAAATTCAAAATTTAACCTATAACGGTTTCGTAAATGAGAATATAGCATACAAATCAGCAAATAGAGTTGTGCAATAATCAGTACAACGTAAGTAATTTAGCATCAGAGAATTAGAACTATTAATCTAAAAAAAACTAATGCTATGAAAAATTTAAAATTAAGTTTAGTAGGTGCAGTGCTTTTCGCAGGATTTAGCGCTTTTGCAATTGGCGCGAATGAAGATTTTAATCTTCATGTATTAAAAACAAATGGTAAAGTGATCACGTTTGCTCTTAATCAAGTAAAAAAAGCAAATGTTGCAATTTATGACAAAGATGGATCACTTCTTTATTCTGAAAGTGCTTCGGGTAAAGAAGGAATTTTAAGAACTTTTAATTTAGAAGAATTTCCAGAAGGAACCTATTATTTAGAAGTTGAAGACAATGTAAAAAAAGTTAGACACGAAATCACTATTACAAGCGATGCATCGGTTTTATCAAGAAAAGCGGTTTCGTCTGTTTACAAAGCAGGATTTAACAAAAGCTCTAGCGTAGCAGCACGCTAAAAATTACACCTATATATTTAGGTATAAAAAATTGGTAATAAAATATAACAAACAAGAACAGCTCTTTGTGGTAATGGAGCTGTTTTTTTGTTTTATGCTGTTTTGAAGTAACTGATTTTCTTTCGGTTAATTCTTAAGAAATCGTCATCTTAAGATTAAGAAAAACATTGAAAAATAATAGGTGTTTTTGCGAAAACGATAAAAATAATTCAAATTTTAACCTATAACGGTTTCGTAAATGAGAATATAGCATAGAAATTGGCAAATAGAGTTGTGCTCAATTACCCCTTGTTGAAGTAATTTTACATCAGAGAATTAGAACTATTAATTTAATAACTAAGATTATGAAAAAGATTTTAAAATTAAGTTTAGTATGTGCAGTACTTTTCGCAACAAGCAATGCTTTTGCAATTGACGGGAATGATCTTTTGAATGTTCACGTTTTGAAAGGAAATGGAAAAGTGATCACTTTTGCTCTAAATCAGGTAAAAAAAGCTAATGTGGCTATTTACGACAAAAATGGAGAATTGATTTATTCTGAAAATGCTTCAGGTAAAGACGGAATCCTAAGAACTTTTAGCTTAGAACAGTTTCCAGAAGGAACTTACTATCTAGAAGTTGAAGACAGTACAAAAAAGGTAAGACACGAAATTACAGTTTCTGATGAAACATCTGTTTTATCATCAAAAGCAGTTTCGACAATTTATAAAGCAGGTTCTGCTAAAAATACTAGCGTAGCAGTACGCTAAAAAAGTTATACTTCTCATAAAAGTATAAGGTTAGATAGTTAGTAAAAACGTGATTGTTTTACAAACAGCTCTTTGTGGTTATTGAGCTGTTTTTTTTGCTCTAAACTGAACTGTTTTTCTTTTATTTTTCTTTTGTTTTTCTTTTTTGGAAAACAATTCCTAATAATTTTAAAAGTCTGATTTTTACACTTTTAAAAAAACCAACAAAAAAACATCCAATACTTTAAAAATTTCGTACATACTGTAAGAAAATTATTGAAACATCTTTAATTCAGCAACTTAAGCGTTTGAAAACGGCTTTTTTTTGCAGAAAATTAAATTTCTTTTGTAGTTTTACGCGCCACTATTTTAATATTAATCTTAAAAAAAACAATTAAAAAAAACATGACAAAATTTGCCAAAATGGGCTTGATTGCGGCCTTGTTCCTATCAGCAATTTTCACTTATGCAAATGAAGGAAAAGGTGATTATATTTTGAATATAGTTACTGGAAACGGAAAAGTAGTAAGCTTTACTCTTGACACCGTTGAAAATTCTTCGTTTTCAATTTATGATGAAAACCATAATTTAGTTTACACAGGAGAATCTGCTGCAAATAAATTAGAAGTTTCAAAAACAATAAGCTTAGAAGGTCATCCAGCCGGAACTTATGTTTTAGAAGTAACTGAAAATGGTAAAACTGCAAAACACGAAATTAAAGTTGTAGCCAAAAAAGTGAAGGCTGTAAAGTTAGATGAAACAGTGAACCAAAGTCCATCTTTCCGTCGCTAACCCTTTTTGTCCCCAACAAAAAAGCAAAAGCAGCTCGTTCCAGGAGCTGCTTTTTTTATTTATGGAATTTCCTTATTCCGACAATCATTTCCTATTTGCACAATTTTCCAAAACAAATCGGCATCATGCGGAATTGGAATTTTTTGTTTCACATTTTCGACGTCGTTTTCATAAAGTGAAGAATGCAAAATCGCATAAATGAAATCTAGCAAATCTAGTATTCGAAAACTTTGTCTGAATTCTGTTCGTAATTCAGGATTATTTGCAGAGCAAACATTTTCAGTTTCTTTTTCATTTAGAAATAATAGACCGATATGTTTTGAAATTAAGTTTGCCGTTTCAATATTTAGTGTAGTTTCTTCAGATGATTTTTGAAAAAGAGCTTCGAGAGTAAAATAGTTTTCGCTTCTATTCAAAGCATTTTTTGAAATGAGATTTTCTAAATCGGTTAAACCAAAATCTTTTATTTCGCTTTCTTCTCCATTCCAATTATTTATTTTATCCCAATAGTACCGAACTGTCATGATGTTGCCAATTTAATAATCATAAAGTTAGATTTTAAATTTTCAAAAATAAAATGGCCGTCACTAATTTTTTTTCATTGCAAAAACATTATAAAAAAACGTAAATCATTTCGCACATTCGTCTTAAAAAATTGACTAAATGAGAAAAAACACAGACCATTCAAAGGTTATATTACTGATTTAGATATATTTGCAAAACGAATTGAGAATACACGATTAAAATTACCGAAGAAAAAAATGACTAACAAAACCAATCTTTTAAACTAATACTTATGCAACAAAAATATCTTGTTTTAGTATTATTGATTGTTTTTTCATTTCGTGTCGCTGCCCAAAATGAAACCGTGTATATAACCGACAAAGTAAGCGACAAATATGCTTATGTCGATGTTATTAAAACCTACGAAAAAATCGCCGCAAAAGGCTATAAATCGGTAGATTTATTCCAGAAGCTGGGAGATTCCTCTTATCAACATGACAAGCTTGAAAAAGCCGCCGATTGGTATGATAAATTATTTGCCATGACTTCTGACTTAGAACCGGTATATTATTACCGCTACGCAGAATCGCTAAGATTCATTTGCCAAGATGAGAAAGCAAATGCTATTCTTGAAAAGTTGAAGCGTAAATCTAAAGGAACTTTAAAGAAAAAAGTTTAGATCATTAGATAAATAAAAACCTCTCATTTCTGAGAGGTTTTTATATTTTAAATTTGTCTTGTCCTGAAATAGCGATACACAAAAAGTATCATTATGGAAAAAGATCAAGAATTACGCTATGTAAAGCGCACCCAAAAAGATTACAGCATGTCTTTTAAGCTTCAAATTGTTCAGGAAATAGAACAAGGAAGAATTTCAATTTCCCAGGTTAAAAAAGATTATGCCATTCAGTCCCGTTCTACAATCGTTCAATGGCTTCGAAAATTTGGTAACTTTGATTGGGACAATCAAACACCTTCTGCTATGCCAAAATCTCCTGAACAAAAAATAATGGAACTTGAAGCCAAAGTGAAATTATTAGAAAAACAAAAATCATTTTTAGAACAGCAGGCTTACGTTGCCGATAAAAAAGCTATTATTTTCGATATGATGATTGATATAGCAGAAAAAGAATATCAAATTGACATTCGAAAAAACTCACCACCCGAACAATCGAACATTTTAAAGAAGAACATCAACAAACAATAATGTTTGCCTGTACTTTGTTCGGGATAGACAGACAGGTTTATTATCGAAGAATAAAAAGAACCAGTTCCAGAAAGCTTATTGCCTCAGAAGTTATTAGTCTGGTTTTGAAAATTAGAAATACAATGCCCCGAATAGGGGCAAAAAAACTGTATTATCTTTTAAAAATCCAATTGAATCAACTCAAAATCGGCAGGGATAAATTTATAGATATACTTAGAGCTAATCATTTATTAATAACACCTAGGCGTTCTTATCATATAACAACAAACTCTCATCATAGATTTAGAAAGCATGAGAATCTAATATTGGATTTAAAAATCTGCAGACCAGAACAAGTCTGGGTATCAGACATAACTTATGTCGGAAAAAGAGAGAATCCATGTTATTTAAGTCTTATAACAGATGCTTACTCTAAAAAAATAATGGGTTTTTATGTGGCAGATAATATGAATACTAAAAGCAGTTTAACAGCTTTAAAAAATGCAATAAAACAGCGCCGAGACAAAGGAAAAACATTAATCCACCATTCAGATAGAGGACTTCAGTATTGTTCTGATCAATATCAAAAACTATTATATAAAAACAATATAAGATGCAGTATGACACAAAACTCTGATCCTTATGAAAATGCAGTGGCGGAGAGAATAAATGGAATTTTAAAACAAGAATTTAATATTGATAAATTTAATCAGCAACTTGCTGTGATGAAGATTTTAATAAAAGATGCAATTGAGGTTTATAATAATGAAAGACCCCATTATTCTAATTATATGCTAACACCCAATCAAATGCACAAACAAAACATAGTAGAAATGAGAACTTATAAAACAAAAACACCTGCAAAAAAAGTTCTTACAGGTGTTTAATTAAATATATTTGTCTAATAATCTGTATCGATTATTTAGGACTAGTCAATTTAGTCTTTTCTAGAAAACTAAGCACAATATTGTCATTTCGACGGAGGAGACCCGAGCGATAGCGAACAGGCAAAGCAAATCTCCACGAGAAGCTCGACAAAGATTGGCTCTTTTAGGAGCGGAATTACTTGCGGAGATTTCTCGCTTCGGTCAAAATGACAAACTTTGTGGAATTTCCGAAATGAACTTAATTTTTTTCCGTAACAATTTTATACAATTCCTGACAATAAACAAACTTATCATTTTGTTGGTTTCTTTTGTATTCCTGCCCGGTTTCATAAACCATTATCTGAAACCAATTTAATATTCTAAAAACCATATTCTGCGCCAAAGGATTTTTGTCATCAAGTTTCATAACATTCAAATCCTTGATTTCAGATTTCCAAAATTTAAAATCCCCACCATTCTTATCCGATTTTAATTCCTGATTAAAGCGAAGCGAAAGTTTATCCATAATTTCATTTTCTAAAACCTTTATCTCCTCCATTTTGGCGATTTCATCTTTATACGCTTTGAATTTTTTGATTTCTGCAATTTTGGTTTTTAAAAAATTGTCTTCGTTTGTATTAAAAGAAGCAATTCCTTTTTCGTAGGCATTTACAGAAAGTATCATTTCATTATTTGCTTTTACACTGTCGGCTATTCGCAAATTTTTATCGTAAATTCTTTTAATAATGGTGTCGTTCTTTGGTTTTATATTTTTTCGATACGCTTGAATTTCCAGCCAGTCAAAAGCGCGAAGCATTTCAGATTGTTTTGGCCAAACATGTTCTTGATGAGCAATAAAAAGTGTATTTACAATTTTTGCCTTATCCAGCCAATCTTTATTTTCAAGCATTTCCTGATAATTCATATCCCGATCTCCAACCATTCCAACATAGGAAAAATTATTAGAAGGAGGTATAAATTTATCCATTCCGTTAAAAGAAGCACCACAAGCAATAACGCCTTGAAAAGCGCCCGTAGATATCCCAAAAAGACTAGCTAATCTTGCACCGCCCGAAAATCCTGCTATATAAAGTTGTGAAGTATCAATAGCGTAGCTTTGCAATACATCCTCAAATAATCTGTTGGCAATCGCGACATTCTTTTCGACCAATCCATTTTTTGAAGTATTGGAACATACCAAAATATAGTGATACGTTTCTGCAGCCAGAATAAACGGCGCAATTCCTTTTTTGCCTCTTGCCGCCGGATCAAAAATAAAAACCAATGGCAATGGCGTTTTACCATCGTATTTTTTAGGAAAATATAGGGCGTAGGATTCGCTTGGAACAACAGCAATTTTAACCGAATCAATGATAACTCCTGTTTTTAATGTTTGCTTGTTTTGGGAATAGCCAAAAACCGTAATAAAAAGAAAGAGAATATAATAGATAGTGTTTTTCATAACACTAAAATTAAAAAAACCTTTCGTTTTTGAAAGGTTTTCGATTTTTAAATTTATTCATTTGCTGGCGCGAGCGTCTCGCTCGTGCATTTCTTTGCGTTCACGAGCGAGATGCTCGCGCTAGCAGGGGAACTCTTTCTTGAATTTTATAAAAAATAACCCCAATATTGTCATTTCGACGAAGGAGAAATCTTTTGCTGGCGCGAGCGTCTCGCTCGTGCATTAAGTTATTTATTGTTTATATCAAAATCAATGTCTTTATTCATTAAATTTTCAAATATCCCAATAAGAAGTAATATTATCCAAAATACATCAACTGCTAACCAATTTTCTCTTTTCATTTCGATAGGAAGAAATGGCTGTATTACTATTATTGAAATAACCCAAATGTATTTCCAAATTGCTTTTTCTTTTTCTGAAAAATAAAGCCAGTAAAATGCCACCATTCCAAATGTTTTTAAAAACACAAAATACCAATATGGTAATCCTTCACAAAAACACACCACAAATAATACAATCAGTATAAATTTTAAAAGAACTTTCATAAAATCTTGAGTTAAACCTTTTCTTATAGGTTTTGGTTTAATATTATTAATTAATGAATTTCAACTTCTCAAATAATCCATAATAAGAATCTTTTTGTTTTTTTTCTTTAATCACAAATGGCAAAATAGATGAATTGCATAAATAATATTTCATTCCATTTTCCCAAGATAACCAAACTGATTCATCAATTCTTCCTTTTGAATACCAAAGATATTCTTCAGCACAGAAATTCAAATAATCTTTAACTAATTTCACTTCATTTTGTGTTAATTGATATTCACTATTACCTATATTCTTAGTTACAATTTCATTCAACAAATTGTTGAACTTTTCATCATACTTTTGATTAAATGATATAAATAACTCTTTAAAAATCTTGTCATTTTCAATCATAGATTGCCGAATTCCAAATGATATTGAAATTCCAGTTGCAATTATTGCGATAGGAATTTCTGGTTTTTCATTAAGAAGATAATAAAATAGCATCGCAACCATAATCGCGATTGAATTAATTAAAAATATGTCTGTATATTTTTTCATTATAGAAAAAGCTGATTATTTAAATTATTCATTACTTCCTAAAAAATAAATTGGATGTAAAGGCAATAAATTTTTTTGTTCATCATTCATTTTAGAATAATATTCTTGCCATAAAGAAGTAAATCTATTAAAATCAATTAATTCAATATGTTCCCTTGAATCTCTTGCTTCTTTTATTGCAGGTTTAGAGAATGTCCCTGAAGTAACAAATATTCCCACATCTGTATTACGTTTTAATGCTCCTGCTAATTTCTGCACTTCATCAGAAGAAATACTATCATTTGGCTTGTGCTTTACTTGTACAATAATACGAGGTTGTTTTGTTCCTAAAGCATCCGTAAATGCTATAATATCAATTCCTCCGTCTGGGCCTCTTTGTGCGATTTCAGAAATAAAATAACCCATCGCCTTTAATAATCCTGCAACTAAATCTTGAAACTCATAAGGGTTTTTACTAATTACAAAGTTTCTAATACCATTATAGGCTTGCTCTTCATACTGACTTATTATAGCCTCTTGAGCTTGGTGCGTATTTTCTTCTGTAATATCTTTTTCTACAACGCCGTCTTTAGTTATTTGTTTTTTTCGGTTTCCATCCCATTCACGATAAAGTTCTGTTGCTGTTTTTAATAAATTTTCCTGGCCAAGTTTTATAGCATTTTCTCCCTCATCAGTCAATATCCAAATTCCTTTATTTTTACGTAGATAGCCAGCTTTCATGCAGTCTATCGTAAAAAACCTCAAAACTGATTCCCAGCGAATATTCCCTGTTTTTTCTAACCTATCATTTTCGTATTCATCAAAAGTTACAGTTTCTCTAATTTTTTCAATAACATCTTTTCCAAGCATTTCACCTCCAGCTTCTTTTAAAATATTAAAGGCTGCAAAAATGGTTTTTTCTGCTATTTTCTGTGATTTTGATTTTGCCATCTTTTTGTAATTTACTTTAATTCTTGATTTGCTAATATATATAAACATTTAAGAATAAAAATGTGGATAACCGTAATCCTTATAATTTTATCAAAAACAAAAAACCTCCCATTCACATGAGAGGTTTTTCCATAAATCTATAAAAAGTAAATTCTACATATTCCTTCTATACTGCCCACCAACTTCAAACAACGCTGAAGTAATCTGCCCTAAAGAACAAACCTTTGTCGCTTCCATTAAATAATCGAATAAGTTTTCGTTTTTAATAGCTGCTTGCTGTAAAGCATTTAAATGCTCATTTACCTTTGCTTCGTGGAAATTATGCAAATTATCCAGCATGGTAATCTGGTATTGTTTTTCTTCTTCTGTTGCGCGAATAACCTCAGCCGGAATTACCGTTGGCGATCCTTTTGAGCTCAAGAATGTATTCACACCCACAATTGGGAAATCTCCGTTGTGTTTTAAAGTTTCATAATACAAACTTTCTTCCTGAATTTTAGATCTTTGGTACATCGTTTCCATTGCACCCAAAACTCCTCCTCTTTCAGTAATTCTGTCGAATTCTTGTAGAACTGCAGCTTCAACTAAATCGGTTAATTCTTCGATGATGAATGAACCCTGAATAGGGTTTTCGTTTTTCGCTAAACCAAATTCTTTATTGATAATCAGCTGAATCGCCATTGCACGACGTACAGATTCTTCTGTTGGTGTTGTAATCGCTTCGTCGTAAGCGTTTGTGTGCAATGAATTACAGTTGTCGTAAATCGCATATAAAGCTTGTAAAGTCGTTCTGATATCGTTGAAATCAATTTCCTGCGCGTGTAACGAACGTCCAGATGTTTGAATATGATATTTCAGCATTTGTGCTCTTTCGTTGGCTCCGTATTTGTTTTTCATGGCTTTTGCCCAAATTTTACGCGCCACACGACCAATTACCGAATATTCCGGATCTACTCCGTTAGAGAAAAAGAACGATAAATTTGGTCCAAAATCGTTGATGTTCATGCCACGGCTCAAATAATATTCCACGTAAGTGAAACCATTTGAAAGTGTAAAGGCCAACTGCGTAATTGGGTTTGCTCCCGCCTCGGCAATATGATATCCTGAAATCGAAACCGAATAGAAATTACGAACGTTTTTAGTGATAAAATATTCCTGAACGTCACCCATTAATCGCAAAGCAAATTCAGTAGAGAAAATACAAGTATTCTGCGCCTGATCTTCTTTTAAAATATCGGCTTGAACCGTTCCACGAACTTGAGCTAACGTTTTTACTTTTATTTCGTTATAAACCTCTAAAGGTAAAACCTGATCTCCGGTAACACCCAAAAGCATTAATCCTAAACCGTTGTTTCCAGCCGGAAGCTCGCCTTGGTATCTTGGTCTTTCGATTCCTTTTTCTTTGTATAATTTGTTGATTTTTGCCTCAACTTCTTTTTCTAAATCATTTGCTTTGATGTAAATCTCACATTGCTGATCGATTGCCGCGTTCATAAAGAAACCTAACAACATTGGCGCAGGCCCATTAATGGTCATACTTACGGAAGTCAACGCATGAACCAAATCGAAACCTGAATATAGTTTTTTGGCATCGTCTAAACAGCAGATTGAAACTCCCGCATTTCCAATTTTCCCGTAAATATCTGGACGCAAATCTGGATCGTTTCCGTATAAAGTTACACTGTCAAAAGCCGTAGAAAGACGTTTTGCAGGCATTCCCGCACTTACATAATGAAAACGTTTATTGGTTCTTTCTGGTCCGCCCTCACCCGCAAACATTCTCGACGGATCTTCACCTTCACGTTTAAACGGATACAATCCCGAAGCAAACGGAAATTCTCCAGGAACATTTTCCTGTAAATTCCAACGCAAGATATCGCCCCAACCTTCGTATTTAGGTAAAGCAATTTTCGGAATCTGTAAGTGCGATAAACTTTCAGAATGCGTTGCGATTTTAATTTCTTTATCACGAACTTTAAACGAATAAACCGGATTTTTATATTTCGCTACTTTATCAGCCCAATTCAGGATAATTTCCCAATTGTACGGATCTAAATCCATTTTTACTTTGTCAAACTGGTTCAGCAACAAATTTAAGAAGATTCTGTTTTCGTCGAGTCCTTCGACTCCGCTCAGGATGACACTATTGTCGTCGATTCCTGCTTTTGTGATTTGAGGAACTTTTCCAGAAACCGATTCTATGGTTTTAAAAATTCCGTATAATTTTTGAGCTACTTTTTGCTGTGCAGTTGCTGTTTCATCATAAGATCTGTTATTTTCTGCAATTTCAGATAAATAACGTGTTCTGTGTGGCGGAATCACGAAGATTTTCTCGCTCATTTCTTTAGTGATTTCAAAAGTCGATTTCAAATCTGAAGCCGTTTTTTCAACCACTTTATCCATAATCGCTTTGTAAAGCGTGTTCATTCCCGGATCGTTAAACTGCGAAGCAATTGTTCCGAAAACAGGCATTTCGTCTGGGCTTTTATCCCAAAGATTATGGTTTCTTTGATATTGTTTTTTTACATCGCGCAAAGCATCCAACGCGCCACGTTTATCAAATTTATTTAAAGCCACTAAATCGGCAAAATCAAGCATGTCGATTTTCTCCAATTGCGTTGCAGCTCCAAATTCTGGTGTCATTACATATAATGATACGTCAGAATGATCCATAATTTCAGTATCAGACTGTCCGATTCCTGAAGTTTCCAGAATAATCAAATCGTATTTTGCTGCTTTTAAAACCTGAATCGCTTCAGCTACATATTTAGACAAAGCCAAATTCGACTGACGTGTCGCCAGCGAACGCATATATACGCGAGGGTTATTAATCGCATTCATACGGATTCTGTCTCCTAAAAGCGCTCCTCCGGTTTTTCTCTTAGAAGGATCGACAGAAATCAATCCGATTGTTTTTTCTGGGAAATCAATCAAGAAACGGCGAACCAATTCGTCTACCAAAGAAGATTTTCCAGCTCCACCCGTTCCCGTAATTCCTAAAACTGGAATTTTAGAAGTGGCATTACTTTCGTGAATTTTATCAAAAACTGGTTTTGCAATTTCAGGGAAGTTTTCTGCAGCAGAAATTAAACGTGCAATTGCCGTTGGCACTTTATTTTCGATATGATCGATTTCTCCGTTTAGTTTATCTCCGATAGGAAAATCAGCACGCTGAACCAAATCATTAATCATTCCTTGAAGTCCTAAAGAACGGCCGTCATCTGGAGAATAAATTCTTGTAATTCCATATTCATGCAATTCTGAAATTTCGCTTGGCAGGATTACGCCGCCTCCGCCTCCAAAGATTTTAATATGTCCCGCTCCTTTTTCGCGAAGCAAATCATACATATATTTAAAGTATTCGTTGTGTCCTCCTTGGTACGATGTCATTGCGATCGCATTCGCATCTTCTTGAATGGCGGTATTTACAACTTCTTCAACACTTCGGTCATGACCTAAATGTATTACCTCAACTCCCGTTGACTGTATGATTCTGCGCATGATATTGATTGCGGCATCATGTCCGTCAAATAGCGAAGCGGCTGTGACAATTCTTACTTTATTTTTAGGAATATATGGTATTTGTGGTTCCATTTTATGAATATGATAATTTTAAGCGACCAATGTACAAATTATTTTAATATTTGATTACGAGAATAGCTTTATGTTAACAAAAAAATGAAAAATGTTTTTTTGATTCCAAGGGTAACAAATTCACAGGTGAAGTGATATAAGTTAAAGAAAGCTTAAAGACATGGCAATTTCGCAACATTTAAACAAAATCTAAAAACATGTTTCGAGCTCTCTCATAGTAATTTAGCACTGTAGAAAAGTCCCAAATTTTTACCAAAAACTTAGCAAATTAAAAGTAAAACGTAAAAATTTAAAAAAATGAAAACACTATATTCATTCACCGTAATTTTAGGTTTGAGTTTTTTTGTATCTTCTTATAACAGAATTGAAAGCACAAATTTTTCATATACAAAAACTCCAAACGCTGCCATCATTCATACAACCCCAAATGATGACGAAAATGAAATTTCAAACGACTTCTTTAAAAGATACTCTGATTTGAAAAAATACAAATCTGATATCATGTCGTTATACAAAAATAGATCTGTTGGAACTATTTGGTATGATGAAAATGAAATCAGCGAATTTGGTACAGCATTGTACGAAAAAGCCAAAAAAACAAATAATTTGGTAATTCCTTATCAAAAAGAAATTGAACAGCTTTTTGACTCTTCATCTGAATCGAATCTGTCAAAAACAGATGCTGATATGCTTTTGAGCTCATTGTATATTGTATATGCGAAAAAAAGCAACGCAGATGCCAAGAAAAAAATGTCTTATGATGCTATGTTGAAAGATTTTATGAATTTCAGCACGCTTGAAGATACAACACCAACAGCCTCAGCAGATGCGAAAGTAGAATTTGATCAATATTATAAATTGCAAGATGTTCTAAAAAAATACAAAAGATTAGAAAAATCAAGCAAATGGAAACCAATTGTTCCTGCAGAAAATCCATACAAAGACTTGCGCCCAGATGCCGTTTCAAATACTATTGCCCAAGTGAGAACACGTTTATACTTGTTGGGCGATTTGAAACAAGATTCTAAAAGCGATGTTTATGATCGTGAATTGATGGATGCCGTAATGAAATACAAAGTTCGTAACGGATTCAAACCAAATTATATTTTGAGTGCAGAACATATTAAAGAAATGAATGTTCCGCTTGAAGATAAAGTCGCTACTTTGAAACTTAATATGGAAAGATGCCGTGAAATTTCGGCTCAAATTGCGGCGAGCGACGAGTATGTATTGGTTAATATTCCTTCTTATGAATTAGTTTATGTTAAAAATGGAAAAGTTCAAATGACCTCACCAGTGTTTGTTGGAGCGCCTTTAACTAAAACAACCATTTTTAATGGCGAAATTGACCGAATTGTTTTTAGCCCATATTGGACAGTGCCACAAAGTATTGTGCAAAACGAATTGAGATCTAAAATTGCCGCAGACCCAAATTATCTTGCAGAAAAAAATATGGAAATGGTAAATGGCCAAATACGACAAAAACCAGGACCAGAAAATTCTTTAGGTTTGGTGAAATTCATGTTCCCAAATCCGGACGATATTTACATGCACGATACGCCTTCAAAAACGTTATTCGATTTTGAACAACGAACTTTCAGCCACGGTTGTATCAATGTAAAAATGGCAAAAGAATTGGCCGCAGCAATGCTAAAAGATTATCCAGAATGGACTCAAGACAAAATTGACAAAGCAATGGCAGGAAAAACCGAAAACACTTTTAAATTGACTAAAAAAGTGCCCATTTTTATCACTTATTTCACATCATTAGTAAATGAAAATGGTGAAATTGGTTTCTTTCAGGATGTATATGAAAGAGATTCTGAAATGAATAGCCCATTGTCTGTAACTTCAAATTAATCGTTATTAATATAAAATAAAGTCGGGAATTCAATTGAATGAATTCCCGACTTTTCTATTTTAAAAAATACCTTAATTTATTAATTTTAAATCTTTTAAGTCCTTTTTATTTTTAATTTCCGTCGCAACTTTGCATCATAATACTACTAATATTAATTGCAAAAACAATAGATCATGAAAACAGAAAATATTGAAGGTTTGTCATTATTTGAAATCAATTTATTAATACAACAAGGCGGACGATTTGTAATGTTTCCAAATCTGATGACAAAAATTAAAAGCTATACTATTTATTTTATTCGTCCCGAAGAAAAAACGTTTAAGTACGCGATAAAACATTTCTTAAAAAATATAACAATTGGCTGGCGAGAGCTTCCATTGAGACCTTTTTACATTTCAAAATCTTTATTTTATTTAGCTATTGGAGGTAAAGATTACACACACAAAATATTAACTGATTTAAAGAAAATCAACCCAACTTACAATCCCAATCTATACTGTTTAGAATACGTTTAAACGCCTTTTTTGTCCCAAACAATAATTATTTTTCAAGGATACTAATATGTAATGAGTTAAAAAGAGATTTGCTGGATTTTAATTAAAAACAACAAATCAATTTTTAACTCATTTTTAATTATCAAAAAAATATTCTTTTAATTATACGCTAGAAACTATTTAAAAGCTATAGAGGAACTTTAAATTATATTGTCTTAAAGTACTAGTTTTATACCCTTTAATGGCTCAAATGGTGACTACTTAAAAGGAGATTTGCTAAAAAAAATCAGCAAATTTTCTAATTAAAAACTCACAATGAAAAAACAAATTTCCCTTTTTGCCCTCATGGCTGTTATACTTAGTGCCTGCAATAACAAAGCAAATGATGTAATTGTCAATGATGATGGGATTGTCAAACCAAAAGCGCCAAAAGCTGAGGGATTCAAACGAATATTATTTATGGGAAACAACCTCACAGAATACTATGTCAGCGCACCTACTTTGTTTCAAGAATTATGCAATGCAAACAATCAATATATGAATGTACAACAGTTGGTAACTATGGGCGTACCACTTGATAAAGTTTATGAAACTAATAAAACAGAAGCGAATCAGAATTTTTCTAATAGAGATAAAGATGGAAATTATTATGACTATGTTGTACTTCAAGAATCAATTCCAATTTCACTGACTAATCTTGAAAAATACAGATCCAATCTAAAAATGATAGTCCAAAAGATTCATAAAAATAGTCCCGATGCTGCAATATATATTTATCAACCAGCACCTCCTGTAGGTTATACAAATTCTAATTACAAAGATTGCTATGACGAATTACGAAGAAATTCACTCTTAGCTATGGTATTTATTAACAATGCAGGCTTGTTAAGAGTTGGAGATGCCATTAACGATGCGTATGAAGGGAAAAACAACTATAACTATTTGATAAATAACAAAGACAATCTGCGTAATGAAAATAATGCATTTTACTTTTTAAATGATGGCGGATTTTTACAAGCTACTTTACTATATGCAACAATCTTTAATCAAAAGCCAATCATTCCTAGAAAACTTCTTTTGACTACAGGAATTGAAGACACTGATTGTATGAGAAAACAAGAAGTCGCGAAAGCAATCACCAATTCTAATGCATTACTAGAAATCGCTTACAGTAATAGATAAAACCTACATCATTTCAAATATTTAAAGAAATCTCCTTGTAAACTTTTTATAAGGAGATTTTTTAATTTAATGCAAAACACTTAAAAGCAATAAAATTAATTCTTATTTTAGCTTTGATATTCAATCTATTAAAACAAATTTTATATGGAAGATTCAAACGAACTTATTGTAGATAAAAGAAGCTGGTGGGGCAAAAACTGGAAATGGTTTGTGCCAACGGGCTGTTTGACTTTAGTTATACTTTTTGTCTTATTTCTAGTCGGAATTTTGTTTGAAGCGACCACAATTATCAAAGATTCTGATGCTTATAAGGAATCGATGGCAATGGTACAGCATAATAAAATTGTAATCGAAAAACTCGGAGAACCTATAGAAACCGACGGAATGTTTTCAGGAACTGTCAATGCAAGAAATGAAGTCAGAACTTGTGACGTTCAAGTGCCTATAAAAGGCCCTAAAGGCAAAGGCACTTTGTTTATTGTAGGTGAAAGAAGAGGAAAATGGAAATACAGTGAATTGTCTGTTTATATTAAAAATACAGATGAGAAAATAGATTTACTCGAGAAATAATATTTATGCAAAAGTATTTTTTCGCCATTTTACTGTTTTCCGTATTTTCATGCAATAAAATTGAAAACCACCATTCGCTTAATAAAGAGGACATTGTGTTTATCAAAAGTTTAGGTCTTTTGGAGCCTGACGAAAATATCTATAAATTTTACTCTGAAGACACAAAACAGACTGCTGGAAATTTTTTCACCAATAAAAGAGTCGCAACTTACTGGATTGATAAACGAAATCCTGAAAACAATCAGCTTAAATATGCCTTTTATAAAGACATTGTAAAAATTGACACTGGAAAACGAGCCGGAGCAACTTATTGCCCTTATGCCCTAATCACTGCGAAAGACAATACAAAATTTGAAGTTTCTGTTGATGGAAGCAACCAAGATATAAAGTCCTTTTTTAAAGATTTATTGATTGAGTGGAAAAAAAATACAGTGATAAAATAAAAACTAATTTTCTGCTTTTCAGAAAACGAAAAACTTCTGATCTAGCCCCGATAGCAGTACTTCGTCAGTTCGCTATCGCTCGTGTGAAACGGATAGGGGGACAGTTGTTAATTATGAAACAAAATCTTTCTGCTCCCGAAATAAAATTGTGGCGTTGTTTTTGAATAAGTAGTATTTTTGAAACTTAAACAACCCCAATAAATGAAAAAGATTTTATTATTCGCCCTTACATTTTCAATGATTTCATGCGCCGAAATGCAACAGACTTTAAATCAACTTCCGCAAATTGCATCACAAATTCCTGCTGGTGGTGTCGATATTTCGGCTGGATTGAAAGAAGCCTTGAATAAAGGAATTACACAACAAGTGAGCAAATTAACCGCAGTGGATGGTTTTTACAAAAATGAAGCTGTAAAAATTTTATTGCCCGAAGAATTACAAAAAGTAGATGCAACATTGCGCAAAGTAGGACTGAGCTCTCTTGCTGATGAAGGAATCAAAATGCTAAACCGTGCGGCAGAAGATGCCGTGAAAGAAGCAACTCCAATATTTGTTTCGGCTGTTAAAAATATGTCGTTTACAGATGCTAAAAATATTTTGCTTGGAAATGATAGTGCCGCGACATCCTATTTGCAAAGCAGCACAACAACGGCTTTGTACGGGAAATTTAATCCGGTGATTAAAAGCTCGTTTGCAAAAGTTGGAGCTGATGAAGTTTGGACAAAAATTATCACAAAATACAACACTATTCCGCTTGTAAAAAAAGTAAATCCAGATTTGACTGATTATACTACGAATCAAGCATTAACAGGTGTTTTTAAAATGATTGCTGTAGAAGAAAAAGAAATCCGTAATAATATCAGTGCAAGAACAACACCTTTATTGAAAAGTGTTTTTGCAATGCAGGACGGAAAATAATTTTTTCTAAGGTGCAAAGAGACAAAGTTACAAAGGTTCAAAGCGACCTTTGTAACTTTGTCCCGAGGCCTCGGGATTACAACTTTGTAACTAACCAAAAAATAAAAAAACCAAAATGCAAAAAATTACCATTCTAATTCATTGTAAAGACCAAAAAGGGATTATCGCTGCAGTGACAACTTTTATTGCTAAAGTAGAAGGAAATATCACGTACATCGATCAACATGTTGATGTAGAGCAAAATGTATTTTTTATGCGATTGGAATGTGAATTTACCAATCATAAAACTACAATAGAAAGCTTTAAAGCCGATTTTGATCAAACTATTGCGTCCGATTTTGATATGTCATGGGATTTGTACAATCAGGAACAAAAACCAAAAATGGCCTTGTTTGTTTCTAAATACGATCATTGCCTTTTTGATATTTTAGGACGCTACAGCGCTGATGAATTGAATGTAGAAATTCCAGTTATTATTAGCAACCACAATGATTTGAGATGTGTTGCTGAACGTTTTAACATTCCGTTTCATTGCGTTCCTTTTACAAAAGACAATAAAGAAGAAGGCGAAGCAAAACAAATTGAATTATTAAAGCGATACGAAATCAACTTTATTGTTTTGGCGCGCTATATGCAGATTATTACGCCAAATCTAATCAGTCTTTACGAAAATAAAATCATTAATATTCATCACTCGTTTTTGCCTGCATTTCCGGGCGCAAAACCGTATCATTCGGCTTTTAAACGTGGTGTAAAAATTATTGGCGCCACAAGCCATTATGTTACCGAAGAATTAGACGAAGGTCCAATTATTGAGCAAGATATTGCAAGAGTTTCCCATATTCACTCTGTTGAAGATTTTATCATGAAAGGACGTGATTTGGAAAGAATAGTTCTAGCAAGAGCAATTAAATTGCATGCTGAAAGAAAAACAATGGTTTACAGTAATAAAACGGTGGTTTTTTCTTAAAAGGTTCTGAGTTGCTAAGATGCTATCCCGATAGCTATCGGGACTAAGTTTTTTTTTACTTTGAACATAAATAATAACCCCAACAGATTTTAAATCTGTTGGGGTTATTATTTTACATTTTCACATTTTCACATTTTCACACTGTTAAACCAGACTGAAGTCCGGCCCTACAATATAGTTCGAGCCAAAGGCTCTTTTATAGTTCCAAAGGAACGAATCATATTGTAGGGCTGGACTTCAGTCCAGTCTATAAGCAATTTGATTTTAAACAACAAACCCGATAGGTTTTAAAACCTATAGGGTTTTCATTTGGAAGCAGGTCTTGTTTTAGACCATTTCCTAAAGAGCTTAGCTCCTTAGTATCTTAGCATCTTAGATTCTTATTTAACTAAATCAAATCGGTCGGCGTTCATTACTTTTGTCCATACAGTAACGAAATCTTTTACAAATCGTTCTTTTGCATCGTTAGATGCGTAAACTTCCGCAATGGCACGCAATTCTGAATTTGACCCAAAAATAAGATCAGCACGTGTTGCGGTCCATTTCAATTCACCTGTTTTGCGATTATGCCCTTCAAAAGTTTCACCAGTTTCGTTAGTTGCTTTCCATACTGTACCTAAATCTAGTAAATTGATGAAGAAATCATTGTTTAATGTTTCTGTATTTTTTGTCAATACACCATGTTTAGAACCGTCATAATTAGTATTCAACACTCTCAGACCACCAAGCAAAACTGTCATTTCAGGAGCTGTTAACCCTAGTAATTGCGCTTTATCCACTAAAAGTTCTTCTGTTACTGAATTGCATTTAGCACTTTTATAATTTCTAAATCCGTCAGCTTTTGGTTCTAATGCGTTGAAAGAATGAACATCTGTTTGTTCTAAAGTAGCATCACCTCTGCCTGGCGTAAAAGGAGCTTCAATATTTACTCCTGCATTTGCAGCCGCTTTTTCAATTGCAACAGATCCTCCTAAAACAATCAAATCTGCAATAGAAACTACTTTTCCAGTAGCTGTAAATTCATTTTGTATTTTTTCATACGTAGCTAATACATTTTTCAATTGTGTAGGCGAATTGGCTTCCCAACTAATTTGAGGCTCAAAACGAATACGAGCGCCATTAGCACCTCCACGTTTATCAGAACCTCTAAAAGTAGAAGCCGAAGCCCATGCAGTCGATACCAATTGAGAAATTGAAAGTCCGCTAGCTTGAATTTTCTCTTTCAAAAGAGCAATATCGTTATGATTCAATTCGCTTTTAGCGGCAGGAATCGGGTCTTGCCATATCAGAATTTCACTAGGAACTTCTGGCCCTAAATAACGGCTGATTGGTCCCATATCTCTGTGTGTCAATTTGAACCAAGCTCTTGCAAAAGCATCTGCGAATTTGTCAAAATTCTGCATGTAATCTCTTGAAATTTTTTCATAAGCTGGATCCATTCTCATGGCCATATCTGCCGTTGTCATCATTGGCGCATGTCTTTTCGTTGGGTCATGTGCATCTTCTACAGTTGCAGCAGCGCTCTCATCTGTTGGTGTCCATTGATGTGCACCTGCTGGACTTTTAGTTAATTTCCAGTCATATTTAAACAAAGTTTCAAAATAACCGTTATCCCAAGTCGTCGGATTTGGTTTCCATGCACCTTCGATCCCACTTGTAATCGCATCTCCGCCTACTCCAGTACCATACGAACTTTTCCATCCAAGCCCCATTTGTTCAATGCTCGCGCCTTCTGGCTCTGCTCCTACTAATGATGCATCTCCTGCTCCATGCGCTTTCCCAAAAGTATGTCCGCCCGCTGTTAAAGCTACTGTTTCCTCGTCGTTCATTGCCATTCGGGCAAAAGTTTCTCTAATATCTCGACCAGAACCTAGCGGATCAGGATTTCCATCTGGTCCTTCTGGGTTTACATATATTAATCCCATTTGCACCGCTGCAAGAGGGTCATCTAAGTTTCTATCGCCAGAATACCTACTATTAGCTTTGTCGCTTGTAGCTAACCATTCTTTTTCTGCTCCCCAGTTTACATCTTGTTCTGGTTCCCAAACATCTTCTCTTCCTCCTGCAAATCCAAAAGTTTTGAATCCCATCGATTCTAATGCGCAGTTTCCTGTCAAAATCATTAAATCGGCCCATGAAATTTTATTTCCATATTTTTGTTTGATGGGCCAAAGCAAGAAACGAGCTTTATCTAAATTACCATTATCCGGCCAGCTATTAAGAGGCGCAAAACGTTGATTTCCTGAACTGGCACCACCACGTCCATCAGAAATTCGATACGTTCCTGCACTGTGCCAAGCCATACGAATAAATAAAGGACCATAATGACCATAATCAGCAGGCCACCAATCCTGAGAATCTGTCATTAATGCAAAAAGGTCTTTTTTGACTTCGTTTAAATCTAAAGTCTTAAATGCAGCAGCATAATCAAAACCTTTTTCCATAGGATCTGATAAACTAGAATGTTGACGTAATATGTTTAGATTTAAACGATTTGGCCACCAATCTTTATTAGATGTTCCTGCTCCAGATGTTGCTTTCATTTGTCCGTTATGATAAGGACATTTACTTTCATTTGATTCGCTCATTTCTTTTGTTTTTTATGTTGCTGTTATCTATTTTTTGGCTAAATCCCAATTTTATTTTAAATTTCATTTCATTGATATTTAACACTTTATCAAATATACAAACTTATCATTAGCATATTAATAAACAAAATTGATTGTTATTATGTTTTAATAGCCAAAAATTATTTAACGCTGCAGAAAGCTCAGAAAGACGATTTTACAAATCTTAACTTATGGTCAACAAAGTAATAACAAAACCTTAACAGCTAAAAATCGATATATGTCGGACATTTGTAATGTAATAAACTGGTTATTTATTATTTTGGTTTTGGTTAGTTAAATGATGCCGGCGTCTTCGAGATGCCGGCATTCTTTTTTATATTAAATCGCATTAAATCCCAATAAAAAAATTCCAAATTCCAATCTTTAGCAAATTTGGAATTTGGAATTTTAAATATTTAGACATTAACTTTTGTCCAACAAAGTAATAACAAGACCTTAACAGCATAAGATTGATAAATGTCGGATCTTTGTAATGTAATAAACTGGTTATTTATTATTTTGGTTTTGGTTAGTTAAATAATGCCGGCGTCTTTGAGATGTCGGCATTCTTTTTTGAATTAAATTCCAATAAAAAAAAATCCAAATCCCAATTTCGCAAAACTGGAAAATTGGAATTTGGAATTTTAAATTATTGGGATTTTTTTTTAATTCTTCAACCTTTCATGAAGTAATTTAAAATAAGAAAAAGCCTTAAGCAATCTGCTTCCGTGCCAAGAGAACATTTCGCCATCTACAAAAATGGTTTTGGCATGATGTGTAAATCTTCCAATTTCAAAAGCATCTTCCTCTTTAAACGGATACGGTTCAGATGAAAGGAAAACAAGATCAGGATCACCTTCCAAACGCAATTTTTTAAGTTCGATTTCCGGATATCTTCCTTTGTCTTCGTAGATGTTTTTAAAATGATTCAGTTTTAGCAACTCATTTATATAAGTGTCATTTCCTGCAACCATATATGGATTCTTCCAAATAAAATAGGCGACTTTCTTTTCTTCTATATTCTGAATGTATTTTTGGAAATCGCTCAAGGCGAAAGCTAATTTGTCATTCCACTTTTGCGCTTCGGTTCTGCAATTGAACAATTGCCCGAAATCTGAAATCATTTGGAAATTATCTTCAATCGAAATAATATTTGTTACCCAAACTGGACAAATTGTACTCAACTGTTCTACAATTTCTTGCGTGTTTTCTTCTTTATTGCAAATAATAATATCCGGCTGCAATAATTTGATTTTTTCAAAATGGATTTTCTTGGTTCCGCCAACCATCTTTTTGGTAGATTTAAAATGAAACGGATGCACGCAAAACTTCGTAATCCCTATTATTTTCTCTTCTAAACCTAAATCATATAATAATTCGGTTTGCGAGGGAACAAGCGAGATAATTCTTTTTGGAGAATTCTCAAATAAGTGATTTGTCCCGAGTTGGTCTTGAAATTCTTTCATTGATTTAGATTGTGGTTTTTAACGCAAAGTGCGCCAAGTTTTTTTCGCAAAGTTCACAAAGAAATTATATGCGTACCCTTATAAAAGTTTCTAAAGTTCTCAAAGAAGAGTGTAAGTTTTGCTTTGTCTACGCTTTGAGAACTTAAAAAAACTTCAATTCAAACCTCTGCGAACTTTGCGAAAAAAACTTGGCGCACTTTGCGTTAAAAATAATGTTCAAAGCAAACTTTAAACCTGAAACTTTGAACGAATAATCTCCTCCATTTCCTTCTGTACTTTCAAAGCCTCTTCTCTTGCCTTTTCAGCAAAATCAGTTCCTTTTGAAGCATAGATAATGGCTCTTGCGGAGTTTACTAATAATCCAACTTTATCATTCATTCCGTATTTGCAAACTTCAGACAAACTTCCGCCTTGAGCGCCAATTCCTGGAACTAGCAAGAAACTGTCTGGAACAATTTTTCTAATTTCGGTAAAATATTCCGCTTTAGTGGCACCAACAACATACATCAAGTTTTCGCTGTTTTTCCACGTTTTAGAAGTTTCCAAAACTTGTTTGTATAATTCCTTTCCGTTTGTGGTTAAGGTCTGAAAATCAAACGCGCCTTCATTTGAAGTTAAGGCCAACATTATGGTATGTTTGTTTTCGAAAGCCAAAAAAGGCTCAACAGAATCTTTTCCCATATATGGCGCAACAGTTACGCTGTCAAAATTCAAATCTTCAAAAAAAGCTTTTGCATACATACTTGACGTATTTCCAATATCGCCACGTTTTGCATCGGCAATTGTGAAAATGTCAGGGTAATTTTCGTTGATGTAATTAATTGTTTTTTGCAACGACATCCAGCCTTTAATTCCGTATGCCTCAAAAAATGCTGTGTTTGGTTTATATCCAACTGTCAAATCGTGTGTGGTATCAATTATCGCTTTATTAAATTCGAAAATAGGATCTTCCGTTTCTAATAAATGTTCTGGCATTTTTGACAAATCAGGATCTAAGCCAACGCATAGAAATGATTTTTTTTGAAGAATTTGTTCGTGTAGCTGTTGTGTTGTCATAGTGTGTTTTAATAGTGGCGCAAAATTACGAATTATAATTGTGAATTGTAAATGGTGAATTGTGAATTGTTGTCAGGCTTCCAATTGGAGCGCCCTTCGACTCCGCTCAGGGTGACAATAGAAAATGTTCCATGTTTGCGGTTTCACGTTTTATTATTTGTCAGGCTCAGCGGAGCCGAAGCCTCGTTCCTATTTGGATTTTCATTATCTAATTATCTAATTACCACATTATCTAATTATCTAATTTAACATTGAATTCCTGTAACAACTCTTGAAAATTATGTAAGAAAAAAGTAGCTTTTCTTCTCTAATTTTGAAACTGAACCTAAAAATCAGATCATTATGAGCCCTAATATCGGAATTTCGACTTCACACTTAAAAAAGAGCACCACTATATTAGCCACTATTTTGTCAAACGAAATGACGCTTTATGTAAAAACGAGAAAATTTCATTGGAATATTTCAGGAAACAGTTTTATGGAATTGCACAAATTATTTGAAGAGCAATATCGTGTTCTAGAAGCACAAATTGACGAAGTTGCTGAACGCATTAGCCAACTTGGAGAAAAAACCATCGGAACAATGAAAGAATTTATCGAAAACTCAACTTTGAAGGAATCTCCAAAAGAATATACTTCGCAAAAACACATGCTAGAAGAGCTTCTTGAGAATCACGAACAATTGGTAAAAGAATTTCGAGATTATATTCCGGTATTTGAAAATGAAACGCAAGACGCCGGATCTGCTGATTTTGTTACTGGCTTGCTTCAGGAACATGAAAAAATGGCTTGGGTGTTGCGCCGTTATCAAGCTTGAAACCGAAATGAAAGTGCAAATTATGCAACAATATTCAAAAGTAATGTAACAGCTTTTAACTGTAAAAAAGGGAACTTTACCATGTAATTAATTTCAAAATGACAGTTATGAATACGACCGAAATAAAAGGAAACTGGAATGAGCTAAAAGGAAAATTGAAACAAAAATATGCTGAACTGACAGATGATGATCTAATGTTTGCTGAAGGTAAAGAAGACGAGATGTACGGAAGACTGCAGCAAAAATTGGGTAAAACCAAAGAAGAATTTCATCAAATCCTTTCAGATTTGTAAAAAAGAACTTGAACTCAATTCAGGGAAATACCGTCTAGTAAAACATATATTAGGCGGTATTTTTTTGAAAAATTTCAATTCTTTTTATCTGTTTCAACATTCTCATCAAAGATTAAACAGTAACGCCAAAAATAAATTAAGTATCTTTAACCAAATTTTTTATAAAATGAAGCTATTTATAAAGTTCGACATTAATACCATTTGTTCTCTTTATCTTAAACAAAACCTTGAACAGCAAAATATCAATTTTACAAGTTTAGGATTTGGCGAGATTGAGATTGCCGACAATCTTGATGCTGATGCGCTCGAAACTTTAAAAAATAATTTAAGCCCGTGCGGTTTTGAGATTGTAGAAAATCAAAAAAGCGTTTTGGTGCAAAAAATAAAAGACGCAATAATTGAACTGGTTTTCATGGAAGACAGCAACAACTATAAAAGTTCTGTTTTTTTAGCTGAAAAACTAAACCACAGTTATGGCTATTTATCTAATGTTTTTTCAGAAGTAACCTATTCTTCTATTGAAAATTTCATCATTTTACAGAAAATTGAAAGAGCTAAACAATTGATTATAATCAACGAAATGAGTTTGACCGAAATTGCTTTTTTACTCAACTATTCAAGTGTTGCGCATTTGAGTACGCAGTTTAAAAATACCACCGGAATTACGCCATCGGCTTTTCAGAGAATTATCAAGAAGCGAAGAGAAAATTTAAAATAAAAACCCAAATACCACACTAAAATGCAAAAAAACGCATTATATATTTTATTGGCTGATGATGATGAAGATGATCGTCTTTTTTTTAAGGATGCATTTGAAGAAATAAAAATTCAGACCAACGTAGATTTTGTTCACGACGGAATGCAATTGATGGATCATTTAAACGATCCTGACAACAAACTTCCGGATATTTTATTTCTGGATTTGAACATGCCAAAAAAGACAGGAAAGGAATGTTTGATCGAAATAAAAAAGACTGAACGTCTCAAAAATATTATTATTGCCATCTACTCTACTTCATCATCTGAAGAAGATATTGAAGATACATTTATTCAGGGTGCCAATATTTATATCAAAAAACCAAGTGATTTTAATACACTCAAAAAAATAATTAATGAAGTCGTGACCGTAAACTGGCACTATCATACCTCTGGGTTAAACCGTGATAATTTCCTGCTGCGACTAAAATAGTATACGCCTGCCATGAAATGGATACCAAATTTTAATTCTTCAAACTCTTTGAGAGTTATTTTTGTAATCGCAGTTTTCATTCTGTTATTTCTTTCTTCAATCGCTTACAAACATAACCAAGACTTGAATGAATCAAGCAAATTGGTTATGCATACCTATGAAATAAACATTCAGTTGGAACGATTAATGTCGGCTATAAAAGATGCTGAAACGGGCCAGCGCGGTTACATCATAACACGCAATGGCCGTTTCTTAGCGCCCTATCTTTATTCGCGCGACAAAGTAAACGCTTCTTTTGTTACACTTAAAAAACTGACCGCTGACAATCCGATTCAGCAACAAAATCTCGAAAATTTATTCAAGCTAATTATCCAGCGATTTGTCTCTTTTGAAAATTGCCTGAAATACAGCGATCCCAAAACATATGATAAAAGAAAACTTGACAATCATATGTTTGGTGGCCGAATTTTAATGGAAAACATTCGTTTTCAAGTGGATAAAATGAATGACATTGAGAAAAAATACTTGGAAAACCGACTTAAAATTTACGATCAAGAAATCTCGTTAAGTCCGATTTTCTCTATTTCATTATTCTTGACTGCGCTTACTTTTATTTTATTGGCTTACAGACAAATCAGCCGAGATTTTGAGCGATTGAAAGTCTTCAATAAAAAGCTTTTAATTTCTAGCGGTTTGATGGCTGAATCTGAGAAAATCGGAAAATTCAGCACTTGGCAATGGGATTTGGATTCTAACAAAATTGATTATTCTGACAATCAATATAGACTTTTGGGCGTTGAGCCAGATTCTTTTGTTCCTGAAAAAGAGACTTTTCTTGATTTTGTGCATCCCGAAGACAAAGATGCTGTGGCCGCTTCGATGGAAAGAATTATCCAAAAACGAAATCTTCCTTTCATTTACTACAAAATTGTGCGTCCAGATCATGAAGTTCGATATTTTAAATCTACCGGAAAATTATTGACCGATCAGCAGGGAAGCAAAATTTTGTTGGGAATTAATTTTGATATTACAGATGAGCACCTTTTAAATATTGAACTTCAGGAACGAAACAGAGAATTGGAAAAAAGCAATAAAGAATTGGCTTCTTTCAATCACGTTGCGAGTCATGATTTGCAAGAACCACTTAGAAAAATTCAGACTTTTATCTCCAGAGTATCTGATGCCGATAAAGCCGTTATGTCTGATAGCGCTCGCGAATATCTTTCTAAAATTGAAAGTTCGGCAAAAAGAATGCGCGTTTTAATTGATGATTTATTGCTTTTTTCAAGAACCAATACCACAAAAAAAGAGTTCATAAAATCGAATTTAAATGAATTGCTTCATAATGCCGAATCTGAATTGACGGAAATCATTCAGGAGAAAAAAGCGGTCATTACCACTTCAAAATTGCCAAAACTTGAAGTTATTCCGTATCAAATCGAACAGCTTTTTATCAACTTGATTGGAAATTCTTTAAAATACAGCCATCTAGATCGCATTCCGGAAATCAATATTGAAAGTACAAAAGTGCTTTCTGCAGATTATCCTGATTTATTGGAACAAACAACGAAGAAATTCCACAAAATAACTTTTTCAGATAACGGAATGGGATTTGATCCGCAGTTTAAGGAAACCATATTTATTCTTTTCCAGCGTCTGCATTCAAAAACTGATTATCCTGGAACCGGAATTGGATTGGCAATCTGCAAAAAAATTGTCGAAAACCACAAAGGGTATATTCTGGCCGACAGTACTCCGGAAAAAGGTTCTGTCTTTACCGTTTTTCTTCCAGATTAAAAAAACACAAATTCTTACAAAGAGCGTTTACAGCAAATCTATAATTTAAGCTGTAAACGCTCTTTTTTTTACCTCAAAAATCGCCTTAGAACCTTTGTATAAACAGTTTATGGGAATTATATAACGTTTCGTTTTTATGCTGTAAGGCAAAACTTCGTATTCGTTAGCATCTTTGTAATGTAATACTTTATGAAGTAATAATGAAAGCAAAGCCCACAATAAAAGCAGCTATTTTAAAAGTCGTTTTCTTATTGACACTATTATTTTTTTCAGCATGCGGAAAGAAAGAACATCAAAAAGCAAATGTCTTCAAGAATGAAACTTTTACCCAAAACAACAAACAGCAAAACGATCAGGATTTAGCAGAAACTTCCTTTTTTATTGCGGCAGCAAATGTGAGCAATGCACTTATTTCAAAAAGTCAATTTGCACAAAAACATTCAGAAAATCCGATACAGGATCTGAGCAAAAAAATTGAGGACAATCAAAATCAATTGCTTCAAAAAATAGCAGAAATGGCGAACAAAAAACTAATCATCATTACTGATATAAATGTGAGCCACAAAAGAGATTTATTTGAATTGATCGACACAAATGAAAACACTTTTGATAGAATTTATCTGAATTCAATTTCGGAGTCATTATCAGAACAAATTAAATTGTTTGAAAAGATTTCGACAGAAACGAATGACGAGACCATTTTAAAATTAGTGCTTCAATATTTGCCAGAACAGTATCAGCTTTTAAGGGAAACTGAAAAACTAAAAACAGAATTTATTTAAACGCCTTAGAATCTATTATTAACTAAATTATTTATTATGAAAATGCAAATCAAATTTTTATGCGCCTTAGCCCTATTTTTATCAGCTTCATTTGGAGTGCTTCAAGCTCAAAATGATGAAAATGTAACCACCGAGTTTGGTGTTAAAGGAGGATTCAACATGTCAAATTTATACAACAATAATGCTGACGACGAAAATATACTATACGGTTTTAATGCCGGTGTTTACGCGACATTGCCAATTTCAGATTTTATCGCAATCCAGCCTGAAATCTTATATACGACAAAAGGTGCCGAATTAGAATACAACAACGCCTTTGTAAGCGGAACAGGAAAATTCAAACTAAACTATATTGAAGTTCCTTTGTTAGTACGCGTAAACGTTACTAAAAACTTTAATATTCATGCCGGAGGATATGCATCTTATTTGGTAGGTTCCAAAGTTTCTGGCGATGGCGATTTCAACTTTGACCAAGAAATCGACACCGATGACTTAAACAAATTTGATGCTGGTTTAGCTGCCGGTATTGGAGTTGATTTTAGTCCGATCAGTATTGGTTTACGATACAACTACGGATTGACAACGATTGGAAAAGAAAGAACAATTGCCGGAACCACTTATACTGTTCCAGATGCAAAAAACAGCAATTTGTCTTTATACCTATCGTATAAATTGAACTAAAAAAAACATTTTAATTAACCTCTAAATAGAAACACCATGTCAAATTTATTATATACAATCGCAGTTATACTGGTTATTCTTTGGGCTCTTGGTTTCTTTGTTTACAGCTTTGGAAGCATTATTCACATCTTGTTAGTGATTGCCATTATTGCTGTATTGCTTAGACTTATCAAAGGCAGGGAAGTTTAAAAACAAATCACATTTAAAACAATTATATATTAATCATTAAAATCAAATATTATGAAAGCAAGTAACACCATTTTAGGAATTGTTGGAGCTGCAGCAGCAGGAGCATTATTAGGAGTATTGTTTGCACCAGACAAAGGGTCTGAAACAAGAAAAAAAATCAAAGATAAATCGAGAGATTACGGAGATAATTTAAAATCAAAGTTTGACGGAATTGTAGATACAATCAAATCAAACGGAAAAGAGCTTGTAGACGAAGGAAAATCAAAATTTAACCAAGTTAAAGACGACTACAATGCAATTAAAGACGAGGCAAAAACTGTAAAATCGAACTATTAATCAAAAGTTAGATTTTTAAACCCTAAATACCTTATATCATGGAACCAAATGCAACAACAAACGAGAACCTAAATCTTTATGAAAAAGCAGAGAACTATACTAAAACGAGTTTGGAATTACTTAAACTCAAAACAGTATGTTCTGTTGCCGATGTGGTGTCAACCTTAACATCAAAGATAGCAGTCGGTATTGTTGTTGCATTTTTTACCTTGTTCTTGAATATCGGGATCAGTCTATGGGTTGGAAAAGAACTTGGAGAGTATTACTACGGCTTTTTTATCATGGCGCTATTTTATTTAATAGTTGCCATTGTGATTCATAAAACGCATCACTCATTGATAAAAACACCAATTGGCAATACCATCATTTCGAGTATTTTAAAAGAGAAACAAAACTGATTTAAAACTATTAATAACTAAAACAGACTATTATGGAGCCTATTTACACTATTGATGAATTAAATCAGAGAATAAAATTGTTAGAAGATCGTCAGGACGCCGAGTGGTGCTCCATCAAAGATGAAATTGACGATATTAAAGAGAATTTAAAACCTCTAAACCTGATTCGAAATACAGTTGAAGAAATCAACGAAACGGTTGGTTTCAAAAGCCACATGGCACAATCGGCGATCAGTATCGGAATTGGATACTTGGCCAAAAGATTTATTGTCGGAAAAGGCGATTCTATCTTTAAAGGGATTTTGGGCTCAATCGTTCAATTGGTTGTAACCAATTTGGTTTCAAAACCACATCACGAATCTTCAGATGAAACTTCGCAAGAAGAAACATCACAACACGAACCATCGTAAGAGTAATTTGTCGAACTTAGATTTTTATGTCATGGAAAAGTTAAGCGAAATTGTAATAAAAAATGGAGTTTACATGTACTCTAACCTATATAAATGTCTTGAATACACAAGAGTATTTCTCGGTATCTAACTCGTTTATACGTTTCTTCACAACAAACGGTTAAGCGGTTAATACATACTATATTTTTAAAAAGATGCTAAGATTCTAAGCTACTAAGATGCTAAGTCCTTAGAAGTTGGAATACTAAGCATAGAAAAAGGCCGAACTAATATGTTTGGCCTTTTTTTTAGATATTGCGTTTTTTTAAATCCAATTTTTATAGACAATCCCAAGAAAACTTAGAAAATCAGCAACTTAGAATCTTAGCATCTTTAATTATAATTTTGATAAATCGGCAATTTCAATCCGACGTACAAATTGCAGGCTTTTGAAGTATTTGAAAATAGATTCGAAATCAAAGATCCAGAACCTACAAACAACGGACCAGCTCTAAAACCAGTTCCGATTTGCGTGCCACTGTATTCCATATATGTTATAGGAACATAAAAACTGAATTGTCTGGTTTCAAATCGTGGCGTGAAAGTAACTGAATTTGGAAGTGCAGTTCCGTTTATTTTTTTCGTATCAACCAAGCTGAAATCAGTACTTAAATTCAAGTAGAATTTATTATCAATATTCCAATCAAAATTAGTGTGAAGTGCTGTTGGCAAATTCGCTTTTACACCCGTTCTAGAAGAAACTTTTGTGTAATGCGTATCAAAGAATTCGAAAATATTTTCGGCATTGTCAATATTAGCCTGAGAAACTTTTCCAGCCAAATTATAAGTGTTTTCGACCATATTTTTATAATTGATTTTTCCGATATCTGTTACAGAAACTGCCACTTTGAATTTGTATCGATTTCCGATACACGTATGACAATTCGTGCGGTATTCATACGTGAAACCCAAATCAAGCCCAACGCCTGCCGATGAACCATCAAACTTAGGATCATTTCCGTTTTGATAATCGTAGCTTGCTGAAGTTCTCAAAGTTCCGGTTGACAAATATTGGCTTTGCTCTGGATTGGCATTGTTTTTAGCAAAAGCCACGCTCAAATCATTTCCATTGATGTAGCCGTTTACTCCCGCCATTAAATATTTAACGGTAAGTCCGCCTTTAATAAAATGATCGTCATGATCCATTAAAACTGTGGCATAACTTGCTCCAATTTCTGCCCAAGAATTAGTAACGCCATTTGGGTTTCCGCCTTGAATCAGAAAGCTGTTTGAAACATCAAGATCTTTACTCACCTCGTCAATCAACTGACCGTTTACATCGACAAGGCTCGTAACACTTCGCACGCGCGAATAAAGCGCAATACTATGAACCGGCGTAATATTCAACGTAAATGATGGCCCCATAATGTCGAGATTCAAATTCCCGCGATTGTTTGTTTTGATGTTTTTGCTTGCATCGGTTTGGATATCGTAATTTCCGTCTAAAACCTCAGCAAAATTAAATCCGTACAAATCATTTTGTCCTGTTGCACTTGCCGAAAAAATCGTGACATCCGATTTGTATTTCGAGTCCACAATAACCGACGGATTAAATAAAACGCCCTGAATTCCGGCATAATTATCATCTCTGAATCCAAAATACGATTGCGATCGCGCATAAAAAAAGCTTCCAAAGAAGCAAAATAAAAGTAAAGTTCTCTTCATAGATTATTTTTAAAACGGGTTGATTTGGTTTTGTCTTTCTTTGAAAAAGCACACAAATATTAACAAAAAAATGGCAAAAAAAAACTTGCCAATCTTGGCGATTGGCAAGTTTTTTTTTGAGATTCTTAGACACTAAGTTTCTAAGTGACTAAGTTTTAACAAAAAACAATATTAATCCTACTACACTAAAACACATTGTAGTAATTACCTTTATTTAAAATAGTGAGTTTAAGAAAATTCTCTAAACACTTATTAACAATTTAATCTCATAAATTTAACAACTTAACGAAGAAAAAAATCGAAAATTCAAAAATCTAAGAAGGTTCTTGCAATTTTTTTAAAGATTCTAAGGTGCTAAGTTGCTAAGATTCTAAGTTTTCTTCACTTTGCCTTTTTTGAAGATGCTAATATTCTAAGTTACTAAGGGCTACGTTTTTATTGTTGACATGAAATAAAAATATAGACCGTGGTTTCAACCACGGAAAGCGTTTCAATAACGATTAATAAGACATAATGAATTTACAATCCGTTTCCCGTGGTTGAAACCACGGGCTATGTTTTAATATTTTTAATACAATTCAAAAAAAAGCCAAACTTTCGTTTGGCTTAAAATTTATGTTCAAAGAGAAAAACTTAGTCCCTTAGCAACTTAGAATCTTAGTAGCTCAGATTAGTACACCTCAGAAGCTTCCTTCAATTTCTCCATATTATTAACCAACTGAAGCTCAGAAACGATTTTCTGGATATCACCATTCATGATGTTTCCTAAATCGTAAAGCGTCAAACCAATACGGTGATCGGTTACGCGCCCTTGTGCGTAGTTGTATGTACGGATTTTTGCCGAACGGTCTCCAGAACTTACCTGAGAGCTACGTTTTTTAGCATCTTCCTCTTGCTTTTTGGCCAATTCCATTTCGTATAAACGAGAACGCAATACCATTAAAGCTTTATCTTTATTCTTGTGTTGTGATTTCTCATCCTGACATTGCGCTACCAATCCGGTTGGAATGTGCGTCAAACGTACAGCCGATTTCGTTGTATTTACCGACTGACCTCCAGGTCCTGACGAACAGAAGAAATCGACACGAACATCATTCATATCTACCTGAACATCAAACTCCTCCGCTTCTGGCAAAACCATAACCGTCGCTGCTGATGTATGTACACGTCCTTGAGTTTCTGTCTGAGGGACACGTTGTACACGGTGAACACCCGCTTCAAACTTCAAAGTTCCGTACACATCTTCTCCCGTAACTTCAAAAATAACCTCTTTAAAACCTCCAGAAGTACCTTCGTTCATATCTACAACAGATGATCGCCATCCCATAGATTCACAATATTTCGTGTACATTCTGAACAAGTCACCTGCAAAAATACTCGCTTCGTCCCCACCCGTACCGGCGCGGATCTCCACCATAACGTTTTTCGCATCTTCAGGATCTTTAGGAATCAGCATGAATTTGATTTCCTCCTCCAATTCTGGCAAACGTTCTTTTGCTTCGTCTAGTTGCATTTTGGCCATTTCCACCATTTCGGCATCGCTTCCATCAGCAATAATTTCGTTTGCTTCGTCAATATTTGCTAAAACTATGATGTATTCTTCTCTCTTTTCAACCAGCGCTTTAATCCCTTTATATTCTTGGTTAAGCTGCTTGTAACGTTTTTGATCAGAAATAACATCCGGCTGAATAATCAAATCCGAAATCTCATCGAAACGCTGCTTTACATATTGAAGTCTATCTAACATTTTCTAATTCCTTTTATTTGGACGGCAAAATTACGAAATTTTTGTGGAAAATTCTAGTGGTTATTTTTTGGGATTTTTGGATGATTTTTTTTCTCAAATCAGGGGTTTTTACTTAGTTATAAAATTAAATAAAATGCGATGTTTGTTTCACTTAAAATAAAAAGCACTACATAATTTTATTTTTTGTAACAAAAAAAATTAGCAAAATAAAATAAGCTTACACATAACATTCCAATTTGAATTTATGCATATATGACTTAATTCATAGCAAGCTCACACAAGAACTATACAAATCAATAATATAAAACAACTTTGAACCAAAAAAAATATGGAATATCTAGCAAAATTCAAGGAAAACAATCCTTACTCAAACGTTGAGATAGAAACTAAACATATCAAAATATCAAAACCTTGGGATGATGATACATTCATAATTTTAATGGACAAATCTGAAGATTTTAGTGCTTTAGACAATGTTAAACTTATTGATTATTTGGCTGCGATTTATCATTATAGAGAAAAAAAAATAGAATTTATTTTTACTCCTATCGAAACTGATACAAGTCTATTAAAAAGAAAGTTTGACTATAATTTCAAAGATAAAACTTACAATTGTTATTTTGATAAATCTTCCAAAGCTTTAGAAATTTTGGCTAAAGGTTTTCAACAAACAAAAACTGCTACTAAAACAAATTATAGAGAATTAAGAATGTATAATGATTTTTATACTCTCGATGAGCAACCAGAATTTATAAAAGAATTTTATAAAGATTGTGAAGCGTTCTCTTTTTACATAAGTGGGGATTTTACTTCATTTGAAAATGATTTCACTTACTTTTTAAGATTATTAAACTTTTATATGGAATATTTTGATAGAGAAAGTCCTAAAATTATATTATATAGAAAAGAAACTCTGAAAGATGAATTTATTATCCCTTGCTTGAGTGAAGATGGTGATGAATTTCCGAAAAGTATAAATGCGCACAATATAGAATTAACGGTATTAGAAACTATTGATGTTGCAAACAAAACAGATGACATAAGATTACAATTTATCTTTTATTACCAAGTTTTAGAATATTGCACTTATTATTTTCTTGATAGTTCAATAAAAAAAGAACTTAATCAAATATTAAAAAAACCAGACATAAATTCTAAATCAAAAGAATATACTAAATCTATAATTGACAAATTGCAAGACCATTATTATAAATACAAAGATGATTCTATTAAAATGGAGAAAACAATTTTAGAGTTTATGTCAATTGATGATTTAAAATTAGAATTGTCTAAAAACTGTGAATTCTTTTGTAAAGACATAGAATTTGACGGCGGTTTGGTTATTAAAAAATTATTTAATAAAGTCGAAGATTTGGAAAGTGTAAATGAAAATTCATTAACCGCAATTAGAAAAAATATTGAAAAAATAAGAAATGTATTGGTTCATTTACGAGAACAAAGAGAAAATAAAGTCATATTACCAACACCAGACAATGATGTAAAACTGACTCCTTACCTTTTTCTAATAAAAAGAATTGCGGAAAAAATAGCTCTCCAATTTGAATAAATCTAGTCACTCGATAGCGCGGATTTGTAATCCGTACCTGCAACAGTAAAAGTCAATACATATAATCAAAATAAAAGCGATAAAGAAACATATAGCTTTTTATATTTATAGACAAAAGACCAATCTTTTGAGGGCGCAGATTATAAATCCGCGCTATCAAGTTACCTTTATCTTCAGCAGAAAACGATAATAATATTTAAATCAAAAACCACAAAAAAAACATATAAGATTTTACCTATATTTGCAAGCCAAATAACAATGTAAGTTCAAATTCAAAACTCTACACTGTATAATAATGAATCATTAATAAATTAACTATATAACCACAAATTATTATGGAAAAACATGAAAATCCAGGAGGTCCTAGACCTAGTCAATCTCCCCCATCAAGACCATCTTCGCCACCACCGCCGAGACCATCTTCACCGCCACCTTCCCCTAGGCCGTCATCGCCTGAGAGAGGTTCTGAACAACAGAAAGGAACACCACGGCCACCTAGAAGGTAATCACGAAATAAATTAGTATAAATGTCAATCCTAAAATCATTGCCACCATACTTGCGTAATTAAGAAATTTAGTTCGATTTGAATATTTTTCGGAAAGTTGATCATATTGATGAGCCTCATTTTGTAGCTTCTTTTTTTTGCATTTTTTTATTTTTTTTGCATTCGCATCAATTAATGCATCACACATTAAATAATCTTGTTCATTAGCTCTAAAACCAAAATGTTGGGATAAAAAATTAAGAATAATTCCTAAAAGAAATACTCCTCCTGATATTTTGACTAAAATATCACAAGGGAGTTTTTTTTCAGCAAGAAATTTAATCGTTTCGAGACAAACATATATTCCAGCTCCACAAAAAGAGACTATTAATAAATCTATTCTCTGAATACTATAAAACATTCCATCCCAAGATTGTTTTTTACGCTCTATTATTTTATCCATAAAAAATTATTTATACAAAGAAAATTTATATTATTACATAGTGTATAATTATTTATAATGAAAATATTGCTTTTCTTTCATTGGCATGGATTCATAACAAATAATTTAGAGTATTTTGAAATACAAATAAATATATAAAAGTAATTTTACAATAAAAGCTAAGCAAGTAAAAAAACAATTGAAATGACAAAAGTTTATGTTATAGAATCACCTTCCTTTTCAGATATACTTGATAATAGAAAAGAAGGAGGGGCATTGAGTAAAATTCTAGGTCTTTGTAAAATAAAAAATGAAGTCTATTCTGTTTCAGACTCTAAAACTTTACAAACTGCATTTAATAGAATTGCGGATGATATTAATTTATTGAAAAGTAACCTAGGAGGTGTATGTATCCATTTCTCATTACACGGTTCGGTGGATGGAATTGAATTGTCTGATAAAACATTTTTGCAGTGGCAAGTGCTATATAGCTTCATAAAAGATTTCAACATAAAAATAGACTACGTTAGACACGAAAGTGGTCGTTACATTCCTCCAACTTATTTAGTATTCTCCGTTTGTGATGGTTATTCCGCAAAATCAATTAAAGATTTTGATGATGATAATTATTCTACTTATACTGCATTAATTGGACCAACGGAGCCTGTTACTTGGGCAGATTCACTTTTAGCATATTCAATTTTTTACCATAATATTTTTATCAAACAATTGGGTATAGAAGTAGCTCTTGAAAACATGAACAAAACGGTAGGTTTAAAAGAAGTTTTTAAAGTTGATATAGATAATGGCTTATAATCGGGGGAAACCCGTTAGCGTGAATTTGCAATCCATGCTCGCAACAGTAAACCATAATACAGATCATTAAAACTAAAAGCTAAATTGAAACATGTAGCTTTTGTTTTATATTTACGAAGCACAATCTTTATAGACACGTATGGCAAATCCGCGCTATAATGGCATAATAAAATCTTTTATGAAGAAAAAGAAAAATTGGTTAACAATATTTGTCGAGACTTTACTTGATTTTATCTTAAAATGAAGATTCCATTATATAATTCCAATAACGTGGGAAAATAATTGTCAAAACAACGAACGTGAAAATAAATTTTAAACTTTTAGCAATTACTGCAACTATAGAAATTCTTTACTTCTATACAATGCGTTTTACTTTGATACTCCTTTTCTTTCTCTATTTTGGTTCTGGAGCCGGTGCTGAAAGTCAAACTGCAATTACATCAGAAAAAATAGCGACCTTTATCCTTATTCTACCGCCAATAATTTTTAATTTATATAAAATTTACAAACTGAAAAAAGAAAAAAAAATTAAAGAGCTTAATAGTTATTTGGTTTCATTAATAATATATTGCCTATTCATTACTTATCAATTTAATACCGGATATATAAGTCTCTAGAAAAACAATATGTTCTTCCGCTCACGCTAGCAGGGGGCATACACGAAGCTTTACGAGAAAAAATTACTCCATATTCCATTAAATTTAATTACAATTCATGCGAAATTCAACAAAAATTCTACTTGCTATTCTCCTTTTTATTATTGGAATCGGAACAAATATTGCTACCTCAAGAATAAACAATACATTAATTTCATTAATAAGCTTTGTGACTTATGTTTTAAGTTTCAGTTATATCATTTATATAGCAACAAAAAAAAAACAAACAATAATCTTAACCCGTTAGTCTTCATTTGCAACCCCGTCCGAAATAAAAAGTTAGCAATGGAAATCCAATAATTAGCAATTAAATGAACCTAGAAAACCATCCTTTTTTCAAAAAATATAAATATGTCAAAATTATATTATTAGTTCATTTCATATTTTCGTTTATTATTTGTGTTTCAATGCTTGTACATGGCATTAAAGACAAGGATATTTTAGGAACTTTTGCTAAAGCTTTTGATAATTATAAAGCTTTTAACAATCCTGAAAAATACCTCAAAAAAGAAATTTTTGTAATAGATACCGTTTTTATTGACATAGAAACATCTTCCAGTCAAGGAAAATCTACTTCTAGAGATATTACAGTAATTAGAGGCAATCTATTGCATTCTGCAAAGAAAAAAGAATTACGATTTACAGGAATGAATTTTAACTTCTTTCATGACACAAACATTGTAAACGAAAATATAAAACCGATTAAAGTGTGGCGAAATACTATTAATGACGACGTTTTTTTAGGAAACGAAAGAGAGTTTGAAAGGGCAAAAACTAATGCTGTTTTGCATATATACTTTTATTTTTCTCTTATTCCGCTTTTTATAATTCTGCTAATTTTAAAAAAGAAAACATAAAAAAAGTCACCAGCAAAAACCCATTAGCGCAGATTTGCACACGAGTGATAGCGAACTGGCGAAGTAATCCGTGTCCGCAACAACAAGACACAATACAAATAACTTAAAAAAGCCAATCTTTGTGGGCACGGATTGCAAATCCACGCTATCGGACGGTGAACTAGAAGAAGAATAAAAATAAAATACAAAATGGATAATCTTTGGTTTTGGAATGATATCGATGATATCTATTGCACTATTGCAGGCTTTGCACTAATAATTTTAGGCTACTTATTTACGAAGTTTTTTTGGAAATGGTGGAAAGAAGTTAAGAATCGAAAAACTTCTGTTAGTCAATCTAATGCTTTACAAGGATTTAGCGGAGGTATCGTATTTTTTGCAGTTGGACTAATGTTGCTCTATTATTCATTAGTTTTACCTCTTCTAAGATGGATAAAAGGTTAAAAGCTACTTGCGAATCCAGATTATTAAAAAAAGCATAAATAGTTCTACTTCACGCTCGCACTCGCTCTTTTTTTTATCACAAAAACAACACTAAATCAACATCTTAAAAATAATTTTATACATTTGATACTTGCCAAAATCTAATCATTAATAATTTTTTCTAACCTAACCACTAATGAAAGAACTTATTAAAATTGGCCGTATCTTTTATGGTATCGGCGTTGTTGCTTTAGGAATTCATCAACTTGTTCTCAAAGATTTTCGTTCCGAAATTTTAGCTCCTTTTCCGGCTTGGGCGCATGAATACACTTTTTTTTCTATCCTTGCGGGAATAATTTTAATCGTTGGCGGACTAATTATTTCGGGAGCAGTTAAAATCAAATTCTTCGATACCCGAAAGGTTTGTCTGTATTTAGGATTTGGTTTTCTCATTTCTGTCATCGCTTCGCATTTGCCTTATATGATTATGCTCAGCACTGAGAAAACTCCAGATTTTCAAGTTTGGATAAACGCTCTCGAAGCCCTAACCTATAGTGGCGGAGCGTTTGTAATGGCGAGATCATTTCCAAAAAACAATACTCCTGAAGACAAAAAGAATTTTACATCCTTCTTAGAAAAATTAATTCCGTGCGGACGCGTTTTTTATTCTATTTTGATCATCGTATTTGGATTGAGTCATTTTGCATTTGCCGGCTTTATCGCTACAATGGTTCCAAAATGGTTGCCATGGCCTATGTTTTGGACATACTTTTTTGGCGTTGCGCTTGTCGTTTCTGGAATATCAATCATTTTCAAAATAGTAATAAAACCAATTGCGCTTCTTTTGGCCTTGACACTTTTTCTCTTTTTTCTGTTCTTTCATATTCCCGATGCCGTTGCAAACCCATCAGCAGGTGGCGGAAACGAAATTGTACGTGCGCTTATATGCTTGCTTTTCTGCGGTATTGCATTAGTTATTGCGTTAACAAATGATTGTAAAAGACAACTTTAGTAGTAATATTGTAAAATAAAATTTCAAGAATTGTCCGTAATAACATCTGAACAGCTTTTAAGATTGTTCGACGCAAAAGTTTTCCATATTAAAAAAATCAATTCAAAATAAAACATTCTCACTCAATGGATTTTAATAAAAAATATCAAATAATATATGCTGTGATTTTTGTTTTCTTTATGTTTTATAAACCTGTGATTTGTTTTTCAATGCTAGGAACAGTTTTATTAATTTATGTCGTTTACACCGTTTTATACTTGAATGATATTAGTAAAAATGGCATAGAAATTAGAGGAGAAATTATATCTTATGAATCAGACGAAGAAAGGTACAAAACACCAATTATCGACTTTCAAATTGCTGAAGAAAAAAAAAACACAGGAAAACCCTTTTTTTTATACCTCATCAAATTTAGACCAATTTCGATTTTATAGGGAAAATATAAATAAAACTGTAAAAATAATTTACCATTCAAAAAGCCCTGAAAAATTCATTTTAAAAGATAATTCCAACGGCTTTGGTCTAATTATGCTAACCATTATTGGTTTAATTTTTACTGGTCTCGCAATCGGAAATCTACTTGGATACAATACTATATTTTGAATTCATATTAAAAGATAAATTTGTCCAACTTTCAAGAGTTCTAGATCAAAAATTTCACAATCCTAAAAGTTTTTAGGATTGCGAAATGATAGCAAAGAATATGTTTTCTAATTCGCCAAATAAGTATTCTCTTTAGTGATTTTTAAAATATTTTCAGGAACGGTATACCAAGCAATAAATTCATCCATTTTATCCTGATTAGCTGTTTGCCAAGCGTCAAATTCATCTTGTGCGCCCATCTGAAAAAGGTATTCATTGTACGTTTCAAACAAACCAGCGTCGAATAAGGTTTTTTGATACTCTAAAATCACATTTGAGAATTTCTTATAATCATCTTTAAAGTAGTTTTTAATAAATGCCGTTCTGATTTCTGAAAGTGATTTTAATGTAATTTCTTTTTGTCCAAGCAAACTCAACGAAAGATTTTTGCGATAAACAGCACAAAACGGGAGTTTTAAATTTTTAGCATCGACGTTGTCATCATTTACGTTTTTGCAGAAATCAATCTTAATTTCGTTGTCCTTAAATTGAATATTGTTTTTATATGTGTTGAAAAGTAATTCGCTTATTTTTTGTGTTCGTTTGGTCGTCCTTTCGATATTTACAAAAATTTCTCCATACATTAAACCTGCAAGTTTGTCATCTGAGTCTAAATACAATAATGAAGCTCTATAATAGTTTGAAGGATACATTGGATCAACTTCTATTCCTTTTTCGTAACTCAAAACGGCTTCCACATAGTTTTCTTGAGATTCATAAACAACGCCTTTTTCGAGGTACAATCTTCCAGCATTTGGGAATTTGGTCAATCCTTCTTCATAAATTTCAATAGCTTTTTTAGGATTTTTGACATAATCGTAATTGTTTCCTAGTAACTGATAAAGATCGGCTTCGACTCCAGCATAATTTTTGATTTTTTCCAGCTGATCAATCGCTTTTTGATATTCTTCTTTATGTGTATACGCCAATGCAATTTCATACGGATAAGCATAATCTTTAGGATCTGCTTTTTCGCATTCTTTTAAAATTGCAATACTTTCGTCGTATTTCCCTTCGTCTATTAATTTGGCTGCTTTATAAATTTCCTGGCATTTAAATTCTCTTTTTTGAGCTTGGATTGTTACAATAAAACATAGTGCAGTAAACAGAAAGAGGTTGTTTTTCATAAGATTAGGTTGTTTTTGGTTAAATCAAATATAAGCATCCTTTGTTTTCTATTGGTACGGAAAAGCATAATTGTATCAATATTTGTCTTCAAGTTTGGCGAAATACAAATTATCAAAACAAAAGTTATAAATAATCCTACAGCTTTTTTATATTTACACAGAGAACACCTTTCAACACTTCCAAAAGACAGTAAAATTTATATTAAATGAAAAACTTCCTTCTATATTCTACAACATTCTTTTTATTTAGTTGCAGCACTACTTTATTTGCACAGACGCAACTTGAAATGAATGAGACTGCCATTAATAATTTTAAAAAAGCAGATGATAAACTTAACCAAGTTTATAAGAATCTAATAAAAAAATTAGATGAAAAAGAAAAAAGTTTATTGATTGCAGCTCAGAAAAATTGGATAAAATTTAGAGATTCAAAATGTGATTTTGAAAAACAGGAATATGATGGCGGAAGTATTCAACCGTTAATTTATTATACCTGTCTTACGGAATGTACAGAAGAAAGAACTAAAGGTCTCAAAAGAAATTTGACCGATCGCGAAAGTAGATATGGTACTAACTAGAAATTGAATAAAAAACTTTAAGCATTAAAAATTTAAAGTATGGAAAACTTCGACTGGACATCATTCACCAAAAAAATAGCCATAAAAGCTAAAATCAGCAACATTTACAATGCTTGGACAATTGCAAATGAACTGGAAAAATGGTTTCTAGAAAAAGTATCTTTTTTTGATGCCAATGAAAAAACAATCGGCAAAGACCAAAATGTTTTGGAAGGCGCTACTTATGAATGGTTTTGGTATTTGTATAAAGATGCAATGAAAGGAAAAATTACTTCAACCAACGGAAAAGATCAATTGCAATTTACATTTGAAGGAAATTGTCTTGTTGATATAAAATTGACCGAAACGAATGGTTATACAATCGTCGAATTGCATCAACACAATATTCCGACAGATGATTATTCGAAACAAAATATAAGACTTGGCTGTTCAAACGGCTGGCATTTTTATTTGACCAATCTAAAATCGGTTTACGAAGGAGGATTGGATTTGCGTAATAAAAATGAGAATCTGAATCCGATGATTAATAATTAAAATGGGATATAATTTTTACAATACAGAAGAAGAGATTTTATATCTCAACAATTCTGGCGAATATGATACTTTGTCGTTTTTTAAATTCTGCGCAAATGATCTTCACAGAATAAATGAAAGAATCAAGAATGGAGAAACCATCAAAATCATTAAAGATCTTGATAAAGAATATGCTAAAACGTATATAATTGAAAACACCGCAGATTTTAAAAAGTGGGTTGAAAAAATATACAACGGAGGTTTTGAAAACTATCTCGAAACTGGAATGAAATAACTCATTTGCAAATTTTATCCGCAAAAAAAACATCCCAAAAAGCAAGTTCTTATTGGGATGTTTTATTTTAACTTAAACCGAAAACGAAACGTACTAAGCTTCTATTTCCACTTTTAAAATTTCTAGTTTTAAATTTCCTTTTTTAGTTGGCCAATCAATAATATTGCCTTCTTTGCATCCTACCATAGCAATACCTTCATCTGAAAGAACTGAAATTTTGTTTTTGCTTGCTTTTGCTTTTTCTGGACCCACAAGAAGAATTGTTTTTTCTTCATTCTTGTTGTGATCTTTGTAAGTAATTCTTCTGTTTATTGAAACAATGTCATGAGGCAAGTCTTTTCGCAATACTTGAGAAGCTTTTTTTAATTGGTTTAATAACAATTCTTCTTCCTCTACCGTTACTTTTTTTCTTCTTATATGATCCTTAATTAAATCGTAGGTTCCTGTTGTTAATATAATATTTTGTGACATGACTTTCTTCTTTGCTTCATTTCATCAAGACATACGACACAACTCTTCATTGAATATCACACACAAAGTGATTCATTCAATGATATCTTATCCTGAAAAAAAATGAAGATTAATACTTAATTTAAATCGTAAAAGATTTCCCTGTCTAGAGTTGTGACAGGGCAAAAGAAATAAACTCTTTTGAGTTTTTTAAGAATTTGTCGTCATGCAAATACAACAAGGTGTACATCAAGCACATCAAACAGCTGTTTACTAAGTATAAATTTGCAGTTTCCATTATTGTAAATCATTTTCATACTCAACAAATATATGTTTTTTCTTATAAATAAGCAAAACAACAAAAACACACTTATTTTCAAAACCTTACAAGCTATATCATTAAAAATCAATAACTTTACAATTACACGTTATACCTCTCCAAAACTTGACAGCTTACCTACCGCATTAAAATAAATCATTTACCCCAACGAAAATTATGAACCTCAGAAAACTATTTTGCATAGTATTCTGATTATTTCCTGTTTGTGGCTTCTGGCCTGATCTGATCAGGAAAAATAGACTGTACTTTTTAAAATTTTGTCTGTAAACAATTAAATCTACGAAAATGAAAAAATTTATTTTTTTAGTATTGTTGCTTTCATACGCCAATAATTTTTATTGCCAAAATCTAACCCTCGATGAATTAATCGCTTTGAGAAAAAGTGATGTAGCACAGGTGGAAGAATTTGTTACTCAAAAAAATTGGACTTTCCTTTCGGCAAATGCGCCTCAATATAACGAAATGGCAAGTGCAACATTTACCTACAACAAAAGCGCTACTAATGATTTGGCAGAAAGTTTCTTGACTTATGCTTACTCTGACACTGCAAATAGATTAAACTTGCAGTTTGCTAACAAAGACCAATACAATTCTTATATCAACAGACTTAAAGCTTTAGGATATGATTTTATCGTTTCTAAAGTTCAAAATGACGCCATTGTAAAACTATATCTCGGCAAAGGACTTACCATAGAACTAACCGTTTCTTCAAAAAATGAAAACAATAGTACCAGAACAAGTTATAATCTTTTGATTACAAGCTCAAACGATTATCTTATTTCATTTGTAGATCAATAATTGTTTCTTCTTCCTAAAAAAACTTCAACTATACTCTTCTTTTTAAAATTAACCGCTGCGAAGTCTTCTAACTTTTCGAATGCGCTAACAATCTGCGCGAAAATAAAACTTAAATACGTAGATTTTTTATTGCAAACTTTTTCTTATTTTTGAAATTACACAACACAGATTTTCAACACAATACATTATTGAAAATCTTATTCTTTTTTAGCAGTTCGTAATTCCCAAAACCTCAAAAAAGCAAAATATGATTAAAAAATCCGTTTTATCTGTTTTAGTTGTTTTAGCCTTGGTTTTAAATTCCTGCAAACAGGAGCCAAAAGAAACACCTGCCCCATTAATTGATGTAAAAACGTTCTTCAAAAATGGAGAAAAAAGCTCTTTCCGAATTTCGCCAGATGGAAACTACTTTAGTTATCGTGCAGATTACAAAGGAAAAACCAACATTTTTGTTCAGAAAGTAAATGATACCAAAGCGGTTCGTGTAACCAACGATACTTTGCGAAGCATTTTCAATTATTTCTGGAAAGGCGACCGAATTGTTTATGCGCAGGACGTGGGCGGTGACGAAAATTTTCAACTTTTTTCAGTAAAAGCAGACGGAACCGACTTAAAAGCTTTAACACCTTTTCCGGGTATCAGGAGCGATATTACAGACGCTTTGATTGACATTCCAGGAAAAGAAAAAGAACTGATAGTGCAAATCAATAAAAGAGTTAAAGAGTATTTTGATCCTTATATTTTGAATGTCGAAACCGGAACTTTGACATTGCTTTACAATAATAAAGAAAACTTTGACGGTTGGGTTACCGATAATAATGGCGTTATTCGTCTGGCTTCAAAAACAGATGGTGTAAACATTACATGGAATTACAGAAATTCTGAAAAAGAGCCATTTACGCCTTTGGTCACTACTACTTTCAAAGATGTTTTTACGCCTGCCTCTTTTGACAAAGACAATAAAAATATCTATGCATTGAGCAATATCGGGAAAGACAAAGTGGTTTTGGTTGAATATGATCCAGTTGCCAAAAAAAATGTGAAAGAATTATATGCTGACAGCAAATATGACTTAGACGGCATTAATTACGATCGAAAAAAACAAGCTTTAACTTCTGTTGATTGGGAAGCCGAGAAACAAGAAAAACACTTCTTTGATAAAGATTGGGAAGCAATCAACAACAATTTGAAAAAACAAATTGAAGGTTATGAAACTGATATTGTAAGCTACGATGATGCGAGAACAAAAGCCATCGTTTGGGCAGGAAATGACAGAACTCCAGGAAAATTCTATTTGTATGATTTTAAAACTTCAAATATAAAAGAAGTCGCAGATCCTTATCCTTGGATTAAGGAAAATCAAATGAGCCACATCAAACCGATAACGTACAAATCAAGAGATGGTTTAGAAATTCACGGTTACTTGACACTTCCGTTAGGAATTGAGCCTAAAAACCTTCCTGTAATCATCAATCCGCATGGCGGGCCTTGGGCAAGAGACGGCTGGTATTACAATCCGGAAGTTCAGTTTTTGGCCAATCGCGGTTATGCTGTTCTGCAAATGAACTACAGAGGAAGCACGGGTTACGGAAAGAAATTTTGGGAATCAAGCTTCAAACAATGGGGAAAAACCATGCAAGACGATATTACCGATGGTGTTGAATGGCTAAAAAAAGAAGGCATTGCCGATGAAAATCGTATTGCAATTTATGGCGGAAGTTATGGCGGTTATGCAACACTTGCCGGAATTACTTTTACACCAGATTTATATGCTGCCGCAGTGGATTACGTGGGCGTGAGCAACTTATTTACGTTCATGAATACGATTCCGCCTTATTGGAAACCGTATTTAGATCAGTTTCACGAAATGGTGGGCGATCCTAAAAAAGACAGTTTATTGCTTGCCTCTGCATCGCCAGCTTTGCATGCTGATAAAATCAAAACGCCTTTATTCATTGCACAAGGAGCAAATGATCCAAGAGTAAACAAAGCAGAAAGCGACCAAATGGTTGAAGCTTTAAAAAAACGTGGCGTCGTGGTAGAATATATGGTGAAAAATGATGAAGGACATGGTTTTAGAAATCAAAATAATCGCTTTGATTTTTATGGTGCGATGGAAAAATTCTTAGACAAACATCTGAAACAGAAAAAATAATTTTTGTTCTGTAAAAAGAAATCTTAAACCTAGCAATTAGGCTACACAAAACGCTACAGGAAAATATTCTTTGTAGCGTTTTTATTTATTAAAAAGAAAATATCAATCTTTGTAATACTACTTTATACATCAACTTAAATCAAGTAAACAATGAATTACAAAGAAATTAAACCCGCAGGATTTTTGACCAACTTTGTACAGTGTTTTTGGTATTATGAAACCACTGATCTCGAAGTAGAACACACTATTTTACCCGATGGTTATTTTGATTTAATAGCCAAATTTGAAAATGATGTTTTAGCAACCTTAAAACTAACTGGCATTTGGACAAAACCAAAAGATATTCTAATTCCAAAAAACACAAAATTCTTTGCCATCCGATTCAAGCTTTTGGCACTTGAATATCTTTTTCAAAAAGAAATCAAATCTATTTTAGATACTGCCTTAAACTTGCCTTTTCATTTTTGGAATTTCGACACATATAAATCTGATGAGTTTGAGAAATTTGTTCACGAAACTTCGGCAAGATTAGAAACTTCGCTTAAATATTTAAACGAAATAGACAGCCGAAAATTAAGACTTTTCGAAATTGTCTATCAGCAAAAAACAAAATCGGTTTCTGAACTTTCTGGCCAGATTTTTTGGAACAGCAGACAGATCAACCGCTATTTTAGTTCGCAATTTGGAATTCCACTGAAAGAGTTTTTAAAAATTGTTCGCTGCAATGCTTCTTATGAAGAAATTTCAAATGGCAATATTAGTCTGCAAGCTGATTTTTTTGATCAAGCGCATTTCATTAAAGAAATAAAAAAATACACCGGCGTTACACCAAAAGAATTGAGCAAAAATAAAAACGACCGATTTTTACAATTATCAAAAACAGAAGAAAAATAGTTTTGTTGTATAATTTTTAAATTCAATCAAAATGCAAATAAGCAAACTTTCTCCTAATTTTGAAGTAACCGACATTAAAAAAACTGTTGATTTTTACACAGAAAACTTCGGTTTTAAACTTATTATGGCTGTTCCAGAAACTCAAGACGGCGTTGAACAAACTTTAGCAAAAAACAAAGAATATGTTTATGCTATGATGCAAAAAGACAATGTAGAATTCATGTTTCAGCGTTCAGACACCTTCAAAAATGATGTTCTTTTCACCAAAGATTTACCAATAGGTGCAACAGTCTCTTTTTATATGGATATTGAAGGCATAACTGAATTTTATTCGACTCTTAAAAATAAAAATCTTGAAATAACAGATCTGAAAACCACTTGGTACGGAATGACAGAATTCTATTTAAAAGATCTGAATGGGTATATTCTTGGTTTTGCCGAGAAAAAAGAATTGTAAATTATCATTGAAAAGCTGCAGAAAATATTGTTGCAGCTTTTTCATTTAATAAAAATCAAACCCGAATTTTAATCATTCAAAAAAAACCTTTGCCCCTTTGTTCCTTAGAACCTTTGCCCCTTTCCAAAAAAATTCCCTAATTTCGCTGTCCAACAAGAAATGAAAAAATGAAGGTCTGTATTGCTGAGAAACCAAGTGTAGCGCGTGAAATTGCATCCGTTTTGGGTGCTAATACCAAGCACGATGGCTATTACGAAGGCAACGGTTATGCAGTGACCTATACTTTCGGGCATTTATGTACCTTGAAAGAACCCAATGATTACAAACCGCATTGGAAAAGCTGGGATTTGAACAATCTGCCGATGCTTCCTGAAAAGTTCGAAACCAAAGTCGTTCAGAATTCGGGAATCCAGAAACAGTTTAAAATCATTAAAAGTCTTTTTGACAAAGCCGAAGTGGTCATCAACTGCGGGGATGCTGGACAAGAAGGAGAATTGATTCAGCGTTGGGTCATGAACGAAGCCCATTACAAAGGCGAAATTCAGCGTTTATGGATTTCATCTTTGACGACCGAAGCCATCAAAGAAGGTTTTGAAAACCTGAAACCGTCAGCCAATTACGATAATTTATATTACGCCGGATTTTCAAGAGCGATTGGAGATTGGCTTTTAGGCATGAATGCGACGCGTTTGTACACCGTAAAACATGGTGGGTACAAACAAGTTTTATCTATTGGGCGCGTACAAACGCCAACACTGGCAATGGTTGTGGATCGTTTTAGAGAAATCGAAAACTTCAAACCGCAGCCGTATTGGGAATTACAGACTTTATATAGAGAAACGCTTTTTAGTTATGAAGAAGGTCGTTTTTTAAACAAAGAAGACGGAGAAATTCTGGCCGAAAAAGTAAAAGAAAGTGATTTCGAAATTGTTTCGGTTGACAAAAAGAACGGAAACGAATATGCTCCAAAGCTTTTTGATTTAACAGGATTGCAAGTTTATTGCAACCAGAAATTTGGGTTTTCGGCAGAAGAAACGCTGAAAATCGCACAGACCTTATACGAACAAAAAGTAATTACATATCCCAGAGTTGATACGACTTTTTTGCCGGGAGATATTTATCCGAAAGTGCCGGGAATTCTGCAAAAATTAACTAATTATGCCGAATTGACCCAACCCATTTTGGAGAAAAAAATAAAAAAATCACCAAAGGTTTTCAATGACAAAAAAGTAACCGATCACCACGCTATTATTCCAACCGGAATTCAAAATAATCTGCCATACAACCAACAGCAGGTTTATGATATAATTACAAGACGTTTTATTGCTGTTTTTTATGATGATTGTTTGGTTGCCAATACGACCGTAATTGGAAAAGCGGCAGAAGTGACTTTTAAAGCAACAGGAAAAGAAATCTTAAAAAAAGGTTTCCGCGTAGTATTTGAAGATCCAAATGCAAAAGAAAAAGAACCCGATTTACTGCCAAGTTTTGTTGTAGGCGAAAAAGGGCCTCATGAACCTTCTTTTCTTCAAAAAGAAACCAAACCGCCCAATCAGTTTACCGAAGCGACTTTACTGCGCGCCATGGAAACTGCTGGAAAACAAGTTGATGACGAAGATTTGCGTGAATTGATGAAAGAAAACGGAATCGGGCGTCCGTCAACGCGTGCGAATATCATCGAGACACTTTTCAAACGTCAGTATATTGTTCGAAACAAAAAACAGGTTTTGCCAACTTTAACCGGAATTCAATTGATTGATACTATTCAGAATGAATTGGTCAAGTCAGCCGAACTTACTGGAACTTGGGAAAAGCAATTGAAAGATATCGAAAAAGGAACTTTCACTGCTGCTGCGTTTATCCGAAACATGAAAAGAATGGTGGAAGCTTTGGTTTATGAAGTCCGAAGCGAAACAAAACATGCCAATATTTCGCATGCAGCAACAATTCAAAAACCTGTTGTAAAAGCAGAAAAAGAGAAAAAGAAAACTTCTGGCATTACAGCAGAAACTTGTCCGAAATGCCAAAAAGGAAACCTGATAAAAGGAAAATCGGCTTTTGGATGCAGTGAATACAAATCGGGTTGTGATTTTGTATTGCCTTTTGTTTTTCATGATAAAAAAATCACGGAAAGCCAATATTTGCGATTGATTCAAAAAGGTTCGACGGTAAACATAAAAGGCTTCAAAACTGATTCTGAAACTGTTGAAGGATTGATTCGTTTTGAGGAAAATTACAAATTGAAATTAGAACCGAAGAAAACAGAGAAAAAAGCTGAAACTAAAGAAAGTCCAGATGCTTTGACTTGTCCAAAATGCAAAAAAGGAACCATCCTAAAAGGCAAAACTGCGTACGGCTGTGCCGAATACAAATCGGGTTGCGATTTCAAAGTGACTTTCGACGAAGTTCGAGCAAAACTAAAAGATCAAAAACCTACTAAAGAACTGGTTTACTCAATTTTGTCTGAAAGCGTTTAGTTTTTAGCCGCTCCCGATAGCTATCGGGATAAAAGGATTCACACAGATTTTTTCTGCCACTAATTACGCGAATTTCCACAAATTTTTCCCGCAGATTTGACACATTTAATTTTGCAATTTGTATTGTAAAAATCTGTCAAATCTGCTAAATCTGCGGGAGATATAAATTTTCCCTGTTTTCAAAAATCATTCCCTGAAAATCAGTATTATTCGTTGCAAACATTTTTTTCTTATTTTAGTACTTCAATACAAAATCAAAACGGAAAAATATGTTTCAGAAAATTACCCTTATCGCCCTAGTTATAACTTTTGTTTCGTGCCAGAAAAAAGAAACAGTTGAAAAAGACAAAATCAAGAAAGCCGATTGGTTGATTGGAAATTGGGAAAATACTTCTGATGAAGGTGTTTTATCTGAAAACTGGCAAAAACTTAATGACAGTACTTTTAGCGCCTCCTCTTATTTCATTAAAGGAAAAGACACGCTGCATTTTGAAACTATTATTTTGGCTCAATTAGGCGAAACCTTGACTTATAAAGCAACCGTAAGAGGTCAAAATGAAGACAAACCTGTTTTCTTTCCGTCAACTTCTGAAACCGATCAAAAATTAGTTTTCGAAAATCCGAAACATGATTATCCCCAAAAAATCACGTACACAAAAGGGCAAAACAACACTTTAACTGCTGAAATTTCGGGAAATTTAAATGGAAAACCAAGTTCTGAAAAATTTGTGATGACTAAGAAATAACATTTTATAACAAGCTAAAATATGAGAATAAAAATCCTACTATTTGTCAGCTTTTTTGCAACACTAATCACTTTGCAAGCACAAAGCATTATTGCTAAAATAAATTTTCAAAACAAAAATTTAATATTTGGGAGCTTAAATAAAAATTTATATTCCCTGAATATCGATACTAAAAATACAAATTGGGTTTTTAATGCCGAAAATGAAATATACAGTCAGGCAGAAATTAAAGAAAATAAGATTTTCATTGGTGATGGCAACGCAATGGTTTATTGCGTTGGAGCTGATGGAAAGCAAATCTGGAAAATAAACCTTGGCACTTATAGCCCAATAGCAAATAAACCAACGCTTGTAGATAATAATCTGTATGTAACATCGGCATCGAGTTTATTTATTCTTGATCCTCGAGACGGCTCAACACTAGGAAAATTCTATGCCGATGCGCCAATTAGTTCTCCTGTTTCATTTAAGGATAATTCGATTTTTATTGGTGACACAAAAGGAAAAATATACAAACTGAGTTTACAAGGATCTTTAGTCGAATCTTATCAATGCGCTTCTGCAGGTGTTTTTGGAAAAATAGTTGTGGATCAAAACAATCTTTTTTTTGGCAGCAACGATATGAATTTTTACAAATTTAACTTAGATGAAAAGAAAGTGGTTGCAAAAATCATTACAAATGAATGGATTTCCTCAACTCCAGCAATTGATGGAAATTTTATTTTCTTTGGCAATGACGGAGGCTTCTTTTATTGTCTTGACAAAACAACCATGACAACAAGATGGAAATTTAAAGCCAATGCTAGTACCTGTACAGAATCGCTTATAATTGGCAATAAAATCTTCTTTGGAAGTGATGATAAAAACCTTTACGTTTTAGATAAAGCTACAGGAAAACTAATCAAAAAATTTCCAGCAAAAGGAAAAATAAAATCAAGTCCAGTACTGATTGAAAATGCTATTTATTTTGCAGATGAATCGGGTGAAGTTTATAAAATAAGTACTGATTTAGCGACAATCAAATCTATTTTTAAAGCAACAAGAGAAAATTCAAACACATCGCCAAAAGTGATTGAAACTGCAAAGAAGTAATTTTTTCAATTATATAATCATAAATAAAGAATTAAAGAACGCAATCAATTGATATAATTTGAAATATAAATACAATTATATTAGAGCTACCATGATTTTTTGCCTCATAGGTGTCATTATTCCAGGATTTACTGTTATTTTTTTAGTTTGTGGTCAGTTCATTCTACAAAAACTAGGAATGGAATGCACCTTAATTTGGAAAACATTTTGGGCACTTTCTTGGATTGGAATGATTTCGCTTCCTGTTTTAATGCTTAAAAAACTTAGGAGTAAAGAAACAGAAACTTCAGAAAAACTGAGAACATATCTGATTTTCTTTAATTTTTTTGAATACTTTTTTATTCAAACTGCACTTAGTATATTTTTTACAACTGCAGATATTTTATGTTATGGTTCGGGTGGTCAAAACGGAATTGAATTGGTTTTTACAGCTTGGCTTGCTTTACCAATTCTGATGATTTTTAGCTACATTTTTGAATATCATACTAAAATTACAATTAAGAAATAACAACTTTAAAATGGCTTTGTCATAATGCAGAAAACAGAAAAAAACATCAAAATACTTGGGATTTATCAAATTATTGGAGGGATTCTTGGAACTGCACTAACCCTATATTTTTCTGGAAAAGCAGGAATTTTAAATTTCCCAATTCTAAAAATGACAATTGTTTTTTTATCATTTTATTCCTTTTCAATCTATTGCGGAATTTTGTTAGTCAAAAAAAACTATGTTAGAGGCCTGAATTTATCAATCATAAATCAAATTTTGCAAATAATCAGTTTTTCTGTTTTGGGATTCACATTTGCATATACATCAGGAATGTTTATCTCTTTTGGTTTGAATCTAACTACCGATACATTGCTTACTTACAATATGGGATTAACAACATTTAATTTCAAATGGAACGCTGATCCTGAATATGCTGCAGTTAGTATCAATATTATTGCGCTCATTTTATTGAATGTTTCCTTTAACCTGAAAGAAAAAATCACAAAAGGACAAAAAGACGAATTATCTGAAATTGGGCAATCTTAATAAGATTAAAGTAGAGCAAAAATAAAAAGAACCAAAGGTTCGAAAAATTTTGTAGGGCCGGATTTTAATCCGGTTTGCGCAAAGATTATCCACAATGCATTATAGAAAGAAATAAAAAACTTAGCTCCTTAGAACCTCAGCATCTTAGAAACTTTAAAAAAACTACTCATTCTCCCCGATCTTATTCACCATAAAAATCATCAAAACACCTAAAAGCGCCATAATTAAAAACGCCCATTTCATGCTTAAATATTCAGAGATAAAACCTACCATTGGCGGTACAAGCAAGAACCCTAAATAGCCAATTGTAGAAATGGAAGTCAAAGCCGAACCACTGCTTAATTTTGAAGATCTTCCAGCAATACTAAAAACTAAAGGAACAACACAAGAAACGCCAAACCCAATCAACATATAGCCAAAAATAGTTGGATAAACAAAAGGCAGGATAAAACAAATTCCGAAACCGACTGTTATCAATATACCGCTATAAAGCAGAATTTTTTTAGTGCCAAATTTCATTACGCCATAATCTCCAAAAATACGTCCGAGAGTTACTGCAGTTGCAAAAAACACAAATGCGGCACTTGTTAATTTTGGCGAAGCTTTTAGTATATTTTCGAAGTAAATTCCGCTCCAATCGTACATTGTATTTTCACAAGCCATTGAAACGAAACAAATCAAAGCAAATTTGATTAGATTTTTCTCGGGCATCGAAAAGAATTTCTTTTTTACCGGAACTGGTTCATTGTGAATGCTCATTGGATAAAAACAAGCTGTAAGCGCCATCATAAAAACACTTACTCCCAACAAGTGATGCGAAGGTGCAACATGTTGTGTAACCATCACATAACCTAGACCTGCTCCAGAAAAAACTGCAATACTCCAAACGGCATGAAAACGAGTAATAATCGATTTTGGATACAATTTTTGCACTTCAAGCGATTGTGCATTGATCGATAAATTGAAAATGTTTCGAGAAGCTCCAAAAATCAAAAGCACTATTACCAATTGCCAGACAAAAGCCACCAAACCAGGCAAAGCAAGCACAATATTGAACATAATTGCGCCTAAAAGCATAATATAACGACTGCTGTATTTATTCAATAATTTCCCTGTAAATGGCATAGTAAGCATTAATCCGATTGGGAATGCAAATAAAACTGCTCCAAACTGAGCTTCAGACAAATGCAATTGGGCTTGTATATGCGGAATTCTGGAAACCCAGGAAGAATAACCAATTCCAGACAGGAAAAAAAATACGGTGTTTGCTATTCGATATCCTTTGGGTGTGTTTTGATACTTTTTTAAGAAAGGTAAAATCATGAAGTCAATTTTCTGATTGCAAAATTAAGGCTTTTAAATTTTATCTGACTAGAACTTTCAATAAGAATTACCTTTAATTACACACAAAACCAACATTTAACAATTTCATCAACAATTGATAAATCATCTTTAAAATAAGCTCTTATGAACATTATTAATATTTATTCTAAATAAAAATTGCAAAACTAATTTTAAGCTCTATATTTGCCTTTAATTCAAAAGGCAGGCAAATTGATGCTTTTTTCATCAATTTAACCTCTACAAAATTTTTTAAACTATTAATCTTAAAATATTATGAAATCGAAAACTTTAAAAACAATTGCATTTTTATTTTTAATGTTAGTTGCTTGTCCGCAATTATTTGCTCACGCGCTTTGGATTGAAACAAAAGCTACTGGCGCAAAAGGAAAAACACAAGAAATTTCAGTTTATTTTGGAGAATTTTCAGAAAACGATATTACAAAAGCCGACAAATGGTTTTCTGATTTAAAAGATTTTTCATTGACCGTAATTAGTCCATCAAAAAAAGAAACAAAACTGACGGCAAAAGCATTGGACAATAAATACCAAGCATTTTTCACACCAGATGAAGATGGCGTTTACACCATTGTCATGCACCACACAGTTAAAGATGTTTACGGAACAATGAAATTAGATTACAATTCAAGCGCAACGGTTGTTGTGGGAAATAAATCTGCGGGAAATTATGCCACAGCAAATAAAAATCAAATTGGTTTATTTTCTGAAAATGCAGATATAGCCAAAAAGAATGAAAAAGTATCTGGTTTCGCAATCTACGATGGTGCATCGGCAAAAGAAACAAAAATCAAAGTAATTGCCCCAAATGGTTGGGAAAAAGAATTATGGACAAATGAAAAAGGAGAATTCTCATTTACTCCTATTTGGTCAGGAAACTACATGGTTGAATATGCACATACAGATAAATCTGCTGGCGAACACAATGGCAAAAAATATGATGAAATTTGGAAAATGGCTACTTACCAAATTACTGTAAAATAACAATACCTCTTCATTTTTAAATTAGTCTTGGTAAAAAGCCTTGCTCACTTGAGCAAGGCTTTTTCTGTTTCAAAACAGCTTCTTTTAATTCAATCTAAATAAGAAAATAGATTTAAAAAAGCAAAATATTAAGCAAATCTTAAGACAAAAATAATGAAACTTTAATAAATAAAATACCTCTATATATTTTGTTAAACCCAATGCGTGACCTTATATTTGCAAAAAATTATTTTTATTAAATCTAAATAAGTCATATGAAACATAGTTTACTACTTGCTTTATCTTTAATAAGTTTTGGAGCTTATAGCCAAGAATTTACAAGTGCTGATAATACGACAGCGGTTAGCGATACTGTAAAAAACAAAAAAGGAGAAATTCTAAACGAAGTAGTTGTTACTAAAAACAAAGAACCGAAGCCAGTAACAGCAGTACGTTCTGGTTTGAAGCCAATGGATAACCCACAATCCATTCAAATTATTGGTTCAGAAGTTATTGAACAACAACAAGCAATTAGATTAAGCGAAGTTTTGAAAAATGCAAATGGAGTTTATGTAGGTTCAGCACGTGGTGGCGCTCAAGAGTCTTTTTTCTCAAGAGGATATGATATGTCTGCCAACAATATGTTTAAAAATGGTTTTCGTTACAATGCGGGTTCTATTCCAGATGTCTCAGGTCTAGATAAAGTAGAATTCTTAAAAGGAAGTGCCGCTTTATTATACGGAAATGTTGCTCCAGGTGGAATCTTAAACTTAGTAACAAAAACACCTCAATTTAAAAGCGGTGGAGAAGTTTCAATGCAATACGGAAGTTATGCTTATTACAAACCAGCTTTTGACTTTTATGGAGGTTTGACAAAATCAATTGCATTCAGAATCAATGGTTCTTATGAAAATTCTGAAAGCTTTAGAGATGTCGTAAAAAATGAACGCGTTTATGTAAATCCGTCTTTTCTTTTCATTGTTAATCCAAAAACACAAATCACAGTTCAAGGTGATTATTTAACTGCAGATTGGACTCCAGATTTCGGAACAGGAATTATCGGAAAAGAACTTGTTGATGTGCCACGTAATAATTTTTATGGTGCACTTTGGTCAAACGGACAAACTAAATCGGCTAGTGCTTCGGTATTAGTAAACCATGATTTCAATAAAAACTGGAAATTGAATTTCAACAGCTCTTTTCAATCGTATGACAGAGCATCAAAATCTACAGCACAATTATCTACTGTAACTACAACAGGCGACTGGACTAGACCATTGGTACAAAATAAAAACTTAGAGACTATTTTAGGTGATCAATTAAGCTTGCAGGGAACCTTCAATACAGGATCTGTAAAACACCAACTATTTACTGGTGTTGATTGGGAGAATTCTTTTGCTACTGCAAATACTTATGTTTTCAATCCTGCAAATTATGATACGATCAATCTATATAATTTTGATCCGTCAACACAAAGAAATGATATCCCGAATTCAACTCTTACAAGAATCGCTAAAACCGAAACAAACCGTTTTGGAGTATATGCACAAGATTTGATTTCATTTACTGAAAAAATAAAAGTTTTGCTTGGAATGCGTTGGTCATGGCAGGAAGCAACTGTTTACACTTATGATGTAACAAAAACGCCAAGCGTAATGACACAAACGGCTCCACGTAAAGATGATGCCTTTTCACCAAAAGTAGGATTGGTTTACCAACCAATGAAAGACATGTGTGTATTTGCAAGTTACTCCAACTCATTTACACCAAATACAGGAACAACTGTTGATTTGCAACCTCTTGAAGCCTCAATTATTGATCAATACGAAGCTGGAATCAAAAAAGAATTCTTTAGCGGCGCTTTAAGCACAAATGTTACGGTTTACCAAATTAAAAACAGCAACTTAGCGCAAACTGCAGAATTTAGAGCAGACGGAACTCCAAACACTGATACAACAATTAAAACGTTAGGTGGCGGAACAAAAAGCAAAGGAGTTGAAATTGACATTACTGCAAGACCTCTAGAAGGCTTAAGCATCATTGGAGGTTACAGCTATAACGATATGCGATATGTAAATACATCTGGAACAAACGGAAGCTTTGTTGAAGGTGACCGTGTTGTTAGAACACCGCAAAATACAGCGAACTTAAGTTTCTTTTATACTTTGCCAACAGGTGTATTAAAAGGTCTTTCTTTTGGAGCAATCGCTAACTACATTGGAGATCGTTTGGCAGGATGGAATGATGATTATGTTTGGACAGAAAACAAGCCAGCAACTAATCCAAAAACATACACCATCACAATTAGAGATCGTGATATTCCATTGGAAGGCTATACTACAATTGACGCATCACTTGGTTATACTTGGAAAAAATTCTCGATTCTTTGTAAATTATCAAACATTACAAACGAGTTAAACTATACCGTTCACGAAAATTACAGTGTAAATCCTATTGCGCCTCGTCAGTTCATGACAAGCTTACGATACAAATTCTAAATTTTTGAATTAGATTTTAATTTGTTAGAACTTTTTCAGCTCTTTAATTCTAAAAAGCATCAAAAGTTTTGGTTTAAATTTCACCAAAAACCTCATTTATTGTTAAATGAGGTTTTTTTGTTTTTTCACAAATCACTCAATTTTTAATTACATTTACCCATCAACAACAAAACCCAATTCTATGTCAGATTCCAAACAAAACCAATTAAAAAAAACACTTGGATTAAGCTTTAACATAGCCGTATTAATTGGCGGAACAATTGGAGTCGGGATTTTGCGAACGCCGGGATCGATTGCTGGATTGTTAAATAATTATTGGCTAATTCTTTTTTCTTGGATTTTTGGCGGATTATATATTTTATTAGGAGCAAATTCGTATTCCGAATTGGCAACAATGCTTCCTAAAGCAGGAGGCTCATATAATTACATCAAAAGAGCTCTAGGCGAATATGCTGGATTTTTGTCTGGCTGGTATGATTATATTGTTAATGCTATTCCACCCGCATTTTACTGTATCGTAATTAGTGAATATACGATTATTTTATTTCCTGAATTGGCTAATTACTCGACTGTAATTTCGATTTCGTTATTAGTTGCTTTTGTAGTGCTTCATATGAGTGGCGTTAAAAACGGAAGCGTAATTCAGCAAATTACAAGTTTGTTAAAAGTAATTTGTTTTGTCGCTTTGGTGGTGGCTTGCTTTATATATTCTGGAACTGAAATTCCACCAATCAAGACAGATAATTCAGTTTTTCAAATCGGACTAATCTTTGGATTTTTCAAATCATTGCAGCTAATTATCGGAACCTATAATGGATGGAATGCCGTTTGTTTTTTTGCTGAAGAAAATGATGATCCAGGAAAAAATATTCCGAAATCTTTATACAGCGGCGTCTTGCTAGTCGTTGCGATTTATGTTCTGGTAAATGCCGCATTTTTTCATGTTTTGCCAATTGAGACTTTAGCCAAATCAAATTTGGCTGCCGCCGATGTTGCCAAAGTTCTTTTTGGAAAAAAAGGCGCGATAATCGTGACTGTAATTTCGATTTTCTCACTAATTAGCATCTTGAATGCTTTTATGATGATTCCGCCGAGAATACTTTACGGATTAAGCCGTGACGGTTTTTTTATTGAAAAAGGAACTCAAGTAAATAAAGGTGGAACTCCAATTATAGCACTTTTGGTTTCGTCACTTTTCAGCTTATTTCTAATTTGTATCGGCTCCTTTGAAATATTGTTTTCTTTTGCCGCTTTTATCTCCATAATTGTTTGGGGACTGGCGTATTATTCGCTTTTAAAACTAAGAACTACTGAACCAGACTTACCAAGACCTTATCGTTCTTTTTGGTATCCGTGGTCAACTATATTAGCGATTATTTTTTCTATTGCATTACTAGGAGGATTTATTTACAGCGATCCAAAAAGCTTTATTATAATTGTAGGTATTGCGATCGCTTCTTATCCTTTGTTTTTGCTTTTGAAGAAGAATAATTAATACTTTACATGAAATATTCTACAATATAATTCAAAAACAGAATTTCTACTGACATAACGTTGTCACTTCATGCCATTTAATTTGCATAACAAAACACAAAAAAGATGAGCAAATTAGATTTAACCAAAACAGACAAAACCTACTATAATGCCAAGATCAACCCTGAAATTGTCTTTATAGAAAAAGCGAATTATATATCGCTTACAGGTCAAGGCGATCCTTCTGGAAAAGATTTTTCAGAAAAAATTCAAGCATTATACACCACGGCGTATGTCATTAAATTTATGCACAAAGCAATGGATAACGATTTTGTTGTTCCAAAACTAGAAGCATTGTGGAGTTTTGATAACGAAAAATACGCATCAATCTCAATGGATGAAGCTCCGCTGAAAATACCTCGCGCTGAATGGAATTACAGAATCATGATTAGAATGCCCAATTTCGTTACGAAAGAACAAACCGAAGAAGCTATTGCCATTGCGGTCAACAAAAAGCAAAATGCATTGGCCGAAACAATTGAATTCTTTCAAATGGAAGAAGGTAAAGTAATTCAGGTTCTTCATATTGGTCCTTTTGATACAGAACCGCAAACACTAAAAAAAATTCTAAAATTTAGCACTGAAAACAATCTGCAACAAAATGGATTGCATCATGAAATTTATCTTTCAGACTTTCGTAAAACAGCTCCCGAGAAATTAAAAACAATACTTAGAGAACCTGTAAAATAGCTCTTTTTATTAGCCACGACTCGAACGAAAGCGAACAGGCGAAGCAATTCACGAATTATTTTTCTAATCGTTGAGTAAAGCAATAATTTGCAAATTATTCACGAATAGATTCTAAAATAATTCGTGAATTAGTGGCGAAAAAAAAACCTAACAGGTTTTAAAAACCTGTTAGGTCTGCTTATAAAAGAAATATTTCTTATTTCAACCCAGCCAAACTCTGCTCGATTGTAGCAATTTTTGCTAAAGCATCAGCTTGTTTTTGTTTTTCTAAATTAAGAACTTTCTCTGGAGCTCCGTTTACAAATTTCTCATTTGAAAGTTTCGCTTCAACCGATTTCAAGAATCCTTTTGTATAATTCAATTCTTCTGTCAGTTTTGCAATTTCTGCTTCAACGTCAATGTTTCCTGTAATTGGAATGAAATATTCATTTGATTTTACACGGAAAGACAATGCGCCGTCTACTTTTTCAGAAACATATTCGAAAGCAGAAACGTTTCCTAATTTTGTTATGATTGAATCAAAATAAGTAGAAACATTTTCGCTGTTGATTCCTTTTAATTCAATTGCATCTTTAAACGGAATATTTTTGTCTTTTCTGATCGTTCTAATTCCAGAAATTACTTCAATTGAATTTTCGAAATCAGCAATTAATTTTGCGTCAAACGATTTTACTTCTGGCCAAGTCGAAACAATTAAAGCTTCTTTAGGAGTTCTTTCAGCAATTAACTGCCAAATTTCCTCTGTCAAGAAAGGCATAAATGGATGCAATAACTTCAAGTTGTTTTCTAACATTTCGATCGCTTTCGCGAAAGTTACGCTGTCAATTGGCTGTTGGTATGCAGGTTTAATCATTTCTAAGAACCAAGAACAGAAATCATCCCAAACCAATTTATAAATAGCCATAAGAGAATCTGAAATTCTGTATTTCTCAAAATTATCTTCGATGTCAACTAAAGTCTGCTGTAATTTCGCTTCATACCATTCGATTGCTACTTTTGATGATTCAGGCTGTGCGATCGTTTCAGAAACTTCCCATCCTTTAATCAATTTAAAGGCATTCCAGATTTTGTTTGAAAACGCTTTTCCCTGACTGCATAATTCCTCATCAAACATAATATCGTTTCCTGCAGAAGCACTTAAAAGCAATCCTACACGAACTCCATCGGCACTAAATTTATCGATCAAATCTAAAGGATCAGGAGAATTTCCTAATGATTTAGACATTTTACGACGTTGTTTATCACGAACTAAACCAGTCAAATATACATTTGTAAATGGTTTTTCACCTGCATATTCGTAACCTGCGATAATCATTCTCGCTACCCAGAAAAATAAAATATCCGGACCTGTTACTAAATCATTCGTTGGATAATAATATTTAAAATCTGGACTTTCTGGATCCATAATTCCACCAAAAACAGACATTGGCCATAACCAAGATGAGAACCATGTATCTAATGCGTCAACATCTTGTTTAAGGTCGTTTGTTGTTAATTGTTTATTGTTTGTTGCTTCTTGTGCTAATTTTAGCGCCTCTTCAATATTTTCAGCAACTACAAAATCTTCTTTTCCATCTCCGTAATAATAAGCCGGAATTTGTTGTCCCCACCATAATTGACGAGAAATATTCCAATCGCGAATATTATTTAACCAATGTGCATAAGTGTTTTCGAAACGTTTCGGATGCAATTTAATATCTCCTGTTTCTAAAACCGATTTAATAGCTGGTTTTACCAATTCTTCCATTTTCAAGAACCATTGGTCAGATAATCTTGGCTCGATTACGGCTTTTGTTCTTTCAGAAGTTCCTACTTTATTTAAGTGGATTTCTGTTTTTGCTAAAGCTCCGATTTCTTCCAATTCTTTTTCGATTTCTTTACGAACTACAAAACGGTCTTTTCCTTGATAGTGTAATCCGAAGCTGTTTAATGTAGCATCTTCATTAAAAATATCAACGATCTCCAAATTGTGTTTTTCACCCAACGTTTTATCGTTCATATCATGCGCAGGCGTTACTTTCAAACATCCTGTTCCGAATTCAACATCAACATATTCGTCTTCGATAATTGGAATTACTCTGCCACAAATTGGAACAATCGCTTTTTTACCTTTCAAATGTGTAAAACGCTCATCGTTTGGATTGATACAAATTGCGGTATCTCCAAAAATAGTTTCTGGACGCGTTGTAGCAATGGTCAAAAATTCCTCAGTTCCCTCGATTTTATATTTTAAGAAAAATAATTTTCCTTGCTGTTCTTCGTAAATTACTTCTTCGTCAGAAAGCGTAGTTTTTGCTTCCGGATCCCAGTTTACCATACGGTATCCTCGGTAGATTAAACCTTTGTTGTACAAATCAACAAAAGAACGAATTACAGATGCAGACATATCTGGATCCATCGTAAATTTGGTACGTTCCCAATCGCAAGAAGCCCCTAATTTCTTAAGCTGTTCTAAGATTGTTCCGCCATATTTATCTGTCCATTCCCAAGCATGCTTTAGGAATTCTTCACGAGTCAAATCATTTTTATTGATTCCTTCTGCTTTTAATTTTGCAACCACTTTTGCTTCAGTTGCAATAGAAGCGTGATCTGTTCCCGGAACCCAACAAGCGTTGAAACCTTTAAGACGCGCTCTACGAATTAAAACATCCTGAATCGTATTATTCAACATATGCCCCATGTGAAGGACTCCAGTGACGTTTGGCGGCGGGATTACAATGGTGTACGGTGTTCTATGATCTGGTTCTGAATGAAAATAGTTGTTTTTCATCCAGTAATCATACCATTTACTCTCAATCGTCTTAGCGTCAAATTGTGCTGGAATTGTCATTTATATATGTTTAATCGTTTATTTTTTGTTTAATCGTTTAATCGTTAATTCGTTTAATCATTATTTTTTTTGGAATTTTAGCATGTCTAAACTCAATCCCAATCAATTAAACGATTAAACAGTTAAACAAATAAACGAAACTTTGGTTCAATTTTTGTAATTATAACTGACAGCAAAAGTAAATAATTAAAGACACTATAAAAAGCGAATTATTAATTTGTGTGTTAATTAAAAGAATGTATATTTACTTACAATTAAAAACAATTTCAAATGAAAAATGTTGCCTCTTTTATTGCAATCGTATTGTTTAGCGCAATCGGTTATTCGCAAAACGGCCCAAAAATTGAATTTGCAGCCCAAGATAATACAATTGATTATGGAAAAATTTCGAAAAGTGATAATGGAGTTCGCTCCTTTGAATTCACCAATACTGGAGATGCACCACTGATGATCATTGGCGCAGAATCAACGGTGAGTTCTATTGTGGTGACTAAACCTGCAGCAGCGATACAGCCTGGAAAAAAAGGAAAAATTGATGTAAAGTATAATATGGCTACCGGCCCAATTCGTAAAACAATTACTGTTGAAACCAACGCTGTCAATTATCCTGACGGAAGAGTTGCCTTAAAAATCAAAGGTGAAGTTTTATAAGAATTTTTAAAATCTAAAAATAACCAAAGCCGTTTCTTGAATTAGAAACGGCTTTTTTATATCCTTAAAAAAATTAGACCCGACAGGTTTTGAAAACCTGTCGGGTCTAATATAAAAATGTCTTTATTTATTTTGCTTCACATTCAACCGCATCAAATTTATATTTCACGCGATCAAAATCGATTGGTTTATCTTTAACCAAATACGTTACGCCCATTGTAGTTTGCATTGTTCCGTTTCCTAAAATAAGCTTTTTGTCTCGTTTTAAAAATGCCATCGGGTTTTTGAATTTTGCATTGTTATTTGTTCCATCCACGAAAGTGTAATCTACAAACAAGGTGTCGCCATGAAACTCTCCAGCAATTTCACCTTTTTTGACAGGTGACGAAGCTACTTTCATGATCATATCACCGGCAATTTTTCCATTTTTTAGGTTATTCAACGTTAAGTCTAAAGTATCGTTTTCATAAATTGCTTTATAACATTCTGTACTTACCACTTTTTCACCTTCAGCTTTAGCAGCTGCTTCGGCTTTTTGTTTTTCCTCATTTTTACAGCTTTGAAGTCCAACAAAAGACAAAAGCATACAAGACAACACTATTTTTTTCATAACTGAATTTTTTAATTTCATATAAAAATAAAAAAAAAGAAGCCAAAAAAAAGGCTTCTTGTTTATTTATTTTATGATGAATATCCCAATTCATTAGACGCACTGCAATGCGCTATACAGAACATTGGAACGACATTAAAATTATAATTACAACTTCTTGATTACAAATTCTGATCTACGGTTCAACTCATGATCTTCTTCTGAACAAGCATCGTCGGTTTTGCATTTTATAATCGGAACAGATTCTCCATAACCTTTTGCCGAAACTCTGCTAGCACTAATTCCCGACTGAATTATAAATTCTCTCGTAGAATTAGCTCTTTTTTGAGATAATTCTTCATTGAATTTTGCGTTTCCGCGAGAATCTGTATGCGAACCAATTTCAATAACCATTCCTTGATATTTGTTCATCAAAGCAACTACTCGACCTAAAACGACTTTCGATTCTTTACGAATATACCACATATTGTAATCAAAATAAATTGGATCGGTTTTAATGATCAATCGGTCTTTATCATCTTTTACAACATCTTTTTCTTGTTTTAAAATCTCAGTTTCTTTCTCCTTTTTCTTGATTTCTGCTGCTTTTATTTCATCCGCTTTGGCTTTTTTTGCCGCTTCATTTAATGCAATAATCGCCAGTGCTTCTTTTTCTTTTTTCTCTTGTTCTATCTGAATTTCTTGCTTTCTTCTTTTTTCGGCAATTTGTTGTTCTTCTAATTTAATTGCTTCTAAAGATTTTAGTGCCAATGAACCATCGTTTGTCGCATTTCTGGTTTTTCCGATTTCTAATGATTTAGATTCATTGGTATATTTTTCTTTGAAAGCAACAATTGTATAGGAACTTTCGCAGGCAACCGTAAAACTGAATTTCCCATCGGCTGCGACCGAAATCGTATTTAAAGTCTTTTTAGAAGCATCTTGCAACATTACTGTTGCATTTTCAAGAGGCAAACCGGTATCAACATCTGTAATTGTTCCTGCAATAAATTGTTTGCAGTCTTCAACAATCAAATCTTTGGTTTCTTTGAATTGGTAAATATCATCACTTCCTTTCCCTCCTTCTCTGTTGGATGCAAAAAATCCTTCTTTTATATTTGAGTTTATTGTAAACGAAAAATCATCCAAATTAGAATTTAAGGGCAATCCAATATTTACTGGTTCAGTATATTCATTTCCTTTAATTTCAGAAACAAAAACGTCTAACGATCCGTATCCTAAATGTCCATCTGAAGAAAAATAAAGCTTGTTATCTGCCGAAACAAAAGGAAATTGTTCTCTTTTGTCGGTATTAATAATTGAACCTAGATTCTTTGGCGTATCAAAAGCGCCTTTGTTTATGTTTACGGAATAAATATCAAAAGAACCTACAGATCCAGGCATATCCGAAGCAAAATAGAGCACTTTTTCGTCCGCACTAAGCGCAGGATGTTCAGTTGAATAATTCGAACTATTAAACGGAAGCGAGGTAATATTTTTCCATTTTCCATCAATTAATTCCGCTTTGAAAATTTGAAGATTCGAAACTTTCTGGTCGTTTGTTTTTTTGGTTTTATTTTTTGAATTATTGCGCGTAAAATAAACCGTTTTTCCATCTTTAGTAAAAACAGCATTTGATTCGTGCATGCCTGTTTTTAATTCGTCTGAAAAATAGTCAATGTTTGGTTCTGCATTATTAATTTCACTCAAAGGAACCGAAACTAAGTTCAAATACGTTTCATTGTCCCATTTGAATTTTTTGTCAAACAATCCAGGTTTTAACTTAACAGCTGCAAATACTAATTTCCCATTGTATGGAATTGCTCCAAATTCAGAATTTGGCGTATTGATTCCGAGATTTTTGATCTCAAATCGATTTCCAATGGCCGAAACATTTTCAAGTTCTTTCAGCTCATTTTTAAAATAAATTGAATCTTTTCCATTAGTGGAAGAAGCATAATACTGTTTTAGAGCCGCATTTGCATCATCATAACTGTTTGTCGCTTTTAGAGTTTGCGCATATCTAAAATAATATTCGCGATTCAAATCCTTATTATAATTCTGAAATAAAAGTCGGTAATAACGTTGCGCTTTTACTAAATTGTTGGTATAATAATACGAATCCGCCAAGTTTTTAATCGCTTCTTGCGAAGGATTTTCTTCGGCTAATCTTTCATATAAAGTAATGGCTTCGCTGTAGTATGTTTTATCAAAGAAACGTTTGGCTCTTGCCAAATCTTTGTTTTGAGCGCCTATAAATTGTATTGAAAATACGAATATAATAACGAGTAGTTTTTTCATATTTTTCATTTTAAAAGAATCTAGGTGATTTATCGTATCCTTTCCCTAATAAATCCAAATCAAAAAGAAGCATTATTTCATGCGTTCCCGAATTAAACTGACCTAAATTTGAAATTGTATAATCATAAGCATAACCTACTCTCAAGGAAGGTGTTACATTAAAATTGAACAAAGCACTTACCGAATCATCGATCCTATATGCCGCGCCAAATTCAAACTTTTCGTTATACAAAACATTTGCTGTCAAATCAATAGAAACAGGGGCTGCTTTTACAAATCTTGACATAAAGGCGGGTTTTAATTTTAGGTTATCATTAATTTGAAAAACGTATCCTCCGGTAAAAAACATGTGAATTTCTTCGGCTCCAAAAGCATTAACTCCCGATTTTTCTTCGATATATTTAGATTTTATCAAGTTTGGAGCAGAAAATCCGACATACAAATTATCTCTAAAATAATACGCTCCAACACCAATATTAGGTTTTGTGGCATTTATATTTTCCGAAAAAGCAAAATCAGTTGCGGGATCACTAAATTTAAATCCGTTAAAATTAGTTTGCATTGATGATACTCCAGCTTTCAAACCCAGCGAAAGCTTATTTTTTCCTCCTAAATTCAATACATAAGCAAAATCTGCGTAGATATTATTTTCCTTTTTTGCGCCATCACCAATATCATCAGAAATAAATGAAAGACCTACTTCAACTTTTTCTGATAAAGCTGTATGTCCAAAAAATGTAAAGGTTTTTGGCGCTCCTACTGCTCCAACCCACTGTGTTCTGTATAATCCTCCAAAATTCATCATCAAAGGAGTTCCAGTTGCGTACGCAGGGTTCACGACACTCATATTATACATATAATGCGTGTATTCGGGGTCCTGTTGCGCTGAAACAGTAGTAAAGCAAAAGAGAAAAGTTATAAAGAGTATTATTTTTTTCATTTGAAGTATATTAAAATAGTGCAAAAGGAATTATCGGTTTAAATAAAGGCGTCCTTGTATTGGCGGTTTATTGCCTTTATTAAACTGGAGTGTGTAAAAATAGACTCCATTTGGCGCTATTCCATGTGCAAATCCGCCTGTCTGCCAATTGGTACCATCCCAACCTGCTTTGTCTTTAAATCCTTCGTACATTCTATTTCCATATCTATTAAAAATTTGGAGATAATAATCTGGAAATAAAAAGTCAATATTAGGAATTACAAAAGTGTCATTTACCCCATCGCCATTTGGAGAAAATCCATCAGGAATAAAGAAATCTGGTGGCACGACAGGACAATCTGTTAATGATACTGTCACCTCAAGATGATCATAAGAAAGACAGTTTTCACTTGACGAAAAATCAAATCCATAATATATCCTTTTATCAACTAAAGCTGTCGTTGAAGGCAAAAGATTTCCACCCTTTGGCGCATCATACCAAGCTACAGACGAAGACACATTTGTATTATTTGATAAATCAGCAATAGTTGGTGCATCTAATCCACAGAAATTTTGCCCGTCTGTATTTAATTCTGGGGCAGGAGTATCTCTTAAAGTCACTTTAATCATAGTTGCGGCAGAAGTACATGACAAAGTTGTTTCGGTCACATATAATGTTTCGTCTTTAAGAAGATAGGTGTTTGGAAGTGGCGTTGTCATTGTTGGCGAATTGTACCATTTAAATTGCGGACCACTCGGTGCTAAATTCCCAATAATGGCACCTTCCGACTTACAAAATGATTGATCTGTAGATACTGGAGCTGCTGGAATCGGGTTTATTGAAAACGCTGTCGATACCGAAGTTACGGGGCTGTCACAGCCTGTAACATTATTTTTCACATTTTCAATTTTAATCGTTGTTGAACCTGTATTTGGAAGTAAAGCTGCTGGAATTACAAAACTAGCATTACCACTTACAGGAGACAAAACTATTGTTTGCCCTGGAGCAACATTGCTGTTTGAAAGCGAATACGATACTGTAACATTTGTTAAAGTTCCTAAACCAGAAACTGAAGCTGTTAAAGCCGACCCAAAACATACTGTTGGAACTTGGATTCTTAAATTTGCTACATTAGGCAAAGGATTTACGGTAATGTTACCATCAATATTTGCCGAATTTGTACAACCCGAAACTGTATGCGTAATCTTTACAATTTTGATTGTACCATTTCCACTTTGCGAATTTAAAATTGCTGGAATACTAAATGTTGCATTTCCTCCTAAAAAAGTCGCTGTTGCTGTTTGTGATGATGCATTATTGGCTCCCGAAACATTATAGAGAATATCATAAGTTCCGTCAACAATTTTTACAGCATCAGTAATTTTGACTTCTGTTGCCGTGTTTTGACAGGCAATTATAGGAGTGATTTTTGCACCTGCTAAATCGGGTATCGGATATATATTTACAGTTTCTGAAAGATTATTGATGATATTTTGACATGCACGTGTGCTACCCGACTCGTACAAATTTGTAATTGTAACGGTATAACTGCCAACTCGTTGGAAATAATCTGATTTCAACGGAAAGACCAAAACACCGTTAATAAAATTTGCTGGCAAAGTTTCGCTACCTCCGTTTGGGCCAGAAACACTAAACGAAACATTATAATCTCCGTTTGGAATAGCTGCAGGTCCTTTTGTAATGGTTGCCGTATATGTAGCGGTAGGAATTTCCGTTTCGCAAATATTGTTAACAGCAACTCTAAGTTTTGCCCCTGTAAAATCAAGTTTTCGCTCTAATGCTATCCTAATCATTGTCTGTTCATCTGAACAAATTGGGTTAGTAGATTTTACAGTGTATGTAAAATTATAGTTTCCGGCGCCTCGATTATTAAAAATACGCTGAATATTTATAGAATGATCTCCCACAAAAGTTAATTCACCAGTATTGCTATTATCTTTCCATGTGCCTCCTGGATCTTGACCTGAAATCGAGTTAAACAAATCATAGTCGGTATATGCTGATAGTCCATTGCTTGCACATAATTTTAAAAGTTTCGCATCACCCGATTTTGGTGCTTTAAAAATCGTAACTATAGCCGTCGATGACATGGCTGGACAAGTTCCTCTTGCAGGCATCGTGTAAGTGTATTGAAAAGTTCCTGCCATATCACTCACATTAATAACAGGCTTTTCTTCATCATGATTTGTTGTGTCGTTATGCCATTTCCCATTAGAATGCGGTCCTAAATATTGCCCATTGAAAGCAGAAAAAAGATTAAATTCGCCAACTGCACTACAAACCGAAACATTTGGAGAGGTTACACCAGAATATCCTCCAATTGTAACCGTAACAACCGCATTATTATCTGGACAAAGCCCAATTCCTTCAACAGTATAAGTATAGCGAAAAACACCACTGGTACGAATTAATTGTGCATTTAAAATTCCAGTGTCAGGATCTAATAATCCGCCAGAACTATCAGTATCTGTCCAAACTCCTCCACTAAGCGGCGAACCTGTTAAATAACTAAATAAATCAATTGATTTGCTGCTGGCGGCCGGAATATCACACACGGTTAATGTTCCGTCTTGACCCGCACATTGCGCATAAATTGTAGTAGGAATAAAAGATAAAAAAACAAAAAATAACGAGATTCGTAAGAATTTAATGTATTTTTCGACCATAAATATGTTTTTTTGGAAATAAGCATTATAACTGACACCATTAAATGCACTAAGGCAATTTAACAATTATTTTTTCACAAAAGTGTGCTTGCGTTCCAAAAATAGTGAATCTGTTTATTATGACACAAAAAAACTTTCTTAAATATCTCAATTACAACTCATCTTCAAGTCTAAACCTAAATTTCAAAACCACGCTTTCACGTTCTACTTCAAGCGTAATCCAAACATCATCTTCAGATTTCAAAAGGCTATTGATTTGTTGTAGCGAATATTTGTAGGGCAATGCGTTATTTATACTAATAATAATATCGCCTTTTCTTAAACCACATTTTTCAGCCGCCGATTTTTTTCTGATATTCACGATTTCATATACTGGTTTTAATGAAAATTTGTACTTGAAATTATCATCTTTTTTTGCATCATAACTCACATCAGACAGCGCATTGGCGACTTGAACTGTCTCCATGTGCACTGTTTCCTGTACCCACTGCAAACCATTATGTTGTATCGTTATCCCGCTTTTGTTGTAGGTAAAGGGTTCCGAAAATTTATTATTCTTTTTTAAATAGAGCTTTTGATCTGCGTAATCTAAAACAATCGTAAAACGTTTTAAGACTTCACCTCCAATTGAGCCAATTCGTCCAGGCACCATTTTTACATTTCGAATCGAACTTGAATCAGGAAACGCAACTATCGGATTTTTAAAGTCAAATTCGTCAACCGAAAATTTCGCAATTTTAGCACGATGTCCCTCAATATCACCGCTAAAGCCTTTTCCTAAAAAGTCAGGAAAATTTTTCTTAGGCAATTTTATTTTATCATTCTCAAATATCCAAAAAGCATCACTATTACCAATATCTACCAATAATTTAGCCGAAATCTGCACACTATCGACCACTGCAGTTGTAGTAATATAAGGTTTGGATCTTTCGATTGTAATTGGAATCGCTTTAAATTTTTTGTCTAATCTTTCTTTAATAACATCATTGTTTGGATAAACGTAGATTTTTTTCTTAGAATAATTTATTTCGACTAAATTATTCTTAAAAAATTTATACCCAATAATCCCGTTAACCGGGATTCCAATATGAGATGACAAATTAAAATTTTGATCTAATATTATATAAACTAAATGATTATCTGATTTCAAACCATGTGTTTCAAAAACATTATTCGTTGATTTTAGTCCTTCTATTTCATCTTCGCTTCCTAGACCTCTCAGTTTTATTTTAACAACGTTATTAAAACTGACCTCCTTCTTCTCATCCATGCTAAACAAAATTGTTTCTTCAACACCAGAATCCAATAAGAAATTCAGTTCTATTCCGTTTACTTTTATCGGAATAAAAACGAGATTATTTATCAATTTAAAAGGAATAGTAATCCTACTGCTATGGCTTTGAATCAAAAAATCATCTTGAGCCTGAATAGTGAAAGATACCAAAAGCCCAAAAAACAACATGAAATATTTTTTCATTGATAATATTTTAATATAAAATTAATAAAAATATTGATAATTGTTACATTTCCATAACACCCCATAATGTTTACGTTAAATTCGAAAAAAATATGCAAATTTGCACTTCAATAATTTATACTCATGCCAACAATTTCACACAAGGGAAGAAACATGCCCGAATCTCCGATACGCAAGCTGGCTCCTTTTGCTGATTTAGCAAAGAAAAAAGGACACAAGGTGTATCACTTAAACATTGGTCAACCGGATATCAAGACACCGGAAGTGGCCATCGAGGCGGTAAAAAATATTGATTTGAGTATTATAGAATACAGTCCGTCTGCCGGATATGAAAGCTATAGAAAAAAATTAGCTCATTTTTACCAGCGCCAAAATGTAAACGTTAACACAGAAGACATCATTGTTACAACTGGTGGTTCTGAAGCCTTACTTTTTGCACTGGCCACAATTACAGATCCTGGAGATGAAATCATTATCCCGGAACCTTTTTATGCTAATTATCACGCATTCGCTTCGTCTACAAGCGCGACTGTAGTTCCACTTGTTTCTACAATTGAAACTGCATTTGCATTGCCAAGCATTGAAGAAGTTGAAAAACTGATTACACCAAGAACAAAAGCCATTCTGATTTGCAATCCTGGAAATCCGACTGGATATTTATATTCTGAAACTGAAATTAAACAGCTGGCTCATCTAATTAAAAAACACGATTTGTATTTAATTGCCGATGAAGTTTATCGCGAATTTTTATACGACGGTGTTGATGTACATTTTTCTGTTATGAATTTAGAAGATGTACAGCAAAACGTAATTATGGTCGATTCTGTTTCAAAACGTTACAGTATGTGTGGCGCGAGAATTGGCTGTTTGGTTACTAAAAATAAAGATGTTTTAGCAACTGTAATGAAATTTGCACAAGCGCGTTTGAGTCCGCCAACTATTGAACAGATTGCTTGTGAAGCGGCAATAGACACGCCTCAGAGCTATTTTGACGAAGTAATTGGCGAATACAAAGAGCGCCGTGATACTTTAATTGCTGAATTGAATAAAATTGAAGGTGTAATTGTTACCAAACCAAAAGGTGCATTTTACTGCATCGCACAATTGCCAATCGCTGATTCAGATGATTTTGCGCAATGGCTTCTGGAAAGCTACGATTTAAATGGAGAAACTGTTATGGTTGCTCCTGCAAAAGGATTCTATTCCACACCAGGAATGGGGCTTAATCAAGTACGAATTGCTTATGTTTTAAACAAAAAAGACTTGATTGCTGCTGTAAATATTTTAAAAGAAGCACTTTTAGTTTACAATAAAAGATAAAAAAACTGAACTAACTTAATCTAAAATCTGTTTTGACATATATGTTGAAACAGATTTTTTTTTGCAATGTTTTTTTTAAAAAATAACTTCCGAGACAGCCTTTATAATACTCAGTTTATTAGTAATTTAGACATAGAATTAAAGACTTTTAACATGAAAAAGTTAATTGCAATATTATTTCTATTTCTAATACCCACATCTGCTACAAATAAAAATAGTACAGATGCAAATACTAATTCTAAAATCCTATTTGCTTTTAATTTCAAAAGCGAAGGCATCGGATATTATCGTAAAGAAATGAATCGTGCTTTTTCGTTATTAAAAAAGAAAAAGAAATTCATTGACATAGAACTCAATACAACCGAAAAAGCACAAATTTTATCTATTGCGTTTCCAGAAATTATTAGATATGATTCTTATTCTGATTATTTAGAAACCACCTCAAACAGAGTTTTATATGTAAATAACGGAAAAGAAGCATCTGATTTCTCAACGGGTTACTTTCAAATGAAACCTTCTTTTTTAGAAAACTTAGAAAATTACATTGCTAGCACCGAAAGTCTAAAATCTTTTCATTGGATTATCATCCAAAATAAAAATGAAAAAGAAGCACGAAAAGAAAGAATAACTCGCTTAGAAAATTTTCAATGGCAATTGCGATATTTAAAAATATTCTGGTTTGTGGCTGAGTATAAATATCAAAATATGGGTTTCAAAAACACTCAAGAAAAAATTAGATTTTATGCCACTGCTTATAATTACGGATTTACAAATCCAGAAAGTGAAATAACCAAATATCAGTCTATGAAAAAATTCCCTACTGGAGAAAACACCGAGAACCACAAATTTGCATTTGCAGATTTCTCAATTGATTTCATACGTACTTATGCCGTTTTTTTCAATTAATAAAAATGTATAGAGAAAAACGTTGGACCAAAATACATTTAAACCGCATTAATTTAGATTATATCCAAAAAGTAGCAATTAAATAGTAAAAACCATAGAAAAGGTTTCCCATTTATTAATTATCTTTACCGCCTTAAAAAGATATACCCATTATAATAGTAGTTTTTAATGATAAACAACGAAGATTTTTTAGACGAAATAGGTGACAATCATTTCAGCAGTAATGCAAAAAACCCTCTTAGAGCGGATGCTTTTGATATCACTGATGAAGAAAAAATAGAGAAAATTAAAAAAGATGTTGAAAGCATTCTGCAGACTCTTGGAATGGATTTAACAGACGACAGCATAAAAGGAACTCCAAACCGAGTTGCTAAAATGTTTGTAAAAGAAATTTTTGGCGGTTTAAACCCTGCAAAACAGCCAAAAGCCTCAACTTTTGACAACAATTACAAATACGGAGAAATGTTGGTAGAAAAAAACATTACTGTTTATTCTACTTGTGAACATCATTTATTGCCAATCATTGGACGTGCTCACGTAGCTTATATCTCCAGCGGACGCGTGATTGGTTTATCAAAAATGAACCGTATCGTGGAGTATTATGCAAAAAGACCTCAGGTACAGGAGCGTTTAACAATGCAGATTGTTCAAGAACTTCAAAAAGCTTTAGGAACAGAAGATGTGGCTTGCGTTATTGATGCAAAACACCTTTGCGTAAACTCTCGCGGAATTAAAGATATCGAAAGCAGTACAGTAACATCTGAATTCGGCGGAAAATTCAAAGACCCTCAAACGAAAAGAGAATTCTTAGATTATATCAAACTAGACACTCAATTTTAAAAAGTTTATTGTTTTTGGTTAATAGTTTGTTGTTGACATGGCGAAAATAGAAAAATTCGAAGATTTAGAAATTTGGAGATTAGCAAGAACAATTTGCCAACAAATTGAATTCCTTATTCAAAATACAAACTTAAAAACAAACTATTCACTTAAAGATCAAATTGACAGAAGTTCAGGTTCTATCATGGATAATATTGCTGAAGGTTTTGAACGAAATGGAAACAGAGAATTTATCAATTTTTTAAGTATTGCGAAGGGTTCTGCCGGAGAAGTAAAATCACAATCATACAGAGCATTTGACAAAAAATTGATCAGTGAAGAACAACACTTGAAATTAAACGAAAGCATAGAATTGGTTAAAAATAAAATTGGAGCAATGATGAACTATTTAAATAATTGCGAAATAAAAGGACTTAAATTCAAATAGCATTTTCGGCCAAAACAATAAACCAAAAACAATAAACAACAAACATTAAAAAAATATGCCACTATATAGCAGTCAGCCCCTAAAAATATACAATTCACTTTCGGGTGAAAAAGAAGATTTCAAACCAATCCATGAAGGAAATGTTGGAATGTATGTTTGTGGACCAACAGTATATAGCAATGTTCACTTAGGAAATGTGAGAACTTTTATGTCTTTTGATGTAATTTTCAGATACTTTCTTCATTTGGATTATAAAGTTCGTTACGTTCGAAATATTACCGACGTAGGACATATTGTAGATGATGTTGATGAAGGTGAAGATAAAATTGCTAAAAAAGCACGTTTAGAGCAATTAGAACCTATGGAAGTGGTACAGCGCTATACGGTCGATTTTCATGACATTCTAAAAGCTTTCAACTTTTTGCCGCCAAGTATTGAACCAACAGCAACTGGACATATTATTGAGCAAATCGAAATCATCAAAAAAATTATTGATAAAGGAATTGGCTATGTTGCCAACGGATCAGTTTATTTTGATGTTGTAAAATACAATGAAACCAATAATTACGGAATTTTAAGTGGCCGAAATATTGAGGATATGCTTGCCAACACACGCGATCTAGACGGACAATCTGACAAGAGAAACCCTCAGGATTTCGCACTTTGGAAAAAAGCTGAACCAGAACATATCATGAGATGGCCTTCACCTTGGAGCGACGGTTTTCCAGGCTGGCACTTAGAATGTACCGCAATGAGCACTAAATACCTAGGAAATCATTTTGACATTCATGGAGGCGGAATGGATTTAAAATTCCCTCACCACGAATGCGAAATTGCACAAAATGAAGCTTGCACAGGACAATCTCCGGTAAATTACTGGATGCATGCCAACATGCTTACCCTAAACGGAAAGAAAATGGCAAAATCTACTGGAAATAATATTTTGCCAGGAGAAATTTTAAGCGGAGACAACACCATTTTGAGCAAAGCATTTTCAGCTTCAGTAACTCGTTTTTTCATGTTGCAAGCACATTATAGAAGCATTTTGGATTTCTCTGATGATGCCATTACTGCCGCGGAAAAAGGATACAAAAGATTAATGGAAGCGCTTGATGCATTGCCAAATATTGCTGCAGGAAATTCAAGCTCTATTGACTTCGGAGCATGGAAACAATTATGCTACGATGCCATGAATGACGACTTCAATACGCCAATTTTAATTGCTCATTTATTTGAAGGCGTTCGTTATATTAATTTATTGAAAGATGGAAAAGAAACTATTTCTGCCGAAGATCTAAAAACCTTTACAACTGCAATCAATGCTTTTGTTTTTGATGTTTTAGGCCTAAGCGACGAAAAAGCTTCTGACAGCAATAACGATAAACTAGAAGGCGTTGTAAACATGCTTATCGCAATGAGAAATCAAGCCAGAGCAGATAAAAACTTTGCGCTTTCAGACCAAATCCGTGATCAATTGATTGCCTTAGGAATTCAATTGAAAGACGGAAAAGAAGGCACCAGCTTTTCTATTTAAAAAAGTCATTTCATAAACCCATGAAAGCCATCACTCCATTTGTTTTATTAGTGCGCTTTTATCAAACCGCCATTTCGCCCTTTACACCAGCGTCATGCCGATTTGAGCCAACATGTTCCAGCTACATGATCGAAGCTCTTCAAAAACACGGATTATTTTATGGAGGTTATCTCGGAATGAAGCGTATTTTGAGCTGTCATCCTTGGGGAAGAACCGGTTATGATCCCGTTCCAGAAAAGAAATGTTCACACAAACATTAACTTTTTATAAAGAGGAACTCTGCTTTAAATATTTATTTTTACAATTAATACAAAACACAATATTACATGACACACGCCTTAAACATGGTTTGGAATCCTTCAGAAGGAATCGATTTAGGATTTTTTATGATTCGCTATTATAGTTTAATGTTCGTAATTGCCTTTGGTTTAGGATGGTACCTAATGAAAAAGATTTTCGAACGCGAAAACGAATCGCTTGACAAATTGGATTCTTTATTTGTTTGGACGGTTCTTGCTACTTTAGCCGGCGCGCGTTTAGGACATGTTTTCTTTTACGATTGGGAATATTTCAGAAATCATTTATTAGAAATCATTCTTCCTTTCCGATTTGAACCAAAATTTGAATTCACAGGCTACCAAGGTTTAGCAAGTCATGGCGCAGCAATCTCAATTATCGTTGCAATGTATTTCTATAGCAAAATGATTTTAAAACGTCCATTATTATGGATTTTAGATCGTGTTGTTATTCCGGTTGCTAGCGGTGCAATTTTCGTACGTCTTGGAAATTTCTTCAATTCAGAAATTATCGGACACGAAACAACATCTGCTTTCGGAATTCGTTTTTTGCACGATACATTTAGCAAAAATGATGCTGTACAAAAAACTGGAATTACAAATCCAAAAGAAGCTTACAACGCAATCGCGCACGACCCAAAATTTGCTGATTTATTAGCTCAAGTCCCAGCTAAACACCCAACTCAATTATACGAAGCATTTTGCTACATTTTTGTATTTGCAATTTTATACTTCTTATACTGGAAAACAAATGCAAGACTTAAATCTGGCTACCTTTTCGGGTTGTTTTTAGTACTTTTATTTGTTGTACGTTTTATCGTTGAGTTTGTAAAAGAAAGCCAAGGCGGTTTTGAGAGCGAATTAGGCCTATTCTCAACAGGACAATGGTTAAGCATACCATTTATCATAATCGGTCTTTTCTTTATCATTAGAGCACAAAGAAATCCTTTAGCAACATCTTAAAAAATCAAATAATTACAAAAAAGCCCAATATTTAAAAATATTGGGCTTTTTTTTTGCTTTAAGAATTCCTCATTAAAAAATTACATTCATATCAAATCCGACCAACTTCTTCAACTTATCGAATTATCAGAAGCAGAAATTTATTCTTTCAAAAGAAACAACGTCCCGCTGTCCGCTATATCTTTTCCCTGCTAAAGAAGCAGGAAAAAGGATACCACTTCCATCGGGGCTAGACAAGAAGTATTTGTTTTCAAAAGTTCTTTCCGCCAAACCAAATTTAAACCCTTGATCAAATCCAATTTAAACTGGAAATGAAGAAAAACAAATCTCTTTTAGCGGTATTTTAATCTAAACTTACAGATACAATTCTACTTAAAAACAAAAGACTCAAATATTATTATGGCACAAAAAAAAGATCCAGTTTTCACTGGATCTTTTTCTATTTAAAAATAAGGTTTTAATTAAGCCTTATTGTGTTTGTCTTCAATTGAATGCTTATCATCACTTGAAATTGTATCCACCAATACTGGTGTAGCAATAAATAATGAAGAGTAAGTACCTACAATAATACCGATCAACATAGCGAAGATAAATCCTCTAATTGACTCACCACCGAAGATGAACATTGTCAACAATACGATAATCATCATTAATGAAGTATTCAATGTTCTTGATAATGTAGTATTAATCGAAGCGTTTACGATATCTTCAAAAGTTCCTTTACGGTTTCCAATGATAAACTCTCTAATTCTATCAAATACAATTACAGTATCGTTCATAGAGTAACCAATTACTGTTAGAATCGCAGCAATGAAGTGCTGATCCATTTCCATGTGGAAAGGCATGAATTTATAGCATAAAGAGTAGATTCCTAATACAAAGATTACGTCGTGCGCAACCGCTGCAATCGCACCTAATGAATATTGCCATTTACGGAAAGAAACCATTAAGTATAAGAAAATAACTGCCATTGCACCAAGAACCGCCCAGTAAGAGTTCGTTTTGATATCCTCAGAAATCGAAGCTCCAACTTTAGAAGCTTGCAATACCCCTACTTTTTTACCATCAAAAGAGTTGATGAATTTATCGTAAGTAGTATTTGGGAAATATTTCTGTAATCCAGCGTATAATTTTTGGTTTACTTCCTCATCGATAGCAACACCATCTTCTTTAATTTTATATTTAGTTGTGATTTTCAATTGATCATCATCACCTAAAACTTTAGCTTCAACCGGAGTTCCGAAAGCTGCAGATAATTCATCCGAAACTGCAGTTGCATCAATTGGCTTTTCAAATTTAACTTGGAAAGTTCTACCTCCAACAAAATCAACACCTTCATCTAATCCGTTAACGAAGAAGATAGAAACTAAACTTACTACAACAACAATTGAAGAGAAGATATAAGTGAATTTTTTGATTTTGATAAAGTCAAAGTGGAAATTAGTAAACCAGTTTTTAGTAATGTTTGTACAGAAAGTCAAATCAGCTTTTCCAGCGATATTTCTGTCAATAAAAATTCTAGCAATAAAGATCGATGTAAACAATGAAGTCACAATACCGATTAACAATGTCAAGGCAAAACCTTTAATTGGTCCTGTTCCAAAGATGAATAAGATAGCTCCAGTTAAAACGTGAGTAACGTTAGCATCAATAATAGAACGCATTGCACCATGCCATCCATAAGAAGCAGTAACTGCCTCAGATAATGATTTTCCTTCACGCAATTCCTCTTTCGCTCTTTCATAGATAATAATGTTCGCATCTACCGCAGTACCTAATGTTAATACGATACCTGCAATACCTGGTAACGTTAATACGAAACCAAAACTTGCCATAATTCCGAATAAGAATAGTAAGTTCAATAATAATGCAAGGTTTGCATACCAACCCGCTTTACCATAATAGAATACCATCCAAACGCAAACTAATAAGAAACCTAATACAGAAGAAATTGTTCCTGCATCAATAGCAGCCTGACCCAAAGATGGACCAACAACAGTTGATTGAATAATATCTGCAGAAGCTGGTAATTTACCTGCATTTAATACGTTCGCTAAATCTTTAGTTTCAGCAACATCAAAAGATCCTGTAATTTCAGATCTTCCTCCAGCGATTGGTCCGCTAGTAACACCTGGGGCAGAATAAACGATATCATCTAATACAATAGCGATATATCCTTTTTGAGAGAAAGCTCTTCCTGTCAATTCTTCCCAAACTTTAGCACCTTGGCTGTTCATTTGCATAGAAACAGCTGGTTTTCCTAATTGGTCAAAAGTATCTTTTGCATCAGTTACAACACCACCGCTCATAGCTGGTGCATTGTCTCTGTTTCCTTTTAAAGCATATAATTCAACAGCTTCAACTTCTTTTCCTTTAGCATCTTTTAAAGTAGTTGGTTTACTCCAAACAAATTTTGCATAATGTTGGTCAGCACCCAATAAAACTCTAATATCTGATCTTTTGAAATATGCGTTAACAGTAGCAGTATCTTTTGGAGCAAAATATCCTAAAACTGGTCCACCACCTTGACCAATCATTTTGTCAAATAATGGATTGTTTCCTTTTTTTGTATCTACAGAATCTTTAGCATCAGTCAATAAAGCATTCAATGAATCTTTAGCAACAGCTTTAGTTTCTGTTTTTTTGATTTCAGTCTTTTTCAAAGCCTCATTAGAAGCTACCAAGAAGTTTCCGATTTCTTCAATTTTGAAAGCTTCCCAGAACTCTAATTGTGCTTTTCCACCCAATAATTTTTTGATTCTATCAACATCCTTAGCACCTGGAAGCTCAACTAAAATTCTTCCTGTTTCTCCTAATTTTTGGATGTTTGGTTGTGTTACACCAAATTTGTCGATACGCTCTCTTAATACTTTATAAGCACTTTCTACAGACTCGTCAACTTTTCTTTTAATTACTTTTTGAGCTTGCGCATCAGTCATTTGAAAATCAATCCCGCCTTCTCCTTGTAAACTTCTGTTTGCAAAAATATCTGGCGAAGCCAATTTCACAGTTCCATTTGAATTTGCTTCAAAAGCTTCAAAAAACTTATTTAAATAGGTTTTATTTCCTTCTAAGTTCGCAGTTGCATCAGCTAATGATTTATTAAATACTGGATTTTTAGAGTTGTTTGCTAAACCTTTCAAAACGTCTTTAATAGAAATTTGAAGAATTACGTTGATTCCTCCTTCTAAGTCAAGACCTTTATTAAGTTGCTTGTTTTTTACTTCATTATAAGTAAAATCAGTAAAACCAAGATCAAATACTTTCTCTTTACCAATAGAATCTAAATATTTTAGCTCTTTATCAGGATTATCTCCTGCAAAAGCTTTAGCCTCACCTTTGACATTATTTGCCACAAAAGTGAAAGAAAGTTGGTAAATACTTACCAATGCAAATAGAATTGCGAAAAATTTAATAAGTCCTTTATTCTGCATTATTACTAAAAATTAATTAAGTTTTATTATTTGTTTTTGTTTTAAATCCTGATAAAATAAGCCCTGACATGATTTTTTAAAACAAAAATACGAGATCACGAATTACCAATTTTTTTTTAAACCGAGCAAATATATAATTAACGAAAATATTAACCAATTAATTTATTAATTAAATCTCAAAAAAAAGACTGCAAAAGTGCAGCCTTTTCTTTTTTTTATCGTTTTTATTATACTAATATCGTCTTTAAGGCATCATTCATGCTACGAACTGCATCTGCACTTTTAGCAAATAGCGCCTTTTCTTGCTCATTTAAATTAATATCAACAATTTCTTCGACCCCGTTTTTACCAATTATACAAGGCACCCCTATGCAAATATCGTTTTGTCCGTACTCGCCTTCTACAAAAACAGAGCACGCAATCATTTTTTTCTGATCGTTTAAAATACTATCTACCAAGTAAGCTACAGACGCTCCAGGCGCATACCAAGCCGAAGTTCCTAACAAACCTGTTAGAGTCGCTCCGCCAACCATAGTATCAGCCGCTACTTTTTGAAGCACTTCTTCTGAAAGAAATTGCGAAACTGGTATTCCATTATAAGATGCCAAACGAGTTAACGGAATCATAGTGGTATCACCGTGCCCTCCAATTACCATCGCCGAAATATCATTTGCAGGTTTATCCAGCGCTAGTGAAAGATACGTTCTAAAACGAGAACTGTCTAACGCCCCTCCCATTCCGATTATTCTGTTTTTTGGCAAGCCTGTCGCTTTTAAAGCCAAATACGTCATTGTATCCATCGGATTTGAAACAACAACAATTATAGTGTTAGGAGAATATTTAAGTACATTTTCAGCAACTGTTTTCACAATTCCCGCATTAATGCCAATCAATTCTTCTCTTGTCATTCCTGGTTTTCTTGGAATTCCTGATGTAATCACTACTACATCACTTCCTGCAGTTTTAGAATAATCGTTAGTAACACCTGAAACTTTGGTATTAAAACCTGTATTTGTGGCACATTGCATAATATCCAACGCTTTACCCTCGGCAAAACCTTCTTTAATATCCAACAGTACTACTTCGCTTGCAATTCCTCTATAAGAAATAACATCTGCACAGGTAGCTCCAACATTTCCTGCTCCTACAATGGTAACTTTCATATTTTTTTACTTTATCGGTTATTAATATTTGTCTATTCCTTAAAAAGACAATTCGTTTAATTGTCTAGTAAATTTAAACAATTAAACGAATTGAAATTATTAATTTTTTATTTTATGCGTCAATATTTGCATAAACTGCATTTTTCTCGATAAACTCTCTACGAGGTGGCACTTCATCCCCCATTAACATAGAGAAAACCTGATCAGCTTCAGCAAGACTTTCAATATTCACTTGACGTAAAGTTCTGAAATTTGGATCCATTGTAGTTTCCCATAATTGCTCCGCATTCATCTCTCCAAGACCTTTATAACGTTGAATGTTGGCACTTCCTCCCATTCTTTCGTTTGCTTGATCGCGCTGAACGTCATTCCACGCATATTCCTTCTTGTTTCCTTTTTTAACCAAATACAAAGGTGGCGCTGCAATGTAAACGTGACCTTCTTCAATTAATTCTTTCATGAAACGGAAGAAGAACGTTAATATTAAGGTAGAAATGTGGCTACCATCGACATCGGCATCACACATGATGATTACCTTATGATATCTTAGTTTTTCCAGATTTAGCGCTTTACTATCTTCTGCAGTTCCTACAGTTACTCCTAAAGCCGTAAAAATATTTCTAATCTCTTCGTTTTCGAATACTTTATGATGCATCGCTTTTTCGACGTTCAAGATTTTACCACGTAACGGCAAAATGGCTTGAAAATTACGATCACGTCCTTGTTTTGCTGTTCCACCAGCCGAATCTCCCTCGACAAGGTAAACCTCACATCTTGCTGGATCTTGTTCTGAACAATCAGATAATTTTCCTGGCAATCCACCACCGCCCATAACAGTTTTACGCTGCACCATTTCACGTGCTTTTTTCGCCGCGTGACGTGCCTGAGCTGCTAAAATTACTTTCTGGATAATTATTTTTGCATCATTTGGATTTTCTTCCAAATAATTTTCAAGCATTTCTCCAACCGCTTGAGAAACCGGAGAAACTACTTCTCTGTTTCCAAGTTTAGTTTTTGTTTGTCCTTCGAATTGAGGTTCCGCAACTTTTACCGAAATAATAGCCGTCAATCCTTCACGGAAGTCATCTCCCGAAATTTCAAACTTCAATTTATCCAACATTCCAGAAGCATCGGCATATTTTTTAAGTGTTCTTGTCAAACCACTTCTAAAACCTTGTAAATGCGTACCTCCTTCGTGTGTATTGATGTTATTTACATAAGAGAAAATATTCTCAGTATAACTTGTATTGTAAATCAAGGCTACCTCAACTGGAATTTCACCTTTTTCGTGATCCATGCTAATTACGTGAGAAATAATTGGCTCACGGTTTCCATCTAAATAACGGATATATTCCTTAAGACCTTCGTCAGAATGAAAAACTTCACTTCTGAATTCCCCTTTTTCATTAACTTCTCTTTTATCGGTAAACGTTATAGTAATCCCTTTATTTAAAAAAGAAAGCTCACGCATACGAGCTGAAAGCGTATCGTATGAAAACTCTGTAGTCTGCTGAAAAATAGTATCATCAGGAAAGAAAGTCTGGCGTGTTCCCCTTTTCTCTGTTTCTCCAATTTGCTTTACAGGATATAAAGCCTTTCCTCTTTCATATTCTTGTTCGTAGATTTTTCCTTCTCTAAAAACAGTAGATTTCATATGGACTGAAAGTGCATTTACAACCGAAACCCCAACTCCGTGAAGACCTCCAGAAACTTTATAAGAATCTTTATCGAATTTACCTCCAGCACCAATTTTAGTCATTACAACTTCAAGTGCTGAAACTCCTTCTTTTTTATGTAAATCAACTGGAATACCACGACCGTTATCTTCAACTGTTACTGAACCGTCTTCATTGATTGCAACACTAATTGTATCACAATATCCTCCCATGGCCTCATCAATAGAGTTATCAACAACTTCATAAACCAAATGATGTAGCCCTCGAACCCCTACATCTCCAATATACATAGATGGACGCATTCTTACGTGCTCCATTCCTTCTAATGCCTGAATACTATCTGCTGAATAATTGTTCTTCTTGATTTCTTCGCTCATATAATTTATTCTAAAAAAATGTAATTATTGTCTAACACGCAAATATATAAAAACGCAAACTATATATCCGTTAAAATCCCATTTAAAGCGCTTAAGTTATTAACACAATTGTCTGAAAAATCAAAAAATCGGGACAAAAAGTCAATTTTAAATTTCAACTTCACAAATTCTAATTACTAAAATTCCAAATACTATACTTTAGACTAAACCACTCTGCACTGAAAGTGCAGAGGTTTGTTTGACGAGGGACTGAAAGTCCCTTTTTCTATTTCATTCAAGAATGAAATTTGAATCATCATCATTATCTTTCCTTCTATGATGCTCCAGATATTCATTTACCATTTCATCAGTTATATTTCCTGTACTCCAAACTCCATAACCACTTGCCCAAAAATGTTGTCCCCAGTAACGTGCGTGAAGTTCTGGAAACTCCATTTGCAATTTCCTTGAAGTACGACCTTTGAAACTTTTTAAAATTGAACTTACATTTTGCTTTGGCGCATACTCAATATGCATGTGAACGTGATCTGCGCTCACAACTCCTTTCAAAATTTCTATCCCTTCCGCTTCGCATATTTGTATCAAAAGTTCACGACAGCGCTTTTGGATATCACCTTTCAAAACCTTAAACCTATATTTCGTAACCCAAACAACATGACATGTTAATCTGCTTACTGTGTGCGAACCTTTTCTTAATTCTGTAGCCATAAATTAAAGATAAAGATTTTTTCGCATTACTAAAGTACTGCAATAAATTGCAGGGTTTTTAACCCAAATCTGAGACCAATAAAAAAAAAATCCAAATTCCAATTTTAAACTTGGAATTTGGATTTTAGCTTTTTGGAATTTTCTGTTTTTATTTTTTATTAAAATCTCCAGCGTAAACTGAACTCATTTTATCAAGAGAAAGATATTTTTTCAAAACACTGTTTACTTCTTCCACTTTAAGCGCTTTTACTTTAGCCTCAAGCTGATCGTAATCTTCTAATGGAATTCCGTACTGAAGATAAGTATTGGTCAATTCCATCAAAGTATAATCAGTTCCTAATCTTGTTTTTCTTTCGTTTTGCCAGCTTACTAAATTTGATTTCAATTCTTCAGCTGTAAATCCATCTTTTAAAGCTTTTGCAATTTCTTCTTTTGCTGCCGTTTCAACAGCATTCTTTTTCGTCGGATTTAAGAATGCATAATAACTCCAAGCCGCAACATCATTTGTAATTGGCACATCGATAAACGAACCTGCACCGTAGCTAATACCTTCTTTTTCTCTTAAACGCATCGGGATTCTAGCACTTAAAAACCCTCCACTTCCTAATATTTCGTTTGCCATTACAAACGCAGGATAATCAGCACTATTTCTTTTCATTTTAAAGCTTATTCTACCTAAAGCAACGGCATTTTCTTTATCTGGCGTTATGATATCTTTATCCTCTTTGGTTGTTTCAAAATAAGTTGGCAATGCAAGTTCATATTTCGATTTAGAATTCCATTTCCCAAAAGTACTTTCAAGAATTTCTCCTGTAGTTTTTGGATCTAGGTCACCAACCACACTTCCAATACCATTGTTTCCACCTAAAATATTCGTATAAAAATCAACAATTTCTGATTGCTTGATCTTCTTAAAAGCATCCATTTGTTCCTGAATAGTCGGTGTATAGAAAATACTTTCTTTTGGATATTTTGTAGTCTGTCTATTAACTTCAGTAAATGCAACCGACTGTGGATCATTCAAATTAGCCTCTAAATATGTATTATATTCAGCTATCGTTTTAGTCAATTCATTTTCTGGAAAAGTTGAATTAGCTAATAAATCAGCTACGATTCCCATTACTTCTTTAAAGCTTTCTTTGTAAGTACTGATAGTTAAAGATAAAGTTTGTCTTGAAAAATTAAAATTAACAGATGATTTCAGCTTATCTAAGCGATCCTGAATTTGCTCTTTAGTTTGCGTTTTTGTCCCTGTTTTTAGCAATTGAGCAAGAATTCCAGCTACATCAGTTTTGCCCTCTAAATCTTTTTCATTGCTAACTGGAAATTTAAAACTAGCATTAACTTTTCCACCTTTGATTTCCTTTTTAATTAATCCGTATTTTATTCCGTTTGATAATTTTCCTTCAACCAAATTTTGCTTTAGATTTTTAATAGAAGCTTCAAAAGGTGCCGCTTCTTTTTCTAAAGCTTTTCCTTTGTAATCTTTAGTAAAAGCAACTAACTGCTCATCTGTATATTCATTTGTTTTTACACGCACTTCATCTTTAGAAGGAATAAACACACCAACGGTTCTATTATTTGCTCTAAAATATTTCTCAGCAACTCTCTGAATATCTTCTTTTGTTAATTTTTCAATTGCATCTCTATACAAAAATCCAAGTCTATAATCGCCCGCTCCAATAATTTCGGTCATGTTTATAGCATACGAAATTGTATTATTTTTTACAGCATCAAGTTGCTTCATAATTTTTGCCTGAGCCCTGCTTACATCCTGATCTGTATATTTTGTTGTTGCAATTTTATCAAGTTCAGTTCTAACAATTTCTTTGGTTTCCTTTACATCTTTGTCGTTAGGAACCGAAACTCCAAAATAAATATAACCCGCATCTCTGACTGTAGGTTGCCAAAAGTAAACATTAGATGCTTTTTGCGTTTCAATTAAGCTTTTATATAAGTAACCTGATGGATCAGCAGTCAAGATTTCGCCTAAAGCATCAATCGCAGCATAATCTTTATCTGCGTAAGATGCAGTATGGTATAAAGCACCTACATTTTTGCTGTCTCCAGCTCTTTTTAGCTCTACGTATTTCTCGCCATCTTGAGCTGGTTCAATGGTATAGGTTTTATCCAAAACTCTTTTTGGTTTTGGAATTGCACCAAAATACTGACCAACATATTGCAGCGCTTTTTGCTCATCAAATTTACCAGCAACAATTACCGTCGCGTTGTCTGGCTGATAATATTTTTCATAAAAAACACGTAGCGTATTTGCTTTTACTCTTTCAATATCTTCCTTGCTTCCAATTGTACTGTTCCCGTAATTATGCCACAGATAGGCAGTTGAAAGAATGCGTTCCTGCAAAACTCCGTCTGGATTATTCTCTCCAATTTCAAACTCATTTCGTACTACAGAAAATTCTTTATCAAGATCAGTCTGCAAAATAGTAGCATTTATCATCCTGTCTGCTTCCATTTCAAGACTCCATTTTAAATTTTCATCGTTTGAAGGGAAAATTTCATAGTAGTTTGTTCTATCCATCCAAGTCGTTCCGTTGGCATTTCCTCCTTTATCTGAAAGCATTTTTTTGATATCTCCCAGATTTTTGGTGCTTTTAAAAAGCATGTGCTCCAACAAATGCGCCATTCCTTTCTCACCATAACCCTCATTTCTAGAACCTACATTATAAACAATATTGACCACCATGTTACTTTGTGAAGCATCAGGAATCAACAAAACTTTTAATCCATTTTTTAAAGAATATTCTTTGACACCTTCGACATTGGTAATAAATTTAGGTGTGTCTTTAGGCGCCACTGATTTTTGTGCATAAACCGAGCTCATCGAAATTAATGAGCAGCATAAAATTCCGCTTAGTAATAGGTTTTTCATAGATTGATAAATGGTTTGAATTTATATTATTCTTGGTATAATCAAATATAATATTTTTCCTAAACAGAAATCCCTTATTAACTTACTTTTAATATTTTACGGAATCCCGTAAAACTCCTATTATAAATATTAAAGAATTAAAACAAAAAAACGAGACAATTACTAAGTTGTCTCGTTTTTAAGATTTTATCGTTTTTAGAATTTCTTTTAAATTGAAATTTAAGATTTCAAAAGTTCAACTCCAGGCACTTTTACGTGTGCAGCATTTGCTCTTCCACTTGGATCAAGATTATCTTGCCATTTCGGAATCCATTTTCTCACTGTTTGTGCGGCGCTTACCTGTGGGTAGAATTTATGAAAAATCGACCTGTACAAATACGCTTCTTTTGTTGTTGGTGAATTGTACGGAAACTCAGTACTCGCACCAGCCAATTGCTCGTCTGTCACTTGTGTTGCACAGTATTCAATCAATTGGTCAACCCATTTGTAGCCCACTCCATCTGAAAACTGCTCTTTTTGACGCCATAAAACTTCGGCTGGCAAATACGGATCTTCGGTCGTATCAAATGCTTTTCTTAAAATATATTTTTCGATGCCGTCATATGTTTTTGGCTGTTTTTCTTCCGGTTTGATTCGGATGGCAACATCTAAAAATGATGTATCTAAAAACGGAACTCTAGCTTCTAAACCATGCGCCATTGTCGTTTTGTCTACACGCAATAAATCGGCAGTAAAAAGCTTTTGTACTCTTTCTATAGTCTCATCCTGAAATGCTTCTGTAGATGGAGCATTTCTAAAATATAAATGTCCACCAAAAATCTCATCGGCGCCTTCACCTGAAAGCAACACTTTTATTCCCTGATCTGCAATTGCTTTTGACAACAAATACATTGGAACACTAGAACGAACAGAAATAATATCGTACGTTTCTATATAATAAATCACCTTTTCTAGAACCTGAACTCCTTCTTCTAAAGAAAAATGAATTTCATGATGATCAGTTCCTAAAAATGCGGCCGCTTTTCTTGCTGCAATATTATCTGGTGCATCAGCATTTAGACCAATCGAAAATGTATGTAATTTTTCTCCTTTTTCTTTCAAAAGTTTTGAAGCAATTGAAGAAATCAAAGAAGTATCCAAACCGCCAGATAAGATAGCTCCCAACGGAACATTGCTAAGCAGACGCTTGCGAACAGATTCAATCAAACTCTCACGAATTAAGCCTAAGTCTAGACTCTCAACAGCTTTTTTATGATCTTCACATTCTGGCTGGTAATATTTTACAAAACCAGTTTTTGCGGTATAATAATGTCCTGGAGGAAAGGTCGAAAATGATTTGCACTGATCTGCAATTGATCTCATTTCAGAAGAAAAATAAATCCTTCCTCTTTCATCCAATCCATAATATAATGGTTTCACCCCGATAGGATCTCTTCCTGCGATATAATCGTCTCCGTCGATTACTACAAAAGCAAAATCTCCATCAAGTTTGTTGCAAAAGTTATAGCCAAATTCTTCATACAAATGCACAATCACCTCTGAATCTGAATTGGTTCTGAATGTGTGCTCTTTTAAAACGGTGTTTTTTAATTCCTCATAATTATAAATCTCACCATCATGAATCACCCATGCACGATTTGTTCCCTGAATAGGCTGTTTGCCTGTTTGTAAATCAACAATTGATAAACTCTCGTGGCAAAGCACGCTTCCGTTGTCCATAATATGAACATCACTCTCATCGGGGCCTCGATGTGACATTCTCGCTGAAAGCTCTTTTACGAGTTTAGGATCTTTTCCTTTGCCTATAACGGCCAATAATCCAGACATATTCTAATTTTTTTTACTTAATATTTTCTTCAAACTCACTATATGAAGCCAATTAGCTGCAAAAACGATTATACTTTATAATCTGTCGCAAAACTAAATATTATTTTCTGTTTTTTCTTTACAATTTTATTATAATATCAGGCATTTAACTTTATTTCGGCGAATGCCAAATATAAAAAAGAAAGCCTAAAAATTGCCAAAAACAATTCGTAACTATCTGAAATGTTACAACTTAAATTTAAGACAAGAAAAACGTCCTCTGAATTGAGAACGTTTTTCGAAAAAATATATACTAAATCTAATAAATTAACTTGTTTATGCTTTCACGTAAGCGTCATCATGAACATTTGCAACCGCTCTTCCTGATGGATCATTTAAGTTTTTGAAAGCTTCATCCCACTCCAAAGCGATTTTAGTACTACAAGCCACACTTGCCTCTTGAGGAACGCATAACGCCGCTGCATCGCTTGGGAAATGTTCTGTAAAGATTGAACGATAGTAATACTCTTCTTTTGAAGTTGGCGTCTGCAATGGGAATTTGAATCTAGCGTTTGCCAATTGCTCGTCCGAAACTTCTCTTGCAACCACTTCTTTCAAAGTATCAATCCAGCTGTATCCTACTCCATCAGAAAATTGCTCTTTTTGTCTCCAAGCAACACTTTCTGGAAGCATATCTTCGAAAGCTTTACGAACAACCCATTTTTCCATTGGATGCTCTTTGTTGATCATTTTATCTTGTGGGTTGATGCGCATTGCAACATCCATAAATTCTTTATCTAAGAATGGTACACGTCCTTCAATTCCCCACGCCGCTAAACTTTTGTTTGCACGTAAACAGTCGTACATGTGAAGTTTTCCTAATTTACGAACGTTTTCTTCGTGAAATTCTTTTGCGTTTGGTGCTTTGTGGAAGTATAAATATCCTCCAAACAATTCATCTGCTCCTTCTCCTGAAAGAACCATTTTGATTCCCATCGATTTGATCACTCTCGCCATTAGCCACATTGGAGTTGAAGCTCTAACCGTAGTTACGTCGTAAGTTTCAAGGTTGTAAATTACATCACGAACTGCATCTAAACCTTCTTGGATTGTAAATTTGATTTCGTGATGAATTGTTCCGATGTGATCTGCTACTTTTCTTGCTGCCGCTAAATCTGGCGAACCTTCTAAACCAACTGAGAAAGAGTGCAATTGTGGATACCAAGCATCTGTAGTATCATCTGACTCAATACGTTTTTGAGCAAATTTTTTCGCTACAGCTGAAGTAATAGAAGAATCCAAACCTCCCGAAAGTAAAACTCCATAAGGAACGTCACTCATTAATTGTCTATGAACTGCTGCTTCAAGCGCTTTTCTGATTTCTGGAATGCTTGTTTCGTTATCTTTTACTGCATCATACTCTGTCCAATCTCTTTTGTACCATTGTACAAATTCTCCATCTTTACTAGACAAATAGTGTCCTGGAGGAAATAATTCAATTTTTGTACAATATCCTTCTAAAGCTTTTAACTCAGAAGCCACATAAAAAGTCCCGTGCTGATCCCAACCAATGTATAATGGAATAATTCCCATATGGTCACGAGCTACAAAATATTCATCTTTATCAACATCATAAATCGCGAATCCAAAGATTCCGTTTAATTCATCAACAAAACTTACTCCTTTTTCTCTGTATAATGCTAAGATAACTTCGCAATCACTTTCTGTTTGAAAGTTGTATTTTCCTTCATATTGCTTGCGAAGATCTCTATGATTGTAAATTTCGCCATTTGCAGCCAAAACCAACTTTTTGTCTTCTGTAAATAAAGGTTGTTTTCCCGAAGCTGGATCTACAATTGCCAAACGCTCATGCGAAAGAATTGCTTTATCATTACTATAAATACCGCTCCAGTCTGGTCCACGGTGACGAATGATTTTAGACATTTCTAATACTTGAGGTCTTAAAGTTTCGGCTTTTTGTTTTAGATCAAAGGCACATACGATTCCGCACATAATTCTATATTTTAATATTTTTTATTCTGAAATTTTATTTTGATAAGGCAAAGATGAAATATTAGTTACAATTGAAAAACACAAATCCTTATTTCAATTACAATTTTAAACCAAATATTTAATTTTACATATAAAATGCAAAATTTTAAGATCAAAAAAAGGCTTAAACTTGAAATTTTCAATTTTGAGCCAAAAACCGCTTTAAAATTGAAAGTTTAATCTAATTTTTTGAATTAAATTTTGAGTTTTAAAAATATACATGAAAGATTCGCAACAACAAAAGAAAAAGCTGTTCAGATATTATTCTATGTTCAATCTTGTCATTTCGATCCCGAAGTCTCAGAAGAGAAATCAAACTTGGGACTAGACAAAGATTGGCGAATTTTCATGCAGAATTACCAGTACGGTTTTTCTGTCTTTAAAATAACAAAAACGTAGTGGATTTAGTCCCTACGGGACAATTGTATTGGGTTGATTGTGTTTCTACCAATATTTAACTCCTAACGGAGTTCACTCGAAGACAAAACAGGTTTTTATTTAAATCTTAAAAATCATATCTCGCAGAAATATTGGTAGAAAAAATACGCGCAAAGTAAAATTGTCCTGTAGGGACTATACTTGAAAAATAAATTACTCAACACTCTCAATAATATAATGTGTCTTATTAATTTCAAACTGAAACCCAACTTTATTTCCCATTAAATGATTTCCCAGCGGAGACTGCGGAGAAAGCGCAATTACATTAATTCCGTCAATTGCAATTTTTGGAAGTGCAACACTTACGTATAAATAAATTCCGTTTGCTTTTACCAAGCTTCCCAGAACAATATTTTCGGTCGTTTTTGCAGGGTCAATTTTATCTAAAATTTCCTTCTGCCCGATTGCTTCTTTTAGCTTATTTGTCAATTTTTCCTGCTCGATATGCATCATAGACAATGCCGTTTCGTGTTTATCTCCAGCCGAACCTTTGGCGTCGTTTTTAGAATCTTCAGTCAAATTTGAGATCATATCTCTGAAGACATCAATTCGGTCCTGAACCATTTGGAGATAATGGGAATATATTTTTTGTTTGAAAGTCATTTTTTTGAAGGTACTAAGATTCTGAGATGCAAAGATGCTAAGGTTTTTTCTTTATTCAATTTTTATTCGAAAAAAGCTTTTGGATAAATTACTTTTCCGCTAACTCCTGATAACCCTTCAGGAATAAGTGCGAGAACCATACAGTTTTCAGCTGGAACATCAAAGGGCATTTTAATATTGTATTTTTCGCAAAGTTCATATCCAAATCTTGGATAATAATCTTCATGTCCTAATAAAATAACCGATTTATATCCTAAAATTTTTGCAATTTCATGTCCGTGCAATATAAGTTTCGAACCAATTCCTTTTCCTTGAAATTCTGGCAAAACAGAAACTGGCGCTAATGCTAATGATTGAAAAGTTTGTGATTCACTTTTTATTCGCAGTTTAGTAAATAAAATATTTCCGACAATTTTGTTTTCAGCTTCGGCTACAATTGACAATTCTGGGATAAAAGCATCAGATTTTCTTAATCTTTCTACCAAAAACTGTTCTTTGTGATCGCTGTATTTCTCTTTTTCAAAGGCTTTTTCTATCAATCGAAAAACACTTTCAAAATCGTCTTTTCTTTCTTGTCTTATTTTAATATCCATAAAAATAAAATTATAAAAAATTAGCCATGAAAACACGAGTTTACTCCAAAAAACTCATGAAATCATGGCTAAAAAGTCCCAGATTTAAAGTGAGTCTGGGACTGAGTGCCTTTACGGCAAAATCTTCCTAAAAGTCAAACTTATAATTTCCTCCCACTAAAACCTGGAATCCTTGAACAGGATAATTCAGCCATCTTTCGTAAGCTTGATTTCCAATGTTATTCAGTTTTAAAAAGAAAGTCAAACGTTCGTTGTATTTGTATCCTAAATGCGCATTGGCATCAAAATAGCTTTTCAAAGTCACCACAGATGGAGCAACACCCAAATCCAGATTTGTCTGCATGTCTTTACGTTCTCCAACATAAAACACATTTAAACCTGCGTACCATTGTTTCGTAATAGTAACGTCAAGATTTGAACTTAATTTCATTGAAGGCAAATTCCAAGCTTCTAAACCGTCTGTTTTATAACTATTGAATGTTCCATTAATTCCAAAAGAAACATTTTGAGAGAAATCGGCTTTTAATTCTCCGTAGAAACGGAAAGTTCTCACATCATCATAAACTACATCAAAAGAGTTTCCGAAAGCATAATTCTGATTTGAAAAATCTTCTGTGTAATCTTGGCTTTTAAACAATGCTTTATCTTTTTCATTCAAATAAGAACCCGTTAAATTATAACTCACATTATTTGCCAACTTCCCTTTTAAACCAGCAAAAACAGTATATTGATTGCTTGTTGGCCTCATATTTAAAGTTGGAGACAAAAATGGATTTTCGCTCACAAAATCGGCATACGAATTTTGATTCAAGCTTCCGTTTGCACCCGTGTAGAAAATCATCAAATCACCTACTAATTTATATGATGCGTTAACTTTTGGATAAACAAAAAATTTATTGCCGCTGTTTTCAGAATCTAAACCATAAAATAATCCCGCTCCTAATTCCAAAGTCCATTCGTTTTCATGAATCACAAAACTTGGCTCAATCCCAAAATTTGTCAAACTATATTTTAATGGCTCGGTATTATCTCGCGCATAATTATGTTCAAACGAACCGCTCACATGATCAATAATAACATTTGTAGTTATGGCTTGATCCATTACATCGACTTTGAAAGTTGGTTTTAAGTAAAAACGATTTTCTGAAGAAGAAAAACTATCTGAGAAATGCGTAAATCGAGTTGCAATTTTGCTGAAAACACCTTCATTAAATTCTGCATTTCCACCTAATGAAATTGTATTATAGGAATGATTTGGGTTGATTCCTCTAATCAAATCTTCCTGCGTTTGCGGTGGCAGAGTCATTCCAAAATCAGTTGGAAGACCATACCAATTGTAAAGCTGATTTTGATACCCCAAATCAACTCCCCAAGACATATCGCGATTGATTACTCCATAACCAACATTTACTGCCGTATCGTAAAACTCATCATTCAAGTTTACATCCTTAATCCCACCTTGCGATGAATGATGGCGCAACATTCCAGCCACATAATCATTGTTTCCTAAATCCTGCGTTACAAACAATTCAGCATTTAGAGTTCCATAATTTCCAACTCCAAGCGTTGCATAATTATTGAACAAACGTTCTTTTTTAGATTTATCCACCGCTTGCGCATTCCCTTTTGAAGGCGTAAAAGTTGACGCAACCGGAACCGACAAAATACTATATTTAATAGTTTCTTTCGGCTGATTGCCACTGTCGTCAAGCGAAGGAGTTTCTTTCACTTTAAAAGCATCTGATACTGTTGGCGAATATGGCTTTACTACGTTGACTGTTTCAGTTCCGATGTTTTCATTTTTTTTCTGAGAAAACGAAAGCTGAACAACAAACAAAAGCAGTAAGACGATGATTTTATTTCGGAAGTTTAATTTCATATTTCTTTTATTTTGTAAAATGTCTATTGTAAGATGTAAGTTGTAAAATGCGAGATGATCAACAACTTGCCTTTCACTTAAAACATATTACATTTTACATTTCACAATTATCTAATTTTCTAATTATATCAATTCTTTAATTCTTATGCTTCCCACTCTCCTTTGGCTACAAACTGGGCTTTTCCTCCTATTTTGATATCAAATTGTTCTCCAACTAATTTTCCTTTAAAATAAATTTCAGATGGACGGTTAATGTAATCTCCTTGATAATTTGTCAATTCAATATCCGGTTTATGATATTTCAGCAAAAAAGCCTGCAAACAAGTGCTCGCGCTTCCTGTTGCTGCATCTTCAACCAATTGATTGTGTTCGATACACAGCATTCGGCTAAATAGTTTTGATCCTTCTAAATAGTAGAAATACAAACCTCGATGATCCGTTTTGCAATTATTTTTGAGCCATTTGTCAGTCTTATCTTTATCCAAAACCAAATTTTCAAGTGCTCTTTTGCTGCTTAATCCGACCATTACAAAAGCACTTCCAGTTGTCACTTCTTGAATTGGAAACTGATTTTCAAAATCGCTTAATGTCAGATTGCTGAAGGTTGAGAAGTCTTCTTTCGAAAAAACATCCCAAAACTTTGGCTGAGCCGCTTTTAACCAAATCAAATCGTCTGATTTATGAATCGCAATTGGTCCAATCGGAACTTCCAATTTAATTTCTTCCGGTGCATTATCAAAAATCTTATTCATCAAAACCCATGAAGTGCCAATTATCGGATGTCCCGCAAACTGCATTTCATGCGCCGGAGTAAATATTCTGATTTCAGCTTTGTTGTTTTCTTTGTCCAATTTGGTCACAAAAGTGCTTTCGGCAAAATTGATTTCGCGAGCCATATTTTGCATTTCTGTTGTACTTAAATTTCCTGCATCCAAAAAAACTGCCAATTGGTTTCCGGCATATTTTTTATCGGCAAAAACATCAACTATATAAAAAGGTAAACTCATTTCTTTCTTCTTTTTAGAAAATAGAGGAAAGAATAAAGAAAATAGACTTACAATCTTTGTCGTCCAATCTATGCTCTATATTCTTTATTCTATTCTCTTTATTCTTATTTATTAATAGACGAATTCGTTTTTGATTCTTCTAATTTAATTGCACTCAATTCTCTTTTTGCTTCTTCAACTACATCTGGATAATCTGTAAAATTGTTGATTACGTTATCTAAAATGTAAGTTGCTTGATAGCTGTCTTTTAATCCGTAGAAATTTTTCGCCATTAAGACCAATCCTTTTGCTCCATAATATTTGTATGCCGAATAATTTTTTGCCAGTTTTTGAACTGCAACATTCGATGCATCAAATTTTCCTTCTTTGGTTTTAAAATAAGCATCATAATACAGCGCTTCTGCGGCTAATTCTCCTTTTGAAGTTGTCGAAAGTTTTGCGTAAGCTGCTTTTGCTTTGTCTTCATTTCCTGTTTGCATGGCAGCGCGCGCCACAATAATTTGCGCATCTGCTTTTACACCTGCATCTGCTTTTGGATTTTCTAATACTTTATCAGCGGCAATAACCGAATTGTCATAATCTTTTTTGTCATAATAACATTTCATCAGATTAGCTTGCGCGAAGTTTTTATTTTGAGAATTATCCGCTTCATTTTCCAAACGCACTAAAACCGGAATCGCCTTGTCGCACTCTTTTGTTTTTAAATAAATCTGCGCCAATTTGTTTAATGATTGTTCGCTAAATTCACTTCGTGGCTGTCCGATTACATATTGATAGTTTGAAATCGATTTTGTCTCCAAACCATCAGCATAATACAATTGAGCCAAGTAGAAATTTGCTTCTAAAGCATGCAATCCCGAAGGAAATTTGCTCACATAACCTGCAAAACCAGTAATCGCGGCTTTGCTGTTGCTTTGGCTGTATTGTTTGTAAGCGGCGTCATAAGTATCATTATCCAATTCTGCATCTGTAACCGAAACGAAATCCAAACTACGCACCCAAGTTGCATATTCATCTACTTTTCCAGAATCAACATAAATCAATCTTGCTGTTGAAACTGCCTCTAAAGCTTCTGGCGTTTTAGGAAACTCCGCTGCAACTTTTTTGAATTTGGCCAAAGCCAATTCATCGCGATCTGAATTGTAATAAATCAAACCTTGTTTTAAGATCGATTTTGAAGTAAACAAGCCATTTGGATATTCCGAAATCAGTTGATCATAGGTTTTAATTGCCAAATCATTTTTCTTGTCGGCAACATACGTATTCCCTAATTCAAACAAAACATCATCGCGATATTCTGATTTTTTATACATTTTCAAAAAGTTGTTCAACTCATTGATTTTCTGATCATTTTTTGACATAAAACCATATGAAAGTGCTTTTTGAAATTGTGCATAATCAGCATCAACTCCTTTTGCATCGATTGCTTTTCCGTACGCTTCCATTGCCTGAGAATATTTCGAATTTACAAAACGAGAATCCCCCAAACGCAAATACGAATCCGTTAATCGCGATTTATCAGAAGGCGAATTATCAATCTGAGCTTGAAATGAACTTGCTGCCGAATCATATTCTTTCATCTTGAAATACGTATATCCAATATTATAATTGATGTTTTTATATTCTTCGGTAGATTTTGCTGCAGGAAGTCCAGCAAACTGTTTGTATGTCAACAAAGCATTTTTAAAATCATCTGAAAGATATTCTGTTTCTGCTTTCCAGAAAGTAGCACGCGCCGTAAATTCAGGCGTTTTTTGTTCGCTAATAGCACTTTTAAACATCTTTCCTGCTTCTGTATAATTCGATTCATTATACAATTCCAAACCTCTGTAAAACAAAACTTTTTGATATGCCGCTTTATTTTCAGCAGTTCTGTTTTTTTCTAATAAAGCCAAAGCTTCTTTGTAGTTTTTTGTCGAAATATAGGAGTCAACTAAAAGTTTTTCAACTTCAGCTCGACTAGAATTATTTGGATATTTTTTCAAGAAATCAAGCAAAATTCCAGGAACAGTCTGATAAGCATTTCCAATATCATAACTCAATTTTGCATAATTCAACGCTGCATCTTCTTGAATCTGAGCATTAAATTCCATTTCAGAAGCATTTTTAAACGCGTTTAAAGCTTCTTGTTTTTTGCCAGTATTCAAATAACTTAAACCTAAATGATAATAGGCATTTTGAGCCACAAAATCTTTTCCTTCAATAATTTTATTGAACTGAGAAATCGCCTTTTCGTAGTCTTTTTGCTCGTAATAAGCATAACCCAATTGATAAAAATCGGTATTATTCCATTTTCCTTTTTTGCCTGCGTAAAGCTCTAAATATGGAATCGCTTTTCCATATTGCTTTAAATTGAAATAACTTTCTCCAATAATTTTATTCAGTTCCGATTTTTCAATTTCATTTGATTTCGCCATCGCTTTCTGGCCCAAATCAATTGCTTTTTGGAAATTACCCAATTTGAAATTCATATCGGCTTGATAATACGAAAGCTTTTCTTTGTATTTTTCTTCGCCCGAAACTTCGTCAAAATATTTGGTTGCTTCTTTGTAATCATCGCCTTCATAAGCCATGAATCCTAAATAATATTTGGCTTGAGAGCCGTATTCAGGAGAGTTTACGACTTTATTAAAATACGTTGTCGCTTCTTTTTTCTTTTTGGCATTGAAAAAACTATATCCTTTTTGGAAATTAAATTTATCCGAATCCGATTTGCTCATGTAACTTTCATCTACTTTGTCAAACCATTGCAAAGCTTTTGGATAATTTCCTTGCTCAAAGAAATATTGTGCAACTTCAATATACGCCTGATTTTGTTTGGTGCTTGTTGGATAATCATCCACAAACTTTTCCATCAAAGCATCCGCATTTGGCTGATTGGTTCTGATGGCACAATTTGCGATATAATAAGCGCAATCTGATTTTACTTCTTCAGTTGGCGCCGTATTATTTTTTACATATTCAAAAATATGTTGTGCCGATGCATATTGTTTGTCATTGTATAAAGCCACTGCTTTATCAAAATCCTTTAATTCGTAAGTATATATAGCTGATTTTTGTGCCGAAACCGTGGTCGAAATAAGAATAATTTGGAGTAAAAAGAACCAGGAAAGTCTACGCATTTTAGTTTTATTTAGTATTCAAATTTATCATTTTATACCGTTTATAACGAAACGTTTCCAGCTTTTATTATAAAAAAATCTTTAACAGAGGATATTTTAGAACACAATAAAAAACGATTTTTAACCATATAAGTTATATAAGTTATTATAAGCTAGGATGTTTTCGTAGATGAACTAAAATGAACTTACAGTACTTATATGGTGTAAATTTTCATTTCATTTTTTAGAAATTTTCTTAAGAAATGATTGAAATTTATTTTGAATCCAATCGTTATCTTATTACTTTTACCAATCAAATCAATTTTATTATGTCACAAACCGTACTGTCTCTTAAAGAAGTCACTATATATCAAGAAGGAAGAAAAATCATCTCTCACATTAATCTGGATGTTCAGCATGGCGAATTCATCTACATTATTGGAAAAACAGGTTCAGGGAAAAGTAGTTTCTTAAAAACTTTATATGCTGATTTGCCTTTACTTGAAGGAGAAGGACATATTGTTGAATTTGATTTGGCAACTTTAAAAGAGAACGATATTCCGTATTTGAGAAGAAAAATTGGGATTGTGTTTCAGGATTTTAAATTGCTTCCAGACCGTTCTGTAAAAGACAATATGCTTTTTGTTTTGAAAGCAACTGGATGGACAGAAAAAGAAGCCATGGAGCACAAAATCGACGAAGTTTTGAATAAAGTTGGAATGAAAGACTTCTTGAACAAAATGCCTCACCAGCTTTCTGGAGGTGAACAACAACGTGTTGCAATTGCAAGAGCATTGCTTAACGATCCAGAATTCATTCTTGCCGACGAACCAACAGGAAATCTTGATCCGCAAACAAGTTCGGAGGTTTTAGAAGTATTAAAAAACATCAATGCTCTTGGCAAAACCGTTATCATGGCAACCCACGATTATGCTTTATTGATGAAATTCCCATCAAAAACATTGAAATGCGAAGATGAAAGAATCTTCGAAGTCGTGCAAAGAAGCGTGTAATGCTTTCCATTTTAATTCCGGTTTATAATTATGCTGTTTTACCGCTCGTTAACGAACTTGTAAAACAGTGCAATTCCTGTGGCATTACTTTTGAAATTCTTTGTCAAGACGACGCTTCTCAATCAGAATTAAATACTAAAAATCAAGAAATTAATTCTTTTTCAAATTGCTCTTTTCTTATCAATGAAGCCAATTTAGGAAGAGGAAAAAACATCAATTCATTAGCGCAAAAAGCAAAATACGATGGATTATTAATCCTGGATTGCGATACTTTTCCTGCGCAGGATAATTTTATCCAAAACTATATTTCTGCAATTTCAAATTCCGAAGAAAAAATTGTTTTTGGTGGAATAATTTATGCAGATAAAAAACCTCAAAAAGAACAACTTTTACGTTGGATTTATGGTCAGAAAAGAGAAACTGTTTCGACTTTAACTTCTAATTTATGGATTAAAAAAGAAGTTTTTCTCGAATTCCCTTTTGATGAAGAAATTACAAAATATGGTTATGAAGATTTGCTTTTCTTTTCGGTTTTAAAAAGAAACAATTTCGAAGTTTTTCAAATCGAAAACCCAACTTTTCATCTGAATTTAGAAACTTCAGAGGTGTTTTTAGCCAAAACAAAAACGGCGCTGGAAAACCTAGTTTTTCTTCATAATTCTAGAAAAATTTCTTCGCAAGAAAGCAAAATAATTAAAGCTTTTAAAATTTTGAAAAAGCTAAAATTGATCGGTTTTTCGAATTTCATTTTCAAAAAAAATCAAAATAAAATCGAACGGAATTTACTTTCTGAAAAGCCATCTTTATTTCTTTTTGATCTTTATAAATTGGGATATTTTTGTTTTTTGAAAATCCAGAGCTCCAGCGGAGCGAAATATTTATAGCAAATAATTCAGAATTGCTCCAAAGCTCCAGCGGAGCGAAATCTATGCGTTTAAAAATATCACCCCGCTGGGGGTTTTCTTAAAAACCTAAACTGCTTTTCTATAAATATTGCGTCCCGCTGGGACTAAAAACAATAAAACTCACTAAGAATTAAACAATTATAATATTTTCTAGAAACAATCTCCACTTCTCCATTACTTTATCCACAGAATAATTTTCAGAGGTTTGTTTAGCATTTTTCCCAAATTTCAATCTTGACTCTTCATTTTCAATTAAAAAAGAAAGTTTTTCAACATACATTTCATAATCATTTTCCGGAATCAAAAATCCATTTTCTTCGTTTGTAATTATAGTTCTTGGACCAATTGGGCAATCAAAAGCGACACAAGGCAGTCCTGAAGCCATCGCTTCCAACAAAACCATCGGAAAACCTTCAGATCTTGAAGTCATGGCGCAAATGGAATATTCGCGGTATTTCTCTTCAATATTTTTTACAAAACCAAAGATATTTACATTTGAGTTTAATCCTAAATCGGCAACTATGCTTTTTAGAGAATCAAAATCATCTGTATAAATATCCAAAATCCAATCAGGATGTTTTTTGACTGCTTTTTCCCAAATCAACAATAATCGATCTAGGCCTTTTTCATAAGAATATCGGGCAATAGCTATGACTTTCTTATTTTTTAAATCTGAGTTTTTTTCTGTTTTAATCCAGGAAGCATTTGGAATTACAATTGTATTTTTTGCTTTCCACTCATTTTTGCTTTCCTCTGAAAGCGCTACAATTTTTGTGAATTTTCGAACACTAAAATCTTTAAAACGATATTTATTTTTTTGAATTGATTTTGAAATAAAATCTGTTTTTTGAGCTTTTTCTTCAATAAATTTTGAACCGTGAACTTCAAAAACAATTGGTCTTTTTGTGTTGACAATAAACGGAAAAATAAAGGCTTTCAAACCATTATCGGCAACTAAAATCATGTCTGGTTTGATTTCGCTAAGCTTTTCATTTAGTTGTTTTTTATAGGATTGTAAAAACCTTAAAGCATTTCCTTCTAAGATTACATTGTGGAAAACAACTTTAGAATTGAAGTCATAAAACGGCAATTCATCATTTTCATTTTGTGATAAAATATGAATTTCATAACCAAAATGTTCGACAAAATAATTCGCCTTCACAGCCAAGACTCGCGCAACACCGCCAGCATTTTTTATTTTGGGAACAACATACAGAAGTTTCATTTTTTGGAATTCAGAAAAGTTTCATAATCCCGAATATAATCGGTTTCTTCAAAAACATCTGAAGCCAAAACAAGACAAACTGAACCTGAAGAAAAATTTTCAAGTTCGCGCCAAATTCCTTTTGGCAAATGCAAACCAACATTTGGCTTGTTGAGCAAATAACTTTTTTTGTCTTTTCCATCGTTTACAATCACTTCAAAACTGCCACTTAAAGCAATCAAAACTTCATGTTGCTCAATATGCGAATGTCCGCCGCGAAAAGCAGTACTCGGAACATCAAAAAGATAATAAACGCGTTTGAATTCAAAAGGCAAAACGCCATTTTGAATAAAAGCCAAATTTCCGCTCAAGTCTTCGACAACTGGAATTTTTAATAATGAAATATCTTGAACTGTTGTCATATATTTAATGTTCCTGCAACAAATTTAACCATTGCTGTCCAATTTTTTCCAATAAAAATGGATCGATACTATTCTGCGAATTTTGCTTGCATTTTTGATATAAATCTGTATTGGAAATCAATAAATTTAAAGCTTCAGTCATTTTTTCCCAATTCTGATTTTCGACTAAAATTCCATTTTCAAAAGAAGAAATCATATCACGCGGTCCAAAATCACAGTCAAAAGAAACAACCGGAATTTCGCAAGCCAAAGCTTCTAAAATAACATTCGGAAAACCTTCATTTTTACTGCTTAAAACTAAAAATTTAGCCTTGCTCAAATATTTAAAGGGATTATTTTGGTACCCTAAAAGATGTACAAAATCATGAATTTGATGATCTGAAATTGCTTTTTGAAGTTTTGATTCGTCACCATTTCCAACAATCACCAAATGGATTTGTTTCTCAATCAAATCAGATTTTGCATAACTTGAAATCAGTTTGTCAAACTGTTTTATTTCGTTTTCATATTGTCCAATTGCAATTATATAATCAAATGCAATGTCTATTTTTTCAATTTGCTTTTTCACAATTTCTTCCAAATAAATTGGATTATGAATTGTGACCACATTTTGCAATTTATGTTTTGTCTCGATCAGCGTTTTCATTTCATCTGTAAGCGCCACATTTGCCAGACAATGATTGTACATTAATCGCGTCAACCATGAATTATTAGGCATATAATGATCAATCAAAAAACTATGAACGGTAAAAATGGTCTTGGCATTATAGATAAATCGGGCTAAAATAAGCTCCTGAATAACTTTCGTTCGGAAACGGAAATCAATTATAAAATCAAAATGATTTTCGTTCAAATACTTTTTTAAAGCCTTTAAACGTTTAATTTTATTAAAAATTCCATTTGATTTATTCTTCAGCAAGCCCAAATTCACCAATTTCCCCAAATACGGAAAACTGACTTCATCTAAAACAATAATAATATCGACCTCAAAACCTTTATGCTGAAAAAAAATGGACAAATTTGCCATTACTTTATCGCTTCCGCCTCCGCTCAGACGGTAACCAATTAAAGCAATTTTCTTTTTTTTGTGAGTCGATATCATTCGTGATTTCTTATTTTCGTACCAAATATATCTTTTTAACACATAGAAACATAAAAAATGAGTCCTATGTTTGCGGGATAATTTTTAAGTTTTTTTTCTTCAGCAACGAAAAATTGCTCGCAAAGTCGCGAAGTCGCAAAGTTTTATTTTAAAAAACTTAAAAAAAGACTTCGCGTCTTTGCGAGATTAAGAAATTTACTCATTTAAAATTAGACAAATACTCAAAAACCAATATGTACGATAATCCATTAGTAACTATTATTTGCTTGTGCTATAATCAGGAAAAATTTGTTGTCGAAAGTTTGACTTCGGCAATAAATCAGGATTATTCGTTTATTGAAGTAATTGTAGTTGACGATTTTAGCACTGATAATTCTAAAGAAACAATTAAAAAATTTCTGATTGATTATCCACAAATTCGATTTATTGAAAACAAAACGAATTTAGGAAGTACAAAATCCTTCAATAAAGCTTTAAAATTGGCAAAAGGCGATTTTATAATCGACTTGGCTTGTGATGATGTTTTAATGCTAAATTGTGTTTCATTGCAAACAAAAGCTTTTCAAGAAACCGCATTTAAAAACCTCGGAATTGTTTATGGAAATGCCGAATTGATTACTGAAAATGGTGCTCATGATTCGTATTATTTTGCTGTAGATGCCGCGAAAAAAACAATCAAAAAAAGGAAAACCGGCGATATTTATTTAAGCGTAATTTCAGGTGGAAATAGTATTTGCTCTGTTTCTTCAATGGTTAAAAAATCGGTTTTTGATGATTTGAATGGTTATGATGAAAATCTGGCGTATGAAGATTTGGATTTGTGGATTCGGGCTTCACGCCAATATGATGTTGATTATATTGATGAAATTTTGATTCAAAAACGTATTGCTTCAAATTCTTTAGGAACGCATTTTTTTCTTAAAAATGATGCCCGAGCAAAAAAAATAAATCATTCCACATATCTGATTATCAAAAAAGCAATTCTGCTAAACCGAACAAAAGAGGAACATAAAGCAATTTTAAAACGTATTCATTTTGAAATGATTTTGGCCTATAAAACTTCGAATTTTAAGTTGTTATTCCTATATATTTCACTAGAAATTAAACAACGTCTTCGTATTATGATAGAACGCTGATTTTTCGGATTTACTTCGTAAAAACGCGGATTAAAACGGATTTTTTTTGATGAATGCTTTTAAAAAAATCCGTTTTAATCCGCGTTTTCGCTTTAGCGAATCTGTGTCATCCGCGTCCCATTTTTTAAATCGTCAAAAAATCGTCTAATTGTTGTTTTTCGCCTTGCCAATCTCGCGAAACATTTTCTCTTATTAATTGAGCAGGAACACCACCAATTAAAATATTTTCGCCCAAAGAAGCATACTCTTTTGTACACAAACTATTTGAGGCAATAGTGCAAAAATCAGGAGTTTGAGTTCCTTTCATAATTGAAACTCTGTTGCTAATAAAATTAAAATTTCCGATTAAAATTGGTGCCGATTTTTGAAGTTTTTCGCCTGTTTGCGTATCTATTAAATCGTGGAAATTAGTATCTATAATTTGACACTCAGAGCCAAAACGAGCATAATCTCCTAGAACTACTTTTTCGAGACAAATCAATTTTGCGTTTGAAGCCATTGAAGACATATTTCCCAATTCGCAAACCGCATTTTCGCCAACAAAAAGAAAATAATCTTTACCAAATTGAAATTTCCCTTTAAAAATTAGTTTTCCTTGAATATTGATTTCGGCAATGCCACGATGAACGGTGTTTAATTCATAAGGTTGTCCAAAACCAATCATTGCTTTTTGGATTTTTCCCTCGATTTGAATTTCACCTGAAATTGAAGTAAATTTTACTCTTTTGTAAAAGAAAACCGGAAGTTTTTTAGCGGTTTGAAAAGGAAATTTCTTGAAATTAAAATACAGCGTTTTTGTCCAGTTTACCGACCAGTAAAACTTGATTTTTTGATAAAATGACTTGTATTTTCTGTAACTATTCCGGATCATTTTTTCCTTTTTTTTGCTGAACAAATGAAGTAAATATTTCGCTTAAATTCATCTTTTTGTTGATTTCATAAAAACTAAAACCAAAAGAGACTAAAATCATGAGCGAAAACAAACTATATTTTAAAACCTCGTTCTCGATAAATCGCAACAAAAATGAAGTTGCGCAAATACCAAAACAAACAAAATAAAGCTGATAAAATTCTCTCTCGAAATAAAAATCATAGCGCTTTTTGGTAATGATTTTCAGTCCGATAAAATGACATAAAAAGTACAGGAAAAAGCTGATTCCCAAACCTTCTAATCCATAAAAATAATAGCCTCCAATATTCATTATCACGGATAAAATATTGAAACCAATGGCCGTTTTTACAAACATTTTTGAGTCGCCTTTTGCTATCAAAACAAATCCCATTGACCAAGAAACGGCGCGAAATAACATTCCGAGAATTCCGGCGCAAATCATTGGAACTATGACTTCAAATTTTGAAGTGTACATTAGTTTAATGATCAACGAACTGGAAGTGAGAAACAAAACAATAATTGGCGTAATAATTAAAACGGAAATAAAAGCTTGTTGCTGAACACTTTCCCTAACTTTTTCATTATCCGAATTTATAGAAGCTAATTTTGGAAAATAATCAGTACTCATTACGGTAAAAATAACTCCGACATAGGAATTCAACAAAGTAAATCCGGCGTTGTAAAAACCAACTTGATCCAAACCTCCAATTTTTCCAACATAAATTTGAACCAAATACGTTGACAAAAGCGTTAAAACACTGCTGATTGTCAGCATAAAACCCAACTTCACGATCAATTTCCCTTCTAAAAATACGGCAGAATTTTCTATTTTTTCCTTTTCGATTTTTACTTTATTTGAATAGTAAAATGAAAAAATCAAAGCCGACAACGAAGCAATTATAATTGTTGGAAGAATAGCATCGATTTTTAGAAAATAATACAACGGAATAGAAAAAAGAAGTCCGAATAAATTGCCGTATAAATTGGCTTTCGCCAAAAGTCTAAAAGATCGCAAACCTTGTAAAACGGCCAATTGTCCTGAGCTCAATTGCTTGAGCAAAATGGTAACCGAAAGTATTGCAAAAGAAAAGGTTTGACTGGAGTCTCCAAAAGTTATGATGCTCAAAATTTTTGAAAAAGCTAAAGTCAAAAACATTCCAAAAATTCCCGTAAAAAACACAATTTTCTTTACAATTTGAATGGTTTTGGAAACCGTTTTTAAATCGTCGTTTTTATAATTTTCAGAAATGCTTTTTACAGCACTAGTCTCAATTCCGAAACCGGAAATACTGCTTAAAACACCCAAAGTCGAATTGAGCAATGCAATAATTCCCATTCCGGCGGGACCAATAAAGACAGCAATTAACTTCGTTCGAACAACCGAAATTAAAATCGAAAAAAATTGAACGCCTCCAAAAAGCGAAGTCGTTTTTAAAATTTGCTGATATGATTTTTTATCCGACACGATTTTAATATTGATTTAAAATTTCAATAATAAAATCGATTTCAGATTCTATTAAAACCGGACTTATTGGCAAGCTTAAAACCTCGTTATGAATCTTTTCTGTAATTGGAAACGACAAATTATTCCACTCCAAAAATGCTTTTTGTTTGTGCGGCGGAATTGGATAATGAATAACCGTTTGTATACTATTTTGAGCTAAATAATTTTGCAGAGCTTCTCTGTTTTCTGTTCGAATAACAAATAAATGAAAAACATGATTTTCGGATAAATCCCAAAAAGGCAAGATTATTTTTTGGTTTTTAATTTCAGACAAATAACGTTTTGCGATTAATCTTCTTTTTTGATTATCTGCATCTAAATTCGGTAATTTTAAACTTAAGAATCCAGCTTGCAATTCATCTAATCTGGAATTTACACCGATAAACTCATTGTAATATTTTTTTTCTGAACCATAATTTCGAAGCGAAAAAAGCACTTTTGCCAACTCCGAATCATTTGTTGTAATCGCACCACCATCGCCAAGACAACCTAAATTTTTTCCAGGATAAAAACTATACGCTACGCTTGATTTAAGATTTTTGATTGCTGATTTTTGATTGTTGATTGTTCCATGAGATTGTGCGCCATCTTCAACAATAAGAAGATTGTTTTTTTCTGCAATTTCATTGATTTTTTCCATTTCTGCCAATTGCCCGTAGAGATGAACAGCTAAAATGGCTTTTGTTTTTGGAGTGATTTTTTCCTGAATTAAATCTGGATTTATGTTGTAAGTTTCCAGTTTTGGCTCGACAAAAACCGGAATCAAATCGGCTTGTAAAATTGACAAAATACTGGCAATATAGGTATTTGCAGGAACGATGACTTCATCGCCTTTTTTGAGTTTTCCTAATTCAATATAGCCTTTAAAAATTAGAACTAAAGCATCAAATCCGTTCCCAACTCCAATGCAATATTTCGTTTGATTGTATTCGGCGAAAGCCTTTTCAAAAATTTCGACTTCCTTTCCTAAAATATACCAGCCGTTTTCTAAAACCGATTTCAGTTTTTCCTGAAAAGCAGTTTCATACGGTTCGTTGATTTTTTTTAGGTCTAAAAATGGTATCATATTTATTTAGTAGATTTTTAAGAGTTTGGTTGTTCCATAGAACCTAACAGGTTTTAAAAACCTGTTAGGTCTAGTATTATAAATCGATTTTATAAAAATCCTGATTATAAACACTACAACCTAATTCTTCTTTTTGTTTCAAAAGACCTGGATGATAACCGCTTTCATTATCTTCATTGACAATTCCCATATCAAAAAAGTGTTTTCCTTTTCGCTTGTATTTGTGAATCAAATTGATAAAAAGAAAATCCAAAGCTCTTACTTTTTCTCCTTTTTCAGAAGTCGCTCCATATTGTGATTTCACTACATGTTCAGTTTCAAAAATAGCTATTCCAGCAATAATTTCGTCATTTTGATAAACTGAATATTGTTTTATTTTTTCTGGGAATCGCTGTTTTAAAAAGGTAATTTCTTCGCAAGTATGAACTGGTTTTGCATTGAATTTTTCCTGCAATCTTGGTTCCAGAACATTTTTCCAAAAAGGCTTAAAGTCTTTCTCTTCAACAATATCCAAATCAAGATTTTCAATTCTCCTGAAATGTTTCATTTTACTTTTGGAAATCTTTAAAGGCGTTTGCAGATTAACGGCCAGATTCATTTCTTTTCGTTCAGAAATAGCATTTCTTTTAAACAAAAAGAAATCCATTTCCTGATTTCCTTTCGAAAAATAAAAATTCGGAATTGGCTTGTAATGAAATGTTTCAATTTTATTTTCCTTCAGAAAAGACAGAATTTCATCTAAAATCATTTCTGTTTTTTCGGCTTTTAATTTGGAAGAAAAAATCAATCCTCCATAAGTAAGTCCTTGATGTGAATGAACCGAATTTCCTTGTTTATTGGCGGGCAAAACAGCGAGCAATTTTTCTTCATCAAAAATTAAAAGCGAAAAATCTTCAAAACGGTCTTTATGATATTCCATAAAATCACGATGAAACAAAAATGTGGCATTTTTTGCCAAAGCGATAAAATCGTTCCAGAGCTGATAATCGTTTTGATCGTATTTTTTTACGGTAAATATCATCTTCAAATTACTTATGATCGAATGCTTTCAAGTGCCATTTGTACTTTACTGCCATCAATCGGACTACAATGATTACCAATGAAGTAACCAAATATAAAATGTCGTCATTAAGATTCATTTTTCGTAAACCAAAAAACACGATTCCGCCTAAAATACAGATTGTTGCATAGATTTCTTCTCTAAAAACATTTGGGATCTCATTGCACAAAATATCTCTGATCACGCCTCCAAAGCAAGCTGTCATGGTTCCCAACGCAATACAAATTACGGGATGAAGTCCTGTTATAAGTCCTCTTTCTAAACCAATTAATGTAAAAACACCAAGACCAATTGTATCAAAAAGAAACAAAGAAGTTCGAAGTTTGTCAAAGCTTTTTCTGAAAATTATAGCCAAAAAATAACCAATAATAATCACATAAACGTACTGCATATCACGCATCCAGCCCACAGGAGTGCGCCCAATCAAAACATCACGCAGTGTTCCGCCACCAACGGCCGTTACAAATGCAATAATAAAAACCCCAAACGGATCCAGTTTTTTATGCATTGCCGTTAAAACGCCTGACATGGCAAAAGCCATTGTACCGATAAGATCTAATATGTGGAACATTTTTTTATTGAGTTACAAAGGTTCAGAGTTGCAAAGGTGCAAAGGTTGTCCTTAATTCTGCTTATTTTTTAAAACTATTTCTACATCCGGGTTTATTTTTTTTATGGCTTCAAAAAATCCGTTTTTGTCTTTTGGAGAAATTAATATCGAATTGTTTTTTCCATAAAAAATTTCTAGTCGGTCCAACGAAAGTGCTGGCGAACTCAAAACATTAAAAGTTTCAGAAATCTTTTTTATATTTTTAATTTCAATCAAAGAGTTCACCAGAAAACCCGATTTAATTCTAAGTTTATCATTTTCTATTTCATAAAAAGTAGTTGCAAACAAGTGAACAATAAAAGCACTTACAGAAAGCATAAAAATAAAACTAACCCATTTTTGAACTTGTACGAAGTGTGCCAACTGGAATCCGAAAATTAAAATTAAGAACGCAACCAACCACAGGTCAATTTTAGATTTAAATTTTACCATTTTTTACTTTCTTATTTTTTAACGTAAATTGGACTTCTTTTCAATAAATACTGAACAGATTCCATCCAGCTGTCTTTAACGGCTAAAAATGGTTTGCGCGTTTGAGAGTATATTTTTGACCTATTTTTGTACATATCAAAATAAACGGTGTAATAGTAATATTGCTGATTATTTGCAGTTGTAGTCGAATAATCGTTTGTAGTCACTTTTTTATTATTGTTGCTCACTTTTGCGTTTCCGCTGTTGTAAGTAGTTGCAGTTGTACCGGTTCCAATTGTAAACGAAACTTTTGCAGCAACAATATTATCAACGCCTAATATTTTTTCAAGATCTTCAATTGGGGTTGAATCAATATTGCGATAATCTATTCCTGCTTTGCTCAATAAACTGTTGGTTGTTCTTAAATCCTGCACTGTCAGCGGTGCAATATTTCCAGATTTATCCAATAATTTGTTATACATATCGTTTTGACCAAATTTTGCCATTTCCTCCGAACTTTGCTGTGTATCTGAGTTTAAAAAAGGAACTGGAAGTACTGCAATTGTATTTGGCTTCATTTCGCCAGCAATAATAGTTTGTCCCGAATTATCAGAAACCGAATTTGATGGTGTTACATCAAAAGTTTGGGAGCGTCCGCTGGCAAAATCGATTCGAGCAATTTGAGAAACATCAAGAACTATTAAAAGAGTTTCGCCAGGCAAAGAATATTCGACAGTTTTATCAGATATCTTAGAAATTGTACCCTCAATAATTGTGTAATCTCTTTTTATGATTTTGTCTAATTTTTTTCCGCCTTGAGCGAAAGAAAAAACACAAACAAAAAATAATAGTAATAACGTGGCAGCTTTCTTAATTTTCATGGTATTTACACTTAAGTTTTCCTACTCTTAGGCTTTTCGGTCACTCCTTTTCTAAATATTAAACTTGTTAAATTTAAAAAATTAAATCCAAATCAAAGTTATGGGAACTTTGTAAACTGAAAAACTAGAAAAAAATCTCGCAAAGACGTCAAGTCGCAAAGTTTATAATAATAGATAATGTAAAAAGCAATCGAATCTAAGAACAAGCTTAGAAACTTAGAAACTCAGAAACTTAGAACGCTACATATTCTGCGTATAGAAATTATAATCTTTCAAAACCACACGAATAAAATCGCTGTTGTTTCCAGATTGATTTTTAATTCCGGTAACGCTTTCAATTTTGGCGACTAATTTTCCAATAATCTCAAAATCATTTTTGGCAGCCGCTTTTTTGAAAGTCTCTTTGATAATTCGCATATCATTATCCGATAATTTAATCACCAGTGGATAAGTTGGCACATAAGCTGTTCCAATATCTTCTAAAATTGTATGACTAATATCGATTTTGTTTTTTAGTGTAATTACGGCTGTTCCTGCCGCCATATCTCCAAGACGTTGCGTTTTACTATTTGAAATCGCGGTAATCAGTGCCACCAACCCATAAAATGGCGGAATAAAAAAGTCAACTGTTCCAAAAAACCAGCGAATTAAATAATCGCCAAATCCCGCTTGATAGCCATCAATTTTAACGACTTTTATCTTCACCAATATTTTTCCGATCGATTGTCCCTCAAAAAAACTTTCTAAAGCAAGGGAATAAAATATAAGTGGAATACCAAACAATAACACAATAGCTCTTTCTGACCAACTGTCTAAATTATCTATTATAAGGCCCAGTTTCAACCAACTAAAAAAGACAAACCACACCACCAAAATGTAGGCAATTTTGACTCCTAAATCAATAAAATAAGCACCTAACCGCTCTCCTACCGAAGCCGATATAAAATTTATTTTGACATTTTGTGTTGTGTTAATAGATAATTCTGACATATTTTATATTTTAGCGTGCAATGAGAGAAATCGCCTTCATAAAACAAAATAAAGAAAAATGGCTGGAATTTGAGCTAGCTATTTTTGGTAAAGCTAAAAAAAATCCTGACGAATTAGCTAATTTGTACATTCAAATGATGAATGATTTGTCGTATGCACAAACGTATTATCCTAAAAGTAAAACTGTAATTTACTTAAATCACCTTGCATCGCAGATTTATCAAAAGATTTACAAAACCAAGAGAACCGAAAAAAACAGAGTTCTCGAGTTTTTTGTAACCGAAGTTCCATTATTGGTCTATCAATACAGGCGTTATTTGATTTATGCCTTTATCTTATTTTTTGTAACTGTTGCTATCGGAGTGATTTCTGCAAAATATGACCCAAATTTTGTTCGTCTTATTCTTGGCGATGATTATGTCAATCAAACTTTAGAAAACATTAAAAAAGGAAATCCAATGGCTGTTTACGGTTCTGGAAGCAATTGGGGAAGTTTTATTTCCATCACAGTAAACAATCTTTTTGTGGGTGCAAAATGCTACTTTTTTGGAATTATTGCCGGAATTGGAACTTTTTACATTAGCATGCAGAATTCAATTATGTTGGGTTCTTTTCAATATTTCTTTTATGAGCAAGGCGTTTTCTGGAAAAGTGTTAGAGGGATTTGGATTCACGGAGCGATGGAAATCTTCGGAATTGTAATCGAAACTGCCTGCGGATTTATGTTAGGTGCTTCTATTTTGTTTCCAAAGACGTTTTCAAGACTTAATTCGTTTAAAATTGGCTTCAAAAATAGTTTCAAAATTTATTTAAGTACATTTCCTTTTACCATTGCAGCAGGTTTTTTAGAAGGTTATATTACAAGATATTCTATTGATATGCCAAATTGGCTAAGTGGTTTTATTATATTATTTACCTTAGGAATAATTTCATTTTATTATTTGGTTTATCCTTTTATCGTCCACAAAAAAACACAACAATTACCAGCCTAAATTGACTTAATCGGAAACCATAATGAATAAAATTTTCTTCATTTTACTTTTTGTTTTCAGCTGCAGTTTTTCAAATGCACAAGATTCTCTTGTTACTGAAGAACCGCCAAAAATGGCTTCGATAAAATATACCGAGAAAGATATCCAAATCGATTCGGCAACAGTTGAACCTAAAACTTTTGAAAAAAAATTCAAAGAACGCTACAAAGGCGAAGACTTTGTTTATGAAGTAAAACCACCAGAAAAAACCCTCTGGGATGATTTTCTAGAATGGCTTGCCCGCTTATTCAGTAAAATTTTCACTTTCAGCGATCATAAATCGTCAGTAAATTTTGTAGCGATTCTTTTTAAAGTATTGGCAGGTTTACTAGTTATTGTTGTTATTTTCTTGATTGTAAAAGCTTTAATCAATAAAGAAGGACAATGGATTTTTGGCAAAAATTCACAAAAAAAGAACATCTATTATTCTGATATAGAAAAGAATATTCATCTTTTGGATTTTGAAAAACTGATTGCAGAAAATATTCATTCTGGTGAAAAAAGAATTGCGATTCGATATTATTATTTGTGGCTGCTAAAAGTTATGGCACAAAATAATTACATCGAATGGGATATTGAAAAAACCAATTCGGATTATTTATATGAAATCAAAAGTCCGGTTCATAAAGAAGAATTCACTTATTTATCTTATTTGTACAATTACATTTGGTACGGTGAATTTGAAATTAATGAACCCATTTTCTTGAAAGCCGAAAACCGATTTAAAAAAGCGATAAAAACCTTTAACCATGGATAGATCTATAAAAATTTACCTAGGAGTTCTGGTTTTTATTTTTGGCTTGATTTTGCTTACTGGCAAAAAAGAGCCAAAACCAATTGACTGGCGACCTACTTTTTCTGTACACGACAAAATCCCGTACGGACTGTTTGTATTTAATCAAGAAATCAATAAGGTTTTAAAAAATCAGAAAGTTGAACGAATTTCAACCGTAACGCCTTACGAATATTTAGATTCAAAATACAATCCAGATACTTTAGTTGAAGATTACAGAATAAAAGGCACTTTTATGAATATTGCCAACAACGGCGATATTGACGAGCAATCTGTAAAAGAGCTTTTTTACTTTGTGTCGCGTGGGAATAGTGCGTTTTTAAGCATGCGAACTTTTCCACAAATTTTGTTAGACAGTTTAAATCTGACAGTTAAAAATGATTTGAAGCCTGTTCATAATACGACAATTTGGATGGCAAATCCAAAGGCTAGCAAGAAAAAATACATCTTTAAACAAGCTATTGAGGATTATTTTTCTAAAATTGATACGGCTGAAACTACTGTTTTGGGTTATCAAAGCACAGCAAAAAATGAAAAGCATATCAATTTTATAAAAGTCAATTACAACGGCGGTTCTTTTTATTTGCACACGCAACCTGCGGCTTTTACAAATTTTCATCTGCTACGAAATAATCACTATCAATATGTTGAAAATTTGTTGTCTCAGATTCCAAAAGGAGATGTTTTTTGGTACACAAAAGGACAAAACAACGAAACGGTTTCAGGTTCTCCGTTGCGCTATATTTTTAGTCAGCCAGCATTAAAATGGGCTTATTTGTTTGGAATATTTGGAATACTAATTTTCATTATTTTCAATGCCAAACGAAAACAACGCATTGTTCCGATCGTGAAGCCATTGGCAAATTTAACAGTTGATTTTACTAAAACAATCGGAAATTTATATTATCAAGAAGGTGATCACACGAATATTATCGACAAAAAAATCATTTTTTTCCTTGAAAAAATGCGAAACGAATATTTGATTGACACCACAAAGCTTGACGATGATTTTATTAAAAAACTGCAACACAAAACAGGAAAAAACATTGCCGACATTCAAGAGCTTGTCTTTTTGATTAATGAACATCGAAAAAGTTATCACGGTAGTCTTGAAGAAGATTTGATCCGAATTAATAATGCAATCGAAAAAGTTATACATTAGTATTTTTAACCGAAATTCACCATAAGAAAACATACCAAGACATGGACGAAAATAGCATCACAGAAAACGAAATCACAAACGAAAATGTGAATTTTGAAACCAGAATAAACTTAACGCCACTTTTAGAGCATGTAAATGCCATCAAAAAGGAAATAGAAACTGTAATCGTTGGGCAACATAAAATGGTCGACCAGCTTTTGGTTGCTATTTTGTCAAATGGCCATGTTTTGTTGGAAGGTGTTCCTGGAGTTGCCAAAACTATCACCGCAAAATTGCTAGCAAAAACGGTAAATATTGATTTTAGCAGAATTCAGTTTACACCAGATTTGATGCCGTCAGATATTTTAGGAACTTCAATTTTCAATTTAAAAAGTTCAGAATTTGAATTTAAAAAAGGACCTATTTTTTCTAATTTAATTTTAATTGACGAGATCAACCGTGCGCCGGCAAAAACACAAGCCGCTCTTTTTGAAGTTATGGAAGAGCGCCAAATTACAATTGACGGTTCGGCATACCAATTAGAGGCGCCATTTTTAGTAATCGCAACTCAAAACCCAATTGAGCAAGAAGGAACTTATCGCTTGCCAGAAGCGCAATTAGATCGTTTTTTATTTAAAATCGCAATTGATTATCCAAAATTAAATGAAGAAATCCTGATTATTCAGCGCGAGCATTTATTAGAAAATCATGGCAAATTAGAAGCTATAAAAGCGGTGCTTTCTGCTGCAGAAATCAAAGAATATCAAGCCTTGATAAAACAAATCAGAGTAGAACAAAATCTATTGGAATACATTGCCCGAATTGTAGTGAATACAAGAGAAAATGCCTTTTTATATTTAGGTGCTTCTCCTCGTGCTTCAATCGCTATTTTGAATGCCGCTAAAGGTTTTGCTGCCATCCGCGGACGTGACTTTGTTACTCCAGAAGATATCAAAGAAGCCGCTATTCCGGTTTTACAACATCGTGTAATCGTAGCGCCAGAAAGAGAAATGGAAGGAATTACAAGTTCTGAAATTATCAAGCAAATTATTGAAACCGTCGAGATTCCTAGATAATTGTGAATTGTTAATCGTAAAATGTGAGATGGCTTCGACTTCGCTCTGCCTGACAACGTATAACTTAAAATTCGAAAAATTTGCTCAAAATGCATGTCACTCTGAGCGAAGTCGAAGGACACAAAGATGGTCTTCAACTCCGCTCAATCTGACAAACTTGAAACCTGAAATTTTAAAAAACTTGAACCAAAACAAATGAAGTTTATAAAAAGTCTATATCTCAACAACTTCTTTTTCTATGTGCTAACGGGCATAATAGGACTGTTTGTTTGTGCTTTTATTTTTCCGAATATTTATAATGCGGTTTGGTTTGGAGTTTTGGTTTTGATCACATTTTTGGCTCTTGATATTTTACTTTTATATTTGACCAGAACAGGATTTGAGGCAGATCGAATTACTCCTGAAAAATTATCAAATGGAGATTTAAATCCGATAAATTTGATTCTGAAAAATCATTATACGTTTCCAGTTTCGGTAAAAATAATTGATGAGATTCCGTTTCAATTTCAAGTTCGTGATTTTAAAATTATCAAAACTGTAAAAGCTTCCCAACAAAAAGAAATCAGTTATGACTTGCGCCCGACAGAACGTAGCGAATATTTTTTTGGATATTTAAACATTTATGTTTCTTCACCTTTGCGATTAATTTCGAGAAGATTTACGTTTAATAACGATCAAATGGTTCCAACGTATCCTTCTTACATCCAATTAAGAAAATACGATTTGTTGGCTTTTTCAAACAATTTATATCAATACGGAATCAAGAAAATCCGCCGAATTGGCCACACAATGGAATTTGAGCAAATTAAAGAATATGTTCAAGGCGATGATTTGCGAACGCTGAACTGGAAAGCAACTGCAAAGAAAAATGCTTTGATGGTCAATCAATTTCAGGACGAAAAATCGCAATCGGTTTATATGGCGATTGACAAAGGACGCGTAATGCAAATGCCTTTTGATGGTTTAAGTTTACTCGATTATGCCATCAATTCGACTTTGGTTTTATCTAATGTGATTCTGAAAAAACAAGACAAAGCTGGACTTTTTTCTTTCTCTAAAAAAGTAGAAAATAGAGTTTTTGCAGAAAAAAGAGGTTCGCAAATGCAAAAAATCCTTGAATCTTTGTACAACATCAAAACCGATTTTTTCGAAAGCGATTATAGTCGATTGTATGTAGATATCAAGAAAAACATCAATCAAAGAAGTTTGATTATTTTATATACCAATTTCGAAACAATGGATGGTTTAAACCGCCAATTGCCTTATTTGAAAGGAATTGCAAAAAACCATCTTTTAGTTGTTGTCTTTTTCCAAAATACCGAACTAAATTCGATCATCAACAAAAAAACCGATACGATTCAAGAAGTTTACGACAAAATAATCGCTGAAAAATTCATGTTTGAAAAACGATTAATTGTCAATGAATTAAAGAAATACGGAATCCATTCGGTTTTAACGCAGCCAGAAAACTTAACTCTCGATGCTATTAATAAGTATTTGGAAATTAAAGCGAGAGGGATTTTGTAGAAGCTGTAAAACGTTATTTGTAAAAAATAAAATGATATTATGAAAAAAGCATTCCTTCTTATTTTTACATTTTTGATGTCATATTCTTATGGTCAAGAGAGCAAAATTGAAATGATTTCTAAATTAGACATGCCTCCTATGGGATCGCGAGAATTTATTTTAGAAGCTTTTCAGGGAATAGAAAAAATTGATTTAACTTTTACAAATTCTGAAAAATTAATCGGAAAGAATTATAAGATTGTAATCCGAAAATACAAAAAAGGAAAACTTGAAATTGAAAAAGTTGCTAGAGATACCAAAAAAAATGAAAATCCAAAAATTGGCAAAGATTTTAAATTTTCAATTGTTGCTCAACAACTTCTAAGCAATGAAAAAATCACATTTGCGTTTTCAAATTCTTATAACAAAAATATTTTTGATGTAAATAAAAAGTACAAAGACAATACATTTTCTCTTCGTGAGATTTCTGATCAAAAACCAATCGAAATTCAAATTGGAAAAGAATTTCAAATTGCTTTAATTACTCCTCCAAATGATAATGAAGAAAAAGGCGCACTTGGATATTGTGAAGTTACCAAAGGATACATAGACATTGAAAAATGGTACAAACAATATGAATTAGATGAATTTTTCCTGATTTTCTTAACTATTGAAGATTAACGAAATCTTTATGTTTAGAAAATGAAAAAAGAGTAATCCTAAGATATATAGTTCGTAAATTAGATTCCAGAATATTGAAAAAACATTGAACCTTTGTAACTCAAAAAAAATGAAAAAAGTATCTTTAATTCTACTCTTTTTAGCAGGATTTTCAGCTTCAGCCCAAAAAACAGAAAACATTATCATCATCACAACAGACGGCTTTAGATGGCAGGAAGTTTTTAAAGGTGTAGATCAGGCAATTGCAAATGACAAAAAATTCAATCAAGGCGACAGCGCTTACATTTATAAAAAATATGCTAATTCTGATTTTAAAGTTTCACGAAAAAATCTAATGCCATTTTTCTGGTCGGAAATTGCTTCGAAAGGGCAAATTTATGGCAATCGAGAGCTTGGAAATAAAGTTGATGTTGCCAATCCGTATTGGTTTAGTTATCCTGGATATAGCGAAATTATGACCGGAAATGTTGATGTAGCTGTAAATTCAAACGGTTATAAGGCAAATCCGAATGTAAATGTTTTAGAGTTTTTGAACAAGCAACCAAAACTTAAAGGAAAAGTTGCAGCATTTGGCGCATGGGACGCTTTTGACCGAATTTTAAACGAAGAAAGAAGCGGATTTCCAGTAATTTCTGCATTTGACAAAGTTGGCGGAAACAAACCGACTGCATCTCAAAAATTATTAAATGAAATGCGTGACAACTCCTATAAGCCATTTCATGAAGATGAATGTCTTGATGTTTTTACACATTATCAAGCAATGGATGAGCTTAAAACAAAAAAGCCAAAAGTACTTTATATTGCTTACGGAGAAACCGATGAATGGGCGCATCATGGCCAATATCGTTCGTACTTGGACGCCGCAAACCAAGTAGACAAATGGATTCAAGAAATATGGAATTTTGTGCAAAATGATCCGCAGTACAAAAACAAAACCACTTTATTTATAACCGTTGATCACGGCCGTGGCGACAAAGTAAAAAAACAATGGACAGATCACGGTTCTGATGTTGAAGGCGCATCGCAAATTTGGTTTGCTGCAATGGGGCCAGAAATTTCTCCAAAAGGTGAAATCAAAACGGAATCACAGTTATTTCAAAAACAATTTGCACAAACATTAGCAAAAATTCTAGGTTACAACTTCACAACAGATCATCCAGTTAATGAAGAGATAAAAGAAGTTTTTGAGAAATAGTTTTTTCCGCCACGAATTACACGAATTACATTAATTTAAATTTGTGGAAATTAGTGTAATTCGTGGCAAACATTAAACAACTTTTTTGAAAAAACTCTGTACCTTTGCTTCTTTGCAACCTTGAGCCTTTAAAAAATGAAACAAATCACTTCAGTTCAAAATCCGTTTATCAAATCTTTGGTTTTACTTCAAGAAAAATCGAAGGCTAGAAAACAAACCGGAACATTTTTAATTGAAGGTTTACGTGAAATTTCGCTAGCCATAAAAGGCGGTTATGAAATTGAAACCGTTTTATTTTTACCTGAATTGGTTTCTGAATCAGAAATCAACAAGCTAATTTCTTCTCCGTTTCAAATCATAGAAATCAACAAAGAAGTTTATCAAAAACTGGCTTATCGTGATACAACGGAAGGTATTTTGGCTGTAGCCAAAACTAAATCCCTTAAATTATCCGATTTAGAACTATCTGAAAATCCATTGATTTTAGTTGTAGAATCTTTAGAAAAACCAGGAAATATTGGAGCTGTTTTGCGAACAGCAGATGCTGCTAAATTGGACGCCGTTTTAATTGCCAATCCTAAAAGCGACTTATACAACCCGAATATTGTCCGTTCTAGTGTTGGGTGTCTTTTTACCAATCAAATTGCAACTGGAACCACCACAGAAATCATTTCTTTTTTGAAAGAAAGAAAAATCAATTTCTACAGTGCGACGTTGCAAAACTCAACTTCGTATCATACTCAAAACTTTACTATCCCAACTGCTTTGGTTGTTGGAACCGAAGCAACTGGCTTAACGCAAGAATGGCGTGATGCTGCCACCCAAAATATCATCATCCCGATGCAAGGCGAAATAGACAGCATGAATGTTTCTGTCGCTGCAGCAATTTTAATTTTTGAAGCGAAAAGACAGAGAGGGTTTTAGATTTTAGATTTTCAAAAAATCGCTTCGCTCTTTTTTGGATCAGATCTTTTTCAATGTCAGGCTGAGCGAAGTCGAAGCCAAATTCTTTCATGAAAAAATCTAAAATCTGAGATCTAAAATCTACAATTGAAAAGCCTTGCGTATATTCAAACTAATGCGTATTTTTAGTACTTGAATATGCCGTTATGATAGAAATAGATATTGAGAAAGAAAACAAAGCAATTGCGCAGGAATACAAGGAATTACTTCGAATAAGTTACCAAACTTTAACCCCAGCCGATAAAAAACTAATTCGGAAAGCATTTGATGTTGCTGTCGATGCTCACAAAGAACAAAGACGCAAATCTGGCGAAGCGTATATCTTTCATCCTATTGCAGTTGCAAAAATTGTTGCCTCAGAAATTGGTCTGGGAGCGACCTCTATTGCCGCGGCCTTACTGCACGATGTTGTCGAAGATACACCAATGACAGTTGAAGAAATTGAGCGATTATTTAACCCAAAAGTCGCACAGCTGGTTGAAGGTTTGACTAAGATTTCATTGGTTCAAAAAGACTTGAATGCTTCAATGCAAGCCGAGAATTTTAGAAAAATGATCCTCACATTGAATGATGATGTACGTGTAATCTTGATCAAATTGGCTGATCGTCTTCATAATATGCAAACCATGGATTCGATGGCGGAGTACAAACAAACCAAAATCGCATCAGAAACACTTTATATTTATGCTCCTCTAGCCCATCGTTTGGGACTTTACAACATTAAAACCAAACTAGAAGATTTAGGATTAAAATATACTGAACCAGCTATTTACAATGACATTGTAAGCAAAATCAGAGAAACAAAAGAAGAGCAAGATGCTTACATCAAAGATATTTCGGATGTTTTGAAAAAATCTCTTGATGCTGAAAATATCGATTACATCATAAAAGGACGTCCGAAATCTATTTATTCGATTCGCCGAAAAATGCGTGCTCAAAATGTGAGTTTTGACGAAGTGTACGACAAATTCGCACTCAGAATTGTTTACAAGTCTGATTCTCACGATGAAAAATTCATTGCTTGGAAAATCTACTCCATTGTAACTGATCATTATAGACCGAGTCCGAGCCGTTTGCGTGACTGGATTTCATCTCCAAAATCAACTGGTTATGAAGCACTTCACATCACAGTAATGGGCCCAAAAGGACGCTGGGTCGAAGTTCAGGTTCGAAGCGAGCGTATGGATGAAATTGCCGAAAAAGGTTATGCAGCACATTATAAATACAAAAACGGAGCAACCGAAGAAAGCGGATTAGATACTTGGTTGAATTTGCTTCGCGAAGCTTTGGAAAATCCTGAAACCAATGCGGTTGATTTTGTGGAAGATTTCAAAATGAATTTGTATTCGAAAGAAATCTTCGTCTTTACGCCGAAAGGAGAAATAAAATCGCTTCCAAAAGGTGCCACTTCACTTGATTTCGCTTTCAGCATTCATTCTGAAATTGGAATCAAAACCAGAGGAACGCGTGTAAACGGACGATTAGTCCCGCTAAATCACGAATTAAAAAGTGGTGATCAAGTTGAAGTAATTACATCGGCAAGCCAGAAACCAACGGTGAACTGGTTGGAATATGTAACGACTTCACGCGCCAAAAATAAAATCAAAAACGTTCTCAACGAGAATACTAAAAAAATCGGCGAAGAAGGAAAAGAACTTCTTACCAGAAAATTAAAACACTTAAAAATTACGCTTAACGAGCAAGTTACAAACGAGCTTGTTAACTTCTTTAAGCTAAAAACAAGTTTAGATTTATTTTACAGAGTTGGAATTGGTGCAATCGAAAATCAGCAATTAAAAGATTACGCAGCACAAAAAAGTAATTCGTTCATCAATTTCTTTAAAAATAAAATCAAAAGAAATAAAGATACCGCAGACGAAGATATTCACAAACCAGTCATCAGCAGCAATTACGATATGCTGGTTTTTGGAACTGAACATGATAAACTGGATTATAAGCTTTCGCAATGTTGCAACCCTATTCCAGGCGATGATGTTTTTGGTTTTGTAACGATTAACGAAGGAATAAAAGTCCACAAAAAAGATTGTCCGAACGCAATTGGAATGCAGTCCAATTATGCGTACCGAATCATGAGCGCCAAATGGATTGATTCATCCCAGGAAGAATTCAAAGCCATTATCAATATTACCGGAATGGATGTTTTAGGGCTTACGAATCAATTAACACGAGTAATTTCGAACAATATGAACGTGAATATTCAAAGTATTTCATTGAGTACCGATGCTGGAATTTTTCATGGACAGGTTGCCGTAATTGTTAAAAACAATACTATTTTGAAAAAAATGATTAATGCCATTAAAAAAATTGATGGTGTTGACAAAGTAACGAGAGAATATAGAACATAATTAAGTCGAAAGTTTAAAGTCTTAAAGTCAAAAGAAATACAATATCATAACTACTTAAATAAAGTTTTTTATGGAAGATGAAATCTTAGAAATTCCTGAAATAAAGTTTGATAAAAACGGAGAACTTATCATTGTCGCTTCGCAATCTTCTTCAAAAGATGATTTTGATTTTTTTCAGGGAAAATCTTTCATTCGAAATAAAAAATTAAAACAAAGACTGGTAAACTGTAGCGAATGGATTGAATTTCCATCGACTCAGGAAATGTATAAAATTCTTAACGGAATTGGGAATATTGATAATTTTCTAGCCACTTTTGATGGAGAACCTTTTGAAGGAATGACGGTTAGATTATTTAATCCAAAAACCAAATTGTGGAGCATTTATTGGTCAGATTCAAATACAGGTGTTTTAGACCAACCCGTTGTGGGCTCATTTGAAAACCAAGTTGGGCATTTTTTTTCAAAAGATGTTTATGAAGGAAAAAATGTACTTCAGGTTTTTCGTTGGGATGCAAGAGCAAGATAATCCAATCTGGAGCCAGGCAATGTCTGATGACAACGGAAAAAACTGGGAATGGAATTGGTATATGTACATGACAAAAAGCAAATAGGAATTTGTTAATTTTATTGTAATTAAAAATATTTATGTTAATTAAGTTTTTTTAGATTCTCCAAAACATACGACTGTTAAACCTTGTAATTATTGCATTTTTACTGCTTTGATGTGATTTTGGACGTTAAACTTTAAAGCCGAAACTTTTATTGATTAAAAATAAAAAATTATCTTTGCCGGATATGACACTTATTTCAACTGACAACACTAAGAATCAAGAAATTGTAAAAAATGTTTTTACAATGTATCTTGAGCAAAAAGGGCATCGCAAAACTCCTGAGCGTTATGCTATACTTCAGGAAATTTACGATAGCGAAGAACATTTTGATATTGAAAATCTTTATATTAAAATGAAAAACAAAAACTATCGTGTGAGTAGAGCTACTTTATACAACACGATTGAGTTATTGTTAGACTGCGCTTTGGTTAGAAAACACCAATTTGGACAAAATCAGGCTTATTACGAAAAGTCGTATTTCGACAAACAGCACGATCACATCATCATGACTGATTCTGGCGAAGTAATTGAATTTTGTGATCCAAGGATTCAAACCATCAAAAAAACAATCGAAGAAATATTTGATATTGAGATTACCAATCACTCACTTTATTTCTACGGAAACAAAAAGGAAAAACAATAATCCAGAAAGGAATTATTCAAAAAATAAAAAAAAGAAAATTAACTACATTAATCAGTAGGACGACTTAGATTGTCCCAACGCAAATTAAAACAGAATGACCGTAGATTTATTACTAGGCTTACAATGGGGAGATGAAGGTAAAGGAAAAATTGTTGACGTACTTACCTCAAATTATGATATTATTGCACGTTTTCAAGGAGGACCAAATGCAGGACATACATTAGAATTTGACGGAATTAAACACGTACTTAGAACTATTCCTTCTGGAATTTTTCATAAAAACTCAGTAAATATCATCGGAAATGGTGTTGTAATTGATCCTGTAGTTTTTCAAAAAGAAATTGAAGGTTTGGAAAAATTCAACCTTGATATCAAAAGCAAATTAATCATTTCTAGAAAAGCGCACTTAATTTTGCCAACGCACCGTTTGCTTGATGCAGCTTCTGAAGCTTCAAAAGGAAAAGCAAAAATTGGTTCTACTCTTAAAGGAATTGGACCAACTTATATGGACAAAACGGGAAGAAATGGTTTACGCGTTGGAGATATCGAATTAGAAGATTTCAAAGATCGTTACAGAGCCTTGGCTGACAAACACGAAGCTATGATCGCTTTTTACGATGTTAATATTCAATATAATTTAGCAGAACTTGAAAAAGAATTCTTTGAAGCTATCGAAGAATTGAAAAAATTAGATTTCATTGACAGTGAAGAATACATGCACCAAGCTCAAAAAGCGGGTAAATCTATTCTTTGCGAAGGAGCTCAAGGATCTTTATTAGATGTTGATTTCGGAACTTATCCTTTCGTAACTTCATCAAATACTACTGCTGCTGGAGCTTGTACTGGTTTAGGAATTGCTCCTAACAAAATCAAAGAAGTTTACGGAATTTTCAAAGCTTATGTTACACGTGTAGGTAGCGGACCTTTCCCAACTGAACTTTTTGACGAAGTTGGTGCTACAATGGCAAAAGTAGGTAACGAATTTGGTTCTGTAACAGGAAGACAAAGACGTTGCGGATGGTTAGATTTAGTAGCTTTAAAATATGCCGTTCAAGTTAACGGTGTAACACAATTGATGATGATGAAAGGTGACGTACTTTCTGGTTTTGAAACTTTGAAAGTTTGTACAGAATACAACTATAAAGGCCAAAACATTTCTCATTTCCCATACAACATCGAGCCAGAAAATGTTACTCCTGTTTACAAAGAATTTAAAGGTTGGAAACAAGATTTAACGGGTTTGACAACTTACGATCAATTGCCAATTGAGCTAAAAGAATATATTGAGTTTATTGAGAAAGAAATCGAAGTGCCAATCAAAATTGTATCGGTTGGACCAGACAGAAAACAAACAATAACAAAATAATACACTTAAACGCTCTGATAATCAGAGCGTTTTTTTATGCAAAATTATTCGCCACATGAAAAATCCAGAAATCAAAATTACAGAAACAAAGTTATTATCAGACAATTGGTACATTTTAAACAAAGTTACCTTTACGTATCAAAAAGAAAATGCCGCACTTCAAACGCATACTCGCGAAGTTTATGACCGTGGAAATGGCGCTGGAATTTTATTATATAATTCGGCAAAAAAAACAGTTATTTTAACGCGTCAGTTTCGTTTGCCAAGTTTTCTTAACGGAAACAAAACCGGAATGATGATTGAAGTTTGCGCAGGACTTTTAGACCAAGATAATCCTGAGCAAGCAATTATTCGCGAAACCGAAGAAGAAACGGGATATCGCATTTCTAAAGTTCAAAAAGTTTTTGAAACTTATATGTCTCCGGGCGCTGTAACTGAAATTTTATATCTTTTTGTTGGAGAATACAATGAAAGCATGAAGGTTAGCGAAGGTGGCGGACTAGATTCAGAACAGGAAAATATCGAAGTTTTAGAATATACTTTTGATGAAGCTTATACCATGATTGAATCGGGTGAGATTTCTGATGCTAAAACTATTATATTGTTGCAACATGCTAAAATAAAAGGGCTTATATAACATTTCAAAAGTTTTTTTTTTAATTTTAAAAGAAAAAAGAAAAATTGGCAAATAAATTCTCTTATACAATTACTATAAGCAATAATAAATCAGAAAATGAAGCACTTGAATTTTTAGTGGCTTCAAATTCAAATTTCATAAAACCTGATAAAGAAAGTAGAAAGTTATTATTAGAATTGCTAGGAATAGATAAAAAATATTCAAGAGCATTCGATTTAATTTTAATTCCTGGACATACAAATCTTGAAAAAATAATAGAAATAAGAAATCTTGAAGATATCACTCTTATTGAATTAAAAACAACCAAGAAAAAATTAACTAACTTACCTTTTGGATTTTTCTTTGGGGCAACAGAAAGCGAATTCTCATTAGCCACTCAACTTGGTTCTAAATATAAATTTTGTTTCATTTCCTTGCATTCAGAATCTTCAAATTATGTTTTACTTACACTTGAGGAACTAAATAAAATTATTAAGACAAAAAGGATACAATATCAAATAAATCTTTAACGAATGAAAATCCCGAAATTCAAGAAATTATGTAAGTACTTTTCCTAATAGATTTATAACTTTATTTCATAAAAATATAACCCATGAAAAAGTTATATTATTCAGCAAATGCCTTACTTATAGTGTATATGAATTAGCAAACTAAAATTAAATTTCAGTTTTCTATTGTAAATCTGGATCAGGATGTACCAAAAAAATCAAATTCAATTTTTTGGAATAATTCCAGATTATGAAACCAAACAGACTTTTAAAGATTTTATGCAGAAAAGAATGCTCAATTGGACTATATTATAAAAATAATTGACCAGAAATAAAATTTTAAGCAAATACTAAAACATTACAAATAGCTAATTTAGAAACATTATTTATTTCAACCAAACAACTGATTATCAGTTAATTTAATTTCAAAATAAACAGAATTTTAATTAATTTTATAAGAAGAATAATAACCAAAAAATAAAATAATTATGTCTGATCAAGTACAATTAGTTCCGAATGATTCACTGATTACCAATACTCCAGAAGAAGGTCGTCAGCTAGCCGTAAAAATGGCGCGCTTAATCATAAAAATCACGCAACCAGATGCTGCAATTAGAGAAAAATTACGACCGATTTATGCTGAAGATGCCGCAATGCTTATTGCTGTAGGGCAAACTGTAGCAACTGAATTTGCCACTATTGCCGCTGCCAATAATTACTGGAGGAAATAACGTTTTTCAAATAACAAAAATCTTATTCTTTTGATATTAAAATGAGAATCCCGAAACCAATTCTAAAAATTATGTAAAGCATTTTTCCTGATTGATTTATAACTTTATTTTCATAAAAACAAGACCTATGAAAAAGTTATATTATACAGCAAATGCCCTACTTATATTGATGTTGGTTTTATTAGGTTCTTGCAAAAAAAGCGAAACTGTAAATCTAACGGAGAATAAAAAAACGACAAAAAAAATCGAATATAAGAAACCCGAATCAGCTGTTTCTTATCAAATTCAAAATACCAAAGAATGGCTAAAAGCCAACGAAGCCGACAGCAACAAAATGGACATCGTTTATGCTTTAAACAGAACGGATAAAGCTAATTTCAAAAAACTGGATTCCGTTGTGATTCCGGCAGATTTTACTGGTGATTTGGTGTTTTATATGCCTTTTCCACTTCATGTTTCGGCTTTAGAAAAGGTGTCAAAAATCATTATTTTCTCCTATCCTACTCAAGCTTTTGCTGCTTATGAAAGTGGCGAATTGGTTCATACCGGTCCAACAAACATGGGAAGAAAAAAAGATCCTACTCCAACCGGATTATTTTTTACCAATTGGAAAGCCGAACAAACCACAAGCACTTTCAATGACGAATGGGATTTGAAATGGAATTTCAACATCGAAAACAAACTTGGCGTTGGTTTTCACCAATATGAATTACCGGGTTATCCGGCGTCGCATTCTTGTTTAAGACTTCAGGAAAAAGATGCCAAATACCTTTACAAATTTGCCGATGAATGGATTTTGAAAGACAGAGAAAACGTAAAAGTAAAAGGAACTCCAGTCATAGTTTTTGGAAGTTATAATTTTGATGGAACAAAACCTTGGCTACAACTAGCTACTGACCCGAAAGCTTTGAATATTTCAGAATCAGAAATTGAGAACCAAACAAAACCGTTTCTACAAGAAATATTAGACAATCAAAAACTTAGAGAAGCAGAACAAACAGAAACACTTTAAAAAAATATATTTCTCACATCAAAAGGTCGCAAAATTATGCGGCCTTTTTTATTTCGATTGCAGTCTTTTCTTCACATCATTTTTAACATATTTCCGTCTGTCTCAGGAAGCACTTCTTATATTTTTTTATATAAATGAATAAACATTCATTTATTATTGTATCTTTGTATCGAATTCTTGAACTTGATTACGTTCCAGAAATTTTAAATACAAATCAACTTAAATAGACAAATGAAAACTTCACTTATAGAAAATAAAAAAATTGCCATTATTGGCGGAGGACCAGTCGGACTTACAACTGCACGAATTTTACAGGTCAATGGCGCGGATGTAAAAGTTTATGAAAGAGATCTTAATGAATTTGCACGCACATCGGGCGGAACGCTCGACATTCATTCTGATTCTGGACAATACGCAATTCAGAAAGCAGAATTAATGGAAGAATTCTACAAATATGCGCGTCCAACTGGCGAAAAAATAGCTGATATGCATGGAAATATAACTTCTGATGAAATGCCAGATGAAACAAATGCTTTTTCGCGTCCAGAAATTGATCGAAATGATTTAAGAAAAATCATGCTGGAAAATCTTAAAGAGAATACAGTAATTTGGGACAGCCAATTAGTCAATATCGATAAATCTGAAAATCAATATATTTTAGAATTTAAAAATGGCACAACAACGACTGCCGATTTTGTAATTGTTGCCAATGGTGGACGTTCAAATGCGAGAAAATTTGTCAGTGATCAAGAACCTCAACTTTCTGGAACGTATATTATTCAAGGCGAAATTTCAAATCCAGATCAAGATTATCCAGAATTCAAACCGAAATACGGAAACGGAAATGTCATGGCAATGGGCGAACAAAAAATGTTCTACACACATACTATGGGTGATGGTTCTTTGCATTTTGGGGTTTCTTTTAAAGCAGATGAAGATTGGGTTTTAAACCACGGAATCAATTTTGAAAATGACGAAGCCGTGATTTCTTTTTTAAACGAAAAATTTAAAAATTGGAACGATGATTACAAAAAATTCTTTGCTGTTTCTACTGAATTTTCAGGATTGCCTTTGCGATTATTTTCTTTGGAACAACCTTGGAAATCGCATACAAATATCACATTAGTTGGAGATGCCGCGCACTTAATGCCACCGTTTGCTGGCGAAGGCGTAAATATGGGATTATACGATGCTTTTCATTTAACCGAAAATCTAACTAACGGAAAATTTGAAACAATCGATGAAGCTATCGCTGATTATGAGCAAAAAATGTTTGGTTACGCTTTAGAAGCCCAAAGAATGACTAAAAAAATGGAAGATTTATTGCATTCTGACATAACTGCCGAAGATATTTTAAGCAGTAGAGTTGAGTAAAGGTTTAATTTCTTACCTTCGCTTGCAATAATCAGAAAAAACTGTATAAAAAACAATGAAAAAAATATTCCTTCTCTTTTTTATTTGTACGACGGCTTTAAATTATGGTCAAGCTAATCAAGTTTTAGATTTCAAAGCAGGTTATGCTCCCGAAACCATTTATAATCAAAACACAACTAATTCTTCAGATTATGAAATCGCTTATTCCGGATCAGAAAAATTTCTAGAAGCATTAAAGAAAAACGGAAATGAAAATCCAACAAAAATAAAAACCATTTTTAATGTCGAAACGGTTTCTAAAACTGGGAAAATGGGTACAGATGGAAATTTTCCGATTACTATTGAGTACCTAAAATCTACTGATGCAAATGGAAAATCTATAATTCCGAGTGGTACGCTTTTGTACGGAAAAAGTTCTTTAAATACAATGCCTAAGATGGATTCTATTGTTGCCGAAGGTATGGAAGAGAATCTTAAAAATACGATTTTTCAAATGGTGCAAAGCACCTTTTCGCAAATACTATTGCCACAAAAAAAACTAAAAATTGGGGAATCCTTTAGTCAAGACAACCCATTAGTTATACCAATAGCAGGAATTAGCTTTGAAATGGTGATTACGACAACGTACACCTTAAAAAGTATGGATTCAAAAAATGCTTTTTTTGATATTGTACAAACCTACACAATCAAAATGTCAGACAACAGATTTGAAACAAGTGGAACTGGAAAAGGAAAAGGAAACCTGATTTATGACATTCCGAATCATTTTATGACTGAAAATAATTTAGATATGGAATTTAGCCTCGGCCTAAAACATACTGATTTTTCTTTGCAACTGAAATCAAAAAGCGATTTTAAACAAATTTGTAAAATTTCAAAAAAATAAAAAAGGCGTAAGATTAATTTCTTACGCCTTTTGTTTTATTTCAAAACTCAAATTATCTAGAATAATTTGGAGCTTCTTTTGTAATTGTAACATTATGTGGATGACTCTCAGTGATTCCGCTAGAAGTGATTCTAACAAAACGCCCAGTTTCTTGCAAAGTCGGAATATCTTTTGAACCACAGTATCCCATTCCGGCACGAAGACCTCCAATAAATTGAAGCATACTTTCGTTCAATTCACCTTTGTAAGGAACACGTCCAACAATTCCTTCTGGAACTAATTTTTTAACGTCGTCTTCAACATCTTGGAAATAACGATCTTTTGATCCTGTTTGCATTGCTTCAACAGATCCCATTCCGCGGTAAGATTTGAATTTTCTTCCTTCAAAAATGATAGTTTCCCCTGGAGATTCTTTTGTTCCTGCTAATAACGAACCTAACATTACACAGTCGGCACCTGCAGCGATAGCTTTAGGAATATCTCCTGTATAACGAATTCCACCATCAGCGATAACTGGAACTCCTGTTCCTTTGATAGCAGCTGCAACTTCTAAAACTGCCGAAAATTGAGGAAAACCAACACCTGCAACGATACGTGTAGTACAAATAGAACCAGGTCCGATTCCAACTTTTACACCATCGGCACCATTTTCTACTAAATATTTAGCAGCTTCTGGAGTAGCGATGTTTCCAACAATCACATCAATTTGAGGAAATTTTGCCTTTACTTCTTTTAATGTATTTACCACACCTTCTGTATGTCCATGTGCTGTATCGATAATAATTGCATCTACACCGGCTGCAACTAAAGCTTCAGCTCTTTGAACTGCATCTCCAGTAACTCCAATAGCAGCTGCAACTCTCAAACGACCAAAAGAATCTTTATTTGCGATTGGCTTTTGAGTTAATTTTGTAATATCTCTAAAAGTAATTAAACCTACTAATTCATTTTGAGCATTTACAACTGGTAATTTTTCGATTTTATGACCTTGTAACACAACTTCTGCTTGCTGTAATGACGTTCCTTCAGAAACTGTTACTAAGTTTTGGCTTGTCATTACCTCAGCGATTGGTCTTGCTCCGTTTTTCTCGAAACGCAAGTCACGATTGGTTACAATTCCTTTAAGAATTTTGTTTTCGTCAACAATTGGAATACCACCGATTCCGAATTCTTTCATGGCATTTTTTGCATCTGCAATTGTTGAAGTCATTGGCAAAGTAACTGGATCAATGATCATTCCAGCTTCTGCACGTTTTACTTTTCGAACTTTTCCTGCTTGTTGTTCGATAGTCATATTTTTATGTAAAACACCAATTCCACCTTCTTGTGCCATAGCTATAGCCATTGCGCTTTCGGTCACTGTATCCATAGCTGCAGATACAATCGGAACATTTAATGTGATGTTTCTTGAAAATTTTGATTTGATACTCACTTCGCGAGGAAGCACATTCGAGTAGTTAGGTACTAATAATACATCGTCGTAAGTTAAACCTTCGCCGATAATCTTGGAGTTGTGTGCTATCATGGTGCAATTTCTAGTTGAATTGCGTGCAAATATAGTGAATAAATTGCTAACTTGAATACTAACTAATTCATAAATTTGTATTTACAAGAAAACACTTACGGTTTTGAAATTCCAAAAATTAAATTCCAAAGTCCAATACAAACCGAAAATGAAGTATTGTTCTTGGAATTTGGGATTTATTTTTTGAGATTTATTTTTTGGAATTTATTCTTCTTGATCTTGGAAAACAAAATTGATTCCGATTTGGAATGCAGCACTGCTTGCCTTTGAAATATCTTTGTATTCTAAAACATTATTTGCCAGAGCATAAATATTTACTTTCCAAATCGTTCCCGAAAGCCCGAGACCAATATTAGTGCTTGAAAATGCATCAATTGTATAGGTTGCTTTCAGATCTAATTTTTCGAAAATACTTCGTTTATAAAAAGCAGTAACTGCGGCGAGTGGTTCTCTGGGTGCTGTCATAGCAAAAAACTGAATTCCTGCAGCATTTAGATATCTTTCTTTTACTTGTCCTTTGCAATTGCAATCAGCATTTGATCTGGAATTGCCGAATGCATATTCGGCAGAAGCATATATTTTTGTAGGGCGCCAAGTGGTGTATTTATCATACAAAGTATCTCTCGGGATTGCTTTCTTAAATTCGTCAAAAACATTTTCTGGATCATCTGAATTTGTAAAATCTGGATTTGCGCCTTGATATTGATAAGTGCCTTTATAGGTAAGCGTTTCAATATTTTTTGACTGATTTATAAATCCGAGGTCAATAATACTGGCAGTAAACTGAAGATTTTCTTTCGGATAATATGTTACTCCTGCATCTAATCCTAAACCTAGGCTTCCATTAAAAAAAGTATTGTGAGCAATATCTCTTGCAATATTTCCGTCGTATTCATCTTTCGTAAAAGGAGCTAATCCAGAAGTTTTAAGTTCCAAATTTGAAGAAATAATTTGAGTATATAGATTGGGTGTGCCTGGTTCTTGTCCTGTAAATATATAACCAGAATTGTGAACAGAAGTTGCATTTGCACCACTGGAATAAATTTTCGCTCGACCACCAAGTACTAATTTGTCATTCATTTTTTTATGAAATCCTACATGAAAAACAGAAAGAACTTCGGCTTTGACATTTAAATCATCCAAGTGAAAAGCTTTTCCCATGTAATCTCGATTGCCATCTAAAGCTAATATTGCCAAGTCTTTTGGCATATACATAAAAAAATCAAACTCTTGATAAATACCAAAAGAAATATAAGAACGACTTTCCCTACCTCCTACTCTGAACCCGCCAGAAAACACTTCCAGTTGTTCATTGGTAACTACTTTGTCATTTCGAGAAGATTTATTGACAACGTCTCTTACTTTTTGATTAAAATCGACTCCATTATTTGCAAATAAATCATAAGCCGAAAAGCTACTCGATCCAGCATTTAATGATACGCCAGACAATACGGGAAATCCGAAGTAATATTTATAGGAAACATCAGCGCCAGGATTTACTAATGATGATTGGGGAATTGATGTGAAGTTGTACAACATTTCCTTATTTTGAGAAAAACAAGAAAACTGTAAAAGAAGCCCTAAAATTAAATATTTCATCCTCATTTCACCCCGATTTCAAAATAAGTTGTTGCACTTGATCGTAACTTTAAATTCCCAACACTATTTTCATCTAACGGAGCTCCAGCCGTCATTAAAACAACAAAACCTATTTTTTCGGTTTGTTTTAAAAGCTCTAATCGTTGATTTTCAAAAACTTCAGTAGGATATTTAATAATATTTGGACTTCCCTTATAAGCGGGCACAGTATAAGATGAAGTCGTAAGAATTTGATTTTGGGAATTCAGGAGCACCATGTTGATTACAAAACCGCGTTCGATATTGTTTTCAATTTCTACATCAAATTCAGCTTTTGACAAATAATCTCTGAGGAACTGTTTTTTGAAAACATCAAAATTTCTGGAATCATAGGCAATCTGTATTCCACCATCAGCAATTAACTGATTTGCAGGAATATCAAAATAAACGAGATTGGCAACGTAGACGGGTTCTAGTTTCAAATCATTTACTTGATCAAAATCTAAATCGCTTGAGCATGAAAAAAACAAAATTGCTACTGCAAAAATCTTTAGAATACTATTGATGCAATTACATTTCATATTTGAAAGAATTTTAAGATAATAGTAAACAACTGGGGAATATTGTTTTTATTGCTTTGTCAAGTAAATATAGGATTTTTTTTAATGAAACTTCCCAAATAATTTTGAAGCTTCATTATAAGCACTTTCAAAACTCAAAGAATTAAGTCCGGTGATTTTTTTATTGGCTGTAAAATAAGAAACCAGTTTTTCTGTAGGCATGTTTCCTGTCAGCTTATCTGTCGCCATAGGACAGCCTCCAAAACCTTGAATTGCACCATCAAAACGGGCACAGCCTGCTTTTGCAGCAGCATCAATCTTCTCAAACCAACTATCTGGAGTAGTATGCAAATGCGCGCCAAACTCAATTTGAGGATATTTCGGAATTAAATTTGAAAAAAGATAAGTGATAACCTCTGGTGTCGAACTTCCGACAGTATCTGAAAGCGAAAGGATTTTGACGCCCATTCCTGCTAATTTTTCTGTCCACTCGCCTACTATTTCAACATTCCACGGATCGCCATAAGGATTTCCAAAACCCATTGAAAGATAGGTTACTACTTCTTTATTTTTTTTATCGGCAATTTCAAGAATTTCTTCTAAAGTAATCAAAGATTCTGCAATGGTCTTATGCGTATTTCGCATCTGAAAATTTTCAGATATTGAGAAAGGAAATCCTAAATATTGGATAGATTCAAATTCTGAAGCCAGAGCTGCGCCTTGCGTATTGGCAATTATGGAAAGTAATTTACTCGAAGTCTGCGAAAGATCAAGCTGCGCCAAAACTTCGGCTGTATCCTGCATTTGCGGAATTGCTTTTGGAGACACAAAACTTCCAAAATCAATAGTATCAAAACCTACTCGAAGCAATGCCTGAATATAAGTAACCTTGTTTTTTGTTGGAATAAAATCCTTGATGCCTTGCATAGCATCACGGGGACATTCGATAATCTTGATTTCTTTATTCAAAACTTTTTCTTTTGTAAATGCTAAGTTAGTTTCTTTTTTAAAGAAATAAAAATTATGTGATATTTCTATTTTTTTTTGAAACCTGTTAAGACAGAATTTTATACATCGCGTATTGTAGAGACGCACTACCTTGCATCTCTACAATATGTTGGGGAGATTATTACGTAAAATTGTAATCTCAAATATTATTACATAAAAACGTAATATTTTAAAATATTACTAAAAAGCGTAATAACAAAAAATATTACTTATATTTGTAATACAAAGTTTATAATTTTTAATTATATTTGGTTATGACTAGTGTAATTACAGGCGATATTATTGGTTCAAGACAACAGCAATCAAATCATTGGGTCGATGATTTAAAAAAAATCCTGAGTCCACTTGGCGTTACGCCCAAACAGTGGGAAATTTATCGCGGAGATGAATTTCAAATCGAAGTAAAAAATCCAGAAGATGTTTTATTGACCGCCATTTTAGTAAAAGCTCGTTTGAGAGCCATAAAATCTGATGCCCGTATGAGCATTGGTTTTGGAGACAAAACACACAATGCTGAAAAAATCTCTGAAAGCAATGGTTCTGCATTTATACATTCTGGGGAACTTTTTGAAACTTTAAAAAAACAGAAAGTCACTTTAGCTATGCGAACAGGCGATTCAGATTTTGATGAAAAAATGAATTTAATGTTGCAATTGGCTTTGACTTTTATGGATAGCTGGCTCGTACAATCTGCTGAGTTTGTTGCTTTGGCAATTGAAAATCCAGATTTGTCTCAAGAAGAGCTTGGCCAGAAACTAGGCATTAATCAAGCCGCCGTAAGCCGAAGACAAAAGCGCGCCCAATTTGATTTAGTCCTAAATTTAGATCGATATTTTAGAACACAAATAAAACAACTTGCCCCATGATTTTATTCGTAAAACTTCTTTTAGCGCATTTATTAGGTGATTTTATTTGGCAACCAAACTCGTGGGTTGCTGACAAGGAAATCAAAAAACATAAAAGCCTTTACTTATATGCTCATATTATGCTTCACGGAGTTTTGGCTGCAATTCTCGCTTGGGAAATCGCATTTATTCCATATGCAATTTTAATCGCTATTACACACGGTATCATTGATTTAATCAAACTAAATTTTCAGAAAAAGAAAACCAAACGCACTTGGTTTGTTGTTGACCAAATTGCGCATATTCTAGTTCTAATTGCTGTTGTGCTTCTTTATCAAAATAAAAACATAATTTATTTTTGGCAAGACAATGAATTTTGGATTTTGCTGACAGGATTTTTATTGGTAACAAAACCTATCTCAATTTTCATCAAAACTATTATCTCAATCTGGAGCCCTGAAAGTCAAAACAGCCATCAGGACAATTCGCTTGCCAATGCAGGAAATTACATTGGCATATTAGAACGTCTTCTTATTGTTTGTTTTATTTTAACGAACCATTTTGAAGCAATCGGATTTCTGTTGGCAGCAAAATGTATTTTTAGATTCGGAGATTTACAAGAAGCCAAGGACAGAAAACTTACTGAATATGTAATGATTGGAACTTTAATCAGTTTTGGAATTGCAATCGTGGCCGGACTTATCATCCAGACACTTCTTTTACAATTGTCCTAAAACTTTTTTATTGATTGCTTTTATAAGCGCTGGGCCTTCATAAATAAATCCCGTGTATAATTGCACTAAACTTGCACCTGCATTTAGTTTTTCGATGGCATCATCAGCAGAATGAATTCCTCCTACTCCAATAATCGGGAACGCTTTATTGCTTTTTTCTGAAAGAAAACGAATCACTTCTGTCGAACGTTTCGTCAATGGTTTTCCAGACAAACCTCCTGTTTCTGATTGATTTGCAGATTGCAGTTCGTCTCTTGAAATTGTAGTATTTGTTGCAATTACACCCGCAATCTGCGTTGTTTTTACAATATCAATAATATCTAATAATTGTTCATCTGTTAAGTCTGGAGCGATTTTTAAAAGAATTGGTTTTACTTTTTGAGTACTTGTTTTTTGTTTTTCAACATTTCTGTTTTGCAAAGTCTGCAACAAAGCTGTCAAAGGTTCTTTGTCTTGTAAAGCTCTTAAATTTGGTGTATTTGGCGAACTTACATTCACCACAAAATAATCTACGTGATCAAATAAGGCATCAAAACAAATGATGTAATCTTTAACTGCATCTTCATTATCAGTCACTTTATTTTTTCCTATGTTGCCACCAATCAAAACTCCCGAATTCTTTTTCAAACGTTCTACAGCTTCAATAACACCGCCGTTATTAAATCCCATTCGGTTAATAATAGCTTGATCTTCTTTTAAACGAAACAAACGTTTCTTTGGGTTTCCTTCCTGACCAACCGGGGTCACAGTTCCAATTTCAATAAAACCAAAACCAAAATCTCCAAGTTCTTTATAAAGCTTCGCATCTTTATCAAAACCTGCTGCAAGTCCAACCGGATTTTTGAATTTGATTCCGAAAACTTCTCGCTCTAATCGAGCATCTTTTACTTCATAAATGGCTCTTATAATTGACGAAACTCCTGGGATTTTTGAAATGAATTTTACAAATGAAAAAGTAAAGTAATGCACTTCTTCAGGATCAAACCAAAAAAGTATCGGGCGAATTATCAATTTATACATAAGAATTTTGTTGTGTTGTTTTCGGGTGCAAATTTAAATATTATAGTTTAAAAAGGTGCTTTTTTATAGAAAACAAATTATAAAACGTTTCAAGTTATAAAATGAAACAAAGTCAGACTTTATATTAAACTTATTAAAGTCTTTTCTATTTAATTTTGAAATACTGAAGAAATTTTTTCCATAATATTCATTTCAAAAATTTGATAAATAAAAAAGAATCAATAATAAAATCAAGCATATGTTTAACCAAATCACAAAATACCTGCCTGCATTTTTATTGTTCTTCATTCCCATTTGCTCTAATGCTCAACTAGAAAAAGACACAACGAAACTAATCAATGTTAGTTATGGTTCCAAAGGAATCGAGCTAAGAACCAGAGACAATAAATTTCTTTTTCAATTACAAAGCAGACTCCAATTCCGATTTTCTACTCCCAATGATACAGATCCTCTAACTTATGACGATTACAGTCAGGAAGCAAAAACAACTTTTAAAATCAACAGAGCCCGATTAAAAGTTGGAGGACACGCTTTTCATCCTTGGCTTAAATATTATTGGGAGTATGAATTAAGTCAGTCCAATTTGTTGGATTTCAGACTTATGATTGAAAAATGGGAATGGCTCAGTTTTAAAGCCGGCCAATGGAAAGTCGAATATACAAGAGAACGTTTTATAAGCAGCGGTGAACAACAAACCGTTGACCGATCTTTAATAAACCGTCCTTTTACTGCTGACAGGCAAATGGGAGTTGAAGTTTACGGACATCTTAAAGGCACCGGAATTGCAGATTTTAATTATTGGGCCGCCGCACTTACTGGAACCGGACGAGGGAATACGGCAAATGATGACGGAAATTTAATGTATTTTGGACGTGCTCAATGGAATTTTCTAGGAAGATTTCTAGATTTTGAAGGCAGTGATTTAGAATTTCACGAAAAACCAACTCCAATTATCGCTATTTCAGGTTTAACAAACCGAAGCCCGTATACTCGATTCTCACAATCTGGCGGAGGATCTTTAGAAGGTTTTGAAAATGGGCTTCCGGGACAGTATAGAGTCAACCAATGGAATTTTGAAACCGCTTTTATGTATCGCGGCTTTTCATGGCAGAGCGAATTGCACAACAAAGAAATCATCGACAAAATAAACAATGACGACACCACTATTATGAAAGGATATTACGTTCAAGCAGGCTATTTTTTTCATAATGCATTTGATTGGTGGCCAAAACATTTAGAAATGGCAGGCCGTCATGCGGCATACAGACCTGATAATTCAATTAGAGAAAACAGACAAGATGAATCCACTGTAGCTTTTAACTGGTTTTTTAAAGGACATAAAAACAAATTGACTTCTGAAGTAAGTTACTTTAGTTTTCAAGACAAAACGCTTCCTCTGCAACAAGGCTGGCGCTTTAGGATTCAATGGGACATTTCGTTATAATTTAGAAACTCCTTCAAATGAATTATAGTTAATTTTTACACCATAAATCTTTTTTTTTAATAACTTTATAAAACTAAAACTCTGAAAATGAAAAATATAACCAAAACAATTAGAAAAACGGTTTGTTTGTTTTTCGTTGCATCGCTTTTTATGATTTCAATGGATGGTTTTGCACAGCGTGGCCGTGGCGGTTTTCACGGAGCTGGAGGCGGTGGAGCTACAAGACAAGCAAGACCAACAAGAGAAGCGCGTCCAGCAATGCAGTCTAGACCAACTGCAAGCAGACCTCAAGTAAATAGACCCGCTAATACAACTAGGCCAGGAGCAAATAATGGAGGTACTAGAATTAATCCTTCGACAAATAATAACAATATCCGTAATAACGGAACTGTGAACAACAGAAGCAACAACACCAACCGTATTAATAATTCTGGAAACAGAAATACTAATATCAGTGGCAATACGGTCAACAGAAACAGAAATAATGTTAATATTAACGTCAACAATAGTGTTCATGTGCGCAACAATCGTAACACAGTTGTAAGACCAGGGTATAGACCATATACTCGCCCACCTTATGTATATGGTGGTTATCGATATAATTGTTATCATCCATATTATCCACGTCCTTATGTACCTTTTTATTGGGGGCCAGTTTGGCATCCGTGGGGATTTTTCGTGGCTACCTTAGCAACAACAGCTATTATTGTTAGTGTTCAAAACGAAAAATATCATTATGATCAAGGAGTTTGGTACACTTCAACTAGCGGAGGCTATACAGCCGTCCCGGCGCCTGTTGGTGGTACTGTAAATAATATTCCAAGTGGAGCAGAAACAGTCAACACAGGGACCGTTAATAATTATTATTATGGAGGAACTTATTACGAAAAAGATGGTGGAAAATATACTGTAGTTGCACCAACCGCTGGAACTGTAGTCGATAAATTGCCTGAAGGTGGAGAGGAAGTAACTATTGGCGACGCAAAATATGTGAAATTTGGAGAAACCTATTATCAACCTGTTCAAGTTGACGGAAAAGATAAATATGAAGTTGTTTCGGTGGAGAAAGAATAATTAAAAACAAATTACCCTATAAATTCTATAAAATAAATAGACTTATTTATTGTTATTTTTATAATTTTATCACGCTATTACAACCATCATATATTAAAAACGATTACAATGAAAAATAAAACCTACTGGATTTTTGCAATATTGACCATTTCGATCATTTCGATTGCGTATGGATACACTAAATTAGTAGTTCCAAAACACGAAAAAGCGGTCGCAATGGATTGTGCTGAAACTCCAAATACCAATGAAGCATCGGCATTTCTTCCGACAATTGAAAATAAAAACAAACCAGCTGGAAAAGCGCCAAAGGGAATGGTTTGGATTCCAGGTGGCGAATTCTCTATGGGATCAAATGTTGAAGACGAAAGCTTATGCAGCATAAAAGGCGTTACAAAAGATGCCGCTCCTATTCATCGTGTTTATGTTGATGGTTATTATATGGATCAAACTGAAGTAACGAACGAAGAATTTGAAAAATTTGTCAAAGCAACTGGTTATGTAACGGTTGCCGAACAAAAACCAACAAAAGAAGAATTCCCAACGGCAAATGAAGAAGATTTAGTTACAGGTTCTGTTGTCTTTACTCCTACACCTTCAGCAGTTAATTTAAATAATTTTCTGCAATGGTGGCGCTATGAACCAGGTGCCGACTGGAGACATCCAGAAGGACCACAGAGCACTATTAAAGGAAAAGAAAAATATCCCGTGGTACATGTAGTCTATGAAGATGCAGCTGCTTACGCAAAATGGGCAGGAAAAAGACTTCCAACTGAAGCAGAATGGGAATTTGCAGCTCGTGGAGGTAAAACCGGAAATCTTTACGCTTGGGGAAATTCGTTAAAACCTAATGGAAAATTTCAGGCTAACATTTATCAAGGCCACTTTCCTATAAAAGACGGCGATACTGGCGAAGATGGCTTTAAAGGAATTGCTCCTACCGCACAATTTGCTCCAAATGCCTATGGCTTGTATGATATGGCCGGAAATGTATGGGAATGGGTCAACGACTGGTATAGTGTGGATTATTACAAAACTTTGGCCGAAGGTGGCGAAGTAACAAAAAATCCGCAAGGCCCAAGTGCGTATTATGATCCTAGCGATCCATCTGAGGTAAAACGAGTTCATCGAGGTGGCTCATTTTTATGTACAGATCAATACTGCACGCGCTATATGGTGGGAACAAGAGGAAAAGGCGAAATCAGATCTGCTGCAAACCATGTTGGTTTTAGATGCGTAAAAAGCAAATAACAAACTTAAAATATTAAAAAGGGATTCGATAATGAATCCCTTTTTTTATTAATTCAGATATTGAAAGCTAAATTTTCTGGGAGAAAAAAATTTCTATATTTGCTAAAAAAACAAAAAAATGCAACATATAATAGATCGTTTTATCAGTTATGTAACAATTGACACTGAATCAGATCCAAATTCACAAACAACACCAAGTACAGAAAAACAGTGGAATCTTGCCAATAAATTAGTCGAGGAACTAAAAGCTATTGGAATGCAAGAGGTTACAATTGACGATAAAGCATATATTATGGCAACTTTGCCTAGCAATGTTGAGCATGAAGTTCCTACAATTGGTTTTGTTTCGCATTTTGACACTTCGCCAGACTTTAGTGGCGCGAACGTAAAACCTCAGATTGTTGAGAATTACGACGGAAAAGATATTGTTTTGAATGCTGAGAAAAACATTGTTTTATCTCCAAATTACTTTAAAGATTTACTGTTATATAAAGGCCAAACCATCATTACAACCGACGGAACAACTTTATTAGGAGCTGATGATAAAGCTGGAATTACCGAAATTGTTTCTGCAATGGAATATTTAATTCAGCATCCAGAAATCAAACACGGAAAAATCAGAATTGGTTTTACTCCAGATGAAGAAATTGGCCGTGGCGCACATCATTTTGATGTTGAAAAATTTGGCGCGCAATGGGCATACACAATGGACGGAAGCCAGATTGGCGAACTAGAATATGAAAATTTTAATGCGGCTGGAGCCAAAATTACTTTCAAAGGTAAAAGCGTTCATCCGGGTTATGCAAAAGGAAAAATGATCAATTCAATGCTTTTGGCAAACGAGTTTATCAATGAACTTCCGAAAGGAGAAACTCCGCAGGAAACTAAAGGTTATGAAGGATTTTTTCATGTTCATCATATTAAAGGAAATATCGAAGAAACAGTTTTGGAACTGATTATTCGCGACCACAACAAGAAAAAATTCGAAAAACGAAAAGAACTTATTTTCAAGATTGCGAAAAGCTTCAATAAAAAATATGCCAAAAAATTCGGTGAAGATATTGTAATTCCAGTTGTAAAAGATCAATATTACAATATGAAAGAAAAGGTTTTGCCTGTAAAATATATTGTAGATATTGCAGAAAAAGCAATGAGAGAATTAAATATCAAACCAATCATCAAACCTATTCGTGGCGGAACTGACGGATCTCAATTATCATTTATGGGATTGCCTTGCCCGAACATTTTTGCTGGCGGACATAATTTCCATGGAAAATATGAATATGTTCCTGCTGAAAGCATCCAAAAAGCGACTGATGTAATCGTAAAAATTGCTGAACTGACTGCTGTACCAGGAATTTTTGACCAATCTGAAAATTCTAAAAAAAGAAAATAATTGGAAACGAAATCTGAAAATAAAGGCATGTGGAAATATGGCGCACAATGGGAAGAAGAATTGATTCTCCTGAAAGCCATTATTGACAAAACGGAACTGACGGAAACTACAAAATGGGGAGGTCCGGTTTTTGTTTATGAAAAGAAAAATGTGGTCGGAATTGGAGGATTTAAAGATTATTTTGCATTATGGTTTTTTAATGGCGTTTTCTTAAAAGATGGAAAAAAGAAACTTATAAATGCGCAGGAAGATGTAACAAAATCGTTGCGCCAATGGCGATTTTCGTCAAAAGAAGAGATAGACGAAACGGTTATTTTGGAATACATAAAAGAAGCAATCGAAAACGAAAAACAAGGAAAAGTTATAAAACCTTCCAAAAAAGAAGCTATTGTATCTGAACTTTTGAATAAAGAAATGAATCAGAATCCTGCTTTAAAAGAAGCTTTTGAAAAGTTTTCTCCTTATAAACAATATGAGTTTTTAGAATATATTGAAACTGCAAAACAGGAAAAAACCAAAATTTCAAGAATCGAAAAAGTGATTCCGATGATTCTAGGAAATATTGGATTGAATGATAAATACAGGTAGCGTTTGAAATTCCAAATTAGGAAATTCCAAATTCCAATACTTAGAGACGTTTGTCAAAGTTTAAAACTTTGACAAAGGTTTTCGCTTATTATTGCTCAACAAACTTTGCAGGCAAATTTCATTACACAAAAAAATCCCAAACTCTCCCGAGGCTTCGGGATGGAATTTGGGATTTACTATTTTTTTTGGAATTTAAAACCTTAAGCTTTTTTTGCATTCAAAGCAGCCGTTTTTTCAATTGAAAGTGACGATCTATCTAATTTCAATTTTCCTGACATTGTTTCAATTACAATTGTCGTTTCGCCTAATTCAGTTAATTTTCCATGAATTCCTCCAATAGTAACAACTTTATCTCCAACTTTTAAAGCTTCTTTAAATTCTTTTTCTGCTTTTGCTTTTTTCTGAGCTGGTCTAAACATAAATAAGTAAATAATTACTCCCATTAGACCAAGCTGAAGATACAACATGTAATTTCCCATTTTTTATATTTTATAATTATTGATTATTAATTTATTTTACATTAATCCTCGTCCTACTTTTACCATCTTTTTATTAGCCGTAAGTTCTTTTACCAGATTATCTAAAATTCCGTTGATAAAAATACTGCTTTTTGGTGTAGAATACTCTTTTGCAATTTCTAAATATTCGTTAAGAGTTACTTTTACAGGAATTGATGGGAATTTCAAAAATTCGCAAATGGCCATTTTCAAAATAATAGTATCAATTTCTGCAATACGCTCGCTGTCCCAGTTTGGTGTTTTGTCATCGTATTCTTTTGCCAAAACTGCTTCATTCAAAACAGTACGCCTGAATAAGTCTTTTGCAAAATCCTTATCTTCAACATCTTTGTACAGTTTCGGAACTCTAAAAGCATCCGGATCTTCCGTTTTGATTGCTTTTAATTGTTTGATAATATGTGTATTTACAACAGGAATATCATCAACCCAAGTTAATTTGTCGTCTTCTAGATATTCGTATAATTTTTCATTCGGAACAATAACATTTTCAAACAAATCAATTATAAATTGTCTGTCTTCTTCAAATGTATTCACGTTGTTGCTCATGTATTTTTTGTAAATATCACTTGCTTTAATATCATTCAAAAGCAAAATAATATAATCATCATTTAATGACCAATTATTGATTTTACGAGTTTCTAGAGCGATGCTAAGAGAATTGCTTTCGGCAAGAAGTTGAAAAATTTTGTTTTTGATAAATTTTTCGTTTGGGTTACGTTCTGCTGCAGTTGCAAGATGTTTTTTGCTTGAAAGATGTAAAAAAACAGATTCTTTTTTGCAAATTTCAATCAATGAAGAAAGCATTATAAGGTATAAGTCCTGAATATTGTCTATGCTGTAAAAAAGAAATTTCTCTTCTTTTTCCATATTATCAGAACCGCTTTGATGCATTGCATAAATGGATTGCATTACTTTAACGCGTATGTGTCTTCTATTTACCACCTTGTAAGAACATTTAAAAATTAGTCTGCAAAAGTATAACTTTCGAAGCTTATTTTAAAATTATTTCGTAAAAAAGTGGTAGTTTTTAGTCACAGTTTGCAGTCGCAGTCACAATTTACTACAATATATTAAGAATCAAATAAAAAAGTCTCAGTTTCCAGATAAACTGAAAACTGAGACTGAGACTGTAAACTAAAAAAATTATTTCTTAGCAGCGTTTTCAATTTTTCTTGCGTCAATACGATTTTGAGCAATTGTAAGTGCTGCTTTATGCGTTGTAATTCCGTTTTTCACAGCATAATCGATAATTTCTAACGTAGTGTTATAGATATTTTCGGTTTTAGCCATAATTTCTGGTTTACCATAATGAGCTAGTTCAGCATAAACATTGATAATTCCACCTGCGTTGATCAAGAAATCTGGAGCATATAAAATTCCTCTTTCTTGCAATCTTGCACCGTGAACATTTTCATCTGCTAATTGATTGTTGGCTGCACCAGCAATAACTTTAGCTTTGATTTTGTTTACTGTATTATCATTAATGATTGCCCCCATTGCACATGGCGCATAAATATCAACATCAGCAGTATACAAATCTTCACCTGTATAAATAGTTGCGTTGTATTTTTGAGCTACCTCATATAATTTTTCTTCGTTGATATCAGAAATCGTAACCTGTGCACCTTCTTTAGTCAAATATTCAACTAAAGCTTCACCTACGTGTCCAATTCCTTGAACCAAAACTTTTTTGCCGTCTAAAACATCAGAACCAAATTGGCTTTTAGCAGCTGCTTTCATTCCTAAATAAACTCCGTAAGCTGTAACAGGCGAAGGATTTCCAGATCCGCCTCTTTCTTCAGAAATTCCAGTTACATACGGTGTAACATCTCTTACAGTGTCCATGTCTTTTGTTTCCATTCCAACATCTTCAGCTGTAATATATCTTCCGCTCAAAGAATGAACAAATTCTCCAAACTTGCGCATTAGTTCAGGCGTTTTTTGGGTTTTAGCATCACCAATAATAACCGCTTTACCTCCACCAATATTAAGTCCAGTAATGGCAGATTTATAAGTCATTCCTCTTGAAAGACGCAAAACATCGTTTAATGCCTCCCACTCGGTGTTATAATTCCACATTCTAGTACCTCCTAAAGCTGGCCCCATAACCGAATTATGAATACCAATAATTGCTTTTAAACCTGTATCTTTGTCATTGCAAAATACAATTTGTTCGTGATCGTCAAAAGATAATTGACCAAAAACAGGATCCATTTTTTGAAGTTCCTTTCCAGTTGCGAAAGTTGCATCCATAGCGCTAGTATTAATTAGTTAAAATTATGAATTTGTCAAAAAGACTTCTCAAACATAATTAAAAAATACACATGTGCTAATTTTTTATCTTTAAAATAACAATTTTACAATATAATTGTTTTGATTTAATTGCAAATTATTATAATTTTAATTAACAATAATTCATAATTTTAAATCAATTCAATATCACATTTCTTAAAAAAATGAAAGAATTAAGCTATTTAAACAAATATTTCATCAAATATAAATTCAGTTTTTCCTTTGGAATTTTAATCACAATAATCGCACAAATCTTCTTTTTATTTACACCAAAATTGGTTAGCCACTCTTTTGATGTGATTGAACGCTTTCTAAAACTCTCTGAAGCAGACCAAAATTCAGCCATTATTAGAGAATTTTATAAACAAGATTTGATTCACAATGTACTCTTAATCATTGGAAGTGCCATTGTAGCAGGATTCCTGACCTTTTTAATGCGTCAAACTTTAATTGTAATGTCGCGCCATATTGAGTTTGATTTAAAAAATGAAGTTTTCAAGCAATATGAAATCCTTTCACAGAATTTTTACAAACAAAACCGAACTGGAGATTTAATGAACCGAATTTCTGAAGATGTTTCAAAAGTTCGCATGTATGTCGGGCCGGCTGTAATGTACACTATCAATACATTCATTCGCTTTGCAATCGTTATTATATATATGTATAACGTTTCGCCACTTTTGACTTTGTACACAATTCTTCCGTTGCCAATTTTATCGTATTGCATTTTCAAATTAAGCTCTGAAATCAACAAACGAAGCACGACTTTCCAACAATATTTATCAAAAGTTTCCAGTTTTACGCAGGAAATCTTTTCAGGAATTCGCGTAATAAAAGCCTATTCTTTAGAAAATCAGCATCAAAACAATATGATTGATTTGGCTGATGAAAGCAAAAAGAAAAGTTTGGATTTGGCCAAAGTACAATCGCTTTTTGGGCCTTTGATGATTGCCTTAATTGGGATTAGCAATTTGGTTGTGATTTATTTTGGAGGCGTAATGTACATTAATGGAAGCATCCCGAATATTGGAACAATTGCCGAGTTTATCTTATATGTAAATATGCTAACTTGGCCAGTGGCATCATTAGGCTGGGTTTCGTCGATGGTTCAAGAAGCCGAAGCATCTCAGAAACGTTTGAATGAATTTTTGAAATTGGAGCCAGAAATCAAAAACAACAATCCAAATTCATCTGAAATTCATGGTTCAATTGCTTTTGAAAATGTGAGCTACACTTATGAAGACACCAATATTGAAGCACTAAAAAACGTAACTTTTTCAGTAAAAAACGGAGAAACATTAGCCATTTTAGGAAAAACTGGTTCTGGAAAATCGACGATTTTATCTTTGATTTCACGTTTGTATGACGTCACAGAAGGAAGAATTACAATTGACCAAAATGAGATCAGCAGTTTGAACTTAAATGACCTCAGAAACAATATTGGTATCGTGCCTCAAGATGCTTTTTTATTCTCTGATACTATAAAAAACAATATCAAATTTGGCAATGAAAATGCTACTGATGAAGAAGTGATTGAAGCTGCTAAAAATGCTGTGGTTCATGACAATATCATAGCATTCAACAAACAATACGATACTATTTTGGGCGAACGAGGCATCACACTTTCGGGCGGACAAAAGCAACGTGTCTCTATTGCACGTGCCATCATAAAGGATCCTGCAATTTTGCTTTTTGACGATTGCCTTTCTGCAGTTGATACTGAGACAGAAGAAACCATCTTAAGCAACTTGTTTGAAATTTGTAAAAATAAAACTACAATAATAGTAAGCCACCGAGTATCATCGGCTAAAAATGCAGACAAGATTATCATTTTGGAAGATGGCAAAATTATTCAACAAGGTTCTCATAATCAATTAATAAATCAAGACGGCTATTATTCATCGTTATATTTAAAACAACTTTCGGAAAAAGAATTACTTTAATTGTTGTGTAATAGATAATTTTTTATGATTTTTGAGTACTATTAATTCCAAAAAATGATAGAACGTATTATGAGAGAAAATGACATGTTAGAAAAAGAAGAGATTTTTTCTAAAGTATTACGAGCAGGAAGAAGAACTTATTTCTTTGATGTGAGAGCTACAAAAGCTGACGATTATTATATCACAATTACCGAAAGTAAAAAATTCACAGAAGAAGATGGTTCTTTTCATTTTAAAAAACACAAGATTTACTTGTATAAAGAAGATTTTAGTGCTTTTGCTGAAATACTAGAAGAAATGACTTCATACGTCTTGAACCACAAAGGCGAAGAAGTAATCTCTGAAAGACACCAAAAAGATTTTAAGAAAGAATACAGTTCTGATAAAGCTGAAACACAAAGATCAAGCTTTACCGATATTGATTTTGACGATATTTAGTCTCCAAATAACTTTTTAGAAAGTACGAGTCCAATTTGTATAGCATTTTGGACTTTTTTTATATATTTATTTTTCAGATGTGAAATGCAAAATGTGAGATGCAGGATTCACATTCCTTTCATAAATTACATTTTACTGCTAACATTTTACTTTTTAATCAAAAATGAAAAAATTACTTTCTCTACTCGCTTTTGTATTGATCAGTTTTTCAGCATTTTCGCAAAAAACAGAATACGAAACCAAATCAAATATTCAATACTACAACACAACAACAAATAAAACAGACAGCTATATTAACGAAAGATGTGTTCTAGATATTTATTATCCAAAAAACACTAAAGGTTTTGCAACAATCGTGTGGTTTCACGGTGGCGGATTGACAGGCGGAAACAAAGAAATTCCCGAAGCTTTAAAAAATAAAGGATTTGCCATTATCGGCGTTAATTATAGGCTTTCGCCGAAAGTAAAAGCAGAAAAAGCAATTGAAGATGCTGCAGCTGCAATAGCGTGGACTTTTAACAACATAGCCAGTTATGGGGGCGATGTTTCTCAGATTTTCGTCTCAGGACATTCGGCTGGCGGTTATTTGGCTTTAATGATAGGATTGGATAAAAAATGGCTTCAAAAAGAAGGAATCGATGCCAATAAAATTGCCGGACTTATTCCGTTCAGCGGACAATGTATTACGCATTTTGAGATTAGACGAGAAAACGGAATTCCGGAAAAACAGCCTACAATAGATGCTTTTGCCCCTTTATATCACGTTCGCGCCGATGCTCCGCCTCTTTTGTTGATTACAGGAGATCGTGAACTGGAAATGCTAGGACGCTATGAAGAAAACGCTTATATGGCCCGAATGATGAAATTGGTTGGCCATACACAAACGAAACTTTACGAATTAGACGGTTATGGACATGGAATGACAGAACCTGGTTTTCCGTTGCTCGTTAATGAAGTAAACCGCATTTTAAAAGAAAAACAAACCAAAAAATAATAATATAAAATCCACGGCAATGGACACACAACTATTAATTTTACCAGGACTTGGAGATTCTGGAGAGAAACACTGGCAGACTTTTTGGCACAAAAAATTCGATAATTCAATTCGAATTGTGCAAGATAATTGGAACGAACCGCTTCGCGAAGATTGGATTTCGCGTCTAAATGAAGAAGTTTCAAAACTTGAAAATCCAACTATTTTAGTTGCGCATAGTCTTGCGGTCTCATTGGTATTGCATTGGGCAGAAACTAATTCGAATAAACATATAATTGGCGCTTTGTTGGTCGCTCCCGCAGATGTTGATTCACCGGAACACACACCAGACATTATTAGAAATTTTTCACCAATGCCAATTTACAAACTACCATTTCCATCAATTGTAGTTGCAAGCGAAAACGATCCTTACGCCTCTTTTGAAAGAAAAAAATATTTTGCGAAAAAATGGGGAAGCGATTTTGTAAACGTTGGTCAGCAAGGCCACATCAATTCTGATTCTGATTTAAAATATTGGGAAGAAGGACAAGTGATTCTGAATCAGTTGATCGCAAATATTGAAAAGTGATCAGTGTTCAGATTTTTAGTCTTCAGTTTACCGATTGTCAGGCTGAGCGAAGTCGAAGCCCTTTTGTCGTAAACGAGCCTTCGACTTCATTCAGGATGACAATTGAAATCAATTGCCCACAGAGGCCAAAAACTGAATACTAAAAATCTGAACACTGACAACTAAACATTAACTTATTCTAAGCCCATTTTCTATTTTAAAATCCGGAGCCAATAAAATTACGTCTCCTTCCTCGCCTACTGCGCCGAGAACCAAACATTCACTCATAAATTTCCCGATTTGTTTCTTCGGAAAATTCACGACCGCCACGATTTGGCGATTTACCAAATCTTCTTTTTTGTATCGTTTTGTAATTTGCGCTGATGATTTTCGAATTCCTATTTCTGAACCAAAATCAATTGTTAATTGAAAAGCAGGCTTTCTAGCTTCGGGAAAATCATTTACTTCTATAATTGTCCCAACACGCATATCGGTTCTTTCAAATTCGTTCCAAGTTAAATCCATTCTGAAAATTGTTTATTTACAAACCTATCAATTTTGTACTTAATTCTGCCTAGTCAATAGCATTTTTTATTTTAGCCATCAAATAAAAACAAAGCTTTTACGTATTAAAAAAAGTTTTGTATCTTTGTAAATTCAACAAAACAACTCATTGTGAGCACTATAACAATATTTACAGTTTCTGCTTTGCTGTTTTCTTTTAGAAGAAGACCGCTTTCTGCTGTATTTATTTCACATAGTAAGGCCTTTATTAATTAGGCCTCCGTCTATTTCACTTTTCTTCTTTCAGACGGAGGATTTACCTCAACATTAAAACATTTTTACTTTGACAAAAATCAATTTTGGTCGGGTATTTTTTTGTTTTTCCATATTTAAAGCATTTCAAAAATTTAGCCTTCGCGAAAGCTCTAATATATTTTACTTTACTTATTTAAGAAGAAAAGCCACTGAAAACGTATAACAATAAATTCAAACAGATATGAAACCAACACCCACTTTTAGCAAATCAGATTATCAATTTTTAAGAGAATTGATATCAAAAAGCAAGAATTCAACCAATACCAAAGAAGCGAATCAGCTTTCACAGGAATTGGATCGCGCTGTAATTAGTAAAGAAAGCGAACTCGATTCTTCAGTAATCAGAATCAATTCTTTGGTAACTATTGAAGATGTAAAGGCTCAAAAGCAAATGAAAATACAGATTGTCTTACCCTCTTCTGCTGATTTAAAGCAATCGAAAATTTCAATTCTTGCGCCTTTAAGCGTTGCCATTATTGGATTCAAGGAAAATGACCAAGTAGATTGGGAATTGCCTGCCGGAATCAAAACTTTAAAGGTTATTGCTGTTGACAATTCAGAAGTATTCGCTTCATAACTTTTTAAACACCTCCAATTGTGAAGGTGTTTTTTTATAGCTGTTTGAAAACAAAAAAACTATTCAATACTAATACTGAATAGTTTTTTTTTATGTTTTTCCCAATCGCAAACTATTACAATTGCGAATGAATATAATTTGTTATTGAAGCCATATTAGTATCATCTAACTTTGCTTTTTTCTGCATGCGAACCAAAATTGGTTGCCATTCTTCTTTTGTAAATTTCGTTGGTTCGTACAACTTATGACATTTTGCACAGCTGTTTTCGTATAAACTCTTACCTGCAGCAAGTTCAGGAGTCAACTCCTTTGGCTTAGCTGGAGCATCTGCAGCAACCGCTGGAGCTTTTTTTGTACCGCATGAAGCCAGTAGTAATACTGCTGCGGTTAAAGTTAAGATTTTTGATTTCATCGCTTTGGTTTTGTTTTTATTTTAAGTAAATATAAAAAAATCCCATACGCCGCAGCGTATGGGATCATTATTTAAAACAATACTAAATTGCTCCTAAATCTTATTTTACGTCCATTAATTCAACATCAAAAATCAAAGTTGCGTGTGGTGGAATTACTCCTCCCGCTCCCGATGGTCCGTAAGCTAAATCAGATGGAATTACAAAACGCGCTTTGTCACCCACTTGCAATAAAGCAATACCTTCGTCCCATCCTTCGATAACTTGTCCAATTCCTAATTTGAATTCGATTGGTTTTTTTCTTGGGTAAGAAGAATCAAAAACTTTTCCGTTTTCTAAAGAACCTTCGTAGTGAACAGAAACCGTTTTTCCAGCTTCAGCTTTTTTACCTTCCCCTTTTTGGATCATTTTATAACGCAAACCACTTTCAGTTTTATCAAAACCAGCAGCTAATTGCTCCATTTTTGCTTCAGATTCTGCTTTTAAAGCTGCTTCTCTTTTCATACGAGCACCTTTCAAAGAAATAAAAGCTTCGATTGCATTCCATTTCTCAGCTTCTTCACCAACTCTAATGATTTCTACAGACTCTAAAGCATCACCTTGAGCAATTGCATCAACGATATCTTGTCCTTCAACAACATGTCCAAAAACAGTGTGTTTTCCATCTAACCAAGGAGTTGGAACGTGAGTGATGAAAAATTGAGAACCGTTAGTTCCAGGACCAGAGTTAGCCATAGATAAAACTCCTGGACGATCGTGTTTTAAACTTGAAACAAATTCGTCATCAAATTTATAACCTGGATCTCCAGTTCCAGTTCCTTTAGGACACCCACCTTGAATCATAAAGTCAGCGATTACCCTGTGAAAGTTCAATCCATCATAGAATTTTTGTCCTTGAGGTTTTACTTTATTTTCCATATTTCCTTCTGCAAGAGCCACAAAGTTCCCTACAGTTCCTGGTGTCAAATCATGTGTCAATTTTACTAAAATCGAACCTTTGCTAGTATTGAATTTAGCGTATATTCCGTTTTCCATTATTGTATTTTTTTTATTTGAATGCAAATTTACAAATTAATTTTATATCAATTTGTCTTTCTATTTTTTAGATTTTGATTTATAAGTAAGTCCGTAAACGGCCAATGACATTAGTGATAAAAGCATACAGCCTATTGCTACAGCGTGCCATCCGCCAAGTTTCCAAAGCAATAATCCGTATGCTGATCCTGCAGCGGTTCCTAAAAAGCTGAACGACATAAATACGGTATTTAATCGGTTTCTGGCTTCTGGCAATAAAGAATAAACTCGCGTTTGATTTGAAATGTGAACACCTTGGATTCCGATATCAATAAACACAATTCCGATTGCAATTCCGATTACACTTTCGATCGAAAAATAAAAAATCAAAAAACTGATTAAAATCAACAAACATCCATAACCAACTGCAATTCTTGAATTTCCTTTATCTCCAATTTTTCCAACCAAAGGCGCAGCCAAAGCTCCAGAAGCACCCACAATTCCGAATAAACCAATTGTAGCACTATTAAAACCAAACGGTTCGCCAGAAAGCAATAAAACCATTGTAGTCCAGAAAGCACCAAACTGGGCAAAACTGAAAACATTTATTGCAGTTGCTTCACGCAAAACAGGCTGTGTTTTGATAAGCGTAAACAAGGATTGGATCAACTGTCCGTAAGTTCCTTGAAACTGTGGTTTATTAACTGGAAATTTGCTCTGAATTACAAAAAAGATCAAAAGACAAATTCCGGCAGCGATATAAAACATTGATCTCCAACCCAAAACTTGGCCAATAAAGCCGCTTAATGTTCGCGAAAGCAAAATTCCGACCAAAAGACCACTCATGATGGTTCCAATGACTTTTCCGCGCTGTTCGTGCGTACTTAAAGAGGCCGCCAAAGGCAGAATAAGTTGAGGCACAATCGAAGTAATTCCGATTAATAAGGAAGCAATTTGCAAAATCAAAAAGCTTTTTGCCGTAGCTGCAATTAATAATGCAATTACAGAAGCAAAAGTGGTCATTAAAATTTGCTTTTTTCGCTCGATTTTATCTCCAAGTGGCACCATAAAAAACAACCCTACAGCGTAACCTGCCTGAGTTAAATAAGTTATCGTTCCAGCATCTGCTTCGGGAATTTTAAATTCGTTGGCAATTAATACGATCAAAGGCTGGCAGTAATACAGATTTGCAACTATAAGACCAGTGCAAACTGCCATAAACAGGACATTTGTTTTAGATAAATTCATGGTGCAAAAATACCAATCTAATCTTTAGCAAGACTTTAAAAAAACTATAAATTTTCAAAGTTTAAATGACTTATTGAACAGAACATAGTGATTTTTTAAACTTTTAATAGTTCAAAAAATCTTCTCGTGCAGGACTAAAAACATCTGTAAGCATCCCCTCTTCTAGACAAACAACGCCATGAACAGCATGAGGCGGAATGTAAAAACTGTCTCCTTCTTTTAATGTTTGCGTTACACCGCTGATTGTTACATCAAATTTTCCGCTCGCGATATAGGTAACTTGAGAATGATAATGATCGTGCAAAACTCCAATTCCTCCTTTTTCAAAGCGAACATTTACAAGCATGATTCGGTCATCAAAAGCAAGTATTTTTCTTTTTATTCCTTCACCAACTACTTCCCATTCTATTTCGTCTCCTTTTATAAATTCTTTGCTCGTTGCCATTTTTATTTATTTTTAATTTTATCAATGTCTTTTTTCATCAATTCCTGGCCTTCTGCCAAGTTATTCTCTTTAAAATATTGCTCCAGCTCTTTCAGCCTTTTTTCATTATCATATTTGAATCCAGAATTCAGTTTTCTTTGGCAAACCGAACACAATCGGAGCGTATGCTCATCTGTTTCGGATAAACTATTTGTTCCATTCATGACACAATCGGCCTCAATGCAATGATGCAAACCAAACATATGCCCAATTTCATGAGAACAAATTTTCAATAATCGCTCTAAACACAAACTGAAATCTGCTCCTTCTACTCTTTTATCGTACAATCTGTGAATCGAACTTACTGCAATTTTATCTCTGTAAGATGCTAGCCCAAAAACATAATTCCATTCTGGTTTTGGATACAAATCCATTTCTGTTATTGCCATCAAAGCAATGCCTTTTTCATGTTTTTCTTTCTTTAGAACACTGTCTAAAATATAACCTGCCAAAAATTGTTCCTGACCCAAATCACCTTTTCTTCTGACATTTTTCGGAATTATATCATTTGAAACTTCTTTTAAAACTTTCGTCTTCAACTGAAAAAACAGTTCTAAATATTGACGAACCAATTCAATTTGTTTCACTTGCTGTTTATCAAATTTTCCTATAGGCTGTAAATAAATAATATTTTCTTCTTTCGTTGGGACAACATGCTTTGTATTCATGAATTGCTCAAAACTTTGCCCTTTTTCTGGATGTGAATACAACCAGTCACCAAAAACAGGTTCGCCAAGCTTTACGTCATTTGTTTTAATTTCTGTAAAATAAGGATCTATTGGAAGATTTAACTCGGGATTTTCTTTTTTATTGGATTGGCATGCATTCAGAATAAGAAAAACGAGAAAAAGAAGTTTCTTCATAAAATCAACTACGAATTAAATTATATTTTTTGAAATGAAATCACAGCTCGTTTTTATAGATTCAAAAGCATTTGGCACATAATTATTTTCTTGCTCTACAAAAAAATGAATCATTCCAGATTGTTTCGCTTCTTTGAATAAAGGCTTAAAGTCAATTAATCCTGAACCAATTTCAGTGTTCAGCGCCTGATTTGCTTTGTCCATATCTTTTACGTGCCACATTTTAAAACGTCCCTGATTTTCTTTAAATAATTTTAAAGAATCATTTCCAGATCGTGCCACCCAGTACAAATCCAACTCAAAATAAACCAAATCTTTATCTGTTTCTTTCAACAGAATTTCATAGCCTGTAATGCCATCATGCTTTTGGAACTCAAAATCATGATTATGGTACGCTAATTTTAAGCCAGCTTTTTGGCACATTTTTGCTGCTTCATTTAAACGCGCTGCTATTATTTTATAATTTTCGATGCTTTTTCTAAAATGCTCCTCGACCCACGGAACGGTCAAAAATTCATGCTTTAAGATTTTAGCAGCTTCAATTGCTGCAACAAGCTCATCCGTATTTCCATCGTATAAAAAGCTGCCTAAATTATAATGTCCGCTCACTGCCTTTAGATTATTATCATCGAGAATCTTTTTCAATTCTTTTGGCGATAATCCCCAAAATTGATCTTTCATAGAAAAACCATACGTTTCAACGGTTGAGTAACCTGCCTTTGCGACTTTCTCTAAAGTTGATTTTACGTCCTTTGGCAATTCATCACGCAAAGTGTATAACTGTAATCCAATTTCTTTTTTGTTCATAGTAAAAGCTAATGATGGAGCGGCTAAAACTGCGGCTGCAGCCAAGCTTGTGTTTATAATAAAGTTTCTTCTGGTTACCATTTTAATTTTAAAAAATCTAAAAGTAAATCTACTCTTTTTATTGAAACGCGCTACAATTCGCTCAAAAATTGATTTTCAAAATTATGAATAAAAGATGCCAGAGCTGCTTCGGTCGCTATATTTACAATTTTTCCTTCATCATTAACTTTTCCGCGAATACCTTGTATTAAGAGCTGTATAGTATTATCAAATTTAGCTTCAACGGTTTTCATAATAAGCAAAAGTTGCTCATGTCCCATTTCTCCAGAAGCCGATGCAGTGATCAAACCGGTTCTTTTTCCAGAGAAAATAGTTGTAGAAACACACCATTCTAATGCATTTTTCAAAGTTCCTGGCAAACTGAAAACATATTCGGGCGTGCAAATTAGAATTCCATTAGCCTGACTAATTTTATTTCTGAATTCAGTAACTTTCTGTGGAGGAGTTTCCTGATCTAAATCGGGATTAAAATGTGGTAATCGATCTATTTCTTCAAATATTTCAATTTGAAATTGTGGATTTATTTTTTCTGAAATGTATTTCAGTATTTTATAATTACTGGATTTTTTTCTTGTACTACCAACAATAGCAAAGATTTTTATTTTTTGAGGAGACATTGTTCAGATTAAAAAAAATTAGATTAATTCTTTAAAAATAAACTTTTCATCATATTCAACTTCAAACTTTTCAAGAAAATTAATGTATTCTTCTCTAAATGTTTTCTTTTTATGATGTTCTTCTTGATTCTGAATGTAATTTACAACCGCATTCAACTGTGATTTACTATGTGAAAATGCACCATATCCTTCTTGCCATTCAAAATGATAATTAAAAAAATTATTATCATTGATCCATTTTGAGGAATTTTGTTTTACAATTTTCATTAAGTCAGAAATCGATTGTGCAGGTCGTATTCCAATTAAAATATGAATATGATCTTCGACTCCATTTATAGCCAGAAGCTTATGATTATTGTTTTTAATAATTCCTGAAACATACTTATACAATTCCTCTTTCCAATTCTTGTGTATGGTTGCATTTCTATACTTGACCGCAAAAACAAAGTGAATATGTATTTGTGTATATGTATTTGCCATATATATAGTCCCTACGGGACATTATTGTAAACCGTTATTTTTTTTCTACCAACATTTTATTCCTAGCGGAATAATCACATCGCTGTAAATATAAAAAAGAAAGAATTATCTTTCAATAAATTTATTTGATTTCTAACAGATCAGTCAAAAAACTTCAAAGGAAACTTCATATTTGGTAAAAAAAGGGGACAACAAAGATGTTCCACTAGGAACAAAATGTTGGCAGCAATAAATACAGTCCCTACGGGACATTATTGTAAACCGTTATCTTTTTCTACCAACATTTTATTCCTAGCGGAATAATCATATCGTTGTAAACATAAAAAAGAAAGAATTATCTTTTAATAAATTTATTTGATTTCCAACAGATCAATCAAAAAACTTCAAAGGAAACTTAATATTTGGCAAAAAAGGCGACAACAAAGATGTTCTGTTAGGAATAAAATGTTGGTAGAAAAAAGTATTACGACAAAGCAATGTTGTCCCGTTAGGTACTAGACCATATTTATTTCAAAAAGAAATAATTACAAAAAACTATACGTTCCGTTAGGAACAAAATGTTGGTAGAAAAAAAATAGTATCACAAAGCAATTTTGTCCCGTAGGGACTATATTTATTTCACCGTCAACAAATTCATTCCCGCCAATTTATTGGAATCTATAGATTGTGGAGAATAATTTTGTTTCTCATTTCTGAAAGAAGATATTTTTCCGGTTTTATCAACATACATATAAATATAGTTCCAATACATTGGGCCGGCCATTCTTGAATCATGATCTTTATCTTTTTCAAAAACCTGATCTGCATAAACTAGAATTTCGCCATTAGCTGCATTATCGAATGTCCGTACTGGAGTTCCCCAGCTTTTTACCAAATTTTGTTTGGTTTTTCCAATCCATTTATCTCCGGTACTTTTCGAACTTGAGCATGCATATAACATTATTACAGCAAACCATAAAACTATATTTTTCATTAGATCATTGATTTTAGATTTAAGGCATTACTTTTATAAATAAAAATTATGTAATACTAATTAAAATTAAATATTAATTCTTACATAAAAACTTTTTAATGTTATATAATTATTATTTATTTACCTAACAAACAAATGATTAAACCAAAACCAAAAATTCATCTGTAAGAATCCTAAAACAATACTTTTGAATTTTCTTTTTTCAAAATTTCTCCATTTTTACTTTGTATCTTTGCACCCAAACTTTTGAAAAAGAGAAATGCGAATCGATATTATTACACTTTTACCTGAATTATTAAGAAGTCCGTTTGAAGCTTCGATTATGAAACGTGCCATTGACAAAGGTTTGGTCGAAGTACATTTTCACAATCTGCGTGATTATAGCACCAACAGACAAAAAAGTGTTGATGATTATCCATTTGGCGGAGGTGCTGGAATGGTCATGACAATTCAGCCAATTGACGACTGCATTACGCATTTAAAAAGTCAGCGCGATTATGACGAAGTTATATATATGTCACCTGACGGCGAAACCTTGAATCAAAAAATGGCAAATAAAATGTCGATGTACAAAAACATTATTATTTTATGCGGCCATTATAAAGGGGTTGACCAAAGAGTTCGAGATCATTTTATTACAAAGGAAATTTCAATTGGCGATTATGTCTTGTCTGGCGGAGAATTGGGCGCCATCGTTTTATCTGATGCATTAATCCGATTGATTCCTGGTGTTTTAAGCGACGAAACCTCAGCATTGACAGACAGTTTTCAAGATAATTTGTTATCAGGACCAATATACACAAGACCTGCCGATTATAAAGGATGGAAAGTGCCAGAAGTTTTAACCAGCGGTCACGCCGCCAAAATTGACAAATGGCGCGAAGACATGGCTTTTGAACATACTAAAAATAGACGTCCAGATTTACTTGAATAGTCTTAAAATTTTTAAAGTCGAAAGTCATAAAGTCAAGCATTTACTAGCTTCATTCTTAAAACATTAAGACTTTATGACTTTCGGCTTTATGACTCAAAAAAATAATTCACAATTTATAATTCATAATTTATAATTATTTTTTACATTTGCACCCGAATTTGACCAACCTCTGGCGAGATCCGTGAATGTTGTTCGAAATAAAACTATAATTTACATTATCATGGCAGATTTATTAAAATTCGTTCAAAACGAATTCGTTGCTAAAAAAGATTTCCCAGATTTCGGAGCTGGAGACACAATCACTGTTTTCTACGAAATTAAAGAGGGTGAAAAAACAAGAACTCAGTTTTTTAAAGGAGTTGTTATTCAAAGAAGAGGTTCTGGAAACACAGAAACTTTTACAATTCGTAAAATGTCAGGAGCTATTGGTGTTGAGCGTATCTTCCCAGTAAACTTGCCAGCTTTGCAAAAAATCGAAATCAACAAGAAAGGTCACGTACGTAGAGCTAGAATTTTCTACTTCAGAGAACTTACTGGTAAAAAAGCTAAGATTAAAGATAAAAGAAGATAATCATTTATCTAATTGTTATAAAAAACTCGTTTCATATCATTTGAAACGAGTTTTTTTTATGTCTTTATTTCAGCAACTATCAAAACTGTAATTTTTTAATATCAAAATCATCGATTTGACAATTTAATACCCGCGAAATAACAATCTGATAAATCCTTCTTTTCAAAATAAAACTACACCGTTTTCGGACTGTTTTTATTATATTTGCTCCGCTCGTTTTGAGCCGACTATACTTTTCATATCGTCATCCTTTGACGACACGATTATAAAAAAAAAAAAAAATGACACAGAATTCAAAAATTTTTTACACCTTAACTGATGAGGCGCCATTATTAGCGACTTATTCTTTGTTACCAATTGTGCAGGCGTTTACTTCTACAGCAGGTATCGCTATTGAAACAAGAGACATCTCTTTAGCAGGAAGAATTTTATCTAACTTTCCTGAATCCTTGACAGATGCTCAAAAAACAGGAGATGCATTAGCTGAACTTGGTCAATTAGCTACAAAACCAGAAGCTAACATCATCAAATTGCCAAACATTTCAGCATCTGTACCACAATTAAAAGCAGCTATAGCTGAATTACAATCTCACGGATACAATGTTCCAAATTATCCTGAAGATCCTAAAAACGACACTGAAAAAGAAATTAAAGCAAAATATGCAAAAGTATTAGGTTCTGCTGTAAACCCAGTTTTACGTGAAGGAAACTCTGACCGTAGAGCTCCAAGAGCAGTTAAAAACTTTGCAAAAGCAAACCCTCACTCAATGGGTGCTTGGTCTGCTGACTCAAAAACTAAAGTGGCTTCAATGTCAGGCGGTGATTTTTACGGAAGTGAAAAATCATTAACTGTTGCTGAAGCAAATGATGTAAAAATCGAATTTGTTGCTAAAGACGGAACTACAACTGTTCTTAAAGCAAGTACGCCATTAAAAGCTGGAGAAATCATTGACAGTTCAGTTTTAAGTGTTAGCAAATTAAAAGCTTTTGCTGCTGATGTTATCGCTGAAGCTAAAGCTGCAGGAGTTTTACTTTCTGTGCACTTAAAAGCTACAATGATGAAAGTTTCTGACCCAATTATCTTTGGCGCTATCGTTGAAGTATATTTTGCAGATGTTTTCAAAAAATACGCTTCTTTATTCGCTGAATTAAATGTTGATACAAGAAACGGTTTAGGTGATATCTATGCTAAAATTGCTGGAAGACCTGAGCAAGCAGAAGTTGAAGCTGCTATCGATCAAGCTATCGCTAACGGGCCAGCTTTGGCAATGGTGAATTCTGATAAAGGAATTACAAACTTACACGTTCCTTCTGATGTTATTGTTGATGCATCTATGCCAGCAATGATCCGTACTTCTGGACAAATGTGGAACAAAGAAGGAAAAGCACAAGATACATTTGCGGTTATTCCAGACCGTTCTTATGCTGGAGTTTATACTGCAACTATTGATTTCTGTAAAAAACATGGTGCTTTTGATCCAAAAACAATGGGAAGTGTTCCTAACGTTGGATTAATGGCTCAAAAAGCGGAAGAATACGGATCTCACGACAAAACTTTCCAAATTAAAGGTGACGGTGTTGTTCGTGTTGTTGATGCAAACGGAACTGTATTAATGGAGCAAAACGTTGAAGCTAATGACATTTTCAGAATGTGTCAAGCAAAAGACGCTCCAATTCAGGACTGGGTTAAATTGGCTGTAAACAGAGCTCGTTTATCTAGCACTCCTGCTGTTTTCTGGTTAGACGAAAACAGAGCACACGATAGAGAATTGATCGTAAAAGTTCAAAAATACCTTAAGGACTACGATACTACAAACTTAGATATCCGTATTTTAAACCCAGTTGCTGCTACAGAATTTACTTTAAACAGAATCATCAAAGGTTTAGATACTATCTCTGTAACAGGAAACGTTTTACGTGACTACTTAACAGATTTATTCCCAATCTTAGAATTAGGAACTTCTGCAAAAATGCTTTCTATCGTTCCGTTAATGAACGGTGGTGGATTGTTTGAAACTGGTGCTGGAGGTTCTGCCCCTAAACACGTTGAGCAATTTACAGAAGAAGGATACCTACGTTGGGATTCATTAGGAGAGTTTTTAGCTCTTGGTGCTTCTTTAGAGCATTTAGGACAAACTTTAGATAATTCTAAAGCGATTGTTTTATCTGAAACTTTAGACCAAGCAAACGATAAATTCTTAGCAAACGATAAATCGCCAGCTCGTAAAGTGGGTCAAATTGATAACCGTGGTTCTCACTTCTATTTAGCATTCTACTGGGCTCAAGCTTTGGCTGCTCAAACTAAAGATGCTGAATTGAAAGCGATCTTTACTCCAATTGCTGTTGAATTTGAAGCTAATGAAGCTAAAATCGATGCAGAGTTAATTGGCGCTCAAGGAAAAGCTCAGAATATTGGAGGTTATTACCAACCAACTCCAGAATTAGTAAGCAAAGCAATGCGTCCTAGCGAAACATTCAATGCAATTATTGCTAAAATCAAATAATTTCAGAGCATTACAAATGTGCTGCTGCAAATAAATAAAAAAAGACAACCTCACACGGTTGTCTTTTTTGTTTATCTTAACTAACATTTAACAACCAATTCGTTTTAATATATTAGTAAGAATTCTTAACTATGTAAACCAAAATAAAAAAGATGATTATACGAAAGATTGGCATACTTATTTTTTTAGTTCTAACTGCGTTTACATCGTATTCTCAAGAAAAATTCACCCTTAGCGGCACTATAAAAGATAATAAAAGCAATGAAACCTTAATTGCTGTCAATGTCTATATTCCTTCTTTAAAAATTGGAACTACCACAAACGAATACGGATTTTACTCGCTGACAATTCCGAAAGGAGAACATCAAATCGAAATCAGTTATGTAGGTTATCAAACATTGCAACAAACCGTTCTTTTAAATCAAAATACCAAAATGAATTTTAGCCTAAGTGAAGGCGCAGGTCAGGAATTACAGGAAGTTGTAATCAAGGAAAACAAAGGCAAAATAAATATTAAATCGCCCGAAATGAGTGCCAACAAGCTCTCCATTGCTACCATCAAAAAAATGCCCGTAGTTTTGGGAGAAGTTGATGTTCTAAAATCTATTTTATTGCTTCCCGGTGTTACAAATGCTGGCGAAGGCGCGTCTGGATTTAATGTTCGCGGTGGTGGTGCTGATCAAAATTTGATTTTATTAGACGAAGCAACTATTTTTAATTCTTCGCACGTTTTTGGCTTTTTCTCTGTTTTTAATCCGGATGCTATCAAAGATTTAAAACTTTATAAAGGCGGAATTCCAGCGCGCTTTGGAGGAAGGGCTTCATCTGTTTTGGATATTTATCAAAAAGATGGAAACAGCAAAGAGTTTCATGTAAACGGAGGAATTGGATTAATCTCCAGCCGACTTTTAGCTGAAGGTCCTTTGGTAAAAGACAAAGGTTCTTTTTTAATTGGCGGACGCGCTTCTTATGCCCATTTATTTCTAAAACTTTCTGAAGACCAAAAAGACAATTCGGCTTATTTTTATGATTTGAATACCAAATTGAGCTATAAATTAAACGACAACAACAGTTTATATTTATCAGGATATTTTGGGCGCGATGTTTTCAGTTTAAATAAAAGCTTTACGAATATTTACGGAAATTCTACTTTAAATTTGCGATGGAATCATTTGTATTCTGATAAATTGTTTTCGAATCTATCTTTAATTTACAGCGATTATTATTACGGATTGGATCTTGATTTTGTTGGCTTCAAATGGGATTCAGGAATTCAGAATTACAATATCAAATACGATTTCAAACATTACATTTCAGATAAATTTAAATTGAGCTATGGCTTAAACGGAATTTATTACAAATTCAACCCCGGAACCATTAAACCAAGCAATCCAGAATCAGGAATTAATCCAGATCAATTGGATAAAAAATATGCTTTTGAGCCTTCTATTTATATTGATGCCGAAAATCAGCTTTCGAAAAAAATCACAATTGCTTACGGATTGCGATACAGTTTGTTTTATCGTTTGGGACCTTCTTCTGTAAATCTTTACGAAAACAACAATCCAGTAATTTTCAATACTGATATGCAGATTTATGAAAAAGCGACGCCTATTGGTACCGAATATTATGGTAAAAACAAATCAATCAAAAACTATAATAATCTAGAACCTCGTTTTTCTGTTTCGTATCAATTGAACGACGAACAAGCGATAAAGGCTAGTTACAACCGAATGGCGCAATATCTTCAGTTGATTTCAAATACCTCATCACCTACTCCGCTTGATGTTTGGATGCCGAGCGACAATTACATCAAACCTCAAATTGCTGATCAGGTGGCGCTAGGTTATTTTAGAAATATTAAAAACAGTGCTTATTCGTTAGAAGTTGAAACCTATTACAAAGAAATTCAAAACCGACTCGACTATATTGATGGAGCCGATTTAATAGCAAATAATGCTATTGAACAAGTAATTTTAAACGGGCAAATGCGCGCTTATGGTTTGGAAATCATGGTAAAGAAAAACGAAGGGAAATTCAACGGATGGATTTCTTATACTTTATCAAAATCAGAACAACAGACGCCGGGCAGAACTCCAGAAGAAACTGGAATCAACAATGGCCAATGGTACAGCTCGGCTTATGACAAAACACACAATTTAGCCATAACTTCGGCTTATAATTTAAACGAAAAATGGTCGTTTGGTGCTAACTTTGCTTTACAGTCGGGAATGCCGGTCACTTACCCGAACGGACAATATCAATATTTAGGAATCACGGTTCCGAGTTATGGCTTGAGAAACGAAAACCGTTTGCCAGCTTATCATCATTTAGATGTTTCGGCGACTTTGACTCCTAGAAAAAACAAAGACCGAAACTGGAAAGGAGAATGGGTTTTTAGCATCTATAATTTATACAATCGCAAAAATGCAGCTTCAATCAATTTTCGCCAAAACACGGATACAGGCGATAATGAAGCAGTCAAAACATCAATTTTCGGAATTGTTCCTGCGGTGAGTTATAATTTTAGATTTTAAATATCACTTTTTGTTAAAAAAAGAAAACTATGAAAAAAGTTGCCTTATTATTGATCATTTTTGTTTCGATTTTCTTTACAAGTTGTGAAGAAGTTGTTGATGTCGAGCTAGATACTGCACCTCCAAAATTAGTGATTGAAGCCGCAATTAATTGGCAAAAAGGTACAACTGGAAGACAGCAAACCATAAAATTAACCACTACAACGGGTTATTTTGAAAATGTAATTCCGACAGTTTCTGGCGCAAGGATTTTTATAAAAAACAGCGCTAATGAACAATTTAATTTTATAGAAGTCCCAAAATCTGGCCGCTACATTTGCACCAATTTCAAACCGGTTTTAAATCAGGAATATACTTTGACTGTAATCACAAACGGGCAGACTTACACAGCAACTGAAACCATGCAATCTGTGGCACCTATTACACATATTGAGCAAAACAATCAAGGCGGTTTTACAGGAAAAGATATCGAAATCAAGGCTTACTTTAATGATCCTGCAGATGCTGATAATTTCTATTTGTACAAATATGTTTATTCGAATAAAATCAAATCCAATTATTATGTTGATGAAGATAAATTTTTTCAAGGCAACGAATTTTTCAGTCTTTCCGATGATGACGAATTAAAATCTGGCGATGAAATTGAAATAACGCATATTGGAATCTCAAAACAGTACTACAACTATATGAATATTCTCGTAAGCATTGCGGGAAGCAATGTTGGCGGGCCTTTTCAATCCCCTCCGGCAACTGTAAAAGGAAATATCATAAATAGCACAAATAAAGAAAATTATCCGTTGGGATATTTTTCATTGAGTGAAACCGATCTTAAAAAATACACCATAAAATAAACCACCAAAATGGAAGCCCAAATTAAAATTTTAACCGAAAAAAAGTTAGTCGGGAAATATATCATAATGTCATTTATGGAAAATCAAACCTTTCAATTGTGGAGCAGTTTTATGCCCAGAAGAAAGGAAATAAAAAATACAGTCGATGCTAATTTATATTCTCTAGAGGTTTTCCCAAATGGGTATTTTGACAATTTTGATGCAAGTAAAACTTTTCAAAAGTGGGCCGCTATTGAAGTAAAAAACTTTCCTGTAATACCCGAAGAAATGGAAACTCTAATAATCCCAACAGGAATTTATGCTGTTTTTATTCACAAAGGTCCGGCAAGCGAAGGTCATAAAACATACCATTCTATTTTTGCAGAATGGCTTCCAAATTCTGAATATACTGTTGACGATCGACCTCATTTTGCCGTAATGGATGAAAAATACAAAAAAGACGATCCCGACTCTGAAGAAGAAATCTGGATTCCAATAAAAAACAGACCTTAACTAAAAATAAAATCATGCTGATCGAAACCCTAAAATCATTATTTGAGCGCGATCTCAACAAATTAAAAATTGAAATCGAATCGTATCAAAACGAAAGCAATCTTTGGAAAATTGACAAAAACATTTCAAATTCGGCTGGAAATCTTTGCCTTCATCTTATCGGAAATATCAATACATTTATTGGTGCAGAAATTGGAAAAACTGGTTATGTACGAAATCGCCCATTAGAATTTTCTTTAAAAGATATCCCTAAGGCAGAATTGATTCAAAAAATTGAGGAAACATTAATTGTCGTAAACAATGCCTTAGATTCTTTAACAGAAACTGATTTAGAAGCCATTTATCCGCAGATTGTTTTCGAAAAAGAAATGACAACAGGATTCTTTTTGGTTCACCTTGCAACACATTTGGCGTATCACTTAGGACAAATTAATTACCACAGAAGATTGCTGGATTTTTAATTAGACCACAGATTTCACAGATTAAATGGATTAATCTTTTTAATCCATCTAATCTGTGGCAAAAAAAACTAAAATCTAAAATTCTAACCTTACCTTTGCATCACAATCAAAAATACCCATATGTCATCACATCATATAGTTCGCGACGATCAGGAACCTGCTTTAATTATTGCCAATGGAGCTGCCTGCAGTCCTGAACTATTAGGACAATTGCTGGAATGGTCGCCATTGGTTGTTGTTCTGGATTCTGCTATTGAAAGAGTTCTTGAATTGGGCATAAAAGTCGATGTGCTTCTTGGCGATTTTGATCGTGGGTTTGATCCCGAAATTTACAGAACATCACAATATCCTATTGAAATTGTTCATACTGAAGATCAAGACAAAACTGATCTTGAAAAAGCTTGCGATTATCTTGTTGAACGAGGAATTCCAGCTGTAAATGTGGTTTGGGCAACAGGAAAACGTGCTGATCATACCATTACAAACCTCACGAATATTGTTCGTCATCGTGATTCGCTTAAAATCGTAATTCTCGATGATCATTCAAAAATATTTCTTTTGCCACGAAAATTTGAGAAATGGTACACAGCGCAAACTCCAATTTCGCTGATTCCAATTGGTACCGTAAATGGTATTTATTCCACGAATTTAAAATACGAATTGCAAAACGATACGCTTACAATGGGCTACAGAACTGGGAGCAGTAATTCTGTTGAACAGGACGGACTTGTAATGATATCACATCGCGAAGGCGATCTTTTAATGATGGAATGTTTTGATTAAATTTTAACTTTTGAGCATGTTGATTCCAAGGTTGTACTTTTAAAAATGAAGCTTTTTTCTTACTTTAGTAACCTAAATTGTATAATTATGAATTGGGAAGCTAAAATTATCATCCATAAAAAAGAAAAAAGAATTGCAGTTTATTTTGAAAAAAATGCTGCATTAATAACTCGAATAAAAAAGTTGGCAGGTTCGCGTTGGAGTCAAACTTTAGGCGTTTGGCATCTCCCTGACACGACTGAAAACAGGGTAAAATTTCATTTAATTCCTCTTTCTCATTCTTTTCCTTCGGAGAAGGGTTTTGAGCAAATAAAAAAATTCGTTCAATGGCTTTCTTCTAAGAGATACAGTCCAAACACTATCAAAACGTACTCCGAAGCTTTAAAATCTTTTTTGATATTTTATAGAGAAAAAAATATTTCCGAAATTACCAATGAGGATGTATTAATTTACAACAACGAATATATTCTTAAAAACAACCTTTCTTCTTCTTATCAAAATCAAATCGTCAATGCCTTGAAATTATTTTTCACTACAGTATGCGGAACTAAAATTGAAATTGACAAAATTCATCGCCCCAAAAGGTCAAAAATTTTACCTAACGTTTTGAGTAAAGAAGAAATAAAATTGATTTTGAATGCACATTCTAACATCAAACACAAAACAATGCTTTCATTGATTTATAGTTGTGGCTTACGCCGAAGTGAACTTCTAAATTTAAAACCTGCTGATATTGATTCTAAGAGAGGAATTGTTATTATTAAACAAGCTAAAGGCAAAAAAGACCGAATTTCGCCCTTATCCCCTAAAATATTAGAAATGCTTAGAGAATATTATACGATATACAAACCGAGCATTTGGCTGTTTGAAGGTCAAAGTTCTGGAGAAAAGTATTCAGAACAAAGCTTACAAAGTGTTTTGAAACAAGCTCTTCAAAAAGTTGGCAATACAAAACCAGTAACCCTTCACTGGATGCGCCACAGCTATGCCACGCATTTATTAGAAAGCGGAACTGATTTGCGTTATATACAAGAATTATTAGGTCATAGTAGTAGCAAAACTACTGAAATTTATACGCATGTAAGTACTAAAAACATTCAACAAATTAAAAGTCCCTTTGATGAATTATAAAGAATTATCATATATTTGATTTAAAAATAAAGTACGACGTTTATCATACATATCTACCCAAAATTTAGTGGCTTTGTATGGTTTTGTCATACATATATACTAGTTGGCAGTAATTAACCCGCAGAATTGAGAAAATATATGAAAATTAAAATCTTTTTTATTCTTTTATTCGGTTATTTGTTAATTAGTTGTGACGGAACTTTGGGTGGTTTTGATAGCAGAAATTTTGCGACACCCAAAAAGAATATTGAAAAAGCAATTGATACTTTGTTCAATAAAAATGCTGAACTTGAAATTCCTGAGAAATGGAAAGAGTATGATAATTGGAAAAAAAGAGGTTATGACTTTTTGGATACGAGGATTTTTTATTTTCAATCAGAGCCTGAAGAAATGTATTATGTGTCATTTGTTACGGACGGAAATGAAAAACAAGATGAAAATGGACCAACTATATTAGCCATTCGTTCCATTTTCACTAAAAGACATAATAAGTGGCTGAAAGAAGAAGACTTTAGTGTTGATGAAAAAGAAAGAATTGAAAATAGATTTGACGCTGAAATTATTTCAAAATTGGAGAAATACAGCGGAATTAAAGCAATAAGAGAAAATTAACTACTGCCAACACACGCTACAAGCAAGCTGGGCAATTGGTTTAATTTAAAGATGGTTTTGTATTTGAAAAATTAGGTTTTAACCGAAAGATTACGCATTTTTAATCCCAGCCTGCGTGTAGCGCGGAAACGTTAGTGGCTAGTTTACCATAAAAGAAGCAGAAGAAATGACATCAGAAGAATTTGTAAAAGGGTTTTATTTAGAAAGAAAGTTGACAATTAATTCTGCATTTAGCGGAAATAATGAGACTTATGTTTCATCATTAATAAATCAACTAAATCTTGATGCAGAAAATAATGAAAAATTAAAACATCTAATTTCTGTTTTGCTAACAGACACTTTTTATACAATACTTTTAGGTTTAGATGGAGAAGCAAGTATTGGTCATGAACAACACGCATATAAACTATTGGATGAAGAGAATAATGAAATTGCAGGAGGCGAAATAGAAGGTTATGCGTATGATTATTTCCATAATAACCAAGCGGAAATTGAAAGTAGTGATGCCGACTTTATCGCAATTTTAAATTATAGAAAAACTGAAGATGGAGGCAGAAAAACTCCAGCACATTCTGGCTATAAACCAAGTATAAAATTTGATTTTGCTGAAATGCAAACTACAGGCTACCAGAAATTTATTGAAAGAAATATCGTTTTCCCTGGTGAAACTGTAGAAGCTGAAATTAAAATTCTTGGTGTTGAATATTTTGCAGGACAATTAAAAGAAAAAATGAAATTTGAATTTAATGAAGGTCCTTATCTAATTGGAACAGGAATAATTAAGCATATATTAAATAACAAACTCAGAAAAACCAGCCACTAACAGCTACTACAACGGATTTGGGCAATTGGCTTAATGGAAAGTTGGTTTTGTATTTGGATGATTTGGCAAATCCGAAGAATGGACTTAATTTAGTCCCAAACCCGCTGTAGTACCAGAACGTTGGTAGTAAGCTTAAAAAAACTGAAGAGATGAATAACGAAAAATGGAATGAGATATGCTTTTTGCTTTCCGAAAATATAAGAGCAGAAATTAGCGAAAATGACTTTGAACTAAATGTAATTCAAGCTTTAAGAGTTTTGGATTGGAAAGAATATTCGGGAGATTTGCAAATTCGTCCTTCATTTGCAATTGGTGCATCAAACAGAATCATCCCAGACATTATTGTAAATTCAGTAGAAAAAAGAAACTTATTTGTAATTGAAATTAAACAACCAAGTATTCCTCTAAACACTAAATTTCAACAACAGTTATTTTCTTACATGCGTCAATTAAAACTTCAATATGGAATTTTAATCGGTCAAATGATACAAATATTTTATGATGGAGACTTAACCGAATATGATGACCCTATTTTGCTTGAAACTATTGATTTCGAAAAAGATAGTCAGAAAGGAATTAAGTTTGTGGAACTTTTTAATAAAGAGAATTTTAATTACGATGCATTAAATAACTTTACAAAAAACATTCTTAAAAGTATTAATAGAAAGAATGAACAAAAAGTATTGTTGAATAAAATCATATCACCAGATTACGAATTAAAAATATTAGAATTAATAAAGCAGGATTTACAAAAAGAATATGATGGCGAAATAATTGATAATGTATTGCAAGGTTTAGCTTTAAAAATTACAACAAAAAACGCAATCGTTTCAGAAATTATAAAAACTCCACCAACTAAATACGAACAGTATTCTGAAACTCTAAGTGCAAGGGATAAAACAAAATACATTATAAACGAATCAGGAATAAAACTTGCAAAAAATAAATTTGTGTTGGAATTTGTTCGAGCTTATTTAAAAGAAAATCCTTCAAGTTTCAGTAATCTTAAAAATATTTTTCTTGATGAATATCAAGGCTCAACAGGTGTGATTAATGAGCTTAAATTAGTAGAAACGAAATATGCTAATAAATCGAATAAAAGACACTTTATTGATGATAAAAACATTTTAACAAGTAGTGATAATGTAAAATTTGTTGTCTCTACTGAATGGGGAAAATTCAATATTGATAATATTGTTAATTTGGCTAAAAAGCAAGGATTTAAAATTGAAGAAGTATAAACGAAATCTACAAAAAGCCTACTGCCAACACACGCTACAAGCAATTTGGGTAATTGGCTTAATTTAAATATGGTTTTGTATTTGGAAGATTTGGCAAATCCGAAGAATGGTTTTAATTTAATCCCAAACTGCTTGTAGCTCGGGGACGTTGGGCATCATTATAACCAATCGTACTAAATAAGAAAACAAAAAAACAAAACTATGGCAAATCCTAAAGACATTTTAGTAATAACAACTTCTTCTGCAGATGGCTTAAAAATTAAAAAACATCTAAAACCAGTTTCAGCTCATATCGTAGCAGGTACAAATTTATTTAGCGATTTTTTAGGAGGATTAACAGATGTCTTCGGAGGTCGTTCAAGTTCATATCAAAAACAATTATCCTCACTTTATAATGAAGCAATAGAGAGAATAAAATACAACGCACACGAGATTGGTGGAAATTGTGTTATAGGTTTAAATATTGATATGGATGAAATATCAGGAAAGGGAAAATCAATGTTTATGTTAACTGCAATCGGAACAGCAGTAATTATTGAAAAAGACGAAAAATTAAATTCATTATCAAATACAAATGAAAAGTTTGAAAATGTTGGTGTTGAAAGAATAAACAATTTAAGACAAAGAAAAAATATTATTGAAAGAGCTGAAAATGGAGAATTAGATTATGATGATGAAATTTGGAGTTTTATAACTTCGAATCAGGTTCAAGAAATTTTTCCATTCATATTAAAAAGGTATACCCACTTAATTGAGAACTTTCAATCAATGCCAGATTCTTATAATGTGTTTCATAAAAATTTCACAAGTTATATAGATGCTTTGGAAGAAACCCAAAGAGTAAGTTTACTTTACGATAAAATTGAAACCGAAACCAATCAGCAAGTCGCTTTATATTTATCTAAAGTAATCAAGGAATTAAACCTATTTGATTATGAAAAAAATATGAGTTTACTTAGAAATTCAGATTTCAAAAAGCAAAAAATTGGTTTAAGAATAGCAACCTATGACAAATCATTCTATGACAAGAATGATATTGAAAACTTCAATCAAACCAAAAATTTTATTCATTCTACTTTTAAAGAACGAGGAGAAATAACAACTAAAAAACAACTTTTGTCTTCAAAAGAAAAAGATGTTTGGAATTGTGAATGCGGAAATAAATCAGTTGAAATTGGAGAATATTGCGGAAGTTGTAACAATAATATTTTTGGATTTAAAGAATCAGAAATGAAACCAACAGAAATTGTGAAATATATTGACCAAAAAATTGAACTAATAAACGAGTATATAAAATAACGATGCCCAACAGCTACTACAACGGATTTGGGCAATTAGTTTAATGGAAAATGGTTTTGTATTTGGGATGATTTGGTAAATCCGAAGAATGGTTTTAATTTAATCCCAAACTGCTTGTAGCGCGGGGACGTTATGTGTCACTTTAGAACAACAACTGCAATATGATTTTACCATCTGACAAAGAATATATACAGACAAAGCGAATTATCCTTGGGACTGAAAAGATGAAAGCAGAATTTGTGCCCCTTGCTGAGTGGATAGACAAAACCTATGAAGTAAAAACAATTAACATTATCTACGACACATTAGACAACAAGACGCCAAGAATTCAGATTTGTTTTGAGTTTGAGAAAGAGAAGAGTAAATTTTTAACTCAAGGCATTTCATATTTTGACAAAACAAAACAAAAAGCTATTGGAGAAAAGTTTGCTGAAATAATCAACCAACAAGGGCTTTCCAAAAGCAATAACTTAATTTCAAAAATATTAAACTCAAACAACAACGGTATTTATTTGACAGATAATGTATTTGTAGTTTATGGTGCATTTGAACCTATTGCCAAAATTGAGGCGACATATAAAATTAAAAAAGAACAGACAGACAAGTTCATTAATTCATTTCATAATAAAGATATTTGGACAATCTCGATTGGCTTTACCATTCCAACCTTTTTTATGTTCACAGATGAAAAGGTAAAAGAATATGACAGATCTGAAATCAAAAAAATGTGGGCTGACAAGTATTATGAGTTTGTAAAACCATTTGACGAGTTTAATTACTTCAATAGGAATGATATTCAGGTTTTTATTGACAGTAAAGAAAACTTTGACAAGAATTACGAAAGTAATTGGTATTATTATTATAAATGACAAGAAAAGCGACACATAACAGCCACTACAACGGATTTGGGCAATTGCCTTAATGGAAAGTTGGTTTTGTATTTGTGATGATTTCTCAAATCCGAAGAATGGGCTTAATTTAGTCCCAAACCCGCTGTAGTGCCAAGACGTTGTGCGTCAGTTTGGCGGAACGAAATAGAATTCAAGAAATTATTTGGAACCATGAGTTTAGAAAAAGATAAAATGATTAAGTCGCTTAATGAAAATTTTATTCCTGAATTACGGAGCAGAAATTTTAAAGGCAGTTTTCCACATTTTAGAAAAACGGAAAATGGAAAGACAAATTTGTTGACTTTTCAATTTGATCGAAATGGCGGCGGATTCATAATTGAATTAGCTAATTGGAAAGAACCTGAATTTAAAACGCACTGGGGAAAATTGATTCCGTTGAATAAATTGACAGCACACGATTTATTTGAAAGAAAAAGAATATATCCAAATTCTACGTCAGAAGAAAATGGTACCGAAAGTTGGTTTAGGTATGACCAAAATAAAGATTTGAATATTGAAAATAAATTTGAAATATTATCTAAAAATGTAATAAACAGAATTCCAATTATGGAAGAATATTGGAAAGAATAAAAAAAACCGAACGCACAACAGCCTTTTCACGCAATTGCGAGTTTTGTGGTAAGTTCACATTTGCGTTTCGCAAGATTTTTTTTCTTTACCAGAAAATAATCAGTTCCGAACTTCGCAACCTCGCCAAGCGACAGAACGTTATGTGCTATTAAAAAAAACGACATCTTGAAACAAATGAAACTGTTTGACAAAATATTCAAATCTAACAAGACCGAAAAAGCCGAATTGACAACTATAACAAGAACAGAAGTTTTTGAAGGATTTTCTGTTCCAGGAATAATACACAATATGCAATACCATTTTACTGACTTGCAAGTGTATAGTGATGGACTTATTTCTTGTTGGGAAATGGTTGACTTATCAATGTTCAAAGACAAGTTAAATAAAGGTTGGGTTGTCACTTCAATTCCAGACGGAGAAGCAATTTCTATTTTTGGTTTGGGGCATTGGAATATAGAACAAGGAGAATGGAAACATACCAAAGAAACCCTATCTGATTATATTTATTCATTGGTAAAACAACTCAACCCTACACTTGAAAATTTGCACAATTATAATGGAAATAATTTAAAAATGTTAGGTAAAGTAAATGTTGCTAAACACTTTATGCCCACACCAAAACCTTATCATTTTGACGACCCGAACTCTTTCTTCCCTAACAGGATTAATGGCGAGAAATTTCATTTTTTTTATAGAAATGATGACAATAAAACTTATTTAGCAGAACTATCTATTTATAAGAATGGAAACGTTGAGATAACTAATTTACCAAAAAAGAAAATTTACAAATTTGAAGAATTAGATGAACTAACTAAAAACGAGATACTAACAACAGATTTGAAAATCGGTGAAACTATTACAATTATGAATTTAGGATCTTTTAATATTGTCTCAGGAAGCGGTGTTGACATTAAATTCAAACTAAATGAGTTAACTGACAAGTTTAATGAGCTAAACGGTAGAGAAAATAGTATTGCCAAATGTGCGAGAATATTTGACGAATACAAACAAAATCCGACAAAAAAAATACGAGACGAATTAAAAGAAGCATATGAGAAAGTTCCAGAACATCAAAGAATTTTCGTTGGGACAATGGATACAAAAGATTACGAAGTTCGTCAAGTCATTTATGGCGACATTATAAAAAAAGAATGGGAAGATGACAATGGGTATGAATATCCATATGAAGATATGCCAAAACCTATTGACTAATAAAAAAACAGCACATAACAGCTACTACATCGGATTTAGACAATTAGCTTAATGTAAAATTTCACAAAGTATTTTCTAAAAAAGGAATACCTATCTTTGCATTTGAAATCAATCAAAATGAAAGCAAACGACAATTCTGAAAAAAGTAATTTACATCCAAGAAATCTTCATCGCAATCGCTATGATTTTGATAAATTGATTTCAAATTGTCCTGAATTAAAAGCTTTTATTTCTGTAAACAAATACGGAATTGAAACTATTGATTTCAGTAATCCAGCAGCTGTAAAAACATTAAATAGGGCTCTTTTACAAACTTATTATAATATTCAAAACTGGAATATTCCTTTACATTATCTTTGTCCGCCAATTCCCGGGCGCGCTGATTACATTCATTATATCGCTGATTTATTAGCCGAAAACAATAACGGAATCATTCCGAAAGGAAATTCTGTTTTAGGTTTAGATATCGGAACTGGTGCAAATTTAATTTATCCGATATTAGGATATAGTATTTACGATTGGAGTTTTGTTGGAACAGATATTGATCAAAAAGCGATTGAAAATTGCAGTAAAATTATCGAGGCCAATCCAAAACTAATCGATGCTATTGCATTGCAACAACAACCTGAATCCCGATTTATCTTCAAAAATATCTTTATTCCTGAAGATAAATTCACTTTTACCATGTGTAATCCTCCCTTTCATGCATCGGCACAAGAAGCAAACAAAAGTGCTTCTAGAAAAGTTTCTAATTTAAATCCGAAGGAAAAAAGAAATACAAATCCCGTTTTAAACTTTGGCGGTCAAAACGCCGAATTGTGGTGCAATGGTGGCGAAATCGGGTTTATTACACAAATGATTTACGAAAGCGCAAAATACGCTTCGCAATGTTTATGGTTTACAACTTTGGTTTCTAAAAAAGAAAATCTTTCTTCGATTTATAAAATTCTGAAAAAGGTAAATGCCGTTTCTATCAAAACAATTGATATGGCTCAAGGCCAAAAAAACAGCCGTATTGTGGCTTGGAGTTTCTTAAATGAAAGCGAACAGAAAAACTTCAAAATCTAAAACACTGATTTTCAAAACCAACTCTTGATAATATAATTTCATTTCACTACATTTAGTGTAAACAATTAAATATCAAGATTATGGCAGAATATGTTGGTTATCTCGCATCTGTTTTTATTGTTGGAGGTTTTTTGCTGAAAAACCTCAGAACAATTCGGTTCATTAATATGTTTGGCTGTATCTGTTTTGTCATTTATGGTATTTTTTTAAACGACTATAGAGATTTTAATCAATGGCTTTGGCCCGTAATTATCCCGAATGCTATTTTAGCTTTTGTCCAGATTTATTATCTGACCTCTAAAAAAGAGCAATCTTAAAATTATGATAGTTTCAGATAAAATTCTGAAAAAGCTTCGAAATTAGATTGTTGTACCTTTAAAAGTAAATTGAATTTTATGCGTACATCAAAAATACTCGTTCGGTTATTCCTTATTATTTTACTGACAGCCTGTGCGTCTTCGAAAAAAACTAAATTCGAAGATTATGTTTTTAAAACAGAAAGCGAAAAACAAAATTATATTGCATCTTACGACAAAGCCTTAAAACTTTGGGATGTTCCTTATACCGAAGAAAATGTAAAAACCAGTTTTGGAACAGCACACGTTATTATCGCCGGACCACCAAATGGAAAAGACTTAGTTTTACTTCACGGAATGGATGCCAGTTCCACAATGTGGTATCCAAATATCAATGCTTTGGCAAAAAATCACCGCATTTATGCCATTGATTTTTTAATGGAACCAAACAAATCGACTTTGACCGCAAAGCCACTTTCAAAAGAAGAAATTGTCATTTGGTATAATGAAATTTTCAATCATTACAAATTAAAGAAATTTGATGTTGTAAGCGCTTCACGCGGAGGCTGGATTGCGACATTATTAGCCGTACAAAAAGAGAATTCAATTGATAAAATTGTTTTACTAAGTCCGGCGCAGACCTTTAAATTTATTGATAAACCCAGAAAAACATCCTCAGCTTTACTTTTAAAACTTTTTCCGAGTGAAAAAAAATTCAGCAAAACCTTAAAAACATTTTCGACTCATCCAGAAAAAATCAGCCCAGTTTATAACAGACAATTTTATTTGGCGAATAAATATGCAAAATCCAACTCAAGCATGCTTAAGATGACGCCTTTTTCAGATGACGAACTAAAATCGATTCAGAATCCAGTTTTAGTATTAATTGGCGATAAAGACGTTATAAATTCAGACGAAAGTTTGGAAAGAGCAAAAAAATATCTGCCAAAGGCCAAAACAATAATGGTTAAGGATGCCGGACATTTTTTGAGTATTGATCAGTCGAAATTTGTAAATGAAGCTATGACTAATTTTTTAGAATAATGTGTAATGTGCAGTCCCTACGGGACAATTTTAAAATGTGCTACTATTTTTTCTACCAAAATGCAATCTCTACGAGATAATCCTGATGGCCAATTGATTTTTTTTTTAATCTCTTAGAGATTGCATTTTGATAGAAAAACGTTAATAACGGAAAAATTGTCCCGTAGGGACTGCACCACAAAAAAATCATAAAAATCCATGCAATCCTATGCAACCTTATTTGTCTTTTTTATAGAATTCAAACTTCGTATCTTTACAACACTAATTTTTCATCAATAAAAAATGAATTTTCAAGTAGCTTCAGAATATAGTCCGAAAGGAGATCAGCCACAAGCCATCCAAAAACTCGCACAAGGTGTTGAAGATGGCGAAAAATATCAAACTTTATTAGGAGTTACGGGATCTGGAAAAACCTTTACAGTTGCAAATGTTATTCAGGAAGTGCAACGCCCGACATTGGTTTTGGCACACAACAAAACTTTGGCAGCGCAATTGTATTCAGAATTCAAACAGTTTTTCCCAAATAATGCGGTTGAGTATTTCGTTTCGTACTACGACTATTATCAGCCAGAAGCTTTTATGCCTGTTACTGGCGTTTTTATTGAAAAGGATTTATCCATCAACGAAGAATTAGAAAAAATGCGTTTGAGCACCACTTCTTCCCTGCTTTCTGGGCGTCGTGATGTTTTGGTTGTTGCTTCGGTTTCTTGTTTATACGGTATTGGAAATCCGGTGGAGTTTCAGAAAAACGTAATTGAGATCACCAGAGACCAAGTTATTTCTAGAACCAAATTATTGCATAGTTTGGTTCAGAGTTTATACGCCAGAACGGAAGCCGATTTTAATCCGGGAACGTTCAGAATCAAAGGTGATACAGTCGAAGTTTATCCAAGTTATGCTGATGACGCGTATCGAATTCATTTTTTTGGAGATGAAATTGAAGAAATAGAATCATTTGATGCTCAAACTTCCAAAGTAATCGAGAAATTCAAAAGATTGACGATTTATCCCGCTAATATGTTTGTGACTTCACCAGAAGTTTTGCAAGGAGCAATTTGGCAAATCCAGCAGGATTTAGTAAAACAAGTAGATTACTTTAAAGAAATAGGAAAACATCTGGAGGCAAAACGTCTAGAAGAACGAACGAATTTCGATTTAGAAATGATTCGTGAATTAGGCTATTGCTCCGGAATTGAGAATTATTCCCGTTATCTTGACGGACGCGAGGCTGGAACAAGACCTTTCTGTTTGTTAGATTATTTCCCAAGCGATTATTTAATGGTTGTGGACGAAAGTCATGTAACCGTTTCGCAGGTTCACGCCATGTACGGAGGCGATCGCAGCCGTAAAGAAAACTTGGTAGAATACGGTTTCCGTTTACCTGCCGCAATGGATAACCGACCTTTGAAATTTGAGGAATTTGAAGCTTTGCAAAATCAGGTAATTTACGTTTCTGCCACTCCTGCCGATTATGAATTGCAAAAATCAGACGGAATTTATGTGGAGCAAATTATTCGTCCAACCGGATTATTGGATCCAATAATTGAAGTACGCCCAAGTTTGAATCAGATTGATGATTTGATCGAAGAAATTCAGGTGAGATGTGAATTAGACGAAAGAGTTTTGGTGACCACTTTAACCAAAAGAATGGCCGAAGAATTAGCCAAATATTTGACCAAAGTAAATATCCGTTGTCGTTACATCCATTCTGAAGTGGATACTTTAGAGCGAATCGAAATCATGCAGGATTTGCGAAAAGGGATTTTTGATGTTTTGATTGGAGTCAACTTGCTTCGTGAAGGTCTGGATTTGCCTGAAGTTTCGCTTGTTGCAATTTTGGATGCGGATAAAGAAGGTTTTTTAAGAAACCACAGGTCTTTGACGCAAACTATTGGACGTGCTGCGAGAAATTTAAATGGAAAAGCCATTATGTATGCTGATAAAATCACAGCCAGCATGCAGCGAACAATTGACGAAACGAATTATAGAAGAACCAAGCAAATCAATTTCAACACCGAAAATAACATTACGCCTCAGGCTCTAAATAAAAAGATTGACAGCGCATTTACAAAAAATCCTTTAGTTGAATATGAATTAGGACATACGCTTCCTCAAGCTGCAGAACCAGAAACAGCTTATATGTCAAAAGCAGATTTAGAAAAATTGATTCGTGAAAAACGAAAATCAATGGAAAAAGCAGCCAAAGAATTAGACTTTTTACAAGCGGCCAAACTGCGCGACGACATCAAAAAACTTCAGGAACAATTGCCTTAATTGTGTTGTTCCTGAAAAACTCTCAACAATTTATTTGGGTCAATAATAGCGTTTGGCGCCTTTTTCATCAACTCTAAAACTCGTTTTACTGCAGTTGGATTCAGTCCCATTTCGAGTGCAATTTGATGTATCGCTTTTGATTCTTTTTCATGTAAGATGCCATCGCAATGCATAATCAAAGCCAATCTGTAAAATTGCTGAATACGCTGAAACTCGGATCTGTTTACTTTTACAGTATGCTCTTGATGAAATAAATCTCTAAATTCTTCTTTGCTGATATTCAATTCTTCGGCAACAATCCACAGAAAATCCAGCTCACGTTTATGCAAATGTCCGTCAATGGTAGCAAACGCAATCATTTCTAAAAGTAAACCTCTTTTTTCTTCTTCGGTGTTCATCAAATTATTATTTTTAGCTAAATTATTACATTAAATCTAAAACACAATAAGGAATGATTCGAGGATTTTTCTTTTTTATATTTCTCCTGACATTTACATTCGGAAATGCACAGGAAAGCACCGCTTCAAAAAACGTGTCCACTTTCACTATTGAAGCTCCTCAGCTTAAAACAACCAAAAAAATATGGCTTTATTTGCCCGAAGGTTATTCGGCTTCGCCAAAAAAAAGGTACAGCGTCATTTACATGCACGATGCGCAGAATTTATTTGATGCGAAAACTTCGTTTGTAGGCGAATGGAATGTCGATGAAAAATTAGACAGCTTAAAAGCTCCAGTAATTGTGGTTGGAATCGAGCATGGAAATGAAAAACGAATCGATGAATTGACTCCATTCAAAAATGAAAAATATGGTGGCGGAAAAGCTGATGATTATGTTGATTTTATCGTAAATACACTAAAACCACACATCGACAAAAATTACAGAACCAAAACAAAAGCCAAAAACACAACCATAATGGGAAGTTCGCTTGGCGGATTGGTTTCCTATTATGCGGCCGTAAAATACCCACAAGTTTTTGGAAATGCTGGCGTTTTTTCACCTTCATTTTGGTTTTCAAATGATATTTACACCTTTACAGAAAAGTCGCCAAAAATTAAAACCCGATTTTATTTCTTATGTGGCGATAAAGAAAGCGACGAAATGGTAACAGATTTAGAAAAAATGGAACGCTTACTAGATAAAAACCGTTGCTATTGTCTTCATCTCAGCAAAACAAAAATTGTGAAAGGTGGAGAACATAACGAAAAATTATGGCGAGACGGTTTTGTAAAAGCCGTTTTGTGGCTTGGTTATTGAGAAAAAAAATAAAAAAAACAGCATAAATTATGAAACTAATTTTAAGAGAGTATAACTTAAAACTAAAACATACTTTCACAATTTCAAGAGAATCAATAGATTTTCAACCTTCGCTTATCGTTGAATTGCAAAGCAATGGTTTTTCAGGTTTTGGCGAAGCAACTTCAAATCCGTATTACAAAACAACGGTTCCAATGATGATGCAAGATTTAGAAGAAATCAGAACAATCATTGAATCTTCGGAAATTGAAACTCCTGATGCTTTTTGGGCAAAAATTCATCCGTATTTAAAAGACGATATGTTTGCTTTATGTGCTTTAGATTTGGCTTATAATGATTTGTACGCTAGAATTAAAGGCAAAAAACTCTACGAATTGTGGAATTATACCACAGAAAAAAATCCGATGACGGATTATACAATCGGAATTGCTTCTATTGACAAAATGGTTTCAAAAATGCAGGAACTTCCTTGGCCAATTTATAAAATCAAATTGGGAACCAAAGAAGATATTGCCATCGTAAAAGAACTTCGCAAACATACCGATGCGGTTTTCAGAATTGATGCCAATTGTGGCTGGGGCGTTGAGGAAACAATAAATAACGCTGTCGAACTAAAAAAACTTGGTGTAGAATTCCTTGAACAGCCAATGAAAGCTGATAATTGGGAAGCACACAAAGAAGTTTTTAAACATTCTGTCTTGCCTGTAATTGCTGACGAAAGCTGTATAATTGAAGAAGATGTAGCGAAATGCTTCAATCATTTTCATGGTGTGAACGTAAAATTGGTAAAATGTGGCGGATTGACTCCTGGAAAACGCATGATCGAAGAAGCAAAAAAACTAGGCTTAAGAACCATGGTAGGTTGTATGACAGAATCGACAGTTGGAATTTCTGCCATAGCACATTTGCTTCCACAATTGGATTATGTTGACATGGACGGCGCATTGCTTTTGTCTGAAGATATTGCAACCGGTGTAACCATAAAAAATGGAATTGTAAATTATTCGAATCTCAACGGAACCGGAGTTACATTGCTATAAAATGATAGTCGAAAAATTTCCTGATCGCGTTATTGAAATTGACCAAAAACAGCATTTGTATTTTGGTGGTACTGCTTATTTAGGACTTCCAACAAACAAAGAATTTCAGGATTTGGTTATTCAGAATATCCTAAATTGGGGAACAACTTATGGAAGTTCTAGAACGGCAAATATAAAACTTAGCGCTTATGATGCAGGCGAAAAGTTTCTAGCTTCTCATATTGGTTCAGAAAGTGCTTTGACCGTTTCTTCGGGAATGTTGGCGGGAAAATTGGTTTTAGAAAAATTAAAAAAAGAAACGGATTGTTTTTTCCATTTAAATGAAATTCATTCTGCTATCCAAATTGAAAATAGCCTTCCTGTATTTATTAATAACAAACTGAATGATCGTTTATTAGATGCCAAAACAGAAAAAATTACGATCTTGACTGATGGCGTGCCGTCGTTTCAAACAAAACCAGCCGATTTGTCTTTTATAAATGAAATTTCAAATCATAAAGAAATTACATTAGTTCTTGACGAATCGCATTCTTTAGGAATTGTAAATGAAAACGGTTCTGGAATTTTTTCCAAAATTCAATTACCAATTAAAAGAAAAATTCTGGTTTCGTCTCTGGGAAAAGCATTCGGACTAACGGGCGGTGTTATCGCAAGCGATTCTCAATTCATTAGAGAAATAAAAGAACTTGAAACATTTACAAGTGCTGCTGGAATGAATCCTGCTTTTGTACAAACGATTTCTGATGCATCTGAAATTTACAAAACACAGCATCAGAAACTACTGGACAATTTAAGTTATATTGATTCGATTTTAATTCAGAATGAGAACATTAAGTTCGATAAAAAATATCCTTTGATTTATCTTTTATCAAATGAATTGGTAGAAAAACTAAAGGACGAAAACATTATTATTGCCAGTTTCAAATACACCAAAGAAGCCGAACCATTAAATCGAATTGTTGTTACTGCAAATCATTTAAAAGAAGATTTAGATAAAATTATTGCTGTTTTAAATCCACATTAATTCATGACTATTTCAAGATAAAAAGCAAAAAAGGAAATCTCAAAATTGAGATTTCCTTTTTTTTGTTTAAATAATATTATGACTAAATTATTTAGCCCACCACACTTTTGTTTCCATTTTGTCAGCTCCTTGAGCAGCGATTGCGGCATTGTAATTTTCTAAATTCAATGTTTTTACACTCGCTCCATAAGCTTGCCTTTGCGGAATTGTAGCAGAACCAATCGCTCCAGTAGGAACAGTTAGAGCAACAGCATCAGTTCCAAATCTTCTCCACTCATTCCATCCTTCATAACCTTGCATATACAAAGCAATGTGTTTTTGGTAAGCAATAGATTTTAAATCTACGTAAGGAAATTGCAAAACATAAGCATCGGCCGCCGCAGTTGTAACGCCCCATTGCGCCATTGAAGCTCTAATACCTTCAGCATAAAAAGTTGCTGCTGAACCCGGAATCCATCCTAAAGATGCAGCTTCAGCTTTAGCAAAAGAAACTTGTGCATAAGTATAGAAAAATGCAGGAGCAGTTTTATTTTTAATAATAGTATTAGTTATAAAAGAATAATTTGCAACAGTTGTATTTCCTACAGCCGAAGTAAGACCACCTTTGTAAATTCCACCGCCATTAGCTGCTTTTTCTGCAAATTTTGCCAGTCTAGGATCTTGTGGTGCAAGATTTGTTCCTGTACCAATCAATAAATTTACAAAAGGTTCACTCACTAAATAGTCTGTTCTAGTTTCAAAACGATCTTCCCAAGGATTGTCATAAGCCTCGTCCGTAATATAAGGGTATGTAATGTTTTGTAAATTCGAGGCAATAGTTCCAGCATTTAGAGCCTCAACAAATTTTGTTGCAGCATAACCTCCAGCAGCTGGAAATCTTTTTGATAAGCGCATCGCCATGTTTAACTTTAAAGTATTTGCAAAACGTTTCCATTCAGACATCTGAGTCGCTTTTGTGGTAAAAATAACATCGCCTTTTGGTCCTGCACCAGCATCCATAAGTGCTACTGCATCAGTAAGATCTTTAAACAATCCGTCATAAATAGCTTCTTGTGTATCAAATTTAGGAAATGGATTATTTAACCCTTGCAAAGCTCCTGTATAAGGTACCATTCCCCATCGATCTGTGATATGCTGAAAGACATAAGCTTTCAAGATCATTGCTACTGCAATTTGGTTATTGTTTGAACCATTAGCTAATGCTGCTCCCGCCGTTGCAGCATCTTTGTTTAAATTTATAACCGCTTGCAAGTTGTTTAGTATAGACACATAATTGCTGGTATATTCAAAATTTACCACATCATAAATCGTTTCCTTAGGATATTGTCCGTTTGTGATATATTGTACATAACAAAGTGGCTCAGTTGCAGTAAGAATAGGCGACATTGATCTTTCGGCTCCTGTAAGCAACGAAGCTGTATTTGCGACACTAGGATAATTTGGGTTTAAGTTGGTATCGCCAAAATCAGCATTATCACAAGAAACAGATACCAAAACAGTTGTTAGTGCTAAAATTGATGTTATTACTATTTTTTTCATTTTCATAATTATAAAGTTAAAACAACATTTAAACCAATAGATCTAGAGTTTGGCAATTGGGCCGTTTCAATAAATGGTGTGGTTGATGTATTATACGATTGAAGTTCAGATGGATCTATATCTCGATTTGCCGCATAAATCAACCAAAGATTATTCGCATAAACAGCAATATTAATTTTCTGGAAAGGTGTTTTTTGCAAAATGCTTCTATCCAAAGTATATCCAAATCTAAGCGTTCTTAATTTCGCATACGAAGCATCTTCTAAGAAAGGCTCTGTAATTGCCCTGATGTTTGACCAATATGTTCTGGTACTCACACGATATGCAACATCAGCACCAGTTGTGGCATCTACACCCTCTACCAAAAGTCCTCCTGAAGTTGGAGTTACTGCAGAATTTAGCATTGCACCAGTAGCAATACTTGCGCCAGTAGTAGCATTTACGATAGGATCTCTCTTTGGATTTCCTAAATCATTGTTACCCACTGTTTCAATACCCACCCCTGTTCTATTAACCAATGAGTTAGAAACAGAATAATATTTACCACCTTGTTGGAAATCAAATCCTAAACTTAAATCAAAGTTTTTGTATTTAAATGAAGTGGTAAGACCTCCGGTATAGTTTGGCAAAACGTTACCTAAATAGACTCCCAATTCTCTTACATAAGCTCCTGCAGTAGTTAATTTCGGTTTTCCGTTATCATCTCTTGCAATTCTACTTCCGTAAATAGCCCCCCATTCTTCGCCTACTTGCTCAACCAACTGAACATTACCCATGTTTGAGTTTCCAGACTGAATAATGTTTCTTGTAATTCCTGGAGCAATAGCAACTACTTGTCTGTCTAAAGTGGCAAAATTTGCGCCGACATTCCATTCAAATTTATCTGTTTTAATTGGTGTTCCAGACAATGCAATTTCCCAACCTTTGTACGTTTGTTTTCCTCCATTTACATACACACCTCCAATTCCTGTTGAAGCATCCAAATCGACTCTATAAGGCAATTCATTATCTAATCTGTCAAAATAAGAAACATCTAATGAAAGTCTATTATTAAAGAATTTCAAATCCACGCCATATTCTTTTTCTTCACGATTTCCACCTTTCAACCTTGGATTACTAGGTGTTGATTGCGTTGATGAAACTGGATAAGCTCCATAAGCCGTTCCGATTCCGTAAATAGGGCTTGTTAAATAAACTCCTGGAAATTGAGGCGCCATTGCATAACCAGCTCTTAATTTACCAAATGTGAAAAAACGATTTTCTGGAATAAATTTAGAGAAAACGAAACTTCCAGAAATACCGTAAGTAGCTAATTTATTATCGTTTACATCTGCTGTAGAAGCAAAATCATTACGATAAGAACCATCAATATAAGCAAAATCATCATAACCCACAGAAGCTGTTAAAAAGGCTGCACGATTTTTTGTTTTGTATCTTTTATCATCAATAAGCGGTGTTCCTACAGAAGTGCTGATACTGTAGAATCCTTCTGAAACCAAACCTCCAACAGTAGTATCGTCCATGTATGTTCTATCATAAAATTGATATTCGAAACCTAAATTTCCTGTGATATCAAATTTGTTGATTTTCTTTTTATAATTTAAAATACCTGAAATTTCATCTTTATTTGTGATTTGAAGACTTTCTTCATAAACTGGAACTTCGGCACCACCCCAAGCTTTGTAGATATCATAATAATTGTTTCCAATATATGTTTTTCTAAGTTCTACGGTAGCTGCTAAATCATCAATAATTTGGTAAGAACCGCCAATTTTTCCATTAAAAGATTTTTGGTCTTCGTTGTTTGGTTGTTCGTATTGATCAAAAAATGGAGAATTCCAGCCTATAGATTTTCCATTCGTTGGACTCGTTCTGTTCCAAGTCACAATTTTACCATTCATACGATAATTTCTTAAATCATCCATGTTTAGTTGTCTTTGAAACCATTGTCTCAAACTCGCAACTGCTGGCAAGATTAAGTTTTTATCATTATATCCAGTCGTTTGTCTATCTTGAAATAAAACAGTTGAGAATACTTTGAATTTCTTGCTCAAACTAGCCTCCATAGTAAGGTTTACATCATATTGAGTTCTTGCTGTATTTGGCACAATACCTTCTTTATCTGTCCTAGTAATACCAAAGTTTATAGAATAATCTTCACCACCTTTACCAACAGACAAACTAGATCTTTTAGTTACTCCTGTATTGTAAAAATCTTTAATATTATTTGGATTTGGAGAAAAAGGAGTTAGTTTCCCAAATTCTGGTGTCCCTTCTTCCCAGCTATTCCAAGCACGCACCATTTGACCTTGCATTCTTGGTCCCCAACTTTCATCTGCAGTATAATCAACAATATCCTGACCATTAAAAGCAGCGAAAGACGCTGGATCTGTTGCTGGATTATAAGTATATTTTGGAAAAGTTTGAGAATAACCTCCGCCGTACTCATTTTGAAATTCAGGCAATCCATAAGCATTTTCTAATGAAGAACTTACATTAAACTCTACTGTTGTAGCGCCTTTTTTTCCTCTTTTTGTTGTAATTACAATTGCACCGTTTCTGCCTTCTGGTCCGTAAAGTGCCGTTGCAGACAAACCTTTTAAAGTATTGATACTTTCGATGCTTTCTGGGTTAATATCACTAATAGCGCTCACTTTGATGTTATCAACTACATACAATACTCCTGTATCACCACGAAGCCTAAGCAAAGAAGTTCTAAAATCCCCACTCGGAGAACCTTGAAATTGAACACCAGCAATTTTTCCAGCCAAAGCATTATTAATATCGGTTTCTCTCACCGTTACAACATCTGCAGCTCTTACTTTTTGCGTAGCATAACCCAGTGATTTTTCGCTTCTCTTAAGTCCCAAAGCAGTTACTACAACTCCGTCAAGCTCTTTTGCATCAGAAATCATTTTTACATTTAATGTTGTACCAGCTGCCGTAGCTTTCGTTGATTTATACCCGATAAACGAAAAAACTAAAACAGAACCTTTATTGACACTAATTTGATAATCGCCGTCAAATCCAGTCGTTGTTCCAGCCGAGCCTCCCTCTTCTTGAATGTTAACTCCAGGCATAGGCATTCCAGTTTCATCAGTCACTATTCCTTTGACCGTCATTTTTTGTGCGAACAAAATGCTCGAAGCAAATAAGAACAAAACGAAGGAAAAAATAAAATTCTTTTGTTTCATAAACGTTAGTTAAAAATTAGTTAATAGATTGGTTCGTTAAAGTTGCAATTTAACGTTTTATATCAATAAAATGCGTTTTTATAAGAAAAAAGCACTAAACATTTCTTAAAATATGCATTTTTACGCAACAAAACCGCATAAAACAGCAGCATCAACATTTTTAATTTACTTATTTTTAACAAGTTATAAATTACAAACGCTCTTAGTTTTACTTATTCAGAAGCAAAATCTTCCAATTAAAGTTTAATGATAACAACAATTTTAACAGATTGTACCGTACCTTTGTAAAAAATAAACGATGACAAATAACGATATACTTAAAAAACTTCGCGTGGCTTTGATGCTCCGTGACGATCAAATAGTTGAAATTTTAGAATTAGTTGATTTTAGAATTTCGAAATCAGAATTGGGCGCTTTTTTTAGAGCTGAAGATCATCCAAACTATATGGAATGCGGCGATCAGGTTTTACGTAATTTTTTAAACGGATTGGTAATTCATTTAAGAGGAACTAAAGAAAACCCTAAAAACCCGAATGAAGTTTTAGCAAAGCATAAAGCTGAAATTCCAAAAAGAGATACTTCTAAGGAAAGACCTGAATTTAAAGCTGCGCCAAAAGATTCTGAAAAATATAGAGGCGACAAAAGCCCTTCAAAATCTGGTTCAGCAACCGGAAAACCGAAGAAGAAATCATTCCCAAAAGGAAATGGAAAACCAGTTGTTGTAGAAAAAGTAGTCTTCAAAAACGGAAAGAATAAGAAATAATTTTTTTAACCGCAAAGGACGCTAAAATATTTTCCAATCTGTACGATTATAAACGCAAAGTTCGCAAAGCTATATGGATAAAGCTTTGCGAACTTTGCGTTTTAAAAAGATTCTAATTACGGTCTAATTTCAAATATAGCCCGCAGTTTCAACCGCGGGAATGCCCAGAGATGCATTGCGTGACGTACATTGTGTACCCGTGGTTGAAACCACGGGCTATATTCTCAAAAATTCGCAAAGCTTTATGAATAAAACTTTGCGAATTTTACGCATTATGGACAAAGTAAAACAAAAATCTTTGCTCCTGAAAACTATCAGGATTGTGGTTAAATAAAAAATAATCAGATCTGTCGTAACAATGCTTAATTCAGTAATATCCATTCTCAAAACGAATGTTTTTTTTATATTTTTAATCAAAATTTAAATCTGCACAAACTATCATGAAACAATTACTTTTCATCATTCTTTTCTTTTTATCATTAAACGCAAAAAGCCAAACCTCCATTCAAGGTCAAATTATTGGAAACTGGAAAGTAGAAAAAGTAATAGTACCATCTAACAGTAAAGAAATGACAGAACTCTCTCAAGCCTTTACAAATTCAATATTTTCATTCCAAAAAAATCAAGATTTTAATTTCATTCCAAAACAAAAAACGCAGCTTACTTCAATGTTTGTACAGATGTTGCAAAATCAAAAATGGATTTTCGACGAGAAAAGAAAATTAATTAGAATTGGGACAACTAAAGATCGTTATTCAATAATGGGAATAACTCCAAAAATCGAAAAAAATAATGCGTATTTTAAACTTGAGGAAGGAGAAATAAGTCTCGAATTGATAAAAATCTAAAACAAAAAAAATCCCTTCGAATATCGAAGGGATTTTCTATATAAATTGATTTCTTATTTTAATTAAGAAAGAGCAGCTTTAACTTGGTCAGCCGCTTCTTGGAATTGCACTGCAGATAAGATTGGCATACCAGAGTTGTCAATTAATTCTTTTGCAATTTCAGCATTTGTTCCTTGCAAACGAACAATAATTGGCACTTTAATAGCGTCTCCCATGTTTTTGTAAGCATCAACAACACCTTGAGCAACACGGTCACAACGAACGATTCCTCCGAAGATGTTAATCAAAATAGCTTTTACGTTTGGATCTTTCAAGATAATTCTGAAAGCTGTCTCAACACGTTTTGCATCAGCAGTTCCTCCTACGTCAAGGAAGTTAGCAGGCTCAAAACCAGCATATTTAATTAAATCCATAGTTGCCATTGCAAGACCAGCTCCGTTTACCATACATCCTACAGTACCATCAAGGTCAACATAGTTAAGACCAACTTCTTTAGCTTCAACTTCGATTGGATTCTCCTCACGGATATCTCTCATTTCAGCATATTTAGGTTGTCTGTATAAAGCGTTATCGTCGATGTTAACTTTAGCGTCAACAGCTAAGATTTTGTTATCAGAAGTTTTTAAAACTGGGTTAATTTCAAACATTGAGGCATCAGAACCAATGTAAGCATTGTAAAGTGCGTCGATGAATTTCACCATTTCTTTGAAAGCATTTCCAGAAAGACCTAAGTTAAAAGCAATTCTTCTAGCTTGGAAACCTTGTAATCCAACAGTTGGATCAATTTCTTCAGTGAAGATCAAGTGCGGAGTGTGCTCAGCAACTTCTTCGATATCCATTCCACCTTCAGTAGAATACATAATCATATTGCGTCCTGTACCTCTATTCAATAAAACAGAAACATAAAACTCAGAAGTTTCGCTTTCTCCAGGATAGTAAACATCTTCAGCAACTAAAACTTTGTTTACTTTTTTACCTTCAGGCGGAGTCTGAGGTGTGATCAATTGCATTCCGATGATTTGTTCTGCTAACTCTTCAACTTGCTGTAAGTTTTTTGCCAGCTTAACTCCACCACCTTTTCCACGACCACCTGCGTGAATTTGTGCTTTTATTACGTGCCATCCTGTACCAGTTTCGGCAGTTAATTGTTTTGCAGCAGCTACAGCTTCAACCGCATTGTTAGCCACAATTCCGCGTTGCACGCGTACTCCGTAACTTGCTAAAATTTCTTTTCCTTGATATTCGTGTATGTTCATAATATAGAATTTGTCTGGTTCTGAATTTATTTCAGAATAAAAGTGCGACAAAAGTAGCAAAATTCAACTTAATAGTAAAATCTTTTTCGAATTAAAAAACGAGTCATTTCGTTAATAATTGGATATTCTTTTTGAAAGCAAATTTACCGTTAACGAATTGCATCGAAAAAGTTAACACAAAATCACTATATCGTTTGATATTTAACAAAAAACCCTATTGAATTCTAGGCCTCACGACGATTTTTCCTAATATTATTTAATTGTTATTATGATTTTATCATTTCGCAATGCTTTAAATAATATTATTATCATTTAAGAACCGTTTTTCTAATATTACGACAAAAATGAAAGCAAAAGCACAATTTCAATACATTATGTTTAACGAAATCTTTATTTTTGTAGAAAAAATATCAAGAATGAAAGTTAAAGAACAAGGGCTCTATTTGCCTGAATTTGAACACGACAATTGTGGTGCAGGATTTATTTGTAATTTGAATGGTATTAAGTCAAATGATATTATTCACAAAGCATTGGACATCTTAATAAAATTGGAACATCGTGGTGCCGTTAGTTCTGATGGAAGAACTGGAGACGGGGCTGGAATTTTATTTGATATCCCACATGCGTTTTTTAAGAAAGTGTGTGACTTTGAAATCCCTGAAGCGCGTGAGTATGCAGTAGGAATGGTTTTTTTACCAAAAAGCAAAAACCAGGTTTCTTTTTGTATTAATGCATTTGAAGCAACAATTAAAGACCAAAACTTAAAAGTTTTAGGTTGGAGAGATGTGCCAGTTGACGTTGAAAATTTAGGTGAAATCGCCGCAGAAAAAGAACCAACAATTAAACAAGTTTTCGTTTCTAAAAACGGACAAGATTTAACTGAACAAGAATTTAATGCAAAACTTTTTGCAGCTAGAAAAATTGCTGAACATGCCGTAAGAGGATCTAAAACCTCAGAAAGCCATATGTTTTATTTTACTAGTTTATCGACAACTACTATAATATATAAAGGTCTATTGATGCCGGAAGACATCAGCCGTTATTATATAGATTTGAAAGATCCAGACTTGGTGACGCGTTTAGCTCTTGTACACCAACGTTTCTCTACAAATACATTCCCATCTTGGGACTTAGCTCAACCGTTTAGATACATGTGTCACAATGGTGAGATCAACACACTTCGTGGAAACGTAAGCCGTATGCGTGCTCGTGAAGAGCTTATGCAAAGTGCTGTTTTTGGCGAGGATATCAAGAAATTATTCCCAATTATCCTAGAAGGAAAATCAGATTCTGCTTCTATGGATATGGTAATTGAACTTTTATTAATGACTGGACGTTCTCTTCCAGAAGCAATGATGATGGTAGTTCCTGAAGCTTGGGAAAAACACCAAACAATGTCTCCTGAGAAAAGAGCTTTCTATGAATACAATGCTTGTATCATGGAACCTTGGGATGGTCCTGCTTCTATTCCGTTTACTGATGGTAACGTAATTGGAGCTTTACTAGACAGAAATGGATTGCGTCCTTCTCGTTATACATTAACAAAAAGTGGCTTCGTAATTATGTCATCTGAAATTGGCGTATTAGACATCGATCCAGAAGATGTAGTTCAACACGGTCGTCTTGAGCCAGGAAAAATGTTCTTGGTGGATATGAACGAAGGGCGTATCATCGAAGACGAAGAAGTAAAGAAAGCGATTGTTACAAAACGTCCATACAAACAATGGGTTGACGAAAACTTATTGCCATTGGCTAGCGTTCCTTACACTAACAACCCTACTCCTGTTGAAAAATTAGATTTCTTGACAAGACAGCGTTTGTTTGGTTATACAATTGAAGATTTAAAAACAATCATCAACCCAATGGGTAGCGACGGAGCTGAAGCAATCAGTTCTATGGGTAACGATACACCTTTGGCAGTTCTTTCAGATCAGCCACAATTGTTGTACAATTACTTCAAACAATTGTTCGCTCAGGTTACTAACCCGCCATTGGATGGTATTCGTGAAGAAATTATTACCGACATCAGTTTAGCGATTGGTGGAGATTTCAATATTTTCGAAATCGAATCGAAACAATGTAAAAAACTTAAAATCCAAAATCCGGTTATTTCTAACGAGGATTTGGATAAAATTAGAAATATCGATCACGCAGATTTCAAATCGGCTACTATTTCTACTTTATATAAAATAGAAAAAGGAGTTAACGGTTTAGAGCGTGCTCTTGAAAAATGTGTTCAGGCAACTTTTAAAGCGGTTAATGAAGGATGCAACATCATCATCTTATCAGATAGAGGTGTTAGCGAAGAATTAGCTCCAATTCCAATGTTATTGGCTTGTTCTTACATTCACCACTCATTAAACATTTTACAGGTTCGTTCTAAATTCGGAATCATCATCGAATCTGCTGAACCACGCGAACCTCATCATTTTGCTTTATTATTCGGATACGGTGCAAGTGCAATCAACCCTTACATGGTAAACGAAATCATTCACGATCAAGTTGAGAAAGGTTTCATTACAAAAGTAAAAGCAGATTATGCTGTTGTAAACTACAACAAAGCAATTGCAAAAGGAATCGTGAAAATCATGAACAAAATTGGTATCTCTACTTTACATTCATACAGAGCTGCTCAAATTTTCGAGATTTTAGGTTTAAACAAAACATTTACATCTAAATATTTCCCTTACACTCCATCAAGAATTGAAGGAATTGGTTTAATGGAAGTAGAAAAAGAAGTTAAAAAACGTTTCCAAAAAGCTTTCCCAAATTCAAAAATTGCAAACTTGCTTTCTCTTGAAATTGGAGGTATTTACAGATGGAGACGTGGTGGCGAAAAACACATGTTTAACCCAACTACGATTTCTAAATTACAACAAGCAGTTCGTTTAAACAGCCCAGAAAGCTATAAAGAATACGCTAATGCTGTAAACGAGCAAAGCTCAAACTTAATGACGATTAGAGGTTTATTTGAGTTTAACAACTTGGATCCAATTTCTATTGACGAAGTTGAGCCTTGGACAGAAATTGTGAAAAAATTCAAAACCGGAGCAATGTCTTACGGTTCTATTAGCCAGGAAGCGCACGAGAACTTGGCAATTGCAATGAACAGAATTGGTGGAAAAAGTAACTCTGGAGAAGGTGGAGAAGATCCAAGACGTTTCCAGAAAGAAATTAACGGAGATTCTAGAAACTCTGCGATCAAACAAGTTGCTTCAGGACGTTTTGGAGTTTCAATCAACTATTTGACAAACGCCAGAGAAATCCAAATCAAAATGGCTCAGGGAGCAAAACCTGGAGAAGGTGGTCAGTTGCCTGGAGAAAAAGTTGTGCCTTGGATTGCTGAAACTAGAAACTCTACACCTTATGTAGGTTTGATTTCGCCTCCGCCTCACCACGATATCTACTCTATTGAGGATTTATCTCAGTTGATTTACGATTTGAAAAACGCAAACCGTGAAGCTCGAATCAACGTAAAATTAGTTTCTGAAGTTGGAGTTGGAACCATCGCTGCCGGTGTTGCCAAAGCAAAAGCTGACGTTATCTTAATTTCTGGTTATGACGGAGGAACTGGAGCAGCTCCATTAACATCTTTACAGCACACAGGTATTCCATGGGAACTTGGTTTAGCTGAAGCACAACAAACTTTGATTCTAAACGACTTAAGAAGCCGTGTAGTTTTAGAATGTGACGGGCAGTTAAAAACAGGTCGTGACGTTGCTATCGCCGCTTTATTAGGCGCTGAAGAATTCGGTTTCGCAACGGCTCCGCTTGTAGCTTCTGGATGTATCATGATGAGAGCTTGTCACTTAAATACTTGTCCAGTTGGTATTGCAACTCAGGATCCAGAATTGAGAAAAAACTTCAAAGGAACTCCAGAGCACGTAATCAACTTCATGTATTTCATTGCTGAAGAGTTAAGAGAAATCATGGCTCAGTTAGGTTTCAGAACTTTAAAAGAAATGGTTGGTCAGTCTCAAAAATTAAACGTAGACAAAGCGATCAAACATTATAAAGCAAACGGATTAGACTTATCAACTATTCTATACAAACCGGAAAAAGCTAAAACGGTTCCAAATCATAATACAACAACTCAAGATCACGCTCTTGAAAATGTATTGGATTTTGACATCATCAAAGAAGCAATTCCGTCTATCTATAGAAAAGAGAAAACGAGAGTTACATTCAAAATCAAAAATACAGACCGTTCTGTAGGTGCGATTTTGAGTAACGAAATCTCAAAAATTTATGGCGCACAAGGATTACCAGCTGACACTATTTTAGTTGATTTTGAAGGTTCTGCCGGACAAAGTTTTGGTGCATTTGCAACAAACGGATTGTCATTTAAAATTCACGGAAACTGTAATGATTACTTAGGAAAAGGTCTTTCTGGAGGAAAACTAATTGTAAAAGTACCTCCTACTGCGACTTTCAAACCTGAAGACAACATCATTATTGGTAACGTTGCCCTTTACGGAGCTATTACCGGAGAGGCTTATATTAATGGTATCGCAGGAGAGCGTTTCTGTGTGAGAAACTCTGGAGCAACAGCAGTTGTAGAAGGAATTGGAGATCACGGTTGCGAATACATGACAGGTGGTACAGTAGTAGTTTTAGGAAAAACAGGAAGAAACTTCGCAGCTGGTATGAGCGGTGGTGTAGCTTATGTTTACGATCCAAACAAAAAATTCGATTCTACAGTTTGCAACATGGAAATGGTTGCATTCGATCCAATGGAAGAAGAAGATCTTACAAAACTAAGAAAACTGATCAAAAACCATTCATTGTACACCAGCAGTCCATTAGCAAAAAGAATTTTAGCAGACTGGGAAAATCAAACACAGCACTTCGTAAAAGTAATGCCAACTGATTACAAAAAAGCATTACAAAGAATTGCAGAAGAGAAAAAAATAGAAGAATTAATAGCGGGATAAAAATCAATTTCAAAAAATAAAATTCCAAATTCCAATCGCAATATCAATGGTAATGTCTTCCTGAGCGAAGTCGAAGGATTGGAATTTAGAACTTAAAGAAATTGGAATTTAATTTAAAATGTCATGGGTAAAATAGGCGGATTTAAAGAATATAACAGAGCCGATGAAAGTAATTTAGCAGTTGCAGAACGTGTTTCGAACTACAACGAATTTACTATTCCGGTACCAAAAGATAAATTAAAAGAACAAGGATCAAGATGTATGGACTGTGGAATTCCTTTTTGCCACAGTGGTTGTCCGTTAGGAAATTTAATTCCTGACTTCAACGACATGGTACATCAGGAAGAATGGCAGAGCGCGTTAGAGATTTTACAATCTACTAACAACTTCCCTGAATTTACAGGACGCTTATGTCCTGCTCCATGTGAGAAATCATGTGTATTAGGAATCATCAAAGATCCGGTTTCTATCGAAAACATCGAAAAAAGCATCGTAGAAAGAGGTTTCGCTGAAGGATGGATTAAACCTCAGCCACCAAAATCAAGAACGGGTAAAACGGTTGCCGTTATTGGTTCAGGACCTGCAGGTCTTGCTGCAGCTCAACAATTAAACAGAGCGGGTCACACGGTTACTGTTTTTGAAAGAGACAATGCAATTGGAGGTTTATTACGTTACGGAATTCCAAATTTCAAATTAGAAAAAGGAATTATCGATCGTCGTGTTGCGATTCTAGAAGCAGAAGGAATCACTTTCAAAACGAATGTAAATGTTGGTGTTAACTTCAGCGTCGAAGAATTAAACGCATTCGATTCTATCGTTTTATGCGGAGGTGCAACTGAAAGAAGAAGCCTTCCAACTAAAGGAATCGAAAGCAAAGGTGTAGTTCAGGCAATGGATTTCTTAACACAGCAAACTAAAGTTTTATACGGAGAATCTATTCCAGACCAAGTAAAAGCTACTGGAAAAGATGTAATCGTTATTGGTGGTGGAGATACAGGTTCTGACTGTATCGGAACTTCAAACAGACACGGAGCTAAATCGGTAACAAACTTTGAGATTTTACCAAAACCTCCAGTTGGAAGAAGCGAATCTACTCCATGGCCTTTCTGGCCGTTGCAGTTGAAAACATCTTCTTCTCACGAAGAAGGTTGCGACAGAAACTGGTTGATCAACACTAAAGAATTCATTTCTAATGATAAAGGCGAATTAACTGGATTAAAAACTGTTGAAGTACAATGGAAAATGACTCCAGGTCAGCGTCCTGAATTAATCGAAAAAGAAGGTTCTGAGAAAATCTGGCCTTGCGATTTAGCTTTATTGGCTCTTGGATTCACAGGTCCAGAGAAAACATTAAGCGAGCAATTAGGCATCGAAACTGATATGAGAAGCAACTACAAAGCACACAACTATCAGACAAACGTTCCTCATATTTTCACAGCTGGTGATATGAGAAGAGGACAATCATTAATCGTGTGGGCTATTTCAGAAGGTCGCGAAGCAGCAAGAGAAGTAGATTTATTCCTAATGGGATCTACTAACTTGCCTACTAAAGGAAAAGGAGATTTACCGAGCTTATAAATTTAAGACTCTAAGTCGCTAAGGTTCTAAGATACTGAGATTTTTTCTCAGCCTTAACCTTAATTTCTATACAACATAACTACTGACAAACCCCTGAATATCAATTCAGGGGTTTTGTTTTTAGCCACAAATTGCACCAATTTTCACGAATTTTTATTTTCTAAACGTTTTCCATTTCAAACATAGCCCGTGGTTGAAACCACGGGCTATGTTTTAGCATTTTGCGAAAAATCTAAAATTAAAAATTCGTGAAAATTGGTGTAATTCGTGGCTAAAAAAATATTTTGAAGCATCACAATTGGCATTTTGATAAACATAGTTCCCGCTTTCGGCTATATCTCTCCGTTCCACTACGAGGATACCGCCTTAATCGGGGCTAAATTCAAACATTTGGCTTCTTTTAAAAATTAGGATAAAAATGAAATCCATTTAATTCGTGTAATATTTTGCAAAAAATTAATTTCAACAATATTTAAGAATTAGCTAAATTCGTGAATTCGTGGCTAAAAAAACTTAGTATCTTAGCATCTCAGAAACTTAGCACCTTTAAAAAGGTTATAAAATTCCAAAAACAGCAACTTTTTGTTTAAAAACAAACAATTTGTTACAATTTGTTATTTTTCTACAATTTATTTGCTGATACACAAAAGAGTAATAACTTTGCCCAAAATAATTTAAAAATGCAAGCAAAAGATTTACTGCAGTTAGCAGACCAATTTGGAAGTCCATTGTATGTTTACGATGCTGAAAAAATCCAATCACAGTACAACCGATTAACTAAAGCTTTCTCTAAGGTTGAGAACTTAAGAGTTAATTATGCCATGAAGGCATTGTCTAACATTGCGATTCTACAGTTATTAAAGAACATGGGGTCTGGCTTAGACACTGTATCAATTCAGGAAGTTCAGTTAGGGCTTCACGCTGGCTATGAACCCGAAAGAATTTTCTTTACACCAAACGGCGTTTCTTTAGAAGAAATCGAAGAAGTAGCCGCAATGGGTGTACAAATCAATATCGATAACTTATCTATTCTGGAGCAATTCGGAACAAAACATCCGCATATTCCAGTTTGTATTCGTATCAATCCACACGTGATGGCGGGCGGAAATGCAAATATTTCTGTTGGACATATCGATAGTAAATTCGGTATTTCTGTTCACCAGATTCCGCATATCTTGCGAATTGTTGAAAATACAAAAATGAGTATTGTTGGAATTCACATGCACACAGGATCTGATATTTTAGATATCGAAGTATTCTTGTATGCTGCTGAAATCTTATTTGATACGGCTAAACATTTTAAAGATTTACAATTCTTAGATTTCGGAAGCGGCTTCAAAGTTCCTTACAAAAAAGACGATATCGAAACAGACATCGAAGAATTAGGTAAAAAATTATCTAAAAGATTCAACGCTTTCTGTGCAGAATATGGCAGAGATTTAACGCTGATTTTCGAACCAGGAAAATTCTTGGTGAGCGAAGCAGGTCATTTCTTAGTAAAAGTAAACGTAGTAAAACAAACAACCTCAACAGTTTTTGCTGGAGTTGACAGTGGTTTCAACCACTTAATTCGTCCAATGTTTTACGGATCTTCGCATCATATTGACAACATTTCTAATCCAAAAGGAAAAGAGCGTTTTTACTCTGTTGTAGGATACATTTGCGAAACAGATACTTTTGCAAACAACCGCAGAATCCAAGAAATTACTGAAGGTGACATTTTATCTTTCAGAAACGCTGGAGCATACTGTTTCTCAATGTCTTCGAACTACAACTCAAGATATAAACCAGCTGAAGTTTTATGGATGAACGGACAAGGAATCTTGATTCGCCAAGCTGAAACATTTGAAGATTTACTTAAAAATCAAATTCCGTTGCCACAAGAAATTGCAGCTACGGTTTAACAATAGAAAAAAAAGGAATATCAATTGTTGAAATCCCGTTTCTTAATTGAGGCGGGATTTTTTTTTGTTTCACACAGATTTTGCAGATTTGAGCAGATTTAATTCTTTCTCTTTTTGTCAGGCTGAGCGGAGTCGAAGCCCACGCAAAGCAACCACAATACTTGTTTACATAAACTTTGCCGACGCAGTTTGTCATTTCGACGAAGGAGAAATCTTCGCAAGTAGCTCCACAAAGAAAGCCAAAGTTCAGCCATTCTTGTCATTTCGACGTAAGGAGAAATCCTCGCAAGTAACTCCGCAAAGTATATCAAACAAAACACAGCAAAAGAGAGAAAAATCTTAAATAAATATTTTGTCTTTCGTCAAAAAAAATGCATCAACAAGAAGGCTATTACACATACTACATATACATTCTCACAAATAAATACAAAACCGTTTTCTACACAGGAGTTACAAATAATTTAAAAATTCGTTTAAGCCAACACAAAGAAAACAGCACAACTGGAAACAAAACCTTTACATCAAAGTACAATGCCACATTCTTGCTATATTATGAAAAATTCACTTGGATTCAAGAAGCAATCGCTAGAGAAAAAGAAATAAAAGATTGGCGCAGGGAAAAGAAAATTGAATTAATAAAAACCATTAATCCAGATTTGGAGTTTTTGAATTATTTATTTGAATAATCTATTCAAAGCGTTTACAATCTTTGTGGAGCTACTTGCGAAGATTTCTCCTTCGTCGAAATGACAAGATTGTGGATCATTGGGGTTGAAATTTATAAAACTTGAATTTTAGTCATTTGGGCAGCCCCGCTAGCGCTAGCGTCCCGCTCGTGAACTCAAGTTAAGCAAATAAATAAGTAAAAACTTTGCACGCCTGAGCGGGAGATTGTGAATAAGGACTCCATAAAATCAAAAGTTGTATATTAGATATAAAATCAAAAAACTGATTAGCCATAAAACATTAACAAACCATATGCACACTCATGAATAAATTATTTTTTATTGTTGCACTTGCCTTTCTTGTATGTTCTTTCAACGAAATGAAACTATTAGAAAAAAAATTCAATTTAAGAGAAAACTACATCACAATTAATCAAACTGATCCTCTTTACACAAAAGGCCGAAATATCTTTAAAAAAGAGTGTACTTCCTGCCATTACATCGGAATGGATCAAATTGCAACCGCACCAGCTTTAGGAGGTATTACCAAATTGAGAGAGAAAAAATGGCTTTACAATTACACTCGATATTCTTATCAAATGTATGAACGAGGCGATAAAATTGCGAAAGAAATAAGAGCTCAAGGCTGGGGACTTATGACTTCTTTTCCATATCTCACAAATACTGATCTAGATGCTGTATATTACTTTGTTGAGAAGAGATATGAAATGTCAAAAAAAGGAATTCCGCTTGAAAAATAATTTTGTTAACAAAGTAAAATACGTTTACCCCCACTCATTCGAGCATCCAGCTCGTGAATACCAGCTGAAGAAATCTATAATATAAAAACTTTACGAGCACGAGCGAGACGCTCGCGCCAGCAAGCAAAAAAGTACACAATTTTTTTTATAAGTTGCCTCCAGTTTTAACTGGAGGAATATATCAAGATTAGAAAAGGCTTTAGCCAAATTATCTACAATTTGACTAAAGCCTTAAATTCTTTTATCATTTTCTCATCCTGCTAAAGCTAGCAATTAAATCTTCTTCCTCCCCTCAATATTTGGCAAAAAACCAGTAATTATCCCAATTAAAGGCAGAAACGCACAAATCTTAAAAACATATTCTATACTCGTTGCATCGGCGATTTTTCCTAGAACTGCTGAGCCTAAACCTCCCATTCCAAAAGCAAATCCGAAGAAAAGACCGGCAACTAAACCAACTTTTCCGGGCAATAATTCGGTTGCGTAAACTAGAATTGCAGAGAATGCCGAAGAAAGAATCAATCCGATAATGACAGATAAAGTTCCTACCCAAAATAAATCTACATAAGGCAACATCAACGTAAATGGCGCAACTCCAAGAATTGAAACCCAGATTACATATTTTCTTCCGAAACGGTCGCCAATTGGACCACCAATCAAAGTTCCCGCTGCAACAGCACCTGAAAACAAGAATAAATAAACTTGTGATTGCTGAATCGAAATATGGAATTTATCAATTAAAAAGAATGTATAATAACTCGTAATACTGCTCATGTAAAAGTATTTAGAGAAAATCAAAACCAACAAAATAATCAACGAACCAATCACTCTGTTTTTTGACAAATGATGCGTTTCGATTTTAAGCGCGGCTTTGTTGGCATTTCTTTCAGACAAATGTTCCGTGTACCAAATCGCAATTTTATACAAAGCAAAAATTCCGATTAAAGCGATAATACAAAACCAAGCCACATAACTTTGTCCGTGTGGAATGATAATAAAAGCTGCCAACAAAGGCCCGATGGCGCTTCCTGCATTTCCTCCCAATTGAAAAATAGATTGTGCCAATCCTCGTTTTCCGCCTGAAGCCAAATGTGCCACTCTTGAAGATTCCGGGTGAAAAATCGAAGATCCAATTCCGATTAAACTTACTGATAACAATAGAAAAGTGAAATTTGTAGCGATCGAAACCAGAAATAATCCGGTCATGGTGAAACACATTCCAATAATCAGCGAATAAGGTTTCGAATTTTTATCGGTATACATTCCCACGAAAGGTTGCAAAATTGAAGCGACGATTTGATAAGTAAAAGTGATTATTCCGATTTGAGAAAAACTCAGTCCGAAATTCTCTTTTATCAAAGGATAAATTGACGGAACAACAGCTTGCAAAAGATCATTGATTAAATGCGAAAAACTGATTATAAAAAGTATCGAATACGTTGTTTTTTTAATTACTTCTGGTTGTACTTTAACGGTTTCCATGAGTTGTTTTTAGGTTAATCTTAAATTTTAAAATAACAGCTGTATTATTTATTTACAAAATTGAAATAAATTACAATGTCAAAATTGCTATATTTGGACAATGAATAATCAAATTCGGACATATCGAATGGCGCAGGATTATGGATATCAAGTCAATCCATTAATTCCTGTTATTGGCTATACTGAAATGGTCAACAACGAAATGTGTATTTCGCACTCGCATCCTCGCGGGCAATTGATTTATGCTACGCGTGGTGTCATGAATGTTGTAGTTGGAAATCATATTTGGGTTGTTAATCCGTTGCAGGGATTGTGGCTTCCGGGCGGTGTCGAACATCAGGTTACTTTTCAGAAAGACGTTAATTATTACAGCGTTTTTATTGATCCGTCGGCAAGTGAAGGACTGCCAATAAACAGTTTTTCATTTGACATTCCGATGTTTTTAAAACAGTTGGTCTTCAAAATTATTTCTTTTGGAACAGATGGAAATTTGACACCTGCACAACGCAGAGTTATTTCCGTTTTTCTAGATGAACTTGCATTGATTGAGCCAAGTGCTACTTTTTTGCCAACGACAAATAACGAAAGGCTTCAAAAAGTCGTCGAACTTTTAATGAATGATGTTGCAAGCAAAAACACAATCGATTATTACGCCGAGCTTTCGTTTATGAGTAGCCGAACTTTATCGCGTTTGTTCATAAAAGAATTAGGAATGAATTTCAGTGATTGGCGCACGCGTTTGAAATTACTTGAAGCCATAAAAAGATTAGGCGAAAAACAATCCATAAAAGAAATCGCTTTAGATTTAGGTTATGAAACAGCCAGCGCTTTTATTTTTATGTTCAAAAAGCATTTAGGAAAAACGCCTTCTAATTATATTTTAGAAGATGAAAATGATTCGGATAAAATATCGGCGTAAAATATATCTTTAACAACTTTATAAAAATCAAAAAATGGACATATTAGGTAATCGTTTAATGGCAAGTACAATTGAAGAGGTTATAGAAAATACACAGGAACAAACCATAACTTTTAATTTAATGTTTCCCTATGATTTTGGAAATAATTTGTTTGAAGAACGATATTTAAAGTTTAACAAAGTTGTTTTTTATCAAGTCGAAGAAATAATTATTCCTTTAGGCCGAATTCCTCAAATATATCATATAAATGATCTGGGAAAATCCACCAGAATTGTAAAAACCTCTGATGATTTGGATATAGAATTTATTCGCCAAAAAATTGAAATTAATACAAATGTTGGAAAAAGAATTATTGAATTTTCTGATTATGAGTTTGAAGATAAAAAATAATATTTTTATCCATATTAAAGTTTAATTCTTTAAAAAACTATTTTAGCTAAGCAAACCAAATCCCAAATTCATGAAAATGAGAAAATAATTATATAAAAACTCTCTAAAAAAACGAACCAAAACTAATGACCAAAAAACTACTATTTATAATCTTGATTTTATTCCAGTTTTCCTGTAAAGACAAAGCAGAAAAACAAGCCGAAACCTGGAATAAAAGAATTCAAGAAGCTAAAATTTCAACAAAAGCAATTCCAAAATTCGATTTTGAAAAATTTCAAATTTCAAATGGAAAAGTCGGTGAAATAAAAATCGGCATGACAATTAGTGATGCTGAAAAACTGCTAAAATCTTTGACCAAAAAAGAAGAAACTGCTTATGATTTTGGTTATGACGGTGGCGGAAAAGCTTTTCTTTATTCATTAAAAAATGAGCCTGTTATTGCGCTCGTTCCTAAAAGAGATTCTGAGGAAATATTAGCCATTATTGCTTTGAGCAAAAATCTAAAAACAGAAAATGGATTAAATCCAAAATCTACAGTTGCAGAAATACAGGAAAAATATCCCGATATTAAAGTTTATATCGATTTAATAATGGACTGGGAATTCATGACGGACAAAAAAAGCAATTTAGAATTTGATTTTTTTACCAAGGAGAGCAACAGAATTGGTGAATATACCGATTTAGAAATTCCTGTTAAACCGGTAAGAACAACTATAAAGGCAGATTGGATTACAATCAAGTAAAATCAATATATTTTAACAACTTAACCCAAATCAAATAAAACCAAAAAACCATGAAAATTACGATTCCCTTATCGGCATTATTTTTATTGCTTTCAATCAATTCATTCAGTCAAACTATCGCTGATTTAAAATTAAAGCCAAAAGAAATTCCCAAAGCTTACACGTTCAACGACGGCAATATTTGCATTACGCCACAAGCCTGCACTTTTTATGATGATATTGAAACCTACAGCAATATTGTTGGAACTGTAAAAAGCAAAGCCATTCAGAATTTTAGAAGCAAAGGCGATCGTGGCTCTATCATGTATTTTGAATTTGATCACGTTTTTAAAGGCGATCGTTTTCTGCAAGGATTACTTTGGGGAAAAGACGGTCAGCCAACTGATGAACATCCGGAAGAATATGTCGTAAAAGGAAAATTTCTAATCATTTGGAGTTTCAAACCAGATAGTGTTTTAAAGGAAAAATCAGAAGAAAAAATAGAAAAACTATTGCCGTAAAACATCGAAGAAAACCTGAAGAGCAAATTAACTTCATTTAGAATTCATCTTTTCGAATTACTTTTGCATTTGCAACACTTCATCTTAAATAACAAAAAATGAAACCACAAATACGAATTCTTTCATATTCAATACTTTTCTTCTTATACCTAATTTCAACACCAATTATTTTAAAGATAGGCGAAAAATTAAAAACCGATCCTTTTACAACCTTAGGATTCGGTTATGCGGTTTTCAATATAATTTATGCTTTTGTGGCTTTAAAATGGAGACCAATGCTAAACATACTTTACGCTATCGCAATTGCAACATTGGCACTGTTTCTCGCATTGAAGTTTACAAACTTGCATTTGCTTTTTGAGTACGATCCGTACCAGGTTAAAACTGCGATACTTGCAAATGCTGTTTTTGCTGTTATTTTTTGGGAGATTGTTTATCAAGTAAAATCTAGATTAAAGAAATAACTTTTCCCAGTAGCCTCAAGCTTTAACTCGTACCATCAAAAGTCTTTCGATAGGCTTTAGCCCAAAAATGACCTTTTGGCTAAAGCCTTTTTCTTTTCCTCACAAACCTCCAGCTAAAGCTGGAGGCAATTTATTTACAATCACTGGCATTATTTAATACTTAAAAATAATTCATTAGTTTTACTCTTAAGCATTTTAAACCCAAACTAATGAAGCGACAACCATCAATAGACATCGTCCGAGGCATTGTAATGATTATTATGGCGCTTGATCATGTTCGAGATTTGATGCATATTAATTCGCTTGCACAAAGTCCGACTGATTTGTCAACCACTACGCCTTGGTTGTTTTTTACGCGCTGGATTACGTATTTATGTGCACCAACTTTTGTTTTTCTGGCAGGAACTTCCGTTTATCTTTCGCTTCAAAAAAATAGTTTAGCCGAAACCAGAACATTTTTATTTAAAAGAGGTTTTTGGTTATTATTGCTCGAATTTACCATTTTCAATTTCGGATTGTACTTTGATATTGGGTTTCACACACTTCTGTTTGAAGTTATAGCCACAATAGGTTTTGGTTTTATTGTTTTAGGTTTGCTTTTGAAAATTCCTTCTAGAATATTAGGAATTACAGGTTTGTGTATTCTCATTTTCCACAATCTTTTGCCTTTTATTGTGGTTTCACAAAATTTGAAATTGAATTCGGTTTTAACGTCATTCATTAGCCCATTTGGAACTCCATTTGGTAATCCTTTATTAGGAAGAGTATTTATTATGGCCTATCCGCCAGTTCAATGGTTAGGAATAATGCTTGTTGGTTTTGCCAGCGGAAAATTCTTTGAACTGGAAGCGGAAAAAAGAAAAAAACTATTTGTAAAAATTGGCTATAGCGCTTTAGCTTTATTTGTGGCGATTCGCTTTTTGAATATTTATGGCGATCCAATAAAGTGGAGTCTTCAAAAAGATCCGGTTTTTACTTTTTTATCTTTTATAAATGTGACCAAATATCCGCCATCGCTTCTATTTTGCTTGCTCAATTTAGGTATCATGTTTTTGTTGCTCGCTTTCGCGGAACAATTTCACAATACAATTAAAAAAATAACTTTAGTTTACGGAAAAGTGCCTTTGTTTTATTTTATAGTTCATTTTTATGTCATTCATATTCTAACTTTAGTCCTGCTTTTTGCTCAAGGTTTCAGTTGGTTGCAATTTGATTTTGTGGCAGGAACTTTTGGAAGATCTAGAAATATTCAAAGTGGTTTGCCTTTATGGGGAATTTATTTTGTTTGGATTTTTGTTGTGACGATTCTTTATAAACCTTGTCAATGGTTTGGGAAATATAAGGCTGAAAATAAATATTGGTGGCTGAAATATATTTAATTTGCATCTGTTCTTTCTTGTTTAAAATATTTAACCAAAACATGCCGATAAATCAAACCGAAGCCCCGATAAATAATCAAGAAATCAAAATCATAAAAAGAAAAGTAGAGAAAACAAAAATCTTCTTATTTGTATTTATTTCCTTTATTGCCCTTTGGTCTTGGGGAATGAGCAATACCGATTCTTTGTTTTCGTTATTCAACATCATTGTTTTTGTTTTTGTAATCATAGCCTTTGTTGTCTTTATACTTTTCTTAAAAAGATTAAATATAACGAGAAAAGATGTCGAATCTAAAATCAAGATTGTAAGCACTTTAAGGGTGATTGACAAATATCGTACGTCAAGTCGAAACTCTTATAATTATATCATTGTATTTGACTCTAAAGATATCCCTAAATATGAGGTTACAAAAAGTAATTATGACCTTATAGATATAACCGACTCTGTTGAGATAGAATATTCAAAATTTGCTTTTTGGATTCTCAAAATTGAGCATAAAGGCAATGATATTGAGAATAAACACTTTATTCAATAAGCACTAAAATTTCAAATTTCCGCAGGTAATTTTTTATATTAGTATTTTATTTTTTCAACATAAATTTATTTAAGGATGAAAAATGCACTAGAAATTGCAAATCGGTTTAGAGAGATTATTTTGAACGGAACTTGGGTTGCCAACACCAATTATAAAAATCAACTCGAAAATCTGGATTGGAAAATTGCAGTTGCTGAAGTTCAAAACTTAAATACAATTGCGATTCTTGCGCAGCATATTCATTACTACATTAGCGGAATAAATCAGGTTTTTAAAGGCGGAACTTTGGATATAAAAGACAAATTCAGTTTTGACTTTCCTCCTATTCAATCTCAACAGGAATGGGAAATTTTTCTAAATAAATTTTGGGATGCAGCTGAAGAATTTGCTTCTTTGGTGGAACAAATGCCAGATGAAAAATTAGACGAAGGTTTTGTTGATGTAAAATATGGCACTTACAGAAGAAATATTGACTGTATGATTGAACATAGTTATTATCATTTAGGACAAATTGTTTTGATTAAAAAGCTATTATCAAACTAAAAAAACATAGACTTAACTTTAAATTTCCTTTCAAATCAACAGAAATTATTAAATTTAAAATTCAACTTTAAAACTTTAGTAATGAGAAAATTATTTTTAGCATTTGCATTTTTAATTGGATTGTCTGCCACGGCTCAAACTTCTAAAGAATTGATTGGAAAATGGCAATTGGTAAAATGGACTAAAAACGGAAAAGAAAAAGATATCAAGAAACGTTTTAAAACAGATCAGGTTTTTCAGATTTTTAAAGAAAATGGTGATTTTGAAAGCGTAATTGGCGATGAATCTCATAAAGCAAAATGGAAATTATCAAGTGATAATTCTCAGTTGACTATCGTTTCTGTTATTCTGCCCGTTGTATTTAAAATTAATTCTTTTGACAGCGAAAAACGCAGTATCTCAAATCCTGAAGTAGGCACTTTTGAGTATAAAAAAATAAGCAACTAAATGGCAATCGTTTTTTTATTACTCGAAAAAAACAAAACTTCTCCTCTAGCCCCGATGGAAGCGGCATCCTTTTGTGGTGGGGTTCACCACAAAAGATATAGCGGACAGCGGGACTAAACATTGTTATGAAAACATAGATTTCTGCTTCTTAAAATAATTCAAAAAAGGCATAGTTGTTGAAAGTTAAAAAAGATATATTTACACCTTCAAAAACTATAACATGCAAAAAATTACTTTTCTATTTTCTATATTATTTTTAGCCTTTTCTTCGTGCGGTGTAAAAACGACCCAAGCTCTAATAAGCGATGGCAATTATGACGGCGCAATTGACCGTGCGGTTGAAGCTTTAAGAACCAATAAAGATTCAAAAGGGAAACAGGATTATGTGTATCTGCTCGAAGAGGCTTTTGCTAAAGCGAAAGATCGAGACTTGCGCAATCTTGAAATGCTCAACAATGAAAATAATCCCGTAAATGCTGAACGCATCTACAACACTTATGTACAGCTAAATAATCGTCAGGAAAAAATTAGGCCGATTTTGCCTTTGAAATTATTAAAACAGGGAAGAAATGCGATTTTTCCGTTTGATAATTATTCGAATCAAATTGTTAACAGCAAAAATGCGCTTTCTAAATATTTGTATGAGAATGCTTCTGCGCTCTTAAAATCTAATAATAAATTGGATTTCAGAAAAGCTTATGATGATTTGGCTTATTTGGAAAGTTTAAATCCGAATTACAAAAATGCAAAAAAACTGATGGACGATGCTCAGTTTAAAGGAACTGATTTTGTGGATGTTTATGCCAAAAACGAAACCAATATGGTAATCCCAAAAATGCTTCAGGACGATTTATTGGATTTTAAAACTTATGGATTAAACGACAAATGGACGGTTTATCATAGCGCCAGACAAAAAAATGTAAACTACGATTATAGCCTGATTATTAATTTTAGAGACATTTATATTTCGCCAGAGCAAATTAAAGAAAAGGAATTTACTAAAGAAAGACAGGTTAAAGATGGTGTAAAAACACTTTTGGACAGCCGCGGAAAACCAGTAAAAGACAGTCTTGGAAAAGAAGTTAAAGTAGATAATTATAAAATGCTTCGCGCAACTGTTTATGAATTTAGACAATTTAAATCGTGCCAGGTTACGGCAAAAGTTGACTATGTAGATTTGAAATCAAATCAATTGGTTCAGACATTTCCAATAAGCAGTGAATTTGTTTTCGAGAATATCTATTCGACTTATAAAGGCGATAAAAATGCATGCGAGGATAATTATCTTGGCAATTTTAATAAACGCGCGGTTTTGTTTCCGAATAACGAACAAATGGTTTATGACACGGGCGAAGACCTGAAAGCCAAGCTAAAAGACATCATTGTAAAAAATAAATTTAGACACTAATTATATAACAGGATTATAAAGAAAAAGGCGCATTTTTGATGCGTCTTTTTTTGTTTGGGTTCTTTTTCATTAAAAAATTTTCGTTTTTTTAATTGCGCAACCAAAAAGTTGCGTATATTTGCAACTGATTAGTTGCGTAATTCTATTTTTAAAATGAAACGAGATATTTTTCAGGCAATCGCTGATCCGACTCGAAGAGCGATTTTAGTTTTGGTTTCTACAACTGCATTAACGCCAAATGCAATTGCCGAGCAATTCAAAACCACAAGACAAGCAGTTTCTAAACACATTAAAGTTTTGAACGAATGTGATTTATTGGAAGAAAAAAAAATGGGCAGAGAAATTTATTATCAGCTTAAAATTGACAAAATGAAAGAAGTAGATCAATGGATGGAACAGTTTAAGAAAATTTGGGAAAGTCGTTTCAGCCAATTGGATCAAGTATTAATGAATTTAAAATCTAAAGAAAATGAAATCTGATCTTATCATGAATTTTTCCGTAGATAAGGAAAATAAAACCGTAAATGTAAAACGCGAATTTAATGCGTCATTGTCAAACGTTTGGTCTACTTGGACAGAACCTGAAATTCTGGATCAATGGTGGGCGCCAGCTCCTTTCAAGTCCAAAACAAAAAGCATGGATTTTAAGGAAGGCGGACGCCGCTTGTATGCAATGGTTGGCCCAGATGGCCAAGAACGTTGGAGTTTTTTTGATTATACTTCGATTTCTCCGAAAACTAATTTCAAACACACTTCGACATTTTGCGATGCTGAGGCTAATCCGATTCCGAATTTTGGAAGCTCGTTATGGGATATTACATTTTCTGAAGAAGGAGAAGTGACAGTAGTTGACATTGCAATTAGCCGTGACAATTTTGCTGAAATTGAACAACTGATCGCAACAGGATTCAAAGAAGGATTTACAAGCACGCTAAAAAGCTTGGAAAAACTTCTTGAAGCGAGAAAATAAATTTTTAAGTACTAATACATTAAAATAAAGTATCATGAAATCAAATCTTTTAATGAATTTTACAGTAGATAAAGAAACGAGTACGGTAAATGTAAAACGCGAATTCAATGCGCCATTGTCTGATGTTTGGTCGGCGTGGACAGAAGCTGAAATTCTAGACCAGTGGTGGGCGCCAGCTCCTTGGAAAGCCCGAACAAAAAGTATGGAATTTAAGGAAGGCGGACGAAGATTGTACGCCATGGTTGGTCCAGAAGGCGAAGAGCATTGGGCAATTGCTGATTTTACTTCCATTAGCCCGAAGACAAATTTTAAATATCTGGATGCTTTCAGTGACAGTGAAGGGAATTTAAACAAAGAATTTCCACGTTCTGACTGGAATGTCAATTTTTCTGAACAAGAGGGTTCAACCTTTGTTGATATTGCCATCAAACACGAAAAACTTTCTGATTTGGAAATGATTATTCAAATGGGATTCAAAGAAGGATTTACTATTGCGATGGAAGGGTTAGACAAAATTTTTGAAGAAAGAAAAAAATAATTCTTTTACTAAATTAGAAAACCCCGCTTTTGATTAAAGCGGGATTTTTTTGTTTTAACTACCTAATCTAATTAACATTAAAATTCGTATTTTCGATTTCAATTTTATTCTACTAAAGAAACTAAAATCATTTATTTTCAATGCTTAAACTCGTAATAAAAAAATGCTAAGGAAAATCTTCAAAATTTTTGCATTCATTTTAGCTCTTGTGATTGCATTGTATTTTTATCTTTTGAGTGATTATAATCCGATGTTTAAAAATGATGATTTCATTTATCTTACCAAGACATTGAAAAACACAAAAGCTGAAGATCTTGAGGAAATCGTATCTCTTTATAATAAAATCAACGAAAAAGAATCGCATGCTTGTTCTTGCGAAACAGTATTGAAGATGGTAAACTCTTATAACTACGGAAATCTTCTGAAAAAGGCCATCTACATCTCAAAAATCAAAAAAGAGTTCACACCTGATATTTGTTTAAAACTTGTACTCTTAAACTATGACTTTTGTTTCAGAAACAAAGGAATTCACACCGCAACTCAATTTTATTTTCACAAAACGGTTCAGGAACTAAATGAAAAAGAAAAACTGACCATTGTAGCAATGCTTCGTAATGCTGCGTTATTCAATCCGATAAGAAATCCAAAAAAATTAAAAGAGCGAATTTTAATTTACCAGCAAATTCTAAAGCAACAAGAACAAAAATAACAGAACTCTAAACCCTTTCATTATTAACTAACCAATAAAATCTAACCAAAGCATTATGAAAAAATTTATGGCCACAGTCCTTTTTCTTGTTTCAATTACTGCATTTTCCCAAAGCAGATATGAACTCTCTGATGAAGGAAAAGACAAATTCTATCTTTCTGATTCTATCACAAGTTTGGCGAAAGCCGGAAAAATTACGGATAAGCCAATTGTAGTTGTTGATGGAATTCCGCATCGTTATCAGGATTTGGAAAAAGAAAAACTTGCTTTGTCTAAAATTGAAATTGCCAAAATTATCGCTATCGATAAACAAAAAGGAATCAGTATTTATGGAACTTACGGTGAAGCCGGCGTTTTGATTGTTACAACTAATAGAAGTAGTTTTCATAAACGTGTATCAGAGGTGAAAGAAATGAAAGAAAATTAATTTTTAGTTTCACGTTTCAGGTTTCATTCGCAACTGTCAGGCTGAGCGAAGTCGAAGCTCACGTTCCAATTGGAGCGCCCTTCGACTTCGCTCAGGGTGACAAAAGGTTTTACAATTCACAATTAATAATTCACAATTAACAATTTATAATTAACAATTTATAATTAACAATTTATAATTACCCCAACCATCCTTCACGATCTAAGCTTCTATACTGAATTGCTTCGGCAATATGGTGTGAAACTATATTTTCTGAATTATCTAAGTCGGCAATTGTTCTCGCGACTTTCAGAATCCTGTCGTAAGCTCGCGCGGAAAGATTTAAACGTTCCATTGCGGTTTTCAGTAATTCTTTTGATTGTACATCTAAAACACAAAACTCACGAATCAATTTACTGCTCATTTGAGCATTATAATGTATGTTTTCAATTTCCTGAAAACGCTTGGTCTGAATTTCTCTCGCTGCCGTAACACGTTTTCGGATTTCTACACTGCTTTCGGCTTTTCTGTCGTCGGCTAATTTCTCGAAAGGAACTGGAGTTACTTCGATATGAATATCAATTCGGTCTAAAAGCGGACCGGAAATTTTGCTCATATAACGTTGCATTTCGTGTGGCGAAGAGGTATTTGGCATACTTGGATCGTTAAAAAATCCACTCGGACTCGGATTCATGCTCGCCACAAGCATAAACGATGATGGATAGGTAACCGTAAATTTAGCACGAGAAATGGTTACTTCCCGATCTTCCAATGGCTGACGCATTACTTCTAAAACATCGCGTTTAAATTCTGGCAATTCATCCAAAAATAAAACACCATTATGCGCCATTGAAATTTCACCCGGTTGCGGATAACTTCCGCCACCAACAAGCGCGACGTTCGAAATCGTGTGGTGTGGCGAACGAAACGGTCGCTGATTCATCAATCCGACTTCTTTTAATTTTCCGGCAACACTGTGAATTTTAGTTGTTTCCAAAGCTTCGCGCAAAGTCATTGGAGGCAAAATACTGGGAACACGTTTTGCCAGCATTGTTTTTCCCGCTCCAGGCGGACCAATTAAAATAATATTATGCCCTCCTGCTGCTGCAATTTCCATACAACGTTTGATACTTTCCTGTCCGCGAACGTCTGAAAAATCAAATTCAGGGAAATCTAGTGTTTTATAAAACTCAGTTCGAGTGTCGATAACTGTGGGCTGAAGTGTCCCTTTTCCTTTAAAAAAATCTATTATTTCCTGCAAATTCGAAACGCCATACACATCAAGTCCGGCTACAATTGCAGCTTCTTTTACATTTTGAATTGGCAGAAAAAATCCTTTGTAACCTTCTTCTTTTGCTTTTATGGCAATGGGCAAAGCGCCACGAATAGGCTGCAAACTTCCGTCTAATGAAAGTTCGCCCATAATAATATATTGTTCGATTTCGGGAGCTTTTATTTGGTCGGAGCCTACTAAAATTCCCATTGCGAGCGGTAAATCGTAGGCCGAACCTTCTTTTCTAAGGTCGGCGGGCGCCATATTTATGGTTATTCTTTTTCCGGGCAGATTTAATCCGTTGTTTTTTAAAGCGGCCGCAATTCTAAAACTGCTTTCTTTTATAGCATTATCTGGAAGCCCAACTAAATGATAACCAATCCCTTTATCCATGTGGACTTCAATCGTGATTGTGGTTGCTTCTACTCCAAAAACGGCACTTCCGTAAACTTTTACTAGCATAATTATTCTTTCATTAATTGTTTTTAAAGCTAATGAAAAAATAGTTATTGTAAATATTTTAGTACAAAAAAAATAGATTGTGACTTTTTGAATAATTATTCAAATTCTAAATAACAGGTATTTGTACCTGTTTTTAACAAGATTTACTTTCATAAATTTACATTAACAAATCCAAAAATAAAAACTATGAAAACAAAATTACTATTAATAATTTTCGTGCTATTTTTAAATTATACAAATGCTCAAACAGTTCCTCCACCAAAAAACATTTTCGTCAGCAGTATGTCGATTTTTGGACAAATTGATGACGATTCAACAGTTTACATTGATCTTGGTGATGGAAGCAAACCAATAAGTGTTAAGGCAGACGCAAATAATTTTTTTAAATATGAATCTCCAACATTATTTAAAGTTGGCTCAACAATAAATATTTATTCAAAAAATAGTAGTGGTTCGGAATCAATTAAAGTATCCAAAAAAGTTTTATCACCTGATGAACTAAAATTGGAGTATGAAAATAAAAAAGAATCGGCAAATCAAACAATTTTGCTTTTAGAAACGGAAAAGAAAAAAATTGAAGAAGAAAATGAAAAAAAGGAAAAAGCAAGAATAGATGAACTAACTGCTGAACTTAAAAAAAGCGGATACAAAGTTGAAAAAATTGATGCTGATGTCACTAGTTTTAGTGAAGCAGTTTCAAAAGTAGAGTCATACAAAGCTGAAAAATTAGCTCTAAGAAATACAACCTTAATATATGGCTCACAAATATTATCAACAAATTTTACAATTCCGTTAGTTAGATTTAATTTTGTTGAAGGTGATAGTCAAAAACAAGGCGACATACTTCTTTTTACTTCAATTGGTGCAGGTGTTGGCTACTATTGGGGGCAATTGGAAAGAACACGTGATAATACTGGTGAAATTATCAATGAGGAATTCAGAAATAGATTCGGCGTAAATCTTGGTTTCCTGTTTTCGGCTGGAACGGGTGAAGAATCTAAAAACGTTTTTGCTCCTGTAATTAATTTTGCAGTCTTAGATTTTCAAATAGGAGTCGGAACTGAATTAGGCACAAGAAATGTTAACCAAAAAAGACAATTTTTAACATTATCATACGCAATACCGGTTTACAAATTATTCAAAAAAGGTTACAAAATTTATGCTATGGAACCTGAACCAAACGAAATGATACAAAAATCACTAAATTAGAAAAAGTAATACTTAAATATTAAAAGCTTTCCAAAAGGAAAGCTTTTATTCTACAAACTGTTTTGTAATAATTTCTGTATTTTAAAAAATTATTAAAAACTAAACTAAAAGCGCAATTTAATCTGAGTTTTAATCTCCTCTACAATCTTACTCAAATCTAAACTATTCTCATGCGCCCAAAGTTTGCTTTCAATTTGGCCATTTCGAATACAATGATGACATTCCATAATTTCATGAGAATATCCTTTTCCTAAAACCGGAAAACTGATCACAGCTTCTTTTTCTTCTTCAATAAATAAAGAATAACCATCGGCAACAAACCAAGGTGAATTGAGCTCTATTCTTCCTTTGCTTCCGCCAATAGTTGCTGTCATATCAGAATCTGAAACTATAGAAGCATGCAAAATCGATTGTGCCGATTCATATTGCAAAATCATTGAAGTCTGCAAATCAATATTGTTTTTATGTTTTATCGCTTTTGAAATAATTTCTTTTGGCATACCTAATAGTATATAGGACAGAAATAAAGGATAAACGCCAATATCAAACAAAGCACCTCCGCCAAGATTCTTGTCAAAAAGTCTTTGATTTTCTGTCTCGCTTCCGCGGAAAGCAAAATCGGCATTGATGTATTTCACATCGCCAATTGCTCCATTTTTTACTTGTTGCAAAACTTCTTTTACTGACGGATTAAATCGTGTCCAAAATGCTTCCATAAAAAACTTATTATTCTTTTTTGAAGCTTCAATCATTCGGATTGCATCTGAATACGAAAGCGCCATCGGTTTTTCGCATAAAACATGTTTTCCATTTTCTAAGGCGTTAATAGACAATTCTGCATGAGAATTGTGCGGTGTAGCTATGTAAATAATTTCAACTTCTTCATCGGCAAAAAGTGCTTCATAAGAATCATATGTTTTTGAGCAATTGAATTTTTGGGCAAAATCATTGGCTTTGGCCAAATCTCTAGAAGCAACTGCTGTCAATTCAGCATCTTCCAGCAAAAGCAAATCCGAAGCAAATTGATTGGCTATATTTCCCAAGCCAATTATTCCCCATTTTATTTTTTGTGAATTTTTCATAAATGTCCTATATACACTATACATCAGCGTTTTACCATAATCCTTATCTAAAATAGAGAAAAAACATTTTGGAAAATTAAAACTTATCTAACATATTTTCATATTTTTAGCAACAAATTAGCTAATACCATATGAAAAAAGCCCTACTACTACTCTTTTTGAGCGTTTTTTTAACAAAAACGTATGCTCAAGACTATTTCCCTGTTAATGAAAGTGTGCACAACAAAAGTAAAAATTACACGGTTTTTACAAACGCCACTATTTATGTTACACCAACTCAAAAAATTGAAAAGGGAACATTGCTGATCCAAGACGGAAAAGTAGTTTCTGTTGGAACTTCAATTGCAATTCCTAAAAACAGTATCACAATTGATCTGGCAGGAAAAACAATTTACCCATCATTTATTGATGTATATACTAATTTTGGAATCGAAAAACCAAAATCAAACTTACCTCCGGGACGCAACCGCAACCAGATTTATGATACAAAAAGAACTGGTTATTACTGGAACGAAAGCGTTAGACCTGAAGTAAACGGTTATGAAACTTTCAAGTATGACCAACCAAAAGCGGAAGAATTTTTGAAAGCCGGTTTTGGAGTTGTTGGAACTCACACCCTTGACGGAATCGCGCAAGGAACTGGAGCTTTAGTTGCTCTTAATAATGAAGACAACAGCAAACAAATCATTTCTAACAAACTAACAAATCACTTCGCTTTTACAAAAAGTGCTTTGACAAATCAAGCATATCCAAGCTCTTTGATGGGTATGATGGCTTTATTACGCCAAATGTATTTGGATTTAGATTGGTACAAAAAAGGAAATTCTGAAACCAAAGATTTGTCTTTAGAAGCTTTGGCTAGCAATGAAAAACTGGTTCAGATTTTTGCAACAGAAGACAAATTAAACAGTTTAAGAGCTTCAAAAATTGCAAAAGAATTTGGCCTAAACTACGTTTTGAAAGGAAGCGGAAACGAATTTGAACGAATCGAAGAAATCAAAGCAACGAACGCAAAATTCATTATTCCAATCAGTTTCCCAGATGCTTATGATGTTTCGAATCCATATTTGTCAAACCAAATTGAATTGGCTGATATGCGTTTCTGGAATCAGGCGCCAACAAACTTAAAAGTGCTTTCAGAAAACGGAGTTGTTTTTGCTTTGACAACAGACAAATTGAAAAAAATTGAAGATTTTAAACCTAATTTATTAAAAGCAATAAAATATGGTTTTGATAAAACAAAAGCTTTAGAAGCGTTAACCACAATTCCTGCGGCGATCCTAGGAAAAAGTGACGAAGTTGGAAGTTTGAAAGCAGGAAGTTTTGCCAATTTCATCATTACTTCGGGTGAAATTTTTGACGAAAAAACAGTTTTGTATGAAAACTGGGTTCAAGGAAGCAAATATATCGTGAATGATATCAACGCAAAAGACATTCGCGGCAATTATGACTTGACTGTTGGAAAAGATACTTATAAATGGAAAATCGACGGAACGGCTGATGCCCAAAAATCAGAAATCACAACTGCTGATGCTAAAAAAGTAAAAAGCACTTTTTCTATTGCAAAAAACTGGGTTTCACTTGTGATCAAACCTGCAGATACTATTAAATCAAACTTTGCTCGTTTAACTGGATTTGTTGAAAAAACAGATGCACTTTCTGGAAAAGCGGTTTTGGCAAACGGAGATGAATTGGTTTGGAACGCAGTAAAAACAAGTCCGTTTGTGGCGGTTAAAGATACTATTAAGCCAGAAAAACCAAATCATGTAATGCCAGTAACGTATCCAAACGTTGCTTTTGGTGATACTAAAAAACAAACGGCTCAAACTTTATTATTCAAAAATGCTACAGTTTGGACGAATGAAAAAGAAGGGATTTTGACTGAAACAGATGTTTTGATCAAAAACGGAAAAATCGCTGCGGTAGGCAAAAACCTTTCTGATGCATCTGCAACTGTAATTGATGCAAAAGGAAAACATATCACAAGCGGTATTATTGACGAGCACTCGCATATTGCGATTTCTAAAGGTGTAAACGAAAGCGGACACAACTCGACTGCCGAAGTTACCATTCAGGATGTTGTAAACTCTGAAGACATTAATATTTATAGAGATTTAGCTGGTGGTGTTACAATTTCACAATTATTGCACGGATCTGCAAATCCAATTGGCGGAAGATCTGCAATTGTAAAATGGAAATGGGGTTCTGCAGCAGAAGATATGTTGTATAAAAACCAACCTAAATTCATCAAATTTGCTTTGGGTGAAAACGTAAAACAAGCGAACTGGGGAATTGATAATCCAACGCGTTTCCCTCAAACAAGAATGGGAGTTGAACAAGTTTTCACAGATTATTTCCAATTGGCTAAAGAATACGACGAAAACTGGAAAAAATTCAATGCTGGAAATAAAAAAGGAAAAGCGCCAAGAGTGGACTTAGAATTACAAACTCTTGCTGAAATTTTAAACAAAGAGCGTTTCATTACTTGTCACTCTTATGTAGAATCAGAAATTTTGATGCTGATGAATGTTGCTGAAAAATTCAATTTCAGAGTAAATACTTTCACTCACATTTTAGAAGGTTACAAAGTGGCTGACAAAATGAAAGAACACGGAGTTGGAGCTTCTACTTTCTCTGACTGGTGGGCTTATAAATTTGAGGTTAATGATGCAATTCCGTACAACGGACCAATTATGCATAATGAAGGTTTAGTCGTTGCTTACAACTCTGATGATGCTGAAATGTCAAGAAGATTAAATCAAGAAGCGGCAAAAGCTGTAAAATACGGAAATGTATCTGAAGAAGATGCTTGGAAATTTGTGACTTTAAACCCTGCAAAATTATTACATATTGATGATAAAGTAGGAAGTTTGAAAGTGGGCAAAGATGCCGATGTTGTTTTATGGAGCGAAAATCCATTGTCTATTTATGCTAAAGCAGAAAAAACAATTATTGAAGGTGTAGTTTATTTTGATATCGAAAAAGATGCTCAAAAACAATTAGCCATCACTAAAGAAAGAAACGAATTGATTGGACAAATGCTGCAAGAAAAAAACAAAGGAAACAGCACGCAGGCGCCAACAAGAAAAGAGAAAAGAGAATATCACTGTGATACTTTAGAACAGTTATAAGAGCTTTAGAAAATTCATAATGATAAAAAGAGACAACATGATAAATAAAAACATATATAAATTGCTGTTATTATTTTGTGCTTCTGTACAACTAAATGCACAGCAAATTCCAGCACCAAAGCAATCAAAATCGGTTTTGATTTTAAATGCTACTGCGCACTTGGGGAACGGAAAAGTGATTCAAAATAGCGCAATCGGATTTAAAGATGGAAAACTGACTTTAGTAGCCGATGCAACCACTATCAGACTTGCCGCTGATGCATATGACACCACAATCGACGCAACCGGAAAACACGTTTATCCAGGTTTTATTGCGTCAAACGCGACTTTAGGTTTAGTAGAAATTGATGCTGTAAAAGCATCTGATGATGAGGAAGAAATTGGAACTTTTAATCCGAATGTGAGAAGTATTGTTGCGTATAATTCAGAATCAAAAGTAGTCGAAACCGTTCGTCCTAACGGAATTTTAATTGCTCAGGTTACGCCACGCGGTGGAACAATTTCTGGAACTTCATCAATCGTGCAATTAGATGCTTGGAGCTGGAAAGATGCTATTTTAAAAGAAAATGACGGAATTCATTTAAACTTTCCATCAAGTTTCAAAAGATCAGGATCTTGGTTTGAGCCTGGAGTTATTGAGCCAAACAAAGATTATGCAAAACAGTCTGAAGAAATAAATGCATTCTTGATTAATGCAAAAGCGTATAATCAAACAACTCCAAAAGAAAGAAATATTGTTCTAGAAGCTACAAAAGGATTGTTTGACGGAACTCAGACACTTTATATTCATGCTGATGAAGAAAAGCAAATTGTAGATGCCATTCAATTAGCTGCAGATAATCAAATAAAAAAAATTGTGATTATTGGCGGATTTGAAGCTTATAAAGCAACTGCTCAACTATTAAAATATAATGTTGGAGTTCTTTTAAGACGTGTACACGATATGCCTACAAGCGCTGATCAAGATGTCAACTTGCCTTATAAAATGGCAAAAATGCTTACTGATAAAGGAATTGTTGTAGGATTAGAAAACAGTGGTGATCACGAACGTATGAGTGTTAGAAACTTGCCTTTTTTAGCAGGAACTTGCGCCGCTTTTGGTTTAGACAAAGAAATCGCTGTACAGTTAATCACTTTAAATACGGCAAAATTATTAGGTATTGACGCAACTTGCGGTACTTTAGAAACGGGTAAAGATGCAACTTTATTCATCTCTGAAGGTGATGCATTAGATATGCGTACAAACAAGTTGACAACGGCTTTCATTCAAGGAAGAAATATCAATTTAGATACTTTCCAAAATAAATTGAACAGAAAATTCAAAGAAAAATTCGGTCAGAAATAATACGATTTTTTTTTAGTCCAAAAAGGCATCATTTGAAATATTCATTTGATGCCTTTTTATTTAAAACAAAACAATTCAAGCGGCACATTGAATGATTTGAGTAGAAAAAATCATTATTTTAAGAATAATAGTATCTTTTTTTTATAAGAATTTGCATAAATGCTACTTTTTACCCATTTCAAGATTAATAAATTGTAAAATTTAAGTCTTTTTTAAGATATACACGCAAAATTTAGGGGGTCAAATTTTAAAATTAACAAAAATCAAACAATAGACTCTATTTTTTATAGGGGTGTCGAATGATTTTATACTTTTATAAAAAATTTAAAACTAAATAACTATGCGAAAAATTATTTTAAGTGTGATCCTCATCACGATTTTGTTACTATCTATTTTTTCTATCTCATTTGTTACTGAATCAAAAACATTAGGCGCTCATGTTGTTGAATTAAAATTAGACACGGGTGATACAGCATGGATGGTTGTTGCTACGGCATTTGTATTATTAATGACTCCTGGATTAGGATTTTTCTACGGAGGTATGGTAGGCAAGAAAAACGTAATCAGCACAATGCTTCAAAGTTTCATGGCAATGGTAATTGTTACAGTTCTTTGGGTAGTAATTGGTTTCGGATTATGTTTTGGTCCAACTATAGGCGGTTTCATTGGAGATCCTTCTTCAAATATATTTTTCCAGGGAGTAAGCGCAAACACAGCGTGGGAATTAGCTCCAACAATCCCGATGATTCTTTTTGCTTTATTTCAAGCAAAATTCGCAATCATTACTCCAGCATTAATTACAGGAGCTTTTGCAGAGCGTGTACGTTTCTGGGCTTACTTGCTATTCATGGTTTTATTTATCTTATTCATATATGCTCCATTATGCCACATGACTTGGCATCCTGACGGAATATTCTTCAAATGGGGAGTTCTTGACTTTGCTGGTGGTACAGTAGTACACATGAGTGCTGGATGGGCTGCTTTGGCTGGTGCAATTTTCTTAGGAAAACGTAAAGTTCAAAAAGTAAACCCTGCTAGAATTACTTATGTATTATTAGGTACAGGTTTATTATGGTTCGGATGGTTTGGTTTCAACGCAGGTTCTGCTGCTGGAGCTGGTAGTCTTGCTTCTCAAGCTTTAGGAACTACAACAATCGCGGCTGCTTCTGCTGCTATGGCTTGGGTTTTCCTTGACAAAATTTTAGGACACAAATTATCTGCGATGGGAGCTTGTATTGGAGCAGTTGTAGGTTTGGTTGCCATCACTCCTGCTGCTGGTTTTGTAAGCATTCCTCACGCTTTAGCAATTGGTATCATCGCTGCGGTAATCAGTAATATTGTAGTGAGCAAATTCCCTAAAGGAAAAATTGACGATGCTCTTGACGTTTTCGCTTGCCACGGTGTTGGTGGAATGGTTGGAATGTTATTGACTGGAGTTTTTGCTTCTAAAAGTGTAAACTCAATTGTTGGTGACCACGAAGGATTAATTTTTGGAGATGCAACATTGTTCTTAACGCAATTGAAAGCTTTAGTACTTGTATCAATATTTGCTTTTGTAAGCTCTTATGTTTTATTTTTCATTGTAAATAAAATCACTCCACTAAGAGTTACTGAAGAAAAAGAAGAATTAGGATTAGACATCTCTCAACACGGAGAGTACTTATAATAATTAATTGTCTCTTTTTGCCTTTACAAAAAAATCCCTCTAAGCTAAAACTTAGAGGGATTTTCATTTGAATTAATATTAATCCTTGCTTGTATATTTTAGATTTTAGATTGCAGACTTTAGATCATAGATTTCTTTCCATTCACTATATCTATTCCCCTTCTTCTTTCTTCTTTAAAAAACTATTTAAAATTCGCAATTCCTTCTTTTAGCCATTGCAAGTATTCTTGCGTACTAACATAGCTAATTGTTGGTTTAGAAGTATGCAAATTATTCCCTTCTAAATCAGTAAGTACATATAAAGGCTGTGTATTCGTTTTATATTTTGAAATCATAAAATCAGTCCATTTATCGCCCACTGTAATGATTTCATCCCCTGCTTTTGTCACAAATTGTTCATCTTTTGGAAGCTCTCTTTTGTCATCAACATAAAGAGAAATCAAAACCACTTCATTTTTTAAAATTGGCAAAACCGAAGGATCAGACCAAACATTATTTTCCATTTTTCGACAATTTACGCATGCATAACCCGTAAAATCAAGCATAATTGGTTTGTTGATTTTTTTTGCATAAGCTATACCATCCTCATAATCATGAAAAACCATTATTCCGTGCGGGCCTAATTCTGCTCCTTCAGGAAGACCTTCTATTTCTCCAGTATTCACGCTAGAGTTTCCAGAACCTCCAACTCCAAATGGGCTTTCGCTATATTGTGGTGGTGGTGGAAATGCACTGATTAATTTCAGTGGCGCTCCCCAAAGTCCAGGTATCAAATAAATAGTAAATATTAAGGATATAATCCCTAAATACAATCTTCCAACTGAAATATGCTGAATTGGGCTGTCGTGAGGCAATGTGATTTTTCCAAATAAATATAATGCCAAAGCTCCAAAAATGGCTATCCAAATTGCAAGGAAGACTTCTCTTTCTAAGAAATGCAATTGCAACACCAAGTCAGCGTTTGATAAGAATTTGAACGCTAAAGCCAATTCTAAAAATCCTAAAACAACTTTTACCGTATTCAACCAGCCACCAGATTTTGGCAATGAATTCAACCATCCTGGAAACAATGCAAACAACATAAACGGAAGTGCTAATGCAGAAGAGAAACCTAACATTCCAACAACTGGAGCAATTCCTCCATTTGATGCCGCTTCAACTAATAAAGTTCCAACGATTGGTCCTGTACATGAAAATGATACGATTGCCAAAGCCAAAGCCATAAACAATATACCAATCAAGCCACCTTTGTCAGCTTGTTGATCTGCCTTGTTTGCCCATGAATTCGGCAACATAATTTCAAAAGCTCCCAAAAACGAAGTTGCAAAAATAATTAGAATGACAAAGAAGATTAAGTTAAACCAAACATCGGTAGATAACGCATTTAAAGCATCAGCACCAAATATCTTAGTTACAATCAATCCTAGAATTACATAAATCGCGATGATTGATAATCCGTAAATAATTGCATTTCTGATTCCTTTTGCTCTGCTTTTGCTTTGTTTTGTAAAAAAGCTTACCGTCATTGGGATCATTGGGAAAACGCAAGGCGTAAATAAAGCCGCAAAACCACCTAAAAACGCAAAGAAAAAGATAGACCATAAACTTCTTGCAGGTGCTGGAGCAGGCATATCAGCTTTAGAAATTGGCTCTTCAATATTTGATTTTACTACTTGAACTTTTGCTGTATCTCCAGCTTTTGCAATAGTATCCACCGCAATTCCCACTACTTTTGTCTCATCCTTTTTCGCCTCTGTTATTGCTGGAACAGCTTCCATATTGAAAGTCGACGGAATCGCAATTGAGAATTTTTTATTCGAATTGATGCAAACCTCTTTACAAACCTGAAAATCAAAATCGACATCAACTGTTTTTAAATTTGGATTGATAATCTTGATTTCTTGCTCGATATGCGCTTTACCTTCAAAGAAAGTTTCATTTACTCCGAAAACATCATTAAAAGCTGTTCTGGTTTTTCCTTCTTTAGCTTTTCCAACTAATTCGTAGTTTCCTTTTTGATTTTTGAAAGCAATTTCTAGCGCCAAGGGCCCGCCTTCTGGCGTAAATTGCGAGTACATGTGCCAATCTTTTTCAATTGTTCCATCAAAAATTAATACAGCATTGTTTCCTGATTTTTTTTCAATTTTCGAAGTCCATTTTACTGGCTCTAAAACTTGAGCATTGCTTTTTGCAAATGAAAAAAGAAAAAACAGTAAAAATAAAAGAGATTTACTCCAGTAGTTTTTTGGCATTATCGCTTGGCGGTATTGATTAAAGTTCATTATTGCAGTTCTATTTTTAGTATATTATTTGTGGTATTTTCAATTTTAAAACGCTCGTCTTGCCTAATTCCAACAACCCAGACAATTTGGTCATTTGAGCACAAAATCCATGTTTTTTCTTTTTCTATCAGAGACAGCTTTTCATCTTTAAAAAGCTTGCTCACTTTTTTTGATTTTCCTTGCATTCCAAAAGGATGAAAAACATCACCTTCTGTCCATTTACGTAGAATCAAAGGAAACTGGATTTTTTCAGCATCCACAAATATAGACTTATTTGATTCTATTGTTATGTGACCTACGTTACAAAGTCTCATTTTTAAGGGAAAATTAACTTCTGTCTCATTTTCATGAATTTCAAATTCTTCGTTTTTAGGCTCGTATGAAATAGGGCTCAAAATCAAAGTTTCTCGGTTTTTAAGCAATCTGAATTCTTCCGAAAGCACTTGTTTTCCTGATTGGCCTTTTACCAAATCGTAAATATCGTTCCATGCCGAAAATCCAAATTCATTCAGCCATTGGTACAAATAGGACTTATAATTCGGAAGTTTTTTCAACTGATTTAAATCAAAATGAATATCCTCCCCTTCTTCTTTTGCCACCTGCTGATAAATCATAATCGAAGCATCTTCAACCATTTCCTGCGATTCTTGCAAATACGATTGCGTTTTCTGAAAAGCATTCAAAAAATTAGGATTGATTTCTTTTAAAATCGGAATTAAGTCATGACGAATTTTATTTCGTAGATATTTATTTGAAGCATTGCTGCTGTCTTCGCGCCATTCCATATTATTTTCTTCGGCATATTTCAGAATTTCTTCTCTTGAAAAAGGCAAAAGCGGGCGAATAATTTTGTCATTTTGTTCTGGAATTCCAGTTAATCCATCTAATCCAGTTCCTCGGGTTAAATTGATTATAAAGGTTTCCAGATTATCATCAGCGTGATGTGCTGTCAAAATATAATCGAAATTTTCTTCTTCCAAAACCTCATAAAACCAATTGTATCGAAGTTCACGCGCGGCAACTTGCGTTGATAATTTATAATCTTCGGCAAAAGCTTTTGTATCAAATTGGGTAGTGAAAAACGGAATGTTATTTTCCTTACAGTAATCCTGAATAAATTCCTGATCGCCAAAACTTTCTAGTCCGCGAAGCTGAAAATTACAGTGTAAAACGGCAATTTCATAAGGCATTTTTTTCAACAAATGCAACAAAACCATACTGTCTAATCCGCCACTGACAGCCAGAAAAAGCTTTTTTTCTGCTAAAAATGGAAAACGAGAAACGATATGATTTTGAAAGTTTGAAAACATTTGATAAATGTAAAAAATTAAATTCTATCTATTTTTAAACGAAATGTTAAGTATGTTTTTTTCCGCCACGAATTCACGAATTTATTTTAATACGGTTTGAGCATAAATAATTCGTGAATTCGTGGCGGAAAAAAATCATCGTAAAACTTCGTACATTGCTTTCGCTTTCAGCAAACATTCTTCGTATTCTTTTTCAGGAATTGAAAGCGATGTTATGGCACTTCCAACGGAAAACGAAACATATTTATTTTCTTGATTGTATAAAATACTTCTGATTACAACATTAAAATCAAAATCGTCTTCGGGAGTAAAATAACCAATTGCGCCACTATAAAGACCGCGTTTAGTCTCTTCCAGATTTTCAATGATTTTCATCACCGAAATTTTTGGCGCGCCGGTCATGCTTCCCATCGGAAAAGTTGTTTTTAAAACATCGACAGGCGAATATTGTTTGTCTAATTTCGAAGTAATTGTTGAAATCATTTGATGCACTTGCAAAAACGAATAAATCCCACAAAGCTCCTCAACCTCAACAGATCCTTTTTGCGCCGTATGCGAAAGGTCATTCCGAACTAAATCAGTAATCATGATATTTTCTGCACGTTCTTTTGCGTCGTTTTCCAAAAAATGTTTTGATTTTTTATCTTCGATAGAATCTATAAAACGTTTTGAGGTTCCTTTTATGGGCTGCGAAATTATTTTATCTCCTACTTTTTTCAGATATCTTTCTGGCGAAGCCGACAACAGAAATTGTTTATTGTTTTTAAAGAAAACCGAAAATGGCGCTTTTGATATTTCATTCAATTTCTGAAATTTTTCTAATGGATTTATAGTCGCGTTCTCAGCAAAAAATTCCATGCAAAAATTAGCTTCATACATATCGCCTTTGTGAATATGTTCCAGCATTTTATTTACTTTTTCAACATACAAATCTTTCGAAATTCGTTGCTGAATTTCTAAAGATGGCACACTTTCGACTTTCGACTTTTGACTTTCGACTATTTCACTAAAATCATCTTCAAGTTCGTCGTCACAAAGCAATAAATACTGAATTTCAAGTTGGTTTTCTTTCAATAAAAATATTTTTTTAGGTTGAAAGAAAAACAAATCCGGAAAATCGAGTCCGTCAAAATTATCCGATTTTAAATCTTCGATATCATTTTTTAAATCATAAGAAAGATAGCCAAAAAGCCAATCTTTTGTAGTTTGCTGATATTGCTTTAAATCTTCAAAAGCGTTTTGAAAATCGGTTTTTACAGACGTAAATGCGTCAACAGCCAGCAGACAGTCAAAACTTGAATATTCCTGAGGATATGAATTGCTGTCCAGAAAAACAATCTCGCGAAACTGCTGCGACCAGGTTAAAAGCTGTTGTTTGAATTGTTCTGGATTGGAAATATGTTTATGAATAGAAACTCTCAAAAGAAGTATAAATTTTAGACTTCAAAATTACGACAAAAAAATCCTTCATTAATTTTTTTTTACATTAAGACATTAAGAAAATTAAGTTCTAAATTCTAAGCATAATTCCGTTGTATAGTCAAGAAAATTAAGACCTCCGCTTTATGAATGTTAATGTGTTAATGGTTTAAAATAAATTAACAAAAAAATATTGGCACACTTTTTAGTATATCGATTTTAACACTAATTCATAAAATTCGCCATTTGATTAAAAACTACTCTTAAATTTTAACAACAAACCGTATTTACATCGTGTAAATATTCTATTTATTAATCAAATTTTAAAAATTTTATGAAAACAACTGCAAAATTAGGTTTGACAACTTTAATTTTTATTCTAGTATTATTTTCTTGCAAAAAAGCAGATTACGCTACGAGCGAAGCCTCCGCAGATATTGCCGTTATGGACAGCACTGCGATTTCATCATCGGCGGCGGTGGAAAAAAAGGACAGCAAACAGAAATTTATTCGAACCGCTGATATTAAGTTTAAGGTTAAAAATGTCGTCAAATCTACTTATGCAATTGAAAATGCTACTCAAAAATTCGGTGGATTTGTGACTTATACTAATCTACAAAGCAATATTCATGATCAGATTAAAACAAAAATCAGTCAAGACAGCACTTTAGAAACCACAAAATATTCAGTTGAAAACAACATTACGATCCGAGTTCCTAACACACAATTGGATACGGTACTAAAAACAATTGCCAAACAAATAGATTTTTTGGATTTCAGAGTCATCAAAGCCGATGATGTTTCCATAAAAATGTTGGCCAATCAGCTTTCACAGAAAAGAAACAGCATTTCTGAAAAAAGAGTCGCAAATGCAATCGATTCAAAAGGCAAAAAAATCAATGACATAGTTGAAGCCGAAAATACATTAGCAAATAAAATAGCCGAAAAAGACAATAGTACAATTGAAAATCTCTCTTTACAAGATCAAGTCAACTTTAGCACCATTACGTTGCAACTTTATCAAAACGAAACCATCAGACAAGATGTGATGGCAAGCGAAAAAGACAGCGTTGCTTATAAACCTAATTTAGGAATCCAGGCCATTGATGCTTTAAAAAGTGGCTGGTACATCTTGGAATCAATCTTGATTTTCTTTATTAATATTTGGCCGATCATTTTAATAAGCCTTGGAGGATTTTTTCTTTACAAGAAATACATCAAGAAATAAGAAAAGTGTTAATAAAATAGCAATTTAATAATGAAAAAATCGTTATATTTGATATAGATTTCAATTAATCCCAAAACAAGGTCAGATCAATTGAAAAATCCTCAATAAAACAGAATCAAAATACCAATTCTGCTTATGAGAAAATTACATTAGACGATTTCCAAGCACATTATTTATATTTTTTAACTTATTTAAAAATCCTAAGTATTATGAAAATTGCTACTATTATTGTCCGTGTTTTAATTGGTCTTTTGTTGCTTTTTGCTTCCATTAGTTTTTTCTTTCACTTAATGCCAGCAGAACCAGCCACCAATAATGATTTTAAAGCCTTTAATACAGGTTTAATGGCTTCTACTTATTTAATGCCCTTGGCTAAATCAATTGAATTGCTTTGCGGAATTGCATTTGTAACAGGACGTTATGTAACATTAGCTAATATTTTGATCTTGCCTATTACGGTAAATATCTTGTTTATCAATTATTTCCTGACGCCAGAAGGCCTGCCAATCGCCGGATTATTATTTCTAGGCAACTTATTTTTGATTTACAGATATTGGGATAATTACAAAAGTGTTTTTACAGCTTAATTATTTTCAATTAGAAATAAAAAAACCCGATACCTTCAAAGTATCGGGTTTCTTTTTAATTTGTTTTGTCATGTTTTACCCAAATTAAATCAGAAATCTTGTATCCAATTTCTTGGGCTTTAATCAGAAAATCAGCTTTAACACTTTCAGTAATTGTAGTTTCTCTTGAAAGTATCCACATATACTTCAAACTTTCGCCTGCAACAAGAGCATATTTATAATCTTGATCTACTGCGATAACATTGTATCCAGCATAAAAAGGACCAAAAAATGAGACCTTAAGCATACCAATATTGTCCTTTTTGACAAACTTGGCTTTCCCGATACTTTCCTCCCATTTGTCTTTTTTGACATCATAGCCCTTATTATCAACTTTTATAGTGCCATTGTCATTCAGCGAATACTCGGCGGTGACGTTATTTAAATCTTTTTCCCATTTATAATCTAACCTTGCGATTTCATACCATTTTCCTAAATATTTTGCCTTATCAAAGTTGGTTACGGCAACCGCTTTTTTAGGAATTGTAGAACCGCAGGAATAAAGTACCGCTACGATTCCCGCTCCAAGAAGAATTGGAGCTATATATTTATTTTTCATAACATTATCTTTTAAATTTAAATAAAGATAACATCTGAAATACACATCTAATTTACAAAATTTTTCTTTGATTTTATATTTTTCGCGTATAAAAATTGAAGCCAATAAAAAACCCGTCAGAAATTAATTTTGACGGGTTTTTGAAATATGATTTACGTAAAAGATTATACGTGTAAAGCTCTGTTTTCAGTTGCTGCCAAAGCTGCTTCTTTTACCGCTTCCGCGAAAGTTGGGTGTGCGTGGCTCATTCTTGAAATATCTTCAGCAGAAGCTTTGAATTCCATTGCTGTAACCGCTTCAGCAATTAAATCTGCTGTACGAGCACCAATCATGTGAACTCCTAAAACCTCATCTGTTTTCTCATCAGCAAGGATTTTTACAAATCCGTCTAAGTCAGCACTTGCTCTTGCTCGTCCTAACGCTTTGAAAGGGAAACTTCCAGATTTATAAGCAACTCCTGCAGCTTTCAATTGCTCTTCAGTTTGTCCAACTGCCGCAACTTCTGGCCAAGTGTACACTACACCCGGAATTAAGTTGTAATCGATATGCGGTTTTTGACCTGCTAAAATTTCAGCAACCATTACTCCTTCTTCCTCTGCTTTATGCGCCAACATCGCTCCACGAACAACGTCACCAATTGCATAGATATTCGGAACATTAGTTTGTAAATGATCATTTACTTCAACTTGTCCTCTGTCTGAGATTTTAACTCCTGCTTTGTCAGCGTTTAATCCGTCTGTGTACGGACGACGACCAACAGAAACTAATGAATAATCTCCCTCAAGAGTGATTGTTTCTCCTTTTGCATTTTCAGCTTGAACGACAACAGCATCTCCATTTCTTTCAACCGATTTTACTTTGTGAGAAACGTAGAATTTCATTCCTTGTTTTTTCAATACTTTAGTCAATTCTTTAGAAAGAGCTCCGTCCATTCCAGGAATGATTCTGTCCATGAATTCAACTACAGAAACTTGAGCGCCAAGGCGAAGGTAAACTTGTCCAAGCTCGATTCCGATAACTCCACCACCAATAATAACTAAATGTTTTGGAACTTCTTTTAAAGCCAAAGCTTCAGTAGAAGTAATGATTCTTTCTTTATCAATTTTGATAAATGGCAAAGAAGATGGTTTTGAACCTGTAGCAATTACAGTATATTTTGCTTCGATAGTTTCAGATGTTCCGTCAGCTTTTGCAATAGCAATGTGAGTTGCATCTACGAAAGATCCTAAACCATTGAAAACAGTGATTTTATTTTTATCCATTAGGTAGTTGATTCCACCTACAGTCTGATCTACAACAGCTTGTTTGCGGGCAATCATTTTCTCTAAGTTGATTTTTACATCGCCAGAAACTTCGATTCCGTGATCTGCAAAATGAGCGATTTCTGAATAATGGTGAGAAGAAGATAATAATGCTTTTGAAGGAATACAACCTACGTTAAGGCAAGTTCCGCCTAATGAATTATATTTTTCTACAATTGCAGTTTTGAAACCTAATTGTGCGCAACGAATTGCTGATACATATCCTCCAGGACCTGAACCTATAATGACTACGTCAAATGAACTCATAGTATTTTGTTTTTATTTTAGCGGTTACAAAATTAAGCAATAAAGTTCTGTTTGAAGTTTAATTTTCAATGTTTTTTGCGTGAAATTTTGGGCGCGGGTTTTCTGCCACGAAGGCTCTAAGGCACAAAGTTTTTTTTACAAATAATATTGAATCAATAGCGTCCAGCTTTAGCTGGATGGTAAATATTGTCAACACTAAAAAGGCTTTAGCCAAACTGTAGTAGATTTGGCTAAAGCCCTTTTCTATCTAAATATAAATCCTCCAGTTGAAGCTGGAGGCAACTAATAAATACTTTGCGACTTAGCGTCTTTGCGTTTTTGCGAGATTAAAAAACTTAGAATCTAAGCAACTTACTTAAGGTTTTCTTTCTGGTTTTCTCGAAGTAAGAAATACCGAGTAAATAATTATTTCAGTACCAATAATCTCATATATGATAACAAATGGAAATTTAACCAAAGTCATTTCTCTATAACCTGGCTATTTTTTAATTTCAAATAATTCTGGATTTGTCTTCAAAACCTTAAGATAAGATTTTAAATACCTTAAAAATTGCTTTCCTAAACCTTTGCTTCGACTTTCGTAGAATTCAATAGATTCATTTATTTCTTTTTCTGCTAATGGTAAAATTTTGATTTTAAAAACCATATTTAGCATTCAATCGTTGTTCTGCTTCTTCCCAAGTATTTGCCTGTATTTCTCCAGACAAATATTTTTCTCTTTCTTCAGCAACTTTATTGTAATGTGAATCTGGAACGATTGACTCTTTTTCGTCGTGCTTAATGGCATCAAAAACACTTTCCAAAATTTCTAGTTTTGAATCGTCATCAATGAATTTTCCAAAATCTTTTATGAGCTTACGTCTTAATTCCTTTGTTTCCATTTTGTTTGTATTTAAACTCAAATTTAAGTTTTTTTAGCTTTGATTTTTGTTAATGTTTTCCGTTTATGCATTAACGCAATGTTAGACGCACTGCAGTGCGTCTCTACAGAAAAACTTAGAATCTCAGAATCTTAGTAGCTTAGTAGCTTAGAACGAAATCACCGTCGAATTCTTCACCTCGCTAATCATAAACATGCTTTGCGTACTGCCTATATGCTGTAACGAAGTTAATTTAGTTACTAAAAACTCTCTGTACGCTTCCATATCTTTTACCAGAACTTTCAAAATATAATCATAATCGCCACTTACGTGGTGGCATTCTAAAACTTCATTTAGTTTGATTACTTCACTTTCGAATTTGGTTAAGAATTCTTTTGTGTGCTGAATCAATTTTAAATGGCAAAAAACCACAAATCCTTTTTCAATTTTAGATTTATCAACTAATGCTGCATAGTTTTTTATAATGCCTTCGCGTTCTAGCTTTTTAATTCGTTCGTAAACTGCGGTTACAGATAAATTCAGTTTTAAAGACAATTCTTTGTTAGTCTTTTTACTGTCGGTTTGCAGTAAAACCAAGAGTTTTTTATCGATTTCGTCTAAAGTCATTTCGCTGATAGTTTGTGGTTGATTGTTGATAGCTTATTTACATCGGAAAGAAAATCTAATTTACATTGTTTTTCGCTTCAAATTTAGATTAAAAATCCCATTAAATACATTTTTGTAGTTTTAAAATCTAATTGTTTATTCTACAGTTGATTATTTTTCTAAATAGATCTTACTTTGAATAGAATTTCTTTTGAAATCGAGATTCCTAGCTAGCCCTGATAGAAGTGGAAATCCTTTTGTGCCGGGGTTCGGCACAAAAGATTGAAACGGATAGCAGGAAATAGCTCCTAAAAATTAACACTAGGTTCAAATAACTTGAAATCTGAAACTTGAAACAAAACAAACAAAAACTATCTATATGAAAAACTTCAACCCAGCAGATAAAATTCAGGATTTGCAATATTTTGGAGAATTTGGTGGCGTGAACCCGTCGATTTCTGACTCTTCTACTTATACTTTTCTTTCGGCTAAAACCATGTTTGATACTTTTGAGGGCAATATGGAAGGCTGTTATTTGTACTCGCGCCATTCATCTCCAAGTAATTTATATTTAGATCAAGCTTTGGCAGCAATGGAAGGAACAGAAACAGCAAACGTTTCAGCTTCGGGAATGGGAGCGATTACACCTACCCTATTGCAATTGTGCAGTGCTGGCGACCATATCGTTTCGAGTCGAACGATTTATGGAGGAACTTATGCTTTCTTGAAAAATTTCACTCCAAGATTTGGGATTGAAACTAGCTTTGTTGACATCACAAAACTGAATGCTGTAGAAGCGGCAATTACGCCAAAAACCAAGGTTTTATACTGCGAAACAGTTAGCAACCCTCTTCTTGAAGTGGCAAATATTGCTGGTTTGGCACAAATTGCTAAAAAGCATAATTTAAAACTGGTTGTCGATAATACGTTTTCGCCTTTATCGGTTTCTCCAGCAAAATTAGGTGCTGACATTGTGATTCACAGTTTGACAAAATACATTAACGGAAGCAGTGATACGGTTGGTGGCGTGACTTGCGCTTCTAAAGAATTTATCAATTCGCTGAAAAATGTAAATTCGGGAGCAAGTATGCTTTTGGGACCAACGATGGATAGTTTGCGTTCTGCAAGTGTGATGAAAAACCTTAGAACACTTCATATCCGAATTAAACAGCACAGTCATAATGCGCATTTTCTGGCTGATATGTTTGAAAAAGACGGTTTAAAAACGGTTTATCCAGGATTGAAAAGCCACCCAAGCCATGAATTGTACAAAACGATGATCAATCCTGAATATGGTTTTGGAGGTATGTTGACAATTGACGTTGGAAGTTTGGAAAAAGCTAATGAATTAATGGAATTAATGCAAGAAAGAAATCTTGGTTATCTGGCAGTTAGTTTAGGTTTTTACAAAACGCTTTTCAGTGCACCGGGAACCTCAACTTCTAGCGAAATTCCGCTTGAAGAACAGAAAGAAATGGGATTAACCGATGGTTTGATTCGTTTTTCTATTGGCTTGGACAATGATATTGATCGTACTTATATGATGATGAAGGAATGTATGATTGAGCTTGGGATTTTAAATTCCACAGAGATTCGCAAAGAAGTTTACGCAGAGGTTCGCTAAGATTTCTCTCTCGCAGATTTGACTGATTATGCTGATTATTGTAGAAATCTATAAAAACAATCTGCTAAATTTGCAGAATCTGCGCGAGAAAATTTAAGTGAATTTTATATAAAAAAGCCGTTCTGAATTAATTTTCAGAACGGCTTTTTTTAATTATGCTCAAGATGTTTGAAAGATTGCCAATATTTGTCTTTATATATTTCGTAAGTTATCTCAAACTGATCATACTTCTTAATTATGACATTCAAAACTTTCGGCGGTTTCCTAAATTCTTTACAAGCAAAATGGATTTCTCGTTTACCAGCGCTTGTCTCTCTTCCCACATTCAAATAACCATCTAAATCTCTAAGATCAAGCATAATTTCATCTTCAATATCGTTCAATAATTGATAATCTTCATTATTTGGCATTCCATTATTATTACTTCCATCAAAAGAAATTTCAATACTTAAAACCCACGGATGAGAAGCTTTTTTATCCCAGTCTAAAATATCACTATTAACTATAGCTAAAACAACATCTCCATCTTTTGTTTTTGCTTCTAGACTAGAATAATTATCATTTTCCGTATCATGTCTTACTCCTTCATATTTTTCTACGAATTCTTTTTCTCTCCAGATTAAATAATCTTTTAATTTTTCAATAGGAATTAATTCCTCGGAAATATCGTTTTTACTAACTATTTTTAAACTATCGATTAAAGTTATTGAATGTAATTCTCCTAAAAAGTTATCTAGAAAAATGTAAATACCATTAGTTTGTATTGACTTTTTATCTTCAACAAAATCGTCGTAGACAATCGTTAAATCAATTTCATCTGGATAATCTTTATGTAAATTAGGATAAAACTTTAAATTATCACTATTAAACTTAAATCCCCCCATAGTAATGCTTACGTCTTTAATATCACATGAAGGTTTAAGCGACGTAAACTTCCAGCCATTAATTTTAGGAGCTGCATTAACAAGTTCTTCTACTAAAAAAATATTTCTAATTGCACCGTCAGGTGTTAAAATCAATTCCGCAGTATTTTTATCAAACATTCCTGTCAAAAAATAAATTTCCTCATGAATTTCATCCAGTTTTGGACTTAACTTTTTAAAGAAACCTTCGTTTATATTGTCTCCTTTTTGGACAACTTTGAAAAACTCTTTTTCATATTTTAAAAACCAATTCCAGAAATCACTATATGAACTTATTGGCGATTCTTTTTTACCCAATATTTTACTAAGAAAACTCATGTGTTAAAAAAATTAAATTTAAACTTACCAAAAACAAACCTAAAAAAAAGCTTTTAAAAAATGAGAATATTTTTATAAAAAAATAAAATAAAAAAGCCGTTCTGAAATTATTCTCAGAACGGCTTTTCGTAAATAACTTTTTACTTCTAACTCACAACTTGAGTATTCAGTTTACTGTTTTTTCGGCTGTAGCCAAAATAAATCAGAAGCCCGATTATCAACCAAACTGTAAAATAAATCCAGTTCCAAACGCTTAATTCGGCCATCATATACAAACAGCAAATTAATCCTAAAAGCGGAATCAAAGACAGATTTTTTCTGAATGCCCAAACCGCTAATCCAATTAAAACAAATAAGAAAATCCACATTGGAATTTTGTGTTTAAATAAACTAAAACCTGATTCATATTTAGCAGAATCTGCAATAGGTAATCCTTTTACAACTTCAGCATATTTTACATCGTCGTCTTGGTATTGTCCTAATAAATGTTCTAAATCTGAAGTTTCGGCTGTTTTATTGTTTACTTCAATACTTTCTAAATATTTGAAAACTTTTTCAGATTCTGATTTATCTAAAGAAGTTACAATCGAAGTTGCATCGTAAATCTGTGGCTCGTTATTGATAAATGCCATTGTAGCCTTATTGTTGAATGCAAAAGCATAATACAATCCGGCAATCATTAAAACCGGCAGAATAAATTTTGAATTTATATAAGGTGTTTTGAATTTTCCTCTTGGAATTTCGGGTTTGTTCTGCAATACCAAAACTCCAGCACAAACTAATACAAAGGCAAATAAAGTCCCAATACTGCACAAATCTGTTACCATTGTAAGATTCAGAAATAAAGCCGGAATCGCTACGACAAAACCGGTTACAATTGTAGCAAAAGATGGTGTTTTGAATTTTGGGTGAACGGTAGAGAATTTCTTTGGCAATAAACCATCACGGCTCATACTCATCCAGATACGAGGCTGTCCCATTTGGAAAACCAATAAAACGCTCGCCATTGCCACAACTGCACTAACTGCAATTATTCCCGACATCCATTTCAAGTCCAATTTATCGAAAACAAATGCAAGAGGATCTCCAACATTTAACTCGTGGTATTTTACCATTCCGGTTAAAACCAAAGCAATAGCAATATATAAAAGCGTACAAATTATAATCGCCCACATCATACCGCGTGGCAAATCACGCTGCGGGTTTTTACATTCTTCGGCAGTTGTTGAAATAGCGTCAAAACCAATATAAGCGAAGAAAACCGCTGAAACCCCTTTTAAAACCCCTCCAACTCCATTTGGCGCAAACGGATCCCAGTTTGCAGTGTCTACATAAAATACACCAACTGCAATTACTAAAAGTACTACGCAAAGTTTTACCACAACCATTAAATTACTTGCATTACGAGATTCTTTCATTCCTCTGTAAACCAAAGCAGTAATCAGAATAATAATGAATAAAGCTGGCAAATCAGTAACAAAATGAAAAGATTCTATTGTTGGTGCTGTTGTCCAAGCTGTATGAGCTTGCTGCAAAGCCGTACTTAAATTTTCGAAAGATTTTCCGCCTCGCATTAAAGCTTCTGCATCATTAAATCCATTTGAAGCAGTTAAATAATCCATCTGAATCCATTGTGGAAGATGAATTCCGCCACTCTGGAGCAGTCCGGTAAAATAGTCACTCCACGATATCGCCACGGTAATATTCCCGACGGCATATTCCATGATTAAAGCCCAACCAATTATCCAGGCAATTATTTCTCCAAAAGCAACATAAGAATACGTATAAGCACTTCCTGAAACCGGAACCATTGAAGCAAATTCGGCGTAAGCAAAAGCGGCAAAACTACAAGCCAAAGCTGTAAACAAAAACAAGAAAATAACAGCTGGTCCACCATCTGCACTTGCTTTTCCGATTGTACTGAAAATACCTGCTCCCACAATTGCTGCAATTCCAAAAGCAGTTAAATCTTTGGTTGTAAGGTGTTTCCCCAATGCCTCATGTCCATCTGCTTCATTCTTTGCAACTTGCTTCAGAATATCCTGCACCGTTTTCTTTCGGAATAAACTTGAAAATGCCATATATGTTTTTGCTATTATTAATTAATTTAATTCAGTCGTTCTGGTTTTATTTTGCAAATAATGCAAAAATTATCCTGATTTCAAATATATAAAACCATTTTGTTTTTCTGGTGTTTTTTTTCGCCACGAATTCACGATTTTTTTTTTTAAATCTTTGTCTAAAAATATTTCTCACGCTCCCGATAGCTATCGGGAAAGCAGATAATACAGATTTTAATTATGCTAAAAAGATTTACACAGATTTTTAATAGTAAATCTAGAAAATCAATTTGCTCAATCTGCCAAATCTGCGAGAAACAAAAAAGTCTTTACGGTTAAATCTATTTCAAATACAAATGTAACATTTCCCAAAATGGGCTTACTAATTACAAGTATTTAATTTTTAAAGAATCATTTTATGGAAAAAATTACGAGACGTTCTTTTGTAAATAAATTTGGGCTTGGTGTTGGAGCTTCGGTTGTCATGACGACACTTCCTTCTTTTATCACCGAAACCGAAAAAGTTCATAAACCTTACACTGGAAAAAAATTAAATATTGCTTTGTGTGGCCTCGGAAACTATGCGTCATTATTGGCTGAAGGACTTCAGGTTTCTGAATATTGCCAGCTAACCGGAATCGTTACGGGAACGCCTTCTAAAGCAGAAATATGGAAAAAGAAATATAATATTCCCGAAAAGAACATTTATAACTACGAAAACTTCGATTCAATCATAAAAAACAAAGACATTGATTTGGTTTATGTTGTAACTCCAAATGCGTTGCATAAAGAATTTACTGTACGCGCTGCAAAAGCAGGAAAACATGTTATTGTCGAAAAACCAATGGCTATTACTATTGAAGATTGCGAAGAAATGATTAAAGCCTGCAACGATAACAACGTACAATTGGCAATGGGTTATCGCTTGCACTACGAACCGAATCATTTAGAAATAAAACGATTGGGACAAGAAAAAGTTTTAGGGCAGGTTCGTTATATTGAAACTGGTCTAGGTTATAGCACCTATGATATTCGTGACATTAATAAACCAGTCGATTTAAGCGCACGCAATGAATGGAGGCTTACTAAAAAATGGGCAGGTGGTGGTGCTTTAATCAATTTAGGTGTTTATTGCATACAGGTTTCCCGTTATGTTTTAGGCGAAGAACCGATTGCCGTCACTGCACAATTTGGACATATAGACAACAAAAACAGATTTGCACAGGTTGAAGAAAATATTACTTGGCAAATGGAATTTCCGAGTGGCGCCATGGCTAACTGTAGTAGTTCGTATGGCTTCGGAATTGACCGATTTTATGCTGCTGCCGATGAAGGTTTCTTTGAAATGAGTCCTGCTGTAAGTTATGGGCCTTTTATAGGCAAAAGATCAGATGGAAAACCGTTTAATTTCCCGGTTATAAACCAACAGCAAACCCAAATGGATGAAATTTGCAAAGTGATTTTAGCAAACCAAAAACTCCCAAATCATATTACGGGTGAAGAAGGAATTAAAGATGTTAGAATTATAAATGCGATCTATAAAGCTGCTGAAACAGGGAAGAAGATTAAACTTTAATCTTTTTTTGCTACAGATTAAAAAGATTTTATTTAGTAAAGCTGTCATTTCGACGAAGGAGAAATCTTCGTGAGAAGCTCTACAAAGATTGGAATCACATTGCGGAGTTACTTGTGGAGATTTCTCCTTCGTCGAAATAACAAAAAATGAGAAAAGAAATCATTTTAATCTTTTTAATCTGTGGCAAAACTCTTTTAATATTTGCGAACTTTGCGGTTCGAAAACCTACTTCAAGCAATTCCTCAAAATACTAACCGGATGTTGCGCTTCACGTTTTGTTCCGTCATAAATTTGATGGCGACAACTTGTTCCTGCAGCAGCGATTTTTACATTTTCGGCAGTGTTTCTCACTTTTGGGAATAAGGTATCTTCTCCCATTTGCATACTTACTTTATAATGTTCTTTTTCATAACCAAAAGAACCCGCCATGCCGCAACAGCCTGAATTATAAATCGTAACTGTGTTATTTTTAGGAAGATTCAGCATGGCAAAAGTCGCTTCGACAGAACTCAACGATTTTTGATGGCAATGTCCGTGAATTTTGATTTCTTTCGTTTCTTCAGAAAATGAATTCGAAGTTATTTTTCCATCAATGATTTCTTTTTTGAAGAATTCTTCGATTGTAAAAGCATTTTGCGAAATACGTTCAGCATTTTCCTTATCCGATGCTAATCGCAAATATTCATCTCTAAAAGTCAAAATTGCCGAAGGTTCAATTCCTATTAATGGTGCTTTCGCAGAAATCAAATCTTTGAAAATATTGACATTGATATCCGTTATCTTTTTGGCTTCTTCCAAAAATCCTTTTGATAAATATGTTCTGCCGCTTTCTTCGTGATTTACGATTAAAACTTCGTAACCTAATTTCGTCAATAATTCGAAAGCATCAATTCCGATATTGACGTCGTAATAATTGGTAAATTCATCAACAAACAAATACAATCGTCCGTTTGGAAAATCAGCATTTTTAGGTTTGTTGTTTTCATACCATTTTCTAAAAGTCTTTTTCGCCAATAACGGAACTTGTCTTTCCGGCGCAATTCCCATTGTTTTTTTAACCAAAAACTGATTCGAAATAAAATTTGTGATTGATGGGAATTTGCTTCCCATTTTGTTCAGTTTAGCGTTGTTGGCAAAAATCTTATTTCGTGTAGAAAATCCATTTGCTTTTTGGTACTGGTATAAAAATTCTGCTTTTAAAGTTGCAACATCTACGTTACTCGGACATTCACTCGCGCAAGCTTTGCAACTTACGCACAACTCAAAAACTTCATATAATTCTTTTTGGTCAAATTTGTTTTCTTTTTCAGAATACGTCAAATATTCTCGTAATGCATTCGCTCTCGCACGAGTCGTTTCTTTCTCATTTCTGGTCGCACGATAACTCGGACACATTGCTCCTCCTGCCGATGGCATTTTTCGGCAATCGCCAGAACCGTTGCATTTTTCAGCTGCGCGCAAAATCCCTAAACTGTCTGAGAAATCCTGAAATGTTTTAATATCCGGCTCTACTCTACCCGAAACCACACGATGGTTTTCGTCCATCTTCAAGGCGTTGACAATCTTCCCGATATTTAGAACCGAATTTGGATCAAATGCCAGTTTTAATCTTTTCAGCAATTCATAATTCTTGTCACCAATCATAAACGGAATAAACTCGCCACGCACAATTCCGTCACCGTGTTCGCCGCTTAAAGAACCTCTATATTTTTTTACCAAATGCGCTACTTCCGTCGCAATGGTTCTGAATAATTTTAAGTCTGATGTTTTCTTCAAGTTCAAAACCGGACGCAAATGCAATTCTCCTGCTCCGGCATGTGCGTAATAAATCGCTTCTTGTCCGTGGCGCAACATCATCGCCGAAAATTCTGCAATATAAGCTGGCAAATCACTCAATTCTACCGCTGTATCTTCAATAGAATCGGCTGCTTTATCATCACCTACAATACTTCCTAAAAGCCCGAGACCTGCTTTTCTCAATTCATTGGCTTTGTCAATATCGTTTCCGTAAATTTTTACGAGCGCATAACCAAAATTATTTTTTTCCAAATCAGCAATTAAAGCGTCGGCTTGTTTTTCGGCATCTTCCAAAGTATATGATGCGACTTCAAACAACATAATTGCTTTTGGTTCTCCAACCAAAAAGAAACGGTTTTTAATATGTTCACGATTCGTTTTGGTACAATCCAAAATCGTATCGTCGATCATTTCGCAAGTGTATAAATGATGTTTCATTGCGACAACAACCGATTCTAAAGATTCCTGAATTGTATGATAATGCGCCACAACCATAATGCTGTGAGGTGGCGGTAAATCGTCTACTTTTAAAGTTACTTCGGTTGTAAAGGCCAAAGTTCCTTCACTTCCACAAAGCAGTTTTCCGAGATTGATAGTTGGTTCAGTTCCGCCAAATAATTCAGATTTTAGCAAAATATCAACTGCGTAACCCGTATTTCGTCTGTGAATTTCCGGTTTCGGAAACTCTTTTATAATTTCTTCCTGATTTTCTTTAACTGAAAGTTCATCATAAACGCTTTTGTAGATTTTATTTTCTAAAGAATCGCCTTTGGTTTTCTCGATAAATTCTGCCGAAGTCAATTCGCCAAAAGCTACTTCGGTTCCGTCGCTTAAAATCGCTTTAACCTCGGCAATTTTATCACGCGTAACACCATAACGAATTGAAGTTGTTCCTGAAGAATTATTTCCTACCATTCCGCCAATCATGGCACGATTTGACGTTGATGTAATTGGCGCAAAGAAAACGCCGTAAGGTTTCAAAAATAAATTCAGTTCATCGCGAATAACGCCAGGCTGAACCGTCACCGTTTTTTTATCGGCATTATATCCTAGTATTTTGGTAAAATGTTTCGAAACATCAACTACAAGTCCGTCGCCAACAGCTTGTCCGGCAAGTGACGTTCCGGCGGTTCTTGGCGTAATCGAAATATTATGCTTCGCCGCAAAACGAATTAATTTGCTGATATCTGCTGTAGATTTAGGCAAAGCCACCGCATTTGGCCGAATCCGGTACACCGATGCATCTGTCGAATAAAGTGTTTTATGAAGATCATCGTATAAAAGTGTGCCCTCGAGTTCGCCGGCTAATTGCTCTAAATCCTTAAGTATTGACATTTGCTTTCTTTTGAAATACAAAAATAGTTATTTTTTTAAGGTTCAAAGTGACATAGTGACAAAGGTTCAAAGGTTTTCTTTGGGATTGTTTTGAAATTGGAATTTGGGTTTTTCTTTTTTGGAATTTAATCCATAAGTCCTTCTGTAAACTTTTTAGAAAGATTACCAAAAGTCGGTTTTATATAAGCTTGAAAAGCATTTGCCTCTTCAAGGGTTTGAAAAGATATCGAATGCTCTTCAAGCAATGCATTTAATGTAAAGTTCAGGTGCATAATGTATTCTTGAAAATCATCCAGATAATGAGATTTTGCATCTACTAGTTCCATTCCTGATAATTTTTCAAATGGCTGGCGCTTTGCGTTTATATACGCTTCCGCACTTTTAATAAATTCTTCTTTGATTTTTTCGTAACTCATGTCTTAATGATATATGAACTCTAACATTTTTGCCTTCTGTTTGAAAATCCGTTATGGGCAATTTCCCGAATAAGTCTAACGGACAACATGAGTGTGCGATTTTCTATTTTGAGTAATTCATTTAATCAAAGTTAAAAAAAATTAGCGGGTATAACAAGATTTTGAAATATCCTGAATATCATGCGCGCAGTGAGCTATTTCCTCTAAAAGCAAGAAAAAATAGAACGACTAAAACTACACAAACCACCAGAGAAAAAGATTGTAAACGTTTATTTATTCCATTTGAAATTTCTAAAGAAAGTGTAAATACATACAGAAACAACCCCACAAAAAATAATACAAAAGTCGATACTACCATAAAAATTATGCCCTCTCCTACTACAATGTGTTTCAATGTTATTATTTCTTGAGTAGTATAAAAGAAAAAATAGATAAACCAAACCCAATATAAAAAATGGAAAATGTAGGCAAATGTTGACTTCATGTTTTTGTTAGGATTTTTTCTATCATAATTAAATCAAATATAATTTGAATTTATTTGATTTACAACAACAATATCATGACGTTAACGCGGAGTTGCAATCTGCGCTATAGAGTCTTGTCTAGTTGTACAAAAAAAAGGCGCTTAAATTATAAGCACCTTTTTTCATTAGAAATTATAGTATCAGACTCTTTTACAATTGAATATTCAAAACATTCATAAAAGCCATTTTATTAGCGCCATAAGATTTTGCTATAATTAACCTTTTAGCATCTGGCAAATAATTTGAAAATTTTGCCATTACAATTCCTTCTTCATTTGGCTCATTAAAACTACACATTTTACCATTGCGATCAACAGCTCCATTATTAAGCCTGTAAATTCCTCCATAGAAACCATTTGAGTTATTAATTCTCCAATAAGTATTCAAGAAATAATTTCCTTTAACATTTAATACACTTAGTGATTTAGAAGGTTCTTTAAATGGCATTACATTAAAATCTTCTGTTTTTGTTAAATTTCCTTTCAGGTCGAATATTAGCAAACTTGGGTAGCCATTTGAATATTCTGCCACTTTGAAAGTAGAGTTTGGAAAAGTTGGATCTGGTTTTGTTCCGCTTTTAAAATCTGCATCTACAAATAAATAAATTTCGTCATTTTGAATAGACAAAGTATTAAAATTAACTTTGGATACATCTTTTATATCGCTTAAACTTCCAGCTATATTATTTTTCAAAACCACTCCAGCAGTTAAATCATAAAAAAGAACTTTACCAAATTCTCCACGATTTATTCCATGAGCATAATTGTCAAACGCAATCAAATACTCATTTGTACCAACTGAAAAAACAAGCGGTTTTTTAATCTTAATATCTTCTTTTCCAAAATCTTTATTTTCTACGGTATTTCCGTCTGCAATAGCCAACACATTTTGAGAACCAGTTTCTTGAGTTGTTCTTACAAAGACAAATTTTCCAGTATCGCTTAAAACAATACTTTCAGTAAATGATAATAAAGGAAACGGAACATCTTTCTTCCAAAGCAAATCTCCAGTTTTACCGTCAATTAAAACACATTGGTTTTCTTCTGCAATTTTCTTATTAGCAAATTTACTGTGAACAACTCCTATATAGTTTTTGTTTTGCGAAACCATTGCATAAGTTGCCCCAGATTTTGAAAGACTTTCAAATGTATATTCTGCGATTACCTTTTTATCAAATAAACCTGTTTTTTTATCAAATGTAACCTGAAAAACTTCTATCTTCTTCGTTTTATTAGAATAGCATTCAACCAAAACTACCAATTTTTCATTTTGCAATTCAAAACTTCCTAGATAATTATGCAATGTAAAAACATCTTTATATGGAAATTCTTCAGTAAACGTTTCTACCAATTGGTTTTTTTGATCAAATTTTCTAATAATAATTTTGTTGACAGACTGCATTGATGCATCGACATTAATTGCCGAAGACATATAATGATTATAGTTGTCAACCAAAACAACTTTTAAATCTTTTTCTCTCTCATCGTAGTCAAATTTGGTCCCAATTTCTTTTTGTGTCTGACTAACTGCTGTTAAGCTAACTAATAAAAAAAGAAAGCTTGTTATTTTTGATTTCATGTTTTGCTATTAAGTAGTTTTATAAATTTGCTTTTCGATTGCTTTTAACTCTGATTCTTCTCTTGAATTTAGATCCATGTAAATCAGATTTTCCTGCATTTCATTAAGCACTTTTTCAGCATCTGCTTTTTTATCTAAAGCTAAGTTCAGATTCATCAAATTGAAATAAACAAACTTTGCGATTTTAGCATTAAAGTCTGCTTTTGTATCTTTAAAATTAACTTTAGTAAGCGTTTCTTTCCAGATATCAATTCCTTTTTGCATTCCTGTTAATGCTGCTGCATTGATTTGCGGATTTGCAGGATTCATTTTTTTCAAATTTGTTGTAACATAAATACCTGCTTTTTCTAAATCATCATATTGCCCCTTGTTTTTAACGCTCTGAAGCTTGACACTGTATTTTACATTTTTAAAAGCAAAATTCTCACCCAGATAATCGTTAATAAAAGCAATTACTTTTTTCAGATGTTGCTGTTCTTCACGAGGTTTATTAATATTATTAGTAGGAGATGAACTGATGTATTTATACTCCTGAAAGAATGTTTTATTGATTTTCTCCTGTCCGTTTTGCTTAACAATCAAAGTAGTTGGCTGGTTGGCGTAAGTCTGACCTGAATTGTCCTGAAAATTTACGGCCTTTATATCTAAATTAATAGTCAGATAATTTCCGTCTTTAGTAAATCCGTCAATGTTTATTTGAGACGCTAAAACATTATTATCTATAATAACATAATCCTGCAAATTTGGTTCGCGGTAAACTGGTTTAGAAGGAGCAACATAAATAGGTCTGTTTGGAAGGACAAGTTTTGGATTTTGCCCTTTGTCCTGAAGCGTTAGACGTTCTAGCAACGTTAGTTTTTTAAACTCCTCAGATTCTGATTTGTATTTTGCGTTTGCTTTTGCAACGTCGGCATCATAATCTGCTAATTTTTGTTTGAATTCATTTTCACTTGCAGCAACTTTTTTGTCAAAATTGTCTAATTCATTCTGAAAATCGACTTTGGATTGCGCATAAACCTGATCACTTGTCAAATTATAAGGCGAAGTAACTGTTACAGAATACTGACGGGAATTTGCATCAATTATAATTTTAGGTTCCTTTAAAAGTAGATACTCAACAGATTCCGTTGAAATACTTTGTGCGTTTAGGCCCGACAAAGAAATTAAAAAAAGCAGTAGTAGGTAATTTTTTTTCATAGGTTAGTTTCATTTTTTTTGTAAAAAAAATAAAATTATACCAATATAAATTACGGTTTTCCGTATTTCAACTTAAAAACTTTTATTCTTTATCTTTGGATTTATATCCAAAATAATCTCATTTTAGCATTATCAAAGAAAGCATTCCATCAAAATGAATAAAAACATAACCGCCCTCTACAAAATAGCTCAAAAAGAAACGCGAAAAATAATAGGCTTAATGTCAGGAACTTCACTAGACGGACTTGACTTGGCGCTTTGTGAAGTTTCTGGCGAAGGCGAAAATACGGCTGTTAAAATCGAACACTTTGAAACTATCGATTATAGCGAAGATATTAAAACAGAAATCAGAAAGGTGTTTGCTAAAAAGACAATCGATTTTCAGCATTTGGTTTTATTAAACGAATGGATTGCCGATTTACACGCAGGGATGATCAACGATTGTCTTTCAAAATGGAATATTCCCGCAAGCGAAGTCGATTTGATTGCTTCGCACGGACAAACGGTTTTGCATGCGCCAAAGTTTTTGCATCAGCAGGAAAAATTTCCAAATGCGACTTTGCAAATTGGAGATGGTGATCATATTGCGGTAAAAACCGGAATTATCACTTTATCTGATTTCAGACAAAAACACGTTGCAGGCGGTGGCGAAGGTGCGCCTTTGGCCGTTTATGGCGATTATTTGTTGTGCAGCAAAAAAGGCGAAAACCGAATCATGCTCAACATGGGTGGCATTGCAAATTTTACTTATTTACCCGCTTCTCAAAACGCCGAGGAAGTTTTTGTAACCGATACCGGAACGGCAAATACTTTAATCGATATTTTCACCAAACAGTTTTTCCCTGAAAAAAGCTTCGACAAAGATGCCGAAATCGCTAAAAGTGGCGTTGTAAACCAAGAACTTTTAATCGAATTAAAAAGTGACGCTTTTTTCAAACAAAGCTTTCCTAAAACCATTGGCCAGGAATTATTCAACCACGAATTTGTGAACTCGGCTTTGGTAAAATTAGGATTAGAAAACATTTCGGCACCAGATTTGCTGGCCACTTTAACGCGCCTTAGTGCCGAGACAATTGCCGAAGCGGTTCTGTTTGTAGTAGAAAACACTAAAACTCCAATCGAAGAGTTTACCGTTTATATGTCCGGCGGTGGCGCACGAAATCCGTTGTTGGTAAGTTGGTTACAGGAATTATTGCCTTTTAAATTTGAAAAAAGCGACGTTCTCGGAATTTCGAGCGATGCAAAAGAAGCGGTTTTGTTTGCTGTTTTGGCGAATGAAACGATTGCTGGAGGAAATTATAATTTTGGTTCAAAAAAAGGAATTCCATCGATAACAATGGGAAAGATTTCTTTTCCTGATTAAATTAAGTTTGCCACGAATTACACTAATTTTCACTAATTTTTTCGGACTGTATAAAAAAAATTGTGAAAATTAGTGTAATTCGTGGCTAAAAAAACAACATTACTTGCGCAAATTGCACTTTTTTTTGTTTTTAATTATTCCTTTAAAAAATAATTAGTGAAAATTCGTGTAATTCGTGGCAAAAGAAACTATTTTTGGTTTTTGTTAATAAAAGATTGAAATGCATAAAAATCAGCACTTACTATACTCTATCATATTTTTATTTTTCTTTGGATGGAAATCCGCTTCACAGGAAAATTCAATGCATCCTAAAAACGAATTCAGAGGTGTGTGGATTGCAACTGTTGTGAATATTGACTGGCCAAAAACAAGCACAGACAACGTTGAAAAAGAAAAAGCCGATTATCTTGAGATTTTAGAAACGTATAAGAAACTGAATTATAACGCTGTAATCGTTCAGGTTCGAAGTGTTGGCGACGCTATTTATCCTTCTGAATTTGCCCCTTGGTCGCGATTCTTGACAGGAAAAGAAGGTTTGGCTCCAAATCCTTATTATGATGCATTGGCATGGATGATTGAGCAGGCGCATAACCGCGGCTTTGAATTTCACGCTTGGCTGAATCCGTATCGCGCGACTTTCGATTTGAATAAAAATCTTTTAAGCCCTGGACACGATCTTTTCAAACATCCGGAATGGATGATCGAATATGGCGGAAAATACTACTACAATCCAGCTTTGCCTGAAGTTCAAGAACATTTGACTAAAGTCGTAAAAGAAGTAGTTGATAAATATGATATTGATGCGATTCACTTTGATGATTATTTTTATCCTTATGCTGTTCCCGGAAAAGTCTTTAACGACACGGCTTCATACAAAAAATACGGTGCAGGTTTAAGTCTTTCTGATTGGCGCCGTGCGAATGTGAGCAACTTTGTTCACACAATATCTACAACCATAAAAGCCAGCAAACCTTGGGTACAATTCGGAATTAGTCCGTTTGGGGTTTGGCGAAATAAAACGCAAGATCCTAGAGGTTCTGAAACACAATCAACATCAAATTACGACGATTTATATGCTGATCCGATGCTTTGGATGGATCAAAAATGGATCGATTACATCTTGCCTCAATTGTATTGGAGCATGAACAATACGAGAGCATCTTATTCAAAACTAGTAAAATGGTGGTCAGAAAACGCTAATCCAAATACTGCGATTTATATTGGTCATGCGACTTATAAAATTAGAGGCGACGGCGATAAAAGCTGGAATTTCATTACAGAAATCCCAACGCAAATTGATTTTCTAAGAACCTTTAAAAACGTTTCCGGAAGTGCTTATTTCAGCTCTAAATGGTTTATGGATAAAAACTTAGATGTAGCTCGTCATCTGGAAGAAAATCAATACAAATATCCGGCGCTTCCTGCTCCGGTTCCAAATTTGAAACATGTTATTATTGATACGCCACAAGTTCTTGAATATGCAAAAGACAGCATAAAATATACGTTTACAATAAAAAGTCCGCTGAATACCAAAGTGCGTTATATGGTGGTTTACGGTGGCGATAACATTTCTAAAATCGACATTAACGACGCTACAAAAATTGTTGAAAAAGTTACCGTAAAAGAAGTTGACGGAAAAATCACTTTTTCAATTGCTGGCGGAAAACTGAACCTTTTCAAAGCCTGCGCCGTAAGTTTTATTGATTATTACGCTAACGAAAGCACACCAACTGCTATTGACTTAAAAAAGCCATTTAAAAACTATACACCAAATCAACCTAATGAAAACAGATAACAAACCTTGGTTCTGGATTCCGCTTCTTAATTTCGCATCTGGACTGCCGTATGCCATAATTATTTCGGTTTCGGTAATTATGTACAAAAATCTCGGAATTTCAAATGAAGACATCGGAGTTTACACCAGTTTATTATATCTTCCTTGGGTAGTAAAACCGCTTTGGAGTCCGCTTATCGAATTAATTGGAACTAAAAGAAAATGGTTTTTGTGGATGCAATTAATCATTTCGATTGCCTTTTTATTGGTAGGATTAACAATTCCTACAAACGGTTTTTTCATGATGTCGTTAGCCATATTCTGGGTTGCTGCTTTTGCTTCAGCTTCAAATGATATTGCAACTGACGGTTTCTATTTATTGGTTTTGCCAGAAGATAAACAATCTTTTTTTATCGGAATCAGAAGTACTTTCTACAGACTTTCGATGCTTGCAGGAAACGGCTTGGTGGTACTTTTTGCTGGATATTTGGAACATAAATATGGCGACAATACAAAAGCCTGGTCTTATACAATGATTTGTGTTGGTTTATTGATGACATTTATTTCTACTTACAATTTTATTTTTACGCCAAAAAATGAAATCAATGCTGTAGAAAGCAATAAAGAAACTGCTCATCAAAACTTCGGAACAATATTTATCAGCTTCTTCAAGAAGAAACAAATCGGATTGATCCTGTCTTTTATTTTATTATTTAGATTAGGGGAATCACAATTGCTCAAAATGTTGACTCCATTTTTATTGGATGGAAAAGAATTAGGAGGAATGGGATTAGATACAGAAGCTGTTGGAATCATTTATGGGACTTTTGGAGTTGCTGCTTTGACAATCGGCGGAATTTTGGGTGGAATTGCTATTTCAAAACATGGTCTTACTAAATGGATGTTTCCAATGTTTTTAGCTATGCATTTACCTATTATTGGATTTATTTTATTGGCATTTTTTCACCCAACATCAATTTATTACATTTATATCGTTGTTATTTTAGAACAATTTGGTTACGGTTTTGGTTTTACAGCTTTCATGATGTACCTAATTCACGTTGCTGAAGGAGAATCAAAAACAGCACATTATGCACTTGCAACCGGATTTATGGCATTAGGAATGATGCTTCCAGGAATGTTGAGCGGTTATATTTGGAAGTATTTAGGCTATGGCAACTTCTTTATTTGGGTTCTTATAGCAACAATTCCAGGTCTTATTTTATCACGTTTTTTAATTTTCCCAAAAGATTTTGGGAAGAAATCAGAAGAAGTTTAACCCCAAATCAAACTTTTACCTATGGAAATTAATGAAAACTTGCAGGCCGAACGCAACTTAAAAGGAGCTGAGTTCGAAAAAACCGGAAATCTTGAAAAAGCTATTGAATTGTATGAGGAAAATGTCAAGGAAGCCTTTAAAGGAAATCATCCTTACGATCGATTAGCTACGATTTACAAAAACCAGCTTGATCTTGAAAACGAAATCAGAGTTTTAGAAAAAGCCATTTTGGTTTACGAAGAAATTACTCTTGTAGACAGATTGGAAGGACTTCCAAAACTTTTCCGTTTCAAAAACCGATTGGAAAAAGCTATTGAAACAAAAAAACAATTGGCGAAGCAAAAGAAAGCTAAATTGAAATAAAACAACAATTTAAAAATCTTTAGCAAAAGAATGAAAACAAAGATTTACATAACAAAATTTATTATGATGTTACTGCTATCTTGTGGACAAACTAACGAAAAGAAACCGTTGAATAAAAAACAGCCTGTTGTAAAAACTTATGAGCAAAGAGAAAAAGAACGTTTAGAGAAAAGAGCTGAAATTGAAAAACAGGAAAAAATAGACAGCATAAAATTAGATGGTGTTTTATCTGACGCTTTGAAAATTGTTATTAAGGAAGTTAATCAAAAAAAGCTTGAAAAGAAATACAACGTTAGGCTTGACAACGAAAATGATATTCAAGTCGAATTAAATATAGATGACTTTTTTACAAAAAACAGTCCTCATCTTATTATTCGAAGGTTAAGTCCTGGTAATGTGTATATTGATATATATTCAAAAGAAGGTAACAAATTCAAAAAAGTTCTTTCTCATAAAGAGTGGACAATGACCTATGTAAATGACACAATTAGAGACATTAATGGAGATGGATTGAAAGATTTTGTTGTTAATTGGTATGGCTCTTCTGGATGTTGTTTAAAAGCATTTAGCAATGTTTACTTGCTGAGAAACGATCGAAAGGAATTCTCAAAAGATTTTGAATTTATTAATCCGACTTTCTCTCCGGAAGAGAAAATGATTAGAGGAGTTACATATGGACATCCTGGCGAAACTGAAATGTATAAATATAAATGGAAAGGAGAAGCTGTTGATACTTTAGAATATGTTTATTACGACATTGATAAAGATGGCAAAAAAACTGGAAAAATAATTATTTCAAAAAAGAATGCTTACAGCAAAAATAAAAGACACATAAAAAAACTAAATTCAATACCTGTTGAATATAAAAAAATTGAAGGTTTTGATTGGTTTACAGGAAATGTTCCTTAAACAAAAAAAGTCAAGATATGATTAACCTAAAACGAACCAATTCAGACGATATCGACTTTATAAATCTCGTTGCTTTATTGGACAAAGATTTAGCGATTAGAGACGGAGTCGATCACGCTTTTTATAATCAGTTTAATAAAACTGATAAAATTAAACATGCGATTGTTTATTACGAAAATGACATTCCTGTTGGTTGTGGCGCTTTTCGCGAAAAAGAAAGCGACAAGACCGAAATCAAACGAATGTACGTTCATCCTGATTTTCGCAATATAGGAATTGCTTCTAAAGTTTTAGCCGAATTAGAAATCTGGGCCAAAGAAGTTGGTTATACCTATACTATTTTGGAAACCGGAAAAAACCAGCCGGAAGCCATTAACTTATATCAAAAATTAAATTATACCATAATTCCCAATTATCCGCCTTACGAAAAAATGGATAATAGTGTTTGCATGAAAAAGACTTTATAATAATGAAAATTACAGCAGAAGCATTACGACAAAAAATAGGGCAATTTTTCTTTCCAGCAGTATTCATCAACGATACCGAGGAAAACATTCAAGAAACGGAGCGCCTTATTAAAGAACACAATATTGGCGGACTGACCTTTTTTCACAGCCGTGCGAGCGCTGCAACCAATTATGAAAGCAAGAAAAAAGTTGTTTTTAATGACGACAGTTACGAAAAAATCAAAGCTTTAATTGTTCGTTATCAAAAAGCCGCTTCTACTCCACTTTTAATCAGTATTGATGCAGAATGGGGATTGGCAATGCGAATTGAAAAAACACCGCAATATCCGTACGCAATCACACTTGGTGCTTTGCCAGAAAATAAATCAAGTTTGGTTTATGAAGTTGGAAAACAAATCGGATTGGATTTAAAAGCAGCCGGAATTCAGTATAATTTATCGCCTTTGGCGGATATCAACAATAATCCTAATAATCCAGTTATTGGGTATCGTTCATTTGGTGAAAACAAAGAAAAAGTAGCCGATTTTGCTGTCGAATATTTAAAAGGAATGTCGGAAGTTGGTGTTTTAGGATGTTTGAAACACTTTCCTGGACACGGAAATACCAATGTCGATTCGCATTTAGGATTGCCTGTTTTAAAAGAAACTTTAGAAGAATTATTGGAAAACGAATTATATCCATTCATTAAAGGAATCGAAAATAATGTCGATTCAATTATGATTGGGCATTTGGCTGTTCCGAGTCTAAATAACGGAAAAGATACTTCGGCAACATTATCAAAAGCGGTAATTCAAGATCTTTTACGAGATAAATTAGGTTACGACGGTTTAGTGATTTCTGATGCTTTAAACATGCACAGCGTTTCTAAACTTTATGAAACCAAGGGGCATTTAGAATGGGAAGCTTTCAACGCTGGGAACGATGTTTTGTGCTTCGCTGAAAATGTTCCAGAGGGAATTAAAGAAATTCTAAAAAATGCATCACCAGAACGCATCGAAGAAAGCTTTAACCGAATCATGAAAGCGAAAGAAAAAGCGGGGATTCTTTCTGGAAACACTTCTGCTTCGGGCGAATTAGATTTCAAAAAAACATCAGAATTAAATCTGGAAGTTGCTCAAAATTCAATTACTAAAATCATTGATAATTCGAGTGCAGAATTGGCTTTTGAAGCGCAAAAAAACAACAAACTTGCTAAACTGAGTTTATATAAAAATACCGAAAACCCTTTCTTTAAAACTTTAAATTCAAAATTGACTTCTCCGGAATTTGCTTTTGAAAACTTAGATGTTTCGAATATTTCATCCGTCAAAAAAGAATTAGAAAATTTTGAAACTATTATCATTTCATTATTTGTTCCAAAGGCAAAGCCAATGAACAATTTCGAAATTGACAATGAAGTTTTAGACTTACTTTCTGATTTACTTCAATCCAAAAAATGTATTGTTTATGTTTTCGGAAATCCATACGTTTTACCAATAATTCCGAATCTTAAAAAGGCTTCAGGATTAATTCAGGCGTATCAGGATTTTGAGGAATTTCAGAAAACTGCAGGAATTCAATTTTTAGATAAAATTTCTTCAAACGGAATTCTTCCAGTAAATATTGATATCCAATAAGTTAAAACCTTAAATAGTCAAAATTTATCAACTTATAAATTTTTATAATCACATCTTATTGTATGTAGCTCTACTTATGCCCTACTTTTGCACCAAATAAATTTTTAACGTAAAACGAATATTATGTCTTTAGTAGGAAAAAAATTCCCAAGTATTGCAGTAGATGCTATCTCAGAAATGGGTGACAATTTAAAAATCAACATTTTTGAAGAAGCAGTAAACAACAATAAAAAAGTACTTTTATTTTGGTACCCAAAAGATTTTACTTTTGTATGTCCAACTGAATTACACGCCTTTCAAGCTGCATTACCAGAATTCGAAAAAAGAAATACTATCGTAATTGGTGCTTCTTGCGACACAAACGAGGTTCACTTTGCTTGGTTAAATACTCCAAAAAACAATGGTGGAATCGAAGGTGTTACTTACCCAATCTTAGCTGATACAAACCGTAATTTAGCTAACATATTAGGTATTCTTGATATCGAATCTACAAGCTACAGCGAAGATACAGATTCAGTTATCATCGAAGGTTCAAACGTAACTTACAGAGCTACTTACCTTATTGACGAAACTGGAAAAATCTTCCACGAAAGCGTAAACGATATGCCATTAGGACGTAACGTAAACGAATACTTAAGAATGGTTGACGCTTACACTCACATTCAAACTAAAGGTGAAGTTTGTCCAGCAAACTGGGAAGCTGGTAAAGAAGCAATGTCTGCTGATAGAATCAGTACAGCTGAATACTTAAGCGCTAATTAAGCCGCTAAGATACTAAGGTTCTAAGTTGCTAAGTTTTTTTAACTTAACTTATGAATCTTAAATACAATCTACAATAAAAGTCAAGAGATTCTAAGATCAAACTTAAATCTTAGAATCTCAACGACTTAAAAATCTATCAAATAAATCCACACAAAGTTTTTAGGTTCAAGAGCAAACTTAGCATCTTAGAACCTTAGCAACTTAGTGTCTTAAAAATAAAACTTATGTTAATCGACTTAAACGAAGATACGTTAGCAGATTTAGTTGCTAAAAACGAAAAAGTAGTAGTACAATATTCAGCTTCATGGTGTGGAAATTGCCGTATTATGAAACCAAAATTCAAAAAATTAGCAACAGAAAATGAAGCTATCACTTTTGTTTTGGTTGATGCAGAAAATTCTCCTGAGTCAAGAAAATTAGCTAATGTGAGCAACTTGCCAACATTTGCAACTTTCGTAAACGGACAATTAGTTGGCGAAACGCAAACTAACAAACAAGAAGTATTAATTGACTTAGTAAACGCTATTGTTTAATTGGTTATTTGTTTATTCGTTTAATCGATTAAACAAAAAAACGATTTAACGCTTAAACAAAAAATTATGAAATTACCAGTAATTAAGCATTTAACGCAATTCATCGAAGAAAACGATCAGGATTATATCATTGAAACGATCGAAGTTCTAGAAGCGATGACGGAAATTCCTTCTCTTAAAGACGAAGAATTAGACGTAATCGGTGAATTGATTTCAAATATGTACGGCGCCCTTGAAGTACAAAAATTAGTTGCTCAGGGAACCGACAAAAAAGAAGCTCTAAATACGTTTATGAAACGTGTTTTGGGTTCAATCGATAAATAAATCGAGCCTCTTTTTCAAATAAAAAATAAAAAAACATGACTGAGAAAGCGTTTCTAATTTAGGGACGCTTTTTTTTAGTTCATAGTCTCAGTGGCAGTTTTCAATCTCTCTGTTGACGCCATCTTTGTCAGGCTGAGCGGAGTCGAAGCCCACGCAAAGTAATTCTACAAAGATTAACTATTTATATTGCGCAAATACGTACTCGGGCTTCGACTCCGCTCAGCCTGACAAGCATAATAAATCTAAAATAATTCGACAAATTCGGGAATCAGGGACTATCCAAAGACCATCCTTAATCTCTCCTTAAACCCTTAACAAATACTTTTAGATTCAAATATTAATCCTTACTTTTGAGCCTCATTAATTTTAAACAAAAATCATGGCATCTATCACATTAGGAGGAAATCCAGTTCATACATCAGGCGAATTGCCAGCGGTTGGATCGCAACTAGCTGACTTCAAATTAGTACAAAACGATTTATCAGTTGCTTCATTAAGCACTTTCGCTGGTAAAAAATTAGTTTTAAACATCTTCCCAAGTGTCGATACCGGAACTTGCGCAACATCTGTTAGAAAATTCAATGCAAGTGCAAGCGGATTAGAAAACACTACTGTTTTATGTATTTCTAGAGATTTGCCTTTCGCTCAAAAACGTTTCTGTGGCGCTGAAGGTTTAGAAAATGTTGTAAACTTATCAGATTTTCAAACTGGTGCTTTTGGTAAAGCAAACGGATTAGAGATTGTTGACGGACCATTAGCAGGTTTACACTCAAGAGCAATTATTGTGGTTGATGCTGACGGAAAAGTTCTTCACACAGAACAAGTAGCAGAAATTGCAAACGAACCAAATTACGAAGCCGCTCTAGCAGCACTATAATATTTTCCTATAAATGGAGTTTCAAAAAGATAATACATTTGTTACAGGTCGGTTAAAAAGCATGACTTATGCTTTCAACGGAGCTGTAAAATTGATTAAGACAGAACACAGCATTATGGTTCAATTCTCTCTGGGAATTATCATGACTATCGCTGGGTTCTATTTTCATATTTCACAAACCGAATGGCTATGTCAAACCTTAGCCATTGGTTTAGTTTTAGCTATTGAAGGATTAAATACAGCAGTTGAAAAAATTGCTGATTTTATTCATCCGGATTATAGCAGACGAATCGGATTTATTAAAGATATTGCTGCCGGAGCGGTATTTTTTGCCGCAATGACAGCAATAGCGATTGGCTTAATTATTTATATCCCAAAATTCATATAGGCAAGGAACGCAAGAATGGCAAAAACAAAAAAAGAAACTGCAGACAAAAAAACCGAATCAAAAGGTGAAAGCATAAGGTCTTGGAAACTATCCAAACAACAAAAGTTTGTTTTGGGATGCCTTTTGATACTTTTTTCAATCGCATTATTGGTAGCGTTTATTTCATTTTACGTTAACGGACAATGGCAAACAGACCAAAGCGCAGTTGACAGTCTTGGAAATCGCGACGAAATGGTTCAAAACTGGCTCGGAAAATTCGGAGCTTATCTTGCTGATCTTATTGTTTATCGAGGTTTCGGAATCGCCTCTTTCATTTTTGTACGTCTATTTTTCTTAACCGGATTATTTTTAGCATTGGAGCTTTCGACCAAAAAGCTAAAAAACACTTGGTTTTGGGATTTATTTGCCTTGATTGTCGTTTCTATTCTTTTTGGTTTTTTCGCGACGTCGGCACCAGAATTAGGAGGAACTATTGGCTATGAACTAAATCTTTTCCTTCAGGATTATATCGGAAAAACAGGTACTTTACTGACCTTGCTTTTCGGATTGATTGTTTATTTGATTTTCAAAATAAAAGTATCACCTGAAAAAATTCAATCGTATTTTGATTCGACCAAAAAGGAATTCAATTCCGAATTAGAATCGATAAAACCAATTCAGCCACAACAACCGCAACAACCTGAAAGCGCTTATAATTTAGAAGAATTTGCAATTGAGGAAGAAGATTCTGAATTAGACCATATTCATCTAAAAACAGTTGATTCTCAATTCGAAATCAATAAAGAAGCTTTAAAACCAACCATTTCGCATTCATCTGAAATTGATCTAAGTCCAGTTTTAAAACCTGTTGCGCCTCCAACTCCGCAAGTTATCCCAACGCATGACGAAGCATTTGTTATCGAAAAAGCGGAGGAAGAAGATATTATTGAAGAAAATCTGGCTTCTCGTCTAGTTGCTGATTTTGGATTATTTGATCCAACTTTGGATCTTTCCAATTATAAATTCCCAACGATCGATTTATTAAAAGAATATTCGACAGGAGGAATTACGATCAATCAAGAAGAACTAGAAGAAAATAAAAACAAGATTGTAGATACACTTCGTAACTACAAAATTGAAATCGCTCAAATTAAAGCGACCGTTGGTCCGTCGGTAACTTTATATGAAATTGTACCGGAAGCCGGAATCAGAATTTCTAAAATTAAGAGTTTAGAAGATGATATTGCCTTGTCACTTTCGGCTTTAGGAATTCGTATTATTGCGCCAATTCCTGGGAAAGGAACAATTGGTATCGAGGTTCCAAACAAAAATCCAACTATGGTTTCGATGAAAAGCGTTATTGGAGCAGCGAAATTCCAAGAAGCCGAAATGGAACTTCCAATCGCTTTAGGAAAAACAATTTCAAACGAAACTTTTGTTGTCGATTTAGCCAAAATGCCTCACTTATTGATGGCGGGTGCTACCGGACAAGGAAAATCGGTTGGATTGAATGCAGTTTTGACTTCACTTTTATACAAGAAACATCCAGCGGAAGTAAAATTTGTTTTGGTTGACCCGAAAAAAGTGGAGCTTACTCTTTTCAACAAAATTGAAAGACACTATTTAGCCAAACTTCCTGACACGGAAGATGCTATTATTACAGATAACGCAAAAGTTGTAAATACTTTAAATTCGCTTTGTACTGAAATGGACAACCGTTATTCTTTATTAAAAGATGCGATGGTTCGTAATATTAAAGAATACAACGAAAAATTCAGATCAAGAAAATTAAATCCAGAAGCGGGCCATAGATTTTTACCTTACATCGTTTTGGTTGTCGATGAGTTTGCCGATTTAATTATGACAGCAGGAAAAGAAGTCGAAATCCCTATTGCGCGTTTGGCTCAACTTGCGCGTGCAATTGGTATCCACTTGATTATTGCTACTCAAAGACCTTCTGTGAACGTAATTACAGGTTTAATTAAAGCCAATTTCCCTGCCAGAATTGCCTTTAGAGTAACTTCAAAAATTGACTCAAGAACTATTTTGGACACTCAAGGTGCAGATCAATTAATTGGACGAGGCGATTTATTATACACAAATGGAAATGATGTTGTTCGTGTTCAATGCGCATTTATTGATACCCCCGAGGTCGAAAAAATTACGGATTTTATTGGTGGACAAAAAGCGTATGCCACGGCATATCTGCTTCCAGAATTTATTGGAGAAGAAACTGGCATCAATCTTGATATAGATATTTCCGAAAGAGACTCCTTGTTTAGAGAAGCTGCAGAGATTATTGTCAATGCACAGCAAGGTTCTGCCTCATTACTGCAAAGAAAATTAAAATTGGGTTACAACAGAGCCGGACGATTGATCGATCAATTGGAAGCTGCTGGAATTGTTGGGCCTTTTGAAGGCAGTAAAGCGCGAAGCGTGAACATTCTAGACTTAAGTGCTCTTGATCAATTTTTTAATAATGAACAAAATTAACCCCATCATGAAAACGAAAATTCAGGAAATCAGAAACAATTCTATCACTAGCATGACTAAAAAGTGTTTTCAACTTGCAGCAATATTGCTTTTGAGCTTCACTTCTATTCAGGCTCAGGATAAAAAAGCCAAAGATTTATTGAACGAAGTAACAACGAAAATAAAAAGTTACGACAATATTGTTATTGACTTTAAATATTCTTTGAATAATGCCAAAGAAAACATTAACCAAGACAGTAAAGGAAATGTAACAATGAAAGGAAATCAATATGTTTTGAATTTCATGGGTGTTACTAAAATATTCGATGGACAAAAAACATACACTATTAATCCTGAGGACGAAGAAGTTACTGTTTCCAAAGTAAACGAAAAGGATGATAATGCTATTACGCCTTCAAAAATGCTTACGTTCTTTAATTCTGGATACAAGTACAATATGGATATTGTTCAAAATGTAAAAGGAAGAAAAATCCAGTACATTAAATTAGTTCCTACGTCTGGAAAAGACCAAAGAAAAGAAATTCTTTTAGGTATTGACGTCCAAACAAAACACATTTATAACTTGATTGAAACTGGAAAAAACGGAACAAAAACAACTTTAACCGTTAATTCTTTTAAAACCAATCAGCCTTTATCAAAAAATCAATTTACCTTTGTAGCGAGCAAATATCCAAAATACTACATCAACAAATTAGATTAATTACGGGTTGAAAATTTTAGACAAATACTTACTAAAAACATTTCTGATTACGTTTACTACGGTATTCGTAATCCTTTTTTTTATATTCATACTTCAAACAGTCTGGCTTTTTATCTCAGAACTTGCTGGTAAAGACTTGGATTTAATTTTGATTGTAAAATTCCTTTTGTTCTCAATGCCAAGGATTATTCCGTTAGTTTTACCCCTATCGGTTTTGCTGGCTTCGATTATGACTTTCGGAAATTTAGCCGAGAACTATGAGTTTGCCGCGATGAAATCTTCTGGAATCTCACTACAAAGAGCGATGCGTATTTTAATTGCATTCATCTTTGTTTTAAGTATAGTCGCTTTTTGGTTTGCTAATAATGTAATTCCGTATGCAGAATATAAATTCGTTAATTTCCGAAAAAACATTGCTCAAGCCAAACCTGCTATGGCAATTGCCGAAGGACAATTCAATGATGTCGGGTTTTATAATATCAAAGTAAATAAAAAATCAGGCGAAAACGGAAACATCTTAACAGGAGTTACAATTCACGAAAAGAATAACAATATTGGTGAAAACAAAACTGTCATAAAAGCCAAACATGGTAAATTAATCAGTAATGAAAAATCTAGCATTTTAAAACTGGTTTTGAATGACGGTTATTATTACCAAGACGTTACGCCAAAAAAATACGAAGATCGCGCCAAAATACCATTTGTAAAAGCCTCTTTTAAAAAGCAAATCATCAATATCGATTTGTCTGAACTAAATAAAGTTGACGACGATAAAGAAAGTGTAAACAGCACAAACGGAATGCTGAATGTCAGCGAATTGCGTTATACTTTGGATTCTTTGAGCAAAAATCTTGATAATGAAATAATTTCTTTTTCAGAAAATATCAATCAACGAGTGGGAATAAAAAAAATTCCAATCCCGACAAAAACCACTATCAAGAAAAAGCAAATGCCTAATGATCTTTTGTCATTATACAACACGAAACAAAAGGTAGATATCTTAAAAATGGCCAACAGCAATGTATCCAGTAATATCTATTCAATCGAAGCAACTCAAAAAGATTTAAAAGACAAGCAACGTGAGATAAATAAACATTTAACTGCATTGTATGAGAAATTTGTCATTGCTTTTGCATGCTTTTTAATGTTTTTTATTGGAGCTCCTCTTGGCGCAATCATTCGTAAAGGAGGATTGGGGTTGCCTATCGTATTTGCGGTTTTGATTTTTATCACTTTCCACTTTATCAATACTTTCGGAAAAAGACTTTCACAAGAAGGCGGCATGACTCCTTTTATGGGATCATGGATGTCATCTTTCATATTATCACCTTTGGCAATTTTATTGACCTATCGCGCAACAAACGACAACGGATTAATAAATTTTGATGCAATCACAACGCCAATTTCTCAAGCATTTCAGAAAATTTCTGAGCGATTTTTTCCCGCTCAAAACAAACAATAATTATGTCAGCAAAAATACAACTAAATACCATTGAAGAAGCTATTGAAGATATTCGTCAAGGTAAAGTAATCATTGTAGTCGATGATGAAGATCGTGAAAACGAGGGTGATTTTTTGGCAGCAGCCGAAAAAGTGACACCTGAAATGATCAACTTTATGGCTACTCACGGACGCGGATTAATTTGTACACCGCTTACTGAAAGTCGTTGTAAAGAACTTGATTTACGTGCCATGGTAACTAATAACACAGATCATATGGAAACTGCTTTTACGGTTTCTGTCGATTTAAAAGGCCATGGAGTTACAACAGGAATTTCTGCAGCTGACAGATCAAAAACGGTTGAATCTTTGGTTGACCCAAATACAAAACCTCATGATTTAGCACGTCCCGGACATATTTTCCCGTTGATTGCTAAACAGGGTGGTGTTTTAAGAAGAACTGGACATACTGAAGCCGCAATTGATTTTGCAAGATTGGCTGGATTCAAGCCTGCCGGTGTTATCTGCGAAATTTTAAATGAAGACGGAACAATGTCTCGTTTACCTCAACTTATTGAAGTAGCGAAAAAATTCAACTTAAAATTAGTTTCAATTGAAGATTTGGTTGCGTATCGAATGCAACACGACAGCTTGATTGTTAAAAAAGAGGATTTTGATATTGAAACTCGTTTTGGAACATTCAGATTAAGAGCTTACGAACAGACAACCAACAAGCAAATTCATATTGCGTTGACTAAGGGAACTTGGAATTTAGGAGAACCAATCTTAACTAGAATCCACTCTTCACAAGTTAATAATGATTTGCTTGGTACTTTGACAAACAATGCAGAACAGCAATTAGACGATATGTTTAAAGTTATTAATGAAAATGGCAAAGGCGCTATTATTTTCATTAATCAAGACATGACTGCTGTTAATTTATTAAACAGAATTTCTGAACTTAAAGCATTGCAATCACAAGGAACATTAAAAGCCCCAAAAGTGATTATTGACAGCAAAGACTACGGAATTGGAGCTCAAATTCTTCACGATATTGATATTTCAAAAATTAGATTAGTTTCAAATACACAGCAAACAAAACGTGTTGGGATGATTGGCTACGGCCTTGAAATCACAGAGTACGTAAACTACTAATTTATGGGGACAATTGAAGAAAGAATCATAAAATCTGAAACACGAATTTTTAAGGCTGTTTTTCCAAGTACTACTAATCATTATGACACTTTGTTTGGAGGAACAGCGCTTCACCTAATGGACGAAGTTGCTTTTATTTGTGCGACGCGTTTTAGCCGAAAGAAAGTGGTAACGATTTCGACTGGTCAAATCGATTTTAAAAAAGCAATTCCGGCCGGAACTTTGATCGAATTGGTAGCAAAAGTTATTAGCGTTGGAAATACAAGCTGTAAAATTCACGTTGATATTTTTATGGAGCAAATGTATTCTGAACTTCGCGAAACGGTAGTTTCAGGAACTTTTTCATTTGTTGCAGTTGACGAAAACAAAAAATCGGTACCTATTTTAAATCATTTGGAATAATTTTTTCAAAAATCCAATTTTAGGAAATATTGATAATTAGACACTTGGAAATTATTTCAAAAAAGTTTAAAAATAATTCCAAAAAAAGTTTTGATAACCAAAAAACCGTCTTATATTTGCACCCGCAATCAGGCAATGAGAGCGACATACTGGAGAAATGGCAGAGCGGTCGAATGCGGCAGTCTTGAAAACTGTTGACTGTAACAGGTCCGGGGGTTCGAATCCCTCTTTCTCCGCTGAAGGCTTAAAAACTAAAGGATAGCAATCTTTACAAAGTTTTCAAAAATGCCTAAAAAGAGCGATAAACCCTGCAAATCCAACGATTTGCAGGGTTTTTTCTTTTATACCACTTTTCAATATTTATATAATCGAACAAAATCTTTGCGGCACATTCGTGGCACACTCGGAATGGAGTGGATACCTTTTTTGCCACAAAAAGATAAGGCGGTTTTTAAAGATATTTCACCATTCTAAGTTTTGTGGCAGAATCGTGGCACATGGTTATCTTGCAAACTAGAAATCCAACAAAAATGAGGTCTGGCGAGTTTAGGTTCGAAACTTTTAGATTTTTCTTCTGCTGATGAAGAATTAATTAAAAAACGATTGCAATAGTTTAATTAAAACTAAGTCTCAAAAGATTAAAATTATCTTATGTTTTTGGTAATTTTAATAAATTGCCATTCGCAATTATTTTTACCAATCTATTAGTTCTTTAAAAAAAAATCAAAATTGGTGTCAGGTGTGTTTATATAAAATAACGGTTCTGTCGCATATGCCAGAATCAAATATAAGAATTGAAGTAATTTAAAAGTTAGCCCGCCAATTTACAGAATGATTTAAACATAGTTGTACCATGTCCAATCATCTGATTCTTTCTCAGCATATGCACAACTTCAATTCCGCTCAATGTTCGTCTTGCCGATTCAAAACTTTTAAAGCCTAACCCATTTTGTATCCTCCATTTTATAAATCGATGGTCCTGTTCTACAATATTGTTGAGATATTTACACTGCCGAATTTTAACCTTTGAGAATGAACGCTTGTTATAGACTTTGATAGCGGCAGTATTAGATCCACTTTTATCAATATTTATTACTCTTGGCTTGTAGTTATTACTAATTGCTTTAATTAGAAATGACTGAGCACTCATTCTCTGTCTTTTTCTGGTCAAAAGAAAGTCTACTGTATTGCCTAATTTATCTACCGCTTGATATAAATAACACCAAATACCTTTTACTTTGATATAGGTTTCATCCAATCTCCAACTCGCCCCTACTCTGACTTTTCTCTTCTTCATCTCTGACTCAAGCAAAGGTGTAAACTTATAAACCCAGCGCTGAATAGTAGCATGATCAACAGAAACTCCTCGCATTTTCATGATCTCTTCAACATCCCGATAGCTTAATGTAAACCTAAGCTTAAAATATACTGCCTGCAGTATAATAGATTTCGGATAGCAATGACCTTTAGTATTCATGAGTTTAAGAGTTTAAGAATTTAAAAAGGCAAAGATAAAACTTAGCTTTAGATGCGACAGAACCTTGGCAGGAAAATCTCAGCCATCATACATCTGGCACTTCCGCCTCCGCAAGCTTCGATTGTATCTAAACTTGAACTCAAAATTTTGGCATGTTTTTCTATTTGCGAAATTTGCATTGGAGTGAGACTTTGATGTGCCGAAGCACTCATAACGATATATCTTTTATCATTTGCCCCTCTGACTTCCAACATATTTCCGGCAAAATTATTTACCTGATCTTCTGTGATCAATATAATTTCCTTTTTATCATCTTTCAAATTATCCAGAACCATTTTGCGCTCTTTTGTATCATCAATGCAATCTGCACAGATAACTGCAAAAGTTTCGCCTAGGCACATCATTACATTGGTATGATAAATCAATTTGCGCTCTCCACCGACAGTCTGAAAAGCTTCGAAAATTACGGGCGCATAATCAAAATCCTTACAGAATTTAACAACCAACTCCTTATCAGCGCGAGGCGACAACGCGCAATAGGCTTTAGAATTGCTACGATCCAAAAGCAGGCTTCCTGTTCCTTCTAAAAAAAAGCCTTCTTCTTCGGCAGAAGTATAATAAACAATGTTAGAAATCCCAAAGCCTTTTTCTTCCAAAATATCCAAAATATCATCACGACGTTCCAAACGACGGTTTTCTGCAAACATTGGATACAGCACTACATCGCCATTTTCATGGAATGAAACCCAGTTGTTGGGAAAAATGCTGTCTGGAGTGTCGGTTTCTACACTGTCTTCGATAACTGTAACATCAACTCCTACTGATCTTAATTTTTCTACAAAGGCATCAAATTCCTCTTGTGCTTTTGCATTTACGGTACTTGGCAATAACCCGTCTAATACTTTCTGGTAATAATTGTTTACTGCAGTCTGTTCATTCATTCTGAATGCAACAGGACGAATCATCAGTATTGAGTTTGTTGTCTGTTTCATTTTTTGTTTTTTTTGTGATGTTTCAGGTTTCAAGTTTCAAGTTTTTACAGAACGTGAAACCTGAAACTTGAAATTATTCTTAATCTCTTATTAACGGAAGAGTTGAACATCTTAATAACCCTTCTTGTTTTGCAATTTCGGCATACGGAATCTCTTCAACTATAAAGCCATTTTCACGAAGCCAGTTATTCAATCGAGTGAAGTTTTTCTCTGAAACCACAACATTTTTATCAATCGAAAACACGTTCGAAAACATATGATACATTTCTTCTCTTTCGATATGAAACAAGTTTTCTTTTCCGAAAAGATTAACCAAATACAAATAATCAGCTTCTTCACGGAAACCTCTTTTATAAATGATCCCTTTATTTTCTCCAACTGGCTGAAAACAGCAATCCAAATGCAAAGCATTGTCTCTGGCTTCTAGCTTTGATTTGACAAGGTCAAATTCTTTCACAATTTTATTTGGGAACAGCTCTTTTATGAAATTGACACCCTGCATATTGGTTCTGGCTGTGATGTAATCTTTATAATCGCTTCCTTTGTAAGTTCCAATAAAAATATGGTCGTTCCAAAGCATAACATCGCCCCCTTCAATGTGGACTTCTTCTGGCGGACGAACAACTTTTTGCGGATCAATTTGATCGATGATATACTGAATTGCATCTAATTCGCGTTCACGGTCAGGCAGTATATTCGATTTCACAAACACATCATCAATTACGAAGCCGATATCTCTGGCAAAAATCTGATTATAGTTCTCAATCCTTTCTGGGCGATATACTTTTACATCATATTTTCTAAAAACATCATTAAAAGCTTTCATCTCAGAAATCATGTCTTTTTCTATCGGGTATGTTCCTGCTTTGATGTGTTCCAATGACTTAGGGTCATAAGCTTCCTCTAAAGTTGGAGTTGGCCCATTATGAACGGCTGATCCCAAAATTACAGCCCGGAGTCTTGAGGATTCGTTTTTTACGTTTAATTTCAATATGAATTTATCATATTTTTGAAGATAAAAATAGTTCATCTTTAATTTTTTTTATGTTTTATCCAAAACAAACCACTTCTTATTCTTTCAGTTTACCACTTTCTACAAACCATTTTTTCCATGTACCTCCTTTTCCATCCTTCCAATTATTTAAATCAAATGTATTGGCTCCTGTACTGGTCCCTTTGACTTCATAAACAGTCAGAGCGGCTCCATTTCGATTCCACTCTAATAGAGTATTTAGTTTGCAGGTTTCTGGTTTGTTGTCTGGAATTTCGGCATTTGGCGCTATAAAGTAGGCCACATCATCTTTTGAAGGGTAATTGCCAAAAACTCTTGCGATTCCTTTTTCGTCTATGCATACAGCAGTATATTCCTCGCAAGCAATTCCTTTTGCCTGCACTTTATAATCATTTACAATTCGGGCTAAAAAAGTCACATGCCTTCCTTTTCTATTGGGATTGTCATAATGCGTATCGGTTATTACATCTTTTAGGATTGCATTATCTAAAAAGGAATCATTTGATACTGTTATTTTAGTGTCAAACGGATTCATTAAGGCTTCTTGAGAAGTTACAGTGCCATTTTGAGCCGAAAAATAAAAACCGCCCTGAATAGCCATACCAGCGCTGGTTCCTCCTACAACCACCTTTCTCTTAGTGATAGCTTTATTAATTGCTTCAGAAATCGGACTGTTTCTCCAATAAGAAATATATTCCCATTGATCGCCACCGGCAAACCAAATCGCTTCCGCATTATTTATTTTATCCAATATATACTTATCAGAATTTGCTTTGGCATTTTTAAAAACAATCGTTTCAACAGAATTAACCGTAACACCAAGAGAAGTATATAAATAAGAATTATATCCATCAGAACCCGAAGTTCTTAATACCAAAACATCTCCTCCATCCGCTCTTTGCAAAAACCATTTCATTGCCTCATCATTTTCGGTCGCTCCACCCATCAAGCAAATTCCGCCTTGGGGAGTCGTGGTTTTATCAACTTTGTTTCCTGTAAAATAAGATTGGTAATTTTTGACTTCCGGCGTTTGCGGAACTGGATTTTCTGGTTTGTTTTCAGAAGAACAAGCGCTTAAAATCAACAAAAAACTTATTGTTAGCGTTTTCATTTTTGTCCGATTTACCAATTAAACAAATACAACGGAGGAAGAATCAAAAGCATTGATGCTATTAAAAATACCAACATTCTAGGCAACATCCATTTAAACCATTTGCTGTACGGAATTTTAGCCAAAGAAAGCGCTCCCATTGTAACGCCACTTGTCGGAATTATCAGATTTGTAAAACCATCGCCCAACTGAAAAGTAAGTACTGCCATTTGTCTGCTTATTTCTGACGCATCACAAATTGGGATAATTATGGGCATTGTTAAAGAAGCTTGGCCTGATCCTGAAGGAATAAAAAAGTTTAAAAAGGATTGGAAAAAAAAGATGCATTCAGCAGAAACAGCCGTCGGCGTATTTTGTGTTATGGCAACAATGGAATTCAGTATTGTGTCAATAATTCTGCCTTCCTGCGCAATAATCAAAAGTCCTTTGGCCAGACCAATCACCAAGGCTGCAGTCATCATATCTTTGGCTCCCAACACAAAAGCATCGATGGCTTTTGACATCGACATTCTATAAATAATAGAAACAAAAATGGCTAAAGCCAAAAATAGAGCCGAAATTTCGTTTATGTACCAATCATAATTGCTTACTCCATAAATCAATATAAGGATTGAAGCAAAAAGGGCGTACAAAATTATCTTCCTTCTTCCGTCCAATTTAAAATCTGATGCTTCAACACTGCTTTTCTCTTTTTCATCAGCAATACCAAACAACAAACTCTTCTGAGGATTTTTTTCAATTTTTATGGCATAATGTGTAATTACAGCACAAGCACATGTTGTCAAAACAAACCAGACAAAAATCCTATATTCCATGCCGCTAAAAATTGGGATTTGGGCAATGCCTTGCGCAATACCAATGGTAAACGGGTTGCTGAAAGCTCCTCCAAAACCTACACCTGTACCAACAATTGGAATAGCGGCACCAACAATGGCATCATAACCCATTGCTTTTGCCATTGGGACAGTAATCAAAATAAAGATTAAAATCTCCTCGCTCATTCCAAAAGTAGCTCCGGCAAAAGAGAATAGAATAATCAGAAAAGGAACAATGAATATTTTATGTTTTGGCTTCTTTTGGCTAAACTCAATCACATTAAAAAGTCCAGCATTTATAGCGCCAGTCAAATTGATAATCGAAAAAGCACCTCCAACCAAAAACACAAAAGCAATAATTTGTGATGCCGAAATAAAACCTTTTATCGGAGCTTCTAAAAAAGCTTTAATTCCTTGTGGAGCCGCTTCTACGTGCTTGTAGGAACCTGCTATGATCTTCTCTGTATTGTTTACTACAGACCTGTCAAACTCTCCAGCAGGAATTACCCAAGTTAAACCAATAAAAAGAATTGTAATCACTAAAATAATAGTGATTGTGTCCGGGAATTTTTGGATTAATTTCATTTTTTATGCATTTAAATTTTTCTTCACTGGGAGTCGCAATTTACGTTAGAAGTGCCTGATTATAGCTCTTCATCATCCCAGATAAATATCTTTTTCTCTTTCTTTTTTTCATTTACAAAACCGCGGTACATTCCTTGGGAATTATAGGAAAAATTAATATTTCCATCCTTATCAATTGCTATAAGCCCTCCTTCCCCGCCTAATTTTGTCAAATGGCCTTTGATCGTTATTTCGGTTGCTTGAACTAGGGACATGTTTCCAAATTCCATTAAATTCGATACCATTGAAGCAACGGTAGCCCTGATAAAATATTCTCCAACACCTGTACAGGATACACCGCAAGTCTTATTATTGGCATAAGTCCCAGCTCCAATAATGGCAGAGTCACCAATACGCCCATCCAATTTATTGGTCATTCCTCCAGTTGAAGTTGCCGCCGCTATATTTCCAGTTCTGTCAATAGCTACAGCGCCAACAGTCCCCATCTTCAAATTGGTGTGGTCAAGAAAAGTTGCTGTTTCAGAAACTTTTTTGGCTTCCAAAAATTGTTCTTTTCTAAAATTGGTATCAAAGTAATCGTTTTCAACTAATTCATGATTAGTTTGCTCTGCCAAATTATCGGCCGCTTCACCAGATATCATGATGATATCTTTATTTTCTAATAAACTTTTGGCAAATAAAACAGGGTTTTTGATTTTCATGCTATTTGCAACTGCTCCTGCCTCTAAAGTAGCGCCATCCATTATTGAGGCTTCGAGCAAATGTTTGCCTTCTCGGGAATAAACTGCTCCTTTTCCTGCATTAAAATGAATGCTGTTCTCCAAAGCTACTACTGCAGCTGCAACGGCATCAATGGCATTTCCGCCTTGTGCTAAAATTTCTTCTCCGGCATTTAGGGCAAGAATCAAATCATCTTTTATTAATTTTTTATCGGCTTCTGATAGATTTTCGGGAGTTATTACACCCGCACCTCCATGTATACAAAGTGCAAATGGCGTTTTATTTGTCATTTCTTTTTTTCTTTTTTTTTTTGATTTTTAAAGAAGGCTGCTAAACGAAATACATTTTTTTATTGATGAATTCCGCATTAGCAGCTTCTTATGGGGATTTTTAATATCCTGGATTTTGTTCTAATTTTCCACGTGCAATAGTAATTTCATTTTGCGGAATAGGATAAGTTGTCCTGAAAGCAGGAATATTTAAAATTGAGGTTGCTTTGCCTAATCTCACTAAAGTAAACCACTGATGCCCTTCAAAACCTAATTCCCTTTTATTTTCCTCAATCAAAATGCTAACAAAAGCATCTAGATTTGGAACAGACGCCAAAGTGTAAGGTTTTGTAGGCAAGGCTCTTTGACGCACCACGTTTAAATCGGCCAAAGCCAAACTTAAATTTTGCGGATTCTTTTTTGCCAACGCCTCTGCACGAATCAGATAGACCTCTGAAAGCTTGATGATAATCGCATTTCCCTCTATTTCGCTGTCACGGGTTCCGTACTTATCGCAATAAACTTGCTTTCCTGAATCATAATATTTATAGCTTCTAGGATCGTTGTCAGCATCCATGGCTTTGAAAAAATTAGTGTAGTTGGCCGAAACCTCAGGAGGTGAAACTGATAAATATTCAGTCAAACTATTGCCGTCAATTCCTAAAAACTGCAATTCAAATACAGCTTCGGCCGAACCTTCAACATCATAAATATCATTGTATTTTGCATTTAATTTATAAGCTGTATTGCTGATTACTTTACTGGCATACAATATAGCGTTGTCATAATCGCCTTGATACAAATAAACTCTTGCAAGCAAGGCTTCGGCAGCTGCTTTTGTAATAAAAAATCTAGCACTGTCATATTTTAAGATTGCTATGGCATCTTTTAAATCGGATATAATCTGCTGATAGGATTGAGCAACAGTTGATCTTGATACTTCAAGCGCCGATTTTGCATCCAAATATTTAGTTGAAATTGGAATACCGTATTTTGAATTTTGATCTGTAAATTGTCCAAATTGGCGCAAAGCATCAAAATGCCCTAATGCTCTGCAAAAAAGTGCGGTTCCTTTAGAATTATCATCTTTTAGCTGAAGTTCTTCCATTTTAAGCAAAATCAAATTACTGGCATTCACAAGTGAGTAAGCATTAACCCAATTGCTTTGAATATAAGCATTTGATGGCGGAACAATAGCATTGTCTAACTGCCTGAAACGTTCCTGAAAACCGGTAGCATCAGCATTACCGCTTGTTAATTCCTGAGCTAATATGAATTCGCCTCCATAGTAAGTACCGCTTTGCATCACATCATATAGTCCAACTGCGGCCGCCTTTAATGAAATATTATCCGTTATGGCAGTTGCCGCCGGAATTTCATCATCCAATTTAGTGTCCAATACATCGTCACATCCTAAAACTGTAAAGGCAAGCAACATAGACAAGAATATATATATCTTTTGATTTTTCATGATTTCAATTTTTAAAATGTTGTACTTAATCCTAATGTAATGGTGCGCGCCTGGCCTAATGTTCCAAAATCTTCCCCTTGCAGAATATTCAAATCTTCTTGGCTTGAAGTATTCGTCGAAACCTCAGGATCGAAACCTAAATAATCTGTTATAGTAAATAAATTTTGGGCTTGTATATAAAGAGAAAGACTATTCAAACCAATTTTATGAATCACATTTGAAGGCAGTTTGTAAGCAAGACTTAACGTTTTCAATCTTATGTAATCACCATCTTCCAAAAACTGCGTGCTGAAACGCTGCATTTGCCCATCTTTAGTAGAAGGTCTTGGCACATCAGTAATTTGCCCTGGCGTTCTCCAATAATTATCATATACTCTTTCACTTATGTTAGAATATGGAATACCGCTTTTTGTGTAACCGTAGTTATCATAAACATGTCGGCTTTGATTGAATATTTTGTTTCCTCCAGAGAATACGAAGTTTGCTGTTAAAGTAAATCCTTTGTATGTGAAATTGTTGCTCCATCCTCCAAAATAAGTTGGCAATGCACCACCAACAATCTGTCTGTCAGAGAAATCAATAATTCCATCCTTATTTACGTCATCAAATTTTGCATCTCCAGTTTGCGGATCTACACCCAAAAATTTAATTAAATACAAAGTACTTACCTCTTCTCCTTCTTTAAGAATATGATTTCTTCCTACTTCTTCTCCATCATTGATTAATTTTTTAATCTTATTATCAAGCAACGTTAAATTTACTCCTGTATTCCATTTAAAATTTCCGTCAAAAACAGCTGCATTAATTCCAAATTCGAATCCTTTGTTTTCTATAGCGCCAACATTTTGATAAACGGAGTTAAAACCTGTAAGTCCTGAAACTTTTGCCTGCAATAAAAGATCATCGGTTTGTTTGTTGAAATAATCAGCTGTCAAATTGATTCGGTTTTTAAACAATCCTAAATCTAAACCTATGTCTAATTGTTTTGTTTTTTCCCAGCCCAAGTCAGGATTCTCTAATCGATTTGGTGCTATTCCTGGAACTCCATTATAATTAGCATTCAAAGTATAAGTTCCTCTCCAGTTTGAACCAATTTCTTGATTTCCTGTAAGTCCATAACTAGCTCTTACTTTAAGATCAGAAATGGTTTCAATTTTAAAGAATTTCTCTTTATTGATTCTCCAAGCCACTGATCCTGAAGGAAAATAACCGTATTGATTGTTCTCTCCAAAACGAGACGAACCATCAGCTCTCAATGTAAATGATGCTATATATTTGTCATCGTAAACATAATTTGCTCTTCCAAAAAAGGATTGCAAACCGTATTGATTTCTGCCTGAAGTACTAGCAATAATAGTACTTGCTGCCGAAATACTAGAGGTTGTGTTGGTAGCATATCCAACACCTGACTGATCTGAGAAACGAGTTTCATTTTCTTGAATCGTCCAACCTAAAATGGCCCCGAAATTATGTTTTTCGCCAAAGAGTTTAGTGTAGTTCAACGTATTTTCAACGAGCCAGTTGGTTTCTTCATAAGTTGCATAAATCCCCTCGCCTGTTTTAGATTTATTTGTGCCCGATGGAACATAAGAATCCTCAACCAAGTTGGAATACTCTAACGAAAAGGCAGACTTAAATTTCAAATCTGGAATAATTTTCCATTCCACATACGCTGAACCTTGTAAACGTGTCGATTGAGAGGTGTTTTTATATTCGTTGGCAATTTGAACAGGATTTTCAAGCGGCCACCAAGTATTGTACTTAAACGGATTTGTATATTTTCCATTAGCATCGTAAATGGGTTCAGTAGGATCCCAGCCCTGAGCATTGATCACAACTCCATATTCATCATTTTCTCCAATTGTTCGCTGGTGATTGCTTCGAGTTATAAAAAAGGTATTTCCTATTTTGAATTTTTCATTAATATTATGATCCAGATTCATACGAGCGCTTAATCTCTTGAAGCCTTGTCCGATTTGGATTCCTTCTTGATTATAATAATTTCCGCTTAAATAATAACTTGTTTTTTCGCTTCCGCCCTTAACACTAAGATCCAAATTTTGTGTTACGCCAACTCTGAAGATTTCGTCGTAAATATTGGTATTAATTCCTTTTGAAGTATCGATCCAATCAAAATAATCTGAACCAAGTCCATCAAATTCAGCAGCGGTATTAAAAAAGCTTTTAAACTTATCGCTGTCTACCATTTTTGGATAATTCGAAATTTGAGCAAAAGAGGTGTAGTAATTGACATCTACAGTACTTTTTCCACTTTTCCCTCTTTTTGTAGTAATTAAGATTACTCCATTTGCACCTCTTGATCCATATATTGCGGCTGCCGCGGCATCCTTTAAAATCGTAAAAGAGTCGATATCATTTGGACTCAAATCTGCCAATGGATTTACAGGTTGTATATTCGAATTCAATGCTGAATTATTTCTAGATACTACCGGAATTCCGTCTATAATATACAAAGGCTGGCTACTTGCTGAAATAGATGAAACCCCACGAATATTAACACTAACAGCGCTACCCGGCGTGGCAGATGATGAACTTATATTCACCCCAGGAGTTTGTCCCTGAAGACTGTTTTCAAAACTTGAAGAGGTTCCCTGAGGCAGATCTTTAGTTTTTATGGATTGAATACTGGAACTTACATCTTTTTTAGATTGCGTTCCGTAACCAATAATCACTACTTCATCGAGACTTTGGCCTTGGCCTGATGTCATATAAATAGTGTAATTGGATTTCCCATCCAGAGTTATTTTTTGGGTTTGATATCCTATATAAGAAAGTTCAATCGAAGTGCTGTTTTCAGGTATCTGAAGCTGAAATTTTCCGTCAAAGTCAGTAACTGTGCTCACTTTTGAATTAGGAACAATAACATTGACGCCTACCATTGGTATATTGGATTGCTTGTCTGTAACAATCCCTTTTATAGTTTTTTGTGCGTATGTTGAAATGCATGACAACAGCACAATAATTAGTTTTAGTTTTTTGTTTAGTTTCATTTTCTTAGTTTAAAATTTAATAAAATTGACAATAGAAATGCCTTAACGATTCATGAAAATGAAGAGTTTTGGGCATAAAAATCTGTAAACTGAGAAGGGAAACTTTTTAACAATTGAATATTGGTTGCAGACCTTTTAGATAAAGTGATTTGCAATCAATATAACGGTTTAATAAATTGGTAAAATTCATTTGGTTTGGTTTGGTTGAGAAAATAAAAAAAATACAATAATGATATGGCACACTCAAGAGCGGTGTTTAAATATCAAATTTTCTTCAACAATTAAAGATTGGCTGAAGACCTCTTAAGGTAAGAGATTTTGTTTTTGTGATTGTATTTGCTTTTCCTGCAATCAAAATAGAGTGATTTTATTTGATGTTAAAAATAGAAAAAAAATCGAAGTAAAAAATAAAAACCAGACTTTTTATTAAACTTTATTTATGTTTTTAGTTTTTAAGCTGATTTTTCTTTATAATTTTAAGATTTATACCAAATAAAACAAATACAATTTGCAAATATTCAATATTAGGAAGCCAAGTCATTTGGACAATAGCTTCCTAATATTAAAATATGTATCTCTACTACAAATAAAAATTGCAAAATAGATTGATCTCCATTATTTGGAAAATACTTAAAACAAAAAATTATTTTGAGATTATAAATTTAGAACGTTTTACGATTTCGTCGCCTCTTTTGATAGAAAGTAGATATTGACCCGCTTTCAGATCTGAAACATTCACATCTATACTATTTTGACCCAATTCTCTCTTTGCATATATTGTTTTTAAAAGTGAAGCATTCAGATCATAAATAGAAATTTGGATGTTTTCTTTTTCTGCCAATCCAAAATCAATTTTAAGGATATCTACCGTCGGGTTTGGGTAAACTACTACTTCAGTATTAGTCACTTCTATGTTTTTACTTTCTTTAAATTTTGCAGTTCCGCCAGAAACATTTAATGTATAATCCTCTGTTTCTCCATAAGTATAAGTACCACAAGAAGATGTAATAGAATTATAGCTTACTATGATTCGCATTCGTATGTTTCCATTAACTGCCGATGTTGGTATAGTAATTTGAGGCGTCAAAGTTGCACTGCTGAAAACAGAATACACTTCTTCTCCTGAATCACTGAAAACTCCGTTATTATTGAAATCTATAAATACTTTCCAATATAATTTTCTAGTTGCACTAAATCCAGGCGTTAATGTCAAAGTTGTTGCCGTGCCCTTAGAAATGGTCGTTACTTGCGAAGAAAAATCAGCATAACCTCCATTTGAATTGCTTAAATTACTGATACTGCCAATTGCCACTTTTTTAATCCATTCCCTGCTAGCATCACTGCCTGCAGAAGAACAATAAGTCACCGTACCACCTCCGCCACCTGACGTTCCAAGTGTTTCTGTCAAAGTTCCATTAACTACTTTAATGACGCCATAACTTGCTTTAGATCCTGAAACTGTCGTCCAATCGTTTAAATTGAGCGTAGTAGAGCCTGTAGTATCTCCTTCAATTTTGATGATTTTTACTCCCTTTCCGTTATTGTTCCAAGTCAAAGCAGAGCCTGAAGTTACAGTTTCTGGCAACGAAGTTGTATCAAACTGATAAAAATAAGCATAGTTTGCTGTCGCAGGAGCAAAAACCTTAGCAATACCATTTTCATCAATACAAACTGCCGTTTTTTCATAAACGCCGATTCCTTTAGCATTCAATCCCGCTCCTAAATCCTTCCACATTCTGGCGATAAAAGCAGTTTGTCTTCCTCTACGATCAGGATTATTATAATGTGTATCTGTAATTACGTTAGCCAATATCGGGTTGTTTAAAAAATCATTTGCTCCGATCGTCATATCTGAATTATACGGATTAGCCAAAGCTTGCGCTGAGGTAACACTTGCATTTGCGGCACTATAATAGTATTTCCCTTGAATGGCGCATCCGGCGCTGGTTCCTCCAACAGGTACTTTCTTTGTATTGATAAGATAATTTATGGCATCTTCTACCGGAGTATCTTTCCAATAGGAAACATAAGTCGCCTGATCTCCGCCTGCAATAAATAAAGCTTCGGCATTTCTAATTTTTGTGGCAATTTCTGCAATACTTGCCTTTGCTCTGGTATCTATTAGGATGGTTTCTACAGAGTTTACTGTTCCCAATCCATAGATGTAATCATTGTAAGCTCCTGTGCCAGCAGATCTAATGACAACAAAATCGCCACCGCCTGATTTTTGAATCATCCATTTTATGGCATCGTCATTGTCTGTGCCACCTCCCATCAAACATGTACCGCCAGTGGTTGTGGTGTTGACATCTGAAGCACTGCCGGTTATCCAGTTTGTGTAAGTTTGTGAATATGTAAAATTTACTGCTAATAGAAATAATAAAATATTCAAATGTTTTATATTGATGTGGTAAATATTTTTCATAGTATGTTTTTTGTTTATTGTTAAATTTAAAAACTAACAATAGCCCTAAAATTGCAAATCATACTACTGTAAAATACTTTAAAGAAATTACAATACCGATTACGCAATTTTAAATACTATTGAAAATTATATTTCAATCTTTTAAAATTTAATAATTGGAATATTGCCTTACAGTATAATTTTAAGTAAGAATTAAATACTGAAAGCTGTAAACTATGAAGAAAGTTATTTTCAACAATTGAATATTGGTTGCAAACCTTTTAAATAAAGCGATTTGCAATCAATACAAACGAATGCTAAATTAGAATAGTTCATTTTTTTTGTGATTAAGAAAATTAAAATAAAACAACTAAATGGTAAATGAGAAACTTTATGAAGAAGGCAAAGTTTCATACCATTTTTCTTCAACAATTAAAAATAGGTTGAAGTCCTCTTAAAGTAAGAGATTTAGTTTTTAGAATTCTATCTATTTTCCTAGAAATCAAAATAATAACTTTTATTTTATCAAAATTATAAAAAAAAATGATTCAACAAAATAAAACTTATGATTTCATTATATTTAATTCATTAATTATTCTTTTTAGTTAAATATAATTCATCTAAACCAAAATTTTATTGCGTATTTAAAAACATCTATTCAAAAAAAACAAAGTTTTCCGAAAATCAATCTATTAATTTATTGATCATACCATTAAAAATAAATCCATGAAAAGGCAGAACAGAATACCAGTATAATTTTCCCAATATTCCCTTTGGCCTAAAGGTTGCTGCCTGATATAATGTATTATTAAAAATTTTAAACTCCAGCCAAGCTTCGCCTGGAAGTTTCATCTCGGCATAGAGAATTAATTTTCCTTGTTCTTTATCGGCGTAAACCACACGCCAAAAATCTAGTGCATCTCCTGAATGAATCTCATGTTTGTTGGTTCTTCCACGTCTGACGCCCACACCTCCGAAAATCTTATCTATAAAACCCCGCAGACTCCATAACCAGTCTGCATAATACCAGCCAGTTTCTCCACCTATAGACCAAATTTTGGCAATAGTTGTATCCCTGTTTATAATTTTTCTTTTTCTTCTGTCAATAAAACAGTCCTTTTTAGGAACTTTGAGATAGTAGGACACACTTCCTTTAAACTGTCCGCTGATTTGTGAATCTTTCCAGCTCGAAGCTACTGAATCTTCATCAATCTTCACAAGCGCCTTTTGCAAAGCCTGTTTGTAGCTAATCGGTTTTACATTCAATAATTCATTAATCCTATTGTCGTTGCAAACGACTTCCACTTTCATGCTGCTTACTAATGCCGAAGCCAGTTTGAAAGACGTAGAAGTAATAAAATAGAGCCAATACGATGATAATTTTGGTGTCATTACCGGAAGTGTATAAATATATCTTTTGAGTTTTTTTTCCTCGGCAAATTGAAGTAACATTTCCTTGTAGGTCAGAATATCAGGACCGCCAATATCAAAACTCTGGTTATAGGTTTTAGTATTTAACAATGCTTTTATCAAAAAATCTAAAACATCGCTAATCGCAATGGGCTGGCATTTGGTATTGAGCCATTTTGGTGTAATCATTACTGGTAGTTTATGAACCAAATCCCGTATAATTTCAAATGAGGCACTGCCGGAACCTACAATAATTCCAGCTCTGAACGTGGTGGTCGGTGTTTTTGCGCTTTTTAAAATTTCCTCTACTGCCTTTCTCGAGGATAAATGTTTGGATAATGATTTGTCATTGACTATTCCGCTTAAATAAATAACTTGCCGAGCGTTTGTCTTGTTTATTTTTTCTTTGAAATTATTTGCCGAAATTCTTTCCAGTTCATCATAGTTATCAGCAGCAGACATCGAATGAATAAGATAATAAGCTGCATCTATATCATTAGGAATATTCTCAACACTCTCCTTGTTTAGAAAGTCAACTTCAATAAGCTGAATATTTGGAGAAGCTTTCTCAGGATAATAAAATCTGTTCTTATCCCGCACACAGCAGATTACTTCATGTCCCTGATCAAGCAGTAAAGGCAATAGCCTTTTGCCAATATATCCTGTTGTGCCAGTTAATAAAATTTTCATGCTTTTGTAGTTTATATTTTAAAACTGACCAAACCATAATCCATTTGAAAAATCTGGCCAGAAATTGATCCTGCTGCTTTAGATATCAGATAATCTGCCATTTGTGCCACTTCCTGAGGTTTTAGGTAATTTTTGAGCGGATGACGTTCCATCATATTTTCTTTCATGCGATCATTTCTTAATATTGACGCTGATAATGACGTTTCGGTAATCGTTGGTGCAATGGCATTAATTCGGATTGTAGGTGCCAGTTCTGCTCCTAACGATTTAACAAGGCCTTCTACTCCGCCTTTTGCAGTCGCAATACTGGAGTGAAAAGGCATTCCTAGTTTTACTGCAACTGTACTAAAAAGAACAATGGACGGATTTTTACCTTTTTTTAAAGCCGGCAGATACTGCTGTATAGCTTTTACAGCGCCAATAACATTGATTTCAAAATCATGTCTAAAATCATCAATACTCAAACTCAAAATAGGTTTCAGATTTATAGAGCCAGGACAATAAATTAGAGAATCAATGCTTTCTATTTCGGGAAGAGTATCCATTAATACATCGGCACTATAATGAATCAAATTTGGGTGCGAAATTTCAGGAACGCTCCTGCTGATGTTGTAAACTGTCTTATTTTGTATTTGTTGCTCAACTATAGCGCTTCCAATTCCTTTGCTGCCTCCAATTACTAATATCTTTTCCATAATTTTCCATCTAAAAATTAAACTCATAATAGATTGTATTTTAAGTTCGCTCAAGAAATTCTGTTGGTTTAAAAACAATCTGATTTATAGCAATAAAATATCAATGTGCAATAACAAACCACACAATTTAGGTTTTGCGCTGGAAATAATGAAGTCTAAAAAAGCGATTAAAAATATTTTTTAATCGCTTTTAAATTTCTAAAACTTAAGGAACGAACCTATATTTCAGTGAAAGCATTATTTATACATTTAAAATTTTGGCAACAATACTTTATCAATTACATGAATTATTCCATTGGAACATTGTACATCCGTTGCTATAATACTACTCACTCTTCCACTGGCATCTGTAATTTTTGGACCACCGGTTAAGCCTACTGTAAAATTTTGTCCTGCAAACGTACTCACCACCTGGCCATTTGTTAAAGCGGATGATTGTACATTTGCTCCAACAACTACATGATACTTCAGCGTAGTTTCAAGAACATTGGCTGGGATTGCAGCAAGTCCGGAAAATCCAGTTTCTGTCAGAAAGGCAGCAAAAGCAGCATTGGTAGGAGCAAAAACTGTAAAAGGAGAATTGGTTGTTCCTGATAATGTTCCAGCAAAACCTGATGCAGAATTGTAAGTCAAAGCCGCTACTAATGTTGTAAAATTCTTATTGGCAATTGCATGATTTACAATTGTCGGAAGTCCTATGACACCATCAACGATATGAATAACTCCATTTGAAGCTTCAATATCTGCTGTTGCTACCGTTGCTCCACCATTATTTTTACCGCCGTTTATATCAACACTACTACCTTTTTCAAGATACATGCTAATCGTATTGGAAGATGAGGCGCTACCTTTTGCTAATGTTTTGACATAGCCTGTTGCAATTTCGGATGATTTAACTTTCGTGCTTAAAACATGATTGAGTAATATTTCTTTTAATGCTGCCACTGGAACTGCATCAAGATTAGCATAGCCTTTGGCTGATAAAAAGGCAGTGAATGCAGCATTAGTTGGTGCAAAAACGGTATAAGAACCGGAAGAGTTCAATGTTGCTGTAAGGCCTGCTTTATCTAAAGCGGCAACCAAAGAACTGAGATTCGAATTTGTTTTAGCAATAGATACTATAGTCTGAGGCTGCTGAGATGAATTATCATCATCATTACTACATGAAGTACTTGCTAAAACAATTAGGGCTAAAAAAGCCATTAATTTAATTTTGATAGTTTTCATAAGTCTTTTTTTTGATTTGTAACACTAAGTTAATAAATTTTGTTTAACTAAAATCAAAAAAGGTTAAACAAAATTAAAAATTTAACATTTTAAGATACGAAATATCATATAGTTAAACTTAAAAAACGTTTAAACAAGGATAACTTTGCTTCCGCCTCTGGGTCAATGTGTTCTTAAAAATATCGTCCTACAAATTGACCAAATTTAGCTTATTCAATAGAAGATTTAAAAAGGTTTGTTTGCCGTTATTTTGTTTTATTTTGTTCAGATTAATACTTGTACCTCGACATCTGTTAAACACTATAAAAACTAGGTTGCTGATTTTTGCATCTAAAACTGATGAAGCAGTCGTCCTTAAAAAGTCTCATTAGAAGAAAATTTAAGATAACCACTTATTTTTCGATGAGGGGGATACATTTTTGTAACAAAAATCAATAGTAATTATCCATCAACCACTTATCAAATAAATCACTCAGAAGGTTTCATTTTTTTTTTGCCCTTGCGACAAAAAACGTATTTTTGATATCGAATTAACAAGAATTACGACATTATTTAAACGGATAATCTGCTCCGGAACTTTTCAATATATAAAAAAATGGACAAAAAGTTCGTGGCAGATTCGTGGCAAAATAACAAGAAAATATTAGAAATGCAGTATAAAAGCGGGATGTGACGGTTTTGTTCGAATCCCTCTTTCTCCGCTGAACTTGAAACCCTTAACTTTGTTGAGGGTTTCTTTTTTTATAACATATAATTTTCTTTGCAAATAGTTGCAAAAAAGTTTTGAGAACCGAAAAAGCATCTTATATTTGCACTCGCAATCAGCAAATGATTGCAACATACTGGAGGAATGGCAGAGCGGTCGAATGCGGCAGTCTTGAAAACTGTTGACTGTAACAGGTCCGGGGGTTCGAATCCCTCTTCCTCCGCTGAGAGCTTAAAAAGAGACTTTTCAAAGTTTACAAAAAAGGCCAAAATTCACGGAAAACCCTGCAAATCAAACGATTTGCAGGGTTTCTTCTTTTATACCGCTTTTCAATATTTTCAAAAACAGACAAAATCTTCGTGGCGCATTCGTGGCGGTTCTGTCGCATATGCCAGAATCAAATATAAGAATTGAAGTAATTTAAAAGTTAGCCCGCCAATTTACAGAATGATTTAAACATAGTTGTACCATGTCCAATCATCTGATTCTTTCTCAGCATATGCACAACTTCAATTCCGCTCAATGTTCGTCTTGCCGATTCAAAGCTTTTAAAGCCTAACCCATTTTGTATCCTCCATTTTATAAATCGATGGTCCTGTTCTACAATATTGTTGAGATATTTACACTGCCGAATTTTAACCTTTGAGAATGAACGCTTGTTATAGACTTTGATAGCGGCAGTATTAGATCCACTTTTATCAATATTTATTACTCTTGGCTTGTAGTTATTACTAATTGCTTTAATTAGAAATGACTGAGCACCCATTCTCTGTCTTTTTCTGGTCAAAAGAAAGTCTACTGTATTGCCTAATTTATCTACCGCTTGATATAAATAACACCAAATACCTTTTACTTTGATATAGGTTTCATCCAATCTCCAACTCGCCCCTACTCTGACTTTTCTCTTCTTCATCTCTGACTCAAGCAAAGGTGTAAACTTATAAACCCAGCGCTGAATAGTAGCATGATCAACAGAAACTCCTCGCATTTTCATGATCTCTTCAACATCCCGATAGCTTAATGTAAACCTAAGCTTAAAATATACTGCCTGCAGTATAATAGACTTCGGATAGCAATGACCTTTAGTATTCATGAGTTTAAGAGTTTAAGAATTTAAAAAGGCAAAGATAAAACTTAGCTTTAGATGCGACAGAACCCAATATAGATGCTTGAAAAATTTATTTTTATTATAAAATCTGCATCTATTCAAATAATTAGTCCTTCCAATTCACGTTTCATTTTTTATAAGTAAATTGAAACGTTTTTTTATCTTGGTTTTTAACTTGAAAAACAAGATTGAAATTAATTGCTTAAACTTAATCAATGATAGAACAGCAGATAGAATTTATCGAAACAAACATAAAAGCAATAAATGAAGCCAATTTTAATCTTAGCCTGACTAAAAATGGCATTGCATTATTTGGCTCAATAACCAACTTAAAAACATTCTTAAAAGGATATTTCATTACAAGATTAAACGATAATAACTTTAATAATCAACTTATTAAAGAATTTGCTGAAAAGAATTTTGTCAAAACCAAAATAGTCGAAATTGCTAATCAGTATTTAATAGCAAAATCAGATCTGCAATCTTTTTATGATGATGTTTTACAAAAGAAAGTAATTACCGAAATAAACAAAGACGATTTTATAAATAACTCACTTGATTTTATTCAAAAAAGTGTTGCAAATCAATACCATTTTGGATACGTAAAAACTTCAATCAAAAAAATACTGGAAAAGCAATACGATTTTATTTTTTCTAATGGATTTCCAACAAATCTTTTAAACATAAACACTGGTGTAATGACTGCAAATGCAGGAGATAGCGCGCAGTTCTTATTTTTGGCACGAGCTATTTTAGCAGGATACAATTGTTCAAATGTTGACGTCCGTTCGAGCAGATACGACGCTGTAGTCGATTTCAACAATGTTCTTTTGCGTCTTCAAATCAAAGGCGTTTCCAGTAGTAATGCTATAAGTTTTAAAGATCGGGATCGTGGCGGGCAGGGCATTGATCACACTCACATTACAAATAAAGGAAAAAGAATCACTTCCGCAGATTGCGATATTTATATTGCTGTCGATAAAGAGGTAGGAATTTGTTATTTAATACCAATGAGTTATGTCGACCATCTAGATGAAAGCCAGATTACAAGCATTAATTTAAACAGCCTAAAACAATATAAGGAAAATTGGAGTATAATTGCTGAAGTTGCAGAATCGAAAAAAATATGAAATTGACCTATGAAAAGAAACCAGAAGGTGATTATTATTTTGTAAACAATCCAAAACGATTTAATGGCATTGCAATAAACAAAACTGATATCGAAAAAGTCTTAAATTTTGCCTATTCAATGTGTTTTGGAAAAGGTCATCACAGATCAACGAGAACCGGAGGTCAATACAGCCGAAAAAATGGCGAAAAATTCTGCAATACTTTTCAAGGAAAATTAGCCGAAGTAGTACTTTATAATCATTTTCAAGCAAATTCTATCGAATGTAACGAACCCGATTTCGGAATTTATAGCGAAGGAATTTGGGACGATTCTGATTTAGAAATTAAAAACAAAAAAATCAATATAAAATCGGCCGCATCACAATCCAATCTCTTGCTTCTTGAAACAAAAGATTGGACTACAGATGGAAAATATATTCCGAATCTTATTAATGGATCAACAAATAGATACGACTATTTTGTTCTAGTCCGCATCAATCCCGATATCAAAAAAATATTTCGCTCCAAAAATTTAATGTACACTAACGAGATTTCAAAAAACGCAATTGAAGAACTTATTTTCGCATCACTCTGGACATATGACATTGCAGGACATTGCAATAACGAAGATTTAAAAACGGCTATTAGTAATAAAAATATATTGCCTCAAAATTCTTTTTTAAACCAATACACAAAAATGGATGCCGAAAATTATTACATTCAGTGTGGCAATATGAATAATATTGAAGAACTCATCACAATACTCCAAAAACTCTAGACCTAAAATAAAGCTATTTAGCAGACTTTAAAACCTTCATTATATTTTTTGAAACAGCTTCAATAACAGGCACACTAACAGAATTCCCTGCTTGTTTGTATAAATGAGAATTAGCTATCTTGGGAATTTTGAACCCATCCGGAAAACCTTGGAATCTTAAACATTCTCTTGGAGTCAATTTTCTAAATCCAAAATCGGTTTTTATTAAAGGCACATTGTGCCCTCCTGTTCCCATATTTGCAGTCAATGTCGGACAAACATTCGATTTATTTTCTCTTACATATTGCCTTCTGAATTGATAAACAGTTTTATCCGACGTCATTTCCTCTTGAAGCATTTTATACATATAACGGTCTTCATTATAATAAAATTCATCTTCGACTTTTTCATTTATAATAACGTCTTTGATCGTTTTTGTCAATTTATCTTCTTTTGGAAACTCAAAAACTTCCTCTGGATTTTTAATTACCGTTTTATCAAAAGCAACTATAAAAATACGTTCTCTATTATGCGGAATATTGCCGTAATCTTTAGTATTCAAAACTTTAGATTGAAAAGAATAATTTCTGTCACGCAACGATTTTTCGATCACTTTCATAGTATTTCCATGATCATGTGTTACTAGATTTTTTACGTTTTCCAAAAAAACCACTTTTGGTCTCATAGTATCAACAAAATCCAATATCCTAAAAAAATGATTTCCTCTATTGTCGTCAAAGCCTTTTCTATAACCAGCTACAGAAAATGGCTGACATGGAAAACCTGCTGTAAGTACATCAATTTTTGGAATTCCGTCAACATCTAATTGCAATACATCACCTTCAATTAAATTATGTTTAAAGTTTTCCTTATACGTAATGCAGGCATTTTTATCATATTCATTTGCCCAAAGCAAATCAAAACCAGATTTTTTAAATCCTAAACAAATTCCTCCAATACCGGCATATAGACTTCCAACAGTAAATTTATTGCTCATTTTATATATCACTAATTATACTATGCGACTTTAATTGCATTTCGTCGTTTTTACAAAGATAGTTATTCAAAATCGAATAAAATATTGCTTTTAAAATTTCAAAAAATAATTTTACTCCTAAATTATTCCATTTAAAACTAAATACAATAAACAATTAAAAATCAATAATTTAAAACAAAACAAACATTATCAACAAATTTTAAAAGACAAACTTTTAATTCGTAATTTAGTTAAAGTAAATTTTGAAAAAATAACTTTAAAACTTAAAAACATGCGTTATATTCTACTTCTTACGGTTATAATTCTGGCTTTTTCATGTAAAAAAGAAGATCAATCTTCAAGTTTAAAAAATTATTTTACCTACGAAAAAAACAACGTAATAGAAAGTGCAGGAGTAAAAATGATTCCGATAAAAACACCAGTTGGAGAGTTCAAAGTCTGGACAAAGCGTTTTGGAAACAATCCAAAAATTAAAATACTTTTATTACACGGAGGTCCAGCAATGACCCACGAGTATATGGAATGCTTTGAAACTTTTTTTCAACGCGAAGGATTTGAGTTTTACGAATATGATCAACTTGGTTCATATTATAGCGACCAACCAAAAGATAGCAGTTTATGGACTACCGAACGATTTGTTGAAGAAGTTGAACAAGTTAGAAAAGCAATTGGCGCAGACAATAGCAATTTTTATATTTTAGGCAATTCATGGGGTGGAATTCTCGCAACAGAATATGCTTTAAAATATCAAAAAAATATGAAAGCTTTATTAGTTTCAAATATGGTTGCCAGCGCCCCAGAATACAAAAAATATGCTGAAGAGGTTTTAGCGAAGCAAATGAAACCCGAAATATTAGCCGAAATACGTGCATTAGAAGCTAAAAAAGATTTCAGTAATCCGAGATATATGGAACTTTTAATTCCAAATTTCTACCACGAGCATTTATGTCGATTAAAAGAATGGCCTGACGGCTTAAACAGATCCGGAAAACACATAAATAATGAAATTTACACTATTATGCAAGGTCCGAGTGAATTTGGAATAAGCGGTCGATTAGCAAAATGGGATGTTAAAAATCGTTTGCACGAAATAGAAATTCCAACCCTCATGATTGGCGCTAAATATGACACAATGGATCCAAAAGCAATGGAAGAACAGAGTAAATTAGTAAAAAATGGACATTATTTGTACTGTCCAAATGGAAGCCATCTTGCAATGTGGGATGATCAACAAGTCTATATGAATGGCGTTATTGAATTTATTCATAATGTAGATTTGAAAAAAATCTAATCATCTAAAGAACAAGTATCATAGCGTTTCCCTCCGGGCCGTCCCGAAGCTTCGGGATTCGCTGTATCTTTTGTTTTTTGAAGAAAAAAACAAAAGGATGCCGCTTCGATCCCTAACGCGTTTTGAGACAAACAAGAGGATTCCGGTTTTCAGAAGAACCAAAAAGCGCTTAAATCCAGAAAATGACCAACGATTTCAGACGATGAGATGCAACAGAACCAGCGTTTAGGTTTTCAAAAACTGGCTAAAAACAAAAAATCCTTCCCGACAAATCGGGAAGGATTCTCAAAAGAAAGGCGACGACATACTCTCCCACAATGATGCAGTACCATCTGCGCAGGCGGGCTTAACTTCTCTGTTCGGGATGGGAAGAGGTGAGCCCCGCCGCAATAACCACCTTAAGGTTTTTAGTGACTAGTCCTTAGCGATTAGTAATTAGTTTTTAAGCTAATCACTACTTGCTCTTTACTATTCACTGCCCGCGACGGGCAAATATTTTAACATACTGAGATAAAGAAACAGACAAGCTCTGTTATAGAAAGTTTCCTCCCGATCCGCCTGGGCGGATCGGGAAAAGTGTGTACATAAGCTTACGGATTATTAGTACTACTCGACTGTGACATTGCTGCCTTTACATCTGTAGCCTATCAACGTGGTCATCTTCCACGATCCTTAAAAGAAATCTCATCTTGTGGTGGGTTTCGCGCTTATATGCTTTCAGCGCTTATCCCTTCCCAACGTAGCTACTCTGCGGTGCCCCTGGCGGGACAACAGATACACTAGAGGTTGGTCCAATTCGGTCCTCTCGTACTAGAATCAGATCCACTCAAATTTCTAACGCCCGCAGTAGATAGAGACCGAACTGTCTCACGACGTTCTGAACCCAGCTCGCGTGCCACTTTAATGGGCGAACAGCCCAACCCTTGGGACCTTCTCCAGCCCCAGGATGTGACGAGCCGACATCGAGGTGCCAAACCCCCCCGTCGATATGAGCTCTTGGGGGAGATCAGCCTGTTATCCCCGGCGTACCTTTTATCCTTTGAGCGATGGCCCTTCCATGCGGAACCACCGGATCACTATGCTCTACTTTCGTACCTGATCGACCTGTATGTCTCTCAGTCAAGCTCCCTTATGCCATTGCACTCTGCGCACGGTTACCAAGCGTGCTGAGGGAACCTTTAGAAGCCTCCGTTACTCTTTTGGAGGCGACCACCCCAGTCAAACTACCCACCAAGCAATGTCCCCCGCAACGCGGGGTTAGGCCTCAGATAAACAAAGGGTTGTATTTCAACAATGACTCCACAACGCCTGGCGACGCCGCTTCATAGTCTCCAACCTATCCTACACATCATTTATCCAAGGTCAATACTAAGCTATAGTAAAGGTGCACAGGGTCTTTTCGTCCCACTGCGGGTAAACGGCATCTTCACCGTTACTACAATTTCACCGAGCTCATGGCTGAGACAGTGTCCAGATCGTTACACCATTCGTGCAGGTCGGAACTTACCCGACAAGGAATTTCGCTACCTTAGGACCGTTATAGTTACGGCCGCCGTTTACTGGGGCTTCAATTCAATGCTTCTCCGAAGATAACATCTCCTCTTAACCTTCCAGCACCGGGCAGGTGTCAGGCCCTATACGTCATCTTGCGATTTTGCAGAGCCCTGTGTTTTTGATAAACAGTCGCCTGGACCTCTTCACTGCGGCCCCGATTGCTCGGGGCGACCTTTCTCCCGAAGTTACAGGTCTATTTTGCCTAATTCCTTAGCCATGAATCTCTCGAGCACCTTAGGATTCTCTCCTCAACTACCTGTGTCGGTTTGCGGTACTGGTACTTATTGCCTGAAGTTTAGAGGTTTTTCTTGGAAGCCCTTAGGCGCGCTATCTCTTTGTCCGAAGACTCCGAGTACTATCGTATTTCACCAAGCTCTCCGGATTTGCCTAGAGAGCCTATAGCTAGGTACTTCAACGAACTATTCCGTCAGTCCGCGGCGCTTTCATCACTCCGTCACCCCATCACAGCAATAAGTAGTACGGGAATATTAACCCGTCGGCCATCGACTGTCCCTTTCGGGTTCGCCTTAGGACCAGACTAACCCACAGCTGATTAGCATAGCTGTGGAAACCTTAGTTTTTCGGTGTGCGGGTTTCTCGCCCGCATTATCGTTACTTATGCCTACATTTTCTTTTCTGACCGGTCCAGCATGCCTTACGGCACACCTTCAGCCCTGTCAGAATGCTCCCCTACCACTTGCACATACATGCAAATCCATAGCTTCGGTAATATGCTTATGCCCGATTATTATCCATGCTCGTCCGCTCGACTAGTGAGCTGTTACGCACTCTTTAAATGAATGGCTGCTTCCAAGCCAACATCCTAGCTGTCTGGGCAGACAAACCTCGTTCTTTCAACTTAGCATATATTTGGGGACCTTAGCTGATGGTCTGGGTTCTTTCCCTCTCGGACTTGGACCTTAGCACCCAAGCCCTCACTGCTGGGAAACATTATATAGCATTCGGAGTTTGTCAGGAATTGGTAGGCGGTGAAGCCCCCGCATCCAATCAGTAGCTCTACCTCTATATAACTATCCTCAGCGCTGCACCTAAATGCATTTCGGGGAGTACGAGCTATTTCCGAGTTTGATTGGCCTTTCACCCCTACCCACAGGTCATCCGAAGACTTTTCAACGTCAACCGGTTCGGTCCTCCACTGTGTGTTACCACAGCTTCAACCTGCCCATGGGTAGATCACACGGTTTCGCGTCTAACACTGCCGACTAAAGCGCCCTATTCAGACTCGCTTTCGCTGCGGATCCATGGCTTAACCACTTATCCTTGCCGGCAACGTTAACTCGTAGGCTCATTATGCAAAAGGCACGCCGTCACCCCACTAAAGGGCTCCGACCGCTTGTAGGCGCATGGTTTCAGGATCTATTTCACTCCGTTATTCACGGTTCTTTTCACCTTTCCCTCACGGTACTGGTTCACTATCGGTCTCTCAGGAGTATTTAGCCTTAGCGGATGGTCCCGCCGAATTCAGACAGGGTTTCACGTGCCCCGCCCTACTCAGGATACCGCTATCCATTACACTCGTTGCCCATACGGGGCTGTCACCCTCTGTGGCGCTCCTTTCCAGAAGCTTCCGGTTCCTTGTGCATGAAATATCGCGGTCCTACAACCCCAGCTATGCCGCAACATAGCTGGTTTGGGCTAATCCGCGTTCGCTCGCCACTACTTACGGAATCACTTTTGTTTTCTTCTCCTCCGCCTACTTAGATGTTTCAGTTCAGCGGGTTTGCCCACCTATCGGTGTGCTATATCTTCAATATAGCGGGTTGCCCCATTCGGATACCTGCGGATCGATCGGTGTGTGCCCGTCCCCGCAGCTTTTCGCAGCTTATCACGTCCTTCATCGCCTCTGAGAGCCTAGGCATTCCCCATGCGCCCTTGTTTTGCTTATTGTACCAATCATAATATCTATTATGACCGTTTTTTTTGTCTCCTGCAGCAAAACTGCAGAAAACGCTTTCTACTTTCTTGTATTTTCTTATCTCAATATGTCAATGAACTTTAATAAGTATCAAGATTTTTGCATGAAGCATCAAGACTACCGTCTTGATACCCTGTACTATCACCTTTGTACTTTTTTGTGGAGAATAACGGAGTCGAACCGTTGACCTCCTGCGTGCAAGGCAGGCGCTCTAGCCAGCTGAGCTAATCCCCCAATCTAATTATGAATTGTGAATTATGAATTATGAATAATCATTCATAAGAACTCAACCCTAGAATTTCCTTTTTCTCAAGTCAAAATAGTAGTCCCGGGCAGACTCGAACTGCCGACCCCTACATTATCAGTGTAGTACTCTAACCAGCTGAGCTACGAGACTCTGTTTTTTCTTAATTGTTTATCATTTTTTAAATCGACAGCAAGAGTAATCGAATTCCGAGGCCCAAGACCTTCAGGATATCCATCTTGTTTCCTCGCCGTGCCTTGCGGCAAACAATCGAGGCTCTAGAAAGGAGGTGTTCCAGCCGCACCTTCCGGTACGGCTACCTTGTTACGACTTAGCCCTAGTTACCAGTTTTACCCTAGGCAGCTCCTTGCGGTCACCGACTTCAGGCACCCCCAGCTTCCATGGCTTGACGGGCGGTGTGTACAAGGCCCGGGAACGTATTCACCGGATCATGGCTGATATCCGATTACTAGCGATTCCAGCTTCACGGAGTCGAGTTGCAGACTCCGATCCGAACTGTGACCGGCTTTGTAGATTCGCTCCTGGTCGCCCAGTGGCTGCTCTCTGTACCGGCCATTGTAGCACGTGTGTAGCCCAAGGCGTAAGGGCCGTGATGATTTGACGTCATCCCCACCTTCCTCACAGTTTGCACTGGCAGTCTTGCTAGAGTTCCCGACATGACTCGCTGGCAACTAACAACAGGGGTTGCGCTCGTTATAGGACTTAACCTGACACCTCACGGCACGAGCTGACGACAACCATGCAGCACCTTGTAGACTGTCTTGCGAAAGTTCTGTTTCCAAAACGGTCAGTCTGCATTTAAGCCTTGGTAAGGTTCCTCGCGTATCATCGAATTAAACCACATGCTCCACCGCTTGTGCGGGCCCCCGTCAATTCCTTTGAGTTTCAAACTTGCGTTCGTACTCCCCAGGTGGGATACTTATCACTTTCGCTTAGCCACTGAGGTCGCCCCCAACAGCTAGTATCCATCGTTTACGGCGTGGACTACCAGGGTATCTAATCCTGTTCGCTACCCACGCTTTCGTCCATCAGCGTCAATCCACCAGTAGTAACCTGCCTTCGCAATTGGTATTCCATGTAATCTCTAAGCATTTCACCGCTACACTACATATTCTAGTTACTTCCTGGTAATTCAAGTCCTGCAGTATCAATGGCCGTTCCATCGTTGAGCGATGGGCTTTCACCACTGACTTACAGGACCGCCTACGGACCCTTTAAACCCAATGATTCCGGATAACGCTTGGATCCTCCGTATTACCGCGGCTGCTGGCACGGAGTTAGCCGATCCTTATTCTTACGGTACCGTCAAGCTCCTACACGTAGGAGTGTTTCTTCCCGTACAAAAGCAGTTTACAATCCATAGGACCGTCATCCTGCACGCGGCATGGCTGGTTCAGGCTTGCGCCCATTGACCAATATTCCTCACTGCTGCCTCCCGTAGGAGTCTGGTCCGTGTCTCAGTACCAGTGTGGGGGATCTCCCTCTCAGGACCCCTACCCATCGTAGCCTTGGTAAGCCGTTACCTTGCCAACTAGCTAATGGGACGCATGCTCATCTTCCACCGTTGTGACTTTAATTGCAAAGGGATGCCCCCTTGCAATGCTATGAGGTATTAATCCAAATTTCTCTGGGCTATCCCTCTGTGGAAGGCAGATTGCATACGCGTTACGCACCCGTGCGCCGGTCTCTAAATCCGAAGACTTATACCCCTCGACTTGCATGTGTTAAGCCTGCCGCTAGCGTTCATCCTGAGCCAGGATCAAACTCTTCATCGTATATTTTAATATTATCATTCGATGAATTCCAGTCGGTTCTTTTCGAATCTCTCGATTCCATTACTCTTATTCTTTTTTTTGTTCCGATTTGCATCGGAACGGCTGTCAATTCAATATGTCTACGAACGTGTCTTTTTTTGTCTTTGCGCTTGTTTCTCAAAGCGGGTGCAAAACTAAAACTTCTTTTTGTTTCTCGCAAGAAAAACTTGAAAAATCTTTGAAGCTTTTTTTTTCGCCTCATCCCTTCTCGTTTTCCTTCCAATACCTCAATGAACTTTCCGTGTTTTGCGGGGTGCAAATGTAGAACGCTTTTTCAAAACCTGCAAGCTTTTTTTGAACTTTTTTTTCGAGAATATCTTCCCGCTTGATCCGTATTGCCTGCCAGTATTTCTGTGAACGTTTTCGCTGTTGCGGGTGCAAAAGTAGCACCTTTTTCCAGTTATGCAAGGCTTTTTCAAATCTTTTTTAATTCTTTTTTTCATTTATTTCATAACTCGCTGATAACGGATTCTTTACATTCCGAAGTTTTTTCAGCAATTGTGGGGTTTTTCCTCGTTTGGCTGTTCTTTGCGCTGTTCTGCCGCGAAGGCGCCAAGCCGCAAAGCCTTGTTTTCTGCCTTTTTTAATCTCGAAAAGGCGCAAAGGCGCTGAGTTTTTTCTTTTTTTCTTCTGAAAATGTCTTCTGCTTCGGAAATCTTCTCCTGAAAACGGATGCCCTAGCCCCGATAGAAGCAAAAATCCTTTTGTGCCGGGGTTCGGCACAAAAGATTGCAGCGGATAGCGGGATCAGCTCCTAATAAAACAGATTCTAAAACTAAAAAAAGACTTCTACCCCGCTCAGCAGGACAAAATCTTGCTCATCTATATTATATGTATAAAAAAAAACAAACCCGACAGCTTTTGGGAAACTGGCGGGTTGCGTGTGTGAGATCTACTATTATATATGTATACTTATATATGTATACTTTCGTTGATCGTATCTATTACTTCTTTAGTAATTTCAATACTTTTTAACTTTGCTTGATGATCAAATATTGGACTCGTAACCATAAGCTCATTTATTTGGGCGTAATTGACAAACTTTTTCAAGTCAGTTACTAATTGTTCTTTATTTCCTGTGAAGGTTCCAGCAGTCATTTGATTGACATGATAACGTTCCGCTTCATTCATAATATCATCTAATGAAGAAACAGGTGGTTGCAAACCTTTACGATCATTTCTAATCAGGTTTAAAAACATTTGATACAAACTTGTCGATAATAATTCAGCTTCTTCATTTGTGTTTGCTGCGATTATATTGACACAAGCCATTGTTTTTGGTTCATTCAAATATTCTGAAGGTTGAAAATTTTCGCGATAGAATTCAAATGCCTGAATCATCAGTTTTGGTGCAAAATGTCCAGCGAAGGCATAAGGCAATCCGTAAGCCGCCGCCAAAGCTGCGCTTTCCATGCTTGATCCTAAAATCCAAATTGGGACGTTTAGGCCTTCGGCTGGAAATGCACGGACTTTTCCTGTTGCATTTTCGGTTGAAAAATATTCTTGAAGTTTAGTTACGTTTTGTGGAAATCGCTGTGCTTGTTCAAAAAAGTCTTTTCGAATCGCTTCGGCAGTTGGCTGATCAGTTCCTGGAGCTCTTCCTAAACCTAAATCGATTCGGTTTGGGTAAAGCGTTTCTAAAGTTCCGAATTGTTCTGCTACTACTAAAGGAGAATGATTTGGAAGCATAATTCCGCCAGAACCTACTCGGATATTTTCGGTTTGACTTGCAACATAACCAATTAAAACTACAGTTGCAGTACTTGCAACATGCGCCATATTATGGTGTTCTGCCAACCAGATTCTCTTGTATCCGAGTTTATCGGCTAATTGCGCAATGTCTTTTGTTTTTTGAAATGTTTCGGTTGCGTTGCTATCTTGAGTGATAATTGCAAGCTCTAATATTGAGACTGAAATTGGTTTTTTCATATAAATTAAGGCTAAAATGCAAAATTAAGTCATTTATGCGAATGCCTTTTCCTTTCTAATGTTAATAGAATTATAATATTTGTAGTTACAAATATTACCTCTACAATTGTATTAAAATCTGTTTGTGCGTTGTTTTTCCGTCATCTTTTATTTTCAAATCTTTATTCGATTCGATTTCAAATTTTGATGACGTTTCTACATTTAATGAAATATCACGATTTCTAAAATTTTCTGGAATTTCTGGAAGCTGAATTGTTACGGTTACTTCCTTATTTTTCTGCTGGAAATCGACTTTTATTCGGTCTCTTAACCAAATGTATTCGTAAACCTCCTGCCACGGCGCCATCCAGATTGAGTCGTTCCCTTTTAAACCGTATTTATTGGCAAGCGTAGTCATATAATATTTGAATTCAGGAAAACGCATACTTAGATTCCACAAATTTGTATTTCCAGTTCCGTGCGTGAATTCGTTAAACCAAACTGGATCTTTCTGTTTTACAATAGAATCTATCGTTTTTAAATATTTATCCATCGTTTTAAAACTTGTTGTGTCTTTTGAACTCTGCACAAAAGTTCGGGCAGAAATCATTTTATCTAAATCTACTTTTGAATCTACTTTAAAAACCGGTCCAACACCATAATAAGACGCCACCGAAAAATGTCCGTTATTAAGTGCCTCTTTTTCATATTCCAAATAATACTTTTCATCACCTTCTCCACCAGGAACCACAAAATGAGACATATTGAAATCTAGATTTTGTTTAATCGAAGTAGTATTTTCGGTTACTTCTGTTTTGTAGTTTGTTCCATGTTTGGTAGCGTGATGAAATCCATGATTCAAAATATCCCAACCAGCATTGTACATTTCTTTTACTTCTTTCCACGAAAGATGTCCGCGATTTTCTGGCAAATCACGAATTGAACCTCCATTTATCGCTAATGCCAATTTAAACGGAATTTTATTTCCCATTCCGTCTGAATAAAAAAGCCCTTCTGAAATTGTTCCGTCTCCACCTTGATCGATTTTCCATTCGTTTATTGATGAATTACTGATTTTTCCTCCATTCAATAATGGAAAAGCGGTTAAATAGGCCGATCTGTAACCATCATCAAACGTAAAACTATACGCTAAATGTTTATTGTATTTTAAAGGAGAAACAGCAACTTTGATTTTATCTGCCGATTTTAATTTTATTTTGAATGAAATAGTTTTCGGTTTTGAAGAATCTTTTAGAATAATTCCGTTTGAAAAACTAGTAAAGCTTCCGAAGATTACGCAAGCTATTATAAGGAAGATTTGTTTTGACATAAATTTTAGTGGTTCTTTTGCGATCTAAAAGTACATTTCTTTTTGAAAAAATATTTTAAAACTGATTCTGTCTTTAAAAATAATTTGTTCTGAATCAAAAAAGAGAACTAATTTTAGACCTAAATTTGTACATCAAAATACCAATTCGGTTTTAGCTTATCTGCAAAATGACACACAAAATTTTAATTATAGACGACGAAGAAAAACTAAGAAGTCTGTTAGCGCGAATTATAAAATCAGAAGGATTTGAAGTTTTTGAAGCCAAAGATTTAAAATCTGGTTTTAAGAAATTGGAACAAACCGAAATTGATGTCGTTTTGTGCGATGTAAAATTACCAGACGGAAATGGCGTTGATTTTCTTCAAAACATAAAAAACAGTTTTCCTCTAACAGAAGTAATTCTGCTGACGGCTTTCGGAAATATTCCCGATGGCGTTCAGGCCATGAAAAACGGCGCTTTCGATTATATTGTAAAAGGCGACGATAACGATAAAATTATTCCGCTTCTTTATAAAGCTGTCGAAAAAGTGCAATTGCAGAAAAAAGTCCAACAACTTGAAAAACGAATCAATGATAAATATTCTTTCAATACCATAATTGGAAAATCAAAAGGAATCGAACAAGTTATTGATTTGGCACAAAAAGTAGCAAAAACCGATTCGACTGTTTTACTTATGGGAGAAACCGGAACCGGAAAAGAAGTTTTTGCGCAGGCGATTCATGAAAACAGCAATCGTGCAGGAAAATCTTTTGTGGCGCTGAACTGCAGTACTTTCACAAAAGAAATTTTAGAAAGCGAACTTTTCGGTCATAAACAAGGCGCATTTACAGGAGCTGTAAAAGATAAAAAAGGTTTTATTGAAGAAGCAAATGGCGGAACTTTGTTTCTGGATGAAATTGGTGAAATGCCAATTGATCTTCAGGCGAAATTATTGCGTGTTTTAGAAACTTCCGAATATATTCCCGTTGGAGACACGACTCCAAAAAAATCAAATTTCAGATTAATTGCTGCTACAAATCGTGATTTAAAAACAGAAAGTGATGAACATCGTTTCCGTTCTGATTTGTATTTCCGTTTGAATATTTTCGAAATTAAATTGCCTTCTTTGCGAGAAAGAATTAAAGATATTCCGCTTTTGGCTAATTATTACGTGACGCAGTTTTCTGAAAAAACAAATAAAAAAGCTTTACGGATTGCTGATGACTTTTTACAAAAATTGGAAAACTATTCTTGGCCAGGAAATATCCGCGAGCTTAAAAATGTCATCGAAAGATCGGTTATTTTGAGCAATGGAGATATTTTGACTTCAGATGTTCTTCCTTATGAAATGCAACATCAAGCTGAAAATAATTCAAAACCTCTGTCAGCTTTCTCCATGCAAAGTGTTGAGAAACTCCATATTCAAAAGGTTTTAAATTATACGAAAGGAAATAAGGCTGAAACCGCGAGATTATTGGAAATTGGAATTGCAACTTTGTATAGAAAAATTGAAGAATATGGGATTCAATAGAATAAATTCCAATTTTTAAAATTGCTTCGCCTGTTCGCTATCGCTCGGGTCCAAATATCAATGACAATGGCAAATTTCAAATCCAATTTTAAAGCTTCGGAGGAGCGAAATATTTATAGAATAATTTAATCACATTGATCAAAAGCTCCAGCGGAGCGATATCGACACAATTCAAAAATATTTCACCCCGCTGGGGCTCTAATAACCGTGACAATTATTTATTTTCTATAAACATTTCGCTCCTCCGGAGCTTGATAATAACATATCAAAACGAGAAAAGCTTATCAAAATGATAGGCTTTTTTTATGCCTATTTTTTGGCACAAAACTACATTCCTTTTATTTACAACACTTTAAACTCAACTTGACTTTTTCGGAACATCTTTTGGCATAAAGAGGAAGAACATTAAAAATTCATACCAAATGAAAAATCAAGTAACCTCAATCTACAAACAAGCCGAACGGTTTGCTGAGATAACCAAAAAATCTATTATTTCTGGAAATATCGTTCGTGCTAAAAAATGCTTAGCCCTTGCTGAACGGTTATTTATTACTGGAAGCATCGAAACTAAAAATGCTATTTCTAACGTGTACGTTTTTTCGGTTTCATCTTTTATGGAAATGCGCCACTGCAATATTTCACATCTTTTTCCACAGACGCTTAAAGCAGAATATATCAAACAGGTTAATGCTTCGGGAGTATAAAAAGTTTAATCGGTTCACTGTTTAATTGTTTAATCGAAAAAATCTAAAGCCTACAATCTTAAATCTAAAATAATATTATGATCACCTTTCTTTTACTCGGATTAGCCGTTGTGTTGTTTGCCATTTGTTTTCTCTCCGTTGAATTCTTTGAAAAAATCTAAATCATGACTGCACTATTTATTGTTTCAATCGCCGTTTTCGTGTATTTGATTTATGTTTTAATCAAACCCGAGAAATTTTAAATCATGTAAAAAGTGAAAATGCATTAAGTGAAATGTAAACACAAATTTTATTCATCAACTCATTTTACAAATCACCTCTCACTTTCACTAAAAAAATATAAAAATTATGAACACAGAATTATTAGGCGTCATTGGTATTTTTATCCTCACTATTATTTTAGCCATTCCGTTAGGGAAATATATTGCTAAAGTTTTTACGGGAAATAAAACCCTACTTGACCCGATTTTCAATCCGCTTGAAAAATTTATTTTTAAACTCAGCGGCATTAATCCAGCCGAAGAAATGAACTGGAAACAGCACTTAAAAGCACTTTTGAGCATCAATATGGTTTGGTTTTTTCTTTGCTTTTTTGTCTTGCTTTTTCAGGGTTCTTTGCCTTTAAACCCAGATAACAATCCGTCAATGACACCTGATTTGGCATTTAATACTGCCATTTCATTTTTAGTCAATTGTGATTTGCAACATTATTCAGGCGAAAGTGGTGTTTCTTACTTATCACAGCTAGTTTTAATGTTTCTACAATTCGTTTCTGCTGGTGTCGGAATCGCTGCTGCTGCAATGGTTTTCACTGCAATGAAAGAAAGAACTACAGATAAGCTAGGAAATTTCTATAATTATTTTGTAAAAAGCTGTACTCGTATTTTATTACCGCTTTCAGCAATTGTCGCTATTGTTTTGGTTTTCAGCGGCACTCCAATGACTTTTGAAGGAAAAGATTCCATTACAACTTTACAAGGCGATCACGTTGAAGTATCACGCGGACCAGCCGCAGCTTTTATTGCTATTAAACATATTGGTACAAACGGTGGTGGATTCTTCGGAGCCAACTCCGCTCACCCATTAGAAAACCCAACTTATTTTACTAATGCCGTAGAACTTTGGGCACAAATGATTGTTCCGTTTGCAATGATTTTTGCACTTGGATTTTTCCTAAATAAACGAAAGTTTGCTTACATCATTTTTGGTGTTATGACCGTTGGATTTTTACTTCTTGTAATTCCGACAATCTCGAGCGAAATCAACGGAAATCCTGCTATTGCAAAAATGGGAATTGCACAGACAACTGGAGCAATGGAAGGAAAAGAAGTTCGTTTTGGTCCAGCTATTTCAGGATTTTGGAGCATTGCTACAACTGTAATTTCTACAGGATCTGTAAATAGCATGCACGATAGTTCAATGCCAGTTTCTGGAGCTATGCAATTATTAGCCATGATGGTCAATGCTTTTTATGGCGGATGCGGTGTAGGTTACCTCAACTTTTACATCTTTATTATTCTGGCTGTATTTATTTCTGGTTTAATGGTTGGCCGAACTCCTGAATTTCTAGGAAAGAAAATCGAAGCTCGGGAAGTTAAAATTGCTGCCTTTATTGCCATTCTTCATCCTTTATTGATTTTAGCAGGAACAGCTTTGGCTTCTTATTTTGCTGCACATGATACCGCAATGGGTTATTGGTTCAGCGGAAACGCAACAGGCTGGTTAAACAATCCTGGCAACCACGGATTTTCTGAAATGTTATACGAATATACTTCGAGCGCTGCTAACAACGGTTCTGGTTTTGAAGGTTTGGGAGATAATAATCCGTTTTGGAATATCACTACAGGAATTGTATTACTTCTAAGCCGTTTTATTCCAATTATTGGTCCGTTAGCTATTGCTGGTTTATTGGCAGGTAAAAAATACATTCCTGAAAGTGCAGGAACTTTAAAAACCGATACTTCCATTTTTGGAATAATGATTTTTGCTGTGATTGCCATTATTGCTGCTTTATCGTTCTTTCCTGCATTAGCTCTTGGTCCATTGGCAGAATTCTTTACTTTAAAATAATAACTCATTTTTCAATGCTGAAAATATTTTAAACACATAGAAACATAGATTTTTTCTTCATCTGAAAAAGATGAATTAAAAGAAACTAGTTTCTAACACATAGCTATGTGTATTAATGCAAGTGAAACGCCTTTTCCTCAAAGTAAAAATCTATGTTTCTATGTGTTTAAAAACTACTCAGCCCAATTAAACAACAAAAAAATGACAACTAATAAATCCACATCATTGTTTGAAAGTAAACAAGTAAAGGAAGCATTCGCGCAGTCTTTTGTGAAGCTGAATCCGAAAATGATGGTTAAAAATCCGGTAATGTTTACCGTAGAAATCGGAACTGCGATTATGTTTGCGGTCTGCATTTCAATATTAATGGGCGCAAACGATCAGGGAAGTTTTATCTATAATTTGATTGTTTTCCTAATTTTATTTGCAACGCTTTTGTTTGCCAATTTCGCTGAAGCGATTGCCGAAGCTCGAGGAAAAGCACAAGCCGACAGTTTAAGAAAAACCCGTGAAGAAACTCCTGCAAGACAAATTCTGCCAAATGGAGAAATAAAAAATGTAAGTTCTTCAACATTAAAAAAAGACGATATTTTCATTTGTGAAGCGGGGGATTTAATTGCTGCCGATGGAGAAATTATCGAAGGGTTGGCCACAATCGACGAAAGTGCCATTACCGGAGAAAGTGCTCCAGTAATTCGCGAAGCCGGCGGTGATAAATCTTCGGTTACAGGAGGAACAAAAGTGCTCTCTGATAAAATTAAAGTAAAAGTAACTTCTGAGCCTGGCGAAAGCTTTTTAGATAAAATGATTGCTTTGGTTGAAGGTGCAAGCCGTCAGAAAACACCAAACGAAATTGCTTTGACCATTTTGTTAGCAGCTTTTACCTTAATCTTCGTAATTGTCTGCGTTACCTTAAAACCGTTTGCCGATTATGCCAACGCTCCTATTACAATCGCTGCTTTTATTGCGCTATTCGTTTGTTTAATTCCAACTACAATTGGAGGTTTACTTTCTGCTATTGGTATTGCGGGAATGGACAGAGCTTTACGTGCCAACGTAATTACAAAATCTGGTAAAGCCGTTGAAACTGCCGGAGATATTGATGTCTTGCTTTTGGATAAAACCGGAACAATCACAATTGGAAACAGAAAAGCAACGAATTTTTATCCGACAAAAGGAATCTCTTTTGATGATTTCGTTAAATCGGCTGTTTTGAGTTCGCTTGCAGATGATACTCCGGAAGGGAAAAGTATTCTCGAGTTAAGTGAAATGATTGATGTGAAAAGTGAAGCGAAAGCCAGCTTTTTACAAACTACTTCTGACATCGCGCACACTATCAAGTTTACTGCCGAAACCAGAACTTCGGGAGTAGTATTAAAAGATGGAACCAATATTAGAAAAGGTGCACAAGATGCAGCAAAAAAAATTGCTTTACAAGCAGGAAATGTTTTCCCTGAAGATACAGCACAGCAAGTAATTTCTATTTCGTCTAACGGAGGAACGCCTTTAGTAGTTATTAAAAACAACGAAATTCAAGGTGTAATCGAATTACAAGATATCATTAAAACCGGAATGAAAGAACGTTTCGAACGCTTACGCCGAATGGGAATCAAAACAGTTATGGTTACAGGAGATAATCCTCTGACAGCTAAGTTTATTGCTGAGAAAGCTGGTGTAGATGATTTTATCGCTGAAGCTAAACCTGAAGATAAAATGAACTATATCCGAAAAGAGCAAGCTGAAGGACGCTTGGTTGCCATGATGGGTGACGGAACAAACGATGCTCCTGCCCTTGCGCAAGCGAATGTTGGAGTTGCCATGAACAGCGGAACTCAAGCGGCAAAAGAAGCCGGAAACATGGTCGATCTTGACAATGATCCAACGAAATTAATCGAAATTGTCGAAATTGGAAAACAGCTTTTAATGACTCGAGGAACTTTGACTACGTTCTCAATCGCTAATGACGTTGCGAAATATTTTGCGATTGTTCCTGCGTTGTTTATTACTGCAATTCCAGCGCTTCAAGGTTTGAATATTATGCATCTGCATAGTCCTGAAAGTGCCATTTTATCGGCGGTAATTTTCAATGCGATTATCATTCCGATCTTGATTCCGCTTGCGCTGAAAGGTGTTGAATATCGTCCGATTGGTGCGAGTGCTATTTTAAAACGAAATCTTTTGATTTATGGCCTTGGCGGATTAATTGTTCCTTTTATTGGAATCAAACTGATTGACGTGATTGTTGCACTTTTTATGTAAGGTTCTGAGGTGCTAAGATTCTAAGGAACTAAGGTTTTCTCTTAGAATCGTAAAAACTAGAATCTATCAAAACTCAATAAAAAACATCGGTTCTGAATTGCTAAGTTCTGAGAAGAAATCTTAGAACCTTAGCAACTTAGTCCCTTAGAATCTCAAACAAAATGAAAAATCTATTTTCTATACTAAAACTTACTGCGGTTACATTAATTCTATTTGCAATTATTTATCCTCTTGCGATTTACGGAATCGCACAAATTGCTCCCAATCAAGGAAAAGGAGAAACTATTTCGATTAACGGAAAAGTAATTGGTTATCAAAAAATCGGACAAAAGTTTGATAAATCAAATTATTTCTGGGGAAGACCTTCGGCTGTAGATTACAATGCTGCAGGAAGTGCTGGAAGTAACAAAGGTCCAAGCAATGCCGAATATTTGGCTTTGGTTCAAAAAAGAATTGATACACTTTTATTGGTTCATCCTTATTTGAAAAAATCTGATATTCCAGCTGATATGGTTACGGCTTCCGGAAGTGGTCTAGATCCGAATATTTCTCCCCAAGGCGCTTTGATTCAGGTTAAAAGAATTGCTAAAGAAAGAAAACTGGATGAGGCTAAAGTAAAAGTTTTGGTAGAATCTAAAATTAATACTGCCATTGTTGGGCCTGAGACGGTTAATGTTTTGGAATTGAATGTGGCGCTTGATCAGCTTCGCTAAAGCTTTAAGATGCTAAGATTCTAAGATACTGAGATTCTAAGTTTTTCTCCTACAAGGTTTTCAAAACCTTGCAGGTATGAATCTGTGTCAACTATTATCATGAAGCAACACGTATAATTTGTCATTTCGACGTAAGGAGAAATCCTCATTGCCAAATCGACACAGATTGATATCCTTTGCGGAGCTACTTGCGAAGATTTCTCCTTACGCCGAAATGACAAACAGAACGCAAATTGGAATCGAAAAAACTAAACTTAAAATAATACCTAATAGGTTTTAGAAACCTGTTAGGATATAAAACCTATTATAATACAAAACGCCTTTTTACCCCAAATGCCCTAGCCCCGATAGTAGTGGAAATCCTTTTGTGCCGGGGTTCGGCACAAAAGATTGAAACGGATAGCGGGATTAGCTCCTAAAAAATCTACTAAATAAATAATTGAATACCGCAAAATGAAAAAAATAATACTTACTGCTTTAATCGCTTTTGGTTTTAGCAATTTACACGCACAGTCAGCATCTAAAAGTCCGTTTACGTTTTCGGGATATGTAGACGTTTATTACAGTTATGATTTCGGGAAACCTGAAAATCATACTCGGCCAAACTTTTTTTACAGTTATAATAAAAGCAATGAAGTCAACCTGAATTTGGGAATGGCAAAAGTGAATTATTCGACAGAAAATGTCCGTGGAAATTTTGCCTTGATGGCTGGAACTTATCCGCAGTATAATATGTCGGCTGAACAGGGTTTATTGCAAAATGTTTATGAAGCAAATGTTGGCGTTAAAATTTCTAAAAACCATAATTTATGGATTGATGCGGGAATTATGCCTTCGCATATTGGTTTTGAAAGTGCAATTGGAAAAGATTGTCAGACTTTAACGAGAAGTATTCTGGCTGAGAATTCTCCTTATTATGAAACGGGAGTTAAAATTGGTTATACTTCAGAATCTGGAGAATGGTATTTGGCCGGAATGTATTTAAACGGTTGGCAAAGAATTGAAAAAGTAGAAGGCAATCAGACTCCTGCTTTTGGAACGCAGGTTACTTTTAAGCCATCGGATAATGTGACTTTGAACTGGAGCACTTATGTTGGAAACGAACAGCCGGATATTGATAAAAAATGGCGTTATTTCAATAACTTTTACGGACAATTTAAAGTAGCTGAAAAAGTGAATCTGACAACTGGATTTGATATTGGTTCTCAGCAATCGGCTAAAGGAAGCGAAAAATATGACGTTTGGTTCTCTCCTGTTTTGATTCTACAATACAAACCGACTGATAAAATTCAGTTGGCAGCACGTGGAGAATATTACAGCGACGAAAAAGGCGTAATCATCGCAACAGAATCTCCAAACGGATTTAAAACTTACGGATTTTCAGCTAACTTTGATTACTTAGTTACTGATAATGTTATGTTTAGAATTGAAGCAAGAAATCTGTCAAGCAAGGATGAAATTTTTACAAATAAAGATAATCTTCCAACGGATACGAATACGTTTGTAACAACTTCGCTGGCGATTAGTTTCTAGAAAATATTTTTTGCCACAGATTCCACAGATTAAAGGGATTCTTTGTGTTGAGTCATTTGCCACGAATTGCATAAATTTTCACGAATTAATTACTTTAACGTTATCCCATTTTTAAAATAAAAATTTGTGCAATTCGTGTAATTCGTGGCTAAAAAAAAATCACTTTAATCTGTGAATCCCGATAACTATTGGGAGTGGCTTTTAAAATAAACCGTTGCGCCTTAGCGCCTTCGTGGCAAAACAAAAAAACATGGAAAACGAAAACAACGCACAGCATTTTCTGGATTTGATTCAGAAATCTAGGAAAGGAAAATTTAAAATCTACATTGGGATGAGCGCCGGTGTGGGCAAGACTTTTCGTATGCTTCAGGAAGCGCATTCGTTATTGAAAAACGGAATCGATGTAAAAATTGGCTACATCGAAACGCATATGCGGAAGGAAACGCATGAACTTTTGGCCGGTTTGCCGATTATTCCGAGGCGAACAATTTTTTATAAGGGAAAACAACTTGAAGAACTCGATGTGCAAGCCATTATTAACCTTAGACCAGAAGTCGTTATTGTTGATGAATTGGCACATACCAATGTTGAAGGAAGCAAAAACGAAAAACGCTGGCAGGATGTTCTGGAGATTTTGGATGCAGGAATTAATGTCATTTCGGCCGTTAATATTCAGCATATTGAGAGTTTAAATGAAGATGTAAAACGAATTACAAATATTGATGTTCAGGAACGAATTCCCGATAATGTTTTGCGTCTGGCGGATGAAGTTGTAAATATCGATTTGACTTCAGAAGATTTGATTGATCGTTTGAAAGAAGGAAAAATTTATACGCCGGATAAAATTCCGACGGCTTTAGCGAACTTTTTTAAATCGGAACAAATTCTGCAATTGCGTGAATTGGCTTTGAAAGAAGTCGCAAGTCAAGTCGTTCGAAAAGTAGAAAGTGAAGTCCCGAATTTGCATGCTTTACGGCACGAAAAATTGTTGGCCTGCATTAGCAGTAATGAAAAAACAGCCAAAATTATAATTAGAAAAGCAGCACGATTAGCCAGTTATTACAATGGATCCTGGTATGTTTTGTATGTCGAAACGCCAAAAGAAAGCAGTACGAGAATTGCACTTGACAAACAAAGACATTTAATTAATAACTTTAAACTCGCAGTGCAATTGGGCGCGGAAGTTATTAAACTAGAAAACTCAAATATTACAGATGCTATTTTGAAAACGGTAGAAGAAAAACAAATTACAACGGTATGCATCGGGAAACCGCATTTCAATTTGTTTAAAGTAATTTTGTCTACAACAATTTTCAAGCGTTTGCTGAACAAATTGTCTTTGTCAAATGTTGATCTTGTGATATTGTCGTGAAAAAAATTTTAAACCATATAAGTTATATAAGTTCATTTAATTAGAGATGTTGAAATTTAACCGCAAAGAGCGCAAAGTTTTACGCAAAGTTCGCTAGAGTTTTTTACTCGCAAAGACGCAAGGGCGCAAAGTATTTTAAATATAATCTTTGTGTGCTTTGCGAAACCTTAGCGCTCTTTGCGGTTAAATAAAAGAACTCTAATATTTTCTTATATCACTTATATGGTTCAAAAAAAACTAAATGTTTTATAAAATGAGAATTAAAACCAAATTGAATCTGGGTGTTGGATTATTATTTTTACTAATAATAATACTCACATTGGTAAGTGCCTTTTATATTTTTTCAATAAAAAAAGACACCGAAAATATTTTAAAAGCCAATTATAATACTTTAGAGTATTCTAGAAATATGCTTTTGGCATTAGATGAAATCACCGCAGATAAAAATCACGCAATTGTTATTTTCAAAGACAATCTTCAGAAACAGACACAAAATGTTACTGAAGTTGGGGAGAAAAAAGGAACTGACAACCTGAAAAAAAACTTTTCTCTTTTAGAAAAAAACAATTCTGATGAATCTTTAAAAACACAAATCAGGCAGGATATTTTTGAGATCATGAAGCTCAATATGAATGCTATAAAACAAAAAAGCGATATTGCTCAACATACCGCAGAAACTGCCAATTTATGGATTGCCATTGTGGGAACTTTATGCTTTTTGATTGCTTTTAATCTATTAGTCAATCTGCCAAATAATATTGCGAATCCTATAAAAGAATTAACGTTGAGTATTAAGGAAATTGCCAATAAAAATTATTCTGAAAGAGTTCATTTTACGAGTCACAGCGAATTTGGAGATCTCGCTAAATCGTTCAATACAATGGCGCAGAAACTTCAGGAATATAATGACAGTAATTTATACAAACTCTTTTTTGAAAAGAAACGCCTCGAAACGCTTATCAATAATATGAATGATCCTATTATTGGTTTGGATCATGAAGGAATTGTTTTGTTTGCCAATGATGAAGCGCTTAAAATTATTGGTCTAAAATTAGAGGATCTTATTGGGAAATCGGCTTCAAAACTGGCTCTGTCAAATGATTTGATTCGTTCTTTGATTTTAAAAGAAGATTCAGATATTCCTAAAAAACAACCGCTTAAAATCTTCGCTCACGGAAAAGAAAGTTATTTCGAAAAAGAGATTCTGAATATTACTATAATTCCGACTGGCGAAGAAAAAGAAATCAATATTGGCGATGTTATTATTCTGCGAAATATTACACTTTTTAAAGAATTGGATTTTGCTAAAACCAATTTTATTGCAACCGTTTCACACGAATTAAAAACACCAATTGCCTCGATAAAATTAAGTCTGAAATTGCTTGAAAACGAAAAAACAGGCGATATGAATGAAGACCAAAAACAATTGGTTGAAAGTATAAAAGAGGACAGTCAGCGACTACTGAAAATTACAGGCGAATTACTCAATTTATCGCAATTGGAAACCGGAAACATTCAACTGAATATCGAAAAAAGCAATCCGCATCAAATTGTAAATTATGCTGTTGAAGCGGTAAAAGTTCAAGCCGATCAGAAACAAATTCAGTTAATTGTTGATGCCGATGAAAACCTGACCGAAGTAAAAGCTGACAGCGAAAAAACAGGCTGGGTTTTGATTAATTATTTGTCGAATGCGATAAGATATTCATCTGAAAAAAGTACCATTCATATCAAACTTAAAAAAGAAATAAATCAAATTGTATTTCAGGTTATCGACACGGGAAAAGGAATTGACACACGATATAAAGACCGAGTTTTTGATAAATATTTTCAAGTTCCGGGAAGTCAGAAATCTGGAACGGGATTGGGATTAGCTATTAGTAAAGAATTTATTGAAGCTCAAAACGGAAGCGTTGGTGTTGAGAGTAATTTGGGATTGGGAAGTACGTTTTGGTTTTCACTGAAAGTGTAAAAAAGAGCCAAAGGCTCGATCCATATTGTAGGGCCGGATTTCAATCCGGTTGACACAGAAATTCCGCAATGCAAAACAATTATAGGCTATATCATATTATTAAACTGGATTGAAATCCAGCCCTACAATATGAATTGTCCCTACGGACTTTCTTGTAATTTATACTTTTTTTCTACCAATATTTAACTCCTAAAGGAGTATCTCGTAGAGATTATATATTGGTAGAAAAATTTCTGCACACATATATTTATCCCGTAGGGATTACACAATATATTCTGTTTTATCTATAATAATTTAGCTAATCTTAATTCAACTACCTCATTTAAAACCAACAAATTAATATTCACTTAAGGTTCAATTAAGAGAAAAATAGTTGGCGAAAACCTTCGTTAATATTGCAAAATATAACGACAACGAAAGATGTTTTACAAAGCCATTTCCCTGGTATTTCTATTTGGATTATTTTCTGCGAATGCACAGCAAAATGATTCGATCACAAAAATTGATACCACTTCCAATCATTTAAAATTCAATTACAAGCAATTAATTATTCCGAGTGTATTAATAGGCTATGGCGTTATTGGAATTGGAAATGACCAACTCTTAAATTTTAATCATCAGATTCAAAGTGAAGTTACTGAAGATATTGATGAAAAAATTACCATTGATGATTTCTCGCAATATGCGCCAGCTGCTTCTGTTTACGCTTTGAATGCCTTTGGCGTAAAAGGGAAAAACAATATACGCGATCGTTCGGTCATATTGGTGACTTCATATGCTATTATGGCAACAACCGTTTTGAGTTTAAAATCAATCGTCCATGAAGAAAGACCTGACGGAAGTTCGAATAACTCCTTCCCTTCTGGCCATACAGCAACGGCATTTATGGGTGCCGAATTTTTATATCAAGAATATAAAGACAAATCGATTTGGTACGGAATTGCAGGTTACGCCGTCGCAACAGGAACGGGATTATTCCGAATTTACAATAATCGTCATTGGCTGACAGATGTTGCTGCGGGAGCGGGAATTGGGATTTTGAGTACCAAAATTGCGTATTGGATTAATCCGTATATTACAAAAAAATTATTTAAGTCAGATTCTGAAAACAAATCAACTTCTATGATAATGCCTTTTTATAACGGACAGCAATATGGTTTGGGATTTGCGAAAGTTTTTTAGTTTTTTTGCCACGAAGGCGCTAAGACACAAAGTTTATTTTAAAAGCCACTCCCGATAGCTAAGATTAAAAGGTTTTTTTACTACTTTGTATAGTTTGTTTGCCACGAATTACACAAATTTTCACGAATTTTTATTAAATATAATTAATGGAAATTTGTGTAATTCGTGGCAAAAAAAAAAATAATCCTTTTAATCTGTGAAATCTGTGGCTATAAACTACGTATTCGAAGTATTATTCTTAATTTCTCGAACTTCTCTTTTCAATTCTAAAAGCAAATCTTTCATTGCTCCGGTTTCTGTAGTTTCTTGTTTTTTATCTGAACGGCCAATGTTGCATTCGTATTCCCAAATCTCTAAAATATCAGAAGCTTTCACTTCATAATTCGGATAAAAACTATTATCCGATTCTAAAACCAAAGCATTCTTTTTGTTTTTATTGAGACGTTTGTAAACCATTCCTTCGCTTTTGGTAATCAGAATATAGGTTTTGCCATCCATTACCTCTCCCAGCTTTTCCACATAACGGCCAATAATAATAGAACCATCTTCGTGTGGAGGCATTGAATCGCCTTCAACAGGAAATCCGCGGTGTTTTCCAGGACCTAAAAACGGAAGCGTAATCTGCTGTAAACTTTCAATATATTCTGGATCAGCATATCCGTTTAAATAACCTGCTTTTGCTTTTTGAGATACAATTTCAATAAAATTTTCTCCAAAACTATCCACTTGAATCGGCAAAATAAGTCGGTTGCCTTCCAGTTTTATCAAATTTTGCACATCAATTTTACGTATATCGACAGATAATATCAAGTCGATACTCATATGAAAATATAACGCAATTTTCTTTAAAATGTCATACGGTGCTTCCGAAGTTCCATCTTCGTATTTCACGTATCTACCTCTGGTAATGCTAAGGTTTTCAGCTAATTTCTCCTGCGATATTTTATGCTTAACCCTTAATGCTCTGATGTTGTCTGAAAATAAGGACATAATTAATTTGTTATAATTTGGAACAGCAAATATACAAAAAATTGTTATTACCTGTGCTAATTTTGTTCCATACAAAAACAAAAAAGAAAATGGCACGGGCAATTGTACATATGGATTTGGATACCTTTTTTGTATCCTGCGAAAGACGCACTAACTCAGAACTTAACGGAATTCCGCTTATTATAGGTGGCGGAGACCGCGGTGTTGTGGCATCTTGTTCGTATGAAGCCCGTAAATATGGAGTTCGTTCTGCTATGCCAATTCGTATGGCATTGAAACTTTGTCCAGACGCAAAAGTGATGAAAGGCGACATGGAATTGTATTCACAACTCTCTCATGATGTTACCGAAATTCTTCAGGAAAAAGCGCCTGTTTTAGAAAAAGCGAGTATCGATGAGTTTTATATGGACATTACCGGAATGGATAAATTTCATGGCAGTTATAAATGGACCAATGAACTGGCTCAAAAAGTCATCAAAGAAACCGGATTGCCAATTAGTTTTTCATTATCCATAAACAAAACCGTTTCAAAAATTGCAACTGGCGAAGGTAAACCTGTCGGAAATCTTCAAATTCCAGAACAAGAAGTACAAGACTTTTTAAATCCGCTTTCGATTCAGAAAATCCCGATGGTTGGTGCTGTGACTTTTCAGCTTTTGTCTAGAATTGGTGTTCGTAAAATTCAGACTTTAGCCGAAATGCCTGCTGAGGTTTTACAGCAAATGATTGGTAAAAATGGTCTCGAACTTTGGAAAAAAGCGCACGGAATCGACCATACGCCTGTTGAACCTTATACAGAAAGAAAATCAATTTCGACCGAAACTACTTTTTCTCAGGACACGATTGATCTTGCTAAATTGAGACGAATATTATTAGGAATGGTCGAAAAACTGGCTTTTCAGCTTCGTGCGGAACAATGGTTGACTTCGACTGTTACCGTCAAAATACGTTATGCCAATTTTGATACCGAAACCAAACAATGCCGAGTGGCTTATACATCTGCCGATCATATTTTAACTAAAAATGTAATAGAACTTTTTGAGAAAGTCTATCAGCGTCGTATGCGCCTGCGTTTGATTGGCGTTCGCTTTAGCGGATTGGTGCGCGGAACCTATCAAATTGATCTTTTTGAAGATACTCAGGAAATGCTCTCGCTTTATGAAGCGATGGATAAAATGAAAAGCCGTTACGGTTTTGATGCTGTAATGCGTTGTGCCGGAGCTCATTTTAAACCGAATACGAAAGACGAAATTTTAAAACGCAAGAAATAATGTACCTTAATTGCCATTCTTATCATTCATTACGTTACGGCACAATTCCGCTTAAGGATTTGATTGCCGAAGCCGTTTTGCATGATATAAAAGCAATGGCATTGACAGATATAAATACGGTTACTGGAATTTACGATTTTATAAAAGCCTGTCAGGAAAAAGAAATCAAACCTTTGGTTGGAATGGAATTTCGATGCCATCATGAATTCCGATATATTGGTTTAGCGCAAAATGCTGAAGGTTTAGCAGAAATGAATGTTTTTTTAACTGATCATAATTTCAGTGGAGAAACTTTGCCTTTGCGTGCTCCAAAATTCGAATCGGTTTTTGTGATTTATACTTTAGAAAATGCTCCAGAAACACTTTTTGATAATGAATTTATCGGAGTTCGTCCTGAAGAAGTTTCGAGTCTTTTAACTTCAAAACATAAAAATAAAATCTCCAAAATGGTGATTTTACAGCCTGTAACTTTTAGAAGCAAAAAAGAATACAATCTGCATAAAGTGCTTAGGGCTATTGATACCAATATTATTTTATCAAAACTTACAGAAGCTGATTACTGCAAAGTTTCTGATGTGATGAAATCTGAAGCATCACTTTTGCCTTTTTATGAAAAATATCCTGAAATCATTTCAAATACACAACGTATCAGTGACGAGTGCAATTTTCAATATGATTTTTCGGTTAAAAGAAATAAAAAGTTCTATACTGAAAACCGTCAAAAAGATTTAGAAAAACTGACAGAATTAGCTTGGGAAGGATTCGCAAAACGATACGGAAACGACAATCTAGAAGCAAAAGCCCGTGTAGAAAAAGAATTAAAAGTAATCGACGAATTGGAATTCAGCGGTTATTTTTTAATTACTTGGGATATTATTCAATATAGCAATAGCCAAGGTTTTATGCACATTGGTCGCGGAAGCGGTGCCAACAGTATCATTGCCTATTGTCTCGGAATTACCGATATCTGCCCTATTGAACTGGATTTGTATTTTGAACGTTTTCTAAATCTTAATCGTAAAACTCCACCCGATTTTGATATCGATTGGAGCTGGCAGGAACGCAATACAATTCTGGAATATATCTTCAAAAAATATGGCAGAGATCACGTTGCTTTCTGTGGTACGAATGTCGAGTTTAAATACCGTTCAATTTTTAGAGAAGTTGGAAAAGTTTTCGGACTTCCAAAAGAGGAATTGGATATGCTGGCTAAAAATCCGATGGCTTTGCATGAAACCAATAAAATTGTAAAAATGGTTCAGCAATACGGAATGTTGCTTGAAAAATATCCGAACCAACGAAGCATGCATGCCTGTGGAATTCTGATTTCTGAAGAACCCATTACCAATTACACGCCTCTGGAAATGCCTCCAAAAGGTTTTCCGATCGTGCTTTTTGACATGCACATTGCAGAAGAAATTGGTTTTGACAAATTTGATATTCTGAGTCAGCGCGGTATCGGACATATTGATGACAGCGTAAAACTTATTGCCAAAAATCGAGGAATAAAAGTAGACATTCGCGATACTTCATTATCTAAAGATGAAGCCGTTTGCAATTCTTATTTAGCAAAAGGACATACAATTGGCTGTTTTTATATCGAAAGTCCTGCTATGCGTGGTTTACTGCGCCGTTTAAATTGTGATAATTATAAAATTCTTGTCGCCGCGTCGTCTATTATTCGTCCCGGCGTTGCACAATCGGGAATGATGAAAGAGTATATTTTCCGTCATAACAATCCAACTCAGTTTGAATATTTTCATGAAGTTTTCAGAGAACATCTTGGCGAAACTTACGGCATTATGGTCTATCAGGAAGATGTAATTAAAATTGCCCAGCATTACGGTGGACTTCCTGCACCAGACGGAGATATTCTGCGTCGTGCCATGTCTGGCAAAGGAAGATCTTTGGAAGCGTTGCAAAAAGTAAAAGATAATTTCTTTGCGAGCTGTGCTCAAAAAGGGCATCCGTTACAGTTGAGCCAGGAAATTTATCGCCAGATTGAATCGTTTGCAGGCTATTCTTTCTGCAAAGCGCATTCGGCTTCATATGCCGTTGAGAGTTACCAGAGTTTGTACCTCAAAGTTAATTATCCTGTTGAATTTATGACGGCGGTAATCAATAATCAGGGTGGGTTTTACAGAACCGAAGTTTATGTACACGAAGCCAGAATGTCTGGCGGAACGATTCATAATCCGTGTGTGAATAAAAGCGAATATCAGACGACTTTGTATGGTACTGATATTTACCTTGGCTTTATGCACATTCAAAGTCTGGAATCTAAAATTGCTCATTTGATTGAAGAAGACCGAAACAAAAAAGGCGATTTTAATTCTCTAGAAGATTTTATCAACCGAATTCCAATTGGAATCGAAGGCGTTAAAACTCTGATTTTTATTGATGCTTTTCGTTTTACAGGAAAAACCAAAAATCAACTTTTGGTAACTGCCAGTTTGTTGTTGAATAATTTTAAGCCTGAAAACAGAGATTTAAAATTACTGCAGGAACCGGTTAAAGAATACAAGCTTCCAACATTGGAGCGTTCTGTTTTTGAAGATGCTTTTGACGAAATTGAGCTTTTGAGTTTCCCTGTTTCCTGTACTGTTTTTGATCTTTTACAAACCAAACATCGCGGAGATGTAATGGCGAAAGATTTGGTTCAGTATCATAAAAAACAAGTGAGAATGCTGGCGTATTTGATTTCTAGAAAACACGTTCCGACAAAAAAAGGAACGATGTACTTCGGAACCTGGATTGATCATGAAGGCACTTATTTTGATACGGCACACTTTCCGGATAGTTTAGAAAAACATCCTTTTCAGGGCGGAGGCTGTTATTTATTGTTAGGAACTGTAGAAGTCGATTACCATTTTCCTACCATAACAATAACCAAAATGGCGAAAATGCCTTTTATTCCAGATCCGCGTTATATGGATGCTAAAGATCAATACAGAACACAAAACCAAATTAAAGAAGATATAAGCCTTACACATCGAAAACCTTATCCATCAGGAAATGAAATTAATCTGCCCAGACATCGAATGAAGTTTTAATTTTTACTAAACGCCGAAAAATTGCTCGCAAAGTCGCAAAGTCGCAAAGTTTTATTTACAAAGACTTAAAAAAGAAAAAAACTTAGCGCTTTTGCGTCTTTGCGAGATTAAAAAATATAGTGCACACTAAGTGTTAAAAAATTAAATAACTAAAGAACAACTTACGTTATATAAAGATGAAAAATACGGAATATGCTATAGTCGATATTGAAACCACAGGCGGAAATGCCAGTGGCAGCCGCATTACAGAAATTGCGATCATTCTTCATGATGGCAAAAATGTGCTGGATCGTTATGAAACTCTTGTAAATCCTGAGCAGGACATTCCTCCTTCTATTTTTGGATTAACAGGTATTAATAACGAAATGGTCGCCAATGCGCCAATTTTTGATGACATTTCAGAGAAGGTTCTCGAAATGCTTACAGATCGTATTTTCGTTGCTCATAATGTCAACTTCGATTATTCATTTGTTCATCATCAATTGGAACAAGCTGGTTTTAAATGGTCGGCAAAAAAACTTTGTACTGTTCGTGCAGCCAGAAAAATCAAGCCGGGATTGGGTTCTTATAGTTTAGGAAATCTTTGCAATTCTTTAAATATCAATTTAGAAAACCGACACCGCGCCGGCGGAGATGCAGATGCAACCGCTGTATTATTTTCACTTTTAATGGAATGGGACAGTGAAGGAGAAATTGAAAAAATGATCAAAAAAACAGCACAAGATCAACGTCTTCCTCCTAATCTTCCACCAGATGACTTCAATAATTTACCTGAAAAACCAGGTGTCTATTATTTTTATAATCAGGCCAGAAAAGTGATTTATGTAGGTAAAGCCATAAATGTAAAAAAACGTGTGGCATCACACTTTAGTGGCAACAATATCAATCCTCAAAGACAGCATTTTCTGAGAGACATTCACGGTATTTCTTTTGAAGTCTGTGCCACCGAATTAATGGCGCTTTTATTAGAATGTACCGAAATAAAACAGCTTTGGCCAGCCTACAATAGAGCATTAAAACGTTTTGAAACAAGATTCGGTATTTATCAATATGAGGCAAGAAACGGATATAAATATTTAGCTGTTGGAAAACTAAGCAAATTTCAAACTTGCATTCATGAATTTAATAGTTTGTATAACGCTATAAATTTACTGAGAAGCTTGGCTGAACAATTTGAAATTGATCAAAGATTCTGCAAATATTCGAGACCTGAAGAAGCAGAGCTTCCGCAAAATAATGATATAAAAAGTCTCCCTGATATTCTGCTTCACAACGAACAAGTTGACAATGCTATAGATTTTTTCATAAACAACAGGCCCACTTTTGCCATTATAGACAAAGGAAGATCCAAAGAGGAACGCAGCTGTATCTGGATAGAAAACGGCCATTTTTACGGAATGGGATACATTCCTAGAGATGTTTCGATTCACGATCCAGAAGATGTCAAAAGTTATGTAACGCCTTATAAAAGCAACCAATATATTGAACAGTTGATTTTTGCTTTCGCAGAAAAACATCCAAGCAAAGTATTCTTCAACAAACAATTTCTGAGCAACGTTTCTTAAACCGAACAAAATAGAGCTGTAAAAAAAATTATGACACTATTTAGCGACACCGAGTTATTCACCACTGGACACGGAGGTAAAAAAATATTTGATCTTCCGGATTGCGAACTTATTCTGATTGAAAATTTCTTCAGCAAAGAGGAATCAGATTCTTTTTATGAAAGAATACTTCGTAAAACCAAATGGAGAGAATATGAAATGGAAATTTATGACAAAACTTATACTGTTCCTAGAATGATTGCGTGGTATGAAGACAAAGATAATGCAGGAGCTGATCCAAACGGACCTGACTGGACGTATGAATTATTAAAAATAAGAAGCCGAGTTGAAAAAGAAACCCAGCTTGACTTTAACAGTCTTCTACTAAATTTATACCGAAACGGAAAAGATGGCGTTGGCTGGCATAGCGATCGTGAAGACAATTCTGGCAAAGATCCAATTATCGCTTCAGTTACTTTTGGCGAAACTAGAATGTTTAAACTCCGACATAAATTCAGGAAAGACATTGGTCAAGTTGAGATTCCGCTGCATCATGGCTCCTTTTTATTGATGGCTGGAACGACGAATAGTTTTTGGCAACATCATGTTCCAAAAACGGCTCGCGACGTTTTGCCAAGGATCAATCTTACCTTTAGGAGAACCAATCGAAATCTTTGATTTTTATAACATTGAACTCTTAAAAAGAATCATTTTTTATTTAAAACCGCGTAAGATATTCCTTCTTTAAAAAGTTAAAACATGCACTGTATGAACCTTTTATTAGGCTAACCCTTTCTTTTTTACTATTTTTGCAACCTTTTTCAAAATACAATACCATAATGGCTTATTCTAACAATGATTTATCGCGTTTCTTAGATGCGCAAAACAAACTATATCTTACTGCTCTTTCTGAAATCAGCAAAGGGAAAAAAGAAACACACTGGATGTGGTTTATTTTTCCGCAAATAAAAGGTTTGGGCAAAAGTGATACAGCAAATCTTTATGCCATCAATGATTTGAAAGAAGCTTCAGATTATTTAGAACACCCGATTCTTGGAAAACATTTAATCGAAATTTCAGAACTTTTATTAAGCTTTAAAATGAAATCGGCTGATGGAATTTTTGGTGACTTAGATGCGCGCAAATTGCGTTCGTCTATGACGCTTTTCTCATTAGTTGAAAACACTAATCCTATATTTCAGGAAATTTTGGAAGCTTTCTTTTCGGGAGAATCTGACCCGCTTACTTTGTCTATTATTAATTCAACAATAAAATCATCTGCTGAAGCTGTTGCCTTATAACATTTTCCAGATTATTTGCATCAAAGGAGACATTGCTTAATTGCAATGTCTTTTTTTTTATTACCGTATTTTCAGCATTTTTTACCATGCTTTTTTTTCCTTTATTTCCAATAAAAAACCAAGCTTGTCAAATTCTTAACTCATAAAATAAGAATTTTCAGAGAATTAATTTTTATCTTGCATATACATACCAAACCCCTTAATTAACCAAACCATGTCTGAAAAAATTAAAACCCTGCAAATTATTCATCTCGGTATCTGTGCAGGTACGATCGTGGCTTATTATATTTTAGGCGACCTTTCGATTGAGAAATTGCGTATTCCCAACATCGACTCATCTTCGATAATTTATGTTGCAATTCCGGTTGTCGCATTTGTTTTGAGTACTTTTCTATTCAAATCTCAATTGAAGCAAATTAATCCAAAATTAAAACTCGAAGAAAAATTTCCTATTTACCAAACAGCGTCAATCATGCGATGGGCAGTTCTTGAAGGTGCGGCATTTCTGATCTTAATTTTAAAACCAGATTTTATATTATTTGGAATACTGATTTTAATTTATCTGATTTTTTTAAGGCCAACCGCAGAAAGAATCGATAATGATTTATCAGAATACTAAACCACTCTGCACTAAAAGTGCAGAGGTTTGTTTGACGAGGGACTGAAAGTCCCTTTTTCTATTTCATTCAAGAATGAAATTTGAATCATCATCATTATCTTTCCTTCTATTATGCTCCAGATATTCATTTACCATTTCATCAGTTATATTTCCTGTACTCCAAACTCCATAACCACTTGCCCAAAAATGTTGTCCCCAGTAACGTGCGTGAAGTTCTGGAAACTCCATTTGCAATTTCCTTGAAGTACGACCTTTGAAACTTTTTAAAATTGAACTTACATTTTGCTTTGGCGCATACTCAATATGCATGTGAACGTGATCTGCGCTCACAACTCCTTTCAAAATTTCTATCCCTTCCGCTTCGCATATTTGTATCAAAAGTTCACGACAGCGCTTTTGGATATCACCTTTCAAAACCTTAAACCTATATTTCGTAACCCAAACAACATGACATGTTAATCTGCTTACTGTGTGCGAACCTTTTCTTAATTCTGTAGCCATAAATTAAAGATAAAGATTTTTTCGCATTACTAAAGTACTGCAATAAATTGCAGGGTTTTTAACCCAAATCTGAGACCAATAAAAAAGCGCTTTGTAAACAAAGCGCTTTAAATTTATAGACAAAGTATTAAACTTGAACATTAAACCTGAAACAAAAACCTATTCTTTAGGTTTTGTCAAATAGTAAACAGGAATTCCTGCCAACATTATCAATACGCCCCAGCCACAAGTTGAAAATTTCGTAAATAACAATGAAATACAAATTGCAGTTGCAACGATGATGTAAAGCATTGGCAGAAATGGATAACCAAATGCTTTATAAGGCCTCTCAATATCTGGCATTTTTCTTCTTAAAATAAAAATTCCGTAAATCGTCAAGATGTAAAAAATCAAAACAATGATGATTACGAAATCTAATAAATCACCATATTTTCCAGTCAAACACAAAGCCGAAGCCCAAATACATTGCGCCCATAAAGCCCATGCGGGAACACTTGATTCGTTCAAAACTGCTGCTTTTTTAAAAAACAATCCGTCGTTTGCCATAGTATAATATACTCTTGCTCCGGCCATAATCAAGCCGTTGTTGCAAGCAAAAGTCGAAATCATAATCATGATCGCAATAATGAGCGTTCCAATGTCTCCGAAAATATATTGTGAAGCCACAACCGCAACACGATCTGATTTTGCTGTTGCAATTTCTTGAAGTGGTACAACAGCTAAATACATCAAATTGGTCAAAACATAAATTACAGTTACAATGAAAGTTCCTAAAAACAAGCTCAAACCAACATTTCGTTTTGGATTTTTAATTTCTCCTGCAATAAAAGTCACACCGTTCCAAGCATCACTTGAAAACAATGAACCAACCATGGCCGCAGAGATTCCCGTTATCAAAGCTGTTCCGCTAATTGGAAACCATGAACTGCTGTCAGTATTATAGGATCTTGTTGCCCATCCGTCTGTCCAGTTGGCGTCCCAAATCGAAGCTTTTGCGCCAAGCGTTAATCCAAAAACGATCAACCCAAGCAAAGATAAAATTTTGATAATAGTTAAAACAGTTTGCAAAATTTTTCCGTTTTTCACACCACGACTATTAATAAAAGTCAATACAACGATTGTAAAAATCGAAACTAATTGTGCTGCATTAAGTTTAAAAGAGCCTAATTCATACAGTATATTTTCGTCACTGAAAGGTTCGTATAGATAAGCCGCAAATTTTGAGAAAGCCACTCCAACTGCGGCAATTGTTCCTGTTTGAATAACAGCAAAAAAACTCCAGCCGTACAAAAAGGCAATCAATTTATTGTAAGCTTCTTTTAAGTAAACATATTGTCCTCCAGCTTTTGGAAACATGGCGCTCAGCTCACCGTAACTTACCGCTGCAATAACGGTAATCAATCCTGAAATTAGCCAAATAAGTGTCAGCCAGCCAGCAGATCCTACTTGTCTGGCAATATCTGCACTCACGATAAATATCCCGGATCCAATCATAGAACCTACCACAAGCATGGTTCCGTCTAATAATCCGAGTTCTCTTTTAAAATTTTCTTGGTCGTTTTCTTGCATTTTTTTGGTTTTTGGGTTGGTTAAAGATATACTTTTTTCTGAAATCTTAATCTTCAAATTCTAAATTCTGGTTATTCTTTAAAAATGAAAGCTTGCTTTCTCAAAAAACTTCAATTATATAAAATTTTTTCCCTTTACGTCTTTCCGTAACTTTATATTAGTTCGACTGCTTAATTTTGGAATACTATTCCAAAAAGAAACCGAACCATTTTGAAAAAAATAGAAAAAATAATCAACAAAACTGCTCAAGATCATATCGATTTTAATACTGGCTTAGAGCTTTTATTAGGAAATGATTATAATTTTAAAGAGCTTTTTACAACGTTGCATAATTATATCATCAATTCGATTCCGGACAAGGTTAACTATGACTCGCCATCTTATCAAGAGGCGCTAAAAAGCATTCCATTAAAACCAACTTACACGCCAATAGTACTTTTAAAAACATTCCCAACTAAAATTGCATTTCAAAAATTAGCAGTGCTTCCAGAAGAAGAAAATAAAAAAGTAATAACTGCCTTGTTATGGATTTTTAAAGTAACCGATACCGAAAGAAGAAACACAGAATGCAAGGATGGCTGCAAACATTTTTGGCATGAGCTTTATTAACAAAAAAAACACCTACTCACTTGTTTTACGACAAAATAACTGAATCCAATAAATTTATTTTTTAATCGTACCACTTTAATAGGACTTTAACCAAACCAACTTCAATGAAACTAAACCAATCCTTAATTTTAATTCTTCTGCTTGCTTTTGCACTCTCTTTAAATTCATGTGGCGCTATTGCAAAAGGACATGCGAAAAATCATTTTACTGAAAAAGAACATGCTATTCCGCCAGAATTTGGAAAATTTGACAATCAAGTTCTTCTAATTGTTCTCAAAAAACGTTCGAGCTACGACAAATATGTAAAAAGTGCAGCAAAACGATATCTTGGCAAATATGAATTTATTACTTATGATAAAATTGAATCGGAAAAATATAAAGACAAAACCATCTATCGTTATGTTTTTGATTATGATGAAGGAACTTCGCGAACTGTGTATTATTCAGGCAACTCTCAATTTCATGCACCGCCCTCAAGCAATATAATAACGTTCAAGCAATTTTATGTAAGAGACAGATTTACAGACAAGCAATATAAATCAGGATATGAAAGTGCTTATTTTGGAAAAGCTCTAAAAGCTTATATGGAAAATTTAGAACTGAAAAGATCATCAACAATAAAAATATAAATTAGATCACAATGATCTTTACTGTAAAAGTGGCAATAAAAATTTGCCACTTTTTTTTTGAAAAAAAAAATCCCATTTACGTTTTCCCGTAAGCATATAATTTTTCAACTATTTATATTTGACTTGGTATATAAAATCTCGATTCTAACAAGAAGAATATCAAATAATATGATAGCCACAGAAAGTATTTCTATTTATTCATAACTAACCCAAAACTAACCCATGGAAATGAACCAAAATGAACCATTTGATGCATCAACACATCATTACAATTATGCTGCGAATCTGCTCATCAATGAAAACAAATCAGCTTATGAAACCAAAGCAAAACTTGCAGAACAAGGAGTTAGCGCCGAAGTTGCCGCATTGATTGTTGAAAACCTAGAAATAGAAATTCAGGAAGCAAAATACGAGCGAGCCAGAAAAGATATGGTTTATGGAGCGTTATGGTTTTGCGGAGGCACCATTTTGACGTTTGCTAATATTGGATTTATATTTTGGGGCGCAATCCTATTTGGTGGTATTCAATTTTTCAGAGGGTTGATTAATGTAAATTCTTAAAACTGATTATTTCACCAAAAGAGCAAAACATTTAAAAATTAATACCAAAATACAAATGGGACTATTTGATAAGATTTTTGGTAACAAGGAAAAAGGCCAAATTTCAAAACCGAACCAAAACATACATTATACTGCTTCCGAAAATTTGATGGACGAAGATTTATTTTGGAAAATAATTCAAAAAACTAAAGATATTTCCGGAGGTTATTTTGAAGAACAGCAAGAAGAATTAGCAAATGAGCTCCGAAAACTAACTGCAGATGAACTCATTTTATTTGGCAATAGTTTTAGAAATTTTAGAGGTCAAGCCAATACCTGGGAACTCTGGGGCGCTATATACATCATCCACGGAGGCTGTAGCGACGATAGTTTCAATGATTTTCGCGAATGGGTAATCGCTCAAGGTAAAGACTTTTATTACAAAACAATTACTGATCCAGAATCACTTGCAGAAATTGAAACTAATTTGATTGAGGAATTCGATTGGGAAGGCTTTGGTTTTTTACCCGGAATAGTTTTTGAAGAACTAACTGGACAAAAAATGCCATATCCTTTTCAGGAAAACCATATTACAACCGGAAATAAGTGGAACGAAGATAATGATGATTTAAAACGGATGTTTCCTAAATTATCTGCTAAATATGCGTAATACTTTTCTTTTTTCATTAAAATCTAAATTTTATTAAATGAAATAACTCTACTTTTAAATAAAAGCTGCTGGCAAAACCTGCAGCTTTTTCTTTTATCAAAAAACTCAAAACGCTGAAAAACAGCACTATTAAATTCTTACATTTTATTAAACCCCTTTTTTTATTCTTCTAAAAACATCAAAACCAAATTTTTCTAATATTTTAAATTTTAAAACATCAAATTAGTTAAACAAAATAACATCCGAAAATATAAATTATTCCTAAAATGATTACTAAAAACCAAATTTAAAGACAGTTTAAAAGGCCGAAAAAACATTTTTAACATTTTCACAATACATTAAAAATCAATATATTAAGTTGTGAATTTTTAAAATTTAGAAAAAATAAAATCACATTTGTCAAAGCGAAATATATTTTTATTAAATTTGGTTAAAAGGATAAAAGTGATAAAATACCATCTTTTTTATTAACATTTGTTTACCTAAAACATTATAAACATGAGTAAGCCCCAAAAAGATTCATGAGCCCCAAAAAAGTATCTTTTACAAGTTATTAGCCCCACACAATCAAACAACCAACCTACAAAACGAGAAATATGCAAAAGATCCAGCTTCTCAGAAAAATACGTTTCCCAAACGTCTTTGTTCTTTTGTTAATTGTTTTCATTACATGTGCCTTATTAATTTGTATAAATTTCTTCACCATCAAAATACTATCTGCTAATAGAGCTTATGTAAATGGCGAATCACATTATTCAAAAGGCCAAAAAGATGCAGCGCGCCACCTAATAACTTATCTGTATACAAAAGACCAAAATCAATGGAAATTATATCTTGAAGAATTAAGTGTTCCTCAAGGCGACGGGATTGCACGCAAAACACTTTTAAAAGCAGGCGACAACCTGATTGCGCGACAAGGTTTTTTAGCGGGAAGAAATCATAGAGATGATTTGGACGATATTGTATGGTTATTTGTCAATTTTAAAAAAGTTCCCTTTTTAGCAAAAGCAATTTATGAATGGGAACAGGGGGATAATTTAATCTATGAGTTATTTGTAATTGGAACAGAAATCGATGCCAAAATCAAACACAATTCATTAACCGTCCAAGAACAAAGAAAATTCCTTGAACGCATCAGCTCTATTAGTGATCGATTGACGATTAATGAACGTAATTTTTCAAATACTCTTGGAGCCGGAACTCGAAAAATAAAAGATTTACTGATTATTACCAATATTGTTTTCATTCTAATAATTGTATGCAGCATATGCCTTTATTACTCAATAATGGTAAAACGATTATTGACATCAAAAAAAGAAATTGAAGTAAAAAATGAAAATCTACTACTGGCAAATCATGAACTGGACTGTTTTGTTTATAGCGCTTCGCATGATTTAAGATCACCAATCACTTCTCTAAAAGGCCTAATAAAAGTCACTCAATTAGAAGACGATGTGAGCCGAATCAAGGAATATTTAAATTTAATGGAGCAAAGTTTAGCAAAACAAGATCAATTTATAAGCGACATTATTGATTACTCAAAAAACAAGCGTGCGCAAGTAATCATGGAACCTGTAAGCCTGAAGGAATTATTTGAAGAAGCGATTTTGCAATTGATGCATATTGAAAATGCAGACCGAATTACATTCACAAAAGAATTACTGGTTGATCAAATTCACAGTGACAGTTTAAGATTGAAAATCATCATATCAAACTTGCTCTCAAATGCGATAAAATATGCCGACTCCAGCAAACAAGAAATGTTCATTTCTATCAAAACTTCATTGACCGACGGCTACAATAAAATTGAAGTGACAGACAACGGAATTGGAATCAAAGAAGAATTTAAGGATAACATTTTTAAAATGTATTTTGGAACCAACAAAAACAAAGGTTCCGGACTTGGACTTTATATTGTCAAAGAAGCTGTTGAAAATATAAAAGGAAACATATCTGTATGTTCAGAAACAACAATTGGAAGTAAATTCATAGTAACAATACCGAATCATTATGCCATTTAGCCCAACATTTTTATTAATCGAAGATAATTTGATTGATCAGCTTGTAATGAAACAATTGCTGAAAAAAGTACTTTCTGTACATAAGATCCACATTGCCAATAATGGGCAAGAAGGACTTCAATGGCTAGCAAATAGTAAAGAAGCAGACAAACCTTTGATCATTCTTCTTGACATTCAAATGCCCTTTATGAATGGTTTTGAATTCTTAAAAGAATATGATAAACTGGATTCGAAATTAAAGATCGAAACCTTAATTTATGTGCTTTCGTCTACCTTGGACCAAGACGAAATTGATAAAATAACTGGAAATAAATATGTCTGCAAAATGTTAAGCAAACCTTTTCCAATCGACGAATTTAAGGACGACTTTTATATCAATATTATAGCTTCTTAGACTCTTCTATCAAAACGCGATTTACTTGCGAAAAAGCTCTTTCATAATACGGCTCTTTTGTAGAAGAAATCATTACACCGCCGTGAGTTGAGGAGTGCACAAATTTAATTTCGCCGTCGCTTACCTCGACTACCATACCTACGTGATTAATATGGCGTCGTCCGTTGGTTTTAAAGAAAATCAAATCTCCTTTTTGCGCTTCGTCATTGTCAACTTTTGTACCAATTCTCGATTGCTCAATTGAGCTTCTTGGCAATTTAATATCGAAGTTTCCAAAAGTGCAAAACATTAAACCAGAACAATCAAAACCGGCTTTTGTTGTTCCGCCGGAACGGTAACGTGTTCCTATATTTTGTGTTGCATTTAAAATCAGTAAATCAATTAATTCAGAATGATTGCTCACACGCACCATCGTTGAATCCATTTTCACGCTAGTTTTATCGGCAATCTGAATGTTTTCTTCCTGGAGCGGTTTCATTTCAGCAGGTGCCGAAACCGGATTTAGCGCCACAATGGCATCTGCTTTTTCTTTAGGAATTTTTAGTTTTAAAACATAGCCTACTGGCAATTTCCCTTTTATAAACGGGTTTTGTTTTTCAAGCTCTGCAACTGTAATTCCGTACTTTTTGGCAATTGCATATTTTGTTTCTTTTGGCTGAACCTCAACAACAACCTCAACCTCATTTGATTTTTCTGGAACTTCAACAGGTTTTTCAGCAATTGTTGCTCCATTTGAAGGAATGGTGATTTTTTGTCCTATTTTTAATCCATCGGTTTCAATTGACGGATTTGCTTTTTTTAAATCATCGACCGAAACGTTGTATTTTTTCGAAATTCCCCAAAGGGTTTCTTTTGGCTGGACATCGTGAGAATCAGAATTTGCAATTTCAGCCTTATCAGAAGATTTTAATGCTATAGCTTTATTTTCATCAGGCTTTAGAGTGACTGCCTTGCTATTGTTAGGGATTAATAAAACTGAATTAAGTTTCAGAATTTTTGGAGCATTCGGATTTGCATCGACAATATCCTTTGGTTTAACTCCATATTTTTTAGCAATAACAGTAATATTTTCTCCTTTCGAAATTTTATGTTTAATGTATTTGTCCTGAGAAAAAACACTGACACTAAAAAAAAACAGCACTATTATAAATCTACTAATCATTCTAATCATTTTATCACCACTTCTTTCGAACTTTATTTTCATAAAACTCAAAAAAAACAGTTTTGTTGTTTGGGGCAAGGCGAATTTAACTTTTTAAAGTAAAAAAAGCACATTTTTTAACAACTATTTTCATCCAGATTAACAGTTTCGGCATAAATATTGAGCCAACTTTTTGAAATGCAGTTTCTTACATAATTTTTAAAATTCAAGATTTAATAGTAACTTAACTTTAAAAAACTTGTGAAAAAATTACTCTCTTTACTTATTATAATTCCATTTTTCTCAAATGCACAAATAATAAATGGAATTATAAAATCTCAAATCGGAAATTTGCCAATAGAAGATGCCAATGCCTATGTGTTGCATGCTAAAATTGGAACTATTACCAATGATAAGGGAGAATTTTCATTAAACCAAAAAATAGAAGAAAATGACACCCTTCAAGTATCTCATATCGGACATATCACATCAAAAATTGCTATTGCAGACCTAAAAAAATTAAATTACATCATTATACTTAAAGATGACATTCAAAATCTAAAAAATGTAAAAATCTCAAATCGAAATGTAAAATTAAAACCCAAACTTCATTCTATTAAACTAGCACCTTTACCAACTAAAATCGCTTCATTTGGATCTATTTTGAACAACAACAAAATCTATATTCTTGGTGGAGATGCAAGTATTAAAGCCGATCCATGGGAAAAAGTTAGACAAGAACGGCCAGAATTTACAATGCAAGATTATCTAAGAGAAATTAGTTTCAATCCAAACATGTTTTCTTATAAAAAAGATTTACTGATCTACGATATACAAAACAATTCTTGGGAAGATTCAAACCTCAAATTTAAAAAAAGAGCGTTTCACAATCTTAATTATTACAATGGCAAAATATATGTTTTAGGAGGAAAAAGAATCTCCAATAATGGAATTTTTGAATATTTACAAAACGAGATTGAAGTATTTGACATTAAAAACCAAAACATTCAAGTTGATAAAACAAATCCACATCAAGCATCCAATGCTGCTTCATTTACTTACAACGACAACATCATTGTAATTGGCGGTTCAATAAAAATGGATGCAAACAACGAGAAGACATTTACAAACAAAGCACATCAATATAACATCACTTCCGGTTATTGGTATGAACTTCCAAGCATGCCAGTCGCTAAAGAAACTTCAGGTGTATTAATAAATGATAAAATTTATTTAATTGGCGGAAGCAATGGCAAAAACACCTCTCAAATTGAATTTTTTGATTTAAAAACTGAGGAGTGGCATACTGAAGGAGAATTATTCACAGCACTAGAAAGACCCGCAGTAACTTTTAATGAAAACATTATTTATTTTTTTGAAGACAATACAATGTATCTTTATGACATTCAATCAAAACAATTAAAACAATACATTACTGACATTCGACTAAAAGGATCAAGTATGCATTATTACAATAACAAATTATACATCTTGGGCGGAACTACGCAAGACTACTTCTCAACTCTTCCTTCAGACAATGTATATAGCATTGATATTGAAGAATTCGATAAAACACAACTAAATCGCATTAAAGTTTTATCATCTGCAATAAAAGTTACTAAAGTGAATTTATAATTCATTAATTCCTCTAGTAACAATAAAAAATGCCCTGTTTTCACAGAGCATTTTTATTATAATTGAATCTTAAAAATTAAGCTTTTCCAGCCGCAATTAAGTTTAATGCAGAACCAGCAACAAACCAGCCGATTTGGCCTTCGTTGTAGGTATGGTTAGCCAAAATAATATCTTTTGTACCATTTGAGTGAACAAATTCTAGTGTCAATGGTTTTCCTGGCGCGAATTCTGTTAAATCTAAGAAATTGATTGTGTCATCTTCTTGAATTTTATCATAATCGGCTTCGTTTGCAAAAGTCAATCCTAAAAGACCTTGTTTTTTAAGGTTTGTTTCGTGGATACGAGCAAAAGATTTTACCAAAACAGCTTTAACTCCCAAGAAACGTGGCTCCATCGCAGCGTGCTCACGAGAAGAACCTTCACCATAGTTGTGATCTCCAACCACAATAGACGGAACTCCAGCGGCTTTGTACGCGCGGGCAACAGCAGGAACAGCATCATACTGGCCTGTTAATTGGTTTTTAACCGAATTTGTTTTTTGGTTGTATGCATTTACAGCACCAATCAGCATGTTGTTTGAAATATTATCTAAATGTCCGCGGAAACGCAACCAAGGTCCAGCCATAGAAATGTGATCTGTAGTACATTTTCCGAATGCTTTGATCAATAATTTGGCGCCTGTGATGTTTTTACCGTCCCAAGCGTCAAACGGAGCCAATAACTGCAAACGCTCTGAAGTAGGATTTACGACAACTGTAACTCCCGAACCGTCTTCAGCAGGAGCTTGGAATCCTGGATCTTCGGCGTAGAAACCTTTAGAAGGAAGCTCGTCTCCTGTTGGAGCGTCAAGCATTACTTCTTCGCCTTCTTCATTGATCAACTTATCTGTTAATGGATTAAAACTTAAATCACCAGCAATTGCCAATGCCGTCACCAATTCTGGTGAACCAACAAAAGCTAAAGTATTTGGATTACCGTCTGCACGTTTTGAGAAGTTACGGTTGAAAGAATGCACAATCGTGTTTCTTTCTTCTTTTTCTGCTCCTTCTCTATCCCACATACCAATACATGGTCCGCAGGCATTTGCAAAAACTGTTGCCCCAATTTTATGGAACGTATCAATAAATCCGTCTCTTTCGATGGTAGAACGCACCACTTCAGAACCTGGCGTAATGGTAAACTGTGATTTCGTTTTTAGATTTTTATTTGCAACTTGTCTTGCCAATGAAGCGGCGCGTGAAATATCTTCATAAGAAGAGTTTGTACAAGAACCAATCAAACCAACCTGAATTTGCAAAGGCCAGTTATTTTTGATGGCTTCCTCTTTCATTTTAGAAATTGGAGTAGCCAAATCTGGTGTAAAAGGTCCGTTTAAATGTGGTTCTAATGTAGATAAATTGATTTCGATAACTTGATCAAAATATTGTTCTGGATTGGCATAAACTTCTGGGTCACCTGTTAAATAGGAAGCTATTTTGTCTGCCGCATCAGCCACTTCAGCTCTGTTTGTAGAACGCAGGTAACGGCTCATAGAGTCATCATAACCAAAAGTTGAAGTAGTTGCTCCAATTTCAGCTCCCATATTGCAAATTGTTCCTTTACCTGTACAAGACATAGAAGTCGCACCTTCGCCGAAATATTCTACAATTGCACCGGTTCCTCCTTTTACAGTAAGAATACCTGCAACTTTAAGAATAACATCTTTTGGAGCTGTCCATCCTGATAATTTACCAGTCAATTTAACTCCAATAAGTTTAGGAAATTTAAGCTCCCAAGCCATTCCTGACATAACATCTACAGCATCTGCTCCACCAACACCAATTGCCACCATTCCTAAACCTCCTGCATTTACAGTGTGAGAATCGGTACCAATCATCATTCCGCCAGGAAATGCATAATTTTCAAGCACTACTTGGTGGATAATTCCTGCTCCTGGTTTCCAAAAACCGATTCCGTATTTATTTGAAACAGAAGACAAAAAGTCAAAAACTTCATTACTTTGTGTTTTGGCTCTAGCCAAATCGGTTACAGCATCGACTTTTGCCTGAATCAAGTGATCGCAGTGCACCGTTGTAGGAACTGCTACTTTAGATTTTCCAGCGTGCATGAATTGCAATAATGCCATTTGCGCAGTTGCATCTTGACAAGCAACTCGATCTGGCGCGAAGTCAACATAATCAATTCCTCTTCCAAACGCCTTAGTCGGATTTCCATCCCAAAGGTGGTTGTATAAAATTTTCTCTGTTAAAGTAAGCGGACGACCAACAATCTCACGCGCTTTGTCAACGCGGCTCGGCATGTTTTCGTACACTTTTTTAATCATTTCGATATCAAAAGCCATAGATTTATTTGTTTTATTATTTGTTTTTTTGAACATCACAAGATACAAAAAATAGAACAATTATTACAAAAAAAGCCCGAGTTTTATGACTCGGGCTTAAAATACTATGAATAAATAATCTATTCGATTACATCACTAATTGTTTGTTAGATGGAGCAAACTTCGTTAAGTTGATTCCGTCTACCGCAGCAGTGTATTCTTCGATTGTTGGAGTTCTACCTAAAATTGTAGAAAGAACCACAACTGGCGTAGAAGAAAGCAATGATTCTCCTTTTTTACCTTCTTTATCTTCTACAACTCTTCCTTGGAACAAACGAGTAGATGTTGCCATTACCGTATCTCCTTTGGCTGCTTTTTCTTGATTCCCCATACAAAGGTTACATCCAGGACGCTCTAAGTATAACATGTTTTCGTATTCTGTACGTGCTGCCGATTTTGGAGCATTATCATCAAATTCGAAACCAGAGTATCTTTGTAAAACTTCCCAGTCACCTTCAGCTTTCAACTCATCAACGATGTTATAAGTTGGAGGAGCAACTACAAGGGGAGCATTAAACTCAACTTTTCCTGTTTGTGCTTCAACATTTTTCAACATTTGAGCAAGGATTTTCATATCTCCTTTGTGAACCATACAAGAACCAATAAATCCAAGATCTACTTTTTTCTCTCCACCATAGAAAGATAATGGTCTGATTGTATCATGAGTATAACGTTTAGAAACGTCTTTGTTATTAACATCTGGATCCGCAATCATTGGTTCAGCGATTTGATCTAAATCAACTACAACTTCAGCATAATATTTAGCATTCGCATCTGGAGTTAAGGCTGGTTTTTCACCAGATTTAATTTCAGCAATTCTCTTATCTGCTTTGTTGATTAATCCTTGAAGAACTTGTCTATCATTATCCATTCCTTTAGTAATCATGATTTGGATTCTGCCTTTAGCAATTTCCAATGATTCGATCAAAGTATCGTCTTCTGAAATACAGATAGAAGCTTTTGCTTTCATCTCTGCAGTCCAGTCTGTAAATGTAAACGCTTGGTCAGCAGTAAGCGTACCAATGTGGACCTCAATGATTCTTCCTTGGAATACGTTCTCTCCGTTGAACTGCTTAAGCATTTGAGCTTGAGTAGCGTGAACCACATCACGGAAATCCATGTACCCTTTCATGTCTCCTTTGAAAGTCACTTTTACAGATTCTGGAATTGGCATAGAAGCCTCTCCCGTAGCCAATGCTAGAGCAACAGTTCCTGAGTCAGCACCAAAAGCAACACCTTTAGACATTCTCGTGTGAGAGTCACCACCGATAATGATTGCCCATTCGTCGATCGTAATATCGTTAAGTACTTTGTGGATTACGTCAGTCATTGAGTGGTAAACACCTTTAGGGTCACGTGCTGTGATCAAACCAAAGTTGTTCATGAACTTCATTAATTTAGGAATATTAGCCTGAGCTTTTTTATCCCAAACTGAAGCAGTGTGACAACCAGATTGATAAGCACCATCAACAATTGGAGAAATAACCGTAGCCGCCATAGACTCTAATTCTTGAGCCGTCATAAGACCTGTAGTATCCTGAGAACCTACAATGTTTACTTCTACACGAACGTCAGATCCAGCGTGCAATACTTTTCCTGGAGCAATACCAACAGCGTTTTTGTTGAAGATTTTCTCAACTGCAGTTAAGCCTTGTCCTTCGTTAGAAATTTCTTTAGATGGAGCAAATACAGCTGGAGCTTCAATATCTAAAACTTTTGCAGCAAATGTTTGTAATTTTTTACCAAATACAATTGCATACGATCCTCCAGCTCTAATGAACTCTTTTTTCTGAGGAGTAAATGATCTTGAAATATCAATTAATTCTTGATCACCGTTGTATAATTTTTTAGTTTGAGTATTGATTGTCAAAACAGTTCCTGTAGCAACAGAATATGCTTGCTCAAGAATTGGCTCGTTATTTTCATTCAATACTGGTTTTCCGTCTGCATCTAATTTTTTAACCCAATTTTTAAGGTCAATTCCGATACCTCCAGTCACGTCAACTGTAGTAAGGAAAATTGGAGAAATACCGTTTGTACCACCAACAATTGGAGCAATATTTACGAATGGAACATACTCACTTGCTTGTTTTCCTGTCCAAAGTGCCACGTTGTTCACACCTGACATTCTAGAAGAACCCACTCCCATTGTTCCTTTTTCAGCAATTAACATCACACTTGCATCTGGATGTTTTGCTTGCAAAGCTTGAATTTCCTCTTGAGCTTGAGGCGTAATCATACATTTACCGTGAAGTTCACGATCTGAACGAGAGTGCGCTTGGTTTCCTGGAGACAATAAATCTGTAGAGATATCTCCTTCACCAGCAATATATGTAACAACTTTGATTTCTTCAGCTATTTCTGGAAGTTTAGTGAAGAATTCAGCTTTTGCATAACTTTCAATAATTTCTTTAGCAAATGCATTGCCAGCTTTGAAAGCTTCTTTCAAACGGTCAGTATCAGCATCGTAAAGGAAAACTTGTGTTTTAAGAACATCTGCAGCTTGTTGTGCAATTGCAGCATCGTTGCCTAAAGCTAGATCTAACAACACTTCAATTGAAGGTCCGCCCTTCATGTGTGATAATAGTTCAAAAGCAAAAACAGGCGTAATCTCTTTTACAATAGATTGACCTAAAATGATTTCTTTCAAAAACTTTGCTTTTTCACCTGCAGCACTTGTAGTACCCGGTAACGTATTGTAAATAAAAAACTTAAGAGAGTCTTCGCGGTTTGCGTTATCAACATCTTTAATTTGAGCAATGATTTCGCTTAATAACTCAGCTCCATCAATTGGTTTTGGGTGTAACCCTTGATTTTTTCTTTCTTCAATTTCTTGAAGGTAATCCTGATAAATATTCATAATAAAAGCGGATTTATTTTTTTGAGGCAAATTTAAACATTAAAGACCGTAATTAAAAAAAATTTAATAGAAGTCGTCTTTTCAAAAATTATTATTGCTAAAAAACGATTTTCACTGCTTGTTTTTATAAAAAAATCAATTTTATATTAAAAAAATGAATTATTGGCATTTTAAAATCTTTTCTTTAACAAAGTCGAAATTTAATGTTATAGCGTAAGTACGATTTTACATCTGTTTTAGCGAAGAATGTTTCTAAATAACAAATTATAACGTTATAGTTGCCTTTTTTTCGTCTTCAAAATACATTTTCACACAAAAAACCGAATCCAGAAATTTCCTAAAAAAACTAGCTCTAAAATTTTGTATTTCAGATTTTCTATTAACTTTGTAATTCAAAGTACTTTTAAAAATATATAACTATGAAATACAAAACAGAAATTTTAGATTATTACCAAAAACCTGGAGTACAGTCAAGTCTTGTGGTTACCATTTTCAGCACCATCTTTATGATTTGTTCTTTAACCTTTAAAAAATTATCTTTTAACGAATACGAATCAATCGGGGTAGTCAGTCTTATGATTGAATTTTTATATGGTACTCTTATCTCTTTTTCAATTTTAAAAAACAAAAACGAATACGTTCATCTAATTCCTTTTCTAATGCTGAATTGGCTTATTGGTTGCTTTAGCTTGAATGTTTTTATTCCGGTTTTTCAAGATTTACCTATATGGGTATATGTTACCACTTTTATTTTTTGCTTTACGAATTTTATTCTTTATCAAGATTTTATTAAAACCCCTCGTACATTCCTATTTTATTTTATAAACGGAATTTCATTTTGGATCATCTTTTATTTTGCCTTATACCTTATTCCATTGACACCATTTTCATTTATTGGAATTTTAGCTCTCGGAATGGGATTTTATGGCCTGGTGCCAGGAATAATTTTAATTATTCATTTGCTAACTGTCATTGTGAATTTGTCAAAAAACAGAATCTATTTTCTTTCTTTTACCGCCGGATTTGGGCTTGTACTAGTCGGTTTTTCGATTTTCACTATTGGATTAGTTGTCGAAAACAACAAAATAATTCAAAGTGCCAGAATCAATTCTTTTAATTCTGATGAAGATTTACCACGATACATTTCGGTTTCACAGAATTTAAAACCCAATTTTTTTAACGAGATCTTATTAAAGAAGGATATTGTATATTTTGACAAAAATAACTTTTTCTCATTTGACGGATTTGATTCATTCAGCAATCAACAGTTCAACAAAACCAAAATCCATAATCCGTTTATCAGTATTGCCTATTGGTTTTGTGAAGATTCAGGCCTAACAAATGATGACAAAATAAATATTCTAAAATCAAATTTTGACAAAAGACTTGAAACCGAAGAACAGCTTTGGAGCGGTGAAAATGTACTCACAAAAGCCATTAAAGAAGATGTAAAACTTTATCCCAATACGCGATTAGCCTATACCGAAATCACGATGGATATTGCATCCGACGTAAAAGCTTGGAATAATCAAGAGGCTATTTACTCTTTTCAATTGCCGGAAGGATCTGTTGCTACTTCACTTTCACTTTGGGTAAACGGAATTGAGCGAAAAGGCGTCTTGACAACAAAGGAAAAAGCAAAAAAAGCATACAAACAGATTGTTGGCGTAGAATATCGTGATCCTTCTTTACTGCAATGGAGAGAAGGAAATAAAGTTGTAGTTCGAGTTTTCCCAGTAAACAAACAAACACCTAGAAAATTCAAATGCGGCTTTACCACTCCTCTGAAGGTAGAGGATAATATTTTAAAATATCAGAGCCTTTCAACAAAAGGACCAAACATTTCAAATGCTAAAACAATTTCAAGAATACAAACTGTTGGAAACACCGCTATAGAAACCAGTAAGGATTTTGAACTTGAAAAAGGTTTTTTCATCAATCAATCTACAGGATTGGATGAATGGGATGCGACTATGCCTTTACCTAAAATTAATTCGCAAGCATTTGTATGGAAAAACAAAGTGTACGAAATTCAAAATATCCAGAAAACGATTATTCCCTTCACTCCTTCTGAAATAATATTGGATCTGAATGACAATTGGACAACTAAACAAATCGAAGCTTTTATAAATTTAAACCAAAAGAATCTTTACGTTTTTGTAAATGGTAAAAAAACACAAATTAATGCCGAGAATTTCAAAGCCATTCAATTGGATTTTGAAAACTACCATTATTCTTTGCTTCCACTTTACCAATTAGCCAAAAATACTTTAATCATTACAAAATCGGGAACATTTTCTGCCAATTTTGAAGAACTTGAAGATTCCAATTATCTGAAAGAAATTAAAACTAATACAACAGAAAAAAACATAAAAGTCATTAATATCAGCACCGATATTAATCCTTTTTGGCAAACTGTAAAAGAGCAAAAATATGTTGATTATTTTCAATGCAGTTTGGACAAAAGTTTGAATCTGATCAAAAAACAACAATTTCCATCGTACAAAACAGATGAAAACAGCATCAATATTGAACCTGCTCAAATTTCAATTCATGAAAACATTGCAGACAGCACTTCAAAAAGCAACGGCCCAAATCATATTTACAGAATGTACGCTTTTGGAAAAGTTTTAGAAGAACAAGTAAAAATCAAAAATGATACTTTGGCTTCAAACCAATATGTTGAATTGGCAAAAGATGCCAACATAGTAACACCAATTTCTTCTTTAATTGTCTTAGAAACAGATGAAGATTATGCCAAAAATGGCATTGAAAAAAATGTGAACACATTAGGAAATGCTTCCATAAATAATGATGGATCAGTTCCTGAACCTCATGAATGGCTTTTAATCATAATTGGAATTTCTGCTTTATATTTCTATTACCGAAAAAACAAAAAACAACTAGCCTAAATGAATTCAACACTCCAATACAAAAAAGTTGCGGTACTGCTAATCGTTTGTCTTCTGTTGCTTTTAAACCAAAGTATTGTACTTAATGGATTAAACAATAATTTATTCGGGATAATAGCCTCAATTGGATTGTTTGTTTTTGGTGGCAAAAAAACGAGTCTTAATCTCAACTATCCTCTTTTAGCATCAATTATTGTTTTAGAATTCATTAGTTATCGACTACATACGCAATCTGTGCATTTTCTGGCTCTAGCTTTGTTTGTATGCCTTTTGTATTACGGTGTTACTCAAAAATTTTCATTTATTGCTTTTATCTGCATTTTGTTATTCTCTTCCATCTTCAATACGTTTTTTGACTATTTGACGACCGAAATCAAACAATCTCTCTGCTACTATGTTTATTTAGTTTTGAAGAACTTTATTTCGATCGACAAGATAGAAGGCGTCAACTTTTACATCGATAACGCAAAAATTACTATTGATACCGCTTGCATAGGATTGTCCATGTTCAAAACCGGATTGTTGTCTGGCGCATTTTTATTGACGCTTGAAGAAAAGAAACATCAAAAACATTTCAATATTTTGCAGATTTTTCTTTTTTGCGCCGTAGTAATAATTCTGAATATTATTTCAAATTATTTCAGAATTATTACACTAGTTTTATTCAATTGTACTGAAGAAAACGTATTGCATCATTCTATCGGAATTCTTTGTTTTGTATTTTATCAAATTCTTCCAATGCTTTTTTTCATCCGATTTTTTAAACCCAAAACAAAAGAAGTCGAAACGAAAAAAATGTGGCACACAGTTTTCTTTGCCATCGCTGGAACAATCGTAACCGTTGGAACTAGTTTTGAAATCAAAAAAATACAGCCTCACAACTTACTTGAAAACATCAGTCCAGAATATGCTATTCAAAATGGTGTTTGGGTCAATAACGAAGTATTCAAGATTACGACTTCTAACAAACTTATTTATATTAAAACTCCTGCCCATAACCCTTTAATATGTTGGACTGGAGCGGGCTATAAAATCATCGAGAAAAAAGAAATAAGCAACGCAAATGAAAAAATCTGGTTGGTGAAAATGGAGAAAAACAATGTCAAATATAATTCTTACTGGTGGTACGAATGCGATTCCAGAAAATATACTTCGCTTCCTGAAGTTCTTTTAATCAAATTATTTTCAAACAAACCTGTCCGTTTGATCAACGAAACAGTCAAAATTTAAATGAGTTGTCCTGAAAAAGGTTGACTCGATTAGTAATATAAAATTAATTAAATCGGAACAGAATTATTTTTGTTCCGATTTGTTTTTTTCCATCTTTTGAGTTTGATTTGATTTTGTAAATGTGCTTGATTTGGAGTCAGCATATTTATTGATAAATGCACTCTTATTTGATTATAAAATAAAATAGATTCTAGAGCTTGCTTTTTCAGATTTTCAAAATCTTCAAAGATTTCAGATAATCCAAATTCTTCTTTTAAAATACCATTTACTCTTTCTGCAACTGCATTTTCATATGGATCATAGTTTTGTGTCATACTTATCAGAATCTTGCTTTGAGATAAATATTCCGTGTACTCTTTGCTGCAATATTGAAGACCTCTATCTGAATGATGTATGAGATTTCTGCTGTATTTCCTATTACCGACAGCCATCTTTAAAGCTTCTAATGTAGAAGAAGCCATTAAATTATCCGATAAATTATAACCTACAATTTTCTTCGAGTATGCATCTGTTATCAAATGCAGGTAATATGTTTGTTCTTTAGTTCTTAGATAAGTAATATCAGCAACCCAAACCTGCTCAGGCTCATTGAGCTTGATTTCTTTTATTAAATTTGGATATTTACGCATCCAATGTCTTGAATTTGTTGTCTTGTAATATCTTCTAGCTTTAGGGACTAATAAATATTCATCACGTAAAAAATCAAACAATTTATCTCTGCCAATCTTTATTTGATGTCTTTTTAAATCATCTTTCAGCATATAATGCAGTTTTCTGCCACCGGTTTTTGGCAGCTTTTGACGAACCGACATTACCAAAGATTTGAGATGTACTTTGTCGGGAATTGACTTTAATAGATGTGATTTTCGTTTGTAATAAGCTTGTTTACTGTATCCAAACAATCGACATATTTCACAAGGACTAACCCTGTATATACGATTTATTTCTTGGACTGCTTGGAACCAGACTTTTTTACAATCTCGATTTTTAGCTCGCGTTCGGCTATTTCAATAAACTTTTTAAAGACCAATAATTCTTGCTCTTTCTTAGCTAATTGAGCTTCGAGTTCTTTGATGCGTTGAGATTGAGGATCTTTCATAGGTCGTCCCAGTGTTAGTTTTTCCAGATATGTAAATTTACCATATTTTCTTAACCAACTGTCGATACAGCTATGACTTCTGATTTGGTAACGACGGCGAAGATCTGCCTTGCAAAATAATCCCAGTTCAAATTCTTTTACAACCTGTTTTTTGAATGCCTCACTGTAAGTGCAATCAGGCACAATTCTTTTAAATACTTCTCTTGTTAGTGACATAATTAAGTTAATTATAGTCAACTTTTTTCAGGACGAGACAAAAAACAAAAAAGCCTGACAAATTTAATTTTGTCAGGCTCTTTATATTTGGTACTATTTATAACAATTTCTTAATAATAACTTCTTCAGTTATTCCCTCAGCGTCTGCCTTATAGTTTTTAATAATTCTGTGTCTTAGAATGCCAACTGCAACAGCTTTTACATCTTCAATATCTGGCGAGAATTTACCATTGAAAGCGGCGTGCGCTTTTGCTGCCAAAATCAAATTCTGAGAAGCCCTTGGTCCTGCTCCCCAATCTAAATAGTTTTTTACAAAATCATTTGTCAAACTATTGTCCGGACGCGTTTTGCTTACCAGACTCACAGCATATTCAATTACATTATCTGCAACAGGAATTCGACGGATCAAATGTTGAAAGTCGATAATTTCCTGAGCCGAAAATAACGGATTAATTTGTGTTTTAACGTCAGACGTAGTACGTTTTACCACTTGAACTTCCTCTTCAAATGTTGGATATTCCAATTTGATTGCAAACATAAAACGATCCAATTGCGCTTCTGGCAACGGATAAGTTCCTTCCTGCTCAATTGGGTTTTGAGTTGCCAATACAAAATATGGCAAATCTAATTTGTAATTCTGCCCAGCAATCGTAACCGAACGCTCTTGCATTGCTTCAAGCAAAGCGGCTTGTGTTTTTGGCGGTGTTCTGTTGATCTCATCGGCCAAAATGATATTAGAAAAAATTGGTCCTTTTATGAATTTAAAGTGTCTGTTTTCGTCCAAGATTTCACTTCCCAAAATGTCAGATGGCATTAAATCTGGCGTAAACTGGATTCTTTTAAAATCTAATCCTAAAGCCTGTGACAGCGTATTTATCATTAATGTTTTTGCCAAACCAGGAACTCCAATCAAAAGGGCATGCCCGCCTGAAAATATACACAATAATATTTGATCAATAACGGCATCTTGGCCTACAATGATTTTTGCTATTTCTGATTTTAACTCGTTTCGTTTTTGAACTAAATTATGAATTGCTGTAACGTCAGACATTTAAGTATGTTTTTAAATTAAAAAAGAGTCAGCTCTATGGATTCATAAAACTAACTCTTTTTATTTATTTAATAAAAATTATTTTTTAAGCCAATTGTTTGTAAAATTACAATCTCTGTATTCTCCAATAATTTTAATATAAGTATCTTTTATCTTTGTATCAAACCATTTTGCAATCGCTTGAATTTGTTTTTCTTTTAATGCTAATTCTTTGATTTTTGTATAATCTTGAGCATAATCAGCAGTATGTTCATTAATTCTGTTTGTTACTGTGATGATCTTATAAGTCTTTTTGCCTTTATCATCTACGTTCAAAAGAGGTTGAGAAATCTCATTATCTTTCAAATTTGAAACTTGACCGTACAATTGCGGATCCATTTTTGTCAGTTCAAAACGTGTATCCTGCGTATTAGGATTTACTAACGTTCCTCCATTTGCTCTTGTTTCTTTCTCATCAGATTCTGTTCTAGCAGCGTCAGCAAAAGAAATTTCTTTATTCATAATCTTAGTACGAACGTTTATAAGTCTTTCCTTTGCTTCTTTTAACGCACTTTCAGAAACAGTTGGCGAAATCAAAATATGACGTAATTCAACTTCTTGTCCCTTTATTTTATCAATCATTATTATATGAAATCCATAAATAGTTTCAAAAGGCTGTGAAATTTCACCTTCCTGCAAACTAAAAGCAACGTCTTTAAACTCCTTTAAGAAAGGAGTTCTTCGAGTCATTTTGTAATAACCTCCATTTGAGGATGATCCAGGATCTTGAGAATACAAAACGGCTTTTGTTGCAAAACTAGCACCATCTAAAACATCTTGCCTGATGGAATTCAATCTGTCAATTACTTTTTGTTTGTCTTCTTTGGAAACTTTTGGCTCTGCTACAATTTGCGCAACTTCCATTTCAGCTCCAAAAGTTGGCAATTCATCTTTTGGTATTTTTTTAAAGAAATTACGAACCTCTTCAGGAGTGATTTCTACAGCTTCAACAATTTTTTTCTGCATGTCAGTAGCCAATTTTTGCTCTTTCAAAATGTCTGCGAAATAAGTTTTGAATTCTTCAACAGAACTCTTATGGTAATATTCAACCACTTTATTGATGTCTCCAACCTGTTTAACCATATAATTTAAACGGTCTTCCATCATACTTCTAATTTCGGCATCACTTACAATAATACTATCTTGAATTGCTTGGTGTGCATACAATTTATCTTCAAGAAGTTTACCTAACATCTGGCATCTTGTAATATCTTTTGTACTACCACCAGAAGCTAAGATTTCTAAAAAACCTTTATCAATATCTGAATCTAAAACAATATAATCTCCAACGGTAGCAATAATACCATCTATTTTTTGTCCTCCAACATGAGGTTCAGCTGGTTTTTGAGCCACAACATCTGGAATAATCTCCTGAGCTGAAACCATTGAGCTGAAAAAAAGTAAAAAACACATTGTCAATACAAGCTTGTAATCAATTGTTTTTAGCTGTAATTTTTTTAATAACATTATTCTAGATTTAATTTAAATGTAAGATCTTGTTTTTAGAATTATCCTTTTTAAAAACTAAACTGTCAATTGCCTTATTTTAAAAGATAAACTTCAAAAACAGTAAACAATTAAACTCTAGTTCTTTTACTTATAACGAACAAAAATAACAATTCAATTACATAATACAACTATCGCTTATACTATTAACAAAAAATTATAGTGATTGTCTTTTTATAAAAACTAAAAATCACTTTTTGCCACATATTTAAGCATATCTTTTTGAAAGAAGCAAAATCTACAAAACCTATTTCACAAAAAACATAATTCTTTAATTATAAAGACTATAAAAAAAGTTTTTAACACTACAACGTTTTCGTTGTACAACTATTTTCAGACAAAAACGAATCAAATCAAAAAAAACTTACATTCGTGAGCAATTAACAATTTAACGAGCAAAAAAATAAGAATATATCTTTTTAAAAGCTTTAAAATTGCGTAATTACTAACTTTATTAACCATTTTAACCAAATCTTTTATGAAAAAACTACAAACAAAATTTTTGTTTATGAGCATGCTTACAGCATTGTTATGTTCATGCTCTCAAAATGAAACAATTGAAGCTGATTCAAAAGCTGAAAGTCAAAAATTTGAAATCATTAATGTTACACATCACGACGGAAAACCTTTTAGTACCGGTGCAAAATCATCACTTACAGGAAAATATGTAGACAATCCGGGCGGTGGTGTTATGATGCAAGCCTTTTATTGGGATGTTCCTGCAGGCGGAACTTGGTGGAATACTGTGAGCAGTAAAGTAACGGCTTGGGGTAATGCTGGAATTGGCTCAATTTGGCTTCCTCCCGCTTCAAAAGCCCAAAATGGCGCATTTTCTATGGGTTATGATCCAACGGATTATTTTGATTTTGGAGATTACAATCAAAACGGAAGTACAGAAACCAGATTTGGATCAAAAACCGAATTGGTAAATTTAATTACGGCTGCTCATAACGAAAACATCAAAGTTTATGCAGATATTGTAATCAATCATAACAGTGGAGGGCAATCTGAAGCGAATCCGTTTACAGGCACAAATACTTGGACAAATTTTACGGGAATTGCTTCTGGAAAATTCAAACGTAATTATAATGACTTCTACAAAAATAGTTTCGGCAACAATGACGAAGGCTCTTTTGGCGGTTTCCCAGATTTATGTCATGCCGCACAAAATGTAAAAGACTGGCTATGGCTTAGAACAGATGGTGTTGGAAAATACTATAAAAACACTATGAAATTTGACGGATGGCGTTTCGATTATGTTAAAGGTTTTGGGCCGTGGGTGGTAAACGCTTGGAATGCGAATGTTGGCGGATTTTCTGTTGGAGAATATTGGGATTCTAACGTAAATACACTTGAATGGTGGGCAAACAATGCCAATAGTTCTGTATTTGATTTTGCTTGTTACTACAAAATGAACGACGCTTTTGATGGAAATAATCTTGCTCTATTAAATGATGATATGATGTGGAAACGAAATCCGTATAAAGCAGTGACTTTTGTAACCAATCACGATACTGACGAAATTTGGAGCAAAATGTTGGCTTACTCCTATATTTTGACTCATGAAGGTTATCCAACTATTTTCTACAGAGATTATGAAGAATGGCTAGACAAAAACAAACTGAACAACTTAATTTGGATTCATAACAATAAAGCAACTGGAACAACTTCTATTTTATATTCTGACAATGATGAATATGTGGCAAGAAGAAATGGATATAATGGAAATCCAGGTTTGGTAGTTTACATCAACAACTCTGATGTTTGGCAAGAAAGATGGATTCAGACCAACTGGGCCAATACTCAAATTAAAGATTTTACAGGAAATTCATCTTGGTATCCAACTACACAAGCCGATAAATGGGTAAAAATACAATGTCCTCCAAAAGGATATTCAATTTGGTCAATTAATCAGTAATTTAAAAAATGACTCTTATAAGGCTGTTGCAAAACAGCCTTATTTTTTTCTTCAAAATCCATTTAGAAATAAAGACTTCCAAATTTACGAACTGAATATTTTTATAAAGCCGTATTTAATAGTACTTTTGCAACCTATTTATACGAAATATGAGCTTTTTAAAAGAAATACAACGCAGAAGAACATTTGGAATTATCTCGCACCCTGATGCCGGTAAAACAACTTTAACTGAAAAATTACTGTTGTTTGGAGGGGCTATTCAGGAAGCTGGAGCTGTAAAAAATAACAAAATTAAAAAAGGAGCAACGAGTGACTTTATGGAAATCGAGCGTCAGAGAGGGATCTCGGTTTCGACTTCTGTGCTTGCTTTTAATTATAAAGATAAAAAAATCAATATCCTTGATACTCCTGGGCACAAGGATTTTGCTGAAGATACTTTTAGAACTTTAACCGCTGTTGATAGTGTAATTGTTGTGATTGACGTTGCAAAAGGGGTTGAGGAACAAACTGAAAAACTGGTTGCAGTTTGTAGAATGCGTAACATACCGATGATTGTTTTCATCAATAAATTAGATCGTGAAGGTAAAGATGCTTTTGATTTGATGGATGAAGTAGAACAAAAATTAGGATTGAAAGTTACACCACTAAGTTTTCCTATCGGAATGGGTTACGATTTCCAAGGAATTTATAATTTATGGGAAGAAAATATTAACCTTTTCAGCGGAGACAGTCGTAAAAATATCGAAGAAACAATTGCTTTTTCTGATGTACAGAACAATCCTGAATTAGATAAAATTGTAGGCGAAAAAGCAGCGAACAAACTTCGTGAAGAATTAGAATTGATTGATGAAGTCTATCCTAAATTTGAACGTCAGGATTATTTAGATGGAAAAATTCAGCCCGTATTCTTCGGTTCAGCCTTAAATAATTTTGGAGTTCGTGAATTATTAGATTGTTTCATTACAATTGCACCATCTCCAAGACCAAAAGATTCTGAAACTCGTACAGTTGAACCTACTGAAGAAAAAATGACTGGATTTGTTTTCAAAATCCACGCTAATATGGATCCAAAACATCGTGACCGTTTAGCCTTTATCAAAATTGTTTCTGGAACTTTCGAAAGAAATAAGCCTTATTACCACGTTCGTCAGAAGAAAAATTTAAAATTCTCAAGTCCAAATGCCTTTTTCGCTGAGAAAAAAGAAATTGTAGACATTTCTTATCCTGGTGATATTGTTGGTTTGCATGACACAGGAAACTTTAAAATTGGAGATACTTTAACAGAAGGTGAAATCATGAGCTTTAAAGGAATTCCGAGTTTCTCTCCAGAGCACTTTAGATACATTAATAATGCTGATCCGATGAAAGCTAAGCAATTAGAAAAAGGAGTAGATCAGTTAATGGATGAAGGTGTAGCGCAGTTATTTACTTTAGAAATGAATAATCGTAAAGTTATCGGAACTGTTGGAGCACTTCAATATGAGGTAATTCAATATCGTTTAGAGCACGAATACGGAGCAAAATGTACTTACGAAAACTTTCCTGTACATAAAGCGTGCTGGGTAAAACCGGACGATGCTAAAAACGAAGAATTCAAAGAATTTAAACGTATCAAACAAAAATTCCTTGCTCACGATAAATACGGGCAATTGGTATTTTTAGCCGATTCTGATTTTACAATTCAAATGACTCAAAGTAAATATCCTACTGTGAAATTATATTTTACATCTGAATTTGATTAATTTACTTAAAAAAAATAAAAAAAGCGCTATAAATTACTATAGCGCTTTTTTTATTTGAATTAATTACAACCTTACTGAGTTATTATTCTAATATAAATTTTTTCTAATTCGGAATTGCTAAAATACTGCAAACTTCAATTATGCAGAAATTTAGTCGATGAAATACAAATTAAATCGGATAAACTACATGATTTAGATTGACGCAAAAAAAAGCCCCATAAAAATGGGGCTTTAAAATTTATGCTTGTCCCGCAGGACCAAAATTAAGCGGAATTGGCGCTTGTTCCGTTTCTTTGATTTCACCATGAGCTGCCTCAAATCTGTGGATGTTTTCACCTATTGCTCTTAACAATCTTTTAGCATGTTGTGGCGTCAAAACAATTCTTGACTTTACCTTGGCTTTAGGAATACCCGGCATAATGCTTACAAAATCTAAAACAAACTCTGATGATGAGTGGTTGATAATCGCAAGATTAGAATAAATTCCTTCCGCAATAGTTTCATCTAACTCAATATTAATTTGCTCTTGTTGTTGTTTCGGATTACTCATAGTTTCCTAATTAATAAATGTATTCTTCTTTATTAGCCATCATTTCATTGTAATCATCTTTAGATCCTACGATTGTGTTATCGTATTCTCTCATACCAGTTCCCGCAGGAATTCTGTGTCCAACAATTACATTTTCTTTTAATCCTTCTAAATCATCTACTTTACCAGCTACTGCAGCTTCGTTAAGTACTTTCGTTGTCTCCTGGAATGAAGCCGCAGAAATGAATGATTTAGTTTGTAACGAAGCTCTTGTAATACCTTGTAAAACTGGCGTTGCAGTTGCAGTGATTACATCTCTTGCTACAACAAGATTTTTATCAGTACGCTTCAATAGTGAGTTTTCATCACGTAATTCACGAGGCGTAATAATCTGACCTGGTTTCAATACTGAAGAATCTCCAGCATCCTCAACCACTTTCATACCATATAATTTATCGTTTTGAACGATGAAATCTTTAGTGTGAATTAATTGGTCTTCTAAGAATAAAGTATCACCTGGATCCTGAACTCTTACTTTACGCATCATTTGACGAATAACTACCTCAAAGTGCTTGTCATTAATTTTTACCCCTTGTAAACGGTAAACCTCTTGAATTTCATTTACCAAGTACTGTTGAACAGCAGCTGGCCCTTGAATTCTTAAGATATCATCTGGTGTAATTGCACCATCAGACAATGGAACTCCCGCTCTTACGAAGTCATTCTCTTGTACTAAGATTTGGCTTGAAAGTTTAACTAAATACTTTTTAACCTCACCAAATTTAGACTCGATAACAATCTCACGGTTACCTCTTTTGATTTTACCGAAAGATACAACTCCATCAATTTCAGATACAACCGCTGGGTTTGAAGGGTTACGAGCCTCAAGAAGCTCAGTAATTCTTGGTAAACCTCCCGTGATATCGCCCGCTTTAGAAGAACGACGAGGGATTTTTACTAATACTTTACCTGCTTTAATTTTCTCGCCGTTTTCAACCATTAAGTGTGCACCTACTGGTAAGTTGTAAGAACGAATCAATTCACCTTCTTTACCGTAAACTAATAAAGTTGGGATTAATTTTTTGTTTCTAGCCTCAGAAATTACTTTTTCTTGGAAACCAGTCTGCTCATCGATCTCAACCATGAACGATTGTCCTTGCTCTAAATCTTCGTAAGCAATCTTACCAGTAAACTCAGAAACAATTACACCGTTATATGGATCCCATTTACAGATTACAGTTCCTTTAGCAACAGTATCTCCATCGTTAACAAAAATACTAGATCCATAAGGAATGTTATGTGTATTTAAAACAATTCCAGTTTTTTCGTCAACTAATTTTAATTCAGTTGAACGTGAAACTACGATATCAACAGAGTTTCCTTCTCCATCTTCACCTTTAACTGTTTTTAAATCTTCAATTTCAAGTCTACCTGCGAATCTTGTAACGATACTAGACTCTTCAGAGATACCTCCAGCAACCCCTCCAACGTGGAACGTACGAAGTGTTAACTGTGTACCTGGCTCTCCAATAGACTGAGCCGCAATAACTCCGACAGCTTCACCTCTTTGTGTCATCTTACCAGTAGCTAAGTTTCTACCGTAACATTTCGCACAAATACCTTTTAAAGCTTCACAAGTTAATGGAGATCTAACTTCTACTTTCTCAATTGGAGAAGCTTCGATAGTTCTCATAATTGATTCTGTAATTTGTTCTCCAGATTTAACCATTACTTCGTTAGTAAGAGGATTGATAACGTCTTGTAATGCAACACGTCCTAAGATTCTCTCTCCTAAAGATTCAACGATTTCCTCATTTTTCTTCAATGCTGCAACTTCAACACCTCTTAAAGTTCCACAGTCTTCAATGTTAACAATAACATCTTGAGAAACGTCATGAAGCCTTCTTGTCAAGTAACCAGCATCGGCCGTTTTAAGAGCCGTATCCGCAAGACCTTTACGCGCACCGTGAGTAGAAATGAAGTACTCAAGGATCGAAAGACCTTCCTTAAAGTTAGAAAGAATCGGGTTTTCAATAATCTCACCACCACCAGCAGTAGATTTTTTAGGCTTAGCCATCAAACCACGCATACCAGTTAACTGACGAATCTGCTCCTTAGAACCCCTCGCCCCAGAGTCAAGCATCATATATACAGAGTTGAAACCTTGTTGGTCTTCTCTAATATTTTTCATTGCTAACTCTGTCAACTGAGCATTTGCTGAAGTCCATACGTCAATAACTTGGTTGTAACGCTCGTTATTTGTGATAAGACCCATGTTATAGTTAGTTGAGATACCTTCAACTTGCTCTCTAGCATCTGCAATTAACTTCGTTTTTTGTTCTGGAATTCTAATATCACCTAAAGAGAATGATAAACCTCCTCTAAATGCGAATTTATAACCCATATCTTTCATATTATCCAAGAAGGCTGCCGTTGTAGGTACATCAGTCACACTTAAAATGTGTCCGATAATATCTCTAAGGTTTTTCTTAGTCAATACGTCATTGATATATCCAGCTGCTTCAGGTACTACTTCGTTAAATAACACACGTCCAGCAGTTGTCTGGATGATTTTGTACACTAACTCTCCGTTATCATTAAAATCTTTTGCTCTAATTTTCACACGAGCATTCAATTCTAATCTTCCTTCGTTTAATGCAATGTTTACTTCTTCAGCAGAATAGAAAGTTAAATCCTGACCAATAATTTTGTGATCTTCTGTAGAAATACGTTCTTTGGTCATATAGTATAGACCCAAGACCATGTCCTGAGAAGGTACAGTAATTGGAGCACCATTTGCAGGGTTCAAGATATTGTGAGAAGCCAACATTAATAATTGTGCCTCTAAAATAGCCTCTGGTCCTAATGGTAAGTGAACCGCCATCTGGTCACCATCGAAATCGGCGTTGAAAGCCGTACATACTAATGGGTGTAACTGGATCGCTTTTCCTTCAATTAATTTTGGCTGGAAAGCCTGAATACCAAGTCTGTGCAAAGTAGGAGCACGGTTCAGTAATACTGGGTGTCCTTTAATTACGTTTTCAAGGATATCCCAAACTACAGGCTCTTTCTTGTCAATGATTTTCTTAGCAGATTTTACTGTTTTTACAATACCTCTTTCGATCAACTTACGGATAACGAAAGGTTTGTATAATTCAGAAGCCATATCTTTTGGCAATCCGCACTCATACAATTTTAACTCTGGACCAACAACAATTACCGAACGAGCAGAATAATCCACACGTTTACCAAGTAAGTTTTGACGGAAACGTCCTTGCTTACCTTTTAATGAGTCAGATAATGATTTTAATGGTCTGTTTGATTCTGTTTTAACAGCAGAAGCTTTACGTGTGTTATCGAATAATGAATCTACAGATTCTTGCAACATACGTTTCTCGTTTCTCAAGATAACTTCTGGAGCTTTAATCTCCATTAATCTTTTCAAACGGTTGTTACGGATAATTACACGACGGTATAAGTCGTTCAAATCTGAAGTTGCAAAACGACCTCCATCAAGTGGCACAAGCGGACGTAATTCTGGCGGGATAACTGGAACCACTTTCATAATCATCCATTCTGGACGGTTTTCGCGGTTTTCGTTAGACTCACGGAAAGACTCAACAACTTGTAATCTTTTTAAAGCCTCAGTTTTTCTTTGTTTAGAAGTCTCGTTGTTAGCGCTGTGTCTTAATTCATAAGATAAAGCATCTAAGTCAATACGAGCTAATAAATCCATAATACATTCTGCTCCCATTTTGGCAACAAATTTATTAGGATCTAAATCATCTAAATATTGGTTTTCTTGCGGAAGAGTATCTAAAATATTCAAATATTCTTCTTCAGTTAAGAAATCTAATCTTTGTAAAGATTCTCCATCTGCATTTTTAGCAATACCAGCTTGGATTACTACGTATCTTTCGTAGTAAATGATCATATCTAATTTCTTAGATGGAAGACCAAGGATATAACCAATTTTGTTTGGAAGAGAACGGAAATACCATATATGAGCAATTGGCACAACAAGGTTGATGTGTCCTACTCTGTCACGACGTACTTTTTTCTCTGTAACTTCAACACCACAACGGTCACAGATGATACCTTTGTAACGAATTCTTTTATACTTACCACAAGCACATTCGAAATCTTTTACTGGTCCGAAGATTCTTTCGCAAAAAAGTCCGTCACGCTCTGGTTTGTGAGTTCTATAGTTAATTGTTTCTGGCTTTAAAACCTCTCCTCTTGATTCTTTCAAGATAGATTCTGGTGAAGCCAATCCAATAGAGATTTTGTTAAATCTTTTTACTGGATTCTTATCTTTATTGTTTCTGTTATTCATCATAGTTTTTACTATTGATTTATTTGCAATTAAAAAATTGATTTCATTGAAGTCGAAAGTTTGAAAGTCGAAAGTCGAAAGCCATTTCTGAGCTTTATGACTTTAAGACTTTTGGCTTTTGACTAAAAACACTACCTCGGGTTACTTCTCTAAACCTCAAATTCTTATTTGAGGTGCTAGTTATAAAATGCCTCGCATTATTATAAAAAATCGGAACGGGTTACGGGTATAAATCTTTAAAAACTTATTATAAATACGAATATAGAGACGCGATTAATCACGTCTCTACATTTTTTATTATTATTCTTCCAAACGAAGATCTAATCCTAGACCTTTCAATTCGTGCATTAATACATTGAATGATTCTGGTAAACCTGGTTCTGGCATAGTTTCACCCTTAACGATAGCTTCGTAAGTTTTAGCTCTACCAATAACGTCATCAGACTTAACAGTTAAGATTTCACGTAAAGTACTAGAAGCTCCATAAGCCTCAAGTGCCCAAACCTCCATCTCTCCAAAACGCTGACCTCCAAATTGAGCCTTACCTCCAAGTGGCTGTTGCGTAATCAATGAGTATGGTCCGATAGAACGTGCGTGCATCTTATCATCAACCATGTGTCCTAATTTAAGCATGTAAATTACACCCACAGTTGCTTTTTGTGCAAAACGCTCTCCAGTTCCACCATCATAAAGATAAGTATGTCCGAAACGTGGTACATTAGCCTCATCAGTCAAAGCATTGATTTCGTCAAGAGAAGCACCGTCGAAGATTGGAGTAGCAAATTTTCTACCCAAGTTCATACCAGCCCATCCAAGAACAGTCTCATAAATCTGACCAATGTTCATACGTGAAGGTACCCCAAGTGGATTTAATACGATATCTACCGGTGTTCCATCTTCTAAGAAAGGCATATCTTCATGACGAACGATTCTAGCAACAATACCTTTGTTACCGTGACGTCCCGCCATTTTATCACCAACTTTTAACTTACGTTTTTTAGCGATATAGATTTTAGCCAATTTCAAGATTCCAGATGGTAACTCATCTCCAACTGTAATAGTGAATTTCTCTCTTCTTAAAGCACCTTGTAAGTCGTTCAGCTTAATTTTATAGTTATGAATCAAATCATTAACCATTTTATTAGTAGCATCATCAGCAACCCATTGACCTTTGCTTAAGTGAGCGAAATCTTCTACTGCGTAAAGCATTTTTTGAGTATATTTTTTACCTTTTGGTAAAACTTCTTCACCCAAATCATTCATTACACCTTGAGATGTTTTTCCATTAACGATCAAGAATAATTTCTCAACTAATCTGTCTTTTAATTCAACAAATTTAGTTTCGAACTCCATTTCTAAAGCACCTAAAGCATCTTTATCCTGAGTACGTTTACGTTTATCTTTTACGGCTCTTGCAAATAATTTTTTGTCAAGAACTACACCATGTAAAGATGGAGAAGCTTTTAATGAAGCATCTTTTACATCACCAGCTTTATCCCCGAAGATTGCACGAAGCAATTTCTCTTCTGGAGTAGGATCTGATTCTCCTTTTGGTGTAATTTTTCCGATCAAAATGTCGCCAGGTTTAACCTCTGCACCAATTCTGATCATACCGTTTTCATCTAAATCTTTAGTAGCTTCTTCAGAAACGTTAGGAATATCGTTTGTTAACTCTTCATTTCCTAACTTAGTATCTCTAACCTCTAATGAATAATCATCAACGTGGATAGAAGTAAAAATATCATCACGAACTACTTTTTCAGAAATTACAATCGCATCCTCGAAGTTATACCCTTTCCATGGCATGAACGCAACTTTTAAGTTTCTACCTAAAGCTAATTCTCCATTTTGAGTAGCATATCCTTCAGACAATACTTGACCAGGAACAACTCTGTCACCTCTTCTTACGATTGGTTTCAAGTTGATACTTGTACCTTGATTGGTTTTTCTAAATTTAATAAGATTGTACGTTTTCTCATCAGCATCAAAACTAACCATTCTCTCGTCTTCTGTACGATCGTATTTAATAGTAATGATGTTAGCATCTACGTATTCAACAGTACCATGCCCTTCAGCATTGATCAATACTCTTGAGTCAGAAGCTACCTGACGCTCTAAACCTGTACCAACAATCGGTGCTTCAGGACGGATCAAAGGAACTGCCTGACGCATCATGTTTGATCCCATCAACGCACGGTTCGCATCATCATGCTCCAAGAAAGGAATCAAAGATGCAGAAATCGAAGCGATCTGGTTAGGAGCAACGTCTGTATAATGTACTGAACTTGGTTCAACAACTGGGAAGTCACCCTCTTCACGAGCAATAACATTACTAGCTGTAATTTTACCAGAAGCGTCCATGTCAATGTTTGCTTGAGCAATCATTTTACCTTCTTCTTCTTCAGCACTTAAATAGATTGGTGCGCTTTCTAAATCAACAACACCATTTGTTACTTTACGGTATGGAGTTTCAATGAATCCCATTCCGTTTACTTTTGCATAAACACCAAGAGATGAAATCAAACCAATGTTTGGTCCCTCAGGAGTTTCAATCGGACATAAACGACCATAGTGCGTATAGTGAACGTCACGAACCTCGAAACCAGCTCTCTCTCTCGAAAGTCCACCTGGTCCAAGTGCAGAAAGTCTTCTTTTGTGCGTAATCTCAGCTAATGGATTCGTTTGATCCATAAATTGAGATAACTGGTTAGTACCAAAGAAAGAGTTGATAACTGATGATAATGTTTTAGCATTAATCAAATCAATTGGTGTAAACACCTCGTTATCTCTAACGTTCATTCTCTCACGAATAGTTCTAGCCATACGTGCCAAACCAACACCGAATTGTTGAGACAATTGTTCACCAACTGTTCTAACACGACGGTTTGATAAGTGATCGATATCATCAATCTCTGCTTTAGAGTTGATCAATTCGATCAAATATTTAACGATTGTAATGATATCCTCTTTAGTAAGCACTTGCTTATCCATAGGAATATCTAAATCTAATTTTTTGTTCATTCTGTAACGACCAACTTCACCTAAGTTATAACGTTGATCAGAGAAGAACAATTTATCTATAATACCACGAGCAGTTTCCTCATCAGGCGGTTCAGCGTTACGCAACTGACGGTAGATGTGCTCTACAGCTTCTTTTTCAGAGTTAGTTGGATCTTTTTGTAACGTGTTGTGGATAATAGCATAATCTGCTTGATTGTTATCCTCTTTGTGCAACAAAATAGATTTTACGTTAGAATCGATGATCTCTTCAACATTATCTTTGTCGATAATAGTATCACGATCAAGGATGATTTCGTTACGCTCGATAGAAACTACCTCTCCAGTATCCTCATCTACGAAATCCTCGTGCCAAGTGTTCAAAACACGCGCAGCAAGTCTTCTTCCAATATATTTCTTAATACCTGTTTTAGAAACTTTAATTTCTTCAGCTAAGTCGAAAATTTCAAGGATATCCTTATCTCTTTCGAAACCGATAGCACGGAATAAAGTTGTTACAGGTAATTTTTTCTTTCTATCGATATATGCGTACATTACGCTGTTAATATCAGTAGAGAATTCTATCCAAGAACCTTTAAAAGGAATTACTCTGGCAGAATAAAGTTTAGTTCCATTTGCGTGGAATGACTGTCCAAAGAAAACCCCTGGAGAACGGTGTAATTGAGATACTACAACACGCTCGGCACCATTAATAACAAAAGTACCACTAGGAGTCATGTAAGGAATTGTTCCAAGATAAACATCTTGTACAATAGTTTCAAAATCTTCGTGTTCTGGATCTGTACAGTATAGTTTTAACCTAGCTTTTAAAGGCACACTATAAGTAAGACCTCTCTCTATACATTCTTGAATTGTATAACGTGGCGGGTCAACAAAATAATCTAGGAATTCCAATACAAAGTTATTTCTTGTATCTGTAATTGGGAAGTTTTCCATGAAGGTATTGTATAACCCTTCGTTGCCTCTTTCGTCAGATTTCGTTTCTAATTGAAAGAAATCTTTAAAAGATTTAACCTGAACATCCAAAAAGTCTGGATAATCAGGGATATTTTTTGTAGAGGCAAAATTCAATCTTTCAGTCTGATTTGTTATCATCAATGGACAAAATTTTGATTAAAAAAAAGTAATTTATTTTTGTGTAAATACACACTGTTTAATCTATACTTTCTTATTATAATCAATACATCTTTAAAAATTAGTTCTATAAATTAAGTCTAATTTTCTTTCTTCGTATTGATCAAAAACTTTTTCGTATTTTAAACTATGGGATAATAAAATTGATATATTTTATTATACGAAAAATGGTTTAGGCCTTTGAGTGTTAACTCAAGACCTAAACCTAGTTCTTAAACTGAGTTTAATTATTTAAGCTCAACAGTAGCTCCAGCCTCTTCTAAAGATTTTTTAAGACCTTCAGCCTCTTCTTTAGAAACACCTTCTTTAACGTTGCTTGGTGCACCGTCAACTACATCTTTAGCTTCTTTAAGACCTAAACCTGTAAGTTCTTTTACTAATTTCACAACTGCTAATTTAGATGCACCAGCATCTTTCAATACAACTGTAAATTCAGTTTGTGCTTCTTCAGCAGCACCTTCTCCACCACCAGCAGCAACTACCACAGCTGCAGCAGCAGGCTCGATACCATACTCGTCTTTTAATATTGTTGCTAATTCGTTAACTTCTTTAACTGTTAAGTTAACTAATTGTTCTGCGAATTGTTTCAAATCTGCCATTTTTTCTATCGTTTAAAATGATTTGTAAAAATATAATTTAATTATTGTGCGCTAATTAAGCAGTAAGAAAGAATACTTTCTTACATTGATAATTACTCTGCTCCTTCTTCTTCGCTTCCTGCGAATTTGTTTTGTAAAGCAGAAATAATTCTTTGAGCTGGAGATTGTAATAATCCAATGATTTCTCCGATAAGCTCTTCTTTAGATTTAATTGTAGCTAATGCATCTAATTGGTTGTCACCAATATATACTTCAGAATTGATGTAAGCTCCTTTTAAAACTGGTTTATCAGATTTCTTACGGAAATCTTTGATAATTTTTCCAGGTGCGTTAGCAACATCAGAAATAAATATAGCACTGTTACCTGATAAAACTGTAGGTAAATCACCATAATCATTAGAAGAAGCTTCCATTGCTTTTGCAAGCAAAGTGTTCTTTACAACCTCTAATTTGATACCTGCTTTAAAACAAGCTCTACGCAAGTTTGAAGTTGTCTCTGCGTTTAAACCAGAAATATCAGAAATATAAATGATATTTGTACCAGCTAACTGCGCAGTTAAATTTTCAATCGCGATTGATTTTTCTTCTCTAGTCATACTAAAAATTTTTAACTACCAATTATACTGCTTTTGGGTCTAATGCGATAGCAGGACTCATTGTGCTTGTAAGGTGAATACCTTTAATGTATGTACCTTTAGCAGCAGTTGGCTTAAGTTTTATTAATGTTTGAATAATTTCGTGTGCGTTCTCAACGATTTGCTCAGCTCCGAAAGAAACTTTACCAATTCCAGCGTGAACGATACCAGTTTTATCAACTTTAAAGTCAATTTTACCAGCTTTAACTTCTTGAACAGCTTTAGCAACATCCATAGTTACTGTACCTGTTTTAGGGTTTGGCATTAAACCTCTAGGTCCTAAAATACGACCTAATGGACCTAATTTACCCATAACAGCAGGCATAGTAATGATCACATCAACATCTGTCCAACCGTCTTTAATTTTTTGTAAGTAATCGTCAAGACCAACGTGATCTGCTCCAGCTTCTCTTGCTTCAGCTTCTTTATCTGGAGTAACCAATGCTAATACTTTAACGTCTTTTCCTGTTCCATGAGGTAAAGTAACTACACCTCTCACCATTTGATTCGCTTTTCTAGGATCTACACCTAAACGAACTGCGATATCAACAGACTCATCAAATTTTGCAGAAGCAACAACTTTTAATAATGCAGCAGCATCCTTAAGAGAGTATAATTTGTTCTTTTCAATTTTTGAAGCAGCCTCTTTTTGCTTTTTTGTTAATTTTGCCATGTCTTTTTCTTAATTAAAAAGGAGCATCTCCTGATACAGTTATACCCATAGATCTAGCTGTTCCTGCAACCATACTCATTGCTTTTTCAATTGTAAAAGCATTTAAGTCTGGCATTTTGTCTTCAGCAATAGTTCTAATTTGTTCCCAAGTAACGCTAGCTACTTTTTTACGATTAGGCTCACCAGAACCAGATTTTAGCTTTGCAGCTTCCATTAACTGAACTGCTGCTGGAGGAGTCTTAACAACAAAATCAAATGATTTGTCTTTGTACACAGTGATTTGCACTGGACAAATTTTGCCAGGTTTATCTTGAGTTCTAGCATTAAATTGCTTACAAAACTCCATGATGTTTACCCCAGCAGCTCCTAAAGCAGGTCCAACCGGTGGCGACGGATTCGCAGCACCTCCCTTAACTTGTAGTTTAACTACCTTACTAATTTCTTTAGCCATTTTTAAAAAATTTAACACTGTAATCAATGGAAGCGATTACAATGGTTTATTATAGTGTAACAAAAAATTATACTTTTTCAACTTGCATAAAACTCAATTCTAATGGAGTTTTTCTTCCGAAAATCTTAACCATTACTTCAAGTTTACGCTTTTCTTCATTTATTTTTTCAACCGTTCCGTTAAAACCATTAAAAGGACCATCGATCACTTTTACAGTTTCACCTAAGCTGAATGGAATTGAACGAGTATCTGTATTTACAGCTAACTCATCTACTTTTCCTAACATACGATTTACCTCAGACAATCTCAAAGGAACAGGTTCTCCCCCTTTAATTTCTCCTAAGAAACCAATTACACTTGTAATAGACTTAATAATATGAGGGATCTCACCAACTAAATTAGCTTCAATCATAACATATCCAGGAAAATACACTTTATCCTTAGATGATTTTTTCCCATCTTTTACAGTAACTACTTTTTCAGTAGGAACTAAAACCTGAGAAACATAATCTTCCATACCTAATCTCGCAATCTCAGTCTCGATGTAAGCTTTCACTTTATTCTCTTGACCACTAACCGCTCTAACTACGTACCATTTTTTCACATTATTATCTGCCATCACAAAAAAATTATCCTTTTAACCAGTTAAAAAATCCAGCTAAAGCTTTTGCAAAAAATTCGTCTACTCCCCATGTTGCCAAAGCAAATAAGATCGAAAATACAGCCACAACAATTGTCAATTTTTGAACCTCAGCCCAAGCTGGCCAAGTAACATTTGACTTTAACTCCTCGAAAGCCTCTGATAAATAATTAGTAACTTTTGTCATTTGATATATTTTTTATTGCACGGGCGGAGGGATTCGAACCCCCATCAACGGTTTTGGAGACCGCTATTCTACCCTTGAACTACGCCCGTAATTAAAGCCAGTGATTAAAAAATAATCACTGGCTTTTTTATTTATTTTAATAGAATTACTCTACGATTTCAGTAACCTGACCAGCACCAACTGTTCTACCACCTTCACGGATAGCGAAACGTAAACCTACGTTCATAGCGATTGGGCTTAATAAAGCAACCTCAATAGTTAAGTTATCACCTGGCATTACCATCTCTACACCTGCTGGTAAAGAAATAACTCCTGTTACGTCAGTTGTACGTACGTAGAACTGTGGACGGTAGTTATTGTGGAATGGAGTGTGACGTCCACCTTCTTCTTTTTTCAAGATATAAACCTCAGCTTTGAATTTAGCGTGTGGTTTTACTGAACCTGGCTTAATAATAACCATACCTCTTTTGATATCAGCTTTATCAATACCTCTTAACAATAAACCTACGTTATCTCCAGCTTCACCTCTATCAAGGATTTTACGGAACATCTCAACTCCTGTAATTGTAGAAGTTAATTTTTCAGCTCCCATACCAATGATTTCAACAGGATCTCCAGTGTTAGCAACTCCAGTTTCGATACGACCTGTAGCAACAGTTCCACGACCTGTAATTGTAAATACGTCTTCAACTGGCATCAAGAATGGTTTAGCAACGTCACGTACTGGCTCTTCGATCCAGTTGTCAACAGCTTCCATTAATTCGATAATTTTAGGTACCCAGTTTGGATCATTGTTTAATCCTCCTAAAGCAGAACCTTGAACAACAGGACCATTATCTCCATCATATTCGTAGAAAGATAATAAATCTCTAATTTCCATTTCAACAAGCTCTAACAACTCAGCATCATCAACCATATCCACTTTGTTCATGAAAACAACGATTCTTGGAATACCTACCTGACGTCCTAAAAGGATGTGCTCACGAGTTTGTGGCATTGGACCATCTGTAGCAGCAACTACTAAGATAGCACCGTCCATTTGAGCAGCACCAGTAACCATGTTCTTTACGTAATCCGCGTGACCTGGACAGTCAACGTGAGCGTAGTGACGGTTAGCTGTTTCGTACTCTACGTGTGATGTATTAATAGTAATACCTCTTTCTTTCTCCTCTGGAGCGTTATCGATTTGATCAAACGATTTTGCTTGACAGTAACCAGCATCTGACAATACTTTAGTGATTGCAGCAGTTAATGTAGTTTTTCCGTGATCTACGTGTCCAATTGTACCTATGTTTAAGTGCGGTTTGGAACGATTAAAATTCTCCTTTGCCATTTTACTTAATTTTTAATCTTAGTTATATATTAATTTTCAATTTCCTACTTACTTGAGCCAATGTCGGGATTTGAACCCGAGACCTCTTCCTTACCAAGGAAGCACTCTACCCCTGAGCTACACCGGCAGAGAGTTCTGATTTTAGATTTTTGATTTTAGATTTCAGATTTAAAATCTCCAAAATCTTCATTTCAAAATCCAAACTTCTTTTTTGTGGGGAGAGCAGGATTCGAACCTGCGAAGTTCACACAGCAGATTTACAGTCTGCCCTCGTTGGCCGCTTGAGTATCTCCCCTAATTTTAAAATTTCATTATTTTAAAGAACCAAATTTCAAATCGCATTTGAAATTTTCTGAGCCGATAGAGGGACTCGAACCCACGACCTGCTGATTACAAATCAGCTGCTCTAGCCAGCTGAGCTACATCGGCGAATGCATTAAAAAAGTCCGCTATTTCTAACGGACTGCAAATGTAGCTATTTTATCTTTTAATCAAAACATTTTTTGAAAAAAAATTTCAATTATATGTGCGCTCTTATTTTTTCTTTCCTTTTTACTAGCAAACGTTCTAATGATTCTGCTGAAAGCTCTACCGCTTCTTCAAATGTTTTACACTGCTTTTTTACCAAAAAATCATCTCCCGGAACATTGATCTTTATCTCCACCGCTTTATTCTCCTTATCACTTGTTCTTTCCACTTTTAAAAAAACGTCTGACGACACTATTCGATCGTAGTATTTTTCTAACTTATCCATTCTTTCTTGAATAAAATCCACCAATTTTCTGTCAACAGTAAAGTTAACTGCATGAACATCTACCTTCATAATACTAATTTTAGGGTTAAACATTTCAGAAATTATTATTTGTTTCGAGGATGTGCATCATTATATGTCTTTTTAAGCTCCGCCAAACTATTATGAGTATATACTTGCGTTGACGCCAAACTTGAATGCCCTAACAATTCCTTAACTGAATTTAAATCTGCTCCATTATTTAATAAGTGAGTTGCAAAAGTATGCCGAAGCACATGCGGACTTTTTTTCACCTTTTCAGAGACCCTACTAAAGTAAGAATTTATTAATCGATACACAAAAGATTCGCTCAATTTTAATCCTTTTTTTGAAATAAAAAAATAATCCTCATCCTGAATGTTTTCTACCGAAGAACGCTCATTTAAATACACCCTCACTTCATCAGCCACTATAGGCAAAATCGGAATAAGGCGCTCTTTATTTCTTTTCCCTAAAACCTTAATTACTTTTGAAGACAAATCCACATTATGAAGCATTAAATGTATCAGCTCTGCTCTACGCATTCCTGTTGTATAAAATAAATCGACAATCAATTTATCCCTGACTTCCTCAAAGCCAACAGGAGAATCAATTCCAGACATCAAATCCCCTAGTTCTTTTTCTGAAAACGGAATTTGAACATTTTTTGGAGTTTTCAAAGCTTTATGCTTCAACATGGGATTCACATCGATTTGCTTTGCTTTTAAAAGAAATTTATAAAACGACTTTAAAGAAGCCATTTTTCTATTTACAGAAACATTTGAAATCCCGTCATCAACCAAAGAAACAATCCAGCTTCTGATTTGGCTATAATTTACATTTTCGACGCCGTCCTGTTCAAAATTAATTTTATTAAATTCCTCAAAAAACGAAATATCATTCAAATATGCATTAACTGTATGCATTGAATATTTTTTCTCCAACTGAAGATAATCGCGAAAAGCTTCTTTATTTGATTTCATCAGATTCGTTTTATTTGCCGATAATGATTTTAGACTTATTTCAAAATTAAACATAAAAAAACCGTTAGTGTCAAAATTTTTGACAACTAACGGTAATTATTTTGCAAAAGCTAAATACTAACTCTCTAAACTATCTTTCAAGCCTTGGATGTAAGCAGCTTTTTGAATTTGAGCTCTTTTGATAACAGAAGGCTTAATAAAAGCAGTACGTGCTCTTAATTGACGAACAGTTCCTGTTTTATCAAATTTTCTTTTATAGCGCTTTAATGCTCTATCGATATTTTCTCCGTCTTTAATTGGTATAATTAACATAATATAGACACCTCCTCTCGTTAAGGCTGCAAATGTAAATATTAATTATGAATTATGAGTTATAAATTGTAAATTATTTTTCATAAACTCCATTTCGCCCTTATGCGTGAGGGATTGCAACGGAAATCCTTTTTGTTTTTTCTTTAAAAACAAAAAGATTGCAGTGAAAAGCCCGCCCAAAACACTATTATTCTTTTAACAAATTTCTAGAGATAACAAGTTTTTGAATTTCTGTTGTTCCTTCACCTATCGTACAAAGTTTAGAATCTCTATAGAATTTCTCGACCGGAAAATCTTTGGTGTAACCATAACCTCCATGGATCTGAACGGCATCATTTGCGATTTTAACGCAAGCTTCAGAAGCATACATTTTAGCCATGGCTCCTGATGTAGTCACCGGTTTATGTTGCTGTTTTAAATAAGCGGCTTTATGCAAAAGCAATTCTGACGCCTCAATTTCTGTCGCCATATCGGCTAATTTAAAAGATATTCCTTGAAAATTACTAATTGGCTGACCAAACTGATATCTTTCTTTTGAATATTTCAAAGCAGCATTATAAGCCCCTTTCGCAATTCCTAATGACAAAGCACCAATTGAGATTCGACCACCGTCAAGTATTTTCATCGCTTGTACAAAACCTTCTCCTACTTCACCGAGCCTATTTGCATCTGGAACGCGGCAATTATCAAAAACCAATTCCGCAGTTTCACTGGCACGCATTCCAAGTTTGTTTTCTTTTTTTCCTGATGAAAATCCTGGCATTCCTTTTTCAAAAACAAATGCTGTCATTCCTTTTGAATCGCCTTTTTCTCCTGTGCGAACTATAACTACGGCAACATCTCCCGAAATAGCGTGCGTAATAAAATTTTTAGCTCCGTTTACAATCCAGAAGTCACCATCTTTTACTGCTGTGGTATTCATACCTCCCGCATCAGAGCCTGTATTATGTTCTGTCAATCCCCAAGCCCCAATAAATTCTGCTGTAGCTAATTTAGGAAGCCACTTTTTCTTTTGTTCTTCATTTCCAAAAGTCAAAATATGATTTGTACATAATGAATTATGCGCGGCAACAGACAAACCTATTGACGGATCTACTTTTGAAATTTCTTCGATAACTGTTATATATTCATGATATCCCAATCCGGAACCACCGTATTCTTCTGGCACCAAAACGCCCATAAATCCCATTTCTCCTAATTTTTTGAAAAGCTGGATAGGAAAAATTTGTGCTTCATCCCACTCCATAATATTAGGTCTAATGTTTTTTTCTGCAAACTCTTTTATAGATTGCGCAATCATTGACTGTGTTTCGTTGTAATCAAAATTCATTGTTGGCTGTTTTTTTAGAACTCCAAATATAAACTAATTATTTTTGCTTTTTCAACAGGAAAACCTTTAATTTTTGTCAAATCCTCAATATTCTCAAAATTTCCGTTCATGCTTCGATGGGTTATAATTTGTTTTGCCAAAGCATTTTTGAAATAAGGAAACTGCGATAAATCTTTTAGTGATGCATCATTTATTGCGATTTTTTTCAAATCTTTCGGAATTACAACTTTAAAGTGAGAATTCAACTCGACAATTACTTCTGGTGACAATCCCCAAATGTCGTTCATCTGTTCCATCGATACAAAACAACCCAGGATTTCTTTTTGTTTTAAGATTCTTGAAGATAAAGCTTCGCCAATACCATAAACTTTGATTAAATCTTCTTGTGAAGCTTGATTAATATCAAGTATAACTAACTTTTCTTTCTTGAAATCTGTTTTCTGTACATATTCTTTTTTATCCGCTTTTACGCTTGTTTTATTGCGAGACCAATCTGGAAATTTAAACAAAGGAGAAATTGCGGTCAGCAAGGAATCGGATATTTTAGTAATAGCTTGAAATTCCTCAGCCGAATTCACATATTTATTTTCTTTTCGGAATGCCAACAAACGATCAATTTCCTGCACAGACATTCCAAGTTTGTATCCTTTATAATCTGTTATAAAATTGGGATTAAAAGAATATTGTATTGGCTTTCTTTCATTTTTCATCATCTTAAGGGAATCAACCTCTAACTGAAGTGTCATCCATTGCTCTCTCTCGGGAAAAGATTTTTCTGCCGAATTGAAATCCAGAGTGAAATATAAAACCTCTAATACAATTATAATTGCAAAAAGCCCCACTATTCCTGTACGTTGTTGATTTGAAAATTTAAAATATGAAATTAGTTGCTTATAATTCTTCATCAGGCTATACTCTTATATATGATATAATTTCAAAAATAATAAATTTAACACGAATTTTACTAAAATTATGTTAAACCAAAAATTAGACAATCAAAAATTTTAACCGAATTTGATTGACAAATTCAAAGGTCCAAACCTTATTTCTTGTGACTTTTATGAATATTTTAAACATTTTATAACTTAAAACTCTATAATTGTTTTTATTTTTTACAAAAAACAATACATTTGGAGCTTAATAACAATAAACCAATATAATTATATGTCAATTTGGAGAGTTAAACCTATATCTGCTTTTGAAGCCGATATGAAAAAAAGTGATTTAAAAAGAGTTCTTGGAAAATGGAGCCTTACTGCCATTGGAGTTGGTGCTATCATTGGTGGTGGAATTTTTGTTCTTACTGGTACGGGAGCTTACTATCATGCAGGTCCAGCATTAGCTATTTCCTTCATTATTGCAGGTATTGCCTGTGTTTTTGCCGCTCTTTGTTATTCTGAGTTTGCATCAATTTTACCAGTTGAAGGTTCTGCTTACGCGTATGCATACGGAACAATTGGTGAAATTTTTGCCTGGATTATTGGGTGGGGATTAATTCTCGAATATGCAATGGGATCCATGACAGTTGCCGTTTCCTGGTCAGGATACTTTAATAAATTGCTGAAAATGTTTCACATTAAACTCCCTGAATGGCTTACAACAGATCCTGCGAGTTATACAGGAGAAGGTTTCTCAATGAATCTTCCTGCTTTTTGTATCGTAATTTTAGTTATTTCATTATTAATTAAAGGAACAAAAAGTGCTGCAAAAGCAAATAATGCGATAGTTATCCTTAAAGTATCTGCTGTAATTTTTGTAATTGTAGCTGGTCTTTTCTTCATCAATACTGCAAACTGGAGTCCTTTTATTCCAGAAGCTACTCAAATTGTTGAAAAAGAAACTACTCACAATGCTTATGGAATTGGAGGAATCGTTTCTGGAGCTGCTGCGATTTTCTTTGCTTATGTTGGTTTTGATGCTGTTTCGACTCAAGCTGGTGAAGCAATCAATCCTAAAAAAGATGTTCCTTTTGCCATTATTGCTTCTTTATTAATTTGTACAACTTTATATATTCTTGTTTCTTTAGTATTAACAGGAATGATGAACTACCAAGATTTCAACCCGCTAGGAAAATATCCTGAAGCTATTAAAGCTCCTGTTGCTTATGCATTTGATATTGCTGGACAAGGCTGGGCTGGATTTATAATCACTGTTGCTGCTACTATTGGTTTAGTTTCAGTATTGATGGTAATGATTATGGGACAATCTAGAATTTTCTTAGGAATGTCTAAAGATGGTTTAATTCCTCAAGTTTTTTCAAGAGTTAACCCAATTTCTGGAACTCCAAAAACAAACTTAATGATCTTAGGTGGTATTATTGCAACTGTTGCAGCTTTTACTCCAATCAATAAATTAGCAGATATGACAAGTTTTGGTACTTTGTTTGCCTTTACAATGGTTTGTATCGCTGTTTGGATTTTAAGAGTAAAACAACCAGGATTAAACAGAACTTTTAAAGTTCCTGCTTTGCCGGTTATAGCTGTTTTAGGAATCGCGATTAATACTTATTTGATTATCAATTTGAGTATTGATGCTCAATTATTGTCTCTTGGATGGTTAGTGATTGGTATTTTGGTTTATTTTGGATATAGCAAAAGAAGATCAAAATTGAACAACACAAATGCAGATGTTGAATAATTTTCAATTCTAGTTATAAAAAAAGCTCCAATTTTAAAATTGGAGCTTTTTTTATAAATCAAATACTGATGTTCTTTTTGAGCGAATTAAATCTTTTAGTCGAATCCAAAAAGCAAGAGTCAAATAAACTCCAAATCCTAAACCGGCAGTAACAAAAGAAATGTAGATAAAAAACAAACGCACATTCGTTACACGCATTCCGAGTTTGTCTGCTAGTCTTGACGAAACATGAAATCCATATTTTTCGAAGAAAAACTTAAGCTTTAAAATTGCTGACATTTTTTATTTTAGATTTTTAGATTTACAAAAATAGGAATTATCTAATTATCAAATTTTCTAATTCGCTAATTATTTTTGAGCAACTCCATTCCTATTGCACATTTCAAGCAAGCATTATGATTGCAATATTCATTTTTGAGTTCGATTAGCGTCTGGCTTTCAAACGCATTTTTTGATTTTATGCCAAAGGATTCAAACTTTTCAATTATCGAATTTTTCTCTGCCGAAACATCATTCATAAAGTCGATTAAATCCTCAGCAATTGTCTCGCCCATTATATTTGAATAAGCAAACTGCAATGGAATTATCGTATTTATAATCAATAAATCGATAAACGATTTTGAAAGCTTTTTAGCCTTTTTAGGACTTTCTTTATCAAACTGATAATGATTCTCCCAATATAAACTTACCGAAACCTCCATCAACTTATAAACACTTTCTGCTGACTTTAGTTCGATTATCTTCGAAAATAAATTGTGGCAATTAAAATACAGACTGGCCAATTGAGAAAGCCTAATAGTAGGAAAATTATCTGGTCGGTGCTTAAAAAACTGCACTGGATCAACATAAGTTCGTTCCAAATTATATTTATGAAGCAGAAAAAAATACCTAAATTTTAAATCCTTAAAATAAACATCTTCTTTCTCTGAGTCAAGCAAACCACAGATTCCAAAAAGCAATGCTTCGAGATTTTCTATTTCAAAACTTTCCTTTCTGAAAACAGAAAAAGGAATTGCCTTTGACATTTGAAAAAAAGAGTTTCCGTTTGTATTAAGTCCGAAATTCTTAGCCAGCATGCAAAACAAAACTGCTTCCCAATCTTGATTGGTTTCTTCTAATAATTGAAAAATAAATTGTGATTTGCGTTCCAGTCTTTCGAAAAAAAGTCTTTCTTGCCAATTTTTCAAAACAAAGTTGTCGATTTCCTTAAGTTGTCTTTCACAAAATATCCATGACTTAACCGAAACGAGTGCGTTATAACTTTTTATCGTTTCTGTAGAAACATACTCTTTTAAGACCAAAACAGGTATTTCAGAATTGTTTTTTCTGAAAACTTCAGTATCATGTTCCCAAACCACATGCAAAATTACATTCTCATAAGCCACATCTTTTTCATGATAATGCAAATACCAATCAGAGGATTTTAAATGAATTTCAATATTTCCAGCCCATTTTTGATCTCCAATTTTAATTTGTGCATTAAAAAAATCAGGGCCAGAAAGTCCTAAATAATCACCTGTCTTAAAAATAACAAGTTCATCTTTTTGGGCCGTTTTTAAATTCAAAGTATCAAACTTTTTAAAACGCCAGAGATAATGAAGAAAATCTTCTTTCATTTTTAAGTCTTTATAAAAATTACAAGACCTAAAATAATTAAAAAATAATATTATTCCTACAAGTAAATGCGCTTTTTTATCGCAACATATATAATTTTGCGCACGCTCGTGCATCTGACAATGCTTCGTGGTGATTTAATTTAATATTCATTTCACGACAACAATCACTTAGTTTTGTAGGTTTTACACCTTTTGCCTTGTAAATTTTCACAGTGCATTCCCATTTTGAGGCAATATTCAAATCCTCATAATTCAAGCCATTTGCCAACATTGACTTTACCAGCACATTTCGATCAAAACTTTCATTATGAGCCACTACGACTCTATTTTTTAGTCTTTTTTCGATTTCTGGATAAACTTGTTTAAACGATTTTGCATTAACGGTATCTCTCGGATAAATTCCATGCACTTGAATCGTAAACGGATTGTATATATTATTGGGTGGTTTTATCAAAGTGACAAATTCATCGACAATCACGCCGTTCTGCACCGTAACAATTCCAACGGAACACGGATGAAAACCTGTTGCGGTTTCAAAATCTATTGCGGTAAAATTCATATTCTATTTTTAAAAAACAAATCCATAAATCCAATTACAATAGTAATCAGATTTATGGATAAATTCTATGTTTAAAGTCTTATTTTATTGAACCAATGATATCATATTTCGTGATAATATGGTGATGCCCATTGCCTAAATCAACTAAAACAGCGTCATTTTCTTTTGAGAAAAGTTTAGACACTTCTTCGATTGGAGTTCCCATTTTTACGATCGGGAATGGTTTTCCCATTACTTCTTTAATTGGTTTTTCGGCAACGTTTTTATCGGCGACATAACTTCTAAATAAGTCGGTTTCATCAACAGAACCGACAAATCCATTAATATCAACAACTGGAATTTGCGAAATTTTATATTTACGCATACGCTCAATGGCATGTGAAACTAATTCTTCTGTACGCACTACGATCAATTCTTTGTCAATATGATCTTTGATGACATCTTCAGCTTTAGTTACGTTTTCTTCCAAGAATCCGCGTTCGCGCATCCAATCATCATTAAACATTTTTCCAACATAACGGCTTCCAGAATCGTGAAATAAAACCACGACAACATCGTCTGGCTTAAAATGCTCTTTTAATTGAAGCAATCCTTTGATACAAGCTCCAGCAGAATTTCCAACAAAAATTCCTTCTTCAAGTGCAATTTTTCTCGTATAAACTGCTGCATCTTTGTCTGTAACTTTGGTAAAACCATCTATTAAAGAAAAATCAACATTTTTAGGCAAAATATCTTCGCCGATACCTTCAGTGATATAAGAATAAATTTCGTTTTCATCAAAAATACCCGTTTCATGATATTTTTTGAAAACAGAACCATAAGTGTCAATTCCCCAGATTTTGATATTTGGATTCTTCTCTTTTAAGTATTTTCCAACGCCTGAAATAGTTCCTCCCGTTCCAACACCCACAACAAAATGTGTAATTTTTCCATCGGTTTGTTTCCAGATTTCTGGTCCAGTTTGCTCGTAATGTGCCAATGAATTTGACATATTATCATACTGATTCACATACCAAGAATTTGGCGTTTCTTCAGCTAAACGTTTTGAAACCGAATAATAAGACCGTGGGTCTGTTGGCTCAACATCTGTAGGACAAACTACAACTTTAGCTCCAACAGCGCGAAGTATATCCATTTTTTCTTTTGATTGTTTATCAGAGATAACACAAATCAATTTATATCCTTTAACGATCGCAACAAGTGCCAATCCCATTCCTGTATTTCCAGAGGTTCCTTCAATAATTGTTCCTCCAGGTTTCAATCTTCCATCAGCCTCAGCATCTTCAATCATTTTAACAGCCATTCTGTCTTTTACAGAATTACCTGGATTAAAAGTTTCGACTTTTGCCAATACTAACGCATCAATTTCAGCAACAATTTTGTTGAGCTTTACAAGCGGCGTATTGCCTATTGTTTCTAAAATATTATTTGAAAAGTCCATTTTTATTGTAATTTAATATTTGGTTTTAAAAAAATAAATCAAGGCTCAAATTTTATTCGAACCAGTTCCAAACTAAACCAAATCGGATAAGAAAATCACGATAAGGATTATTAGGCGCCGCATAATAATCGTTTTTAGAAAACGCAGAATTAAAATGTTCTGCTTTTAAATAAAAACGCGTTTGACGAATTCTTGCATTTACGAAAAAGTCGAATCTTGCATAATTACCAATTTCCTTGGTGTTTTGAACAAAAAATTCTCCAATTACTGGATTGTAATCATTTCCGTAATATTTCGTAAAATAATTAAAAACAAGTCCGGTTTGCATAAACAGGGCTTTTTTGAAAAAGTAGCTAGAATAATATAATGTATTTCTGGTCACAAAATCCGGCACGTTCACGATCAATTCAGACTGATCTACTTTTTGGTATAAAAGCGTATTGTCAAAACCGAATCTTCCAAACTTGAATTCTTTATTTGCTTTTATAGAAAAATAATTAATTATGTTTCCGTACTGAGCCGGATTTATAATTTGAGTGTGAACCGCAGCTTGTCCTGACGTTGAAACGTCAGCAAAATACAAATGATCTTTTAATACAGAATATTGAACTTCGGCATTCAACCAAGGCGTGTAAACATTTGCTCCAAGCTGATTGATTTTTTCGTTTTTAAAATTATTTGACCAATTGTATTCTACATAACTACTTTGGTACAAATTATAATTGTTATTAGGCAACTTATTGATATTGCGATAGCTAAAATCAAACTGAAAATCTTTGTTTAAATTGTATTTCAATCTTGCATCCAAATCAGAAAGCGACTGGTTTGTAATCGATCTAGTGTATAAGAAACGCCCATTCCATTTGTTTTTTTGATATTCATATTGTCCACCAACATTATTAATCTGCAAAAACAAATTATTCGGAATTATATGTCCGTCTTCTTTTACGATAATTCTGTTATACTCATAGTTTGATCGGTAGTCATCAATAAAGAAATAGAACTTCCCTAAAAGTGAATTTTCGTAAGCAAGTCCCGCTTTGTTATATAATTTTTCAAAACGAGTTCTGTCGTTTATATTGCTGGTCACGTACGATTCTCCAAAACGCTGCACATTTGTGACATTACCTACTGAAGATAAAACCGTCGGTTGTTTGTATTCGAAAATTTTATATTCGTAATTAAATTGATGCGTTACATACAAATTGTTATCGGCATCTTTTGGATTAATTCTAAAGGCGTGATCAAAAAAGAAACGATGGCCTTTTAATAATGTTTTAGCATCTGTTAAATAAACTTGTAATCGTTGGCGATTTTTATAATCAGGGTTATCGCTTTCAAAATCCTCTGGTCTTGTAATTCCGCCATTTTCTTCATTTGTCACATCTTGGAACGTTACGTGCGCATTCAAGATATATCTTTTATTGGTAGTCGCATAACTTGTCGTAAATCTAAAATTACCCACACTAGCCATTTGATTGATATAATTTCCTTCTGAACGCAAACCTCTATATGCAATTGAAAAATTCAGATTTTTTGAAGTATTCAATGTGATAAACGAATCTACGTTTTGTCCTTTATTTATAGTGGTATTAAAAAACAATTCGGTAAACGGAGTTGGTGCTGAGTAATATTTAATGTCCGACGGCTGCATATAATCAAAATGTTTGCCTGCAAAACCAATTTCTGGATACGGAGAAAAACTATTCAAACTATACTGCAATGTATTAAACGTCTGCCCGATATTTGAGAATTCCAAAAGTCCAAAATAATCTTTGCGAAGATAATTTTGTCTGTAAGCACTTTTTAATGTTAAAGACGTATCTGCATAAGTTGTATCGTGTTCTAAAGTAAAAATCTGATATTGCTCAATTTTAGCCACTAATGATTTTTTCTTTTTTACCGTATCAGTAATACTAGAATACTTTGTATTCATATCCAAATTATTTTTTGGAGTGTTTTTTTCTTGAGAAAACAATAAGGCGGGCATTATTATTAGGTATAGAAAAAAGAGTATTCTCATTTGATTGTTTTATATGAAATTATAATCGACAAAATTAGTCAAGCAAAGGTAAAAGATAAAAACGTATAAAAAAACAAATCAGTGTGATTGCAGAATTTTTATCACAATATATTGCAAATAGAAAAACCCCCAATCAAAAATGATTGAGGGTTTTAAAAAAATCAAAATATTTATTTTCTTACCAGTTAGGGTTTTGTCCTAAACCTGGGTTTGTATTCATTTCAATTTGTGGTATTGGCCAAATAAATTTGTAATCAGTATAAGGCAAAGCTGGTACACCGTAAGGACCTGTGTAAGGAGTTCCTAAAGTGTATAATGCAGCAGCTGGAGCAGCATTAGCAAGTTTTGCAGGGATACCGTTGATTGGAGCAATATCATCATTTTGTAATCTGTGGATATCAGACCATCTGCGTCCTTCCATTAAAAACTCGATTCTTCTTTCAATAAGGATCGCAGGAACTAAAGTTTGTGGCGTATTTAAAGTAGCTGCAGTATAAGCTTCAGTTGCAGGATTAGCTAATGATCTGTTTCTTACTTGGTTCAATAAAGCCAAAGAAGAAGCTAAACTAGCAGGAGTATTTAAACGTGCTTGTGCTTCAGCCATGTTTAATAAAACCTCAGCATATCTAATCACTGGAGCAGCATCTGTCAAGTTAACAATATCAGAATATTTGTTAGTGTATTTTCTACCAGCAACAGTTTTGATCATAACACCTTCTTCTCTTCTTTTATCATTAGCTAACCATCTTGGTTCTCTCCAGATAATAGGGCTAATGTTAACTAAAGCTCTACTGTTCAAAATACTTGCTAATGCAGCATTAACCTGAGGGTTAGAAGTAGCAGAGTGAGCGATAGAGAAAATAGACTCTGAGTTTGTTAAGTTACTAGCTGGTACGAATGGATCACCTGGCTTAGCAGTCAAAGTATATTTACCATTTAATTTAGTTCCTTCAGCAACTACATTTGCCCAGTCTCTCTTTTGAAGATAAACTCTCGTTTTGAAAGCAATCGCAGCATTTTTAGATGCTCTTGAAATAGTTGCAGTTGTAATTAATTTTTCAGCGTCATCTAAATCAGCAAGTACTTTAGCATAACATTCTGCTACAGTATTTCTAGGTTTTGCATTTTCAGAATCAATTTCTGCTTGAGTATTTACACCAACTTCTCTGTAAGGAATACCTAAATGTGTAGCTCCTGGAGTGTGGTTGTAAGGTCTTGCGAAATAATTCAATAATTCAAAATGTGTAATCGCTCTTAAAAATTTAGATTGACCAATATAGTCATCACCTACAGCTTTCGTAATTACACCTTTTTTTACAGCGTCATTAACTCCTTCGATCATTAAGTTACATCTGTTGATTAATCTGTAACCGTCAACCCAGTAGTAAACGTTATTTGCAGATGTTGGATCGTAAGTTTGAGTATATGTTAACTGGTAGAAAGTAGCATTGTTTACTGCATCTTCTCCCATACATTCTCCCTGCTCAACAAAAGCAGCTCCCCATACGTATCCTCTACCACCATTTGAAGTACCACTGTTATAAGTACCAATCGCTGCAGCGTTATACACACCAGCCATATAAGTTTCGATATATGTTGGAGTTGTAAAAGCTAGGTCAGTCGGAACGTTATTTATAGGTACAAGGTCTAAGATCTTTTCTTCAGTACATGAGCTCATCCCAAGTACTACTGCAGAAAGTAAAATTGATTTTATTATATTTTTCATATTTTTCATATTATAAACTAACATTTATTCCCATTGATATAACTTTAGAACGTGGAGTTCCATTGATATCTACTCCAGATGTTTCCATTTCAGGGTTAATACCTTTGTAATCAGAAATCAACCAGATGTTTTGAGCCTGAACATAGATTCTGAAGTTTTCTACTTGAATTTTATCTAACAAGATTCTAGGTAAAGTATAACCTAAGCTAATGTTATCTAAAGAAATGAAATCTCCTTTTTCTACGAAACGAGAACTCGCGTTTCCAGAAAGGTTAGTAAATGTATTTGAACTTGCCCATAATCTTGGAGTCCATCCGTCTCCAGGATTGTCAACACTTTGCCATCTTCCTAAAATCTCTGTTCCGTTGTTGTTGAAGTTTTGGTTCATCAACTCTCTTCTTGTAGAGTTGAAAATTTTGTTTCCTCCACTGAATCTGAACATAAATCCGAAATCAAGATTTTTGTATTTCATGCTAGAAGATACAGAACCATAGTAAGTTGGTAATGTATTACCTAAAATTACTTTATCAGTAGCAGCACTTAAAGTAGCTGGAGTTGTTAAAGCAGCTGGATTGTTTGGATCGTAAACATAGTAAGTAGATGTTGGAATGTTTCCTTGAACTAAACTACCATCAGCTTTATAGTAAACTGGGTTACCATTTGCTTTGTTAACTCCCCAATATCTGAAACCATATAAAGAGTTCATTGATTCACCTTGTCTGATAATGATATTTGGTGCAATGTTAGTATCTGTAGAAGATCCTCCAATGATATCTTGACCATTAAATACGTCAGTAACTACGTTTTTAGACAAAGTCAAGTTTGAAGACACATCCCATTTGAAGTTTTGGTTGTTGATAGCTTTGTAAGCTACAGCGAACTCTAAACCTTGGTTATACAATTTACCAATATTTTTGTTTGTTGTGTTAAACGGAACCCCTAATGATGGAGAAACCGGTACAGCCAAGATTAATTTATCGATATTGTTTCTGTAGTAATCGAAACCGATAGTCAAACGATTATTGAATAATCCGAAATCAGCCCCGAAGTCAATTTTCTCACTAGATTCCCATTGTAATTGAGGATTTCCAAATTGGAAATATCCAATACCATTTGCAGTTGCATAAGGAGAACCAGTTGTTAAGTCCATGTATGGGTAGTTTCCAATTTCAGTATTTCCAACTTTAGAGTAAGATGCTCTAAGTTTGAAATCAGAAAGTGTATTGCTGATTCCTTGCATGAAATCTTCTTTAGAAACTGTCCAACCTGCAGAAACTCCAGGGAAGTTAGTCCATCTTGTATCTGCACTTAATTTAGAAATACCGTCTCTTCTGATAGAACCTTGAATAAAGTATTTCTCTTTATAGTTATATGTAAAACGTCCTAAGTAAGAAATGATACCGTTTTCAGTAACAGATCCACCTGAATCTTTAGTAACATATGAGTTAGTAACTAAGTTTTTGTTGAAGAAATCACTGATAATATCACTTCCAGATCCCCAGAAATTTTGGTATCTCTGTTTTTGGTACTCAGCAACAGCTGTAGCTCCTACGTTATGATTTTCGCCAAAAGTATGCTTGTAGTTCAAGATATTTTGCCAGTTCCATCTTAAGTATTCTGTATTATCATTGTAAAGGTAACCGTTTCTAGAACGTCCGTCACCGTGAATAGGATTCCAGTATTGTAATCCACCAGTGATAGAGTTATCAGCACTTACTTGTAATTTATAAGTTAAATCAGAAGTAATTTTTGCATTAGCAAAAATGCTTAACAATGTTCTGTTAACTTTTGAGTAATATTTATTATGATCTAATACATAAATAATATTTGTAATGTTATCTCCTACTGGATCAGTATTATCCCATCTACCAACTGTATTTGTGCTTAACGGTAATGTTAAGTTATATCCTGTTGGGTTTGCAGCATCATAAATTGGCACGTTAGGTAATTGTCTGATTGTGTTGAAGATATTACCAGAAAGTCCACTAGCACTAGTATTTAAACCATTGTACTCAGTTCTAGAAACACTTAAGTTTGTACCAATGCTTAACCATTTATTGATATCTTGATCAATATTAGCTCTTACAGAATATCTCTGCATGCTATTTGACAAGTTGATACCATCTTGATCAGTATAACCTAAAGATAAGTAGTATTTAGTTTTATCAGAACCACCACTGAACGCTAAGTTGTTAGTGATTTGAGGTGCGTTTCTTAAAACAGCACTTTGCCAGTCTGTATTATAAGTACTTCCAACAGCCCATGGAGCTTGTCCTCTATTAGTTCTTTTTTCGTTTGCAATTGTTAAGAAATCAGGAGTCTGTAAAAGATCATATTTTTTAGCTGCACTTGCAACACCAAAATTTGAAGAGAAATTAACTTTTAAAGTTCCTTTTTTACCACTTTTAGTAGTAATCAAAATTACCCCATTCGCAGCTCTAGATCCGTAGATAGCCGTTGCAGCACCATCTTTCAAGATGTCGAATGATTCGATATCGTCTGGGTTGATATCTGCTAAACCGTTTGTATTTGCAACACCTCCGATATCACCAGAAAGAATTGGCACACCATCTACTACGATTAATGGATCACTTCCACTAGAAATAGAAGCAATACCTCTAATTCTAATTTTTGGAGCAACACCCACAATACCACTGTTAGTTACAACTTGTACTCCAGTTGCTCTACCAGCTAATACTCCTTCAAAAGATGGAGTTACTAAGTTAGCGATGTCGTTACCTGCAATTTTAGAAATAGAACCTGTAACCTCTTTTCTTTTCTGAACACCGTAACCAACTACGACAACCTCATTCATTAATTGTGCTTCAGATTCCATTTCAACGTTTACTGTATTTGAAGTTCCTACAGTAACTTGTTTGTTGTTCATACCAACATATGAAAAAACCAAAACATCACCAGTCTTTGCTTTAATAGAATAACTTCCATCAAAATCTGTCTGAGTATTTGTTTTAGATCCTTTCACAAGAACATTTACTCCTGGAATAACACCTGTTTTATCAGATACCTTTCCAGTTACAGTTCTCTCTTGAGCGAAAGAAAACTGCATAGATAACGCTACAAGGAGCGTAAAAATCCATTTAAATTTTAATTTCATTTTAATTTATTTTGAATTAGTATGCGACAAACATCTTAATTATTTCTTAAAATAACAAACTATTTCAATTTAAATTTCCGCAACATTATTAACAAAAGCTTAATGCATTCTAATAAAATGTAACTATTTTTAATTTTAAATACTATTTTTCTTTCAAAAACAAACAAAACAGCATTCTTTCAGTCTGTTAAATTTTAGCAAATTTTAACATTTGAAAAAATCCAACAGTAAAACTCATAAAAAACTCCAATTTCTTTTATTAAGTTCTTTAATTTGACAATATTTTTTGAACTTTTGACAAAAACAAGAGCTTAATACCCAAAAACATTAATTTTCTAATGATTTTTTAATCTTAGTTATTCAAAAAATTCAAAAAAAATAACTTAACGACCAAAATTATTAAGATAAAGTGTAAAAAACATCGGAAATTGCCGTTAAAAAATGTCAGTAAATCATAAAATTTATTAACCCAATTAAACCTTTATACTTAAATTTAGTCGCTATTTTATCAATTTGCTGATTTTTTTGCAATCTTTGCTATTCAAAAAAAGCCTAAAAATGCTCAAAAAAAATTTCTCAGGATTTATTTTAGAAACCGGAACCGATGAAGCTGGCCGTGGTTGTCTTGCCGGACCTGTTACAGCTGCAGCGATAATTTTACCGGAAGATTTTGAAAACGCCATTCTGAACGACAGTAAACAATTGTCTGAAAAAACAAGAGCGCTATTAAAACCTATAATTGAAGAACAAGCGGTCTGTTTTGCGGTCACACATTTATTTCCGGAAGAAATTGACGAAATAAACATTCTCAATGCATCCATGAAAGGAATGCAGGAATGTATTCTAAAATTAAAACAGGTGCCCGAATATATCATTGTAGATGGAAATCGTTCGTTGAATGCAAAACTCGGACTTAAAAATACTTTTGGAAAACAATTTTCATCTACTGAAATTGAATTATTAAAATCAATCCCAAATCAAAGCATTATTAAAGGTGATGCAAAATTCTTGAGTATTGCCGCCGCCTCTGTTTTGGCAAAAACATATCGCGACGAATATATGGATCAAATTCACGAAGAATTCCCAATGTACAATTGGAAACAAAATAAAGGTTATCCAACCAAGGAACATAGAGAAGCCATTAAAAAATATGGAACCACAAAATATCATCGAATGAGTTTCAGACTTTTGCCTGATCAACTGACTCTGGATTTTTTTGAATAAAAAAAGCGACCTATATATTAAGGTCGCTTTTTTTATTTTTTGCTTTTCAGGAACTCTGCAAATTGCTTGGTATCATAATAAAATGGTCTGATCGCTGTAATTTTTCCGTTTTTCAAATCAAAATGTTCCGAAATTGGCATTGAAAGGTTTTTACCCGATTTTTTGGATTTGCAATTTATAGTGAAATAAATGCTTACTTCATTTTTTGAAGCATCGCTAAAATATGTTGGTTCTTTCTCTATTTGCAAATCAAAAAACTCTGCAGATTTTGCAAACATTTTTGTCCATTCAGCAAAACCTACAAAAGTACCGCCGTAAGGAAGTCCGGTCGCCTGAGTGTAAACTGCTCCATCTTCAATTAAAGTTGCCATGGCATCAAAATCTCTTGTTTTAAAAAGACATTCATAATATTTTGCAACAACTTTAAGATTATCTGCTTCAAGATTTTTTAAAATATCCGTTTCAGACAAAGTTGCTGAATTGTCCCAAAAGCCGATTATTTTACTTATTTGCCCTTTTCCATTCAAGCGGGCAAAATCTCGGCCTGCCATTATGAGCTTATTTTTTGAATCGACAATTTTCCATTCCCATGTTACATAATTGTCTTTTACGATTTTTGCGCCAGAGGTCAAAACCGCATCTGGGAATTTTTTATAAAATTCGGTGATTACATTATTAAAAGCGACAGTTCCTTTTACAGAAGCAGAAGGATCTTCAAAAGTACTGTCTTCCAACCAAATCGACTTGATCATTTTTAACCTAGCATCACTATTTTTTTCTTGCCATGCTTTTTCGTAAGCAGTAATTGGGTATAATTTATCTTTTTTTTGAGCATAAAGACTGTTGAGCATGCAAAGGAAAAGAAGTAAGTAAAGTTTTCTCATGAGCTTTTACATTAGAATAATTAGGATTTCATAACATTACAACCAAATTTAGCATAAATACCAAAGAAAACCATAAACTATCTTGATAATTTATTGCAAGTTCTGGCTAATTGTTCATTTTTTATTATCGCCTTTTTTTCTAATCAAAAAACCTGTTCAAAACATGAACAGGTTTTTAATACAAATATCCTCTAACAATCAAGAATTTTGGCTTTTCTAATATTTATCCCAAAACAGTTTGGTGTTCAACTTGTCTCCTCCAATATCACTGGATGCTTTTGAATAATTAGTGGTATTTACAGACTGCTCTTTACCTGGATATGTGTAACGAACAGGAACTGTCAAAATTCCTTTATTAACAGCAGAAGTCGGCGATTGTAAAATAGGGAAATCCAATCTTCTATAGGAAGTCCAAGCCTCAAATCCTCTATTATAAAGAGCAAACCAGGCTTGTGTGCCAATTTTCTGCTTCCAAGTTTCACCACTTTGAATACTAGAATATTTCACAGTAGGTTTTGCAAGATAAGCCAATGCATCTGCTTCTGTTAATCCCCAATCAAGCATTGAAGCAGTAACTCCTGCATTATAATAATTTTCTGCTTGAGTCGATCCGCCTGGAATTAAATTCTTTTCTGCTGCTTCAGCCAGTAAAAACTGCAACTCTGCATAATCGAATATTGTTCCAGCAAATGAAGGATTATTGAAAGCAGTAGTAAGATGAGAATAAGAAGTATACACATTTGCCTCTCCATAAGTTCCTCCTATAAAAGTTCTGCCTGCTGGAAGAACGGGCTTAGGACTTCCGTTGACAAAATATTTAACCATTCTCGGATCACCTCCAGGCACAACATGATCCATCGCTTCTACAAATGTATCTGCTGGAATAAAATCACTTCGACCGCTTAGAACTAAATCAGTATAAAGCGGATTTTGATTTCCTGTTGTTGATAAATACGTTAATTTTGTATTATCTGCGTTTCCTGATAAAACTCCATTAGCCAATGCATCTTTAATTTGAGTTGCAGCATAATCAGGTTCAATATCAGAAATGTTTACAGCTAATCTGATCACAAGCGAATTAGCAAATTTTGCCCATTTTAAATTGCTCAAGGCGTCCCCTGAATAAATAATATCCGCGCTTCCAAAATTCACATTTGAAGCATTTTTTTTCAATATACTTTGCGCTTCAAACAAACGTTTTACAAGATCTTTATAAATTGTTTTGGCATCATCATATGCTGGTAAAGGATATTTTTGGATATCTCCCCCCTGAGAATATGGTACATTCCCAAAAGTATCCACTAATATACTGTAGGTATAAACTTCTAATATATCAATAAGTGCTAGTTTGTTTTGCCTTACAGCAAGATCTGTATCCGTCACTGCTGCTATTTGATTAATCATAATTTTAGCTTCGTTAAAATCTGCAAGTACATCTCTGTATAAAACTGTAAAATGATTATCAGGTATTTTACGGCTTGTTAGATCATATTGGCTTTCGTTTGGATAGGTTGTCTCTGTCCATTGTTGCACAAAAAGCCTAAAAACATTATAATTTACACTAGTGCTTACCATTTGATCTACAAGCTTTTTTTCTGCATTGGTAAACAAATATTCAGCTTTAGTAACTGTTGGTTTTTTAGGATCCACATTCATATCAGTTAGATCGTTACTGCAAGAAAATGCAACACTAATCATCGCTATTAATACGAGTATTTTTTTCATAATTTAAAATTTTAATGTTACGTTAAAACCAATATTTCTGGTTGTTGGCAATGAACCGCTTGAATAACCAGCTGATAGATTACCAGAGCTAAGGCCACTTTCTGGGTCGGCATCAGGAAGGTTTTTATGAATAATCCATAAATTTGATCCTACCAGAGATAGCTTTAAACCTGTAAGTTTCATTTTACTCAACACATCATTTGGAAAGTTATAAGTAATGCTTGCTTCTCTTAATTTGATATAGCTGGCATCATAAATAAAAGCTTTTTGAGGATTTTTAGTATATCCATAAATTCCTCCAGCAACTTCTGGAGCTGGGGTTCTTGTTGTGTTTGGCGTACCATCAGCATTAACACCCGGCAGGATAACTCCGCCATTATTAGCAAGAGTATTTCTAACAGGATATCCTAATTCATTTAATCCAGCCGTAGATTCATAAAGACCTGAGTTTTGTCCGTAATATTGATCTAAAGAAAAAATATCTCCACCTTTTTGCATATCAATAAGAAACCCTAGTGATAGTTGTTTATAAGAAATCTTGTTGCGAATACCTCCTATCCAGTCTGGAGTAACATTACCAATAACTTCTGTGCTTGAATCTGTCATCAAATAAATTCCGCCATTAGTAATTTTCTGTCCATCAGGCGCGTACACATAATCTTTCCCAATAATATTACCATACGGCTGTCCTTTTTTAGCAACTATGCTAACTCCTCCTTGAAAAGAACCTAATGTCAAGGTTTCAATTCCAGGAGTCAATTCTACTACAGTATTCTTGTTTTTAGACCAGTTTACAAAAACTTCCCATTGAAAATCTTTCATTTGAATAGGAGTCAAATTCAACTGCAATTCTATACCTTTATTTTCTACCGAACCTGCATTAACATACTTTGAGGAATAGCTTGTCGCTGCTGAATAATCAACAGGGAATATTTGGTCTGAACTCAAACTTCTATAAATGCTAGTATCCAGCCCAAGTCTTCTGTTAAAAAACTGCAGTTCCAAACCAACTTCTTGCGATGCAGTTTTTACAGGACGCAAATCAGGATTAGATCCTATACTTGGTTTTGAATAAAGCGGATTTGTACCAAAATTATCAAACTTATCATAAGCATCTCTAAGGGCATATAAATCAATATTTCCTTGCGGATTCTCAGCATAACTAACGCGAAGTTTTCCAAAAGATAGCCAATCTTGGTTTACATGTTTTGTAAACACATAACTTGCAGAAGTAGAGAATGTATTTACAGCATTATTATTTTTTGGCAAAGTTGAAAATGCATCATTACGAACTGTTCCTTCTACATATAAAAAGTCTTTATATCCTAAAGAAGCCGATGCATAGACACTATTTACGCCCGATCTTTCATCTTTTTCAACAGGAAACGGTGCAGCACTGACAGAATTCGATAATGAATATACATCAGGAATAAGGAGCCCTCCCTCTGTTGATGCTAAAGTAGAATTACGCTTTGTTCTTAAAGAGTTAAATCCTATTAAGCCATTTAAAGAAAAATCGTCTGAAAGCTTTTTATTAAAATTTAAAGTCAACTGATAATTCTGCTCCGAAAACATTCCAGTATATTTTTGATAACCAGAAGGCACTGAATTTCTGCTTACTCCAAATACGGCGCTACTTGCTCCATCAGCTCTTCTTTCTTCTCTTAATTCAGCATAGGTATCTGTGCTTACTTTTCCTGTTGCATTAAGCCAATTTGTCAATTTATAATCAAGCTGCATGTAGCCTATAAAACGATTTCTTTCATCTGATTGAAAGTTTCTGTATCGTGTAAAATAAGGGTTATTTGCCGACTTTGTTTTAATATTTCCATTCGCTGGATCCGCCATATTCCAAGCAACATTTTGCCCGCCAGATTTTTCAAAAACTTCTTTCAGTTCTTTTAAATCTACGTTTACTGGCCACCATTGTCTAAAACTGCTTGCCACATTATCACCGCTATATCCTGTTGAATTTCTTCCAACTGTAGATTGTGCCATATAATTAGCAAACACGCTAGCTGATAATTTATCAGTAAATTTATGATTCCCTTTAAAACTTAGATTATTCTTCTTCAATTCACTATTAGGGAGTATGCCATTTTCTTTGTAATTATTGTAGTTAATAACCACATTAGTTTTTTCGTTGCCATCTTCAAATGAAATCGAATTATTAAGAATTTGAGATTTTTGGAAAAAAGTAATCGGACCGTTTTCTGCAGCTACCCATGGCGTTTTTTTTCCATAATTTGAAGAATATGGAGTAAAAGCATTCCATTGATATACTAGCAAATTTGGATCAAAAGCCACACCGTATGAAGCATCATCAACTGTAGTTGCAACATAATTTCCATTTTTATCTATTGTAAAAAAGGCTCCCGTTGGTCCAACTGGAATACCTTTTGGAACGCCATTTTTATCATAGGTTGGCCCATATCCTTGACCATATTTGTTTTGATATACTGGAAAGGTCGTTTTATCAATCGATCCTACTGTCACTTCACTCGAAACGGTAATTCCAATTCCTTTTTTGGCCTTCCCTTTTTTTGTGGTTATCATGATGACACCATTACCTGCCTGCCAGCCGTACAAAGCGGCTGCAGCAGCTCCTTTCAAAATGTTTAACGACTCAATATCATCTGGATTAATATCCATTCCAGCATTACCGTAGTCATAAGTATTTCTAACGCCTTCGGTTTGCTTTGCTGCATTCGAATTTATATTACTGTTATTAATAGGCATCCCGTCAATTACAATAAGCATCTGATTATCGCCTGTCAAGTTTTTAACTCCTCGTGAAATTACATTTGTAGAACCTCCAAAATTGGTGTTTTTTCTAACATATACACCAGCCGCTTTTCCTGAAATTTCATTTAAAAAATTCCCGCTTGCAACGCCAGAATTTATATCGGCTCCTTTTATTTCTTGAGATGCATATCCTAATGATTTTTTTTCTCTCTTAATTCCTAATGCTGTCACCACAACTCCCTCTAGCTCATTAGAAACGCTAGTCATTTTAACATTTACTATTGTAGATGAAGCCATAATTTCTTGAGGTTTCATTCCCACATAGCTAAAAATAATGACCTCTGTTGACGATGCTTTGATAGAATAGTTCCCATCAATATCACTCTGAGTTCCTTTTTTTGTGCCCTTCACAAGAACACTAACACCAGGAAGAGGCAATCCAATTTCATCAGATATCTTTCCAGAAACCGCCCTCTCTTGTGAGAAAGAAAGCTGTAACATTAGCATCATAAATAATGCTAAAACATACTTAAATTGTAATTTCATTTTTGTTTAAATTAGTTAATAATTTGACAAAAATTAAATTATTTTCTTACAAAAGCAATTATAAAAAGTTAATTTTTTAATCTTTTTCTTTCTTTTTAATTAATTTAAACAAATAAAATACTACATAAAATACATTACCAATATGATCTATCTATGGTTAATCCAATAACTAAATCGCATTTCCTATAAAAGCCTATTGTCTTTTATTTATTAAAAACCATTTATTTTTTTGAAAGCAAAACGAGGCGCCATTCTGAAAAGCCAGTAAAGCAGTCTTACTTTTGCGATTCTGATTTCAAGTTCATTATGAGAGATCCTTTCTAACATTTCTGAAACTGCCTTTTCAGGCTTTATGGCAATTTTTGGTGGATTGCCTTTATGCCAAGGCGTATCAACTACTGGGAACAACACTTCAATAACTTTAATCTGCTCTTCTTTTAATTGTTCTCTTAGAACCTGGGTAAAAGAATGCAATCCCGATTTGCTTGCATTATAAAAAGGATAAACGGCTCTTGGAACATATACCAATCCAGTTGTGATATTGACAATTTTAGAATTTTGATTCTGAATCAAAAGCGGATACAACAATTTTATCAAACGGATAGGCGCAAATAAATTGACTGAAAATTCATTATTCATTTTTTCTAACGAAAGATGATCTTCTATAAAATTGGACTTGTTTACAATTGCGGCATTGTTGATCAGTACGTTTACATCAGAGTGGTTGGTTCGCAACCATTCTGTAAAATCTTCACATTCAAACTCATTCGCAATATTGCATTTGTAGATAATTAAATGTGGTAATTGCTTTTGCGCACATTCAAGTTTTTCCAAAGTACTTGAACAAGCAATTACTTTATTCCCTTTTGCAATAAGCTGACGACACATTTCAAACCCTAAGCCAGAACTTCCTCCAGTAACAACAATAGTACTATTTATGATTTCCATAATTTCTCTTTTTAAAATTAGGAATCAAAAATAATTCTGGAGTTTTAGGATTGCATTGACCTATGTTAAGTCTTGTTTTTTCTTTTGAGTCGGCTCAAAGATTCTGGCTGAATGCCTAAATAAGAAGCTATAATTTGTTGCGAAACACGATTCTCGATGTCAGGAAATTCGGCATTAAAAATTCCATATCGCTTTTCAGCATCTAAAAGGAGTAATTCTCTTTCTCTTTTTTCTTTGATGTAAAATGCTTTTTCAAGAATTTGAACAAGAAATACATTCCAAAAAGGATTTTTCTCTTTTATTTCGATCCAGCTTGAATAATCGATTTCCAAAATTTCGGAATCTTCCAAAGCTTCTATCGAAAAATACGAAGGGGTATTATAAATCATAGCCGAATAAGAACTTATAAAATTCCCTTCGGCTATAATATTTTTGGTGAATTCGTTTCCGTTTTCATGAGTGTAAACATATCGAAACAAACCTTTTACAACAAAAGCCATCTTGCGAGGCACTTGTCCTTCACGAACAAAATAGTTTGTTTTGATTATTTTGACCTGCTGTGTAATATTCAATAATTCTTGCAATTCCTTTTCTGGAAGCCCTAAAAGCTTTAAAAATGATTTTTTATCTTCATTTTCCATACCTTGAATTGCTTTAAATTTTAAACAAATTCAGCTTCAAATAAAGCCGTCAAATGTTTAATGATTTTAGCTTTTACTTCTTTCTCATCTACTTTTTCTACGCCAAGTTCAACGTTTAAAGAAGTAACGCCTTTTCCGCGAATGCCGCACGGAATTATATTATCAAAATAGCCTAAATCGACATTTACATTTAAAGCAAATCCGTGCATGGTGACCCAGCGTGAAGCACGAACGCCCATTGCGCAAATTTTGCGTGCAAACGGAGTTCCAACGCCAACCCAAACGCCTGTTTCTCCCTCGCTTCTACCCGATTCTAAACGGTATTCTGCTAATGTTAGAATAATGGACTCTTCCAGCAAACGAAGGTATTTATGAATATCGGTAAAAAAGTTTTCTAAATCCAAAATTGGATAACCTACTATTTGTCCCGGACCATGATAGGTAATATCTCCTCCACGATTGATTTTATAAAAAGTCGCCCCTTTGGCTTCGAGCTGTTTTTCGTTTAGCAATAAGTTTTCCAAATCACCGCTTTTTCCTAAAGTGTAAACATGCGGATGCTCAACAAATAATAAATAATTTGGAGTTGGCAAGTCTAGTTCTTCTCTTCTGTTTTTGATTTTTAAATCGACTATTTCTTTAAAAAGTTCTTCCTGGTATTCCCAAGTCGATTTATAATCTCTGTTTCCTAGATCCTGAAGTTGAATTTTTTTATTCATTTTAATTATTTTTCAAACTCAACATCAAAGTTTAGTTTGTCCGGATTCTCCATATAATCCGTGAAAGAGTATTGAATTGTAATTGATTTTCTGTCGTCGCTAAATAAAGCGTTCGGATTTGAAACTTTTTTGATTTTTTTCGGGAAATTGTATTTCACAATATAATTTGACGATGCAAAAATCATTTTTGACATATCAGCAGCAGTATCATTTAGTTTTTCTGCTAGTTTTTGCTGATCGACGATAGCTTTTCTGGTAAATTTCTTTCCGTCATAAGTATAGTTCAACTTACTGTTATTGTTTCCAAAACCGCTGCCAAGAGGATTTGCATTTGCACCTCCTTCTAACTTCTGAAGTGTACTGGCAGTTTGCAAAATATCCTGAAGTTCGTTTACACTTTTAAAATCAGTTGCCAGAGTCATTAAAAACTGTTTTTTCTCAGCACTCATTTTTGTTGTAACGACGAAGTTTTCCAGTTTTTTAAGCTCTTTTTGTGTTTCTGGAGATAATTTTGCGATACTGTCTTTTTTCTCAGCAAGCAATTGTTTGAAAGTAAAAGTTGTATCAACATCTTTTTTATTATCTGCTCCCATTTGGCTTCCAAGTTGGTCACCTGCCATTTGCATTAAAGAGGATCCGTCCATATCTACAGAAAATTTTCCAGTTCCGTTATCATTGATTGTAATATTTTCTGTGAAAGTGCAACTTGTCAATGCTACTAATAGAAAAGAAAAACTTAACAGTTTATATAATTTTATCATAATCTAATTTTTTATCAAAGATACGAACTTTTTAAGCTACTAAGGTTCTCAGATTTTAAGTTACTAAGTTTATTAAATACATCAAAACTTCGTTATTCCAAAACAACTTCCAAATTTGTCACTTCTGGATTTTTTAAGCAATCTAAGAGCTGGACTTCTAAGGTCAAGGATTTTTTATCTGAACTGATAATCGCTTTTTCATTTGAAACCGATTTTATTTTTTTCGGAAAAGAATATTTCAACGTGTAAGATTGAACCATTTTATACTTCGAATATATTTTTTCCCTGTCTTCCCATTCTTTTTTGTCTTTCTCAAATTCTTTAGGATTGGTTATAGTAAAAACTCTTTTAAAAACTGCACCATCAAAAGCGAATTTTATTCGGTAACTTTTTCTATTTATTGGATAATTTTCTTTCAACGAATTGGCCAATCCAAGGCTTTCATAAATATCCGGTATTGCGTCTATTTTTTTAAAATCGAGCGTTACTCGATTAAAATTTTCCATTTGAACAGGATCGGTTTTGATATGCATTTTTACATTTGCATGTTCTGTAAACAAAGCTTGATCTTCTTTATTGAACCTTACAAAAATCTCTTGATACTTGGTAATATAATCTTGAAAAGTAAAAATTGTATCCCTAAATTTTTCGTATCTAAGATCTTGCCTTCCTAACTGTGCGAAGCTGTTTTCATCGCGAAGATTATAATATTCAATAGTGCCGCTTCCGTCTGAATTGAGATTGATTGTTTCAGTAATTTGACAACTTGCAAAAGAAATTAAGATTAAAAAGGCTGATAGGTATTTCATTTTTTTATAAAGATTCTAAGATACTAAGTGGCTAAGATACTAAGTTTTCTTTTAGTTTATTTCTTACAGATTTTTTGTTTGTAATTGCATTAAGAATGAACATTCCAACTAAAACATCTTTTGAAAACAAAAATTTCTCATCTAGCCCCGATAGAAGCGGTATCCTTTTTCTTCCGCCGTGGCGGAAGGAAAAGATACAAGCGAATAGCGGGACAAGAGCCAATAAAAAACTGTTTTTTCTGCTTCTAATAAAAAACATTACTCTTTTCTAAAACTTTAGACTTTATGACTTTGCAACTTTGCGACTTAAAAACTATCTTTGCACACTTAAAAAACAGAGCACAAAATGGCATTATCAGAACAAGAAATCATTAGAAGAGAAAAACTTCAGAACTTACGCAACTTAGGAATCAATCCTTACCCAGCTAATCTTTTTCCTGTAAATCACAATTCGAAGCAGATAAAGGAATCGTTTGAAGAGGGCAAGAAGGTTATCGTTGCAGGACGTTTGATGAGTGTTCGTGATCAGGGTAAGGCTTGTTTTGCTGAGTTGCAAGATAGCGAAGGACGTATTCAATTGTACGTGAATCGTGATGTATTATGTGAAGGCGATGATAAAACTTTGTACAACCAAGTATTCAAAAAATTAACCGATTTAGGTGATTTTATTGGTATCGAAGGTGAATTATTCACTACGCAAGTTGGTGCAAAATGTATTCGTGTTTCTGGATTCACTTTCTTAAGTAAAACGTTACGACCGCTTCCATTGCCAAAAGTGGATGAAGAAGGAAATGTGCACGATGCTTTCAACGATGCAGAGTTACGTTATAGAATGCGTTATGTAGATTTAACTGTAAATCCTCAGGTTAAAGAAACTTTCCTTAAGAGAACTAAATTGTTCACTGCAATGAGAGAGTATTTTAACAATGCAGGATATCTTGAAGTAGATACTCCAGTTTTACAATCAATTCCTGGTGGGGCTTCAGCAAGACCATTTATTACGCACCATAACTCACTTGATATTCCGCTTTACATGCGTATTGCCAATGAGTTATACTTAAAAAGATTAATTGTTGGTGGATTTGAAGGTGTTTATGAGTTCTCTAGAAACTTCCGTAATGAAGGTATGGACAGAACACATAATCCTGAATTTACTGCAATGGAAATATATGTAGCCTACAAAGACTACAACTGGATGATGGAATTTGCTGAAGGTTTATTGGAACATTGTGCAATTGCAGTAAATGGCACAAGCGAAGTTACTTTTGGCGAACACAAAATCAACTTCAAAGCGCCTTATGCACGCGTTACAATGACGGATTCTATCAAACATTTTACTGGTTTTGATATCTCTGGAAAATCTGAGCAAGAATTATTTGAAGCAGCGCGTGGAATGGGAATCGAGGTTGACGAAACAATGGGTAAAGGAAAATTGATTGATGAGATTTTCGGCGCTAAATGTGAAGGAAATTATATTCAGCCAACTTTCATTACTGATTATCCAAAAGAAATGTCGCCGCTTTGTAAAGAGCACCGCGATAATCCAGATTTGACGGAACGTTTTGAATTAATGGTTTGCGGAAAAGAAATTGCAAATGCGTATTCTGAATTAAATGACCCAATTGACCAAAGAGAGCGTTTTGAAGATCAAATGCGTTTGGCAGCAAAAGGTGATGATGAAGCAAACGGAATTATCGATGAAGATTTCTTAAGAGCGCTTGAATACGGTATGCCTCCAACTTCTGGAATGGGAATTGGAATGGATCGTTTGATTATGTATTTGACGAATAATGCTTCTATTCAGGAAGTTTTATTGTTCCCGCAAATGCGTCCTGAGAAAAAACAAGCTCAGATTGAACTTTCTGATGAAGAAAAATTCATCATTGACTTGCTTACGAAAAATGAAAATAGAATGGATCTAACACAACTAAAAATTACAGCTAACTTAAGCGGTAAAAAATGGGATGCGTCTATGAAAAACTTATCTAAACACGGTTTAACTAAAGTTGTCGTTGACGGCGAGTTTAAATTTGTTGAATTGGTGGGATAATTTTTTGTCTTATTTTATTATAAATACAGCCCGATAGGTTTATAACTTATCGGGTTTTTCGTTTTATTTACATAACTTTGATTAATTAAAATACATTATTATGAGCACTTTAGAGATAAAACTAGAAATTTTTGATAAACTAAAAAATGTTGAAGATGTTAGTCTATTAGAAAAAATCAGAAATCTTCTAAAAAATGCAGATCCTTCAGATGTTTATCAATTTGAACAATATGAATTGGATATGCTAAGAGAAAGTGAAGAAGACATAAAATATGGAAGAGTTATTACTCAAGAAGATTTAGATAAGGAAGATCTTGAATGGCTGTCAGAATAATTTGGACTAATACTGCAGTTAATCAAAGAAGAAAAATACTGAATTATTGGAACAAAAGAAACAAATCAAAAACGTATTCAAGAAAATTAGTTTTAGAGATAACACAAAGAACTAAATTCTTAATTGAAAATCCTGAGATTTATGTCAAAACCAGCTTTCCAGACATTCGAACCTCAACATTAGGACATTATAATATCTTTTATAAAATAACTCCAAAAGAATTAATTGTTGTAGCATTTTGGGATAATCGACAAAATCCAAAAATCCTTTCTAAAATTCTAAAGAAGTAATAATAGAAAACCCGACAGTCACGAAGCTTCGTGACTGTCGGGTTTATTTTTTAAAACGAATACTTCTTCAATTTCTTCGTTTGAATATCCAAAACTTTTGTGCTTTCTTTTGGAGCGTTTCCTTTTATAACTTCCTGAACAGATGGATTTGAAGGATATTTTCCGTTTTTCATTTTTACAAGATGAAATTCTCCTCCACTTTCAAATATAAGATCATAAAAGCTTTCTGTTGTTGAAGTTGTTACAGAAATAGGAAAATCGGTTACAGAGAAACGATTGATTACGCTTCCATCATTATTCAAAATATAACCTGAACAGCCTCCGCTTCCGCAGAAATAGGAATTAGAGAAACCAACAAAATATTCATTTTTTTTATCGCCATTCAAATCAAAAGCTTCATAATAAAAAAATCGGTCATTTTTTGTCATTGCTGGAATATCATTCTTTAATAAAAGTTGCAATTGTTTCCGAATCATATCAACAGCTTGATCTGTTTTTGACGGAGCTTCACTCAAATTTGCTGTTCCTCCCATCGTTTTTGAAAGTGTATCCTGAACAATGGTTTTTACAATATTTTTTGAATTGTCTTTATTTTGACAGGAATAGAATGCCAAAATCATTACTAGAATTAGAATTTTATTTTTCATATTCTGATATTTTAAATTCATTATAATTTACACCAATAACGCAGCTTTATTTTCAATATCATGCTGCGTCAATAATGATTTTATATTATTGAAAGTAACCAATGCAATCTGTGTTAAAGCTTCATTGGTAAAAAATGCCTGATGTGCGGTAACCAAAACATTCGGAAAACTCATTAAACGCTGAATGGCGTCATCTTGAATGATATCTGCAGAAAGATCTCTAAAGAATAATTTTTCTTCTTGCTCATAAACATCGATTCCTAAATACCCAATTTTTCCGTCTTTCAAACCTTCAATTGCAGAAGCTGTTTCTATCAATCCACCGCGACTGGTATTGATAATCATAACGCTATCTTTCATAAAAGAAATGGAAGTCGAATTAATAACATGCTTTGTTTGATCATTTAACGGACAATGCAGTGAAATAATATCACTTGATTTGAAAATCTCCTCCAGACTCACAAAAGAAACGCCTTCTTTTTTCATTTCGTCATTTTCAACAATATCATAAGCCAGCACTTTACAGCCAAAACCTAATGCTATTTTTGAAAATGCTTTTCCGATGTTTCCTGTCCCAATAATTCCGATTGTTTTTCCGAATAAATCAAAACCTAATAATCCGTTTAACGAAAAGTTCTGTTCGCGAACTCTGTTGTACGCTTTATGTGTTTTTCGGTTTAAAGTCAAAATCATTGCCATAGCGTGCTCAGCCACCGCCTGAGGAGAATAAGCAGGAACTCGGCAAACTTTTAAGTTGTATTTTTTAGCAGCTTCTAAATCGACATTGTTAAATCCGGCGCAACGTAAAGCGATTATTTTTACTTTTTTATCAGCCAATTGTTTAATCACCGCTTCATTCACAATGTCATTTACAAATACACAAACAATTTCGCATTCTTCAATCAGTACAACCGTCTGCGGATTAAGTTGTGTTTCAAAAAAATCCAATTGAAAGCCAAAATCAGCGTTGTATTTATTGAAGAAAGTTTTGTCGTATGGCTGTGTTGAAAAAAAAGCGATTTTATTTGATGTGGTAATTGTGCTCATAAAAATTTGTTCTAAACGTTGGTTCATTAAAAATACGCAATTATTTCTATACTATTACTCTTATAAGAAACGTTTTAATACATTACGAATCAATTTGTTAAATAAAACATAATTCTTTTACAGAAATTAAACCTAATTAATTTCAAAAAGTCTAATCGGTATAACAATTAAAAAAACTTAATCATGAAAAAACTATTTATCGTCGCTATGTTATTTGTTGGAGTAGCATCTTTTGCACAAGACATGGCTCAAAAACCAGCTCGCGACCAAAAAGAAAGAATGACGCCTGAGCAGCGTAATGAAAAACAGTTGCAAAAACTAACTTCTGAATTGACCTTGGATGCCAATCAGCAAGCGCAAGTAAAACAGCTTTTGGCTGACCGAAGCGCGAAAGCAGAAAAAATGAGAGAAGCGCGTCAAGCAAGCAAAGATAGCGGAACTAAACCAACTGCTGCTGAAAGAGAAGCTTTCAAAAAAGACATGATCGCTGAAAGAGACGCTAACGATGCTAAAATGAAATCAATCTTGAATGCTGACCAATACACCAAATGGAAAAAAATTCAAGAAGAAAACAAAGACAAAGCGAGAGAAAAAATGAGAGAATACAGAAATGACAGCAACTAATTTGTTTTCATAAAAAAAGAGGCTTTTTAAGGCCTCTTTTTTGTTTTTATAACTAATTATTTAATCGGATTTAATATCAAATCAATTCGCTTGATGCAATCTTCATAATGGTATTTTGTTTCGGTGTTTATTCCAGCTGCTTTTGCTGCAACAAGCGATTTTTTCAAAGCATTCAATTCACCACGAACCAAAGCTCTAAGATCAGATTGCGCAACATTATAGTATGTTGTACCTCTTTCTGTTGGCTTCATTTCTTCGGTCATTAAATTGCACATTCTGTCAATATAAGCTCTTTGCAGATTTCTGCGGTAAATTGTAACATTTGACGCTGCTGCAGTTTCTTTCCAAATTCCTTTTCGCAAATCTTTAAAGAAATCCAAGGCTTTGTATGTATCAGCGCCTAGAATTTCGTTGTCCATTAATCTTCCAATGCGAGGCAAACTCAGCAAATTGTTCAAATGTTTAACCTGAATATTTCTGAACATTTCAGTGTAACCAGCATATTCCGTATTTTTCAGCGTATTGATGTTTACGATCCAAGTTGGTGACGCAAATGCATTTGCTTGAAGCCAATTCATTGCATCAATTTGTTTTGCCTTTGGAACTACTTCATAAACATTTCCAGGCTGGTTTGGATTTTTAGTGTTTTCATAAACGCCTCCAACATTGGTTACAACATGACCAACATATCTTCCCCAAACATCTAGCATTTCTTTATATAATTCGCTTAAATCATCATAATCGTTTGTAACCTTGCTCGTCCATTCGCTCAAATGATTCGCTACATATTCCAGATTTTTCATTCCGTATGTGCTTGCTTTCATTGAATTATTTCCAATATCTTCTGTTTGAGAAGAAGGATCAAACGTACTGCTTTGTTTTCCGAATTTATAAATTGGATTTCCTGCTTTATCCAAAATCCATTTGTCTAAAGTTGCTTTTTCATCCTGAGGCGATTTTGCATTCGGAATCACTCTATATCCCCAATTCAGCGCGTAATGGTCATATGGTCCCATTTTACGAATAAAACGAATATTTTGGTCGCCAGGTTGCGCAATATAATTATAGCGCGCATAATCCATTATACTTGGAGAAATACCGTTTTCTTGCGTGAAAGCTCCGTTTCTGTAACTTTCGCAATCATAAGATGAACTCGCGCCCATATTGTGCGGAAATCCTAATGCATGACCCACTTCGTGCGCAATTACCATTCGCATCATTTCGCCCATTTCTTCGTCGCTTGTCTGCAAGGTTCTCGCTGATGGATTTGCAGCTCCAGTTTCAAGCAAATATCTATTTCTGTACGAACGCAAATGATTGTGATACCAAATAACATCACTCTCAATAATTTCGCCCGTTCTAGGGTCTGAAACGCTTGGCCCAACTGCGTTTCTTGTTGTGCTTGCCACATAACGAATTACTGAATAACGAATATCTTCCGGACTGAAATCTGGGTCTTCTTCTTTTGTTGGCGCATCTTTCGCAATAATCGCGTTTTTAAATCCAGCTGTTTCAAAAGGTTTTTGCCATTCTTCAATTCCTTGTTTGATGTATTTTTTTAGTTTTTCAGGAGTTGCTGGATCTAGATAATACACAATTGGTTTTATTGGCTCCACCAATTCTCCTCTTGCATAAGCTGCTGGATCTTTCGGTTCTAATCTCCAACGGCGGATGTATGTTTTTAAATCTGATTTCAATTCGTTGCTTCCATAATCGTATTGACTAACTGTAAACCAGCCCACGCGTGGATCGGCTAATCTTGGTTGCATTGGAACTTCTGGCAATAAAATCATCGATTGATTCATCTGAATGCTGATCGATTCTGTATCTTCCAACATTGATGGCTTTGAAGCATTGTAAGTCATATCTTGAATGACTTCAATATTCATTGGAAAACTTTTAATTTTATTGATGAAACTTCTAGAATCATCCAATCCTTTTACTTTGTAAGTGTCACGCATTTCAGCAGAAATTCCGCTGATTGCCTTAACATCTGTGCTGTAAAACTTGGTTACATCGATTACTGTATTCGCCGAATCTTTACTGAAAGCTACAATATCAAAAGCAAATAATGTTGGTTCGTAATTATTTGATTTAACCGATATGCTGATTGGCAAAGTATCATTTGCAACCGCATTAAATGATTTCGATTTAATTAAGATTTTATCTTGAAAACGCTGCCAAACAATCAATTGTTCATTCGTTTCAGAGCCAGCGTTTACATAACCTCCTCCTAAATTTGAAGGCAATTTTGCTAATCTGCTCACAAGCAACATATCTTTATCCAAATATTTGTTTGGAATTTCGAAGTAATACTTTTTATCCACTTTATGAACAGTGAAAAGCCCTTCGTCTGAAACGGCATCTTTTGTAATTACTTTGCTGTACTCCTTAATTGTAGATTCCGATTTTTTTTCTGGCGGGGCTGTTGCCGGAGTTTCGTCCTTTTTCTTTTTTGACTGGGCAAATTGATTTGCTGGAAATAGCGTAAATGTAGCTATTGCAGATAAAATCAAAAATTTCTTCATTTATTGCAGGTTTTATGGTTATTTGATAAACAAAAATAATTTTTGATTACAATAACACAAGAAAATAACTAGTCATTAACTTTTTATTAACTACAAAATAAGGATTATAATCACAAAAAAAATCCGCTCTTTGTGAAAAGCGGACTTTTAAATTTATTTCTATGTCTTGTCCTGAAATAGCGATACACAAAAAGTATCATTATGGAAAAAGATCAAGAATTACGCTATGTAAAGCGCACCCAAAAAGATTACAGCATGTCTTTTAAGCTTCAAATTGTTCAGGAAATAGAACAAGGAAGAATTTCAATTTCCCAGGTTAAAAAAGATTATGCCATTCAGTCCCGTTCTACAATCGTTCAATGGCTTCGAAAATTTGGTAACTTTGATTGGGACAATCAAACACCTTCTGCTATGCCAAAATCTCCTGAACAAAAAATAATGGAACTTGAAGCCAAAGTGAAATTATTAGAAAAACAAAAATCATTTTTAGAACAGCAGGCTTACGTTGCCGATAAAAAAGCTATTATTTTCGATATGATGATTGATATAGCAGAAAAAGAATATCAAATTGACATTCGAAAAAACTCACCACCCGAACAATCGAACATTTTAAAGAAGAACATCAACAAACAATAATGTTTGCCTGTACTTTGTTCGGGATAGACAGACAGGTTTATTATCGAAGAATAAAAAGAACCAGTTCCAGAAAGCTTATTGCCTCAGAAGTTATTAGTCTGGTTTTGAAAATTAGAAATACAATGCCCCGAATAGGGGCAAAAAAACTGTATTATCTTTTAAAAATCCAATTGAATCAACTCAAAATCGGCAGGGATAAATTTATAGATATACTTAGAGCTAATCATTTATTAATAACACCTAGGCGTTCTTATCATATAACAACAAACTCTCATCATAGATTTAGAAAGCATGAGAATCTAATATTGGATTTAAAAATCTGCAGACCAGAACAAGTCTGGGTATCAGACATAACTTATGTCGGAAAAAGAGAGAATCCATGTTATTTAAGTCTTATAACAGATGCTTACTCTAAAAAAATAATGGGTTTTTATGTGGCAGATAATATGAATACTAAAAGCAGTTTAACAGCTTTAAAAAATGCAATAAAACAGCGCCGAGACAAAGGAAAAACATTAATCCACCATTCAGATAGAGGACTTCAGTATTGTTCTGATCAATATCAAAAACTATTATATAAAAACAATATAAGATGCAGTATGACACAAAACTCTGATCCTTATGAAAATGCAGTGGCGGAGAGAATAAATGGAATTTTAAAACAAGAATTTAATATTGATAAATTTAATCAGCAACTTGCTGTGATGAAGATTTTAATAAAAGATGCAATTGAGGTTTATAATAATGAAAGACCCCATTATTCTAATTATATGCTAACACCCAATCAAATGCACAAACAAAACATAGTAGAAATGAGAACTTATAAAACAAAAACACCTGCAAAAAAAGTTCTTACAGGTGTTTAATTAAATATATTTGTCTAATAATCTGTATCGATTATTTAGGACTAGTCACTATTTTACTTTCAGAAATTAAAATGTTTTTGAAACTTTATCAATTGCATTGATTGTGAAATCTAAATCTTCATATGTCAAGGCATCTGTAATAAACCAAGTTTCGTATGCCGATGGCGCAATGTAAACGCCTTCTTGCAATAATCCGTGGAAGAATTTCTTGAATGTTTCGTTATCGCCTTTTGCAGCTGTTTGGAAATCAGTAACTGGATTTGCGTCAAAATGAACCGAAATCATAGAACCAACTCTGTTGATTGTAAAAACAACGTTATTTGCTTTTAAAACTCTATCAATTCCTGCTTCTAAATAAGCTGTTTTTTCTTCTAAACGAGTAAAAATTTCTCTGTCTGAATCAAGTGCTTTCAACATTGCTAATCCAGCCGCCATTGCCAACGGATTTCCAGATAATGTTCCTGCCTGATAAACCGGCCCTAGTGGCGCTAAATAATTCATGATATCTTTGCGCGCAGCAAAAGCTCCAACTGGCAATCCTCCACCAATAACTTTTCCGAAAGTCACAATATCAGCATCAATGCCATACAATTCCTGAACTCCTCCGCGTGCTAGACGGAAACCTGTCATTACCTCATCAAAAATCAATAAGATTCCGTTTGCTGTACATAATTCTCTTAAGCCTTCAAGGAAACCTTTTTGAGGCGGAATACAGCCCATATTTCCAGCAACTGCTTCTATAATAATTGCAGCAATTTCGCCTTTATTAGCTTCAACTAATGTTTTCACATTTTCTAAATCATTGTATTTTGCTAATAAAGTATCTTTTGCAGTCCCTTCCGTTACACCTGGACTGTTTGGCGAACCAAAAGTTACCGCTCCACTTCCTGCCTGAATCAAAAACGAATCAGAATGTCCGTGATAGCAACCTGCAAATTTTACAATTTTATCTCTTTTTGTAAAACCGCGCGCTAAACGAATCGCGCTCATACAAGCTTCTGTACCCGAATTTACAAAACGAATTTTATCAATATTTGGAACCATCGAAACGGCTAAAGCAGCAATTTCTGTCTCCAATTCTGTTGGCATTCCAAATGAAGTTCCAAGTTTTGCTTTTTCAATAACGGCATCAACAACCGGCTGATAAGCATGCCCCAAAACCATTGGTCCCCAAGAGTTGATGTAATCTATTAATTTGTTTCCGTCTTCATCATACAAATAAGCGCCTTTAGCGCTTTTTACAAAAATCGGAGTTCCTCCAACTGCTTTAAATGCTCTAACTGGTGAATTTACTCCTCCCGGAATTACTTTTTCTGCTTCAGCAAAAAGCTGACTACTTCTTTTATATAACATTCTTAATTTTTGATTTTAGAGTTTAGATTTCAGATTTAATTTATCGACTTAAACCCTGATCCAAAACAAACTCATTGAAATATTTTTGTTCTCTTTTTTCTTCTTCTGAAAGCTCTTCAATCTTTTTATCTGACATTCCAATTGGAGAATAAAATCTCCATTTCCAAGTTGGCCGATGTTTTATGAAAAGGTTTATTTCTCCAAATTCATCATGCTGATAGACTCCACAAAAACATCTAATTATTGCAACTATTGCCAAAATAAAAATTCCAATCGAGATTTTACTTTTCATTAATAATTCACAATTAACAATTGATAATTATTTCACTTTCAACTTCTGTCCAATCGAAATTGCATTGTCAGTCAGATTATTTTTTTGCTTCAAATCGTCAACTAATAAATTGAACTTTTTTGAAATTGAATACAATGTATCACCTTTTTGAACTTCGTATAAATTTGGATCGTTTGAGCTCATATTTATCTTTGGATCAGAAGCCACGTCATAAGATGACTTTTTTGGTGGAGCTGTTTTGTTAATTGCAACATAATTTTTCCCTGTAACCTGGCAATCGTATTGATGCAAATTGTAGCGTTCAATATAGCTTATTAATTTATCTGGATAATTAGGATCTGTCGCATAACCGCATGCTCTCAACCCTTTTGCCCAAGCTTTATAATCGTCTTTTTCGTAAGTAAACAAGGTTTCATATCGCTTTTTTCCAACTAAAAACAATGCATGATCACGATAGGATTCTGAGGCTTCTTTATATTTCCTGAAACATTCTTGTTCTGCATCATCATCATGACGAACGCTTTCTCCAAGCCAATCTTTGTGACATTTAATTCCGAAATGATTGTTTGCATCGACAGCCAAATCTCCTTTTCCGGCACCCGATTCTAATATTCCCTGCGCCAAAATAATACTGGCAGGAATACCATATTTTTGCATATTTCCCATTGCAATATCTTTGTATTGCAAGATATAATTATTAACTAAATCGCTGGTAACAACTGTTTTTGAAGTCGATTGAATTACCTCAGTTGTATTATTTGTAGAAGGGTAATTTTTTCCAATAGGTTTCACGGAAGGACTTTTCTTAACTGAAGCTGTCCTGGCTTGAACTGCCGCCGCTTTTTTAGTCGTCGCGATGGCAGGCTTGCTCGATGAGCAACTTGCTAAAGCTAATATTACGAGAAGTAATACAATTTTTTTAATCATTGATTTTGAGTATTGGTAATTTTTTCTGCTTCAACTTTATATTCATTCCGCTAATTCCCTGTAATCCGCCAGTATGAATGAGTAAAATTTTTGAATGTGCAGGAAAATAATTTTTGCTGATTAAATCTATAACGCCAAAAACCATCTTTCCTGTATAAATTGGATCTAAGGGCACTTTATTTTCTTCAAAAAAAGCATTAATAAATTCAATTAATTCCAAATTTACCTTGCCATAACCTCCAAAATGATAGTCAGAAATTAAATTCCAGTTATCTTTTTTTGCAAAAATACGAATTTCATCCTTTAGAAAATCACCTTTTAAGGCCGGAAAACCTAAAATTTTCTGATTAGGCAATGCGCTATTTATTAATCCAGAAATCGTGCCGCCGGTTCCAACTGCACAGCAAACATAATCAAAAACCGAATCTTCATCTGTTAAAATTTCTTCGCAGCCTTTTACAGCGAGTTCATTTGTACCGCCTTCCGGAACCAAATAAAAGTCGCCAAATTTAGCTTCCAACTTTTCAATAAAAGATTTTTCACTTTTTAAACGATACTCTTCTCTAGAAACAAATTCAAACTGCATTCCGTTTTCCTGAGCAAATTTCAAAGTCGGATTTTCTTCAATTTTGTCCAACAATTCATCTCCGCGAATAATTCCAATGGTTTTAAAACCTTGCTCTTTTCCTGCAAAAGCAACCGCTGCAATATGATTTGAAAATGCGCCACCAAAAGTCAATAAAGTATCTTTGTTTTCGGCTTTCGCCTGAAGCAAATTGTATTTCAGTTTTCTGAATTTATTTCCCGAAACAAAAGGATGAATACGATCTTCTCGCTTAATTGTCAACGAAATATCATTCGGAAATTGAATATTTATGGGCTGATTCATTTTAATTTTAGATAATTTAAAAACTGAAAAAAAGATCGGTTTTTTAAATAATTGATGTTGGTTTCATTTTGATAAGCTTCTCTTTCAAAACTAATATTTCGGTACGCCAGATCTTTATTTTTATATTGAATCAATCGAATCAAAAATTCTGCAAAATACCAGATAAAAAAAGGCAAAACCAGCATTTCTAATTGTTGTCTCAAATGAATTTTTTCATGATTGACAAATGTTGCATTTGTTTTATCAAAATCATATTTAACCAAAATAAACGGGAATAAAGCCATTCCACGATATCCTTTCGGAATTAAATATTTAGCAACAATCAAAAACATTGGTTGTAAAATTTATAAATTTGTAGCTGTAAAATTGTTCAATTTCAATAAAATCATAATCAAATATTTTTATTTTTGATTTTATTTTATCCCAAATCGAACCGAAGCAGATTTATGAAAGAGCAAAGTAATGAAAATAAATTAATCGAAGGTGAAGATTTTTACTATACGCCAGAAGGTTACAAATGTTTTACAGAAAAACACCATTTAAAAAGAGGCTATTGCTGTAAAAGTGGCTGTCGTCATTGCCCGTACGGATTTGATAAAAGAACAGGAGAAATAAGAAAGAAAACGAATTAGATAATGTGGCAATTTGAAAATGTATCAATTAGATAATTCAACAATCTAAAATCAACAATTTAAAATCTAAAATTATAAATGGATATCCATTCACGAAAATTCAGGATTAAAATCCACAAATCCTATCACAGGTCGGATATCCGCTATCCCTAGTTTTTTTCTAATTAGAAAATGTGGCAATATGCCAATGAGTCAATTTGAAAATGAGATAATTTAAATCAATTACATTGGCTAATATTTCGCTCTGCTGGAGCTTTTATATTGGTTTTTATTATTTCCTATAAATATTTCGCCTTTCCAAGGCTTCTCTTTTAAACGTCTTACATTTATAAAGCTCAAGCTCCGAAAGGAGCGAAATATTTATAGAAATCATTTTAACCGTCACATTTAAGCCCCAGCGGGGCAATATAATTTTAAAAACAAAAAATTAATCTGTTGTTAATCTAACTAAAATACCTTAGCGTCTTAGAACCTTAGCAACTTAGCATCTCTAAAAAAAAATGACTTTCAAAGAACAAATACAACAAGGAATTCCAAATATATTGCCTCCAAAGCAGGAATACGATCCGGCTATTAATCACGCTCCAAAGAGAAAAGAAATTCTTTCGGCAGAGGAGAAAAAGCTGGCTTTAAAAAATGCATTGCGTTATTTTGATCCAAAACATCACGCCGAATTAATTCCTGAATTTTCAGAAGAATTAGAAAAATACGGACGAATCTACATGTATCGTCTTCGTCCGGATTACAGAATGTATGCGCGTCCAATTGACGAATATCCTGGAAAATCTTTACAGGCAAAAGCGATTATGCACATGATTCAGAATAATTTGGATTATGCTGTGGCACAACATCCGCATGAGTTGATTACTTACGGAGGAAATGGAGCCGTTTTTCAAAACTGGGCACAATATTTATTAACGATGCAATATTTGTCTGAAATGACAGACGAGCAAACTTTGACAATGTATTCTGGACATCCGATGGGATTATTTCCTTCACATAAAGAAGCACCAAGAGTTGTAGTTACAAACGGAATGGTGATCCCAAATTATTCAAAACCGGACGATTGGGAAAAGATGAATGCTTTAGGGGTTTCACAATACGGACAAATGACTGCCGGAAGTTATATGTACATTGGCCCACAAGGAATTGTACACGGAACTACGATTACGGTTTTGAATGGCTTCAGAAAAATAAAACAAAATCCGGAAGGAAGTTTATTCGTAACTTCTGGATTGGGCGGCATGTCTGGCGCTCAGCCAAAAGCTGGAAATATTGCAGGCTGTATTACGGTCTGCGCCGAAGTAAATCCGAAAATCACAAAAATCCGCCACGAACAAGGCTGGATTAATGAAGTCGTAACTTCGACAGATGAATTAGTTGCCAGAGTCGCTTTGGCGAAAGCCAACAAAGAAACCGTTTCTATTGCTTACTTAGGAAATGTAGTTGATGTTTGGGAGCGTTTTGACCAAGAAAACATCAAAATTGATTTAGGTTCAGATCAGACTTCGCTTCATAATCCTTGGGCTGGAGGTTATTATCCGGTTGGAATTTCTTTTGAAGAGGCCAATGAAATGATGGCGAATAATCCAGATTTATTCAAAGAAAAAGTTCAGGAATCATTGCGAAAACAAGCTCAAGCAATCAACAAACATACAGCAAAAGGAACTTACTTTTTCGATTACGGAAATGCCTTTTTGTTAGAAGCATCACGCGCAGGCGCAGATGTTATGGCTGAAAATAAAATTGATTTCAGATATCCAAGTTATGTTCAGGATATTATGGGCCCAATGTGTTTTGATTATGGTTTTGGTCCTTTCAGATGGGTTTGTACTTCTGGAAAGCCCGAAGATTTGCAAAAAACAGACGCTATTGCTTCTCAAATTTTAGAAGAAATGACAAAAACAGCTCCAAATGAAATTCAGCAACAAATGCAGGATAATATCAAATGGATCAAAGGTGCTCAGGAAAATAAATTAGTAGTAGGTTCTCAGGCGAGAATTCTTTACGCAGATGCAGAAGGACGAATCAAAATTGCCGAAGCATTCAACCAAGCCATTGCAAAAGGCGAAATTGGCGCTGTTGTTTTAGGGCGTGATCATCATGATGTTTCAGGAACAGATTCTCCTTATCGAGAAACTTCAAACATTTATGACGGCTCACGTTTTACTGCCGATATGGCGATTCATAACGTGATTGGCGACAGCTTTAGAGGAGCAACTTGGGTATCAATTCACAATGGCGGCGGCGTTGGCTGGGGAGAGGTTATAAATGGCGGATTTGGTATGGTTCTTGATGGTTCTAAAGAAGCTTCGAAACGTTTAGCATCAATGCTTTTTTGGGATGTCAACAACGGAATTTCAAGAAGAAGCTGGGCCCGAAATGACGAAGCAATTTTTACTATAAAAAGAGCCATGCAAGTTGAGCCTTTACTAAAAGTAACTTTGCCTAATATGGTTGACGAAAGTCTGCTTTAAATAAAAAGTTACTCATAAAACAAAATGTCATCCTGAGCGGAGTCAACGGCTTATGAGTAAGAAAGGCTTTGACTCTGCTCAGCCTAACAGGCGTAAAACAAGAACATTAAATTTCTTACAATATGAAAACATTCAAATTAATTCCGATTTTTTTGCTTTTGATACTTGCAGCGTCATGCGACTCGGTAAGTGCCTATTCTGATTATGACAAAACAGTAGATTTTACGCCTTATAAAACTTATGCTTATTTCAAGCCCGGAATTGATAAGGTTGAAATTTCTGATCTGGATAAAAAACGAATCTTGAAAGCAATTGATGATCAAATGATAGCTAAAGGTTTTACTAAAAGCGAAAATCCTGATATCCTAATAAATATTTTTACTAAAGCCAAAGAACAAGTTGATGTTAATCAATTTTATGGTACTTATGGTTATGGCTGGGGTTATGGCTGGGGATGGGGCTGGAGTCCGTACATGTATGGAGGAACATCAGTTTCAAGATATACTGAAGGAACCTTGTTCATTGATTTTATCGATGCGAAAAAGAAAGAAATGATCTGGCAAGGTCAAGGAATTGGTACATTATACAAAAGCATAGATAAAAAAGATGCCCGAATTAATGAATTTGTAACCAAAATTTTAGCACAATATCCGCCTGTTAAAAAATAGTTTTCAGTCGCAATTGGTAGTTTTCAGCTTTTGTAAAACTTTAAATAGTTGCAAACTTTCCAAAAATAATTAATACATTTGCTATTCAATCAGCTAAAAAAATGACAAATTTTAATAACATTATTATCGCTATTATCAGCATTATTGCAATTCAGCATTAATGGCGAGGTGTTATATAAATATGTAAAATATAATTTATAAGAACCTCCCAAAACGGGAGGTTTTTTATTTTAAAACATAATTAAAAGTCGCCACTAATTACACGAATTAACACGAATTACTTTTTCCTGAAAGACAAGAAAAATCAGTGTTAATTCGTGCAATTCGTGGCAAAAAACACAACATCATGAGTTTATTTAACGAAGTACTTAACGCAAAAAAGCAACTTGAAAATGTTGTTGCCGCGACGCCTTTAACACAAAATTTGAATCTTTCAGACGAATTCAAATCGACTATTTTACTAAAAAGAGAAGATTTGCAAATCGTCCGATCGTACAAAATCAGAGGAGCTTACAATAAAATTTCTTCGTTAAATGAAAAAGAAAAAGCAAACGGAATTGTTTGCGCCAGCGCAGGAAATCATGCGCAAGGTGTTGCATATTCCTGTAATCTTTTAAAGATTCAAGGCAAAATTTATATGCCAAAAACCACTCCAAAACAAAAAGTAAAACAAGTTCAATTGTTTGGGAAATCGTTTGTAGAAATTGTTTTAACCGGAGATACTTTTGATGATGCATACGCTTCAGCAACTGCAGACGCGATCAAAAATCATAAAACTTTTATTCATCCTTTTGATGACGAAAAAGTAATCGCTGGCCAAGGTACTGTTGGTTTAGAAATCTTAGAAAGCTTCAAAGAACCTATTGATTATGTTTTTGTTCCAATTGGTGGCGGCGGACTTGCTTCTGGATTATCAGAAGTTTTTAAACATTTGAGTCCGCATACCAAAATCATTGGCGTTGAGCCAAAAGGCGCGCCTTCGATGAAAACTTCTATTGAAGAAAATAAAAATACGGCCTTAAAAACAATCGACAAATTTGTTGACGGTGCCGCAGTAAAACAAGTTGGTGATAAAACTTTTGAAATCTGTCGTTATAATTTAGAAGATATTATTCTGGTTCCTGAAGGAAAAGTGTGCACCACAATTTTGCGATTGTACAATGAAGAAGCAATGGTTGTTGAACCAGCCGGCGCTTTGACCATTGCCGCTTTGGATTTTTATAAAGATAAAATAAAAGACAAAAATGTAGTTTGCATCGTTAGCGGAAGCAATAATGATATCGAACGAACTGCCGAAATAAAAGAACGTTCCTTGCTTTATGAAGGCTTGATGCATTATTTCATGATTCAATTTCCACAACGTCCAGGAGCTTTAAAAGAATTTGTAAACAATATTCTTGGCCCAGATGACGACATTACTTATTTTCAATTTGCGAAGAAAAACAGCCGTGAAGTGGGTTCTGTTGTAGTGGGTTTAGAATTAAAAAACAAAAATGATATTATGCCAATTAAATTGAAAATGACTCAAAATGGGTTTGAATTTCAATATTTAAATGACAATCAAGATTTATTTACCCAATTGATTGGATAAAACAAAAAGGCTGTCTATTAACCGTAGACAGCCTTTTAAAATCAAATATAAAATTACTAATTGAATTCTAGATTTGTAATTTATTGTTTTAATACTTTTTTCGAGTAAGCGCCTTGACTATCGTTTACTCGCACCACATAAATACCTTTTGGCAATCTTGAGATTTCGATTTCAGCTTGTCTTCCTTCGAAATTCATATTTTTCTTCAAAACGCTTTGTCCTTCAAGTGAGAATATTTCAACATCGGCACTTCCGGTATGGTTAGTATCAATTTTCAAATAATCATTTGACGAATTGATAAAAATCAACATATCATTTGGATTTTCTTCTTCTGCCGAAACTGTAGGTGCCAAAGCTTTTTTTGCTGTAGATTCCACTTGAACAAATTGCCATTGCTGATTTAATCCGCCAGTATAATCCCAAACCTGAATATTAGCTCCGTTTGCCGTCGAAACATTTTCAACATCAAGAGATTTGCCTGTATTCACGTTGGTAATTTTATAATAACCACCAGTCAAACTTGCCACTGTCCATTTAAATTCATTAGAATTAACAAAAGTCCTTTGTTGCACTTTTAGACCATTTGCAGTTCCGTTATTTTCAACAGCAAGATACATTCCCGTCGATTTTACAATAATGTAATAATTGCCGCTTCCATCTGAAACAAATTTCCATCTTTGGTTGCTTCCTCCTCCACTGGTAACATCATACTGCTGAATTCTTCCACCGCTTGTTGTCGAATTATCTGCAACATCTAAGCCTTTATTGCTGTTTCTCGAAATGATGTTGTAGTATCCTGGAAATCCAGTGCTTGAAGCGTTTACTGTGATCGCACTTGTTGCCGTTTTAGCTCCATCTACCGTTGTAACTGTTATTGTCGCACTTCCTGCTGCAACTCCCGTAACTAATCCGCTTGAATTTACAGTTGCCACTGAAGTATTGCTTGAACTCCAATTTACAGCTGTATTTGTTGCATTGCTTGGCGAAACTGTCGCTGTCAATTGTTGTGTTTGCCCTGCTGTAATTGTTGCCGAAGTCGGGCTTACACTTACGCCCGTTACAGCAACCGAACCTCCCGTTCCCCAAGTAAAAGTAACCGCAGATGATCCTGGAACTGCATAATTAAATGCCGATGATCCTGAAACTACTTTTATTGTATTTGATGATCCAGAAGTATTATAAAGTACCAGAGCAATAGATCCGTCAGGGTTTTTAAATCCAACTGACAAAATGCTTCCGCTTGTACTAGAAGAACTAATTCTTACTGCGCCCGGTTTCACATATTTAGAAATTTGGCCAATAATATAGTACGCAACATTTTTAGTATAGCTTGTACTATTATTTACTGTAATCGCTCCTAAACAGGTATTACAACCGCCTGGCGTATGCGGCCCCATGCTTGAATTATTTGCAGCATTCCATTCTAAAACTGTTTTCGACCAGTTACTTGTACTACCAATAACAACATTTTGCATGTGCCAGCCAAAATCGCCGCTGAAACTTCCTCCAGAACCTGTGTATTGTTCTGTGAAATAAACGTTTTTATTGGTTTGTGTTTTTACGGTTGACATTGCAGAGATATTTCCTAAATACAAATGAAACGCTGCGCCGTCTACATAACTGCTGTTGTTCAAAACATCAATTGGATAGGCAGTATTATCGCAATTGTGATCAAAAGCAATAATCTTGACACCGCCATATCCCGCAGCAGCCAATTGTGGCCCAAGTTGCTGATTAATAAAATTCTTTTGTTCTGTAGAATTCATCAGCATGCTTGGCTCGTTGTTTGGATTTTCAGGCTCGTTTTGAGGCGTGATTGCCCAAATCGAGATTCCCTGCGCCTGCATAGCTTGAAGATATTTCACAAAATATTTGGCGTAAGCCGCATAATATTGCGTTTGCAAACTTCCGCCAACCCAAGAACCGTTGGTTTTCATCCAGCGTGGTGCGGTCCAAGGAGTTGCCAATATTTTAATATTCGGATTGATCAACTGAATCTTTTTGATAATTGGAATCAAATAAGTCAAATCCGGGCCATTTAAACTGAAATTATTCATATTAGTATCTCCCGAAGTTTCATTGTAACTATATGAAGAACTGCTTAAATCTGAAGCCGCAATACTAATACGAATCACACTTGCGTTTAAGCCTGTAGTTGGATTATACAAATCATTCAATAACTGATTTTGCTGCGTTGCTGCCATTCCGCTTATCACTTCGGCACTACCTTCTGTAAGTGTGTAACCAAAGCCGTCCATGGTTTGATATGTTGTTCCAGCATTAACTGTAACGGTAGAAGGATTGGTTCCTGAGTTTGTTCCGAAACTCACAGTTGCCTGCTGTTGAAGTAATTTTGTTTGATCGCCTGATGTTATAAAAGGCGTAACCGTCTGAGCATTTGTTTTAGTAATACATAAAAGCATTATTATAATGACTTGTGTCATAAAAGCTTTTACCCGATTTGTAGGTTTTTGAGTAGTTTTGTACATTTTTTTGTGGTTTTTGAGGTTTGTTGATAGTTAAAGTTTTCTCATTTTATTATGATTATTTTTATTAAAAACGCATCAAAAATATGTCAATTTTAACGAAATCGATATAACAGAAGCTTTACAAATACACATCATTTGTAAAATTTACCTTAACAAAAACTTATCTAACTAAAATTCAAGAAACTGATAATCAAATATTTACATAAAATAAAAACACAAAAAATCTTACTTTTTACTCCCTTACCCCTACAATATTCGAAAAACGAATGATTTATAAGTAAAATAGATTGTTTTTAGCATGGAAAAATGCGCTTGTTAAATGACAAATATCATGGATTAAGCAAGAAGTTATATCGTATTTTTGTAATTCATTTTAGAAAGAAAAACAATGAATGCTCTTAAAGACATTTCGACTTTAGAAGATATTAAACAAATGGTGAACAGCTTTTATGACAATGTCAGAAAAGATGATCTCATTGGCCCAATATTTAATGATAAATTACAAGATCGATGGGAGCCACATTTACAAAAAATGTATGGCTTTTGGCAAACCATTTTATTTGATGTCCGAGCCTATTCTGGAACTCCGTTTCCTCCGCACAAGCAATTGCCTGTAGATAAAACTCACTTTGATCGTTGGATCGAAATTTTCAACACTACAATTGATGCACAATTTGCAGGCCCAGTAACTGAAGAAGCTAAAATGCGTGCCACAAATATGGCTTTTATGTTCAATCATAAAATTGAATATTTCAGAAATGCAGAAAATGAATTGAGAAATTCAATTAAGAAATCTTAAAAGTAAACTTGAAAAGTAGATAAGGTTATTATTTTTTAAATAAATTTGATTGAGCCAAATCCCTTAACTGAATCTAAAACCTACTAAATGTTTTTCGCATGAAAAAAATAATACTGCTTTTTATAATTTGCTTCTCATTTTTCAATACCATTCAAGCTCAAACGTCACCAACTTCAAATTTATATCAAGGAACTGTTGATGGCAAAACTCCTATAACAGTATACATCAAAACAGAAGAAAATCCATGCACAGCCGATTTAATGTACACTTCAATGTACCGTTACAATAAATCCAAAAACTGGATTCAGCTCAATATTACTCAAAACAGAAAAGCTGAAAATGAATTTATCATGGTAGAACATGACTTTAGCGGTGTATTGATTTTAAAGAAAACAAATAATACTTTTTCAGGGTTGTGGATCAGTCCAGATACCAAAAAACAATTAAAAGTGGATTTGAAAGAAGCAACAATGACCAAAAAAGAGCTGGAAAACTTTGAAAAAACAATGGAAAAAGTCAATTATGAGAATAATGACTGTTAAAATCCGTTTTCTTGCTAAGCTCTAAAAACCTATAAAAATGCAATAAAACATACTTTCGGATAAAAATTTTGTGATGAATAGCAAAAATTAGCGGTCTAAATTCGTAATTTTACATTCTAATCTACAACGTTTTCGAAATGAATGCATCTATAGAAACAAATCCGTTATTGGAGCGATTGCCAAAACATTTAAAGCAATTTATTAAACCTCAAGATTATAGCGATTACACACCTATCAATCAAGCGGTTTGGCGCTATGTAATGCGTAAAAATGTAGATTACCTTTCAAAAGTTGCTCATCACTCCTATTTAGATGGTTTGAAGAAAACCGGAATCGAGATTGATTCTATTCCGAGTATGTATGGAATGAACCGAATCCTGACTGAAATTGGTTGGGCTGCGGTTGCTGTTGACGGATTTATTCCGCCAAATGCTTTTATGGAATTCCAAGCTTATAACGTTTTGGTTATTGCTTCAGATATCCGACAATTAGAACATATTGAATATACGCCAGCTCCAGACATTATTCACGAAGGTGCCGGCCACGCTCCCATTATTGCTAATCCCGAATATGCTGAATATTTGAGACGTTTTGGCGAAATTGGATGCAAAGCGATTTCTTCTCATAAAGATTACCAAATGTATGAAGCGATTCGTCTGCTTTCGATTTTGAAAGAAGCCGAAGATACGCCTCAGGAAAAAATTGACGAAGCTGAAAAAGCTGTTGCCGATTTACAAAATAATATGGGCGAATTGTCTGAAATGGCTCAAATTCGTAATTTGCATTGGTGGACAGTGGAATACGGTTTAATTGGAACAGTCGAAAATCCAAAAATTTACGGTGCTGGACTGCTTTCTTCAATTGGAGAAAGTGCCCATTGCATGACAGATAATGTGAAGAAAATTCCTTATGATATTTCGGCAGCGAATCAAAATTTTGATATTACGCAATTACAACCTCAATTATATGTAACGCCCACTTTCTCTTATTTGAGTTTGATTTTGGAAGAGTTTGCCAATAAAATGGCTTTGCGTACCGGCGGATTATCTGGAATTCAGAAACTGATTCAGTCCAATGCTTTAGGAACAATTGAATTAAGTACGGGCTTGCAAATTTCTGGCGTTTTCACAAATGTAATTGAAGAAGAAGGAAAACCCGTTTATATTCAAACAACCGGAAAAACAGCTTTGGCTTATCGTGAAAAAGAATTGGTTGGCCACGGAACTTTAACGCATCCTCACGGATTTGGAAGTCCGATTGGGAAATTAAAAGGCTTCAATTTAGCGATTGAAGATATGAGTCCGAAAGATTTACAAGCGTACAGCATTGTTGAAGGAGAAAAAATAAAACTGGAATTTGAAGGCAATATTATTGTTGAAGGTGAAATTATTACGGGTTCTAGAAACTTACATGGAGAAATTATTTTAATCAGTTTTAGAAATTGTACGGTTACTCATGGTGAAACGATTTTGTTCCAGCCTGAATGGGGCAATTATGACATGGCAATTGGCAAAAAAGTAGTTTCTGCATTTTCTGGCCCAGCCGATGTGAATAGTTTTGATTTGATCAATATTGTTCCTTCAACTAAAACAATAAAAGCAAAACATACTGAAGAGCGTGATGAATTAGAAATTTTGTACGCTACTGTTCGAAATATCCGAAATAATAAAGATGCTAAAACGGAATTAAAATCTGTTTTTGAGAAGGTTAAAAACAATCATGCTAACGATTGGCTTTTGACAGTTGAAATCGCTGAGCTTTTAAAAGATTCTGATGAAAAACAATTACTGCAAGAAGTATTGGTTCATTTGGATCAATTGAAAATAAAACGTCCTGAAGTAGCGCATTTAATTTCTGGCGGATTGGATTTGATTTTTGACAGTTCTTTGCCAAATTTGCCACAAAGGCACTAAGAATCGAAGTTTTTTAAATTGCCTCCTCTTTAGCTGGAGGAAAAAGATAAGTCAACACAAAAGGCTTTATTAGCCAAAACTCATTTTTTGGGCTAAAGCCTTTTTCTTTTTCATTATAAGTACCTCCAGCTAAAGCAAGAGGCAATTCAATAATCATTTTAATCCTTTTAATCTGTGGCAAAAAAAAATTCAACTTTGAACCTTTGCCTCTTTGCACCTCAAAAACTATAATTTCAAATCCTGAGTCAACTCGGTCTCTGATTCAATAGTTTTCCCTTCATATTGCAGTTTCCAGCCCATTGAATTTGTCATAATCAAAATCTTAGACAACTCGCTGATTAAACGGTTTTCGGCGTTTGTTTTTAATGAAGATGTTTCGATTTTTTTTGCCAGATTCGCTTTTACCGATTTATTGATTTTATTGTAATCATCTCCCGTAAATTGATTCATTTGACTTTGTTCAATGTCATAAAACTTAATATCAGGATTGATTGTAATTTCTTCTTTTGGGATATTTAAAATTGTAATTGTTTTGTTTTTTTCATCGATATCATATTTCATTTTATGCAAATCGTAGGCAACTGTCACATTCGCATTTACAACAACAAGTGCTTTCTTCTCAAAAGAAATCATGTCCATTAAGTACTTCTGCTGATTTTTATAGGTTATAACTTCTGAAAAATGTCCTTCGGTGACAACCAATTTTCCAACATTAAGAATCTGTTGCTGAATTAAATTGGTGTTATACTCAATATCTTTATCATCATCTTTTTTAAATTGGCAGAATTTGAAAGCCAGAATTATTAAAAAAACAATAACACCAATACCGATAATTCTTTTGACCAAGTTTTGCATTCCTCTAAAATATTTTAGACCAATTTACTGCTTTTTTCCTTTTTTTCCGCCACGTTTCTTTTTTTTCGCCACGAATTACACGAATTTCCACTAATCTCAACTTTGTGTATATAACTACTCAATTTCACAAATTAAAAATTCGAAAAATTAAAATTACGCTTTCAAAAAATTCGTGCAATTCGTGAATTGCTTCGCCTGTTCGCTATCGCTCGAGTCGTGGCAAAAAAAGCTTTAGAACGGATAGCCAATAGCAATATTCAAAATCAGGTTTTCTTTTCGCCACGGTCCGCTTCCAAAATCGATGTCTTTAATTACCCATCTTTCGCCTTCAGGTAAATATGGTTTTCTTAATGGAAAAGCCAAATCGGTTCTTAGAATAAAAAAGGATACATCAAAACGCAGTCCGACGCCGGCTCCAACTGCAATTTCTTTCATAAAATCTTTAGAAAATTCTGCTCCAGGTTTATTCGGATCTGCATTTACGAGCCAAATATTTCCTGCATCAATAAAAGCTGCGCCTTTTACAATACTAAAAAGTTTCGCTCGGTATTCGGTACTGAATTCCAATTTTAAGTCTCCCGATTGATCTGGAAGATAATCATTTGTTGTTGGTGCGTTATAATAACTTCCTGGCCCAAGTGATCTTGCTCTAAAAGCTCGAATACTATTTGTTCCTCCAACTACAAACTGTTTGGAGGTTGGCAAAACACTCGAATTTCCATACGGAATTCCGGCGCCAACAATGATTCGGCTAGCTAATTCGCTTTCTTTTCCCAACTTTAAATAATGCCTGAAATCGCCTCTAACTTTTGCATATTGACTGAACGGAACATCAAAAATACTTTTCTGATTACCGTCTTTAACGTTTGCTCCTGTCACTAAACCCGTCACATTTCCGGCCAAATCCAATTCTCCACTAAAATAAAACGTGTTCTTTTTACGCTTCTGCATTGTATTCGTGTATGTATAAGTGTAAGTTGTCCCAAAAATTAATTGTTTCTCAATTACTTTTCCTAACGATGCATCTTCTTCAATATCATCAAGATATTCTTGCGTCACGTGATTCGGACTTACATAAGTAATGTCAAATACGTTTAACTGATGCTCTTTTCTGGCATTTTCTTTCCATAAATAACCAAAAGACGTTTTAAAAGAATTCAAGGCATACAATTGCGTTCTGTTTTGATACTCATAGCGAAGTGTCGCTTTTGTCCTTGGAACATATTCGCTTGATCCATCAATATGAAATGGCGTTATAAATCTTGGCCAGGTCAAACTCGTTTCTGTTCCTAATTTATAGATATTCTTGCCTTTATTCACTCCCGCAAGCTGAAAATCGGCACCGCCAAAAACAGAAACAGTCAGCAATTCTGCTCCGCGAAATAAATTTCGATTGTTCCAGTTTACATTAATTTCTGTACCGGTATAACTCGCCGAATTTGTTTTTCCCAAAACCTCAACTCTAATGAATTTCTTTGGCAAAAGCGTTAAATAATAATACGAATCCAACGCATTTTTTATACTGTCTGACGTTCTGAATTCATTTTTCACGAAACTAAAAGTACCCAGATTTACAAATCGGTTTAAAGTTAGATTGTGGTCTTTTCTATTGTATAAATCACCTTTTTTGAAATAGATTGTTCGGTCAAAAACTCTTGGTTTAAAGGTATCTGCGGTATCAATAATCGTAAAATCTTTGTACTGAACAACATCTTCCAGCTTATATTTTACGCTGTCTTTTGAAATGGAGAAATTTGGATAAACAATAATTTTGTCAATTTTATAAGCCGTCAAAGCTTTTGGCGGAGCGTCATCTTTTATGACCAATCTTATTTTAACTTCGTGATCGCCTTTACTACTATCAACTTTAGCCAAAATATAATCTGGATTAAAATAATAATACCCTTTTTCTTTTAGTCTTGCGTCTATTCGTTCTCTTTCGGCTTTTATAACATCCAAATCATACGGATTTCCAACTTTCAGCAAACTTCTTCGACTTGATCTTCCAATGATTCTTGACATTGCCAGTGAATCATCTGGGAAAGTCACGCTTTTTATTATATATTGTTTTTTAGGAACAACAATATATTCAGCCGTAACTCTTTTATTTCGAACCGTAGAATCGGCACTGACACGGGTTTTGAAATACCCTTTGTTTTCGGTAAAATTTCTTAAAACAGAAGCATTATAATCTAAATCGACTTTACTAAAAAGCACAGGTTCCTCGCCCACTTTTGTGCGAAGCCAATATCGAAAACCTTTGTCTTTTTTAGGCTGACCGGCAATATTATAAATCCATAATTTCGGGCGGAGACCCAAAAACTGTTTATTTGGTTTTGGGCGAAGCAAATCTTCAAGCTGATTCTCTAAAATTTTTCGATCTTTCTTTTTAATAATCGAATCTTTCACTTTTACTGAAGCTCCAGTATAAAGCAAATCGCCTTCGGGCAAATATTTAGTATTACTGCATCCAAAAACAAAAAATAAGGACAGCGTAATAAAATATTTTATATATCTGTTTTTCATTTTATTATGTTTTTATATCGGTGCCTTTAATTTGATTATCTTCTTGCTTTTTCTCTTTTTCTTTCTCTTCTTTATCCTTTTGTTTTTGTCGTTCTTTACGCAGTTTTTCTTCTCTAATCATTTCCTTTTCTGCTTCACTGCGATGAAAAAGTTCACGGAATTTATTGTAACTCATCGTAATAATAAAAGCAATCCCGGTTTCGATTACCTGACCTTCAACTGCGACCTGATATTCGTTTTTTCGATAGGCACGAAGCATATAACGGCCGTCTTTCGTAAGTTGATAATCTAAAGCAACGTCGCCCGCAATGTTTGTGCTTTGTTCGTTGGCACGTTCTTGTCCTTCAACCGCAAAACTACTTCCAACAGTAACTTTCAATCGGTCATCTAAAAGTTTTTTTGAAACACCAACATTCAAATCGGTTCTGTTTTCCATTGTTCCTGTCGTGTAATCTTCGGTTGATTCCAAATCAAACTCCAATTGAACACCGCTGATCAATTCGCCTGCGAAATCATTTAATTGCTGTGACAAAATCTTGCTCACACTCTGTCTGGCCAAAGATTCAGCACTTGTACCACCACTCTCGCTGGCAAACGGATTTTCGCCTATAAATCGGTTCAGTAATAAAAGCGCAAAAACCTGTTTGTTCATTTCCGCTGGTTCTTGGCGCAATTGTTCCAATTTTGTACGAGACATGTCTACAACATTCGAAGAGACTCCATAATTACCTTCTGGAAGTACAATGTCAAAAGTGATTTCTGGCTTTAATAATTCACCGTTCATTTTTAAATGTGTCTCAAACGGAATTTTCTGTTTATAGGTGTTTTTTTCAGCCTGAGTTTTATCTCCTAACTGATTTCCAAGCAAATCGATTGGCGCGGTATTAACTTTATAAATGGCCGTAATATCCAAAGTTGCCATTGTCGGCTCGCCGTTCCATGTAATAGAACTTCCTTTCTGAATATTGAATTTTCTTCGGATCATGTTGAAGTTCATTTCATAAGCTCCATCCGTAAATTCATATTTACCTGTCAAAGTCGTTTTTCCCGAAGGATCAATTCCACCAGTTAACTGTGCTTCGCCTTTTAGATTCAGATAATCGCCGTTTCCTTTATCAATAATCAACGTCAATTCTGTTTCTTTATCAATCGAAATATCAACGCTAACATCCATTCCAATTAATTCTGACTGATTCAGTTTTTTCTCCATCTCAGCCGTTTGTCTCAAATATTGATTGTCTTCATCAACAAACTCCACAATTCCTTCCCTGTCAGCAATTGAAGGATCTGATTGTGGCAAAACCACCGTAAATTTGGTTTCTTTATTGACTTTAACATTTCCGCTAATAACAGGATTTTCAAGCGTTCCTTTTACGTTTAATTTGGTGTCCAAAAATAAATCGCCGTAAAACAAATCATTATCTGTTGCTTTAGAATGAATCGCTCTAAAATCATCGGCCGTAATGGTTAATCCAAAGTTATATTTCCTGAAATCAGGTGACTCAATCGTACCGTCAACCGATAATTCGTTATCATTTTCGTCCTGAAGTGTAAATTTATCAAAAGTGATTACGCCGTCATTAAAAGTGATTTTTTCCTGATCTGTTTTAAAATAGGAATTCAGCTGTGTAACTCTAAAAGCCGAATCATTAAAATTAAGTTCACCATTAATTTTAGGCGCATCAGTCGTGGCTTGAATTTTAAAATTTCCTGATAAATAACCTGTTCCTTCAGAAATATTATCCATGCTGAAACCCTGAATACTTTTTATATTCAGCTTATTTATAGCTACGTTAAAATCAAAAGTTCCTGCGTCAATCACATAATCTCCTGACAGATTTACATCGTTTCCTTCATCGCTCAGCTGTACATTTGCAGTAAGAATATTGGCTGTTTTGTTATCCACTTTTACTTCTAAATCGCCAACTTTATCGCCTTTAAAAGTAAAATCATCGATTTTTAAATCGGAAGTAAAAGTGGGTTTTGTCATTACGTTTTCGACAACCGCATTTCCGTTAATCAAACCTTGCATGAGCAATTTGTCTTTTTTGACAATGTTCATGATAGTTTCGATTTTGAAGTTCACAAAATCAACCTGAATTGGCGCATTATTTTGTGTTCCTTGCGATTGGATTTTCAATTCATTTCCGTCATTTTCAAGGAAAAACTTGTTGATATAAAGCTGATTTTTTCCAAATTCAATTGCATTTTCCGGATCAATTTTCCACTTGTCATAATTTAAAACGAAGTTTTCAGCATCAATTTTGAAGCTGTTTTTAGAATCTTCTGCTTTAAATTTTCCGCCTATGAAATATTGCTGTTTGTCTTTTGCGTCTTTTATTTCGAGTGCATAATCCAGAATATTATTTTCGGCTTTTCCCGATAAACTTGTAAACGGGATTTTCAATGAACCGCTTTCAATTGTGGCAACAGAAATAGCATATTCTAAAGCATTATCTTTTGTTTCGATATTTATTTTTCCGTCCGAAATAGTATTTCCGTCATAAACAATTCGAGGAATCGTTCCTTTTACTTTCAACGAATCTGTTTGATTGTTATATTTTCCGTTTATCTCAAAAGGTTCTAAACCTGTTAATTTCGGCAATAATTTTAAAAGTACAGGATCATTATCTACTTTCAGCGTAAATGCTAATCTTTGCTCGTCTGATTCGGCGTTAACTTTTGGATTTTGAAGATTGATATATTTAGATAAAGATTTCTGGATCGAATTTGAGAGCGTCGTCAATTTGTATTTACCTATTACTTCAGCTTTTAAAAATTGCGATGAAATTTTGATTGAATTGCTGTCTTTATCTGCAAAAGCAAAAACGCGGATGGAATCTAAAACAATTGGTTCTTTGTCCTGCAAAATCTGAATGTTTGAAAGAAATACTTTTCCGTTCAAAAAATCGGGATTGCTGTTGGCAATATCGGCGTCAACATTTCCACGAAGTTTCATTGGTCCGGCGTGAAGATTCAGTTTTTCTAAATCGGCTATGTCTAGGTTTAATTTTAGTTTTACGGCCGGATATTTCTCTTTTGTATTTCCGCTGGCAACCAAATCAAAATTCAAATTCGGGTCTTTCATTCCAGATTTTACAGCAAAAGATCCGTTTTCAATATTTCCTTTTAATGCCAAATCTTTGTATGTATATTTATTAAAAACCGCTTTCTGAACCAATGCGTCAACAACTGCATTTGCGGTTTTTGGGTCTAAACCTGTTCCTTTGACTTTTGCTTTGAGCGTAATTTTTCCGATCGAATCATTTTTGATTAGTCTTCCCAAATTAAAATCCAATAAATAAACCGTGGCATCGTATTTTTCTCTTTTTTTGACGCGCTGATCAAATAAAGCATCGACTTTTGCATTTCCGAAACTGCTATTCAAAGCCAGATTTGTTTTGAAATTCTGCACCGAACCTTTGAATTTCCCTCTTAAACTTAACTGTTGCGGAATTTGAATATTGTTCGGAATTGTTCCTTTCGGCACAAAACCATAAATGTCTTTTGAAGTGCTCGAAAGTTTTTTGATATTCAAATCGTAATACGCTTTTTGAGCATCAGGCAAGCCTTTTATCTTCCCCGAAAGGGAAACTTTTGTAGTTCCAATCCCGCTCATTTCGAATAATGGAATATCCAAATCTTTCACTTTTCCGCTCAAACGTGTATTAATCGCCAAAACAGCATTTGGATTACTTTTAAACGGATTTGTATTTCGTAAATCGGGAGCAAACAATAAAATATCTTTAAATCCAATTTTTGAATTCTTTACATTGGCTTCAATCGTAAGGTTTGCAAGATCTTTTTGAAGTGCTTTGAGCGATTTATATTCGACTTTAATTTTATCCTGAAGAAGTGTTTGTGGCGTTTTTAAATATAAATTATTCAGATACGCATTTTTTGGTCCGTAAAAAAAGTCGGTCTTTAAAGCTTGAATATTCAAACCGTTTTTTTCAACAACCGCCAGAGATTTTATATTTCCCGAAATAGTGTCATTGGCATAATATAATTTCTCGGCTTGAAAATTAAATTTATTCAAATCCAAATGACTGTAATCTAAACCTTTTGCAACGGATTTTGATTGCATATCATCAAACTTGAAAGCAACATTTTCAATATCAACTTTATTCAGTTTTGCTTTCCAGCCTGCTTGTTTTATCGCTGTTGTATCTAAATCTGGCGCTTGAATTTGTTTATCTTTTGCGCCTAATCTTAAATTTCCGCTAAGATTTTTTAGTTCGAAAGTGTCGAAATCTAAAAGCTGTTTGTTTAAATCAATTTCGTTGAAAGATAAATTTAGATTTCCGAGTTTTATTCCCGAATCTAATTTTGAATCTTTATTATCATAAGCAATATCAATTTTTGACAAGCTGATTTTTCCGAGTTTTAAATTGAAATCTGGTCGCTTGGAGATTGTATCGACCGTTTTTACCGAAACTTCGGCGATTTTCTCTACAACATCTTGATTTAAAACCAATTTTAATCCGTCAAGGTCGATGTTCGGAATATCAAAATTCATTTTATCTAAATCAAATTCCTTGAATTTTGTGTCAAAATGCGTAAGCTTTACACGAATATCATTTTTAGAAAAATCATCTTTAAAATTGAAATTGATATTATCTAAATTGACTTTTACAACTGAAATTTTAAAAGGTTTAGCGTTTGGATCTTCAACTTTTGGTTCTTTTGATTCGAATGCTTTTATGATATAATCGAAGTTGAAAACGCCGTCTTTATTTCGGGAAATGTTAGCTGTCGTATTTTCTAAAGAAACCGAATTGATTTCGAGTTCACTGCTAACCAGTTTAAAAAGATCAACATCGAGTTCTAATCGTTTACCAGCCAGCAAAGTATCTCTTTTTTGATCTTCAAAATAGAAACCTTCCAGTACTACATCTTTTGGAAATTTTATCGAAATATGATCTAAAGAAACTTTGGTTTTAATCTTTTTATGAAGGTAAGAAATCGCTTTGTCCTTAACAAAATTCTGAACTGAAGGAACCTGAATCAAAACAATTATAAGTAATAAAAGTGCAACTACAGAACCCACGCACCAAAGAAGTACACGAAGTGTTTTTTTTAGAAAATGAATTGATTTCTTATTCATACGTCAACAAAACACGATTAGATTAAAGTTGCAGTTTTATAAGGCTGTTATTATACAGTCTACAAAATTGTGGATTTTAAACCTTAACAATTTACACAATTATCTGCAATTATTCTAAAATTTCACTGTAAAATCGTTAATTTTCAGTTCTTACTTTAGCCAAAGACTGAATAAAACTTTGCGCCTTTGCGTCTTTGCGAGACTAAAAAAAGCCTGTTTAAATAGCTTAGAAATAATCTCGCAAAGACGCAAAGGCGCAAAGAAAATTTTAGAATTTGATTTGTGGAAGTTTTTCTCCTAAGAGATTAATTTTCTTTTGAAGATTTGCTAAAAATTTTTGATGTTGTTCTGATTCTGGATTAAAACTTCTATGACGCAGGCTTTTTTGGATTTCATCAACTTCCTGCATTACGGAAATGCTTTCCTGAGCAATATAATTTTCACTGAAAAGTTTCCAGATATAATCAATCGCAATTTGGTTTGGATGGAGCATATCTTCAGCATAAAAGCGATAATCGCGAAGTTCGTCCATCATGATTTCGTAGGAAGGGAAATAGTCGAAAGTCGAAAGTCGAAAGTCAAAAGTTTGATGCAAAGCCGTGAATAAATGAGATTTACTTAATTGATTTTCGATAAATCCGTCTTTTATGTGGCGAACTGGGGAAACGGTGAAAATGAAATTTATGTTTGGATTTAATGTCTGAATTAAATCAATTGTGTTTTGAATGCTTTTCTGAATTAATTCTGCCGACAATAATTCTTTTGAGAATTGTTTTTGTGGCACTTTATGGCAATTCGCTACAATTTCTTCACTTTCTAGATTTCTGTAAATCCATGAAGTTCCGTAGGTGATGATAATGTGCGACGCTTCTTTTAATTGCTTATTGGTTTCTGTAATGGCTTTGTTTAAAGTTTCAAGTAATTCTTGTCGGTCGGAATTACTTAAATCCGAATGCACTTCATAAGAATGCCAGCGCTCGTTATGAAAAAAAACATCTTTTTCCTGATAGAAATCCAATTGACAAACTCTTCGAAATATTTTCTCAATCGAAACTGGATTAAAAATAATTCCAAACGGATTAGTTTCATTTTGAAACTTAAAATAATCAAATTTCTCGGCTATATTTTCTGCAAAACAAGAACCAAAAGAAAGTATTTTCGAATTATAATCGATCGGAGAATTACTTTTTGAAATTGGAATTTGGGTTCTGAATTGCATAATGTAGAGTTTGAAACAAAGTTAAAGATTACTGACCACTCTTTTGATACCTAATTTAATAATTGGCACATTAAAATTAATTAGCAATCCCAATTTCATTTTTGTGATTTTAAGATAAGTCAAAACTTGTTTTCCGTGAACTTCATTAACCTGTTCAACTGATTTTATTTCTAATATCACTTAATTTTCAACAATTAAATCTGCTCGAAAGCCAATATCCAATGCTATTCCGTCCCATATTACAGGTAGTGGTTTTTGCCTTTCAATATTTAATCCTCGTTTTAGTAATTCATGATATAAAATCGCTTCATAAACCGATTCTAACAATCCTGGTCCAAGTTTAACATGGATTTTATAACAAACATCCACAACGATAGATGATATTTCATTTTCTGTCATTTTATTTTCTTTTACAAAATTACAGAAAAAACTTACTTTTTGTTTAATTTATTTAAACCGAAATTTCAAAATTAAAAAGACAAATCACGCGAAGTCGCAGAGTCGCAAAGCTTATTATTGTATTGAATGCTGAATTTATTTTAAAAAAACTCTGCGACTCTGCGACTTTGCGTGAATTTACTAAAGTCAAAAACAGCTAACTAAAAATTTACATTTTTAATAACAAAAACCAACTCCACAAACTAAAACAATTGCTTACTTTTGCATCTTCCACTTTTCTAAAAATCATATGAAATTACTATATTCCTATATAATCAGACACAAAATGCTTTTGTTTTTTGCACTGATTATGGCTTCGATAAACATTTGTTTCAGTTTATCAGATTCAATTATTACCGGTAAATTAATGCAGGACTGCGGGGTTGGTTTGCATAAATACGATGGAAATGCAACTGGTTTTATCAAATCATTATCTTTCTGGCTTGGACTTTCTCTTGGAGCCGCAATGGTTTCCAGAATTACCAAAAACTTTCAGGATTATTTCACCAATGTTGTCATTCAGAGGACTGGCGCTCAAATGTACACTGACGGAATCAAAAAATCACTTGATTTGCCGTACGCCGAATTTGAAGATCAGCGAAGCGGTGAAACATTAAGCAAATTGACTAAAGTGCGTTCAGATTCGGAGAAATTGATCACGCTTTCGATTTCTTTGATTTTTCAAACCATTATCGGATTCATATTTGTAATTATTTATGTAGCCAGAATCGATTACCGTATTTCAATTATCTTTTTGATTACAGCGCCAATTATTGCTTTGGTAAGTTCTTATTTGGGTAAAAAAATCAAAATTGTTTCAAAGAAAATTGTAAATCAAACCAATGCTTTGGCAGGTTCTACAACCGAAAGTTTGAGAAATATCGAACTTGTAAAAAGTTTAGGATTAACGTATCAAGAAGAAAAACGTCTGAATTTGAACACGTTCAAAATTCTACATCTTGAGTTAGAAAAAGTCCGCTATATCAGAAGTTTAAGCTTTATACAAGGTACAACAGTTCACTTTTTGAGAACTTGCGTTGTTTTTACTTTATACTATTTCTTGTTTGGCGGAAAAATCATTGTTGGTGACTTATTGACAATGGTATTTTTCACTTTCTTTATTTTTGGTCCGCTACAAGAACTTGGAAACTTTATCATTACCGTTAATGAAACCAAAGTTTCAATGGAAAACTTCAAAACCTTATTAAGCGCACCAAAAGAATATCGCCCGAAAAATCCAAAACATGTTGGCGCAATTCAATCATTGTTGTTTTCAAATGTGAGTTTCAAACATAAAACCGCAAAATTTAAAGCAGTTGAAAATATTAATTTTGAAATTAAACAAGGGCAAACCGTTGCATTTGTTGGACCGTCTGGATCTGGAAAAACGACTCTTGTAAAATTATTAGTTGGTTTGTACACACCTGCCGAAGGCCAGGTTCTTTATAACGACATCGATTCAACCGAAATTGATTTGTTGGATTTAAGAAAGCAATTAGGTTTTGTTACTCAAGATGCACAATTATTCTCAGGAACGATTCGCGAAAACTTATTGTTCGTAAAACCAAATGCAACTGACGAAGACTTATATGACGCGTTGAAAAGAGCAAGTTGCGAAAAGCTTTTAAAACGTGCCGAAGACGGTTTAAACACCACAATTGGTGAAGGCGGAATCAAAGTGTCAGGCGGAGAAAAACAACGTTTATCAATCGCTAGAGCTATTCTAAGAAATCCGAATTTATTGATTTTTGACGAAGCGACTTCTGCTTTGGATTCTATTACCGAAGAAGAAATCAATGATACGATTAGAAATATTTCAGACAAAAACAGAATCACAGTTTTAATTGCACACCGTTTATCGACTGTTATGCATGCTGATAAGATATTTGTGTTAGAACAAGGAAAAATCATTGAACAAGGAAAACACGATGATTTAATTGCCGAAAAAGGATTGTATTATGCAATGTGGCGCCAACAGATTGGGGAACGAAAATAGTTTTTTTTTAGATGCTAAGGTTCTAAGTTACTAAGGTTCTAAGTTACTAAGGTTCTAAGTTTTTTTAATAGCGTCCAGCTTTAGCTGGATGGATCATAATTTAAAATTAAGGGCTTTAGCCAAACGAAATAGTTTGGCTAAAGCCCTTTTAATTAATTCTTATCTTTTTCATCCAGCTAAAGCTGGACGCTATTGAATCCATATTAAATACAAAAACCCGACAGGTAAAATCTGTCGGGTTTGAATTGAATTATAAAAACTTAGAACCTTAGCATCTTTAATTACTTCACAAAATCAACCGCTTTAGCAAGTGCCTCAGCAATTCCATCAACATTTTTACCTCCTGCAGTTGCAAAGAAAGGCTGGCCTCCTCCTCCACCTTGGATGTATTTACCCAATTCGCGAACAACTTGCCCAGCGTTTAAGTTTTTCTCAGCTACGATTTCTTTAGAAATGTAACAAGTTAACATTGGTTTTCCTTCGTGAGCCGTTGCGAAAACTACAAATAAATTATTGTAAGAACCGCCTAATTCATAAGCTAGATCTTTTGCTCCTTCCGGATTCAAATCTACTTGTTTAGCTAAGAATTGAACTCCATTGATTTCTTGCAACTCTTTAGCCAAATCAGCTTTCATATTTTTAGCTTTATCTTTTAATAAAGCTTCTAATTGTTTTTTCAATTGAGCATTTTCGTCTTGTAAAGCAATAATTGATTTTACTGGATCTTGAGCATTTTTAAGCGCTTCTTTAATTTCAGCTAAAGAAACAGCTTGAGACTCAAAATACTCTTTTGCAGCTTCACTTGTAATCGCTTCAATTCTTCTGATTCCTGCCGCAACAGCTCCTTCAGAAACGATTTTAAAATGCCATATATCAGATGTATTCGCAATGTGAGTTCCTCCACATAATTCAACAGAATCTCCAAATTTAATGGTACGAACTAAATCACCATATTTTTCTCCAAATAAAGCAATCGCGCCATCCTCAAGAGCTTGCTCTTTCGGAATAGCTCTTTTTTCGATTAATGGCAAACTCTCACGAATCCTTGCGTTTACGAAGTTTTCAACCTCTACTAATTCCTCATCTGTAACTTTAGAGAAGTGAGAAAAGTCAAAACGTAAAGATGCATTTCTTACCATCGACCCTTTTTGCTCGATATGAGTTCCTAAAATCTTACGTAAAGCTTGATGCAACAAGTGCGTAGCCGAGTGGTTTGACGAAGTTTTAGCTCTTTGGTTTGCATCAACAACCGCGTTAAAAGTTCCCGTAAGGTTTTCTGGTAACGATTTTGCCAAATGTATCGTTTGGTTATTTTCTTTTTTAGTATCAATAATATAAACTATATCTCCGTTTTGAGCTTCTAAATATCCTTTATCTCCAGTTTGTCCTCCGCTTTCTCCATAAAAAGGAGTTGCATTGAAAACTAATTGGAAAATCTCACCATCTTTTGCACTTTCAACTCTACGGTATTTCGTAATTTTTACTTGCTGTGATAATCTGTCATATCCAACAAATTCCTGAATATCATCTTCAACAAGTACATTCCAGTCTCCAGCCGTTACTTTTGATGCAGCACGAGATCTTTCTTTTTGTAGTTGTAATTGTTCCTGGAATCCTTCTTCGTCTAATTTCAATCCTCTTTCAGAAAGAATCAAAGCTGTTAAATCGATTGGGAATCCGTAAGTATCATACAATTCAAATGCTTTTTTACCATCAACAGTATCTGTACTGTTATTTGAAATTACAGCATCTAAAAGAACTAATCCTTGATCTAAAGTTTTCAAGAATGAATTTTCTTCTTCACGAATTACATTCGAACAAAGTGCTTTCTGCGTTCTGATTTCTGGGAAAGAATCCCCCATTTGCTCGCTTAAAGTCTCAACCAATTTAAAAATAAACGGCTCTTTTGTTCCTAAGAAAGTAAATCCGTAACGAATTGCACGACGTAAAATTCTACGAATAACATATCCTGCACCCGTGTTAGAAGGCAACTGTCCGTCAGCAATAGCAAAAGCTACCGCACGAACGTGATCTGCCACTACACGAATAGCAATATTCATTTTATTTTGTTCTTCACTAATGCCTGTTACATCATTAGTTGTATATTTTGCTCCAGTAATGGTCTCGATTTCTCTAATTAAAGGCATGAAAACATCAGTGTCGTAGTTTGATGTTTTTCCTTGTAAAGCCATACATAAACGCTCAAATCCCATTCCGGTATCAACGTGTTGCGCAGGAAGTTTTTCTAACGAACCATCAGCTTTACGGTTGAATTCCATGAATACGTTATTCCAGATTTCAACTACTTGCGGGTGATCGTTATTCACTAAGCTTTTTCCAGAAACTTGTGCTTTTTCTTCTTCAGAACGTAAATCAACGTGAATTTCCGAACAAGGTCCGCATGGTCCTTGATCTCCCATTTCCCAGAAATTGTCTTTTTTGTTTCCAAGAATGATTCGATCTTCATCGATTAAAGTTTTCCAAATATCCCAAGCTTCCTGGTCAAAAGGAACATTATCTTCTTTACTTCCTTCAAAAACAGAAACATAAAGATTCTCTTTTGGAATTTTGTACACTTCTGTCAATAGTTCCCAAGCCCAATTGATCGCTTCTTTTTTGAAATAATCTCCAAAAGACCAGTTTCCTAACATTTCAAACATCGTGTGGTGGTATGTATCAATACCAACTTCTTCAAGATCGTTATGTTTTCCTGAAACACGAAGACATTTTTGCGTATCGGCTATTCTTGGACTTTTTGGAGTTCCGTTCCCTAAGAAAAATTCTTTAAACTGGGCCATTCCCGAGTTATTGAACATTAGGGTTGGGTCGTCTTTAAGCACAATAGGAGCTGAAGGAACAATAGTATGTCCTTTACTCTCAAAAAAATCTAAAAATTGTTTACGTACGTCTTGTGATTTCATATTTTGTTAATGCGATAATTTGATAATTTGTCAATTAGATATTTTACTAATCTGTGAATGTGATTGTTAGAAAAATTCAATTAAAAACTTAAAATTCAAAACAATAAATTTCGCTTTTAATGCATTATCTAATTATCAAATTGACACATTATCTAATTGCTTTAATTCTTGAAAAAAAGTATCGAACAACTGAAACATTTTTTAATTTTGTTCGACTAACTTATTTTACAAGCTGCAAAAATAGGGTATTTTAAAATATGGCGAAAGTAAAATATTATTACGACTCAGAAAATCTGGCTTATACGAAAATAAAAACCAGAAAAAGGGCAAAAATTGGTTATGCTTTCTTGTTTTTGTTGGCCTCCGCACTATTTGGCTTTTTAATTTTTGTTCTTTTAATCAATACCTCTTATTTTGAGACGCCAAAAGATCGTTTGCAAGCTCGTGAAATTGAAAATTTAAAACTGCAATACGCAATTTTAAATAAAAAAATGGACGAAATTGACGATGTTGCCGAATCACTCGAAGACAGAGACAATAATATTTACAGAGTTTATTTTAACAAAACTGAAATTCCAGATTCCATTAGGAAAGAAGGTTTTAGAGATGCAGAACGATACAAAAAATTAGAAGGCTACAACAATTCACAATTGGTTTTAAACACTACCAAGCGAATTGATAAGCTTTCGAAGCAATTGGCAATACAGTCTAAATCTCTAGATGAGATTTTGAAATTAGCTGGAGCAAAAGAAAATTTATTATTAGCCATTCCGGCGATTCAGCCAGTTCAGAACGAAAGTTTGAAACGAGTTGCGTCAGGTTTTGGATATCGAATTGATCCTTTCACGAAAGTGAGAAAAATGCACAACGGAATGGATTTTACCGCCAACACAGGCGCTCCTGTTTATGCAACGGGCGACGGCGTGGTGGATCGAGCTGATGCCGCTGCCTCTGGATTTGGAAATCATGTGGTCATCAGGCATGGTTTTGGCTATGAAAGTTTGTATGCACATTTGAGCAAATACAATTGCAGGCCCGGACAACATGTCAAAAGAGGAGATATTATTGGTTACGTGGGAAGTACAGGAAGATCTGAAGGCCCTCATTGCCATTATGAAGTTCATAAAGATGGAAAAGTCGTGAATCCGCTGAATTTTTATTACGGAAATATTTCGGCGGCCGAATATGTAGCAATTTCACAAATGGCAAATCAAGAAAACCAATCGTTGGATTAACATCCAGCAGTCAAAAGTTGTAAAGTCAAAAGTCTTAAAGTTGTTGCTAATATTGACTTTGTATTTTTTTCAGAACATACACAATGGATAAAAATAGAAATAAATACCTATAGGACTTTAAAAACTTTATGACTTTTGACTTTCGACTTTAGGGTAACAGTACAAAAAATAGTATTTTTGAAATAAAATAGAAAAAAACAAATCATGCATATCGAACTTTCAAAAGACAAAAGATATTACAGTATTGGCGAAGTGGCCAAAGCTTTTAATGTCAATGCCTCTTTGATACGCTTTTGGGACAGCGAATTTGATATTCTGAAACCAAAAAAGAATGCCAAAGGAAACCGAATGTTTACTCCGGAAGATATTACAAACCTACAGCTGATTTATCATTTGGTCAAAGAAAGAGGTTTTACACTTGAAGGCGCCAAAACGCATTTAAAAGAAGGACAGAAGAAAACATTAGATAAATTCGAAATAATACGTAAATTAGAATCCATAAAAACACAATTAAACGACATCAAAAACGAATTGTAATTAAATAAAAATAGAAACAAACTTAAATTAAACACTCATGAAAAGATTTTTGCCTTGGATTATCGCTGCAGTTGTTATCATTGGAATTTATGGCTGGGCTTCTGGAATTTATAATACAGCAGTAACACTTGATCAAAATGTTAAAGAAAGCTGGGGAAATGTTAACACGGCTTATCAAAGAAGAAATGATCTTATTCCAAATTTAGTTAATACCGTAAAAGGGTACGCGAAACACGAACAAAGCACTTTAACAGCTGTAATTGAAGCTCGTGCAAAAGCTACAGGAATCACTATTGACCCATCGAATGTTACACCAGAACAGTTAGCTGCGTTCAATTCTGCACAATCAGGGGTTTCTTCGTCTTTATCAAAATTATTGGTAAGCGTTGAGCAATATCCAAATCTTAAAGCTGATGCTAGTTTTATGAAATTACAAGATGAATTGGCAAGTACCGAAAATCAAATTTTGACAGCTAGAACTCGTTTTAACGAAGCTGTTAAGCCTTACAATAACAATATCAACACCTTCCCAAGAAATATCTTGGCAGGATTATATGGTCTTAAAGAAAAACCATATTTTGAAGCTTCTATCGGAGCAGAAAAACCAGTTGAAGTAAAATTCTAAAAAAGTTTTAGACAAAAATCTAAAATCTACAATCTAAACTCTAAAATCATTTTCATGTCAAAAGTAGAAGATTTTTTAACCAAAGAAGAAGAGCAAGAAATTGTTGAAGCTATTCGTATGGCCGAAAATAATACTTCTGGCGAAATTAGAGTACATATAGAAAAAACAACTTCTAAAGCTCATTTTGATAGGGCTTTAGAAGTTTTTCATGAACTACGAATGGATGAAACTAAATTGAAAAATGGAGTTCTGCTCTATTTTGCAGTTGAAGATAAAAACTTTGTAATTTGTGGAGACAAAGGAATTAATGATTTGGTTGCCAATGATTTTTGGGACTGTACCAAAGACATTATGACCAATCATTTTAAAGCTGGAAATTTTAAACAAGGAATTGTTGACGGAATTACAAATGCCGGAGAACAATTAAAAAAATATTTTCCGTGGTCAGAAGATGACACAAACGAATTATCTAACGAAATCTCAAAAGGATAAATGATGAAAAATTCCATAAATAAAATCCCAAATTCAAATAGAATTTTTCAAGTTACTCTTTTGTTTATTACGTTTTTTATCTGCAATACCACTTTTGCACAATTCGATATTCCAAAAAAACCTGATTTTCAAACTTCTGTTTATGATTATGCCAATCTCTTAAGTGCCTCTGAAAAATCACAATTAGAAGAAAAACTTATTCGTTATTCTGATTCAACTTCAACTCAAATCGTGGTGATTACTATTGAAAGCCTTAAAGGTGAAGATATTGGTATTCTTACTCCAAAATGGGCACACGAATGGGGAATTGGACAAGCAAAAGAAGATAATGGCGTTTTGATTTTATTGGCTAAAGCCGAAAGAAAAATTTGGATTTCACCAGGATACGGACTCGAAGATCGTTTGACTGCTGGTATAGGTGGAGAAATCACAAGAAACATCATTATTCCCGAATTTAAAGCTGGAAGTTATTATAGAGGTCTTGACAAAGGAGCTGATGCTCTTTTTGATGTCTTTAAAGGAAAATACAAAGGCGAACGCAAACAAAGTAAAGGAAAAGATTTTCCCATATTGCCATTCATCGTAATTGTTGTAATTGTCTTGATTTTAATGTCTCGAAACAAACGAGGCGGAGGAGGAAATTCAGGCAACAGTAGCGGTGGTCCTAGCCTGCTTGATGTCATTATTTTGAGCAATCTTGGAAGAAGTGGTGGCGGTTTTGGTGGCTTTGGCGGCGGATCATCTGGAGGTGGTTTTGGCGGAGGCGGAGGCTTCGGAGGAGGTTTCGGCGGTGGCGGATTCTCTGGTGGAGGTTCTGGAGGAAGCTGGTAAACATTCTTTTGTTGCAAGTTTTATTTGTTTCAAGTTCTAAGTTGTAATTTTTATGAAAATAGGTTTTTGTTTGCTTCTATTTTGTCTCTGTTTCATCTCATATTCTCAGGAATATATTGAAACGGACAAACTGCAAAACGACAAGGTGATTGAAGATTTAAACGCTGACATTAGCGTTAATCCTACTTCTGAAAATTATTATTATAGAGGGTATTACAATTATTTGAATGACAATTATACTGAGGCCCTAGAAGATTATAAAAAAGCATTATCTCTAAATCCTATTGATTTTAATGCTTATTTTAGCCGAGGAAATCTCTATCTTAAAGTAAAAGATTATAAAAACGCTATTGACGATTTTTCCAAATGCATCTCATTAGACGATAAATCACAAAAAGCATATTTTAATAGAGCTTTTGCAAAAAGAAAAATTTATGACCGTATGGGAGCTATTGAAGATTATTCGAAAAGCATTGCTCTTAAACCTAATAATTTGGCTGCTTATCAAAATCGTGGATTATTAAAAAAAGAATTAAATTTACATAAAGAAGCAATAGTAGATTTTAATGAAGTCATCCGAATAGACCCACAATCAGTTGATGCATATCAAAACAGGGCGATTTCAAAAGCAATGACACATTCAAAAGATGCTTTGGCAGACTTTGATAAAGCAATAAATTTAGCCCCAGAAAATGCCGAAGTATATTTCAATAGAGCGCTTTATTTTATTAATTTCAAAATAAAAGGAAATTATTGCGCAGATTTAAAAAAAGCGTTTAATTTTGGATATTTACCAGCGCAAGAATTAATAATTGAATATTGTAAAATTTAACAAGGAATAGATGTTATCACATAAAGCAAAATACGCCCTTAAGGCCTTACTTTATTTAGCAGAACAAGACGAAAATCACATTTCTAGAACTATAGAAATTGCTGATGGCGCTAACATTCCTAAAAAGTTTTTAGAACAAATTCTTTTAGATCTAAAACGAGGACGTTTTGTGAGTAGCAAGCAAGGGAAATTTGGCGGATATTATCTGATAAAATCAAAAAATGACATCACTTTGGCAGAAATCCACCGATTATTTGACGGTGCAATTGCACTTTTGCCATGCGCTTCTTTAAATTTTTACGAACCTTGCTCTGATTGCAAAACCGAGTCTGAATGCAGTCTGCGTCACGGTTTGATGCTTATCAGAGACAAAACTTTGAAGGCAATGGAAGGCATCACAATCGCCTCATTAGTAAAAAAATAAAAAAATATTTTCTAAAGTCTAGTAAATCGATAGAATTAATTATATATATTTGCCAAAAATAATTAACAAACCAATTACAAATTTTTGACTCATGAAAGAACATTTCAGTTTATTAGGCGTAACCAAAAATCTTTTGCAAATAAATTATAATAGTCAGTTTGAAACTGCGAAAAGCATTTCCTGTATGATGTGTATGTGTTGATAAAAAAATTTTATTTTAAAACTCTACTAATCATATATACTTAATATAAAAAATGAAAAATTCGATTAAAAATATACTTACAATATTATCTGTTTTAACTTTTTCAATCTCATTTGGACAAAACATAGAAGGTTTCGTTAAAACAACTGAAAACACCCCATTAGAAGCTGCAAATGTCGTTATCAAAGGAACAACTTCAAATACAATCACAGATGCGACAGGAAAATTCACAATCGACACTAAAGGAAAACTTCCTGTTACACTTTTAATCCAATATGTTGGCTATAAAACATCTGAAATTGAAATCGATGATTTACCAGCAACGCCTTTGCAAATCGTTTTAAATGAAGAAAACGCTCTTGTTGAAGTTGTAGTTTCTTCACGACGCAGAATCGAAAAAGTTCAAGATGTGCCAATTGCCATTTCTGTAATTACAGGAAAACAGGCCGAACAAACTGGAGCTTTCAACGTAAACCGTATTAAAGAATTAGTTCCATCAGTACAACTTTATTCTTCAAATCCAAGAAATACTGGAATCAACATTCGTAGCTTAGGTTCTCCATTCGGATTAACAAATGATGGAATCGATCCTGGAGTTGGTTTTTATGTTGATGGCGTTTATTACGCTCGTCCTGCCGCAACAACTTTAGACTTTATTGATGTTGAACAAATTGAGGTTTTACGTGGACCACAAGGTTCATTATTTGGAAAAAACACAACTTCTGGAGCTTTCAATATCACCACTAGAAAACCAAGTTTTTCCACAGGAGCAGATTTTGAAGTTAGTTATGGAAATTATAACTTTTTACAAGCTAAAGCATCGGTTACTGGAGCTTTGGGCAAAAAAGTCGCAGGTAGAATCTCTTTTTCAGGAACTCAAAGAGATGGTTTAATTGACAATGTTGCTACCGGAAGACCTACAAATACATTGAACAACCAAGGAATTAGAGGGCAATTGCTTTGGACTCCATCTGTAAATACAAATATTATTTTGGCAGCAGATATCACCACACAACGTCCTGATGGATATGCTCAAGTTGTTGCAGGTGTTGCTCCAACTCAAAGAGCAGCTTACCGCCAATTTGATGCCATTATCAAAGATTTGAATTATCAATTGCCAAGCTTAAATGCTTTTGACCGTAAAATTGATCAAGATACGCCATGGCGTTCAAATCAAGATATGGGAGGTATTTCATTAAACATTGATACCAAAGTTGGACCAGGAACACTGACTTCAACTACAGCTTGGAGATTCTGGAACTGGGATCCATCAAATGACAGGGATTTTACAGGATTGCAAGTATTAGCAAAATCTCAAAACCCAACAAGACAAACACAAGTAACTCAAGAAGTTCGTTATGCTGGTCAGCTTTCTACAAAAGTGAGCGGTGTTGTGGGTGCATTTTTTATTGATCAAACCTCACAAACAGACGGTACAGAAGAATCTGGAAATGCACAATGGAGATTCTCACAAAGCACTACAAGTCCATTATGGAAAACTCCTGGCCTTTTTGAAGGATACGGAATCAAAACAGATGCAAATATTAGATCATCAAGTGCTGCAGTATTTGGGCAAATTGATTGGGCAATTACAGAACGTCTGCATGTTTTGCCAGGTTTGAGATATAATTTTGACAAAAAAGATGCACACTATGCTCGTAAAACTTATGGAGGTTTGCAAACTACAGATCCTGCATTGCTTGCTTTGAAAAAATCAGTTTACTCTGATCAGGCTTTTGACTCAAGTACAGACAATACCGATTTTTCAGGAAACGTGACATTGACTTATAAAGTTACAGACAAAATCAATGCTTACGCAACATATGCTAAAAGTTACAAACCAGTTGGTGTAAACGTTGCGGGACTTCCATCAGACGCAAAAGGAAATCCAATGCTTGATCTTGCCGTAATTAAACCTGAAAAAGTAAATCATTATGAAATTGGAGTAAAAACTTCTCCATTCAAAAATTCAATTTTCAACTTAACGTTTTATAATACAGAAATCAAAGATTTTCAAACAAACGTTCAAGCGGCTGAATTGGGTGTAAACCGTGGTTATTTAGCAAATGCTGACAAAGTACGTGTAAGAGGTGCAGAATTAGATGCAAGTTTTGTATTCAGCTCTCACTTGACAGTAAATGCAGCAGCAGCATATACAGATGGAAAATACGTGAAATTTACAAATGCGCCGCTTCCATTAGAAGAAACTGGTGCCCCAGTAGCCTACAAAGATGTTTCTGGAACTGATTTGCCGGGAGCTTCAAGATGGGCAGGATCTTTAGGTGGTGAACTTTCTGACAACGCAACATTCTTTGGAAATAAAGGAAAAGTATTTGTAGCGGTTGATTCGTATGCGCGTTCTGAATTTTCTTCAAGCCCATCGGCTTCAAAATATTTAGTAGTGCAAGGCTACGCTATTTTTAATGCACGTTTAGGTTTCCGTGCCTCTCAAGGACTTTCGGTTCATTTCTGGGGACGCAACCTATTCAATAAAGATTATTATGAGCAATTACTGCCAGCTGGAGGTAATGCAGGACAATATGCCGGTGTTCTTGGTGATCAAAGAACTTACGGAGTTACATTAAAGTATTCACTGTAAGCGGTTAGTTAGTTTAGTACATTAAAACGAGATGCCTAAAAGACATCTCGTTTTTTTATGCAAAAAATAGATCAATAATAAACTCCGTTAAAAACCTCAAAATGATAGTTTTAAAACCTTTAGTGTACCTCTAATTCATTTTAAATAAAGATTTTTACTAGCTTATAACTAGAAAAGTCTTTAAAATGTTAGCCTATTACAACACTCAAATACTAGAAAATGAAATCTCATACCAACCGTATTGGTACGAGAAATCAAATTTCATAATAGACTTGGTCTTGGCCGTAAGCATCATAATTATTGGGGGTATTGTGTCAAATACCACAACATTTAAAAACGGTTTAATAATTGCTTTATTAGTTAGCACTTATTTTTTTCTAACTGGATTTTACAAGTTATTGATCCAAAACAAAACAACTTTAATTTTTGACAAAACCAATGATGCTCTATATAAAATTACACCATTACGAAAAACAAAAATCGGTTCGCTGAGCAAAGCAATCGATATTACATCTAAGGCAGGATCAGCCTATTATTCTTATTTTTTAAATATTAAAATCAAAAACAAAACAAAAAAAATACGTTTAACCACCAAGATAAAAAACAAAAAACAAAACAATCCAGAAGTTCGCTTTCTAGAAATAAGGCTAATTCCGGAGCTCGAATTATTCCTAAACTTAAATAAAAACAAGACTGTTTTTGATTTGAATAATTGTTCTTCGATATAATTCATTTCAAAACATCACAAAATCAAGCAAAAAGCAAACAAAAAAACAAAGTGTATTTCAATACTTACATTTTGATTTCTATATATTCGCAGCCTGAATTTATGGAGATTAGATGAAATTTTTCAAATTATTGTTTTTGGTTGGCTTAATTGGCACTAATTTATCAGCGCAAAATGAAAGGAAAATCGACCAGCAAACTTTGACCTGGACTCGTTATTATAATATTTTCCCTTTATCCGAAAAATGGGCGCTCCATTCTGAATTTGACAATCGTGCTTTTTTAAATCCTGTTCATGAAAATCTTTTTGTCATTAGAACTCAGGGACGTTACCGCGCCAGCAAACTTGTAGATTTAGGTGGCGGATTTGCTTTTTTTAGTGTAAATACCCAAAACCCAAATGTTGATCCGAATTTTTCAGTTCCCGAATATCGAATACAGCAAGACATTACTTTGATTAACGATATTGCAAAAATCACTTTTCACAATCGTTTTCAATTAGAAGAACGTTTTATCGAAAAAGCCTCAAGAACAGAATTACTAGATGAATTCTCATTTGCCTTGCGATTTCGTTACCGATTACAATCGACTTTTGATCTTTGGAAAAAAGAAAATAGAAGCTTGAAAGGCACAATTTCAGATGAAGTGATGTTCAATTTCGGAAAGGATAACAAACTAAATACGTTTGATCAAAATAGATTTTATGTTGCTTTACGCTATCATTTTAATCCAAATCTTGGATTAGAATTAGGCTACTTGAAAAACTTCCAAAGACGCGCCAGCGGTATAGATTTTTATGATCGGGATATTATTCGTTTTACGGTTTATCATCGAATTAACAGAAGTTTCTAAGGTGCTAAGTTGCTAAGTTGCTAAGATTCTAAGGTACTAAGCTTTTAAATTTAAACCTTAATAATAAATAGTTATAAATCAAATTTAAATTTGATTTATAACTATTTTCTACAACTTAGAATCTTAGTATCTTAGAACCTTAGCATCTTAAAAAAAAAAAGCCTTAAAGAGACGCACAAAAAGTACGTCTCTCCAGAAAGACAAAACCTACTCCTCTCTTTCTCGGCCTCTTCTCTTGCCTTTTTCATTTCCTGCAAAATTTCCTATTTTATAGGCTAATGAAAACATGACATAACGTTTTAAAACTGTATTTTCCTCATCTCGAATTGATGTTGCCGAGATTGTTCTTGTAGCACTTTGATTCTGATTCAAAACATCATACACTTTAACTTTTGCATAAAGTTTTTTGTCCAAAAAGCCATAAGACAAACTGGTATTCCATAAGTAAAAGTCCTTTTTGAAATCACTTGAGATATTCGAATTGTAAGTGTAACCAAAATCGTTTCCGAAAATAAATTTAGATGGCCAATAGCTTGTAGTCTGCAAATTGATTCTGTGCACTACGTTTGAAGTTGCGTCGCGTGTGTAGTTTTCATATTTAGTTTCATTGTACGACAAACTATACGACGGCGCAATTACAAGCAATTCTCCATATTCGTATGACAAATATACTTTTGGCGTTACTGCTGTTCCTTTTGCATTGTACATAACTCCATTTGTAAAACCTTTATCAAAACTGTAAGTTCCGTTCAACTGCAAACCGTATCGAAAAGTATTTGCGTCTTTTTTGATCGATTGATTCCAGTTTCCTCCAACAGTAAAGGTGTAGGTGTCTGATATATTCACATACGTTGTTGTTCTTTTTCCGCTGTCATCATAAAATGAAGTCGAAGAAATATCGTTGCTGTAATAATCTCCTCTTGCATAAACGCTATAACCAGAACGCGTGCGGAAATCAAAATTTCTAAAACTAAAATTCGCACTGCTTTTTTCTATTGGAGTCAAATTTGGGTTTCCTATAATAGTGTTCAACGGATTACTCAAATTGGCAACCGGCAATAAAAAGCTCGAAACCGGAAGCGCATTCGAATAATCATATTTAAAAGTCATGTTTTTTGAACGGCTGAACTTATATCGAAATTGCGCTGTCGCGAATGGCAAAGCATATTTCTGATTCAAATCAGTTGGTTTTCCCAAATAGAAAGCATGATTATCGTAATCAATAATCGAGGTTTTTGTATCTAGATTTATGGTGTATTTATTCTTTTGAAGCGTAATTCCAACTTTCGGACTTATCGAATTTTGTTTCGAAGTCGTATAAGTTGTCAAAGATTGATTTATTTGAGAATACGATTGTGTGTCAGCGTCATAATCAAATGTTTTTTGATCTTTTATTTCGTTTTGCCAATCAAAATCAGAACCAAATCTGATTCTTAAAGAATCTGTAATCGGTTCTGTATATTCAATATCTAACGAATAAGCATCATTCACATTATCATTTCTTGTTGTCTGATTTCGCGTATCATTTGGCTTATTGTCTTGATAAAAAATAGTTTCCGAAACGTTTAAGGCATCCGTTATAGCATCGGTATTATTATTATCAAAAACAAAACTCAAATTACGGTTCTTCTTCTCAAATACTTTATTGAAATTTAAAGTATTGGCAAAATTAGTGGTTGTATTTTCTCTGCGAGAAACAGCTGTACTTTCATTTAATGCTTGGCCATTTTCGTCTTGAGAAGAACTTGAAGAATCTGAGTCACTATCAACTCGTGTTTGATTAAATTTTGGAGTAAAAACAATTCGCGTACTCGGATTGAGCTTATATTCGAACTCAAAATTGGCTTTATTTCCGGTATTTTCAGTTCTTGTTTTGGCATCTGATTCTGTCAAAATATTTCCTGTCGGCAAAAAGTTCAATTGATTCGCTTTACTATCATTGTTGGTTATATTATTTGAAAAATTATAACTTCCAGTAGCCGAAAAATCCTTAAACCATTCATCTGAATAATTAACACCCGCCAAATTAGACTGAATAATTCCTTTTCCACTTGTAGTGCTTCCTTGGTTCGAACTATTATTTCGTCCGCCTCCCATATTATCAAATACATCATCCATTGAAAAACCGGTCGAATTGATATTATTAGAAGAAGCCAAAACACTAATTTTCTGATTGTTGTTAAAGAAATTCATAATCAAACTGCTTTCATAACGATCGTCAGAACCATAACCTCCCAACACTTTTCCGAAGAAACCTTTATTTTTCTTTTCATCAACCGTGAAGTTAATTGATGAATTATCTGAACTTGATTCTTGTTTTGCCAGCTCTTCTTTTTTGGTTTTGAAATCTGAAACCTGGACTTTTTTGATGATCTCGGCCGGCATATTTTTCAATAACATCTGTCCGTCTTTATCAAAAAAAGCTTTTCCGTTGACTAAAAACTGCGTGACTTCTCGCCCATTTACAGTCACTTTTCCGTCATTGTCAACATCAACTCCGGGTAATTGCTTTAATAAAGTTTCGACATTCGCATCGGGCCTCACTTTAAAAGCCGATGCATTAAATTCTAAGGTATCTTTTTTAATGGCAACTGGCGGCGCTTCAGTTTTAATAACTACATTCTCTAATGCGTTTATATTTTCGGTTAAATACAATTTTCCAAAATCTTTGCTTTCTATAAGTTCTTTCTGTTCTTCAACAAAAGTTTGGTAACCCATATAATTGACTTTCAAGAAAACAGGCTTGGTAATTTTTTTCGTATTTATTCTGAAAACCCCATTTTTATCGGTAGTAGCATATTCGATTACAGCAGAATCCTTTACGGTTGTAAAATAAACAGTCGCCATTTCAAGTGGCATCTGAGTGTTTAGATCAACAACGGTTCCTTTTAAAATAATATCATTTTGTGCATTGGCGACGACGCAAAAAAGAAAAAATAGTAAATAAGAAAAATACTTGGTCATAATTGGTTGGTTAGAACTATTAAGACCAAGAAACAACTTAAAGGTTTAATTTTAAGTTTAACAATTAGCGTGCATTTTGTTTAAAAACAAAAAAATCCCCATTTTACTGGGGATTTCTGTTTTATTTTTCTCTGATATAAATATCGATTGGAACTCCTGCAAAGTCCCATTTTTCTCTGATTTTATTCTCCAGATATCTTTTATATGGCTCTTTAACATATTGCGGCATATTTGCAAAAAACACAAACTGAGGCGTTTGAGTTGGCAACTGCATACAATATTTAATTTTCACATACTTACCTTTTGTCGCTGGTGGCGGATAAGCTTCAATCACCTTCAACATGTATTCGTTGAATTTTGAAGTAGCAATTCTTTGTTTTCTATTTTCGAAAACCTGAACTGTAGCTTCAAGCGCTTTTAGCAAACGTTGTTTTGTTAAAGCCGAAACGAATAAAATTGGCACATCTGTAAAAGGCATCAATTCTTTTTTGATTTTCTCTTCGTAATCACGCGTTGACATGGTATCTTTTTCAACCAAATCCCATTTGTTTACCAAGATCACAACACCTTTACGGTTTTTCTCAGCCAACCAGAAAATACTTTGATCCTGACCTTCAAATCCACGAGTTGCATCAATAACCAAGATACAAATATCTGCATGTTCAATCGCACGTACAGAACGCATTACAGAATAAAACTCTAAATCTTCCTTAACTTTTGCTTTACGACGAATTCCCGCAGTATCAACCAAGTTAAATTCGAAACCAAAACGGTCAAATTTAGTATCAATAGCATCGCGAGTTGTTCCAGCAATATCAGTAACAATATAACGATCTTTACCAATCAAAGCGTTGATAAAGCTAGATTTTCCAGCATTCGGACGTCCTACAACCGCAAAACGAGGCAATTCTACCTCTGGAGTAACTGGCTCCGGTTTTTCTGGGAAAGCTTCAATCAAAGCATCCAATAAATCTCCTGTTCCGCTTCCAGAAATACTTGCAAAAGTATAATAATCACCTAAACCAAGGTTATAAAACTCAACTGCGTCTTTTTCGCGCATTGCATTATCAACCTTATTTACAGCCAATAAAACTGGTTTTGTTACTTTACGAAGCAATTTTGCAACGGTTTCATCCATTGGCGTAATTCCTTCTTCAACATCAACCACAAAAATAATAACATCGGCTTCATCGATAGCAAGTTCTACCTGTTTACGAATTTCACCTTCAAAAACGTCATCAGACCCTCGAACGTATCCACCTGTATCAATGACAGAAAACTCTTTTCCGTTCCACTCGCTTTTACCATAGTTTCTATCACGGGTAACCCCAGATACTGAATCTACAATAGCTTCTCTTCTTTGTATCAGCCTATTAAAAAGGGTCGATTTCCCTACATTAGGTCTTCCTACTATCGCAACAATGTTATTACTCATTTTATTGAATTTTAGATTTTAGACTTTAGATTTCAGATTCTTAGCTTCCTAAAAACCTAATCACTTGTAATCCAAAATGCCTTATTTAAATTTTTTGCAAAGGTAGTTAAAAAAAGTTGCTGAGACGCTAAGTTTCTAAGTACCTAAGTTTTTATTGTTTTTTTGTATAATTTTCAGGAGCTAAATCCAGCTGTCCTCTATATCTTTTGTGGCGAACCCCGCCGCAAAAGGATGCCGTTCCCATCTGGGCTAGGGCACTCATTTTCAAATGAACCTTTCGTTAAACGATTAAACAAATCAACGATTAACCGATTAAACAAAAAAACTACTGATTATAACCAAATCGTTTCAACATATTTGCGTTGCTTCTCCAGTTTTTGTTCACTTTTACATAAAGCTCAATGTGAATTTGTTTTCCAAAGAATTTCTCTAAATCGGCACGGGCATCAGTTCCTACCTTCTTCAAAGCAGCACCTTTATGTCCGATAATGATTCCTTTCTGTGTATCGCGCTCCACCATAATTACTGAACGGATTCGGATAATAGAATCGGTTTCATGAAATTCTTCTGTTACGATTTCTACTGCGTATGGAATTTCCTTAGCGTAATTCAATAAGATTTTCTCACGAATGGTTTCGTTAACAAAGAAACGTTCTGGTTTGTCTGTTAATTGGTCTTTAGGATAATAAGGTGGTGATTCTGGCAATAATTCGATAATTCTTCCGAAGACTTCTGGAACGTTGAAGTTCTGCAAAGCCGAAATTGGGAAAATCTCTGCATTTGGCACTTTTTCTTTCCAGAAAGTAACTTGCTGTTCTAATTGTTCTTGGTTTGAATTGTCAATTTTATTTAAAAGCAATAAAACCGGAATCTTAGCGTGAATGATTTTCTTGAAGAAATCTTCGTCTTTTAAATCCTGTTCGCCTATTTCGACCATGTAGATTAAAATGTCAGCATCTTCAAAAGCCGATTTTACAAAGTTCATCATCGATTCCTGCATTTCGTAAGCTGGTTTGATGATTCCAGGAGTATCAGACAATACCAATTGAAAGTCTTCTCCGTTTACAATTCCAAGAATTCTATGACGAGTAGTTTGTGCTTTTGATGTAATGATCGATAATCGCTCTCCAACGAAAGCGTTCATCAATGTTGATTTTCCAACATTTGGATTTCCGATAATGTTTACAAAACCTGCTTTATGTGACATTTGAATAATATTTTAAGGTGCAAAGGTAGTCATATCAACTCAATACAGAAAATAAAACATTTTTTTAAGTTTTCGTTGGATTTCTAAAAAATCGGCGTATCTTTGCACCCGAAACATCGCGGGATAGAGCAGTAGGCAGCTCGTCGGGCTCATAACCCGAAGGTCACAGGTTCGAGTCCTGTTCCCGCTACTAAAAGAAAAACACCACTTCAACAAGTGGTGTTTTTTTGTTTATAACATTTTGTATTATGGAAGAATTTGTGGTTTACATTCTTTATTCTGAAAAATTCAATAAAAATTATACCGGTTACACTTCTAATCTAATTGAGAGATTCAAATCTCACAATCTTCTTGGAACAAAAGGGTACACTTTAAAATTTAGGCCTTGGAAAGTGATTCATGTCGAATTTTTCAATTCAAAATCTGAGGCAATAAAAAGAGAAAAATATCTAAAAACCGGAATTGGAAGAGAATTTATTAAAAATCTAATTCCTAACATTTAGCTCTTCGGGCTTATATCCGCCGCGGCGGACACAGGTTCGAGTCCTGTTCCCGCTACTAAAAAAATTCAAAAGCCTGAGAACCCTTAATTTCTCAGACTTTTTTTGGTTCGATAAATTTAATCTTAATTTATCAAAAATACCACCCATCCATACTTTCAACAAAAATTGGTTCGAGTCCTGTTTGGTTAGATACAGGCTTATTGTATTATCAAAAGCAAATCAATTGAACTTCTACAAATTTTATTTTCCAATAATATATGGAAATTATCATTAGCATTTTCTCTTGCTTATATATCATCACCATCTTAAAAACAGCAAAATAGCCAGAAACAAATATGTTAATATTTTATTAATTTTTTATTTATGAAATGTAAAAAAATTATTTAATCGATGAAACAATACATTTAATCGATTAAATTGAAGATTAAATAAAAATTAAACAAGCATAATATTACATTTGTATTTTTTATTTATTTGTAATAAATTAACAAGTGTTTAACAAAATTATACCACATGAAGAATGTTATTCTTTTTCTCTTTTTATGCTTCATTACTTTCTCGGAAGCACAGAATAAATTAAAATTCACTTACGACAATTTAACCGGAAATCAAATCAACCGAACTCTATGTATTAACTGCGCATCTTCTAAACCATCCAAAGACAATAATGAGATTCAAGCCGTCGACGAAGAGGATTTGTTAAAATTTTCTCCAACTGATGTCATTTCATATTATCCAAATCCAGTAAAAGAGGAACTGTATCTTAAATGGGATCTTGTTGATGAAAACTTTGTCTCGTCGATACAGGTAATTGGCATCAACGGACAGATATTGACGTCATACAGCTGCAAAAAGGAAATCAATTCACAAAACATTCCTTTTCAAAGTCTGCCTGCAGGGATTTACATAGTATCACTTGCATACCACAACCAAGAACAGAAAACAATAAAAATTATCAAACAATAGCATATGAAACAGTTTTACTTTTCAATTCTAGTTTTTATCAGCTTAAGCGTCTTTGTTACAGCCCAGACAAATCCAACCGGGGCGTCGAATGAGGTCGGAATTACTGAAGGCGACCTTTCTGTAACTCTTTCAGGTGGAGCTTCCTACTCTACTCCGATTGCAGTTCCGCCGGGTATCAACAACGTACAGCCTGAAATAAGCCTTTCCTACAACAGCCAGGGTGGAGTCGGCTCTGCTGGATACGGATGGAATATTTCTGGCATTTCGTCCATTTCCCGAATACCAGCCACAAAATTTCATGATGGGGTAATTGACGCTGTTGATTTCAATGCTCTTGATCGTTTTGCTATAGACGGCCAGCGTCTTGTCATGAAAAACCCTGCACTTACTTACGGTGGAGACAATATTGACTATGAAACAGAAATATACTCCAATCTAAAAATAAAATCTTTTGGAGTCCACCCAAATGGCGCCAATTATGGCCCAGCTTATTTCACAGTAGAATACCCTGACGGATCAAAAGCCTACTACGGCAATTCGACTGATTCGAGATCTATAACCGAATGGTCGATCACATCTTGGGAAAACGCTCAGGGAGTAAAAATCTTGTACAGCTACAACTCTTCTAATAATCTCCTTGAAATCGCTTCAATCAAATACGGGTCGCTTGGCTCGGCATCTCCCATAAATGAAATAAAATTTGCTTATGAAGCCAGCTCCCGTCAAGAAAACTATTATGTCGGAGGACAAAATATAATCAGAAATAAAAGATTAGCGAAAATATAGGGTTTAGGCACTACAAGGTCGAATATATTTCATCATCGCTAAACTATGACAGGGTTTGGAAAATAACCGAAAAAAATGGGGACGAAAGCAAAAGCCTGAACCCGACGGTTTTTTATTACAATAGCACAGACAACAACATTAAATACATTTCAAATCCCACAATTTTAAGCGTTGATAATGTCTCTTCGCTCAATGCCTCAACAATTGCAGGAGATTTTGACGGCGACGGCAGTATGGACTTTATATTATATCCGCTCACAGGTACAAAAGCAAAAAAAAAGATATGGATGTTCAGCGGCATAAGCCCCAATACAAGTGCCCAAACCATTCCTAGTTTAGCCAGTGCTACAGAATTTACGAATGTATTTGACGAAATTTTCCCCGTAAATTACATCAATTACCAAAATTATTTGATGCCTCTTCAAGGCTGGACTGTAGTGCAAGGAGGCATTTTTACAACATATGCTTATGCGCCTTCAGGTGCCGTTGTACAGCAGGATCAAAAATCTTATACATTTCCAAGATTTGTTCTGGATTACGACAATGAATGCGGAGGGGAAACCCCTGACGTAATCTCGAACCCAACAGCACGCATGGCAAACGCAAATGCAACAACTGCCGGATCAGGCTCTATACATTATCATTATGAAAGCGATATCCAGCATGCCTTTATCAGCGGAGATTTCAACGGAGACGGCCTGACTGATATGATTGCAGTGGAAAAATCATTCACCTACCCTTTCACTTCCGGCTGTTCCACTTCTGAACGCACTTATTATGGGGGACAGACTTTCTTTGTTAACTTGGACAAAAGACTTACCAGCAATTATGTAAACGATGCAGGAAACCTTTACTTGAGTTCCAGCGGCAAAATCTTCGTTGCCGATTTTAATGGAGATGGAAAATCAGATGTATACGTTTTCGATAATGGATCCTTGAGCGTTTTTACGCTTAATACCGATAATCATTTTGCATTATTGACACAATCTCTATACGATTCGAGCATTAACACCAGCAGACCGATACTTATCGGTGACTATAATGGAGATGGAAAGTCCGATTTCATGATTCCTATCGAATCAGGAAACGGATGGTATAGATATACATCGACAGGATCTGCATTCAACAAAGAATTTAAAAACATTGCTTATTTGACGCCAAATGACCCGTACAATTCGTATAACTATTTTGCATCTGATTATGACAATGACGGCAAATCCGATCTAACAGTAGTACAAAACAGCAGAAACAGCAGTGCTGGAACCGGTACAATAAAAATAACAGCAATATCAGAAACAGCGCCTGGCAGTTATAATGTTGTAAGCAACACAAGCTCCGCGCAGTCAAATATAGACATTTATGCATTGCCGATATATCTCCCTTCAACAGACAGGCAGCGTCCGCATTTCGAAATTGCATTCATCAACAACAACAAGCTCCATTTCTTCAATTCTCCTCAAGACAGCAATAAAGACCGCTTGGTGACAACCATAACTTATGGGAACGGCGTCCAGCAGTTTATCAGCTACCAGCCATTGGACCCAATTTATGAATACAGTTACAACAGCATATACAACTCGAGCTTGACAACAGAAAAATATCCTTATTTTGATATTGTTTCCTCTCCTGATTTCCAGATTGTAACATCATTGGAAAAGAAAAGCGGTTCTGTATCCAAGATAAAAAGATACGGCTATTATGGAGCGGTAACAAACATGGAAGGCCTCGGTTTTCAGGGATTCAGGTCGATTATGGAAACAAACTGGCATAACAGCAACAATCCGATAACCTGTACGATCACCAACAGAAACATCAATTTGAGAGGAGCAGAAACTGATTCTTACTTTCTGACATACTTGGCTTATCCGTACCGCAACTTTGTGCCTTCAAGCTACACTACAAAATCTAATTCAACATACACTCCGACAACTGGAGATTTGGCCGTGCAGGCAAACAAAGTTTTCAAATTGCAGAATACAGGCTCTACCGTGGAAAACACTTTGGAAAATTCAAGTGTCGAAACTGCAAATACATTTGACTCATATAACAATATAACGTACTCTCAAACAATCATTAAAGAAGGAAGCACTGTTATCCAAACAAATACATCAAATCTAACCTATGAAACTCCTGTAACAAGTCCACGTTACATATTGGGGAGGCTTTCTTCTAAAAACGTAAGCAGTACTGTTCCTGGAAGCCCCACAATGACAAGCAACGAAGCATATAGGTACGACTCATATCAGCTTTTGTCAGACATTGACAGAAGTGCTGCAGGGACATCGACGGTTACTGAGCATCATGATAATGATGCTTCTGGAAATATAATGAAAATATCACTAATTACTCCCTTGTCTACAAGAAACACTTGGTTTGAATACGATCCTTCAGGTCGTTTTCTGGCAAAAAAGACAGACAATGACGCTTTGATCACCAGTTATGAATACTACGATACAGGGATGCTGAAAAAAGAAACGAGTCCGTACGCTCAGACTTCTTACACCTACGATTCATGGCTCAAGCTATTGACAACTACTGATGACAAACTGAACAAAACGGTTGCAAGTTCATACACCAAATCATATAGCGCACAAAATGGCTCTGAAACAACCGTCACGACAACTACTGATGTACTGGACGGGAGCGTCACTGAAGAAAAATTCGATGACTTGGGCAGATTAACGCGATCAGGCAAAAAAGACGTCAACGGAACATTTTCTTACACCTCTTTCTTATATGATATTTATGATCGAAACTATAAAATAAGCGAACCATATTTCGGCGCCAGTCCATCGCAATGGAATGAAACCAAATATGATGTTTACGGCAGGCCTACAGACAATATATCATTCAACGGCAGGACATCTACTGCACTATATGAAGGGCTTTCTACCACATACACCGACGGGGCAAAATCCAAAAAATTGACTAAAAATGCCATAGGCAATATAATTTCTTCCTACCAGCCGTCAGGAGGAACTATATTATACTCGTATTTTGCAAATGGGAATCTGCGCCAGACAAATTATAATGGCGTTGATATAGTAATGGAACAGGATGGCTGGGGACGAAAGTCAAGACTAGAAGACCCATCTGCAGGCATTTTCAATTATAAGAGCAATGATTTTGACGAGATCACTGAAGAAAAATCACAGAATGGAAATGTAATTACGACAATTACCCGTGATCCAAGCGGGAGGCCCATCAACAAAAAAATCAATGGCGGAGGATCAAACAGCGAGACTTCATATACCTATGATTCTTCAAAATTGCCTTTGACCATAAGCTACCAGGATAATAATGAGCCGGCAGGCTCCAATAAAACGACAACAACTATTACCTATAATGATACATTCAAGCGTCCGACTGAAATCAAAGAAGAAAAGATCGGCATCTCAAAATTTACGCGTACATTTGAATATGATGGATTGGGCCGCATTTCAGCTGAAATCAAGACTGCCGAAGTTGGAGGGAAAATAAGTACTGTAAGGACCACAAATGAATATAAAAACGGCAGTCTGTATAAAATCTATGATGCAAACAATAATGTATTATGGCAGGTCAACACTTTGAATCCGAAAGGGCAGATATTGGAAAGTATTTTCGGCAATGGAATAAAAATGACCAATGAATATGACTCAGACGGCTATTTGAAAAAAATACAGCATGACAAGACCACCACTCCCACATCAAACATCATAACCCTTACAAATCAATTCAATAAAAACACGGATTATTTGGACGGTCGCACCAACAGTGCTTTTGGGAACTATACTGAAGCATTTGGCTATGACGACTTAGGCCGCTTGAAAACATTCACAAACAAGCTAGGAATGGTAGAAACGCAGAATTATGATCCTTCAGGCAAAATAACCAGCAATAATCTGGGCACTTATGAATATGACCCATCAAAACCGTATCGCAATACAGCTATCGCATTGACAAATGAAGCTACAGGATACTATTCTAGCAGGGAAGGGATTTTTAATGATACAATGGAAGACAAAAATGGCTGGGGGCCTTCAGCATACCCAAGCTCCACTTTTTATACATATGATAACTCCAGAGCCCATACAGGAGCAACTTCATTAAAATTGACTAATACTTCTTCAAACAAACAATATGTTCATGGCGATAAATGGATTGCTATCGATAATTCACAGCCGACAGAATATACTTATTCAGCCTGGGTATATTCCGAAGGGCCTCAAGCTGAGATATTCCTGTTTATGAAGACTCCGACCGAAACCCAATATTTTACCGATATAAGCAATCAAGTAACCAATGTTACAAATCAATGGTATAAAATTGAAAAGACCGTATTAGTACAACCAAATATAAAAAAACTGAACATCCGTTTGGATAACAATGGTTACGGCAATATGTGGTATGATGATGTGCAGATCCGCAAAACAAGCAATGCGCCAACATCGGAACGACAACTGATAACCACATACAATGGTTTCAAAAGTCCGATACAGATCGAAGAGACCGGGGTAGATAAACTAAGCTTTCTTTACAATGATGATAACCAGCGCAGCATGATGTACTATGGAGGGTTGCAGGCTGAAAAAAATGACAGGCAGTTCCGTAAATATTATTCTTCTGATGGCAGCATGGAAGTCAAGCAGAATACCTTTACAGGAAATATTGAATTTGTAACATATATTAACGGGGATGGATATACTTCTCCGATAGCAGTAAAAAGCGACGGAGTTAATCCTGTAACTTCCGCAAATTTTCTATATTTACACAGGGATTATCAAGGCAGTATTTTGGCCATAACAGATTCAAATGGATCAATAGTAGAAAAGCGCCTTTTTGATGCCTGGGGAAGTGTTATAAAAGTTCAGGATGGTGCTGGAAATATTCTAAATGGCCTGACTGTTCTGGATCGTGGCTATACAGGGCATGAGCATTTGCAGAGCGTAGGGCTTATAAATATGAATGCGCGATTGTATGACCCTGTCATACACAGGTTCCTTCAGGTTGACAATTATATACAGGATCCTACCAGCACACAAAATTATAATCAGTACGGTTATGCTATGAATAACCCATTATTGTTTATTGACCCAAGCGGCAATTCCGTAAAAGGAAATGGAAATGGAAATGACTGTGTAGATTGTGGATGGGGTGCACTTATTGGCAGCGGAATAGCCACTATAGTTGCAAATTGGGATAATTGGGGAATCAAGGATTGGGCTAACAGAAACATCAATGGTGACAAGTTCAGCAAATGGTGGAAAGGCAAAATTAATACCCATAATCTTTTTGGCAGGGATAGTAAGAATTCAACGCCTCCTCCACCTCCAAATATTAGTAGTTATATTTATATTAATAGCAATAATTATTCAGCTGCTGAAGCATCATATTTAAAGCATAATTTTGATATAGAAATAGAAAATGCGTATCCCACGAATGCAGATAAAATTGCTGTCGCTACTGACAAAACATTAACCAATATGAGAGACAAAATCCCCACATTAAAAAATTGGTCCAATAAATCAGGAAAACCTGTAATGTACGCGGAACCAAATTATAGGTATGCACCAAGTGATGGAATTTCTGAAGCGAAAACATTTGCATATGATACAGATAATTATAAAATTTCAACGATTACTTTTTTTAATTCATCTTTTGACTCCTACAGAAAATTAGCGTATAATATGCTTCATGAATATGGGCATTCTTATTTTAATTATACAGGACAATTGGCACCTCTTGTGGGTAAGTATGGCACTTATAGTAAAAAACCACAAGCTTATTCCGAAGTTTATGCTTTTGAATTTGCATACAAATATGGCGGTGTGCCATATAAAAACAATGCTTGGTATCAGACAAATAAAATTTTAAAAGATTCAAAAGATTAATATGAGAAAGATTTTATTCAGTATATTCAGTTTAGTTGTACTAAATTCTTGTTGGAAAAAAGAAGATTCAAAATTTCAGAAAATACCATATAAAGTAAGTGATAATTACAAAGACAGCTTAGGCACCAAGATTGTACCAAATGGAAATCATCAATATTGGGCCTATATGATTTACTCTTATAATTTTGGAAAAGAAAAACATAGAATTTTAAATCAAGGAGGAGATACTCTTCAAAAACAATTCATAAAAACCGAGACTAATGTTAAGGGATTTTTTGAAGGATGCTATCCTAATTATTGCTGTAATTATATTATTACAATCAAAAATGGAAACGTAAAATATTTAAAATCAAAACAAGATTTTATAAACTTCCTTGGCGACATCGATAATTTAGAAGAAGCTGTCTTGCTAGCGATGACTTATGGTTATCTTTTAGACAATGATTTTAAAGGAAGTTCGTACAGAATTAAAGATAATTCATATGAACTTCATCTTATGAAATTTCATGAAAATCCACCACAAAAAGAATCTGTAGAAATTAAAATTGATAAAAAAGGTAATGTTCAAACAAAAAGCCTCGGTTTGTATTGCAAGGGACAAAAATGTTTTGAGTAATAGCATATATTGATTTAGAAAAATAGAATCAATACGAATGTCTTTAAATATAATTCAGCAAAATAGCATGAAGATTTTTTTTTCTAACGTTATCATTTTTTTAATCGTATTACCTTCTTGTTCATATAAGGACAAAAAAGAAGAATTAGAATTAACTCTTTTAAATAAAGAGATTGTTTATTTTTCTGACAATAGTAAAATTGATTCCATAAATATTATCAAGTACAAAATAAAGAACAATTCTGATAAAACATATTTAATCAACAATTTAACTGAAGAACAAGAATTGTCAGAAAAGAAAGTCTTTAAAAATGGTGCCAATCTAAGCATTTATGACGAGAAAAATATTGAAGTCAATTATGAAATTAAACGTTATATATCCGAAAATTTAGATTCCGAAAATTGTGTCAATTTTATGATTGAAGATTTTGATATAAATGAAAAACGATTAAAAAACAACACAAATCTTAAGTATTTTGGGCTCTATGAGCGCAATAATATTTTTTTTATTCATCCCAACGAAACTATTCAATTTCAATATATAATAAATCTTAATAGACCGATTAAGTTCGATGGCGTAAGAGAAGGGTACGTTAATTTGAATTCTAGAAAAGAATATTATGCAAAATTATCAATAGCCAGTGATTCTTCAAATTACAAGTATGTTTTGCCGAATGACATTTTAAATACAATTAAAGACAATAATGTAAAAGTGTATCATGGTATCTTAAAAAGTACTAACACAGTACCTATAAAGGTTCTTGATTAATTTTCCTTAAATCATTACAAAAATGGTTCGAGAATTGTCCCGTTAGGGCTACTAAAAGAAAAGGCTTCAGAGAAATCTGGAGCTTTTTTTTGTTTACCTTTTCTCTGATCCTATTTGCGAACACAGATGGCAAATCTGTATTGTGGTTGTCTACATATGGAAGTGATTGGATCGAAGACTTTTTAAGAAAATTACAATTTCTAGGAAACAAAAAAATACACAAAATCAGAGAGACATTCGCACTGTTTTTCTTTTTATTGCAATGCAATTTTATCTTATTTTTACCACAAAAATTTAGTAAAAATGATTGTCAGTAACGTATATTAAACTCTAAAATAAACCTATAACCCCTAACCTAAAACTAATGTATTACATGAATAATAAAAATCTGATATCAATTTTTATATTATTATTTTTCTTGTCCTTTAAAATTCAGGCACAAGGATCTGATAAAAACGCGAAGGATAGTTTAATGCTGTACAATAAAATGCTTTCGGTAAAACAAGTACAGCAGGATCTTAAAATACTCTTTGCTATAAACGAAAAAGCAAATTCCGGATTGTACCAATACCGTTCTAAAAAACAAGTAGACAGTATTTACAATACAACTATTAAAAGTATAAAAAAGCCTATAAGTGTTACGGAGTTTTACAAAATAATGCTCCATCTGGCAGATTTTGAAGGAAGTGTACACAATTATACGATTCCTGATCTCGACTTAATAAAATTTCTGAACAGGCAAAAATCTTTTTTCCCTTATCCTCTTCTTTACATTGGCGGGCAAATTATTTTCGATGGTCAATCATCAGATATACCAGCAGGTTCAAGAATAAGAAGCATAAACGGGATAAGTGACGCAAAATTGATGCAATCTTTTTATAAATATTATACAGCTGATGGCTTTAATACTACAGAAAAATTATCGGCCAGCGTAAATAAATCGTTTGGAATAAACTATCTGTTGGAATATGGTCTTTCTAATGAATTCAGTATAGAATACAATTCACCAAAATCGGAGTCTCTTGAAAAAAAGATACTTCCTGCAGTAACGCTAAAGCAAAGAGAAGCGAACATTAAAAATAGATTTAGCGCTCCTGTTACTGATTTGATAGATTATAAAAAGCAGTCTCCTTATAGTTTTCAAATGCTTAATCCAACAACAGGTTTATTAAATCTAAGATGGTTTGGAATGGCATACGGATCAGACGATCCTAAGTTTAAAACATATGTTCATTTTTTGGATAGTGTTTTTATAGGACTAGACAAAAACAAGGTTTCTAACCTGATCATTGATGTTAGAAATAATCCTGGCGGAAGTGACCCTAACTTTGAACAGCCCGTAATGTACCTCACAGATCAACCATTCAAGGAAAATGTAAAAGCTACCATAATCTTCGATCCTAACTTGTTGCCTTTCGAGAACTATTTCTGGGGCGTTTCAACATCAGAACGAATGGATAGTATTTCTAAAAAAATGGGAAAAGAATATCTAAAAGATGTTTATCCGGTTTTTAAAAACAATATAAGCGTACAAAACCCAAAATATAATCCGGTTTATTATCCCAAATCACCAAAGTTCAAAGGCAATCTTTATCTTTTGATTAATGAAAATGTCGCATCAGCTGCTTCACATTTTGCTTCCCTAGTAAAAGCATATGTTCCAAATGTTACCATAGTTGGTGTAGAGACTGTTGGCGGTTATTATCGTCACAACGGACACTCTCCATTGGTCTATGAACTTCCCAATTCAAAGATAAAAACACAATTTTCAATTGTAAATCTGGTTCAGGATGCGCCAAAAAAGGAAAATCAGCCAGAAGGCCACGGTATTATACCGGATCATGAAGTGTGGCCATCTTTGGATGATTTTTTCCAACAAAAGGATACACAAATGGACTATACCCTTAAACTTATACAAATGAAATAATTTGGATTTTCATACTTTTAACCAATAGAAAGCTTCAGAGAAATCTGGAGCTTTTTTTGTTTTTGTCTATTTTTACAATCTTCTTTGTCAACATTTCGTCACGTTCACGAGCGGGATGCGAGCGCGAGCGGAGGAAAACGGAGAAGTTGTTTTAATTTCCGAATAATTATAGAATTTAAAAACATGGTTAGGATAAAATACGATTCAGAATATTTTGAAGGGATAACAGCACCTTATATTGATTGGGTTGGAGGTGGAAACTTTGACGGATATTTGATACAAAAAAGTCTAATATTTAGGGAACTTGATAACAAGGTTGAATTACACTCGAAAGTTATTAACGCTAAAAGATATGATGGAAATGTTTCGGATACAATATTGATAGGGCATTACCGAGAAACTGAAAAAGAAACGCTAACATTATCTTTTGATAATTTTGAAATGCGAGGGAAAATATTGGGCTATAAAGAAGATATATTGGCATTCTCTGTTTGGGGCGAAACGCTGAACAAAAACGAAGTCTATAAAATAAATGGATAAAAAAACTAGCTACAGCCCTTGCTCCAAAAAGTCTTGTTCGCAATGCTTTGAAATCCCTAAAGCTTTTAGAACTAAGTAGCTTTTCATAAGTAAAGCTTCAGAGTAATCTGAAGCTTTTTTTTTCAAATTCAATCTAGTTACGCTTCCTGATTATGCCACAGGCTTATCAAACACCCATCCATCAACAATAAGATCCTGAATGGTTTCATTTGAAGAAATTCCTTGGTTTAATGTCAATCTCTCTTTCGGATTATTACTTTTTTTTGGTGCATATTTATGTAGCAAAAAAAACAGAATTAAGCTCGATAAAATTCCAACTATAAATATTTTTAAGCCAAAAGCAGGCAGTACAAAAATCAGAATTAGGAAATAAATTGCATATTTCAATATTGGAGATTTTCGAGAAAGCTCTTGATGAAATTCATAACAATCATTACATCTTGCAATTCCTATCTCTATTTGTTCATATTTTAAACTTCTGTGGACAATATTATTGGTTCTTTCTTTTACTTTATAAAGCTTGATAAAATAGTAATTCTTAATATTTCGAGCTTCGTTTTGAAAACAATAACCACATCGTTTTTCTTTTGGTTCAAGACGCTTTAAAGCCTCATTATAATTGTATTTAGAGAACATCATTTATTAATTTAAATTAAATTTCTTCAGGATAAAATATCTTAGAAATTATGAACTGGAATAAATATGCGATAAGAAGACAAATGAAAAATGGAATTAACAGCTCGACATAATAATACGAACTTCCCTTGCTGACATATAATTCGAAAGCCAATGGAAACAAAACTACTAAAACTACAGACCTTACAACCCCGGCAACTGGCTGTTTTATCAAGTCAAAATAACCGGCAACTCCAGCAACAATAGCAGCTAAGACATACCATTCAAATCCTTTGATACCAAAAACAGGCCCTAAAATCGCAGCCATAAAAATAATGCTTCCGGTAATTTTTTGGTTTTCTTTTTCTGAACTTTCGTCCTGAGCCACGTCTACAAGCTCTCTTTTATACTCTTTCACCACTTCATTAACTAGCTCTTCTGCAGTATTTTCATCATAACCTGCAACAATCAATTTTATAATTTGATTCTCTACAGACAAATTATCTTTTAAATATGCTTCTTTAATCTCCTTTATTTGCTGATAACTGAGCTCTTTTTTCATTAACTAACCGGATCTGTTATTAAGAATTAAATGACTGTAAATTGCTTTTGAAAAATGGTTTTTCAATGCTAATATATAAATTAGATAATAATATACCCGGGGACCGCTTTAGTTTTTTTTCATATCCTAGAAAATTGCTTAGTAAAGATAATGATGTATCAAGTATGTCATTATAAAAAATTAATTCCTATTTTTAATCAGTATTTGATTTCAAAAAACTAAGTATCTAAACCGCCAAAAATGAAAAAAAACTTGCTTTTATTGCTGATTGTTGTTTTATATTCCTTCACAACTCCCGAAGGAACAACAACCGTTTCAGGTAAAATCACAAATACAGAAAACAAAACAATTAGAATTAAAGGAGAGTTATTTGACAAAGAAATCAAGCTAAAAGCCGATGGCAGTTTTTCAGAAAATCTGACAGTAGAATTTGGTCGCGTTTACAAAATCGAAACGACTAAGAATAGTATTCCTGTATATTTAGCCAAAGATTCCAAACTGATAATAAATGCTGATGATGCAAACTTGGCATCAACTTTAAAATTTACCGGCAAAGGAAGTGTCGAAAATCAATATTTAGCTCAAAAACAACTCATAATTTCTGCAAACCCATACGATGTACTATATGCACTTAACGAAAATGAATTCCTGAAAAAATTGCAAGAAATAAAAGCTTCAGTCACTAATTTGTATACAAAAACAAAATTTACTGATGCCTCTTTTAAAGAAAAAGAAGCTAGAAGCATTTATTATTTTGAGCAGAAGAATTTGCTTTTTTACGAAAAAAGCCATGGATTTTATGGACACGACACTAATTTTAAAGTTTCAGAAACATATCCGAAGATTGATGAAAGAATTGATATGGACAATGATTCCGACTTTTTATTTTCAGACGACTATCAACAAATAGTGCTAAACAGATTTTACGAAAACGTGGCAGGAGATGTCAACAATATATTTGCTGATGGAAATAATGCAATCCCAAAAATTAAAGCGCTGAAAAGTCAAAGCATAAAAAATCGATTGATTGAAAATTCAAGTTTCAACATCAACATAGAAAATCCTAATTATGCCAAAATATATCAGGAATATTCATCGATTACCAACGATCCAATATTAAAAGAAAAGCTTACGGCCTTGTACAATACAACAAATGCCGTACAACCAGGGAAACCGTCTCCGACATTTAATTATGAAAATCACAAAGGAGGAAAAACCACTCTAGAAGATCTGAAGGGAAAATATATTTATATTGATCTTTGGGCAACATGGTGTGGTCCATGTGTTAAGGAAATTCCGTTTCTTCAGAAACTGGAAGAACAATATAAAGGAAAAAATATTGAGTTTGTGACTATTTCAGTAGATGCGATGAAAGATCACGACAAATGGAGCAAATTTGTTACAGAAAAACAATTAGGAGGTATTCAGTTATTGGCTGATAACGAATTTAAATCAGAATTTATGAAAGCCTATGGTATCGAGCAAATTCCAACTTTTATCCTTCTTGATCCTAATGGTAATATCGTTTCAGCACGAGCACCAAAACCATCTGACCCAAAACTTATTGAGTTATTGAACAGTTTGAAAATCTAATTCTATTTTAGCGCTCATAAAATCATTATAAAGCTTCGGAGCAATCTGAGGCTTTTTTATTCCTCTAAAATCACAAGCCTAATAATTCAATCTTAAAAACACAAGATTATTCTTTCAAATAAAAATAAATTCCAAATTCTCTATTTTTTTTCACCCTGAAAAAAGAAGAAAAACGCATTCATATTCGTTTCTTAAACTCAAAACAAAATACTATTAACCAAACAAATACAAACTCATTAACTTTTGATATTTATACATCCTGAATGTTCAAAATCATTTTCCTAAAAAAATAAATCGAAAATTTTTTCAAAAATCCTTTGTGTATTCCAAAAATAGTTGCACTTTTGCACCCGCAATAACAAAGCAGGTCCGTTCGTCTATCGGTTAGGACGCCAGGTTTTCATCCTGGTAAGGGGGGTTCGATTCCCCCACGGACTACTAACAAAAGCTTCAGAGAAATCTGGAGCTTTTTTTATTTCGCACACATACTAGATCCAATTTCGGCGCGTTAAATAGCATAAACAAATTGCTATCGGCTTTAAAAAAAAGCCTTAATAATTTAATAATGCGTTTTCTTTATAAGTGAGTATATATTTAGTAAATGTTTTCATAAATTTGCAATCTGATTACAAAACCTACTATTTCCAATCTAAAATTATGATTTTCACATAATTCACGAAAAGTCTTTATTAAAACTATATTACAACAACAATTAAAATCCACAATGTTCACAAAAAACAAACCCCAAATTGTATTTTTTACCCTTTTAAGCTTATTATTTTCCATCACTACATTTTCTCAAAAAAGCCTTTATGGCGGAATTGAAATTGGCCGAAGAGCCATAAAAGTTTCTGTTGTCGATGTAAACAACATCAGAAAAGCAGATTACAAGATCCTTTACTTCGCAACTGACAGACTAGATTTCGCAGCACATATCGCAGAAAAAGGCGAACTTCCTCAAGAAGACATCAACAAAATCAGCGTTACAGTTGTTGATCAATTGAAAAAAATCAAAACAGAATTCAAACTTCTTGAAGAAAATATTTTTATCGTTGCCGCTCCTGTTTTTGCACAAGCGCGAAATGTTGAAGTTTTAAGAAACAAAATCACTACGCTTACAAACAAAAATCTTGACATATTAAACGTAAACGAGGAAGCAAAAACACTGGTAAAAGGAGCTATGCCTCCAGTTGATTTCGCTAATGCTTTCCTACTTGATATTGGCGCTCAAACTACAAAAGGCGGTTATATTGACGAACAAGACGACAAATTAGAATTCGTTCCGTTAGAGCTTGATTTCGGCACAATGACACTTACTGACGCCGTAAAAAAGACGGTTACAAATCCGAACCAAGCAAATGATATGTCAACTTATCAAGAAAAAGCATTTGACTTTAACCCGATTTTGCGCAAAAAAGTAAAAGCATTATTAGATGCAAATCCTCCATTGGCTAAAAAAGACAAAATTTACTTGTCTGGTGGCGCTGTATGGGCTTTCGCAACATTATACTACAATGACGATGTAAAAGATCACTATATTTCTTTAACTTTAGAAGACGTTATCAATTACGACGCAATTTTGAAAAACAATTTCGTGAAATTCACCAACCTTGCTAAAACCAATAAAGAAATTGCAAGAGTTTTGAGCACATACGATCAACAATATCTTATTTCTGCAAATAACATATTGCAAACTTGCTTAGAAAGTATTCCGAATTTACAATCAAAGAAAGTATATTTTGTAAAAGAAGGACAAGTGATTTGGTTGATTTCATACATTGCAGATCGCTCTAAAAAAGTAAACACTAATTTCTAAGAAATTCAAACCTATAAAAAACCACTTCTAGCAAGTGGTTTTTTTTTGCTTTATGCAAAAAAAATTCCAACCATATTTTAAAAACAGAACCCAAAAAATCAGCCGACTTTAGTACATTTGAAATCATAACTCCAAATCAACCTACATGAAAAAAATGCTATTAGCGCTATCCGTATTTCTATCTTTTTTGGGATGCCAAAACAAAGCTGAAAATCAAACAAAAGCAGAACAACCTACAGAAACCAAAGAAGAAATTGGTGCGGCACCAACGTCAAATGAAGACGACTTTTTTTACATCAAGCTCAATACAATTTATGGTGAAAATGGTTTAGAAGATTATGCTAAAGACGCGAGCGAAGTTTCTGGAAAAATAATCAAACGACTAAACGGCGCAGATGGAAGCGAATATTACTTGGTGAAATTACACCAAACTTTAGAATATAGAGAACTGAACCAAAAACCGCTTTTAAAAACCGACTACCTTATTGTTGGCGGAAGATTTCAAGAACAACCGCTACAACCTGGAGCAAATAAAACCGTAGTAAATGTAGCCATTGTTAAAGATCAAACTTTGATAAATGACAGCGAACTTGATTTCAACAAAGCCATTTTTGCTGGTTATGGAGAAGCTACTGAAATTAAAATTTAAAGAAACATTTTGTTGGATTTTTTTGTTGGTCTTTTAAAAACCAGCAAAAATCTTTTTTTTTCATATTGACAACAAAAATGGAGCTCTTAAAAATCAACTCACATTCAAAAGCTTGTTCAACCCTTCTTTTTCAAATAAAATTCTTCCAACTTTAATATCTGACCAACCTTTTTTTAATTTATAAGTAAAAGTCGGAATATTATTGATTAGTTCACAATCCAGATAATAGGTCGAAACAGTATCGTTTGTCATATCTTTTAATTCCTGAATGTGCGTCGAAATTAAGAAAAAAGAATTCGAATAAAGACTAACGCCATTTATGGTTCTGGTGCAAATTTCGATTGCATCTTCAACATTAGTACCGCTAAAAAGTTCATCAAAAACAACAAAACATCTTTTCCCGTCTGCAGCTTTCAAAACAACATCTTTTACATTGACAACTTCTGTCATAAAGTGACTATAGCCATTCAAAATATCATCGCGCTTGTTTATCCCGACTGAAAAATCAGTGCAAAACGGAATTTCCGCAGAAGAAGCCGGAATTCCAAATCCTAAGTTCCCCAAATAAACACACAGACTAACCGATTTTAAAAACGTTGATTTGCCAGACATATTTGGGCCATTCAACACAATTACATTATTGACTGCCCTAAAACTGTTTTTAACAGGATTTTCAAGTAACGGATGGTAAAAATCATTTATCACCAAACTTTTTTCAGCAAAAACCGGAAAAACAAATTCATGGTTAATTATAGCTTTACTTATGGACAAATACGATTCGAACAAAAACAAATCTTCCCAAAAACACTCAATTCTTCCTTCTTCTTTTAAAACCGAAATTTTAGCCAACATATTTTTGACATGCTTGGTTTTCAGCTGTTTTCCTCTAATTATATGCTCAAATTTTGTAAGCTCGAAAAAGGAAAGAAAAGACAGAATTCTGTTTAAATCTTTTCTATACGATTTCGGAAAATGAATCAGATTAAGCCTGAAAAAACAGGTCGATTCCAATCTATGAAAAAAAAGAATCAGCTGATGGATTTTATTGTGAGTAAGAATTTCGTCGGCAGTTGGTCCAAAAAACAAAAAACGCTTCCAATTCAACTCTTCTTCCTTAAAATTGTTTAAGAAATAATGCACTTCATTTAAATACAAAACCGTGTACGAGTAGCTTTTTAAAACCTCTTTATTAAGGATAAAACCCTTCAAAATATTTTGCCTCTCCATTACCTGAGATTCATTTGACAAAGGCGTTTCTAAAAGATGGAGAATTTTTTTTCGAGTAAAGCTATTCAATGAAGAATCAAAAATCAGCAATACTTCTTCCTTTATATTTAAATCCTGAATATTATTCATACTTCAAATTTTCGAGTTTATCTTCAGCAAATTGCGGTTTCAAAATTTAAGTTTTGTTTAAGCTAAAGTACAAAAATACTTCGAAGAATCCTCAGCTTAAAAGTTATTAAATATACAATAAATAATAATTTTTAACAAATAAAATACACCATATTCATTTATAAACGACGAAATACACAAAATACATCATCTCTTCACAAAAAAGACTCAAAAACAAAATTTTTAAAAACATTAAACAAAACACCACAAATTCAAACTTATTTCAAATTGTGAATATCTATTTCTGAATTTGGCTTCTTTTTTCATGGTAAAATCTATCTTTGGCATCCTTAAAAATTACAAAAGAATATGAGCGCAATTTGGTACGAATGCAAAGTAAAATATAGAAAAACCGACGAAACGGGCGGGCAAAAAGTGTTAACCGAACCGTATTTGGTAGATGCAATATCATACACAGAAGCAGAAAAAAGAATTAATGAAGAAATGGCCGCTTATATTAGTGAAGAATTTAAAATCACCAATATAAAAGTGGCAAATTTTGCCGAAATTCATCCGTTTGAAAATGCTGATCGCTGGTTCAAATCAAAAGTTTCTTTAATTGCTTATGACGAAGAAAGCGGCAAAGAAAGAAAATCAAACATGTACATGCTTGTTCAGGCAAATGATGTAAGAGAAGCATACGACAACACGCTTCATGTAATGAAAAACAGCATGGGCGAATATTCGATTCCTGCAATTTCTGAATCACCAATTATGGATGTTTTTCCTTATTTCAGCGGTGAAGAAGAAGAAACTGAAATGCTGGAAAGATTCAATGCCTTGAAAGCTTCAAAACCTGCAAGGCCAGATGAGGAAATCATTGACCACATGGAATTTGAAACCGCAATAGAAGAATAAATTCACTAAAAGCTCCTGAGAAATCTGGGGCTTTTTTTATTTTGAAACCAAAACATTTCCTTCATTTTCAAATCAAAATTAAATCCTATATTCGTTATATTTTTTTTAACTGAAACAAAACCAAATACAACCTAAACCAAAAGCTTCATGGCAAAAAAAACACTTATTTTAATTGCGATCATTTTAAAATTTGTTTTACAGTACGTTTTATTAAGCCCCGAATATGATTTGCAACGCGATGAATATTTGCACCTGGATCAGGCGCATCATTTGGCTTGGGGCTATTTATCAGTTCCGCCGGCGACTTCTTGGTTTTCGTACATCATATTTTTGCTTGGAAATTCTGTTTTTTGGGTCAAGTTCTTCCCTGCTCTTTTTGGCGTCTTGACGCTTATAATCGTGTGGAAAACAATCGAGGTTTTAAAAGGGAATCTATACGCACTGATTTTAGGAGCAACGTGTATTTTATTGTCATCTTTACTGCGACTTAATATGCTTTTTCAGCCCAATTCATTAGATATTTTATGCTGGACTGCTTTTTATTTTACCGTAATTCAATACATTATAACCGAAAAATCAAAATGGCTTTTTGTTGGAGCCCTAATTTTTGCTTTCGGATTTCTCAATAAATACAATATTCTTTTTTTACTAATCGGATTTTTGCCAGCTCTTTTGCTTTCGAAACAAAGAAAAATACTTACTGAAAAGAAATTCTATTTTGCATTGCTTTTAGGTTTTATTCTGATTTTGCCGAATCTTTTATGGCAACTCAACAACCAGTTCCCAATTGTGCATCACATGAAGGAATTGGCCGCAACGCAACTTGTAAACGTTGACCGTATTAGCTTTTTAAAAGAACAAATATTGTTTTTCCTTGGAGGCATTTTGGTTCTGCTTTCCTCCTTTTATGCTTTGCTTTTTTACAAGCCTTTTGCAAAATTCCGATTCTTTTTTACCTCGATAGTATTCACCCTTTTGGTTTTTATTTATTTCAAAGCCAAAGCCTATTACGCAATTGGTTTGTATCCAATTTATATTGCGTTTGGCGCCGTGTTTTTGGGCGAAATTTCGAAAGATATATGGAAACGCTTTTTACAGCCTGTTTTTCTTTTGATTCCGATTTTGCTTTTTGTCCCGATTTACAATGTTGCTTTTCCTAATAAAAGTCCTGAGGAAATCACGGCAAAACCCGAAAAATACAAAAAACTCGGAATGTTGCGTTGGGAAGACGGAAAAGACCACCAACTGCCTCAAGATTTTGCCGATATGCTGGGCTGGAAAGAACTTGCTAACAAAACCGATTCGGTTTATGCTTTATTTCCAAAATCGGAAAACACTTTGGTGCTTTGCGACAATTACGGTCAAGCTGGAGCCATTAATTATTATACCCAAAAAGGAATTAAAGCCGTATCATTCAACGCCGATTATGTCAACTGGTTTAATCTGGACATTTATTACACAAACCTCATCAGAATAAAAGAATTTGATGAAAACAACACTGAAATTGCCGAAACTAGTCCGTTTTTTGAAAAAGCAGCGATTGGCGGGGAAATCACAAACAAATACGCTCGCGAATACAGAACTACAATTTTTGTTTTTACCAAAGCAAAAATCAACATCAACAAAAGATTAGAGCAGGAAATTAAAGAAGAGAAAAACTACGATAAGTAACCTGATGATTGATTTCAAAAATATTGAATATTTAAAGTCTGGAACCAAAAGACAAACCGAAGCTTATGAAACCTTGACAAAAAATAAGGTTTTAGAAGTTCTGGCAGAATTTGACCCAATTTTAGTAGGCACGATTCCAATAAATATTGATATTGGAAACAGCGATTTGGATATTGTTTGTTATTGGCAAAATAAAAATCATTTTATCAAAAGGATAACTTCTCTTTTTAAAGACAAAACCAATTTCAAAATCAGTGAAACGATTATAAATCAAGAAGAATCTGTGCTTGGAAGTTTTATTTTGGATGATTTCGAAATTGAAATCTTCGGACAAAACATTCCGACTGAGAATCAAAACGGATACAGGCATATGATCATAGAACATCAAATTCTGCAATCACGGGATGAAAATTTCAGGAAAGAAATCATAAAACTCAAACAAAACGGCTATAAAACTGAGCCTGCTTTCGGCAAATTATTAGGCTTAAAAAAAGATCCCTATTTAGAATTATTGAAATATAAAATCTGATTTCACAATTTCAAACACACAAAATACTGATTAATAAATAGTTAACCCAAATTTAAGTTTGCTAAAATTTTTTACTTATTTCTTTGAAAAACTGTATTTAGTGCTTATCTTTGCACCCGAAACATCGCGGGATAGAGCAGTAGGCAGCTCGTCGGGCTCATAACCCGAAGGTCACAGGTTCGAGTCCTGTTCCCGCTACTAAGTAAAACACCACTTGAAAAAGCTGGTGTTTTTTTTATTCAAAAATTTTATCAGCTTGTCGGACTCATATCCGCCACGGCGGACAAAGGTTCGAGTCCTGTTCCCGCTACAAGAAAAATTGTAAGGCCTGAGAAATCTATATTTCTCAGGCTTTTTTTTGTGGTTCGATAAATTTTTGTTTCAATTTCTTAAAAATTTAAAGCCTTATTTTTCAATGCAATATGGTTCGAGTCCCGTCAAGTTATACCATAAAATCAATTCACTCCTTAAATTAAATTCGACATTAAAATTGACGAAGACTTATATTTAATTCTTCTCAAAGTATTTTCATTATCACTCCCAACCTTCTGCATAAAAAACTCATCTATAAAAATATAAACGGAAATAAAGCAATGGTTTCTACATTTATAAAAATAGTATCTTTCTACAATTAAATTAATTTTAATATGATTGCAAAATACCCCGAAAAATTAGTTTTTTTATTTATCCTTCTGGCTCAAGTCTGCTTTAGCCAAAAAGTTTTTAAAATAAAAGAAGGCCAATTACAATTTATTAATGCAGATAAAGGTGTCTTTATAAAAAAAGACAATACCTACTTTCATTTGCAGCTTCAGGATGTTGATGATTATGAAAAAATGGTTGTTGGTTTTAAATATGAATTAGAAGAAACAACAGAAAAAGAAATAGAAAAAATAAAAAAAGACGCTTCAACAATTTCAGTTTCCGAAATTATTACATCTGATTTTAAAAATCTAGAAAGTCAAAAATTTATCACTAAAAACAATATCGACGATGATAACTACCAATTTTACAAGTATAATAAAAACTTCTTTGTTGTTAGTATTTTAGAAGATTCTTTAAAAAATCAAACAAATGAATATTTATTGCATTATTGTATTTTAGATTTTGGGGCTAACAAAAAAATCATTTATCATCCAAAAGGTTTTATTATACCAACAAAAAAAAATACCCGTTTTTTATTTGACGAAAATGATCTAAATGATTCTTATACTAATTACGAATCAATTGCATATAAAAACCTAAAGGCAATAGACATGCAGCTAGCTAACGGAAATGATTTAAAGCTTAATGAAGATTTTTACAAAATAGATACTTTAAAAAACAAAAAATTACGGATCAAAAATTTATATAACGAAAAGGTCTTAAAGGAATCTTTTGATTCTATAACAAGTAACGATTATTTTATCGTTGCATATAAAGGAAAAGAAATGGAGATCTATAATTATGCGTTTAAAAAATTCAACTTAAAAAATATACGGGCATTTAGTTTTGCCCGATTTTACCCAAATATGCAAGTAATTGAAGGTAATACTTTGAGAAGAATAAACCTGACTGGCGAAAACTACCAAAAGGAAGACTTATCATACGAAACAAGTGGCGCACCCTATTTTCCGGATGCTACTATTGCTTTTGAGATTCAATCCGAAAATGATCATTTTTACATCTATACTGGTCAAATTGGCTCCCTTACTATAAACTTTTCGGAGGCAAGAGCAAACTGCTATCCATTGTATAACAGAGAAGGATATGAAACCATTCAATATGCAGATGAAGGGCTTAATATGTTTACCTCCTATTCTGAAATGATGGGAACAACCATGAGTTATCCTGTTTATTTATATACAAAACTCAAAAACGGAAAATTTAATTTGACTACACTTGATTATTTGATTACAGAGAATCCCGATAAAGAAATGGAAATATACAACAGCAATCTGCCTAAAAATTGTGATTCTATAACCTTATTAGATCAACAAAGTTATAGAATAGAAAAAGATGGTTTATTTACTTATTACCCAATCATGAAAGAGATTAAATATAAAAAGTTAGATGAATTTAAGGGGAAATATGTCCGTTTTGAGCTACCAAATGGACAACAAGGCTGGCTGGATTTAAAAGGAAACGAATATTTAGACAATTAAAATTTGAAGAAACACATTGGCTATGAAAAAACTATTTTTGTTATTATATCCCCTACTATTTATTTCTTGTATTTCGCAAAATAAACTTCCAAAAATTGAAAATAAAAAACCAGAGAGAATTAGAATTTTAAAAATTAATAATTCAGTCGAAAAATTTGAAATTTTGGATCTTCCAGATGAAATTGGAGCAAATAAAAAAAATAAAAATGAAGCGATTTACATAACTAAAACAGATAACTCATATAGTGCTCGAGATAAAGATGGAAAAACTCTCTTTTACTATTCTAAAAGTGCCCAAATAGGTAGTGCCTTTTCCGGATATGATTACTCAGAAAATCCCGTAATTGGATTGTATAAAGAATTTTATCCTAACAATAGTATCAAAACAAAGGGAGTCTATTGTTGGTTTGGATTCAAAATAGGTAAATGGTATAATTATGATGAAAATGGAGATTTAGTATCTACTGAGGATTTTGATAATGGCTTCAAATATAATGTTAATCAAGTGTTTTCATACTGTCAAAAAAATGGAATTTCATTAGAAAAAAAAGAAAGCGGCTATAAAACGACAATATCTAAATACAAATCAAATACTGATAATAAAAATTATTGGATCATTAGATACCCTAATTATGACAAACAAGTTTATATTAACATTGAAATGGATGGTATAAACGGAAATGTTTTTAAAAAAGTGGAATCACCTTTTCCTGAAGATTAATAAAATGTAATATTACCTATTTTGATATAAAAACAAAAAGCATAGAAAAAATTAAGATGCACATGCTAAAATATTGTAATAATCCAAGATGATCTGGTTAGATATTTTAATGCTTCCCGCTACTAAGACAAAAGCTTCAGAGAAATCTGGAGCTTTTTTGTTTTGAAATATTCTAAAACAACTTTACGTTCGCGAATGAAACGCTCATTCCAGCGAAAGAGGTCTAAACAAAGCAAAAAAATCTCTTCAACCCAACCTTTTTCAATTTCATACCATCTATACATTATAGTAGGAAATTTTAAAACTTAAATCACATTTTTATTTTTAATTTGACAATCAATTTCTGAAGTGTTTCATTAAATATAAAATTTCTAATTTTCTTAAAGCGAATAAAACTTAGATTTAACAGCATAAATCAATTACGAAAGCACATATGAAAAAAGTTATCTACCTATTGTTTTGCCATTTAACTCTTCTGACATTCGGACAAGAGTCTGCTCCAAAAAGTAAATTAATCAGAGGGTTTGTTTTTGATAACTCCGAATACGCAAGCATTCCTTTACCAGCTGTTAAAGTTCCTATTGAAATAGTAGGAACGGGTAGAAAGACAAAAACAGACGATGATGGCAAATTTGAAATTGAGGCAAAAGAAGGTGACATGTTAATTATTCAAGGAGACTTTATTAAAACCCAAAAGATTTTAATTACAGATAAAAACTGCTATGAGTTTAATCTAGGTACAGTGACCGGCACTGGATTGATTTATTTTCAAAGTAAAAAAGCCGCTAGACAAACTACTAGATTCTATAGTAAATTAGTGAAAAAATTATTGAAAAAGATGGAAAGTGGGTTTTATGATTGTGCTGATTAAAGCCAAGCAATAAACATTCATTCAACAAAATAAATGCAACTCATGAAAACATTAATTTTAATATTCCTAAGTATCTTTTCAATTGCAAATGGTCAAATCAAAAGTTCCAATACCGCAGTAAGAGATTTTTCTTTAAAAATTCCTGAAGGCTATACCAAACGTAAATGGGTGGAATCATATCCCGGTTGTGGCACTCCATATTACACATTAGTACCAAATGCAGAGAACTACGATTATAATTTTTATAAAAAAGGAAATAGAGTTTACTACCAAGGGATATTAACAAATATTGATGGCAGTAGCTTTAAGAGAATTGGGCCTGAGTATTTTAAAAACAATACCAATGTTTATTATTATAATACATGGAAATCAGGTTTGCAGAAAATTGAAGGCATCGATGCGGCTTCAACAAATTATTCTGATTGGTTTATTGCTGACAAAAACTATTTATACATTAAAACTTCAAAAGTAATTGAGAGTAAAGATTTAAAACTGATATCAGATTATATAATTTACAAAGAAGGTGTTTCTATAATAATTAATGAGAAGAATTTCCTTAAAGAACAATATTACTTATTCAAAAATATTAAAGGATATTGGATCGTCAAATCTTCTGACATTGTATCTTACAATTTTCTAGGAAAAACTTATAGTCATAAATGGGATATCGTTTATAAAAAAGAAAAAGAAGCAGAAAAAAAAGAAATAGAACATGCTTTATATAGCACTGCGACTGTAGATGTTCTACCTAATTTTCCTGGCGGAATAAGTGGGTTTTATAATTTTGTAGATAAAAAATTCAAACTGGAAGAAAAAGATCTAAAAGGAAAAATTTATGCAACCTTTATAGTTGAAAAAAACGGGAGCTTATCTGACATAAAAATCCTTAGAGATCTTGGATATGGAAGCGGAAAAGAACTTATTCGAGTTTTAAAGCTTTCTCCTAAATGGAGTCCAGGAATTAAAGAGGGAAAAAAAGTAAGATGCTTTTATTCGATACCCTATACGTTAAATACATCACTTTGATTAAATTATATATATTCTTTTCAAATCATCAATAAAATGGTTCGAAAATTGTCCCGTTAGGGCTACTATAAAAAAAAAGCTTCAGAGAAATCTAAAGCTTTTTTTCACACCTTTCTGATTTTCTTCGCGGACACAAATTCCAAATCTGCGCTATCGTTGCCTACATATTGGAGCTATCTGATCAAATTACCTTTTTAGTTTCGCATAAACATCAAGACTTATAAACTTGCCATTTTTAATTTCACAATCTTTCATAGTTCCTTCGTATTGAAATTCAAGTTTAGTCATTAGGCTTTTACAATTCTTATTTTCTGACTCAACAAATCCTTCAATTCTGTGAAGTTCTAGATTGCCAAAGCCATAATTACAAATTAACGGTATTGCTTCTTTCATGATTCCATTTCCCCAAAAATTTGGAATCAACCAAAAACCGATTTCTGCTTTTTTATGTTCTTTACTTAAATTATTTAATCCACCTGCTCCATAGAATATTTTGTTATCAGCCGAGCAAATAGCAAACCAAATTCCTGTACCGTTTTTTTCAAGGTCAGCAAAAAAAGACATTTGTTCTTTAGTTGCTTCCAATGTTTGAAAACTTACTCCATAATATTTAATAACTTTTGGATCTGAAAGTCCTTTGAAAATATTTTCAAGATCACTATCTGCAAATTGTCGCAGTAAAAGTCTTTCGGTTTTTATAGGTAGAAATTCTTTCTTCATGTTTTTTTGTTCGTTTCTGATTATCAGTTTTCGTTGTCAAATACTGACCGCTAACTTATTTATACATCTTACAAAAGCCATACAAATTTGGGTAGATATGTGTGCTAAATTTTGCTCATTATTTATTTTCAAATGCTTCCCGCTAATGACAAAAAGCTTCAGATTACTCTGAAGCTTTTTGTCATTTTATACTTTTTTTGAAATTATGATGCGTTATATTTACGAACTTTGTTTCAGATTACTATTTTTTTTCCAGTTCAGTTTCAGTATGCATCACACAACCCCACTTGTTATTTTCTTTAATCCATGTAGATGTACAAACACATTTTATAGGCTCTTTTTGACTTTGATCTACTATCTCAAAATCTAGACCATATCCTATAACTGCTGTATTTTCGTTAATTAGCTTTTCTTTTACATCATAGATGTTCAGTACCTTTATTTTATTGGTTTGTCCAGAGTCGAACATATTTTTGAAATCATCCTCATTGATACTCTGAACACCATTTTTTCCAGCAACTATGCAAGGAAACACCGTCAGATTTTTTACCGTTTCATAATCATGATTTTCAACTCCGTGCCAGTATTTTTTTTCCAATTCTATAGTCTGTAATTCCATATTATCTCATTGTTAATTAGACATTTCACAAATTTCAAATTAATATTGAAATAAAGCAGCTCTTTTAACATAGATTTAATTCGAGCTACTTACTTATTAATCTGGTTTTGGACCTTTTGAAATGATAGACCTCATCAATCCAGGAAACCATCTTTGCAACCAAACAGCTAGCTTTCCATGACCTGTAAAAATATAATTTCTCTTTCGTTTTAAAATAGCCTTTACCATTACTTTAGCGGCTTTATCTGTTGGCCACATTAAATTTGACGGTCGTGGATCTGGCTCATCAGGATGCCAAACTCCATCATTGTCAATTCGGGCAATTTCCGAAACCACAAATCCGGGATGCATCGTGGTGCAGCTTACGCCTGTACCCTTAAGTTCAACCTGTAAAGTCTGGCCAATAGAGTTTACAGCTGCTTTTGAGGCACCATAAGCACCTACATTCGGATTAGGGAGATATGCCGCTACGCTTCCAACCAAACCAATTCGGCCCTTGTTTTTCTTTAAATGTGGCAAGGCATATTTTACTGTGAGGGCTAAACCTGTAACGTTGCCTTGCAATTGTCTATTCCAATCCTTAGCTGTTAGTTTTTCGATACTTCCAAAAACACCAAATCCGGCATTAGCAACAACAACATCCAAACGTCCCCAAACTTTAATGATTTGTTGAACCGCATTTTCAATCGAGGCCTCTTCCATTATATCGCACGGAATCACCAATGCTTCTCCCCCTGAATGCCTAATCTGGTCAGCAACTTTATCCAATAACTCTTTGCGTCTTGAGGAAAGAACTACTTTATATCCTAATCTTGCCCATTCAAGAGCCATTGATTTTCCAATGCCAGATGAAGCGCCCGTTAGCCATACTATGCCTTCTTTTACATTTGCCATTTTTAATCAGTTTTAGTTCGGATAGTTGCTTTTATGGCACCGTTACCATATTGTGATTCTTTCTTTCTCTGGCAAAAACATCTTGTCTCCTGGCTTCACATCAAATGCCTTGTAAAAAGGTGTCGTATTCATCAAAGGGCCGTTCACGCGCCAATTTGGTGGAGAATGTGGGTTGTTATTGATCCACAAACGCAGGAACTCATCCTTCATTTTTACTCTCCATATTTTAGCTAAAGAAATAAAGAAGCGTTGGTCTGGAGTATAACCGTCAATTTTTGTATTCCCTTTTCCTTGCTCAGTCATTTTAAAGGCATCGTAAGCTACCGCTAACCCTGCAATATCTGCAGTATTTTCACCAACTGTCATCGCACCGTTTATATGTAAATCGCCTAAAACCGTATAGGTATTGTACCTATTAATAACTTGTTGTATTCTTTCCTTAAACTTTGCATAATCCTCTTTTGTCCACCAGTCTTTCAAGTTTCCATCTTTGTCGTATTGAGCACCTTGATCATCAAAAGTATGTGTAATTTCGTGACCAATAACCATTCCGATACCGCCATAGTTAAGTGCGTCATCGGCATTATTATCAAAATATGGAGGTTGCAAGATACCAGCAGGAAAAACAATTTCATTTGCAGTCGGGTTATTGTATGCTGTAACCGTTGGCGTTGTAGTGTACCATTCTGATTTATCGACTGGTTTGCCCAATTTTGCCAGTTGAAATTGATAAGCAGCTGTCGCAGCCGAAACCATATTCTCAAAATAAGTATTTCTAGTAATATGCACATTGCTGTAGTCTCTCCATTTATCTGGATATCCTATTTTCTTAGTGATCGCGAACAATTTTTCTTTTGCTTTTTGCTTGGTTACTGGACTCATCCATTCCAAGTTATCAATTCTTTTGGCATAAGCTTTTTGCAGATTGTTCACGAGAACCAACATACGTTTTTTGGCATCTTCCGAAAAATATTTCTTTACGTATAATTCGCCCAACGCTTCGCCTAAGTAGTTGTCTATGACGTTAGCCATTTTTTCACCACGTGATTTTTGAACAGCTTGCCCTGAAAGCACTTTGGTATATTCAAATGATGCATCTACAAAAGGCTTGCTTAAATCATCTGCATATCTTTCGATAGAATTTGCTTTCAAGTAAACTTTCCAATTATTAATCGGAATGGTTTTCAAGAGCTTATTCAGCGCATCATAATATGCCGGTTGCGAAACATTTATAAAATCAGTTTTAGCACCTAAATTATTTAAAAAAGTTGCCCAATCGATGTTAGGATGTTTTTTGACCAAATCAGCCACCGTAGTTTTATTGTAGTTGGCTTGCACATCGCGAAGTTGCACTTTTGTTTTGTGCGAAAAGGCAAGTTGTTTGTCAATGTCGTAAACCAAATCAGCACTCTTTTTAGCTTCTTGAGCATTGCTTCCTGTTTGTTGAAACAAAGTCGTAAGGTATTTTTTGTATGATTGCTGTATGGCAACAGTTGAAGAATCTGATTTGAAATAATAATCCCGATCAGGCAAACCAATACCTGTTTGATAAAGCTGCGCAAGATTCATAGTGCTGTTTTTATCATCAGTTGACACTCCAAAACCTATAATAGACGAATTGCCTACTTTTACTTGATTAACCACAAAGCTCATTAAGGAAGGTAAATCGCTAATGGCATCAATTTTGGCAAGCAGAGGTTTGATTGGTTCATATCCGCGTTTGTCAATGGTTATCGTATCCATACCCGATGCATAAAAATCTCCAACTTTTTGAGCTATACTTCCTTCAGGATTTTTGCTTTTCGAAATACTGTCCAAAATTCCTTGCAGGCGAATTCTTTGCGGATAATTCATAAACATATAAACGCCAACTCCGGCTTGAGATGCTGGTATTGATACCGAATCATACCATTTCCCGTTTACATATCTAAAGAAATCATTACCAGGTCGCAATGTGGAGTCTATTCCGGTGATAGCAACATCTTTTTTTCCTTGATGTTTTGAGCAAGCTGTAAGCGCTAAGAATGCAGTAAAGAGCATTAATGATTTTTTCATAATGTAGATTGTTTCTATTAAAAAGAAGTGAAAAACGTTTTGAAGGCAACCATTCTAAAATGTATATGCTTGGCATACTAAATTTTAGCAGAACAAGATACGAATTCGGTTTTTAATTTTAAAGTTTTTGTCAGAATTATTACTAATCTGAGTGCGTTTTGCTATGAAAATTGAATTTGTGTTAAAGACGCCTAGAAAAACTGTTTTCTGTCATTTTTTTAAAACTTTTTAAAAGAAAAAGCCTCAGATTTCTCTGAAGCTTTTCTATTTTTAATATCAATTTAATCCTTTTTATTTCCAAGAAATCGCTACGAAATATCAACAAAACGACTACTTATTTTTTTAGAACTTTTAGAGAGTTTCCTTTTTTAGTCTTAAAAAAATATACACCAGATGGCAATGAATCCAAATTCACTTCATTATATCCCACAACTAAACTTACTTCTTTTAGTTGCTCCCCGATTGCGTTATAAATGTAAATTTTACAATCAGATTTTACATTTATACTCACTTTACCAATAGTTGGATTTGGATATAAAGTTGTCGAAGATAACAAGTCATTTTCATCTACCGATAGGACAGCTTTACACATTGCTGTAACTTCTTCTCTATTATTACATCCTTCTTTGTTTGAACGAATAGCGGCACTTTTTGCAATATCTGAAAGGTAACTACACACACTTTGGATAGCACAAGTTGACAATAAGGCATTCAACTCAATAGTTACATATCCGATTGTCTTAGGGTCAATATTCTCAATACCTTTCAAACTTGTAATTTTGTCACAATAGCTGATGGTTAAATTGCCGTTATTTATATTTTTAAGACTTTCTAATCCCACTAAATTTTCAAGACTCGCACATCCAGATACGTAAAGGTTTGCACTTGACACGAAGCTATTTAAACCTTGAAGATTTATCATGCCCAAATTGTCTGAAATTTCAAATGAAATTCCAACTTTAGTCAAACCACTCAATCCCGTTAAATTAGTCAATGCATTGCAACTTTTTATTTGCAACATTCCATCAACTGATGTCACATTTTGCAGCCCATTCAATGAGTTTAATTTATCAATTCCAAATAGCGTTAAATTTTCTTTTACAATTTTAAGATTATCAAGTCCTTTTAGATTAATTAGATTATCATTATCAACTACAAATAGTCTGTAAATAGTATTAAGATTTTCTAAACCAGTAAAACTAGAAATATTATCATTTCGTTCTATTTCAAAAGATCGCCCAGTAGTTATTAACCCATTTAAACCTTGTAAATCTTTTAAGCTATTATTAAATCTAATTTTTAAATCTCTTTTTACAGTCTTTAAATTATTTAACCCATCTAAAGAAGTCAAAAGCGGATTTGACTCAACAACTAAATCATTATTAATCTCGGTAATACCTGCTAATCCATTAATATTAAGAAGCTGATTATTGGTACTGATTATTAAATTATTTCCAATAGTTGCAACGTTTTTAAGGGCGCTGATATTAGTTAATACTTTATTATCTCTTATCGACAAATCTCCTCCTACTGATTTAAGATTTTCTAAGCCATTAAAATTATCTAAAACGTCATTTCTTTCGATCAATACATTTTTTCCAACCGAATTTAACGCTTCTAATCCAGTGAAATTGGTTAAAAGAGAATTGCCACTAATAGTCAAATCTCCACCAATTGTGGTCAAATTATGTAATCCTTTTAAATCTTTAATTAAAAGTTTGAGAGTAAGATTTCCAGCAATAGATTTAATTTGGGATAATCCTAAAAGATTGCCGACGTTTTCTATTAATACATCCCCGCCAATAGTGGTACAACCTGGGTAATTTTTAGAGAAATTATCTAGTTGAGATTGGCTGTTGATTGTAATTCCTGAAGGCAAACAATTTTGGCCAGAACTACTTAAAACTGTTAAAACAACTGCACAAAAAGTTAATACACCTTTTTTGATCATTATGATTTGGAGTTTTGAATTTGTAAAAAAAATTTTATTTTCTTTTCAAAAATACATTTTTAAAAATGAAAAACAACATCATAATAACCGATTGGTATTAAGAAAATCAAAAGTTTCTATCTCAGATAAATCATCATCGAATTTGACAAAAGTGGCTGGAAATCCAGTTTTTATTTTTCCGTATTTATCTCCTAAACCAATTGCATTTGCCACGCGAGAAGATCCCATTTTCAGCGCTTCATCAACAGAAACATTCAAATGATTGTGGGCATTTTGCACCGCCTCTAACATCGAGATCGATGCTCCAGCCAAATTGCCGTCTTTATTTCTGTAAAATCCATTGTCAAGATGAGCATCAAAATTGTCCCAATTGAAGTTGGTCACTTTTCGTCCTAAAAATGTGGCATCACTAATCAAAAAGAACTTATCTTGCTTAAGTTTATACGCTAATCTTGCCGCGGCATAATCGCAATGCGAACCATCTAAAATAACGGGTGTAAATACATTTTCATTTTCCAAAGACGCACCAACTAAACCCGGTTCGCGATGCCCAAATTGAGTCATCGCATTAAACAAATGTGTTACCAGTTTAATTCCTTTTGCAAAATAAGGCTGTGCTTCGTTATACGAAATTGTCGAATGCCCAATCGAAATTACTATACCGCTTTCCAGCAACATCTCAAGCTGTTCTTCTGTAAAACATTCTGGAGCAATCGTGATGACTTTTATAACATCTCTCCCGTATTTGATAATTTCTTCAAGCTCTTTGTTTGTAGGTTTTCGAACCTGATCGATACTGTGCGCGCCTCTTCGTAACGGATTCAAAAATGGCCCTTCTAAATGCATTCCGATTACACCATTATCGTATTTTGCTCGATAATTGCGAACAGCCTCAATTCCTTGCAGAATAGTTTCATTTGAAGATGATATCAAACACGGAAGCACCTGCGTTGTTCCATATTTGCGACTAGCATCATAAATATCCTGAATTGCTTCTTCCGTTGGAGTTTGGCTGAAATAAAGCCTTTCTCCTCCATTTATTTGAATATCAATAAAACCTGATGCAATATGTTTTCCCTTCAAATCAAGGGTTTCAATGGCAGTTGGAATTTCATTTTGAATTGAAAGAATTTTTCCATTTTCAACAACAATAACTCCATTATTGATTATTTCCTCTCCTGTGTGAACGACTGCATTGATAATGGCTTGTTTCATTTTACTTAAATTTATTTTATACTAATTTGAGCTTCCTCAAAAGTAATTCCTCTTCTTTGTCCACAAATTCACGAATTAAATTTTGCTAATTTGTGTAAATAAAAATCCCATAATTACACATATTATTTTTCAATAATTCGTGAATTGCTTCGCCTGTTCGCTATCGCTCGAGTCGTGGCGAAAAAAAAAACTTTTTTACTTATTAATTTGCCTCCAGATTTTAGCACTAAAATCATCTTTATACATCAATCTGTTTGTTCGGGTTGGGTTTACGCGATTTGTCAGAATAACTACAAATCGATTTGTGTTTGGATTCATAAAGAAAAATGTTCCCGTAAAACCGGTATGTCCAAAATCATCTTTTGTAAAAAACTCATCTGGTTTTCTTTTGTCAAAACCTAAACCGCGGTAAATGCCTTCTTTAGCGAGTGGCGATTCTGTAAACTCTTTTACAACTTTGGCTTTTAGAATTTGTTTTCCTTTATAATTTCCGTTATTCATTAGCATTTTGCAGATTACAGCAATTGATTCGGCATTTGCAAATAAACCTGCATTTCCCGAAACGCCTCCAAAAATAGCTGCCGCTTCATCATGCACATAACCTTTGATGGTGTCTTTTCTGAAAAAATTATCTACTTCCGTTGGCATTACATTATCTATAGAAGTCCATTTTAGTGGATTATATCCAATTTTTGAAATGCCTAATTGCGTATAAATTTCATTTGTCAGCTGATCTAATTTCTTTCCAGTTTTGGTTTCGATCATTTGTTTTACCAAAAGCAAATTTAAATCACTGTACAAATATTTTCCTCTCGGATTTGTATTTGCTTTCGCAATCCTTTCATAAACCGATGGATAAAATTCTGGATTCAGCCACATGTTTTTATAAATCTGAATCCAATTTTCTTTCGGCTGAAAAACAAGATATTTTGAATCATAAACAATGTTTTTGTTGACAAACATATTATCAAATTGCTGTGGATATTGCTCTGATTTTTGATTGCTCAACAAAGGCGAATTATCTGGTGTAGAAAGCAACGCCTGATAAAAAGTAATGCTTGGCGTTAGTCCAGAAGTATGCGTCAGCAACTCAAAAAGCGTTAAATCGGAAATCGCTGTATTTTTGTACATTGGAACAATTTCACCTACTTGATCTGTAAGTTTGATTTTTCCATCTCCAACCAAACGCATTGTAACAAGTGTTGCTCCTAAAACTTTAGACATCGAAGCCAAATCAAAAACATCATCTGATTTTACCTTTTGTTTTTTAGTATAATCATGATAGCCATAATTTTTGATTATCAAATTAGAATCTCCTGTTCCAACAATAATTTGTGCTCCTGGAAAAAAGCCTTTTTCAAGCGCGTTGGTCATCATTGAATCGATATAAACTTGATTTCGTTTAACATCAAAAGATTTCTTAGAATTCTCTTGAGAATAACTGTTTATGCTTAACGAAATTAAGCAGATCGCTACAATCTTGTTCACTATATTTTTCATATTTCTATGGATTAATTTTTAAGTCCTGCCCTGCCATCAAAGGCTCATTATTGGTTCCTGTAATTTTTATTCTAACTGCTTTTACAGGCTGTTTCGGATAAATTGATGCATTTCCGTAATCAAAATTATCGCCTTTTATAAAATCAATTCCGTTGTATGAAAACTCAACATAACCGTTGTTTATGATAAATCTCGGATGATGCGGAATGCCGCTTAAAACATCAATTTTAGAAGAAATTACAGGAGTAGTAAAGGTATATAAAATCCAATCGCCATCTTTGCAGGCAACATCAGTGCGCATATACGATTCTTCATTATAATCTTGCAGATTCGCAATTGGAAACTTCGTATTTTCTGCCATTGATGAAGTTACTTTAACTTCTGGTTCCTGATACGGTGAACAAATGAATTTTACATTTGCTGCAGATTTTCTCTCTTCTTTGTTTTCAACAGTAAAATCTAATCTGTAGGTGTTTTTTTCGTTGTAATTTTCAATCAAAAATCTCAAACGCGGTTTTGATCTCAAAGCTTTTTCGTCTGAATAAGCCTGCAATAGTTTGTCATTTTCAAAAAGAGAAACATTTTTAATTGTTCCGTTTGCGCCGTCATCAGTCGGATTAAAATTCAAATACCAAATTCCCTTTTTATCAACATGTTCTGATATATTTTCTGAAATGGTTAAAACCTCGGCTTTAGCTGTATTCCAGGTTGCAACAGGCAATTTCTCCACTTTCACTGCAGGACTTGCCGAAGTTTCATTAAAGAAAACCCTAAATCTATACTGTTCGTAATCTTTCGTTTGAATTGGTCCTGTGTACAAAGGCGATTGTCTTGTGGGCTCATTTCCATCTTTATCAAATCTTACAATCGCGCCTTCATAAGGTGGCGTCACTGTAATTGTTCCGTTTTTATAAATTGCCGTTGGAGGAAAATCTCTAAAAGCAATTCCCATATCGGCCAATCTTTTTAAATGACTGTTGGTTAATCTTCCGTAAAAATCATCCCAGTTTTTATCTTCTTTTTTAGACCAGCCCATTTCAGACAAAGCCGTAATTCTCGGATAACTTTGGTATTCCATAATTCTCGCCGGACGATCCAAATATTCGCTCCACAATGCACCTTGAACTCCAATTATATTTTTTTGTTCTTCCGCCGTTAAATCCGAATCTGGAATTGGCTCAAACGAATAAGCGTGCTTTGTATCGGTGATTGCCGCCCAGCGATGACCGCGTTCTGTTTCAGATTGTGCCATGTCAAAATACAAAAATTGTCCCGGCATCATAATGGTTTTGTATCCTTTTTTAGCAGATTCAATTCCGTAATTAATTCCTTGCCAAGCCGAAATCAACGTATTTGGGTTGACTTCTCCACCTTTCAAGATTTCATTCCAGCCGTCTGTTTTTTTATGGTATTTGTCTACAATTTTTTGAACTCTTTTAAAGAAATAATTCTGAAGCTGAAAACTGTCTGTAAAACCTTCTTTTGCCATCAGAGCTTGGCATTTTGGACAATGCTCCCAATTTGCACGATTGACTTCGTCGCCCGCCACATGAATATATTCAAAAGGAAATAATCCCGAAACTTCTCTAATGATCGAATCCAAAATATCATAATTTTCTTCACGTCCAACGCACCAAACATTTTTTACTTCGCCTTGAACACTTTTAAGTTCCTGGCTAATTTCGCACCCAATTTCTGGATATGAAGCCGTTACTGCACGCGAGTGCCCCGGAATTTCAAGTTCTGGCATAACTGAAATGCCACGATTAGCGGCATAAGCCACTACTTCCTTAATATCTTCTTGCGTATAAAAACCTCCGTAACGTTTGTCTCCTGAGCCGTAAGATGGCAATAAAACTTCTCCAGGACCTCTCCAAGCGCCTTTTAAAGTTAAATCGGGCATTGATTTTATTTCGATTCTCCAACCGTTGTCATCGGTTAAATGCCAATGAAAAACATTCATTTTATGAGCTGCCAACCAATCGATATAATTCTTGACAGTTTGTTTGTCAAAAAATTGTCGCGAACAATCGAGCATCATACCGCGCCAATCAAAACGAGGATAATCTTCAATTTTCACAAACGGAACGGTTCCTTTTTTAACTTCTTTTGCAGAACAAATTTGAGCTAAAGTCTGAAGTCCGTTTAAGACTCCATTTGTAGTTTTCCCTTTTACGAAAATCCCTTTTTCGTTTATGTCTAATTGATAACCTTCATTTGGAAGCTCTAATTTTTTATCTACTAAAAATGAAATCGCATTTTTTCCATGTTTTTTTCCAAGGGAAACAATTGGATTAATTCCGGTATTTTTTGAAATGCTTGCCGAAATATAATCGGCACTATTTTTTAGTTTTTTATCTACAACAACTTTTAATACTGAAGGCAAAACCAATTGTCCGGAATTTTGTTGCACTGAAACTGGTTTCGGAATTATATCTAATTTTTGGGCTTGTACAAAACTTAATGAGCTTAGAAATAAGGCAATTAGGAGAATACTTTTTCTCATTTCTTGATACTTTATTTTACTGTAAATTCTATGGGACTGCTTTCTGTCTGGGTTTGACTCAAAGCGGTGAGCGCGTAAACATAATTTTCCAAATTAGCATTTGGAACTTCCAGTTTTAGAGCTGTTGTCACATAATAAATAGTTGATGGATTTGAGAAATCAGTTATTTTTCCTTTTGGAAATCTGTAAATCACATATTTCTTGTCGTTAACTGCAGGTTTCCAAGTCAAAATTGCTTTGTCGCCTTTTTTTGCAATCACAGCATTTGTAGGCTTTTCAGGCTTTAATCTTGTAATTCTGTTTGCTTCGGGAGTCAAAGCGATATATTTGTATTCTTTTTGGAGTAAAGGCTGTCGTAACGTATCACCTTTTTTCAGAAAATTGGAAGCTGTAAAGTGCATCGAACCTTCAATTTGAGGGAATTTGCGAATCATTTCAATTTGTTTTACGATTTGATCAGGGCTTCTCCACTCTGGTTCTTTGGCAGTAGTTGAAATTTTGTATTCGCCATGTCCCACATAAACATTTGCTCCGAATTTATGTTCGGCCCACCACTTTGCCAAAACTTCAAAATTTGCCTTGTCAAAACCAATGTGCCAATATATTTGCGGCGTTACATAATCAATCCAGTTTTCTTTTTGCCATTTTAAGATATTGGCATACAAATCATCATAATTTGTAGCTCCCGCAGTAGTTTTAGAACCTTCAGAATCTTTGGCACTATTTCTCCAAACTCCAAAAGGCGAAATTCCGAATTCAACTTCTGGTTTATTGGCAATAATCGTATCTCTGATTTGTTTGATGATTAAATCGACATTGTCTCTTCTCCAATCGTCTTTGTCTTTAAATTGGCGCGGTTCTTTCGCAAATGCTTTTTCGTCTGGAAATTCTTGTCCCGCAATTTTATACGGATAAAAATAATCATCCATATGAACGGCCTGAATATCATACTTACGAACAATTTCACCTACAACAGAAGCGACAAAATCTCTGGTTTCTTGTAAGCCTGGATTAAAATATCTCGTTTTTCCATATGTCAGGAAAAGGTCTGGTCTCTTAAAATATAAATGATTTTTTGAAAGCACATCTCTAACAGTGTCTTTCTGAACACGATACGGATTCAGCCAAACATGCACGTTCATGCCACGTTTTCCTGCTTCATCAATCATCATTTGCAACGGATCAAAGCCTGGCGCAACGCCTTGAGTTCCGGTTATCCAATGCGAAGCTGGCTCTTTTGTCGATTTGTAAAAAGCATCGGCAGTTGGGCGAATTTGAAAAATTACAGTGTTCAGATTATACGAACGTAGATTATCCAAAAGTGTAATCATTTCGGCTTTCATTTCTTTATCTGACAAACCGGGTTTAGACGGCCAGTCGATATTTTCTACTGTAGAAATCCACGCGGCGCGCATTTCTCTTTTTGGAGATTGCTGACTGAAGATTTTGGCATGAATCAGCAAAACTAGAATTATAATTTTTATGCTTTTCATAATAATATGGTTGTGTACAGTTACGCTATGTTCGCAAAGTTTTTTTAACTCATCTTTATTTTTAAATCTCGCAAAGTCGCGAAAGCGCAAAGTTTTATTTTTAAATCTTTTATTTTTCTTTGCGTGTCCCTGCGACTTTGCGAGCAATTTCATGCGCAATAAAAAAACTTAATTTAACAAATAAATCCCGCCTTCGACTAGAGAAGTCCAAACTCTGCCTTGGGCATCAATTGTGAAACCATTTACACTTGAACTTCCTAAAGTGATTTGTTTTATGATTTCAAATTTTTCTGCATCGACTAGTATCACTTCGCCTTTTCTGCTTCCGATGTAGATTTTGTTGTCTTTTTCTAAAATTCCTGCTGGATTGTGTTCGTAGCCTAATTTCAAATCCAAAACTTTACTTTGTTTTTCTACATTTTCTTCTGTCAATTCAAGATCATCAGAAAGTGGCACTCTTAAAAGCAATCCATCCATTGTTTTGCCATAAAACCATTTCCCGTCCTGGCTTTTTCCCATCGATTCTCTAATTTTCCACTTCGAAGTTCTTAAAAGCGTTTTTCCAGTTTCAATATCCAAAATGGTCAAAAAGCGCTGTGGTGTCACAAAATAAAGCCGGCTTTTTGTCGAAACCATATTTACATTTCCAGCCGAATATAAAATTTGTTTGTCATTGCCATTATTCCATTTCCAAATTAACTCTCCTGTATTTTTATTTAAGCAATACACATAAGTATCCCAAACCCCAAAAATGATTTTATCTCCCTGAATCAAAGGTATTCCTTGAGAATAAGACTGTGGCATTTCTTTTTTCCAAATTACCTTACCGGTCAAAGCATCTGCACAAACAAATGAAGTCGAACTTGCCGTATAAACCTTGTTGTTTTCGGCGATTGGAGAACCCACTAAAACACCTCCAACAGCAATATTCCATTTTTGTTTTCCTGATTGTGAATCAAATCCTAAAAGATTTCCTTCGATCGTTCCAACAACGAGATTATTTTTCACAATTGTCGGCGAAAAATAAATGGCGTTTCCAGTTTTTGTTTTCCAATTTATTTTTTTGTCTTTCAAATTTACAGATTCTATTTCGCCTAGAGAATTCGCAAAATAAAAATTCTTTTTGTCAAATGAAGGAAGACTGTAAATCGAAGCGTCGTCTTTCAAAAAAGGACCAATTGCCGGAAAATCATCCTTGGGAATTTCAATTTTTGATGGTTTTGTCGGAACAGAAAATTTGAAAACACCTGGTTTATCAATTTCTTTTTGATAAATACTGATACTGTCATTACTGATAATTAATTCGTTATAACTTTGAGTTTTACCGTCCAACGAAGTTATAGAAGTTCCCATTAAACCGCTCAAACCAGAAAAATCATATTTTCTCAAAGTATGTCCGTGACCACAAAAGCTCGCGACAGTTGGATATTTCTGCAAAACAGAAAGTACTTCTTTATAATTGCTTACACTATTATCCATTGGATAATGAGCAAAATTGAGTACTTTTTTATTGTTTCCTTTCAAACTATCTTTCAACGTTTTATCTAACCAAAGTACATCTTCGTGTTTTACAAAACCATCACCCATTTTCATGTATGGCCCGCATGGATATCCAATAAAAAGATAATCTCCCTTTGAAAATACAAATCGATCTTCTCCAAATATCTTTTTATAAGTAAGTCCCGCGCTTTCGCTCCAGTTCGTCTCGTGATTACCCGAAATTACATAATACGGTTTTGTTAATTTTGAAAGGATTGCATGAACCTGTTTTAATTCGTCATCAGCACCTCGATTGGTTAAATCTCCGGTTACGACTACAAATTCATTGTCCGAATTGTTGATTTCTTTTACGATGTTTTGCAACAAAAAATCATTGTCATTTCCCACAGAAACATGCAAGTCTGTAAGTTGTACAAATTTTATAATTCCTTTTTTTTCTGCATTCTGCGAAAATCCAGTTGCTATTGCAAAAAGCAATACTATTCTGAAAAATAAATGTTTCATGGTTGTTTTTAGTTTATTAGCAATAATTTATTTTAAAAATTCCTATTCGGAATATGATGCGTTTGTTTGTTTTACACCAATTTAATTCGTGCAGAATTGATCAAAAAAACCTAACAGGTTTGACAAAAAACCTGTTAGGATAACCAACCAAAATTTGTGTATTTCGATCATGTGTGAGAATCAAAATACACTTTATGATTACTTTGTTTTTACATTTTCATTAAAGAAATCGTGAAAAAACAAAAGTTGATATTTTAAAGAATTCTCCCAGTATTTAAGATTATGTTCGCCTGGGCGCTCAATATAATCGTGATTTATTTTTAAAGCCAACATTTTTGCATGAAGTTCCCTGTTTACGGTCATGAAAAAATCGTCAACACCACAATCGATAATCAGTTTTAATTTGTTGTCTTTTACCAAATCGAGCATATTGGTAACCGTGTTTTGATTCCAATTTTCAGGAAATTCAGTAATTGATCCTAATCGTTTTTTGATCTCCCATTTGTCGGGAAACGGACGAATATCAACTCCTCCGCTCATACTTCCTGCAGCACCAAATACATCTTGATGCCTGAATGACAAATACAAAGCGCCATGACCGCCCATGCTCAAGCCCGAAATTGCTCTTCCTGTTCGATCGGCAATGGTTTTGTATTTTTTATCAATAAACAGAACTAGCTCATTCACAACATAAGTTTCGTATTTAAAACTCGGATCAATTGGACTGTCAAAATACCAGCTTGAATAATTTCCGTCAGCACAAACTACAATAAAACCGTATTGATCTACTTGTTTTCCAAGTTCCTTAAAACCTTTTACCCATGTAGCATAATTGCCACTGTGCCCATGAAGCAAATAAACCACCGGAAAAGCTTTTTTGCTCTTTTTGTAATTGTCTGGAACCACGACACACGTCTTGATGTTTTTCTGCATTGAAGCACTAAAAACCTCCAGAGTATCAACTTTAGAAGCTTGCGCAGTAAAAACTAAAAAGAGCAAGAAGATGGTGTAAATTGATTTTTTCATAACTGATGTTCTTTAAATACTATTTTAGGCAGTCTTTCAAAATAGTTACCGGATGCATTGCTTTTCTGCTGGTTCCGTCAAAAATTTGATGACGGCAACTTGTTCCCGCGGCTGCAATTACCGTTGTCGTTTCTGTTGCTCTGATTTTTGGGAACAAAGTATCTTCACCCATTTGCATACTGATTTCGTAATGCTCTTTTTCATATCCAAATGAGCCCGCCATGCCGCAACAACCCGAATTGTAAATCGTAACCTTATTATTTTTTGGAACATTCAACATCGCAAAAGAAGCTTCCACACTGCTCAGAGATTTTTGGTGGCAATGTCCGTGAATCTTTATGCTTTTTTCTTTTTCAGAAAATTGTCCCGCGTGAATTTTTCCGTTTGAAATTTCTCTTTTGAAAAACTCTTCAACTGTAAAAGTGTTTTTTGCTACTTTTTCAGCACTTTCTTTATCTGCTGCCAATCGAAGATATTCATCTCTGAAAGTCAAAATCGCCGAAGGTTCAAGACCAATTAAAGGCGTATTTTCAGCAATTATATTTTTAAAAATTGTGATGTTTTTATTCGCAATTTCCTGCGCTTCTTCTAGAAAACCTTTTGAAATAAAAGCTCTTCCGCTTTCTTCATGATCGATTACAATTACGTTGTAACCTAATTTTGTCAATAATTCAAAAGCATCAATTCCGACTGAAACATCATAATAATTCGTGAATTCGTCGCAAAAAAGATAAACGCTTCCATTTTCAAAAGAGTTTGCTTCATAAAGCTTTTTGTTCGCTTGGTACCATTTCCTAAACGTTTTTGGAGCCAATAATGGCACTTGTCTTTCGGGTGCAATTCCCATTCTTTTTTTAACAAATGAAAGATTGGATGCCCAGTTGGTAATTGCTGGCGCAATACTTCCTAATTCATTTAATTTCGAATTGAAAGCAAACATTTTATTTCGGAAAGAAAAACCATTTGCTTTTTGATATTGGTATAAAAATTCTGCTTTTAAAGTGGCAACATCCACATTGCTTGGACATTCGCTGGCGCATGCTTTACAGCTCACACACAATTCGAATACTTTATATAATTCTTCGTGATCGAATTTATTTTCTTTATCAGAATGCGTCAGGTATTCGCGCAAAGCGTTGGCACGTGCGCGAGTGGTATCTTTTTCGTTTCTTGTCGCACGATAACTCGGACAAAGAGTTCCTCCTGCCGATGGCAATTTTCGACAATCACCAGATCCATTGCATTTTTCGGCTGCACGCAAAATCCCTAAACTATCTGAAAAATCCTGAATTGTTTTAATATCTGGTTCTACTCTTCCTGCTTCAAAACGAAGGTTTTCATCCATTTTAGATGCATTTACAATTTTTCCAACATTTAAAATAGTATCAGGATCAAATGCTTTTTTGATTCGCTTCAGCAGTTCGTAGTTTTTATCGCCAATCATAAACGGTAGAAATTCTCCGCGCAAAATTCCGTCGCCATGTTCACCACTTAGTGAGCCTCTGTATTTTTTAACCAGATGAGCAACTTCGGTAGATAAATTTCTGAATTGGTGTAAACCTTCTTTTGTTTTTAAATTAATCTTCGGACGCAAATGCAACTCTCCCGCTCCGGCGTGTGCATAATAAATTGCACTTTGTCCGTGGCTTTCCATCATCGCGGCAAAATCGGCAATGTAATTTGGCAAATCGCTTAATTCAACTGCAGTATCTTCAATCGAATCGGCCGCTTTGTCGTCTCCTACAATACTTCCTAAAAGTCCGAGACCCGCTTTTCTAACCTCATTTACCTTCTCAATATCTTCTCCATAAATTTTTGGAAGCGCATATCCAAAACCATTAGCTTCAAGATCTTTAATCAAAGCATCGGCTTGCAATTCGGCATCTTCCATACTACTATGAGAACCTACTTCGAGCATAATAACCGCTTTTGGTTCGCCCACAATAAAAAATCTATTTTTGGCTTGTTCCCTATTCGTCTTGGTACAATCTAAAATCGTGTCATCCATCATTTCACAAGTGTACAAATGATGTTTCATCGCAACCACAACGGCTTCAAGACTTTCTTGAATCGTGTGAAAATGCGCTACGACCATAATATTATTTGTTGGAGGAAGATCGTCAACTTTTAACGTAACTTCTGTTGTGAATGCCAAAGTTCCTTCGCTGCCACAAAGCAATTTCCCTAAATTGATGGTATTTTCCGTTCCCGAAAAAAGTTCCGATTTCAACAAAGCATCAATCGCGTAACCTGTGTTTCTTCGGTGAATTTCTGGTTTTGGAAACTCTCTTAAAATCTCTTCCTGATTTTCTTTACTTGAAAGTTCTTCGTAAATCGATTTATAAATTTTACTTTCTAAAGAATCACCTTTTGTTTTCTCAATAAATTCTTTAGAAGTTAAATCCTTAAATACAGCAAGCGTTCCGTCGCTCAAAACTGCTTTTATTTCTACAATTTTATCTCTGGTAACACCGTAACGAATTGAAGTTGTCCCAGAAGAATTATTTCCCACCATGCCGCCAATCATGCATCTATTAGTAGTTGATGTTGTTGGCGCAAAAAATAATCCGTGCGGTTTTAAAAACAAATTCAGCTCGTCGCGAATTACTCCGGGCTGAACGGTTACCGTTTTCTTTTCGGCATCAAAAGCAACAATTTTGGTAAAATGTTTGGAAACATCGACAATTATACCGCTACCAACGGTTTGTCCAGCTAAAGAAGTTCCTGCTGTTCTTGGTGTTATTGAAATCTGATTTTGGGATGCGAAACGAATAATCTTAACGATATCCTCTTCTGTTTTCGGAATTGCTACCGCAACCGGCGTAATTCTGTAAGCAGAAGCATCTGTCGAATATATTTTTTTATGAAGCTCATCATGAAAAAGATTTCCTTCTAATGAAGCAGATAGTTCTTTTAGTTGTGGAGAATTGGGCATTTTACTGGTTCTATTGCTTTGGTTGTTTTTACAATATTTGATTCCATTTTTCATTAGATTCAAACTGTCCTCAAAACAGCATATAAATCATGTTGAAATCAATATTTAGCCTGCCAATAAACCGTAAAATGATGAAGTAATGATATTCATATATTTTGCCAAAGGCTAAGCTTTAACAAATATATATACAAAAAAGAGAAACACTACATTATTTTGCGTTATTTAACAAAATAAATTTTAAAAAACGCAAAAACATGCAGACTTGTCTTTTTGAAACAATAATTTATAAGATGTGTACGCCTGATTTTCGATACTCTTCTAATTTGGCATCATTCGGATCTAAATCGGTTAAAATTGTATTCAACTTTGTAAGTTCGCATACGCCATGAGGCATTTTTGTATCTAATTTATCCGAAGAAAACATTGAAACTACCTTATCTGAAGCCTCAATCATTGCTTTTTTAACAATAGAGATTTCATATCCAATCTCAGTCAAACCTTGTTTTATATTGATGCTGCTGGCGCCAATGAAACAAATATCAGCTTTGATTTTGGATACCACCTGAATTACATCCATACCAATAGTTACCATTGCGTTTTTCTGCATTTTTCCTCCAATGAAGATCAAATCTATGTTTGGATGCTGTGATAATTGCATGGCAATTGGAAGACTATACGTATAAATTGTCGCTTTTAAATCGGCAGGTATTAACTTTGCAAAGACCAAATTGGTGCTTCCACCACTCATTATAATAACTTGATCGTCACGAAGTAATGACAATGCTTTTGTTACGATATGCTTTTTTTGCTCTTCTTCCGAAATATAAATATCAAATATATTAGCCGATTTTTCAGAAACCTGAACTGCTCCTCCGTATACTTTCTCTAACAGCTTTTTGCTGTCTAACTCGTTCAAATCTCGGCGAATAGTATCTTCTGACAAATCTAGAGCCAACGCTAAATCTGTCGTGACAACCTTTTGGTCCTCATTAAGCTTAGTCATTATATATTGATGTCTTTCGGCTTTCAGCATTTTCTTAAAAAGTTAAAATTCAGAGCAAATATATCAATTATTTCAAATTATAGTAAAAAACACATATTGAATATGCAACATTCCGCAAATTAAAAGATTTTAATTATTAACGCAGCCTAATTAAAACATTATATTTTGCGTTATTTTGCGTTATTTGAGTTAATTTTAGAAAAAAAAGACAAAAAAATGCAATTGTATGCAATAAATAAATATATTTGCTCAACAACCATAAAAAAAACCAGATTATTATGAAAAAATTATTCCTTATTTCATTGTTGGTTTTGTTCATTCAAGTGACATTTGGGCAAACAAAAACAATTACTGGAACTGTTAAAAACAAAGCAGACGGTTTTCCCATACCGGGAGTCAGCGTAGTGATTCAGGGAACTCCAAACGGTACAACTACTGATTTTGATGGAAACTTCAGCATCAACGTAGCGCAGGGACAATCGCTAAGCTTTAGCTACATGGGTTCTGAAACTCAGGTAGTAAAAATTGAAGGACAACAAAAACTTAACATTTCTCTTGCAGCGGCTACTGCAAAATTGGATGAAGTAGTTGTTGTGGGATTCTCTTCTCAGAAAAAAGCAAATCTTACAGGTGCTGTTGCTAAAGTAGATGTAAAAAAAGCTTTAGGAAGCATTCCTATTACAGATATCACAAAAGGTTTACAAGGAACAACTCCTGGGCTTAACATTACTTATAATTCAGGTAACATAAGCAAGGGATCAAATGTGAACATTCGTGGAGCTGGAACTATTGTTAATGGAGTAGCTACAGGATCGCCACTTATTTTAGTGGATGGTGTTCCTGGCGATTTGTCAATGCTAAATGCAGAAGACGTAGAATCGATGTCTGTACTTAAAGATGCCGCTTCTGCTTCTATTTATGGTGCACGTGCTGCATTTGGAGTTATCTTAATTACTACTAAAAGCGGTAAAAATGCTAAAGGAAAAGTACGATTCGCCTACAGTAACAATGTGGCAATAAGCAACCCTATTTCTTTGGTTCAATTTAATGATCCTACTGTGGAACTTCCTGCAATGATCGATGCACAAGCCAGAGCTGGTAATGCAAATCCAGAATCTTTTGGTATGAACTACAAAACATTATTGCCTGGAATCATCAACTGGAAAGAAAAATATGCCGCAACAAGAGATCCTAACAATAAAAACATGATCTTAGGAGAAGATTTTGACGTGATTGGCGGAAAAGAATATTTCTACAGAATTTGGAATCCGCATGATGAAATGTTGAAAAAGAATTCATTACAAACGCTTCATAACTTATCAGCTCAAGGTTCTTTGGGCGATAAGAGTTCGTTTATTGTTTCGTTAGGACTTGCTAATCAAGAAGGTGTGATGAAAATCAATAACGAGACTAACCAAAGATTCAATCTTAATCTTGGATTTACAACACAATTGGCGAGCTGGCTTACAGGAGACTTTAAAGTATTAGGAACTTTCCAAGAATATGACTCTCCTTTCAACTACTATAATAGTGGTCTTGATACTGCTGGTAACGGATATTTTGGATATTACATGCGTTGGGGTTCTTATTTCCCTTACGGTACTTACAATGGTACTTATTTCAGACATGCGCCAGGATATATGGCAAACGCAAGTCAAAACGAAAGCAAGTCAAATGATATGAGGATCAGTGGAAGACTTACTGCTCAAATCACGAAAGACTTTAATATCGTTGGAGAATACAGTATCAACAATAATTTCTCAAGCCTAAAAATGAACGGTGGGCAAATACCTCTTTGGGACTGGTGGACAAGTGCTGCCGACTTAGTTGCAGGAAAACCTACCATGATGGAAAGTGCAAACGATTTTGTGGCACAAGCTAAATCATCATATACAAGAAATGTAGCAAACATTTTTGGAAATTATACTAAAACATTAGGAGAAGGCCACAACTTCAAGGTATTAGGTGGTTTGAACTCAGAATGGTATGATTTCGAAAGAACGTATGCTCGTAGAAATACACTTCTAGACAAAACAAAACCAGAATTTAACTTAGCTATTGGTGATCAATTTACTTCGCCTCTTTCGTCTAATGACATTTTAAATCCAGGTTTATCAAGATATGCAATTGCTGGTTTCTTTGCACGTGTGAATTATGATTACAAAGGAAAATATTTATTGGAACTAAATGGACGTTATGACGGTTCGTCAAAATTCCCTTCAGATGAGCAATGGGGATTCTTCCCTTCTGCTTCTGTTGGATATAGAATTTCGGAAGAAAGTTTCATGGAAAGCACAAAAAGCTGGTTAAATGATTTGAAAATCCGTGGATCTGTTGGTTCAATCGGAAATCAAAATATTGCTGCCAATGCCTTTTTGCCAACTATGACCAACTCTAATCCTTTTTGGCTAGGTAGTGGTTCAACTATTCCTCCTTCTGTTAATCAACCTTCAAATGTTGACCCTAATTTAACTTGGGAAAAAGTAACTACTCAAGATATTGGTATTGATATTCGTATCTTTAATATGTTAGGTTTAACATTTGATTATTACCAACGTGATACTAAAGGAATGTTAGCTCCAGGAAAAACACTTCCAGGTTCATTTGGTCAAACTGCAGCGAATACAAACTCAGGAAATTTAAGAACAACTGGTTGGGAGTTAGCGCTTAACTTTAATAAACAAATAAACAAAGATATCAATGTTTATGCTGATCTTACCCTTTCTGACAATACTACTGAAGTAACAGAATGGAACAACTCTTCTAAACTTTTAGGATCTTTTTATGCAGGTCAAAAATTAGGCGAAATCTGGGGATTAGAAACAGACCGCTTAATTCAATCTACAGATCAAGTTGATGCTACAGGATTAATCGTAAATGGCGTTGATTATAAAAACGTAAGAACAGGTGCTTTCAAATTTGGCGCTGGAGATGTAATGTACAAAGATTTAGATGGAGACGGAGTAATCACAAGAGGAGATGGAACAGCTCTTAAGCCAGGAGATTTAAAAGTAATTGGTAATACAACGCCTCGTTACCAATACGGAATCCGTCTTGGAAGTGCTTTATATGGATTTGATATTGATGCTTTCTTCCAAGGAGTAGGTAAACGTCAATATTGGGCAACTTCAGATCTAATCTTACCTTTCTATAACAGAACTGATGCTATGTATGTGAACCAGAATGATTACTGGACACCACAAAACACAGATGCTTATTTCCCTAATCCATACCCAGGACATTCAGGAAATGCTTTTGGAGCTTATGCACCTGGATCAAACAACTTTGTGGCGCAATCACGCTATTTGTTAGACATGTCTTATTTACGTTTAAAATCAGTAACGCTTGGATATACAATTCCTAAAAGCATTACTCAAAAAGCTGGCATCGACAAAATTAGACCGTATATTTCAGCATTAAACTTAGTTACTTGGAAAAGCAGCAAATTACCAGTAGATCCTGAAATCAATGAAACTGAAGCAGCTTGGGGAAGAACTTTCCCTTACTCTAAAACATGGTCATTTGGTGTCCAAATTGCGTTCTAAATAAGGTATTAAAAATTAAAAATTAATCAAAATGAGAAAACTAATAATAAACTCTAGGATAAAACTATCAGTGGCCTTGCTAACTTTTGCGAGTCTAGCTGTTAGCTGTTCAGATTTTTTGGATACACCTCCAGAAGATGTGTTTACAGACGACAATTTTTGGACTTCAGAAAATAACGTAAAAACATATTCTTGGCTAAACTATAATACCTTCAATGGGTACGGAAATAATGCTGGTACTACGGCCGACTTTTACTTCCACGCTACGTCTACCGGATTAATAGATGACAACTTGGCAATGAACGTTTTTACGAACTTTCCAACTGCTGCAAATGCAACTAACGCAAACTGGAACGAATATTACACTTTGATTCGCCGTTGTAACTTGATGCTAGAAAGAGTACCAAATGTACCTATGGATCAGGTGAAGAAAAATCACTATATAGGTGTTGCAAAGTTTTTTAGAGCTAATACCTATTTCCGTTTAGCACAGCAATTTGGCGATGTACCGTATACAGATAAATATTTAGCTCAAAGCGATCCTAATGTATACAAACCAGCTTCTTCAAGAGCAGAAGTTATGGACAATGTTATTAAAGATTTGGAAGAAGCAATTCCAATGTTATTAAACGTTGATGACAGTAATATTACAGTAAACAAATACACTGCTTATGCATTATTAAGCAAAGTATGTTTAACTGAAGGTACTTACAGAAAATACAATCTAGGTCAAAATGGAAATGCTTATCTTCAAAAAGCAAAAGATGCTTCTTTAGCTGTAATGAACAACAATTCTTATAAATTAAATGCAGATTGGAAAGCACTTTACAATTCTCTTGAGCTATTAGGAAACAGTGAAGTAATTTTGACAAAAAGATACATTAAAGGTGTTTTAGGAAATGGAATTCAAGCGTACACCAATACCTCTACTGTTCAAAACGGATTGACAAAATTCGCTGCAGAAAGTTATGTAACTACAAATGGATTGCCTATCAAACAAGCAGGAAATGCTCAATATTTAGGTGATGCTACTATTGCCAATACATTTGCCAACAGAGATCCAAGATTTGCTAAAGCTTTCAGCAATGTAGATTATGCTTATTCTGACAAACCTTTCAATGGTTTGACCTCTATAACAGGTTATGTAATTCAACTATACAATAACCCAGCTGCAACAGGTACAGAGGTTACAACAATTGGACAAAATCAAATTGATGCACCTATCTTTACACTAAGCGAGGTTTATTTGAATTATGCTGAAGCTTGTGCTGAATTAGGCACAATTACTAACAACGATCTTAATTTATCAATCAACAAAGTTCGTACACGTGCAGGAATAGCTATTTTGACTACAGATGGCACAAATGCTTTTGCTAATGGTGTACAAATCGATGATCCGCAAAGAACATCTGCGTTAGAGCAAATAAGCGGAATTGTTAGTCCAATTATATATGAGATTCGTCGTGAGCGCAGAATTGAGTTCATGAGCTGGACTTCTATGAGAAAAGAAGATCTTATTCGTTGGAAAAAAGGAGATTATTTAGACACTAATGCTAATCCAGATGTTATTTTAGGAGCTAGAATAGTTTCTTTGATAGGCGGAAATACTAAAACAAAAGTAAATGCACAAGGATATGTAATTCCTTACGCAGCAGGTGTAACAAGATTGTTTGTATCACCTAAAAATTACCTAAGTGCAATTCCAACAAATGACATCAATTTGTACTTGGCTGAAGGTGTAACATTAAAACAAAACCCAGGCTGGTAATTCAGTAAAAACTGAAAAATCAATAGTAAAACTGCCTCCAAAATTTCATGTTTTTTGGGGGCAGTATTTAAAAAACATTCTTTTTTAAACACATCGTGACAGACAAAAAGACAAAATAAGATTCTCACCTGAATAATTCAGGCCATACAATATTAGTTTTTAGATTTCCCCCAATCTACCTAAAACATTCATATACATCCCGATAAAATCTTAATTTTATTTTGTCAATTTTTTTGTCTTAACAATTAACTGTATTTAAAATGATAAAATTTATAGCAAAAAGCGCTTTTGTTGCGGCATTTCTATTTTGTATTCCGTCTCATTCTTCAACAATTCAAAATCAGAATTCATTGGAAATCAATGCTTCTGTAATTAAAACTGGTGCAGATAATTACGAAAAATATCTTCCGATTTTAAAAGATAAAAAAGTTGGAATTGTGACGAATCAAACTGGAATCTTGTCTGACAAAACACATGTGGTTGATTTTCTTTTAGAGAAAAAAATCGCCATTCAGACTATTTTTGCTCCAGAACACGGGTTCAGAGGAACTGCTGATGCAGGCGAACATGTTGTTGACGGAAAAGATCCAAAAACCGGTTTGCCAATTATTTCACTTTACGGCGACAATAAAAAGCCAAAACCAGCGCAATTAGCAGGAATTGACGTCATGATTTTTGACCTGCAAGATGTTGGTGCACGATTCTATACTTATATTTCTTCGCTTCATTATGTGATGGAAGCTTGCGCAGAAAATAACGTTCCGCTTATTGTTTTTGACAGACCAAATCCGAATGGTTCCATCGTTGACGGTCCGCTTTTAGAAAAAGAATTTACAAGTTTTGTCGGCATGCACCCTATTCCGCTTCTCCACGGTCTGACGATTGGAGAATATGCACAAATGGTAAATGGTGAAAAATGGCTGAAGGATGGTGCGCAATGCAAATTAACTGTTATTCCATGTTTGGATTATAAACGCACAATGCCTTACAGCTTATTGGTTAAACCATCTCCGAATTTGCCGAATGACCAATCAATCAATCTTTATGCGAGTTTATGCCTTTTTGAAGGAACAAATGTAAGCGTGGGCCGTGGCACTGAAACACAATTTCAAATTTATGGCTCGCCCTATTTAGCCAAAACCAATTTCCGCTTTACGCCGAAACCAAATTTTGGCGCAAAAGATCCTTTATACAACGGAAAAGAATGTTTTGGTGAGGATTTAACAAAATATCCAAAACTAAAACAACTCGAATTAAAATGGTTGATTAAAGCGTATCAAAATACGAGCGACAAAACAAAATTCTTCAATGCTTTTTTTACCAAGCTTGCAGGAACAAAAAAATTACAACAGCAAATTGAAAGCGGTGTTTCTGAAGTTGCCATAAGAAAAACTTGGCAGAAAGACTTGGAAGCTTTCAAAAAAATGCGAACAAAATACCTGATTTACAAATAATCCCTTAATTCAATAATTCACACGAATTCCACTATTTTTTCAATAAAATAGAGACTATTAATGCAAAAAAACGAAGTCCTTATTCGAAAGAATTTGGTTTCAAAAATCAAAAAAAAAGAGAAAAATGAAAAATAAAAATCCTGAAACTGAACAAGAATCTTTGTACAAAGATTTGGATCAAATGAGCGTGAAAGAACTTCTTACAAACATTAATACAGAAGACAAAAAAGTACCGAATATTATTGAAGAACAAATTCCTAAAATTGAAAAACTCGTTAAAGCAATTGTCAAGAAAATGCAATTGGGTGGCCGATTATTTTATATTGGAGCAGGAACTTCAGGAAGAATCGGAATTTTAGATGCATCAGAATGTCCGCCGACTTTTGGCGTGCCACATGATATGATCATCGGAATTATTGCTGGTGGCGACACTGCTATTAGAAAAGCAGTTGAAAATGCTGAAGATGACACCGAGCAAGCTTGGAAAGATTTAGAAAAATTTGAAATCTCAAGTCTTGATTTCATTATCGGAATTGCGGCTTCTGGAAACACGCCTTATGTTTTAGGAGCTCTGAAAAAAGCCAAAGAACACAACGTAAAAACAGGAAGTATTTCTTGTATCAGCAATGGACTTATTGCTCAAGAAGCAGATTATCCTATTGAATTAATTGTAGGCCCAGAATTTTTAACTGGAAGTACAAGAATGAAATCGGGAACGGCTCAAAAACTGACCCTAAACATGATCTCTACTTCAGTAATGATTAAATTAGGAAAAGTGAAAGGCAACAAAATGGTTGATATGCAGCTTTCAAATGAAAAACTGGTAAAACGAGGTATCAAAATGATCATGGAAGAGCTGGATATCGAATATGATTTAGCCGAAGAATTATTGCATAAACACAAAAGCGTACGAGCAGTTTTACAGGCACAAAAATAAAAATCTGCAAAACCGAAACTATTTAAAATCTTTTATAGTTTTATAAAAGAATCAAACACCAAAAAACAAAATGACACCAAGCACCATCCTTCTCTTAATTATCATTTATTTCGGAACATTATTCTATATCTCGCACAGAGTAAGCAAGAAAGATAGCGGCAATCAAGCTTTTTTTACTGCCAATAAAAATTCAAAATGGTATTTAGTTGCTTTCGGGATGATTGGAACGGCTCTTTCTGGAGTTACTTTCATATCGGTTCCGGGCGAGGTTGGTGCAGCAAGTGGTGAACAATTCAAATATTTTCAGTTTGTTTTAGGAAACGCACTCGGTTTTATTGTAATTACAAAATTATTGCTGCCTCTGTATTACAGAATGAATCTGACTTCGATTTACAGTTATATCGAGCACAGAATGGGTATTTTCAGTTATAAAACAGCGGCTTCTATTTTCCTGATCAGCAGAACAATCAGCTCGGCATTCAGACTTTATTTGGTTGTTATTGTTTTACAGCGTTTTGTCTTTGATTTCTATCATGTTCCGTTTGCTTTTACCGTTTTGATTTCTTTATTGCTTATTTTCTCGTACACGTACAGAGGCGGACTAAAAACGATTATTATTACGGATACTCTGCAGACATTCTTCTTGGTTACTTCGGTTTTCTTAACCATTTATTTCATTTGCGACCGAATGGATTTAAGTGCCATCAGCGCTTTTGAAGAAGTGAAAAACAGCAATTATTCTAAGATATTTTTCTTCGATGATTTTATGGGAAGCAAATTCCATTTCATAAAACAAATTATAGGCGGAATGTTTGTAACGATTGCCATGACAGGCTTGGATCAGGATTTAATGCAAAAAAACCTGAGCTGCAAAAACATTGGCGAAGCGCAAAAAAACATGTTCACTTTTACAGGAATATTTGTAGTAATCAATATTTTCTTTTTGAGCGTTGGAGCGCTTTTGTACATCTACGCAAACAAAAACGGCATTTCAATTCCAACTGATTTGGTTACAGGAAAACCAAGAACCGATTTACTATTTCCAGAAATTGCCTTAAATCATTTAGCGCTAATTCCTGCAATTGTCTTTTTATTAGGAATCATTGCTGCCACTTTTGCTACTACAGATTCGGCATTAACAGCTTTAACAACTTCTTTCTGTGTTGACTTTTTAGGAATGGACAAAGCAGAAAACAGTCACAAAAAAAACACGGTAAAAATTAGACATTTAGTACACATCAGTTTCTCAGTTTTAGTGTTTTTTATCATCTTGGTTTTTAATGCAATAAACGACAGTTCTGTTGTGGGAATGATCTTTAAAGTCGCTTCGTACACTTATGGGCCGTTGCTAGGATTATATGCTTTTGGCTTGTTCCAAAAATCTAGAAATGTCCATGACAAACTCGTACCGATAATCTGTTTGTTATCACCATTTTTCACTTATCTAATAAATGAAAACTCGAAATTGCTTTTTGCAGGATATGTTTTTGATAACGAATTAATCGTACTAAACGGATTAATAACGTATTTAGGTTTATACATTACAAGCTCCAAAACGAGTGACAAAATAAGCTTCTAATCAGCTTTTCAATATTGATTAATCGATTTGGATTTGATGCTAAAATTCAAATTTGATTTTAAAAAAAATCACATGAAAAATTCATTCATAAAAATCAGTTTATACGCCTCTTTTATATTTTTAATTACCAATTGTGCTTCTAAAAAAAACAGCGTAACCGATTCCAAAAAAGGCATTCCTTTGAAGGACACGGTTGTTTATGTCCAAAAAAATACCGCTGAAAAAAAGACATTCTTTAAAGATTCTGATCAGGAAACGGCTTGGGTCGACAGCATTTACAACAAAATGACGGTTCAGGAAAAAATTGGTCAGCTATTTATGGTTTCTGCTTATTCTAATAAAGATTCTGCACACGTTAATCAAATCAGCAAACTTATTGAAGATTACAAAATAGGAAATGTTATTTTCTTTCAAGGCGGACCCGTTCGTCAGGCAAAATTGACCAATTTGTATCAATCAAAATCAAAAGTTCCTTTGATGATTGGTATTGATGCCGAATGGGGATTAGCCATGCGTTTGGATTCAACTTATCGTTATCCTTGGAACATGACTCTGGGTGCGATTCAAGATTTGAGCTTAATTGAAAAAGTGGGAAAAAATATGGCCACCGAAAACAAAAGAATCGGTGTTCATTTCAACTTCGCTCCTGTTTTAGATATTAATACAAACCCTAAAAACCCAATTATCGGAAACCGTTCTTTTGGTGAAGATAAAGTAAACGTAAGCGAAAAAGCGATTGCCTTGATGAAAGGAATTCAAGGAAACGGCGTTTTCTGCACTGGAAAACATTTTCCTGGACATGGCGACACTTCAACCGATTCGCATAAAGCTTTGCCTACCGTTAATTTTTCTAAAGACAGACTAGAATTGGTAGAATTATATCCATACAAAAAATTATTCGACGAAGGTTTAGCTTCTGTAATGGTTGCGCATCTTAATATCCCGAGTTTAGAATCACAGCCAAATTGTCCTTCTTCGGCTTCTTATAATGTCGTTACGAACCTGCTTCAAAAAGAATTAGCCTTCAACGGATTGATTTTTACTGATGGTTTAGCGATGAAAGGCGCAGCTAATTTCAAAGGTCCAGGCGATTTGGAAATAGCCGTAATTTTAGCTGGAAATGATATTTTGCTTTGCCCAGAAAATGTGCCTGTCGCTTTTCAAAAACTAGAAGTGGCTTACAACGAAAAAGTAATTACAGAAGAACGTCTAGCACATTCTGTAAAAAAAATATTGCACTATAAATACAAAGCAGGATTGAACAAATACAAACCAATTGATTTAAATAATTTGTATGAAGATTTGAATCCGACGCAAAATGATGCTTTGCATTATAAATTGTATGAAAATGCAATTACCGTTTTAAAAAATGAAAAAGAAGTACTTCCAATAAAAGATTTAAGCGAAAAAATTGCTTACGTAAAATTGGGTGAAGATACCAACAGCACTTTCATTTCTACTTTAAAAAAATACACTGATATTACAGAAGTTAAAGACACCAATCTTGACAGTTTGAATAGTGAATTAAAAAAGTTTGACAAGGTTATTATCAGCTTTCATAAAGTAAATAAGCCTTGGGAAAAACAAGAATTCACGCTACAAGAAATGCTTTGGCTGAAAGAAATTGCAAAGCACAACAGAGTGATTTTGGATGTTTTTGCCAAACCGTATTCACTTCTGTCAATTGATAACTTTGATGATATTGAAGGTTTAGTAGTTTCCTACCAAAACTCGGATATTAGCCAAGTAGTTTCTGCAGAATTGCTTTTTGGAGCCATTGAAGCTAAAGGAAAACTGCCTGTTTCGATTAATGATGCTTTTCATGTAAATGATGGTCTAACTACAGAAAAACTAAATCGATTAGCATTTACAGCTCCAGAAAATGTAAATATGAATCCAGCTATTTTGTCTAAAATTGATGCTGTAGCACAAAAAGCAATTGACGGAAAAATGACACCAGGAATGCAGGTTTTAGTGGCAAGAAAAGGAAGCGTAATTTTTCAGAAATCGTATGGAACTCAAACTTATGACAACGGGAAAACAGTAACCAATTCAGATTTATATGACGTGGCTTCGATTTCAAAAATGATTTCGACTCTGCCAAATGTGATGCAATTGTACGATAAAAACAAAGTAACGCTGGACACCAAACTAAAAGATATGGTGCCGTTTTTTGCTAAAACAAACAAAGAAAATATCACTTTCAAAGATTTGCTGAATCATTATGCTGGCCTTCAAGCCTGGATTCCGTTTTACAAAGCAACTTTAGATGCTAATACTAAACCTTCTCAAAAATACTATCGAAAAATAGCTGAGAATGGTTTCACAACAAAAGTAGCTGACAGCCTTTACCTTCGAAATGACTATCATGACACAATCATGAAAATAATTGCCAAAAGTCCTGTTTCTCCTAAAAAAGAATACAAATACAGCGATTTTACTTTTATCATTCTGAAAGAATATTTAGAAAGAAAAACACATAAAAAACTGGAAGATTTGAGTAAAGAAAATTTCTACAGCACATTAGGAATGACCTATACGCTCTACAATCCTTTAGACAAATTTGACAAAAGCAATATTGCGCCAACTGAAATTGATAATTATTTCAGACATCAGGTCATTCAAGGTTATGTACACGATATGGCGGCAGCAATGGAAGGTGGCGTTGCAGGTCACGCTGGAATTTTTTCGAACAGTATGGATGTTGCTAAAATGATGCAAATGTATTTACAGAAGGGAAATTACGGTGGCATTCAATATTTTTCTCCTCAAACTTTTGATGCTTTTAATACTTGCTATTACAAAAATCAAGGTGTATTAAGAGGTTTAGGATTTGATAAAAGAGTCCACAAAGGCGGGCCAACTTGCGATTGTGTTTCTGAAACAAGTTTTGGGCACACAGGCTTTACAGGAAACATGGCTTGGGCAGATCCAGAAACCGAAATTGTTTATGTTTTCTTATCCAACAGAACGTATCCAGAAGTAGTTAACGATGAAAATAAATTAGCCAAAGGAAAAATCAGAGAAGAAATTCAACAGATAATTCAAGATGCAATTATCAAATAAACTCCAAATTTTAAATTCCAAATTCCAAACTATAAACTCCAAACCATCAACCATAAACTATCAACCATAAACCATAAAACCCAATGACAAAAGAACGTTTAACCTCACTCGATGTCTTTAGAGGATTTACCATCTTCTTAATGACGATTGTCAATAATCCAGGAAGCTGGGATTCTATTTATGCGCCTTTAGAACACGCTGAATGGCACGGCTGTACTCCTACCGATTTAGTTTTCCCGTTTTTCGTTTTTATAATGGGAACTGCAATACCTTTCGCAATGCCCGTAAAACAGTTTGACGGAAGTACTTTCAATAAAATCTTAGTTCGCTCACTTCGAATTTTCTGTTTGGGATTGTTTTTAAGCATTTTCAGCAGAATTCATTTATTTGGTTTAGAAGGAATTCCGTTGTTAGGCGTGAGATTGGTTATTGCTTTTGGAGTTGCTTATGCACTATTAGGAAACTTTTCAATGAAAGTGAAAACCATTCTTGCAGTTGGAATTTTCATCCTATTGCTTTCTCTAGCTTTTAGTGGCTTGGAACATTTTGAAGATACACGAATTCCGGGCGTTTTGCAGCGAATTGCAATTGTGTATTTCTTCACCTCTATTTTGTATTTAAAGACAAATTTAAAAACACAACTTTTAGTTTTAGCGACACTATTAATTGGATATTGGCTTTTGATGGCTTTTGTTCCCGTTCCGGGATTTGGCACTGCGAATTTCGACAAAGGAACAAATTTAGCTGCTTGGATCGACGATACACTTTTAAACGGTCATTTATGGGCATCGTCTAAAACTTGGGATCCGGAAGGAATTTTGAGTACGTTGCCTGCAATCGGAACTGGAATTTTAGGAATGTACATTGGACAGCTTTTGAACTTGTCAATTGACAAAATCGAAATTGTGAAAAAAACGGCTATTACAGGAACCGTTTTATTAATTGGAGGTTTGTTTTGGAACATCTTTTTCCCTATCAACAAATCGCTTTGGACAAGTTCTTACGTTTTATATACGGCCGGAATTGCGACAATCTGTTTAACGATTTTATATTACATAATCGATATTCAAGGATACAAGAAATGGACCAAATTGTTCTTGATTTGGGGCGTAAACCCAATGATTGTATTTTTCTTTTCTGGAATAATTCCGAGAGTTTTAAGCGCTATAAAAATTGCCAATCCAGAAACTGCTGGAGAAGAAATCAGCTTTCAAACTTATATCTATAAACACGGACTCGCTCCATGTTTCGAAAACCCATTGAATGCATCGCTGGCTTATGCTTTGTTGTATGCCGTTTTCTGGTCTATTATTTTGTGGATTTTCTATAAAAAGAAACTGATTTTTAAAGTTTAAAAGTTACTGCGTAACGATAAGCAAATTTAAATTTCTGTTTGTGTTAGTTATTTAAAAAGCTTCAAGAATACTTGAAGCTTTTTTTGTTTTTGACATCATTTTTTCTACAAAATATCTTTTTTGTGTGGCATTCAGCACAAAATATTTCTCAACGGAATTAATTATTTTTCTATCTTCCCAAAAATAAAAACTTTCAAAATGAATATTTTGCCTTCCATAAAAAAATCAATTTCATGCATTGCAATTGTGCTGCTGAGTTGTTTTTTAGTCTCTTTTTATCAAAAAAACACAGCACCGATCAATTCTGGAAAAACAAAAAAAGTCTTGATTTTTTCTAAAACAAATGGTTTCAGACATGAAAGCATTCCAGCAGGAATTGCTGCCATTAAAAAATTAGGATCAGAAAATAACTTTTTAGTAGATGCGACTGAAGATTCATTGGCAATTAATTCTAAAAATTTGAAAAAATATCAAGCTGTAATATTCCTAAGTGCTTCGGGTAATGTTTTAGGCGAAGAACAAAAATTAGCTTTGCAGCAATTTATTGAAAAAGGAAACGGTTTTGTGGGCATTCATTCTGCTACAAATTGTGAACCCGATTGGGATTGGTACACCAAAATGATCGGCGGTATTTTTGAAGGTCATCCAGAGCCTCAAAACGCGAAACTTATTGTCGTGGATCATAAACATCCATCAACCAAACATTTGCCTGAAATTTGGGAAAGAAAAGACGAATGGTACAATTTCAAATATTTAAATCCCAATGTAAAAGTGCTCATAAAGATTGACGAATCATCATATAATGGCGGAAAACACGGCAATAACCATCCTCTCGCGTGGTATCATGATTATGATGGAGGAAGAGCATTTTATACCGCATTAGGACATAGCCCTGAAAGTTACAGCGATCCGCTTTTTGTACAGCATTTGCTTGGAGGAATTATGTATGCAATGGGGAAATAAACTTAACAAAAAGGAATAAAATATTATCATACAATTTTAATTTACAACCCAACTTTACATGAACGATTCTGAGCCAATTAAACCTAAACAACATTTTCAAATTCTGGACGGATTAAGAGGTGTTGCTGCAATAGCCGTAGTAATTTATCATTTTTTAGAAATCGCAATTTCTGATTATACCAAAAATTTATTCGCACATAGTTTCCTCGCCGTCGATTTTTTCTTTTGCCTCTCAGGATTTGTTATTGCGTATGCCTACGATGATAGAATCGGGAAAATTGGCGCTGTTGAATTTTTGAAATTGCGTTTAATCCGATTGCATCCATTGGTTATTTTAGGATCAATTCTAGGCTTGATTGGATATTTTGCTTTGCCATTCGGTGATACTGGAGGCAGAAGTTTTTTTGAAATTTTGCTCCTATTTATTTGTTCGATGTTACTGATTCCGCTTCCAATAATGAAAGAACGTTTTTACAACAATTTCGGATTGAATGCACCGGCTTGGTCTTTATTTTGGGAATATATTGCTAATATTTTTTACTGCATATTCTTATATCGTTTGTCTCGCAAAATAATTCTTTTGCTGACTTTCATCGCAGGAATTGCGCTGGTTTGTGTTTCTGTTCATGCAAAAGGCATTTCAGGCGGCTGGGGTGGCGATACTTTTTGGCATGGCGCTGCACGTATTTCCTATTGTTTTTTAGCAGGAATGGCGGTTTATAGATTTAAATGGATTATTCCTTCAAAGCTTGGATTCATTGGACTTTCAATTCTTTTATTTCCAACCTTCATCTATCCATTCAATCCAGATTTAAATTTTATTACAGAACCACTTATTGTATTGTTTTACTACCCACTAATAGTCGCTTTGGGAGCTGGCGCAGTAACTTCTGAAAGAACAGAAAAAATTTGCATTTTCTCAGGAAATATATCGTATCCATTATACATGACGCATTATTTCGCTATGTGGATATTTGCTTCATACAATCTCGAATATAAGCTTACTGGTCTGAAATTATACACAGTCGTTGCGGTAGGAACAATAGTTTTACTTGGCTTCGCTTATCTTGTCATGACCTATATTGATACACCAATCCGAAAATATTTGACTGAAAAAAGAAAACTAAAACAATCCTTTTAGCTTCTTGCTTCTAAAACAAAAAGACCGTTCAAATGAACGGTCTTTTTGTTTTATTTTAAGTTTGAACTTAAGCTCTAAACAAAGCGTATTTATTATAGTTGAACAAAACTCTATCGTAAGGAACATAAAGCGAAACTATTTTCTCTGAAGCAGCGTCAAATTTGATTCCGTGGTGTTTTCTAAACAAATAAATCTCTTTCAAGCAATTAGAAAGACTTTGATGAATTTCAGTTGTAAAAGTTGGCAATTTTTTATCTCCTACCAAAAGATCAATTTGATAATTTGAACTACTTTTTGACAAATTGTTTCCAATGATTCTTAACGTAAATGTCGTTGGTTTTCCGTATTCTTCGCCTTGATATTGCAGTGTCATAATTTTAACATTAAAAGGTTAATTATTTTTCTCTTTCCGGCTTCAGCCAAATGACCGAATCTAATTTTAAAGTTAAAGAAAAAAACTAAAAGATTTTTAAAATATTTTCACAAAGTTAAAACAATAAATCGCAAAAAAAGAAACAAAAAAAACCGTAACGAATTACGGTTTTCGGCAATTAACTAAATATATTTAATCAACTTTTTTCAGAGTAAAATTCATTCCATAAGCACGATTAATTTTCGGTAATATTTTTTGTCTCTCAGTATTTATTTCTAATAAAAACAGATTTCCGTTTTCATCAAACATTGTCATATTTAAAGCATCTAATACCGCTATTTTTCTAGAAACTCCTCCTTTAAATTTATTATAGGAAAGATTCATTTCAGAAAGATGCTGCAGCTTTCCAAGTCCGTCCGGAATTTCTCCTTCAAAACTGTTGTCAAACAAGCTCAAGTTTTCCAAAGCTCTAAAATTCGCAATTTCCCTACTCAAATTACCCGATAATTTATTGCCATTTAAAAGCAATGTTTTTAGGGTCGAAATTTTGTAAATAGAACTTGGCAACGCGCCTTGAATTTCATTATTAAACAAGGCAAGAACTTCCAGCTGTTTTAATTTCCCAAGATCTTTAGGCAGTTCTCCTGAAATTTTATTCATAAAAAGCTCCAAGTCTTTCAGTTTTTGCAACTCACAAATTGCTGCAGGAATTTCTCCTGAGAAATTATTGTCAGAAACATTTAAAACTTCAAGTTCTTTGAGATTCTGAATCTGGTCTGGCAAATTTCCTTCTAATTTATTTTTCTGAAAATTAACCTGAACCAAATTTATCAAATCAAAAAACTCCACAGGCAATTCGCCTTGCAGGTTATTATTTGATAAATCTAAAGCTACTACTTTTCCGTTTTCAGCACGAACGCCATACCATGTCGAAACAGAAAGCGATAAATCCCACTTTGTTTTCCATTGCAAACCATTCGTTGCATGATATAATTTTATTAAAGCTTCTTTCTCTTTATCTGAAACAGTATCTGCAAAAGAACTGAGTGAAAAAGCGAATGCTAAAAAAAAAGTAATAAAGCTTTTCATAACAGATTTGGGGTTTGTTACGGGTATAAAATTATATAATTATCTAGATATAATGCACTAATTGTCGATAAAGTGTTAATAAAAAATCAATTAACAACCTTTTTACTACTTAACATAGAAATGTAAATTCAGTCCTTTTTTTAACTAAATTTGACTCAACTAATTCTAAAAACCTCATATTATGGAAATTAACTTTATTGCATTATTTGGAGCTGCCTTAATACCACTTGTCGTTGGATTTATTTGGTACAACCCAAAAACATTCGGAACAATCTGGATGAGAGAAAACAATTTCACACAAGAAGAACTTCAAAAGGGAAATATGCTCAAAATATTTGGGCTAACTTACATCTTTTCGTTAATGGCTACAATGATATTAATGGCTTTAACCATTCACCAATCTGGAGCAGTTGGAATGGTTGGTGGACCACCAATGCTAGCTAATGCAAAACCATCATTCGCTGCATTTATGGCTGATTATGGAACTGCCTATCGCACCTTTAAACATGGTGCGCTTCACGGGTTTATGGGAGGTCTATTCTTTGCTCTTCCAATAATTGGAATTAATGGATTATTTGAAAGAAAATCTTGGAAATATATTTTCATTCATGCAGGCTTCTGGATGGTTACTCTTGCTTTAATGGGCGGAGTTATCTGTGCTTATGCATAAATCAATATATACTGAACCCGTTTGAAACCAAAACTCAAACGGGTTTTTCTTAATAATAACTTAAAGCAAACAAGTTATTGCAAATATTATCTAATTTTGAAAAAATTAGCAAACACTTTTGAATACAACTTATTCCTTTCAAATCTATAACCGAACGTCCTTACTTCCGTCGGAATGGAATTCGCTTGCAACAGAAAACATTTTTTTGACGCGAGAATATCTCGAAGTACTGGAAAATTCTTGTCCAGTAAATATGATTTGTCATTTTATTGGAATTTTTAAAGAAGAAAAACTAGTAGGAATTGCTCTGACTCAGTTTTTGTTTGCTGAAAAGTTGGAATCCTTTGGCGAACGCGATCAATGTTTAAAAACTTCTGTGCGCAATTTTGCTTTCAAAAATTTCGCTTCGCATGTATTATTTGTGGGCAATAATATGCTTACGGGACAAAATGCTTTTGCTTTTGCTAAGAATGCAGAAGTTTCAAAAGCAGTCAAAACACTTCACAAAGCAATCAATCAGCTTAAAAAAGATTTAAGAGCTTCTGGCAAAAAAGTGCATATTACGAGCATTAAAGATTTTACTGCTTCCGAAATAAAACCGCTTCAGGTTGAATTCAAAAACAATTACACTTTTTCGACACAGCCCAATATGGTTTTTGAAATCAATGAAAATTGGAAAAACGAGCAAGATTATATTGATGCTTTGTCTAAAAAATATAGAGATCAATACAAGCGTGCCCGCAAAAAATCGGAAGGAATCATTAAAAAGAAAATGTCTTTAACTGATATCAAACAGTATGAAGATGTTATTTATGACTTATATTTTCACGTGGCAAAAAATGCACCTTTCAACACTTTTTTTCTGGCGCGAAATCATTTCAGCTTTTTTAAAGAAATTATGAAAGATGGCTTTTTGTTTTATGGTTATTTTTTGGACGAAAAACTAATCGGATTCAATACCTTGATCAAGAATGGAAATGTAATGGATACGTATTTTCTGGGTTATGATGAAAATCTGCAACGTGAAAAAATGCTGTATCTAAATATGCTTTATGACATGATCGCCTACTCAATTAATCAAGGTTTTAAAGCAATTGTATTTGCCAGAACAGCACTAGAAATAAAGAGTTCTGTAGGTGCAAAACCACTAAAAATGTACGGCTTGATCACACATAGCAACGCTTTGATCAATCATAATATTGCCAAATTATTTCAATATTTGGAACCAAAAACAGAATGGCAGGAACGAAATCCGTTTAAATAACGATGTAATTTCAATGGCAATTAAGGCACTGCAATTTTCATTTGTTTGTGCAAAATATAAATATCTAAATCGGTTTGTGCGCCACAATATTCGCCGTCAATTTGAAAATTTACTGGATAATCTGTTTTAATACTCGCTTTGTCAGTTGAAATAATCACAACGTCATCAGAGTCTATTGGCATATTTCCGGTGATAATTTTCCCAATCAATAATAAATCGAGGTTTTTTAGAATTACAAGTTCGAATTTTCCATCATTCATAGCACCATTTGGATTGATGATTACACCAGTTCCATATTTTTGTGAATTGGCTATTACAATCATTCTGGCAGTATGCTTCACGATTTCATTATTGGCAGAAATCGTCGCCACAAAAGGTTCTTCAGATTCGGTTAAAGTTGTAAAAGCCTGCAAGGCGTATCCCCAAAAGCCACGCACATCGCTTTGCTCGTAGTTTTTTACCAAATTGGCATTCAAGCCTAAATCGCTTAAATGAATGCTTTTTTTGCCATTGATGCAAATCATATCCATTTCGATATAATGACTCAAAAAGGCGATTTTTAGGTTTTCTTCTATTCCAACAGGCAAATTCAAATCGACTGACAATCCGTTTGCTGAACCGGCTGGCAAAATCCCGATTATGATGTCGTAATCTTCCATCGCTTCGGCAACCATTTTGATCGTGCCGTCACCACCCGCCACAATAATTCGTTCCGGAAAAAGTGAATTATAAATTTTCTGGATTTCACTCAAATCATTTTTTCCGGTTGTTTCATATACTTCAAGATTAAAATGATTTATGGCCGCAAATTCCTGAACCGTCTCGATTAAATCAGTTTTATCAAGGTCGCCAGAAATGGGATTTACAACGAATAGAATGTTCTTTTTCAAAATTTTAGCTTTAAAAACCAATTAAATTAAGTAATTTACAGTTACATAAATATACGTAATAAATGAAACCAATCTTACAATTATATCGCGGCTATGCCAATGAAGAAGAATTAATTGTAATGGGACACGTTTTTAAAAGAACCTACGAATATGATTTTCAGAAGAAAAATCTAAAAAATGCAAAATCCATAATCAATCAGTTTCGAATAAAAACAATTAAAAATTTCGATGTTTATTTGAAATATGGCAACCAAGAAATCCATACAAAAACATTAGACGACGGACATTTTAAGTTTTGCATTCCACTTGAAAATGAAACTCATTTTGGTTGGATGAATTACGAAGTGAGCATTAAATATAACTCACAAAATATTACTTCAAAAGGAAGTTTCATACATCCGCACACAGGAAAACTGGGCATTATCTCTGATATTGATGATACTTTTTTGATTTCGCACACACAGAATATCTTCAGAAAAATTTATATTTTATTGTTTAAAAATGTAAATGACCGAAAAGTTTTTAAAGATGTTGTAGCACATTATCAAGCTTTAAGTTCGGCCGGAAGAAAAAATAAAGAAGAAGTAAATGCTTTTTTTTATATTTCAAGCAGCGAATGGAATTTGTATCGTTTTATTGTGCAGTTTACCAAAATCAATCATTTACCGAGAGCAGTTATTTTACTGAAAGACATTAAAAGAGGTATCACTGATTTTTTCATGAGCGGACGTGGCAATCACGATCACAAATTTGAAAAGATAAAACATGTTTTGGAGTTTTACCCTAATCTCAAATATATTTTACTGGGCGATGACTCACAGCATGATCCTGTTTTATATGAAAGAATCTGCAAAATATTTCCAGTTACTGTAATTGCGGTTTACATCAGGCAAACTGGCAAATCTCAGAAAGAAGAAGTTAAAAAAATCATGAAAAATCTAGAAACACTGGATGTTTCTGTTTGTTATTTCAAAGAAAGCAGTCAAGCAATTGAACATTCTCGATCCATTGGGATTATTGAATAGTTTTGTTTCAGGTTTCAGGTTTTGAACTGAATAAATATTTAACCGCAAAGCACGCTATTTTTTGATCTACGAGATTTCATAAAACGCAAAGTTCGCAAAGCTTTATCAATATGGCTTTGCGAACTTTGCGTATTATAAATGCAAACTATAAAAAACTTAGCGTGCTTTGCGGTTAAATTTACTGGTAAAGATTACAACTTGAAAACTTGAAACCTGAAACCTGAAACAAAAATTAAGCATTAAAATTATCGATCTCTTCTTGAACAACTTCCCAGTCGATTAATAATTGATCTAGATCTGCTTTCTTTTTGTTGTATGCCGTAAAAAATGAAGCATCTTCAACATGTTTGTCGTAATTCGTTTCGAGCATTTTATCGTCGTGCTGAATGTCTTTTTCTAATTGCTGAATCTGACTTTCGATTTTGCTTAATCTGTTTTGAAGCGCTTTTGTTTTCTTTTGATCTTCATATGATATTTTAGCAACTTCTTTCTCTTTTGGAGTAGCTGCTTTTACAACATCTTTTTTCTCGACTTCGCGCATGTTTTCAAGATTGCGCTGCTCTAAGAAGAAGTTGATATCACCAAGATATTCTTTGATTTTTTGATCTTTGAATTCGTAAACGATATTCGACATTCCTTGAAGAAAATCCCTGTCGTGAGAAACTAATAATAAAGTTCCGCCGAATTTTTGAAGCGCCGCTTTTAAAACGTTTTTAGATTTAATATCCAAGTGGTTTGTAGGCTCATCCATCAGCAAAACATTGATTGGCTGCAACAACAATTTGCAAAGTGCCAAACGGTTTCGCTCACCTCCAGAAAGCACTTTTACTTTTTTCTCCACATCATCGCCACGGAATAAGAATGAACCCAACATATCACGAACTTTCATTCGGTTTGTATCGGTTGCGGCGTCTTCCATTGTTTGAAGCAAAGTGATTTCTCCGTCTAAGTATTCTGCCTGATTTTGAGCAAAATATCCTAATTGAACATTATGTCCTAATTTGATGTTTCCTTGGTATTCAAATTCGTTTACCAACGCTTTAATAAAAGTCGATTTTCCTTGTCCGTTTTGGCCAACAAAGGCAATTTTGCTTCCTCTTTCTACCAATAAACTGATATCTTTAAGAATCGTTTTATCGCCGTAAGCTTTTGTTACGTGTTCTGCTTCGATTACCACTTTTCCTGGCTCTTTTGAAACCGGAAATGAGATATTCATTACTGAATTGTCATCTTCGTCAACTTCAATTCTTTCTACTTTATCTAATTTTTTAATCAGCGATTGTGCCATTGAAGCTTTTGAAGCTTTTGCACGGAATTTCTCGATTAACTTTTCAGTTTCTTCAATCTTTTTCTGCTGATTTTTTTGCGTCGCTAATTGTTTTTCGCGAATTTCATGACGCAACTCTAAATATTGAGTATATGGTTTATTGAAATCGTATGCTTTTCCTAAAGAAATTTCGATGGTTCTGTTTGTAACATTGTCCAAAAACATTTTATCGTGCGAAACGATTACCACAACTCCCGGATAATTACGAAGGAAATTCTCCAACCAAATAATACTCTCGATATCTAAGTGGTTGGTTGGCTCATCCAGAAGCAACACATCATTAGACTGCAATAAAAGTTTTGCAAGCTCAATACGCATTCTCCATCCTCCAGAAAATGTTTCAGTTTGATTATTGAAAACTTCTCTTTTAAAACCGAGTCCAAGCAGAATTTTCTCTGTATCTCCAACATAATTGTAACCTCCAAGAAGGTCAAAACGATGTGTGTAATCAGATAAATCTTCTATGATTTGTCCGTATTCCTCACTTTCATAATCGGTTCTGGTTACCAATTGATGATTAATTTCTTCCAGCTTTTTTTCTACAATTTTAATTTCCGTAAAAGCTTCGTATGCTTCTTCCAAAACAGTTCTTCCTTGTTCAAAATCAATATCTTGACGTAGAAATCCCATTTTGATGTCTTTTTCCTGAGAAATAACGCCTGAATCTGGTTTGAAATCACCCGCCAGCATTTTAAGCATGGTCGATTTACCTGCTCCGTTTTTACCCACAAGACCTACGCGGTCGCCGGCGCCTAAACGAAATGTAACTTCTTCAAATAAATATGTCCCACCAAAAGAAACTGAAAGATTGTGTATATTAAGCATAATGTATTGCTGAAAATCTAGAAATTAAAAAAACTGTAAAACAGTTACTTGCTGTTCACAATTTTGAAAGTGCAAAAGTATAACTTTTAATTGAAAGTTTTGGAACTGAAAAGGACTGCTTTGGCAATATTTCAGAATTCTATTTGTTTTGGCTTTCGCCAATGAAAAAATGATCGAAAATTTTTTATGTTTTCTCGAGCAGACCACTTGTCATTCACAATAAATCAAGCTAAAAACAAAATAAAAGAGTATCTTTGTAGGAGAACTTCATTATAATAACTATTTCTTTTATTGATCAAATTTCTTTGATTTCAGAATTAAAAACTACGCAATACAATGTTTAAAAAGGGATCCAAAATCAACAGTATTTTTACCGGAAGCTGTCCAAAATGTCAAAATGAAAGCATGTACGAAGACAAAAACCCGCTTCATTTGACTAAAGTCCTAAAAATGAATGAAAACTGTAGCCATTGTGGCTTAAAATATCAAATTGAACCTTCCTTTTTTTATGGTGCAATGTATGTAAGTTATGCACTGAATGTTGCCGTAGGAATTGCTGCTTTTATTGTTTCTTTTGTCTTTTTTGGCGCAAGTATTAGCCAATCCTTTATAGCAATCATAATTACACTGATCGTTTTATTTCCGTTTGTACTTAGACTTTCCAGAAATTTATATATCAATATGTTTATTTCTTATGATCCGAAGGCTGGTCAAAAGTAAGAGACTTGAGATATCTTTTATGAAACCTTTTAATATCTGCTTCCCTATCTAAAGGGATCTGATTTTCAATGTGATCGTACAAAGCTTGTGCCATCGCTGGTCCCAGCATTACGCCGCGTGTGCCTAATCCGTTTAAAATATGCAATGACTTGTGAACTTCGTGAGTTCCCAACAAAGGTCGCCTGTCTGCAACCGTAGGTCGTACACCGCCAAAATGTTTTACAATCTCAAAATCGCAGGTAATAATTTCTCTTATGCGCTCTAAAAGTTCTTGTTTGCCTTCTTCCGTAGGCGCATCTGTTTTGTCAGACCAATTGTAAGTTGCACCAACTTTAAATAGATCATTTCCTAAAGGAAGTATGAAAACGCTTGTGTTTACAATCAAATCCAAATTCAAATCAGGCGCTTTTATAATAAACAATTCGCCCTTTGTGCCATCAAGAGGCAAATAGTTAAAAAACGGATTTTTATGCATTCCAAAACCTTCGGCAAAAATGATATGGCGTGCCTCGATATCTTTATATTTAATACCAGATTCCAAAAATTCAATATCGTTGCAATCAAAAGATTCTTCCAGCAACAAATCATTTTCTAAAAGGTATTTCTGATAGCAATCCAATAATAAAGCTGTATTAACGTAGCCTGTATGCAAAACTTCACCATAATCGTATGGAGAATCGATTCCGTTAAATTTCTCGGTAATTAATTTTGTGGATAAAAAAGGAGCTAGATTTATTTTATCTGAAGCGGCAAACCAATTATTCTGTTCTTCAATTGAGAAAAATTTTCTGAGAATTGGCATTTTAAAATTGAATTTCTCATTTAATTTAACCTCTACCCGATTATAAAAATCATTCATTAAGACTAATTGTTCTTTGGCATTCCAAACTTCACTGAAACGTTTTAAAATTACAGGATTATACAATCCGCCGGCAACTCTTGAAGAATGCTGTGATTTATTATCAACAAGTAAAATAGATTTGTTGTTGTTAAGGGCCACTTCGGCAAAAGAAATTCCGGCTAATCCAGATCCAACGATTAAATAATCAAGCATTGTGCAGTATATAATAAATAAAAAACTCTCGCTACAAAGATAGCAAGAGTTTCTCTATAGATATCTCAAAATTTAATAACTCCACATTTCTTCTTCAAAATTTCGAATCTTTTCCTTCACTCGTTCCGATTCAAACAACTGCTCCTGAGCATTATTTTTAATGTAGTCTTTAATTTCACGATCCCCATACATGTTTTCTTCTTTATAAATTAAAGCATTAAAATGTCTTGAGTTTAAAATTTGGTCAAATGAAATTGGAACCGCTGAATTTTTATCATTAAAAGCTTTAGCCTCATTTAAAACATCACGCGCATTTGGAAAGAAAACCCAGAAAAGCTCGATATAGTCTTTATCATCACTGTTCATTGTATAAACATCGGGCGTTACGGGACAAATACCAATTAAACGATATTTCAATGCACTTTCTCGTTTATCAAAAAACCAATACCCTTTAATTTTATATTGCGAAACATCTTGTGCTGTTAAATCTTGCCTTAGGATGTATTCCGCTGGAACGGATCGTTTAGGCCCAACTTTTTCTTCTACATAAGAAACCGATTTCTTTTTTCCAGTACCCGTAACTACTTTTTTCTTGACAACACGCTCTACGTAATCATCCGGATACTGGTTAATAAGCTCTCTTCCTGCATCAGTCGTATCAACACGCGATAATGATGCTTGAATATCTTTCATGGTCTTTTTTGTATTGAAATAACCGTCTGTATAAACTTCAGTTATTTTGCCTTGTTTGATTGCCTTAGTTAAAACATCATAAAGCGAACGCCTCTCTGGGCCAATATTAGCACTATCCACAGGAAAGTACAACGGAAAGTTAATCTTTTCGTTTAAATCAATGATTTCCCAAACAGTCTTACCCATCAAAATATCACGCTCTCCAACATATCCATAAGATAGTGGCTTGTCATTATCGAAGGCAAGCTGCTTAATTTTATTCACCTCAATTTCTTCAACTGTCTTTGCATTAAGCAAATTAGCTTGTGACCAAGAAGGAAAACTTCCTATGATTAAAAAAATAATCAAAATTATTCGTGCTTTCATAATTTAAAGTAATTGTACGAAATCATAACGTACAAAACATATAAATATTGTTATTTTTCTTACAATTATTTCGAAAATGAATTTCTCTTCAAAAGCCATCAAATAAAAAAAACTCTTACTGCGCATTTGCAATAAGAGTTTCTTTTAAAATTTATGTAAAATATCTTCTTAATAATTCCACATGTCTTCATCAAAGGTACGAATCTTCTCTTTCACCCTTTCAGATTCCAGCAGTTGATTCTGTGCATTATCTTTCATATAATCTTTGATTTCACGATCTCCATACACATTTTCTTCTTTATAAATAATTGAATTAAAACGTCTAGAATTTAAAATCTGATCAAATGAAATCGCCGCTGCGGAGTTGGCATCATTAAAAGCTTTTGCTTCATGCAATACCGTTCGGGCATCTGGAAAGAAAACCCAAAATAACTCGATATAATCTTTCTCATCACTATTCATTGTATAAACATCCGGAGTAACAGGACAAATCCCGATCAAGCGATATTTCAATTCTCCTTGTCGCTTATCAAAATACCAATATCCTTTGATTTTATATTGTGTTACATCTTGAGCAGTTAAATCTTGCTTTAAAATATACTCAGCAGGAACAGAACGTGTTGGACCAACTGTTTCTTCTTTATAACTTACACTTTTTTTCTTACCAGTACCTGTAACAACCTTTTTCTTTACTACATGTGACCTATAATCATCTGGATTTTGATTGATCAACTCCCTTCCAGCATCGGTGGTATCTACACGAGATAATGCCCCTTCAATATCTTTCATAGTTTTCTTGGTATTAAAATAACTATCTGAGTACACTTCAGTTATTTTACCATTTCTAATTGCCTTAGTTAAAACATCATAAAGAGAACGCCTATCAGCACCAATATTAGCTGTATCTACAGGGAAATAAAGTGGAAAGTTGATTTTTTCATTTAAATCAATAATTTCCCAAGTCATTTTTCCCATCAAAATATCTCGATCTTCCACATAGCCATATGCCAATGGTTTGTCATTATCTGCAATACGCTGTGCAGGCGTCTTAATTCCAATTTGGGAAACAGTTTTTGCATTGAGCAAATTAGATTGCGCGTTAGAAACAAAATTTCCAGCAACAAAAAACATAACGATTAAAAAATTTCTCACTTTCATCATAATTAACAGCATAAGAAACTAAACGTAATACTTAGAAAAAAAACATTAATTTTTTTTTACAAAATTAAAATCATTGCGATTTTATTGACCGTCAAAGAATTTTTTCCAAAAAAAAACTCTTACTACAAAGGTAGTAAGAGTTTTTCTTATAATGTTATGTTTCAACTTAGTAGTTCCACATATCTTGTTCGAAGTTACGAATCTTTTCTTTTACTCTTTCAGATTCTAACAATTGGTTTTGAGCGTTATCTTTCATATAATCGCTGATCGCTCTGTCTCCGTAAAGGTTTTCCTCTTTGTAAACAACCGCATTAAAACGTCTTGAATTTAAGATCTGATCGAATGAAATTGGTAAAGCTGAGTTATTATCATTAAAAGCTTTTGCTTCGTGCAACGCCTCTCTTGAGTTAGGGAAGAAAACCCAGAATAACTCGATATAATCTTTCTCATCACTGTTCATCGTATAAACGTCTGGAGTTACAGGGCAAATTCCAAGCAAACGATATTTCAATTCACTTTGACGTTTGTCAAAATACCAGTATCCTTTGATTTTGTATTGTGTAACATCCTGAGCAGTCAAATCTTGTTTTAAGATATACTCTGAAGGTACACTTCTTGAAGGTGGTACAGTTTCATCAACATAAGTAACCACTTTCTTTTTACCAGTTCCAGTAACAACTTTTTTCTTCACTACACGTGTTTTATAGTCGTCTGGATTTTGATTGATAAGTTCTCTACCTGCATCTGTTGTATCAATACGAGACAATGATCCCTCGATGTCTTTCATAGATTTTTTGGTGTTAAAATAACTATCTGTATAAACTTCTGTTATTTTACCTTTTTTGATAGCTTTCGTCAAAACGTCATAAAGCGAGCGTCTATCAGCACCAATATTGGCAGTGTCTACAGGAAAATACAAAGGAAAATTGATTTTTTCATTTAAATCGATAATTTCCCAAGTTGTTTTTCCCATCAAAATATCTCTATCATCAACATAACCGTAAGCCAAAGGCTTATCATTATCTGAGATAAGTTGCGCAGGAGTCTTAAGTCCTATTTGAGCAGGTGTTTTCGCATTAAGCAAATTAGATTGCGCATTAGAAGACAAACCTCCAGCGATAGAAACAATAGCTATTAAAAAATTTCTTACTTTCATCGTGGTATTATTATAAGATATTGAACGTAGTTTTACCTACTTTATTATTGTATTTCATAAATTACCGGAGCAGTTCTTGGCAATAAATAACTACCAGCTCCAACAAGTTTAGTTTTAATCTCAGAAATAGTAACCTGATCTCCTCTTCCAGCTTTAGAAAGTACTGTTTTACATTGAGCATTCAATTTGTTACCTGTAACCACAACTGTTGGTTGACCAGCAATTTTTAAATTAAATCCAACAACATCTAAACCAACTTCGAAATCAAAATCTTGAAGTTTAGCACCAATAGTAGCAATTTCTAAGTTAGATTTAGGACCTTTAACAACTCCTACTTCACCTCTAATTGTACCTGTTGGCCCAGGAATACCTTTAATTCTGAATGTTTTCTTATCAGAAACTTTATCTCCATTTGGCAATGTACCAGTTACAGAAATTGTAGCTTCAGTTCCAGCTCCCGGGCTCATGTTATATTTACCTGGTTTACCAGCTGAACTTAATCCTGGAGCACTAGCAACAACTTTATTGTCAGCAACACCAGCGAAAGATACAGAGATTGGGTTAACAACACCTCTATACACTACGTTCATTTTGTCTGCAGAAATTGTAGCAGAGTTTGGTCTTGGAACTACAACATACTTTCCAGCAAATTTAAGTGGAATATTTTTTCCATCTTCTAAGAAAGTAAATTGTCCATTGATATTTTGTTCTCCAACTCCACCAGCAGTTAAAGAGATAACAGCTTGTCCGTTTACAATTTGACCAGGACCTTGGAAAGATGTTGGCTTAGTGTTTTCGTCATAACGACCTAAAACTACCTTACCAGTAACTTTCTCACCTTGGAAATATGCATTTTTATCTAAAACAACGATTGCTTGATAATTGCTGTAAGAAGCAGCAGCAACGGCAGCTTTACCTAAAGCCGCACTGTAAACATCAGCTTCAGCTTTTTGAACGTCATTTTGCCAAGCAGAAAGTTTAGCTAATGAAGCAACAGCAGGGAAACCTTTAAAGTGGTAAGCTAAATATTTGTCTTTTAAACCTTCTTTGTTTTTTACATCAGAAACATCAAATTTCTTTTCAACCTCAGCTAAGATTGCAGCATATTTTTTGTCTGACAACGCAGCTTTCATGTCTGCTTTATACTTTTCGATGTGAGCAATGATATCATTTCCTTTTTTAGTGTATCCATCACCAGTAAACCAGTTGTCAATATTGTCACCTTTGTCCATTGACTCATATGGCAATTTACCAGTTTCTTTATCGGTTTCAAAGCCTTTTAAAACATCCGCTTTTAAAGAACCTACGTAAGCATAAAATTCTTTTGAAGTTGTTTCAACTTTGTGAGCCGTTACCGCCGCAGTAGCAAATTCTCCTTTTGCTTCAGTTGCTTTTTGGTCTAACGACATCAACATGCTTGCATTTGTTTGCTCTGAAGACGTATTAGCACTTTCAAATTTTTCATTCATTAATCCAAAAGCAGATAAAACTTCTTTGGACATGTTCATTGCTAACATTGCGATGAAAACCAGATACATCAGGTTGATCATCTTCTGTCTAGGGGTTAATTTTCCTCCTGCCATTTTTTTCTAATTAGTTCTTATTAATAATTTTAATATAATAGTTAAAAACTAATTATCCTTTGTTACTCATTGCAGAAAGCATACCACCGTAAACACTGTTTAAAGAAGCGATGTTAGCAGTCATAGATGCCATTTGCTCTTTTAATTTAGCAGCATTTTCAGCGATTTCGCTGTTAGCTTGTGCATTTCTTGAAGCACTTTCTAATTGAACTTTATATAAACTGTTTAATGATTCCATTTGTGCAGCTGCCATAGACATTTCTTCAGCATATTTCTTTTGACCTGCAATTGAATCTACAGTTGGAGAAATTGCTTTTGCAGCGCCTTCGAAGTTTTTGATTGAATTTCCTAAGCTTGCCATTAACTCACCGTCAACTTTAGCTTCTTTTAACATGGCATCCAATTTTTGAGATAATAACCCTTGAGCATCAGTTGGAGTTTCAGCTTTTGCTTCTTTTTTTCTAGCTTGTCCGTTTGCCAATTCTGGGTAAACAAGAGTCCAGTCTAATTCGTCTTCAACTGGTTCGAAAGCAGAAAGTGCAAAAATTAACGCCTCTGTCACCAATCCTACTGAAAGCATAACTGTTCCTGTTAATGGTCCAATTTCAAAGTGAGTGATTTTGAATAATGCTCCAATAATTACCACTGCCGCTCCCATACCATAAGCGAAATTCATTGCTTTTTTACTTAATAATGCCATAATAATTTTTTTTTAGGTTTTAATTTTAAAATAGATTCGATTTGGTTATTGTATTTAATTTACTTATAAATTACTTTCTTTTAGAGCTTCCAGTTACTTGAGTTCCCATGTAATCTTGTACAGTTCTGAAACCGATATAACTTCTTGCTGAATCAGCATATTCGTGATCACGAGTACTTACTTGTAGGAAGTAAGCAACATCTTTCCAAGATCCACCACGAACAACTTTTCTTTGGTTGTTTCCATCAATTACGTTAGGGTTCATTGTAGAAACATACTCGTATGCATTTGGATTATAAGCTGAATCTGTCCACTCTGCAACGTTTCCTGCCATATTGTATAATCCGTAACCGTTTGGTTCGTAAGATTTAGCTTCAACTGTGTATAAAGCTTCGTCAGCAGCATAATCACCTCTGTTAGGTTTGAAGTTTGCCATGAAACATCCTCTATCACTTTTTGTGTAAGGACCACCCCAAGGATAAGTTGCTGATTCCAGACCTCCTCTTGCAGCATACTCCCATTCAGCCTCTGTAGGCAATCTGAAAGAATTTACTAAGTCACGTCCTTTTTTCTTAGATTTAATGTAACTGTTTTTATTTAACGTTCTCCAAGCACAGAAAGCTTTTGCTTGTTTCCAAGTAACACCAACTACAGGATAATCTCCATAAGCTTTGTGCCAGAAATAATCATTGTGCATTGGCTCATTATATGAGTAAGCGAAATCTTTAATCCAAACTGTTGTATCAGGATAAACACTAACTTGTTCTGTTTTAACAAAGTCTTTTCTTTTTCCAACTTTAGCTTTAGCTGCAGCTTGAATATCCATCCAAGAATAACGGAATTTCAATTTATTTACATCCATCGTTCTTAAACCATTATAAGACTCTTCAATTGGTAAATACAATGAATCCATCACCTCAGCATAGTACTCATCTGGATAAGCTTTTGTATCCTTAATCAACTTAACTTTTTTGTTTAATTTTCTACCAGCATAAGGATCATCTTTTGTCCCTACACTATAGTAGTTATCATACATATATTTATCATAAGCCGTCATTTTATCTGGCTCAGAATCATTAAATGCATAATCAGCAATACTGCCACCTTTTTTTCCTTTACCGTCACCAGTAGCTTTTTGACCTGTTTCGTCAGCTAAAATTGCTAAACGAACACGCATTGTAGAGTCTTTTACCCACTCCACAAATTGACGATACTCACTGTTAGTAATCTCTGTTTCATCCATGTAGAATGAACGAACTGTTACTGTTTTGGTTGGAGCATCTTCTACATTAGCTAAATCTGCATCAGCTTTACCCATAATAAAAGATCCACCTGGAACTAAAGTCATTCCGTATGGCTTTTCAGGATGCCATTTCCCTCCTGTAACACCAACTAACTCACCTTTGTCACCTGATTTACCACAGCCAATTACCAGTGTTAACATTGCTGTAAATGCAATAAACTTCTTCATATAAATTTGGGATTATCTATTCATTATTAAAAGTCCGTAAACGTATTTATTATTTATCTAAAAAACAATACTAGTTGCGAATTTTATTTTACCGTTCAAAAATAATGTTAAATAAAATAAAAAAAAAATATTTCATCGATAAACTAACGCAAAAAATCGACCAAAAACATCAAATTTTATAATATGTAATCTACTTCTTATTAATATTTGTTAATTAATTTTTCAAAATTTTAAAAAATTAAGATTTTAATTGAAATTTTATTCTACAAAGCATTTTTTCGCTGTGCTTTCCACCATCTTTCTGGCAATTCTTGATTGCAAGCACACAAATATTCGTCGTAAGAACACGGTAATAACGTATTTCTTTTCAATTTATTGCTGCCGTTTGAAACAAATGGAATTTCGATCCACCAACGATCAGTTTTGTCGCTTTTGTAAAAGATAAGTTCCTCATCTTCTAGCGGAACAATATATTTCAAATAATTTGTTCTGCTTCCAAATGGATATTCTTTCGAACGATAATGATAGCCTTCTATAAAATACCAAACAATTTGAGCAATCAGAACTGATTCAGGCACAGTGCTATTATGATTAAAAATTCCAAATGCCGAAACTTTATCACTTATTCCTGAATATCTGGCCAAAGAACAAATCTCTTTTCCATTAAATCCATTTGGCTCAAAAGACACCAAATTACCTGACTCTGAAGATTTCACCGAATTCAAATCAATACTAACCAAATCAGCATCTCTGAAAACTGGCTCTGACAATGCGATATTTGTTGAAATCTCTCCTAATCGATAAGCATCAAAAAACAATTTTTCGATCAAATCAATCTCTTCTTGAGAATTATAATAGGTTTGATATCCTATATTACAATAATTAAATAAGTTATTTGGCTCATCTATAATAATTTTGGTCAGATAAGAATTAGCCGAAACCGATTCATTTTCTTTTCCAAAATCAAAACGATTATCTACCGAAACCAAATTTACCATCTGCTCCAAATCGTCATAAGCGCGATATAAAGCATAGGTCAAATCCTGAGAACCTCCTAGGACTATAGGAATGACTTTATTTTTAATCAAAGAAGCCACAACTTTTTTAAGTGCAAAATAAGTGTCTTCAACCGAATCACCCGCCAGGATATCACCAAGATCAGCAATAGATGCATCCCAATTACCAGGAAACATGCCATAAAGCTTCTTACGAATCGAAGTCAAATTGACTTCATTCACGATATTAATGTTTCGTCTGTCTTCTAAAACACCAATAATGGCAATATTTATTTTGCTGATATCAGGAAATTGATCATGGGTGTGCAACACTATTTTACTGCCCAATTCTTGAGAAGACAACGAATTGATATAATTTACAATTCCTTCGTTAACTGGTTCTAGAAAATCAAATTCCATTTATTGTGCTTGTATTATTTCTTTTTTGCTGTTGCTTTTTTAGCAGGAGCCTTCTTTGCTGTTGTTTTTTTTGCCGGAGCTTTTTTTGCGGGAGTTTTCGCTGCAATCATTTCTTGAACTTGAGCCAATGTCAATTTTGTTGCATCGACATCTTTACTTAATTCAATTTTGATTTTTCCTTTCAGAATTACAGAACGTCCCCAACGTGCTTTTTCTACGACAATTCCTTCTTCTTCCCAGTTATGAAGCACTTTGTCAATATTCTTCTGTAATTTATCCTCAATCAATTCTTCAACATCAGCTTGCGATAAATTGTCAAAATTGTATTTTTTGCTCACATTTACAAAAAGACCGTTCCATTTGATGAAAGGACCAAAACGCCCCACTCCTTTTTGAACAGCTTCTCCTTTGTAAACTGCAATTGGCGCATCAGCAAGTGCTTTTTCGTCAATTAATTCCTGAGCTCTTTCTTTAGAAACTCCAAGAGGATCTTCGCCTCGAGGCAATGAAATAAATACACTTCCGTGACGTACATAAGGCCCATAACGACCATTACTAACCTCCACTTCTTCTCCTTTGTATTCTCCTAAACTTTTTGGAAGCAAGAACAAGTTCAAAGCTTCTTCAAGTGTAATATTTCCAATATTTTGATCAGCCATTAAGCTGGCAAACTTCTTATCTTCATCGTCTGCTTCTCCAATTTGAGCCATTGGTCCAAATTTCCCTAAACGAACAGAAACTTGTCTTCCGTCAGCATCTTTTCCTAGAATTCTTTCACCGCTTTCACGTTCAGCATTTGCCTCAACTTCTTTTACATTTGGATGAAACTGATTGTAGAAATCCTGCATCATTTTTGCCCAATCGATGTTTCCTTCGGCAATTTCGTCGAAATCCTGCTCAACTTTTGCAGTAAAATTATAATCTAAAATGTTTCCGAAATTCTTCACTAAGAAATCGGTTACAATAGTTCCGATGTCTGTTGGAACTAATTTTCCTTTATCAGAACCTGTATTTTCTTTTAAAACCTTCTCTCCTACTTTACTGTTTTGCAAAGTAAGCTGCGTATAATTACGCTCTTGACCTTCCAAAGTTCCTTTTTCAACATAATTTCTATTAATAATAGTTGAAATAGTAGGCGCATAAGTAGAAGGACGTCCAATTCCAAGCTCTTCAAGCTTTTTAACCAAAGACGCCTCGGTGTAACGAGCCGGCGGTCTTGAATATCGTTCTGTGGCTGTAATATAGTTATTTGCTAACTTTTCATTTACTTTTAAAGCTGGAAGCATTCCTTCTTGCTCTTCTTCGTCATCATCATGACCTTCCAAATACACTTTTAGGAAACCTTCAAAAAGCAATACTTCTCCAGAAGCTGTAAAAATTTCGCCGTGATTATCTGCTTCGATTTTCACATTTGTTCTTTCAAGTTGCGCGTCGCTCATTTGCGAAGCCAAAGTTCTTTTCCAGATCAAATCATACAAACGCGCTTGATCACGGTCGATATTTACTGAATGACGCGACATATCAGTTGGACGAATTGCCTCGTGCGCTTCTTGTGCTCCTTTGCTTTTATTTGCAAAAGTTCTCGGTTTTGAGAATTCTTTTCCGTAAGATTTTATGATTTCTGCTTCAGCGGCGTTCATTGCCTCTTTTGAAAGATTCACGGAGTCAGTTCTCATATAGGTAATAAGTCCCGCCTCGTATAAACGCTGTGCTAACTGCATTGTGATTCCAACTGGCAAATACAATTTTCTCGCAGCTTCCTGTTGAAGTGTCGAAGTTGTAAAAGGCGCTGTTGGAGATTTTTTGGTAGGTTTAGTTTCTAAATCGGCTACCTTATATTTAGAACCGATATTTTGATTTAAGAAATCTTCTGCTTCTTTTTTAGTATTGAAATTTTTAGGCAGTTTTGCTTTGAAAGCTTTTCCGGCTTCGTTTACAAATTCCGCCACAATTGAATAGGTTGCAACTGCGTTGAAACTTTGTATTTCACGTTCTCTTTCAACAATCAGACGTACAGAAACCGATTGTACACGACCTGCAGAAAGTCCACCTTTTATTTTTCTCCATAAAACCGGAGATAATTCGTAACCTACTAAACGATCCAGAACACGACGTGCCTGTTGTGCATTTACTAAATTATAATCAATTTCTCTTGGATTTTCGATTGCCTTAAGAATCGCAGATTTTGTAATCTCGTGAAAAACAATTCGTTTCGTTTTTTTGGTATCCAGTTTTAATTCTTCCGCCAAGTGCCATGAAATAGCCTCTCCCTCGCGGTCCTCATCGGATGCTAACCAAACCGTTTCGGCATTCTTAGAAAGTGATTTTAGTTTCGTTACCAAGGCTTTTTTATCCGGAGAAACTTCATATTTAGGTTTAAAACCATTTTCTACATCTACTCCTATTTCCTTTGATGGTAAGTCTGCTATGTGTCCATAACTTGACTCCACCTGAAAATCACTCCCAAGAAATTTCTCGATCGTTTTCGCCTTTGCAGGTGACTCCACTATTACTAAATTCTTTGCCATTGCTCTTATTTTCTGCAACAAAAGTATTTATTTTTTTTAAATATTAACCTTATGAATGCATTTTTGAGGTATTTTGATATTATGAAACTTAAAATTGCAGATTTATCTGTAATAATCTCGATAATATATATAGGTATAACTTTTAGTGATTTTTAACCAAGAAATCGCTTTTAATTTTAGATTTCAGAGTTTAGATTTTAGATTCCAAAAAAAATGTCCTAATTCAAAATTCAATTTATTTATCCTTTTACTACAATATTTACTTTTAAATAGATTGGCTCCTAGCCCAGACTGCAACGAAAAGCCCGGAGTAAAAAAAGCAAAAGTTTCTTGTTTTAAAAAAGCGACCAACGGAAGCTCTTTTTGAAACATTAGAAACTTTGCTTTTTTTATGAGGACTTGAAGTGAAAAGCTGGAAATAGCTCCTAATTACTCTTAAATTGAGCTCAAAGCATTAGGTATCAACATTTCTCAAAACATTGTTAATTCTTTATCTGACATCTTGTCATATTAGATTCAATTACGCTATCTTTGCACTTTGAATTTTTACAATGGAAAAGATTATTGAAGAAAGCAAACAGGGCGAAAGTCTTGTTTTGGAAAATAAACCTGAGAATACTAAAAAACTATTTATAGAAAGTTACGGCTGTGCGATGAATTTTTCGGACAGTGAAGTCGTAGCTTCCATCTTGTCTGACGGTGGCTACAACACTACTTCTGTTCTAGAAGAAGCCGATTTGGTTTTGGTAAATACTTGCTCTATTAGAGATAAAGCAGAACAGACTATTCGCAAGCGTTTAGAGAAATATAATGCAGTAAAACGCACGAATCCAAAAATGAAGGTAGGCGTTTTGGGCTGTATGGCGGAGCGTTTGAAAAGCCAATTTCTAGAAGAAGAAAAAATCGTTGACTTAGTTGTTGGTCCAGATGCTTATAAAGATCTTCCGAATTTATTAGCAGAAGTTGAAGAAGGCCGTGACGCCATTAATGTAATTTTATCAAAAGAAGAAACTTACGGAGATATTTCGCCTGTTCGTTTGATGAGCAACGGAATCACAGCTTTGGTTTCAATCACTCGCGGTTGCGATAATATGTGTACATTCTGCGTTGTGCCTTTTACACGCGGACGCGAAAGAAGTCGTGAACCGCAAAGTATTATGAATGAAATTCAGGATTTGTGGAATAATGGTTATAAAGAGGTTACACTTTTAGGACAAAACGTTGACAGTTACCTTTGGTACGGCGGAGGCTTGAAAAAGGATTTCGTAAACGCTTCTGAAATGCAAAAAGCAACTGCGGTTGATTTTGACCAATTGTTAGAAATGGTTGCAGTTGGTTTTCCAAAAATGCGTATCCGATTTTCGACTTCAAACCCTCAGGATATGCACGAAAGCATTTTGCATGTTATTGCGAAATATCCAAATATCTGTAAACACATTCACTTACCGGTTCAGTCTGGAAGTAACAGAATTTTGAAAGAAATGAATCGTCTTCATTCTCGTGAAGAATATATGGCTTTGATTGATAAAATCAGAGCGATTGTTCCAGATGCTTCTATTTCACAAGATATGATTGCTGGTTTCCCAACCGAAACGGAGCAAGATCATCAAGACACGATGAGTTTAATGGAATATGTAAAATATAATTTCGGTTATATGTATTCGTATTCTGAACGCCCTGGAACTTTGGCTGGAAGAAAAATGAAGGATGATGTTGCGGAAGAAACCAAAGCGAGAAGATTACAAGAAATTGTCGATTTACAACAAAAACATGCTTGGTTTAGAAGTGAGGAATTTGTTGGAAAAACTGTTGAAGTTTTAGTAGAAAAAGTTTCTAAAAAATCGAAAGAAGAATTTTCAGGAAGAAATTCACAAAGTATTACGGTAGTTTTCCCAAAGGAGAATTACAAAATTGGAGATTTCGTAAACGTAAAAATCACAAGCTGTACCAGCGGAACTTTGAAAGGTGAAGCGGTTGGGCTTAGCAGCATGAATTAAGTTTTTTTGCCACGAATTTCACAAATTTACACGAATTTTCTTTCAAAAATTTCTATAGATTTGTTTAAAAAACAAAGATGGAATTATACAGAAAAGAAGAGTATTACAAAATTGTCGGAATTTGCATGGAAGTTCATAGAATATTAGGTGGCGGACTTTTAGAAATTGTTTATAAGGACGCTTTAGAATATGAATTCAAAAACATAATATTCCCTATGAACGAGAAAAAGAATACAACATTCAATATAAAGAAATTGTTTTAGCGCATAAATTTTATGCTGATTTTGTTGTTTATGACGAAATCATTTTAGAAGTAAAAGCATCAAAAGAAATAGTTGATGAATATATCGCTCAAACAATAAATTATTTAAAATTAGCTGATAGTGATTTAGGAATTATCGTTAATTTTAATAAAAAGACATTACAACACAAAAGAGTTATTCATTGACCACTTTTTCAAAAATTAGTGAAATTCGAGAAATTCGTGGCAAAAGAAAAATACAAGCCAAAGTTTTAGGCAAAACCTGAAACAAACAAAAAACTTGAAACAAAATCGATATGGAAACAGTTCAAGCAATAAAACAACGATTTGAGATTATTGGAAATGATCCGAAATTAAATCGTGCTATCGAAAAAGCCATTCAGGTTGCTCCAACTGATATTTCGGTTATGGTAACTGGGGAAAGTGGTGTTGGTAAAGAGAATATTCCAAGAATTATACATTCGCTTTCGCACAGAAAGCATGGTAAATATATTGCCGTAAACTGCGGCGCAATTCCGGAAGGAACGATTGACAGTGAACTTTTTGGTCACGAAAAAGGTGCTTTTACAGGTGCAACAAGCACACGTGAAGGTTATTTTGAAGTGGCAGACGGCGGAACCATCTTTTTAGATGAAGTTGGTGAATTGCCATTGACAACCCAAGTAAGATTACTTCGTGTTTTAGAAAATGGCGAATTTATTAAAGTAGGTTCCTCTCAAGTTCAAAAAACAAATGTTCGTATTGTTGCCGCAACAAACGTGAATTTATTCAATGCTATTGAAAAAGGCAAATTCCGTGAGGATTTGTACTATCGTTTAAGTACAGTCGAAATTACTTTACCACCTTTACGCGAAAGAAACGACGATATTCATTTGTTGTTCAGAAAATTTGTAGCCGATTTTGCTCATAAATACAAAATGCCTCCTTTAAGACTGGATGACGATGCTGTTCAGCTTTTGCAGAAATTCAGATGGAGCGGAAATATTCGTCAGCTTCGAAATGTGGCAGAACAGATTTCTGTTTTAGAAACTAATCGTGATATCAGTCTTGCGACTTTACAATCGTATTTGCCAGCTGAAGGAAGCAACTTGCCGTCTGTTATTAGCGACAGCAAAAAAGAAAGCGACTTTAGCACAGAAAGAGACATATTATACAAAGTGCTTTTTGACATGAGAAGCGATTTGAACGATTTGAAAAAACTGACTCTAGAATTGATGAAAAACGGTTCATCAAAAGTGCAGGATATCAATCCGAATTTAATTCAGAAGATTTACGGAAATCAGCAAAACGATAGTGAAATTGATTTTGAAGAAGAACCAAGAACTGCGGTAATGACAACTCCTACAGTTCGTGAAGAAAACTATCAAATTCAAGACGACAATTACCTATTTGCCGAAACTATCGAAGAAGAAGAGATTTTACGCTTGGAACAAAAAGAAATCGAAATGATCAAAAAATCATTAGAGAAAAACAAAGGAAAACGTAAAGCCGCTGCCGATGAACTAGGCATTTCTGAAAGAACGCTATATCGTAAAATCAAACAATTCGATTTATAAAATAATTAAATTACAATTTTGAAATTCCAAATTCCAATTGCCTATATTTGGACACGGTTGAAATTTGAGATTTAAAACATTGGGATTTCCTCTTCAATATTATGAAAAAAATATATTCTTTATTTGCACTTTTAAGTCTGTTTTTATTAAGCGGATGCAATGTTTATAACTTTACCGGAACTGGGCCAATTGACGCCAAAACATTTCAGGTCAACTTTTTTCAAAACAATGCTGATTTGATTGAACCTGGAATCGACAGACAATTTACATTAGCACTTCAGGATTTGATTATGAATCAAACCAACTTGAATTTAGTGAGCAACAGTGGAGATTTGGTTTACGAAGGAGAAATTGTAGATTACAGAATAAGCCCGATGACAGCAACAGCTGTTGCGGCAGATGGTAGCGTAGGTGCTGCACAAAACCGTTTAACGATCCGTGTAAATGTTCGTTTTACAAACAAGAAAAAAGAAAAGGATGATTTTGAAAGAACATTTGAATTTTACAATGACTTTCCAGGAACAGATCTTCCAACGGGAGCTGTTTTAAGCAATGCAATCCAAACTATTTTTGAAAGAATTACTCAAGATATTTTTAATGAGTCATTGGCCAAATGGTAATTTTATAGTTTAATCGGTTAATCGTTTAGTCGTTAAATCGATTAAACAACTTTTCCGATTACACAGTTAAACAAATAAACGATTAAACAATAAAAATGAACGTAACCGATTATACATACCTAATAAACAAACCTGATACCGTTACAGAAAAACAGGCCGAAACATTAGGAAGTGTTTTGAATGAATTCCCTTATTTTCAAAGTGCGCGCGCATTGCGATTAAAAGGACTTTACAAACAAAACAGTTTTAAGTATAATTATGCTTTAAAAGTTACGGCAGCACATACCACTGATCGTTCGGTTTTATTTGATTTTATTACTTCGGAAGAATTCACTCCTATTCAGGGTGCTTATTACGAACGAAAACTGAGAGACCTTTTAAACATTACTGTTTTTGATGTCGAAATTATTTCAGCGGAAGAAAAAAAGAAAATTACCGAGGTCCGAATCGATCCAATCGAAAAATCAATTTTGGATTCTATCAAAGAAGCGACAACGGTTACTTTTGAAGAACCAATAAAAGTGGAAGAAAAACCAATTGAAGCTGTTATTGAAGAGCCAATTGAACTTTCTGCCAAAGAAGAAATTCCAGTTGTTGAAGAAACTCCTATTGTTAAGGAAAGTCGAACTTTTCTAGAAGACAGATTAGACGATGAAATTCCGAGTGTCCGAATTGACCCAATTGAAGAATCGGTATTTAATGCTATTAAAGAAGCTGGAAATATAGTTTTTGAAGAAGCTAAAACTGTTGAAGAACCAATTGTAGTTGAAACTCCAGAAACAACAATTGTTGTAGAAGAAACTTTAACGGAAGAACCTACAGCAATTGAAATTCTGCAAACAGCAACACCTGTTGAAGAAAGTGTAGCGATTGAAGAATCAAAAGAAATTGAAATTCCTGAAACTACAATTGTAGTTCAAGAAACTCAAACAATCTCAGAGCCCGAAGAAATCGAAATTCAGGAAGCAGTAAAAACGGCAGAAGAGAATCTAGAAATTGGAAAACCATTGGATTTTTCAGGAAACGAAACACATTCATTTCAAGAATGGCTGCAATTAGCAAGAACTGAGCCTATTGACAGAACCAAAGAAGCGCCAATGGAAAATAATTTAACGAAAAATCCTGTTGAAATTGCAGAACAAACGTTAGGAACAGTTAATCCAGAAGAAAAAATAGAGGAAGAGAAAAAGAAAAAAGCCGAAATAATCGACCGATTTATTGAAGCAAATCCAAAAATCTCTCCGATAAAGCAAACTGCAATAACTGCAGCTGCCCAACTTGACATCAACAAAGACGATAGTTCATACTTAATGACAGAGACTTTAGCAAGAGTATATTTGGAACAAAAAAAATACACAAAGGCAATTCAAGCATATGAAATATTAATTTTGAAATATCCAGAAAAAATTACTTTCTTTGCAGACCGCATATCGGATATAAAGATTTTACAACAAAATAACAATAACAATAATTAAGTAATGAGCACATTTTCAATTTTTTTAGTTTTAATCACAATAGTTTGTTTTCTATTGATCGTAGTAATCATGGTACAGAACCCTAAAGGAGGAGGATTGTCTTCTACTATCAGCGGAACTCAAATGTTAGGTGGTGTACAAAAAACAACAGACTTTTTAGATAAAAGTACTTGGACATTAGCTACTATTTTGATCGTTTTAGTTATCCTTTCAAGCTTAAGCTTTACAGGTTCATTAAACGATACTGGATCTAAAATTATTGAAAAAACAGAAGCTCCAGCAACTACGCCAGCAGCTCCGGTTCAAGGAACTCCTGCACCAGCAGCTCCAGCTAAATAATAATTTTGATATAAATTAAAATGCCAGCCTGTCAAAGCTGGCATTTTTTTTAAGAAATAATGTCAGTTTATTGAGCATGGCACAATTTCTGAAAGTTTATTGAACAATAAAAAACGTATAACTTAATTAATAATATAAAATCATGGCTTTAAACATTAAACCGCTTTCAGACCGCGTACTTATCGAGCCTGTTGCAGCTGAAACTAAAACTGCCTCAGGTATTTTTATTCCAGATACTGCCAAAGAAAAACCCCAAAAAGGAACTGTAGTTGCAGTAGGAAACGGAACTAAAGATCACACGATGACTGTAAAAGTTGGAGACACTGTTCTTTACGGAAAATATGCTGGTACTGAATTAAAATTAGAAGGTACTGATTATTTGATTATGCGCGAAGACGACATCTTAGCAATTATCTAAAAAAAATTGTATTAAGTATTAAGTAAGAAGTATTAAGAATTAAGAACTTCATTTAACTTGAAACAAATCAAACTTTAAACAAAAAATTAAAATGGCAAAAGATATAAAATTTGATATTGAAGCACGTGACGGATTAAAACGTGGTGTTGATGCATTAGCAAATGCTGTAAAAGTAACTCTTGGACCAAAAGGTCGTAACGTAATTATCGGAAAATCATTTGGTGGACCAACTGTTACTAAAGATGGTGTTTCTGTTGCAAAAGAAATCGAATTAAAAGACGCATTAGAAAATATGGGTGCGCAAATGGTGAAAGAAGTGGCTTCTAAAACCAATGACCTTGCAGGAGACGGAACTACAACTGCTACAGTTTTAGCTCAGGCTATCGTAAAAGAAGGTCTTAAAAACGTTGCTGCTGGTGCCAATCCAATGGACTTGAAACGTGGTATTGACAAAGCTGTTGAAACAATCGTGGCTGACTTAGCGAAACAAGCTAAAGTTGTTGGAAGCGATTCTGACAAAATTCAACAAATTGCTTCTATCTCTGCAAACAATGACGAAGTTATTGGTGAATTAATCGCTACCGCTTTCGCTAAAGTTGGAAAAGAAGGTGTTATTACTGTAGAAGAAGCTAAAGGAACTGATACTTTTGTTGACGTTGTTGAAGGAATGCAGTTTGACAGAGGATATCTTTCTCCTTACTTCGTAACAAACCCAGAGAAAATGGAAGTTGAATTAGACTCTCCATACATCTTATTATACGACAAAAAAGTATCTTCTTTAAAAGAATTACTTCCAGTTTTAGAGCCAGTTGCACAATCAGGAAAACCATTATTGATTATTGCTGAAGATGTTGACGGAGAAGCGCTTTCTACATTAGTAGTAAACAAATTAAGAGGTGCTCTTAAAATTGCTGCTGTAAAAGCTCCTGGTTTTGGAGACAGAAGAAAAGCAATGTTAGAAGATATCGCTATCTTGACTGGAGGAACTGTAATTTCTGAAGAAAGAGGTTACACTCTTGAAAATACAACGATCGAAATGTTAGGAAACGCAAAAAGAGTTTCTATCGATAAAGATAATACAACTATCGTAAGCGGTGCTGGTGAAGCAGATATCATCAAAAACCGTGTAAACCAAATTAAAGGTCAGATGGAAACTACTACATCTGATTACGATAAAGAAAAATTACAAGAGCGTTTGGCTAAATTAGCCGGTGGTGTTGCAGTTCTTTACGTTGGTGCAGCTTCTGAAGTTGAAATGAAAGAGAAAAAAGACAGAGTGGACGATGCTTTACACGCAACTCGCGCTGCTGTAGAAGAAGGAATTGTTGCTGGTGGTGGTGTTGCTTTATTGAGAGCTAAACTTGCTTTAGCCGATTTAAAAGCTGATAACGCTGACGAAGCAACTGGAATTCAAATCGTTTCTCGCGCTGTTGAAGCTCCATTAAGAACTATCGTTGAAAACGCTGGTCTTGAAGGTTCTGTTGTTGTGGCTAAAGTTGCTGAAGGTTCTGGCGATTTTGGATACAATGCAAAAACTGACGAATATGTTGACATGCTTAAAGCTGGAATTATCGATCCTAAAAAAGTAACTCGTGTAGCTCTTGAAAATGCTGCATCTGTTTCTGGAATGATCTTAACTACAGAATGTGCATTAATTGATATTAAAGAAGAAAATGCCGGAGGCGGAATGCCAATGGGAGGCGGAATGCCAGGAATGATGTAATTCATTCTCTTCTTAAACTTAAAAGCGCTGGATTTATTATCTGGCGCTTTTTTTTGTTTGCCACGAATTGCACTAATTTACACGAATTAGTTTTAATCTTTTGCGCATAGTTTAATTAGCCACAGATTACACAGATTAAAAGGATTTTTATTTTATGCGGATCATAGATTATAAAAATTAAATCAATCTGCTTAAATCTGTAAAATCTGCGTGAAAAATTTTTAGTGTATCCAATAAGAAATCCTTTTAATCCGTGTAATCTGTGGCAACTTCTTTTACACAAAGCATTAGTGGAAATTCGTGCAATTCGTGGCAGCTCTTTTATTTAACATTCTCTTTTTCTTTAAAAAATCTGTTATCAATACCTTTGTTGCTTCACAATAATATAAAAAATGAAAAAGCAGTTTACTACTCTCCTATCTTTAATTTTTCTTTTACTATCATTCGTTTTACAAGCCCAAACTAATAAAGATACATATGTCGTTTTAGTTTCTATGGATGGTTTTCGCTGGGATTACGGCAAACAATTCAAGCTTCCGAATTTAAAGCAAATTGAAAAAGAAGGCGTTCATGCCAAATCAATGAAACCATCTTATCCAAGTAAAACTTTTCCAAATCATTATTCGATTGTAACAGGTCTTTATCCTGATCATCACGGAATCATCAATAATGTTTTTTATGATGCTACCTTAAATCAAGCTTTTTCATTATCAAGCGATGCAAAAAATGATTCCAGATTTTATGGCGGAAATCCGATTTGGAATTTAGCCGAACAACAAGGTGTGAAAACTGCCTCTTTCTTCTGGCCAGGTTCTGATATCGACAAAAGAAATCCGAGTTATTTCAAAAAATACGATAATAAAATTCGGTACGAAGCGAGAATCGATACAGTCATGAAATGGTTGCAACTTCCAGAAAAACAAAGACCTCATTTAATCACTTTATATTTTGACGAACCAGATCATACTGGGCATAATTTTGGTCCGCTTTCGCCGGAAAACAAAAAAATGGTTATCAAAATGGATTCTATAATGGGTGAAATCTCAAGAAAATTAGATCAATTGCCTATCGGAAAACAAATCAATTTGATCATCGTTTCAGACCACGGAATGGCAAATATCAGCAATGATAAAAAAGTAGCGGTTTTAGATTATTTAAAACCAGAATGGTTGGGTTATAAAGATGTAGTGAACCCAATTATGAGCGTACAGGCAAAATCTGGTTATCAAGATTCTATCGCTAATGCTCTCAAAAAAGTGCCTCATATTAAATTCTGGAAATCATCTGAAGTTCCCACAAGATTACATTACGGAACAAATTCACGAGTACTTGATTTTGTTATTGAAGCTGATAAAGGATGGAGTTTAGTAACTAAAGAATCTCAGAACATAAAAGGCGGAACGCATGGTTACGACAATAATGAAAAAGATATGCACGCTATTTTTTACGCAAAAGGGCCAGCTTTTAAAATAAACAAAAGAGTCAAAACATTTCAAAATGTTTCGGTTTATCCTTTAATAGCACATATTTTAGGTCTACAAATAGGAGAAATCGACGGAAAATTGAGTGATGTAGAATTGATGCTTCGCTAATTAGAAAATGTGATAATTAGATAATTTTATTGCTGGTGTAAATTGTAGAGGTGCACTGCAGCGTGCCTCTATAGTACAGATATGCGACCTGTTAATCATTATCACATTTTCTAATTATCTAATTGACACATTAACTTACTTACAGAAACTTGCACGGTTTTTGATAATTACAGATTAATATTACAATTAATTTTATAGCTTTATGGTAATTAAAATTGTTCCTAATATTTTCTGTATGAAATTAATCATTCGGTTTTTTAGCTTATTCTTTTGCATACATTCCTTTTCGCAAGAGATTAGCAATCAAGATAAAATTACCAAGTACCTTGCTGACTATTTTTCAGAAGACCGAGAGATTATCCACGTCCAATTCAATAAAAATATTTATACAAATGACGAAGATATCGCCTTCAAGGGATATATTCTCAGCAAAAACAACAATATCCCGAACAGTGCCACTACAAATGTTCAATTAGTCATTTATAATGATGAAGAGCAAATCGTTCAAAAACAATTGCTTTTTGCACAAGACGGTATTTTTTCTGGCGGTATTCATTTAAATGAAAAATTTAAATCGGGTAAATATTATTTCCATTTTTATACAAACTGGATGAATAATTTCAAGGAAGATGATTCCTTTAATCAGACCATTAAAATTATTGACAAAAACAATCCATACGTTTTTGAAACCAATGAACCAAATTGGGTAACAGCAGAAATAAGCTTATTTCCTGAAGGTGGCATTATACTAAGCGATGTTGTCAATACAATAGGCGTGAAGATTACAGACTGCAATAAAAAAGGAATAGAAATTACAGATGGCGTTATTTTGGACTCAAAATCAGATGAAATTTCAAACTTTCATACCAACAAAATGGGAAATGGTGTTATTTATTTAAGAGCCAAATTAAATGAAAAATATACCCTCAAAATAAATAATGACAAATTAAAAATAGAACGTCCTCTTGGCAAAATTGCAGAAACCGGACTAATCTTAACACAAAAAGATTATCCTGCAAAAAACAAATTACTTGTTGTTCTAAAAACAAATGAAAAAGGATTACAGTCCGTTCAAAATAAAAAATTCATTGTGCTCATTCAGCAAAATGAAAATTTGATGCTACAGGAAGTTACCTTCAACAATAACAAAACCGAACAGCCAATTTTCTTTGATAAAAAATTCCTATCAAATGGCATTAATACTGTCCGAGTATTAGATGAAGATTTGAATGAAATTACTGAAAGATTTACCTATATCGAAGAAAACGGAAATCCGTCAACACTACTTCAAACGAAAACAACAGCTAACGACAGCATCATATTATCTGGAAAAACGGAAGTTGATAAAGCCCATTTGAGTATTAGTATTCTGCCCGAAAAGAGCGTTTGCAATACTCAGAAAAAATCAATTTTAGGAACTTTCTACTTAAATGCCTATTTGGACAAACCAGTAAATGACACTTACTTTTATTTTAATCCAGACAATAAAACCCGAAAACAGGATATCGAACTTTTATTGCTTGCACAAAACAAAGGCAAATACTTGTGGGAAAATATCAAATCAGGTCCGCCAAAAATCAATTATGAATTTGAAAAAGGAGTTACCATAAATGGAAAAGTCGAGAGAGAGCAAAAACCGAATTCTAAAAATAAAATTACGCTCTTTGAATTAAAAAGTAATCTGTTTGACGAAACCATCATTGACCAGAATAATGATTTTAAATTTGAACATTTTTTTGTTCAGGATTCGACTGTTTTGGCTTTGCAAATGAGCAATGAAAAAAACAACACTTTAACCACTAAAATAGAAGCGCGAATTGCCAGAAATGAGCCTCGATTTGCTTTGGGACCATCATTTGAAAAGACTTTTTGTCAAGCAAGAAAGACGTCTGACAATGTTTTTAACTTTCCTCCGCCTAAAACAAAGGCTACTACATTAAAAGAAGTAGAAGTAAAAAATACTGCCCAAAAAGAAGTTTTTATTCATAAAGCAGAAGTAAGCCCTATGGCCAAAGCTTTTAAAATTGACGGCAAATCACATCAGACTTTGCTAAATTTTCTATCTTTAAATGGTTATAATACAGGTATTGACCCCAATAATTATACCGTACGTATAGCAGATCGCAGAGATGCTTATAAGGGTTGGGCGCCGGGTTCTTATCTCACAGCTACTCCTCCAAACGTGTATATTGACAATTTTTTACTTTATGATTTTAATGATTTGTATTATCTCACGCTAGATCAAATAGATGAAATCTACATTGACAGAACCGGAAGCTCTGATGTTACAGCCTTAAGAGGACACGGTACAATTAAAATTTTCATGAAAACAGGTCAAAAAAACGAATATTTCAAATCAAAACATACTTCACTAATCGTGACAAAAGGTTTTGCTCAAAATTTCACCTATAAAACTGTACCATTCGAAGATCAGGATGAATTTAATTATTTCGGCACCTTGAATTGGTCACCAAACGTCGATTTAACAGATCGCTCAGACTTTCAAATTAAAATTCCAAAAAATCAGCAAAAAGAAATACAGGTTCTAATAGAAGGTTTTACTGATGATGGATATTTAATTTCAGAAGTCAAAAAAGTTCCTGTTGGAGTAAATAATTAGATAATGTGGCAATTAGAAAATTTTGAATACTATCTGAGAAACCCGACAGGTTGTTAAGCCTGTCGGGTTGTTTTTTGTTTGTCTATATCCTTTTGTCAGGCTGAGCGGAGTCGAAGCCCACGTGCCAATTGGAGCGCTCTTCGACTTCGCTCAGGGTGACAATCATCGTCTAATTATCTAATTGGCAAATTGTCACGTTATCTAATTAACTAACCACTTTATAAGTAGGATCTTCAATTACATTGACATTAATAACAGCATCGGCATTTTTGAGTAATTTTCGGCAGTCCTCGCTCAAATACTGTAATTCTACCGTTTTGTTTTGTTCTTTGTATTTTTTAGTCAAATTATTTAGGGCTTCAATCGCTGACATATCAGAAACTCGGCTTTCTTTAAAATCAATAATGACATGATTGGGATCATTTTGGACATCAAATTTTTCTAAAAAAGTAGTGGTCGAACCAAAAAACAATGGTCCATAAATTTCGTAATGTTTTATTCCGTTTTCATCAATATAGTTTCTGGCACGAATTCTTTTGGCACTTTCCCACGCAAAAACCAAAGCCGAAATAATTACACCAATCAAAACTGCCAAAGCCAGATTATGCAGTACGATTGTAATTAAAGCAACCAGAATTCCAACAAAAAT